>OZ244915.1:0-155000 GCA_965221815.1 Paracoccaceae bacterium
AACCTGTTGTTTGACGTGTTGTCAGATTATGGCTGGGGTATCGGACGGGCAGTTTTATGGTGGGTGGGTCACATCCTGGCCGGCGCTGGGATATTGACCCTTTCAGCGAACTGTCCAAAGATGGTGTGGAGCCATCTGCCGATGGTGGCATGGAACAGTCTCCTGGTGAGTATATCGAACTCCCTCGCTTTCCTGCGTCTGGGATACGAGGGTGGTAATTTATACGGCCCACACACGGCACTAGAGGAAGCTATCACACAGGCAACTTGGGTATTTGATTTCGTCGGAACTGTCCAGACCATCCTCGGTCCTATCTTGTTGTTCTTGGTGATCTTGACTCTGCGCAACCGTTTCCGATTAGGATGAGTTTGACCAATGGATGTTAATTGGACGCTTGAAGCGCGGCACAAGACAGTCTAACTTGCACGGTGAATGAGAGAGGGAACATCATGGAGTCGGCATCTCTTGCCCCGAACCTGATATGGATTGTCGTCTGGTTGACTGGATTGATCATCGGAACCGCTTTCACGCTCTTTCAATTGATGAAACGTTCGATCTCCGAGCTGAAGTCTGAAATTGGTGGGTTACGACAGGAAGTCAGTGGTCTTGGAAATGATATCACCAGCCTGCGAGAACGGACATCAAGCCTGGAAGCCAAACTGCAAATCCTCACACCGATCATTCTCCCGCCGGAGATCACAAAAGAATGAGCGGGACTTATATCTGGCACGGTGAAGACGGGGCTCCGTATGAGTACCGAATCTATGATCTGAGCGCAACCTGGAACAATGTTCCCGGCAATTACATCTTTTCTAAGTGGGAAGGCAGTGCTTTAGAAGGGCAATGGGTGTCCCTGTATATTGGAGAGACGGACAGTTTCGAAGCCCGTTTGGTTCCATCCCATGAACGTTGGTCTGCGGCTTTGCAAGAAGGTATGACGCATATCCATGCCCATACAGGCAGTACCGTTCACAAGACCCGACGTTACGAGGAGTGGAATCTCATCAGGAAACATATGCCTGTCCTGAATCGCCGGAAATCCTGAACGCCGCTCCCAAAATGTTGAGGATCGATTTTGATGACGCGCGGTCGGTACGCCGGATATCGTTGCCGTGACGACCTTAGAATTGTGCAAAGATACCTCAATGATTGGTAGTACCCATTCACACAGAACCTCCGCATAACTCTCTGACAGTTTCCCGTAGTTGCGCTGGTGCGATATTGAGGCTTCACTGAATCGCCACCGGGTTGACGTGGTCTACGGTAGAGATTTTGCAATTATGGCCACCGCGTGATTATAGGGTCAGCTCAGGAGATTTTGTGATGAAACAGAGCAAAAGACAGGCGAAGGAATATATGGGATTTGAGATAACGGATTTTGAAGATGGTGGATTGCACGCAGTCGTACAATTTATTGTAGATGGAACGGAGTATCAAAGAACCTGGTGTGTTGTTGGTGGAGCAAAATTTGTTCCAAGCGGCTATTGGATCGCAAACCGTTCTCGAGTGACGAGAAAGGCGGTCGGTATTTGGCTTGATAAATTAGCCACAGATGAGAGGGTTAAACTGAATAGGACCACGTTGGGTGAGATTTCGCACTTTCTTCACTCGGACGTCGAGGTTCAAATCAATTGATGAGGCCACCGCAACCAAGCTGCATACCGCGTACTTCTTGCAAACAGTGAATGGCAGTCAGGTGAAACTGGGGGCTTATAAAGACCATTTGACAGAATACAACATGATGCGTTGTTATTGAAAGATTGGCGCAACAAAATGCGGTATGTCAATTCATCTTTATAAGCCCCTATATAATCCCCATTATGAGAGGTAGGAATCCCCTGTCCGTTGACGCGTTTCCAGCTTTGGGCACTCCTTTTTGAGTCGAGCATTCACAATCATTTTGTCGTCCATTTCTTTCTGGACCCATGTTTGGTCCGCGAAGAGACTCTCGGTAGCGATTTGGGTTCCCTGCCGGAGCTTCTCGGTTTCTGACATAGGTTGGCGTATTGCGAGGTGGAAGCTGGCGCGGCCGCCAATGAGTGCAAAAATGCATGAAATGGTCATCTCAGACGCCATGCGTGGGGTTGTGAGCTGTTTTCGACGGCGCGGGTGTGAAGTCCTCTGATATCGCCTTTGCTGACCTGTTGGTTGGTCTGTCGGCCCGGTTGATTTGCAATCGATCAGTCAGATCATTGCAAAACACCGCCACACGGATGGTGGCCCCATATGTTTCTGATCCGGGAATATAAGGGAGGAAGTTATCCACAGGGGCTTGTGCAGAAATTGTGAACAGGCTTCCCATTGGAAGTGCATTTGGTATCTGTCGTTGCCTTTGCCTCGTATGGAATCATTCCTATAGCAAGTTTTACGTGGCTTTGCGGGCAATGGAGTATATGGCTTCGGTCTGAAGGAGGGCTCAATGTCATCTATCGCGACAGTATTCGGCGGATCAGGATTTGTCGGTCGTTACATTGTGCAGAGACTGGCGAAAGCGGGCTGGCGCGTTCGCGTCGCTGTCAGACGTCCGAACGAGGCTATTTTTGTCAGGCCGTATGGCGTGCCCGGACAAGTCGAGCCGGTCTTTGCCAATATCCGCCACGACTCCTCGGTTGCCGAATCGATTAATGGTGCAAAAGCGGTGATCAATTGTGTTGGCATCCTTGTGGAGAATCGGGCTCAGTCCTTTGATTCACTCCACTGCGATGCAGTCCGCAGAATTGCACAAATTGCATCAAGCGAAGGAGTGTCAAGACTGGTGCATATTTCGAGTATCGGTGCTGATGCGGCGAGCGAAAGCCGTTATGCAAGAACCAAGGGCGAAGGAGAATTGGCGCTCGCAGAGATGTTTTCTCGTTCCGTCATTTTGCGTCCTTCAATCATCTTCGGGCCCGAGGATCAGTTCTTCAACAGATTTTCGACCCTGGCTCGCCTGTCACCCATTGTTCCTGTCGTTTCCGGAAAATCACGATTTCAGCCGGTCTTTGTCGGCGATGTGTCATTGGCCGCATTATATGCTGTTGAAAATGATGACTTTTCCGGAATTTATGAATTGGGAGGCCCCGAAATTCTGTCCTTTCATGATTTGATGATCCGCATGCTTTCAGTCATTCGTCGACGCAGGTTAGTCCTTGATATTCCATTGCCGCTGGCCAGGTTGCAGGCAGGCGCATTTGATATTTTGCAGTTTGCAAGCGGGGGATTGTTTACGAACAGGCTATTGACGCGAGATCAGATCAAACAGCTGGCCCGCGACAATATTGTGAGCGACGGCACCAAGTCTTTCAGTGATCTGAATATATCGCCGACTGCCATGGAATCAGTTCTGGAATCCTATCTCTATCGCTTTCGCCCGGCGGGTCAGTTTGCTGCCATTCATGAGTCTGCAGAGCTCTTTCAGAACGATGGTCGAGGCGGATAGCGCATCCTGATATGTGGCGCATGACATCCAGATCCAGGATCAGTTGAGATCCCTCTTGACAGAATTGGTTTGGTTGGGGCCGAGGGTTTTTGTCGAGACGACAAAAGCCGCAAACCAGAATTGAACACAGGCACATCCATCGCAATTTGTGGTTGATGTTGTGAGGACATCATATCGTCCTTGCAGGCGGAGATGACAACACGCGACGCGTTGATTGAAGAGTTGTGCCAATGGGTTGCGTTTCAGTCTGTGCGTATCTCTGATCTTGTGGGGCGGCTGGGACTCAACAACTGGAACAGCAGCAAGTCGTCATTGCGCGATGGATTCCAAAAAACCGCGTTGGGCTGCTGGTCAGGCGCGCAGGCGGGGTGATCAATCTGCCCATTCGTATGTGGGGGTCAGAAGGCTTTCAAAGCCCGGCTGTCTTCGCGACACTCAACGCCTCAGAACAGGCATGGCATATGCTCAAGGTCCAGCAAAAATCATCGGTGACTTCCGAGGCCAAACACGGTTTCGTGCACCATGCCATCATCGAATCCGTGCGCGATATGGTCAGAAACAGGGATGGAACCGGCTGCAAATATTGCACACTGACCTGGATGAGCTCACTGCACGGCATTTGACTCCCGTTAATGCGCCCGCCCTTTCTTCTTCGCGGCATCTCCAAAACTGATCATGATTGAGAAAGTGCTCTTCGGAGAGACTTTCGATCCATCATAGACAAGTCCCATCGATGCCTCTCCCCCAATATGCACGAAGTTTCCAGACTGCTGAAACGGCTTTTTGGTATCCTGGGGGCAAAAATGACCATCGCCAACGTGGCTGAAACAAGGATCGGTATGCGTGGGCGTCACACCGAATTCGTGGCTGTCCTTCATGTCGACGTCTGCCAGCGCAGGTGCCGCCGCAAAAACTGTCAGCACAACAAATGCAATGAGCAATTTCATTTCAGTCCCAAGATGATCGGTACTGGGACTGCACAAATTAAGAGAATGTCGTTGAATTGTCCAACGCGGCATGTGGATCAGACTCATCCCACAATGTATCGTCAGACCAGCCTTGGTTGAGTCGGATACCAATGCCGGGATTCTACGTCTCATGTGAACTTGACACAGTTTACCGGTACCCGGATGATGTTTGCTCATGCCGCAGAAGAGCAGCTTTCAAATCGCCCCATTTTCTGCCACATCCTCCGGTGATCGCTGGAAGAGTAGAGCTAGGATGAGCAGTATCAGCCGACAGTGATCATCAGGACCTGACACAGAACGGTTTTTGATACAAAGAGCACAGGGCGCATCGTGTTTCTGTATTCATCGCATCGTGACATATGCCTGCGACAGGAAATTCTTTTGAATTTTTCACGCCTTTGCCTTGAATCTCGGGTAACGCAATAGGAAAAATATAGACATTTCAACCGGACATTGAGGGTTTGCGGTCCTTTATACGACGGGCTGACCGTCAGTTCAGCAACATTCTTTGTCGAACGATAGAGGAGCAGCAAGTTCCCTTCCTGTTGTGCCTCGTATTGGTCCCAAACTGGTTTACGCGGGCCGCACGGAGGCCAGCCTTTGGGAAATCTCGTTGATACGCGCTGATGGAATATTGTGCGTTTCGGCGAAACAGGGCCAATTTCTGACGACCTGATCCACGTCCTCGATGGTTTCATCTATGCGATGCCGCTTGATTCCAGCGCCAATTCCCACGGCGACCATATCTTCCCGCGTGGGATTTCGACCATTGCCGTTGATGCTCAAATTGTGCTCGCCCCCGGGACCATCAGAAAAGCTCAGATCATAGGCTGGACTGAGCCGCCAAATGCCATTCTGGTCCATGAGAAACGCATGGTTCTTGATATGGTCGTCGCGGTTATGCGCCATAACGTTAAAGACCATACGACGGAACATTTCTTCAACATCACCGCGGTGATTGGTCATGAATTCGGTCAGTTGCAGCAAGGCCTCATAATCGATGACTGGCGTCGTGAAATCGGCGTTCAGGATGCCAGCAACTGTATGCATATGAAGCCTTTGACCGTCACCGGGCCAGTCGAATCGGCGTGCGGCGAAAAAATCCTCACCCTGCTGCGTCGACAATAGACGTGTCTCCGGCATTCTGATTCCAGCCGCCCGCGCCATTTCAGCATAGGCTTGTTCTTCGCGTGGCGCACTGACGGAATCAACCGAGGAACGAAACTTGACCAGAAAATGCACGTAGCCTGTCGTTGCTCTGGCGCGATAATCCCGCAACATTCCAGTTTCAGGATTTAACAGGGTGACGAACTTCGGTCGTGCCCCTGCTGAACCACCGCTCCCGGCGCGCAGACGGTGCAGGTCGTCGACAGAAACGTCTCCCTCAATATGTCTGACGGCTTCGGCAAACCAGTCCAGGTCAATCCCTGCCCCGTCAGCCAACTCTTGCTCAGGTTGATAGCTCAGCGCGCCCATGCCGTACTGCCCGACAATTGCAAGGCGTTCAATCGGTGTCAGTTCATGCAGTTTGTGTCCCCGACGCACCAGTTCGCGGTCGACCAGCAACTTGCCCCAACCATCAGGGAGCGAGTCAGCCAGCAGACCGGGCAACCCCTCGAAAGGAGAGTGTTGGCCAAAGTGCAGGCCGCGCCATGAAGTGATCGAATAGGGAGAAAGAGGCAAAGGGCTGGCGATAAAGCCCGAATCCCATTCAATGGCGGCGACACGGCGAGCCGACACCCATGCGACCTGTCCCACGGCGCGCTTGTGACCATCAAAATCGAGTTCAATATTGAGCCGCCGGACCATCAGAATCTCTTTCCACGTGCGCGTTGGCGCTGGCGGTCGACAATGTCCAGTTGATCCAGAGAGGTGGCAGGCGGTTTGGGGAACAAATCTTCAAACGTCTCGAGTGTATCGAGGGCACCGGCAATCGCCAGAATGGCCGACAATGAGACCTCGCCGCTTTGTTCGAACCTCTTGAGTGTGGACAACGGCACGCCGGATTTTTCGGCCAGGTCCTTTTGGGTCATGTTGTGGGCAAGGCGCAGACTGCGTGCCGACTGACGAACCTTTTCCTGCGTTTGCTGTGGCGTCATGCGTTCAAACTTAAAGGTCATCATATTAGTCATTATTCCACATGAAAGTGTTAAAAGTTAATATATAGATCATTAATTGTCAAAAAACATGTCATTGTCCTGTTGTCGCCCTTGCGGTTTATGGATCCGTGACCATCGTTTTGAAGATTGCTGTTTTGCTCTGCGCGGGGTTCGGGTGCTGATGACAAATGTCGAGATGCAGTACGTGATGATCCCATTATTGGGACACAGGTGCAGAGGTGGTATCGGTGGCGGTCCGATAGCGCAGTTCCAGATTGGCAGGATTCAGGCGTCGTATTCGAGCAGGAGATCCTTGGCATCAATTTGTGTGCCGATGTCCACATGTACAGCGCGTATTGTTGCGTCGCGCTCGGCATGGATTCCCGTCTCCATTTTCATGGCTTCAATCGTCAGGAGCAGATCGCCTCTCTTGACCTTCATTCCGGGTTGCACGGGCCTGGAAGCGATGAGACCGGGCATCGGAGCACCGATATGATCCGGATTGTCGGGATCGGCCTTCGGCTTTGCCGCGACCAGTGCCTTGACTTTCCTGTTGGCCACCCGAATGACACGTGGTTGGCCGTTGAGTTCAAAGAAGACACGCGCTGTGCCGCTGTCATCAGTTTCACCGATCGCTTGGCAGACGATTTCGAGCGTTTTTCCGGGGTCCATTTCCGCCGAGATCTGTTCCCCGGGCTCCATTCCGTAAAAGAAGGTTGAAGTTGGCAGGGAACGCACGGGTCCATAGACTCGGCGACGTCCCATATAATCGAGGAAGACCTTGGGATACATCAGGTATCCGAGCAGGTCCTCATCATCGACGGGTTTGCCTTCCAATTGTTCGACAAGCCAGGTCCGGGTTTCTTCGAAATTGACTGCAGGGGCGTCCAGACTCGGGCGGTGCGTGACGGGCGCTTCGCCCTTGAGAGCCTTGCTCGCAATGGTTTCAGGGAATCCACCCGGTGGCTGTCCGAGAGCACCCCGCATCATATCCACCACGCTTTCAGGGAAAGCGACTTCGACTGCCGGGTCTTCCACCTGGCTTCGGGTCAAATCCTGGCTGACCATTGCGAGTGCCATGTCGCCAACGACCTTTGAGGAGGGTGTGACCTTGACAATATCGCCGAACATCCGGTTCACGTCCGCGTAGGCTTGGGCAACTTCGTGCCAGCGATCTTCCAGCCCCAACGAACGTGCCTGCGTTTTCAGATTGGTGAACTGACCGCCTGGCATTTCGTGAAGATAGACTTCTGACGACGGTGACTGCAGCCCGGATTCAAAGACAGAATAGAGTTGCCTGACATCTTCCCAATAGTCGTTGATACCGCGTACCGACTCGATACTCAGCCCGGTGTCCCTTGGTGTGTGGCGAAGGGATTCAATAATTGTGCCGATCGGTGCCTGGCTTGTATTTCCGGACAGAGCATCCATTGCGCAATCCACGGCATCAACCCCTTCGTCTGATGCCGCCAGGATGGTGGCGCAAGCTGCACCGGCTGTATCGTGGGTATGCAGGTGGATGGGGAGTTCGATTTCCTGCTTCAATGTCCGGATCAGCACCCGTGCGGCGGCTGGTTTGAGAATACCGGCCATGTCCTTGATGCCCAGAATATGCGCCCCGGCGTCACGCAGCTCCTTGGCGGTTCGAACATAATATTTGAGATCGTATTTTGCCCGATCAGGATCCAGGATATCGCCGGTGTAGCAAACAGCGGCTTCACAGATACGATTTTCCTGTCCCACCGCCTCAATCGCCACGCGCATGTTTTCGACCCAGTTCAGACTGTCAAAGATGCGAAAAATATCGATGTGATGTGCGGCAACGCGCACAAATTCCTTCACAACATTGTCAGGATAGTTGGTGTAACCGACGCCGTTGGCGCCCCGTAGCAGCATCTGAGTCAGCAAATTCGGCATGGCTTTGCGGATATCGCGAAGACGCTGCCAGGGACATTCCTGCAGAAATCGATATGCGACATCAAAAGTTGCGCCGCCCCAGCATTCAACCGAAAACAGACCCGGTAAATTGGTGGCATATGCCGGGGCCACTTTGGCCATGTCGATGGAGCGCATGCGTGTCGCGAGCAGCGACTGGTGTGCATCGCGCATCGTGGTGTCGGTAATCAGCAGAGCGTCCTGCGCCAACATCCATTCGGCAACTGACTGAGCCCCGTCGCGATCGAGCTTCTGTTTGAGCCCGCCATCCAGGTCTCTGATCTGTGACGGGGGCGGTGCCGGGTTTGTGTGGTTGGAAGGGCGCGGGTGGTCGATGGTTTCTGGATGACCGTTGACCGTGATATCGGCAATATAGGTGAGGACCTTGGTTCCACGGTCACGACGTGGCGGAAAACTGAATAATTCAGGTGTGCTGTCGATGAAGTCAGTGGTGCATCTGTCCGACTGGAACTCCGGATGTTTCAACAGATTTTCGACAAAGGCGATATTGGTCGATACGCCGCGGATGCGGAATTCCCGGAGCGCCCGATCCATCCGTGCAATTGCCATTTCTTTGGTCGGGGCCCAGGCGGTCAACTTGGTCAGCAGAGAGTCATAGTGGCGGGTGATGATGCCGCCGGTATAGGCGGTCCCTCCATCGAGTCGGATTCCCATGCCCGTGGCTTCGCGATAGGCTGTGAGGCGACCATAGTCGGGGGTAAAATTATTTTGCGGATCTTCCGTGGTAATTCGTGTCTGGAGTGCGTGTCCATGCAGTTTGACATCGTCCTGACGACGTTTACCCAACGCGTCTTCAACTTTCTGGCCTTCGGCAATCCGGATTTGTGCCTGAACGATATCAATTCCTGTCACCTGTTCAGTGACCGTATGCTCAACCTGGATTCTTGGATTCACTTCGATGAAAAAGAAGCCACCGGTGTCCATATCCATGAGGAATTCGACCGTACCGGCACATTCGTAGTTCACATGCCGGCAGATTTGCAGCGCATAGTTGCAGACTTCATTGCGCTCGGCATCAGAAAGGTAAGGGGCGGGTGCGCGTTCGACGATCTTCTGGTTGCGACGCTGCACCGTGCAGTCGCGCTCAAACAGATGGAACATGCCGCCTGACTTGTCTCCGACGATCTGCACTTCGACATGGCGTGCACGGGTGATCATTTTTTCGAGGAAGCCCTCACCGTTGCCGAAGGCGGCCTCGGCTTCACGCCGTCCCTCGAGGATTTTCGCTTCCAACTCATCAGGATGATGGATGGGTCGCATACCGCGGCCGCCGCCGCCCCACGAAGCCTTCAGCATCAGCGGGTAACCGATATCATTGGCCTGTTGACGGGCGCGGTCCATATCGTCGTCGAGCACCGGTGTGGCCGGAATCACGGGGACATTTGCGGCGATGGCAATTTGGCGGGCTGAAGCCTTGTCGCCCAGGACTCGCATGGTTTCCGCACGGGGCCCAATGAAGGCAATATTGTGCGCATCGCAGGCATCGACCAATTCAGGATTTTCTGAAAGCAGACCGTAACCTGGATGGATGGCATCGGCACCGCTCTCTTTCGCGACACGAATAATCTCCGGAATGGCGAGATAGGCAGCGACAGGCCCAAGCCCCTTGCCGATGCAGTAGGCTTCGTCGGACTTGAATCGGTGGAGACCGAGCTTGTCTTCCTCGGCATAGACAGCAACTGTTTTCTTACCCAGTTCATTGGCAGCGCGTAAGATGCGAATTGCGATTTCACCGCGGTTGGCAACCAGGATTTTCTGAATTTCAACCATGCCGTCATCTCTCACTTGATCAATGAAACTCTAAACTATCATGCAATAAGGGTAAAATTGCGGCTCTTTTGCTTAGAGTTTGACCAAAAGTCCAACCAAAAACAATATATTGTTTTAATGACGCTATTCTCACTATATGATATACAATATATGGTGTTTCAATTCAAACTCTTAGCAAGACGGGTCACTGCAATGAGAGTGAGCCGATACAGACATTTGCAGGTGTGTGAAATTGATAGGGGTGATTTCGAAAATGCGTGTGGACGCACCGTGGCCTTGCGCAGATCACTTGATATATCAACGTCATTGAATTGATGTCATGTCAAGGCGTGACCTCTCGTCTTCCCATCTGAGTTTTTGTGTCTACTGTGGGTTGCAATGCTGCTCCATCCTCATTGCGGCTTGTGCAGTTGCCGTGCGATGCAAGAGGCGTTGGCACGATGCCGGCACTTGGAAGTCTGTATCTCACATATGAGATTCTGAACGGGCGCTGCCGACAAAACTGCTATTTCGAATCATTGTCTGACACCATCATATGACGAATTCGATCATCCCTGACATCAAGAAGCGTGGGCATTGATCGACACGCCTCGGACCCGCATAGAAATGCCATGACACTTGCAGGAACCTCGGGGCGTATCAAATCATGTTGTGAAATCCGGCTGATCGGGTTGAGTCCCGAAGCCCGAATTTTCTCCTGCATTGATGTATCAGTTGGAGGAATTCCCAGGAAGAAATTCTTGATTCCGCGATCTGCCAGTTCAAGTTCGCACATCAATGTCAGCATTCTCGCACTCGCTTTGGTCGTGCAATAAGCGGTCCAACCTTTCATCGCAGTCGTTGCCGCCCCGGTCCCTGCGTTCAGCACGGTGCCTTTGCTCTGCTCAAGCATCGGTAGCGCAGCCCGGATCAGGCGAAGAATGCCAACAACATTCGTGTCGAATGTCGCCAGCATGTCCTCTGGCATGATAGTTTCAACAAGTCCGATCGGTGCGATGGTACCCGCATTGTTGACGAGGACGTCCAGTTTCCCAGTCGTTTTACTCACTGTTGAAATCGCATTCTGAACCTGATCGGTGCGAGTTACATCCAGTTCCAGAATCGTGGTTGCTGAAAGCATATCCGCGGTTTCTTGGGACACTTCCTGCTTGGCTCCCGCAAATACATTGGCTCCATTTGCCGCAAGCATGCCGGCCAACACCGCACCAATTCCTTGGCCGGCACCCGTGACAAGAATTGTGCGACCCGTCAGGTCTGGAACCGGCACAGGACTCAAATCAAACATTTTCTTGATTGCTCTGTTCAAACAAGGTATTAAATGGTCTGACCAATTGGATATGTCATATGGTTTGACATATCAAGTTTGCTGGGGAGGGCGGCTTGGTGCGTATTCGAGACATTGAGCCAATATCGATTGCCTATCCCGACCCGAATGATTTCAACGTGGTGCGTCGAACAGTCTTGGTGCGTGTCGAAACGACGGACAGTGTCGTCGGTTGGGGAGAATCCATTGCCATGTGGCCGGAGGCTTGCAAGGCGGTCGTTGCAATCATCAAGGATGGATACTTGCCACTGATCAAAGGTGATGAAATCGATGATATCACGGCAATCTGGAACAAGCTTCGGGCTCATTCTCATTGGTACGGTGAAGGCGGTATCGCGTCGATGGCGATCTCCGGAATCGACATGGCTCTATGGGATATCAAGGGAAAAGTAGCACAGGAACCACTCCATCAGTTGCTCGGAGGGTTGGCGCATGAAAGGCTTCCAGCAAATGCATCATGTCATGTCAACAAGTTGGGAGAAGCGGCCTGTGTGGCCGAGGTTGTCGCGTTCTTTGAGGCAGGTTTTAACTCCGTCAAGCTGGGATTTGCCAAGACCGGTGATTCAAACATCGGCGGTGACCCGGACACAGATGTGCACTTCATCAAGGAATTGCGCCATGCGCTCGGAAATGAAGCGGAGATCTTGGTCGATATCGGCAATGGTATCCGCTGGGATGTTTCGACTGCTATCGAAGTTGGGAGGCGGATGTCGGAATATCGCATCGGTTGGTATGAAGAGCCATTGTATCATACCGACGACGCAGGCTATCAGGCGCTTGCCGCTGCGGATATTGGTGTACGAATCGCGAGCGGTGAACGCGAGTTTACAGCG
Organism: Paracoccaceae bacterium; assembly: GCA_965221815.1. Lineage (GTDB taxonomy): Bacteria > Pseudomonadota > Alphaproteobacteria > Rhodobacterales > Rhodobacteraceae > JAPOXR01. Next base: position 12,369 of record OZ244915.1, read on the forward strand.
ACCGGCTATCGCCGACAGATGGAATTCATCAATGCGGTTGATGTTTATGGTGTCGACCCTGCAAGAGTGGAGGGTATCACCGGTTTCCGTCGTGTTGATGCGCTGGCCACCGCTCATGGCAAGGTGGTCAACGCGCATGCCTGGTCCACTGCGATCACGACGGCCGCGAGTTTGCATCTCAGTTTGGTATCTCCGAACACCGAACTCTTTGAGTTCAAACCGTTTCCGGTCATCGTTCAGGATGAGTTGGTCACAGATAAGATCTGGCATCAGGAAGGCTGGGCCTATCCAATTTACAAGCCGGGGCTTGGAATTGAGGTAAATGAGGACGTTGTGCGGAGTCTCGCCGAATGATGCGGCGGCACGGACTATTGCGTCCAACCGAGACCGACATCAAAGCCAGCGGGTTCTCGACCCCGTGGGATGCACCTGCGATTCCACGGTTTCCATTCCAGTTTCGTAATGCCGAAATTCTGACACTTTACTGGCGGACTGATCCGGAAGCCATTGCTACCTTGCTGCCCCCACCCTTGGAACCGACCGGAGACATTGCTTGTGCTCATATCTACCGGATGAGGGATACTGATTGGATTGGTGATTATGGGGAGGCAAACATTATGGTCGGCGCCCGGCTTGGAGAACTTTCGGGCGCATATTCACCTTATCTGTGCCTGTCATCTGATGGTGGTGTCAGCCATGGGCGAGAAATTCATGGTCAACCGAAAAAATATGGTCAACCGCGTCTTGATTTCCGCGGTGATCTGATAGTTGGAGTCGTGGAGCGCAATGGCATCGACGTCCTGACTGGAACGCTCCCGTACAAGCAGGTTCCGGTTTCGGCCAACGCGACTGCACCCTATTTTGATTTTGCGACAAATATTAACCTCAAGGCAATTGATCATATTGATGGACGACCCGCGATCCGTCAGCTGACCACCCGTCGATTGACAGAAATTGTCACACATGAGGCTTGGCGCGGCCCGGGAACTGTAGAAATTAGACCCAATGCCCAATTACCGGTCTTTTGTTTGCCGGTGATTGAAATGCTGGAAGGATATTTCTGGCGTGCTGACTTTACACTGGTTGCTGGGAAAGTCGTTCACGACTATCTCGAGAACAACAAATGAGCACACGAGTCGTTGTCACCGACTGCTCGTTTCCTGATGTGGCGCAGGAGAGAGAAGCTGCTGAGAGTGCTGGAGCAAGCTTTGAGATTTTTCAGGCAAAATCTGAAGATGATGTGGTCGAAGTGGTTGGCGGGGCAGATGTCATCGTCGTCCAGTTTGCTCCCTTCGGATCACATGCCATATCTGCGGTGAATCCTGGTGCCACCATTATTCGCTATGGCGTTGGTTACGATAATATTGATCTGAAAGCAGCCCGCGATGCAGGTGTGACGGTTGGTTATGTTCCTGACTACTGTACCAACGAGGTTGCCGACCATACCGTTGCAATGGCACTTGCGATGTTACGAAAACTGCCACAACTGGATACCTCCGTACGAAACAACAGGTGGGCGGCAATCGAATGTACGCGTCCCGTGAGACCTCTCAGCGAGTTGACCTTTGGATTTCTCGGATTGGGACAGATTGGAAAAGCGGTGCTGTCGCGTATCAGACCGTTCGGCTTTTCTTCCATAGTCACTGATCCTGGCTTAACGGACGAAGAGGCGCAGCGTCTGGGTGTGTGTCGAGTCGATGAGGACAAGCTCCTGCAGGAATCTGATCTCCTCACCCTGCATGCACCAGCCAATGCAAAGACAGCCGGTTTCCTCAATTCCGAGAGACTGGCTAGAATGAAGCGAAATGCAGTTGTTGTAAATTCTGCACGTGGGCAACTCGTGGTTGATACTGACCTTGCAGAGGCATGTCAGCTTGGTATTATTGGCGGCGCTGCGCTCGACGTGTTTCAACACGAACCGCTACCATCAGACTCGCCCCTTCGTCGTGCCCCCAATGTCATGCTCTCCCCGCATGTTGCGTGGTACTCTGAGGCCGCCATTCAACGACTGCAAGGGCTTGTCGCCGAAGATATCACACGCATCCTTAAGGGTGAGGGCCCACGAAAACCCGTCGAGGGATGGGTATACCATGAAGCTGCAGCATGATTCAGCCAACTGGATCGACGACATGCCTGACTTTCGTGCAGGATGCTACTGACATGGCACTGAGTGATGGAACTCGATTGCGCTTTGACAGCGAGGTGGCGTCGATTCATGGCGCAGCAGATTGTTCAGAGGGTCAGGATTACAGATGGCGCAAAGAGACAGGCATATGACTTGATGGGGACATACTGGTCAGATGTATGCCCTGAAATTGGCGCAAGGCGCCATTTAACCCAGAAGATGGAGGAATGAAATGAAAATTCTGACAACAATTTGGGCCACGCTGCTGGTTGTTCTATCGACAGCTGTTTTGGCAAGTGGCCATGTTAAGATGCTCGAGAGCGGAAGGGACATTGATATGGTCCTTTTACCCAAGTTTCTGGGTATTCTTGTATTCGATCAGGCCAATGAGGGCGCACAGGAAGCCCATGCTGAGCTCAAAAACAATGGAGACCTGTTGTTTGTTGGCCCAACACCGGAAAATTCTGTGGCGGGTCAAATTGAGATCATGACAACTGCTGCGACTCAGGGGCAGGGTGTGGTGATGCTCTCAAACAATGCGGGTGATCAGATCGTTCCCGCAGCAACGGCCGCCATGGAAGCCGGGACGCGTGTCGTGACCTGGGATAGTCCCATCCCGTCGGGAGAGGGTGAGGATGTATTTGTTGCTCAAGTTGATTTTGGCTCGATTGGCGAAGTCATGGCCGAAATGGCGCACTCGCTGCTCGATGGTAACGGGCAAATGGCTGTCCTGTCGGCAACGCCCGACGCGGCCAACCAAAACGCCTGGATTGCGTCAATGCAGGAAGCACTTAAGGATACCAAATATGCCGATATCGAACTTGTTGACATCGTTTACGGGGATGATCAGGCAGAATTGAGCTATAACCGTGCTTTGGCTCTCGTTGACCAGTATCCAGACCTTGGTGTCATTATGTCCCCAACAACGGTTGGCATCCAAGCCAGTGCCAAGGCAATGCAGGATGAAGGTCTATGTGACCAGGTTAAGGTGTCAGGCCTTGGCCTTCCGTCAGAGATGGTCAGCTATACCTTAAATGGCTGTGCTCCGGAGTTTGCTCTTTGGGATTTTCGGGATCTTGGCTATCTGACTTATTACACGGCTTATGGTCTGGCGTCAGGTCAACTGACAGGTGAGATAGGCGAAACCTTTATGGCGGGTCGTATGGGCGAATTCGCGATCGAAGAGGATCCCGGCCGCCCCGGATCCAAGCGGATCCTGATGGGGCCGTTCACCGTGTACAATGCTGACAATGTAGAAGCAGCCGCCAAGTAGGGAATTCAATTGATCCGGCAGGTGAATCGTCACCTGCCGGACACGGATATTGTATCTGCAAATTCATGTGTGAACCTCTTCTCAGGCTAGAGAATGTCACCAAGCGTTTTGGGATGACGACGGCATTGCAAAATATGTCGCTCGATATTTTCTCCGGTGAAGTCCATGCCATCGTTGGTGAGAACGGAGCTGGCAAGTCGACGATCATCAAGATCATGACGGGCATCCATCAAACTACTGAAGGACGAGTTGTAATTGACGGGATGGCGCGAAATATCAGTGGTGCTCGAGCTGCCCGTGACATTGGCATTACTGCGATCTATCAGGAACCAATGGTGTTTCCGGATCTTGATGTTGCCGAGAACATTTTCATTTCGGCAAGAAGCGGCTGGTTCCTTAATCAAGCACAACTGCATGCTGAAGCACAAAGGCTGCTCGGGCGGATCGGCATTGCTCTTGATTCGTCAAGTATTGCGAGCGGGCTCACTTTAGCAGCACAGCAAGCCGTGGAGATCGCCCGCGCACTCAGCCAAGATGTGCGTATCCTGATCATGGATGAACCAACGGCATCGCTTTCAGCCCATGAAGCCAAACAGTTGCGCAAGGTGGCTCGAACACTTGCAGAGGAAGGAGTTGCCGTCATTTATATCTCTCACCGTTTGGAGGAGATTTTTGACATCGCTGACAGGGTGACCGTGATCCGTGACGGAATCCATATTTCGACTCGTCCCATTGGGGAAGTCACATCAGAGGGTATGGTTTCTGAGATGGTGGGCCGTGATATCGGCAACTATTTCGCGAAAGCTCCGAGTACAGCGACCTCGAACTCTTTGCTGCGTGTCGAGCATTTGAGCCGCGAGGGCATTTTTTCGGACATTTCTTTCGACCTCATGCAGGGTGAAATCCTTTGCATGGCAGGATTGGTTGGTGCGCGCCGAACGGATGTGGCTCTTGCATTGTTTGGCATCAATCCCTCGAGTTCAGGACAGATCTTTTACAAGGGAAGACAGATCAATCCATCTTGCGCGCGCGAGGCGATGGATGCCGGCATAGCTTATGTTTCCGAAGATCGTCGAAAACTCGGCTTGGCAATGCCGATGTCGCTGCGGTCAAATGTCAGTCTTGCAACCCTACGGTCGTTTGTGGGTCGATGGGGTTTCCTCGACCAATCTTTGGAGAGGGTGACGGCCCTAGAGTATCGAGACAGGCTCAATATCCGTGCTCCAGATGTGGAACTTTCTGTCGGGATGTTATCGGGGGGCAATCAACAAAAAACCATGTTGGCAAAGTGGTTGAGGATGAACCCTGACGTGTTGATTTTTGATGAACCAACGCGTGGTATTGACATCGGTGCAAAAGCTGAGGTTCACGCCCTGATCAGGGAATTCGTGGCCAACGGGGGCGGAGCAATTGTGATCTCCTCAGACTTGCCAGAAGTGTTGGCAATGGGTGATCGCATTTTGGTGATGCGCGAAGGGCGGCAGATGGGTATCGTCAATTCAACTGAAACCGGCCAAGAAACCATCATGCGTCTTGCAACTGGACAAGCCAGCGTGGAGGCGGCGTGATGCTTCATCGTTTGTCACCGCAGACGATACGAATACTGGCATTGTTGGTCGTGCTCTTGCTGGTCATACTGTTTTTTTCGACCCAGGTGCCGAATTACTTGTCAGGAAGGTTGTTCAACCGGGTGTCATCATCAGTCGCAATCATGGCACTCATTGCGACAGCGCAGACGCTTGTCATCCTGACCCGAAATATCGATCTTTCGATCGGCTCAGTAGTTGGGTTTGTAGCCTTCGCCACTGGTTCACTGATCACCAATAATCCTGATCTTCACTGGACTTTGCTCGTTGCCTTTTCGATCACTCTGGGCATGTTTTTTGGTGTGATCAACGGATTCTTTGTCGCAGTTGCAAAGGTTCCAGCAATCATCGTTACACTGGGTACACTCGCACTCTTTCGTTCGGTGCTCGTCGAGTTTTCAGACGCTAAATCAATTGTGACTGCTAACTTACCAACATGGTTGGTTAATTTCCCGAATACACCGCTTCTCGAGATTGGGACTTTGCAGTTACGCGCATCCTTTGCAGTTGCCGTTGCGGTCGTTCTTGTGGTCCATATCGCGTTGTCGCGGATTCGGATCGCCCGCAAGCTCTATGCTGTAGGCTCCAATCCGGAGGCCGCTGAGATGGCGGGCATCAATATCGGATTAACGGTTTTTACGGCGTTCGTTTTATCTGGTGCACTCGCGGGGCTTGCCGGATTCTTGTTTTTAGCCCGGTTTGGCACGATCACGGTTGTAGCAGGATTGGGATTCGAACTGAAATCTGTTGCGGCCGCTGTAGTTGGTGGGGTCAATATCTTCGGCGGATCAGGCTTGGTCATTGGGGCATTGATTGGCGCGATCCTTGTCGACTTGATTGACAGTTCGCTGGTACGCTGGCACTTGGTAAGCGAGTTCTGGCGTGAAGCGGTGCTGGGTGGTCTGATCCTGCTCGCTGTCACTATGGACACGCTCGTTATGCGCTCGCTGGCGATCTGGCGTACCACCAGATCCAATTCCAAAGAAGACAGAAGGGCGAGCGTGCAGTCGCCATGACCAAAGGATTGGACGTTTGGATTCGGGTTCTGGTCATGGTGCTGGCTCTTGTTGTCATCGTGAACTCAAGCCTGTCGGAAGAATATCTGAGTGTCAGGAATCAGATCAATCTGTTTCAGCTTTCCATTGAAAAGGTGATTGTTGCACTGATGATGACATTGGTCATCATTAATGCCGAGATTGATCTCTCCGTAGGGTCGATGATGGGACTGTCGGCCTGTGCATTCGGCTGGCTTTTTCAGGAGACCAGCCTGTCAGCGGAATGGGCCATTCTGGTTTGTCTGATTATCGGGATGCTGGGAGGGGCATTGAATGGGGTATTTGTTGCCTACGCCGGGCTTCCGTCACTGGTTGTTACGCTCGCCACCTTGATCGGCTTTCGTGGACTGGCACGGGTTTTGGTTGAAGATCGCGGAATCACAGATTTTCCTGAATGGTTCGATGCAATTGGACAGACCGGTTTGATTGGTCCAGTACCATTTTCGCTATTCGCTTTTCTCCTGTTGTTTGCAGGCCTTTATGTCGTGTTGCACAAGAGTGGGTTTGGTCGCAAGACCTTTGTCATTGGAACCAGCAGGGATGTTGCAGTCTTCGCTGGAATCGACACGGCTCGCCACAAGATGATCCTTTTCATTGGATCTGGCATGGTGTCCGCATTCGCTGGCATTTTATATGCTGCACGCGTGGGCGCGGTCCGCGGCGACGTGGCTTTCGGGTTTGAGCTGGATATCATTACGATCGTGCTCCTTGGGGGCGTCAGTATTTTTGGTGGTGTTGGGTCGATGTTTGGCACGCTGATGGCCATTCTCATTGTCCTGAATTTGCGGAACGGCATGGCACTTCTGAATATAACCGGACATATCCAGACCGGAGTTATTGGGGTTCTGCTCATCACATCGGTCATTGCCACACGTCTTGACCTCGGGCGCTTTCGTCTACGCAAGGAGAATGCGGGATGAGTTCAAAATTGGCCCCGGCAGCGTTTGGCTTTCCGATTTCCCGTGAGTCAGTTGCCGAACAGGTCGCTCGGCGCATTCTTGACATGGTCACGCGAGACATTCTGCGACCGGGTGACAAGCTTCCCTCAGAGCGGGATATGGCGCAAATGATGGGTGTGTCTCGTCCCTCGGTACGCGAGGCGGTGCGCGGTCTGTCCATTCTCGGTGTCGTTCGGTCACGACAGGGAGGCGGGGCTTATGTGTCCAAGCTTGATGGAGATGCCTTGCTTGGCCCTATCCGGTTTTTCTTGTCTCTCGAGGAAAAAAATGTGCGTGAGCTGTATGATGCCCGATCGCTGATCGAGGGCGATGTTGCGCGACGGGCGGCCACCGCGATGGACGATTCGGCTCTGGACGCACTCGAGTCCGTCCTGGTGAGCCAGGAATCGACTCTGAATGATCCTGACGCCTTTCGAGAGTCTGATTTTCGGTTCCATGAGGCGATCTGGATTGGGTGTGGTAATGCATTCCTCAAACGAATTGGTGAGAGCCTCAACTCGCTCGGTCTTGAATTCCGAAAGCGCGCTTCTGAGGTACCCAAGGTGTTGTTGCAGAGTTATCAGGACCATTGGCAGCTGTACGAAGCGCTCCGTAATCGCGATGCAGAAGTCGCTGCCAAGGCTGCTGAAGCCCATATGTGCAACGTATTCCAGTCTACGGTTGCCCAGATAAAAGGATTTCTTGAATGACGGCACGAATTGGAATTGTGGGTGTCGGATGGTGGGCCACCTTTAATCATATTCCGACAATTCAGAGTCATCCCGATGCGACACTTGTAGCAATCTGCGATGTTGATCAGGATCGGCTAGCCATTGCCGGTGACAAGTTTGCGATTGACGCACGCTATGACGATCTCTTCGAGATGTTGCATGCTGAACGCCTCGACGGAGTGATTGTTTCAACCCCTCATACGCAGCATACGCAGCCTGCGCTGGCTTCGCTTGAAGCTGGAGCCCATGTGCTGATTGAGAAACCCATGGCGACAATGGCCGCTGATGGTCGTGCCATTGCCCAGGCGGCGCGTCAGGCAGGGCGACAAGTGATGGTCCCGACCGGTCTTAATTTTGAAGATTATTCCGCTGTCGCACATCGATGGGTCCGGGAGGGAAGGATCGGAAAATTGCGGCATGCCACCTGCCAGATGGGCTCCCCGCTTCATGACCTATTTGCTGGTCAGCCAATGCATGAAACCAAAGACCATCTGTTTCGTCCTCCGCCGAGTACATGGGCGGATCCTCAAAATGCAGGCGGTTATGCGTGGGGGCAGATGAGTCATTCAATTGCTTGGCTGACCTATGTCACAGATACGAGGTTCGAGAGGGCTTACTGTATATCGGGACAATCAAAAGCAGGCGTTGACATTTATGATGCGGCAGTTGTGCGGACCAAGACAGGCGCAACTTTCATGCTGTCGGGAGCCGCGACCGTTCCGAAACATAAGGGTATGCATACAGATGTGAGGCTCTACGGGACACAAGGAATGATCAGTTTTGACAATCAGAAAGCGCGGGTGGAACTCGCGCGTTTGGACGGTCAGGATGATCAGTTCGAAACCTCCGACCGATCAGAGTATGATGGTACGCTGCCAGTCCGCGTCTTTGCCGATCTTTGCGCAGGCCATGATGTCGTCAATGCTTCGGACGGTGAGTGTGGAGCAGAGGTCACGGCCCTGATTCACGCTCTCTATCGATCAGCGGCGAGCGGTCAGCCGGAGGATATCGAATGAAGCTGTCACTGACGTCATGGTCCTTGCCAGCATGTACGCTGAGTGAGGCGGCGGCAATTTCACGCGCGCTCGGAATTGGCGCTCTTGATGTTGGGTTGTTCTATCGTTCGTCGCTCGACAAGGAACTCATACTGAATGACCCGGATCATGCTGCGGCGCGGCTTTCGTCACTCGACATTGACATTCCGAACTACTATCACCTGTTTGGAGAAGGGCTTTCTGGGCGTAATCTCGCACTCCCGAATGCACGCGATACCAATCTTCATGATCTCAAACAGGTTTTGACTTTTGCAGATGCAGCCGGGATCGACACCATTTTCATTCTGCCCGGTATCGTTAATCCCGGACAGTCGCGAGAAGATGCGGCCAAACAGTCGATCGCCTGTTTGGCTGACATGGTTGCGCTGTCGCGTGATCACAACACCGTCCTGACAATCGAACCGCACGTCCAGAGTTTTGCGGAAAGCCCATCGCTGGTCATGGATCTGGTGGCAGAAACGGGGATCAAGTTAACACTTGATTATTCTCACTTCATTTGTCTGGGTTATCGGCAGGAGGAAATTGATCTTCTGATACCTCATGCAGCTCATGTCCATCTCCGGCAAGCCAAAATGGGTGCTCTTCAAACGAAGTTTGCGCAAGGAACCCTGAATTTTCCAGCAATGTTTGGTGCATTGCGACAGGCAGGGTATCGGGGAGCGCTAGCAATCGAACCTGTACATCAGGAATACATGAATACGCTTTTTGAAGATGTGCTGACAGAGATCGTGGCATTGAGAGATTGCTTTTGCAGCTGGATGGAGGGCGAATGATGGCAAGTTATGCATGGGTCTTGGAAGTCCGGCCTGGTTACGAGGATGAATACAGAAAACGGCATGACGAGATCTGGCCCGATATGCTGGAGACACTTCGTACTGCCGGGATTCGAAACTATCATATATTCCGGCATGGGCTGACGTTATTCGGCTATTTTGAAACTGAAGATCTTGAGGCGGCGGTTGCCCATCTTGCGCAATGTCCGGTCAACGCCAAATGGGGAAAATGGATGGAGCCAATAATGAAGATTGACGTCGATCCGAACAACAAGTTTCCCTATCTGCTCCCGCAACAGTTCGAAATGACATGACGGTGATCAAGGTATTTCTGTGACCCTTCACGGGTTCGTTCGAGACCTGTTTGACTGATGATAGTGGAGGCCGCGACAGAGTTCGTGGCGACAAAGCCCTGAGAAGCAGGTGTCACCAGAGGCACCGGCGACCGAAACCTGCGCTGGAAAAGATATCAAGCTCCTGCTTGTCCGGCTGCTTGCCCACGTTCATCGGCATAAGACATCGAAAATTCTCTTGGAAGAGGGGGAGATAGGGCGCCAGAGGCTTGGCGAAATGACATCAAACGAATGAATTCAAACTTGAGCCATCGATCCGTCCCGACTGCGACGTTCACGGCGATTGTGTTTTCAGTCTCGGAGTGGAGATCAACCGCTGCTCCACGCAAACGCCAGCACGCCAATTCCAAGGATCACGCGGTAAATGACAAACGGGGTATAGGTAAAGGTCTCCAGCATCTTCATCATCGCCGCAAGTGCAACAAGAGCTGAAAGAAAAGACAGGGCCGCCGCAATACCCGCCTCGCGCAAGGCAATGCCATCGCCCGAATGGAGAATCTCGGCAAGGGTCAAAAGCGACGCAGCGGCAATGACCGGTATCGACATCAGCATGGCCAGGCGCGCTGCATGGCGTCGATCAAAGCCGCAGAACCGGGCGGCTGTCATGGTGACGCCTGAACGCGAGGCACCAGGAACGAGCGCTGCTGCCTGCCACAGCCCGAATATCACCGCCGTTCTGACATTCCAGTCGGACATTGTTTTCGTCTGCTTGCCGGTGCGATCGGCCCAATAGAGTAGCAGTCCGAAGCCCAACGTTGCTAGGCCAATAACCTGCAGGTCGCGCAGCCAATGGGTAAGGCCGACGAGTTGAATGAAGCCACCTGCGATGATCACCGGAACGGTCGCCACCACAAGACACAGAGACAGTTGTGCATTGGCGGTGGCAGTGGTCCCGCGGGCAAGCTCCGCAAAACCCCAGACAGCACGCTTCATATCGTGGCGAAAATAGAGAATGACCGCCGCCAGTGTTCCGGCATGGGCCGCGACATCAACACTCAGACCCTGGTCCCTGAGCCCCGTCAGTAACGGGATCAATGCCAGATGACCGGAAGAGGAAACCGGCAGGAACTCGGTGACACCCTGCAGGGACGCGATCAGTATGAGATGAAACCAGGTCAATGGCACGCCCCGCCAAAACGGTAAAAGGGTAAATATTTCTGCCATAAAATATGAGTCATGACATCAAGAATCAGCAAAACATAAACAACAAATCTATTAAAGGTCATAAAGGCTGACTTTTTTCCTGCGGATTTTTCATGTAATCTTACGAGTCCCACGCAATTTGGAGATGTTCGCTGATGGCCACAGGCAAGATGCTTGCATTTGTCGAGCTTGACAAGAAGACACCCGAAAAACGTCCACCCGATCTCAGGGCACACGATTTTCTGGAGATCTATGACGAATACGGGCCCGAGGTTGCGGAGCGGCAGGCGGGTCGTTGTTCGCAGTGTGGTGTGCCCTATTGTCAGACTCATTGTCCGTTGCATAACAATATCCCCGACTGGTTGCGACTGACTGCCGAGGGACGGTTGCGCGAAGCTTATGAACTCAGCCAGCAAACCAACAGCTTTCCGGAAATTTGTGGACGAATTTGTCCGCAGGATCGGTTGTGCGAGGGAAATTGCGTCATTGAACAGTCAGGGCATGGGACGGTGACGATCGGGTCGGTTGAAAAGTACCTGACCGAGATGGCATGGGAGGAAGGTTGGGTGCAGCCCATCAGTTCAGCACGACGGCTCGATTACTCGGTCGGAATTATCGGCTCAGGACCGGGCGGTCTGGCGGCGGCTGAACAGTTGCTCAGGGCCGGCACCGCAGTGACAATTTACGAAAGAAATGACCGTCCTGGTGGTCTCATGACCTACGGCATTCCCGGATTCAAGCTCGAAAAACATGCAGTGATGCGGCGCACGCGTCAGATAGAGGACGGGGGTGCCGTATTTGTTTTGAATTGCGAAGTTGGAAAAGATGTTGAATTTTCGACATTGCGGGAACAACATGATGCGCTGCTGATCGCCACCGGCGTCTATCGTGCGCGTGAACTCGATTGCCCTGGTGTCGGGCTTCGCAACATCATGCCCGCGCTCGCATTTCTGACGGCCTCGAACCGCAAGGGCTTCGGTGATGCGGTCCCTGAATTCGACAATGGCAGCCTCAATGCCGCGGGAAAGAGAGTTGTGGTCATCGGCGGTGGTGACACGGCGATGGACTGCGTTCGCACAGCTGTTCGTCAGGGGGCGGCGTCCGTCAAATGTCTTTATCGCCGTGATCACGACAATATGCCCGGTTCTCGCCGCGAGGTCGCAAATGCCATTGAAGAGGGTGTCGAATTCATGTGGTTGACCCAGCCGCGGGCTTTTGTTGGCGAGTCGTATGTCTCTGCTGTGCGGGTTGCAAGAATGCGTCTCGGCCCACCCGATGCGACCGGGCGGCGCAGTCCGGAAATGCTGACGGGTCAGGACTTTCAGGAAAAAGCCGATTTGGTCATCAAGGCGCTCGGTTTTGACCCGGAAAATCTCCCCGACCAGTGGGGCGCTGGTTCACTGGAAGTCACCGGATGGGGGACGGTGAAGACAAACTACCGCTCGCATATGACGAATCTTCCCAATGTGTGGGCGGTTGGTGATATTGTTCGCGGGGCCAGCCTGGTCGTCTGGGCGATCCGCGATGGCCGCGAAGCCGCCAATTCAATCCTGAGTCACGCAATACCGGAAATCAAGGCCGCAGCCTGAAAGGTACATTTTATGGGACGTCAAAAAAGTTACGATCCGGTGGAGGAGGCGGCACGGCGTGACCGCTTGGCACAAGAAGGATTATATAACCCGGAATTCGAGCATGACTCCTGTGGTGTCGGGCTGGTCGCATCTATTGATGGAGAGAAGTCACGCAAGATTGTCGAGACGGGAATCGAGGCGCTTAAAGCCGTCTGGCACCGGGGTGCCGTCGATGCTGATGGCAAGACAGGGGATGGCGCCGGTCTGCTGACCCAGCTTCCTGTTGACTTTTTTACTGAGCAGGTACGCCGCACGGGACATATTCCCGATGATCGCCGCATTGCCGTCGGTATGGTGTTTTTGCCGCGCACCGATCTGACCGCCCAAGAGGGATGTCGTTCAATTGTTGAGTCTGAAATCCTGCGTATGGGTCACGGCATCCATGGCTGGCGACAAGTTCCCGTCGAGACCGCGGTGCTTGGCGAAAAAGCCGGAGCCACCCGTCCGGAAATCGAGCAGATTCTGATTTCTGACAACAAGAATCTGAGCGAAGATGAGTTCGAGCGCGAATTGTATCTGATTCGGCGACGGATTGAACGTTCTGCGGTTTCGGCACAACTCAGTGGGCTCTATCTGTGCTCTCTCTCCTGTCAAACGATCGTCTATAAGGGCATGATGCTCGCCGAGCAGGTCGCGGAGTTTTACCCAGACCTCAAGGATCCGCAGTTTATTTCTGCATTTGCACTGTATCATCAACGTTATTCAACCAATACGTTTCCTCAATGGTGGCTCGCGCAACCTTTTCGGACCCTCGCCCATAACGGTGAAATCAACACGCTCAAAGGCAATCTGAACTGGCTGAAGGGCCATGAAATTCGCATGGCGTCGGCGAGTTTTGGCAATCATGCCGATGATATCAAGCCGGTTGTCGCCAACGGATCATCAGATTCCGCCGCGCTGGATTCGGTTTTTGAAGTGATGGTGCGCGCCGGGCGCAATGCACCGATGGCCAAGACTGTTTTGGTTCCCGAAGCCTGGTCCAAGAAAACAGAAGAAATGCCACAGTCCTGGCGCGATATGTACAATTTTTGCAACGCGGTCATGGAGCCATGGGATGGTCCGGCAGCATTGGTGATGACGGACGGGAGATGGGTCTGCGCGGGTATGGATCGCAATGGTTTGCGGCCAATGCGTTACACTGTCACCTCAGACCGGATGGTCATTGCGGGTTCTGAAACCGGCATGGCACCGGTCGACGAGGCCAAGATTGTGGAAAAAGGGGCCCTGGGCCCGGGTCAGATGGTTGCAGCTGACCTCCGGGAGAAGACACTCTATCACGACCACGATCTCAAAGATATGTTGGCGGCATCACGCCCTTTTGGTGAACGGGTGGCACATATCACGCAACTCGAAGCGGTCATCGGTCATCCTGAAGAGATGGCAATATTTACCGGTGCAGAGCTGCGCCGGCGCCAGATCATGGCTGGTTTTACGCTGGAAGAGCTTGAAACCGTGCTGTCTCCCATGGTCGAGGACGGAAAAGAAGCCATTGCTTCGATGGGTGATGATACGCCACCGGCTGTTCTGTCGGCGCAATTTCGCCCGCTGAGCCATTACTTTCGGCAAAATTTCAGCCAAGTGACCAATCCGCCGATTGACTCGTTGCGCGAGCATCGTGTGATGAGTCTGAAAACCCGTTTCGGGAATCTGCGCAACCTGCTCGAAGAAGAAGATCCGGTGGTCGCCGCAGCGATTTCTGAGACGCCCTTTCTCAGCAACGGGTCCTATGCGATGCTGATGCATCATTTTGGGAAATCTGTCATGGAAATCGATTGCTCATTTCCGGTTGATGGCGGCCCGAACGCACTGCGGGATGCACTTGACAGAATTCGCTCCGAGGCAGAGGACGCGATCCGCTCGGGCTACCTCCATCTGGCACTGACGGATATGAATCAGAACAAGGATAACGCACCAATCCCGATGATTTTGGCGACCAGTGCAGTCAATAGCCGGCTGATTCGGCAGGGTTTGCGAACGTTTGCATCATTGAATGTGCGGTCTTCAGAATGTGTGGATCCACATTATTTTGCAGTTCTGATTGGTTGTGGTGCAACCACGGTGAACGCTTACCTGGCACAGGACTCGATTGCCGAGAGAATCAGCAAGGGTCTGTTTGACATGAATCTGACTCGGGCGGTCACACGATATCGCACGGCGATTGATCAGGGTCTTTTGAAAATCATGTCGAAGATGGGGATTTCGGTGATTTCCTCTTATCGTGGCGGGATGAATTTTGAAGCCATCGGTCTTTCAAGAGCGATGGTCGCGGAATTTTTCCCGGGAATGCAAAGCCGTCTTTCCGGCATTGGTGTCAAGGGTCTGCAGCGCAATATTCTGGCGCGTCATGCTCAGAGTTGGGGCGGTTTGGAGGCGACATTACCCATTGGTGGATTCTATAAAGCACGGCATTCGGGTGAGATGCATGCCTGGGAAGCGCGTTCAATGCATCTGCTGCAGGCGGCCTGTGAAAAACGCAGTTTTGATTTGTGGAAAAAATACGCGACGCAAATTCATTCGCGGCCGCCCATTCAACTGCGTGATCTTCTGGAAGTCACCCCGTTGGGTGATCCGGTCGATCTGCAGGAGGTCGAGTCGATCACCGCGATCCGCAAACGTTTCGTGACACCCGGTATGTCACTCGGGGCACTCGGCCCCGAAGCCCATCGGGCATTGAATGTCGCCATGAATCGCATTGGTGCGAAATCAGATTCAGGAGAAGGAGGTGAAGATCCGGCGCATTTCACGCCAGATCCAAATGGTGACAACCCGTCTGCGCGCATCAAACAGGTGGCCAGCGGAAGATTTGGCGTGACGGCTGAATATCTCAATAACTGCGATGAATTGGAGATCAAGATTGCGCAAGGGGCCAAGCCGGGGGAGGGCGGGCAACTCCCGGGTATGAAGGTCACGGAATTGATTGCGCGACTTCGCCATTCGACTGCCGGTGTGACACTGATTTCACCGCCCCCGCATCATGACATTTATTCGATCGAGGATCTGGCACAACTGATTTACGATTTGAAACAGATCAATCCCGACGCCAAGGTGACTGTCAAGCTGGTCTCGGCAAGCGGTATTGGGACGATTGCTGCCGGCGTTGCCAAGGCGAAGGCCGATGTCATTCTGATCTCAGGACATAATGGGGGCACCGGTGCATCACCGGCGACGTCCATCAAGTTCGCGGGACTTCCATGGGAAATCGGTCTGTCCGAGGTGCACCAGGTGCTCACGATGAACAATTTGCGTGATCGCGTCACCTTGCGCACAGATGGTGGGTTGCGCACCGGGCGTGACATCGTTGTGGCGGCGCTGTTGGGAGCCGAGGAATATGGCGTTGGCACCGCAGCTCTGGTGGCGATGGGCTGCATCATGGTGCGACAATGCCACTCGAATACCTGTCCTGTCGGAATTTGTACGCAGAATGAGGAACTGCGTAAAAAGTTCAGGGGGAACGCCGACAAAGTTGTCAATCTGATGTCATTCTATGCTGAGGAAATACGCGAGATCCTGGCATCGATTGGTGCCAGGTCGTTGCAGGATATCATTGGCCGATCAGACCTGCTGACCCAGGTTTCACGAGGCTCCGATGTGCTTGACGATCTGGACTTGAACCCTTTGCTTGTCACCATGGATCGCGAAATCCAGATTGGCAACAGTTTGCATCGACCGCGCAACGAGGTGCCCGAAACCCTGGATGCCGAGATTTTCGCTGATGCCCAGCCATTCTTCAAGCATGGGGAGAAGATGCAGTTGACCTATACGGTTCGCAACACGCTGCGCACGATCGGTGCCCGCACATCATCACGCATTGTCGGGCGGTTTGGGATGAATAACCAGTTGCAGAAGGATCATCTGGTCATCCGGTTGAATGGCTCTGCCGGACAGTCACTCGGTGCATTTGCGGTCAACGGCCTCAAGATCGAGGTTGCTGGTGATGCCAATGACTATGTCGGCAAAGGGTTGTCCGGTGGGACGATCGTGTTGCGCCCTCCGCTCATCTCCCGGTTGGAAGCCTCTGCCAATGTCATCATTGGCAATACCGTACTTTATGGGGCGACGGCAGGAGCACTCTTTGCCGCGGGGCGTGCCGGTGAGAGATTCTGTGTGCGCAATTCCGGTGCGATGGCGGTCGTTGAGGGATGTGGCGCGAATGGTTGTGAGTATATGACCGGCGGAACAGCCGTCATTATGGGTTCAATCGGCGCCAATTTTGGGGCTGGCATGACGGGAGGCATGGCCTTTCTTTATGACCCCCATGGAGAATCTGTCGGTTTGATGAATCTCGACACATTGGCGATGGGGGATCTTGTTTCCGAATATTGGAATGGGATTTGCCAAGATCTTATTCAGACTCATGCTGATGAAACAGGGAGTGAAAAAGCGATTGGAATCCTCTCCAACTGGGACTCGGAGCGACAACATTTTGTTCAGGTTTGTCCCAAGGAGATGGTTTCACGGCTCCCCGAACCCCTTGAATGGAATGATCTCGCGCAAATCGCCTAACCGACGTCTGATGGGCACGCCCGGATCACGGAGGAGTCTCGCAGGCGTCGGTGGATTGCGCCGCTGTCATCATCGTTCGCGGTCCCTTGCCGTGCGTGCGTGATCCGGGTCCAGATGTCGTTCCGGCATCAACGGTGATCATGATTGAAACAGGTCGCGGGATCTTCTGCCGCACCGTCCGAAGACAGTACGATCCATAGCCTGCCGATGATGCCGCCGATGTCCGACGCGATCCCTGCTGATGTTTCTGAGGAAGAACCGTGTGCGGGATGTCCCATTCTGCATCGCTGATATCGTGTCTCCTTGTCTGATGTCATTGATCAGGAGGGCAGATTGGGGCGGAATGCCAATCGATAAGTCCACAACTAATAATAGAGCGTGACGGTATGTTGAGCTTCGGCAAAAAACAACCAGCGGGACAGGCAGACTCCAACGAGGTGGATGATGAGGGCGAGCAGAAGAATGGTGAAGTCAATGACGGACGGAAGATCTGACATTTGAACCATACCGAGGCAGGTGATTGGCAGCAGTCCCCCAAACAACAAGGCCAGCAACCTGAGACGTGAGGCATGTCGCCGACCAACAACAAAACCCATTTCGTCGAGAAGATAGTTGGATTCCGTATGCGGGGACTCGAGTAACCGGACTTTGCCGAATTTCTCCAGACGCGTTGCAGTTTCCGGTGTCGATTCACCCATGCCGACCCGGCGCATGCGTTTCCACCAGGCCGTTTGAACAATCCATGCCAGTACAATGCCTGCCGCCGCTGCGGTTGCCAACCCGTTGATGGCGTTCAACTGTGCAACGGGGCGATAGATTTGCTGCATTTCCGCCAGCACGGCGAATCCCGCTGCCAGGACTGATGCGGCCAATAACCCACTCGCGAGTGCGAAGGACACGTATAATAGGGGCGTCAGCGCACTGGACCAGGCAGGGACCGAACGCAGTTGCCGGTAAATCATCGCGGTGGAAAAAACCGCCAGACCACAGAGAAGAAATGCAGCCATTCCAAGCATGATCACCGCTGGTGAATCAACCCTTGGCATCATGGCCAGACCGGTCAGCGAGGCCATAGCAGCGACCGACAGTATGCCTTCGCGGGAAAGCCAGGATGACTTCCATTGCGAGAATGCACGCCACGCCCGCTCGGGACGTCGCAAATGAAAGACAGAACTGACCAGACCAGAGGATGCGAGGAGAATCGCTGCCATGGCTGGCGCGAACAGGGGGTATCGTGCCAGGACAGGACTGCCATCAGGAAAACCGGTCATGCCAAGTACCGCACCGAGTCCGAAACCGGCACCGGAGAGCGTCGAAAACAGAATGATCGAGAGTGCCGGATGCAAACGGGTCTCAAATTCGGTCTAGAGTGCGGTCAACCCATGCCAGAATACCGGTAGGTTCACGTTCAGCGAGGTCGGCGAGGTTCAACTCACCCGGATTCGGAAACGTATCATGATCTCGTTCCGTGGGCGGCAGGTAGCGATTGACCGGACGGGTATTTTGTTCGGGCATCAGTTCCATTCCATTGCGGCGGGCGGTGAGTTTGGACACCGTGGAATTGGGATCGTTAAAGTCACCAAAAAACCGGGCATTTGCCGGACAGGTGCGGACACAGGCAGGCTCACGATCTTCCGGGGGGAGATTTTCATTATAGATGCGGTCAACGCAAAGTGTGCATTTCTTCATCACGCCGGCCACCGGATCCATTTCACGGGTGCCGTACGGGCAGGCCCAGGCGCAGAGCCCGCAACCCATGCATTTCGATTCATCGACGAGGACGATTCCATCTTCTTC
Source organism: Paracoccaceae bacterium (assembly GCA_965221815.1). Lineage (GTDB taxonomy): Bacteria > Pseudomonadota > Alphaproteobacteria > Rhodobacterales > Rhodobacteraceae > JAPOXR01. The sequence goes on from OZ244915.1 coordinate 31,332, forward strand.
CCGTTTCAGCGATGCACCGGTCGGACAGACGGTGACGCAGGGAGCATCGTCGCAATGGAGACAACTTTTCGGGAAATGCACCATCATCGCGTTTTCGCCATCGACAGTTTCATACCCGTGCACCCGGTTGAGCCAGGCACCGGACGGGCGATGCCCCCATGGATCGGTGTCGGCCAGTGGGGCACCATACCCACCTGAATTCCACGATTTGCAGTTGACGACACAGGCTTGGCAGCCGACACACACATCAAGGTCAATGACCAGCCCAAGTCGCCGCTGCGTGGATTGCGGTAGCGATGTCATTCGCACCATTCCTGACCATAACGCAATGTTGGTGGCGCTGATTCCATTCCGGGCAACGACGGGATTTCATCAAATTGAGGTGATGTCACAGCAGGGGAATCTGAATCAGCCGGTCGCAATCGTACCATCAGATCAAACCAGGCTGCCTGTCCGGTCACCGGGTCGGCATTCGCCAGTTTGCCCGATTCATTGTGCTCCGGGATGAGGTGATTGAGAATGAACCCGGTTTTTGCCTCCGGTGCGTCAGCATCAAGTTGCCAGGCCCCACCGCGTTTACCGATGGCGTTCCAGGTCCAGACAGTCTTGTGATTGACAGCATGCATTCTTCGCACCCGCACCCGAATTTCTGAAATCCGTGATTCAACCCAGACCCAGTCTCCATCCTGCAGCCCCATCGAGTCACAAATGCAACTCGGAACATAAAGAAAATTCTCGCTATGGATTTGGCGCAACCATGGATTGTGCGACCCCCAGGAATGATACATGGCCATCGGCCTTTGCGTGATGGCATGGAGTGGAAAATCCTTGTCGGACTCGACTGCTGGTGACGTCCATGATGGCAGTGGCGCAAAATTTTCAACAATCCTCTGACGTAATCTCTCCGGCGGCTGAATGTCGCCATGACCCTCGGCAGCGAGCTGGAAACGGCGAAGGGGTTCACACCAGAGCTGGAGGTAAAATGGCATGGGTGTGTCATAGAGTCCCATGCCGACGGCCCATTCCTGATAGGCAGTATTGACATGTTTGAAATACTGCGCCTCTTTTGGCAATGCCTCAGTCCAGAATCCACCTGCCCTGACATAATGCTGAAGTTGCGCCGGGTTGGAATCGCCGCGACCGGACTTGCTGCCATCCTGACCACGCCATCCGGCGAGCGGACCAATGCCGGGACGGACTTCGCGCCGGGTCATGTAGTCCGCATAGTTATCCCAGATCGCGGTACCATCGGAATCGACGAATCCGGGAAGCTGCAAACGGCCCCCAAGGTCAATGAGCACATCCTGAAACGGGCGGACATCTCCCCGGCGCGCAACGACCGGATGGCGGATGGCATCGGCGATCAGATTCGGTTCACCGATCGGTCTGTCCAACAACGAAATGCAGTCGTATCGTTCGAAGTAGCTGGTGTCGGGCAGGACCAGGTCGGCATAGGCAACGGTCTCCGACGAAAAAGCGTCGGCAACAATTATTCGCGGGATCCGGTAGTTTCCGTCCGAATCGCGTGCGGTCATGTCACGCAGTGCGGCGGGCGTATTCATCGACGAATTCCACGCCATATTGGCCATGAACAGGAACAGGATATCAATCGCATATGGGTCCTGAGCAGCGGCGTTGGGAATGACAGATTGCAACATGCCATGTGCGGCAAGAGGGGCTTCCCAAGAAAAGGCCTTGTCAAGCCGCATCGCTTCACCTTTCTGGTCGACCAGCAGATCTTCAGGTGACAGTGGATAACCGAGGGGCATTCCAGTCAAAGTCTGTCCCTCCTGATCGCGCTTGCCGGGACGAGGATGCATTTCAACTGGCTTTGGATAGGGTGGTTTGAATCGCATGCCTCCCGGACAGTCAATGGCACCGAGGAGCATTTGCAGGAGATGCAGTGAACGGCAGGTCTGAAAACCGTTTGCATGGGCAGAGATCCCGCGCATGGCATGCACGGCGACGGGACGGGCAATGGATGTTGCATGTTCGTGGCCGTTCATGTCCCGCCACGGAATGGGTAATTCGAAAGACTCGTCAAAGGCCGCATGCGCAAGTTCAAGGGCGAGGCGGCGAATACGCTCTGCCGGCACGCCGGTCACTTTTTCAGCGTTTTCGGGGCTATAAGTATCGGCAAGATATTTTTCGGTCAGGACAGCAAATACCGGGCGCAACTTCGTGCCGTCGGCAAGCACCGCATCGCGGCCCAGTGCCGGTCGACATCCCGGACTGTCAAAAGCCTTGACCTGACCATCCCGTGCATCGACGACGAGAGGTTTACTGTCTTCGCTGCGGGCAAAGAGTCCTGTCTGTTCCGCCCGATTTTGAATGATGAGCCAAGGTGCATTGGTGCGCATGCGTAACGCTTCAACATCTATCTTTTTTGTGCGCAGCAACTCACCAATGAGGGCAAGAATGAGCATTCCATCGGTTCCCGGAGTAATACCAATCCAGCTGTCCGCGATAGCTGAGTAACCGGTGCGCACCGGATTGATGGAGATAATCCGCGCGTTTCGACGACGCATTCTGGTGAGTCCGGCCTTAATCGGGTTGGAGTCGTGATCCTCGGCAACCCCGAACAACACGATGAGTCGGGCCCGGTCCCAATCCGGCTGACAGAATTCCCAGAAGGATCCACCGATTGAATAAATTCCGGCAGCAGCCATATTGACCGAACAAAAACCACCATGCGCGGCATAGTTGTAAGTTCCGTATTGTTGTGCCCACCAACCGGTCAGCGCTTGGCTTTGGTCTCTTCCCGTGAAGAAGGCAAGCCGGGTCGGATCACGTTGCCGGGTCTCCTGGAGCCAGTTGGTCGCCGTTTCGAGGGCTTCTGTCCATGTGATTTCTGCGAATTGTCCGGAGCCGCGTGGGCCAATCCGTTTGAGTGGAGAACGCAGACGTGCCGGCGATTCATGGTGCAGCATTCCCGCTGATCCCTTGGCGCACAGGACCCCCTTGTTAACGGGATGGTCACGATTTCCTTCGAGGTGTCGGATTCGCCCATCACGCAGATGCACATCAACGCCGCATCTGCAGGCACACATAAAGCATGTGGTCTTCTTGACCTCATCGCTCACTGGCGGCGACAAATCTGTGGGTTCGTAGGTTATCAAATCAGCGGGCTCGGACAGAATTGCGGACAACCAATGAGGTTGTGGATCCATTTCATCACTTGGCCTGCGCACCAGCCCGTTCGGGACTTTGAACAACGGAATTGGCGTCACAGGCCTGTGCGCAATCAGACACCTGACCCAGGCGGGGTCGGGTCTGCGCTGTCACTATGGCTGTGCCGTGTCGGGTCAGATGGACTTTCATCGTCCGCTCGCCGCAGGTTTGTGCACCCGCACGGTGGACGAATCCAGCATGCGCAGGCGAACCGGCCCGGCCGCGCCACCGTCATCACCATTCGCAGGTTCCTGCAGCGCCTCCATGATCTGTGCCCAGGTGCCGTTCTGGCTCCAACGATTGTAGCGATTGAAACAGGTCGAATAGGGACCATAGCACTTCGGCAGATTGCGCCAGGGAATGCCCGTGCGCAGCACGAAGAAAATACCATCCATCACCCGCCGGTCATGCACCCGGCGTGGCCCCTGATGTTTCTGAGGAAGAACCGTGCGCAGAATGTCCCATTCTGCATCGTTCATATCATATTGTTGTCCACGCATATCCTGTCTGCCTGGCCCCATATTTTTCAGCGTGGCAGACTGGGGGCGGAATGTCAATTTATAAGTACACAGCCGGAGTCGCTCAGATTTGAGGCGCACTTTTAGGTGGTCTGACTATCGGGACCCGCGTGTGTTGATTTGCATGGGTCTGGGTCGAGATCAATGTCCAGTGAAGCCCGCGGGAACAGGAACACGGAGAAGCCGGTGTCACGGTGATGGTTGGGTTGTGGCCATGCGGCCGTCAGGAGGCACAGGCCGCGGGCATGTCAGAACACAGAGCTACAGTTTCAGCATCCAGAAGTGACCGCGTATCTGCGGAGTCTGGAAGATGATCAAAAGGAACCTGTCTGTGAACTCGGCGCGCGCGACCAGTCGGTTCCCGCAGGCGCACAAACGTTCAACGTTCACCCCACAACAATCTATCGCTGTACCAGGGAATTCCCGTCCTCAAGACGATTTTTCGTCCGACTCAGCGCCTGGAGCCCAACTTTACGACAGTGTCGGCCAGCCGCTGAAACGGAGATCTGGATGCGCGTCGCGCAGTGGGAGGGCAATTGAAATCTGTCGCAGCGCAGACTGCGCATAGGTGAGGCGCATGGCTTTTCTGTCAAGCCGCTCCAGGATTCCAACTGGCATCTCCGGACCAGTGGCTCCGATGTTCCCCTCTATCCAAACTTCGAGCTTCATGCGCGTGCCAATGCGATCAGATCAACTCCCAAAGCACCCAAGAGTCGCCGGTGCGCGTCCAAGGTTGCCTCCTTTACACCGCGCGCGATCTTTGACAAATTCGCCTGATCGACACCAGTGAGTTCTGGTTGAGTCCAAGCGCTTTGCGACGATTTGCATGGAAAGATCGGAACTTCAGCGATGATTGCTCATCCCGGCAATGGGTGCGGCTCAGATTTGTGGGACACGCTCTGACTGATCTTTTTCCTGACATCCGGACAGCGCCCGTCGGAGCGGGTTTGTATCGGTCTCTGTATCGATCTATGTCCATTTCCGCCCACAGGAACACGGAGAGTCGGCATCACGGCTCCGGTTGGGTTTGGCGACAGGGCAGTCAGGAGACACAGGCAGATGGCAGTTCAAGATAAAGAGCGGGACAAAAAGCAGGAGTTCAGGCATCCAGAGGTGGTCGCGTATTTGCGGAGTCTGTCGGCCGCGGAGGCCGCGCTGAACCGACCGATGATCCGCCAGGATGGGGACGGTTTCCTCGAATACCGGATTTTCGATGGAACGGTGATCTGCCGCCGCATGGCGACGACGGAGTTGCCAGGGCATGAGGGGTCCGCGGCGCGGTCCCCTGATCTCCTGCCACGGCTCGAGAAGGAACTGGCCGCGACAGTGGTTGATCTGGATGCCGTCGAGACCGCCCTGCGCGGTGATGCGCTGGTCGCGGCAGCGGCCCAATTGCGACTGCTGCTTGAAGCCCGGGATGACGCCCTTGATCCCCCGCACTGCCCCCATTGCGGGGGCCGTATGGCGCGCTGGGGAGACAAACGTCCCAAGACCTCTATGACCCGCCTGGGCAAGGTGACGGTGGCGCGGCGGCATTACCGCTGTTCGGCCTGTCGCACCGGCCTCTTCCCGCTGGACGCCGCGTTGCGTCTTGAGGGGCGGACAACAACACCGGGCTACGAGCGGATGGTCATGGCCGCCGCTGCGGAGGTCGGCAGTCGCCGCGCCGTGACGCTCCTTGAAGAGCTGAGCGGGACCCGGGTCAGCCGGTCCCGGTTTGACAGGCTGGCCCGCGCGCTGGGCAGGGAAGTGGTCGCGTTTGAGCGCAGGGATGTCCCCCCGGCGGCGGTGATTCCCACCCGGCCGGTGGTGGCGGCTGACGGGACCGGCGTGCCGATCCGGCCTGCCGAACTTGCCGGGCGCGCCGGCAAACAGGCGGATGGCACAGCCCGGACGCGCGAAGCCAAGCTGCTGCGCATCTGTGAAGTGGCGCCTGACCCCAAGGGCCGGATCAAGGCCGTTGCCGGGAGTATCACCCAATCATCAGTGATCGACAGCGCCCGGGCTCCCACCACCGGTGGGATGTCCGAGTTTGCCGCCCGCGTGAGGCGGGAGGCGCAGCGGCGCGGTGTGCTGGACAGCGCGGAGGCGGTGATCCTGTCCGATGGCGCCGCCTGGATCGAAAAGACGATGCGCACGGTCTTCGCCGGCATGCACCTGACCTTCGTGCTCGATCTGTTCCATGTCCTGGAAAGGCTTCAGGAGGCCCTGAAGGAGACGTTGGAAGACCCCGTGCGTCGTCAGACCACTTTCGACCGGATCAAGGCCCGGATCAAGGCCGGTGAGGCAGCCCGGGTCCTCGCGGCGCTTGCCACACTGGCCAAGAGCTCACCCGCGATCAGGGCGTTCGTGAATTATTGCAGACCCAACCTGCACCGCATGCGCTACGATGTCTATACACGGCAGGGTCTCCCCTGCGGCAGCGGCCTCGTCGAAGGCGGCGGCCGGACCGTTGTAGTCGATCGACTCAAAAAAAGCGGCAGCCGCTGGTCCGTTGACGGCGCCAACGCAATCATGGCTATCCGGTGCTGCCAGATGAACAACCGGGGCGCCGACTTCTTCCACTGGCGCGCTGCAGCATGAGCCACAAATCTGAGCCGCACCCCCCGGCAATCACAACATTTGCCCCTTTACGCCAAGCTGTTGTACTATGGGGTTTGGCCTTTCCCACCTGGCATGAGGATGCGATTATTGGCGATCAGTCTCTCGTTTCCGGGAGGCATTCAGCAGGACGACCGCTCGATTTTGTATTGTATCCTTCAATGGCTGAGATTTTTTTTCAAACTTTACCATTCTTTCTGCTGATCGGTCTGGGTTATGGTTCGGGCAGGGCCGGTTTCTTCTCGGAAGAAGCCACAGCCTATCTCACAAAGTTTGTGTTCTACTTTGCATTGTCCGCGATGCTGTTTCGCTTTTCGGCCAATCTGTCAATCCATGACGTTTTCGATTGGGTCTTTGTTGGTGCTTACCTGCTTCCCACCTTCATCGTCTATCTGCTCGTTACAATTGTTGTCCTGGTACGAAGGCGCAGTCTTCCCGAAGCTGCGGTTGAAGCGCAGGTTGGTGTCATTGGCAATGTGGGATTTCTCGGTATTCCCATGTTCGCGCTTTTGCTCGGTACGGAAGCCATAGGCCCTCTTCTGATTGTTCTTGCTGTTGACCTCATTGTTTTCGGAAGCCTGATTGTGATTCTCATTGCTGCCGGACGCGAAAATGGGTTGCATGTCGGTATTATTGGCACGGTCATCAAGGCGGTTATGGCGAATCCAATGATTATTTCGATGTCACTCGGCCTCTTATGGGCGGGATTTTCACTTCCTGTTCCAGGGCCGGCAAATGCGTTTCTGGAGATACTTGGCGCCGCGGCGACGCCAGGCGCCCTCTTTGCAATTGGTGCATCACTGGCTTCCAAGTCGACAGAACGACTTTCGGTGGCGGTGTGGCTGTCAGCGGTGAAGCTCTTGCTGCATCCCGCGGCTGTAGCTGTCTCAGCTCTATTGCTTTTTCCGGTCGAACTCTATGCTGCGGGCGTCATGATTGCTTGTGCCTCGTTGCCTGTTGCCGGTAATATCTTCATTATTGCCCAGCATTACGGCGTTGCACCGCAGAGAGTTTCGGCATCAATCCTGATTTCAACAGCAATTTCAGTCGTCACTGTAACCGCAGTGATCGCCTGGGTCAGCGGTTTCTAAATCTGCGGCCTTGCCCTTTGTCTTCACCTCGATAATCTGCATATCTGTTGCCACGGGAAAGCGTTTGTCACCTGTGGCGGTGGCGGATCAGGTCGCAAAAGGAACAGATCGTCAGCGTGAGTGCGCCGTCGACCCGATCGCAGTTTGCTATTATTCTTGCCAACAGTTCGAGGGTGACCGGGTCATGTCCAGAAGAGCAAAGAGAGTGGAGCCAACTGACACAGCATGAACAATTCGACCACAACGGTATATTCGGGCCAGCGCGCTGTTCGTGTGCCGGAGCTGGCTTTGCCTAAGGGTATGAGGGCAAACGCACGGCTAAAAATGGATGGAATTGAGTTTCTGTCGGCTTTACCCGAAGCCGCAGTTCCTGTTGCTTTTCTTGATCCGCAGTATCGCGGTGTTCTTGAAAAACTATCCTATGGCAACGAAGGCAAGCGCCGCGGACAACGACGTAGCGCTTTGCAGCAAATGTCTGAAGATGTGATCGGACACTTTATGCGCGGAATTAACCGGGTATTGATCCCTTCCGGCCACCTCTTCCTGTGGGTGGACAAGTTTCATGTGTGTCAGGGTGTGCATTCCTGGCTGGAAGGCACCGCGCTTGAAATCGTGGATCTTGTTACGTGGGATAAGGGCACCTTCGGCATGGGTTACCGCACGCGGCGGCGGGCAGAATATTGCATTGTGCTGCAAAAGCACCCGAAAAAGGCAAAAGGTGCCTGGACGATTCACAATATCACCGATGTCATTCAGGAACGTGTATCTCAACGTGCGCACCCACATGCAAAACCGATTGACCTGCAGGGCAAACTGTTGGCTGCTGTCAGCGATGAAGGCGACTTTGTGATTGATCCGGCCGCAGGCTCATTTTCAGTGTTGCACGCGGCACAGAACCAGAATCGTAATTTCCTTGGCTGTGACCTGAATGGTTGATCTCAGCCACGCTGACTGGATGTCGAACCCATAACATCCCTGGTTTGTGTGCTTCCACTGAACGCAATGATGCGAAAATCGCTACAAATGGGTTTGACCCAGGGGAAGATCCAGGTTGTGGGCAAACTGGTGAACAGAATTGCCACTCCGGTGAATACCGAGTTTGCGATGCCCATTCAGGGACCTGATCGCACAGCTGGGGCGACCGGTTTTCGTGACGCCCCTGCGCCGTTCTACGAATCTCTGAAGGTGCCGACCAATGCGGCACATGTCACCAATATCAGGGAAGCGGTACCGACAATACCTTACCAAAAAGCACGATGCAGCCCAATGTGATCCCGACCACACTGGCCAGCAGGACTGTCCATCCCTTGGCACTGTAGCGATCATGCTGAGCCACCAAGGTTAAAACAAGCCCAAGCATCACCGCCGTGACTGCAAAACCGAACGTTTGAAATAGGAATGTGGCCGCCATCATGGCCAAAGGCAGTGCCGCCATCCGCAGCCAGGAACCGTCCACTGCGACTTCGGTCACTTGCCTTGTCAGAAATAATCGCAGGATCGCCACTGCCACAAGGACAAGCATCGCCATGGCAATGGTCTCCGGGAAAACGGCGGCTTCCCGATTGAGATCGGCCGACTGGTTCAATCCGACAAGCGCAACTCCACCGAAGACCGCCAACGTCACCAGATCGCGCAGCCGCGCAGACCGTGACACTGGGTCACGATGAACGACCTGTGCGCGTGGGGAGCGCCTGACCGTGCGTTTGATCTGTGGCCAGAACGGGTAGAGGAAGCTCAGCAAAGTGAGTCCGATAATCGCCATCGAAAGCGGACGTCCAAAGAACTGCCCCAGAGATCACCAATCGCGGCACCAATTGTCCAGCTTTGAACGAAGCCTTGCTCGGCAATGCGACCAAGGATCAGGCCAAGAACGATAGGCGATGCCGAAAAGCCACGCTTGCCGGCCGCCCAGCCGATGATGCCAAGTACGATCATGATCGCGATATCCGAGATGCTGTTGCGGATCGCAAAAGTGCCGATCACCGTCATAAACGCAACCGCAGGCACAAGTGCTGCCTTTGGTGCGCGCACGATGGTGCCATATGCGAAACGCCCGATCATCAGGCCCACTGGCAGCATGAGGATTGTGGCCAGCAGCAATCCAAAGATGAAAGTATAGACGATATCAGCACCCTCAGAGAAGAGACTGGGCCCAGTTCGTACACCCTGCACCAGAAGTGCACCAAGAATCACCGCATCGGGCGGTGTCCCGGGGATCCCAAGAACCAGCGTTGGAATGAACCCGCCTCCGACAGTGGCATTATTGGCAGATTCGGTTGCGATAATGCCGCCCGGGTTTCCCTCGCCATATTTTTCCTTTGCTTTACTGCCGCTGCGGCGTGCTTCGGAATAGGCGACCAGACCCGCGATGGAGCCTCCTGCACCCGGGAGTGCACCCACCATCGTGCCAATGACAGCGCTACGCAGGACGTTGAACTTATTGGTGAGCATGATCTGACTCGCCTCGAGAAGACGAAATCCGCGGGTCTGCTCGGGGGGTTTCAAATGTCGATCGGGTTTGGCCACAAGGTCGATGAGAACCGGAATGCAATAGAGTCCGATCAGTGCCGACACGGTTTCAACACCGCCCAGAAGCGTGTTCGATCCAAAGGTAAACCGGACTTCGGCGCTTGTTTCCGAAATGCCGATCATTGCGATCAGGAGTCCGAAACAGGCGCCGATCATACCCTTGAGAAAATCACCGGTGGATAGCGCCGCAATCAGCGACAGGCCGAAAACTGCCAACCAGAAATATTCCACCGGGCCAAAAGCCAATGCCGCTTCGGCCAATTGGGGTGCCAGCAATAACAATGCAAGCGCGCCCACCAAACCACCGATAACAGAGGCAAGACAAGCTACCGAAACTGCCAGATCTCCGTCACCGCGCTTGGCCATGGGGTAGCCGTCGAAGGTGGTTGCAATGGCCGATGGCGTCCCCGGTGTGTTCAGGAGTATCGCGGCGTAAGCACCGCCATAGATCGCACCAGTATATATCGCGCCCATCAGGATCAGCGCACTGTCAGGTGTCATCGTGAATGTCAGCGGCACCAGCACTGCCACTGCCATGGTTGCTGTCAGTCCGGGGATCGATCCGATGATCGTGCCGGCAGCCACGCCCACGAGGGCAAGAACCAGATTCAGGGGCGACAAGGCACCCACGACAAAATCGAGCATTGGTGTCGTCAGAGAATCCGGGGGCGTCGGACTGAGCGTGGGGCGCTGCAAGCGCCCCTGCTGCTTTTGGTTATTCGATAATTCCTGCTGAGCGTGCGGCCCTGAGGTAGCCTTCGGCCTTTTCGGCGATGAAGGCATTCATATCCGTGCCGTAGCCCACATCGACGAGGGCAAAGCCACCATCCAGCATCCGCTGCTGGAATTCTGGTTGGGCATTGATGGCCTTGATCGCGTCAGATACCTGCATACGCACTTCCTCGGACGCGGAGTTCGGAACCGCGATTCCGCGATATGCGCCAGACACCATGTCAAAACCCAATTCGCGGAAGGTCGGTACGTCGGGGAATGCCGGGTGACGATCTTCCATCGCAACGGCCAGCATGCGAACCTTATCACCCTGCGCAGCTCCAACGGTTGTATAACCCCAGGCGGCGCTGACCTGATTACCCAGCAGCGCCGTCACCGAGGCGCCCGTGCCTTGGAACGAGACATAGGTCGTCTCAATATCTGCCAAACCATCAAACTGTACCTGTGCAAGATGGTTGGCTGTGCCCTTGCCGGAGCCGGAAAAGATAACCTTTTTCGGGTTCGCCTTTGCATCATCGATGAGGTCCCGTAGCGTCATGTAGTCGCTGTCGGCCGTGACAACGATGGCGTCAGGTGTGTAGTGAAACATGTAAACGGCCGCCAGATCCTCGGTCTGGAATCCCACATCACCCTGTTGCGGCTTGATGATGATATGGGGCAGGTTGATCCCCATGATTTTGGTGCCATCCCCGGCCATATTGTTCAACTGGGACCAACCAACAGCACCGCCTCCTCCGGGCTGGTAGGAGACCACAAGCTGTTCGCCGAAGAGTTTTTCAAAATAGGGCTGCTGCAGACGAGCAGTGATGTCAGATTCACCACCTGGGCCAAACGGAATAATATAATCAACGCTGCCCGTCGGGAAATCTGCGGCGGCTGCGACGCCAGTCCCCATAGCCAGAGTGAGCGCCAAAAGTGTTGTCTTCATTCTCATTTTTATCTTCCTGAGCCAAGATTTTTCTCTAAATCCAACTGTCTAAGGGTTTCTTTTTTCCTGCGTCAAGCCTTTTCACCGAGACTCCATTGACCCGATATTCGGCTTCATCCTCAATCCGGGTCCATTTGAGAGAATGGTGTGGTGTGATTCCCATCCAGAATGACACTCCATCGCAGCCAACCAATTGTGCCCGGAATTTGTGGAATTGTGAACTCTCACCTGCTCTCGTGCAAACTTCTGCATGGATGTTCAGCTTCGCATAAAATGGCCACTCGAGGGTTGTTTTGATCGCATCATCATCTGCCGCATTCATTCTTGGTTTGAGCTTGAGGGGGAAACTATTCTCTCGTTTGCCCCGAAATCGCATAGCCACGCGGTGTGTAGATGAAGGACCCGTCGACACCCTGTCGGCGATCACGAGATACAACAGATTTTGTCTGGCTGTTTCCGATGATGACTATAGTCATCATGTCAGCGAGGTGGGAATCGAGGGCGTGGAGAGGCACCTGCGAGACGTTCTCGCCGTCCCGGCCGAGATTTCTTGCGATGAGGACCGGAATGTTCGGTTTCCGGTGCTGCAATAATATATCCCGTGCGTCTCCGAGCAGCGTATGGCGACGGCGGGAGGCCGGATTGTAGAATGCGATGACAAAATCACCTTCTGCGGCGGCCTGAATCCGCTGCAGAATGGTTGTGCGTGGGGTCAGGAGATCAGACAGGGAGATGGCACAGAAGTCGTGGCCGAGAATCGCGCCGGCCCGGGCCGATGCCATCTGCATGGCGGTAACCCCGGGAACACAGAGAATTTCGACGCGGTGTGCAGCTGACGACGCACCGCCTGCATCCGGTTGTCGGTCCAGAAGTTCAAAGACCAGCGACGCCATGGCATAGATTCCGGAATCGCCCGAAGATATAAGAGCCACACGCTGACCTTGACTGGCCTCCTCAAGGGCAAACAGGCAGCGCGCGGTTTCTTCGCCGAGTGGAAATTCGACAAGCCTCTTGCCACGCATCGTGCTGTCGATCAGTTGCAGATAACCCTTGTATCCGACAATGGTGTCAGCCTTGCCCAGCATGCGTTGCGCTTCAACAGTTCGGCCGTCGAATGAACCGGGCCCGATACCGACAATCATCAACACGCCGCGGGAAACGCCGCCGCTGTCGTCAGCGTCGCGAAGAGAGGTGTCGATCCGTGCGATGGCGCAGGTCGCGGTTCGGGACTTCTGTTTGGGAACGATCAACGTGCCGCCGTGTCCGGCGGCGGCAAGGGCTGCGGCTTCGCTGACACCATGGGTTCCGGTTTCCTGGAAGACCCGCTCAGACGGTTCTGTGAGGCGGTCGGCATAGGTTTCCAATTCTTCCGGTGAAAAAAAGCGCACAGGAACTCCGAGATGATCTGCCAGATCATGAACCGCAGCCTCTGCGGCTTTCAAGTCGATGGAAACCACCTCACGAATGATGAATGGTGACAATCCGGTCGTGGTCAGGGTCTCGCCGACCAGAGCGTTGAGATCCTGCGGCGGACAATCGCGGATGCAGCCAACACCGAGGATGCAAGTCTGTTGGGTATAGAACAGAGATGATCCCGACTCGATCACGAGGCGAATTTGACCCCGTTGTGCCGCGTCGGGGCGATGCGTCACATGGCGCAGTTCCAGAAGTGGTTGTAGCCAGGCGGCTTCGCCGTCGAGCGATGTCGCGTTGCCAGCCAAAATTCCAGCCGTGACGGTTCTGACATCGTCCGGATTTTCGATACGCCATCCGGGAGGGGGTTCATCAAGATTGCAGCCAAGCAGTGAATCGCTCGCAGTCGTGATGGCGAGATGGGCACCCAGAAATTCCGTAACTTGCTGCGCCAGTCTGTTGGCACCATGATGACCGCCGAGCAGGGGGACCACTTCAGTGCCAGTGGGCGAGATACAAATCACTGGCGGTTCGGCATGTTTGTCATGAACAAGCGATGCGAGCGACCTGATCAGAATGCCGGCTGCACAGACTCCGATGATCGGACGACCAGCAGAAAAAGCCGCGCGCAGGGCATTTCCAAAAGATGAATCCGTATATTTGCCATCGTTGTCTGCAGCCCAGTTCGTCCAGATGAAATGTTCAGCGATGCGGCGGGCGATTTCTTGCCCGGCCTCACCGGGACACAAGACCAGCGGTGAATTACCTGGAGCCATACGGATCTCGGCCGGGAAGCAGGATGGTTGAAAAATAGGGTGCCCTGCGCGGGCCATCTTGCAGTTTCATGATGCGTTCGTGGGGCATTGACGCGTATGAACAGTAGAGGGCTTTTTCTGCCAAATCCAGCGTGGTGAGGATTCGTCGGATTTTTTCCATATGCCGCCCGATTTTCACGATGGCAACGGCCCCACCGCCAGCGAGTTTTTCATAGAGGTGCTCTTCCGGCATCGGTGCGGGAAGGATCGTCAGGGACTCCATGCGCGCGCACAAGGGCTGCCGCGCTGCCGCGGCACAGCCAACGAGTGACGGGACTCCGGGAACAATATCGACCTTGTATGCGTCCGCCAGATGGGCAAACAGATACATGAATGATCCGTAGAAAAACGGGTCCCCCTGGCAGAGCGCGATGACATTCATGCCGTCATCGAGTCGAGAGGCAATCTTCTTGGCAGCGGTGCGGTAGACATTTTGTGCCGGAAAGCGATTTTCCTCCATTGGCAGGGAGATGGAGATTTCCTCAACGTCCTCTCGAATGAATTCTGCGGCAATTGAACGGGTAAAACTTTCTCCATTTTCGGGCTGTGGATAAGCTATCACCGGGGCCGTACGGATCAGACGCGCGGCTTTCAGTGTCAGCAGTTCCGGATCTCCGGGTCCCAATCCAACCCCGACAAATGTTCCTGTCATCGGAAACAACGCCATTGGGTAATGGTCATCTGATTGCGCCATGAACGGCTGCTCCCGAGCGGTATTGCATGACTGACTGCAATCCGTGCGAGCACACCCTGATGCTCCGCATGCAGCTCCGCGAGGATGGCTTCGCTCTCGATGGTGACCGCATTGGCGACTAACCGTCCATGTGGACGCAGGGACGCGAGACAAATTTCTGCGATTTTTCGGTTGATACCGCCGCCGATGAAAATGGCATCAGGCGACGGCAGATCCTTCAAGGCCTCAGGGGCCTTTCCTTCAATCAGTTCGAGCAATGGCGCACCGAGCCGCAGGGCATTGCGTCTGGCCATTTCCAGACGATTGGAGTTGTGATCGATGCCAATGGCGTGGCAATCCCGCCGTACCCGCATCCACTCAATTGCGACTGTGCCACAACCTGTCCCGATGTCCCAGAGCAGGGCACCGCGGTGCGGAGCAAGCATACACAGGATGATGGCACGGAGCTCCTGTTTGGTAAAATTTCCATCGGTCTCAAAAGCTGTGTCGGGAAGACCGGGGCCACGTGGTAATGGATGTGCAGCAGTGTCGGCAACGCATTCAATACAAAGGGTATGAAATGGGGGAATCGTGCCTGACGGATCAGAATCTGCCCAGTCACGGGCACAGCCCTCCAGTCTTTTTTCCTGTGGGCCACCCAAATTGGCCAGAACCGTCATTCGGCTGCGCCCAAAACCGTTGTTGACGAGGAGACATGCGGCTTCATGCGGCGCGGTTGCACCACCGGTCAATACGGCAAGTCGAGCGTGATGGCGGAAATACGGGATCACCTGTTCAATAGGTCTTCCATGTGCAGTCAGGGTTTCGATGTCGGCAAGACTCCATCCCATACGTGTGCATGCCAATTGAAAGGCGGACAACTGGGGGTGAAACTGCATCTCATCCCGGGGGATCTTGTTGAGAAGTTTGGCACCTGCGGAATACCAGAGCGGGTCGCCGGTCACGAGCAGCGCTGTTCGACCGTGTTGTTTGAACGAGGCCATTTCCGAGATCATGGTGGAAAAGGGCCGTGACCATCTTAATCTTTTGGCCTGGAGATGCGGGGCGAGTGCATGGTGGCGGTCGCCACCGATGATGATTTCCGCCTTTTCGAGAGCATTGCGGGCTGACTTTGACAGGCCTGCGAACCCGTCCTCACCGATACCGACGACATCAAGCCATTGCCGCGGTGCGATCATTGGATTTCACTTGATGTGGAGAGGCCGAGAAGCACCGCATTGACGGCTGCCGCGGCGATCGCTGAGCCACCGCGTCGACCACGGACCGTGAGAAATTCCAGCTGTGTCTGCTGGCAATAGTCGATCAATTTCTGTTTGCTTTCTGATGCGCCGACGAACCCGACGGGTATGCCGATAATTGCAGCAGGCACTGGACTTGACCCGTCCGTCAGCAATTCAAGGAGACGGAAGAGGGCGGTTGGAGCGTTGCCGATGACCACCACGGCATCTTGGAGCGCGGCTCCCCAGGTCTCGGCAACCAGCGCTGATTGCGTTGTCTCGGCTTCGGCGGCCCGGGTTTTCAGTTGTTCATTGAATTCAGGGGCGATCAGGCGGTCACCGTCCGGTAGGAGGGATCGTTTGATGCCAGCAGCTGTCATATTGCTATCGCAGAGAATATGGGCCCCATTCTGCAGTGCGCAGCGCGATACATGTGCAAAGCGCGGTGAGCAGATGATATCGTCGGCGATGTCGGTCATGCCACAGGCATGAATGATGCGCACCGCGATGGGGCGCAGGTTTGCATCAAAGTGTGTCAGGTCAGTTTCGCGCGCGATGATGTCGAAGCTTTCTCTGATGATCGATTGCGGATCGCGCAGATAAGTCACTGACGTCCTCGGGATACGCGTCGTACGCTTTCCGGACCGTGCCGGTGCAGGGCATGCGGATAAGCCGGATGATGATGGTGACCATGATCGTGGTGATGATGGTGCTGTGCTTCGAGACGGCAGAGACCCGTGCAGAAATCATCACAGAGCTTGCAATCGTCAACGCGTGAGCCGGGGGCTCCTGCTCCCTGTCCTTCGACATGGTGGTGGTGACTTTCCTGTACCAGCCCGACTTCATCTTCAAATCCGACGATCTGGGTGCGGTATTTGCACATGGAACAGTTCATCGCGGTCTTGCCGGTCGTGATTTCATGGACGCGGTCGGCAAAACAGGCGATCACGTCCGGATGAACACCCAGATAACGGGCCTTGACGAATTCGATCTCGGGATGTCGCGCAGCCACTTGATCGGTGAAACCGTAGATGCGATCAATCAGGATACCGCTGAACAGAAAATACGGGAACAGGATGAGACGTCGATAGCCGAGTCGAGCGGCATGTTCGAGACAGGGTTCAACGAGGGGGAATGTGACGCCGGAATAGCCGGTTTCACACCAGCCAAAACCGAGTCCCTCCCACAGGAATCTGGCTGTTTTGCTGACATTGGCATTCGCATCCGGATCGGATGCGCCGCGACCAATGACCACCAGACAGGTCTCTTCACGTGCAATCTGACCGTGGGCGCTGTTGGCTTCCTCTTCGGCTGCCGAAATGCGGTCGGCCGCGGCATTGATCATTCTGGGGTCGATGCCGAGTTCACGCCCGTAATCTATTTGAATCTTATGCTCAGCGGCGTAAGCGTTGAGAACTGACGGGATATCATTCTTGGCATGCATCGCGGCAAATAACATGCCCGGTACTGCGAGAATTCTCTTGCAGCCTTGCTGGCGCAAGGAATCAAGCCCGGCGCGGATAACGGGATTGGCGAATTCAAGATAACCGTATTCGACTGGCCATTGATCGAACTCCCGACGAAGCCTGATAGCCAACTTTTCGAATTCCGCAATCGCAGACGGCGCGCGCGAACCATGGCCGCACAGCATGACACCTGTTTTGGGAGATGGAGATGAATCTGGATTTTTGACCGATGGCATGGCGAAAGATATCTTTGACTGCATAGATGAGATCCTGTCCACCGCGCCAAAAAACGCGTCTTGCAACGCAGGATATAAGGTGCAGGGTGATCAATATGTCCGTTATGTTTCAACAAAGGCTTCGATGGTGTCAAGTCATCTCATGTCGTCTGTCGTCTCCTGACGCATGATCCGACAAACCAGGATCGCGCCGCAAGACATCTGTTCGTTCACGCCGTGCGACCCGGATGTGTGACAGCATAAAAATTCTCGCGGATGGGCACCCGTGCGAACAGCCTCCTTTCCTCATATTCCCTGATCAGAAACATACGGGTGCAACGGCGGGGGTCATGCCTTAGACAGAAATATGGGGCTCACCATCAGATAGGGGTGTTGAACGGCAAGGGCAGCATGTTGGTTGGCAACAGTCTCATATGTCTCCGAATCAGGAATCGACAGACAAGAGAAGTCGGCTGATTGCGGCATCCAAATCATCCTTCTGTCTGTGCTCCCATAAGTGGTGGGCCGATGAAGTGCCCTTCTCAGACCGACGTTTCCAAAGAGCCATGTATCGAGTGAGAGCTGCCCCGACATTATGCCAACAAATTCACAGGAAAGACATTTGGCTCTGTCTGCTCAGAAAGCTGGAAACAGCGACCTAAGCACAAATGATCAAATGGGCCCCATGCAAGGCACCCGCGGGCCATTCACCAAATTGTTCAATCTTCGCCGACCGACCATTTGCATGAATCCTTGTGAAATATGCAGGTCAGCGGCTGAACTTACGATGTTTTTCTCGGCTTGGTCGGATCGATTCAGGGCCAAGTCGTCTGACCTTGTCGAGGAGATATGATTCGAAGTTTCCGGCAAACCATTCGCAATGGGCATTGCCTTCGAAAGCAAGGATATGGGTGCAGAGGCGATCAAGAAAGAAGCGATCATGCGATATGATCATGGCACATCCGGCAAAATTTTCCAGGGCGTCTTCCAGGGAACGCAGCGTTTCGACATCGAGATCATTGGTCGGCTCATCAAGCAGAAGCAGATTGCCCCCGCGGCGTAGAAGCTTGGCGAGATGGACACGATTTCTCTCCCCGCCCGAGAGCATATCGACTTTTTTCTGTTGATCGCTCCCACGAAAATTGAATGATGAGCAATAGGCACGTGAATGGATTTCGGTATTGCCGACGTCAAGGACATCATGTCCGCCGGAAATCTCTTCCCAAACCGTCTTGGTGGAATCGAGATGATCGCGAGTCTGGTCAACATAAGAGAGTTCGGTGGCTTCGCCGAGTTTCACCGTGCCTTTGTCTGGTTTCAGTTGATCGCAGATGATTCGGAAAAGAGTTGTTTTTCCCATACCATTGCCGCCGATGACGCCCACGATTGCCCCTGCCGGCAGCGCGAAGCTCAGATCTTCGATCAGGTGGATTTCATCGAATGAAATCGTGAGATCCTTGACTTCAAGTGCCGTGTTGCCCAACCGCTTGCCGTTGGGGATGATGATTTGGGCTTGCCGGTCACGCACACGCACTGGTTGGCTGGCGAGTTCATGATAAGCATTGATACGTGCCTTCTGTTTGGCCTGGCGCGCCCGAGGTGCAGAGCGGATCCACTCGAGCTCGCGGCTCAAAGTCTTTTGTCGTGACTTCTCTTCGCCGGCTTCTTGCGCAATACGGCGAGACTTTTGTTCAAGCCAGCTGGAATAGTTGCCCTCGAAGGGGATTCCGCGCCCGCGATCAAGCTCGAGAATCCATCCGGTGATTTGATCGAGGAAGTAGCGATCGTGCGTTATGATGAGGCACGTGCCCTTGTAGTCGATCAAATGTTGTTGCAACCATGCGACGGTCTCGGCATCAAGGTGATTGGTGGGCTCATCCAGGAGCAGCATATCAGGGGCTTCGAGCAGCAATCGACACAGTGCGACGCGCCTTTTTTCGCCCCCGGACAAACTGGCAACATTGGCATGATCGGCGGGGCAGCGAAGAGCGTCCATGGCTTGGTCGATCTGCGAATCGAGATCCCAAAGACTCTGCGAGTCGATTTCATCCTGCAGAGTTGCCATTTCATCTGCAGTTTCATCAGAATAATTCATTGCCAATTCGTTATATCGTGCGAGCAAAGCCTGTTTCTCAGACGCGCCAAGCATCACATTGCCGCGCACATCAAGTGATGAATCAAGTTTTGGCTCCTGACTCAGCACACCGACGCGTATGCCCTTGGCAGGACGCGCTTCGCCGGTAAATTCTGTCTCGATTCCAGCCATGATTCGCAGCAGGGTTGATTTCCCCGCACCGTTCACGCCGACCACGCCTATTTTGGCACCGGGGAGAAACGAGAGATGAATGTTTTCGAGAACCTTACGGCCACCCTGGTAGGTTTTGGAGACGTTTTCCAACTGGTATACGAATTTGTTCTCAGACATGATATTCTCAAAGCTTGCAGGCGGTCGTGGTCTCTAACCTCATTCACCATAACGGGCAACAATACAGTTCAATTTGGACATTTGTGGGAAAGGCAGCAATTTGCTGCTGGCGTACAATTTGGCTGAAGGACGGGATGTGTCGTATCTCCGTTACTGGCAACGCCGGATATGAAGGTGGCACCCGGAGCCACACCTCCTGAGCATGATGACAGGAATACGCACCATCGTGACATTGGATTTCATGTAACTGAGGGCCAAACGTTGCAACCGGGGATATCCTTTGTGCGCCAGAACCGGATAATTCACTGAGGTATTTGAGCGATGCATGCAGGGTTTAGGAGGACGTTTCCGTTGCATCGCTTTGGATTGAAGCCGGTTGTGACCGGCCTCAAAGTCGGGCTTCTCGGGGGATCTTTTGATCCGCCGCATCAAGGACATGTTCATGTCACGGAATGGGCATTTCGTCGGTTGGGATTGGATCAGGTCTGGTGGCTGGTCGCGCCGCAAAACCCGCTCAAGCAGTTGAGACCGGCACCATTGCAAGAACGTATTGCTGCGGCGCGGCGCGTGCAAACGCACCCACGTGTCATGATTATTGATCTGGAGACACATATTCAGTCGCACCACACAATCAATACACTTGAATATCTTGTGCAGAGATTTCCCGCGATGCGGTTTGTCTGGCTGATGGGGGCGGATAATCTGCAGGGATTTACCCATTGGAGTCGCTGGCAAAACATCACCGATCTGGTTCCCATGGCTGTTTTCTTGCGCCCTGGCCATCAGGGATCTTCGGTCTATCAGCCGGTCATGCGCATGCTGAAGACGGCACGCTTGCGCGAAGACGAGGCGAGGCGCCTTCCCGTGGCAAGCCCACCCGCCTGGTGTCTTGTGACCCTTCCGCTTTCTGATGTCTCTTCAACTTCCATACGCCTTGGCACCCACCAATCCTGTAGGCGGGAATAATTATTTCGTTCACATCAAATTCAAAGCTCGGCCGCAGAAGAGTCTCAAATGCGGCAATTTCCAACAGATCGTCGGATATGGGTCATGGTTCTCACCCTGATTGATGCGCCACACCTCCATGATGCAATGGTCATTGAGCGGTTGATCGGTGACCCAGGAGACCGTCTCGGTCTCACCTTGCGGGTTGATCTCGGTGTATTCGAGAAAGTTCACGCTCAGATCGAAATGGGTCTCATTGAGCGGCGCGTCATTGACCTCAGGAGACACGGTAGGTGATGGGCTCCTTGGGGCCTGTCACACACCTCTCGGTCACCTGGACACGGGGATTGTCCTTGAGCCTGGCGCAGGCGGCGACCCTGTCCCGCCTGCCGGCACGCGATGGGGCAGGAGCTTGAGGATCAGGCCGATGACCTGCTGGAAGAGGTGCGGGGCGATGAGAGCCGGCATGATGATGCGGTGGTCTGCGGAAGAGCGGGATGGACAGGCCATAGAACCAGACTGGCGTGCAGCCGCTTGCGGCGTTGTGGCGTTACTCAGCAGCACGGGAGGCCGCCGCCGGCGGCGCAGGACAGAGAATTGAAGGGTGTCGCCATCGCCGCTGGGGCCCGGGACAACGGGACTTGTCTGGAGAGTTGGACCCCGGACATCCGGCTCATCGATGTCGGGCATGCCTGCCAGTCTCTCAAGGCCGCCGGCCGATGCCGCTGACGGGGCCGAGAGCGCCAGGAGCACGGCGTGGGCACGGTGATCAATGCATTGCGATATTTACAGAGAAAAAGCCCCGGGGCCAGCGAAATTACCACCGCCATTGGGTCTGTCCGCAGCCACCGTCAGCGGATGCGTGACAAAGTGGCCCGCGATGCGGGTGCCCCCATCGGCAGCGGGGCTGTCGAGGCGGCGAACACAATAATCGTCAACACCCGGCTTAAGCGCAGCGGTCAGAGATGGGGTCGTGCGGGTGGCCAGGGTGTTCTCACCTTCCGGGCCCTGCTCACATCAAGGCGCTTTGACAACGTCTGGGCCCAACTGACCCACAGGCGGCGACACGCCAGCGCCTGTCCCGCCGCGGCCAACGACAATCGCACGCCCCTCGCCAGGGTCGCCTGATTCGCCAAATAAAACCCATCAGGAATCAATCATGGGCCAAACCCAGCCATAGGGGAATCACTTCCCAGCGGTCAGAGTGCCTTGCGCGTCCGGGGGTGTCGTGCTAACGGTTCTGCCAATCTCCGTTTGGGATTTTCAGACCTCCTCCCGTGTGGCGCGTGGTGGGGCTGGACATCA
The DNA here is from genome assembly GCA_965221815.1 of Paracoccaceae bacterium. Lineage (GTDB taxonomy): Bacteria > Pseudomonadota > Alphaproteobacteria > Rhodobacterales > Rhodobacteraceae > JAPOXR01. Next base: position 53,397 of record OZ244915.1, read on the forward strand.
CAACATCTGGCCCGCGTTGCTCCCCGCAGCGCGGGCCTGATTGTGGGCGGGCGGCCTGAATTGGGGATTTACGGCTGAGTCCGATGGAAACCCGTCATAAGGGTTGGGATTCCTTGATGCAGCGAGAGATGGTGGCGGGATGCACGTTGAATGTGCGCGTAAGGGAGGAGATCGATAACCCGCCGTCAATGAGATCAAAGACCCGTTTCTTTTGGTCGGCTCGGAGCTTGGCGGGGCGTCCGAACGCCACGCCGCGGGCTGCTGACCGGCCCGATTCGGTGGTGGTTTCGGGGGTGTTGAAACAGGATGTGGCAGGACAATGTAGTCACGCTGATATGGATTGACCGCTGAGATGTCTCTATTATGGCATCCTGCGATTCCTCGCAATATCATGGCCGTGTCGGGATGCAGACAGTGATAGCGACGGTGGATCACACTGATATTCGCGGGTTGGGTCCCGCCAGACTTCACTTTCGTCACGGAGCTGCCTCTCTCTAAGATCGCGGGTCGCAGGTTTCAGACTGTGCCGCAGAGCGTGATCGCGGGTTCTCCTTCCGTTCTGCCTGCATCCTGACTCGGTCATGGTTGGCTTCCGTGTCTTTCAGGTCAGGGCTCGGCTGGCATGCGGGCGGGCGTTGACCTCGCAGACGGTGGCCCCGATGACGCCGACAAGCTCCCGGGCCACGGCTGTGGTGACCTTGCATTGATGCTTGCGCACAGCGCTGAGACGGCTGTAACGCGCACAGAGTCGCTTCTGGGCCTGCCAGGCGATGGTCTGCACCCGGTCCGGCGCGGCGGCGGCCTTGGCCTGCAGATGGCGTGTCTTGCGGGCCGGGACGCGAGTGTTCCAGGCGGCTTCCACCCGGATCCGCCGGACATGGCCGTTGCCGGTCTTGGTGATCCCGCCGGTCCGGCGCTTGGGTCCCGAGGAGCGTTCGCTGGGAACCAGGCCGAGGAAACTCATCAGTTGCCGCGGTGTGTCGAAGCGGGTGATGTCGCCGAGCTCGGCGAGGATGGTGACAGCACTCAGGATATGGATGCCACGCAAGCTGATCAGGGCGGTCACCACGGGGGCCAGGGACCCGTCCTGGGCGGCGGTGTGGATCTGATTCTCGAGATCCGCCACCCGCCGCGTGGCCTCCCGGGCGGCATCCACATACTCCTGGAAGACGATCTGCTGCACGGGATTGTCGAACGCCTGATCGGCCAACCAGCGCGTGTGGGCTTGTGTCCAGCGGCTGCGGCCCGGATAGATGCGGTCGTGCCGGAGGAGGAACGCGCCAAGGCGCTGACAGGCTTTTGTCTGCAGGGCCTTCATGTCTTCTCGGGCCCGGGTCAGGTCCCGCATCGCCTCCTGTTCCGGGTCAGGAACCCAGACAGGCGTGAGCGATCCGGACCGGTGCTCACGCGCCAGCATCGTCGCATCGCGCCGATCCGTCTTGATACGATCCGTGGCCCCCCGCGGCACAAGCCCCGGCGCGACGACCATGCAGTGATGACCCGTCTCCGTGATCTCCCGATAGAGGCCATACCCACAAGGGCCGGCTTCATAACAGAAGCTGAGCACGAGCCCATCCGGACTCAGGCGCTTGATCAGGTGCCGGAGGGCGGATCGATGGTTGGGAATCGTCCCCTGCCACTCCGGTCCCGTCCGGCCAGGCCGGGCAATGGCCACCGCAATCGAATCCTTGTGGACATCAAGACCCACATAGGCACTGTATTCAAAGTCTGACATTGACATGTCCTCCGTAACGGGGCCCTCTTCAGGGCCATGCATTGGATCCTGTATACAGGGACAGGATCGGGACAGGTCAATCCATGATGTCTAAGGTCTTGATTATCAGAGACCATTGCGACATATTGGCCAAAGAAAAACCCGACCGGGAGCGACCTGTCATGGAACTTCCCATCCGCGACGCGAAAGCGCGCCTTTCTGAACTGGTCACCGCCGCCCGCAGGGGCGAGCGCGTGATTATCACGAAGCACGGCCAGCCGACGATCGAACTGGTGCGTTGCGACCGGCGCGGCGGGATCGACTTCGACAAGCTGGAGGCAGCCCGTCTGCTTCTCGGGATCGAGGGAGATGGGGAAGGCTGGCCGGAGGAATTCAACGATCCCGTCTTCAGCCGGAAGGTGCTCCGACTCAGCGAGGAGTAGCCAAACCGACCATGCGCGTACTGCTGGATACCTCCTACCTGTTCGACTTGATGGACAGGCCGGGCATGTTCCTGGACTCCGAACGCCGCGTGCTGGCCGCGCGCGGAACCGACTTCTACATCAGCGCAGTTTCGATCTGGGAAATGCGCCTCAAGCACAATGCCCGCCACCGCTCGAGCGCTCGCAAGAGCCGCTTCTCTCCAGCGGATGTCGTCGCCGCGCTGCAAGACCAGGACATGACATTCCTGCCGATGACCATGCACCATGCCGCCAGCGAACTCGAAATCCCGCTGGACCACAGGGACCCGTTCGACGAGTTGCTGATGGTCCAGGCGCAGGAGGAAGGTCTCCGGCTGCTGACCGTGGACCAGTGCCTTGTCGGTCATCCGCTTGCGGTCGCCGTTCATGAGCTTGGGTAGCGAAAAATTATTTTCGTAGCCAAACCCAGCCATAGGGGAATCACTTCCCAGCGGTCAGAGTGCCTTGCGCGTCCGGGGGTGTCGTGCTAACGGTTCTGCCAATCTCCGTTTGGGATTTTCAGACCTCCTCCCGTGTGGCGCGTGGTGGGGCTGGACATCACAACATCTGGCCCGCGTTGCTCCCCGCAGCGCGGGCCTGATTGTGGGCGGGCGGCCTGAATTGGGGATTTACGGCTGAGTCCGATGGAAACCCGTCATAAGGGTTGGGATTCCTTGATGCAGCGAGAGATGGTGGCGGGATGCACGTTGAATGTGCGCGTAAGGGAGGAGATCGATAACCCGCCGTCAATGAGATCAAAGACCCGTTTCTTTTGGTCGGCTCGGAGCTTGGCGGGGCGTCCGAACGCCACGCCGCGGGCTGCTGACCGGCCCGATTCGGTGGTGGTTTCGGGGGTGTTGAAACAGGATGTGGCAGGACAATGTAGTCACGGGGAGTGGTTCTCGTATGGCGGACTCGTGTTGCCTGCAATCAGTAGTGGTTCAGTTTGAAAATAGAACTTGCCTTCGTACTTGCCCAGCTGCTAGACTGCGCAACATCCACACAGGAGACCTTGCCATGCGACACGTGACTCCCCCCCCCCCTTGACCGCCTGACGGCCCTCGCCGCCGCCTTGGTGGCCTTGACGCTACTGCCCACACTGGCCACGGCCGAGGTCTTTCCCGCCCACAACAACTACAAGCCGACCATCGTGCTGGACAATCCCGGCCCCAACGTGCTGACCGGCTGCGGTGAGCACGGGAGGGTGGCGACCCTGCGGCTGCGGATACCGCCCAAGCAGGAGGACGGCAATGCGTGGAACGGGGACAATGCACTCTACATCCAGGCCACGGGCAACCACGAACTCTTCGAGTTTCGGCACAGGAAAGGGTCACTAACGGGATGGACGGAAATCTTTAGAGGAACAGTGTCGGTGGATTCACGCTTGCCGGAAGGCTACCACACGATTGAGGTTCGGGTGCGCACCGGCCAGAACATCAGCTACGGCGGCGGGGGTGAGATGTCCCTCACGCTGGAAAAAACCCTCAACAGTCGCCAATTCGACAAGTACAAGGTCTTCAACCCGGCGATCCGCATCATGGCCGCGGGCGGCAGGGGCTGCCAGACACGGGCGCAGAACCCGACCTGCGGGGGCTTCTGGGACTGGAGTGGGGGAAGCCCCACCTGCCTGCTTTCAAACTGACCCAGTACCCTGCAATCGGCAATGCGGGCCATGGCTTTGCTCACAATGGTGGCGCAACTGTGGGTGAAGGTGAGGAACCTGTCCTCGAATCCTGCAAACCCATAAGGAACTCGCGTTCTTCTGGTTGTCCTGAAGGCCACTGCGTGTCTGTAAATGGTCCGGTCCGTTGATCAGTCTCTCGCAGTCATTGGACATCAATCTTGCCGGGGCAGGAGGTCATTGACGACTTGGCAAGTGACTTGGAACACGGAACTGCATGAAATCATTTACACGCCGATTGCGTTGTCGCGCTCCCATTGAGAAAAACTCTCCAGAAAACTTTCCCACTCCTGCTTTTTCAATGTGAGATAACCGTTATGAAAATCGTGACCAAATGCCGATTTGATAAAATGAGATTTCGCAAACAGCTCAAGGGCTTCAAGGAAACAATGTGGGAGTTGGGAGGTTTCTGGGATGTCAACGGGGTCAGCGTACATGTTGACCTCCAGCCCCTTGCCAGCCGGGGTGTTTGATTGGATGCCGTTCAGCGATGCGGCGATTGTCACGGCTTGAAGGAGATAGGGATTGGCGGCACCATCAGCGAGACGATATTCGATACGATCATGATCTGGAATGCGAACAAGATGGGTGCGGTTTTCACTGCCAAATGTCAAACTGCGCGGTGACCAGGTCGCTCCCGAACGGGTCGTCTCAGCATTGAGTCGACGGAAGGAATTGAGAAGAGGATTGGTGATCAATGCCATCTCACGAGATTGCGTCAGCAGGCCGCCGATGACATGAAAAGCCAAATCAGAAAGGCCGTATTCGCCGCTCCCTGGAAACAGATTGGTGCTGCCATCCCGGTCCCAGACAGAAATATGGACATGACAGCCATTGCCAGCCAGTTCAGGAAAGGGCTTGGGCATGAATGTCGCGCGCAGTCCATGTTTGCTGGCGACTGACTTGACCATGAATTTGAAGAAACAGTGCCGATCTGCGGTCGTCAGTGGATCCGCATATCCCCAATTGATCTCGTATTGGCCGTTCGCATCTTCATGTTCAATTCCGTAGGGTTCCCAGCCAAGCGTACGGATTCCCTCACAGATTTCTGTCAGCACAGAATGTTGATTCATCAGGACGTCCTGATCGTAGCAAGGTTTCAACTGCTGATCGGCAGGATCCGAGATCCGGGTCCCGTCTGGCGTGAGCAGGAAAAATTCGGGCTCCACACCCGTTTTGAACAGATAGCCTGCCCTTGAAGCCGTGCTGATGACATTTTGCAAGACTGTTCGCGGTGCCTGTCGCAACAACGAGTCCCTGAAATATAGATCGCATGGAGCCCAAGCCGTATCCAACTGCCACGGCAACTGTTGCGTGCGCGTTAAATCAGGGATTCCGGCCATATCAGGATCAATTGCGCTCATATGTAAATATGCGGAATAACCGGCAAAACCAGTGCCGTGCTCTGGAGCTCCATTTATGATCGTAGATGGGACGAGTTTGGAACGGACAACGCCGAGGAGATCACAAAATCCTAACAAGTAATACTTGATCCCCAACCTTTTGGCGCAGGCTGCAAAATCGTCAGACATCAGCTTCATCCCTCAGGGTCTCAGACCCGCTTGAATCGTCTCTGCAAGACGTCAACATGATTTTGTAACGTGTTTCCAGACTTTTCGCATGTGATTGCGGTTGTCAGTGATGAGAATTCTTGACATCAATCCGTGATGAATCGACGGCAGTTGCGCTCGAGCACAGTTCTTGTATCCCTGACCGTTCAGGCAAGGTTTTTCAGCGCCGTGTATCACGACCCGGTTCCGTTCAATCATCTCCCGGCAGACTGTCGTGAATGGCATCACGCGGGTTCTGTTGGAGATGAAATCCGGACTGCCCATATGGAATGGACCTGGTCAAAATGCGGGATTTCTGTGCGTTTGCGGAAATACGCGATTGCGCGGTTCGGCAACCTTTGATCCAACTGACATTCTACGGCGAATAGAGGTTGCCGATCCCTGAGAACGACTAAACCCACTTCACGCCTGTCCGTATCGCGGATGACGCGAAGTTCCATATGAAAGTCCTCGGTATCTTCAACAAAATGACAGTATTTGAGCAGGTGGCTGGAGACCAGATTCTCGAAACGTTCACCTCTTCCAGGGATGTTCGACCAGTCCCAGAGATAGAGTTTGGCCGCCTGTCTGACCGCACGAATGCGCGGTGCACCGAAAGGAAGTGTCCGGAAACAGACGTAGAGATTTTCCAGAATCTCAATCCAGCGGCCCACCGTTGCGTGCGCGAGCTGTCAATCTTCGCCCAGACTCTTGATCGAAAGGGGTGGGTCAATCCAATCGGATCGTGCCTTGATCAGTAATTCGACCAATCCGACCTGACGTCAATTCTTGAGATCGCGCAAACCCTCATCAACAACTCGCGTGACGCGCTCGCGTTGCCAGCATCGCCAAGTGCGTGTATCCCCCGCGAGAAAAGGTTCAGGAAATCCTCAACTCGCATGAGCAATTCGGCCGTGTCTCAGTTTGGGAATGTCCCGGCCGGTTTCTGTCGATGGGGTTGCGGCGTGTCCAGGAAGACGCCTGCCGCCGCCCGCCTCCGGAAGACGGGCGGTGGTGGCTCCGGCGGTCCGCAAGACCGGGACGGTCGGGATGCCGCCGCACTGATGTCCAGCAAGAGTTGCTACCGGCATCCCAATGCGTTCAGGAAAGCGGTGTTGTCCTGTGTGGAGCGAAACCGGGGCAGCGTATTCCCGCGCCCGCACATACAGTTGCGGACATGCTGAGCACTGGACCAGTTGTAACCGGTTTGCTCGCTGATCGAGAAGCACCCGCTGGACTTGCCCTGAGTTCCAGGGGCGACAGTCATGGTGTAGGTGCCGCCGGTCATGAAGCAGCGGCGGGCAAACACCTGCTTCGGAATGGATCCTATCGGATCGGCATAAACTTCGAGATAATAGACAGTTTTCGCAGATAAACCTCCTCTGGCCAGTGGCGTATTATGAGCACTAATGTTCCGTGTCGTTGATATGTCACCTAAAAATGCTCGACCCAATATTACCTTTGTGCCGGCGTTGTAAACACCGACATATATATTGGCCTTTAAGGGGGGTGTCGTATCGCCAAGCCGCCCGACGTACTGGTTCCAGGTTATTGGGGGAGTCGTGTAACTCACGGTGGCTGTGTTTAAGGCCGTGATGGAGAAAGACAAAGCATCAACCTCACCTTGATCCAGACACGCCGTGGGGCCTTCCCGACCGTTGCTGGTGACGGTCGTCTGCGCTGCAACCGGCACCGCAAGCCCTGCCAGCAGCAGGAGCGAGAGCAGGAGGTTTCTTAACTTATGGGGGGGGGGGGGGGGTGAAGCGCCGTATTCTCATGAGGAATCCTCCGATTGCGTGATGGCTCTCACTCTACCACCTTCGCCGTCGGTGAAGCAAGAGGGAATTTCAAAGTGAGACACTACCAGCAATTCAAGATCATTGACATGGGGCGGTGATGTCAATTCACTGAGCGACAAAAAGTGGAGACAGTAATGGTGATAGCGGCCTTGCCGTGAGTCGCCGCCCTTGCGGACATGCGGGCTGTCCCAATTCAGATCAGCAGGATGGTGCCGATTCTGTGCCCCGAGACAGTCGAGCGCCAGCGTGGTTTTTCCAATCTGTCGTGGCTACTGAGGAAAACCCTTCTGTGTCTCAGGTCTTCCACAAGGGGTTCTCGCAGGTCACGCGTCAGAATTTTCGAACCCGATGCCATGGAAGTCAATTCCTCAATAACGTGTCAAAATATGAGTCAAATCAGATAAAGTGGAAAGTCTGTATTTCTGTCGTTCGCTGATTGATTTGTGGATTGACCGGCAGTTTGGGTCAACGCCTGCGCTTGGGACGGGTTCAGCGACAGCGCCGCTGATTTCAGGGTGATTTCACAGATGCGTGGCGGCATCGATGCACATTGCCAAACAGAGGATGGCCAGTGTGTCGAACCCTCACCGATTGTCAACGGCAGTGTCTTTGCGGTGCCCGCAGTTGATGTCCTTTACGGACAGGCTTCGGCACTATCTCCGCCCGAAGAGTCTTTTGATATCCTGGAGATTCAGTTGGATCCAGGTTGGCCTTCCGTGATTGCATTGACCTGAATTCGGGGTGATCTCCATTGCACGAAGCAACGCGTTCATCTCATTGCCGGAGAGTCGTCTACCAGCGCGGATCGATCCATGACAGGCCATGCTGCTGATCACCTTATGAATTCTCTGTTCCAATGCTTGTGCTTCACCCGTTTCCCGTAGCGAGTCGGCAATGTCGCGCAAGAGTGATGCACAGTCCGTTCCATTGCCCAGAATGGCCGGTAGTGCACGAACACAAACCGCTCCCCGACCGAAAGATTCAAACTCCAGACCCATTTGCGCAAGATTGTCACGAAAAGACTCCAGCAGGGACCGATCATCATCACTGAGTGACACCACATCCGGTACCAGTAACAATTGTGCCTGGGCGTCTTCGTTTGCAAAGATGGTTTTAAGTTCTTCATAAACGATACGTTCATGTGCAGCATGCTGGTCAACGATCACAATCCCTCTGCTATTTTCGGCAAGAATGAACAGATTTTGCAACTGCATCCGGGCAATTCCGAGTGGATAGTCATCGCTTGGCACATCGTCCTCTGCCGGTGTCTGCTCAACCCATGGCGGAAAATCTCCGAGGCCGCTCTGCTGGATTGCCCTGTCACTGATCACCGATGAATCCGATTGAACCCCGGCTACGGGAGATGGGGTTGTGCCGCGCAGCTGATAGCTATTGCCCGGTTCACGATAATGTTGTTGCGATACCGTCCGGTCTTGCCATGCGGTGCCGAGAGAATGTGAAAGAGACGTTGCACTGCGCTGTCCTGCAACAGATAGCGCATCGCGCAAAGCAGACACAATCAGCGCACGGATCTCTGACGGATTTCTGAACCGGACCTCGGTTTTTGCCGGATGGACATTGACATCGACGAGATGCGGCGCACATGTCAGGAAAACTGTGGCAATCGGGTAACGGCCCGGTGGGAGCAAACCCGCATATGCGGCACGGAGTGCACCAAACAGCAACTTGTCGCGCACCGGACGGTGATTCACAAATAGATGCTGCGCCGTCGAAGACCCACGATTGTATGTCGGTATGGCGGCAAAAGCGTGAAGTTTGACCTCACCCCTTTCAGCATGAATCTCACAGCAATTGTCGGTAAAGTCCCCGCCGATCACTGCATTTATGCGCTCCAACAAGTTGGAACCGGTTCCGTACTGGAAAATCCTGCGTACTGTCTGGTCATGCGGGCGAATTTCCCTGAGATCAAACCCCGTTTGTGGAGACGTCATCGCCAGGGAGCGGAGTGCAGCGGCAATAGCACCCGACTCGGCACGATCAGTGCGTAAAAACTTCAATCGGGCGGGCATTGATGTGAAGAGACCCGTCAACTCGACCACTGTCCCCGCCGCCAAGGCAGCCGGGCGTATTGATGAGATCTCGTTGTTCTCGACCACGATCATATGGGCACAATCTGTACCCGCTGCACGACTGGTGACTGTCAGGCGTCCGACGGCACCCATGGAAGCCAAAGCCTCTCCACGAAAACCGAGGCTACGGATATTCATCAGATCTGACCCGTCAATCTTCGAGGTGGCATGTCGTGAAACTGCCAACGGCAAATCCTCGCTTTCAATCCCCCAACCGTTATCGGTTACGCGAATCAGTGATTTGCCGCCCTTCGAATAGTGGACTTCAATGCGACGGGCTTTGGCATCCATCGCATTTTCGACAAGCTCCTTGACGACTGATGCCGGGCGTTCAATCACCTCACCGGCAGCAATGCGATTGACCGCGGCACTGTCCAAACTACGCACGCGGGGTGCAGAATGGCCGAGGTCATTCTCCATCATCGTCGCCACAATCCGATCTTCATGCCCGCAGGACGGAATTCATGTGGCTGGTGACCCATGTCCGGATCTGGATGAAACAACCTGACGCGCGCGGCCCTCGGTCAACCCGGTCGGTCATGGATCTGTTCTGGGCGTCCGAATACTGGCTGACCGCTGATATCGACACTGTCGTCCGTCGCAGCGGGATCAAGCCCTTCGGGTTGTCCAACAATTACAAAATGCAAATCGTCGGGCCGCAAAATCCGCGCTGCGACACGGTTGACATCGTCCGGTGTCAACTGATCGATCATGGTGTTGCGATTTTCGACATAGGTTATCGGCAGATCGTCGCGCTGCATCGATGCCAGTATGGAGGCAATGCTGCCATTGCCATCAAAACGCAGCGGATAGGCACCTATCAGGTAGGTCTTGACCCGTGACAGTTCTGCTTCATCAACCCCGTCATTTGCCAGGCCTCTCCATATTTCGGCGACCACTTCAACCGCTTCGTGCACTGATTGATTTTCGGTTGAAAAACGCCCTGTTACAAACCCGACAGTTGAATGCGCGCCGAGGAACGATGCGATTCCATAAGTCAAGCCACGTTCCTCGCGGACTTCCTTCTGCAATCGTGAGGTATAGCTTGGTGACCCCAGGATTTCGTTCATCACATAAGCGGTCAAAAAATCCTCATCGTTGCGGAGAATCCCTTCCTGCATGAAGACAACTGTTGATTGCGGCGTGGGAAATTCAATCACCGTCATGCCGCCACCGAGACGATAGTCCGGTGCAGGGGGCAGTTCAGGTGCATCCAGCGGCAATCCTCCCAGCAGTTCATCGAGCAAGATTCCGAGCTCTTCAGGATTGATGTCCCCGGCGACACCGATATACGCCCCGTTGCGTGTCAAGGCCCGCTGCCGAAACTGTTCTAATTCGTCCCTGGTCCGTATACGAACGGACTCTTCATTCCCCTCGATCGGCCGACCGAGGACATGATCACCAAAAGCCAGTCGATTGACCGTGTCACTGGCAATGTCGTTGGGTGCGCTTGCCCGGTCGGCGAGGATCGCAAGAATCTGGTTGCGAACAAAATCGACGCGGTCCGGGTCAAATCGCGGCTCTTGCAGGGCCAACCGGAGAAGTTCGATCGATTCGTCCCTGTATTCGGTTAGAAAGCGGGCACTGACGGAAATACTCTCACGATACGCATCAAAACTGAACTCTGCGGCCACATCGCGCATTTGTCGTTGATATGCGGATGCGTCGTAGTCTCCTGCACCCTCGTCGAAGAGGCCGGACAGGAAATATGCGGTTCCGGTTTCAGCCGCGTCTTCGAGGGCAGCACCGCCGAGGAAATCAATCTCAAGCGCGATAAAGGGAATCGAATGGTCTTCCACCAGCCATGCCGTGATGCCGCCTGGTGATGTCACTTCTTGGATGTCCAGACTTTGCACGACACCCGGCAAGGTCAGGGAAAGTAAAATTGTTGTAGTCAGGCGGCAGATCATGACTCGATATCTTCCTTCAGGGCCCAGCCGGTCACCGAAGATTCCGGGCGGAAGAGGGACCGTGCTGCATCAAGAATTTCCGCAGCTGTGACAGATTGCAGGATATCCGGCCATGCCCTGACATCTTCGAGCGTCAAACCTGAAGACAGAGCTTCGCCCACGCGTCGTGCAACATTCTGTACTGAGTCCTGCTCATAGATGTTTGCGGCATAAATCCCCTTCTTTATGCGGTTCAACTGCGCTTCTTCCACGCCGATTTGCAGGAATTTATCGATGGCCTCATCGAGGGCCTCTTCTGCTTCCTTCATCGTCACCGAATCTGCCGGGACGACAACGAGTCCGAAACCTGTCGGATCGACCGACGTTCCGCGATAATAGGCACTTGAATAGATGGAAATATCGGCCTCTATTTCCAGTTTTTGCGTCAAAAAGGAATTGATCCCATCTCCACCGAGGATTGCAGCGAGAAGTGATAACGATGCGGCTGTCCGCTGTTCCCCGGGGTTGCGCTCAGGCGCAAGGTAACGTCGGACGATATAGGGGGTGGCAATCCGTTCATCAGTCATCACCAGCCGCCGTTCAGCAAGGTGCGGTGGCTCTTGCGGTCTGATGCGTGTCTTGATGTGGGGGTTTGCCGGCAACGGCCCGTAATGTTCTTGTGCCAACCGAAGAGCTTCGTGCGGTGCAATATCCCCGGCGATGACCAGAACAGCATTGTTCGGGGCGTAATGCGTTTTGTAGAAATTAAAAATGTCGTCGCGGCTGAGTTGCTCGATCTCATTGCGCCAGCCAATAATCGGAATGGAATAGGGGTGATTGAGATACAGTGATGCGCTCATCTGCTCGCTCAGCAACGCACCCGGGTTGGTGTCCGTCCGCATGTTGCGTTCTTCCAGCACCACGCGGCGCTCGGTCTCGATATCTTCGTCAGTCAAGATCAGATTGTGCATGCGATCGGCTTCAAGTTCCATAATGGTTTCGAGATGATCGGCAGCGATCCTCTGGATATAGCCGGTACTGTCGCGACTGGTGAAGGCATTGTCGTTTCCACCAAGATTCTGCACGGTTTGTCGATAAAAACCGGGGGCGAAATTCCGGGTGCCCTTGAACATCAAATGTTCGACATAATGGGCAATTCCTGACTTTCCCGGCGGCTCGTCCGCAGCACCAACCCGGTACCATAGAGTTTGCGAGATAGCTGGCGACCGACGATCCTCGATGACCACCAGTTGCAAACCATTGTCGAGCCGGAACGCGTTCATCTTATGGGCAGCATGCACGACTGGTGATGCTGCCATCGTCAGAAGAGAGAATGCCGCACCAAGAAAAAATGTCTTCATCTGAAATTTTGCCAATCTATGGAGTGAGGGCCCATGTCGGTGCCAAATTGGCTATGCGTCGACATCAGGCCAAGAGTCCCGGCGCTCAGTTTGGTGGAGGAGCAGCGGGCGTCCGTATGCCGGCAGCGCGGAGTCGCTGAAGCTCAACATAAGGGTCTATGGACATCGGCCGGTAAGCGTCAAAATACAGATTCACCCGGAAAACCCGTTCCAGCAATCTGCCATCATTGCGCCGCCTGAATTCGATATCTTCTGTTTCCAGGCGCCGGCGGATGAGTGGATCATAACCATGGCGCGTTGCATGGGAGACAAGGTGGCGGTCATATTGTCCGGCTGTTTGTCGTGCTTCACCACCGAGTGATACGATGACCTCTTCGTCAGGTCTTCGGTCTGCACGATTCCCCCGCAGCAAATCGGGGGGTTTCAGTTCCATGGTCAGGTCTGGATAAACGAGTGGGCGCGTTGGAACCGTTGCCAGTGCATCGGGGCGACCGTCATTCTTGAACTGCAATAACTTTGGGGGCTCATCATTATCGTCACCGCCGACGAGATTACACCCCGCCAGTGCGATCGCACCGGTCAACACAATCACCAGACGTATCAATCGGGACTGATGGTGTCGACTGAAACGATGAAACATGAACATGATCCTCTACAAGCCAAGGGGTGGATATCCCGGTGATCTGCAACACGACAAGGCCGTCGGGATGGAAGCGTCTGCATGGTGGGTGCATACCATGTGCATTGAGAGCCTGGCCACGATCCATGAATTTTCCCGTCAGCCTGAAAAGCGTGGCGCTTCAGGCAACGGCATTCGCCCCTACACATCCCTCATTGCAAAATACAGCATGTTCCAATCACAGGTCCGAGAAATATTCAACCTTTACCGGGATTGAATAATCCGAACACGACGAGTCCAACCGCACCACAGACAATCGCCACATCGGCAAGATTGAAAACATACGGGTTGTTGATTGTACAGCAGGAAATGTTCAGAAAGTCGACGACGGCGCCGTGAATGATCCGATCCAGCCCATTGGCGGCAGCGCCGCCCGCGAGGGCACCAGCCAGTAAATACTCCAGGCGGTTGCTGAGCTTTTGCCAACTCCAGATGACAATGCAAATTGCTGCGCCGATCCCAAGACTCGCGAGCAACCAGCGTGTCAGGGTGGAATCTCCTGCCAACAGCCCAAAATTGACGCCGGTATTCCAACCCATGCGAAAATGCACCAGTGAGGGCACCACCACCATCTCACCCACCCGATCAAGATCCAGGACAACAAGGACAAACAGTTTGGACAGTTGATCCACCGCCAAAGCGGCCGCAGCGGTGAAGACGGTCACACGCAGAGCCTGAGTTTGCACCATCATTGAACCAACTGCGCGATGACACGACAGTCCCAAACCTTCGCAAGCCAGAAAATCCCGAAACCATCAAAGGTTCTGCTATCCATCAATCCAAAAATTCCGCCAGCATTCACGACAGATCGAAGCTGACTCGGAGTCTTGGCATATTCCAACATCGAAATCACCGTGTCATCATTATTCCATCTCCCAAATGCCATGTGACATTGGGTCCGACCCGTTCCAGTCCTCTGGTAACCCCAGTCAGAACGATCAGATTGGCTGCCATGAGGGTCAGCAGCAATGACTATAGTGTATCGAAAGACCAATTTCGATGTGGCCATGCAGATGAATCAGGCAAAAACTTCTTGTGAGCACGTCAGTGTCTGTCCTGATATCGAGAATTCTGACGTCGCAACATCATTGGGTGCGCAGATCGCCAGTGACCCGGACAGCGCATTCGCGTAACGTCTCCAGACCTATCGGGCCGTGACGGTGTGCAGGGATGGCGAACACCCGGCCCACCGAAAGTCTCCGGAGGGATATGTTCGCTGGAACCCTGCGTTGGACACCGCTGACGGCTTTCCCCTTGGATATCATGTCTTCGCCTGTGAAAACCGCACTGGACTTGCAACCTGTAGATTTAATGACGGAACTGGCGTCGACCGGTCAAAATCATCGCAATCCCCATTTGGTTCGCCGCATCAATGACGTCTTGATCACGTTTCGATCCGCCCGGTTGAATAATGGCCCTGATTCCTGCGTCTGCCAACTTTTCGACGCTGTCGGGAAACGGAAAAAATCCATCAGAAGCCGCCACGAGGTCATGGTCCGATTCTGGAACCGTGGATAACGGTTCAGCCGCGGCCTGTGCGGCATCCACGCGAGATGTGTGGCCGGAACCGATACCTATGGCTGCGCCATCGCGGACAATCGTGATGGCATTCGACTTGGCATGTTTGGCAACAATCCAGGCAAATTGCAGATCGCTCCATTGAGCCGGATTCGGGCGTAACTTCGTCACCACGTGACAGACCAGATTACCCTTCTCAAATTGACTGGATTCCTGTGCCAGGAACCCGCCAGCAACCGAGCGCCACGCGATGGACGGGCCTGACTGATCGAGTGGACGTGAAACAAACCGAATGCGCTCATTCTGCCGCAAGTGGCGCATCGCGTCTTGTTCAGCACCGGGAGCCACGATGAGCTCAAAAAATCGTTTTGAAATGGCTTCGGCTGTTCTCAGATCCAGAAAGCAGTTCAGCCCGATGACGCCGCCGAAAGCGGATACCGGATCGGTCATGCGCGCCCGCTCAAACGCAATTGCAGTTTGGTCGCTCAGGGCCACACCGCAGGGGGCACCATGTTTGATGATGGCACAGGCTGAGTTTTCTTCCGGGTTGAATTCCGAGACAAGGGAGAATGCTGCTTCTGCATCCGCAATATTGTTGTAACTCAGTGCCGGTCCGACCCATTGCTTGGCAGCAGCAAAACCGGAGAGTGGTGGGACGGCATAGAAGGCAGCTTGCTGGTGCGGATTCTCGCCATAGCGAAGCTGCTGGACTCGTCGAAGGGTCAGGGTCTTGTTCTCGGCAAGCAACTCACCATCCAGGGAATCGGCAATACGGGCGTCATATTCTGCAGTTTTCCTGAAAACGGAAGCGGCCATCCGGCGGCGAAAACCGTGGCTGACTGCTCCTTTACCCTCTCGCATCTCTTGGCTGAACTCGGAATAGTCGGCGGGATCGGCGATGACGGTGACCCATTCATGGTTCTTCGCCGCCGCCCGGATCATTGCGGGACCGCCGATATCGACGGCCTCTCTGGCCGATGCATTCCATCCATCAATTGCCGTCGATTCAAATGCGTAAAGACCGCCAATCACAAGATCAAAGGGCTGCACTCCCAAAGACTGAAGGTCGTTGAGATGGTCAGCATCATTGCGGTCAGCAAGAATTGCTGCATGAACTGCTGGATGCAGTGATTTCACACGTCCTCCAAGGAGTTGGCGAAAACTGCTGATCGACTCCAGGTCGTTAACTGGGATTCCCTTTGCACGCAGATAATCTCCGGTGCCCCCGGTCGCCGTGATCACAATATCATGTTTGACAAGAAATCCGGCAAGGTCAGCAATCCCGGTTCGGTCTGATACGGAAATCAGAGCCTGGCGAATTTGGACACTGCGATCTGTTTTTGATTCAGTCATACCTGTTTGTTTTGTCTTTGAAAGGACCAGCGCAACTGTGCCGCTCGGCCCCGTGTGATCCGTGCGTGCAAGGTGATCTGCTGGTTTTGGCGCACTTGCTGGTGATGTTCATCAAAATACTGTGACGTCTCCAGTGCGAGATCAGCCTCCCCGTCATATTCAAACGACCATGCGTGTCTTGATGTCTCGATATGAACCTGCCTGGTGTCACTAGCGACACGGGGATGGATGTCGGGATGTAGGTGGAAACGCACGGTAAATGGCAGAAACCCGTTTCGCACTGACAGCACAGATTCGAAGGCACGACGATTCTCTCCATTTTCTGCCCACAGAGTGTCCTCAGCCCAGATACGGCCACCGTCGGTGCTCATATCGATACGGCGCATATGGGTCAGGCCAAATAGAGGAACATAACCATTATGGCTGACAATGACAGTATTGTCGTGGATTTCCGGGGCCTGTTCCACGCGTACCCTGTCAGGACAGACAAGGATGAATTCTTGACGATCAGCGGTGGGTAAGACGGGGGTACTCATCCGGGAGGAGGACGTGTTGTCCACTTCGACAGTGCTGTGCAACCCGGTCTGTCGTGCTCTGGTGTGCCAGTCCTCGCCAAAGAGCCAGCCCGGGCCGCCATTGACGACAATCGGTTCGCTATCTTCGGTTAGTTCAAATGCCAGCGTTCCGGCATGAGCCAGACGCGAATGTTTACCTGATTGGGGCGGGGCCACATCAGAGATCAGTGTGGTTCGCCCCGCCGACAGACGCGCAAATCCCATTGCCAATCCACGCTGCGGCGCGCGCACATGTCCTGATGCCGTCAGCGCACGATCAAGTCGACCGGGAAGGGGGTTGGCAGCCCCGTGAAAGCGGGCAAGTGACCCATCGGCGTGACGCAAAATCCTGAGAATTTGTACGGCTTTTCGAATCGGATTCCGGAAACTCTCCTCAATGGCAATCCCACAGAGGGATGCGAGGGACGCACACCATTGTAAATTTTCTGTGATGATCAGCAGCTCTTGTGGATTACGCGATTCGATTCCAAGTCCCTGTTCGATGATCATGTCTGCAGCGTCCGCAATCTGCCTCAGCGCATCAATGGCAGCCTTTCGATCCCCGTTCCGTGCCAGTTCGGCGTAAACTCTGCCGGCAAGTGTTTCAATCCGCGCAACGCCCATTGGCGTATCGCCAAGACGGTTCCTGAGGATTTTGGCATGGGCCGCGAGTGAAGCAAAATATTGATTCTCGAGAGCCGGTCCGGCCATGGCCAGAAGGATATATTCATTATGTCTGAGTCGCATGACGCGCCGGGCCGCAATTTCTGGTCGCCATGCCCGGTTGCGTTCAGTGGACGAATGGGTGATCCAGTCGGACACCCAGGTCTTGGCCAACCCGATCGCTTCCGGGCTCCGCACCGCAGCCAAATCATCAAGCCAGGAAAAGCCAAGAATCTCTTCCCCGACCCAACCCGGCAGATTCTCCAGCTTCCACAGATTGCCGTCCGGGATTGCGTGTTCTTCTCCGGCGATGTGCAACCTGCCCTGAATCAGCAATCGTCCTCGATGCGGAGAGCCAAAGGATAATGGTTCCGGCATACAAGCCGCAAACCTGAGCGCATTTCCAGTTGCCAGGATATTTTCGTCCGGGCGTCTTCCCAACACACGTTCTTTGAGGGCGCCGAGTGAGCTTTGCTTTTTCACTTTCATGGCTGGAAACATACCATCAATTGGAGATGACGGGCAGCGTGTAAAAACACATGAAGGGTTCGACCCTCGCAGGATCATTCCATCAGGAAAGTCACGCCATGTTGATGATACGAATACAGGTGTGCACAGACCCAATCAACGATTGAGGATGTTCTCGATTTCCGAGCTTCTCAATTGTCCTTGTGAAAGGAGTCCATACGCCACCATGCAATTTCAACGGTTGCTGCCAGGAGACAGGCCGGGGATCATGAGCGCGTCAACAGTCTGACATGTGGGAGGTCTGAGCATTGAAATACGTGCGGCGCGATGGTGATGGGGCTGAAAATGCTGGGTCGACAAAGCTGACCGACCTCGCGTGATGAGTCTGTTGGACCCAGACCCGTAACATATCAATCGACTGTCTCAACTCAACGCCTTTCGCATTCAATGTGTTCGGGTGGGCTCCAGCAAGTGTCAGAATGTTGCGCACCGTATAGGGAAGAGGGTCGGGCCTCTCGTTCCCGGCGACTTTCATTATGGTGTGATTTTCGTCGTTGATTGTTATCGTGTCTCCCCCACGGTTTATGGATTGAGTCTTCGGCGAGAAGTCCAACAAACAGGTGATTTACAAGAGCAACATTTTCATGGACAACGCAAGCTCTGGCTTCTTGACGGCTCCTTGGCATTGCACGCGTCTGTTTCAGATCAGAGAATCTCAGGGAAGGAAGTTGTTCACAGGGGCCCTGCGGCCCAGCCTGTGGACAAGGTCTGTGGGTTGCAACCTCCTGTGCCCTTGTTCATTCCTGACGCGAGGCTGTCGCCAAAGCCGCAGGACGGAGATCACGATACTTTTCCATTTTGACCACGCGGCTTTTGAGTCTCGGGGATCGCATGGTCCTGGTTTTTTCGGCGGTGTGCCCGAGAATTGCTCAATATCCTTCGGATATCCGAAGGATATGGGACCCTGTCCCTCAACGACTTCGAAGGTGGCGTTTCCTTGCATGAGTCGTTAAAGACTGAGTTCAAGCAATGATCCCAGTGCGGTCCTTCCGTCTTGGACGTCACTGATCGATTTCATGGAACGCGATCCAATGAAGAAACTCATACCTGTCGGATTCGCTGTCTTAGCGACTGTCTTGACCTCCCTGTGGCTGTTCTCGGCGAGCCGCGCCGACGAAGACAAATCCGGTCCCAATGTTTACGAATTGCTGGATTTGTTCAGCGAAGCCATGCAGATTGTGCGGACAAAATATGTCGAGGAAATCGATGATGTTGAGCTGATCCAGGGTGCGGTGCAGGGGATGCTGGCAACGCTGGACCCACATTCTGCTTATATGACACCGGATCAGATGAATACGACTGAGGAACAGACGAGCGGTCAGTTTGGTGGTCTTGGGATCGAAGTGACCATGGAAAAGGGATGGGTGAAGGTGGTGTCACCCATCGACGATACGCCGGCAGCCCGCGCCGGCATTGAGGCTGGTGACTATATTATCGAAATTGATGGCGAGAGCGTCCTCGGTATGACGCTTGATGAAGCGGTCAAGAAAATGCGGGGCCCGGTTGGCTCAGAGATTGTCCTGACTGTTGAACGTGAAGGGGAGGGTGCACCCCTCGAAATCGTCATTGAGCGCGATATTATTCGCATTGCGTCAGCGGAGGTTCGGCGAGAAGCCAGTACGATCGTGGTGCGTGTGAAGACGTTCAACCGACAGTCGCTCACCAATGTGATCGAGGGAATCACCGAGCAGCTTGAAGACGCAGGTGGAGTCGACAACATCACGGGGGTCATTCTGGATCTCCGTAACAATCCGGGGGGTCTGTTGGATACGGCGATTGAAATCTCTGATGCGTTTCTGGAGCGTGGTGATATCGTCTCGGTGCGCGGACGTGATGTCGCGGGGACACAGAATTATTCGGCAACGCCTGGGGATCTCGCCGCGGGGAAACCCATTGTCGTCTTGATTAACGGAGGCTCTGCTTCGGCATCGGAAATTGTCGCGGGGGCTCTGCAGGACCATAAACGCGCCATCGTGGTTGGAACGCGGAGCTTCGGCAAGGGCTCGGTACAGACAATCATCAATCTCGGCAGCGAAAAAGGTGGCGTGCGACTGACCACAGCGCGTTATTACACGCCTTCGGGGCGCTCCATTCAAGCGCAGGGGATTGTTCCCGATATCCATTTTGAAGAACAACGTTCGTCGTCGGTCGCAGCGGAAGACGAGCGTGATTATTTGTCAGAAGCCGATCTCCCGGGACGTCTGGAGAATGACAGCCTGATGAATGCCGAAGATGATGATGAGGCACGACAAATCGAACAGGAAGAATTACAGCAATTGCGCCTCGAGGATCCTCAGATGGCCTATGCAATCGATATTTTGTCGGCAATTGACGCGTTCGAATTGCGGTAAATCGACAGGCGTCTGTTATGAATAATCTCCCCTACAGACCCTGTGTAGGCATTGTTCTGCTGAATTCCAAGAATCGGATCTTTGTCGGAAGGCGGATTGATAGCGAATATGACGCTTGGCAAATGCCCCAGGGGGGAATTGATGAAGGGGAAACGTCTGAGGTCGCAGCGCACCGTGAATTGCAGGAAGAAACGGGGATTGAACCTGGCCTCGTGGAATTGACAGGCGCGTATCCCGACTGGATTTGTTATGATCTCCCTCCCGAATTGGTGGGACAGATCTGGAATGGAAAATACCGTGGTCAGCGACAGAAATGGTTTCTGTTTCGTTTTCTCGGGCAGGACTCAGATATCAATATCCAGACTCATGTGCCGGAGTTTTCGGCGTGGAAATGGATGTCGTCGGAGGATGTCGTCGATCACGCTGTCTGGTTCAAGACCGATGTTTATCGTAAGGTCATGGATAGTTTTTTTGGTGCACGTTTGGGGCGTGAGACCGAAGGGGTGTCAGCAGAAGCTGCCCGGAGGCGGTAACTGCCGTGGCTAAGCCGCGACGGCTCGACACGCGAGCGCTTGGCCTTGATCTTGGGTCCGAACTGGTCCGGTTCGCGACCGGGAGAGAGAATCTCCACTATGGCTATTGGCACGAGGGGCTCGAGGTCTGCATTGGCAACCTTCGTCAGGCGCAGGAAGCCTATACCGAAAAGGTCAAGAGCTTCATGCCGCTGCGTCAGCTGAGAGTTCTGGATATTGGTGGCGGATGTGGCGAATTTGCCAAGGAGCTTGTTGCCGATGGACATGAGGTTGAAATCGTCGTGCCAAGCGCAACTCTGGCAGCGCGATGTCGTGAGAATGTCGGTCCATCGGTTCCGGTGCATCTCAAGCGCTTTTTTGAATTTCGTGCCGCGCCACGTTTTGATCTATGCCTTTTCTCAGAGAGTCTCCAATATATGCCGCCCGAAGAGGCGTTGCACCATGCACGACAATGTTTGGCGATTGATGGCGAGATTCTCGTGTCCGATTGCTTTCGCAGTCAGGAATTTTATGAAGAGTTTCGGGGTGCCCCACTTGTTGGCGGCGGGCATTCCCTGGAACTTTTTCGAGAAGTCCTCGCAACAGGGGGATATCAGACTCTGCGCGAGGAGGATATTACTGAATCCGTTGCCCCCTCTGTCGATCTGGAACAGCAACTCTACAATTTCCTCGGCATGTCCTTGAAGCGTATTGATGAAGAACTTTCCGTCATTTACCCGCGCCGGAGAAAGCTGCTGCATTTCATCCTGTATCGACTGCTGAGCGAGAGACG
Organism: Paracoccaceae bacterium; assembly: GCA_965221815.1. GTDB lineage: Bacteria > Pseudomonadota > Alphaproteobacteria > Rhodobacterales > Rhodobacteraceae > JAPOXR01. Next base: position 74,893 of record OZ244915.1, read on the forward strand.
GCAAACTCGGCTTAAACGGCGCCTGTTCGGGCAATATAAGAATTCCAGTCTTTTTTGCCGCTACAACCGCTATTTGATTCTCAGTCTCAAAGCTTGACCTGGAATGTCGATGGTCTCGCCCCGATATGGAACCAACATGACAAGGACGCTGCCATGGCTTGGCGCGCAGACCACCTGTGAAAATGGTTGACGCAATACCGTGTGATATGAAAGCGATTGAACCGATGAGGAGTGGTTTGTGGTTGCACCGCTGCTTTCGCTTCCATCGAAGCGGGGTTTTCACCGCACCACAGATCTCTGTGCGGTTTGCCCCGATGACAATCAGCGAACAGGTCGGGGAGGATCATGCGACGATGCGGATGACATGACGTGCGTATCCGGCCGTTTGGCTCTGTCATATATTGGCACTGGGCAGGGAGCCTCATTCCGGTTGGACAATTCCGCCGGCAACCATGAACCAACATTGTCCGGTTGAAGGGCCAGCAATTCTGTGGGATTCCCCCAACATTTTCGCCCGCATTGAGGGAGCAGAAGATGCGTATCGCAGAGAGAATGGAACATATACGCGAGTCGGGAACTGCCCGTATCGCCCGAATCACCGCGATTCGTGAAGCGCAGGGCGCACGGATTATCAGGCTCAATATTGGCGAGCCGAATTTTGACACGCCTGAATTCATTACCAAGGCTGCCAACAAGGCGATGAGCGAAGGGCAGACTCGCTACACCGATGTTGCGGGGACGGCTGCGTTGCGCGCCGCAGCGGCAGAAAAATTTCGCCGGGACAATGGTATCAGCTGCACACCCGATCAAATTGTCATCGGGAATGGCGCAAAACAGTTGATTTTCAATGCACTCCTGGCAACGGTGGGACGGGGTGACGAGGTGATTGTTCCGGTGCCCTCGTGGGTGAGCTATCCTGACATTACAAAAATTGCCGGCGCGCGTCCTGTCATCATTTCCGGCGCCGACGAAAATGAATTCAAGATGACCGCCGCTCAACTGGCAAAGGCGATAACGGAGCACACCCGATGGGTGATACTGAACTCACCGTGCAACCCGACCGGATCAGTCTTGACTGAGTCGGAGTTACGGGATTTTGCAGACGTCTTGCGCGATGCCCCTGGCGTCGCCGTGCTGAGCGATGACATTTACGAGAAGATGACATTTGATGGCGAACAATTTACCACATTTGCAACAGTCGCGCCTGATCTTTGTGACCGGGTCCTGACGGTCAATGGGGTTTCCAAATCGCATGCAATGACGGGTTGGCGCATTGGTTTTGCTGTCGGTCCGCGGGATCTGATCGCGGCGATGATCAAACTGCAGGGTCAATCGACCACCAATCCGTCGTCAATCAGTCAGGCAGCGGCCCTCGCAGCGTTGACGCAGACCGAGGAGTCAGAGCGGTTTACCGCTTCCTGCCGCGCCGCCTACCAGCGTCGTCGTGATCGACTTGTGACAGGACTTTCATCCATTCCTGGCTTGCAATGCACGCTGCCGCGCGGGGCTTTTTATGTTTTTGCCTCCTGTCAGGATATTCTCGGGCGAACAACTCCCGATGGGATTGTTCTTTGTAATGATACCGCGTTTTGTGAATATCTTCTGCGCGACCATGGGGTCTCAACAGTTCCTGGGTCGGAATTTGGTGGTGCGGGATTTTTCCGCCTGAGTTTTGCCACCGATGAGTTGTTGATTTCTGAAGCCTGCCACCGCATTCAGCGCGCAGTTGAAAATCTTACGTAGTCTGCTGCGTTGCGATCGGTATCTTTGGGTTCAATCAGATTCAATTCAGAGTGGGTGCAGGACAACTCAGGCGATTGCGGGTCCATAGAGTCGACTGAGATCTGCAATCGGTTGCAGGGAATCGAACAGTTCTTTCAAAGAGAGGTCTGTATCAACACAGTCGCGGTTGGGAGGAAGTGTTCGTCGCCAGTTGTCATCACTTTTCAACAGGGCAAGATAAGCTTTGGGACGCGAAATGGTCCCATCTTGGGTCAATCGCTGGCGTAATGCCAGTATCGTCTGATCAAGCGTCTTGGCGTCGCTGGAATTGTTGCGGATACGGCAGGCGACTGCGGGTGCCGTGATGTTGGTTGTTGCAGATATACAGCCCCAGCCACCGGCAATGAGATTTTGCATGGCAAAAATTTCGCTGCCGGAAAATGCAGCGAATCCTGGAATCGCTTTGAGAAATGTCAGGATGCGGGAAAAACCACCGCTGCTGTCCTTGATTCCCACGAAGATGCCCGGGAAGGCCTCCCTGAGGCGTCGGGTCAGGTTGACAGTGATGGAGACGCCTGTGAGATGAGGGATGTGGTAGAGATAGATCTGCGGGCCGCGCGTGGCGAGACGCATGGCAACTTCCGAGAAAAAATCAAATAAACCGTCATCGCCAGGATCACTGTAGTAAAATGGTGGAAGGATCAGCAGGCCTGCAGCACCCGCATCCAGGGCTGTTTCTGACAGATAGGTGGTATCCTCGATTGATGTCGAGCCGGTCCCGATGATCATTCGTTCCATCGGTAGCCCGCTTGTCTTAAGCGCGGTAACCAGGGCTGTTTTGGCGGCAAGACCCAAGGATGTCGCTTCCCCGGTGGTGCCGAGGGGCACCAATCCATCACAGCCATTATCGAGGAGCCAGCGACAGTGCGCAGTTAAACGATCATGATCGGGCTGCATTCTCTCATTGATCGGTGTGGCAACGGCGGCATAGACACCTTTTTGTGCCTTGATTCTGTCCATAATGATTCAATCCTCCCTGCCATGTCTGGCTATAAAACGCAGATCTTATGTTCCATCACATGCATCTATCGACGCGTCAGGCCAGGTCAAGACCGCAATCATGGTCGAGTGGTTGAGCGCGGCAGAAAATCGCCGGGTAGATCAAGTGAGTACCGCGTAACTGATTGCCTGTGTCGGCTATCCCGATAACGTTCGGCAACACGCTGCGGCGAAAATTCATCCGGAATGCGATTGATGGCAGCCAACATCAGATCGGCCATCACCTCACCGACGAGAGGCGCGAGACCCAATCCAATCTTGAAACCACCATTGGCGATATAATGGCCTGGTCGTCCGGGATAAGGACCGAGTAGCGGGGCCCGGCTTGCAGCCCGCGGCCGGGTTCCAGTCCAGCACTCAATCACCGGCGCATCACGAAGGACAGGAATCTTGTCTTTGGCGCGTTGAATCAGATCATCAAGTGCCCAAGTTGCAAGTTCATGGTCCAACCTGCGCTTCTGGCTGGTCGAGCCAACGGCCACCCTGCCGCCCTCATGTGGAACAATATGGATTCCGTCAGCAAAGATCTGCGTCGTGTATGGGGAGTCGAATTTGAGCATTGCCACCTGGCCCGTCTCGCCACGGCCGATGTCGGAATTCAGGATCTGGCCAAGTTCCTCAAGTCCCTCGTATCCTGTTGCATGTAATATCAGATCGGCGCCGTGCCCTGTCGTCCGGGTTTCGTGGATCGCGCCACCCAGTTGACAGACAGCAGTTGCAAGGCATTTCAGAGCGAGCGATGGATTCAGGCTGGCTGACAGCGTGTCGTGTATGACGTAACCGGTTCTTGACAGGGGCACCCAATCGCCTGTGGCTTCAATAATCTGCCATTCCGCTTGCGCGGACCAATGAATATGCGCGGCTGTGCGGCGCTCTTTCGCAAGAATCATGGCGCGTTGATCGTGAATGGGTTGCAGACGACCGCATCTGCGGTATCGTGGTGATACTCCACTGATCTCGGCAGCCTCGTCCCACCATTCGGCAGCCATCGTCAAACTGTCAAACTGAAACTGTTTCTTTTCGTTCCAGGCGTCGGGGACATGCGGTGTCATTGCCCCCAGCAAGCCACCACTCGCGCCAGCCCCAACTCTTCGTTTCTCAATAACCCGCACCTTCGCCCCGCGCCGTGCACAGCAATAGGCGATGCTCAGGCCAAAGATACCACCGCCAAAGATTTCCACATTTGCCCGGTTCATGAAGACAAGATTTCACCTCATTCGGGCAAATTGACGGTGTTGGATCTGCCAGTTGTTTGACGTTATCACATGCGTCATTTGTTGATTCATGGCAATCAAGGTGCCGTGTACAGTTGAACGCAAAATAGATGTGTTCGCTGTTGGCGGGAAGAGGTTTCAGATGCGATCGGAGATGGCGTGAGTCCAGATATTGATTGGCGGGATGGCACGGTCCCATATTCCCGGCGCTTCAACGATGTCTATTTTGACCAAAGTGACGGTCATGCCGAATCCGTTCATGTCTTTCTGTCCGGGAATGATCTCCCGGCGAGGTTCCAGGCGGGGTTTCACATTGCCGAACTGGGGTTTGGAACCGGGCTGAACATGCTCTCTGCGCTGCGCCTGTGGCGCGATTCCGGAACCGAGGGACAATTCCGGTTCACATCTTTCGAAGCATTTCCATTGTCCCGGGACGCCATGCACAGAGCCCTTGGTCGCTTTGCCGATAGATTACCTGTGGAGGAGTTCCTGGCCGCCTGGCAAGGGGTTGGCAAGATGATCGAAATGGCGGGGATACGGCTTGAAGTCATTTCAGGTGACGCGCGTCTGACTTTACCGGCATGGGAAGGTGTGGCGGATGCCTGGTTTCTTGACGGTTTCGCGCCTGCGCGAAATCCGGAAATATGGTCTCCAAAACTCATGGCAGAGGTGGCTCAACATACGCGACCGGGGGGAAGTTTCGCGACTTTCAGTGCTGCTGGCACTGTCCGACGCGCACTTTCAGCCGGCGGTTTCGTGGTACAAAAATGTGATGGATTTGGCAGGAAACAGCATATGTGTCGTGGAATTCTCGCGTCCGAATCATGATTTACCTTCAATCAGGGATCGACTCCGGCTGCGTGTGAAATTCCATGCAGTTAAGGATTGACCTCTCAATACCGGTCAGTCACTGATCGACATCACACACTTAACGTGCGCTTGATTCTGTACGAATCATGGGTGCCTGCCGATGGGGATGCGACAGATATCAGCCGACGTGTTTGAAGGGTTCGTTTTGGCCTGTTGTGCGACGGTGAACAGGGACCGGGGCGATCAGTCGATAACATCCCACCGGATAGCCAGATCACATCACTCTGAATACGGCGGGTGGACTTGCGCCCTGGTGTGCCGTGCTTGGCTAGGTGGCCGCCCCGCAATGGAACGGACGACTGTCAGGGGGGATGGCGAAGGTGGCGCTCAGCAAGGCCAAGGCCGCCGAAAATGTCTTGCCGGATCAGGCGGGTCGATTGATCAGGAGAACAGTGCCACGGCACCGATGACGAGCGCAGTGCAGCCGAGGACCAGGGTGATCGTCCAGCGCTGATTGTCCTTATCGCGCTTGACAGCTTCGACATCCCGCTTGGCCAGGTCCGCAGCCATGTCCGCATCCCGCTTGGCCATGTCCGCCCGCAAACGATCCAGAGCCCCTTCATTCTCCGCCGTCATCGTCTTCATGCGTTCCTCCTGCGCTTCCAGTTGTCCTTCCAGCCGCGCGATCTGTTGGGCCAGATCGTGAATGTGGGGTTCATCTGTCATCCCCGCCCTTTTAACCGGTCCGCCGCCACCGATCAACCGGTACTCCAAAAAGGGCGGCGGGCGCCGCCCCTGTGTCCGTGTGTCAGGCAGGGCCGGGCTGTTGTTGGTGAAATCCGTGGCGGCCCGCAGACCACCCCATGTTCGTGTCAACTATCGCGATTGATCCCGAACCCGTGTCTTTTGCACTCCGTGGCATATCGATGACCGCTGTGTGTTTGTGTGGGGCAACCGTTGGCGGGTTTCATTTTGAAGCGATGGCCCTCAAGAATATGATTCACGCTGGGCCATAATATAATTTCTTCGGAAACACTGCTTCGATTTCCCGCCGCGTATTTTTCGAGAAACGCGTCATGATCCACCTGGGCACACACTTCTCCTGTCGTAGCGGGGGCTTGGAACCAGGCATGCATCCGGCTCCCGTCGGGATCCTTGTTTCTTCTTTCTGCGGCACCCCAATCGTGAATATCTGTGCTTCCTTCGATTCCGAAAGCGAACCAGTCGCCCGCGAACCTTTGGGCAGTATCGGCATCGTCCACACGGAAGGTGACGCAGATATCGGCGGCGTTGTCGTTCATGACTTTCACCTTTCCCATGGTCATGTCGATCACCCAGGCATATTTGGGGTCCGCGTCCGGATTGCCGCCCATCCAGTAGAGCGTGCCATCGGCTTGGCTGCCACACTGGATGGCCCCGTTGGCATAAACCTGGCAGGCCATCACCGGCCCGGCCAGCCCCACCATCACCAGAGCCGCGGCCGCTGTCATCATTCTGCGTTGCATGTCTCATCTCCTGTCAACTCCAACAGGAATATCCTATACCCCCCCCCCCCAACCGGCTTGGCAAGAGGGTGGCGTGATCAAGTGGATATCGGATCAGGGCGGGCCGGAGATCGGGCAACAGGCCGTCCGCGATCAGGGTCTCCACCAAGGCGCTTTCGGCCGCGCAGGGCCGCAGCCCTGACCGGGTGATTCCATGCGGCTCACGCCCAGCCGGGCTGGCGATTCCTCAATGTTTTCCGCCATTGACGACAATTCAAAACTCTTGTGATGCGTGGTGGGCGGAATCGCCGAACGCCGCCGGGATTGACAGCCCGTCGGTGAAGGCGACGGAGAGGGCGGAGCCATCCGGCTGACATCCCGGAACGGGACGGGGTACCGGAGGTCCAGACACTGTGGGCGGACAGCGGCTCTAAGAGCGCAGCGCACGAAACGGTTCGTGATGGGCGTGCCGGATGTGATGGAGATCGTCGACAAACCCAAGGGAATCCAGGCGTTCACCATTCTCCACCGTCGCTGGGTGGTGGAATGAACCTTCGCCTGGATGTCCCGCTGCCGGCGGTGATCGAAGGACTTTGAGCGAAGCCTGGAGAGTTCCCTGACCTGGGCGCAGCTCGCCGCCTGCCGCTTCCTGATCCGGCGGCTCGCGCACAACGCAAGCACCTGAAATCAAAGGCTTATGATTCAGCCTCTCAGAGCCAACTCTTGACCATTGCAGCGGCAACAATCATTGCACAGATCAGATTCAGTCCGGGCATGTTCAGCAAGGTGATCAACAGTTGTTGACGACCGTTCCTGACGCAGCACGATCATGATGGATTTGGAACGTTTGGGACGGTCGTGATGAAAGAATCTAGAGAATTCCACGCGCGAGCTTGTTGGAAAGGTTAATGGGCAGGGGCTTACCGGCCAATCGCATCCGATAGACGGTCAGAGCTTCCATATTCCGCATCACATAATTGCGTGTTTCCCCAAAGGGAAGATGCTCGATCCAGTCAATCGGATCAATATGACCGGAACGTGGGTCCCCGAGCCTGGCGAGCCAATCCTCGACTCGCGCCGGCCCGGCATTATAGGCCGCCAGGGCCAGAATGTAGGAATCACTGAATTGATCAAGCCTGTCCCTGAGATATTGCGATCCGAGGAGGACATTGGTCTCACGGTCCCTCAGCAGATTCTTGATCGCGCCCTTAAGGCCCATGGCCCGCGCCAACTCGTCTCCGGTACTCGGTTTGATTTGCATAAAACCGACGGCACCCTTGTTGCTCACGGCATTCACGCGGAACTCAGTCTCCTGACGAGCCACTGACAGGGCAAGTTCGGGAGATACGGGCAGATTGTATTTTTCAATGCCGACGAGTGGAAAGAGGTGGACAATATCCGCGTAACCGTTCTTGACACCCTCCTTGGCCACCTTGACCGAGGCAAAGTATGCGCCATGGTCAAATGCCAGCGCGGCCAACAAACGGCTGTCTTCTGCATTCAGTGTTTCGGCAACATGTGCAAGAAACCATGCCGCCTGTGACTCATGCCCGGAATAATGCGCCAGGAGACCGGCCTGCACCACATCAATTGCGAGCAGGTGATTGGAATCATGATGAGAAGCCATTGTCGGGACAGCCAGCCGCCGGTCAGCGGGTTGGCCTACCCGCTCGGCGGCGAGTTGTCCATAAAAGCTGGTTTGCTGCTGCGCGGCAGACGCGAAAGCTCTGGCCGCCTGTTCTTCATCGCCGATGGCTTCATATGCAAGACCAAGCCAGTAGCCGGCACGCCCCAGGCTGATTGGTGTATCCACGACATCCTGAAATGCACGGAAATGTCTGGTCGCTGTTCTCGGATCGTCCAGGAACCGCAACTGCAGATATCCATTCAACCATTCAAGGTCGGCATAATGTCGCAGGCGGGAGCGCTCTGCCCTGCTTCGGTCAGCAGCAGATACGGAGGTCAGTGAAGGTAAATGGTCACCATCCATCAAATGGTGATTTGAGGCGACAAGGTAGGCTTCCTGATAACGTTGTTCGCGCATCAGCCATCGTGCAAGACTGAGACGTCGCGGAGCCCACAGTTCAGGTCGAACGAGATCAGCATGGGATGAACTCGCTTCAATCATGAGTGCGAGTGCACGTTCTTCGGCGTCTTCCAGTAGTCGCCAGACCACGCGGTCATACGACAGTCCGGGATCATTTCTGAGTTCCACGGTGAGACTGCGAATGCGCGAATCGACACCATTTGCCCGCTTCTGCAAGGCAATTCTTGCGCCGGCGAGACGTTGATGTTCACGTTCAAGCAGCGGGAGAAGCCGGTCAGCTTCGCGATAACGTTTCTGCCAGACCAGATTATCAATTCGAATCAAATGTATGGGTTGCAGTTCTGTGCCAAAGAGCTGAAGCGCTTCTGCATGTTCATTGGCGTTAAAGGGGAGTGACTTCCAGCCATCCTGAATCGCCGCCCGGGCCTCCTTGTTCAGCCCTAACCTGTGCAGCGCCTCGGCATAGCGAATGGCACCATTTCCCGTTTGCGGCGGCTGCACACGGAAATATTCCTGTACGACGCTGGGGTCTGTTCCAGTCCGCAACGCGGCTTCGCCTGATTTTCGCAAAATCGTCAGGCCCGGCCAATCTCCATGGTCGGCCAAAAAGCGGACATATTCGTTAAAATCATCTGTGCCTTCACGCAATCGCAACCATTCAACCAAGGTTAAAGCCGCGGGCAATGTGATCTGGGCGGCAAGTTGATCGGCCTTGTCCCAATCCTTCTTGTGGGCTGCTGTATTCAGTTCGGCAAAGACTTGTCCTTCTGCCCGCCAGTCAATTGCCACTGCGGGCATCGTCGATGCCGACAGGGCCAGAATACCCGCAAAAATGCGAATCAAAGCCATTCCATTCATCTCACTGCTCAGTCTGTTTTTTCCGGCATACTGCACCAATTCGCCAGGTTTTGGCAAGTCAGTATTGGCAAGGCCGTCGCCGCGGGTTAGTCTGGTCTTGGGCTGGTATGGCCTCATGTCAGGGAATTTGAACGATGTTCAGCGGCTCTATTCCGGCACTTGTTACGCCATTCCGCAATCAACATGTCGATTATGAAGCTCTGGAGCGACTGGTCGACTGGCAGATCAAACAGGGTTCCAATGGCCTGGTGCCGGTGGGTACCACGGGTGAGAGCCCGACGCTTTCCCACGATGAGCACGAACAGGTCGTTCGTCATGTCACCCGGGCGGCAAACGGGCGCGTACCTGTGATTGCCGGGGCCGGTTCCAACAATACCGAGGAGGCTTTGCGTTTTGTCCGCTTTGCCGAGGAGGTCGGGGCCGACGCCGCACTCGTTGTCACGCCCTACTATAACAAACCGACCCAAGAGGGTTTGTATCATCATTTTCGTGCGCTTCATGATGCCACCAATATTCCTGTCATCATCTATAATATTCCGGGACGCTCAGTTGTGGACATGCTGCCCGAGACAATGGCGCGGTTGGCTGAATTGCCGCGAATCATCGGGGTCAAGGATGCGACAGGAGACATCGTCCGTGTTTCAAGTCAGCGGGACCTTTGTGGAACAGATTTCGTTCAGTTGTCGGGCGAAGATGCGTCTGCGATGGGTTTTAACGCACATGGTGGTCAGGGCTGCATTTCGGTGACGGCAAATGTCGCTCCCCAATTGTGCGCACAATTTCAAGACGCGACACTTGCTGGCGATTATCGGCGGGCGCTTGAGTATCAGGACCTTCTGTATCCGCTCCATGCAGCGATTTTCGCCGAACCGGGTCTGGCTGGTGCCAAATTCGGTCTGTCCGTCCTGGGAAAATGCACCAATGAGACACGGCTTCCTTTGGTACCGGTCACCAAGTCAACCGAAGATCGAATTCTCGATGCCATGCGTCATGCCGGGTTGATCGGCTGAGGCGGGACATATCATGCCACCCGATTCGGCAATCAAAAAGAACTATCGCATCGCCGCTGAGAATCGTCGTGCCCGTTATGATTACGCCATTCTTGATCAGGTCGAATGCGGCATGGCCCTGACCGGAACGGAAGTCAAATCAATGCGCGCAGGGCAGGTTTCAATCATCGAGAGTTATGCCAGTGTTGAAGACGGCGAGTTGTGGCTTATCAATAGTTCCATTGCCCCATATGGACAGGCGAAGACGTTCAATCATGCGGATCGGCGTAAGCGCAAACTGCTGGTGAGGCGACGTGAATTGGCCAAACTATGGTCGGCGACAGCGCGTGAAGGACATACACTTGTGCCTCTGGTCATCTACTTTAACCACAAGGGCCTGGCTAAATTGAAGCTCGCCATTGCCCGGGGAAAAAAGCGCACTGACAAGAGAGCAACCGAGCGACGCCGGGACTGGCAACGGCAAAAAGAACGACTGCTGCGCAATCATTAAGTGAATCATGGTCTCTTGGCTGTTATGTGATAGCGGGTCGTGGGTTGGCTCATTGGATGATGGCGACGCGTGACTGCAAGAGGTTATTGAGACAATGAACAAGAGATTGTGATGAATCCTGACGATCCGAAAACGCTCGTTTCAGGCGATTGGCTGGAAGCCCGGCTTGATGATCCGAGCCTGCGTGTGCTTGACGGTTCATGGTATTTGCCGGCTTCGGGCCGGGATATGCGTGCAGAGTATGAAGAGAAACACATTCCGGGGGCTGTATTTTTTGATATTGACGAGATGGCGGATCCCGATAGTCATCTGCCGCATATGGTGCCGTCATCGGAACAATTTGCCGCCAAGGTCGGTAAAATGGGTATCAGTCATGATCATCAGATCGTGGTCTATGACGGTGCCGGCCTGTTTTCGGCAGCACGTGTGTGGTGGCATTTCCGTTATATGGGCCATTCTGAGATTGCTGTTCTTGATGGCGGACTTCCACTCTGGATCAAAGAGGGTCGCCCGTTAAGCGATTCGGTGGAAATACCGATCAGGCAGCAGATGACACCGCAGATTCAGGATCATCTGATCTGCGATCTCTCGGACGTTTCAGAGGCCAGTGTTAACGGACAGACTCAAATCGTGGATGCGCGTGCAGCAGAGCGTTTTCAGGGAAAAGTTGCCGAACCTCGTGCCGGTTTGCGCTCAGGCCACATCCCGCAGGCGCTCAATGTGCCGCATCATACCCTTTTGGAACCTGATGGCCGATTCAAAAATGCCCAGGACATCACGGCACAATTCCGCTCCTGTGGGGTTGACACTGACAAGGGGGTGATCGCCAGTTGTGGCTCGGGTGTGACCGGTTCAGCCATATGTCTTGCTCTGGAAATCATCGGTCATCGCAATCATTCCCTCTACGATGGATCATGGTCGGAATGGGGCGGAATCGATGACCTGCCGGTGGCGCGTGCATGAAGATATGGCCGCGCAGCGTATCCTGAATTATCGGGTCGACTGGCTCGAGACACGGTCGAAGCCGCAGCAGCCGGCTTCGCGGCTGCCCGCTGATGAGCGGGTGACCCTTGTGGAAGCCAAAGACTTTCCGACATGGTATTTTTTTGCTCTGTATGATGCTGTTGGCGCAGGTTATTGTTGGGAAGACATGCATCTGGAAAGGCCTGAAATTGTTCAGGAATTTTTGTGCGATGGTCGGGTCCGCATGTATACAATGATACGATGGGGTTGGCCGCAGGGGTTTTTCTGCTCGACTCCCGCCAAAATGCGATCTGCGACATATCATATTTTGGCCTGGTTCCCGAAGCGATCGGCAGGAGTCTGGGCGGTTGGATGCTGGATCAGGCACTCGAGATTGCCTGGAAAGTCAAAGATATGAAAAAGGTCACTGTCAACACCTGCACTCTGGATCATCCCCATGCCAGAAATCTCTATCACGGGCGGGGTTTTCGTGTTGTCAGGAGTGAACAGCGACAACGGGCGCCTGCAAAATTTCATTTCACTGCCGGACAGAGGGATATGACATGCTGAATTCACTTGAGACAAGGCCAGCCGACAAGATCATCAGGCTCATCCAGGAATTCAAAGATGATCCACGCACCGACAAGATTGATCTCGGAGTTGGCGTTTACCGGGACGCTTCTGGGCTGACTCCGATCATGCGTTCCGTCAAGAACGCAGAAAAGAGTCTCTGGGAGACAGAAACAACGAAGGCTTATACCGGTATCGCTGGCGCCCCGGAATTCAGAGAGTCAATGGCCCATCTGCTCCTCGGCACTGATGCGCCGACAGACCGTCTCGCAACGCTGCATACCCCTGGCGGTACAGGCGCAGTGCGCCAGGCATTGGAATTGACTCGTATGGTTTCCCCGGATGTGCGCGTGTGGATATCAGATCCGACATGGCCAAATCATGTGTCAATAACCCGGTATGTGGGGTTGCAAGTGCAGTTGTACCGCTATTTTGACAGCGGAACACGTATCGTTGATTTTGCCAGTATGATGGAGGATCTCGAGCGGGCAGAACGTGGGGATATCGTGGTGCTACATGGCTGCTGCCACAATCCAACCGGGGCCAATCTGAGCAAGATCCAGTGGCACGCATTGTCTGAATTTGCCTTGAGTCGTGGAATCGTGCCGCTGGTCGATATTGCCTATCAAGGATTTGGCGATGGCATCAATGAGGATGCTTTTGGTCTTCGTCTTTTGGCAAATGAACTTCCGGAAGTCTTGATCGCCGCCAGTTGCTCCAAGAATTTCGGCATTTATCGTGAGCGCACGGGTCTGCTTGGGGTGATTGCCGAGACCTCTGACGCGGCCCAGCGGACACAGTCGACGCTTGTTTTTCTCAATCGGCAGAGCATCTCCTTTCCGCCTGATCATGGTGCACGTCTCGTGACAATGATTCTTGATGACCAGGAATTGCGTTGTGACTGGGAGAACGAACTCGATTCGATCCGCAAACTGATTGGAGAATTACGCCGACAATTGTCAGAAGAATTGCGCCGGCTTTCCGGCTCTGATCGTTTCGGGTTCCTGGCAGAGCATCGTGGCATGTTCTCATTACTCGGGGCGAGTGAAGAGCAGGTGCTGCAGATGCGACGGAACGCTGGCATCTACATGGTCAGTGACAGTCGCATTAATGTTGCCGGCCTCAACAAGAGTTCCGTACCCATCCTCGCCCGTGCGATGATTGACGTCGGTTTGTAGAGACAAGGGCAGGGGACATTCATAAATATGTGCGCCGTGCGGTTTGACTGACGCCGATCTGCTCGTGTTGATACGTAGCGGAGTTGCGGGAAGAAATCGGTGTAACAATGACAGTTGGGTTTGATTCACCAGGGAACAACCAGCCTGATTTTGAAATTCCGGCTTTATCGCTGTTGTCGGGCCTTTCGGAATCACAATTGATTGAACAGGCGATCTTGCGGCGGGAAGGTCAACTGGGCATTGGCGGCACCCTGCTCGTCAATACCGGTTTTATGACCGGTCGTTCACCGCAAGATAAGTATATTGCTGATCCGGAAACGGGTTCTGATCCCATCTGGCGTGGCGGCAATCGGATCATGTCCATGGAGCATTTTGAGCGGTTGCGCCGGGATATGTATAAACATATGGCATCGCGGGAATTGTTTGTCCAGGATCTTGCGGCCTGTGCCGACCCCGAGTTTCAGGTTGTGATTCGAGTCGTGACGGAACTTGCCTGGCACAGCTTGTTTATTCGTCATCTCCTCAGACAGGCGACTGACGATCCGGAGCCGGAATTCCTGATCGTCAACTGCCCCAGCTTCAGTGCCGACCCAGAGCGCCATGGTTGCCGGTCGAAAAACGTCGTTGCCATCAGTTTCGAAAAGCGAGTCGTTCTGATTGCGGGGACAGGTTATTCGGGAGAGATCAAGAAGTCGGTCTTTACCCTGCTGAACCGTATTCTTCCTGAACGCGGGGTGGTTTCCATGCATTGCTCGGCCAACCATGCCCTTGATGACCCCGATGATTCGGCAATCTTTTTTGGTCTTTCAGGCACTGGAAAGACCACCTTGTCGTCAGTTTCCGAGCGTGCACTCATTGGTGATGACGAACATGGCTGGTCAGATACTGGAATCTTCAATATCGAAGGCGGCTGCTATGCCAAGACACTGAATCTCGATCCTGCGGCTGAGCCCGAAATTTACGGGACGACATCAAGATTTGGGACGGTGATCGAGAATATGAAATTCGACCCGCAAACGCTCGAGTTGGATTTTGCCGATTCAAGCATAACCGAGAATATTCGTTGTGCCTATCCGCTCGAATCCATGCCGGGCGCGTCAGTGACAGGCCGTGGGGGACATCCCAAGAACCTGTTCATGTTGACCTGTGATGCCTTCGGTGTATTGCCACCCATCTCCCGACTGACCCCAGAGCAGGCCATTTATCAGTTCCTCTCGGGATTTACGTCCAAAGTAGCGGGAACCGAGCAGGGAATTTCACACCCATTGCCGGTTTTTTCCGCTTGTTTTGGCAGTCCATTTTTACCATTGCGGCCCGAAGTCTATGGAAAACTCTTGCGCCGTCGGATCGAAGACAGCAAGGCAGACTGTTGGCTCGTCAATACCGGTTGGACAGGTGGTGGATATGGCATTGGCCAACGTATGCCCATCGGATTTACGCGGGCATTGCTGAATGCGGCATTGAATGGAAAGCTTGCCCAGGCCGAATTTTGTCAGGATCCGGAATTTGGTCTGGCGATTCCTGTGGCCGCGGCCGGGGTTCCGCATCATCTTCTGCTTCCCAGACGCTCGTGGCAGGATCCGGCGGCGTATGATGCGTCAGCCGCCAAGGTCAAAGCTCTGTTTGCAGAAAATTTCCGTCATTTTGAGGCAAGGGTCGACCCTGATGTGGCAGCGGCGGCGATCTCGACATAGACTCAATGGCGCGGCCGTCTCAATCTTTGCCGCCCAACCAGCCCGAGTCATGGAATTGCATGGGTCACGCGTCTGCGCATTTTGGCGAGATCAACGTCATGGCCAGCGTGACAGCAGTCAAGGCGGCGCATGATCATGCGCGCCCTGGTTGAAACCGGTTTCCCATACGCTGATCGGCACGAAACAGGGCACAGGCTGGGGTTTCTCTGATGAGCGTGCTGGAAAACGAGATCACGCAAATCTTGTCGACCTTCAACACACTGTTGGAGATCGCGAAATCTGCCTTGCGGGACAGGGCGGACAAAAAGGGTCGCCTCCCACATGAGGATCAATATGCAGCACATTCGTTTGCCTGGGTAGCGACTATGGTCGAAGCCATACGGCAGATGTTGCAATGGCATCAATCACTCAGGGGTCAGGGCAGAGCGGGAGAGGTTGAGGATCTCCTGCTGCAATTGATTTGCGGCGAATATGCGGGGCAGATTCTCGGCGGAATTCCCATGAATCAGGGCGAGATGGCCCGACTGAGTGATTTTCTTCCACGGGCGAAGACAATTTTGGCCGACGAAGCGGCGAATATCCGTGATTTTGCAAGCCGTGCCAATTCTTCCCATGCCCGCCAAAGACTCTCCGGAATTATGACTGAAATGTCGGGATTACCTGGATTTGGTGATTGCGGGCTTGATGAAGAAACCGAGGACATACGGATGCAGATCCGCCGCCTCACTGCTGAGAAAGTGATTCCGCAGGCGCAGCAATGGCATCTCGACAATGCGCTGATTCCCGGTGCACTGGTCACGCAGTTATCTGAGATGGGGATTTTTGGTCTGACCGTGCCGGAAGAGTTTGGCGGCGCCGGATTATCCAAGATTGTGATGTGCGTGGTGTCGGAAGAATTGTCGCGCGGATTCCTCGGTGCTGGCTCGCTCGCCACACGCTCTGACATTGCCTCCGAGCTTGTATTCGGTGCGGGAACTGCCAGTCAGAAGGACGAGTTTCTTCCCAAGATTGCTTCGGGTGAATTCTGGCCAACGGCCGTATTTACCGAGCCGGATGCCGGCTCGGATCTGGGAGCATTGGCAACGCGGGCAATTCGGGTTGACGGGGGTTATCGCTTGGTCGGTGCCAAAACCTGGATCACCCATGCCGCCCGCGCCAATTTCATGACGATTCTTGCACGCACGGACCCGCAATCAGACGACCATCGTGGATTGTCGATATTGCTTGCTGAAAAACAGGCGGGTGGCACAGAAACGCCTTTTCCGGATGCCGGGATTTCCGGGTCGGAAATCGACGTTATCGGTTATCGGGGAATGAAAGAATACAGTTTGAACTTCGATGGATTTTGGGTGCCGGCGCAGGGTTTGCTTGGCGGTGTCGAGGGATTGGGATTCCGTCAACTGATGGCGACATTTGAGTCAGCGAGAATCCAGACAGCAGCACGGGCAATAGGTGTCGCCCAGTCGGCGCTGGATGTGGCATTGGATTATGCCCGGCAACGTCGTCAGTTCGGCAGGACATTGCTGGAGTTTCCACGGGTGGCCAGCAAGATTGCGATGATGGCAGCGGAAGTCATGGCCTGTCGTCAACTCACCTATTTTGCTGCGCGGCGCAAGGACAGTGGGCAGCGCTGTGACGTGCAAGCAGGAATGGCGAAACTTCTTGCCGCACGCGTCGCCTGGGCTGCCGCCGACAATGGTGTGCAAATTCATGGTGGCAATGGTTTCGCGCTTGAATGTCCGGCGAGTCGAATTTTGTGTGATGCACGAATCCTCAGCCTTTTTGAGGGGGCTTCGGAAATTCAGGCCGAAGTCATTGCGTCTCGCTTGCTGAGCGATGCGGCGTCTGAGCCATGACCGCGTGTGAACGTCATCTGTGATGGCGCAGGCAAAGCGGATTGTGGTCCTTTCAGGTGCGGGGATGTCGGCGGAAAGCGGGCTTTCAACC
The DNA here is from genome assembly GCA_965221815.1 of Paracoccaceae bacterium. Lineage (GTDB taxonomy): Bacteria > Pseudomonadota > Alphaproteobacteria > Rhodobacterales > Rhodobacteraceae > JAPOXR01. Next base: position 91,939 of record OZ244915.1, read on the forward strand.
TTCCGCGATCGCGATGGAATCTGGGCGCAGGTTGACATTGAGGAGGTTGCCACACCTGCAGGATTTTCTCGTTGCCCCGAACGGGTTCATGACTTCTATAATGCACGGCGCCAAAGACTTCACAAGGTAAATCCCAATGAAGGCCATATCGCATTGGCACGGCTCGAGAAGACACAGCATCTGACGATCATCACGCAAAATGTTGATGATCTTCACGAGCGCGCTGGCAGCCACAATGTTCTGCATATGCACGGTGAGTTGAAAAGTGCCTTATGTGCTGCATGTGGAGATCGTGCACCGGCTCCGGACATTCTGTCGGTGCAGGATCAATGCGAAAATTGCGGAGAATCGGCGTTACGCCCGGATGTCGTCTGGTTCGGGGAGATGCCGTATTTCATGGATGAGATCGATGAACTTCTGACCACCGCCGATATTTTTGTCGCGATTGGAACCTCAGGTCAGGTGAGTCCCGCCAATACATTCGTTCTCCGCGCACGCGAAGGCGGTGCCATGACCTATGAACTCAATCTCGAGCCCACCACGCTTTCTTCACTTTTTCACGAAAGCCGGATCGGCTCGGCGACACAACTGGTTCCTGAATGGGTGGCCGAAATTTCAAACGGTTGAACTTCGTTCCTCCCGTCACCCACTTTCGGGCATCACCCGGTGGCTCTACCGAAGGACAAACAGCGGATCATGTGATCCCGTTTCAGCCATAATGATTCAAGCGACTGTAGAATATCATGAAGGCAATCCGCTGTTCCGTCTTCAGCATTGCGCGCCAAGAGCCATGCTGACGAGAGCTACCTACCCCAGCAATCAACCGGTCTCGTCCTCTCTGTTTTCCTTCGTCCGTTCGCCGTCCGACCAGAGTACATCCAGCGGAAAGCTGATCGCCTCAAAGGGCGGCTGTGAGACCGGTGCATCATCGGTCAGTGTCACCAGCAAGACCCATTGGCCCTTGTCGAGTTGAAAGACTTCGAGGATTTTGGCTTCTGGATCCACAAACCAGAGATGCGTGACCCCTTCGCGGGCATAGACAGCCCGCTTCTCGCCCTGATCAAACTGGCGGGTTGATGGTGACAGCACCTCGCAGACCCAGTCCGGTGCCTGCGTGAAAAAGGCCCCGTCCATATCCTCGGTCAAGGTGGCACGCCGCCAGCCGGCAAGATCAGGCACCACAATGTCCGTACCCAAATGCAATTCGGGCTCGTCGACGATCCACCAGCCGCCAGGACCACCCCGTCCGCGGTCAAAGGGACTGCCGATCTCCATTCCGAGAACGGACCCCGCCCGCAGATGACGCTTGGCCGGCCGGGGTTGAGTATGCAATGTGCCGGCCACAACTTCTGCCACCATATGGGGCGGCGCATCAAGCACGTCCTGATAGGTTGCCGGCCGTTCGGCTCTTGCTGCTGCGGGCATCCTGTTCATACATCCCTCCACAACCGGGATCCGTTGAAGGACTAAATTCAATTCGCAGGGTTTGCAAATATCTCTGACGCATGGGGTGGGTCATTTGCGGTTGGGCTGAGGAGGCACCAGCCGCGCCACTGGCGCAGCCCTGCCGTGACAACAGAAATTACCCGTCCGCGGTCTCTCTGCTGCGAGCATCAATCAGGCGGGGTGATTACGGGTTTGCTGTCAGGAGAGCAGGTCGGGCGGTGTGGCGCATGTGATTGGTCCTCAAGGCTGTATTGAATTATAAATGCTGGGCCGATCCAGCCATACGCGATGGATTGTCACTGGAATGAGTCTGTCATCACACTCACCTTTTCATCAGGGAACTTGTTCGTTGTCGCCGCGACAGGAAAGTGTCCACGGCGCGATGCTATCATTCGTCTATTGAACGCAATGATTGCGCCGCTGTCATTTGAGACTTTGTTCAATTATGCTCCTTGGTGGCGTGCTGCGGGGAGGGACAAGTCGCATGATGAGCAGTGACCGATCGAGAGCCCGCATTTCATGTGGTCTTCCTTGGCAGATTTCCCGAGCTGAGGGTTGTCTGTTGGGACATGTGTGCGGTGACGCGTTGGGCAGTGAAGTTGAATTCTTCAGCAGTGCCGATAAGATTCGGCAAGCGTTCCCCACCGGTGTCAGGGAAATGTTTGGTGGGGGCACTTACAACACTTTGAAGGGACAGCCTACAGACGAGTCGGAACTTGCTATCGCACTTGCCCGGATTCTTGTTCAATCAACTGTGTACAATGCGCAAAGAGTGCGCCAGGTCTATTTGGAGTGGTTTGAATCCTGCCCGTTTGATTGCAATAACACGACTGCCGCAGCTCTATGTGGCAATATCAATGATGCAAGCCAGAATAACGGTGCGCTCGTTCGGATGAGTCCGCTGGGCCTCTTCGGCGCCGGGAGATCGCATGAATTGGTGGCCGATTGGGCGCGGCAGGATGCGGCTTTGACACATCCCAACCCTGTTTGTCAGGAGGTGAATGCCATATTTGTTCTGGCAATCTCGAGGTCCGTTCAGCAGGGACTCAATCCACAGGATCTCTATGAGTCGATCTGCCATCACGCCGTGGACATGCAAGTTTCGTCCGAAGTTTTGGATGCAGTCCATGCTGCCCAGAAGAAATCCTGGATTGACCAGTGCGATGGTAAACAGGAATGGGTCCTGGTGGCATGGGAAAATGCACTGTGGCAGCTGTTGCACGCACCCAACATGGAAGAGGCGGTTGTCGACACGATTCACAGGGGTGGCTCGACTGCTGCCAACGCCGCAATTTGTGGGTCACTTTTGGGGGCAGTTTACGGTCGGGAAGCAATTCCGAAACACTGGAGTGATGCTGTCCTGAGATGCGAACCTCAAGCAGGAGAAGCTGGAGTCGGACAACCGCGACCTGCGCAATATTGGCCCTCAGATCTGTTGGAACTCGCAAGAGAATTGGTGGCGGGATAGGCGCTGCACCGATGTTTTCAGGTCCTTGTGCATCCTGCAGCCCGCTGACCAAGCGGTGGAGGTCGTCCGGAGATCAAGAGCCGCGATGCCTCTCTTGTTCCAGTTGGCGTTTTCCAGTTGGCGTTATCACCGCGCATGGCGTGGATGGTATCACGGAAATGATCCGATTTCTGACATGCTTTGATCCCGAGACCAACGGCGAATGTCCCGCTCTCTGTGCAGTCCGGAATGATCGTCGTGCAGGGGGTCTTCGGCCCCTCGCCGCAGATTGGACTCAGTCGTGGCCGGCGGACGTTGAAGGTCCATCCTGCCTGGCGCGGCACAGCCACTGTGATAGTGCCAGTTCTGAACTCGGGGCAGGTATCGGGTTGTGCCCAGACCGAGACGCTTTTCACCGGTCTTGAGCCCGGTGGGACGGTCCTTGATGACAAGGCCGATGGCATCAATTCCGTTGTCTTGTGTGCCAACATTCCCGCACGTGCCTGCTGTAAACTGCTGCGGCCATTCGATGAGATACTTGATATAAAGCATAATCTTATCGCGCGGGTTTTCGCCAACATCAAGGAGTTCTACCGGGATCTCTCGTGCTGACAAGACGGCGTGCAACATCCTGTCTGTCGTGCAACGCGTTGCCAGTTGCGAGCGGTTGCGCGATCTGGCAAAACTAAGTGGGTTCACAGCTTCATGTCGATGACGTTGTCCTATATGGTGAGGCAATATATTTCTGACACAATGAAGCTTGTCAAAATTGTTCTGTTTGAATTCAGTCAGGATGAAAGCATCGGTGCCTAACTCTCTCGGCCGATTTCAATTGATTGACCTGCGTCTTCTTATTGAATGGGTTAGGATTTGATGGATGTCTGCACGAATTTTCAGACCTTCGCGTAGTACGACACAGTCAGGGTCAGCCAAGTCAAAAAAGTGGGTGCTCGAGATTGCGCCGTGTTCGGCTCGCAAGCTTGACCCGCTGATGGGCTGGACGAGTTCCAGCGATACCCGGTCACAAGTGAGACTGACTTTTGATTCCCGTGATGCAGCCATTGACTATGCGAAAGCCAATGGTTTGGCTTACTCTGTCATGTCGTCCAATCGCCGGAACCCGGTTTTGCGGAAACGAGGTTATGGTGAGAATTTCGCTTATGAGCGACGAGAGACTTGGACGCACTGACAAGGTGCTTACGGCCAGCCTCAGAACGGCCCCTTAGCTCAACGGATAGAGCAGCTGACTTCTAATCAGCAGGTTCGAGGTTCGAATCCTCGAGGGGTCGCCATTCTGGAATAAAAGTGCGAGTGCTGATTGTGCGCTACCGGTTACGGCACACGGCCATGTGCTGGTGGCAAGCTTTGACTGACGGGCACACTTTCAGCCCTTGACCGAAACCTCAGCGCTTCTTTCGGCGTTGATTTGCCAGGCGTTTGAGTTGGATCTGGACGATCTCAAGTTCGAAGTCGTTTGTGTCAAAGTCTCGACCGTACCAGTCGCACATATACTCATGATCCTCATGGGTGGTGTCGCTCATGGCTTCGAGGAATGATTTGAAGCCCGCCGGGCCGCCGACATTTTCGGGTGGTGTTCGCCATTGGCCATCAACGAGGCGGGGCAAGCGCATGCCGGTCTCCATCTCGAACAGCGAGATGACGACGATCTCATGCTCCCAGTTGTCGCCAAAGTCATAGGTGTAGAGGAAACGTTGACCGTCCATATTGCGCAGTCGGCCCAGCCGGGCTACGCTGGCATCGTAGACTTTGCCGCCGCCCCAGTCACCATCCATGGAAAGGCCATAGCGCCGCCCACCAATCTCGAATTCCCAGAGGTGACAGTTGAACCAGAGGAAAGCGGCCTGGATGGTGTCGTGAAGACTCTTCAGAGTCATCGAGAGGGGCACGTCCACTTCGCGCCAAGGGGCGGGATCAATATCGGCAAGCGTGATGCGGAGGCGGGCAGCGTCGGTCATTGGCATATCTCATTTTCGCTCGCGATGATCAATATTTCTGCATGTCTGGAATGACACCTCTCACACCGCCTCTGGGATCATTCATATCTCCCTGTCTTCGGGGTATGAGATGTGTATGGCAATGCATCACCGTCTGCCCACTGTCTTCCCCTATATTGTTTCCGACATTGAAACCGTTAACCATGGGGTCGCTTCGCAGGATGGCGTGCCGACGCAATTCGAGAAGTTGTTGGATCGCATTGCGCTCTGGTTGATACAATGAGAAGAAATCAGAAACGTGGCGCTTTGGCATGATCAGCGTGTGCTGCGCAGTTACTGGAAATTCATCAAGTATCGCATAAGCAAGCTCGTTATCAGCGATATATTTTTCTCTGGGAATCTCACAGAATAGGCATCCCGGTTTTCGATTCATGTAGCTCTTTCGAATCTCTCTGAAGTCTGTATCGTCTCTGTCTCTCTTCATTGCATTGCAAGTGTAACAAAGGGCCTGAAGATTCGACTCGTCATCCGAACCTCCTTTGTTGCGCGGGACAATATGGTCAACTTGCAAGGCCTTGTAATCGTTTGACACACCGCAAAGCTCGCACCTTAACCTGGCTCTGGAAAGAACCCGATATCGGACTGATCCCGATATGTATCCGGTCGCGTGCTGACCCCACGGGTCCTGACGCCTCTCCAGGAAGTCTTCAATCTTGTGCTCACAAAGATGAATGAGTTGGGACTTTTCATTGTCGTTGAGATCTTCGTAGCCAATTAACGAGAAACGGTTCTTGTCGCGCTTGGTAATGCGATTGCGCTCGTTGCTGAGAACCCGGCCAACCATGTTCTTGGCAACCCTTTCGTAGTAGTCAAATTGAGATCTGTCGTTACCAAGCAGCGCTTTTGCGATTTCAGCACTTGATGCAGATCCTCCTCGACAAATGAGTTCTATCAACATGACGGGTTGATAGATGTGTGACATCCTCATCCTGTTCAGGATAAAGTCTGACAATCGATCAAACGAATGACTCATTTTTTACCTGTCCAATGGGACAGGGATTCACTGTGAACAACGACTCGACATCTGATCAGACGAGGTGCCCCCTTGACTGAAATTTTGATTGGCATGCTGCTGCCTTATTCTCGGTTCTTTCTGAATGTTGCTCAAAAATTGAGCAGAACGGTTTTTCCTTTTCTCTGAAGTCTTGGACGTGGTGAGTCCAATCGACTGAGGGGTTTGTCACGATTTCGCCTTTAATGGGACTTGGTTCAATGTTCACTGGGACCGCTGGCAATGATTTCGGGACCGGCGGTGACGGCATACTGCGCCCCTGCGGCAGGTTCGGGACATTCCCCTCTATACAATTTACCGGATAATTTCTGAGGTGAATTTCCGTTTCGCAATCGGTATTGCGAACTGAGTGTCAACGATACGCGCTTGAATACGCGTCATGGGCACAAAAATTGAAGCGAGAGAAAAATATGCGTGCCGCCGTTTGCCGGGAATTTGGACAACCCTTGACAATCGAGGAGGTGAGTCTGGCACCACCAGACAATGGTCAGGTGGAAGTGAAGATAGAAGCCTGCGCGATCTGTCATTCCGACATACACCTCATGAAAGGTGCATGGGGAGGACCAACGCCTGCAATATTCGGGCACGAGGCGGTGGGTAGAATTGTCCGAATGGGGCAGGATGTTGCGGGGTGGTCCAAGGGAGATCGCGTTTTGGTGACGTTGCTGAAGTCCTGCGGAAGCTGTCTCAATTGTTCGCATGGACACCCAGCACAGTGCGAGAATGGCAGAGAGGAATCTCCCAGTCCATTTTCCCTGTCCAAGACGTTGCCCGTCTCACAGGGTCTTTGGACCGGCGCATTTGCCGAGCGCACTGTGGTTGATCAATCCCAAATTGCACATGTTCCCGACTCAATCAGCAACGAGGCCGCCTGTCTCTTGTCGTGCGGCGTCATCACCGGCGTCGGTGCGGTGGTCAATACCGCGCGGGTTTATCCCGGTTCCGCAGTTGCCGTTGTTGGAGCCGGGGGTGTAGGCTTGAATGCAATCCAGGGAGCCAGAATCAGCGGAGCTTCTGTCATTGCTGCTGTCGATATCTCCGCAAGAAAACTCGAGGATGCCCGCGAGTTCGGTGCAACACACGGGATTCTTGCCGACAGCGAGAAACCACACCGACAGATTCGTCAAGTTACGAATGGTCGCGGCGTTGATTTCGCACTGGTGACAGTCGGCTCGGTGACTGCCCTTGAAATGGCGACGCGTTTTCTGTGTCACGGCGGAAAACTGATCATTGTCGGAATGCCATCTGCTGACGAGATATTGCGCCTGAATCCAATGGGGATGGCCTATCTCAGCCAAAGTGTGATTGGTTCCTACATGGGTGATGCGGTCCTGCGCCGAGACATTCCCTGGCTGCTGTCTCTTTACGATCAGGGTCGGCTCAAGTTGGACCCGTTGGTCACGGGTCGTTATAAATTGGATGAGATCAATGAAGCTGTGCAAAACACCATCGAAGGAAAGGCGCGACGCAACGTTATTGTTTTTTGATTGACCCAAGCGAGGCGGGACGCACCAAGGGCGGCATTCTATTCCTTACCGGGGATCTATGGTAGGGGTGCCCGCGGATCAGATGTGTCTCGCTTGACGTTATCTGTACTCTTCCATTGAGCAGGCCCTCCAAATGTCAGTAGAGGACGTTGCGTTTGCCAGTTTCCCGGGACCATATCGCCAAGCAACGTCTCCCATTGCTTTTTGTGCTGTTGACCATGGTGATCGATTCCATGGGGATCGGGATCATTGTCCCGGTCATGCCGGACTTGCTGCTCGAGGTTGGAGCCGGCAGTTTGGGGTCAGCGGCTGTTTGGGGTGGCATTCTGGCTTCGGTATTCGCCATCATGCAATTTCTTTGCAGCCCAACCATCGGCAATATTTCAGACCGGTTTGGTCGCCGTCCGGTGTTGCTGATCTCACTCCTTGTAATGGGAGTGGATTATCTCATCATGGGGTTTGCTCATGCGATCTGGTTGCTGTTTCTGTGCCGGGTGATCGGCGGAATTACGGCTTCGACGCCCGCAACAGTCGCCGCTTACATTGCCGATATTACAGAACCGGAAAAACGTGCACAGAGATTTGGATTGGTGGGTGCTGCGTTCGGTATTGGATTCATCATTGGGCCATTACTTGGTGCTGTCTTCGCTGAATTCGGCACGCGGGCCCCATTCTTCGCTGCCGCAGGCTTGTCCTTTGCCAACCTGGCTCTGGGTTATTTTGTTCTCCCTGAAACAGTCACCGACCAGATTCGCCGGCCATTCGACTGGGCACGGGCCAACCCGCTTGGTGGCTTGCTGCAAATTGGCAGCCTTCCCGGTCTCAGAGTTCTCCTGACGGTATTGCTGTTCGCGCAAATCGCGATCAATGTCTATCCGGCGGTCTGGGCCTATTATGGTGCTGAGCGGTTTGGCTGGGAACCGCGGATGATCGGCTTGACGCTGGCGGCTTACGGCGTCGCTTTTGCGATCACACAAGGCTGGGTCATTCGAATTTTCCTCAATCGGATCGGGGAGGAGCGTACACTGCTCCTGGGCCTGTTCTTTGAGGTTGTTGCTCTCGTTGGATATGGATTTATTGATCAGATCTGGATGCTCTGGGCGCTCATTCCGGTGAGTGCCATGGGGGGTATCGCGACACCAGCTTTACAGGGGATTATGTCGCGCACCGCGCTTGCGAATCAACAAGGCGAGTTGCAGGGCGTTGTGTCCAGCATCAATTCCCTTGCTTACGTCATCTCGCCATTGGTGATGACGGCAATTTTTTATGAGTTCGTCAAACCCAATTCCATCGTTTACGCACCTGGCGCACCGTTCCTTTTCTCGGCAGTCATCCTTGTCATCTCGCTATTCTTGTTGACCGGTACGGCCCGGCAAGGTCGCACCGGATAACCTCTATGTCGATTGGGCGGTGCGCGATCTCAGGATGATGACGACTCCCGACAAGACAATGGTTGCCATCCCGATCACAGCGAGCATGTCCGGCACATGTCGCCAGAAGATCCAGCCCCAAATGCCCGCGAAAAGCAGGAAACTGTATTCGAAAACGCCAAGATAGGTCGGGTCAGCAATTTGGTAGCCTCGGATCAGTCCCGCCACCGCGATCAGTGATCCGAAAGACTGAACCGCTGTCCAAAGCAGGAAACTCCCGGTTATTGGCCGCCAGCCTCTGGTAAAGAAGGGAATGGCTTCCTGGAGATCCGTCGGCGCGGGCCAAAGAGTCAGGATAACCGTTCCGATCAATCCGACCACGCCAAGTGCAATATAGAATCCAAGCAGCACCAGAAACGTGTCTTCATTTGCGCAGTGGTGTCGTGTGATCAGTTGGCCTGCGCCATAGAAGATTGCAGCCAGCATTGGGAGCACGGCCGCAAGTTGCAGATCTGTCACATCAGGCCTCAGGACCAGCAACACGCCGATAAAGCCGGTAAGCACCGCAGTGATCCGCCAGATGCCGATGCGCACTCCAAAGAAGATCGCCGACAGCAACAACACAAAAATCGGTGCGGAAAACAAACCTGCACCCGCTTCGGCAACAGGAATCAAGGCAAGCGCTCCAAAATAGAGAAGGATGGCGGCTGCGAGCAGTATTGAGCGAATCAGCAGCATGACCGGACGCAGTGGAATTAACGAGCGACCACGTGCCAGCACCAGCAAAATGATGAATGGGATTCCCATCAGTGAGCGAACTGCATGGAATTGCCATAGGCTTGCTTCCGCGGCGATCAGAGGAATCAGGTTATCAATCAGGCCAAGAACGGACACCGAAGACACAATCAACAAGCCGCCTTGAAGCGTACGCGGTCTATCCAGAACGGGCAGGGATTTCCTCATCAATTCACCCGGAGGGTCATCGACCGGAGACAGTATGTCCGGCAGGTGTCCCTTGTCTCACTGATCATGCATGACACTCCTGAAAACAAACCGGTGTGAAAGGATGCACATCCTGCTATGCCCCTGATTGAATGCAGTCAATTGCCGTGAGATTCTATTCACCTGATCAATATCAATCGGATCACGAAATGATCCGCGGGGTTAAGTTCACTGAAAGCATCAGGCAACATCAAGGTGCAACCTGTTTATTGTTGTCATCGGCGTTAAGGCATATTCCTGCAGTGATGCGATAAGCAATGGAGACAGAAGTGGCAGAGAGTCAGCTTGTAACTGAGAGAAGGGCATTGAGACGATTTGACGGTGATTTTGCCTGGGACGGGGTAGAGACTCTGGTTTACAAGGAGGAGGGTGAAGCCCCATTTTCCAAAATCACACGTCAATTATTGCATAGCGACAGCGGGTTGGATTGTGAATTGCGCTTCTTTGACATCGAAGCTGGTGGGCATTCGACCTTGGAGCGCCATCAACATGTGCACGCTGTCATGATTCTTCATGGGGAAGGTGAATGTCTTGTCGGTGATGAGGTTTACCAGATTTCACCTAATGATCTTGTGACGGTTCCCGCGATGGAATGGCATCAATTCAAAGCGAATGCGGGCACAGGCCTCGGTTTTCTTTGCATGGTCAACAGGGAACGCGACAGACCGCAACTTCCCAGCGAGTCGGAATTGGCCCAACTTCGGAAATATGCGCAGGTTGCATCATTTCTGGACAGCTGACTGCTGCTGCGATCTTTCAGCACGCCGGACAGTTGTCGTGACTGACCATTCTATCCCGGAATCTTTCTGCCCCGAATCGCCCGGGATCCCGCCGATGAGATTTTCGAAGATAAACCTGATGGCGTGATCAGTCGTAGCACGGCTCATCGCTCTGCCGAGTCTGGGATCAGAGGAGGTGGTACAAGTCCATCAAGAGGTTGCCCCTCGTCAACTTCGTGAGAATCCGTCTTAAGGCGTGCGCCTGTGAGATTCGTACGTCACCGTCCATGAGTTATTGTGTGAACAGATTGATGACGCGGGCACGATCGGGGTCTTTAATGACCTCGAGCCCATGGGCGCATCTCTGGCCGTCACCCGATTTTGGGCATAACCTGCCAAGTTAACTCGAAATGCCTCCACGAATCCCGGCATCATGTGTCGCCTGAAAGCATTTCATCCTGGAGTTTGCGGATCCGAACGATCGTGGAATTTTCGACCGGGCGGGTATTGTCATAAGTTATCAGACTGCCTTTCGGGATTGCCTGGGTCACGACCGCCTTTGAGAGCAGCCCGACGGGTATGGCGGAGGCCGCCCGCGCCTCGCCGGCTTCCATGGTCCAGGCACGATAGTCATACTCGCCAATTTCACCCAATTGTTCACCGACAGCGAGGTCTTTCTTGGCCAGGGCACAAACTTCAGCGATGGGTGAGTCCAGAGGAACCATGTCGGCCGTGCCATACAAGACTGCCTTGGCGCAGGTGAGTGGGACCTCCAATGAGGTCAGATGGTAAGGGCGGGTGAAGCAAAAATAGGGCCCATCACCCATCTTGAGATCTCTCATACGCTCCAGGATTCGAGGATGCTCCGATTCCACAATGACAAAGACGCCGGGAGCGACACCTTTGCCCACCGAATAGTCAACACGCCCAATGTCCGAGAGTACGCCACCGTCTTTCGTCGGAACGAGCCGGCTGGCCAATTCCTTCGGACCAGCTGCCGGGCCGTGCATGCCAGGAATGTCGGGAACCAGTCCCGTCGCATTGGCGATGGCTGCCATTTCCACCATGGTTTTTGAACCGTCGACAAATTCGGTCAACATCCGTGGATTCATGTTCCGACGACAGGCTTCTTCTTCGTATTCGTGTGGCACTGCATCGTGTCTGAGCGGATTATTCTTGCCTTTGCCGGCACAGACAATCTTGTGTCCCATCGCCGCTGCAAATTCGATCAATTCCATACATGCTGATGGCTCATCACCTGCGCCGAGCGTATAGACGACATTAAGCTTATCCGCCTGTCGTTTGAGATACGCACCGACTGTCGTGTCGGCTTCGACATTCATCATCACCAGATGTTTGCCCTCACGCATCGCTTTCAGACCATACTCGGCACCAATCCCCGGCAAGCCGGTGGCTTCAACAACGACATCAATCAAGCCACTTTCCAAAAGCGTGTTCGCATCCTCGACGAGAGCCGTCTTGCCTGTTTCGATGGCAGCGTTGAGCCGATCTGTCGACGTGACAAATTGCGATCCTTCGGTCTCGCCTGTGGCAAGCTCAACAGCTTTGCGTGCTTTGTCGGAACGAAGATTGGCGATCGCGGCGACTTCGATACCGTCCATCATCCAGGTGCGCGTGACAATATCTGTCCCCATTTCACCGCAACCAATCAGTCCGATACGTATCGGTTTTCCACTCTTGGCACGCTCTGCCAACGCAGTTGCGAGTCCAGTGAGGGACACATTTGAAGCCACGTCATTCTCCTTTTTCAAGTGCGTCCATATTCGACGCATGGTCTCCGCCCATCTCTGAAAGCCATAAATTCGCGATCATTGAAAGGAATAACAGCGATTGTGACTCCCAGCGGAATATTCCAGATGCTACGGCAAAAATGATGCCAGATTTATGACAGGTTGAAAAGAGGGAGATTGGTTTGAGACGATGGTGACGCGGTGGGGTCAGATTGGATTGGCGGGCGCGTCTTTGCGTTCACCCGATAATGCGGGCGCGGGAGCTTACAACTTTTGCCGGTGGTTTATGCAAGGGTTGATATCTCAGTGACCGACATCTCTATCAGGATGAATTTGCGGATCTGTTCGTGCAATAGAGAAAGCTTACGGATGATAGACTTTCCGATCCCATTGAACATTGTGAGCGCGGAGTCAGTGATCTGCTCGAACAGGGTTCGGGCAACTTGCGGACGTGAGCGAATTCAGGGGGGGGGGGCACACCCTGAGTGCCGCCTTGCCAAAAGTGCTCAAACCGCTGACAGTCTTTCTGTGCAAAATGACTGCTGCAGGCGCGATTGTGTCGTGCGAGAACAACGGAGCTTCTTCACGCAACGATCAGGATTCTCACCTTGGCAGACGCAAAAATGTCCCTGCCCGAGCCCGCTCACTCGTCTCATGCAGGTCATGACGCGGTTGACTTGAAATCTGACGAATGACATCGGCGATGTCCGTGTAGAAAACACCTTCGTCGTCTTGCCAGTTCCGTGCGGTGCGGGTGGAGATATAGGTGTAGCGACCTGCAATCATCCGGGCTTGAACCTGCAATCATCGGTTGATTTGAAACCACAATCGTTGCAACTGTCCGGTGTTTCAAACCACAATCGTTGCAACTGTCCGGTGTTTCAAACCACAATCGTTGCAACTGGCGGCTTCAGGGTCAGGATTCCGTTCGGGTCCCGTGACTGTCCGGGTCAGATCGGCAGGCCGCCACCCCCAATCACGGCCATCGCCAGGATCAGCCGGGTGTCCCGCTGGCCTATCAATGTATCAGACTTGACTCGTTTTCAGTTGTGTTCATGTTTCTGTTGTTCCAGGCATGGATGGCGAAGACGCTGTTGGTGAGGATTCGGATTCCTTGCCACAGTTTTTCTGTCCCGGGCAGTGGCTGACGCTTTGCGGGATGGAACCCGGCCAGACCCCCGGTCAGGACCACGAACCGTTCGATTGTCATCGTCCGGGCCTCTGCCGGGGGTGCCCGGGCCTTGAGGATGCCCCGTTCGGCCGCGCGGACACCGCGCACCGTGATCTCGTCCTTGCCGACGAAGCGGCCCGCGGGCTCATCGCCCCGCGTGCGCGCGAGATGGGTGAGATCCCAGACCCGGAAGGCGGTGATGGCGTGATCGGCGAAGCATTTGCGCAGATCGTCGGCGGTATCGAGATGGCGGTCTTCGATCCGCGTGCCCTGTTTGAGGGCATGGAAGAAGCGTTCGATGCGCCAGCGCAGTTCGTACCACCGCAGCACGGTGGTTGCCGTCTCCAGGTTCGTCTCCCTCTCTCCGCGGAGAGAGGGGCAGCTTCCGCCACTCCCCAGGATTCTCACCCTGATTGTCGTAAATTCTCAGCTTGATTGACGCGCCGCAGTCATCTGTCATCGGCGTCCACGCAACCGGCTTCAGTCCTACGGCAGATCACCGGGCGGGCCTGACCCCAGGTGACCCCATCTCCCCCTTGACACACTCCTGAGGGGGGGGGGGGGGTAAAGCCTATCTGGATTCACACAGACCGGAGAGGCAACATGAAACGACTGATGATGACAGGGGCCGCCGCACTGGTGGCGCTGGTGATGACGGCTTTTGCCCTTCCAACGCACGCGCAGGACTACCAATGCCAGGCGCAATGGGAACAACATTGCATCATGGAAGGCTGGGGTTTCGGAAGCATTGTGAGATGCGCACTCACCGACGCCAATCCGGCTTTTCATGATGGAAAATGTTACAGTCACGACGACCTCACAACCCGCAAGGTCCTGAAAAAAGCCGTCGGTGTCGGGGATGACAAGGTTTTACCGGCCGGCAAGTTCTGGTTCTACCCGACTAACCATAACAACTGGAAGCGGTACCCGGCTTACTTCGATGGCATGGGAGGGGTGTATATTCAGGCCCGCTGCAAGACCGCGAACATGGGAACGACCATGACATGGGCTTTGCATCCCCACGGAAGTTCTTTCCCCGGACCCAGCACGGTTCCGACCAAAACGCTTCCCAGAGCCGTGACGTGTCGCTAAAGAAGAGCGCGGGAGGGGTGCGGTCGCCGGGGTGCCGGTCAACATGGCGGCGGGTCGCAAGCACCTGAACCGTCACCCCCAATCAGAAGAGGCCGTCCGGTTTGTGATGTGAAGCCAGACGACCACCGCCCCGATTCGCGCGAACTGCCATGACACACCGACGCAACACACTGGCCGCCTGGCCCGCTGCGGCTACACCACGCCGAAAGGGCTCGCTGACCAGTTCCCTCTCTCCCAAGCCGAGGCGCGCCGGTTCCTCAAGCATCAGCTCGATGCCAAGCGGACGGCCGAATTGACGCATCTCTTGCGACAGGACGGTCTGCCGATCTGACCCTCGAGCCGTCAGTTGCAGAGAATGTGGTTTGGCGCCGATGATTGCAGGTGGGTTGCAACGATTGTGGGTTCAAATCAACCGATGATTGCAGGTCGCTACATATAGGGGATGCGTGCCTCTCCACGACGGTCAAACCGGCGGATCAATGCAATCGGGTTGTCGCTGTTACGCATTTCAAGTCTGGCATTTGCCGCGCGCAAACCACACAAGGTTGCGAGTTTGAGTGTTGCGACTTCGGCACGTGCTACCGTTTGCTGTCATCGGCTGAGGTGAATTTGGCAATCCAGAAATGATTGTCGCCAACAACATTGGCTTTCGGTCGTGCTTCACCCGGTGATCCGGCCACTTCTGCCAGACCGCTGGTTTCCTTCGCTGTCCCACCCGGATTCTGTTTGCACCGCTGTGCGAGCCTGCGCAAAGACTCAAGTTCAACCAAACGTGGAAGGGGTGGATTGAATTTGGATAGCGGTTTCATGTCATCATTGAGAAACCGCAACGCACCATGTCGGGTGCGGTCGTCGGAAAGCATGAGACAGTCGAATTCACTCAGGCCACTGCCAAGTGCTTTGGTCATCAATGCGCGGTCCCGGGAGTCCGGCGCAGCATCTCCGAAACATCCCGTTAGCGCTGCATGCTTGTTGTCCCTTCCAGATAAATGATCGCCGTCTTGCAGTGGCAGTTCCGGCAACAGCGCGAAACGATCACTGGTTGCAAGTCACGCATCATCATATTCAAATTGCGAATGTTGACGACGCCCATCACTCTGAAATCGCAAACGCCCGACAATAACCTCAAGAACCTTGTCTCATGCCCGGCGGAGTCGTTTGGCATTGCCGGGAAAGACGGTTTCATTCATCTGTTCGAGAAATGGCTGCTATGAATGAGCGAAGTTGTCCAGATAAGCCTGGCCCAAGCGGGCCGAATTGGCCGCAAAATCCGGCGCGCGTTGCTGCGGTTCCGGAGCTTCCATGTGACTACCTATCCACGCGAGAAGCGCCATGCGCCGGAGCATGACGAAAGTGTCAATTTCGGCTTCTTGGGCGTCGCTAATCCTGCGGATTGTCCTGTACCCGCGCAACCAGGCGGCCTTGAGATCTGGAATCCGCGGATCATCTTCAATGAAACTGATCGCGGCGGCGAAATCGTACATGAACCAGCCCCAGCCACAATCGTCGAAATCGATGAGATGGGTTCTGTTTCCATCGATCAGGAGGTTCGCCAAACGCATGTCCGCATGAATGAGATTGAAACGATTCTCGGATTTGCCAAACCTTTCCAGCCTGTTGATGATGGTCCCTTGTACCTGTTCAAGGATGCGCGCAAGTCTGGATGTCATACCCGGCGCACGACGCCAGTGACCCCACGTCGGGTTTGATCCGAACACAGCATCCACATCCCAGGTCATGCGTTCAAACTTGTCAGGCTTTCTCCAGCCGCGGACATGCGTGTGACATTGCGCTGCGATTGCTCCCAGTTTTTCAAAATTTTGCGTCAGAGCGCCACTCTCGTCAGGGGCATCTCCTTCGACGAACTGGAAAAGAACCATATGTCGTGGCACTCGAAGGCCAGGAACGCAGCGTGTTTGAATGGGGTTCCCGTCGCGGCCGAGATAGTGATCCGGTGTCAAGACAACTTGCTCGTGGCGCAATGCAGCGATCCAGGCAAGCTCGCTCTCAATTTCCCGGTAGGTGTGATACGCATCCCTGTGAATCCGCAGAATTGCACGAAATCCATTCGGACATTCCACAAGATATGTCATGTTCTCGGAAACGTTGATCAACCGGGTTTTTGCGCCAACCGGCAAATCCCACAGGGCCAGTGAGTCTTCGGCGAATTTGCCAAGATGATCGAACAAGTTGTTGATCGGCATATCAGATTCAGTCAGAATCCTGATCCGCTTGAGTCGGATGGTTTCAATGGGCGTTCACAGAATCCGGAATCATTGGGCGGCTCTTCACTGAAGCGGATCAATGAAATGTGTGACTGACGCGGATACGACTGCACATGAAGAAGTAAGTTGCAAGTATCTTGTGGCTTGGACGGGACGGGGTGGATCCCGACTGTCATGATGGTCCCCCACCAAAACGATCAATGATCTTTTGATGGATTTGATCGCGAGTCTGGCGGAAATACGTCATCTGTATATCCCGCCTTTCACTCATCCCGGTGGGGTCAAGTACCGGCCAGTATTCCAGGTCAAGAGAAAACAGACGGGTATGTTCACTGGCGGTTCTCTGGGCAGCGGGGGACAGCGCGACGATCAGCTCAAAACTTGCCAAATCGTCACCAAGATTGTGCATCTCATGCATGGCACGTGTCCGGTGACGGGACAATTCAACGTCAATCTCTTGACAGACGGCGACCGCGTATCCGTCAATGCCCAGATCGCTGCGCACACCCGCCGATTGCACGTAGATCCGCTGGCCGAAGATCTTCTTCATGATTCCTTCGGCCATTGGTGAACGCACCGCGTTAAAGTCGCAGCAGAACAGGACCGAAGTGGGCAATCGCCGCGGCACCGTCTCACCTAACGATTCGGCTGGGCAGCAAAGAGAAGGGTAAACAAGCGGCGCGCTGTATCTGAGTCCGTTTCGATCTTGCCTGACAGCCGTTCCAGCAGGCGCTCGGCCCCCTGATCATGAATCACCCTGCGGATACGGTCAGTTTGTTCGATGACATCGCGTGGACGGCTGCGCACCGCATCAAAATACTGACGACAAACAGAGCCATAGGACTTCAACAGTTCTTGGAATTGTGCCATCGACATGTGAATTGCCAGTATCTCGCTGCCTGTCTCGGTTCGAATATCAAAGACAGCATGATTTTCTCCAAGGCGGAGCAAGAGTTTGTAAGGCCCAACCGGGGGCTGGCGTCCGCCTCGTGGAATGATAGCGAACGTGTTCCCAGCGCAAAGATCGTAGATTGCCACCTTGCGCTCCTGTTCGATATCGTGGGCAACAGCACCTTCGGTGGGATTGTCGATCTTGGCCTCGAAGATTCGGTTAGTTTCGGTCATCCCGTTCCCTGCCAAGTTCCTCAAGCCGCAAGCGGAGCGAACGTGCATGTCCGTCCAGTCCTTCAGCTATCGCAAGGGTTTCTCCTGCCGGGGCAATATTTGCAAACGAGTCTGAAGACATTCTGGTGATGGTCGTTCTCTTCATGAAATTGAGAATCGACAGGCCGGACGCGAAACGTGCTGTTCCGGAAGTTGGCAGAACATGATTGGGCCCCGCGACATAGTCGCCGATTGCTTCCGGTGTCCAGGCACCGGAAAAAATAGCTCCAGCATGGCGAATTCCGTCGATCAACTCTTGTGGCTCGTCGGCGCAAACCTGCAGATGCTCAGCGGCAACTCGGTTCGCCAGATCAATCAACTCATTGCGGTGACGCACAACGACAAGGGCACCATGCTGTTCCCAACTTGCACTGGCAATCGAGCGTCTTGGCAGGCACCGAAGCTGGCGGGCGATCTTGTCAGCGACGGAAACAGCCAGATTGGCACTTGTGGTCAGCAGGATGGACTGTGCATCTTGGTCATGTTCCGCTTGCGCCAGCAGGTCGGCAGCAATCCATTCCGGGTCAATACTGTCATCGGCAATGATGACAACTTCGGAGGGACCAGCGAGCAGGTCGATTCCCACTTCACCATAGACCAGCTTTTTGGCTGCAGTGACGTAAGCATTGCCGGGTCCGGTAATCATGTCGACTGCGGGAACTGATTGCGTGCCATAAGCCAGTGCGGCGATCGCCTGAGCACCGCCGATGCGAAGAATGACATCGACGCCGGCACGGTGGGCGGCATACAGAACCAGCGGATTGATTGTCCCACCAGGCGTTGGAACTGTCATCACGAGATTCTGGACCCCCGCGACCTTCGCTGGCACCGCATTCATCAACACGGATGAGGGGTAGGAGGCAGAACCGCCGGGCACATAGATTCCTGCCGAGTCGACAGGACGCCAACGCCAGCCGAGCAGGCTTCCGTCCGGCAATGTGAAAGCATGGTCTTCCGGCCTCTGCCGACGATGGTAATCGGCGATACGATCAGCGGCCAAATCAATGGCCTCCCGGCACGCAGGCGATGTCGCTTCCACTGCCGATGCAATTTCCTCGTGGCCAATCCGGATCGACTCTGTACTGATGGTGCAACCGTCAAGCTCTTCGGTCAGCGCAAAAAGAGCGGGATCTCCTCCGCTCCTCACTCTGTCGATGATCTGTGCTGAACGCTGGGCAACGTCCGTACTGGTATCTTTGCGCGCGGCCAGCAAATTCTGAAATGCGGCCTCGAAATCAGGTTGATCGGTGCGCAGGATTCTTGACATGGCGATGATTAGCTATGGTTTGGAAGCACTTTCGAGGATGCAGGATATGGATCCGCAACATCTGTCAACGAAACTTCGATACATTCGATCTTCAACAGGATCTCTCGATCACCTGAAAGTATGAGCCTGAGACTACCCGCCATGTCATCATCATTTTCAAAGGCAAGACTGAGAAGAGAAAAGACGTCGGGTGCTGACGATTCGGCCAATTCCGAGATATTGATGTCCAGAATATCGGAGATTTTGAGCACTGAGCGTACCCTCTCATGGCCGCCGCGCTCCTGATGATTTTCAGGCTCTATCTCCCAGCGAAACCGGTTCAGCAGAAGGGCGAATTCCCGTCGTCCGGGATCGAAGGACAGGTTCTTGCGCTTAAAAACCGCATCCTGAGCCATTGCCGAGACAACCCTGAGATCGTCCTCATCACAAGCACGCAGGCGCAGCGGACTGAATTGAGCATCTTCATATCCTGCATCCGTCATCAGTTGATTCTCCGGATATCGCCGCCACAGGCAGCAAGCTTGTCTTCGATTCTCTCATAGCCCCGGTCAAGATGATAGACACGGCTGACAGTCGTTTCACCATGCGCCGCAAGTCCCGCCAAAATCAGTGAGACCGAGGCACGGATATCAGTGGCCATCACGGGTGCACCGTGCAATGACTGAACCCCATGTACCCGCGCGGATCCTCCAGAGATCTGGATGTCGGCACCCATTCGGGCCAACTCAGGAGCGTGCATAAACCGATTCTCAAATATTCTTTCGTCAAGTCGACTGGTGCCTTCGGCGAGGCTCATCGCCGCCATGAACTGCGCCTGAAGATCGGTGGGGAAGCCAGGATATGGCTGGGTGGCCACATCTACGGCCTTCAGTCGCTCGCGCCTGTTTCGAACATTGATGATGCCTTCCCCGGAGTCAATCTGCACACCGGCGGCATCCAGTTTTTCGCAAAATGCCGGGAGAAGGTCGACGCGTGCGTTCCGCAATGTCAGTTCTCCACCCGTAATTGCAGCGGCCAGCATGTAGGTCCCGGTTTCGATTCGATCCGGAATGGTGATGTGGGTTGCACCATTGAGTGAATCAGTGCCTTCAATTTCGATTGTGGGAGTCCCATCGCCAGCAATGCGTGCCCCCATTTTTCGCAGGCAGTCCGCGAGGTCAGTGATTTCCGGCTCACAGGCGGCATTCTCGATTTTCGTTCCACCCTTGGCCAGGACTGCGGCAAGCATGATATTTTCCGTGGCCCCAACGGATCGCGAGGGGAAACTGACCGTTGTGCCGCGCAACGATGACGAATTGACTGTGGCGTGAACATATCCATCACTTAGCTCTATCTTGGCACCGAGCTTTTCCAACGCATGGAGATGGAGATCGACAGGGCGCGCCCCGATTGCACAACCACCGGGTAGCGAGACGACGGCATTTCCCTCGCGCGCCAGCAATGGCCCAAGAACCAGGATAGAGGCGCGCATCTTTCGCACGATTTCGTAATCGGCACGCACCTGCGTGAGTTGATGCGCACTCATGGACAAGACGCGGCCGTCGTCCATTTCCTGCACTTCAACACCGATCGTTTGCAGCAGACGGGCCATGGTCCGGATATCGGACAGACGGGGCGCGTTGGAGAGAGTGAGGGGTTGATCCGAGAGCAATGCTGCCGGCATCAGTGCAAGACAGGAATTTTTTGCTCCTGCGATGGTAATGGACCCCCTGAGAACATTGCCTCCCTTGACGACAATTGCGTCCATCTAGTCGCCTCTCACAGTGTTGCCTGTCTCGTGATTGTCGTGGCTGCTCAGCGCCCGCGCCTGCTGCCGCCGGCGTTTGATATTTGCCCGGAGGGCGGCCCTCAGCCGCGCATCGGATTGCGGCTGAGATGGCCTGGACTTCGAGGGTTTGACGGCTGATCGCTTCACTTTGCTCATAATTGACAATTAACGCAGACGGGTCAACCCGTCTACAATTGAGATCGCGCATCAGATCGGCAGTTCCCTGCGTGCCAGGCCCGACAATTGGCCCGGGATTGTGGAGAGCCATCAAATCTGTCGACTTGGTAAGTTGTGAAGCGAGAGGGGCAACTTCCGACACGACCTCAGACTCTCATCTTGATTGACGCGCCAAAGCAGATCGTGTTCCACCTGATGCGGATCATCCCGAAAATCACGCGTTTTCAACGGGTTGAGAATTCACGAGTCCGTCGCACCAGAACCAATCCCGTGTGAGTCAACACAAACACTTGCACCAAACTATTGGAAATGGCACGATGCCATGAACAGAAGAGGTTGTTGACCATCATACAGCCTGAGAATTGAATACGTATCAGGGTGACACGTTTCGAGATATGTCGGGAAGAGAATTGAAGTGAGTCAGGGTCAGGCACCGCTGGTGATCAAGCGATATGCAAGTCGGCGGCTCTACAATACCGAAACCAGCGATTATGTGACGTTGCAGGAAGTCTCAGACGAAATCCGCTCCGGGCGGGACGTGAAGATTGTGGATTTGAAAACCGGTGACGACCTGACGCGGCAATATCTGATCCAGATCATCGCTGATCTCGAATCGCGCGGTGAACATGTGCTTCCCCAGAACGTGCTTGTGGAAGTGGTTCGTGCATACAATGATCAGGCGCGTGAAATGGTCCCGCTGTTTCTCGATGCCTCCTTTGAAATCTTCAAGGAGAACCAGGCGAAGGCTCTCAAGAGTTTCAAGGCATTTGCTGATCCTTTGAAATCTTACGAAGAAATTGGACGGAGTCAGCGGGCCCTGTTCATGAATATGCTCAATGGGTGGGCTGCCGAACCTGATGCGCCAAGCGAGTCCGACACCAAGAAAAAAGAAGATCGGGTCGAAGCCGAGATTGATGACCTGAAACGGATGGTGGCGGAGCTGCAGTCGAAAATCTCTGACATGTGAATCGTTTCGTTGAACACATTCAGTTGGTTTGCAGTTTCGGGTCAACTGAGTGCCATGGCAACGCCGGGTCTTGTCGGAACGGGTGTCACCCGACTGGCGGCTGCTGACCACCGCAGGCGAAACCGCAAAGGGCAAAGCGTTGCGTACCATCGCTTGGTCTGAGACATGATGGCGCATTGAAGAATGGTAGGCCACCGTCAAGGCCCAAACACCCATCAGAAACTGCAAACTCAACGCTGCGAATGACTTGCGGCGTCACCGTGCTTTCAACACCATGACCGCCATGCTCAGTGAGACGTCTCGCACACCCCCGATGACCTCTCACCTTTCGCATTTTGCGAAGAAGTCTTCAGGTATGAAAAGGGTTGTTTCTTGCTTGAAATCAGGAGGGGCAGACCGATCAGAATGTCGAGGAAGACGAAGCCTGCGGCGAGGACAGTGACGGCGAAACCCCCTGCGCAGTTTGAAAAAAGGTGGCAATTTGTGCGGCGACCGCGCGGCTTGAAGATTTCTGATCCAGACTGGCGCGCGCCGCAGAGAGCAAAGCGTGATCAATCCCGCCATTCTTGCGTTCCCTGATGAGATCGCCAAGAAACGCATCGCTGAATTCCGGATGCGCCTGGAATGACAGGGCGGAGTCACCGTAGGACAGCATGGCATAGGGGCAGGATTCAGACCTGCCAGTCACTTCTGCGTCAGGAGGCAATTGGCTGATTTGATCCTGATGCCATGCGTTCAGGAATATCGGCCCGTCCCCGGTTTCATAACACTGCCTGCCAACACACCAACCTCCAGCAGCTGGCGCAACGCGGCCACCGAGTGCCGTGGCCAATATCTGATGGCCAAAACAAATTCCGACGACCGGTGACTTGTCGTTGATGCATCGACGCACAAAATCCTCCAGTTGGCGGATCCAGGAATGCGAGTCGCACACGCTGAATCGTGAGCCGGTCACCAGCCAACCGTCAGAATCTGCGGGTGAGTCCGGAAACTCGGAGTCGACCACAGGCCATGTCTGAAAGCGAAAACCATATCCGGCCAGGATCTGCCGAAACAAATGGGCATAGTCGGTATATCTCTCAGCGAGTGAACCGGTCAGATGATCCGCCTGTAAAATGCCGATCTTGAAGGTCACGAAGATCGACCGTCGATTCAATTTTGCATTTTGGCAAGGACATGCTGCCGCGCCAATGCGCTGTCGCGGTCATTCACCCCGAGAAGGCGGCAGACCATGCGCAAATACCCATCTTCATTATAGTCACGCTCACCATCGGCAAGAGCGACTTCCCACAAGGCCTCCAACAACCCAACGCGTTCATTGAGCGGGACAGACTGTTTGAGTGCACGTGTAAAACTCACCGAGTCGGTCACATCCTGTTCGGTGACTTCAGCATCTTCGCGCAAGGCCACGGCTTCTGATTTCGACAATGCATAGCGGAGCGCCAGGATCTGCTCGACCCGTTCTTTTTCGTCTTCTGAAAAATCGTCATCTGACCTCCCGACCCTGACCAGAAGAACAGCAAGCGCCAGACGGGAGTCATGCTCTGTCAGCGGCCCAGGCTTTGTCTCGAAGAGTTGTCCGAACAGCTTGTTCAGCATTGTGGTTGACCGACAATGAATGGCAAACTCAGCACAACAGTCATTCCTTCTCTTTGCTTGTCGGGTCGGCTGTGCCAATTCCCTGGAAGAGTGTCTTGAAAGGAAAAGCCCACAGGATTCCAGCGGCCGCATAAATCGCAAATTCAATCACGATATGCGGGCGCTGCAGAGAACTGACAATTGTCACGGCTACACCGATATAGACGGGTAGACCCACACAAAGCAGCAGCAGCGACAACCGTCGACGGGTCTTGAGGGTCAGCATTATCCTGCACCGGAGAGTTCGATCGTGTCTTCCCTGCGGGGGGATGTGGAAAGAATCCTGACCGGTTTTCCTGTCAGTTGTTCAATCCGGTCAAGATACTGTCTTGCCCCATTCGGCAAGTCGCGCACCTGACGGGCTGATTCGGTCTTTCCGCTCCAGCCGGGAATGCTCTCGTAGATTGGTTTCACCCGTGCCTGCTGATCGCTCGATGATGGAAAATGCTCAATTCTCTTTCCGTCAAGCTCATAGCCGATACCAATCTTGATCTCATCCAATCCATCAAGAACATCAATCTTGGTGATCGCCAGACTGTCAATTCCGGCAGTGATACAGACCTGGCGGGCGAGGGTTGCGTCAAACCAACCGCATCGCCGATTTCGCCCTGTCACAGTTCCTTTCTCATGCCCCTTGTCCGCGAGATATTGTGCGGTCGAATCAAACAATTCAGTGGGAAAGGGTCCGGCACCGACTCGCGTGCAATAGGCTTTGCAAATACCGAGGATATGGCCAATGCGCTGCGGTGCGATTCCGGCGCCACTTGCTGCGGTTCCCGGCAGTGTCGATGACGAGGTGACAAATGGGTAGGTCCCATGATCAATGTCCAGAAGTGCACCTTGTGCGCCTTCGAAGAGGATCTTGCTCCCTTGTGCGCTCAGATCATCAAGCAATTTCCATACCGGGCGACCAAAGGCCGTGATTTCCGGTGCAATCGCCAGCAGGTCGCGATGGAGCGAATCAAGGTCGGCCGGCTCAACTCCGAACCCACGCCGCAGCGCATTGTGGTGCAGGTAAAGTTTTTCCAGCTGCGCTCCGATTCTGTCGTGGTCAACGAGATCAGCCAATCGGATGGCCCGCCGACCGATTTTATCTTCATATGCCGGACCGATTCCACGAAGAGTTGTCCCGATCTTGCCCTTGTCGGCGGCGTCTTCGCGCAGTTGGTCGAGCTCACGATGAATTGGCAGAAGCAACGGGGTGTTATCGGCAATGACCAGCCTGTCCGGAGTCACCTTCACCCCGGAACGCGCAACCGAACGCACCTCGTCAAGGAATGCCCAGGGGTCAAGGACGGTCCCGCCGCCGATGACATTGAGCGTTCCCTCATGCAGTATGCCTGAGGGAATCAATGACAATTTGAATGTCGTCCCCGCAACAACCAGGGTGTGACCGGCATTGTTCCCGCCCTGAAAACGCACAATCACATCATGTTTTTTGGCCAGCCAGTCGACGATCTTGCCTTTGCCCTCGTCGCCCCATTGAATTCCACTGACAGCAATATTCATGATGAGGCCACACCAGCCTTTGGTCGCACCGGCAGACATATCCACAGGCTGCCTCTCGTCTGTTCATTCATGTTGGCGCTCTTGAAACATTGACCCGGCTCCGCCTCACTTTGGTCTGCAATCTGATCATTCATGTCAGGCTCAGTAATCTAACGGGTGCCGCCCTGTCCATAAGCGAGGGTGCTGACCGATGCGGGTCGGGAGGGCAAAAAGCGGGATCGTGTCGAGACATGACTGATATCAGGCCGGAAAAACATCCCCTGCACATTTGTCAGGGTCGGCACATAGGATTCTAATGTCACAATGTTTTTTCCTCAAAGCACAAGTCCGACTAATGTCCTGCAATCCCTTTGGGAGGGACAAGGGAATTTCTCCGGTCATCACGCAGACCAAATATCACAAATACAGGATGACACCCCATGTGAAGGGTGAACAACCATGCATTCTCGGCTTTGACGTCGATCGGGTCTTGTCCGCACTGACAGGCCAGAAACCCGAAACGACGAATCAGGCTTGCAAATGCCCATGGTTGCACATATGCGCCTTTGCAGCCAATTTCTCCTTCGTCTGTTAGTAGTTTTGCCATGAGCAATGTCGTACTCGTCATCCAATTGATTCTCGCACTCGTTCTGATTGCCATCGTGTTGTTGCAACGGTCAGAAGGGGGTGGTTTGGGAATCGGTGGTGGTGGTGGCGTGATGACGGGTCGTCAGGCCGCAACCGCTCTGGGTAAAGCGACATGGGTGCTTGCCGTCGCGTTTCTTTCAGTTTCGCTCGCACTGACAATTATCACCGCACGGGAACAGGCCGGTGATTCGGTCATTGAGAGAGTCGGTGATAGCTTGCCGGGCACCGCAGATCGTGCCGACCCGCTGGCGGGTGAAGAACTTCTTCCCCCAATTCTCCCCGACGCACCAGCGGCACCGCCGAAGGCCGAATAACGGGTTTTCTGGTGGATCTGCGATCTCACGAGAAGCCATCTATCGCTTTGATGATGTGGCGACTGGTCACTGTCAACAGCATTGTCGTTATGTCTTGATGGTTTTGGGCGCAGTCTGGCGGGGCTGAAAGGGCAAATTTACGCGTGAGCATGCGGCGATGCGGTCATGGACTGACCATGCGTTATCTCGAACGGGTGTCGTTTGGAGCGGAATTTTGCCGGTTCAGCGATTGATCAGATGTTCCGATTATCGTCTCGTTGGTCTTTCCGTCGTGTCATCGGACATACAGACCGACATATCTCGTGATTGAGATCCGGGGATCAGGGGGCAGATCAAACGCATCTGCCGCTTGATACAAGTCAATTGTTGCAGAACTCATCAGAACCTGCATTGAAGGTTGAGATGACAATGCGCATGGAATTTCCCAAATAATGCTTGCAGATGCAGCAATTTCGTAGCATTCTGTACGCCCGTAATTCAAGCCGTGCCCAAGCCCGTTCCAGCGTGATCTTTGGCCATAATTGCGGGAAGCCATATCCATGACTCGATATATTTTCATCACTGGTGGTGTCGTATCCTCACTGGGTAAGGGGTTGACAGCAGCAGCACTGGGTGCACTGCTGCAAGCACGCGGCTATTCGGTGCGGCTGCGCAAGCTCGATCCTTATTTGAACGTCGATCCGGGTACGATGAGCCCGTTTGAACATGGTGAGGTCTTTGTGACCGATGACGGTGCCGAAACTGACCTTGATATTGGTCATTACGAGCGTTTTACGGGAGTCTCGGCGCGCAGTTCCGATTGCATTTCATCAGGACGCATTTATTCCCGTGTTCTCGAGCGCGAAAGACGCGGTGGATATCTTGGCCAGACCATCCAGGTGATTCCGCATGTCACTGACGAAATCAAGGATTTTATCCGGGAAGGCGACGGGGAAACCGATTTCATGTTGTGCGAGATCGGTGGAACTGTCGGTGATATCGAAGGATTGCCTTTCTATGAAGCCATTCGTCAGTTCGCGCTCGACAATGAATTTGGCAAATGTCTGTTTATTCATGTGACGCTTGTCCCTTATCTTGAGGCCTGCAGTGAACTGAAGACAAAGCCGACCCAGCACTCGGTCAAGGAATTGCAATCCATTGGCATTTCGCCTGACATTCTGGTCTGTCGCTCAGAGCAGCCCCTTCCTTCCAAGGAGCGAGAAAAGATTGCACTCTTTTGCAACGTCAAACCGAGTTCCGTGGTTTCAGCCCCCGATTTACCGAATATTTATGAGGCACCGGTATCGTATCATGAGCAAGGTCTCGACCATGCTGTGCTCGATGGATTCGCAATGGACCTGAACAGCCCGGTCAAATTGGAACCATGGGCAGAGGTCGGGAATCGAATTTCAACAGTCAAAGGTGAGGTCAGGGTTGCGATCGTTGGAAAGTATACAGGACTCGAAGATGCCTATAAGTCGATCAATGAAGCTTTGATTCATGGAGGTATTGCCAATCAGGTCTGTGTTCGTTCCGAATGGATTCAGGCGGAAGTCTTTGAACAGGAAGATCCGACGCCATATCTCGAATCATGTGATGCGATTCTCATACCTGGCGGTTTCGGAGAACGTGGAAGCGAAGGAAAGATCAAGGCCGCAGGATTTGCGCGCGCACACAAGATCCCCTTTTTTGGTATATGCCTGGGAATGCAGATGGCGGTGATAGAAATGGTGCGGAGCCTGGTCGGCGTTAAGAATGCCGGATCAGAGGAATTTGATCATGAGAGGAACGCTTCGGGCGGCACGGCGCGGAGTTTTGAACCGGTTGTCTATCATTTGGCCGCGTGGCAGCAGGGCAATGAGACAGTGTCCCGCAGCGTCGACGACGACAAGGGTGCGACCATGCGTCTTGGCGCTTATCGTGCCTGTCTGGCCGAAGGGAGCCGTGTGGCAGAAATCTATCAGGCTGTCGACGTGTCTGAGCGGCATCGGCATCGCTACGAAGTCAATACACGTTATCGTGAAGAGCTTGAGAGTCATGGCGTGAAATTTTCCGGTATGTCACCTGACGGGCAACTGCCTGAAATCGTGGAGATACCGGATCACCCCTGGTTTATTGGCGTGCAATTTCATCCCGAATTGAAATCACGGCCCTTCAATCCGCATCCGTTATTTGCCGATTTTGTGCGCGCGGCATTTGTGCAGTCGCATTTGCTGTAACGGCATTGCAGGAATAGCCATGTTCGTGTGTTGCCCCACCGCACAACACTGCGGACACCGCCGCGAAAGGTTCAATTGAACACGATGTTCCGAAAATCAACAGGAGTGACGATACTCGGCGCCGGCGATGTCGAACACGAGACCATTGCGATTGCCCAGCGCGCAGCGCCGTTTCTGGTTTGCGCCGATGGCGGTGCCAATTTGGCCCTGCGGCTTGGCCTCGAGCCGGATCTGATCATCGGTGACCTCGACTCCATTTCTCCTGATGCGGTCCAACATTTTGGTCAGGATCGTCTTGTTCAAATTGACGAGCAGGAGACAACTGATTTTGACAAATGCGTTCGCAGTCTCGTGGCGCCCTTTTTTGTCGCGGTCGGTGTCAGCGCACCACGAATCGATCATGCGATGGCTTCGTTGAATGTCCTGATGCGACATGGTGACCGGAAAATCATGTTGTTGACCGATGCCGATGTGTGTTTTCCGGCACCACCGCGATTATCTTTAAGCCTTCCGGTTGGTTCGCGTCTGTCGCTGTTTCCATTATCTGAGACCACAGGGGTTTCGCGCGGATTGAAATGGCCGATTGACGGATTGAACCTGAACCCGACCGGATTGATCGCAACGTCCAATGAAACTGATGACAGCCATGTCTTGCTTGAGTTTGCCGCGCCTGGGATGGTCATCATCATGCCAGTCAGGTTCCTGTCCGCGGCATTGCACGCATTTCTACAGGCCCCTGTCTGGAAGGAGAAGCCCGAGGAGTCTTGATGTTTTTGCGGTCAGGTTCCCATCGGGCGATAAATTGCCTGAACAGTAACTTGCGAGGCGATGGCATCAGCGCGCGTGATGTTGTCACTGACCGCATTCCGAACAGTTGGTTCCAAGCCCAGTGTGCATACGCTGAGGATGAGATCCTCCCGCAGATGTCCAGAAACTTTCACTTGTCTATCGAGATGGCGCTGCGACAATGTCTGTGCCGGTTGACGAGGAGATGTGGACCCACCACGCCATCTCGCATGGACCTCAATTATCGGGGCCGTGTCAAATCAAGTGGCAAGTCCTCGTCAATATAGATCTGGATGATCTCCTCGTAGCTGTTCTCAGACCTGAAACCGAGTTCCTTGGCACGATCGGCCTGAAAGCCGCATGGCCATGTTGAGACAATTGATTCGACAAATGGATCCGGTTTCTCGGAGATGAACTTGACCGCTTCGCTTCCTGCGACGGATTCCAGCGCGTTGATCTGTTCCTCCACGCTGCAGGTCAGTGACGGCATGTTCAATGACCGTCGCCCATCAAGAGATGCAGTGTCCAACTCCGCGGCATGGGCAAAGAAGCCGGCGGCCGAACGCGGTGACGCATGCATATGAACCAGGTTTCTTGACACCGGCAGGACAGTACTGCGGCCGTTCAAAGGTTCACGAATAAGACTCGAAAAAAAGGAAGAAGCGGCTCTATTGGGTGCGCCCGGGCGGACCGAGATTGTCGGCAAACGGATTGACACGCCGTCGATAAATCCTTTGCGACTGAAGTCACTCACCAGCATCTCCGCACAGACTTTTTGTGCACCATAGGAGGATCGAGGTTCACAAATCTGTCGGTCGCTGACAGGGCCATCAAACGGTGGGCCAAAGACACCCGTCGTTGATGCAAACACCAAACGCGGCAGGTAGGCGCCATTGGTCTCCGTTTCGGATTTGAGACGATTGAGAAAATTCCACAAACAAAACAGGTTGATTTCCCAACCCTTCTCAAAGTCCATCTCGGCTTCGCCGGAGACAACTGCCGCCAGAAAGAAGATGACGTCAAATCTCTTGGCTGCCAGTTGCGACAAACTGTTAGCGTCCGTCATCGTACCGGTTGTTCTGGTCCCAATCCTGGCACCATTTGTCGGAAAACTGAGATCAAATAATTCGAGTGTCGTGATGGCTTGGCCAGCCAATCCGTAAGTGTCGAGGTGGTGGGCCAGCTTCTGCCCGATCATTCCGCCGCCTCCAGCAATCAGGCACTTGACCATCGTTGCCTCCTGATTTCGTTACCGTCTGTCCGAATCCAAGGACCCGAAATGTCACAATTCCTGCATGCCAAATAAGAAGGAAATGAATCAAATACCATGACAGGATTTGATTTTCGCACAGACATGGCAATATGAATGGATGTCAGCTGGCGCGCACCGCGTGAAGGAAAGGAGCGCAATGGATGAACCCTGATCCAAGACTGGACCAGATTCCCGAAGTCGAAGGGTTTTTTGATCAGGCCACCAATACGATTTCCTATATCGTGACTGACCCTGAAACCCGGGAATGTGCGATCATCGATAGCGTTATGGACATTGACTATGCGGCCGGTCGTATCACATCCCACGGGGCGGACCGAATAGCGGCGCGGGTCACATCACAGGATCTCTCGGTTGCATGGATTATTGAGACCCATGTTCATGCCGACCATCTATCGGCAGCACCTTATCTGAAAGAGAGACTGGGAGGGCAGACCGGTATTGGCGCGGGTATCATGGAAGTCCAGGAAACATTCGGCAAGATATTCAACGAGGGAACTGAGTTTCAGCGGGACGGTTCGCAATTCGACACGCTCTTTGAGGATGGTGACAGTTATCGCGTGGGGAAGCTCGATGGATTTGTCATAGCGACCCCCGGCCATACACCGGCCTGTATGACTCACTTCATCGGCAATGCCGGATTTGTCGGGGATACGCTTTTCATGCCGGATGGTGGTTCAGCACGCGCTGATTTTCCGGGTGGTGATGCGGGTCAACTTTATGATTCGATTCAGCGTATTCTCTCATATCCCGACGAAATACGGCTCTTTATTTGCCATGATTATGGGCCCGGCGGGCGGGCCGAAGCGTGGGAGACCACGATTGGCGAGGAGCGACGGGATAATATCCACTTGAAACGGGCCAGGAACAGAGAGGAATTTATCCGCTTGCGAAATGAACGTGACGCCAGCCTGTCGATGCCACAGCTGATTATCCCTTCCTTGCAGGTCAATATGAGGGCCGGGGAAATTCCGTCAGACAGGAAGGGCAATCCGATTTTGAGGGTGCCGGTCAATGGCCTGTAGCACCGCCCCGATGGGACGGAAACGATCATTGATGCACGTGCTTTTGTGAAACTGGCTGAAATGTCCAAACAGCTGAAATCCTGACAGGAAGTTATGATGTTCGACTATGATTTATTCGTGATCGGTGGCGGGTCAGGCGGTGTGCGTGCTGCCCGCCTCGCGGCCCAGGCCGGATTTCGGGCCGCCATTGCTGAGCAGTCGCGGATGGGCGGGACTTGCGTCATCAGAGGGTGTGTTCCCAAAAAATTGATGGTGAATGCTGCAGATTTTTCTGATTCATTCAGGGATTCGGCCGGTTTTGGCTGGTCGGTTGGAAAATCCCGATTCAACTGGACGCAGTTTCGGCATGCGAAAGATCGGGAGATCAGCAGACTTTCATGCCTCTATCAGGAAAATCTGACCAAAGCGGGTGTGACCATATTCCTGGAACGTGCAGTTTTCGAGGATGCGCATTCATTGCGTCTGTCCGATGGTCAAAAAAAATCGGCAAAAACGATCCTGGTTGCCACGGGGGGGCGTCCATACCTGCCGCAACTTCCCAATATCGGGCTCGCTGCAACGTCAGATGACATGTTTCTTCTCGATGAACTGCCGCAGCGAATTCTGGTGGTCGGCGGCGGCTATATTGCTTGTGAATTTTCCACGATTCTCAATGGTTTAGGATGTGAGGTTACGCAATATTACCGCGGAGACCTCATCCTGCGGGGTTTTGACGATGATATCCGGAGTCATGTCAAGCAGGCGATGGTGGCGCGCGGTGTCATCATTCAAACTGGCAGAGACCCGCGCCGGCTCGAAGAATCGGGTCGCGAGATTGCGGTCATCGATAACCGGGGGGACACACGCCAGTTTGATCTGGTGCTTTATGCGACTGGCCGGCAACCGATGACCGAAGGTCTGGGACTCGAGAAGATCGGTATCACGCCCGGTGCGCGTGGTGAGATTCCGGTCGATGGCTATTCGCAATCGGCTGTTCCGTCAGTCTTCGCGATCGGTGACGTCACCAATCGGGTCAACTTGACTCCTGTTGCCATTCGTGAAGCTGTCGCTTTCGTCGAGACATTATTCAAGGCCAATTCAACACCAGTTGACCATGACCTCATCCCGACAGCCGTCTTTACCCGCCCGGAGATCGGGACCGTCGGCTTGAGTGAGGCGGCGGCCAGAGATCGAGGGTACAGTCTCGAAATCTACAAGACCACATTTCGCCCGTTAGCCGCAGTGATCGCTGAACGGAATGAGCAGATATTGATGAAGCTCGTCGTCTGCGCCAGGACCCGCCGTGTCCTCGGGGCACATATGGCGGGACCGCATGCCGCTGAAATGATCCAGCTTGCCGGAGTTGCCGTCAAGATGGGGGCCACCAAGGATGATTTCGATCGCACTGTGGCTGTGCATCCGACCGCAGCTGAAGAATGGGTCACCATGGCGGAGTCAGTTGTATTGAATTAAGGTCGGGTGCCCCCGATTTGTGGCTCAGACTGTAGCGCGTCAGGTCATGAAATCCTTGATCGGTCACTCATATGGCAGTTGGGGGCATGATTGCGTTTGCATTGTCAAATCACCTGCATGTTTGTCCAGATGCGAGATACCAAGTTCTCCCTTCCCTGTACCGGCTGTTTCGATCAACACAGGATCAGGCGGCGACCAACATCACACACTGAATTCGTGCCTGATTTTGTGCGAACCATTGGCATCTGCAGATAGGCCTGCACCAGATACCGGGGGACGTTGCGGAATGGCCTCTTCAGGTCTGCGGTGAGGCCGGTCACATGTTGTCCAGCTGGCGCATGCGTTGGATCTGGGAGTCAGCATGCCTGGGGTTGGGGCGGCTCTTCTGACATCTTCGCTGACTGTCGGCTGGCGGATTTGGGGCGCTGGATTTGTTGGGTGACGGCAATGATGGCGATGCATCCTCACTAACGGCATCTCGCTGATCGTCGGCGGCATCGGCATCATGAATATCATGCTCGTCTCCGTGGCGGAGCCTCGCCGCGACATCGCTATCCGCATGGCCATCGGCACCCGCAAATGCGATATCCTGAGCCAGTTCCTCATCGAATCCGTTATCCTCACCCTCGCCGGCGGGCCCCTCGGCCTCGCCACCACCTGAGGGAATCTGCCGCGTCTTCACCCACTGGATCTTCATGATCTCCACAATCTCCGTCGCCAGCGGCCTCGGAACCGGCCTCCTCTTCGGACTCCAGAGCGAATGACGCCCACCACCCACTTCCCCTTGACAAAATCCTGAGGGGGGGGGGGGGCTTGCAACGGTTCACACTTGTATAGGGGATTTCATTCCAGTTGTTTTTCGCCGATGGCATCGCGCACCTGGATGGCCCAGTTGAGTCTCTCGAGCCCCTGCCAGACTTTTTTCACTCCGGGCAGCGGCTGGCGTTTCGTCGGGTGGGTGCCGACGAGGCGTCCGAGGTTGATGACGAAGCTCTGGATCGTGGTGATCTCGCCCCTCTCCATCCTTTCGACGCCCCTGTGGCCCTGGGCCTCCAGCAGGGTGTGGAGCAGGTGGATGTCCCTTTCGGGACAGACCTCGGTCGCCGGGGTCTCTGGACGTTCCCGCGCGCGCATGGTGATGTCGGCGACATGGCAGGCGGTGACGGCGTCGAAGGCCAGGCATTTGCGCAGGTCGTCGGCGGCGTCGAGCCGCCGGTCCGTGATGCGGGTCCCGGATTTGAGGGTTTTGAACCCTGTCTCGATGGTCCACCTTTTCCGGTATCAGTCCAGGACGGTGGTGGCGTGGACGGCGTCGGTTTCCCCCTGCGCCGGGCGCTCGGCGGTCAGCAGCAGCCAGTGCAGCGGCTCCGTGCCGTCGGGGGCGTCGGTCTCGGTGGCGGAGACGGCGCGCATGGTCAGCGGTTTCGTGTGCTTCCTCTCCTCCCGCGGCGGCAGGAGCGTGACCTCCGCCGCCCGGATTTCCAGGCGGGCGGTGCGCTCTTTTCGGGCCCGCGGGCCTCCGGCGGCCGGGATCACCAGCTCCGACACGGCGAGCGTGGGCAGGGCTGCGGCGTGCGCCCACAGGCACCTCTCCCTCCCGTCCGGTGTCCGCACCCGCCGCTGCGCCGATCGGCTGGCGCGCACCAGGATCGCGTCGCCGTGCGTCGCCGCACGGGCGAGCAGCGCCCAGAAGTCGCCCTTGCGGTCGCACACGGAGATCACCCGCGTGTCCGGGCAGGCGGCCGCGAGTTCCCGCGCCCGGTCCAGCCCGTCCACCCAGCGGGCGCTGTCTTCCTCCGGGGCGTCGCGGAAGTCCGCGTTCATGGCGAACAGGCCCAGCGGGCGGCCCTCCGCCGTCACCGCCAGCCCGGCGTGGGCGAGGATGCCAACGCTGCCCCGGCCGCCACCGCCGAGTTCCGCCAGGCCCTCCGTCGCCTCCAGGCGGGTGTAGTTCAGGGTCGTGGTGTCCTGGATGGCCAGCACGACGGGCGCGCCGCGGCAGCGGTCGGCGGTCGTCGCGACATGCGGCTCCAGAATGTGATCCATGGACACCCCCGGGTTCGACAACAGCCGGTACGCGGCCGTTTTGGCCGCCGCCACCGGGAAGATGACCGGTAGCTCCTCCCCCATATTCTCCAACCAGGCGCGCCCCATGTCAACGATCCGGCGGCGGATCCGCCCGTCGGTGTGGCCGGATCGTCCGGACTCACGCGCGGCCCAGTCGATGTCCATGCCGTCATAGGCGCCCGCCAGCGCGCCGACCGGGCGCCGCTCCACGTGGCGCAGCACCGCGCGCCAGCCGTCCTCCAGGGCCCGCACCCGCACCGTGCCGACCGCGCCCCGGCGCCCGCTGCCGCGCCCGGCGACGGTCCAGCCGGCCCGGTGGTAGCAGTATCCGCTGTGCTCCGGGCCGACATGGGTGTCGGCCGCCACGGGACGGACCAGATACCGGGCCTCCCAATCGTCCGCCACCCGCGCCGCCGCCATGTGCAGGACCGCCGACGCCAGGCCGTCCACCCGGACGCCGCCGAGGAGAAGGAACCGGTGGTTACAGATGACGCGCCCGATGTTGGCGGCGCGGGCCGCGGCGGACCAGCCGATCCAGGCGTCCCGCGCCGCCAACCTCCAGGCCGCGGACCCGAAGCCA
Organism: Paracoccaceae bacterium; assembly: GCA_965221815.1. Taxonomy (GTDB): domain Bacteria; phylum Pseudomonadota; class Alphaproteobacteria; order Rhodobacterales; family Rhodobacteraceae; genus JAPOXR01. The sequence goes on from OZ244915.1 coordinate 127,485, forward strand.
ATGCCGCCAAGGACGCCGTGGCGCGCCGCACGGATCCAGTCGCGCACCTGCCCGCCGGGTGGCCGCGCCCAGCCCCGCGGATGGCGGCGGGCCATCATCGCCTCCCAGAGCCGCCGGTCGCCAGCACCCCCCACAGGATCAAGCCAGACCGGGCCAAGATCCTCCAGCGCGCAGGCCACCGCCGTGTCAGGAACGTCCGCGTCCGTGACCGCAGGAACAGCGGTGGGGTCGGGAACAGCACGGGGCGGCGGAAGCTCCAGCCCCAACCGCGCCGCCAGGACAGGCAACGCCTTCGCCGCCGCTGACAGGCAGGGCTTTCCCCGAACGTCGCACCAGCCCGTCCGCGCGCACAGCCCACGGCCCAACGCGTGCCGACTCAGACCACCGGAGCGAAGCGCCCCAGCCAACCAGTCAAGCGTCTGCGAATCGAAATGGCGAAGACCAACCTGCATGACCCGCCATATAGACCAGCCAGATTACCGATACAAGTATGAAATGTTGCAAGGGGGGGGGGGGGGGGGATCGGACAATCCTGTTGGAGTTGACAGGAGATGAGACATGCAACGCAGAATGATGACACTCACCGCCGCGTTGGTGGCTATGGTGATGGCAACGCCGATCTGGTCGCAGACAATAACGACCAACGGCATACAGGGCGGTCCCGCCTGCAGCATGGGATACAGTGCCGTCAAAAACACCATAGCCCGCGCCTACCTTTATACGAGAATTACAAACACCAGCCTGCCCTTTCAGCTGTCCAGTGTGATGGACTGGGCGGGTTTGAGAAGCATAATGGGTGTCGCCGACAACCCGGTCAGCAGCCTGGCCCTTACGGGCAAGATCTTCAACGGGAGAACCGGCGCGACGGTCCAGACGATCGATCTGGGAACGATCACCTCATCGCAGAACCTGTCATACGCCACCACCAACGTCACGCTGATGGAGAAAACTCCCTATGTCGTGATCATGTATACGGATTTCGCGGGACACGGAGAAAACAACCCGTTCATGATTGACTGCTTCGTGACGGGCGGCACCTACACTCTCGGGAATAACACCACGAATACCAGTCTTGGCAGCACAGGCTGCTTCTCGATCAGTCCCCGGACCCCGCTGGACGTCCGCAACTGCCTGTGTGGGCGGGGCAACACCGGAACGGTCGGGTCCGCGTCGTACGATTACACCTCGCTGCGGGCGGGGTGGGGCTGCCGTTGATTGACGGACGCACCGGGGCGGCTTTGGTCGCCCTTTTTCGGGTCGACTCCAGATGAGTGCAGAATATCATTCTCAGGTTTTCGGAAACATGTCGTCCTGCACAGCGGCGCGAACCGCTTGCAACGCTCAGGACGGCAGAAAGTGGGACAACGACCGCCTGAATTGCCCCACACTTTGCGGTATTCTCCTATTTTTGGGAAATCGTCTGGATTGTGTCACAGTGAATTGCCGCGCGGGTGGGGCTTGATACGCCGCGCCGTAGTGGCGTATTTCGCCGCAGTTTATGACATTCCTGCGACAACAAGCCCGATATCGGACGCTTGAAATTAAGTTGTCGTGTTCCCATTCTATGGTAGTAGTGTGATGCGCAGCGAAGACACGGAAGGCAATTCCCCTTATGGCAGGAAACAGTAACGGTCCCTGGGGTGGTGGTGGCAGGAATCCTGAGCCCAATATCCCTGACATTGAGGAGCTCTTGAATCGGGGAACCAGTTCAGTTCGCTCGATTTTCGGTGGCGGTGGTGATGGAAGACGGAGAAAACCGTCTCCGGGCGGGCCCCGTTTCACGCGGATGCAGTTGTTGCTGGGCGTGGCTGTCGTCGTCATCGGCTGGGCTTACGTGTCATTTTACACGGTCAAACCGGAGGAACGTTCTGTAGAGCTGTTTTTAGGCAGCTATTACAAGACAGGCCAGCCTGGTCTGAATCTGGCACCCTGGCCGATCGTGACAAGAGAGATTCTCTCGGTGACTCGTGAGCGCACGGAGGATATTGGGGTTGGCGGTATCGTCGAAGGCGATGAATTTTCCAATCGCGGGATTACGCAGGACGCGACCCGTCGTCGCAACGATGACGGGCTGATGTTGACGGGCGATGAGAATATTGTCGACGTCGACTTTCAGGTGGTCTGGAACATCAATGATCCAGCGCAATATTTGTTCAATCTTGCCGATCCGACTGAGACCATCCGCGCGGTTTCCGAATCAGCCATGCGGGAAATCATGGCCCGCTCCAATCTTGCACCGATCCTCAACCGTGACCGCGGGATTGTCGCTTCCAACCTTCAGGAACTGATCCAGTCAACTCTCGACAACTATGAGTCAGGCATGAATGTGGTTCGGGTTAATTTTGACAAGGCGGATCCACCGCGCGAAGTGATCGATAGTTTCCGTGAGGTGCAGGCCGCTGAACAGGAGCGTGACCGCTTGGAGAAACAGGCGGATGCTTACGCCAACCGGGTGCTCGCGTCAGCGCGTGGTGAGGCCGCACAGCTCAAGGAGGAAGCCGAGGGGTACCGGGCGCAGGTTGTCAATGTTGCCGAAGGTGAGGCGAGTCGGTTCCTGGCGGTGCTGGACGAGTATCGCAAGGCTGAAGATGTCACGCGGAAACGGCTCTATATTGAAACAATGGAACGGATCATGGGGTCGGTTGACAAGGTCATTATCGATCAGGAAAGCGCCGAAGGTGGTGGGGTTGTTCCCTATCTCCCGCTCAACGAACTCAGGCGCAATCCATCTGGTAGCGGAGGGTAATTGCCATGAATCGTCAAATCCTATGGATTGGCCCGCTTGTGGCCATCGCCTTCATTGCTCTGAATGCCCTGTTTATTGTTGATGAAAGAGAAAAGGCTCTGGTGCTTCAGTTTGGACAGGTCAGGGCGGTTGAGGAAGAGCCGGGACTGGCGCTCAAGATTCCCTTTATTCAGAATGTCGTCAGATATGATGACCGAATCCTGTCGCTGGAGACCCAGTCTCTTGAGGTGACACCACTCGATGACCGGCGATTGGTGGTCGATGCATTTGCCCGCTATCGAATCGAAGATGTGGTTCAGTTTCGGGAAGCCGTCGGGGTTGGTGGCGTTCGTTCAGCCGAAAGTCGTCTGGAGCGCATTCTGAATGCGGCAACACGCGAAATTCTTGGATCGGTTGCGTCAAATACGATTCTGTCCGCGGATCGCGCTGCATTGATGGAACGAATTCGTGACAATGCCAAAATCGAAGCAGAGAATCTGGGTGTTGAAATTATCGATGTGCGGCTCAAGCGAACAGACTTGCCGACCCAGAACCTCGAGGCGACTTTTGCGCGTATGCGCGCTGAAAGGGAACGCGAGGCAGCTGATGAAATTGCGCGTGGTGAAGAGGCGGCGCAGAAAATTCGCGCGCAGGCGGACCGAACCCAAGTCGAAATTGTGTCCGAAGCACAGAAGGAGGCCGAGATTATTCGCGGAGAAGCAGATGCGATGCGCAATGCGATTTTTGCCGAATCCTTTGGTCAGGACCCGTCCTTTTTTGAATTCTATCGCTCAATGCGGGCTTATGAAGAGGCCTTCAATGCGAGCAACACGTCGTTGGTCATTACGCCTGAAGGTGATTTTTTCGAGTTCCTGAAGTCTGCTGACTCGGAGTGATTGCGGAGCTTGTCGTCGCGCTGGGTCTCGTTGCTGTTCTTGAAGGCCTGTTTCTGATTCTGGCGCCACGACGCTGGGAGAATCTGCTGCGCCGGCTGGCAGAAATCCCTTATGACCAAAGGCGTTTTGTCGGGCTTGTTGCGATTGCCTTTGGTGTCGCCCTGGTGTGGTTTTCCCGCAGTCTGCTCTGAGGGAGGCGTTGTGGAGCGCACTGACGATGCGGTCTGCATGTCGGCATATCAGAACCCGGGCAGTGCATTCTGCATTGCTGCGCAGTCAGACTGACCAGTTTCCCCGATTTTGTAGTGGATATTATGGTCAGGATGTCTGTTGTCGGGCTTTTGCGGCTCGGTCGCAATCAGATCACCCCGCTCCGGGACATCCAGGTGACACGCCGGATCGGTATCCGATGCCATCCGTCTCATGCGACGTCAATGCGCATGTCGGGAAGGATAGGAAGGTTGAACATGGTTTGTCCCTGATTGCCAGGGGAATTGTCCATGATGTCCATACAAGCGTGCGGCCAACTCCGTGCCGAGCAGATCAATATCTGGAAGGGTCTGTGATTTTGCTGAAACAGGTATTCATTGACTTGAAAACGGCTGCGCATACAACACATTGAGAGGAGGAAACAAATTTCCATAAGACGGCGGGCATCGCTGTGACAATCGCCGTCCTGACACAGTGAAGAAAGGAGACCAGACATGATTGGCATGTCCCGTGAGAATTCATCCGTTTGGCGTCGTGGCCGAACCGCATCGGCTTTTACAGCTGCCCTGTTTTCCGCGACTGTCATGGCCGCACCTGTTGCCTCGCATGACGGGTATGGTGATATTGTTGAAGAGGTCATTTCCGCAGTTGTCCGAATCACTGTTGAGGCCGAGCAACCGACAAATCAGTCGTCGGGAAACGTCCCACAGGAATTCGAGGAATTCTTTGAGCGTTACATGCGCCCGCCTGACAATGGTCAACCGCGAATGGGACGATCAATCGGTTCCGGCTTCTTTATCGGTGATGAGGGTCATATCGTGACCAACGCGCATGTCGTGGAACCAGTGATTGACAATGAAGGATCAATTGAAGTCGAGATGTCCGACTCCCAGACCTTTGAAGCTGAACTCGTCGGAGCGGATCCCAAAACCGACATTGCAGTCCTCAAAATTGATGCAGGTGATCAGGCGTTGCCGTCGCTGTCATTCGGCGACAGCGAGACCATGCGCGTCGGTGATTTTGTCCTTGCCATTGGGAGCCCGCTCGGCCTTGATTATACAGTGACCTCGGGGATCGTGTCGGCGCGCAACCGGACACTGTCCGGCGGTTATGATGAATTTATCCAGACTGATGCCGCAATCAATTCCGGAAATTCGGGGGGTCCGCTTCTCAATCTGGACGGTGAAGTTATCGGCGTGAACACGCTCTATTTGAGTAATCGGCAAGGTGGTTCCTCCTCCGGTCTGAATTTTGCGATGGCTTCATCAGTGGTGAAAGATGTTGTTGATCAACTGGTTGAATACGGCACCACCCGCCGCGGCTGGCTAGGTATTGCCATGCAGTCGATGACTCCCGACATTGCCGAAGCCCTCGGTCTGGAATCAGCCGAAGGAGTTCTGGTTACGGATCTTCTCGAGGGTCCGGCGTCAGACGCAGGAATTGAGCTTGGAGACGTCATTACGGAATTCGATGGCAATGCGATCAGTGATAGCCGTGATCTTCTGCGACAGGTCGCGGCCGCGGGTGATGGCACCGAAGTCAGGGTCGAAGCCATTCGCAAGGGCGAGCGCGTCGACTTTTCGCTGGTGCTGGGTAGCCGGGAAGCTGTCGAAGGCCAGGAAATCCGTCCGGCTTCGCGCGTGGTGCCTCCGAAGGAAGGAAATGCCCTTGGTCTGGAACTGGGTGAACTTGATGCGCAGAAACGTCAATCCCTGAACCTCGATGATGACGCCATCGGTCTCGTCATTCTTGGCGTCGATGGGGGGTCCTCAGCAGCCGATAAGGGGTTGCGGAGAGATGATATTATCCTGGAGGTCAATTACGCCCCCTTGGAGACAATTGATCAATTGTCAGAAGCAATTTCAGAAGCCGAGATGTCGGGACGTAAATCAGTCTTGCTGTTGGTCGAACGAGGTGAACAGCGCTGGTATGTCGGGCTACCGATTGCCGGTTGACGAATCTTTGGCCGCGCGATCAGTACACTGATCGCGCGGTATGTCAGTGGTGTATGAAAATCAATCCGAATGAGATCGAAGGAGGCAGGGAAACACACCTGCCGATTTGACAATCGCGTTGATCGGGGCAAGGGAGTCAGGAAATACGAGTGAGTCAGACGGATACGGGATGTCTTCGACCCGTCTGGGGAGCGGACGGACGACATTGTTCCGATTGTGAATTTGATCCGCAACAGTCTCTCCCATGCCACCTCTCTCCTGAATTTGTGACAAATGTTTTCCCACATGATCATGTTTACGGCGGTGGTTTCGTCCTCGAGGGTCACAAAGACACCTGCTTTTGCGGTTTTGGATTGTTGACCGACGTGTATTCGTCTGTCAACAGCAACGATGGTGCTGCTGGGATTACCAGTCTGTGCGCGGGTGAAAATTATTGGTTGGAAAACGAAATGATGGTTCGCATCGTGCTGCAATCCGGTTGACACTGGGGTAATGCATCAACTTTGTTATACGCACATTGGTAGCGCAAGCCTTCAGTCAGCGGTTGCAGTCGTTTATTCTGACAGCTTGGCGATACAGGAGAAGACATGGTCAAGATAACGTATATTGAGTTTGGTGGACAGCACCACGAGATTGATGTGCCCAAGGGCCTGACCGTTATGGAAGGGGCGCGGGATAACAATATTCCCGGCATCGATGCAGATTGTGGGGGTTGTTGCGCATGTTCCACCTGTCATGTCTATGTCGATGAATCCTGGGTCAATCGGCTACCGGAGAAGGATGTCATGGAAGAGGACATGCTTGACTTCGCTTTTGAACCGGATCCCGTTCGTTCGCGTCTCACCTGCCAACTCACTGTGACCGAGGAGCTTGAGGGTTTGATTGTCCAGATGCCCGAAAAACAGAATTGAGTCTGTATCTGTGGCGATAGATCCAAAATTTTCAATTCCCGGAGGCAATGTCCCGGAATTTTCTGTTGCCGAGATTTCACAACATGTCAGAAACACCATAGAAACCAATTTTTCCCGCGTCAGCGTGCGCGGAGAGGCTTCCGGTGTTTCCGTGCCGCGTTCCGGTCATGTCTATCTCAAACTCGTCCAGGATCAACATCAGCTTGACGCCGTGATCTGGCGGGGGCGGGCCAGATCATTGGGAATCGTGCCGCAAGATGGCGTTGAATATCTCGCGACAGGCAAGCTGACGGCTTATTCCGGCAAGTCAAATTATCAGTTGAGCGTTGACAAGCTCGAGGCGGCGGGTGAAGGTGCCCTGCTTGCACGTCTTGAAAAGCTCAAAGCCGAGCTGCAGGCCGAGGGTTTGTTTGATGCCGAGCGCAAACAGGGTCTTCCGACCCTGCCAGCGGTCATCGGCGTCGTATCTTCGCCCGGAGGTGCAGTCATCCGGGATATCCTGCATGTCCTGCACGATCGATTTCCGCGTCATGTGCTGTTGTGGCCGGTGGCGGTGCAGGGACCAAATTGTGCGGACGAGGTGGCAAGGGCCATTCGCGGATTCAATGCTCTCGATCCCAACGGTGTGATTCCCCGCCCGGATCTGTTGATCGTGGCGCGCGGTGGCGGCTCGGTTGAGGATTTGGCAGGGTTCAGTGACGGTATCGTCGTCAGAGCGGCTGCGCTGAGTTCCATTCCGCTGATTTCCGCCGTCGGGCATGAAACCGATACGCCGCTTATCGATCTTGCCGCTGACCAGCGTGCACCGACCCCCTCGGTTGCCGCTGAGAAGGCTGTCCCGGCACGCCGCGTTCTCGCAACACGATTGTCGAGCCTCGGGGCGCGATTGACGGCATCCTTGACCGGCAAGACAGAGAACCGCCGGCAACGGCTACGGGATTTGGCCAGAGGTCTGCCACGACTGGAAACCCTCTTTGCTTTTCCTGTCCAGAGACTTGATTACGCGGCCCAAAGCCTCACATCAAACATGCGCAACCGATGTCAGGAAAACGAGCTTCGGTTGACCAGATTGACTGCAAGGCTTCGTCAACCCGAGATCATTGCAGCCTCCCAGAAACGTTATGCGGCATTGGCCGGGCGCCACCATCTGCGGTTGGTCAAACAATCTGTCCAATCGGCGCAGATGCGAATGACGAGAGTCGGCGACAAATTACCCACCGCCGGTCATGGGTTGGGACTTGTCCGGCGGCAAAGGCTGGCCGAGATGGAGAGACTCTTGGAATCCCTGGGTTATGCGCAAACCCTCAAACGCGGTTATGCCGTCATCAAGAGTGATGACAGATTGATTGATTCATCGAGACGTGCACGGCAGCAAACGCACCTTGCGATCGAGTTTTTCGATGGTCGGGTCAATGTTGATGTCATCCATGATGACTGAGGTGGATCGCATATTCCCGTTGTCTCATGTGGTTTCCTGATCCCGAGCGCTTCGACCGATGAGCTTTTTCAACAAACTGAGGGAGCGGTTGTTCAAATCCTCATCGCGGCTCGATCAGGGAATTGACGACCTGATGGAAGATGGCGGTGAAAAGGCAGAACTCTCGACTGGTCTAGTCGGAATTCTGGCCGGCAAGGCTCCAGGGCGCCGGCTCGACGATGCCATGCTTGAAGAACTCGAAGATCTGCTTGTCGCATCGGATATGGGGCTGGATTTGGCTTCCCGGGTCACTGCAAATGTCGCGAGCGACCGTTTCGGTGACAAGGTCACATCGCATCAGGTGAAGACCTTAATCTCGAAAGAGATCGTACAAATATTGGAACCATCTGCACGACCATTGCCGATCTACTCGGAAAAACCACAGGTCATTCTTGTCGTTGGAGTGAACGGTTCCGGCAAAACAACGACAATCGGTAAACTCGCCAGCCAATTCCAGGAGGCTGGAAAACAGGTGATGATTGCCGCTGGCGATACGTTTCGTGCAGCAGCTGTCGATCAACTCAAGATCTGGGGCGACCGGGCGGGTGTCCCGGTCTTGACCACCAAGCCTGGTGGTGATCCGGCGGCGCTAGCCTATTCTTCGATCGAACGTGCGGTTGAAGACCGGACCGATCTCTTGATGATCGATACCGCGGGGCGACTGCAGAACCGCAAGGATCTCATGGACGAGCTCGCTCGGATTGTCCGCGTGATCCGCAAAAAGGATCCACATGCGCCTCACAATACACTCCTGGTATTGGATGCGACAACTGGTCAGAATGCCATTTCACAGGTGGAGATTTTCAGCGAGATTGCTGATGTGACAGGCCTTGTGATGACCAAGCTGGATGGCACGGCCAAGGGAGGAATTCTCGTGGCCCTGGCAGCCAAGTTCGGTCTGCCCATCCACGCCATCGGCGTCGGCGAACAGATCGACGATTTATCCCCATTTGATCCGGAGGAATTTGCGCGCGCTTTGACAGGGCTGGATTAGGGCCATGGTGATGCCCATGTGAATTCACCGGGCCCATCAAATTGTTGCTACGGTCCGGATTGACTGCCAATGGGTGCGTGTTAGTCAGCGTCAAGGTTACAGGTGGAATATTGCCATGTCCGAGCGTGAGATTTCAAAGTTGCTGAAGTTCCTGTTGGAATTTGGCCCGGTCCTCGTATTTTTTGTGGGTTATTTGTGGCTCCGGGACGAATCCTTCACCATCTATGGCGTTGAATATGCCGGATTTATCGTGGTGACGGCGCTGTTTGTCCCGCTTTGTGTCATTGCCATGGCGGCAAGCTGGCGGTTGACCGGACAGATCGCAAAGATGCAGGCGGTCACCACGGTGCTTGTCGTGGTGTTCGGGTTTCTCACCGTCTGGTTCAACGATGAGCGATTCTTCAAAATCAAACCGACATTGATTTATCTGCTCTTTGCCGCAATTCTGGTTGCCGGACTGCTGCGAAAACGCTCGGCATTGCAGTATGTCCTGGAAGATGCTCTGCCGTTCAAAACGAGGGCAGGCTGGTTGATGATGACACGCCATACGGTGTTCTTTTGTCTGGCGCTGGCCGCGGTGAATGAATTGATTTGGCGTCACTTTTCGACCGATATCTGGGTATCATTCAAAACATTCGGATTGCCAGTCCTCACCATGGTATTTTTTGTCGCAGACACCTATTTCGTCATGAACTCTCAGGAAGAAAAAACCGCGTCTTCGCAAGAGTCTTCGGAAGTCTGACGGAGCTAACGGGAAATACGTTTTGGGGATCCGGCATACCTGTTGGCCACAGCAGTCACGGTTGAACCAGCCCCAGAGTTTCAGCAACAGTGTCAGCCTTCGCCGCAATCGCCCAGCGATGGTCGACTTTATCAGGACACTCAATCCCGGGCGAATGCCCCACGGCCTGATGTCCGAGTTGAACGATCGCGTGGTTGATCCGCGCCAGGACATCGTCTGTCAGAAGAGACATGGTGTTCGCCAATGTCGCCGCAGACATGGGGGATGGATCCAGGACATGCGACAGACCGGCCAGACTCCGCAGGTCCCGGTGGTTGGAGGCCAGATTCGCCAGCCGGTCAAAGTCGATGTCCAGACCCGGCTTCATCACAGCAAACACCAGGATTTGCCAGACGTCCATGCCCGGCCGGCCATTCGCACCGTTGACCCGTTCGCTGTGACTCTTCCGAATGAGATCCAGACCCTCATTCCGGGTCTCGGCGTCACACCACAGCGCCTGCAAGGCATCACAGAGCACCTCGGTATCGTCCCGGGACTTGGGGTTGAAGGTGAGATTCTCGATCGGGATGGCACCCAGAGGGGGTTACGGATTCAAGGTCTGTCGCATAAGGTTCCCCCAGTGGTCTCTCTCGGTGCGTGAGAGACGCTCCGGTTGGTGAAGATTTGCAGATTTCGTACAAATCTTGTGTCATAATGGCAGAATTGTACCTGATATCGCGAATCTTCGCCAGCAAAAATGCAAGAATAAAGTGCGTTTTTTCAAGATCTTAACAGAGAATTTCGGGTTTTTTAACAGACACTACATATGAGAAGCCCGCGTCTCATATGTAGTGAGCAGGTACAGTCCTCATCGATGCGATCCGTGAGATCATGCACCAGACGGGTCCTGCCGGCCGTGGTCAGGACCGGGCCGGGATCATTCCGCGGTGGCGGTGTTGCCGGGATCGAGGGGGGTTGGACAGCAGGTCGCCGGTCCGTTGCGGTTTGCCGTTGCGGTCGCATTCGCTGCGCCGGTCGGTGGTGACGGTGATGTTGACCCAGCGGCCGCAGTTCACCTTGCCGTTGCTGGTGATGACTGCATGCTTGACAACAGCGGACCCCGACACTTCGGCACCTGAATAAAGGCGCGAGCCGATGACTTTTGCGGTGCCGGAAACGGAAACCTGCGACCCACCCATAAATGTCTCCGAATCCCGCACGATGGCATGGCCCTCGATCACCTCGTTGCGGAGGCGCGAGTTGATGACCCTGGCGTTATCCATGATCCTCATTGCACCGGAATTGCCAGAGATTTCGGAACCGATGACTTTCGCGTTGTAAGAGATCAACCCGCCCCTGACGATGGAGTTGACGATTTCCGCATTGGCGCGGATTGCGAGATTCTCCCAATGCCCGGCAATGATTGAATTACGAATTGTTGCCGCCCCGCCCCCAATGTCGCCGCCGGTAATGGTGGAATTGATAATTCTCGGCTCTCCAGAGATGTGGACCGATCCGCAGACCCGTGACTCCGAGTCGATGTAGGCCGTTGGCTGCATGAAGGTGTTGGTGCCGTCGGTTGGGCAGACCATGCCGCCGCCGTTTGGCCAAGGCCCGATGAAAGCATCCCAGGCCGGATTCCAGAACGCCGCCGCCGGGCCGGCCATGGCGAGCGCCACCAGCGCGGCGGCCAGCAGTGGCATCAATTGGGTCATGGTGGGTCTCCTTGCCAAACTGACCCGCTACTATGGCGTTTCGCAGGTCGGTCTTGTTATAGATTTGTTGGTCAGGGGTGGAGTCCAAGGCGGCATGCGCCAGATCTGGCCATCCGCGCAGCGGGTGATGCACTCTTGCCCGACTGACTCTTCGTTGCGATAGCAGTTGTTGTCGAACCCATGACGGAAGCCGGGATCGTAACGTGTCACTGTGCTGGGTTCTCCGCTGCTGCCGCAGTTCCTCGTCGCCCAATGATCGTCATCTTTCCGGGTGAAGGTGCGGGTTGTGGAGGTGCCATTCATGGGTGTGTATGTCACTGTCAGTGTGGCAGCAGGACTGGTATTCCTGCAGCTGTCGATGGCGGCATCAACTTGAAGAAACGGCAGGGCGCGAACCGAGGCTTCGGCTGTGGCGCGATTGAAGCTGTTTTCGGGGATGACGCCTTGACTGTTTTGGAATACCAATGAAACGGTCCGGGATGGCCAGACCATGAAGCAGGGATTGTCCCCGTTCATGCCGCAGGTGGCCGGGATGGTGCCGACGGTGGTGATGGTGCCTTTGAGGGCGCAGCCGGGCACCCCCAAAAAGAGAGCCAAAAGGCCCGCCCAAAAGGTACAGGGGGGTTGTCAGGAAGCCTTTCATTCCATGGATCCTTTCCGTCTGGTGTTCACGGCCCGCACTATAGGGAGGGACGGCCCTGGCCATCAAGCCCTTGTACCTGCTCTCACCATATGAGACGCAGGCCACTCATGGGTTTGCAGCGATTCGCAGTGATTCGAGATATTCGTTTGGCGTCTGATCATCACGTGCGTCATGGGGCTGCTATCCTTTCGACAGCACCGTTCATTCTCACGCCTTCTGGTGTGTCCCGCGCCCGTTTATGCTCCATCAAGCGTCGCAGGAGCGGATGTGTCAATTTTGCAATGGAGAGTTGCTGCGCTGTTCAGATACGTGCGCAGGATAGTTTGGGTGTGTGTGAGAACAAGAACATGTTGTGCCGCTTCTGATTTCTTTGGAACTTCCAGTCCAGATCGGGAGAGTTCATCGACCGATCACATTTCGGCTACTTTGTCTGGTTGAAAAGATGCTTCTGCGCATCCTTGTCTGTCCTGACGTCTGATCGCAATTCGGCAGCAACGGCACGTCCGCGTATGACCGCGGGGCGCTGGCCGATACGTTCAAGCCATGCATGCATGTTCGGAAAGTCCGCAATATCCTGTTCCTGACCTTCCCACAGCGATGCCCAGGGCCAGATCGCCATGTCAGCAATCGAATAGCTGTCGGCGACATACTCCCTATCAGCAAGCCGACGATCAAGGACACCGTATAATCGTTTCACCTCGTTGCGATAACGGTCCTTGGCATAGGGCAAGTCCTGAGGAGGGTCGAGCGCTGGTGCATATTTGATGAAGTGATGCGCCTGACCAGCCATGGGGCCGACCCCGCCCATTTGCCACATCAGCCATTCTTCAACGGCAATTCGTTCGCGTTCATTCGCACCGGCAAATCGAGCACATTTGCGGCTCAGATACTGCAAAATCGCACCCGACTCAAAAATAGAAATCGGTTGGTCACCCGGCCCGTCAGGGTCGACAATCGCCGGCATCCGGTTATTGGGTGCGATCTTGAGAAAGTCCGGTGCAAACTGATCGCCGGCACCGATATTGATCAGATGAACCTTGTACGGAAGACCAAATTCCTCCAGCGCGATGGTGACTTTCCAGCCATTGGGTGTCGGCCAATAGTAGAGATCGATGGGTTTTTTCATATTGCCTTGCCTGCTTGTCATATTGCCCTCACCTTATGCCACAACCGGGAATGAATTTGAGTCCCGGACTGATGACCCTGCGAAGTGGTGCCCGCGTTGGCCATTGGGCGCATGGGTTGTGAGTGACATATAGGTTGCCCTGGACGTCCATCAATGCATCCAGAGCGCATAGGGATGTTGAGCACTTGATCTGTTGTGAAGGGCAGAACGATATAACGTCAACAGACGTGACATGTGCCGTGGCTGATAGCGCGTGTTTCCACAAGACCATACCAACCACGATTTGGGTGAGAATGACATTCGCGGGGCGTCGAAGATTGATGAGACCTTCAGAACTGCGACTCGCATCAGGACTGGCTCGCTGTACCATCTGTATCCGGATTTGACATATGGTGCGATCAGGGGGCAAAATTGACAGAGACCCAGTTGCGCATTAGACATTCGACCCGGGCGACGCGATTGAGTTGGACCGGCGGTGGCGACCCCAACGAGGGCAGAGACGGCTTGCAGACTTGATGTCCCTGTGACAGAGTTTTCGGTGAATCCCAGAGTAGAGCGATGCTGGCAATCGGGCGTGAGAGGCATGTGCGCATGACTCCGTATTCACAAACATGACATCCTCCACAGGACCCGATCGGCGGACGTTGGCCGTTCATGGTGGGACGCGTCGCAGCCAGTATGGTGAGATGTCAGAAGCGATTTTTCTGACCCAGGGCTTTGTCTATGACAGTGCCGAACAGGCTGAGGCACGGTTCATCGAATGTGAAGATGATGACTATATCTATGCCCGTTATGGCAACCCGACCGTGCGGATGTTTGAAGAGCGCATGGCCGCAATAGAGGGTGTCGAGGATGGATTTGCCCTGGCCTCCGGGATGGCGGCCGTGTCGAGCAGCTTGTGCGCTATCCTTTCGGCAGGCGACCGGCTGGTGGCATCGCGCGCTTTATTTGGTTCATGCCTTTATGTCGTTGAGTCCATGCTGCCGCGATTTGGTGTTGACGTCGAGCTTGTGGACGGCACCGATCCTGACCAGTGGCGTCGGGCTGTCCGGCCGGGAACCAAGGCTGTCTTCCTTGAAACCGTATCGAATCCGATGCTCGAAGTCATTGATCTTGCTGCTGTCAGTCAAGTTGCACGCCATGCAGGTGCTGTTGTCGTTGTCGACAATGCTCTGTCGACGCCGCTTTACCAATGTTCAGCAGAGCTTGGCGCCGATGTGATCATTTATTCCTCGACAAAACATGTTGACGGGCAGGGTCGCTGTCTGGGGGGCATTGTCCTCGGCACAAAGGATTTTATCCGCAAGACGCTGGAGCCGCATGCGAAACATACTGGCGGGGCGCTCAGCCCATTCAACGCGTGGGTCATGCTCAAATCTCTTGAGACTCTGACTCTGCGTTGCGAGCATCAGACCGAAATCGCACATGAACTCGCAGCCAGCGCGGAAGGTCATGCTAAGGTATTGCGCGTGCTATACCCCAAGCTCGAGAGTCATCCCCAGTTTGCAGTTGCCAGCACGCAGATGACAGGCGGCGGCACGGTTTTCACAATGGAATTGACCGGTGGGCGCGAAGGTGCATTCCGATTTATCAATGCGCTGCGGCTGTTCAGGATTTCCAATAATTTTGGTGATTCAAGAAGCATCGTGACGCATCCGGCGTCAACCACCCATCAGCGAATCGGTCCGCAAATGCGGCAACAGCTCGGGATCAATGACGGCGTTGTCCGAATCTCTGTTGGTCTCGAAGAACCGGCCGCGCTCCGGGTTGATCTTGAGCAGGCACTGGATGCCGTCTGACGGGGTGGTGCATGACTCAATCTTGTCAGCTCTTGAATAAGAACTGATGCTTGATCTTCGCCCGGTGGTTCGTGTCATTGGGGTGATTGTTGCCACCTTCGGTGTCGCGATGTTGCCGCCGATGCTGCTGGATCTGTTTCTGGGTAACGGGACATCGGGGACCTTTGGAGTCTCCGGTTTCGTGACTTTCATGCTGGGTTTCATTATGGCGCTGGCGACCTGGAATTCCCGCGACGCGGGTCTGACAATCAAACAGACCTATCTTTTGACAGCCAGCGTGTTTGCCGTCTTGCCGGTTTTTGGCGCGATTCCATTTATGGTCGGACCGGCCAACCTCTCCTTCACCGATGCCTTCTTTGAAGCAATGTCAGGGCTGACGACAACAGGTGCGACCATCATGACGGATATTTCTCAGCAGCATGAAGGATTGCTGCTGTGGCGCGGCATGCTTCAATGGTTTGGGGGCGTGAGTGTGATCATCGTCGCGCTGGCGTTCCTGCCCTTGCTGGGTGTTGGCGGAATGGAACTGTTTCGTTGGGACAGTGATCATGCGTTGGGTAATGTCCTGCCGCGCGCAGCTGAGGTCACACGAACCGTTTCGACGATCTATCTGGGTTTTTCGGTGACCTGTTGTCTGGCTTACCTGTTGGCAGGATTGAAACCACTGGATGCCGTTGTCTATGCGATGACGACGATGGCCACGGGAGGCTTTGGGAACTACGACGATTCATTTCAGTCACTCGGGCCGGCGGCCGAATATGTCGGGGCACTCTTCATGTTCCTCGCAGCACTGCCATTCCTGCGTTACGGGGATGTGATCAAGCGCAAAGTGTCGCCGCTGTTCAGTGACTCCCAGATCAGTACATTCGTGAAGATTATTTTCGTTATCGTCTTGTCTCTCCTTGCCTGGCAGATTTTTGTCAATGATGTGCCCCTCGAACAGGCGTTCCGAAAGTCGTTATTCAATGGCATTTCCATTCTGACAGGCACTGGATTTGTCAGCGATGATTATGGTGCCTGGGGTGCATTTCCGGTCACACTTATTTTTATCATCGGGTTCATTGGTGGTTGCGCGGGTTCAACGACCTGCTCCATCAAGGTCTTCCGCTTTCAATTGCTTTTTGCGACGATTCTTGCGCGGGTGCTGAAATTGCGTTCACCGCATATGGTCAATGTGCCGCGTTATGACGGCAAGCAGGTTGCGCCGGAAGTGGTCAATTCGGTCTTGCTGTTCCTCATCGTCTTTTTCTTCACACTCGCTGTGACCACGGTGTTGCTATCACTCACGGGGCTGGATTTCATCACCTCATTAAGCGGTGCAGCGTCTGCGTTGGCCAATATAGGACCCGGTCTTGGTGATGAAATTGGCCCCAATGGCAATTATGCCGAACTCGAAGAATTCGCCAAATGGGTGCTTTCGTTTGTGATGCTGGCAGGCCGGCTTGAACTCTTTGCGGTGTTTGCAGTTTTGTCGATAAGTTTCTGGAGACAGTGATGGACCCGACCGCAGACATAATTCTCAATTGTATGGAAAGTCACCCGCCCTCGACACAATTCTTTGGGGCGACCTGATATTGAGAACATCTCACCGACCAGGTCAGGAAGCGTTGGCCATCGACAATCGTTGCTGATGCAGGGCCTTTGAGGGGCGGGGCGCGCCTATCCTCATGTTGGGAGCAACATCTGATTACGGCATCGACGCAGGGCTTCGCGGGATGGGAGCAAGCAGGATTTGGAGTTAACCCTGCCTTGCCTTGAAACGCTTCTGCTGCTTGTTGATCACATAGACCCGGCCCCTGCGGCGCACGATTTGACAGTTGCGGTGCCGCGATTTGAGCGAGCGCAGTGAATTCTTGACTTTCATTTCCAGCTCCCAACTTGCAGTTCTGAATGGTGGGCGCGACTGGGATCGAACCAGTGGCCCCTACGATGTCAACGTAGTGCTCTACCGCTGAGCTACGCGCCCAACTCCCTTCAATGCCGTCTTTTCGACTCGCCAAGGGCAGGGCAAGTAAATGTTCCGGGCCCAAGGTGCAACCAGTTTCTTTTGATCGTCGACAATCGGTGCAATCGTTCGGGTTCGAAAAGCAACTTGAAATCGCAGAAGTTGATTCAACAGAAAAGCCGTGCATTGTTGATTTGCCGGCACAAGCCTCAGCATCAAGTTTTGGATCCGCAATTCCGACATTCCGGCTCGAGTTCATGGCTCAAAATGGCCGGTGCCCGAATCATGCAAACGGGCTTGCTGCTGCACAATTCGTTTGATTCACATGGCAAGAACAAGGAACAACCAGGCAGCTTGGCCAACGGCCCTTGCGATCTTGATTGTGGCTCCTGCTTTTGTCCACAAAAGCGCTCAAAATTGCACTTATTTTCTTGATCTCGCGGGATTGCCTCGGGAAGGATCCATCTGGAATCCAGGAATGTTTTGTGATTGTGCAGAAGAGCGCATCTGATATTAGATCAGCAGGGGGCAGGTTTGCATCGTGAAGATTCGCAGCTTGTTTTTTTGAGAATGGTATGATCGCGTGTTGTAGCGCAAACAGGGATCAGCGGAAATGGATGGAAGTGAAGCGGGCACAGGTCAATGCCCGGTAATGCATGCCAATCTCGGCGTGCAATCGAATCGTGATTGGTGGCCCAATCAGCTGAATTTACGAATTCTCCATCAGAATTCGAATCTTTCCAATCCGATGGGAAAGACATTCAGCTACGAGGACGCGTTCAGCCAACTCGACATGACCGCTCTGAAAAAAGACTTGGCCATGCTTATGACTGACAGTCAAAGCTGGTGGCCAGCCGATTATGGTCATTACGGGGGGCTGTTCATCCGGATGGCATGGCATAGCGCCGGGACGTATCGTGTTACCGATGGTCGGGGCGGTGCGCGTTCGGGCACCCAGCGTTTTGCGCCGCTGAACAGTTGGCCGGATAACGGAAACCTTGACAAGGCGCGGCGGCTTCTGTGGCCGATTAAACAAAAGTATGGCGACAAGATCTCATGGGCTGACCTGATGATTCTCACGGGTAATGTCGCCATCGAATCAATGGGCGGCAAGATATTTGGTTTTGGCGGCGGCCGAGAGGATGTGTGGGAGCCCGAGGAAGATATCTTTTGGGGAAATGAGACCGAGTGGCTCGGTGACAACCGCTATTCTGGTGACCGTGATCTCGCCAATCCTCTGGCTGCAGTGCAGATGGGGTTGATTTATGTCAACCCGGAGGGTCCGGGAGGCCATCCTGATCCCGTTGCGCAGGGGCATGACATCCGTGAAACCTTCGCACGCATGGCCATGAATGACTATGAAACGGTCGCTTTGGTTGCGGGCGGGCATACGTTTGGCAAGATGCATGGCGCTGGTGATCCAGCACATGTCGGCCCTGATCCGGAAGCGGCGCCGATCGAGACCCTGGGACTCGGCTGGCTGTCGACATATGCGAGTGGCAAAGCCGGCGATACCATTACGTCGGGGCTCGAGGGGGCCTGGACACCGAATCCCACGCGATGGGATATGGGGTATTTTGACGTCCTCTTCAAATACGAGTGGGAACTGACCAAGAGCCCTGCGGGTGCCCATATGTGGACACCTGTTGACCTCGAGGACGAAGATATGGCGCCCGATGCTGCGGATTCGGGGAAGAAGGTTCGGATCTTCATGTCTACTGCTGACATGGCCATGCGCATGGATCCAGAATATGAGAAAATCTCTCGTCACTTTCATGCCAATCCGGACGAATTCGCTGATGCTTTTGCGCGGGCATGGTTCAAACTGACGCATCGGGACATGGGGCCGAAGAAATTCTATCTTGGCAGCGATGTTCCTGAGGAGGATCTGCTATGGCAAGATCCGGTTCCCTCAGTGGATCACGAATTGGTCGATGAAAGTGATATCCGACAGCTCAAAGACAAGATTGATTTGGCGTCAATTGGCAATGGCGAATTGCTGACAGCAGCATGGTCTGCCGCGTCAACCTACCGCGTGACGGATCGGCGCGGCGGTGCCAATGGTGCACGCATCCGCCTTGCGCCCCAGATCGACTGGGAGGCGCATGAACCACAGGTTCTGAAAGAGACTGTCGGAAAACTCCAGGAAATCCAGGCAGAATTCAATTCCAGCCGGCGAGATCAGAAACGGATTTCATTGGCGGACCTCATCGTACTCGGTGGCTGTCGTGCGATTGAGAATTCTGCTGCGGCAGGGGGCCATGACATTTTGGTGCCTTTTGCACCCGGTCGTATGGATGCAGATCAGAGCCAAACCGACGCCGAGAGTTTTGCGCCGTTGGAGCCGCAGGCGGACGGGTTCCGTAATTTTCGTAAAGCCGATTGTCTGTCTCCGTCAGAGGAAATGCTGGTTGATCGGGCACATTTATTGGGTCTGACAGCACCGGAAATGACGGTGTTGGTGGGTGGTATGAGATCTCTCAACATCAATCATGGCAGGTCATCACATGGTGTACTGACAAATCATCCGGGTGTTCTATCCAACGACTTTTTTGTCAATCTGCTCGACATGTCCACCGAATGGCGACTGATATCAGACGATGGGGAACTCTATGAGGGCTGTGACCGTGAAACCGGGGAAGTGAAATGGACGGCCTCGCGTGCCGATCTGGTTTTTGGTTCCAATTCGCAGTTGCGGGCGATTTCAGAAGTCTATGGACAGGATGACAGTCAGGAGAAGTTTCTCCGTGATTTTGTCACCGCCTGGAACAAGGTCATGACCGCCGATCTTTGACAGAGGTCCTTCCGGATTTATGGCCCTGTGGCATGATATGCGGGGTGTGGTGAAAACGGCTGCATTTTGCCTCATTGTAGCCGTCACCGCATTTCAACTGCATCCCGTATGAGAGTTTCCTTTGCACAATTTCGGATTAAATTCTCCGTAGTTGTCCAATTCTCCATCCTACATGCAATGTCACTCAGTTCAGCATTGACTTCGAGAAATACCCAAGGCTGGAAGACGTAACGATCTTGCAGAGTTGGACTTGCCTTATGTCAACGTGGCGCGCTTGCACCCAGAATTCTCATCCTGCCTGTCATACGATTCTCACGTTGAAGGTTATGTCATATCGAGAGTTTTCTCGTCGATAAAACCAAAATCGGTGCGTATGACGATAATGAGAGGCCTTCCGGACTGGTTGACTTGCAGCGATGATACTGACTGTGTCTTCGGCTTGCAAAAGCACCGAGATCCGATGGGGCGGACGGGATATATGTTTCAGGATGTTGGAATAGATTCGATTTTCGCCTGTCCGAAATTTTTCTGTTTTACCCCGTTTTGTGTGGATTCAGTTTGTTCCACCCCACAATATCGGCAAGACCCAACACGGCTATCCATCGTGCGGCTTTGGCAAAGAGGTCAATGTCGCCATTGATGACCACTTCGAGCTTCTGCATAAACTCTTTGCAATGGGCCTCGTAACTGGCCCGCAATTCATCTGATCCGCCATTTTTGGTAATGGTCTCGGCCCACTCCTGCCAAGGCGTGTCGCCTTTCATTGCGTTCCAACTTTCCGAGACAGCTTCAAGATTGGACTTGTCATTGTAGATGGCATCCTGCATCTCTTTGGGCATTTTCATAATTTCTGGATATGTGTTGACCAACTCGCGCCAGGACACTCTGTGGTCAATGTCATTTGTGGATGAGTCGGCGGTCTCGAGGCCCGTATAGGGGCATTTCCAAGTGCCCGCTTCCGTCGCTATCTCTTTCAACAGACTTTGCCGGGTTCCAATGCCGCCAGCATCGGCGATCCAAGTCATCATGTCACGCAACTTTTGATAGGCCTCAGCCGAAGGTTCGGGAAGCTTGTCAAGCTGGTCAACGATAAGTTCAAATAGCTCGATTGCACCTGGAATCACGATGGCAATTTTGTCCCCCCTGTTGAGGTTCTGACCGCGCCACTTCCGATAAGCTATAATAGAACCGGCACCTCCAGCGGTTGCGAGAGCAGCAATGACCACAACTCCCACAGCCATCGACCCACCACCCAAAGCAGCCAATGTTGCACTGGTCAAGGCCGCGCCTTTGAGGGTGGCAATTGCAGTGCCTGTACTTGCCGTCCCGAATGTGGCGACAAACCACCATGCAAAGGATGTTAATCCGAAACTTCCGGCCGACATGACGGCAATTCGTTCAAAGATCCGATGGAATCGCTGCACCCATCCGGTCGACTTGAATCGTTGCCAGCGGGTACCTGTCCCTGTTAACGCGGCAGGATTTTCTAAGAATTTTGCGAGTTGGGTGGCAATTTCGTCATCAGTGTATTTGACAGGTAAATTGGTCATAAAATCTTGGTTCCTAACCCATCTTTAACGTTATATGCATTTGAGTTCAGAGAATAGGGGGCCAAAACGCAATTGCACTTTAAGTCGGCCATGCAACTGGAAAGCCGCGGCGTCATTCTATACCGCGGTCCGGCCACCAGTTCGATTAAAGTGGGCAGCAATAGCATGGTCGAGTTCGCGGTAAAGAGCGGGGCCGCTTCGACTGGCCCAGACAATGGCCTGAATCCGCATCTGCTGGTCTGAAAAATCAATAATGCCAGTCCGAAGCAGAAAAATCGCGATGTCGTTATGCTGGTTTTTGATCGCTTCGATGAGGGCATTGCTGCGGCCGGTTTTATCACAAATATTGACATCAGCGCCATGCCGGACAAGGCAGCGTGTCACATTGGCATGCCCCCGGACGGCACTCTCGATCAGTGCGGTGCGACCATAATACTCGGCCTGAAGATCGACCTCGAGTCCGGGGTGGCGCAGCAAAAACTCGACAATCTCAAGGTTGCCACTGCTGGCTGCGATGATCAGCGGGGTGCTATGCCAGTCATTCCCGGCATTGACATCAATATCGGGATGATCCAGCAGGAGTCGGACAAGAGTCCGGTTTTGGTTGTGGACGGCAATATGGAGTGCATTCCAACCATTTTCGTCGGCCGCATTCACATCGGCATCTTCGAACGCCGCCTTGGCGGCGGACAGGTCATCAGCGATAACGGCTTCCAGCAGGGTGTTGCCCGTTTTGCTTGAACTTTCCTTTAACTTTGCCACCTCAATGCCTCCCATGTGATGTTCAGCCTTCACAGAGCGAGGAAAGCCCCAAACAAAGATTCAACTCAAAATCATAGCCGGATCATCAGTAGCATGAATGTTGTTCGAATTCAAAATTGTCACCCAGAAGGTCCCGTGTGAACGGATACAGCCATTTCATTTTCCGGGGTGCATGACGTCACTGGATGGATGCCGTATATTGATGGGTTATGCGCTGATGGTGCAGGATTCATTCATGTCGGTCATATCTCCCCGCGGGAGTTTCATGACGAGTTCAGCGATGTGGGCCATTTGTGCATATATGCTTGTGCCGAGGATGACGTGATATCCACCCCAATTTGACACTAACGATCTGCAGTCTGGCTCTTGTAAGCCATTCCCTTGAAGATAATATCTTTACCATAGCGCCTGCGGAGCGCATCAGAAGCCCGTTCGGCGGCAATCTGGCTGACCGACTGCGGGTCAAGACCCGCGACCTCAAGTCCATCTGTCATGGCAGATAGTTGACTGATTCCGACTCCAATCAAGCGAAAGGGGGCTTGCGCCAGCTCCTTGTGCAGCATCCAACGGGCTGTCGTGAAGATCATTTCAGCCATACAGGTTGGTGAGGGTAGTGTGCGACGGCGGGTCATGGTCTTGAAGTCGCGACGTTTGACTTTGAGCGTGACGACGCGACCCTGCAGCTGTTTTGCTTTCGCCCGATCGGCAACCTTGATCGAAAGATTCCAGAGAAAACCCTCAAGAACATCCTTGTCGGATTCATCCTTTTCAAACGTTGTCTCATTCGAAAGACTCTTGGCCGCACGCTGGCGGTTGACAAGTCGCTGATCCTCGCCCCTTGCGAGCTTGAAGAGTCGCATTCCATTTTCACCGAAACGTGCTGTCAGTTCTTCGGCTGTACGGGTTCTGAGATCGGCGAAGGTCACGATTCCGGCCTGACGCAGTTTCTTCTGCTGTATTGCGCCAACACCCCAGATCAGGCTCACCGGTTTGTCAGCAAGGAAACTCTCGGTTTCCGTCTTGCCAATGACCGAGAGCCCCCGTGGTTTTTGCAAATCAGATGCCAATTTGGCCAGGAACTTGTTATGAGAAAGGCCAACGGATCCCGTCAGCCTGAGTTCTTTTTCCATACGGTTCACCAGCCGGACCATCATGATTGCCGGCGGTGCGCCATGCAGTTTTGCTGTCCCTGACAGATCAAGGAAAGCTTCATCAAGCGACAGCGGTTCCACATCGGGCGTCAGTTCCTGCATCATGGTACGAATTTCCCGAGATGCCTGGGCATAGGCTTCCATGCGCGGTCGTACGACAACGGCCCCAGGGCAGAGTTTAAGGGCGCGCACCATGGGCATGGCCGAGCGGACTCCGTAAATCCTTGCGATATAGCAGGCAGTGGCAACGACACCACGTTTGCCACCACCGACGATGACGGGCCGTTCTCTCAAATCGGGATTGTCGCGCTTCTCGACCGACGCAAAAAATGCGTCGCAGTCCATATGCGCAATATGCAGCGTCTCGAGTTCCGGATGTACGGCAATTCGCGGTGAGCGACAATTTGGACAACGGTCGCCATGATCGAAACGAAACTCACAGTCGCGACATAGCGCTGGCATGGTCGTGTCGGTGAGGCAACTCACCTGTCATGATGACAAATGTCCAAAACTCGGCGCGGGTCATGTGACCTCCATGACGGGTTCTGGCAGTTCCGAAAGGATTTGACGCACCGCGCCGCAAGGATTGGCGCTTTGGGTGATGGGACGACCGATCACCAGATGATCTGCACCATTGTTGAGTGAATCAGCTGGCGAAGCGATACGTTTTTGCCCGTTGTGACGGGCACCGGATGGCCGCACACCAGGTGTCACAATCAGTTTGCCCGCTGCCTGGTCAAGATTTCGGATATGGTTCGCTTCAAGCGGCGAGCATATGATACCATCAGCCCCGCATGTCAAAGCTCTGGATGCCCGCTCAAGAGTGATATCGGACATCTTGCCTTCAGCAATCATCGATTCATCAAGGTCTTTGCGATTGAGTGAGGTCAAGAACGTGACCGCAAGTATCCGCATTGGTGCTGACCCCCGTGCCTGAACGGCAGCGCGCACGATATGTGGTTCTCCTTGCACGGTCAGAAAGTCCGGATCCAGACTGAGGACAGATTTAACCGCTGCTGACACGGTTGATGCAATATCGAAGAGTTTGAGATCCAGAAAAACGCGTTTTCCCTCTTCTTTTTTCAATCTCCCGGCAAGCTCCAATCCTCCCGAGCCGATCATCCCGAGTCCGATCTTGTAGAAGTTCACAAGATCGCCAAGTTGTCGGATCAAGGCGTTGGCAGACTTGGAATCCGCAAAGTCCAGTGCGACGATGAGTCGCTGGTCAGGATATGATTCAGACATCGGTATGGTCCTTAAGCGGTCATGTCGGGCTTCGCCTGAACCTCTCCACGAGACGGTTTTCGATCATTTGGGAGCCAAGTTTGCACCACGATTCCCTACGGTCATGTTGTGACATTTTTGATCAGCACCAAATCGCCACAGGGCACAGACATCCAGGTTGGACGGGGTCGAATGCACCTTGCATCGCAGAAACGAATTCCACCCATTGTCTATCATTTGATGAAGGATTCAGCAAAGGCGGGCTGACGCATCAAATCATGCTGTCAAGACAATCTGTTCTTCTCGCATCACGGCGGCAGAAATCTTGTTTTTCAACAATCAACCCCTACTTCTATTGCAAGGTCTGTCCACAATGTGCCGCAGTCATGGGCATTGTTCACGCAGATGCTTAATTGAGGAGTATGAAAATGAATGCGTTAAGATTTACCGAAAGGGCTCAAACATTACTCAACGCGGCGCACCAGATAACCGTGGTGTCAGGCGAGAACAAGATTACTCCCGTTCATTTGCTGGCCGCGATTGTCGCTGAGGCGAATGAAGTTCCTGCCAGCCTGATTCCGAGGGCTGGAGGTGATATCAACCTGATCCAGCGAGAGGCACAGACTTGCCTGGCAAAGACCCCGAAGACCCAGGGGGAGAACGGCTCACCTTATCTGTCTCCCGCCGCCAATCGCGTCGTGACCGAGGCAACCAAACAGGCACAAGAAAACGGTGATAGCTTCATCTCTGCTGAGTTTCTTCTCAACGCTCTGGTTGTGGTGAAGTCCGATGCCCGGGAGATTCTGACACAAGCGGGCTTGAATGCGTCTCGGCTTGCGTCTGTGATCAACGACCTGCGTCAGGGCAGGAAGGTTGAAACGGAGAATGCCGAGGCATCTTATGAAGCCCTCAAACGGTATGCGCGGGATCTGACTGAGGAGGCGCGTAGCGGCAAGATCGATCCGATTGTTGGCCGTGATGAGGAAATCCGCCGGACCATGCAGGTGCTGAGTCGTCGTACCAAGAATAATCCAGTCCTTATCGGTGAGCCGGGAGTCGGCAAGACGGCGATAGCCGAAGGTCTGGCCAATCGAATCATCAAGGGAGATATTCCGGAAGGTCTGGCTGGCAAGCGGCTGATGGAACTGGACATGGGTGCATTGGTCGCAGGTGCAAAATATCGTGGAGAATTCGAGGAACGTTTGAAGGCGGTTCTTGCTGAAGTTAACCAGGCCGCAGGTGAAATCATCATGTTTATTGATGAGCTGCATCTGCTGGTGGGGGCCGGTAAGACGGAAGGAGCAATGGATGCGTCCAATATGCTCAAGCCCGCGCTGGCACGCGGTGATCTCAGATGCGTTGGCGCGACAACATTGAGCGAATATCGCAAGCATATTGAGAAGGACGCGGCTCTCGCGCGCCGGTTCCAGCCGGTCTTTGTCAATGAGCCCTCAATAGAGGACACCATTTCAATCTTGCGCGGTATCAAGGAAAAATACGAAGTGCATCATGGCGTAAGGATCTCGGACTCGGCTCTCGTGGCCGCGGCACAATTGTCAAGTCGCTACATTACCGAGAGATTTTTGCCCGACAAAGCCATTGACCTCATGGATGAAGCCGCCAGCCGTTTACGCATGGAAGTCGACTCAAAGCCTGAGGAACTCGATGCTTTGGATCGAGAATTGCTGCAAAAGAAAATTGAGGCTGAGGCGCTCAAAAAGGAACCGGATGAGGATTCCAAGAAGCGCCTTGAGGCCATTGAGAAGGAATTGGCAGCGTTGACTGAAAAGTCATTTGGCATGACGGCCAGCTGGCAGGCTGAGCGTGAGAAACTCGCCAAAACGCGAGAGATGAAAGAACAGTTGGATTCATTTCGGGCGGAACTCGAACACGCGAAACGCGACGGGGATCTGTCCCGCGCCGGTGAGTTGAGTTACGGTCTCATACCTGATTTGGAAAAACGTCTGGCAGAAGCTGAATTGAAGGAACAGGCAGTCATGGTCAGTGAAGCTGTAAGGCCTGAACAAATTGCTGAGGTGGTCGAAAAATGGACGGGAATTCCAACGGCAAAGATGCTGCAGGGCGAGCAGGAGAAGTTGCTGACCATGGAGCAGGCCATAAGCCGACGTGTTGTTGCGCAGGAACGTGCGGTGCAAGCAGTGGCCAACGCAGTTCGTCGTGCACGGACCGGATTGAGTGATCCCGATCGACCAATCGGTTCTTTCCTGTTCCTTGGGCCGACGGGAGTCGGAAAGACTGAATTGGTGAAGGCATTGGCTGAGTTTCTGTTTGACGACGAGACCGCCATGGTACGCATCGATATGTCCGAATATATGGAAAAACATGCCGTTGCGCGTCTGATCGGTGCACCGCCGGGTTATGTCGGTTACGAAGAAGGGGGCGCCTTGACCGAAGCTGTCCGTCGGAGGCCCTACCAGGTCGTCCTTCTTGACGAAGTCGAGAAAGCACATGTGGAAGTGTTTAATATATTGCTGCAAGTGCTTGATGACGGCGTGTTGACTGATGGCCAGGGCCGGACCACTGACTTCAAGAATACGCTGATCATCATGACATCAAATCTTGGATCTGAACTTCTTGCGTCTTCTGGTGAAGCCGCCATGTCGAAACAGGTCGAGGACAGTATGATGGAGGTTGTCCGCAGCCATTTTCGCCCTGAATTCCTGAATCGTCTCGATGAAATCATCACTTTCGACAAACTGTCGCGGAGCGATATGAGTGGAATTGTCGACATCCAGCTGCAACGTCTCGCGCGCAAGCTGGCAACACGCAATGTGAGGATCGAGTTTGATTCTGAAGCCCGCCAGTGGCTTGGCAATGAAGGATATGACTCGGTCTATGGTGCGCGTCCGCTGAAACGCGTCATTCAGACCAATGTTCTCAACAGGTTGGCGGAAGCG
>OZ244915.1:160000-3375832 GCA_965221815.1 Paracoccaceae bacterium
GACCGATAGTGAACAAGTACCGTGAGGGAAAGGTGAAAAGTACCCCGACAAGGGGAGTGAAATAGTCCCTGAAACCGAATGCCTACAATCAGTCGGAGCAGCCTCAGCCCCGCAGACCACAGTTTACTGTGAAATCTGCATATGGGCCGGACTGTGACGGCGTACCTTTTGTATAATGGGTCATCGACTTGGTCTTGCGTGCAAGCTTAAGCCGTTAGGTGTAGGCGTAGCGAAAGCGAGTCTTAACAGGGCGACAGTTCGTAGGATCAGACCCGAAACCGAGTGATCTAGGCATGGCCAGACTGAAGGCAAGGTAACACTTGCTGGAGGGTCGAACCCACATCTGTTGAAACAGGTCGGGATGAGCTGTGCCTAGGGGTGAAAGGCCAATCAAACTCGGAGATAGCTGGTTCTCCGCGAAATCTATTTAGGTAGAGCGTCGGACGAATGCCCCCGGGGGTAGAGCACTGGATGGGTAATGGGGCCCCACAGGCTTACTGATCCTAACCAAACTCCGAATACCGGGAAGCAATATCCGGCAGTCACACTGCGGGTGCTAACGCCCGTAGTGGAAAGGGAAACAACCCTGACCGACAGCTAAGGCCCCTAATTCGTGGCTAAGTGGGAAAGCATGTGGGACGACCAAGACAGCCAGGAGGTTGGCTTAGAAGCAGCCATCCTTTAAAGAAAGCGTAACAGCTCACTGGTCTAGATAAGTTGTCCTGCGGCGAAGATGTAACGGGGCTCAAGCCACGAGCCGAAGCTTCGGGTTGCGTAGCGTGCTTGCGCGCTATGTAGCGGTAGCGGAGCGTTCTGTGACGGAAGTGGAATTGTATTCCCTGACTTCGGTCGGGGATTCTGTACGATTCCCGCTGAGAAGCCGGGCCGCGAGGCAGCCGGTGGAGCGAACAGAAGTGAATATGATGACATGAGTAGCGACAAACAGGATGAGAAATCCTGTCGCCGAAAGTCCAAGGGTTCCTGCTTAAAGCTAATCTGAGCAGGGTAAGCCGGCCCCTAAGGCGAGGCCGAAAGGCGTAGTCGATGGGAACCAGGTTAACATTCCTGGGCCTGGAGGATGTGACGGATCGCAAGGATTGTCCGGCCTTATTGGATTGGTCGGGCTTTTTGCGCGGTTCCAGGAAATAGCCCTCCATATAGACCGTACCCCAAACCGACACAGGTGGACTGGTAGAGTATACCTAGGCGCTTGAGAGAACCACGTTGAAGGAACTCGGCAAAATGCCTCCGTAAGTTCGCGAGAAGGAGGCCCGGCCCGCAGGCTTGTCCTGTGAGTCGGGGGCACAAACCAGGGGGTAGCGACTGTTTACTAAAAACACAGGGCTCTGCTAAGCCGCAAGGCGACGTATAGGGTCTGACGCCTGCCCGGTGCCGGAAGGTTAAAAGGAGGTGTGCAAGCACCGAATTGAAGCCCCGGTAAACGGCGGCCGTAACTATAACGGTCCTAAGGTAGCGAAATTCATTGTCGGGTAAGTTCCGACCTGCACGAATGGCGTAACGACTTCCCCGCTGTCTCCAACGTGGACTCAGCGAAATTGAATTGCCTGTCAAGATGCAGGCTTCCCGCGGTTAGACGGAAAGACCCCGTGAACCTTTACTATAGCTTCGCATTGGCATCAGGCTTGTAATGTGCAGGATAGGTGGTAGGCTTTGAAATCGAGGCGTCAGCCTCGGTGGAGCCACCCTTGAGATACCACCCTTTACATTCCTGTTGTCTAACCGCGGTCCGTTATCCGGATCCGGGACCGTGCGTGGTGGGTAGTTTGACTGGGGCGGTCGCCTCCTAAAGAGTAACGGAGGCGTGCGAAGGTGGGCTCAGAACGGTCGGAAATCGTTCGTAGAGTGCAATGGCAAAAGCCTGCCTGACTGCGAGACTGACAAGTCGAGCAGAGACGAAAGTCGGTCATAGTGATCCGGTGGTCCCGCGTGGAAGGGCCATCGCTCAACGGATAAAAGGTACTCCGGGGATAACAGGCTGATAGTGCCCAAGAGCTCATATCGACGGCACTGTTTGGCACCTCGATGTCGGCTCATCTCATCCTGGGGCTGAAGCAGGTCCCAAGGGTATGGCTGTTCGCCATTTAAAGAGGTACGTGAGCTGGGTTTAGAACGTCGTGAGACAGTTCGGTCCCTATCTGCCGTGGGTGTTGGAGACTTGAGAGGAGCTGCCCCTAGTACGAGAGGACTGGGGTGGACGCACCACTGGTGGACCTGTTGTGGCGCCAGCCGCAGTGCAGGGTAGCTATGTGCGGAAAGGATAACCGCTGAAAGCATCTAAGCGGGAAGCCTTCCTCAAAACAAGGTCTCCCTTGAGGGCAGTGGAAGATCACCACTTCGATAGGCCGGAGGTGTAAGCGCAGCAATGCGTTCAGCTGACCGGTACTAATCGCCCGATAGGCTTGATTTGATCCAGTAAAAGCAGCGCTTGGATCTGGTTTCTTGATCATGGATCGTTCATGTGTTTTTCTGGTTTGGTGGTCATGGCACGCGTGAAACACCCGATCCCATTCCGAACTCGACGGTTAAGCACCGTAGCGCCGATGGTACTGCGTCTTAAGGCGTGGGAGAGTAGGTCGCCGCCAGGCCTGAAAAGCACATGGCATTCTTTATGATATTGAACAATTATTGACGCGGGGTGGAGCAGACTGGTAGCTCATCAGGCTCATAACCTGAAGGTCGCAGGTTCAAATCCTGCCCCCGCAACCAAAATTCCCCTGAAAACATTGATGTTTTCAGGGGCTTTTCGATTCTGGGCGAATGCGATTTGGCGAGCTGGCAAACTATTGGCAAACAATTTGATTCGCACGTCAGCTGTCAGGAGGCGCAGTGTGCTTCCGTTTCGGGGCCTCGCCGGGGCCGCGTTGAACCGGATCACGCGTGCTTGCTTGCATTGCAAGCAAGCGATAACTTGGGCGTCCGACGCATCAGGAGGAGGCGAGGCCGATGGCAAACATCACTATCCGCAATCTCGACGACGATGTGAAGACGCGCCTGCGCGTGCGCGCCGCCGAGCATCACCGGTCGATGGAGGAAGAGGCGCGCACGATCCTGCGGGACGCGGTGAAGCCCGGGCAAAGCACACGGAGCCTCGCGGAAATCGCCCGCTCGCACTTCGGGCCGGACAACGGGGTGGATCTGGAACTTCCGCCGCGCGGCCCGATGCGCGAACCGCCGTCCTTCGACTGAGCGCGCCGGGATGTCCGTGCTGGTCGACACCAATGTCGTGTCCAAACTGATTCGTGAATCGCCCGATCCGGCGGTGGGAGATTGGACCGCCACGCAGGACCTTGAGGATATCTTCTTCTCCGCTGTCGGCGAGGCGGAGTTGCGCTACGGCGCCGCCATCCTGTCGCCGCCATCCTGGCGCCGGGCCGGCGGCGGGAGGCGTTGATCGCGGACATCGAACAGTTTCTGCGCGAAGCGTTCGACGACCGCATTCTTTCCTTCGACAGCGCAGCGGCGCGCTTACGCGGACATCGCGGCCATGCGTCGTTCCGCCGGACGGCCCACCCAGCCGGCGGACTGCCAGATCGCGGCGATCGCCCGCGCCCGCGGCATGGCCGTGGCGACCCGCAACGTCCGGGACTTCGAGGGCATGGGTATCGACATCGTCGATCCCTGGACCGCCTGATGAGCGGCGCGAGCGAAGCGTCCGCGCGGAAGCGGATCGGTGAGTTCGACGGTACGACCAACTACTACGGCCGGATCTGGACGGCGGCTGTCGCCACGACGAATGCCGGAGAGTTCAGGGGATGCAGTACCGAGCCCATCCGCCCTTCAACGGAAACGGCTATGCTGCGACGCGATGATGGACGATCGGCGACTGGGAAAGAAGATCATCTGTGAACGTTCAGGCGCACGACGAACTCAAGGCCAAGATCTGGGAAATCGCGAACCGGCTCCGGGGGCCGTACCGGCCTCCCCAGTATCGCCTCGTCATGCTGCCCATGGTCGTCCTGCGCCGCCTCGACTGCGTCCTCGAACCGACCAAGGACGCCGTTCTCAAGCAGTATGGCGAGCTTCAGGCGCGCCGGACACCCGAAGCGGCCATGGACCACCTGCTCGGCAAGGCCGCCGATCCGAAGCAAAAGTACCCGCTCTACAACACGATCCCCTACACCTTTGCCCGGTTGCTGGGCAACGCCGAGAACATCGCGCCGAACCTCGTGGCGTACATCGCCGGATTCTCCCCGACCGCACGAAGCATCTTCGAGCGCTTCAATGAATAGGCCAACGAGGAAGCCGGGGACCACTTCACGCCACGCGAGGGGTCATCCGCCTGATGGCGAACCTCATCTATACTGGGGAGCAGGATGTCTATCGGCCCGGTATAGCGCGACAATCTGGGTGAGAATCCATGTGACGCTGTGACGTATTTTCTTTGCCGCAGGTTTGCGGTGATAGCAAGGAGATTTTGGGATTAGGCGGTATCCGTGCGGTATCGGGCCTATCTTGATCATCAGGGTTTGGGGCGTTCGCACGTCAATGCATGGGTCGGAACGGCCCGGCATATCCTCGATTGGATGGCGGGCCGGGGCCAGAGGATCCAGGATCTCGATCTCGCCATGCGCGCGGATTTCGTCCATCATGACTGTTCCTGCCGGCGCTTTCAGCCGCCCAAACTTCGGCGGCGTCGATGATGCGTTTGGTAAGTTTTGCATGGGCGGTCGGCTTTCAAATGATCAATCTGCTCCCAGACATCGTGCCCGGCTGCCCATGGAAGCATTGTGGAAGCAAGGGGGCGAAAACCGTTGCGCGAGCCTACGAAATCGAAAGTGCTCGGTGCATCAGCGGAAGTCAACTAAGTCATTAAAAATGCGAAGAAAAAAGCAATTCTGCGAGTTTGTGCGCAGTCTGTTCCATACGGCTCATAATCTGAAGGTCGCAGGTTCAAATCCTGCCCTTACAACCACTGAACCCCCTGAAAACATTTATGTTTTCAGGGGGCTTTTGGATTCTAGACATTGATCGCGGATTGGCAATGGGGAACACTCCCATAAGTCCAGTCACGCTTGCGCTTGCCCTTTTCCCGACTGGCGTCGCACCACCTCTCATACAGTCTCACGCTGTTTCCCCGATGCCATCATCGCGGCCCGCAGTTCTATCAGCTTGTAGTCTCTGCACATCCGCTCAATTCCACAGACAGGACAATGGCACCGCTACCAGTCGGTCGCTGAACGGCACGACATCCGTATTGTCATAGAGGATGACACCGAAGGCAAAGCGATCGCCGCACGCTTCCGCCAGCGCCCGAAGACCGGCGAAGTCGCCGGACTTCACCGTGGCGCTTGCCTTGACTTCAATGCCTGCGATTATGCCGTCGTCGCGTTCCAGTACAATGTCGACCTCGCGCATATCTCGGTCGCGGAAGTGATACGGCGTCAATCGCAGGTCCGAGGACGTCATCAGCTTGAGTATTTCCGAGAATACGAAACTCTTGAGTAGCGCGCCGAATATCCCGCGATCCGCCTTTACCCTGTCGAAGGTCAAGCCGCGCGCGCTCGCCAGCAGGCCGGAATCGAGGAAATGCAGCTTTGGCGTCTTGACGATACGTTTCAAGGCGTTTGTGAACCAGGGTTGCAGCGTTGTGATCAGAAAGACCTGTTCAAGCAACCCGACATAACGTTGCCCCGTCTTGTGGCTGACGTTGATGCTCACTCCGAATTGCGAATAGTTGACCAGTTGGCCGGAATGTTCGGCCAGTAACCGCACGAATTTCGGAAACTCGGTAAGCTTCTCGATCTCAGCAATGTTCCTGAGGTCGCGCGTGAGAATCGAGGAGAGGTAGGAGCGTGCCCAATCCTGCCGCCTCCGTTCGCTTTTTCGGGCAATCGCTTCAGGAAACCCGCCGAGCAGAACGGTCTGGACGAGATCGTCACCGACAATCGCTTTGCGTTGATTTTGCGGTTTCCCTCCGAACAGGCGCTCCAGAAAGTCAGGCACCCGCCCCTCGACCTCGGCCCGCGCGAGCGGTAGCATCCGGAGCGTTTCCATCCGGCCAGCCAGACTGTCGGCGATCCGCGGCAGGGTCAGTACATGGGCTGAGCCCGTGAGGAGAAAACGGCCCGGGTGATAATCTTCATCGACGGCTTTCTTGATCGCCAGCAGCAGGTCGGGCGCGCGCTGAATCTCGTCGATGGTGACCCGGTCCAATCCCCGGATGAATCCGGCTGGATCGGATCGAGCCGCCTCAAGTACTGTCTGATCGTCGAGCGTGATATAGGTACGACCCACTTCCCCCATGCTTTTGACAAGCGTGGTCTTGCCCGCCCGGCGTGGCCCCACAATGAGAACTACAGGTGTATCCGAAAGAGCCTCCTCGGCCCGGCGTTCCAGAAACCGCTTGAACATCCTATCCTCCAGCCTCGACAATTGGAACTCTCTATGTCGGCTGATTGGAAGTCAAGGGGCCGCCAATTGGAAACCGAAAGATCGTGATCTGGTATGGCGCGTCAATTAACCTGAGAATTTGCGACAAACAGGGTGAGAATATGATGTCTCGCCCCTCTCACCCGGATTGGCATTCTACAATCATCGTGTTGCTTGCGCTGTCGTAATGTGTTGGGTCATGTGCGCTCGGCCAGAAGCGCCAGGAGCGGCAGGTTGATGTAGAGTGTCTCGCGCCCCGCCTTGATCTCCTCAAGGAGGCCTGCGGCTACGAGTGCCTTAAGATAGACCGCGACCGTTTGGCGCTTGGCAATGTCGGCTTTGACGACGTCACCGATCCGGCAGTAGGGATGCACGAAGAGCAGTTCCGTCAGTTCACGTGAATAAATCTTCGGTATCGTCCTTCGAATAGTGTTGCCTGTCTTGTCGAGAAGACCGCGGATCGCATGGATTTTTGACGTTGTCGATTCCGCCGTCGTTCTGACAGCCTCCAGAATGAAGAGGATCCACCTCTCCCAATCCTGTCGGGCCGTCACCTCGAGCAAATACCGGTAGTAGAGCGCTTTGTGTTGAATGATGTGCCGACTGAGATAAAGGACGGGCGTGTCGAGTAACCCCTTGTCGACGAGATAGAGCAGGTTGAGGATGCGTCCGGTCCGACCATTTCCGTCGACAAACGGGTGGATCGCCTCGAATTGATAATGCATGACTGCAAGGCGGATCAGTGGATCAACCTCTTCTGTTTCGTGAATGTAACGTTCCCAGTTGGCCAGTTGATTCCGGAGAACGTTTTCTCCTTCCGGTGGCGTATAGATAACCTGCTGGGCTGCGTCATTCACCAAAGCCGTTCCAGGCGTGTTGCGAATACCCAGTTCAACTCCTGTGATCGTTCGACAAACCTCAACTGCGATGGCGACTGAAACCGGCCTTTGGGCCAGCATCTCAAAACCACGATGCAACACGGTGCGGTAGCGCAGAGTTTCCCTGGTGGCAGGGTCGCCCCGCCCCGCCGAGTCGTTAGCATAGCGAAACAACCGGTCAGTCGTTGTGACGATGTTCTCGATTTCTGAACTCGCCTGTGCTTCGAGCAAAGGAATCGAGTTGATCAGCATGGCTTGGTTCGGGATGAGCTTCCCGGAAACGCGGAGTTCCGCCAGTGCCGTGCGCAGCAATGCAACTCCGAAGAACTGCCTTTGTCTCCGTTTCCGAAACTGGTGGCAGGTCGGGAAGGTCATTGAAGGGGCGGTTGGGATCAAACGTCATGTCGATTTATCCAGCTTTCGTTGGCACATGCTCTGAACATGTCGATGTTATCGACATTTCACTCCAACGTGTCGATATTGAGGGAATATATCGACACATCTGAACGTGGCAAGCCGGACGTGGCGCGGATTTTCAGGTTGCTGATCACGCCATACTTATTGCATCTACGATCACAATTTTCCATGCAGCCGACCTGTGGGTTGAAACACAATCGAGGATATCTTGGTCCAGTGGAGGCATGAAACGATTGACAGCCCGTCTCGCTGGATAACCACTGTTGATTCACCCGCTGCCGGCGCACCAATATTTTAGCCGCAGGATGGCACCCTTTGCGTGTCTTTGCGGTTGCAAGTTGCCCATCGGAAAGGATGGGCAGCCATTGAAGCAGGTGTGATAGGGGTTGTGCCCACAACAGGCACCGGCATCATCCTTTTTTGGAGATCCAACCGGGTTCTGTCTTGGCGAAGAACGCCGCAATTCCCTCAGCTGCCTCGGGAGCTTCCCAGATGTTGACAAGGCGTTGAATGCTGTCATCGATCATGGCATCGGTGATGTCAGCCCCCAGCTCCCTGGCGAAGGCCTTTGCGGCGGCAACGGCTTTTGGTGCCGTGTCCAAATAGGGCCGGACTTCTCGTTCAATCCGATCATCAAGTGCACTCGCTGCGCAGGCATCGGCAATGAGTCCAAGCCGTACGGCCTCGTGCGCATCGAAGATCCGTGATGACATGAAAACGCGGCGCGCCATACCTTCACCGAGACGGGCAAGAACATACGGGCCGATCGTCGCCGGGATCAGTCCCAGGCGGGTTTCGGTCAGGCCAAACTGAGTGTCAGCTTCCGCGATTGCCACATCACAGACGGAAATCAGACCAATGCCGCCGCCGAAGGCACCGCCATGGACCTTTCCGATGAGGGGAATGGGTAAGTCATTGAGTGATTTCAACATGAAAGCGATTTTGCGCGCTTCGCGCATCCGTGTTTCACGATCAGCATCGATCTGGGTTTTCATCCATGCGAGATCGCCGCCGGCACAGAAGGTGTTGCCATTGCCCGAAAGGATGGCGACACGCAAATCCCGGTTACGGGCTTCCACGTGTGCAAATTCCGTCAATTCACCAACCATTTCCACGGTCAGAGCATTTCGTTTTTCGGGGACATTGAGCATGAGATAGGCAACACCGCGATCATCGACGGTCAAGGACAGTGCCGCATAATTGGTCATTGTTCGTGCCTCACTGCCTGGGCGAGGGGACAAGCGACTGACTTGAGACGGTCCAGATCGATACCCGTCTCATAACCTTCGTTCCTGAGCAATTGGACAACCTCTTCGGTGGCCACATTGCCGGCCGCATCGGGCGCGTAGGGACAGCCGCCAAGGCCACCGACGGCACTGTCAAACACACGAAGGCCGTGTGCCAGACTGACCTTGATACAATCAAGCGCATGACCATTTGTATTGTGATAGTGCCCTGCCAATTTATTGGCAGGGATGACGTCCAGTACTGATTTCAGCATGGCATCAATCCGTTTGGGAGTTCCAGTCCCGATCGTATCACCAAGACTGATCTCCCGACAGCCAAGTGTCAGGAGCGCGACGCAGACCGAAGCCACCCGGGTGGGATCAACAGACCCATCATAGGGACAGTCGATGACGCACGAGACGTATCCGCGTACCGGCAAGTTGCTCTTCCCGGCCAGGTCGAGCACGGGTTTAAATCGGTTCAGGCTTTCCGAGATGGAGCAATTGATGTTGCGTTGACAGAATCCTTCCGAGGCCGACGTAAATATGGCCACTTCATCAGCCTGGCACTTGACTGCCAGTTCCATACCCTTGAGATTCGGAACCAGGACCGAGAAACTCACGCCGCGCGTCCGGGTGATCCCGCCCATGACCTCAACGGCATCAGCCAACTGGGGAACCCAATCCGGACTGACGAAACTGGTGGCCTCAATGCGTTTCAGACCACATCTTGCAAGCTCATCAACAAGTTTAATCTTTTGATCAGTCGGTATGATTTTCTTTTCGTTTTGAAGACCATCTCGTGGGCCGACTTCGACGATGCCGACAGACTCACCCATCTTGAATCTTCAATGTGACCAGTAAGGCACCGTCCTGAACCTGATCCCCCTGTGAAACATGAACGTCCTCGATGATGGCATCGCGGGGAGAGGTGAGAGCATGCTCCATTTTCATCGCTTCCAGGACCATGATGCGGTCACCAGCCTTGACTGTCTCTCCTTCGATTGCATCGACAGAAATGACGGAGCCAGGCATCGGTGCAATGATCATATCACCGCCATCAGAATCGCCATCGGTCCTGCGGGTCTTGTCGGGAAGGGTGAAAGTAAAAACGTGTCCATCCTGTGCGACATCGACAGTGGCTCCACGGCGAATGACATCGACTGCGGTGCGGTGATTTCCGGTTTCAACAATCAGTCTGCCATTGGTGTGCAAGGTGACTTTGAGTTCTTGCAATATCTCACAACAATCAATGACAAATCGGCTGTTTCCGGTGATTGTGACAACGCAATCAAATGTCTCCTCGCCATATTGAAGGCTGGTATTGTGATGTGCCGGCGACCAATGGCGATAACCGAATAATGGGTCAGTCGGACACATCCCGGTCACCGGCGGTCCAATAAATCCGAGTGCCGTGAGGGCGGCGATGGACCGGATGATTGTGCCAGGTTCGTTCGCTGCAAGAAGGTCATCGAGATCGCGCGCGATCAGGTCTGTATCAATCCGACCCGATGCAAATCCCTCATGTTGTGAAAGGGAAGACAGGAATTCGAGATTGGTGACAGTGCCGCCGACGCGATAAGTGTCCAGCGCACGGGTCAGCATGTTCAATGCACATCCGCGGGTTGGTCCGTGCACAATGATCTTGGCGATCATTGGATCATAAAACGGAACGATGGTATCACCTTGCCGGATACCGCTATCAACACGCAGAGCAGAAGGCTCAAACTCGGATATCTGCGGGGTTGAAAGTTGTGCGACTGTTCCGGTGGCTGGCAGAAAGCCTTTCATGACATCTTCGGCGTAGACCCGGGCTTCAAAAGACCAACCATTGATCGACAGATCATCCTGGGACATCGGCAAGGGTTCACCAGACGCAACGCGCAGCTGCAGTTCGACAAGATCAAGCCCGGTAATGGCTTCCGTGACGGGATGTTCCACCTGCAACCGCGTATTCATCTCCATGAACCAGAATCCGTCTGTGCGCAGCATGTCTGATCCATCAACGATGAATTCAATGGTGCCGGCTCCCGAATAATTGATGGCCTTGGCGGCTGTGATCGCCGCGTTGCCCATCGCAATGCGCAGGCGCGCGGTCATGCCGGGCGCAGGGGCTTCCTCAATGACCTTCTGATGACGTCTTTGCAGAGAGCAATCGCGTTCGAAAAGATGAACGATGTTGCCATGCGCGTCGCCAAAGACCTGAAATTCGATGTGACGTGGTTGCGAGATGTATTTCTCGATCAGACAGTTCGAATCACCAAAACTCGATTCAGCCTCACGCTGCACACTCTCCAGATTGGTCAGAAACGTGTCTGGATCGGTCACCAGTCGCAGACCCTTACCGCCGCCACCGCCACAGGCTTTGATCATGACGGGATAGCCGATTTTCTCGGCCTCCGTGGCAAGGAAGTTCGGATCCTGATTGTTGCCGTGATAGCCCGGCAGTACCGGCACACCAAACTCTTCCATGAGCTTTTTGGCTTTGTCCTTCAACCCCATGGCTGCGATGGCATCAGCGGAAGGTCCAATGAAGGTCAGTCCCGCCTTTTCGACATCGGCGACAAATTCAGGGTTTTCGGAAAGAAATCCGTATCCGGGATGAATCGCCTCTGCCCCTGCCGTCAGCGCTGTTTCAATAATGGCATCTCCAAGAAGATAGCTCTCCGGGACCGGTGGGGGTCCGATCAGAAAAGCCTCGTCAGCCAGATCGACATGTTTTGATCCCGCATCTGCCTCGGAATAAACGGCAATGGTCTGAACGCCCAGACGCCTTGCCGTTGTGATAATCCGGCAGGCGATTTCACCACGATTTGCGATCAGTATCTTCTTGAACATGGGCCACCCGCTCACATTCTGAACAAACCGAATTGGGTTTCGGTAATGGGTGCGTTGAGAGCTGCTGACAGGCTCAGCGCCAGCACCTCACGGCTTTTGCGCGGATCGACAATGCCGTCGTCCCAGAGCCGCGCTGAGGCGTAGAGCGGATGGCTCTGCATTTCAAACATATCAATGGTTGGCTGTTTGAATGCGGCCTCTTCCTCTGGCGACCAGACTCCCCCATTACGTTCGATGACGTCGCGTTTAACGGTCGCAAGCACGCCTGCTGCCTGTTCTCCGCCCATGACGGCGATCCGCGCATTGGGCCAGGTCCACAGGAAGCGGGGTGAATATGCGCGCCCGCACATTCCGTAATTGCCGGCCCCGAATGACCCGCCAACCAGCATGGTGATCTTGGGTACCGATGTGGTCGCCACCGCGGTGACGAGCTTGGCCCCGTTTTTGGCGATCCCTTCGGTCTCATACTTCCGACCGACCATGAAGCCAGTGATATTCTGCAGAAAAACCAACGGTGTTTTGCGCTGTGAGCAGAGTGCGACAAAATGGGTCCCTTTGAGTGCGGCCTCGGAGAAGAGAACACCATTATTGGCGATCATTCCGACGGGCACGCCCATGATATGCGCAAATCCACAGACCAGTGTCGTTCCATACCGGGCTTTAAATTCATCGAATCGTGATCCGTCCACGATTCGTGCGATCACCTCTCGAATGTCATAATGTGTCCTGAGATCGGCGGGGACGATGCCCAGAATCTCATCAGGGTCATAGATCGGTTCTTCAATTGCACGTCGTTCGATAGCGACCGTGCGGTGTCGATTGAGATGACCAATCACCTCGCGGGCGATGGCAAGGGCATGTGTGTCATTATCGGCCAGATAGTCGGCTACACCTGACAAGCGCGTATGGACATCTCCACCGCCGAGATCCTCGGCCGACACGGTTTCGCCGGTAGCGGCTTTCACCAAGGGCGGTCCCGCCAGAAAAATGGTGCCCTGTTCCTTGACGATGATGGAAACATCAGACATGGCGGGAACGTAAGCACCGCCTGCGGTGCATGAGCCCATGACCACGGCAATCTGCGGTATGTTTTTCGCCGACATATTCGCCTGATTGTAGAAGATACGACCGAAGTGGTTTTCGTCGGGAAAGACTTCATCCTGATTGGGAAGATTGGCGCCGCCTGAATCGACCAGATAGATGCAGGGGAGGCCGTTCTCTTCGGCAATCCTTTGCGCGCGGAGGTGCTTTTTCACCGTCATCGGATAGTAGGTTCCACCCTTGACAGTTGCATCGTTGCAAATGACCATCACATCACGGCCGTTGACCCGACCCACGCCCGCGATCATTCCAGCACCGGGGCAGGCACTCTCATAAAGGTTGAAAGCCGCAAACAAACCCACCTCCAGGAAAGGCGAGCCAGGATCGATCAACGCGGCCACACGGTCGCGGGGCAGTAACTTTCCGCGGGCAATGTGCCGGGCCCTGGCGGCTTCGCCACCACCACCTGCACAGATCTGTTCAGTTTCTTGAATCTGTGCAATCGTTGTCTGGTGGGCCTGTCTGTTGGCAAGAAAGGCTGCTGACTCCGGTGAGATGTTTGAGGGCAGAACCGGCATCAATGCATTGCCCGCATCAGCTCACGACCGATCAGCATCCGCCGGATTTCTGATGTGCCAGCACCAATCTCCATCAGTTTGGCATCCCGGAAGATCCGGCTGACCGGCGTTTCGTTCATAAATCCGGCACCGCCCATGGCCTGAACAGCCTGATGTGCAACAACCATGGCTTCTTCGGATGCATAGAGGACGCAGGCAGCCGTATCCTGCCGGGTCACCTCACCGCGATCGCAGGCCTTGGCCACTTCATAGACATAGGCGCGTGCCGAGTTCATTTTCGTGTACATGTCGGCAATCTTGCCCTGCATCAACTGAAAGTTGCCAATGCTCTGGCCAAACTGCTTGCGCCCAACCATGTACGGCATGATTTCGTCAAGACAGGCGGCCATAATTCCGCAACCGATTCCCGAAAGTACCACGCGTTCATAGTCGAGGCCGGACATCAGGATCTGAACCCCTTGTCCTTCCTCTCCAAGCACGTTCTCGAAAGGTACCTTCACATTATCAAAAATCAATTCGACGGTATTGGATCCCCGCATGCCGAGCTTGTTGAAATGATGGGATTGGGTGAAACCGGCCATATCCTTCTCGATGAGGAACGCGGTCAGACCCTTGGATCCCGCATCCGGATCGGTCTTGGCATAAACGACCAGAATGTTGGCTTCGCCACCATTGGTGATCCAGAATTTGGTGCCGTTAAGTTGGTAATGGCCATGACCCTTGTCGGCTCTCAGTTTCATGCCGACGACATCCGAGCCGGCACCGGCCTCGGACATGGCCAATGCACCGACATGCTGCCCGGAGATCAGTCGAGGCAGGTATTTTGCCCTTTGTTCATTGTTGCCATTCAAGGCGATCTGATTGACACAGAGATTTGAATGCGCGCCGTAACTCAGGGAAACGGATGCGCTGGCCCGAGCGATTTCCTCAATCGCAATCGTATGAGCCAGATAACCCATGCCCGCGCCACCATCTGTCTCCGGTACCGTAATCCCGAGAAGGCCCAACTCGCCCATCTCTTCCCACAATGCATGCGGAAAGTCATTTGTTTCATCGATCTCCGCTGCCAGCGGTTTCACGCGTTCCTGGGCCCATCGGTGAACCATATCTCTCAATGCACTGACCTCGTTACCGAGATCAAAATTCATCGTGGCATGGAACATTATTCATTTTCTCCGCTGCCCCGCGCAGACGAAATTCACAATATCTGCGGGGGATCACCCTCTCGATCCAGAGAGTCTTTCCACCATTTTATCCCGCATGATGAACTTCTGGGGCTTGCCCGTTATGGTCATCGGAATCTCATCCACAATCTGGATATGTTTGGGGATTTTGTAGTGCGCAATTTGCCCTGCGCAAAACTGTCGAACAGATTCTTCGGTCAAATTCTCGCCCGGTTTCGGGATGATCCAGGCACAGACTTCTTCACCGTACTTCTCATGCGGGATACCGAAGACCTGCGCTTCAGAAATTTCAGGATGGCGGAACAGGTATTCCTCAATTTCACGTGGATAGATATTCTCACCTCCGCGGCAAATCATGTCTTTCACGCGGCCAACGATGGAACAGAAACCTTCATCATCAAGGCATGCCAGATCACCGGTATGCATCCATCCGTCAATAATGCATGCGCGGGTTTGATCGTCATCTTCCCAATAGCCCTTCATGACTGAATAAC
The DNA here is from genome assembly GCA_965221815.1 of Paracoccaceae bacterium. Classification (GTDB taxonomy): domain Bacteria; phylum Pseudomonadota; class Alphaproteobacteria; order Rhodobacterales; family Rhodobacteraceae; genus JAPOXR01. The sequence goes on from OZ244915.1 coordinate 175,047, forward strand.
CACGCGTACAGAGTTCACCCTGCTCTCCCACCGGGACGATGTTGCCGTCGTCATCGACGAGTTTGGCCTCGAGGTGGGGATGGATTCGTCCGACGGTGGCACAGCGTTTATCAATTGGATCATCAACAAAGCTTTGAAATGACACCGGTGATGTTTCAGTCATGCCGTAACAGATTGTCACTTCACGCATGTTCATCTGGCTGTTGACCCGTTCCATGACATCGATGGGGCAGGGTGCACCCGCCATAATGCCAGTTCGCAATGCCGAGAGATCGAAGCTCTGGGTCTCCATTTCATGCAGCATTGCGACGAACATGGTGGGTACGCCGTAAACGGCGGTGCATCTTTCTCGTGTCAGCGCCTCCAGGGTGGCCAGCGGATCAAATCCCTCGCCGGGAAACACCATGGCGGCTCCCTGACTGACGGCACCCAGGACACCCATCACCATGCCGAAACAGTGATAAAGCGGCACCGGGATACACAAGCGGTCACTGTCCGTCAGCTTGATGCGATTGGTCACGAAACGCGCATTGTTGACGATATTGTAGTGAGACAGGGTCGCCCCTTTCGGGGCACCCGTGGTCCCGGATGTGAACTGGATATTGATCGGGTCATCTGGATTGAGAGAATTGTCGATCATTTCAAGTCGAAGTCGCTGTGCCGGGCCACCGAGCGTTGTGACATGCATAAAGGTGAAGACTCCCGGTCCGGGATCGTCATCCATGACTATCACATTCTTGAGCATTGGCAGTTTTGCCGCGCACAGACGTCCGGGTTCACAGTTTTCCAACTCCGGGGCCAACTGCCTGATCATGCCAAGATAGTCGGATGTCTTGAATGACTTGGCCAGAACCAGGGCTTTGCACCCGACTTTATTGAGGGCATATTCAACTTCATTCAAACGGTAGGCGGGATTAATGTTGACCATTATGACGCCAATCCGTGCTGTTGCGAACTGGGTCAGGATCCATTCGTAGCGGTTGGGAGACCAGAGACCCAAGCGATCACCTTTTTGCAGGCCCATGGCCAGCAGGCCGGTTGCCAGCGCGTCGATCTCACGATCAAAATCATAATAACTCCGCCGTTCTCCGGTACCGGCAAAGATGACGGCGTCACGTGCCCCATGCCGGGAGACCGCACTGCGCAGCAATTGCGGTATTATGATATAGTCAAGGCCTACGTCTGTTTCACCTTTCACATAGGAGACTCCATTGGCAGGCACGCCATGGGAGCTGCCAGAATGACAGCGCGCGTGACCCATGCCGCGGATCTGATTGGCTAGGCTCTCATTCAAGATCGACATCGAGTCTGTCTCCTCACATGGCCCGCCAGTCGCCGCTTTGTTCAAATGCGTGTGCAGCCTGGTAAATTGTCATCTCTTTATATGAGTTGCCGACCAATTGCATGCCAATCGGCAGACCTTCGAGAAGGCCGCAGGGAACAGTCATGGCAGGCAGCCCGCCATTGAACGGTGCAGTATTTGCGATCATCTGGAAGGCGCGCGTGACATACAGGCTGATTGAGCAGTCGGCAGGTGGAATTTCCTGCGGTTTATGGGGCATGGTCGGCATCAGCAACAGGTCAACATTCTTGAATGCCTCCACATAGCGTGTATTGCATTTGCGCATAATGTTCTGTGCTTTTCCGTAGAATCGGCCACGATACTGGGTCCGGAAATGTTCACCAATGAACATGCAGGCTTTCAGGGAATGGCTGAGTTCGTCTGCGCGGTTCTGCCATTGGGCCATGTGGTCAATCATTGAAGGCAGGAACAGTCCGCGGCAATTGTTCGGCGCGGAGTTCCCCCACATCATGCCATTCATCAGACCTTCATTGGTGATGGCACTCCAAGCATCACTGGCAACATAATGCTCCGGAATCGAAATCTCGTCAACAAGCGCGCCCAATTCACGAAAACGTTCAGCGGCGACCAGAACTTTTTGACTGACATCATCCTCGCTGTTTGCCTGTGCAAAACCCTCTTTGAGAATGCCAATTCTCATACCCTGAACACCACGTCCCAATGCCTCCGTGTAGCGGTAAGTCTTCGGCTTGTACTGGCGTGGGTCGAGGCCATCTTCACCGGCCAGGACCTCAAGCAGGAGCGCATTATCGGCAACTGTTTTGGTGATCGGTCCGAGGTGATCAATGGTCATTTCGATTGGCATGGCCCCGGTGTAGGGGACAACTCCATGGCTGGCTTTCATACCATAGGTTCCGCAGCATGATGCGGGAAGGCGAATTGATCCGCCCTGGTCACCGGCAATGGCCATATCGACCTCGCCAGCGGCCACAAGAGCGGCTGAACCACTGGACGATCCTCCCGCCATGTAGCCGCGTTTCCATGGATTATGGACAGGCCCTTTGGCATTGGTATGGGATCCACCGGAAAGGCAGAAATTTTCGCAATGAGCCTTTCCGGAAATAATCGCGCCCGCATCCAGCATTCTGGTGACTATTGTGGCATCGATTTCGGGGGTATAGCCTTCCATGATCGACGAGCCATTCATCATCGGTACCCCCGCCAGACAGATCGTGTCCTTGAGAGCAATGCGCTTGCCACGCAACGCACCATCGGGGGCGCCGATAATATTGGTTTTGACATACCAGGCGTTCAATTCATTTTCGGACGGGTCGGGGAAGCGGCCGGGGCTTCGTGGATACCTGACTTCAGGCAAGTTGTCCGGCATGGCATCCAGGCGGTCATAGGCTTGCATGGTTGGCGCGATGATTTCCTGATATTCCATCAGTTCCTCATCGGAGAGGCTCATACCGAAGCGTGCTGCCATCTTACGCATTTGAGCAAGGGTCGGACGTTTGATTGTCATGGACGTCACCGTTGAGTTATTGTTTCCAGAACGAGGCGCTGACATCGCATGGTGGGCGGGCGCCGGATATGTGGGAATGGGTCTTGTTGTGTTGGTCGGGGGCAGATCCCGGATTTCTGGCTTGGTTGACGTGGTTTGGGTTGTGGTGCGGTGACTGCGTGTCGACCGGGCGGCCCCGAATCCAAGAAAAGCATCGACTTTTGATTGGTCACCAAGTTCGCTTCGCGCTAATTCGCCGGTGATGCGGCCCCTTTCGAGAACCAGAACACGATCTGAAAGATCTGCAATGAAATCAAAATTCTGCTCGACAAGAAGGATTGTCAGGCCACGTTTTTTGCGGATATACAGTAATGTTTCGGCCAACTCTTCGATGATTGACGGTTGAATACCCTCTGTTGGTTCGTCAAGAAGCAGGAATTCAGGATCACCCATGAGGCATCGGGCAAGCGCCAGTAATTGCTGCTCACCACCAGACAGGGTTTCGCCCTCACGCTCGAGAAGCGGGATCAGACGTGGAAAATCCTTGAGGATCGAGTCCAGAACGTCATTTTCCGTCCCGCCGGAATAGTGATGCCAGGCAAACAGGAGATTGTTCCGAACTGAGAGATGCGGGAAAATGCCCCGGCCTTGCGGGAGGTAGCCGATACCCAGACTGGCACGCTCATGGGGCGTAAGACGCATGATGTCATTGGAGCGAAAACGAATCGCTCCTGACGATGCCGGGAGAAAACCCATCAACGTCTTTAACAGCGTGGATTTACCCATACCGTTGTGGCCAAGGATGCCAACCACTTCATTTTCGAGAATTGAAAACGCGATTTCGTATAAGATCGGCACTTTGTCATAGCCGCCGCACAGCCCATTCACATCAAGAAGAATGTGGCGTTCGTCCGTATTCACGCCTTTTTTCCTAAATACACGTTGCGGACCGTTGGATCGGACATGACGCAATCCACATGATCTTCCATCAGCACAGCACCTTGATAAAAAACGGTCACAGTTGAAGCGATCGACCGGATGAATTGCATGTCGTGTTCAACGACAATCACAGCGGCTGCCCTGGTCATGTCATCGATGATTCTCGACATATGTTCGACGTCCGCTGACGACATCCCCGCCGCGGGTTCATCCAGAAGCACCAGCCAGGGATTTCCAACGGCAACCAACCCGAGTTCAACCCGCTGTCGCTCGCCATGGGCGAGTTGCCCCAACTCTGCCCTGGCAATGTATGACAGGGCCAATTTGTCAATGATGTCAGTGGCGCGATCCGATGCTTCTTCGTTTGGATAAAAGCGCCTTGCCGCCATCCAGATATTTTCAAAGACACTGAGCCCATTCAGGACGTTCGGGTTTTGTGTCTTGATGCCGACTCCAAGCGATGCGATTTGATGAGGGAGCCATCCTGTCGTTTCAGTGCCCTGCATGAACACGTGACCCTCAGTCGGTTTGTGAAGGCCGGAGATACATTTGAAAAAGGTTGATTTTCCGGCTCCATTGGGTCCGATCAGGCATCGCAACTCCTTTTCTTTCAGTTTGAAATGGACATTGTCGGACGCGACAACACCACCAAACCGCATGGTCAGACCGACTGTTTCAAGTACTGTCTCAGACATGATGGGTTGCTCTTCGGGGTCGCGTGCGCCGCCGACTGCCACTGCGCTGTGCTGTCCACCGGTCACATATCGATTGCCAGAGACTTGTCGCAGCGGGTACCAGTCCTTTTGGCAGGAAAAGGACAAAAACGACAAGGATGAGCCCCATGATGATGGCGTTATCAATGAGGGTCTGCTGGCCAAGCAGGAATTTCAGATAGGCGAGGCCAGCGGCACCAATGATCGGACCGAATCGGGTGCCCAATCCGCCGACGATGCACCAAATGATGACTTCGGCATTCTGTTGCAGGCTGAAAAGGCCCGGTGTTACGATCTCACCCCAATTGGCAAACAAGGCTCCAGCAAGACCCGCGATTGCGGCCCCGATGGCAAAGAGAATCGTCTTCCGCGCGCGCACATCATATCCCATCAGAGTGATCCGGGTTTCGTTCTCCCGTATTCCGATTGCGATGCGACCAAATGATGTGCGGAGCAGCCAGGTCACGAAGAAAAAGACGATTAGGAGTGCAAGGGCACACACATAATAGAGTGTATCGCCCCAGATAAATATGTCAGGCCGCCCTGGCACATTGAGGGTATGAAAACCCGGGATTCCGTTGAACCCGCCCAGCCGTGCGTGACCGATAGCGTATTGGGGACCTGCGGTTGAGTTGATGAATTTGAACAGGATCAATGTGACCACGAGGGTGATGACGCCAAGATAGACGTCGGTTAAATGCCCGTAAAACATCATCGCACCGAACAGGGTGGCAAAGATGCCGGGAACCAGGATGGCCAGCAGCATGGGAACTGTGCTTTCGCCGATATTGATGGCGGCGATGGCATAGGTATAGGCACCGAGACCAAAGAAGGCGGCCTGACCAAAACAAAGAATACCGCCAAAGCCCCAAATCAGGCCGAGGCTCAGTCCGAGCATTCCGTAGATGACCAGGATCGTCAGTGTGTATGTGCTGATCATTGTCGGCAGCAACCAGATACCGATCAGTGCAATGATGAAGGCGAGGAGATCCTGCTTTTCCCATAGACCTGTCATTACATCTTTCCCTTGAAGAATCTGCTGGTAATGCCTTTCGGAATGAGGCGGAGGATGATGACGGCAGCAACCAGAATGGCCACTTCACCAAGCACAGCCGATAATGTAAAAGTCACGATTTGGTTGATGGCACCAAAGACCGTGGCACCGCTCAAAAGACCAATGATCAATGAAGGCCCGCCGGCAACCACAGTAATGAAAGCCTCGGCCATATAGGCGGATCCGGATGTCGGCACCAACCCGACCAAGGGCGCAAAAATCGCACCAGCCAGACCTGTCAGCGATGCACCGCAAAAGAACGTCACCATATAGATATGATCAGGATTATAGCCCAAGGAAGCGGCGGTATCGGCACTCTGCATGGTGCCTCGAGCAATCAGGCCGAGCCGCGTGATCTTGAGCACGGCATAGATGGCAATGAGCAGCAAACAGGCCATGAAAATAATGAAAAAGTTGTAGCCATTGATCTGGTAGTTGCCAACAGCAAACCCTTTGATTGGTGTCGTGATGCTGGTCGTGGTATTCCCGAAAATCATCGTCACAATGCCAATAAAAAACAGGCTCAGTCCCCATGTCGCAAGCATCGTGTCGACCAGTCGGCCATAGAGATGACGAATGACCAGTCGTTCAACAAGAAGACCGATCATGCCAACAAGCAGGGGTGCGATAATTAGCATTGCAACGAAGACATTGATTCCGAGATTGACTGCCGTAATGGTGGCATAGCCTCCCAGCATCATGAACTCGCCATGGGCAAGATTGATGACTTTCATCATTCCAAAAACCACGGCCAGCCCAAGGCTGATGAGTGCCAGTGAGGCTATGCCGTAAAGGATTTCCACGAATATGACGAAGAACAAATCCATTCAGTCTTTCAGGTTCAGGGACAGTCTGAACGTAACTCCGGGCCGTGATTCAATTTGATAGGGGCAGCATTTGTGCTGCCCCGCAAGGTCAGACCTCAAGAGGTTCAGATCTTGATTTCGTATTGGGTGTTGTCGTCAGGATTGGCTTGCAAATCGCACACGGCCTGCGTGTCTGTTGGCTGACGTTGGGGTAGCGTTTCGATCAATTTCATCCCCTGATTCTCGATTTCCATGATATGAACATCGAGAATGGCATGATGGGTTTTCGGATCGACTGTCACCTTGCCGCCCGGGCCATCAATGGAAATTCCTGTCTCGAGGGCTGTGATAACGGCGTCTCGTTCGAGCGAACCTGCTTTTCTCACACCGGCCGCCCAGGTCATGATGCCATGATATTGAGAAACTGCGATTTCGTGCATGCTCTGATCGCCATCAAACCTGTCCGCCCATGCATTTCTGAAGGCATTGTTTTCCGGCGTGTCCAGTTCCTGACTGTAGTTGTAGGCCACCATGATGCCGTTGCCTTCTTCAGGTGTGAGTACTTTATGTTCGTTACCGACACCCATTGTCGTTGAAGCCAGGGGAATTCTCGTCTTCATACCTGCAGCTGCCCACTGCCGGAAAAATGACAGATGAGCGCCACCGACCAGTGGAGCAATGACGAGATCGGGACCAACCGATTGAATTTTGGTGATGGTGGAACCGAAGTCGGAGACGTCAAGTGGAAAAAAGTCGACACTGACGGTCTCTCCATCATTGTCAGCGACATATTTCTGAATCCATTTTGCCGTAATTTGACCGTAATTGTAGTCAGCGGCAAGGATGTAGACTTTCTTACCGGATTGACCCATTGCATAGGGCACCAAGGCTTCAACTTGCTGTGATGGTGTCACACCGTTGATGAAGATATTCCGGTCGCAGACACCGCCTTCATACAGGACATTATAGAAATATAGTGTCTTGGTCTTGCGCATCGTCTGACGGATCGCTTCGCGGGAAGCAGATAGGATGCCGCCATGCACGACGTCCACCCTGTCCTGACGGGTCAGTTGTTGACCATATTGCGTATAGAGTGCCATGTCGGATTGGGTGTCATAGGAAATCACTTCGATTTTCCTGCCCAGCAAACCACCGCCTTCATTGATCTTGCCGACGGCCAGCTGCAGTGCCTTGTGCATGGGCTTGCCGTAGGCATCAAAGGGCCCTGACTGATCAAGCACAGAACCCAACTTGATGGTGTCTGCGGCCAAAGCAATACGCGGCATCAAAAGGACCCCTCCCCATGCGCTGCTGGTGGCCAGAAATCTACGTCTGTTCATTGTCATTTATGTCCTCCACGCGTGGCCCCTCAGCCACTCTAGTTGATCATTTTGCCTTTTTTTCCGTCTTCATCCTGGAAGGTTGTTTTGCCTTGAGACGGTTGGCATAGTCGGCCGTGCGGCCGGCGAGGTTGGCGTCGAAATCAAGCCCGATCTCTTCGCCCATCTGCTTCATAGCCGGCAATCGCACGGCCATACTCAGAATTTGGTCCATCGCAGATCCGAATGCGCCATTCACACCTGTGTCACGACTCCCCGTGTCGCCGGCCGCCAGGCCGCCGATCTGGTTGATCTTAATAGAGTCGATTTTCTCAACCGGCTTCATCATCTGAGTCATGATTTCAGGCATGCGATCGAGTCTGCGCTCTTCGAGGCGCATGGCGATAATGGCTGGTTCCATGGTATTTTCTGCCGCGATCATCGCGGCACGTGCCTTGGCTTGAGCTTCTGCCATAATGAGTTCCGCTTTTGCGCGGTTTTCTTTTGCTTCGGCTTCTGCCCGGGTTTTGGTGGCGAGCGTTTCAGCATCGCTTTTCGTCTGCAGATTACAGAGTTCCAACTCTTTCATGAGACGTGCCTGTGCGGTGTCGCGCTCGCGTTGGGCGACAGCAAGTTCTTTCTTGGCCTGGACGTTCTCTGTTGCCAATACAATCTGGATCCGCGCAGTTTCTTCCGCTGCTTTTGTCTTGAATTCTTCTGTCCTCAGCTTTGTCAGATGTGTTTCATTTTCGATTTTTGCCTCTTCGAGATTACGAATTGCCGTCATTTCTGAATGACGAAGCTCTTGGTCAGTGGCCACTTGTGCGGCCTTGATCTTCTGTGCGGTCTCAATGCGGGCGCGTTCGGTCTCGAGATCGGCATCGGATTTTGTCCTGGCTGTCTTCGCACGAGTCTCGGCTTCGAGCCGATCAATGGCTTCCTGACTGGCAATCGAGGCTTCCTTTTCACAACGTTCGATTTCCAGCTGCCTTTGGTGTTTGGCGAGACCACTTTCGCGTATCGCAATTTCGGTCTCGGTTTCGATCCGAACCCGTTCACGTCGCTGTTTGGATATCAATTCTGCATGGCGACGCATCCCCTGCGCATCAAACGCGTTCCGCTCGTCGAATTGAGATAGGTCGCTTTGGTCAATGCGGATAATGGATGCCGATATGAGGTTGAGCCCCAGTCTCTTGACCTGGTTTTCAACCGTGTCCTGGATATCTTCGGTCAGATCGGAGCGGGCGCGGTGCAAATCTGCCAGTTGTTTCTTTGCGGCCGCGTTTTGCATGGCTGCTACAAGGGGTCCACGAACGATATCTTCAATTCCTTCGCTACCGCGTTCCACACGTTTGCCAAGCGATTGCGCTGCAGCGGCAACGCCGTCTTGAGATGGCAGGACCTGAAACTCAAACTCCATCTCAATGTCGACACGAAGCTGATCAGCAGTCAGAAGTGCGTCTTTTCCGGCGCGGGTCACATCAATGGAGATGGCACTCATATTGACACGCTGGATTTGATGAATGATCGGGAAGGCGAGGCAGCCGCCATTCAGGATGACGCGTTGACCGCCAAAACCGGTGCGGACCAGCGCAGAATTTAATGCCGCCTTGGCATAAAATCTTTGGAGAATCCAAATGCTGATAAGCAGCAGGACGATAGCGACGATGGAAAAAACGATCCAACCCACAGGCGATCTCCCGACCTTTGCTGAATTTCTTGAGTTGCTTGGCGTCGTCAAAAATTCAGCAAAAGATGAAGGAAATCATTTTCCATTTCAAGTATTTTATTTTCCGATTGAAATAAAAATAGCTATGTCACTGTTTTTTATAAATTTTTAAAGATATCAAAAAGCACGCCATTGGCCTTGGCCAGGTAAATGGGTCGCATGTTTGCAAGTTTTCCATCCGATTTCTTGCGCCGGATACTGCGATAGTTCACCTGTGGAGACAGGAGGCTGTTTTGCTGCCTCCAGTCATCCTGATGATGCATGAGCAACCCTGCGAGAAACTGAACACCTTCGTAAGTGGACTGTCCCAGTGCATTCAAGACCGGGGCATTCTCACCGTGAATTCCGTAATATTTTTCCTTGAAGATGTTGTTTGCGTTTGTCTCTACAGACCCGAAATAGGAAGCGGCGGAATAGAGTTCGATCAGGTTGTCAGCGCCAGATGCCAAGAGGCCATTTTCCTCGATTGCACAGGAAAATCGCAGCATTTTTTCATGGAGCTGGGTCGCGCCAAACGTGCGGTTAAAGTGAACAGCATCCTGTCCTACGAGTGAGATCAGGACAGCTTCTGCACCGCTGGTCTCCAGCTCAGAGATGACAGAACACATATCCAATATACCAAAGGGCAGGTAGCGCTCCAACGCAACGTTCGATCCGAGATCTTTCAATTTGCGTTTGGCATAATTGTTCGAAGCCCGTGGCCAGACATAGTCATTACCGATCAGTGCCCAGCGTTTGATCTTCCTCTCGTCGTGAAAATATTGGAGTGCTGGCCCGAGTTGATGCTCTGGTGTGTCCCCAATGGCGAAGATCCCCCGGGTTCTTTCCCCACCTTCATAAAGCGGGGTGTAGACATAGGGGACACGTTGCTTGACGATCTTGCTCAAGTTCTGGCGAACGGCACTGATATGCATGCCAACGATTGCGTCGATGGCGCTGATCCCGATGAGAGAGTTGATGACGTCTTCAACGGGTGTCGGTGCTTCAAGTGCCGAATCGATGATGATCAGTTCAACAGGTCGTCCGCCAATGCCGTCGCCATTATTGAGTTCTGTCACGGCGAGCTGGGCACTTGAAATGCAGGAGGGAGCCCAGATTCCGGCTGACCCACACATGGGAATGAGCAAACCAATCCGGAAGGCTAATCCACGTCTGGCAAGTTGATCGCTCTCCAGATCTTTTAACTCGCTGAGCGGGAATATAGACATAGCTGACTGTGCTTTTCTGGCCTGATTGTACGAGACCCCGCGCATAATTTTGGATTGTCGTTGAAATTAGTTTCCAAGTCAAATAATATAATTGTTAATCGAACGGATAAATTTCGACATGAAGAGCAGTTTCCCGGTCCAGTCCTATATTTCCTATTCGCTCGCGACCGCCCACAGAAGAGTCCACACGTCTTTGACACACCGCTTGAAGCAGTTCGGTATGCAGGTTGAAGCCTGGCGTGTCATGGAGATTCTTGAGAATGGTGACAATCTCACGATGGGTGATCTCGCTGAACTGGTCCTGATGAATCCATCCACGCTCACGAAATTGGTGGATCGTATGGTCGCTGACGGGCTTGTTCATCGGCGGATTGCAACATCCGACCACCGCAAGATCAATCTCGACATCACGGCACTTGGCCGCAAACGCATTGGACAGGTGCGGGCAGAAGCACGACAGGAAGAAGTGCAGATTGCCGGGAAGATCGGACAGGATCGTGCCGAACTCCTCAAAAGCATACTCGCTGAATTGGGCAGCGCTGAGCCGCAATAAACCCCTCTGTCAAATGTGATCAAACCGCTTTCAACTTTCGCCGTGGATCTTCTGCGATGAAGACGGTTGCCCGCCTCGTGCCCCGCCACAGCCATAGGTTCTCGCCGTGACCGGAATGACAAGACCACCAGTTTGTGACCGGACTTTCGATCATACCCGCATCAGGGCTTTCTCACTCTCTGCGATGACTGATCCAGCCTGTCAGACTGATTCCGGCAAACAGGATGGCGGCGGTGCTGACAATGGACGGTCCGGCGGGGGTGTCAAAGAGATAGGATAAGCGCAAACCACCAACTGCGGCAACTGAACCAATCAGTGCGGCGATGACGGCCATGGATTCAGGTGTTCGCGCGAGGTAGCGCGCGGTGGCGGCGGGAATGATCAGCATCGCAGCAATCAGGAGAACACCGACGACCTGTATAGAGATGGCAACGGTGGTGGCCAGCGCCAATGTCACAATCAATTGTTCGCGACGTGGATGATGTCCACTGGCATATGCCAATTCCTCATTAAGCGTTGCTGCGAGTAAAGGTGACCAGCGCCACGCCATCAACCCGACCACGAATGCTGCACCGCCCCAGATGACCAGCAGGTCGCTGTGCGAAACCGCGAGGATATCGCCGATGAGATAGGCGATCAAATCAATGCGGATACCAGACAGGAATGAAACCGCGACAAGCCCAAAAGCAAGCGCGGAATGGGCCAGAACGCCGAGAAGCGTGTCCATGGCATAGCCACGCCCGCTCAACACGATGACCATCACGGCCATCAGCGATGTGAGAGCCAACACTCCTGGAAAGATCGATATCTGCAGTGCCAGTGACACCGCAATACCCAGCATCGCTGCATGTGCGGTTGCATCCCCGAAATAGGCCATTCGCCGCCAAACGACGAAACAGCCCAAAGGTGCCGACGCGATGGCAACGCCAACGCCTGCCAATGCAGCACGAATCATGAAATCGTCGAGCATGATTCCTCATCTTGATGGTCGTGGAGGTGGTCATGGTTGTGTCGGTAGAGTGCTAACGCGCCCTTGGTATTGCTGCCAAACAGGGCGCGATATTCGGGCGCGGAGGCGACGCGTGCGGGCGTTCCCTCACAACAGACATGCGTGTTGAGACAGACCACCCGGTCTGATGCACTCATGACGACATGCAGTTCGTGACTGACCATCAATATAGCGCATCCAGTGTCCAGGCGAACCCTGTCGATCAGCTGGTAAAATGTCGCTGAGCCGGGCTGGTCGAGCCCCTGGGCGGCTTCATCCAGAAGAAGTATATCCGGTTGATTCGCGAGGGCCCGTGCCAGCAACACGCGCTGGAACTGCCCAGTGGAAAGCTGTGACAACTGCCGTGTCAACAGGTTTGGGACAGAGACCTTGCGGAGAGCTGAAACACAGTCACCGCGACTGACCCGATCTGTCAGCCGAATAAAACGCTCGACGGTCATGGGCAGCGTACGATCGATATGCAAACGTTGAGGCACATGGCCAATAACCAGCCCCGGCTTGCGTGTGATCGTCCCGGTATCGGGCCGTATCGCGCCGATGATTGCCCTGAGCAGGCTTGTTTTTCCGGATCCGTTCGGTCCAACGATGGTGACGATTTCACCGGGGCTGACACATAGATTGACATTTTTCAGTGCAAGATGGTGACCGTATCGAACACTGATATTGTCGACAGCAATCAGTTTCATATTCTCAGCTGTTCAACGCAGGTCATGCATATTCCTTCGGCTTCCACGATCGAATGCTCAATCTGAAATCCCTTCGCCTCCGCAGCTGATCCGAGCACATGGTTGAGTGAGAATGAATGCGCTTCGGTCACAGAGTCGCAGAGTCGGCAGATCATGAATGCCGGAGCATGTTTTTCACCAGGGCAAATACAGGCAACAAAGGCGTTCAAACGTTCAATCTTGTGGGCAAAACCGTGTCGTGTCAGAAAACCAAGCGAGCGATAGGCCACAGGCGGCTGGGACCCAAACCCCATCTCACTCAATCGTTCAAGAATCTCATACGCCCCAATTGCCTTTTTTTCTTGCAGCAATAGCTCGAGGACCTTTCGGCGCACAGGTGTGAATCGCAGGCCCTTTCGTCGGCATCGCGATTCGGCGGTCGCCAATGCCTGCTGAATTGTATTGTCGCAACTCCACTTCGGGGAATCCGCCATGCCCCCAGATCTGTTGCTTGGATTTGATCGCTTGCTGGTCATGACCGTTCTTCTTGTCAAGTGCACAATGTTATACTATAACATAGACATGTTCACTCTCCAGAAGGAAACTTGATGTCGCAAAGGTCTTTATCACTGTCTGTTGCCGCTGTTCTTGTCGGTGGCATTGCAACCGCAGATTCGCCCCAGGTCGCAGTTGACATCTCACCAGTGCATTCACTTGTTGCACAAGTGATGGAGGGTATCGGTACCCCTGATCTGATTATCCAGCCTGGCGCATCACCGCATCACTATAACTTGCGGCCGTCCGAAGCCACGGCTTTGCAAAACGCCGATCTCGTCGTTTGGATGGGCGAAGATCTGGCCCCCTGGTTAGCAGATGCAGTGGCAACACTTGCGGCAGAGGCGCAGGTTATCGAACTTCTCGAAGCCGACAACACCATCCTGCTCGAGTTTCGGGAAAGTGCTTTGTTTGAGGCGCATGATCATGATGCCCACGAAGATGGACATGACGAACATGGTCATGATGATCATGCGGGTCACGGCCACGATGACAAGCATAAAGACCATGGGGATGGACATAAAGATGCGCATGCGGCGACGGATGACGGGCATGATCACGACGCTCATAAGGGTCATGAACATGGAGAACACGAGAGCCACGGTCATGATGATCACAAGAGTCACGAACATGGTCATGATGATCATGCAGGTCACGGTTACGAAGATCATGCGCATGGTCAATACGACCCGCATGCCTGGCTCTCGCCGGACAATGCACGATTTTGGCTGAATCTGATCGCCGGGCAGTTGTCAGCGCTGGATCCTGAGAATGCTGGAACCTACTTCGCGAACGCTACCGCGGCGCGTGCGGAACTGGATATGCTGGCGGATGAAATCAATCAGATCCTCGGACCGGCACGTGGCGGAAAATTCGTCGTGTTCCATGATGCTTATCAGTATTTCGAAGCCGCATTCAATTTCCCGGCCTCGGGTGCGATTTCGTTGGGTGATGCGTCTCAACCGAGTGCCGCGCGGGTCGCCGAGATTCAGAAACGGGTACGTGATGAGTCCATTCGCTGTGTTCTGTCTGAGCCACAATTCAATCCGCGACTCGTTGCGACGGTCCTTGAAGGGACACCGGCCAATACGGGAGTCATTGATCCACTTGGAGCAGACCTTGAGCCCGGTCCAGACCTTTACGCGCAGTTGATACGCGATATTGCAACGGCACTTGTCGGGTGTTTGTGACCTCAGGACAGACGATCACAAAATAGTTGAACACGAATACTGTACGCCACCGCGCATGAGCGGGGGCGTGCGAGAGTACCGTAAAGTGCGGGGTCATTCAGCCCTGATGACGGGTTTCCGTCCGACTCAGCCGCAGATTCCGAGTCCTCCAGCCGCTGCACAGCAAGAACGCTTTGCTGATCGCCGCCGGTTCCGATTCCCCCGCAGCCGGGGGCACGGTTGACCGCCCCCCGGCAACGGCTTATCTTGCGAAGATGACCGATGACCCCCACATTCACGATCTGGCTCAACAGATCGCGCGGCTGGAAGGACAACTGGAAGCGCAGGAGGAACGCATGAAGACGATGACGGCGGAGAATGAGGGAGCCCTGGATCGTTTGCGGGCGGATCTGGCCAAACGGGATGTGGATATGGCCGCGGACCTGGCCAAACGGGATGTCGAGGCGGCCAAGCGCGACAAGGACAATCAGCGCTGGGTGGTGGGATTCGGCATTGCTCAGATGGTCCTCACCATCACCATTCTCGCCGCCGGCTTCGCGTTCCTCGGCATCCTGATCGGTTTGCCCAGCTGAAGTTGGCCTCAACGGCCCGCAGCTGCAGATCTGGACATCTGAAAGAACAGAACGTGGACACGTGGCGGGGGTGATGAGTTCCGGGCGATCCTTGAGACTGGAGCCGCTGCCGGTTTCAGTGCGGATCAGGCGGCAATCGGCGGCAGGTCAAGGCTGGATTGATTCGGAATTGATCAATGAATCCTGGCCGGAATCCGATCAAGACATTGCCGGCACTATGCATGAGATCGGTGAGAGGATCGCCGGCGCACAATCAGACGGATGAGAGGTCAGGACGCGATGAGACTGTTGACGCGGAAAAGCCCAGGTCTGAATGATGCGGAAACCTTTTGTTGTGCAAAGGACGCGTGAGTCTGACAGTCATCCCCGCAATGAAGATTGCTTTGCCACCTTTGCAGAAGCGAATGCATATGCGCAAGAATTAGAGGAGGCCGGCCGGCGGGATTGGATCGTCGTCAAGGATATATCAAAAAACGATGTGGTTGCCGGACAGTATGGTGCAGCGCGGTGAAAGTCATGAGGCCCATAACGCATGAAGGGGGTCAAAAGCGGCAAGATTTTAGTTTCGGAGAGCTGAGGTCTTCTTCGCGTTGGGACGTTCAGCTCTGTTAAGTGTTGCGGCCTGAAATCAGCCGATGATTGCCGGCCGCACCGGGCGATCACCACCCTTATGACGGGTTTCCGTCCGACTCAGCCGTAAATCCCAACAAGCGTTCGCTGAGATGCAAATGAAAATGCAAGTGTTTGATTTTTCAACGATCATTGGGATGTTTTTCGATATAGAGGCGTGGTGCACCTGGTTAAGACTGGCACTCGAACCTTTAATATCACAAATATTTTTTGCTTTGTTCAGTTTCGCCAGTCTTAAAGCGCTTCTTCAAACGTTTCTTGAATGGCGGCGGACAACGAAACAATTAAGAAAGCACGTAGCAAAATACATTGATATGGGTTGACCGCTGATTTTTCTCAATTAGGTCATGGCATGATCTTGGATGGGAGGGTTCAGGTCAGGGCCCGGCTGGCATCCGGGTGGTCTGCCAACGGGCCTGCGTCATGGTGGCTTGTGCCGCCGCACCGGCCTGTATCATGCGGATCGCACACCCCACGCGCCCGCTATGACCGCTATAATGTCACTGGGACCGGCGACTTTCGTGATCGCCTTGATCCGGCGATTGAGTTGACTCGGTGAGAGATTGAACACCGGTTGATCCGCACACTCCTCCGCGGCACGCAAACGGTTGATGTCCTGCATGACTTTTGGCACCCGCACAGATCAAATGCAACTGCCCCACACTTTACGGTACTCTCGGGGCGTGCAAATGACCACCTGAGAGTCGATGAAACAAAGAAACCAGGGAATCCCGTGAGAAGGGCGAAGTGACCGGGATCATCAGATCCGTGATTATTCGTTCCGGGTCTCTTCGCCTTCAACAAACCATGCGGTTGAATACGCTGGAAGGGTTAGTGCGATTTGGCCGGAATTGACATGAGCTTCGATGCCTGAAATCAGATTCATCAACGACGCATCATCCTGAAATCCGAGATCCCGGCATTTTGCCTGCAGTGTTACCGATTGGGCCGAGACATTGATGATTGCCCAGACCCGGTCACCACCACCCGCACGGACAAGACTGACGACACGATCGTCCAGTGACACGATCCGCTGCATTGAGTTGGGGCAGAATGCGGGTCGCTGCCGGCGCGCCGCCAACAGGTTGCGATGGCCTTCAAATACCAGTGAGCGCAAGCTTTCCGGTTCAGCGAGCGCGCGCGTAATCGCGTGAAGATCCAGCTTTGCACGGTTGATGGAGCGATTGCGTCCTGTTCGCTTCAGCCCGTCATAGTCATTCTGTGTTCCCAGAAGACTGTGAATGTAGATTCCGGGCATTCCGACCACTGACAGCAGAATCGTCTCCGCAGCGAGGAACTTTGCGGCCCGTGTTTTGTCATCATCACCGGGCGCGGCCACGGCATCAAGATAGGAAATATTCAGCTCATAAGGTGCTGTCTCGCCACCCGGCAAATCCCTGGCAGAGACCTTGCCTCCATTTTCTTCGACACGCCGCGCCATCATTGCCACTTCTTCCCGGCTCAGAATATTCTCGACCGGGCGAACACCGATTCCATCATGAGATGACAGGAAGTTGAAATAAGTGGTTTGGGGTGAAGTCGGCGGCAATGAATCGAGCCATTCTGACAATTGGCGCCCACGACCAGTCTGGAGAGAATGCAGTGTGAGGGGTGGCAGTGGAAACTGGTAGACCATATGGGCTTCGTTGGTCCCGTTGCCAAAATAGCTGATATTCTCCTGATGCGGGACATTGGTTTCGGTGATCAGCATCACTCCCGGAGTTGCCGCATCAATAACCAACCGCATCACTTGAATGACGGCATGTGTCTCCGGAAGATGAATGCAGCCGGTTCCAAGCTCTTTCCACAGATATCCAATCGCATCGAGGCGAATGAAACGCGCACCTTTCGATGCATAAAAGAGCAGCAGGCCAAGAATATCGATCAGGACATCCGGATGGGAATAATTGAGGTCGATTTGGTCTTCGCTGAACGTTGTCCAGACATGTTGTGCGCCCTGCTTTGTTTCAATCCTGGTTAACAGCGGTGAGGTGCGTGGGCGGACAACGGCACCATAGTCAATCGTCGGGTCGCAGACATGGAAGTAATTCCTGTATTGGGGGTCACCCTCAATAAAGCGTTGAAACCACAGGCTTTGACTTGACACATGGTTGATGACCGCATCCAGCATGAGACCAAATTTTTTGGCGAGTCTTTCCACGTCAGTCCATCCGCCGAGTGATGGATCGATGGTCCGGTAATCGCTGACTGAGAATCCGTCGTCTGATGTCCATGTAAAACAGGGCAGAATATGAACATCGCTGATCAGGTCTGGTGCATATTGACTGAGAAACGAGTCCAGCACTTCGAGGGGTGCGCGGCCGTTATCTTCGGTGATTGAGTTGCCATACGTGATGAGGACAACATCGGTTTCGTCGACCCATCCGCTGCGATTGGTGCGCGCCTCGCCTCTTGTCTTTTCAATCAAAGCCTCGATACGTGGCAGAATGTTGTCGGCAATCACGGAGCCGTAAATCGAGATGAGCAGCGAACGCAGCTGGATATGTGTTTCTTGTGAAACTGTACCTTCGATATCTTGACGTGCCATTCCAATCTCCCGACGTTGCGCAAGGAATATAATGGAGTCTCCGCGCGCCGGAAAGACAACCCGATGGCTCCTTCGCCGATCCCGAAGAACCGAAAGCCCCGACTCCACTTCGCATCGCATTTACATTTGATATACTGACCCGGACAGCCGATGTCTGCGGGAGAGTTCGACGTGGAGAAACACTTTGATCTGTTGCAGACGATGTTTGCATCTGCAGTCGCGGCGGCTGACCCGATGAAACGCGTGCCCGCCTTTCTACCCGAAGGGTCACAAGGAAAGTTGACTGTTGTGGGTGCGGGTAAAGCCTCGGCACGGATGGCTCAAGCTGTGGAAACCGCCTGGCAAGGGCCGCTGACGGGACTGGTCGTGACACGTTACGGCCACGCGGAAGAATGTCGGCATATTGAGATTGTTGAAGCGGCACATCCGGTGCCGGACAAAGCGGGGCTCGAAGCCGCGCGGCGTATCTTGCAGATTGTCGCCGATCTTGGGCCGGATGATCATTGTCTTGCCCTGATATCTGGTGGGGGCTCTGCATTGCTGACGGCACCGGTACCGGGCGTTTCATTTGCGGAAAAACGCGCGGTCAACGAGGCTTTGCTGGCCAGCGGGGCCTCAATTGGCGAGATGAATTGCGTGCGCAAACATCTCTCCTGCATCAAGGGTGGAAGGCTATCCGCCTGCGCGGCTCCGGCGGCGGTCACCAGCCTGTTGATATCCGACGTCCCAGGGGACGATCCTGCCGTTATTGCATCGGGTCCAACAGTCGCGGATTCCACAACTCTCGCTGAGGCAAGGGACATTCTTGAGCGTTACAAGATTGCTGTTCCGGTATCAGTTCAAAGGGTGCTTCGGGATAACGTTCATGAGACACCGAAACCTGGTGATCGACGCCTGGCATCGGGCGTGACTCATATCATTGCAGCGCCGCAAAAGTCTTTGGAGGCAGCGGCATCAGAGGCGCGGGCAAAGGGTATAACGCCGTTGATCCTTGGCGACTCACTCGAAGGTGAAGCGCGTGAAATGGGCCGGGTGATGGCCGGAATCGCGCGGCAAGTGCGTCGTCACGGACAGCCCGCCAGCACTCCCTGCGTCCTTATTTCGGGTGGTGAGACTACGGTCACGGTCAGAGGAGATGGGTGCAGTGGACGCAATGGAGAGTTTCTTCTGGCACTTGTGCATGCACTCGACGGAGCAGAAGGAATTTACGCAATTGCTGCCGATACCGATGGAATTGACGGCATGAGCGACGCTGCTGGTGCCATGGCCGGGCCGGACAGTCTGCGACGGGCTGAAGCGCGCGGATTATCCGCTCTGAATTATCTCGAGCGCAATGATGCCCACAGCTTTTTTGCCGCACTCAACGACCAGGTGATCACAGGTCCGACCCTGACCAATGTCAACGACTTTCGTGCAGTGCTGATCATTTGATCGGTCACAAGACGCAATCAACCGTCACCAAAGATGTTGTCCCTGGGACGCCCAAATGGGATGAGCCTTGATTTCCAAGAGCGGCAATTCATGTGAATCTGTCGATGGGTCTGAACAGGGAATTGATCTGCAACCGCCGGTCCTTGAGCCATGGCACGGCGAATTCGGTTTCGTCGTCGGCCGCGCTATGGAGGAACAGGTTGTTGCCCAGTGGCCGACCCGGACGCTGAAGCTGTCTTTTGTGATTGTGATGCCGGCAGGTGCTTGGATGACGTTTCGGAACAAGCCCCCGGGACTTGTTGCGGCGGGTGGTCAACAGCCGGTCGAGTCCGCCGGCCATTTGCGTGAGCTGGGGTCGATCTTCATCGGCACTGTGGCGGACAACGCGTTCAAGGAAAGAGGCGCACTATACGAAGGGTCACGGCCTTTGCTACCCGACGGTTGAGGCAGAAAAACTGATGGGTTTCTCTGAGAATTTTGTAAGACCACACCCTAAACAGAGCTACAGAGACCTGTAGAAGTCACGGATTTTCAAGGCCATCAAACGTCGACGCTCTTTCAGGAAGTCATCGTATCCGTTCACGTCAATCTCATCCATCCCAGAAGGTACGCAATGGGCATCGAGGTTCGCACGAAGCTCTTCGGAATCGGTGATGCCACCATATTCGGGATTTCCACTCTCGCATTGCCGCTGCAGGGCACTGAAATACACGACCGGGGGCTTATTACCAACAGCGATGTTGATCTCTCCCTGCATTACTACATAGTTCGCAATCTGGTTGTAACGTCCACGCGGCAAACCATGTGTACTGAGGTATTTTTTTGGAAAAATGTGATGGACATGGCTGGCACCTTGCAGAAGAGTCGGAACGGTGTGCTCTTTTGAGAGAAAACCCTTGTCATTAGCTTTCACCTGACTTGCCAGGAACACGTTGAAGTAGGGGCTGCTTGCCACTGAAGTATCCATCTGTTGTGGCAGTCCGGCATCCCAGAATGCATCCGACAGTTCGGCAAGTTCCACATTGGCAAGGACATCCTCTACACTTTGCTCCGCAAAAGCACGAATATCGACGCCGAATGCAGTTTCCGGCGAGGAAGTGTAGCGCCCGGTAAGGACGGACATAACAAACCACCGTCGTACAAGTGAATCAATGCGTGCCGGCGTCTCGTTCTGGGCACGCAACGTCAGATAAACGATATATGCGAAATTGACGGCATTTTTCGAGCGGATCATTGACGCGATTATGAACCCCGCTGTGCGCAGGATCATCACAAAGCGCTTAAAGTCTATTTCGTTCATAAAACGCAGAAGGGCATTCTCCAGCCTCTGGAAGGCCTGTTCGGCGATCTCTTCCTCATATCCGCGGGTTTCAAAATTACGGCCAGAGAGCAGGGCGACCAAGTCCTCAAGACGCCCGCGTCCGAATTCTGACGTGAATGCCACACGGAGCATATCCGTGTAGGAGGGATCGTAAAGGTCGTCCTTCTCACGTTTCAGCCATTCCATGGCATGAAAATAGCGGGTCCCTGCGAACTCACTGTCGGCCGCAAGATCGGCATACGCCTCGGGCGCTACAGCCAGATGGCAGAAGTAGTCAATAGATTTGCGGAGCTGGTGACCGTTGTAGGTCTCGTTTGCAGCCATTTTTGACATAGCGAAGTCGGCTGCGTTCAGCTGGACACCCTTGGAATTGATGCGGACAAATATCTCCGAGACCGTTTCCACATCGAGGTCAGAATTGAGTTCTATGAGGCCGAGTAGATTGTTTTGGACACCCTGCAACCGTGCGATGCTCTCAAAGATGGTATCCTTATCCGTTTCCGGATTGTTCTCGCAGTAAGCATCCACCATGCGCAACAATTTGATATCAGGCGCGAACAGAGTGGCGATATCAGGAATCCAGGCCCGGTCGCGGTGGATGGGTGCGGCTCAGATTTGTGGCTCATGCTGCAGCGCGCCAGTGGAAGAAGTCGGCGCCCCGGTTGTTCATCTGGCAGCACCGGATAGCCATGATTGCGTTGGCGCCGTCAACGGACCAGCGGCTGCCGCTTTTTTTGAGTCGATCGACTACAACGGTCCGGCAGCCGCCTTCGACGAGGCCGCTGCCGCAGCGGAGACCCTGCCGTGTATAGACATCGTAGCGCATGCGGTGCAGGTTGGGTCTGCAATAATTCACGAACGCCCTGATCGCGGGTGAGCTCTTGGCCAGTGTGGCAAGCGCCGCGAGGACCCGGGCTGCCTCACCGGCCTTGATCCGGGCCTTGATCCGGTCGAAAGTGGTCTGACGACGCACGGGGTCTTCCAACGTCTCCTTCAGGGCCTCCTGAAGCCTTTCCAGGACATGGAACAGATCGAGCACGAAGGTCAGGTGCATGCCGGCGAAGACCGTGCGCATCGTCTTTTCGATCCAGGCGGCGCCATCGGACAGGATCACCGCCTCCGCGCTGTCCAGCACACCGCGCCGCTGCGCCTCCCGCCTCACGCGGGCGGCAAACTCGGACATCCCACCGGTGGTGGGAGCCCGGGCGCTGTCGATCACTGATGATTGGGTGATACTCCCGGCAACGGCCTTGATCCGGCCCTTGGGGTCAGGCGCCACTTCACAGATGCGCAGCAGCTTGGCTTCGCGCGTCCGGGCTGTGCCATCCGCCTGTTTGCCGGCGCGCCCGGCAAGTTCGGCAGGCCGGATCGGCACGCCGGTCCCGTCAGCCGCCACCACCGGCCGGGTGGGAATCACCGCCGCCGGGGGGACATCCCTGCGCTCAAACGCGACCACTTCCCTGCCCAGCGCGCGGGCCAGCCTGTCAAACCGGGACCGGCTGACCCGGGTCCCGCTCAGCTCTTCAAGGAGCGTCACGGCGCGGCGACTGCCGACCTCCGCAGCGGCGGCCATGACCATCCGCTCGTAGCCCGGTGTTGTTGTCCGCCCCTCAAGACGCAACGCGGCGTCCAGCGGGAAGAGGCCGGTGCGACAGGCCGAACAGCGGTAATGCCGCCGCGCCACCGTCACCTTGCCCAGGCGGGTCATAGAGGTCTTGGGACGTTTGTTTCCCCAGCGCGCCATACGGCCCCCGCAATGGGGGCCGTGCGGGGGATCAAGGGCGTCATCCCGGGCTTCAAGCAGCAGTCGCAATTGGGCCGCTGCCGCGACCAGCGCATCACCGCGCAGGGCGGTCTCGACGGCATCCAGATCAACCACTGTCGCGGCCAGTTCCTTCTCGAGCCGTGGCAGGAGATCAGGGGACCGCGCCGCGGACCCCTCATGCCCTGGCAACTCCGTCGTCGCCATGCGGCGGCAGATCACCGTTCCATCGAAAATCCGGTATTCGAGGAAACCGTCCCCATCCTGGCGGATCATCGGTCGGTTCAGCGCGGCCTCCGCGGCCGACAGACTCCGCAAATACGCGACCACCTCTGGATGCCTGAACTCCTGCTTTTTGTCCCGCTCTTTATCTTGAACTGCCATCTGCCTGTGTCTCCTGACTGCCCTGTCGCCAAACCCAACCGGAGCCGTGATGCCGACTCTCCGTGTTCCTGTGGGCGGAAATGGACATAGATCGATACAGAGACCGATACAAACCCGCTCCGACGGGCGCTGTCCGGATGTCAGGAAAAAGATCAGTCAGAGCGTGTCCCACAAATCTGAGCCGCACCCGCGGTGGATAGCGGGATTGGACACCTCAAACTTTTTCTGATCAGGATTGAACGCGATCGTAATCCGCTTCGTTCTATAGTTTTTATCGACAACTTGCTGCCCTTGGACAGCTGCACGGAGTGCCGTGACGCGCTGCTGACCATCAATCAAGATTCGCTTACCCTCAGAAGTGCTTCCATCCTTCATCCGAACGTCAGGGTTGCGCCACGCAATAAGATAACCCACTGGATATCCACAATAGAGGGAGTCGATAAAATCACGCACCTTGGCTGTGTTCCAAACAAATGGGCGTTGAATTTCAGGGATTGCTATACTGCCTGTCTCAATCCATGTCAGAAGGTTTTGTACGGAATATTGGTTGACCGAGTAGCGTTGGATAGTCATGTCGTTTCTTGGTTTCCTCGTATACTTGAGCGGAAGAGCCCCACATCCCCCGTTCCAGTTTGACGCGCAACATCCTTGTGCAATGATCTGCATGATCGGTTGCCTACCAGTCAGGCGGCCGTCACAGTCTCTAATGAAGAGGAGACTGTGATAACGAATCGTGACCATCATCTCTGACGGAGTCCGGATGTTACCGGATCGTCAGGCTCAGGAAAAGCGGTGCGTGCCACAAGCGGCACAGCCGATGGCGGCCCTGCGTCGAGGCGCAGTTCCGTAGCGCAATTGTGGGTGATGCTGGGTCTTCGGACCACGATGATGCGGACGTTGCACTTGAGCGGGGCGATATTCATGGCCTGATGGATTGCCGGCTTGCCAAACACATCTGACGTTGCCGTTGTGTGGATACGGGTATTGTTCTCGTCGATAGATCGATCGATGACGGCAAGTCGTTGATATCCATTGAAGCGTTTCCCGGAGACGTATCGGCGGTGGATCCCATGTGGTGTGAGTATCAATCCCGGAATGGGTGCATACACTGTCTCTTGCCCTGTTGCGCACGTGCGCCGACAGGAGTAACGAGACTTTCCGTTACAACAGCCTTCATTTTTCTCCGCGGTTCAACATGATCGCCGGGCCGGGGCAACCTCTCAGGATGGGCAGATTCTCTCATGGCACTTATCGAATATATCCGTGGTCGAGAAATTCTCGATAGCCGCGGCAATCCCACGGTCGAAGTTGATGTGCGGCTTCACGATGGTTCTCATGGCCGGGCGGCGGTGCCATCGGGAGCTTCGACGGGCACACACGAGGCCTTGGAGATGCGCGATGGAGATGCCAATCGCTACGGCGGTAAGGGCGTGTGCAAAGCAGTCAACATGGTCAACACTGAAATTCACCAGGAGCTGCAGGGCACCGATGCCACGATGCAGGAAGTGATTGATGCGCAGTTGATCGCGATGGACGGGACCGCCAACAAGGGTCGGTTGGGTGCCAATGCAATCCTCGGCGTGTCGCTGGCCGTGGCAAAGGCGGCGGCATCCAGTACCGGGCAACCGCTCTATCGTTATATCGGCGGGACTTCGGCGCGGATACTTCCAGTCCCCATGATGAATATCATCAATGGCGGGATGCACGCCGACAATGCGCTGGATTTCCAGGAATTCATGATCGTGCCGTGTGGGGCCGGCAGTCTCGCTGATGCCGTGCGCATGGGAGCGGAAGTGTTCCACATTCTCAAGGCTGAACTGACGCAATCGGGAATGGCCACCGGCATCGGTGACGAAGGTGGGTTCGCTCCGGATATCCAATCAACGCGACATGCTCTTGATTTGATTCTGCAGGCCATTATCAAGGCTGGCTACAAGCCACAGTCAGATATCCAGTTGGCACTGGATTGCGCTGCCTCGGAGTATCATCAGAATGGTGTTTATGAACTCAAGGGAGAAGGGCTTTCACTGTCACCAGAGGAGCATATGTCCTTTCTGCGGCAACTGGCTCAGGATTACCCGATTTATTCGATTGAAGATGGGATGGCCGAAGATGACTTCACTGGCTGGGAAGCGCTCACCGACGCGTTGGGCCAGACCGTCCAACTGGTTGGGGATGATTTGTTCGTCACCAATGTTGAACGAATCAAGCAAGGAATTGAACGGGGATGGGGCAATGCCCTGCTGGTCAAGTTCAACCAGATCGGGACCCTGTCCGAGACATTGGCAGCGATTGCAACGGCCCGCCAAGCCGGTTTCGGTATCGTGATCAGCCATCGCTCCGGGGAAACAGAAGATACGACCATTGCCGACCTCGCGGTCGCGACCAATAGCGGTCA
This sequence comes from Paracoccaceae bacterium, assembly GCA_965221815.1. GTDB lineage: Bacteria > Pseudomonadota > Alphaproteobacteria > Rhodobacterales > Rhodobacteraceae > JAPOXR01. The sequence continues at coordinate 200,640 of OZ244915.1, forward strand.
AATCAAGACCGGTTCGCTGGCCCGGTCAGATCGGGTGGCCAAATACAATCAACTGATGCGTATTGAAGCCGAGCTGGGCAGCGGGGCCCTCTATGGTCGGAGCGACAGGCCTGGCACGCATGCGGGGCAAGGTTCGTGAACCGCTTGCCTTCAGGATGACTCGAGAGACGGAGTCAATTCATGTCGGTTGATTCACAGCTTGCGGCTCCATTGGAAATGACCTGGGGCAGTGAGAGAGAGTCCCCTGAACATGTGTTGGTCCACAGCATCGGAATGTCGACAGATGGGTTGTGCACAGGGTCCGATCAGGGGTTGAGGCAACGCACTTATGGATATCGCAGCTGACAAACAGGCGAACAGTCATCTCGACAATGATGTGATCGTGTTGCGTGATGCGATTTCTCATCATCTGAAGTCGGCGCTGGGCAAGGATCCGGCGCATGCCACCTTGACGGACTGGCGTATGGCCCTGTCGTTTGCATTGCGTGATCGGGTGGTGGATCCCTGGTTTGCGGCAACCCGCCGGACCTATGCCGTCAAGGCCAAACGAGTCTATTATTTGTCAATGGAGTTTCTCATCGGACGACTGACCGAGGATGCAGCGATCAATCTTGGACTCGAGGACAGAGCCGAGCAGGCCATGCGCATGCTGGGGCAGGATTACGCCGAGATCGTTGCGGACGAGCCGGACGCAGCTCTCGGCAATGGCGGTCTTGGACGGCTTGCGGCATGTTTCCTTGACAGTCTGTCCACCCTTGCCATTCCCGCCTATGGTTACGGGATTCGCTATGAACACGGTCTTTTTGAACAGACGTTTGAGCATGGCATTCAGGTCGAAACTGCGGAGACGTGGCTGGTACAGCGTCATCCATGGGAATTTGCAAGGCCGGAAGTCGTTTATCCCATTGCTTTCGGTGGCCATCTTGCAACCCGGGATGACAAAAGGGTCTGGGTGCCGGATGAAACTGTCATCGCCACGGCTTATGATACGCCGGTCATCGGTTGGGGCGGCAAATGGGCCAATACGCTCCGGTTGTGGGCGGCAAGACCCACGAAGATTTTTGATTTGGACAGCTTCAATCGCGGGGATTATCTTGCGGCCAATGCCCCCGAGAGTCTGGCCAGAACCCTGACGCGGGTATTATACCCCGATGACACCACCGACATCGGGAAGGAATTGCGGCTCAAGCAGGAGTATTTTTTTACCTCCGCGTCTCTCCAGGATTTGCTGCGTCGCTTATTGTCAGAAGATCTTGCCTTGTGCGATCTGGCCGCGCATGTGGCGATTCAACTCAACGATACGCACCCGGCCATTGCCGGCGCAGAATTGGTTCGCTTGCTTTCAGACACATATGCAATGGCCATACCTGACGCCATTGAGATTGCGCGTGATTGTTTGCATTTTACCAACCATACGCTCCTGCCAGAGGCATTGGAATGCTGGCCGGAGACGTTGTTTGCCCGCGTGTTGCCGCGGCATCATGAGATCATCGGCATCATCGACAGAATGCACCTGCAAGCGGGTGGCGGAGTTCCCATCATCAAGGATGGCGAGGTGCGTATGGGAGCTCTCGCATTTGTGATGGCGCGCCGCATCAACGGCGTGTCCAGACTCCATACCGACCTGGTCAAGGAGACTGTTTTTGCCCATCTGCACACAGCCTATCCAGGGCGAGTCATCAACCAGACCAATGGCATCACGCCACGCCGCTGGTTATATTCCTGCAACCGGCCCTTGCGCCAACTCATCAACGAGACCATCGGCGGCGACTGGCCCACCGCGCTCGAACGACTGTCAGAACTGCGGGAATTGACCAGTGACTCAGCTTTTCTTGATCGCTTTGCCGCCGCGAAACACCAGAACAAACAGCGCGTCGTCAACTGGTTGCATAAACGTGATGGCATCCTGATCAATCCCGATGCGATGTTTGATGTCCAGATCAAACGTATCCACGAATATAAGCGCCAGTTCATGAATCTTCTCGAGACGATTGCGCTTTGGAATGAGATCAAGGATGCGCCGACCCGACGATGGACACCGCGGGTGAAGTTCTTTGCCGGCAAGGCTGCGCCGAGTTATGTTCTCGCAAAGATGATCATTCGTTTGATCAACGATGTGGCGATGACAATCAACCATGATCACGAAACCAGGGATTTTTTGCAGCTGGTCTTTCCCCCTGACTATAACGTGTCGATGGCTGAAATCCTGATTCCTGCCGCGGATCTTTCCGAACAGATTTCCACAGCCGGCAAAGAGGCATCGGGAACCGGCAATATGAAACTGGCGCTCAATGGCAGCCCCACGATTGGCACACTTGACGGTGCCAATGTCGAAATTCGGGAGCATGTTGGAGCCGAGAACTTTTTTCTTTTCGGTTTGACGGCTGAGGAAGTCCGCGAACGCCAGCGACTGGCTGGATTTGCGCAGAAGGCAGTCAGTGCGAGTCCGCGTTTGCAGCGGGTCCTTGGGCAGATTTCTGCGGGTGTCTTCAGTGGTGGTGACCGGGAGCGCTATGTGGGGCTTGTGACCCATGTCATGGCACATGATCCATTTATGGTGACATGTGACTTTGACAGCTATTTTGCAGCGCAAAGGCGCGTGGATTCAGCTTTTGAAGACACCCATGGCTGGCGACGGATGGCGGCGATGAATACAGCCGGTATGGGCTGGTTTTCTGCGGATCGCACCGTGCGCGGTTACGCGCAGGAGATCTGGAATATCTCGTCACTGGCGTGAGGGGTGCCAGCAGTGATGGAATCCCGGATCATCGATATGCGACGTGGCAGAAAGGGTATCGGACTGATTGTCGGAAGTTCTGACCCGTCGATGTCTCGACCACGGCCTTCGACAGGCGGTGGACCCGGCGGCGTCGATGTGACGTCAAGTGTGTCGGGAACGGGTATCCAAGAGGGCTGAGTGATGATGAGTACCGAGGATGCAGCTCTCGTATCTGCGGGAACACATCCCGATCCGTTCTCTGTTCTGGGTCTGCATCGCCGAGACGGATACCAGACCGTGACAGTTTTCATGCCCGGCGCGACCCGGGTCGAGATATTGGACTCCCAGGACGGAAACTGCATCACTGAACTGAATCCTTTCGACGGGTATGGTGATATTTTTTCTGCTCGAGTGGGACAAGGCAAAAAACCCTTTGCCTACCGCTTGCGCGTGACCAGGAACAACTCCCAATTCATCATTGAGGATCCCTATAGATTTGGTCCGGTCCTGGGGGATCTCGATGAGCATCTGATCTCAGAGGGAGCACATTTGAATCTGTGGAAGGTTCTGGGGGCCCATATCATCACATGCGACAAGGTTGCAGGAACACATTTTGCCGTATGGGCCCCGAATGCACGGCGGGTTTCGGTGGTGGGTGCTTTCAACGAATGGGATGGCCGGCGCCATGTGATGCGCCGACGCGGGTTGAGTGGTGTCTGGGAGATTTTTGCGCCGGGTATCGGAGAAGGCGATATCTACAAGTTTGAGTTGATCAGTGCCACGGGAGAGCTGTTGCCTCTCAAATCGGATCCCCTTGGTTTCGGTGCCGAGCATCCTCCCGCGACGGCGTCAGTGGTGCGGCGGCTGGATGGCTATGACTGGCAGGATGCGTCATGGATGGAGAGTCGCCGGCAGCGACACAGCAAGGATCAGCCGATTTCGATTTACGAGGTTCATCTCGGATCGTGGCGGCGGGTGCCGGAGGACGGCAACCGGCCATTGTCCTATCTCGAGCATGCCACGCAGCTTGTGACTTATGCGCAGCAGATGGGGTTTACCCATATCGAATTGATGCCCATATCGGAGTTTCCATTCGATGGATCCTGGGGCTATCAGCCGATCGGACTGTTTGCACCCACAGTGCGTTTTGGGAATATGACAGAATTCCGTCAGTTGGTTGATGCCTGCCATGCGGCCGAACTGGGACTCATACTGGATTGGGTGCCAGGGCATTTTCCGACAGACCCCCATGGACTGGCTCGTTTTGACGGAACACCCATCTATGAACATGCTGATCCACGCGAGGGATTTCATCCGGACTGGAACACGTTTGTCTATAATTTGGGGCGCATTGAGGTTGCCAATTTTCTGGCTGCCAATGCACAATACTGGCTGGCAGAACATCATGTCGATGGATTGCGGGTCGATGCTGTAGCCTCGATGCTCTATCGCGACTATTCCCGTCAGCCAGGCGCGTGGATTCCAAACAAGGACGGCGGGCGGGAGAATCTTGAAGCAATCGCATTCCTGCGCCGCGTGAATTCACTTGTTTATGGGAATGTCCCCGGCATCATGACAGTGGCTGAGGAATCGACAGCCTTTCCACAGGTTTGCGGAATGGCTGATCAGGGAGGTCTTGGATTCGGTTTCAAGTGGAATATGGGTTGGATGAACGACACGCTCTTCTACTTCAGCCAGGATCCGGTGCATCGAAAATATGCACATGACAAGATCACTTTTGGACTGAGTTACGCCTTTTCCGAGAATTTTATTTTGCCCATCAGTCATGACGAGGTGGTTCATGGCAAAAATTCGATGCTGCGGAAGATGCCGGGTGACCACGCCACCCGGTTTGCCAACCTGCGCGCCTATTACGCATTCATGTGGGGCCATCCGGGCAAGAAACTGCTCTTCATGGGATGTGAATTCGCACAGGAAAACGAGTGGACACACAATGGTTCGCTGGATTGGCATCTGCTCGGCAACAATCTTCATCATGGGATGCAACGTCTGGTTCGCGACTTGAACCGTCTCTACCGGACGCAGCCGAGCCTCTATCAACGCGATTGTGATCCGCGCGGTTTTGTCTGGGTCGAGGCTGAGAGTGCCGACGACTCGGTCTTCGCCTGGATTCGCTGGGGTGAAAGCGGATCGGTGCCGATTCTGGTTGTTTGCAATTTGACACCGGTCGAACGGCAGCGACATATCGGCGTTCCTGTTTCCGGTTGCTGGGATGAATTATTGAATACCGACGCATCGATTTACGGCGGTGGCGATCGCGGCAATCAGGGTGCTGTTCAGAGTGATACGATTGCCGCATCGGGTTATCCGCACGCCCTCAATCTGACGTTGCCGCCGCTTTCAGTCTTGTATTTTGGATTGCGCAACCGTGCCTGAAACACCACCGACAGGGAGAACAGGAAGATGACTCAGCAAGTCCGCAGATTAGCCCGGGAGTCCATGGCTTTTGTCCTTGCCGGTGGGCGCGGCAGCCGATTGCACGAGATGACCGACCGGCGAGCCAAACCTGCAGTCTATTTTGGCGGGAAGAGTCGTATCATCGACTTTCCGCTGTCGAATGCGGTCAATTCAGGGATTCGGCGTATCTGTGTTGCAACTCAATATAAGGCCCATTCCCTGATCCGCCATTTGCAACGCGGATGGAGTTTCTTTCGTGCCGAACGCAACGAATCGCTCGATATCCTGCCGGCCTCGCAACAGCTGAATGAAGAACTCTGGTATAAGGGTACGGCCGATGCCGTTTTGCAAAATACCGATATCATCAGGGATTATACGCCCAAATATGTGATCATTCTGGCCGGCGATCACATCTACAAACAGGATTACGCAATCATGATTGCCCACCATGTCGACAGCGGCGCTGATGTGACTGTGGGTTGCATGGAGGTGGCGCGGCGCGATGCGTCAGAATTCGGGGTTCTGGATGTCGACCGCCATGATCGTATTCTCGGCTTTATGGAAAAACCGGCGGATCCACCGCCCATGCCCGGTCGGCCATCGGCGGCACTGGCCAGCATGGGGATTTACGTTTTCGAAACAGCATATCTGCTGTCACTGCTCCAGGAGATGTCAACTTTTCCCGACTACGGCAATGATTTTGGCGGCGATGTGATTCCCTATATTGTCAAACACGGAAAAGCCGTTGCCCATCCTTTTGCACGATCATGTATTCGTGCGTCTTCTGAGAAACATGCTTACTGGCGTGATGTCGGGACGATTGATTCCTATTGGCAGGCCAATATTGATCTCACTGACTTCAGTCCCCTGCTGGACCTCTATGATCAAAGCTGGCCCATCTGGACCTATTCTGAATTGACCCCGCCGGCGAAGTTTATCCACAACGAGGATGGGCGGCGGGGTCAAGCGATCTCATCAATGGTCTCGGGCGGATGCATTATTTCCGGCTCCAGCCTGAAAAAATGCCTGTTATTCACCGGTGTAAAGACCCATTCCTACTCACAACTCGATTCAGTCGTGGCGTTGCCCTATGTGGAAATCAATCGCAACGCGCGGCTGAAAAACACGGTCATTGACCGCGGTGTGGTGATTCCCAGGGGATTGGTGGTGGGTGAAGACCCCGAACTCGATGCACAGCGGTTCCGTCTGAGTGACAGTGGCGTCTGTTTAATCACGCAACCCATGATTGATCGACTGGCACTTTGACGTGGAACTTCTCTTTGTGGCTTCTGAATGTGCGCCGCTGGTCAAGACCGGTGGTTTGGCCGATGTCATCGGTTCATTGCCCAAGGCACTGGCCACAACGGGTGTAAGGGTTCGGGTGCTGCTTCCAGAATATCCGGACATCAGCAATCTGGTGGGGTCAAGAGAACCTGCGCTCAGGTTCGAAAACCTGTTCGGCGGATCCGCTGCCATCCACGCCATTCACGTGCATGATATCGACCTTCTGGTGTTGTCTGCGCCGCATCTTTACCGGCGAGAGGGCAATATCTATCTGGGGCCTGATGGGCAGGACTGGCCGGATAACCATACGCGTTTCGCGGCCCTGAGCTATGCCGGCGCCGAGATTGCACAATCTGGGATCGCCGGCTGGAAACCTGACATTGTCAATCTGCATGACTGGCAAACGGGTCTGTTGCCCGCCTATCTGGCACAGTCCGCGACGTCGGTTCCACCCACAATCATGACCATCCACAATATCGCGTATCAAGGGCTTTTTGATTCTGGCCAACTGGCGAATTTGCAGTTGCGAAGTGAGACTTTTACGGCATCCGGCGCCGAGTTCTACGGCAAAATCGGATTCCTGAAGGCCGGGATTGCATTTGCCGACACAATTACCACGGTCAGCCCGCGTTATGCCAAGGAGTTGCTCAACCCTGAATTCGGCATGGGTCTTGATGGATTGTTGCGGGCGCGGCAAGATGATCTTGTCGGTATTGTCAACGGGATTGATCTGGATACGTGGAATCCTGAAACCGATCCGCATCTTGTCGCCAACTATTCGGCGCGGGCCCTCAAGGGACGGCAACTCAACAAGCAGGCCATCATTGCGCGGTTCGGATTACGCCCCGGAACAGGTCCATTATTTGCGGTGGTCAGTCGACTCACACAGCAAAAGGGGCTTGACCTGCTGCTTGATTGTATCCCTGAACTGGTGGCGCAGGATGCCCGGCTGGCTCTGCTCGGTTCGGGGGATGCCGACCTGGAAGACGGGTTTGCACGTGCGTCTCGCCGCTATCCCGACTCCGTGGGCGTGATGATCGGCTATGATGAGCCGCTCTCGCATCTCTTGCAGGGCGGATGCGATGCGGTCATCGTTCCCTCGCGTTTTGAACCCTGTGGGCTGACCCAGCTCTACGGATTGCGCTACGGCACACTGCCGGTGGTCGCGCAGACAGGGGGTCTTGCTGATACCGTGATTGATGCCAATGAGGCGGCCCTCGCCGCCAATTGCGCCACCGGCTTTCAGTTCGCACCCGGCACTGCGGCGGCGTTGAATCAAACCCTTGTCCGGGTCTGCAAACTCTATCAGAATCGGCAAATCTGGGCGCGTATGATACGCCGTGCGATGCGGCATCCGGTGGGATGGGATCAGTCGGCCACCGCGTATCACAAGATCTATTCTGATTTGATCAGCAGATCATGAAGAGGTTTGCGATCACCTCCGGGCGGTTTGACCGGCTGGGTGCCCATCATGACGGGGGCGGGGTGAATTTTGCGGTCTTTTCCGAGAATGCCACCAGGATTGAACTCTGCCTGTTTTCTGATGATGGCAGCGAGGAGATATCCCGCATACCACTCCCCGAGCGCACGGGACCGGTGTGGCATGGCTATGTTGAGGGATTGGAGATTGGTACGCTCTATGGCTATCGCGTTGACGGTCCCTATACGCCGGAGGCCGGGCATCGATTCAATCCCAACAAACTGTTGATTGACCCCTATACCCGAGAATTCTTTGGCCAGTGGAAAAATCATCCTGACATATTGGGCTATGATCTGGCGGCGCCGCAGCTGGATCTGTCATTCAGTTCGGCTGATTCGGCTCCCCATGTCCCCAAATCAGTAGTTTCTGATCCCGAACTTTTTTCAGGTGGGAGATGCGGGTTGCACCGCCGCGGTGCGCGTGATCTGATTTATGAGGTGCATGTCAAAGGTCTGACCCGTCAGCATCCGGGTGTTCCTGACCGATTGCGGGGCACCTATGAGGGCCTGGCTTGCGACCCCATCATTGATCATCTTCACGCACTGGGTGTTCAGGCCATCGAACTCATGCCCGTGCATGCCTTCGTGGATGATTCTTTCCTGCTCGACCGCGGGCTGAAGAATTACTGGGGATATAATTCGATCGGGTTTTTTGCGCCCGAACCCCGTTATTTCGGGCCCGCAGGCCTGATCGGATTCCGCCGCATGGTCGAACGTTTTCATGAAGCGGATATCGAAGTCATCCTTGATGTTGTTTACAATCATACCGCCGAGGGCGATCATCGCGGCCCGACTCTGTCATTTCGCGGATTTGACAATGCCTGCTACTATCGCTTGCTGTCCGGGCAGAAACGTTACTATGTCGTTGATACAGGCTGTGGCAATACCCTGAATGTTTCCCATCCATTCGTGCTGCGCATGGTCCTCGATTCTTTACGATTTTGGGTTGACACAATGGGAGTCAACGGCTTTCGTTTCGATCTCGCCACCACACTGGGCCGTGAGGATCATGGTTTTGACCCGAATGGCGGATTTTTCGATGCGTTGCGGCAGGATCCGGTTCTGGCGCGGGTACGCATGATTGCTGAACCCTGGGATATCGGTCCGGGGGGCTATCAGCTCGGGGCTTTTCCGACGGAGTTTTCGGAATGGAACGACCGTTACCGTGACACCGTCCGCCGCTATTGGCGTGGTGACGAACACAGCACACAGGAACTGGGTGCGCGGCTCCTCGGTTCAGCCGACATGTTTGATCACAAGGGGCGCCGCAGCTGGGTTTCCGTGAATTTTGTCGCCGCGCATGACGGGTTCACATTGGCTGACACGACATCCTATGCGGATAAGCATAACGATGCCAACCAGGAAGCCAATCAGGACGGCCATAACGCGAATTTCAGCGACAATTGCGGCATCGAGGGCGTGACCGAAGACACCCGGATTATTGCCATCCGCAAACGTCGGATCCGTAATCTGCTGGCAACTCTCTTTCTTTCACAGGGGACACCGATGTTGCTGGCCGGTGATGAGCTGGGCAATTCCCAGTTTGGCAATAACAATGCCTATTGCCAGGATAACGAAACCAGCTGGATCGACTGGAAAGAGATGGATTCCGAACTGCTTGATTTTGTCAGTCAGCTGGCTGCATTCCGACGGGCGCATCCCGCAGTACGTCAAAGCCGTTTTCTGCATGGGCACAGACATCCGGAAAACAGCCAGAAGGATGTCGAATGGACGGATCTGAGCGGACGTCCGCTGCAATGGCGTGATCCGGGTTTGTCCAACCTTTGCCTGACAGTGAGATATGCAGGAGCCGATGAGGAGCCGGATGAAGTGTTCATTGCTTTCAATCGCTCTGCGCTACGCCAGGAGGTGACATTGCCATTGCTCACCGGTCCTGGCTCCTGGCGGCGATGTCTCGACACCGATCAGACCGGGACAATCGCCGGCGATCCTGCTGAATCGCGTCTTGTACCGATTGCCGGAGATTCGGTGGTCGCTTTTGTTGTGGAGGGGGAGCACAACTCGGAATGAGTGCCGATGCCGATCTGGCGGAACTGGCTACGGCCTACGGGATCTTTCTCAGTTATCGTGATCTGCAGGATCAGGAGCAGGTTGCCTCGCCCGACACGTTGCGCGCTCTGCTCGCTGCGAATTTTGTCCCCGCATCGACCCCGGCCGAGTTGCGTGAGAGTCTCCGTGCCGTGCGGGCAGAAAAAACGGCGCGGCGGTTTCCTCGGGAGGTCATCATCCCGAGTGGCCAGGAAACCCGCGTGGCATCGGGTGACATCGACAACTGGCAATTGCGCAATGAAGATTCCACATCTCCGCAAGACGTGGCCGCAGCGAAGGGGGATCCCTGGCTGCCGTCTCTCAGGGCGGGAATCTATTCCCTCAATCTGCGTTTTCAGGGCAAAGCCGAGATGGTGCGGGTGATTGCGTCACCGGCGTGTGCGCCGTCACTTTTTGAGCAATCCGGGCACGAACGGATATGGGGAGTCAATCTTGCACTTTACGGACTCCATTCGGAGCGTAACTCCGGGCTGGGGGATTATTCAGATCTCAGGGAAATTGCCATTGCTGCCGGTGGAGAAGGAGCGGGTTTTGTGGGAATCAATCCGATCCATGCCATGGGCATTTCCAGTGACGAGATCAGTCCCTATGCGCCATCGCATCGCGGATTCTTCAACACTGACCATATCGCCGTTGACTCAATCCCCGGATTGGAAAATTCCCCCGCGGCCCGAAGAATACGAGAGTCCGTCACGAATCATCTTGTTGCCCTGCGGCAATCGAAACACGTCGATTACATGCTGTACAGGTTGACGCACCGGCACGTGACAGAGCAACTGTATGATCTGTTCCGTGTGGAAGCGCCCGAATCCATGCAGCAAGACTTCACCCGATTCTGTCATGAGGGCCATGACACGAAGCTCGCGCGGTTTGTCGCGTTCGAAACCTTGTCCGGCCAGTATGGTGCGGATTGGCGAAACTGGCCGTCCCATTTCCGGTACGGGGATCCCGGGACCGGGTATCATCAGTGGTTGCAATGGGTTGCGACGCGGCAGCTGGAGTCGGCACAGAGAGGTGCAAAAGACAGCGGCATGGCACTGGGATTGTATCATGACATCGCTGTTGGAGCGCGACGCGGCGGTGCGGAGAGCTGGTGCGAACGCGAATCGGTCGCTTGTCATGTGTCGGTGGGTGCGCCGCCCGACCATCTCAATCCCAACGGGCAGAACTGGAACCTTGCCGCCTATTCGCCGCACCGTCTCAAGGATGCCGGTTATCGTCCCTTTCGCGATATACTGGCTCAGGTGATGAAAGTCGCGGGAATGGTACGCATTGATCATATCATGGGATTACAGCGCAGTTTCTGGATACCGGACGACGGCAGTCCTGGCGGCTTTGTCCGTCAGAATTACGAGAGTTTGATCGCTTTGTTGAAGATCGAAGCGGTGCGGCAGGGAACGGTTGTGATCGGGGAAGATCTGGGGCTTGCGTCACCTGGTTTTCGCCGATCCATACGTCAACATGGAATCTATGGCCTCTCGGTCCTGCAGTATGAAATCCGACAGCGTGAGAAATCCAGAAAGTCACGGCATGGGTCACGTTCAGTTGCGCGGCAGGAACTGGCCTGCTTTGCGACGCATGACACGCCGACGGTTCGTGGCTTCAAACATGGTATCGATATTGACTGGTGGCACCGATTGGGGTGGATTGATGGTGATGGATATGTCGCGGCGCACAAGTTGCGGCGGCGCGACATCAGGGCCGTGAAGGCGAAACATCCCGGAATCGGGTTCAGCAAGGCTGTCCAGACGTCCCTTGCGGTGTCACCTGCGTCTATGGTGGGGGTGCAGCTGGATGATATTTGCCAACACAGGCAGGCGCAGAATTTACCCGGCACGACCGATGAGCATCCCAACTGGCGGCGTCGCTATCGCATCAGTGTCAGCGAACTTGCGCGCCACAAGCACTTCTTGTCTGTTGCCAAAAGCATGCACGGCCGGCGGTCCACAAAACTGTGCACCACAAAATAGGAAAATTCCCAGTGGATATTCAATTTGTCGAGACTGAACCGTTTGAAGGACAGGTTCCGGGGACTTCCGGGCTTCGCAAAAAGACGCGGATTTTTCAGCAACCGTCTTATCTGGAGAATTATGTACAGGCGATCTTCAATACCATTGACGGCGTACAGGGTGGGACTTTTGTCATTGGTGGCGACGGGCGTTTTTACAATGACGCGGCCATCGGCACAATCATCAGAATGGCAGTCGCCAATCGTGTCGGAAAGCTGATTGTCGGGTGTTCCGGTTTGCTCTCGACGCCAGCTGCCGCGCATATGATCCGCAAATCCGGAGCCATCGGCGGTTTTATTCTGTCGGCGAGCCATAATCCGGGCGGTATTGATGGAGATTTCGGGGTCAAGTTCAATGTTGCCAGTGGAGGTCCTGCCCCCGAAAGCATGACCGCCGGATTTGCCGCGGCCGCTTCCCGAATCAGCCGGTATGCGACGGCTGATGTCCCCAATATTGACCTGAGCCACACCGACAGCCGTCAGGATATCGGAGACACATCCCTGACCATTGTCGACCCGGTTGATGATTATCTTGCATTGATGGAAGAGCTTTTTGATTTTGCTGCGTTGCGGCGGCTTTTCTCCGTTGGCTTTACCTTGCGGTTTGATGCCATGCATGCCGTGACCGGCCCCTATGCCAAAAGGATTCTTGAAGATGAACTTGGCGCGCCGACCGGAACAGTGATCAACAGGATTCCGCAACCGGATTTCGGTGGGCAGCATCCGGACCCCAATCCTGTCTGGGCCAGATCCTTGGTTGATGTGATGATGTCGCCGCAAGCACCCGATATGGGGGCCGCTTCCGACGGTGATGGTGACCGCAATCTGATCATCGGCCGGGGCGCCTGCATCAACCCTTCGGACAGTCTTGCGATTCTCGCGGCCAATGCCCATCTTGCGCCGGCCTATCGTGACGGGATCGTCGGTATTGCCCGCTCAATGCCGACAAGTTCTGCCTGTGATCGCGTTGCCGAGAAACTGGGTATCCGTGTTTACGAAACACCGACGGGGTGGAAATTTTTTGACAATCTGCTGAATTCCGGCCGCGTCTCGATTTGCGGTGAGGAAAGTGCAGGAACCGGATCGTATCATGTACGGGAGAAAGATGGATTATGGGCCATTCTGTTGTGGCTCAGCATTGTCGCTGCCCGTGAGATGTCAGTGACAGAGATCTTGCATGATCATTGGCGAGCTTTTGGCCGCAATTATTATTCACGATATGATTTTGAGAACATTCCGGCCCAAGCGGCAACGTCTTTCATGGATGATTTGCGATCCCGTCTTGATCGGCTTGTCACCACACCCGCCACGAATCTCCGGGTGACCGCTGCTGACGAGTTCAGTTATCATGATCCAGTCGACTCTTCGGTGAGCACGGGTCAGGGGATAAGGATTTTTTTCGCCAACGGAGCGCGCGCTGTCTTTCGTCTGTCAGGAACGGGAACAACAGGCGCCACTCTCAGAATCTATCTCGAACGGTATGAGCCGCCAGATGGCCATCTGCACGCGGATTCCCAAACGGCACTCGAGGCCTTGTGGAAAGCCGTGGTGGAGATCAGTCGTCTGCAGACGCATGTGAACCGCATTGAACCTGACTTGCGTGTTTGACAGTCACCGCGCCGGGCAGACGCAACATTGGCCATCAGCGATGCCGCTGGGATCGACCATATTGCACAGAAATTGGGATCGTGTTTGATAAGAGACAGTCGTGCGTGTCCTGCAACACAGATGGAGGCGGCATGATCCCTGTGATGGGCAAGGACCAAGCCGTATCGGCGTTGTGTAGGGCATTGTGCGGACCAGATGCAATCGGGGGAATCACCTCTGATTGCTGATCCCGCGTGCCGGCGGCTCGCCGGCATGGTTCCGGTTGTGTGTGCGGCTGACAGGAACGCGTGGTAAAAATTCATGGAGAACAGCCATGTCTGACATACAGCTTCGGAGAACACCGCTCCTGGATCTCCATCAGCGGCATGATGGAAAGATGATTGCGTTTGCGGATTATGAACTGCCCATTCAGTACGCGGGAGGCATCATCAGCGAACATCTCCATACGCGCCGTGCGGCGAGCCTCTTCGATGTCAGCCATATGGGACAGATTCGGCTGATGCCGCGTGCCGGTCAGACTGAAAATGCCGCCCGTGCTCTCGAGCGGCTGGTGCCGAGCGACATGCTTGCCCTTCCCGTCGGACGGCAGCGCTACTGTCTGCTGACGAATGACAATGGGGGCATCATCGATGACGTGATGGCGGCACGACGGGATGATGGCTGGCATCTTGTTGTCAATGCGGCGCGCAAATTCAATGATCTGGAGCGGTTGCGGGAGGGGCTGGAGACAATCTGTGCAATAGAATTATTGGAGGATCGGGCCTTACTCGCCATTCAAGGACCTGCCGCAGAGGGGATCATGGATGCCGTGGTGCCGGGTAGCGGTGCATTGCGATTTATGGAATTGCGTGAATTCAACTGGTCAGGAACATCCCTGCTGGTTGCGCGCTCGGGTTATACGGGCGAAGACGGGTTTGAAATTTCGATCCCGGGTGAATCGGCAGACGCGTTGGCTGATCGTTTATTGGGGTATGAACAGGCGGAGTTGGCGGGATTGGGTGCACGGGATTCCTTGCGTCTTGAGGCGGGATTCTGTCTTTTTGGCCATGATATTGACGAATCGACCAGCCCTGTGGACGCCGGTCTGGAATGGACCATTCAAAAGGCACGGCGTCCCGATGGCGTGCGCGCTGGCGGATTCGCGGGGGAGAAGCGAATTTTTGCCGAACTGGCAGAAGGCCCTTCGGTCCGGCGGATCGGTATTTATCCGACGGGAAAAGTGCCAATTCGTGAGGGTGCCGGTCTGTTTGCGACTGTGGCAGGAGAACAGCAGATCGGGCGGGTGACATCCGGCGGTTATGGGGCAACTTTTGGAGGTCCTGTCTCGATGGGATATATAGACACGTCTTTTGCCGGAACTGATCGGGAAATTTTTGCCGGCGTCAGGGGGCGCATGGTCGCGGCGAAGTGCGGTCGTCTGCCCTTCGTTCGACATCGAATGAGGGCCACATCAGTATAGGGGAACAATGATGAAATTCACCACGGCACATGAGTGGCTTGTCATCGATGGAGATGTCGCCAAGGTTGGAATCACGAAATTCGCCGCTGAGCAGCTCGGCGACATTGTCTTTGTGGAATTGCCGGAAGAAGGCGCGGTTCTTGAGGAAGGTGCCGAGGCGGCTGTCATTGAGAGTGTCAAGGCCGCATCCGAAGTCTACGCACCCGCAGCGGGGACTGTCCTCGAAGTGAATGCCGAGCTGGATGAGAATCCGTCGCTTGTCAATGACGATCCGCAGTGTGATGGCTGGTTCTTTCGATTGAAACTGGATGATCCGGCGGTCTGCAATTCATTGATGGATGAAGGCGAGTATTTGGAGTTCATCAAAAAGGTCTGATGATATGGTCAGTCGCAATACGGGCAGTGTGACACAGGATTACAATCCGGAGGATTTTGCCAATCTGCGCCATATCGGGCCCTCGAGACCCGGTGTGGCCAGAATGTTGCAGGAGATGGGTTATGCGTCCGAGCAGGAACTCGTTGACCGCGCGTTGCCTGATTTCATTCGTTGTGCCGGGATCGGCAAGCTCGGTTCCCCGGTCACCGAGTCGGAGGCTTTGGATCTTGCCGCGCATCTTGCCGCGCGTAATCGGCAGATGATCTCATTGATCGGCATGGGTTATTACCGATCGGTCACACCGCCTGTCATTCAACGCAATATCCTTGAAAATCCTGCCTGGTACACGGCTTACACACCGTATCAGCCGGAGATCAGCCAGGGCAGACTTGAAGTCCTGCTCGATTTTCAGACGATGATTTGTGATCTCACCGGTCTGCAGGTTGCCAACGCATCACTTCTTGATGAGGCAACGGCGGGTGCTGAAGCCATGGCGATGGCCCGGCGGGTGTCGAAGTCAAGATCCAACCGTTTTTTTGTTGACCAGAACTGCCATCCGCAAACCATTGCCGTGATTCGTACGCGTGGCCAGTCCTACGGATTCGATCTGGTGATCGGATGCCCGGAAACCGACATGGAGGCAGACGATCTGTTCGGGGCGTTGTTCCAGTATCCCGGAACCTATGGAGACGTCAGAGATTTAACGCCCGTGATATCCTCCTTGCATGAGATGAATGCCGTGGCCGCCGTTGCAGCAGACCCAATGGCTCTCGCGATTCTCAAGGAGCCGGGTGCCATGGGTGCAGATATCGCGGTCGGGTCGACACAGCGTTTCGGTCTGCCTTTGGGTTTTGGCGGGCCGCATGCGGCCTATATTGCGACTCGCGACCAGTTCAGGCGCGAACTGCCGGGGCGGATTGTTGGTATTTCCCGGGACAGCAAGGGAAGAGAAGCTTATCGTCTCGCCTTGCAGACGCGCGAGCAGCATATCCGGCGGCAAAAGGCCAAGTCCAACATTTGCACGGCGCAGGTTTTGCCCGCGATCATGGCAGGACTTTACGCGGTCTTTCATGGACCGCAAGGAATCCGTGCCATCGCAGACAGAATCCATTCCCAGACCGTGGCGCTCAGGGATACGCTTGTCGATGCGGGATTCAAGATCCCGACATCGGTATTTTTTGACACGTTACTGGTGCAGGTGAATGATCGGCAGCAAGAGATTCTTGAGACCGCAGTGGCAGCGGGAATCAATTTGCGCAAGATTGGCGATGACCGTATCGGACTGTCTCTTGACGAACTGATAGACTTTCAACAATTATCCGCGGTTGCCCATTCATTTGGAGTGGCGAGTGACTTTTCCAACATCATCGCTGAAACGACGATTCCCGACTCACTGCGGCGACGGTCAGCTTATCTGACCCATCCGACATTTCACCAGAATCGCGCGGAGACGGCGATGGTCCGCTATATGCGACGGCTCGCCGACAAGGATCTGGCGCTCGACAGGACGATGATTCCTCTGGGATCCTGTACCATGAAACTGAATGCGACGGCTGAGATGAGTCCGGTGACCTTGCCCGGCTTTGCACAGATCCACCCGTATGCGCCGGTCGACCAGGTTGAAGGGTATACAGAACTGATCAGGGAACTGTCGGAGAAATTGTGTGAAATTACCGGCTTTGATGCGATTTCGATGCAGCCGAATTCCGGGGCGCAGGGCGAATATGCCGGATTGCTGGCGATTCATCGATATCATACGCGCAATGGTGCGGAGCAACGTCGGGTCTGCCTGATTCCCGCATCGGCGCATGGCACCAATGCCGCTTCGGCGCAAATGGCTGGAATGCAGGTGGTTGAAGTCCGGACCATGGATGACGGAACCATAGATTTGCAAGACCTCCATGGCCGTGCTGTGGAAGCCGGAGACTGTCTTGCCGCGACCATGATCACATATCCGTCAACGCACGGCGTGTTTGAAGATACGATTCGTGATGTGGTCGCAATCACGCACGAATGCGGGGGACAGGTCTATTGCGACGGGGCCAATCTCAACGCATTGGTCGGCATAGCCAAATTGGGTGACCTTGGTGCCGATGTCGCCCATTTGAACCTGCACAAGACCTTCTGCATCCCGCATGGCGGTGGAGGCCCTGGAATGGGACCGATCGGGGTGCGGTCCCATCTCGCCCCGTTTCTACCGGGTGATCCGTCGCGCGGCGAGATGAATGGTGCCGTGTCAGCGACGCCGTATGGCTCTGCGTCGATTCTTCCGGTTTCCTGGATCTATATTTTGCTGATGGGGGGCGAGGGATTGACGCGGGCAACACGCATGGCCATCGCGAATGCCAATTATATCGCGCATAAGCTCAAAGGGCGATTTGACATTTGCTTTTCTGGTCGCGGTGGGCTGGTCGCGCATGAATGTATCATTGATATTGGCCAAGCGGTTGCCGGGACATCGATAACGGTTGAAGATGTGGCCAAACGACTGATTGATTGTGGATTTCACCCGCCGACGATGAGTTGGCCGGTGGCCGGGACATTGATGGTTGAACCCACGGAATCAGAACCCGAACAGGAATTGGACCGTTTCTGTGAGGCCATGCTGGGAATCATGGACGAGATTGATGCCGTCCGTGAGGGAGAGGTTTCTCCCGACAACAACCCGTTGGTCAATGCGCCCCATTCGCTGGAAGATCTGGTTGAGGATTGGTCGCGACCTTATCGAAGACGCCGTGCTTTCTTTCCGCCCGGTTGTATTCGAGAATACAAGTACTGGCCGCCCGTTAACCGTGTGGACAATGTTTGGGGTGACCGAAACTTCGTCGGTGTGCGGCCAAATCCTGAATCCTGAATGAACGTGATGATCATCTGCTGGATGAATGGACGGTGATGATTCAGCTGTGGGCTGAAAATGGAGAATATTGAGTTTTGCGTCTGTATTCCTGCGGAAAGCGCGATACCGCACAACTGACTGCGGACCCATAGACCCACCAGTCAATTTCGGGCCACGACTTTCAGTGAGACGCGGTGGTCTCTTGCGTGAGAATCAGCAGCTATCAGCAGCTATCAGCAGCTATTGGATTCTCAGGCCAAGAATTTGGCGGGCTTCTTGAGGTGTCGCTGGTCTGCGCCCATAGTCCATCGAGATATTCACGATTCTTTCGACCAGTTCGGCGTTGCTTCTTGCCAAGTGAGTACGTTCGCCGTGGCTGTCGTCAATCACCACAACACCGATTACACCAGTGATACGCCCCATCGCTGCCAGAAGACGGGACACCGGCTCTCTCCCCTTTTGCCAGAGTGTTGCCGGGCTCTCCATGCCGGCGGACCCTTTTGCATGTTTGATCGGGTTTCGCCCGGGTGGGGTTCGGGTTCTCACCGCGGATGTCCGGCGGCGAGTTCGAATCCCGCCTGGGACACCCAAGCCTTCACCGTAGGCTTTACACGGCGACCCCTTCCTTGAGGAGACAGGGGAAAGTGTGTGTGGTTCCCTTATCCATCGGGGATCTGGCACGCCCATTCTCCTGTGATTGGGCGAGGGTCCGGACACTTCAATCCCAGAGAGGCTTGCCCCGCACACAATGCGCGGCCCGCACGCGCGTTTCCACTGATGCATTTTGGCATCACCTCTCTAAATTATTTAGCACCCCCCCCCCCCCCTAGGGCATCTGTCACTTGGACCGCCGGTTCCCTAGCTCGGCTGTCAGGCTCGGCCGATGTCCTATGAACACATTGTCAATTAACGATCATATTTCTTGGCCGGGCCACCAATGACAGAAATAGGAAACAATCATGAAGAGATTCTCTCTACTCACAGCGGCGGCCCTCCTGGCCAGCACGCCGCTCTTCGCCATGGATGGCGGCGGTGTCTCCATCAGCGGAGAAGCCAACTTCGGGGTGAAGTTCAAGGAACATGCCAACGAGAAAGACGGTGATCCGTCAGAACTGCAATTCCACCATGAGTTTGATGTGACCTTTGCCGCTTCCGGTACAACGGACGGCGGTATCGGCTTTGGTGGTAAAATCACGATTGACAATACGGAGTCCGTGACGGGTGCCGGGAAAGGTGCAAAGGCGGCGACGGAAGTTCAGCGGATCACTATCGGTGAAGTTGCAACAACTACCACTAGTCCACTGGACGCTATTATTGTCGGGCAAACTAATAAGGGTCAATTTGTTACGATTAAAGATGGCAAGATTCAAGCCGCTGCTGTTAACACAACGGCGGGTGAAAATAGGTACGAACTTCCTGCTGAGATAACTGACGGTAGTGTACTTGTTGTCGTTGAAGGGAAACCTGTAGTTATTTCCCCAGCGGATTTAACGGATGAAGATAGTGCTTGGTTAATACGCACTGCTGCCGGTGCGCCGCTTGGTGGTGCTGCTACAGCTGGAAACCTCCTGTTAAAGGTCTCAGCCGGCGATCCGCTAGTCATGACCGCCGCTACAGCCGCCACTTTTGACCCCGACGCCGGACAAACAGTCAACAATCACGGCGAAGTCTATATCTCGATGGACATGCACAAGCTGACGATTGGTTCCGATCTGGACGCTGCCGACAAAACGGCTGGTGGTCTTGCTGATCCCGGCTTTGATGGCATTGGCATTGATGATGTCGCCGAAGGTGTGTGGGGCGGCTCGGCTGCCGATGTGCGCTATGATGGTGATTTCGGAGTCGCGTCTGTTGCGATCTCCTATGGCGACAACAAAGGCGATGCCGAATGGGCGGCTGGTTTCAGCTTCAATGTGGAGCCGGTCACTGTTGGTGCGGGTTTCGACAGCAACGGAGTCATGTCGATTGGCATGGGCTTCTCTCAAGGCTTGATTTCGATGAACGCCTTGTACTCCACCGACAGCGATCATGACGAAGCCGACAATGAAGAGGTCAAAGCTGGCGCAGCCGGTGAGAATAAAAAGGAAGGGGGAGTTCTCACAAATCCGGCCATCGGCAACAAAATGGATTTGAAGAACCAAGCTATTGGTGTCGATATGACCTATCAAATGTCAGAAACGACTTCTCTCGTTTTAGTGGCGGCACAATCTAAGAAGGAAAGTGCGACTTGGTACTACGACGACGGGACACTCACCGCTGACGCCCAAACTAAACGAGGAGTTAAGGCAGAATGGACCAAGTCCTCCACCACCGTTGACGCCTTCGGTGTCGGCTTCTCCCATGATCTGGGCGGCGGCGCGACCTTGAAAGCGGGCGCAGGAAGTGTCGACAGCAACGCAGTGGCCGATCTCGGTATCACCATGAAGTTCTGATCAGTGATCAGAGACAGAGATTTGAGGGGGCGGCTTCGGCTGCCCTCTTGCTTACAAGAAGGACACTCCACTTCCACTGTGATATATTGTTTATGATATATCGAACTGGAACGGGGGCTACATAATCCCCCAAACTTAGACGTTAGCCCATCTTTAACGTTGTGTGCATTTGCGCCAATAGATAAAGGGCCAAATTTTCGTATTGGCACTACGAGTGGGTCTGGTGGCGGGACAGCCGCGGCGTGTATGGGGGATGATGTCGGGTTTCAGCCCCCGGTGATGCGGGTGTTGCG
The DNA here is from genome assembly GCA_965221815.1 of Paracoccaceae bacterium. Lineage (GTDB taxonomy): Bacteria > Pseudomonadota > Alphaproteobacteria > Rhodobacterales > Rhodobacteraceae > JAPOXR01. The sequence continues at coordinate 221,622 of OZ244915.1, forward strand.
GACGGGTACGGCGATTTTCCTCCTGGGCGTGGTTGCGCTTCGCCTGCGAAAGAGATTTGGGTGAGATCACAGACGGTTGGGGTCTGCGGGATGTCAAGCAGCGTCTCCGCCGCTCCGAAGAGAGGTGTTGCGATCTTCGCGCGATGGGCATGACGTTGATCGGACATATGAGTGATAGCCCGATCATTGACTCTGTTGACATCGACATCCCGACGTGCCCCCACCGCGCGGTAGCGGCTGGGCAGATCGAGGAGATCCAGTGCCGCTGAAAATGTCTTGCCGGATCAGGCAGGGAGTCTTTGGACTCCAGCCCGCCTGATGGCGCGTTATATATTTCCCCTTCTTGCATCTGTTGCCTTTGCATTGCACGAAGGGCGTCCATAAATGTGTCGACAAGAGCGGAAGTGGAAACCAACAGAATGAAATCGTTAACGCAGCCATTCCTCATCGACGATAATCCCTTTGATGGCCCGGTCATGGTCACTGGTGCCGCTGGATGTATTGGCGCGTGGGTGTTGGCGATCCTCAAAAGATCAGGAATTTCCTGTATTGCGGCAGATATCGCGATTGACTCGCGGCGACTCGAGCTGATTGTCGGGCCTGATGAAGCGGCCGATTACGTGTGGCAAGATCTTGATGTGACTGATGGCGCGGCGGTATCGAATTTTGTCAAAGACAACGCGATTGACGCCATTATTCATCTCGCCGGATTGCAGGTTCCGTTTTGCGCCGCTGATCCGGGACGCGGTGCCCGCGTCAATGTCGAAGGCACCGTGAATATCCTGCAAGCGGCACGCGAAAACTGCGTTTCGCGTTTGGCCTATGCATCGTCGGTTGCCGCCGTTTGTTTCCCGCCGGGGCAAGGATTCAAGGAGACGCTCTATGGTGCCTATAAAGTGGCCAACGAACAGACGGCGCTTGTCTATTGGCAGGATTGGCAGGTGCCATCGGTCGGACTGCGCCCCAATGTTGTCTATGGGCTCGGCAGAGACCAGGGAATGAGTTCGCTGACGACGGCAGCCATTCATGCGGCAGCGTGTCATGAGACCTTTGAGATTCCCTTTACTGGCCCGTATAGCTGGTTGCATGCAGGAGAGGCGGCTTCTGCCTTTATCGCCGCAGTGAGCCGGGTCGGAGAGAATGCAGCAGTCTATGACCTGAATGGCCCCTGCGTCACTGTTGAGGATGGAATCGGCATCCTGAAAAAACTGGCACCGAGTGTCAGGATTTCGTCTGCGGGGGCACCGTTTCCGTTTCCACCTGATCTGGACGAAACCAAAACCCACGCCAATCTGCCCGATTACACGCGCATCTCTGTTGAGGATGGAATCGCAAGCACCTATCGGGCTTTCTGCCAGTTGGCCGCGGAAGACCGCCTGCCAGCGCTGCCGGTTTGAGTTCCGGGCAGGAAGGTGTCAGATGATCAGGACAGACAGGAGAGCAGTGGGTACGCCATGATAATGCATCATGCAACGCCTGCGGGCACCACAAAAACATGTGAGATTGTTGTTCGTGCCGCAATCGCTGACATGGGGATTTACCACAGTGATTGAGAATGAAATTCTCATCCGCGTGACGATTTTCCTGACGATATTTGCGGTGGTGGCGACACTGGAATCGTTGTGGCCGCGCCGCACCCGTCAACAACAGCGATCACGACGCTGGTTCACGAACGGGTCAATTGTGGTGATCGACTCAATCTGTCTGCGCTTGCTGGCATTGGCATTGCCCTTGCTGGCGATTGGTGCGGCGATTGATGCCGAACGGACCCAGACAGGGGTTTTTCATACTGTGAACTGGCCCGTTTGGCTGGAAATTCTTCTGGCGATGCTGGTGCTGGATTTCGTAATTTGGGCACAGCATCTGCTCACCCATAAGATCCCTTTTCTGTGGCGCCTGCATCGGGTTCACCATGCTGATATTGATGTTGATGTGTCCACAGCGATACGCTTTCACCCGATTGAAATTGCGCTTTCGATGCTGATCAAGATCGGCACGGTTTACCTTTTGGGTGCGCCGGCGTTGGCTGTCATTCTCTTTGAGATCATCCTCAACGGAACGGCATTGTTCAACCATGCCAATCTGCGGATTCCGCAGCGACTGGACGCTGTCCTGCGGGTTTTTCTGGTCACCCCCGACATGCACCGGGTTCACCATTCAACCAGGCGGGACGAGCATGATTCAAACTATGGCTTTTCACTATCGCTTTGGGATCGTATCTTTGGCACCTATATCGCGCAACCCGCGATGGATCATGAAGACATGCAGACCGGGCTCGAGTGGCGTGATGAACGAACGTCACAACTGACCTGGTCGCTTCTTCTGCCCTTCAAATGACCGAACAGGTAAGGCACAAACGTTTCATCTGAGGCCGAGAGAGACTCAGAGGATATGTCGTCTCGGACAGGTTACTCTTTTTCACCACGTGCATAGGCATCGTCATAACGCGTGATGTCGTCTTCGCCGAAATATGAACCCGTCTGAACTTCGATGAGCACAAGGGGTGATTTGGTGGGATTTTCCAGCCGATGTACTGAACCAAGGGGGATATACACGGATTGATTCTCATTCACCTGTTGCGTGGTGTCATCAATTGTCACTTTCGCCGTCCCCTCGACCACGACCCAATGCTCGGCACGATATCTGTGTGATTGTAGCGACAGAGTCCCGCCTGGATTGACAACGATTTTCTTCACCTGGAAGCGTGTGCCAACAGCAAGACTTTCAAAATAGCCCCAAGGTCGGTGGTCCCGAGGAAACGCATCGGCTTGCGAGATGTCCGCATTTCTGAGGTGCTGCACCGCATTTTTGACATCCTGATCGTGTGATTTGTCAGCCACCAGAACGGCGTCCGGCATGGCGATGGCGATGACGTCGTTCAGTCCAATTCCAACGATGATTTGTGAGTCCGACTCGCTGCGCAGCAGCGTGTCTCTGCTGTCAATTGCAATAGCCTTTCCATGCGTGGATACGCCGTTGGCATCCGGGACGCTTTCCGCCCAGACAGCATTCCATCCGCCAAGGTCAGACCATTCGCCGGAGAAGGGAACAGCGTAGATATTGTCTGCCCTTTCCATCACGGCATGGTCGATCGAGATACCTTCAATTTCTGCCCAGGGTCGAGATGCGATGCGGAGGAATCCAAGATCAGTTGAGGCCTGTTTCATGGCCTCAGCGACTTTCGCTGACAAAAGCGGTACATGGGTTTGCATCGCATCGACAATGGTTTGGGAAGAGAACAGGAAGATGCCCGAATTCCACAAACATTGTTGATGCGCAATCATTCGTGCAGCCAATTCGGCCTCTGGTTTCTCGACGAAACGGGCGACCGGAATGCAACCTTCCGCAGCGGGTTCAGATAGCGACAGATAGCCGTACCCGGTTTCCGGACGTGTCGGTGTGATGCCGAATGTGACGATGTCACCTTTGCGGGCATTGTTGACACCGACACCGACAGCTGACTGAAACGCCAGATTGTCGGGAATCACATGATCGGTCGGCGCAACCAACAGGAGTGAACCAGGGGCCAATCCGTGACAATGTAAAGCGGCGGCAAGTATCGCAGGAGCGGTATTACGACCATCTGGCTCGATCAGGATTGCTCCGGGTTCAATACCGATCGCGGCCAGCTGTTCGGTGACGATAAAGCGAAAGGCAGAATTGGTAACGACGACAGGTGGGGCATACGGCTCTCCTGACAGGCGTTTCGCGCTCATCTGGAACAGTGAATCTTTGCTCATCAGCGGCGTGAACTGTTTCGGATATGACTGTCTTGAAAGCGGCCATAATCGGGTTCCCGAGCCACCGCAGATGAGCACGGGGGTGATCAATTCGTCATGTTCACTGTTATATTGCATAAAGGAATAACCACCCCGCCGCATTGAGTCGGTAACTTCTGTTGTTCCCACTTATCATCTGCAGATGACGGCACCTTCAGAATAGCCGGCAGGGCAGCGTACGCTGATGAGCAAAGATAATTGTAACTGTCTTGGGGTCACTCCACAATGCGACTGACTGGTCGCATAAGGTCGGGATCAACGGGCAATTATGCCGGCGATGGCCAGGATGAGGCGCAGGTTGCGGTGTGCCTGTTCTTTGGATAGGCGCTCAAATCCGGTGTCGTTTTCCGCCGTCATCGTTTTCATGCGTTCCTCCTGCGTTTTCAGCTCCGCCGTGTTTCGCGATAGACACGGCGGCGATGACCAACGGAAATGACAAGGACGGTGCAGGTCTCGTCCCGGATTTCGCACAGGAGCCGGGTGTCTCCGACTCTGTAACGCCAGAATTGGCCCAGCGCAGATCCGGTCAAGGGTTTTCCACGCTGCCGGGGATCGTCAAGCGGTTCAAGACGGGTTCGCAGGTACGCCCTGATCCGGGGCGCGCTGGTGTTGCCCAGTCTCCTGATGTCATTTGCCGCCTCTCCGTGACCTCAATTCTCCAAGTCAAGGACCGCGTCCAGCTCGTCGAGGGACAGAGTGCGCCCGCCACTCTGGCGATGCGCGATCAATGCCGCCTCGGCGTCGCGGAGATCCTCAATGGCCTCGAGATGGTCCTTAATCGCCTGCCGGATGTGGAGCGCCGCGGACCGCCCGGTCCGCGGCGAGAGAGCCTCCAGACGGGAATGGGTTTCATCTGAAAGATTGACGATTGTTTGCTGCATGGGTCACCTCATGATCCAGTCGGGTCTTGATGCATAGGCACAGGATACGGATCGCGGGCAGAGATGGCAAGGACAGACCCTCAATCGGGAGTGATTCCCATATGGCGGGGTTTGGACCACGGTTGATTCCTGATCGGTTGCGTCCGGCGAATCAGGCGACCCTGACGAGGGGCGTGCGATTGTCGTTGGCCGAGAGATGGGCATGGGCGTGTCGCCGTCTGTGGGTTCGTGGGGCCCAGACGTTGTCAAAGCATCCTGATGTGAGCCGTGCACGGAAGGTGAGAACACCCTGGCCGCCCGCACGTCCTCAGCGCTGGCCGCTTCTCTTGAGCCGGGGACAGACGATCATTGTGTTTGCCGCCTCGACAGCGCCGCTGCCCATGGGGCACCCGCATCGCGGGCCTCCCGATAACGCATCCGCTGGCGGTGGCTGCGGACAGACCCAATGGCGGTGCTGTCTGTTGAATGCACAACCTGCACCATAAGCAGCCGAAACCATGACCAAATATCTATCAAAGAAAATGTGAAGGCGGCCAAAAAACCGCTTGACGAAACCGGTTTCGTAAATTAATGGATCGTCCATTATGGGGGAAATCAACCACGCGCAACAGGGGTTTGCGCCCGCTTATTCCGGGAAAGTCACGATTTCCGATCTTGCCGAATCGTTGGAATTGCCGAAGGGCACGGTGTCAAAAGCACTGAATGGTTACGGCGATATCTCGGAACTGACGAAGGCTCGGGTGACGGAGGCGGCCGACAAGCTCGGCTATCGCCCGCTCGGTCATGCGCAGGCGATTCGCACAGGTCGTATCAAATCTGTAGGTCTCGTGCTGCAGACGGATGAGCATGATGGTTACGGCATATTCCTTCGTGATTTCCTGGCTGGCATTTCGCAACATTCCTCAGCAGAGGGCTGGACATTGACCGTGGCGAGCGCGGGTTCGCAGGAAGAATTCGAGGAGGTGGCATCCCGCCTGGTCGAGCAGCGGAAAGTTGACGGCTTTATCCTGCCCCGTCCACGGGTCAATGACCCCCGCTACTTGTTTCTGAAGACGATGGGCATCCCGTCGGTATTGTTCGGCCGTATTGACCCGGATGCAAAATCAGATGACCCGATGGCAGCATGGTATGACATTGATGGTGAATCCCTCTTTGCCAGTGCCGTTCGCCGGATGTGGGATTTCGGACATCTTCGGATTGGCTTTGTGGGTGCCCCTGACTGCTACACTTTTGCGCATTTCCGCAAGGCGGGTTACCTTCAGGGTCTGGCTGAGGTCGGACTGCCCTTCGATGATGATCTGGTCGTTGCTGATGCCCGGACGCGGGAAGATGGAGCGCAGGCTGCCCATCGGCTGCTCAGCTTGTCTGAACCCCCCACTGCGATCATCTATTCGACAGACGAAGCGGCTCTGGGTGTCTATCAGGTCGCAACAGATTTTGGCTTGAGACTGGGGCAAGACCTGTCTCTGAGTGCCTATGACGGCACCATTCTGGGTCAGCATATGCATCCGCCCCTGACAAGCTTTAGAGTGGATATGTGCGAAGCTGGCGCACAGCTTTCGTCAATCCTGGTCGGCCTCACTGAGGGTGAGACGCCAGACAATCTGCGGAAAATCGCCGCAGCAGAATTGGTTGAGGGCAGAACGGACGGTCCGCCGAGTTTGACATCACAGGATCTTGCCGCGCATATCAGCCTTCATACCGATCAACTCAACATCATCAGCCAACCAATAGGAGAAATATGATGAAATTTCAGAAACTGTTGTTCGCCGCAGTTGCCGCCGCAGGCCTTCCTGCGCTCGCATCTGCCGATGGTTTGCGCTTCTGGACAACTGAAGAACAGCCGGAGCGCCTCGCCAAGCAGCAGGAGATCGCCGCGCAATTCGAAGCATCAACCGGTGTTTCAGTGGAAGTCATCCCCATCACCGAAAGTGATCTCGGAACGCGGGCAACGGCGGCATTTGCCGCAGGCGACCTTCCGGATGTGATCTATCACACGCTGCAGTATGCATTGCCATGGGCTGAAGATGGTCTTCTTGATACCGTCGCTGCGACTGATGTGATCGACGAACTGGGCGTTGGCACATTTGCATCGGGGGCCTTGTCTATGGCTGCCGTTGATGATGGCTGGGCTTCGGTACCGGTTGACGGGTGGACACAAATGGTTGTTTATCGTGCCGATAAATTTGCCGAAATGGGACTGGAGCCGCCCAGCACCTACGCCAATGTCCTGGCGGCCATTGAAGCATTGCATAATCCGCCAGAAATGTACGGATTTGTTGCGGCGACCAAGGTCGACGAGAATTTCATGAGCCAGGTACTTGAACATGTGTTTCTTGCCAACGGCGTTTCGCCAGTGGACGAAAACGGCATCGCGCCGCTTGATGAAGCCGCCACCACTGAGGTGTTGGAATTCTACAAGGCGATTGCTGATGCTTCGCCGCCGGGTGAGTTGTTCTGGAAACAGTCACGGGAACTCTATTTCGCTGGCCAGGCTGCGATGATTATCTGGTCACCCTTTATTCTTGATGAATTGGCAGGCCTTCGCGACTCGGCACCGCCAACGATCAATGATGATCCGACATCGCGTGACCTGGCAGCAATGACCGGTGTCATCACCAATTTCGCGGGCCCGTCCAACCCGGACGGCGCGGCATGGGCTGATCTTCGTTACTTCGGTATCACCTCTGATGCTGACACTGACGCGGCCATCGATTTTGTCCTTTTCTCGATGGATGAAGGTTATCTGCAGACCCTGTCGATTGCCCCGGAAGGCAAGTTTCCTGTGCGCAAGGGAACCACTGGTGAACCCAACAAGTTTGCCGATGGCTGGTCGATGCTCCCGGTTGGTGTTGACCGCAAAGCTCCTCTCAGTGATCTGTATCCACAGGAAATGATTGACGAGATCGTGTCGGGCCTTGATGTCGGGCAACGTTGGGGTGTGCGCGAAGGTCAGCTGGGACTCGCTTCCAAGATCAATAACAGCCAGGTGATCAATCGTGTCGTTCGCCAGTTTATTGATGGTGAAGTCAGCGCATCTGAGGCGGTTGCCGCGATGAATGCTGAAATCGCTGCCATTCAGTAACGCGTGTTTTTCCTCCCGGTCGGCCATGCAGATTTTGTCGCTGTGTGGCCGACCAAATCAAATCGCTTTCCGGGAGCAGTTTGTCGTTTGAGATATGAATAATTGTGGTGCATTTTTCGATTCGAGTTGCTTGTGATAACACGGAAAAGATCTTTTGATCTGTTGATAAACAGCGAGAGCCATGAATATGACCATGTCCGCCCAACCACCGACTGACACGGGAGCGCTAGCGAAACGCGAGGCGCGATTGGCCTGGGGAATGCTCCTGCCGACCATTACAGCGGTTTCTCTGGTCGTCGCTTTGCCACTTCTGGCCATTTTCTGGATTTCCTTCAAACCGGTTTCTCTCGCCGATCTGCGGGCACCTGAAATGGTGGTGCGCGAGTCGCTCCGCCTCAGGAATGATACCGCAACACTCGATTACCGGGTCAATAATTCCAGTCGGGATTCGGTCATATCCGGTGCTGCTTTCACCGACACGGTTCCGGATTCGGTTTCCATAACAGGGGAGTTACCCGAATTTTGTCGTTTGGATGCACAACTGCTCAGTTGCGATTTCGGGGATCTCTCAGGTGGTTTTCGTGAGCGATACCGTATCGATGTCGAGGTGAGTGGTGACCCGGAGGCGGCCAAAACGGCAGTTGAGGCTTCCGTGCCTGTGATCGTCGGGGATGCGGACTTCGTGCTGACGAATCTTGAATTCTCTCTGGAAAACTTCGTCCGAGTCTTTAATGCATCGGACTTTTGGGAAGTTCTCTGGGCGACAAGCTTTTACACGGTTTTTGGCACCATCGGTGCGCTCGTCGCCGGGTTGTTCGCTGCCATGTTGTTGGACAAGAGTTTCCGTGGGCAGGGATTGCTGCGCGGATTATTTCTGTTTCCTTATGTGGCACCGGTGATCGCCGTCGCTTTTACCTGGGTCACTTTGCTCGATCCGTTCAGCGGGTCAGCCAATGCTTTGCTGGTCCAGATGGGCGTCGTGGATCAACCGATCAATTTCTTTGGCGAACGTCCTCAGGCACTGATTATGGTGACAGTCTTCGAAATCTGGCGCTATTTCCCACTGTCTTTCCTCTTTATTCTGGCCCGGATGCAGTCGATTGATAGCGACATGTATGAGGCTGCGGATATGGACGGCGCCAGCCCGTTTCAGAAATTCTGGTTTTTGAGTCTGCCGCAGCTACTGGGTATCCTCAGTGTCCTGTTCCTGCTGCGCTTTATTTGGACCTTCAACAAGTTTGATGACATTTTTCTGCTGACAGGAGGCAATGCGGGCACACGCACCTTGACGGTCAGTGTCTATGAACAGGCATTCGCCGTGTCGAATATCGGTGCAGGGGCTGCAGTTGCTGTCGTCATTTTCTTCTGCCTCCTCATATTTTCCTGGTTCTTCTTCAGGTTCATAAGCCAAGAGGAGGGTTTGTAATGCGCTTGCTACGATACGGATATGTTGCGGCACCGCTGATTGGTGCGGTCTGGATGCCGATTGTGGCAACAACGACGGCGATTGCGGCATCGTTCATTACCGGGGATGCCTATCGTCCGGCCTTGATTCCTTCACTGATTTGGGGTGCGCTGCTTGGTGGTGTGATCGCTGCAATCAATGTGACGAATGTGATACTCGTCATCATGACTGTTTTCCTGGCAGCTGTGACCCTTTCCGGTTTTGGGCCGATGGTGATCGGCGCGGGCATGTCGTTTCCGGCAATTGTTTCGGCACTTGTTCTCGCGGCTGCCGTGGGTTGGAGCCAGCGAAAATATGTGGCTGACCTTCCGTGGGGAGGTCTGACACGGCATGAATTTGAGGAGGCGGTCATTCGGGCACTTGTGGGTGCTGGTTACGTGTTCTTCACGGCGATTGTGCTGATTCCCTTCTATGTGATGGTGATGACGAGCTTTAAGTCGCAACAGGCATTGCTTGCCAATCCCCTGGATTTTTCCCTGGATTTGTCGCGCGGATTGGATCTGTTGAGCAGTTATACAGAACTCTTTGGCAATTTCGGGTTTGGCGGTTACCTGTGGGTTTCCTTCGTGGTTTCTGTTGCCACCGTGCTGATTACCCTGCTGTTCAGTATTCCGGGTGCCTATGCCGTCGCGCGGCTGCGTTTCAAAGGCCAGGCAGCATTCTCGCGCTCCATTCTTCTTATCTACATGGTGCCCATGATCGTTCTGGCCCTGCCGATTTACATTGCTTTTTCACTGACTGGTTTACGCAACTCAATCATCGGGATTGTCATGATTTATCCGGTCACGACGATTCCTGTCGCACTCTACATGTTGCAGGGATATTTCCGGGGGCTTCCGTCGGAAGTTGAGGATGCGGGTCTGATGGATGGATTGTCGCGACTGGCAGTGATCTGGAAGATTACCTTGCCGCTGTCGCTGCCCGCCTTGGCATCGGTGTCGCTCTATGTCTTCATGATTGCGTGGAACGAATTTCTTCTTGCTTTCATGCTGCTCGACGATCCCTCCAAATTTACCCTGACGCGTGGCATCGCCTCACTCAATTCATCTGAAATTCCACGCCAGCATCTGATGGCCGGTGCGGTGATCGCCACGGTTCCCATCATGGCCATTTTCCTCGGGCTGGAGAGATTCATGACCAAGGGACTGACTGCCGGTTCGGTCAAAGGATAGTGTCGCGATGTTGAACGACTTGGATCATCGGGCGCGTCAGGTTCTCGTCAACAATAATCGCGGGAACTACACCGTACCGACCGCGGGACTGTATCCCTATCAGTGGAACTGGGACAGCGCGTTTGCCGCCCTTGGCTTCTCAAATTTCGACGTTGAGAGAGCATGGACTGAAATCGAGACACTATTCTCCGGCCAGTGGCCCGATGGTATGGTGCCGCATATTCTTTTTCACGAAGTCAATGAAGGATATTTTCCAGGGCCTGATATCTGGGGCGGAATTGGCCCCGTTCCTTCTTCGGGCATCACGCAACCGCCAGTGGCGATTTCATTTGCGCGCCGCATCGCGATCAGGGATTCCAGCAGGGCAGAGAGCCGCCTTGCGGCTCTCTATCCGGCGATGCTTGGTTGGCATCGCTGGTTCATGCGCTGGCGGCTCGACGCGCACGGTGCCGTTTGCGTCACCCATCCATGGGAAGGGGGGCGTGACAATGCCCCTGATTGGGACCGGGCCATGGCGAAGATACCGCTCGAGTCTGCGGGTCGTTATCAACGGCGGGATACGGCACATGTTGCTGCTGAAATGCGCCCGAAGCGTGAAGATTACGACCGCTACCTGTGGTTGGTGAATCAGGGCCGTGAGTTGCAATGGAATCAGGCACAGCTTCGCGATGAGAATCCATTCCGCGTCGCTGATCCGGCAATGACATTCATTTGCCTTCGGGCAGCCCGTGACCTGCTCGCGACGGGGACGGAGTTGGGATTGGAGATTGGTGGGCTCGCGGCGGATGTCAACCGGCTTCAGGAAGGTGCTGAGTCTTTGTGGAATGAGTCAATCAACAGTTTTGACAGCCGGACTGCAGATGATGGTTTTAATGATGTTGAATCGAGTGCCGCCTTTCTCTGCTGGTATGCGGGGATTGATCAGCGTGAGCAATTGAAACGGCTGCGTGCCGCCCTCAAGCAAGTTCCTTATCCGATTGCCAGTTGTGATCCTGAGTCACAGCAATTCGAAGCATTGCGTTATTGGCGTGGGCCGACTTGGGCATTCATGAATTATCTGATCGGCATTGGACTGGAGGAATTTGCTCTGGAAGACGAGGCCGATATCCTGAGGGAAGCAACGCGTTCGCTGATCAGCAGATCAGGTTTCTACGAATATTATAGTCCCTTAACCGGCCAAGCGGCTGGCGGCGGTTCGTTTGCGTGGACCGCAACTGTCTGGCTGGATTGGGCGGGACGCTACGAGGAGGACAAGTGATGGGCAGAATAGCCTTGCGTGCGGTTGAGAAATGGTTTGGTGATGTTCAGGTGATCAAGGGTGTGGATCTCGAGATCGCTGCAGGCGAGTTTGTTATTTTTGTTGGCCCTTCGGGTTGTGGCAAATCGACATTGTTGCGCATGATCGGCGGACTTGAGGATACATCGCGCGGTGCCATTCTGATCGACGACGACGATGTCACCGATCAACCACCTTCCAGGCGTGGTCTGACGATGGTGTTTCAATCCTATGCACTCTACCCACATATGTCAGTTCGCGACAATATGGGTTTTCCATTGAAGACGGCGGGCGCGGCCAAATCTGAAATCGACTCCCGCGTCAATCAAGCGGCCGAAGTTCTCAAACTGGAGTCATTCCTTGACCGCCGACCCAAGGAATTGTCGGGAGGACAGCGTCAGCGGGTTGCCATCGGTCGATCCATTGTTCGTGATCCGACAGCGTTTCTGTTCGATGAACCGCTGTCAAATCTGGATGCGGCGCTGCGGGTGGAGATGCGCTACGAAATTGCCAAGCTCCACCAGAATCTTGGTCGTACGATGATTTATGTGACGCATGATCAGGTGGAAGCCATGACACTGGCTGATCGAATTGTCGTGCTTGAATTCGGCGTCATTGCCCAGGTCGGCTCGCCGCGGGAACTTTATGAGAATCCTGAGAATTTGTTTGTCGCGCAGTTTATTGGCTCGCCCAAAATGAATATCATTGACGTGGCCTATGTCCGTGGTGCGGAACCTGCGCCCGGGGCTGCAACTGTTGGTTGTCGACCGGAACATCTGGAATTCTGCAGCGCGGGGCAGGGATTGCTCGACGGCTCTGTCGAATTGGTCGAGTATCTTGGTGCCGATGAGTATGTCCTCCTCAATTGTGGCGATGCGGGGCAGGTGACCCAGCGCACAATCGGTGCTTCGGGGGTCAAGCCTGGGCAGAAAGTCGGGATCCAGCCCAACGCAGAAGGCAAACTTCACGCTTTCAACAAGGATGGAAAAGCGCTGCATTGACAGCTGACAGTGGCAAGGTCGGAGCTGTCAGACGGGCCTGGTAACGCGTTGTTCCGGCTGGCAGTTGTACGGGTCCGGATTTTCAGCAGATCTTTGTGAAATGTCCGGACATCCCCCTTCCTTGTCAGGCCAGACCGTTCCCAGGAACGGAGTCTGGAATGTCTCGCATTATTTGCTTTCGTGCAAGGCGAACCAGCAATCGAGGGTCAATTCGGCGACAATCCTGTCGGAGTTCTCCTTGCGGTTGCGGTTCTTCAGCTTCTTGTGGACTTCCCGGAAATTCTCCCGCTGTGGTTTTTCAAGATGCTGCGTAAAAACGCGGGCGCGATATCAGTCCGGTCGGTTGACATGGCTCATGATTAACTCCGCGATGGCATTGCGGATTACAATTTCGAAATCACGATAGTTTCGAACAGTATTCCGGAAACCTGGGCGTTCAACTGGTAAAGAATGAGCGCCCTGAGATCGGACGCGGCGGCGGACCTGTAAGCACTCAGGTATCTGTCGCTGATATGTTCCATGATCTCCTTGATGCCACAGTTATTGAGTGATTTCAGATATGTACCTGATCACACACATTTGAGATTCTGATTGGTTTGCCGTCCTCCCAACTCAAAAGTGGAACAGGGGCTACAAAAACCAGTTGGGGCAGGAATGAGCGGGAATTGCTGCCAATCAAATCAGGATGTCGACAAACTGACCTCGTTGTGACTTGGTGGGGTGAGGGGCAGTTTGCGTTTCAGGGAAGAAAAAAGAGTGCGTGTCAGGAAGTCCGAGCGGGCAGTGAAATTGACTGCGAGGATAATTGACTTGACGTCTCGTCTGGAGATTTTGACCTCATTGCCACTCGTGTAATTCGGCGTAGTATCAATTCGCCTCAAAGTCAGAACCGCCATTCCCAGAGCCCAGAGGCAGTGTCGTCGAATACCGACTTCCGATGTCGGGATGAGCTGAACATACTGCAGGGCTTTTTCGACGTGGAAATGTGCAATTCCGATTAATTCATGAATTCCGGCCGCCATTTTTTGACCGCTATTTCCCACTTCCATTGACGCGAGATCAACACCCGACTTCAAGAATCTGTCGCGTGGGAGCCAGCAGGCACCGCGACGCATATCTTCCCATGTGTCTTTGAGGATATTGGTCATTTGTAAAGCTTGACCAAATGAGACAGCGAGAGATAGCAACCGGTCTCGATGGGTTTGCATCTCTTGACAGTGATCGCAGAAGAGCTCCGTCAGCATCTCCCCGACAACGCCGGCAACAACGTAGCAGTAGCGATCCATTTCCCGCAAGTCGCTGAGACCTTTTCGGCTCGCATTGCGCTGAAATTCCATCATCCCCTGTGTCATGATCCTGACACAGCGTTCGATAGCATGACGGCGTGTCGGTGGCAGACTGTGAGTGATCCGAATGACACGTTCAGTATTGGCAACGAGGTCATGTTCAGCCGGTGTCGATGAGGGAGAAAGATGCCTGCCAAGTTCTTTGGCGAATGCGGTGCTGTCGTCTTCGCCGTGAATGACGGCGACGAGACGTTCACCTAAGTTTGTCTTGAGATCAGATTCAATGGCTGGTTCATCCTCAATTGTGTCGGCGAGGCGACAGAGGAGATAGGCATTGCCAACCGAAGTCCGAAGCGGATCCGGAAGTTGTGGAATTGTCAGGGCGAAGGTACGGGAGACATCTTCAAGGATTTTCGTCTGGTAGTCGACGCAATCCTGGAGTTGTTGAGTTTTTGTCATCGTAACTTTTGACCAATAAGCTGGGAGAAAGCCATATCCAGTTCAGTTTCGTCCGCCCAATGTGAAGGTTGATAAGTCCCAACTGTCTTATCCAGCCAAGTGTTTGGTAGCGGAGGAGGGACTTGAACCCCCGGCACCCGGATTATGATTCCGATGCTCTAACCAACTGAGCTACTCCGCCAAAGGCGCCCTTTATAGGAATCATATGCCAGACACACAATCAAGCAGCCCTGCATATTTTCTCACGGTGCGCAGGGGGTGGAAGTCTAGAAGTCCTGCCCATGCAGATACCGCAATCCTTTAGAACGATATTCCGGGCATGCTACCTGATGGCAACATGGGCATCAAGTCGATAATTCCCTACAAATCAATGACGACGCGCCAATCGTTGCACGATTTCCTGATGTCAGATCAGATGTAATTGACAGGTTCGTCTTACAGAAATTGTCCCGTATCTCATATAGGCCAACGAAAGTGTTAGTATGGCGAGACTTTCAACTGCCATCACTTCGGAAGAGTTACATAAGCTGGAAGCGATTGCTATCTGCAACGTCCAGAGCATGAAGAACGACGTATCGGGCTGGACATTTGGCCAAGTTTCTGCGCCCAAAATGTATGAGCGAAAAGGAGGTATTCAGTGCGTCGGCTGGTTTTTTGACTGCGCATGTCGAACAGGCTTACAGGGTGCAATGTCTGCAAAGTCGGTGGCCGACATCACGTGCGCGGCATATAAGTGTGGAGCACGCAACATGAATGCCTATGAACTTACGCTTGCAGCAGGAGACGATCTGCGCAGCCTATGAAAGTACGCCTTTGAGACAGGATGGAACCCCGTACAGGCGAACAGATATCCTGACCAAACTGAAACGGCTGTGAAGTCGTCAGAGAAAGACGTGCTTGGTCAAGATCTTGTGATGAACTGCCAGGCGATGTTCGAATTCGCCGTTGAAGACATCATGACATCGTCTGGTTGGAACAGAGCACTCCATCTTCAAATCCTGCATGAGCGAATGGGTTTCGCAGAGCATTTGAAATCGCGGTTATGGCGACCTGAAGCCATTGTGGCCAAACCTGCCGTGAATCTCGACTCTTGTCGACATGCGAGCCCAGTCATGTGGTGCCGGCCCCATAAACTGAACTTCACCCTGGCGCATTCTCCTGAGAATCTCCTAACCTGTTGAAAATATGTGCTTCATGCGCGTAGGGTTCTTGTTGAATTCTGTATTTTTGTTGCCATGTATGGAATCCGTATGTCCCTCGGCGTCGATATCATCCTCAACCGGTCCTCTCCTCCCGCCATTCTTCTGCGTAAGGCTTGGCGTGAGGGAACACGCATCCGTCACTTCACCGATGGCACATTGATCCTCTATGATGTCAGTGCGCGTTATGTGAAGGGACGCTGCTGCCCTCTGGCGGCCTTTGGCCATAACCGCGATGGCAAGGCGGGTCAACCGGAGGTGATGAAAACCATCGTGATGACCGGGTCAACTGCGGATGCGCGGGAAGGCTGATCGTCAGGGAGTGGTCAAGAACCCGAAAATGGTCAGGCTGACACTGACTATGATGATCATCGCCAGGATCAGCCGTGTCTCACGTGTCGCCATATCCGCGCGGAAACGATCAAGGGTCGCACTGGTCCGATCCAGCGCACTTTCATTTTCGGCTTTCATTGATTTTATCCGTTCCTCCTGCGCTTTCACCTCGCCTCTCAACGCGGCGATGGCCAGCGCATTGTCCCGTTCCTCGCTCATCAGCACACGTTAATCTTTCGACGGCCACCGGTCAATTGTTCAACGTCAGACGGGGAGTAGCTCGCGTATGGCGGACTCCGGCGTTTGAGCGGCTCACCGGTTCTCAGCAACCGCACGGAGGGAACTGGCAGATGGATGAAAATAGACTCAGATCTCAAAGTGCCTTCTACTTGTGTTTCGCAATCAACACGACCGATAATAGTATTCAACTTGCGGTACCACGCCGCCCGTCAGAGTCATGAAGGAAACGACAAATATCAGCGACAGATCGATCAGCTGAATGCAGGGCATTGGTTCCGGTATATTCGATAACCCGATCGCTACGTCAAGCAATATGTGTATGAAAACACCAAGGCTTCCTTTCGGCATACGCGCGGGAGCGACAACCAGCATGTCGACTAGTATCCCACTTTCATTGAATTGATGTTGTTTCAATGTGGGATGTCTTCCTGTTTGCGGTTTTTGTCGATACAGGGGGTGGCCACACAGATCAATTCCCCGTTGTGGCCTGAGCAGGGGTTGCGGGTGTGTTGTGGCCGGGTGGCGGCGCGCATTGCGGGGGCAGACTGAGGCATCGAGTCATGACATCAGACGGACGGAAAATCTATCACGTGACGTTGGACGCGGATGCGCGTCATCAGTTGCCGGCTCTTGTGGACAGAGGTCAGGGCTCCAAGGAGCGCCGCAAGCGGGCCCACATCCTTGTGTTGGCGGATCAGGATCGTGCGGGTGGGGGCCGCCGGGATGCGGACATTGCTGATGTGTTGGGTGTGGGCACGGCGACGGTGGAGCGGGTGCGCAAGCCATGCGTGATGGACGGTGTTGAGGCGGCCCTGGAGCGCAAGGTTCAGGTGAACCGCAAACAGCGTCTGCTGGATGGTGCGGGCGAGGCGAAGTTGACGATGCTGGCCTGTTCAGAACCTCCGGCGGGACAGGCCCAGTGGACGTTGCAACGGCTGGCCGACAGGCGGGTGGAATGGAACATTGTGGAGACGATCTCCCGATCGACAGTTCACAAGACTCTCAAAAAAACGATATCAAGCCCTGGTTAAATCAATGTTGATGTATTCCGCCCCAGGCGAACGCCGACTTCGTCTGCGCGATGGAGGATGTCCTGGACACAACCAGCCGGGACTTTACCGCTGATGAAGTTCTGGTCTGCCTGGATGAGACCTCCAAGCAACAGACACAAGAGACCCGGACACCGCTGCCCACACGCCCCGGGCACCCCGCTGGATACGACTTCGAAGACGCCCGCAACGGCACCGCCCATCTCTTCATGATCACCGCACCCCTCGAGGGGTGGCGCCCTGTCAAGGTCACCGACCGCCGCACCCGCAAAGACTTCGCCGAAGTCCTGAAAGATCTGGTGGACAGTCACTTCCCCGGCAAAAAGATCGTGCTGGTGATGGACAATCTGAATACCCACACACTCTCAACACTCTCTGACCGCTATCCTCCCGCAGAGGCCGGGCGTCTCGCCCGACAATTCGAAGTGCATCACACGCCCAAACACGGATCCTGGCTGAATATCGCCGAAATCGAGATCAATGTGCGGGTGCGCCAATGCCTCGCCCGCCGCATTCCCGACCGCGAGACCATGGTCCGCGAAGTCGCCGCCTGGCAGACACGCCGCAACGCCGACAAACGACCCGTCAACTGGCGATTCACAACAGACGACGCCCGCATCAAACTCAAATCCCTATATCCATCAATTCAATGAGTATGGGATACTAGAGGAAAGATGGGCAGCGGCAATGGCACACCCAAAACCACGAAAATGACGGCATCCACGCCGCTATATTCCGGTATGGCTCAACACTGCTTGTCCAGCAACTCGATGGCCTCTGGCGGCTGTTGCCGTGCATCCGTATTTTGCCATTGCCAGAGTTGCAATTTTCACAGTCAATACGGATAAGCGGGGTCTGATGAACGATTTATCGATCGACAGCGTACAGTCTCAGCTGGAGGCGACAGGTTATATTTGCCCGCGGCCGCTGGCAGCGGTTGTTTTTCTGTCCCTCAAGCTTGGTCGCCCACTGTTTCTTGAAGGCGAAGCCGGTGTCGGGAAGACAGCCATTGCGGGGGCAATCTCGAGGATGCAGAATCGACCACTGGTCAGACTGCAGTGCTACGAGGGACTCGATTCAGCATCCGCGGTCTGTGAATGGAACTTTCCCGCACAAATGATTGCGATTCGCACTGCGGAAGCGGCGGGTGACGTCTCCCGCAGCCAGTTGCGGAGCGAATTGTTTTCCGAGGAATATCTGATTGCACGACCATTGCTTCAAGCCTTGCGTCCCCGCGATGGCATTGCGCCTATATTGTTGATTGACGAGATTGACCGGACCGATGAGCCATTTGAAGCCTTTCTGCTCGAATCACTGAGCGAATTTCAGATCACGATACCCGAATTGGGTACGATCCGCGCCGAGACACCACCAACCGTCATTCTGACGTCCAACCGCACCCGGGAGGTTCATGACGCAATCAAACGCCGCTGTTTGTATCATTGGGTTGAATTTCCTCCCTTTGCTCAGGAATTGATGATCATTCGGATGCAGGCTCCCGGAGTTTCCGAATCCCTGAGTCAGGAGATCGTCACATTTGTCCAGAGCTTGCGCAAAGAAGATTTGTTCAAGAAACCGGGAATTGCCGAAACCATCGACTGGGCCAAATGTCTTCTCGCCCTTGATGCGGTCGAACTGTCTCCCGCTGTCATCGCAGATACGCTGGGTGCGGTGCTGAAATATCAGGATGATATTCAGAGAATCCAGGATGGGGAATTGAATCGCATTCTGGATCAGGTGAAAGCTGAAACGGAATCCACCTGATGTCGACGTCAGTCGTGTCAGAACCAGCACAAGACGGTTGCCTGGTTCACAATATCACGCATTTCGTGCGTGCTTTGCGCCGCGCCGGAATGTCGGTGGGGACACAACAGGTTTTGGATACCGTGCGTGCGGTTTCGTTGGCAGGTTTCACGAGCAAAGACGACTTCTATTGCATTTTGCAGGCATGCCTGGTGACTCGCAGAGAACAGTACGAGCTCTTTGCACAGGTTTTCAGACTCTATTGGCGCGATCCCCGGTATCATGAACGGATGATGGCCATGCTGCTGCCGTCAATTCGTGGAGTTCAGGCCGAGAATCCGGCTGAGGCAGCGGCGCGTCGCGCCGCCGATGCCCTGCTTGGTGACCGCATGGCGGCTGAATCGCAACCCACAAGATCATCGGATGAAGTGGAGATCGGTATTGATGCAACAGGGACCGCTGCGGCCGCCGATCGCCTGCAGTCACTTGATTTTGAACAGATGACCAATGAAGAAATGGCGGAGGCAGAAAAGGTCATCGCAGGGCTTGTCCTGGATGTTCCACCCATCCGCTCGCGGCGGAGATGTCCCTCGCTCGCCGGTCGATATGCGGACTGGCGTGCGACGATGCGGCAAGCTGCAGCGGCGCAGGGTGAGGTGCAGGATCTGGTGCGCAGACATCATCTCTTGCGCTATCCCGCTTTGGTTGTCCTGTGTGACATCTCGGGAAGTATGTCAGTCTATTCACGTACCATCCTGCGGTTTCTGCATGCGGCGGCGAACCGCCGGCAGACGGGTTGGAATCGTGTCCATGCCTTTACCTTTGGAACGCGCCTGACCAATATTACCCGCCACCTTCATTGTCGGGACGCAGACGCGGCGCTGGCTGCTGTTGGCACAGAAACGCCTGACTGGGATGGCGGGACCCGGATTGGTGATTGTCTGCGCAGCTTCAATACAGTTTGGTCACGCCGGATCATGGGTCAGGGCGCAATCACATTGTTGATATCAGATGGCCTCGACGGCGGCTGTTCCGACAGGGTCGGCGTGGAGATGCAACGACTCCGATTATCGTCGCGGCGACTGATCTGGATCAATCCCCTTTTGAGATGGGATGGTTTCCTGCCGAAGGCAAGAGGCATACGGGAAATGTTGCCGCATGTTGACAGTTTTCGTTCGGCACACAATATCGTCTCCTTGACTGAATTGGCTGCTGTTGTCGGTCTCAGGGGGGATAGCGGAGAGAAAGACCGGTTGATGATGGAACTGCGGAACAATGATCAACCGATCGTATCCGGCACGGCACGGTGAATTCATGATGACCGCACAACATGATGCAATTCCGGAAACGGCTCTTGAATGGCATCGCTCCGGCGGTGCGGCCATTGCAACTGTCATTGAAACATGGGGATCGGCACCGCGCCCTGCTGGCAGCCAACTGGCGGTCGCAGCTGATGGGCGCATGGCAGGATCAGTCTCCGGGGGCTGCGTCGAAGGAGCTGTCGTTGCCGAAGTTGATGACGCGATCACATCAGGTCGGAGCCGGATTCTTGAATTTGGCGTGAGTGACGACGAGGCTTTTTCCGTCGGTCTGGCCTGTGGCGGGAGGATTCGCGTGCTGCTTGAACCGATAGGGGGCGAAAATGGTATCCCTGAAGACATCCTGGCAGCGCTGATTGATCTTCGGGCACAACGGATCCCCGCGCTCTATCGCATCAATATCTGCACATGGGAGCGGCAGATTGATGTTTCGGGTGGCGTGGGGCTGGATCTCGTGGCGCAACAGCGTATGGTCTCTGATCGGTCGGGTCTGGACGGCGACTGGTTTGTTGCGGTGCACAATCCCCCTTTGCGAATGATTGTGGTTGGTGCCGTTCATATTGCGCAATCCCTGATGAAGATGGCATGGCTCACGGGTTATGAGCCAACGCTTGTTGATCCACGATCGGCCTTTGCCTCCAGTGCACGTTTTCCCGGCGAAACCATCATGACCGAATGGCCCGATGAGGCCATCCCGGCACTGAAACCGGACACGCGGACTGCCGTTGTGACTTTGACCCATGATGCCAAGATTGACGATGCTGCCATCCAGGCGACCTTGCCGACACCAGCCTTCTATATTGGCTGCCTCGGTTCCGTTCGCACACATGACAAGCGCTGCCGACGACTGATTGATGCCGGTGTGGATGATGATCAACTGGCACGATTGAACGCACCCGTTGGTCTCGATATCAGCGCCAGAACACCTGCAGAAATTGCTGTTGCGATCATGGCAGAGGTAACCGAAACACTGAGAAAATTCAGGGATCAAGAATGATTTTCGGTCCCAAACCGATTCAAAACGCCACCGGGACAATTCTTGCGCATTCGATGATGGTCGGCAAAAATCGGTTCAAAAAAGGCACGATTCTGACGACAGGTGATATTGATGTTCTGCAATCTTGCGGGATCCGTGAAGTCACTGTTGCCGAGCTGGAAGATCATGACCTGCGCGAAGACGCGGCGGCCAGTCGGATCGCGTCTGCTCTTGCGCCCGATGCAGCGCATGGGCTGACCTGCACAGCGCCGTTTGCCGGGCGAGTCAACCTGCATGCCATGTCATGCGGTATTCTTGAAATTGACCAGGATCGTATCCTGCGACTCAACCATGTGCATGAGAGTTTGACACTCGCGACGCTGCCACAATTCAGCCGTGTAGGAGCACGCCAGTTGGTGGCAACGGTCAAAATCATCACCTATGCAGTTGCACAGGAATGGGTCGCTTTGGCGGCGCGTGAAGCGTCGTGTGCCATCCGTCTGCGTCGACCGGTGTTGCAAACTGCCAGCCTCATCCTGACGCGCGTTGCCGGGCAGCCCGAACGGCTCGTCGCGAAAGGTCAGGATTCTGTTGCAGCACGCCTCAATCGGCTCAATGTTGCGTTGGCAGAAACGTCTGTTGTCAACCATAGAGTTGATGATGTGAGCCGTGCCATCAATCAGAGTCGCGGTGATCTGGTTCTGCTTCTGACGGGTTCCGCGACATCAGATTCGGAGGATGTCGGCCCATACGCATTAAAAAAGGCAGGGGGGAAGCTGCTCCGATTTGGCATGCCAGTGGACCCCGGGAATCTGTTGTTTCTCGGCCGGATCGGAGATCGGCCGGTCATCGGTCTTCCGGGTTGTGCGCGGTCACCAGCCCTCAACGGAGCTGACTGGGTGTTGGAACGCACGATTTGTGGAATTCCAGTTGGAGCGCAGGACATTGCAGCGATGGGAATAGGTGGGCTTCTCAAGGAAGTCCCCACCCGCCCGCATCCACGTGCGGTTTCAAAACCGCATGACGGCCGGCCATTCGTAGAGGTTGCAGTCATCGATACGGAAAAAGGACAATCATTACCTCAACTGTTGCAGATGGCGTTGGAGAGCCGGGCGGATCAGGTTCGACTGGTCTCGCCACGCGATCGGATTCTCCAACTGACGTCCAAGTTTCCAGACATTGCCGTGGTGACAACTGCCAGCCGTGAGCGCGGATCGATGATCCGCATGGCCGTTGACAAGCTGGCCCCATCCACTGATGCTGTCCTCCTCTTGCCAACAGATTGTCCGGATGTGACTGCAGATCAATTGGATCGATTGATTGCCGCCTTCAGCCCTTCAGATGGGCGCGAGATTTGTCGATTGGCTTGGGGTGACGGAATATCGAGGCCGCCCGCTCTTTTTGGCCGTCGATTTTTCGAAACCTTGACTGAACTCGAGGGGACAGGGGGTGCGGCCGCGGTCGCCGCCGCGGCTCAGGAATTCACGGTTGAAATTCAAGCCGATCAGGAAATGACGTCAAACCCGAAGCCCAGGAGTTTTCACAATTCTGTTTGACGAAGATACTCAGGATCTCGTGTCATCGCCGCTTGGGCTTGCGTTATGGCTTTGGACAAGATCCAAATAGCGGCGAGGCTGATCCCTGTGACCCCACTGGCTCCGTTCTGACCGGAAGCACCCATGACAGTACGATGGCGAGGATGCGGGTCACCATGGGCATCACTCCCTTCCATTTTTGGTGGCTTGCGCAGTCAGATCATTGTGTTAAAGGGGTCGGTTGAGAACGATCCGGTGTGAGTGGGAGGTCATGCGCGATGGTCTTGGCAGCTTCAGCTTTCCTATTCGCTGTATTCGCCTTGAACGTCGGATTTGGCGCGGTTGCAGGATCAACCTTTCTCAATGACGTTCAGGAAATGCTGGTGTTATTCGGATGCTCAATCACCTTTGCTGTGAGCATCCTGCAGCGGGAAATTCGCACACGTGCCCATCAGGAGACCGGAGTCTCAGACCAACGATCATAATGGAGAATTCAGACGATGGAGAGTCAAGATAAACAGCTCCGCTCAGCGGAACGCAGGAACTTCCTGAAACTTGCGGGCGCAGGCAGCTTTACGGCGGCTACGGTTGCCGGTGCAAGTGGGGTCTTGTGGTCAGACAAGGCGGCTGCCCAGACCCAGGCGGAAGAAGCGGAGAGAGAGCGGAATGCGCAACATGTCATGACGGTGGCTACAGCCTATGTCCTGGGGGCCTCCCGCAGTTATCCGATCATGCAACTGGATCTGAAAGAGAATATCCAGAACGCGACCAGCGGCAAAGTCTATGTCAAGCTCGCACCCGGTGGACAGCTGGGGGCCGGTGGAGCCCTGGCTCAGGCTGTTCAGTCTGGAACGATTCAGTGTGCCCAGCACTCGCTGTCAAATTTTGCACCGTTTGCCAGTGCCGTTGATCTGATCAACTTGCCTTACTTCTGCGGCGCGAACCAGAGATTTACCAACCTGGTGACTTCAGATGCCTGGAAATCGGAGGTTCACCCGAAAGTCGAAAGTTCAGGTTTCAAGGCCTTGTTCTATGTTGTGATTGATCCACGGGTTGTCGCGGTGCGCGCCGGTGGAGCGGGTCCGGTCCTGTTGCCGTCTGACCTTGAAGGGATCAAGTTCCGCGTCCCGGGATCAAAGATGTTGCAGCAATATTACCGGATGGTGGGTGCCAATCCGACACCGGTGGCCTGGGGTGAAACACCGTCGGCCATCAAGCAAGGTGTGGCCGACGCGCTGGACCCGGCCGTGGGCGCATTGTTCGTTTTCGGTTTCAAGGATATTCTGAGCCATGTCACGTTTACACAGGCGGTGCCGGATAGTCAGGTCTACTCGGTGAATCTGGAATGGTTCAACGCGCTTCCGAGCGACGTCCAGCAGGGGATCGAATTTGCGGGTGAACTCACCGCACACCAGAATCTGGCCAAGGTTCCGTCGGCACGCAGCTATGCCATGGCCGAGCTGATATCGGCGGGTGTGCAATTCCACTCATTGTCTCAGGATCAATTGGCAGAATGGCAGGAAGTTGGGGGTTATCAGCGCTCCGAATGGGATCAGTTCAAGGTTGAACTGGCAGGTTCGATGGCGGCTTTCGATAAGCTCGAAGATGCCGCCAACACCATGGGAAGACATTACGTGCACGACGCGTGATGTGTCTTCAAGACAAGCGGATCGGCGTTGCTCGCTGATCCGCGCCTGTCGCGTTTGCCGCCGCATCAGCCTGTCATTCTTGCTGTTTGAATATTCATGCCACGGTTGCTGCACCATCTGAATCAGAATGCAGAGCGCTGGGCTCTGCTGGTCTTTTATGTCATGCTCGTGGTGACGATGTTCGCCGAGGTGGTGCGCCGCGAACTGCTTGCCTACTCCTCAATCTGGGGTGAGGAGATCGTCCGCTATGCATTCATTTATCTGGCATGGATTGGGGCAGCAGCGGCCATGCGTGAACGCGCGCATATCCGCATTGACGTCATTCTCCAGTATTGTGGGCCGCGGCTGAAGGCGCTGTTGTACATCTTCGGCGATCTCGTGATGTTTGCCGTGGCGATCGTGGCATTTTACTGGTCTCTGGAGACAGTGTTGGTTTCCGCCAAATTCGGTTCGGTGACTCATGGTCTCAGGATCAGTCAAGTCTGGTTCCTCTCGGCTGTACCAATTGGATTCGCCTTGCTGCTGCTGCGCATTGCACAGTCGTTGATCCGTGACATCGCAGATTTACGTTACGGAAGACCGGTATTCTTGGGTAACAAGCTTTTCGATTAGTACCGACAGATGCTCTGGAATCAACTGAACCAACAAACAATCGAGCTCGGCTGGTCTTTCTACGGCCCCGTTTTGCTCTTCGTATTTCTGATCGCCCTTGCCGTGCCGGTCTGGGCAGCGATCGGTGCCTCAGCGATCTTGATGCTGATCATATCCGAGGCCCTTCCATTGTCACTGGTCGGGGAGAGTCTGTTTCACGGAATTGATCATTTCGCTTTGACGGCGGTGCCACTGTTCATTCTGACGGGTGATGTACTGGTCCGGACCGGTTTGAGTCGCAAGTTTCTTGATGTCGCTGAAGCGCTGACTCAATTCGCCAAGGGCGGCTTCGGGTCAGCCACAGTTCTGGTCTGCGGTATGTTTGCCGCGATTTCAGGATCGGATGCTGCAGGTGCCGCGGCGGTTGGACGAATGACCATCAGCCGACTCGTCGAATCGGGATACCCCCGTCCTTATGCCTGTGCGCTGGTCGCTGCGGGAGCCTGTACCGGAATTCTCATTCCACCATCAATCGCCTATATCATTATTGGTCTTGTGCTCGGGATTTCAGCCTCAACATTGTTCCTGGCGGCAGTGATACCCGGACTGGCAATTCTGCTGTCGATTCTCGTGACCAATATTGTTGTCAATCGACTCTATGGTTGGGAAGGTGGTGGCAATGTCAGCATGAGTGAATGGTTATTGCGATTGGGACGGGCTCTCAAATCCGGCTGGTATGCCTTTATCGTGCCCGGGATCATTTTTTTCGGGATTTTTTCCGGAAGGCTGACGCCGACTGAGGCTGGTGCAACTGCCGTTGTTGTCACCATAGCAATGGGCTTCATTCTGGGGACACTCAAACTCAGTGACTTTCCGGCGATGCTCGTCAGTTCAGCCAAGGTCAACGGAGTGATTCTTCCGATCATTGCCTTTTCGCTGCCGCTTGCCCAGGCATTGGCGATTCTGGGTGTTCCGCAAGGATTTGTCGCCGCCGCAACTTCGGTCAGTGAAGAACCGGCTGTTCTGATTCTCATGATGGTTCTGATTCTCATTGCCGCTGGATGTGTGATGGAGACCACGCCGAATATTGTTATTTTGGCACCAATCTTGAAGCCCTTGGCTGACAATATCGGTATGAACGAAATTCAGTTCTGCATCATGATGATCACCGCGCTCGGTGTTGGCTTTATCACGCCACCTTTGGGCCTGAATTTATTTGTCGTGTCGGGTCTGACAGGAGAATCCATCCTCAAGATCGCCTATCGCGCCATTCCCTTCGTCTTTTTCATGTTAATTGTGACGCTCTTCATTGCTTACATTCCGTCGATTTCAACCACGCTTCTTCCCGAAATCTACAAATAAAGGCGGTGACCTTATGTTCTGGAGCAAGGTCGCGCAGCCTCCGAGGTGATCATCAAGATGACGGAGTCCCGAAAGTTTCAGAACCCACCCATTTTTTGCGGATCAGACATTCAGAGACAGCTGGGCAACCATCACTCTTATGACCCCAAACTGAGGATCCCCGATGCCCCGTGAATTTCTCAAAAAGGCAACTCAGCATTCTCGTAGCGACGATGTGGAAACGCGGGAGACCGTGCGCGGCATCCTTGACGATATCGAAAACGGAGGGGAAGAAGCGGCGCTTCGGTACGCGCGGAAGTTTGACCGATACGACGGCGAAATTCTCCTGTCAGATGAGGCCATTGAGACGGCCATTGCGCAAGTCCCAGAACGACTCAAACGTGACATTGATTTTAGCCGATCGAATGTCACCAGGTTCGCTGCAGCTCAGAAGTCGACATTACGAGAGATCGATGTTGAAGTCATCCCCGGCCTGATGGCCGGGCAGAAATGTATCCCCGTCGAAGCTGCTGGATGCTACGTTCCCGGCGGGCGTTACAGCCATATTGCAAGCGCGATCATGACGGTGACCACTGCCAAGGTTGCAGGTTGTGAACATGTTGCTGTCTGTTCTCCTCCGCGCCCGGGGACCGGAATTGCGCCGGCGATCATTTATGCCGCATATAGCTGCGGTGCGGACAAGATTATTGCGATGGGCGGTGTGCAGGCGATCGCCAGCATGACCTTCGGCCTGTTTGGTCTTCCCCCTGCCAACATCCTCGCGGGACCGGGCAACCAGTTTGTTGCTGAGGCCAAACGCATGCTCTTTGGTCGTGTGGGGATTGACATGATTGCAGGACCAACCGACAGTCTGATCCTTGCTGATGCGCGTGCCGATCCTGAAATTGTTGCGGCTGATCTGACTGGTCAGGCGGAACATGGCTACAATTCGCCAGTCTGGCTGGTCACAGACTCCCGCAAACTTGCCGAAGATGTTATGCAACGCGTTCCACGCCTGATTGATGATCTGCCAGACACAAATCGGGAAAGTGCGTTTCGTGCGTGGCGTGATTATGCCGAAGTCATCGTTTGCCCTGATCGCCATGAAATGGCTGCGACAGCCGATCATTATGCGCCTGAACATCTGACCGTACAGGCCGAAGATCTCGACTGGTGGCTGAATCGGCTGAAATGTTACGGCTCATTGTTTTTGGGCGAAGAAACCACGGTTGCCTTTGGTGACAAGGCATCCGGGCCCAATCATGTCCTTCCGACTTCGGGTGCCGCCCGCTACACCGGGGGGCTCAGCGTCCACAAATTCATGAAGATCGTGACCTGGCAGCGTGCGACGCGTGAAGGTGTGCGGCCAGTTGCCGAGGCCACAGCACGGATATCGCGGCTTGAAGGAATGGAGGCGCATGCGCGCACGGCCGATCTTCGCCTCAAGAAATATTTTCCCGATCAATCCTTCGGTTTATCTGCCGATGGCTGAGTCGGATGGTCCCGCCCGACTCTTTGACCTCGCCGGGCGGATCGCCTGCGTGACAGGGGCAAGTTCAGGGCTTGGACGGCACGCCGCGTCGGTATTGGCCGCGGCAGGCGCCAGGGTTGTGGGGGTGGCGCGGCGAGCCCGCGCGCTTCGGGAATGGCAGGACAAATTTCCGAATCAGGCAGCCATCGCGCCCGGTGATGTGGCAGATCAGGACCAGCATGATGACCTGGTTTCACGGATTGTTGCGCCATTCGGGCCACCCGATATCATTGTCCACGCAGCCGGACTCAACCCGCGTCAATCCGCCGATAATCTGGACAGGGAAACATGGGATTTCACAATGTCTGTGAATCTTGCAGCTCCCTTCTTTCTCAGCCAGGCACTGGTTCCATCAATGAAGGATCGGGAATGGGGCAGGATCGTTAATTTTGCGTCTCTGCAGAGCTATCGTGCATTTCCTGATGGGCTGGCCTACGGAGCTGCCAAGGGTGGGTTGACACAACTGACCCGTGCCATGGCCGCGGCGTGGTCGGGTTCCGGGATCAATGTCAACGCCATTGCTCCCGGTTTTTTCGAAACAGAACTGACACAGGCAGTATTCGCCGATCCCGAACGTCGCGAGAGGAATGCCCATCAGACCTGTATCGGTCGCAACGGAGACATGACCGATCTTGATGGCCCCTTGCTTTTTCTGTGTTCAGAAGCATCGCGGTATGTGACAGGGCAAATATTGATGCTGGATGGCGGGTTCACGGCCAAATGAAAGCACTGGTTTATAATGGCCCCTGTTCCCTTGACATCCAAGAGGCCGATCAACCGCAACCAGCGGAAGGTGAAGTGTGTGTACGTGTGGACAGTGTTGGAATCTGTGGGTCGGACATGCATGCCTATCTTGGACATGACGAGAGAAGGCCTGCCCCTCTGATACTGGGGCATGAGGCGGCTGGAACCATCGCGGAGGGACCAGAGGCTGGAAAGCGCGTGACGATCAACCCATTGGTCTCGTGCGGCCAATGCCCGAGTTGCAAACGCGGGTGTGAGAATATTTGCCCGCACCGCCAAATTATCTCCATGGCACCCCGCCAGGGGGCATTTGCCGAATATGTCGTGATTCCTCGGGACAATCTGGTTGAGGTTCCTGTTGCGGTGACATTGTCGGCTGCCGCGCTGGCAGAGCCATTGGCAGTCAGTTGGCATGCCGCCCGTCTTGGACTCGCAGCACTGCATCCAGATATCGAGCACAGGGCCTTGATCATCGGTGGTGGCGCGATAGGTTTGGCAGCCGCATTGGTCCTGAGAGCGATGGGGGTTGAGGATATTGTCCTCACGGAGCCCAATGAACGGCGCCGCGCCTACCTTGCTGCTCGCGGGGGCATCATCGCCGATTCTGAAACATCTGGTGAGTTTCCCCTCATCTTCGATGCTGTTGGTTATGCGGTGACGCGGGCCGCAGCGTCACAACATGCTGCTCCCGGAGGTGTGATCGTCCATATTGGTCTTGGGGAGGCTTCCGGCGGTCTTGACGTTCGCCGCATGACGTTACAGGAGATCACCTTTATCGGGACTTACACTTACACGCTCCAGGATTTCCGTGACACGGCAGCAGCAATTTTTGATGGTCGTTTGGGAGAGCTGGACTGGACAGACATCCGACCACTGGATACCGGTGCCGCGGCCTTTGCAGATATCCGGGCCGGCCGCGTCGCCGCTCCAAAAGTCATCCTTAAGCCCTAGAATTGGAGAGAGACATGTCAAATCCTGCAACCGACGAAATTCCCCATCTTCTGGTTCATGAGAAAGCTGACAATGTCGGTGTCGTCGTTGTTGAGGGACTCTGTGCCGGAACTGACCTGCTGTGCTGCATTACCCACGACAATTCGACATTTCGACTGACTGCGAAACATGATGTACCCATCGGACATAAAGTCGCGCTCAGCAATCTGAAAGCCGGTGACACGGCCATCAAATATGGGGAAGACATCGGCCAAGTGATTGCGGATGTCGACCAGGGTGAGCATGTTCATACGCATAATCTCAAGACAAAACGCTGGTGAGGAGAAACGACATGACGAAATATTCCGATATGGCGTTCTTCGGATATCGACGGGAAAATGGACGGGTCGGCGTGCGCAACCATGTCATCATTTTGCCGGTTGACGATATTTCCAATGCTGCCTGCGAGGCAGTCGCCAACAATGTTAAAGGGACTCTTTCCCTCCCTCATGCTTATGGGAGACTGCAATTCGGGGAAGACCTGGAGTTGCATTTTCGAACCATGATTGGGACTGGGTCGAATCCCAATGTTGCTGCCGTGGTGGTCATCGGGATTGAACCCGGATGGACAGCGCATATTGCGAATGGAATTCGGGAAACCGGCAAGCCGGTTGCCGAGTTTGCAATTGAACAGAAAGGTGATTTTGAGACAATCCGTGCAGCATCCTGGGCAGCCAAGGACTTCGTCCAGCGGACAACCGAGTTTCAAAGAGAAAAATGTGATATTTCCGAACTCTGGATTTCAACCAAGTGCGGCGAGAGTGATACCACCACCGGGCTGGGATCGTGCCCAACGGTTGGCAATATGTATGACAAGCTGTTACCGGAGGGCATCACCGGATTTTTTGGCGAGACATCGGAGATTACGGGTGCCGAACATATCTGCCAGAAGCGCGCCGTCAGCGAAGACGTTGGTGAACGTTGGTACAGGATGTGGAAAGCCTATCAGGATGAAGTGATATTTGCCCATCAGACCGACGACCTTTCTGACAGTCAACCCACCAAGGGAAATATTGAAGGCGGGTTGACGACGATTGAAGAAAAGGCGCTTGGAAATCTGGAGAAAATCGGTCGGACGTCCCGTTATATCGATATTCTCGACCCGGCCGAACAACCCGGCTCCGGGGCGGGTCTCTACTTCATGGATTCATCTTCGGCGGCGGCAGAATGTGTCACGCTGATGGCCGCCGGCGGAGCAGTGGTGCATACCTTCCCCACAGGTCAGGGAAATGTGGTCGGCAACCCGATCGTGCCCGTGATCAAGATCACCGCGAATCCCAGAACGATGCGGACGATGAGCGAACATGTGGATGTCGACGTCTCGGGAATTCTTCGTCGTGAGATGACCATTGATGAGGCTGGGGATGCACTGATTGACATGATCCTGCGCACCTCGAATGGCCGCGCCACCGCAGCGGAAGCTCTCGGCCATCGGGAATTCTCCATGACCAAACTCTATCGTAGCGCCTGATCTTGAGGTTGGAGAGGGCGGACGAGAAAGGACATGACTTGAGGTCATTGGGAGTCTCACGGGATGGGCAAAAGCCCCATGCTGATCATGTGAAACGGCGCCAAACGCGGCTGTCAAACGCTTCCCTCGCTCTCGCATGCTTCGGCCAGTTCACGAAGTGAAGAAAATACGAAATCGGTTTGTGGTGTTTCGGCGGGAGAGGCGGCGGCCCCGAAACCTGCTTTCCCACGGCGCCGGTGGATCCAGCAATTGTGCAGGCCAACCTGTTTGGCGGGGATATGATCGTGAAACAGGCTCTCGGCCACATGCAGGATGTCGCTGCACTGAAATCCTCGCCGGCGGAGATGGTTCAGCATATAGGTAAAATTTCCGATTGACGGTTTGTATGAGCCTATATCCTCGGCCGTGAAGACGGCGTCGAAACTGACCCCCAGTTTTTGCATGGATCTGGCAAAAGTCCGGTTGTCGACATTCGAGAGGATCACCAGTTTGAATCGCGAACTCAGTGATTTGAGAGCATTCGCTGAATCATCGAAGGCAGGCCAATCGCCCGCCGATTCACCGTAGGAGAGACTTTCCTCCCAACTTGTCGGAACGCTCCAGTCTTCTGCCAGCCTCCGGTGAACAACCGCAAGCAATTTTTTATAAGCCATACCTGGCGTCATGCGCTGCTGAGAGGATTCATGGCGGGCGTGTGCCTCAAGGATCTGATCCTCTGACAAGGGATGCTGTGACCTCTTGGCAAGTGGCGACAGTCCGTTGATAATTCCTGTTTCCCAGTCGATGAGCGTGCCGTAGCAGTCAAATGACAGAAGTTTGTGCTGTGTCAGCCGCATTCTTGCTCCCTGTCATCAATCCGGCAGTCAGACGATCTGTGCGCGGTCGCCAGCCGCTGCGCATGAATGATTGTCGTCGCAATGACGACAGATATGCAAGTGGGATAACCGGAAGCGGCAGCGTGATGCAAATGTCCGGCAAACCAACAATGGCGTAACTTATGCGGGGCCGGACACAGTTGCGGCTGGGCAAGGCCGGCAGACCAAACAATTGGAAACCTGTCTGGTTGAATCCGAGCAGGTCATTTGAGGGGTGGCGCTGCATTGATTCCAAGCACAATCCGGTTTTGCTGCCGATACTGTCCTCCGGGATAGCCAAGTTGTCAGAACCTCTTGATGCCTTGCACCAAAATGCCGGGACACTGATAGGTCATCTGCTGCCGCGGATTGTGACATATGGCTGACCTTCGAGCCGGCAAGTATGACCACACGCACAAAATTACTGTTTGAATTGTGTCGCTATTTTGTTATGCCTGCGCTGCTGATGGTGAAATTGGAGTTCGAGTCAGTAGCAGCTAAACTTTTTGTTTTGAAAGACCATATTGCCAGTGCGGGAGCGTTACAGGAGGAAATCAATGGTTGAGATCAACATGACTGTCAATGGTCAGCAGCGGTCAGGCTCTGTCGAAGGACGGACATTACTGTCTGACTTTCTGCGTGATCAGTTGAAGTTGACAGGCACCCACGTGGGATGCGACACCAGCCAATGCGGTGCATGCGTGATTCATGCGGATGGTGTGGCAGTCAAAGCCTGCGCAATCTTCGCCTGGGAGGCGGATGGAGCCGAGATTACGACAATTGAGGGTCTGGCTGAGGCGGATGGATCAATGAGTCCGATTCAGCAGGCATTTCAGGATTACCATGGATTGCAATGCGGTTTTTGTACGCCGGGCATGGTCATGTCTGCAGCGGCTCTGCTGAAAGAAAATCCTGATCCAACAGAGGCCGAGATCAGGGATTATCTGGAGGGTAATATCTGCCGATGCACCGGATATCACAATATTGTGAAGGCCATTCAGGCCGCCGCGGCGGCCTGACACAGCGTCGCTGATCAACCATACCGACAACGGGAGACGAAAGCATGCCAAAGGACTTTGGAATCGGAGCAAGTTCAAAACGCAGGGAAGATGCGCGGTTTCTGACCGGAAATGGACGCTACACGGATGACATCAATATTCATGGTCAGGCCTATGTGCATTTTCTGCGATCAGAAGTCGCGCATGGCAACCTGAAGTCAGTGAATGTCGATGCGGCTGCGGCTTCTTCTGGTGTGATACGGGTTTTTACCGGGGCGGATTTTGCCGAAGTGGGCGGTCTGCCATGCGGCTGGCAGGTGACAGACCGGCACGGAGAGCCAATGAAGGAGCCACCGCATCCTGTCCTCGCGCAAGGCAAGGTTCGGCATGTCGGTGATCCGATTGCTGCGGTCGTTGCTGAGACTGCAGCTGAGGCACGTGACGCAGCCGAAGCTATCGAGGTTGAGATTGAGGAACTGCCGGCCGTCATTGACATGCAGGCGGCTCTTGATGGCGGCCCGCTGGTGCATGACGATCTGGAAACCAATCTCTGTTACGATTGGGGATTTGTTGAGGAGAATAAGGAGCAGGTTGATGCTGCCATCAGCAATGCGCCCCATGTCACACGGTTGGAACTGACCAACAATCGGCTGATTCCCAATGCTATGGAACCGCGTGTCGCAGTTGGTGACTATAATCCGTCCAACGATGAATCGACTCTCTATACCACCTCGCAGAATCCACATGTGATCCGATTGCTGATGGGTGCCTTCGTGCTTTCCATTCCCGAACATAAATTGCGGGTTGTGGCACCCGATGTGGGAGGAGGGTTCGGCTCAAAGATCTTCCATTATGCGGAAGAGGCGTTTTGCACATTTGCTGCGCGTCAGTTGAAACGGGCGGTCAAGTGGACGGCAAGCCGTTCAGAGTCTTTCATGTCGGATGCCCATGGGCGCGATCACAAGACCGTGATCGAGCTGGCGTTGGACAACGACGGTAAATTCCTTGCCATTCGGACATCAACGCTGGCCAATATGGGCGCGTATCTGTCGACCTTTTCGACCTCGGTACCGACCTGGCTGCATGGAACTCTGATGGCTGGGAATTATACAACGCCCTTGGTCTATGTGAATGTCAAGGCAGTCTTTACCAATACCGTACCGGTTGACGCTTATCGTGGTGCCGGGAGGCCCGAAGCGACATTTCAACTCGAACGGGTGATTGACAAGGCCGCGCGCGAGTTGAGTCTCGACCCTGTTGAGTTGCGTCGTCGGAACTTTATCAAGCCCGAACAGTTTCCTTATGCGACGCCGGTGGCCTTGGAATATGATACCGGCAATTATGATGCGACGATGGATAAGCTTGAAGAGATCGCCGATCTGGAAGGTTTCGCGGCGCGGGCCGAGATGTCGCGCGCTGACGGGAAACTCCGTGGTCTTGGCGTGAATTGTTATATTGAAGCCTGTGGAATTGCACCGTCCAATCTGGTTGGACAGCTTGGTGCGCGGGCCGGTCTTTATGAAAGCGCAACCGTGCGTGTCAATGCGACGGGTTCGGTAACGGTGATGACCGGCTGTCACTCGCATGGGCAAAGCCATGAAACGACCTTTCCACAAGTGGTCTCGGAAATGTTGGGAATCGCTGAGGATCAGGTGCATATTCAGCATGGCGACACAGCCAGTACGCCGATGGGTATGGGAACCTATGGTTCACGCTCAATAGCTGTTGGTGGTTCGGCGATGCTGCGGGCCACTGAGAAGATCATTGCCAAGGCGCGGAAGATTGCGGCTCATCTGATGGAAGCTTCCGAAGAAGATATTGAATTTGCTGATGGGGTCTTCAAGGTGGCAGGCACCGACAAGGAGACCGCATGGGGTGATGTCTGTCTGGCCGCCTATGTTCCCCATAATTACCCATTGGCAGAACTCGAGCCTGGTCTGGAGGAGACGGCCTTCTACGATCCGGCCAACTTCACGTTCCCGGCAGGTGCCTACGCCTGTGAGGTGGAAGTGGATCCGGAGACCGGTAAAGTGGATATTTGTTCATTTGCGGCAGCTGATGATTTCGGCAATGTCATCAATCCGATGATCGTTGATGGTCAGGTGCATGGGGGTATCGCTCAAGGTGTCGGTCAGGCATTGCTTGAAAATGCAGCCTATGATTCGGATGGTCAGCTTCTCACTGGCTCGTATATGGATTATGCGATGCCACGCGCTGATGACCTCCCCTCGTTCATCGTTGACCATTCCTGTCAGACGCCGTGCACCCATAATCCACTGGGCGTGAAGGGATGTGGTGAAGCCGGCGCCATCGGCTCTCCGCCAGCGGTGGTGAATGCAGTCATTGATGCCCTGGCGCGTGGTGGTCACCAGGTGGATCATATCGACATGCCGCTGAGCCCCTATCGGGTTTGGGAAGCGATCAATGCGTGATGCAGTCATTGTCAATGCGGGCTGATAGATACTGAGGAGGATAATTCATGTATGATTTTCTGGTTGAGCGGCCGACGTCCATTTCACAAGCGGTGGCGGCGCTCAGAGATGACGATACGCAAGTGATTGCTGGTGGTCAGACCCTGATCCCGACAATGAAAAACCGCCTGGCGGGGGCATCGAAGCTTGTATCGGTGACCAAGGTTGAAGAAATGCTGGTCTTCGCAGCAGAAGGCGACGTATTGAGGATCGGTGCTTCGACCAAGCATGGCCGGGTCGCGCAACTTCAGGATTCGGGTGAATTCCCGGCACTGGGCTATCTTGCCGCCAATATTGGAGATCCAGCGGTACGAAACCGTGGGACGATAGGGGGAAGCCTCGCCAATAATGATCCGGCGGCCTGCTATCCTGCAGCGGTTTTGGCCAGTCATGCGACAATCGTGACAGATTCCAGATCGATTGCAGCTGATGATTTTTTTACCGGCATGTTTGACACGGATTTGCGTGAGGATGAACTCATCGTGGAAGTTCAATTTCCCATTCCGCAACGCGCTGCCTATGTGAAGTTTGAGCAACCCGCGTCTCGCTTTGCTCTGGTGGGAGTCTTCGTTGCCCAGAATGCAGGCAGGGTCCGGGTCGCCATTACCGGTGCCTCTGATGGTGGAGTCTTTCGCTGGCGTCAGGCTGAGGAGGCATTGTCAGCGGATTTCAGCCCGGCTTCGGTGGCAGGCCTTCAGATGTCGGCAGAGGGTATGATTGCAGATATTCATGGATCGGCAAGATATCGTGCGCATCTGGTTCAAACCTTGACATCCCGTGCAGTCGCGGCCGCATCCTGAGGCAGAGGCGCATAACAAGGTTTGCTTTTTCAGCGACTCAATTCGGCATGCACGTTGCCTATCGTCGTTGGGTTGCTGGTGGAGGCGGACCACTGAAGGTGGGATTAGCTGAACCTATTCAGCAGTCCGGAACAGTTGTCGAGACTGATGCCGTACGACGAATGGACCTGACGAACTCTCAGCCCGTCGATCATGCCTGTGCTCTGTATCAAGAGCCATCACCCAGCAACGCCGAACAATTGTGATGTTGGTCGCACGCACGGCATGACGTTCAATCAACCGCTCGGTGGCAATGACATGCCACGTTTTGCCGGACCGGCAACGATGATGAGATTGCCAAGTCACGACACGGCCGAAGGGCTTGATGCCTGTTTTCTCGGGATACCCCTCGATATCGGGACATCGAACCGGTCCGGAACACGGTTTGGTCCCCGCCAGATCCGCGCCGAGAGTTGCCTGTTGAGACCTTATGGAATGGGCAATGGACAGGCACCTTTTGATCGTCTGCAAGTGGCCGATATCGGTGATCTGGCCATCAATACCTTCAATCTCGAAAAATCCTGTCAGATTATCACTGAAGGGCTCGGTGTCATATTGGAATGCGGGGTGATTCCGTTGATTCTGGGTGGTGACCACACGTTGACCTATCCCGTGCTACGGGCTGTTGCGGCAAGATATGGACCGGTGGGGCTGATCCATGTCGATGCGCATGCCGATACCTCAGACGCCATGTTCGGTGAGGCAGTGGCGCATGGGACACCTTTCCGCCGTGCGGTGGATGAAAGGCTGATCGATCCAAAAAGAACAGTTCAGATTGGTTTGCGCGGCACGGGTTACGCTGTTGATGACTTCGACTGGGGGTGCCGTCAGGGTTTCCAGGTTGTGCCGGCAGAGGAATGCTGGCACCAGAGTCTGACGCCACTCATGGATGATTTCCGGTCACGGGTTGGAACACGTGACCCCGTCTATCTCTCGTTTGATATTGATGGTTTGGATCCGGCATTTGCCCCCGGAACGGGAACCGTTGAAATCGGGGGACTGACAAGTATCCAGGCACTGGAAATTATCCGTGGCTGCCGCGGTCTTAATCTCGTTGGCGCCGATCTTGTCGAAGTTTCTCCACCCTATGATCCTTCCGGCAATACAGCGCTGACAGCGGCCAATCTCCTTTTTGAGATGCTTTGCGTGTTGCCGGGGCGGGGTAAAAATAATGGGACCGAAATCTGATCGCGCCATCGGTCCCGGCATGGGATGATACGATATTGGCATCAACGGATCAGCCAGCAGTAAACGCGGTCGAGTATCTACGCTACTGGCCAGTACTCTCATCCTGTTTGTCGCCAAATCTCCAGGTTGTTTGACGTGCTACAGCCGAGACGGATCTCGTCAGGAGACGCTGTATTCGAGGGGGTTTTTTCGCCGGAGAAGCCTGGATCTCACGTGATCGGCGGGTAGGTTGGTGCTGACCATTTTGCCTCAGGATTCTCAATCATCAGGTCAATGAAAACAGGAATCAGGAATGCCATGATCTTGACACCATCGCGTATCTGTGCCCGATTGCGTCGAGAGTTTCTCGCTGCATTTCCGTGAATGATCTGGTTTCGCAGGACATAGAGACGGTCAAAGATAATGCAGAGAATCATGATCGTGTCCTGCCGCTTGAAGGCAAAGGAGAAATGTCTGACACTTTGCTCAAGCTGGGATTTCCAATCAATCTCCGGATCGTTGAGCGAGTCCCAGAATGGCCGATAGACGTATTTGTTCTTGATCAGAGTGTGGATTGAACCGGTCAAGCCATTCCATATCCAATCATAAAGGGTTTGGTGGTCATCCAATCCCCTGATCGTCACAAAAAAATCTGAAAATATATCCTTCTCCGAGCGTACGGTCCTGTCATGCTGCTCAACCGAGTAGATGGCGTTGAAGGATATCCAGTAATAGACAAAAGCCTCGTCCCAGCATTCGTTGTCCAAGGCAGATTCGGCAGGCCTGAGCCAACTCAGAGAGCGGTGCAGGCGTACATTAAGATTGTCGTCAAGACCATCTCTTGCAATCCGGTGTTTTCGGGTCAACGTTTTGGATGTCAGTGATTCCATTGTTTTTGTGTTATAAAACGTGTTGCCAGATTCCACTCTGGATGTTGACCCTATGGAGCATGGCAGTCACAATTCAGGCCCCGCCCTTCGATCACAAGTGATAGATGTGCGTCATCGGATTCATGGTCCGAGAAACCGGTTTCTGTCAGTCGTGCGATGAAGATTTAGGGTCTTCCTGCCTGCCAGTCAAACGCATCTTGACGCACGGAATCGGTTCTCCAACGTCAATGACGATCATATTACTGACGCGTGATGTGACGGCTTCCTGGCGTGTTGTAAAGGCACATCATCATGACAGTGGCTTCGGTCAGAATGCCCGGAATCTTGGCCACGCCAGACACGGCAGCTATGTCTCAAGCACTGCCCGGGATATCGCGCGGAGATCGTGAAACACTCCCGGAGTCGCCACGACAACTTTACCACCGCTCTCAAGCATGGACGGGCAGTCGAATTCGTGTGCGATTGCTCCTGCTTCCTCTGCCAATAATATGCCTGCCAGACAATCCCACGACCCCATATTGCCTTCAATATAACCAAGGTAGCGACCGCAGGATACATAGGCCAGGCCCAATGCCCCGGAACCACTACGCACGAACATGGAATCCCTCTCCATGAGCAGACGAATCATGGTCGGCACAGGATTGGTTTCGCAATCATGGGAGGTTCCAACACCCATCAAGCCGTGAGACAGTTCCCGACTGGCACAAACCTGGATTGCCTTGCCGTTAAGAAATGCGCCACTTTCGCGTTGACACAGAAAATGTTCATTGTTGACCGGGTCAAGCAGCGAGCCGATGACGGGGCGCCCATTTTGCACACAGGCAATGGATACCGACCAGGCGGGAATTCCGCGAACGAAATTGGATGTGCCATCAATCGGATCAATGACCCAATCAAAACCGGATGTTCCCGGTTGAGTTGCGTATTCTTCGCCGATAATTCCGTCATCCGGAAACGACTCATTGATTTCACGGCGAATGAGAGTCTCGACATCACGATCGGCATTCGAGACCAAATCCTGGACTCCCTTGCTCTCAACCGTGAGCTGAGAGACATCACGAAAGAATTCCATTGCCAGACGCCCCGCCTTCACTGTCACATGTTCCGCGAAACGGGCGCGGTTCTCGGTTTCGCCTGATGGGTTTGCCGCGTTTCCCGCATAGTGGAAGAACGCGTCAAGACAGCTGGAAAACACGGTCATGTCAGAGCCGGATTCAATCGATTTCCGTGCTGTTGCGACGCCGGTTTCGAGTTCTCCCTGCATCGACTCAACCAGCGCCGTGATGAAATCTTCTGACATTTCAGGGTGATATTGCGTGGTAAAGATAGTCTTGCCGATCGCCATCGCGGCGATCGGGCAGCGTGCATTGGTGCCGACTACGCGCGCACCACACGGGAGTCGGACAACCTGTTCACGGTGTGCGGAATAGAGGCGGATGGAACTCCCGGGTGCAGGCAGCCACGACTCGTTGCGGACAATTTCGGTGACTTCGGTCCCAGCCGACCAGCCAAAAGGATTGGCGGCAACTTCACCCCCGAGTGCCTTGGCGATGGCCTGATGACCAAAACAGCAACCAAAAAGGGGGGTCTGCTGCGTGTGAGCTTCACGAATAACGGTGAACAGACGTTCAAGCCAGGGATATTGTGCGTTAACCGAACAGGAACTCCCTGTAATGATGACACCATCATGCTCAAGGATCGAGGCAGGAATGTCATTGTCATGCACAGCGATGACGGTGAATTTCCAGGCATCGCTGGCAAGCCGAAGCAGATCCATAAATCGGACCGAATCATCAGGAAATCCGGCCACCGAGTCAGTCTTCCGGTCAGTCGCGAGCAGTATGGCAATCGATTTCATCGGTGATTCTTTCTGTGTGATGCCGGTATCGACATCCATATGGCATGTTTATGTTGATTCGTCGTTTTCAGCGAAGAGGTCAGAACCCATCTGCCGCAGCAGGTCGCCGTAATCAAGAAATACCCAGTTTTCGAGAATCTTCCCGCGGTGACAGCGGTAAAAATCCATCACCCGAAGCGTCAGTTGGCGACCGGTGGCGGCGACCCCGAGATAGGATCCCTTGTGAGTCATGGTCATTGATGGCCAACCGGAAGCGGCGGCGTATGCGCCGTCACCAATTCGACAATAATGGTGGCCACCCACGCGATCCGGAAACGCCTCAAGGAATGAACGGCGATGGTCTTTGACAAAACCTGACCAGCGATAATTGGAGCCGATGCCGCCAGGGCCATACCATAACATGTCATCATGCCAATGGCCGTCCTCACCGGTCTGCTGATGAGAAGAAAAAGTCCCGGGATCAAAACTGTGGAGATCATCGAACATCGCCTCGACCCGGTCAAGAGACGTCTGCCCTTCACGCGGACGATTCGGTAATATACCGTCATGTGATGCAGGTGCCGGAAACAGCATCTCGGTGCCCAGATCATGCGGGAGTCGACTGCAGCCCGCCTGTCGCATGAGATCAGGAAAATCGACAATGATCTTGGCTTCGGCAATTTTTCCTCGTGCAATACGGTAGAATTCTCCGGAGCGAAGGAAGACGAGTCGCTCGCAGGCCGGAATGCCAAACAGGTCAGCAGAAAAATTACCAACATAATGACCGGTGGAGGCCAGCCAATATCCGCCAGTCGTCCGCCGGTTTTCTCCCGAAATAAAAATGTCATCCCGACGTCTGACTGAATGGAGAGAGGCACATAAAGGCGCAAGGAACTGATCAAGAAAGGCGTCTGATCCGTTGAGATGATTGACGGGATGCGCGATATCCCAGATCGAGTCTTCATGTGCCAGATTAGCGATTCGCTGTCGCTGTGTTGCCGGATCGCTACGCATCAGATCGGCCAGTTGGTGGCGAATCAGATGTGCGGTCTCATGAATATTCATGGCCGAATTCCCACATTCTGGGAAAGCAACAATCCTGACTTCGGCAACCAGGCCCAGCTATCTGACATTGATTGGTCCATTGCTGGCCCCGGATATTCTTTGTGGTCGTGCGGCCTATACCGCTTCCACCTTTGATCACAAAAATAGTGTCTCCGATCCTTGCCATAATTCTTGCCGGGTAGCAGGGCAAGATCATGGGCGAATGGAGGGTGCGGCTCAGATTTGTGGCTCATGCTGCAGCGCGCCAGTGG
This sequence comes from Paracoccaceae bacterium, assembly GCA_965221815.1. Taxonomy (GTDB): domain Bacteria; phylum Pseudomonadota; class Alphaproteobacteria; order Rhodobacterales; family Rhodobacteraceae; genus JAPOXR01. Next base: position 263,109 of record OZ244915.1, read on the forward strand.
AAGAAGTCGGCGACCCGGTTGTTCATCTGGCAGCACCGGATAGCCATGATTGCGTTGGCGCCGTCAACGGACCAGCGGCTGCCGCTTTTTTTGAGTCGATCGACTACAACGGTCTGGCAGCCGCCTTCGACGAGGCCGCTGCCGCAGGGGAGACCCTGCCGTGTATAGACATCGTAGCGCATGCGGTGCAGGTTGGGTCTGCAATAATTCACGAACGCCCTGATCGCGGGTGAGCTCTTGGCCAGTGTGGCAAGCGCCGCGAGGACCCGGGCTGCCTCACCGGCCTTGATCCGGGCCTTGATCCGGGCCTTGATCCGGTCGAAAGTGGTCTGACGACGCACGGGGTCTTCCAACGTCTCCTTCAGGGCCTCCTGAAGCCTTTCCAGGACATGGAACAGATCGAGCACGAAGGTCAGGTGCATGCCGGCGAAGACCGTGCGCATCGTCTTTTCGATCCAGGCGGCGCCATCGGACAGGATCACCGCCTCCGCGCTGTCCAGCACACCGCGCCGCTGCGCCTCCCGCCTCACGCGGGCGGCAAACTCGGACATCCCACCGGTGGTGGGAGCCCGGGCGCTGTCGATCACTGATGATTGGGTGATACTCCCGGCAACGGCCTTGATCCGGCCCTTGGGGTCAGGCGCCACTTCACAGATGCGCAGCAGCTTGGCTTCGCGCGTCCGGGCTGTGCCATCCGCCTGTTTGCCGGCGCGCCCGGCAAGTTCGGCAGGCCGGATCGGCACGCCGGTCCCGTCAGCCGCCACCACCGGCCGGGTGGGAATCACCGCCGCCGGGGGGACATCCCTGCGCTCAAACGCGACCACTTCCCTGCCCAGCGCGCGGGCCAGCCTGTCAAACCGGGACCGGCTGACCCGGGTCCCGCTCAGCTCTTCAAGGAGCGTCACGGCGCGGCGACTGCCGACCTCCGCAGCGGCGGCCATGACCATCCGCTCGTAGCCCGGTGTTGTTGTCCGCCCCTCAAGACGCAACGCGGCGTCCAGCGGGAAGAGGCCGGTGCGACAGGCCGAACAGCGGTAATGCCGCCGCGCCACCGTCACCTTGCCCAGGCGGGTCATATAGGTCTTGGGACGTTTGTCTCCCCAGCGCGCCATACGGCCCCCGCAATGGGGGCAGTGCGGGGGATCAAGGGCGTCATCCCGGGCTTCAAGCAGCAGTCGCAATTGGGCCGCTGCCGCTACCAGCGCATCACCGCGCAGGGCGGTCTCGACGGCATCCAGATCAACCACTGTCGCGGCCAGTTCCTTCTCGAGCCGTGGCAGGAGATCAGGGGACCGCGCCGCGGACCCCTCATGCCCTGGCAACTCCGTCGTCGCCATGCGGCGGCAGATCACCGTTCCATCGAAAATCCGGTATTCGAGGAAACCGTCCCCATCCTGGCGGATCATCGGTCGGTTCAGCGCGGCCTCCGCGGCCGACAGACTCCGCAAATACGCGACCACCTCTGGATGCCTGAACTCCTGCTTTTTGTCCCGCTCTTTATCTTGAACTGCCATCTGCCTGTGTCTCCTGACTGCCCTGTCGCCAAACCCAACCGGAGCCGTGATGCCGACTCTCCGTGTTCCTGTGGGCGGAAATGGACATAGATCGATACAGAGACCGATACAAACCCGCTCCGACGGGCGCTGTCCGGATGTCAGGAAAAAGATCAGTCAGAGCGTGTCCCACAAATCTGAGCCGCACCCGCGAATGGAACATTTGTGCACATCTATTCTGATGAATGAGGGAATCTGTGAATCAGCGTACGGGCCACATCGCCTTGTCGCCGACCATGCCTCTCGGAAATGCAAATGGTGTGAAGAAAGCTGACATCCGACAGGTCTGATAAATGTCACGAATCGCTGCCTGCGAGCCAGGGAACAAGGGCTTTCTTCGGATCGCCGAATTCGGCGATCGATGTAAACCAAAACTGCTCCCAGCCAGTTTCCGGGAGACCGGAGAACAACATCAGGTTGAGTGGGTAGGTTTCGCTGTCTGTGCACCGACGAAAGTCATCGCGATAGAGGAAGACAGCCTTGCCCCAGGCAATCGCCATGCCAAGTTCAACCATGACCCCTTCATCCGGTGGACAGCCATTGACGACTGCAAAGATACCGTCTGATTCACGTACATCTGTCAGGTCTGCCTGGCCGACCCGATAAGCCCAACCCGTTTGCGAAAAGTCGATCTGGTTGTTGCGGGCGAATGGTTCCCAAACCTTGGCGCCAAGCGATTCGAGGGCGCGCTTGATATCTTGCAGAGGTCCAGCCTTCTGCTGTGCGGAGAATCCATACGGGTTGGCGAGATACAGTTTTTTCTTCATCCTGTCGTCCTTGAAATCCGCAGCGGATGCGCAGAAGGATATCCATATGACGGTCTCCTGTGCCGCCGACAAGGCGTATCGACCTTTTCATGACGCTTCAACTGAACTTATTTGGCAAGATGGCGTCTGGATGATGTCAAAGTCCGGCGGGGTGCAGGCGGCACGACTTGGGCAACCACAATTTATGATGTGGAAACTGTAGGTTTTGCCACCCAGGGCAATCAATTTCGGAGACAAACGATTTGCGACAAAGGCGCAACACCAAATTGCGTTCGATGCCGGTTGCAGACAATTGGTGAAACTTGTCAAAGAAACTATTTTGGTGGCTGATAAAGACCCGTTGACAGAATACAACATGATGCGTTTTATTGAAAGATTGGTGCAACATAATGCGGCATGTCAATTTATCTCTTTATAGGCCTCCTATTTTACGCACATATGCTGAGAGAAGGCGGACAAATTGATTCGGAATGCGAGACTGACTGACGCGGCACGTATCGCGGAGATCTGGAATGAGGTAATACGCTGTTCGACTGCGACTTTTGAAAGCGTGGAGAAATCACCAGATGAAGTTGCCGAACTTATTGCAACCAAAGACCGGGTAAATCATCCATTTCTGGTGTCTGTCGGCCAAGGCGTTGACGGATTTGCCACCTATGGTCAGTTTCGGCCGGGATCTGGCTATACAGGGACCATGGAACATACGATCCATCTCGTACCAAAGGTGCGTCGGCAAGGCCGCGGGGCCATTCTCATCAGAGAACTCGAGCGGTACGCTCGGGGCAATGGCGTCAATTCAATGATTGCTGCGATTAGTGGAGAGAATGTGGACGCGGCAAGGTTTCACACCGCAATGGGCTATCAGACCATAGCCTCTCTTCCGAAGGTTGGCCGAAAGTTCGACCGCTGGTTTGATCTGTTGTTGATGCAGCGGATGTTGCAGGCTGAGGAATCTGCATGATGTCTTTCTGGTCGCGCGTCGTGGACTCGCTCCGTCACTTGACCCAATCGGACCGGGAAAAGCCCGATATTCTGGCGCAACTGCGAAGTGCTGACCGACAGGTCGCTTTTACCATTGCTTTGATCTCGCTTGGTGCCAAGATGGCCAAGGCTGACGGGACGGTCACCGTTGACGAGATCAGGGCCTTCAAGGCGGTGTTTCCCTTTCGCCCGGACGATGAGAAGAAAGTTGCCAAAGTCTTCAATCACGCGAAGGAAACTGTAGCGGGATTCGAACATTATGCGGCTGAGATTGCGAAACATTACCAGCACGACAAGCGGGTTCGTGATGATGTGATGGAGGGGTTGTTCCAGATTGCTTCGATGGGCGGGGGAATTACCCCAGAGGAACGCGATTTTCTGTGTCGCGTCAGCGAGATTTTTGGCCTTTCCGAGCGCCGCCTCAATCAACGGTTGCATCGTTTTGGTGTCGGAGAAGCCGGCAACCCATATACTGTCCTCGGCGTGTCCCCATCAGACTCCATTGGGATAATTCGCAAGAGATGGAAGCAACTGATACGAGAAAGTCATCCGGATATCCTGATCGCTCGTGGTGCACCACCCGAAGCTGCAAGGTTGGCGCAGGAACGAGTCGCAGACTACAATCAGGCCTTCGACACCATCAAGAAAATGCGCGGTTCGGGATCATAAAGGGGCCAAACTCCAACAAATGGATAATAGGCTGCTTGGGAAAGGCGGGTGAGATATTGGACACCCATGATTGGCGCGTGCGGCAATCAGCGCGACTGTTGGGATGGTTGTGAATTTGGTGTTGAATTCAGGGACTCGCTACAGCCGAGGCCGACACACACTTGTCGTTGAAATCTGAACCCAGCGCATCACGGGTCGCTGTAGCGCATGTTTGGCGACATTGTTGCTGCCCGGGAACGGACCGGATGCCGACGCGGCGAGGTGCTCCACCTGCGCTCGCGCGATATCAGCGAAGACGCAATCAGGCATCCCGACGCGAAGACCGACCCGCGCCATGACGAATCCCCAGGGCACCTAAAGCCTGACAACCTGCTGGCAACCGGCCTACGTCGATGCTGGGCTCGGCAGGCTGCACCTGTACGACCTGCGACACATACGGCGGCAAGCCAAGCGGTCATGGCGAGCGAAGGGTTGCCCCTGGTCGGCAAGCTGCTTGGGCATCAGCGACACAGCACCACGGCGGGCTATGCCCGCCGCGCCGATATCCGCCTCGTCGAGACCGCAGCGAAGGTCAGCAGCGTCATCGCGGAGGCAACGAAGCTTCATGTCGCACCGCCGCCTTCCCATCCCTGCGCGTGCTGCGCCTACGGCCGCTGGATATGATCTTCGGCCAACATCGGAGTGCCTTTCGAAATTCCTCAATGTTCGATGACAAACACTTGACGTATCGACGGCTGAACGAACAGTCTCATCCTCCTGTCCCCGCATGTCCGCAAAAGTCGCCGCATGTCTTCTCCGCAGGCGCTCTTGCATAGGTCGTGATGATGCGTTACCAATATGCTAGCAATGTTGGAGACAAGCCGATGGCAGCAATCCATGTGCGGCAACTCGACGACGATGTGGTGGACCGCCTCAAGCGGCGTGCCTCGTCGAACAACCGTTCCTTCGAGGGCGAAGTGCGCCACATTCTCGAATGCGCCGCCGCCGATGACATGGTGGTGAAGCGCGCCAGGTTTCTGGAGGCTTCGCGCTGGCTGCGGGAGAAGACCAAGGGCCGCCGACACACGCCGGCGGAAGTGCTGATCCGCGAGGACCGCGACCACGGTCATCGCGACGACTTCTGATGCGCTTCGTCGTCGATGCGAGCGTGGCCGTCAAGTGGCTGGTCGCGGAAGAAGACACGGATATTGCGGACCGGCTGGCGGCGAGCGCGCAAGAGTTGCACGCACCGCGCCTGATGGTTTCCGAGGCCGCCAATGTGCTGTGGCGCAAGACGCGGATGGGGGAGATCGAGCGCGCCGAGGCCGGTGCCGGCATGGCCTTGCTTACCGACATGCCGGTACGCTGGAACGACGACGAGACGATCGGCGCGGACGCGGTTCGTCTGGCGCTGGCGCTCGACCACCCGGTTTACGACTGCGTATATCTCGCGCTGGCGCATCGCATCGGCGCGATGGTGATCACGGCGGACCGTCGATTCGCGAATGCCGTGGTGCCGACCGATCACGGCAAATCCGTCCTGACGCTGACCGATTACGCGTGCTGACCCCCGGCGAGAAACGCGGCCAGATGGCCGATGGACGCCACGCTTCACGGCGACTTCGGCACCATCCGCGAATGGGCCGGGAACGGCAGGGGAAAGGGGCGGCCGACACTCCCAGATCGGGAATGTCGGTCTCAGTGATAGCGGGGCACCGCTCGTAACTTTTTGCCGACGGTTTGAGCACAATGAAACTGCACTTCGAATGATTGAGCCGCAGCTGACAGCTGTTGAAGATGACTCTGCTGTGAGTATCCCGATGATCCGGGGTGATGCCGGATTGAGTGAACGCGTTCCTCTCGATGTGATGGGCGGAGGCATGACCGGGATCGCACGCGTCATCCTTACGATTTCTGCGGCCCCGTCTTTCATTCGAGATTCTGTCCACCACTTGGAGAACTCGATCAGTTCAGAATCACGCTGTTCTCAATTGGGATGGCGCGGAAATGGCGTTTCTGGATTTTCATGGTCATGGCGCGGCATTGGGAAGCAGCTGGGTGAGGGTGAAAGCCATCACCTTTGCACTGTCCATCATGTCTTCAATATCGACCCATTCGTCTGGTTGATGCGCGAGCTCGAGCCGTCCGGGACCATAAGCGATGCAATTCTTCATATGTCCAATACGGTCGATATGTTTTTGATCATAAGTTCCCGGTGACACAATATATTCAGGGTCAATGTCCAGAACCTTTTGAATGGCCTCCGCGACGCTGCTGACAATCGGCGCATCCCTTTTGGTCAGCGTTGGCTGCACCGAGAATATTTCACGAATATTGTAGTCGAAATCAGGCCTCTCCTGTTTGATCCTGTCAAGCATGGAAATGACCTCGTTGCGGACCTCTTCGAGGGATTCTTCCGCCAGATACCGACGGTCAAGGACCATTCGACAGCGGTCAACAACGCATGGCGTCGAAAATCCCATTTTCCCGTCAGCCGTTTCCCCCGGACCTGCATGAATGGAATTGATGTTCAATGATGATTGCCGGGCTTGCTTGGGAACAACCGGCATTTCAGTTCGTTTAGAGGCGAGGAGAGGGAAGAGTTCGGACTCAACTGCGGTGAGAACTGCCGACATATGTCGGATCGCACAGTCACCGAGAAAGGGCATTGATCCGTGTGCGATGCGCCCCCTGGTTTCAATTTCAGCCCACCAGACGCCACGGTGGCCGAGACAAATACGGTTCTTCCCGAGTGGTTCAGGAATGATCGCATGCTGGACTCTTTGGGGTGAGAAGCGGCCATGTTCGGCGAGCCATGCGACACCACTGAATCCACCTGATTCCTCATCAGCTGTCGCCGAAATCTCAATGGCACCACAAAAATGCGGGCGGCAGACGATAAAGGCTTCAGCGGCAATAATCGAGGTGGCGAGACCGCCTTTCATGTCACAGGCTCCGCGCCCGTAGATGCGTCCATCCCTGACAATCGCCGCGAATGGATCAACGCTCCAACCTCTGCCGACTTGCACGACATCTGTATGGGAGTTCAAATGAATGCAGTCGCCGCGCCGGGAGCCCTCGTACCGGGCAACGAGATTGAACCGCGGGTAAAGATCGCTGTCTTCGACAGCATCGTTTGCCCGAATCAGTTCGCAGGAAAATCCACTGTTGGACAGCCGCTCACGCAGCAACTCACAGATATCAAGATAATGTTCTCCCGGTGGATTGATTGTCGGTATGCGGATGAGCTGCTGCGTGAGCGAGACAAGTTCATCGCGACGGTCTTCGATTTCAATAGCGATCTTTTGTGCAGCGTCCATGACTGACAATTCTTAATCCGGATTTCTGACGATAATTTCCAATGCCTTTGTGTCATTGGTTCCGTATCATAGAATAACAGGGGATGATCTTCCAGAATACAGATCGACCCACCGGTGGTGCGCTACGTTTCACGATACGGGCAGTGGTTCCGCCTGAGGTCACGCTGTCTTTCAGCAACACGCTTTGTCGATCTCATCATCGGTGAAGTCTTTGAATGGATTTGATATGCTCTTTAACTATTTCATATGAAACATTGTCGGGAAAGATGGCCGGTTGATCATGGTTTTCCGGGCATTTGCAGCCAATTGAATGGGTACGAAGTCCACCTTATGATCGCAGATGACGATCAATGAGGGTGTGAAGGCACAAACGACATGCGTTTCATAAAAATATTTTTGAGAATCGTCATCATCGCAGGCCTTGTTGCATGTCTCGACTATACATTACCCGCACGTGACATCGTGAAGATCGTCGGTACCGAGGTTGTACGGACAAATGTCGACAGTGACTCGGTTGCTTTTCAGGCAGCAGGGAATGTCGATGTCAGATTCATCAATTCAGTCCGGCCCAATGAGCACCCGCGAGTCTACCGAAATGAGGATACGGGCTGGGGTTGGCCACCGTACTTCAAGTTTTCCAGCGGCGATCTTCAGGCCGATGCGCAGCGGCTCACGGAAAGCGATCAGTGGGTGGCCGTGACTCACTATGGCTGGCGCATGACTTTGTTGTCCAGCTATCCGAATGCGATCAGAATCACGCCGGTTGACGGTCCAGACGTCACATTGATTCCATGGCCACGAATTGTTGCGGTGGTTTGCCTGTTGCTGTTTGGATTTATTGCCTGGCGGTTGCTGGTCCGATTACAGTTGTGGGCGACTGACAAATTTGACCGACTGAGGTCCCGTTTCTGAATTTCTCAATCAGACTCAAAGTAACTGCGAAAGGCATCTGCCGTTGCAGCAATATCAGAATCAGAAATTCCCAAATGGGTGACAATACGCATGGCGGGTTGGCTGTTCCCGATCAAAATTCCACGCGCGGCAAGATGCGCATGCAGTTTGGCATGGTCTGCCCGGTGTGGTGTGACATAAACCATATTGGTCGCCTGAGAAACTTCGAGTCGATCACCTTCTTCCGCAATGTCCAGCAAAGCCTGTGCCAGGAGTTCCGCCCGGCGATGGTCATCGGATAAGCGGGAGATGTTGGATTGCAGTGCAAAGAGACCAGCCGCTGCGATAATCCCGATCTGACGCATGCCGCCGCCAAGCATCTTGCGGATGCGCAGGATGTCATTTCGTCTCGCTTCATCGGTTGCAAGAACTGTTCCGGAAGGTGCGCCGAGCCCTTTTGACAAGCAAACCGAAACGGTATCGGCGAGAGCGGTGAAGTCCTTGACATCGTGGTTCAATGCAATGCAGGCATTGAAAAGACGTGCCCCATCAAGGTGGATTTTCAAGCCATGATTGCGCGCAACTTCGACCACGGCCTGCAGTTTTGACAATGGGACCGCACGCCCATCTGTCGTGTTTTCCAGGCAGAGGAGACGGGTTCGTGCGCGATGCATGTCGTTCACGCGGATCCCGGAGGTCACATCGGCAACGTCGATGCTGCCATCTTTACGAACCGACAGGGTTGAATAAGCGACGCCACCTAATGCAGACGCGCCGCCCGCTTCCGACCCAAACGTGTGATAACTTGTGCCAACGAGCATTTCATCGCCGCGCCTGCAATGGCATAAGATGGCGGAGAGATTGCTTTGTGTGCCGCTCGGAAAGAACACGGCAGTTTCTTTGCCGAGTCTTTCGGCAGCTTCCTCCTCCAACGCGTTGACCGATGGATCTTCGCCATAGACATCATCGCCCACATTTGCATGAGCCATGATGTCGCGCATTTCCTGCGATGGTTGGGTGACTGTGTCACTGCGCAGGTCGACGATTCGGTTCGATATGCGTGAAATTGTGATGCCTACATCTCCTGTGATCCGCTTCTCTGTGCCGCGGTTGTGCTGCAACCATGGACGTCACACCGCACGACGGAAATGATCGTCGTCATCAATGGACTCGTATCTGAGAGTGCCGGCGATCGCGTGACCCGAAGGGTTTACATTGTTCGTTCGACAAGTTTCTTCTTGATTTCGGCAATGGCTTTGGCAGGGTTGAGGCCCTTGGGGCAGGTGTCAGCACAATTGAGGATGGTATGGCAACGGTAGAGTCGAAAAGGATCTTCAAGATCGTCAAGCCTTTCGCCAGCAGTTTCATCACGGCTGTCGGCTAACCAGCGATACGCGTGCAACAGGGCGGCTGGGCCAAGATATCGGTCGCTATTCCACCAATAACTCGGACAGGAAGCCGAGCAGCATGCGCACATGACGCATTCGTAGAGCCCATCCAAATGCCGGCGATCATCCGCGGATTGGCGCCATTCGTCCTGAGGTGTGTTTGACCGGGTTTCCAGCCACGGCATGACTGACGCGTGCTGTGCGTAAAAATGCGTCAGATCAGGGACCAGATCCTTGATGACCGACATATGGGGAAGCGGGTAGATCTTGACAGCACCCTTGACCTCAGAAATACCCTTGATGCAGGCGAGCGAGTTGCCACCATCAATATTCATCGCACAGGATCCACAAATTCCTTCGCGACAGGAACGGCGGAATGTCAATGTCGGATCAATCTCATTCTTGATCTTGATCAATGCATCCAGGATCATCGGGCCACAATCGTCTTCATCAATCCAATAAGTATCGATCCGGGGATTGTCATCCCCTTCAGGATCCCATCGATAAATCCGAAATTGACGCGGCGATCGGGAATTTTCCGGTTTGTCCCAGATTTTACCGACACGGATTTTTGAATTCTTCGGCAGAGTCAGCTGAACCATATCTCTCTATCTGACTTTACGCATAAGAATGCAAACTGTGTGGTGCACAACGCACCGTGCAGGGGGTCAATCGTGCCATCTTGCCGTATGGATTTATCCCGTCTAGTAAACCCGTGCCTTGGGCTGAATGAGACGGGTATCCACTCCTCCCGATTCAGCCGCAGTCAGCGTTTCAGTATGAACTGGCCGATAAGACATCTGGACATCTGCACCATTGACCCATGCGAGCGAGTGAACGCGCCAGTGATCATCGTCACGATCGGGATAATCCTCGTGAGCATGAGCCCCCCGAGTTTCCTTCCTGGCATCAGCCGACACGATGGTTGCCATCGCATTGGCAAGGAGATTGGTCAACTCAATGGTTTCCATCAGGTCCGAGTTCCAAATCAGTGAACGATCCGTCACGCAGAGGTCTTCCTGCATCATGACGGCCTCCCGCATTTTTTCGACACCAGCTGACAATGATTCGCTGCTTCGGAACACTGCTGCATATTCCTGCATATTCCGTTGCATCAATCCTCTGAGTTCGGCAGCAGGAACCGATCCAGAAGCATGTCTGATCTGGTCGAATCTTGAGACCGCCTCGTCGACAGCGTGTGGGTTCAATTCTGGTAAAGCAGCATCGCGATCAATAACCGTCCCGGCACGAATGGCAGCCGCTCGCCCAAACACAACGAGATCTGTCAGAGAATTGGATCCCAATCGATTGGCCCCGTGGACCGAGGCGCAACCGGCTTCGCCGATGGCCATTAACCCCGGTTGAATGCGGTCAGGATCATCAGCGGTCGGGCATAACACCTCGCCCCAATAGTTCGAGGGAATGCCGCCCATATTGTAATGAACGGTCGGCAGGACCGGTATCGGTGCCCGCGTGACATCCACGCCAGCAAAAATGCGTGCCGATTCAGAAATCCCCGGCAGTCTTTCCGCCAGGATCTCTGGTGGAAGGTGGTTCAAGTGAAGATGGATATGGTCCGCATTGGGCCCGACACCCCGCCCTTCGCGGATCTCGATTGTCATGCAACGCGAAACAACATCGCGGCTGGCAAGATCCTTGTAGGTGGGGGCATACCGTTCCATGAAACGCTCACCTTCGGAATTGGTCAGATAACCGCCTTCACCCCGTGCGCCCTCGGTGATGAGAACTCCTGCGCCGTAGACTCCGGTGGGATGGAACTGCACAAACTCCATATCCTGCAAGGGCAGTCCGGCGCGGGCGATCATTCCGCCACCATCGCCAGTGCAGGCATGGGCGGATGTTGCGGAGAAATATGCACGACCATATCCACCGGTGGCCAGAACGACCATCTTGGCGCGGAATCGATGTAATGAGCCATCCTCGAGATTCCATGCCAGCAAGCCTTGGCAAATGCCATCCGCAGACATGATCAGATCAAGGGCAAAATACTCAATAAAGAATTCCGCCTTTTCCCTGAGCGAACGTCCGTACAAGGTGTGAAGAATGGCATGCCCTGTGCGGTCGGCCGCGGCGCATGTCCGTTGCACCGGTGGTCCCTCGCCAAACTCGGTGGTGTGGCCGCCAAATGGCCGCTGGTAGACTTTGCCGTCTTCGGTACGGCTGAACGGCACACCGTAATGTTCAAGTTCATAAACTGCAGCGGGAGCTTCTCGTGCCAGGTATTCCATGGCATCGACATCACCCAGCCAGTCCGATCCCTTGACTGTGTCATAGAGGTGCCAGTGCCATCTGTCGGGGCCCATATTGCCCAGTGATGCGGCAATTCCCCCCTGCGCTGCAACGGTATGGGAGCGCGTCGGAAACAGTTTGGTGACACAGGCGGTTTTCAATCCCTGTTCTGCCATTCCGAGTGTTGCACGCAGCCCGGCACCCCCCGCGCCGACGACAACCACATCGTAGTCGTGATCGGTGAAACTATAGCTGTTCATGAACGAATCCTGTCAGCCGGCAAGACCGAAAGAGATACGCGCCACGGCAAATATGCCGACGATTGCAAATGCCCAGCATAGCAGCAAATTGATAATATGCAGTATGGTCGCCGTGCGCCGCGCCGGGACATAATCCTCGATGACGACCTGCAGACCCTGCTGGAGATGATGAAAACCGGCAACTAAAAAGAGAATCGTCGCAACTGCCGCAAGCGGATGCCCAAAGGCTTGAATGGCGAGATCGCGTCCACGACCGAGACTCGCACCGAAGATCAGGACAAAGGGTATACTGAGGGGAATCAATGCCACTGAGGTCAGTCGTTGCAGCCACCAGTGCCGCACGCCCTCGCGGGCTGATCCAAGACCGGCAACGCGGCTATAGCCAGTGCGATAGGTCATTGTATGATCAGTATGGTCAGACAGGTGAGGGCAATCGCTGCCGCGATCGCCAAGCGGCCTGACCACGCCACGCTGACGGCATTAAAACCGTAACCGGTATCCCAAATGAGATGCCGGATGCCATTACAGCAATGGTACCACAGTGCTGCCAATGAAATGACGAGCACGAGTTCCCCCAGGATTGATGTCAGCAGGGAGTCGACGAAACCGAAATACACTTCCGATGTGGCGGCGGCCAACAACCACCAGACGGCGAGAACAGCACCCACTGCCAGCCCCACGCCCGTGGCACGGTGAAGTATCGACATGACGGCATTCAATGGCCAGCGATAGATTGACGCATGCGGCGAAAGCGGCCTGCGGTTCACGTTCATATATAGCTGCTCCTTATTTCGGGCAGGTTGCAACAGAGACATCCTCCGAGTCTAACGCTTTCGCGATTCAGACGAAAGACTCAAGACAGCAGGAAATTTGATGCACTTCCCTCGGGTGCGGCAACACGCACCGCTTATCGTGCCATGAACAATAACTGGTCCTGTCGGACAGTCTCGCGCCGACACGCAATCACGGCCTCAGACATGCACGTTGCGCCATGCAGGACCCAACGCCCCGAAGTCGTTGCGAGGACCCATACTGGTTGAACAGGCCGGATCTCATTCCTTTTTTGAATTCCATGGCCGGGCCGGCAGCAATCAATGTCGACCAGGGGGATCACAATTGCAACCTCGACGCAGGTATGCGTCACCTCAGGTCTTGCCTTCACCATATCATGATCGGATATCGGATTTCATGCATGAAATCCGATATTCCGGAATGATTGATTGATCAGAAGTGCCGTCATTTCTTTTGCCACGGTACGGGTTTCGTCAGGTGGCCCGACGCAGAACCCGCTACCGGATATCATTATTGTATGCCTTTCATTGTGTAGTGCGAGTTGTGAATAATTCGTGATTCGCTGCCATTTCAGTTGTGTTGTCGTTGCGACCAAGTTACGGAAAACCGCAATTGATTCACACGCGAGGAGGCTTGGATGTCGAGGCCATTGATAGCGATGATTGGTGCGGGTCAAATTGGCGGCACGCTGGCCAATCATGTGGTGTCGCGGGAACTCGGGGATGCCGTTCTGTTTGACATTCAGGAAGGCATTCCTCAGGGCAAGGCGCTGGATCTCGCGGAAAGTGGTCCCGTCATCGGGTTTGATGCGCATATACGCGGTGCGTGCAGCTACACGAAAATCGAAGGTGCTGATATCTGTATCGTGACTGCCGGAGTTCCGCGCCGGGAAGGCATGTCGCGCGACGACCTGCTCGAGGTCAATCTCAAGGTCATGAAATCGGTCGGCCAGGGTATCCGGGACTATGCCCCGGACGCCTTTGTCATCTGTATCACGAATCCACTGGATGCCATGGTCTGGGCTCTGCAAAGATATTCCGGGGTGAAACCCGGCCGCGTTGTCGGTATGGCCGGTATCCTGGATTCGGCGCGGTTCCGTCATTTCCTCTCGCTCGAATTCAATGTTTCAATGCGCGATGTAACGGCATTCGTGCTGGGTGGACATGGGGATACAATGGTGCCATTGCCGCGCTATTCGACAGTTGCAGGTATTCCGATTCCGGATTTGGTCAAGATGGGTTGGATAACCGCTGAAAAGCTGGACGAAATTGTCCAGCGGACACGAGATGGCGGCGCCGAAATCGTCAGTCTCCTTGGGACCGGATCGGCATTCTACGCCCCGGCCGCCGCGGCAATTGAAATGGCTGAAGCCCATCTGCATGCACAGAACAGGGTCTTGCCCTGTGCAGCTTATCTGAGTGGTCAATACGGTTACGATGACATCTATGTGGGCGTGCCGGTCGTGATCGGGGAAAACGGTGTTGAACGTGTGGTTGAAGTTTCGCTCACCGATGAGGAACGCACGATGTTTGATCGCTCGGCCGGGGCGGTTGATGAACTGATCAAGGCGTGCCGTAAGATTGACCCTGACATTTGAATTCCCGCTGCACAAGCGCACCATGCGGTGACCAGATCTGCCATTCTTTTGCGGGGCCATAGAGGAGGCTGAATGAATATTCACGAATATCAAGCGAAAGAATTGCTGCGGCAATATGGTGCGCCGGTGGCCGGTGGTCGCGCGGTTCTGCGTGCGGAAGATGCGAAGGCGGCAGCAAGTGCTTTGCCGGGTTCAGTCTGGGTGGTCAAGGCGCAGATCCATGCTGGGGGGCGCGGCAAAGGCAAGTTTCAGGAATTGGATGCAGGTGATCAAGGAGGTGTCAGGATTGCCCGCTCACCAGCACAGGCCGCACAAGAGGCCCGGCGCATGCTTGGGCGCACGTTGGTGACGCATCAGACGGGGGCAAGTGGCAAAAAGGTCAACCGCGTCTATATCGAAGAAGGTGCGGCGATCGCACGAGAGCTCTATTTGGCCCTGCTGCTGGATCGACAAACGTCAAGACTGTCATTTGTTTGTTCTGTTGAAGGCGGCATGGATATTGAAGACGTGGCGGCTGAACATCCGGAGAAGATCCATTCGATCGTGATTGACCCGGCGACTGGTTTTCAACCGCATCACGGGCGGCGGATTGCTTTTGCTCTGGAGCTGCAAGATGCCGAGATCCGTCAATGCGTCAACTTGGCAGGTGCTCTCTACAGGCTCTTTGAAGAGAAGGATGCAGAACTGATTGAAATCAACCCATTGATTGTGACTGATTCAGGCGATTTGCAATGTCTTGACTGCAAGATGGGATTTGATTCAAATGCTCTTTACCGACATTCTGACATCATGGGATTGCGTGATGAATCGGAAGAAGATCCGAAAGAGTTTGCAGCCTCGAATTTTGATCTGAATTATATTGCACTTGATGGAAGTATTGGCTGTATGGTCAATGGTGCCGGTCTCGCCATGGCGACAATGGATATCATCAAACTGAACGGTGCGGATCCTGCAAATTTCCTTGATGTCGGCGGCGGTGCGACGCGCGATAAGGTCACAGAGGCTTTCAAAATTATCACTTCGGATCCCAATGTCGAAGGGATTCTGGTGAATATATTTGGCGGAATCATGCGCTGCGATGTGATTGCCGAGGGCGTCGTGGAAGCGGTCCGCGAGGTGGGGCTGAGCGTACCGCTTGTGGTGCGTCTGGAGGGAACCAATGTCGAACTCGGCAAGACCATAATCAACGAAAGCGGCCTGGATGTCATTGCTGCCGACAATCTTGGACAGGCAGCTGAGCGCATTGTGACTTCGGTCACGCAACGGGCGGCCGCTGCACGGGCACAGGCGGAGGAGTCTCATGGCCATTCTGGTTGACAGCAACACCAAGGTCATTTGTCAGGGGTTCACCGGCTCGCAAGGAACCTTTCATTCTGAACAGGCAATCGCT
This sequence comes from Paracoccaceae bacterium, assembly GCA_965221815.1. GTDB lineage: Bacteria > Pseudomonadota > Alphaproteobacteria > Rhodobacterales > Rhodobacteraceae > JAPOXR01. The sequence continues at coordinate 278,946 of OZ244915.1, forward strand.
TACGGTACACGTGTTGTTGGCGGCGTCACGCCGGGCAAGGGCGGGCAGGAACATCTCGGTTTGCCAGTTTTTGATACTGTTCACGAGGCCCGCAAAGTGACTGGCGCCGATGCAACTGCGATTTACGTGCCACCCCCCTTTGCGGCGGATGCAATTTTAGAAGCCTGCGATGCCGGTATCGGCCTGATCGTCTGCATTACGGAAGGAATTCCGGTGTTGGACATGGTGCGTGTCAAACGGGCACTTGTGCAGTCAAAGTCCCGCTTGGTGGGGCCGAATTGTCCGGGAGTTATCACGCCTGATGCCTGCAAGATTGGGATCATGCCGGGACATATTCATAAACGCGGGTCGGTCGGCGTGGTGTCGCGCTCCGGTACGCTGACATATGAAGCTGTCAAACAGACCAGCGATATTGGGCTGGGTCAATCAACCTGCATTGGTATCGGGGGTGATCCTGTCAAGGGTACAGAGCATGTGGATGCACTGGAACTCTTTCTCGCTGACGATGAAACGCAGTCGATCATTCTCATTGGTGAAATTGGGGGAACTGCAGAGGAGGAGGCCGCCGACTTCATTCGTCAGGAAGCAGCGTGCGGGCGGTCGAAACCGATTGCTGGATTTATTGCCGGCTTGACGGCACCGCCGGGTCGTCGGATGGGGCATGCGGGGGCGGTTATCTCGGGTGGCAAGGGCGATGCCGCAAGCAAGATTGAAGCGATGCGGTCTGCCGGGTTTACGATTGCCGACAGTCCGGCAACCCTCGGCGAGGCGGTGATACAAGCGCTTAGGAAGGACTGACAGGGAGCGGGTGTATGGGAAACGGGAACGGCAACGCACTGTTGCATGCGTCGAGCTTTTTGCAAGGGTCCAACGCCGAATATATTGAAAATCTCCGGGTGGCCTATGCCGCTGAACCGGCCTCGGTCGATGCGACATGGCGGCACTATTTCGATTCGCTCAATGAGTCTGCCACGAAGGACTCGACCCCGAGCTGGCAACGCCACGACTGGCCGCCGCTACCCGATGGTGAGACCGTCGCTGCATTCGATGGACAATGGAACCGCGGCGAAGACGACACACGACGCGCAGGGATCGCAGAGAAAATTCAGGTCCATGCCGCGACTGGCGGCGTTCAGCTGAGTGAAGCAGGATTGCATCAGCGGGTGAGCGACTCAATCCGGGCTTTAATGCTGATCCGCGCCTACCGTATCCGTGGCCATCGTATCGCCAATCTGGATCCACTTGGCCTCACATCACCGAATGTTCATCCGGAACTTGATCCGAAAAGTTTTGGCTTTGCTGAGGCGGATATGGACCGGCCCATTTACCTGGACAATGTGCTCGGAATGGAGACGGGAACCATGCGCCAGGTGCTGGAACTGGTGCAGCGAACCTACTGCGGGACTTTTGCCTTGCAGTATATGCATATCTCCGATCCCGATCAAAGCGCCTGGCTGAAGGAGCGAATCGAAGGTTACGGCAAAGAGGTGAAATTCACGCAGGAAGGTCGGCGAGCAATCCTCAACAAGCTCATGGAGGCGGAGTCCTTCGAGAATTTTCTCCACAACAAGTATACCGGCACCAAGCGGTTCGGGCTGGACGGTGCAGAGTCGATCATCCCGGCTCTGGAACAGATTATCAAGCGGGGTGGTGCTCTCGGCGTCAAGGAAATTATCTTCGGGATGCCACATCGTGGTCGTCTCAATGTTCTGGCGAATGTCATGGGCAAACCGTGCCGGGCCATTTTCAACGAATTCCAGGGGGGCAGTTCGAGTCCGATCGGGGTTTCGGGGGACGTCAAATACCATTTGGGGGCTTCCTCTGATCGTGAATTCGATGGCAATCGTGTCCATTTGTCACTGACTGCGAATCCGTCCCATCTCGAGGCGGTCAATGCTGTTGTTCTGGGTAAGGTCAGGGCCAAGCAGGACCAGTTGAAAGACCATTCCCGCAAACAGGTTCTGGCGGTTCTTCTGCACGGCGATGCAGCTTTTGCCGGCCAGGGAATTGTTGCGGAATGTTTTGGATTGTCGGGGCTTTCGGGACATCGGACCGGTGGAACAATTCATGTCATTGTGAATAACCAGATCGGCTTTACCACAGCGCCGCACCGCTCACGGTCGTCGCCTTATCCGACCGATATTTCATTGATGCTCGAATCGCCGATATTTCATGTCAATGGTGATGACCCCGAAGCCGTCGTCCACGCCGCAAAAGTGGCGACTGAATTCCGCCAGGAATTTGGCAAGGATGTGGTCATTGATGTCTTTTGCTATCGTCGGTTTGGTCATAACGAGGGCGATGAACCCATGTTCACGCAGCCCAAGATGTACCGGAAGATCAAGACCCATGAGACGACTCTCAAGATCTATTCACGCCGGTTGGTCGAAGATGGGCTGGTCCCCGAGGGAGAAGTGACCGCGGCACAGACACGTTTCCGGGACCATTTGGACAATGAATTCAATGCCGCTTCCAGTTTTCGACCAAACGCGGCCGATTGGCTGGACGGGAGATGGTCGCATCTGCAGCCTCAGGCAGGAGAATATCAGCGCGGACAGACCGGTGTGTCCGAAGAGCGACTGCAGTCTATCGGCAAGATGCTCACCACTGTTCCGGCCGGATTCAAGGTTCACCGCACCCTGGCCCGGATCCTCAAGGCACGGGCAGAGATTTTCTCCACTGGTGAGAAATGTGATTGGGCAGTCGGTGAGCAATTGGCATTTGGTACGCTGTTGCAGGAAGGTTATGGCGTCCGCCTTTCGGGTCAGGACTCCACCCGCGGCACATTTAGCCAACGCCATTCCGCTCTGATCGATCAGGAGACTGAAGACAGTTACATTCCCCTCAACCATCTCGGGGATGGGGCCGCAGAGTTTCAGGTTATTGACTCGATGTTATCTGAATTTGCAGTGCTTGGGTACGAATACGGTTATTCATTGAGTGAGCCGAATGCCCTGGTTCTGTGGGAGGCGCAGTTTGGCGATTTTGCCAATGGGGCACAGATCATGTTCGACCAGTTTATTTCGAGCGGTGAGCGGAAATGGTTACGGATGTCGGGACTCGTCATGTTGCTGCCTCATGGTATGGAAGGCCAGGGGCCTGAACATTCATCGGCCCGCTTGGAGAGATTTCTGCAACTTTGCGCGGAAGACAATTGGATCATTGCCAATTGCACGACGCCCGCGAATTATTTTCACATTCTGCGCCGGCAACTGCATCGTGACTTTCGTAAACCCTTGGTCTTGATGACTCCGAAATCTTTGCTGCGGCATAAACTTGCCATCAGCAAACTGGCGGAATTTACCGAAGGGTCATCGTTTCACAGGGTGTTGTGGGACGATGCGGAATGCGGAAACTCAGATACAAAACTGTTGCCCGACAAGAAAATTCGACGGGTCGTGATCACTTCCGGTAAGGTCTATTTTGATTTGCTTCAAGAGCGCGATAGACGTGGTATCAACGACATCTATCTTCTTCGCCTGGAGCAGTATTTTCCATTTCCCTTCCAGGCGTTTTCCAAGGAACTGAACCGATTCAAACAAGCCGAAATCTTATGGTGCCAGGAAGAGCCTCGCAATCAGGGTGCCTGGACCTATATTGAACCCAATATCGAATGGACATTGGGCCGCTTGCAGGCGCGGGAGCGCCGTCCGCGCTATGTCGGTCGCCCACCATCGGCCTCGCCAGCGACCGGTTTGTTGAACTGCCATAAGGCCGAACAGCAGCAGCTCGTGGATGCTGCGTTGTCCTTCGAGAAGGAAATCACAACATGATCGTTGATGTCGAAGTTCCCACTCTGGGAGAGAGTGTCACAGAAGCCACCGTCGGCGGCTGGTCCAAGGAGACAGGTGAAGCCGTTTCGGCCGATGAGATTATTTGTGAATTGGAAACCGATAAGGTGACGCTGGAGGTTCGCGCACCTTCGGATGGCATGATTTCCGAAATTGTTGCTCCTGAGGGATCGACTGTTGGTATTGGTGCCGTGCTGGCGCGCATTGATTCGTCGGGTGACGCCGAGAAATCAGTTTCCAGGAAAAAATCGCCGCCATCAGTCACACAGGATTCGCCGCAACCTGATGATGCCCCCGATTTGCACGAGTCACGGTCGAACGATTCCAGGCCGCGTGACATCGAAAATGCCCCTTCGGCCAAGCGGATGATGGAGCAGAATGCTGTGTCGCCGGAGTCAGTTCAAGCGACCGGCAGGGATGGGCGGATCCTCAAGGAAGATGTGATCAAGACACTCGAAGCCACTCGCACGGCACAAGAGGCGACGGTCCCTGTTTCTGCTCCGCAGCGTCTTCCTGAAACGTCTGAACTTGAAGAGCGCGTGCGCATGACGAGGCTGCGCAAGACCATTGCGCATCGTCTTAAGGATGCACAGAACACGGCGGCGATGCTCACCACCTATAATGAGGTGGACATGAGTCAGGTGATGGCCTTGCGTGCCGCCTATAGGGAAGACTTCGAGAAGAAACATGGTGTCCGGCTCGGATTCATGAGTTGTTTTATCAAGGCATGCTGTTCTGCGTTGATTGAAGTCCCTGAGGTCAATGCGGAAATCGATGGCGATGACATTGTCTTCAAGAAATTCGTCCATATGGGCGTGGCGGTTGGCACGCCGACGGGTCTGGTGGTTCCTGTTCTTCGCCATGCTGAGCAGATGTCATTTGCGGAGATTGAGCAGACCCTTGCCGAGCGCGCGGCGCGTGCGCGCGATGGCAAGTTATCAATGGCTGACTTGCAAGGGGGAACCTTCTCCATTTCCAACGGGGGTGTCTATGGATCGTTGATGTCGTCTCCGATCCTGAATCCGCCCCAGTCGGGAATTCTCGGTTTGCACAAAATCCAGCAACGCCCGGTGGTGATTGACGGGGAGATTGTCATTCGCCCGATGATGTATCTGGCACTGTCCTATGATCATCGGGTTGTCGATGGTAAGGGTGCAGTGACATTTCTCGTCAGAGTCAAGGAGTTCATAGAAAATCCGCAACGGCTCCTTTTAGAAGTTTGAACGATTGAACCCGGTGTCACATTTGTGAGATCTTCGGCTGCGGGCGATTGTCAATTTCGTTATCCTGATTGGCCAGCTGCGGATGAGGTCGGGCGAAGCCGTTTCCAGTGGATCCATTTTGCATTTGCAACGTGCAATCCGTCTGTTGATATGCGGGCTTGATTGCAAATCACGCTGCCCTGGCATGGTTGGCAATCGTGTGCTTGATAGGTCAGCCGGACCGTCCGCCCATATTCTGCCCGATTGGATGGCCTTCAGTCTTGTTTTCCAGTTGAGGGTTGCAGTCCGCCGCCGTCATGGTGAAACTGGTACGGGTCAGAGTCATGCCCTACAGCATCTCTGGGGCCGCACATGAAGTTGAGCAAAGAGGATAGAAGCCATTATGGACAGCTATGATGTGATCGTAATTGGCAGTGGACCAGGGGGTTATGTCTGCGCCATTCGTGCAGCCCAGGCGGGGTTGAAAACAGCATGTGTCGAAGGGCGAGATACGCTTGGCGGGACCTGCCTTAATGTGGGCTGCATTCCGTCAAAGGCACTGCTCCATGCAAGTCATCAATATCATGAATGCCAGATCAATATGCCTGACATGGGCATACAGGCCAAATCAGTTTCGGTGAATTGGAAGCAGATGCTGAGCTTCAAGGACGATGCGATTGCAAACAATACGCGTGGTATCGAGTTTCTGTTCAAGAAAAACAAGATCGACTGGTTAAAAGGCTGGGCTTCGATCAAGAAGGCGGGAGAGGTCCGTGTCGGCGACAATATCCATTCGACCAGAAATATTGTTATTGCCAGTGGTTCAACCGCGTCAACCCTGCCGGGAGTGGAACTTGATGAAAAGGTCATTGTCTCGTCGACCGGGGCATTGGAGCTGAAACGAATACCGGCATCCCTGGCGATTATTGGGGCCGGAGTCATTGGGCTGGAAATTGGCTCCGTTTACGCGCGGTTGGGCACCAAAGTGACGGTGGTGGAGTCTTTGGATCGGGTGACGCCGGGCATGGACCTCGAATTGGCCAAGTCACTTCAGCGCATTCTCAGGAGACAGGGACTGACATTTCATTTGGGATCAGAAGTTCGAGCGGTACGAAAGACGTCGGGCGGGGCGGAAATCTGTTATGCCGCGCGCGGGAGCGACGATGAATCTGTCCTCAAGGCAGAGATTGTTTTGGTGGCAACGGGCCGCCGCCCTTTTACTGACGGGTTGGGTCTGAGTGAAGTCGGAATCGAGACCGACAAAGCCGGGCGGGTTTGCGTGGATGACAATCTTATGACGAATGTCCAGGGAATCTATGCGATCGGTGATGCGGTGGCCGGACCAATGTTGGCGCATAAAGCGGAAGATGAGGGCCTGGTTGTCGCGGATCGTATTGCCGGGCGTTCTGCGCATGTGAATTATGGCATCATTCCATCGGTTGTCTATACGCATCCCGAAGTCGCAACAGTTGGGAAATCTGAGGAGCAGTTGAAGGAATCAGGGGTCACATTCAAGACCGGCAAGTTTTCTTTCATGGGGAACGGCCGGGCAAAAGCGACTCTTGCTGCCGACGGGTTCGTAAAGATCCTGGCCCATGCAGAGACCGATCGAATCCTGGGCTGCCACATGATCGGCCCCTCCGTTGGAGAGTTGATCCATGAAATTTGCGTGGCAATGGAATTTGGCGGATCGGCGGAGGATATTGCCCTCACCTGCCATGCGCATCCAACCTTGTCGGAGGCCGTCAGGGAAGCTGCGCTGGCATGTGGTAACGGCGCGATACACGCCTGATGATTTGAGTTCGGCGGGTGTCAATGGAGGGCACGATCATGGTGTGGCATTGATTGCCGAGGACTGTGTCGTCTTTTCCCGCGTTATCGTTGTAACTCTGGTAAATAGCTTTGACTTATGCCGGTGAGATATGGCAATGGCGCACGGCAATTTATTGATTTCGGATTCAGGTGAAATGAATGGCTAAAGAGGAATGGGGTCTGAAACATATCTGCCCGAATTGTGGATCGAAGTTCTACGATTTCTACAAGGATCCGATACTCTGCCCGGCATGCGGCACGCAGATAATTGTTGCAGCGAGCGAGTCTGTCACATTGGACAGCGATCCGGACAGTGAAACCGGAATGGCGGACGACGCATCCGACCCGATTGATGAAGCAGAGGACACGGATGTTGAAATTGATGAAAATGTTCTCGATGATACTGATGACGACACAATGTCTCTGGATGAAATCACCGACATGCCTTCGGAGGATGACGAGACTTGATCATCCGTTATCGGTAGCAGGTCATGCACCATACGGCAGATTGGCAGGGCGGTTGTGGTCTTGGCCACCACGGTTTGCCTTCACGGACATGCTGTTCGACTCGTGAAGAGTGCCATGATCTCTCCATTGACCCGCGCATACCAACGAATGGCTTGATGATGACCGCTGATATCTTTATGGCGGGAGTTGGCTGAAACACAGGGGCCGTAGCTCAGTTGGGAGAGCGCTTGAATGGCATTCAAGAGGTCAGGGGTTCAAATCCCCTCGGCTCCACCAAACTCCAGCACACGGACTCGAGTCGGCCTCTGACCAGCCAGGCGGTGAATCTCCCACCGAGTTATCCACCGAATCACCTGGCGAATCATTCACCTATTCATCTCCCGAATCATCCATCGAATCACTTCGGCACAAAACTCGATCTCCAGCAGGGGAGTCTCAGGGCATTGCCTGCGGATATGAGCTTCAGACAGGCCCTGATCATCATTTTGTCGTGGTTGCGCCTCCTCAAATATTCGGAAGCCGAAATAAAAATTTTTCGGCTGCTTTGTGAATTCAGTCACAAAAGTGGCAGTTGGGAGTCACCCGATTCGCCCGACCCGGCGTGCTGGCTCAAACTGTCGATGATCGCACGGGAAGCGACGGTGAACACGCGCACCGTCACCCGGGCCCTCACCCGATTTTCCGAGGACGGTTTGATTGAGCGCCGCCAGGGCCTGAACGGGTATGTCGGCCGCTGTGCTGATGGGGCCATTCACGGGATCAGCCTCGGTCCGGTGCTGGCCCATTTCAGCCAGATTGCGGCGGCGGTGGAAGATCATCATACGCAGACAGACACCGCGCAACGTCTCGTTCGGGAAATGCGTCAAATGCTCTCGACGTTACGCCGCGCCCTGGTGGATGCCCTGGCCGCCGGTGTCGCGGCAGCCGATCAATATCTGACCACCATCATCGACATTCAGACGGTCCTGAAACGGATCATGGCCGGCACGCTCGGCACGGTGGCCAACTGGACCCGAATGCGCACCGCCGTCTTGACCTTTGAAACCCTGCTCACGGCGGTCGGGAATCTGCGCGGATTCACCCCGGATGCGCTGGAAACCGGGTCCCCTGAGAGCAAATGGACGGGTGATTTGTCCGGCGGGTCGGACAAAATGTCCGACCTTGAGTTACAACGTGGTAGAGTAAGTAAAGACTTGAACAACGTTGCAAACGTCAACGTCGACACCAGAGGGGCCGCCGCACCGACAACCCCGGGGACAGGCAAGCAAAACACACACACCGCCCCGGAAAACCAGGACACGCGGGCGGTGACGGGTGATGTTGTCGCGCTGGCGGATGAGATCGGCACCCCCGACTGGCAGGCGGCGACGGCGCTGGCCCAGGAATACGGGCACAGCGGGGCGGCGATGATGGAAACAACGGCCCTTCTGCTGGCGGGTCGGCTGAGGATTCAGGAGACCATCTGGCTGGCGGCGGTCGGGCGCATGGGGCTCCGCAATGCCTTTATCGCCCTGCTCATGCTGGATCGGAACCGCTTTCGCGCCACCAACCCCATTCGCAGCGTCGGCGGGGCGTTGCGGGCCCTGACCGGCCGTTGGTCTGAGGGGACGGCATCGCCGGCCACGCTCCGGGACGGCATCGATGCGATCCGCTGGCGGCGCGCCCGACAACGCGAGTCGATCCTGCCGGCCAGCCCCTCCGGCCCGCGGGTTCATGGACGGTAGATCCCGGGATTACGCTTTGGGTCGTGTGCGAATCCATTCGATGAGTTCCGAGTGCAGCCAACCCACGGCCCGGCCATCCTCCAGCAGGCGCCGCCGCCGGGGGAATTTCCCCTGCGATTCCGCCAGCATGATCTGTGAGCGTGACAATCCTGTCAGCCGCATGACGTCCGGCAGCCGCAAGATGCGATCGACGTCTGCAATTCCGGGGCGTGCGGGGTCGGGTGGATCCTTGTCAGTCATCGGAGGGCTTCGTCGGGACGATTCAGTTGAAGATAATCACACCAGTCCTGCATCAGTTCCCGTCGTCTTTCCAGCAGGTCCGAGCGGGCATAGGCGGCTTCGACGCTCGAATAGACTTCATGCCCCAGCGACATTTCGGCAACTTCCCGCGGGGCCTGGGCGTCTTCGGCGGCCCAGTCACGAAAGCTGCTTCGAAACCCGTGGGGCACTGCAGCAATGCCCAGAGAGCGGGTCAGTTTCGACAATGTGGCATCTGACATCGGACGCCCGGTCTTCATCGGAAAGAGCAACCCCTCGCCCGGCAAACCCCCGCGCGCCACATCAAGAAGATATCGGGCCCCGTCCGAGAGGGGCACCCGATGAACGCGGCTGGTTTTGGTCCGCTCCGCGGGGATCGTCCAGATATTCTGTTCCCAGTCGATCTCATGATAAGTCGCGCTACGGATCTCACCCGAGCGGCAGGCGGTCAGAACCAGAAAACCGAAGGCGAGCCGCACACTCTGGGATGCATGGGAGCCAAGCACTCTCTGGACGGCGTCCCTGACCTCGCGATACGGAAGAGCCGGGAAATGCACCGCCTTGCGGCGGATGTGGGGCAGCAGCGAGTCCGCTATAGTTGCTGGATTATCGGCCCGGAATCCACTGGCTCTGGCCCAATCCAACACCACTGATATACGTTGTTTCACCCGCGATGCTGTTTCATGTTTACTGGTCCAGATCGGATGGAGGAGATCCACGATTTCCTGCGTGGTAATCTTGTCAACCCGCGCGTTACCGATCGTCGGAAAGGCGTATTGTCTCAGTGAAGACCGCCAGTGCTCCGCTGATTTCCCACCTGGCTTCCAGCTGGGTATATTCAGGTCAATCACCGTTTCCGCCGCGTCTGCAAACGTCGGAACGTTCGCGTTGGGCTTCTCGGCCACGCGGGGGCTTCTGGCCGCTGCCATCAGTTCCGGCAGATCCGTCACCTGGACGGGCCAGGGTGTTTCAGTCGGATCACCACCCGCCCGCGCGATCCGACGATTGGCGAGCGCCCGGATGCGGGCCTCTCGCAGCGTGACCACAGGATAACCGCCGAGGCCCAGTTCCCGGGTTTTGCCCCTGATTGCGACCCGCTGCAGCCAGTGACGTGCACCGCTGGCCACGACCCGCAAATACAAGCCGTTGATTCCGTCATAATATTTTCCAGGTCCAACGCCATGGACCATCGCGTCTGTCAATTTCCCGTCCATCACAATCGTGGTCCCCCTTGTCTGTCGCATTCCGTCCCTGAATTGATCCCCCTGGTTCGATTCCCCCGTGAAACAACCAGAACTTTATTGATAGGACATTATCGGACAATATAGGTCAATAATCTGTGATGTCATCCCCCTGTTATGCTCCTGTTCGATTCCCGACGGGAATCGAACCCAAGAGACAGGTCAATTCCGTAAGCCGGGGCGGCCTTCTGTGGGTTCAGAGTTGTGCATCGGCAACAGTGTGTCAGGGTCTGGGGGACGATGGTCCGGCACGGTCGGGCCCACCCGGTCTTGCTCACCGCAGGTGCGGACGTTCCCCCTGGAGGGGTGGTGTCTCCCGCTCCGCGGCAACCCACGGCAGGAATGCTCCTGCGGGTGCCTGCGGGCCCGCCGTGCCAAATCCGGTAAACTGGCCGCCGCCGCCCGGTGTGAAGACACCGGCAAGGCTTCCCGCATTGTGGTGGGATCCCCCGGCGAGCCGGTCCATGGCGATCCGAAAGGTCGCATTCCGTCCGCCATTGGCCGCCGCCGCGTCATCGGAAATGCAATCGGGGCGGAATCCGCAAGCGGCGAGCTGGCGCACGCCGCCGGGCCCGAGGAAATGCGCGGCACTCAGCAGACCGCCTTCGGTGATTCGCACCCCATGGATCTCCTGACCGACCAGCCCGCGCGCCGGTCCCAGTCGCTGCCAGTTCAGGGACGTGTAACGGCGAAACGCATCGTGCTGGGCCTCGAAGTGCCCCTGGAACTGGCGGTCAGACGTAATGCCCCACCGGTTGGGGCGCCACTGCCCGCTGCGGGTCTTCAGACCGACATCGACGAGGGCGGCATGGGTCATGCCGAAACAGCCCTGGGCCGAGGAGGTGGACGGGCGGCGATAACAATTGTCCGAGAAGCCGCATCCCCCGACCTCGCGATTGATGATGTCTCCGGCGAAACTGTCGCAGCGTGTGGCCCATCCGGTCTCCGCGGCGAGCCCCGTCACGACCAGCGCGGCAGCGACCCATCCCGCCGCACGTCTCATGGATTTCCGGTCTCCGGAGCGGGAGTTGTCGGTCCCTCTTCAGCGCCGGTCTGCTGTCTGATTTCCCGGGTCACCGCGTCCACATCAATCCGTGCCAGCACCGATTCCGGGGCGTGCATGCCGAGGTGTTCGGCCGTCGCATCGGCCCCGGGTACGGCCTGGGCGAAGGTGGTGATGGCCTGGACTCCGCTGGCCTGGTGCCAGTTGCCGTTTCCGTCCCGCCAGACAAAATGGGGCACGGCGGAGATTCCGTGGTCCCGCATCCAGTCGAGATTGGCATCAAGCAGTGCGCTGCCCAGGGGTTTGATGGCCTCTGCTGTTCCCGGTGCGACATCCGGGGGCTGGCCTGCGGCTTTCGCCCGCATCTGATCCCAGGCCCGCTGGGCCGGATCGGGCGCGAGAATGATATCAGCGGCGAGGTCCCAACTCCTGTCGCTGAGAAAGGGTGCCAGGGCGAGGCGGATCTGCAACTGCCCACCGATCAAGGCCGATGAGAGCCGGTCGAGGGCATCCGCGCAATGCGGGCAGGCCGGATCGGCCAACATCCAGACGGCCGGGGCGCCGGGCTCACCGAGGCGCAGCCAGAATGTGTCATGTCCAATGGAAGTGAGGTCGCCCTCACCACTGTGTTCCGCCGGTCGGGCCTGCTCTGCGTCCGGTGCGGCGGGGGTGGTGGGGAGTGCCAGGTCGGCAACAGTTCCCGCCCTGGTCTGCGGCGAGTCAAGGGTGGCGGACTCCATCCCCACCCGCGGTGGTCGGCGATCAGAAACCACCGGATCCCACTGATGGCAGCTATCTCCGGTCGGGACTGTTCCCTGCAATGCGGCCGCGACGATCGGCAGGCTGGACACATTGTCGATCATTGCCGCCAACCCGGTTCCCACCCCGGCCATCAGCGCATAGTCAGGATTGGGGGTTGTCTGCATCGCCAGCAGCAGCAGGATGGCGGCCTGGGCCCCCTCCCGGTCAGCCATCCTTCGCCCGTCAGTGAAACGTCTCTCAGCGATCATCTCGTCAGTGGGGAGAAACGTTTCGTAGCAGTTGGAACAAACAGGGATATCCTCCGTCGGAACACTCTCCACCGTCGCAACATCAGGAACACCGTGTGGGTCTTCTGGGACCGGGACAAAGCCTTCCCCGCGGGCAGGTGAAAATGCGGGAGGAGGGGGTGCCTCTGCCCAGACCTCCACTGGAGGGGGGCGCCGCTCCTGCGCCGCAGGCACGGGTGAGACGTGATCAGACAGCCTCGGCGCTTGTGAGGTCCCGTGCTGGGATCCGCCCTTCGCGGCGGAGCTGGGAAGGGGAGCGGGGGGATCCCATATGAACAAGAGCGCATACATCACGAACAGTCCCATCGCGAAGGCGGACAGGCCATATAATACCGACCGGACCCCTTCGCTGGTCCGGCCCGGTCGAGGTGTGTCGGTCATCTGTTGGGTGTCTCCCTGTCAGGTGTGGCGGGCCGCTCGGCCCCGGTTCCGGAAAAACTGCCGGGCAGCCGGTCACAGAGGATCGAGAGTGTCGGTGTGTTCAGACATTCATTGATGTGCAGACGCGCCCGCAGGGCGGCGGCCGGATCATCCTGGGCGAGCTGGCGCAGGCGATCCTGGTATTCAATGGTGCGGTTCAGCGCGGCGTTGCCATCCAGCAGGATGGAACGGAGGTTGCTGAGCTGCCGGGCCCGACGCTTGGCCAGCAGGCTGCCGGAATTGTCCAGGGCTTCACCGAGGATTGCGCAGGGCAGGCGATTCGTTCCATCAGGACCGAGGGGGGCGTCATTCTGGTGACGGTCGTAGAAAATCACCTGGTCGCCAAAACCCGCATAGAAAGCCAGTTCCGCCCCACCTCCAGGCGCCGAGACCGTATTGTTGCCAAGTGTGGCCCCGGCCGGAATGGCCCCCACGCCCTCATCCAGGATCCCGCCGCCGGCCACCTGTTGCTGGCAGAGAAAGGCGGGGTGGATCTCCCCGAACGGCCCGCGCTGCAGGAGCGTGAGCAGGGCGACGGGCGGGACGACCCGTCGGCCGCTCTCCACCCAGTTGACCACCACGTCCAGACTGACCTGGCGATTGTGGACATGCAGATCCCCGAAATCGGCCACCGTCCCATCCGGTCCAATGATCCAGGCCTGGTTCGCAGCGGGCCAGATCACCACGTCCGCCCCGCCCGACAGCATCGCCGCGGCGGCGGGGGGCAGGAGACGTCCGGCCTGGCGCTCAAGGATGCCGGTGAGACCGGTGATGGCCGCCGCGGTGGGACCGGGTGACGCGTCAAGCGTCTGTCCCTGCGCCGACGGGTCCTCCAGCGCAGAGACCCCGCAGAGGGCCGACGCCACCCCAAGAATTCCACATATCCGCCCGATTCGGCCGCCACGGCGGGGTTTGGGCATCGTGGGGGTGCTGACCTTGGGAAAATGTTTCACGGCTGTTCGCGGGCTGTCTGTGGTGCCGACACAGGGATCTCTCGGGCGGCGGCGCAGTGTGAACACAGGTCGGGTGCGATCCACCAGCAGGCCCCGTTCATCTCGTCCCAACAGGCCGCGAACTCCCAGCAGCCACAGACATGACAGGTTCTCGCGCCCGCAGGGGCCATCTGTCGCCTGTCCTGGGCGCGCGATTCCTGGGCGCGCGATTCCTGGGGCCGCGATCTCTCAGGGGGCATGGTCAGAGCGCGGATCAGCAATGGGTCTCCGCGGCCTGTGCCACACGGTCGGCCTGTCGCTGGCGGGAGCGGGCGGAGAGGTGCCGCAGGCGCTGCATGGCGGTGGGGCGCTTCGTCCTGGAGAACTTGATCTCCAGGAGGGCTGCGGAAAAGACGGTCACGGCGTCGTCCCAGCCCTGCGTGTAATCCGCGGATTTTCCGGGGCCTGCGCCCAGATTCCTGAGTTCCTGGAGTTTGCCGTCGGCGGCGGCCTGGGCCGCCGGATTCGGATGTGTCATTGGTCAATTCGCCTGTAGTGATTGCGTGGATGATGTATAGCATAAGGGCGGGGGATTGTCATCGGTGATTTGCTCCGCCGCGCAGAAAGACGTGTGCGGTGATCTGTCCTGAAACCAGTGTCACACACAAATCGGGTGATGTCATTCACGCGGGGCGGCGATCTGCACCGTGCCGTCGGCCCCGATCCAGCGCAGGGTCGCCCCGGCGATCCACGGGCGCATCCGGGCGGTGCCCCGCACCCGGATCTGCCCGTCGGGTGCGAGCAGCACGAAGGGGCAGACCTCGCCCCGCCAGCCGCAATTGAGCGCATCCTCGGCGATCACGATCCGCATCTGTCCCCAGTGCCAGACACCGGCCCGTGCGGTCGCCAGGAAATCCGGATCGGACACGGCCTGGCGTTCGGCTGCATTGGCACCCCGGCGAGTCTCATGGGTGAGAGGGACGATCGGGGTGTCCGCCCGGGCAACAGGCGGGTTCAGCGACAGGAGGAGCAGGGCCAGCGCCAGTCCCACCCCGGCCAGGCCTGCATGCCCGCGTCTCATGGAGGGTCGCGCCATTGAATGACTCCGCATGCGGTCCGTGTCCGGCATCTCAATCGGTGTGTCTTTCAATTCATGGCCTGGCTGGCCGGTTCCGCCGCGTGCAGCCGTGCGAGGCCGAGTTGCGCGGTCACCATCTGCTGGATGATGGTGCCGAGATAGGCCACATCCGCGTCGATCTGTTCATCCATCTCCAGCACCAGAATGCCGGCGAACAGCGCGGCGGCGAGGTGCAGGACCGCACCGGGCAGGGCGACGCGGGGGATATTCTTCATTTCGGGTCCTATGATCAGTTGCGTCAAGTGCTGATAGGCCGAATTGACCGCGTCGCCCTCCAGCAGGAACCGCTCTGTGGACGGTTGCAGGGCCGGGCCGGAGTCATCCCCCGCCGGATCATCGGATGAGGTCGGGTCCGTCGCCCCCGCGCGCGGCTCCGGCGGGGGCAGACAGCGCCGCACCGCCTGCACCAGTGCGTCGAATTGGGCTTCGAGCCGGGACAGTTCGGCCTCACGCTGCGGATCCGCCCCGCCCGCCGGGTTCACTTCGGTCTGCAGGGACACGGCGGCCAGGGCCAGGGTGCCGATGAGGATTTCCCGGTTGCAGAATTCGTCAAACGGGCCCGCCATGAGCAATGCGGCGAGGCGGTGATAGACCTCATCGCTGCGCCCGCTCGCCCCCCGCTCGTCCTGATGTGTCATCGTCTCTCGCCTCCGAAGTGGATCCCGCCGTCCGTGTCAGTGAATGCGGCGACTCGCGACGGGAGCCTGCGCCCAGTCCGCCTGCCCCAGCCCGTCGCGGCGGGCCTGTTGGGCCTGAAGGGTCTTCACGGCAAAGTCCGCGAACAACCGGTCCAGCATGTCGCGGGTCTGCTCGTCATCGGCCGCGGCGAGTCCGACGCCGAGGAAACGCGCCGCCCATTCGAGGAATCCACAGGCCACGGCCGTGCTCGCCATCCCGTCGGATGCACCAGTGGCAATCACCGTGCGCAGCTGCGCGAAAGCCCGCTCTGTCTGGGCAATACCCGCCGCCGCGGGATCATCGTGCTTTCCCCGGCTCATCTCCGTTGTGTCCCGCGGGGTTTCGGGGTCGCCCGTCCGCGCCGGCGTCTCTGACGGATCTCGGCACAGAGACGTGTGAGATGATCGCGATCCCGCGCGGCGGCGCGGCGTTCATTGATCGGGCGGGGGCGATGGAACGCCTCCCGGGCGGGAATCCTCCATTGATCCGGTGAAGAGACATTGCCATCATCCTCGCCGGGCCGCCTCAGAGGCCGATTCCGCCCCTCTGGGGTGCCATCCCGTGTTATGAGGGAGCCAACCCTCCGAATTCCCGTGATGTACGAAAAATCGCCCTTGACGGGAAGTGTGCTCGCCGGACGGGGTGCGGGTTTCCGGGTGGGATCAGGCATCCGAGCCATCTCGAGTCTCGTCCCGATCCGGGATGATGTCCTCAATCTCTCCCCAGTCCGTGAAGAGCGAATCGATATCGAGGGGGTCCAGCCCTGCCGCCTTGCGGCCCCGGGCGGTTAGATCCGTCAGGAAGACCAGGCTGTGGATCTCTTTGCGCCACCAGTTCGGATCCAGGCTGTCCCCGTTGACACCCTTCCCCCGGATCGGGGGGAGGGTCGTAAGGACGGCCCCGATGAGTCGGATCGCGTGGGTCAGCGTATCGGTGATCTCGCGCGCTGCGGCGCGCCGCTGGGCGGGTGTGCGGGATGTCGCCTCCGCCCCGCCTCCGGGTGTCTTGGCAGGGGTCCCGGTCCTGAATGTCGCTCCGCTCTCGCTTGGCCTGGAATCCAGGCGCCCTGCCGCTTCCAGCAGTGCGGTGGCGACCGCGGCGGGCGGCAGATGGTTCATCCGGAACGAGGAGAGGAAAGCGTCCAGCCGGGCGCGGGCTTCGTTGAGTGGGTCCGTGGAGTCTGTCATGGTGTCCCTGTTCGCCTCATATCGGCTTCCCATGCCGATTCCAAAAAGGCACCCAGCGACGTCGGCCAGCAACCGGTCCCGCATCACCCGGCTCATCGGTCGGGCCCGAATCCGTGAAACCGGTGAATTCCGGTTCAGCATCCTTGGGGTCACAGGCCGCGGGGTCGCACGCAGAGCTGAAGATGGCGATGCCGTGGGGATCCAGCTCTTCTACACCGCACCGCGGCGGCAAGTCCGCGGAGTTCAGCGGCGCGCCCCAGTTGATTTCCATCTCCGGATCCCCGTCCGGGGAATCAGCATCGCCGTCCCCGTCCGGCATGGCGCGACTCTCGCGTGGGATCGGGATCACGATTGCGACCGGCTGATCGTTGACGGTGACCGCTATTTCCCGAAACTTCCTGAGATCCACGTTAAATTCAGAATCTGTTGGGACCGGTGCCCGCCAGAGGTGGACATTCACGTCTGCCTCATGTTCCACCCTCATATTCGACAGACGACCATATTGCCGTATTGCCGGGTCCTGAAGAAGAACGATGGCGCAACGCAGCTTCTGTGCCAGTTCCGTGAGTTCCGTGATGATCCGATCATTACCCTCATGGCCTAAGGGCAGCAGGCTGTCCCACCCCATCAGAAATATCACGGAGGGATTTGTCTCCTGAGCCGTTGATCGGATCAACTGCAGATGATCGTGGTCAGGGAGATCAAACACCCAGTGCGTGTGGTCCGTCCAGATCGCCGGATCCAGATCAAAATGCCGGGTGATGGCCCAACGTGTGAGGTTGATCTGGCGTGGATCCAATCCGCAGAGGAAGAGGAGATGATGTTTGCGTCGCTCTGCCGGGTTCGCCGCGCGTTGCAGGTTTTCCCCGATCAGTGGGCACCCACTGATCAACTGCGCGGCGGCCAGCAGTGTGAAGGCCATCACCAGGTCATTCTTTGATGAACATTGCCAATTTGCCACACTTCCGCTTTGAATCAATCCCCGGAGCGGTTGCCAGGGAGCAAAACAGCAGTTCTCATCGGGCAATGTCCCCTCGACGATGGGTACAATCGTCTTGATCTTGTCGTCGGCCGCCTCCGGTCGGGTCATTCCAAATGCCATCTTTCAAGCCTCCATCTGTGATTTGTCCAGGGGTCTGCCGGCCAGACGATTCCGGAGATCCACGCTCTTGCGTTCACGCGTCCCGGCCAGTCCGTGTAACTGGCCGTAGGCGGCGCAGGACTGCAGCAGCCCGTCCAGGGCGGCGATCTGGTGCCGGAAGATGGCCTCACTGGGCGGCCGGAGAAGATGTCGGAGCCAGGTCTCATCGAAGGGTGTCAGCAGATCATCCGCATGCCGCGCGGCGCTCTGGAAATAGGACCGGTCTGTCAGCATGCGCACCACGGACGCCTCGAGGATTTCAAAATTCAGCCCCTCTGCCAGCGCCGCCTGTTGCAGGGCCGCGCCGGGCTCGGGCGGTGTGACCATCCGACCCGCCTCTTCATAGAGGGTGTCCGGGGGCCGAAAGAGCGCATCCAGATGCGCCGCCCCCGCTGCCGTCACGTTCTCAGCCAAGGCGGGATCCGGCCGCGGTTGAGAGACGAGTCCCGTCAGCCGGGCCTTGATCCGGCGTCTCAGGTCACGGGCGCGTTGACCGATCACTCAGGCCTCCATTTGTGGATTGTCGTCCGTCCCGCCGGACATGGCCATCTTGTAGCAGGCGGAATCCACCCGCTCGGTGATTTCCCGGTTGGTCAGCTCGTCGGCACTGCATTGCTGGCGCCAGTCCATGACGAGCTTGGTGGCCTTGGCGATCGCCGCGATCTCGTTTGCCCCGGCCGCGCCGGTTCGGGCCACGGTCTCGATCGAGTCATCGAAATAGGCTTCGGCCATCCGCAGGAATCGGTCCCGGAGAATCCGGTATTCCGCAAAATTCACCCCGCCCACATCTGTCGGCTGGCGCGCCTCTTCCATCCCTCACGCCTCCGTCAGCCCGACGCGCACGATCACCACGAGGGCGGTGCGATGGCTCTCCCCCGTCCGACCGGTATAGAGGAGGCCGCTGCCGCCCCCGGTCTGGACCCGGTCCTGTTCGTAGCCTGAGAGGACCAGTGTCTCCCCGGGCTTGAGCAGCAGTTGCGAGGAGATCATGCGGCTGTCAAATTCGGGCAGTTCGACACCCTCGAAACGTTTGAAGCCGATCAGTTTGTTCTGCATCAGGTTGAGGCTGAGCTGCACATCATGGCTGCCCCCGTTCGGCACGAGCCGCGGCAGGAGATGCAGGGACAGGCCCGAATCCACCGAGTCGGTTTCGACACCGGACCCGCCTCCCTCCGTTCCCGCCGTCTGACTGGAGACATAGTTTTCGGTGCGGGTCAGGATGATCGGGGCCGGGACGCCGGATTGCACGGCGGTCCGGGCAGTCCGATAGGCCAGGACAGAGGAATTGTCGGCGAGGGCCTTGAGGTCGAGCTGTAATCGCCGCCCGGAAATCACATCGATGATTGAGGCTTCGCCCGCGCCGGGCAGATTGAATGCGACCGCGGGTGCCAGTTCGTTGCGCAGGATCTCCGCTTCTGCCGATACCCCGTCACCGCGCAGCACAGCCGCCGCCCGCGTGGCTTCTGCCAAGGCCGCCTGCCCCTCATTGCGCAACCTGGCGGCCTCGAGCGTGCCTTCACTGAGGGCGGCCGCGACACGTTGTTGATCGACATCCGACACTGTCCCGGCTGCCGCTTTTGCCAGATCGTCGTCCTGTCGGGCCGCCACAAGTTCGGCCTCGGCACTCACCTTGTCGGCGAGTGCCTGCGCGCGCTGTTCGGTTGTGGCCCCCGCGAGTTTGGCCGCGGCTTCCCTCACCTTGATTTCCGCATCCGCGACAGCTTTGCGGGCCTCATCCCGGGCCTTGTTTGACGCCGCCACGGATTCCGCCCGGATTTTTGCGGCCTCGGCCTCTCCTTGTGCGGCGGCGAGTCTCGCTGCGTCTTCCTTGGTCGTACGTGCGGTGCGCCCGGCCAGTTCGGTTTGTGTGGCTTCGGCTTCTTTTGCGCGGCGCGCCCCGGCGGCCCGTGCTCGGACATTGTCGCGTTCGGCCCGCATTTCCTCGACCGAGGCGTTGCGCATTTTCAGCCCGAGTTCAAATTCAGAGGATCGCCCGGCATCGATCTCGTAGATCCCGATCTCCATGGTGATCCGCTGGGTGTAGAGGTCGGTCCAGGCGGCGGCGATACGCCCGGCTGATTCGAGGTCGGAGGGGCGTCCGGTCACCAGCACCCGTCCGGACGCGCGGATCAGGGTGACGGTGGCCGGGGGGCGAACCGAGGCTTCCAGTTCGGCCTGCAGACCGATCCAGGGATCCTGTTCGGCGGTGGTGGACATCGTGACCGACCGGTCCTGCCCCCCGCCTGACAGCCCGCCCGAGGAGGAGGCGAGCGTGGCTGATCCGGCGGGGAGAGGGATGGTCCAGGCCTGCGTGCGCACGGCCGAGAAAACGATCTGGCGTCCGTCGAAACGCCAGAACAGATTGTATTCGCCAGCGACCCGGTCGAGCAGGGCGGCCAGGGCCCCGTCATGGGTGATGGGTCGCCCGCCTTCGATCGGGATTGAGACGACCTCACCGTCAGGCGCGGTGAGGGTGTCGATCACGGTCACCGGCAGTCCGGAGGCGGCGGCGATCACGTTGGCGGTCTCGCGGATCGGTTGTTGCGCCGCGATGGTCACTGCGATGGCGTCCCGCTGTTGCAGCCGGGCGGGCAGGGGAAATCCGTTGGGATGGTCCGCGTTGCGCGGTTTCAGCGTCTCATCCGCGGAGCCGTAATGGGGTTTGCCGGAGTGCCGCACCCCGCCGGCGACCGGTTGCGTCCGGGCGATCTCGGCCACGGCATCGACCCGTGCGCCGATCCGTTCGCGTTCCTCGATGAAGTCGCCGCCCTGGCCGAAGGGCCCGCAGCCGGTGAGCCCGCCCGCGAGTGCTGCAGCGGTCAGGGTGCTGATGAGTTGACCCGCCCGCATGTCAGCGTCCCCGTCCGGGTGGGGGATTGTCGTCGAGGAAGCGGCGGCAGGCGTCAAAATCGGTGCGCACATCTGTATCGAGATCGATTCCGTTGCGCGCCGCGATCCGTTCGGCGAGCGCGACCATCTTCGCGGTCGGCGGGTTCCCCCCGGGGAGGGTCTTCAGCCGGTCGATCTCGTCGTTGGTCACCCGGAAATCGGTGTCCCAGCCGGCGGGGAGATCCTCCAGATCGGTTCCGGTGGCCTGGGCCAGGCGCTTGAGGAATTTGATTTTCCCGTCACTGGGGGTGCGGTCGGTCTCGTCATGGGTCATGGGGGTCTGTCCTCTCTGGGGGCGGGCGCGTTGGGTCCCGCGGGTTGGGCGGCGTCGGGACTGACCATACCGCGAACGCGGTGCCGATGCACCTGTCTTGTGGGGACCGGTGTCCGCCGCCCCGACCACGCCCGCCTCGAGTGTCTGGATGACGTCGAGTTGCTGGGCGCAGCGCGCCGCGATCGTCTCCACGACGTCCCACCAGTCGGCGCCGTCGGATTGGACCAGCGCGTCCAGTTCGGCTTCCCAGATCGCGGTCATGCCGGGATCGACCAGCTCACCGAGATGCCGGTCGAGGATCTGCCAGAGTGTCCAGCCCCGCGGCGTCGGGACGTAGCGCGCGGCGCGCCCCTTGCCGTCCAGTGTCACCTGTCCCTGGCGCACCAGTCCGGCGATGACGGAGTCGCGGGTGGCGGGAGTGCCGATTCCCCCGGCGTCCTTGAGGCGATCCTTCTCTGGTCCGTCGGGCAGGAATGTCCAGGCATCGCGCATCGCTTCGATGATGCCGCCTTCGGAGAATCGTGGCGGCGGCTTGGTGAGCCGGTCCTTGAGCTCTGTCCCGGTGACGGCCCCGCTTGTGCCATCGCCCAGGGCGGGCAGGGCTTGATCGGGGGCGGCGGTGTCAGTCTCGGTGGATTGCGCATCCGGTTCGCTGTTGGCGTTCGCAGCTGCGTTTTCGGTCCAGCGTTTCCATCCCGCTTCGATCGTCGTGTTTCCTGTGGCGGCGAAGGTGGCTGTCCCCAGGTCTGTGGGCACCGTGAAGCTGATCGTGGTGGCGTCATAAATCCAGTCGGTTTCGGTGACGGCGAGGAAGCGGCGCATGATTTCGTGCGCCAGCTGCGTCTCGCCATCCCCCAGCCCGTCCATCAGGCGCGGCCAGTCCTTGAGGGTTTTCGGGTTGGGGGCAATCGCATGGTGGGACGCCCCTTCGAGCCGTTTGTCGGAGAAGATGCCCCGCGCCCCCTGGCGGATCTGACCGGCCCCGATCCCCGACTCCCCGAGGATGGCGGCGCAGCCGGTACGCATTGCGGGCGCGTCTGCGACCATCGCTTCGGGGAGCGCGCGGGCATCCCCGCGGGGATAGGTGACCAGCGGCACATCCGAATAGATGCGTTGTGCGCGATCGGCCGTCTCCTTGGCGGGCCAGCCGAACCGGGCGGCCATGTGCCGCTGCAGGCCGGACAGATCGAAGGGCGGCGGGGGTCCCTTGCGGGCGCGTTTGGTGACCACCCGGAGCGGTCCCTGCCACTGGCGCGCGGCGCGGGCGATCGTCTCGGCCTCCTCTTTCCGGCGGATCGGGGCCTTGGGATTGGCGGGATGCTGGCGGCATTCGGCGACGAGATTTGCGCTGTCGGCGACAACATCGGCGCGGATGCTCCAGCGTGTTTCCGGCCGGAAATTGCGGATCTCCTGTTCGCGCTGGCAGATGATTCCGAGGGTCGGAGTCTTGACGCGGCCGATCCCGATCACCCCGCGGGTCTCCCCCATGAGCTGTTTTGTGACGGCCCGGGTGAGCGACAGATTGACGATCTGGTCGGCCTGACGGCGCGCTTCCCCGGCCCCGAGCAGCCCGGCAAACTCATCGACCGGGCGCAGATTCTTCCACGCGGTGCGCAGGGATTCTGTGTCTTCCGCGTTGAAAATGGCCCGCAGGACGGTCCCCCGGAACCCCGCTTCCTGCAGGATTTCCATGCCGATCAGGTGACCTTCGCGATCACAATCGGTCGCCACGATGACCCGCGTTGCGAAGCTGATCGCCGCCTCGATCCGTTTACGGGCCTCCTCCAGTCCGCTGCCTTTGCGGGGTTTCAGGGCATACGGTTCTCCGGGATTGAGCAGATCAAAGCTCCACCGTGCCCACGCATCCCGGACCTCCTGCGGCTCTTCGAGGTCATAGAGGTGCCCCCGCGCGGCCACCACCTGGCGGCTGTCCAACCCGATGGCATTCAGGATATTCACCCGCTGCGAGGGTTTCTCGCAGATCACCACATCCACCATATCAGACCCCCTGAATTCAGACCTCACGATCCTCCCTTGGCGCGGTGTCACCCCCAAAACCGTCATTTGTCACCGCTCAATCCGCCATTTCACCTGCGGCCGTGAAAATCGCTCTTTGGCGCGGTGTCACCGCCCAAACCGTCATTTGTCACCGGTCAAAAGGCCACCAACCCCACAGTTTCCTCCAGTTCCCGCCCAAACCGCCATTTTTTCTGACGCCTCTCAAATGGCTCGTCTGCGCGGTGTCACCGGTCAAACCGTCATTTGTCACCGCTCAATCCGCCATTTCTCCGGGAGCTCCAAAATCTCTCTGATTCCCCGCCTTCCGGCCCCGTACTGGGCCACCGCCACCGTCCGTTCGTCATCCCCATGCCCCATCACTCCGTCATCCCCGGAGATCCCCCGCC
The DNA here is from genome assembly GCA_965221815.1 of Paracoccaceae bacterium. Lineage (GTDB taxonomy): Bacteria > Pseudomonadota > Alphaproteobacteria > Rhodobacterales > Rhodobacteraceae > JAPOXR01. The sequence continues at coordinate 302,558 of OZ244915.1, forward strand.
GCCGATTTTCCACTCCCCCGATTCCTTCCCGATAATTCATAAACAGGAAAAAAAAGAAAAAAACTATAAATATATAAATTGCCAAAAAGAATTTTATGGCATATAAAGACAATTACATCAAACAGAAAAATAACACAATTTCTAAAATTGAAATTCATCTTAGATTGGAATAAAATCATTTCAGTCAGTTCATCAATAATGACATTGTAAGGGTCAAAAGAGGATATTTCCAAAAAATGAAAATCAAGAGCTTGCAGTAAAAGATGTCGAATGCCTTGACTTCTTTTCATGTCAATTCACAATTTGTCAGTTGTCCGCAGAAAATCATGATATTTAGTTTATGGTTTTTGGGTTATCGTCAGAACGGGTTGCAATTCCCTGTTTTGCCGGATAATGATAATATACAAAACACCTCAAAGAGGCTGAGCAGTAAAAAAACAAACAGGGGATTTTTCCGTTGCAGATCATTTCGGTCATTTCACCTAAAGGGGGAACCGGCAAAACTTCGATCTCTCTGGCTCTCGCCGTGGCCGCTGATGTCGATTCCCTCTGGAGGGAGATCCGGCAGTTGTTGGCTGCCCAGAACCACCACTGCGCTCCCCGATCCGGGCCGCCCTCACTGGCCGCGTAAATCCCGATCATCATCACGACAGGAGTACATGAATCATGGCCCCCACAAATCCCGCCGCTCTTGCGGTTGACCCCCAGATGAAAAGCGTGAAACCCCCACCCGCCCAAACCCCTCCGCCCCGGGTGGTTCCGGCCCCGTCTGAGGAATCGTCCGCGGCCCCACCTCCGGGCCCCCGACCCGCCCGCGCCACGGGCCGACCGGCGAATCGTTCCGGTCCCAAGCCGAAATCCAAGCGCCCGCGCCGCGAGACGGTCGAGGTCAATATCAAATTGCCCATCCGGACCTATATGGAACTGAAAGTGACGGCTCTCGAGAATTATCTGTCGCTCCCGGACGTGATCCTGGACGAACTCCGCTGGGCCGAAAAGCATCGCCCCCGCGATGAGGATGACGACTGAGCCCCACGAATCGCCGCTTATGTCTTACCCTCCCGGTCCCATCAGGGAGAACGGTCGATGGATTCTGTGAATCACACGATGACCACGCCGCAGGATCGACCTGCGCCGAACCCCCAGTCCGAGTTCTGGCCGGCCCTGCATCCGGAACCCCCGTTGTTTGATGAGACAGCCGTGCGTCAGCTGGTCGTGAACGCGGTGGCTGCCGGCGCATCGGATGTGACGCTGCAGACCGATCAACCGCCGCGCTGCGAGATCGCGGGGCGCCAGTTCCGGGCCGGGCGGCGTCCGCTCTCACCATCCGAGATGGACACTCTCCTGATTGCGATTTATGGGTCCGCCGCGGCCCCGACCCTGCTGGCCGCGCGCAAGATCCTTGATTTCTCCTGGTCGGTGAGCACCTCGCGCACCGTCACCCAGCGGTTTCGGGTCAATGCCACCGGCATCCTCCCGGGCCGCGGGGGAACCGGTTGCGAAATCACCGCCCGGGCGCTGCCGCAGGAGACCCCGACCCTGGAACGGGTCGGAATTGCTGCGGACCTGCTGCCACTCCTCTCTCCACCGTCGGGAATGGTGATCGTCGCTGGCGCCACCGGGCAGGGCAAATCCACGACTCTCGCGGCGATTCTGCGTGAGCAGATGGCCCGCCGCGTCAAGATCATCGACATCCAGGCCCCGATCGAGTTCACCTACAGTGATATCGATTCGGCCACACAGGGTTCGACCTCGCTCGGGCAGAGCGAGGTGGGAACGCATATCGAATCCTTCGCCGACGGCGTCCGCTCAGCCCTCCGCCGTGCCCCGGACATCCTGGTGATCGGAGAGACGCGGGATTCTGAGACGGCGCGGGCGGCGGTCGATGCCGCGATGACCGGCCATCTCGTCTATACGACCATCCATGCCGGGGATGTGCCGGAGATCTTCCGCAGATTCCAGGCTCTGCTGGCCACAGTCTCGGGCGAACGCAATGCGGCGGTTGACCTCCTCCAGACGTTCAGGGTCGGCGTGGCCCAACGCCTGTTGCGCTCGACTGTCGGCCTGAATCGCTATCCCGTCCGGGAGGTGGCAGTCCTGGCCGGCGATCTGCGTCGGGCCCTGATCGCGGCCCCACCTGATGAATGGCCGTCGATTGCGCGGCGGTTCCTCAGCTCCGCCAGACCTGACAGTCCCGCGTTGCGTCCCTACAGTCGCGATCTGGACCGGCTGCGGGTCGAAGGATTGGTCAGCGAGGACGAGATCGCGGCCCTGGAGATTGACCTGTGAGCGAGAATGGATGGAATATCTATGGGCGGCGCCTCTACTGGCGCAGCACGATGCAGCCGGCGAAACTGTTCATCTGGGATGCCCGGATCGCCCCGGCCCTCGGCCTGTTCATCGTCCATGCCCGGACCCCCACGTTCATCATTCTGGTGGCATCCATTCTCCTGGCGAGCTGGTGTGAATATCGGGGGATCTCGGTCCCCGCCGCGCTGCGTTCAATCCGCGCCGCCCTGGCCGGTGATCACCGCCGCGCCACATCGCGTCCCCGCCGCCAACCGGCGAGCTACATGTGCGAGGCGGCGGACGGCGATGGTTTCGGCGTCTGGGATCCGGCTCTCTGCCGGATCATTCCACTCCCGCGCTGGCAGCGTCGGGCTGACCGTTTCTGGGCCCGCCGTGTTGAGCAGAACGATTCCCGAGATTGATTGCGGGCACCCGGCCCGCCGGAACGGAATCATCCACCATCCCGGTCTCGGCACGCTGCTGATCACGTCAGTCAGTGTCCTCGTCCCCGCAGAGCCGGGTCCATTCCTCGGGTGTGACGCCGGTGAGCAGGAACTCGCGATCATCGGCGGACAGGTCGGGAAAGGCCTGCTGGATCAAGGGGCGGCGCGCCACAGAACTGGCTTCCCAGGCGACGAAGGCCTCCAACCTCTCGGCGTTGCCGAGCTCAATCGCCCGTCTGTGCCGCTGCCCGGTGAGTTGACTCACCCGCTCAACAATGACCCAGCGGTTATCCACTGGATTCCCGCATCGTCTGGCGCCGCGGCTCAATCACGATCTCAACACCTCCGCCACCCCGCCGTAATGTCCGGACGCTCAGTGGCCATTGCTGGTTGATCACCCGCACCCGCGCCAGCAGCGTGCCGAGACCGGCGTCGGATTCGATCCGCACAGTCCCGGCCTCGGCGGTCACCGCGGCGAGGCCGAGATAACGCCGCTCTGCCTCGGCGAACAGATCATCGGACCGTGTTGCGGTCGGCCCCCCTCCCCGGACCATCGTCAGCGCGAATTCCCGTGTCAGGACGATTTCACCGGCATTGATCTCGGCATCCCCGTCCCAGGTCTCGTAGAGCAGTTCGGCCGCCGCCCGCGCCAGGACGGCATTATGCCCGGCCTTCAGGCGGAAACGGTGATAGGCCACGCCGCGATCGGCATCCATTGCGGGCACCCGGCCCGCCGGAACGGAATCATCCACCATCCCGGCCGCGGCGCAGCCGGCCACGTCCAGTTCCCAGCCCGGAGGCCGGGGCCAGAAACCACTGAGCGTGGTCTCGCAGCTGCGCATGAAGGGTTCCAGCTCCACCTCCCACGGGACGAACCGGATTTCGGTGACGTCGTTGCGTTGAACCGTGCTCCAGGCAGAGATGCCGAGACAACCGAGCCCGATGAGGATCCCCATGACCCCCACCCCCTTGAGCACCCGCCGCCCCTGGCGCCGCCGGAATTCCGGCGGATCGGCACTCGGGTGCAGGTCGCTGGCGGCCAACCGCAGGGTCGGGGTGGAGATATTCATCCCGCTGGCGAAGTCCCCGACGGTGATGACCCGGTCGATCTCAGCGCTTTCCCCGTCGATCCACGCGATCAATTCCTGGCGACTGCTGAACAGATATTCGGTGATTGGCAGGGGCCGGCCATTCATCATCATGGTGCCCCACCACAGTTTCTCGCTGGTCTGTTCAACCGCGACGGCCACCCGGCCATCGGTCGGCCCGCTTTCCTGTCCGCTGGCTGCCAGTGTCTCCTCAACAGCGTGCGTGACAAAGGCGATCAGCGGGGTCAGCCCGTCATAGGCCGGATCGTCCACTCCGGCATGCAGATCGCGCCAGTTGACGCCATAGCCGGGTTTGCCGACCGGGTTGAATCCCCTGGACTGCCAGGTCAGTCCGGCCACACAGGTCTGCCCCCCGATCTCGACGGGGCGCGCTTTCGCCCAGACCTCGTCCGGTGCCGGGTGTCCTGCGGCGGGCACCCCTTCCGGGTCTCCATCCCCCGCCCGGCGGAATAACCGCCGCAGGACACCCGGCAGTGACAGGTGGCGGGCGTTCGTGTCAGCTTTATAATCCCCCATCTTTGCGTCTCCAGTCCCGGCCTCGCGTGTCCCTTCTTTCAAGTTCTGTCATGATCCCCGCGCATTTCCAGGGACACCTGCGGTCCAGAGCCGCGGATCGGGCGGCCCGGCGGGCCGCCCTGTCCTGTTGGCTTCCGGTCAACTCGACAGTCCGGGGATGTCATGATCGTCATCCGGGTCCCGACTGGGGGGTGCCGAGAGATCCGCGATCGACGTCTCTGTCACCCGCGCCTCGTGTTGTGCGGCTTCCTCCGCCTCCTGCGCTGCGCGGGCCGCGCCGCTCAGGATATCCTCACGGGCCGCGGCGGCGTCCTTGCACTGCGCACGGACAAACTGATACGCGCCCGGAGCCGCAGGGGTGTTGATGGCATTGAGAGGCACGCCGGCACGGTTGTCGTGACAGACAGCGGTCACCAGTTGCACCGTCTCATCCTTGTCTTCGATCTTGAAGGGACGCACCACCGCCTGGCCGGCCGCAAAACCGGGTTGGAACTTGTTCTCCCCGATCCATGCCGTGGCGGCAAGCTTGCTCTTCTTGACCTCGTCAGGAACGTCCCGCTTCCGGCTGGTCGCGATGTCGCGGACAAAGTTCAACTGACTCTGCGACGGTTCTGCGGTGCTGCTGCCCTGGGGTCTGTCCTGGCGCATCTCCCGTGGAATTTCGGCCACGGTGATGCGGCTGGAGCCGAGGGCGAGTTTCCCCTTGCCGAGTTTCTCGTTGAAGGCCGTCTCGAGGATCGCGGAGGATTCCCGACCGATGGGCAGGTCGGCCCCCGGAATGATCTCCACGGCGGTGGCCTCATCGAGATATTCTGCCAGTTTCTTTCCGCGCTCGGAATGCGTGATCCACCACTGGACACTGTCCGCAGGGCTGTCATAGCTCTGGGTGTCCTTGTTCCACCGCTGTTGGACAGTGAAGTTGCCGGTTTCCCCGGCGTCCGTGGACAGTCGCAGCACGCCGAGCGGATCGCCGGGACCGTCCTGTTCCAGCGCCTGGACAAGTCCGTCGCGGATCTCGTCCAGACCGTTGACGGCCTCCGCTTTCTCGGGTTGCAGCATCACGGCTTTCCAGTAGGGAGACCCGTCCTCCCTCGTGCGGCGGTAGGTCTGGAAATGACCATCCAGGATAACGGCCCGCTCAAGACCTTCTTTCTCCTGGTCGAGATACTGCTTCTTGCCGACGATGGCGGTGAACCAGTTGGCAGAAATCGTCTGCCCATCCTCCTTGCGGACCTGATCCAGACCGATAATGCAACCCGGCACGACTTCCTGGGATGCACCCCCGCCCTTGATATTCTCGAACAACCCGCGGAGACCGCCCATCTTGCGGCTGTTCTCATGCATCACGAGTGCGACTTCGGGCACGTCGGGATCGAGACCCAGTGCCTTGCGGGTTCCGTCCGCGATTTCCACTTTCACGACCAGCTTGTCATCGTCCGCGGAAGGTTCCATGGACGTGATCCGTGCGGCCACCGTTGCCAGTTTTTGAGGTTCCTTATCGCGTCTCTGGCGGCCGCGATTCTCGTTGCCAAAAGCTGCCATCATGAATTCCTTTCTGTTGATGGAGTTGGTTTGCTGTGAGCACCTATCCTCCCGCTGATGAGTCTGACCCGGGGTGCTCATTCCGGGTCGTCTCTCCAGTGCCGCATGCAGAGGCGTGAAGCGATCCTGGTGGCGGGGATCATGTGAGAAGGGGCTGTGCGTCGCACGATGATTGCCGGTTCCCGGATCAATGTGGATCCGATCATCACGGGTCCTGTTCATTGATCATGTCTCCATCTGTCGGCCCGCCCATCAGGGCAGGGCAGCAGGTTCAACGTCCAAAGGCTCGCACGGTGGAGTTCGGCCCGCTGGGCGTCAGCACCCGACACCGTCCAGGGTTCACGGCGGGCCCGCAGCAGGGCCGACAGACATTGCGATTGGGCCGGGATCAGGGCCGCGAGGATCTGGTGGCCATCGGCGGCATCACACCACCAGCCACAGCCCGGTTCCCAGCCGGGGCAGAGACGTTTCCAGTCTGCTGCCGGGAAGAAATCAACACGTCGTCCCATCAGGATCGCCGGGCGCAGCCGGGGAGACGTCCGCGTGTTCCGCCCCCGGGTCATGGGGACTCCAGCGTCGCCGTCGCGGCTTCCATGCGCCGCGGTCCCGCCGGGGTTGGGGCGGATTGATTCATCAACTCAAAGACGGAGGGCGACAGATCACGCAGCAGTGACTGGGCTGATTTCTGGCGCCAGACCGCCGATTCCGGACTCGTGTTTTTCGTGGCATGGGGAAGAATGTCCTGCCAGACAGACCAGAGTGCGGCGACACTGTCCACCCGCAGACCGTTCGGTCGCTCCATATCGTGTTTCCAGAGATCGAACGGGTCCACCGCAGAGCGATCGGGCTGGCGGACATGGGCTGCCAGCAGCTCCTGCGCCGCGTCGCTGTCCAGCCACTCCTGGTATTCCGGGTATTCCGGGTTGTCACGAACCGCAATTCCGTCAACGGGCGTCGTGCCATTGGCGGTATTGAGAAAATGGGTCAATGCCCGTCGCAGGTCTGGCGGCGTGCGGGCGTTGCGTCGCCCGTGCATCTCCTCAATCGAGGCGGGCAATCCCCCCGGCTGTTTCCTGTCGAACCGGATGTAGGCCGTGGCGCGGTCCGCACCGTCGGTCACATGGGCTGCGATGGCTCTTCCGCGCCAGCAATCCAGCCCGTAGCTTCTCATGGAACCGATGCAATGGCCCATGTTGCGCCCTTCGATGGCCAGCGCCTGCTGGCTCTCGAGGAATCTGATCTCGACGTGATTGACACGTGTGTCCTGCCAGGGTGCGGCCCATGTCTTGCGGGTGTAACGCGAACACCGGGCCGCCCTGTCGGCAACGGCCGCCGGACTCGAATCATCCCCATCGGGGGTGCGGATTCCTTCAAGCCGATGCAGCCGCGTCAGTCCCGCGCGCACCGCACCGGCGATGATGCGCAGCGGCTGCTGCGCGGCGGTGGGCACGAGCATGTCACCGGCGACGGCACGGGCCGCCAGGAAACTCCGCTGTTGCGGCAATCTGATGTGATGGGGGCCCGGTGCCTGGTCGATGGCCTGCAGAACAACCGGGAGGACAATATCACAGGCGAGGGCGTCACAGAGTTCAATGGCATCGGCGACAGCGACATTGAGACTGCGGCGATCAGGTGTCTCCGGCATCCCAAGGTCACGGCCCAGTCCGGTCAGCAACTGCATCCATGAATTGCCGGGCGGCCTGATGGCCTCAAGCCAGGTCCGGGCGGCAAAATGGGCGGCCAGCGGTTTGATCATGCCGGCATAGATTGTGGTGTAGGCGTTCCATTCTTCCGCCCCGTCGGGGACGGCATTGGCACCGGTGCCGGTGCGACCGGAACGGTCGAGCCAGCGCACGGCATCTGCGGTGGACCATGCCCCTTCGAGGGCGACCCGTCGCTGGCGCACCACGCCGATCGCATCGGCGTCAGCGGCACCGACAAAAGCTTCGGCGAGACGTCCCTGTTCAACCGCCGTGTGACGGATGCGCCCGAGCTTGCGCAGGCCACCCTTGCCGATCCCGGGAAACATCCCGATCAGATCGGCACCGAGCGGGCGGCGGTGATCGACGGTCTCGCGCAAAACGGCGTGATTGGCGATCATGCCGGCGAGACAGGGCCAGGCCCGGGCCGCCTGGCGGCGGTCATCCCCCTGGATCCCCGGTGCGGCATACCACAGATAGGTCGCCGTATCCTGACAGTCATCGGCCCCGAAGAGCGCCGCCGTCTCCTCGAGTCTGTATCCGTCTTCCAGCAACGCCGCTTGGATGTTGCCGAGCCCGCCCTGCTGCCAGGCGGCGAGGAAATCGTCGGTCTCTTCCTCAAAGATCTGTTGCTGGAACATCTGCGCATCATTGGTGATTACGGCCATGCCGGCGCTGCGCAACCGGTCAACCATGCCCGGTAGGACGGGGCCATTCGTCACCTCATTGCCGCTGCACGCCGTGCGCAACTCTACCGGGGTCGGCGGTGCCAGTGGGTCGAACACAGCGATCGGATCGGGGGCGGTCGCTGCCGCGCCCTGTCCGGCCCGTCCCGGGAGCTGAAATTGCTCTTCGGCATGGGCCACCACGGCATCCCTGAATTCCACCGAGGCGAAATGACGTGCTAACTCGGCATCGATCTCGGTATCCGCGGGCAGGGCCGAGATGCGTCGCGGCACCCAGAGACCGGCCTGGACGGCGATAAACGGTGCGCGGCGATCAAATTCCACGCACACCCCGCGGTGGCGCCCGTGTCCGGGACAGGGACGGATGATGAGCGTGGCGGTCCGGTCGTCCCCGCGCTGATACTGCCGGACAAACATCGTCAGGCGGCCAGATCCGGTGCGGTGTCCCGTTCGGCGGCGGGCGCACGATCAGGGCGGTTGATCTCGTGGCGCGCCCCGAGCGCGCTGGCCGCTGCCACCGCCAGTTCAGTGGCCCGATGTGCGGTGGCCGGATCATCGAAGATGACGCTGCGTTTCGGCAGATCGTCAGGGATGACCGCCGGGGCGATATCCGGCAGGTCCCGGCCCGCGGTCAGGTTCCACAATTCACGCCCCGGCAGCGTCCGCCAGAAGGTGGACGTGTCAGAGCGGAAGTCCGGAAGTTCCAGCAGCCAGCCGCTGATCGGACTGATGCCGAAACCCTGATCATCCTGGCGGGCCGCCCCGGCCGGCGGCAGGGCAGACAGGGTGATCGCACCATTGGACCAGGAGGACCGCAGCAAGGGGCGGTCCTGGTTTCCGGTCCGGGCGAGGGCCGCGACGGGGGGAATTGTGGGTTCCAGGGCCGGATGCCAGTTGGCCTGACGTGCCGCATGTGCACGACACCCATGGTTTCCATACCAATTCCGCATGTCGCCGGGTGCAAGCAGCTGAACCATGGGGTGGGCATCAAGCAGCGCCGTGACGTAGCGCAGTCGTTCCTCGTCATGGCGATTCCCGATCCGAAACCGCCCCGTTGGGCACCCCCGGCTTTGGGCGGGATCGGCGGGCGTCGCACCATCCTGTCCGGGTCTGCGCTTTGGGGGCGGGGAGGGCAGTGTCTCTCCGGTGAGGGCCGCATAGATTGCCGGGCCGGTATTCCGGTCCCAGAATTCTCGGCGGGAATCGCGCGACAGGGCCTTCCCGGTGATCTGGAGACTCCCGTTCTGGATGTGCAGTCTCAGCAGGAAGTCGGACCGCATCCGGTCAGGGTCCATCCGGCTGGCCCGTGTTTCCTGATAGGCGTGCGGGTTGTGCGGGATCAGTTCAGGGTTGGTCAGCACCGTCTTCGCGGCATCGTGCATCGACGCGGCGGTGATCCGGAAGGGTGTATTGGCCAGATCGAGGGCGGCGGGGTCGGTGTTGACAAAGGCACGGAAGGTCTCGCCGCGGCCATTGCGCTGGGTGACCAGATAGGGTTTCAGCGCACGTTCCCGGATATAGTGCGTGGCCTTGACCTGGCCGGCGGCGCGGGCCACGGAGAAGGGGGATCCCACGAGCAGCTGCACGGGTTGTTTTCCTTCGACCGACAGGGCGTCAAAAATCCGTGAAATCTCGGCCGGTGGCGGTCCGGCGCGGCCAAAATCGAAGTCCGGGCCGCCGGCACTTTTCCATTTATTGATCAGATCATGGGCCGTCACCGTCTCCAGCCCCTGCCGGCCGGGACAGGCCATTCTGAAGCGATGGCACATGGCCATGCTCGCCATTTCCGGCGGGGGTGCCCGGTAATCCACAATGACACCGACATGATCGTTGAAGGCCAGTTTCTGCCCGCCCGTGCAGTCATTCTCTGTCCACACCGATCCGATCCGTGCCTCCTGCAGCACGATCGGCAGACTCGGCCCGAGCGTACCCCCATCGCCGCCGCCTGCCCGCGCCGACAGATCGGCGGCAATCCGCGCGGCCTGACAGGCCGGTGTGATCCCACTTCCTTCGGAGTCGCGCGCCGCCTCGAGCCGGGCGCGGTTTTCCGCAGCCATGTCATGGACATCGCCCCCGCGCAGACCCGGCGGGCGGTGCCAGTCGCCGGTCAGCAGACGAACCGGACGGTTCAGTGCGCTGCGCTGATCCTGTCGGTTGATCATCAGCGAGTTGGGGTCCTCGATAAAATGGCTGGAGGCCGTGACCGTCACATCGCCGCGCAGTTTCTGCGTCTCAAGCGGGTTCCGCCCCTCCGAATTCAACTGTTCGATCATCTGCCCGTATTCAAAGTCCCAGAGTTCGCAGAATCGCCTGTTGTCGTCGGCATCAAGCAGCACCTGCGCGTTTGTGATCTGGCGGACAAACTGCTCACCGGCCGCGGGAATGGCCAGGTTCGGTTCACCCATCCGCGCGCGGATGTCGGGCAGGGCTTCGAGAACGCGAATGGCCGCGGCGGCCCCGACCCGGTTGACGATATCAGGCACATCGCCGCGCAGGGACTCATGCTGGCGGTCCCCTTCATTGATGGCCCCGAGTCGGCGCAGCTTGGCATTGTGCAGCTGCTGCGCCCGCCGGTCGGGCGCGGTTCCCGTATCGACCACGGTGTGGCCGGGCGTGGCCATCTGGCCGAAGCGGCAGGTGCGCCCGCCGGCCTGGACAAATGTCAGGATATTGGTGGCAAAACCGTTCTGGATATATTCCCGCGGCCGCTGGTCTCTGAACTTGGCCGAGGCGTGATAGGAGGCTCCGGTTCCCCCGCTTTCCGGGGAAAAGACCAGGATGTCCGCCTCACCGTCATTGAATTTCCGGGCGGCGATCTGCTTGTGGTTGCCGGGTTTGTTCAGCCGCGTGATCCGCCCGTCCGCGGTGAGATGCAGACTGCGCCCGGTCAACTCCACCAGGGTCGGAACCCGCCCGGCGGAGTCGGGGTTGCGCTGCAGCGCGCGTTGCAAGGCATCGAAGGGCGAGACCGCCAGAGGGGGCATCGCCTCGATTGCCTCAACCACCTGGTTCCACGCCTGTGCCAGTGCCGGATGGTCGCCATCGCGCATTTCCGCGAGCAGGTCACGGCGGGCGGCACGCATCTCGCGGAGTTCACCTCCGCGCCCTCCCGCCACGAGGGGTGTCACGACCAACATCCGTGCGGCCACCTCAAGAAAATAATCCCGGGCATCCAGCGGGCGCGGAGCAAAGGGTTCAGTCCCGGCGGCCCGCGCCGCGTCGGACCCGGCGACATACTGCGGCCCGATCCGGTGTTCCTCGCCCGGCGTCAGGCGGGTTTCCCCATTCAACAGGGCACTCAGATAGGATTCGTTGGTCCGGGTCATGGAGATCACCGGCTTGCGTCCCTTGCGCAGGTTGCGCTGGGCGATTCGCGCGGTCTGTCCGACCGTCATGCTGGCCATGGTCAGCGTGACGATCTGATCCAGTGTCATGCCGAGCCCGCTGACCATGTTGATGCGTGCGGCGTTCGACCAGTGCCCGCCGCGCCCGGCCATCAGGGCGTCACCCCGGGTGTTGATGAGTTGCTTGACCGTCAGCAGATGCCCCGCCACCGTGCGCAGGGATGCCATCACGGTCTCGTAAGTGTCACGCTCGTTGTCGGTCGGGGACCCGACCGTGTGAATAATCTCTCCCGAGTCATGCTGGCGACGCAGCATCACACCATCCTCAATCAGCGAAGCGCAAAAGGATTCAAGCTCGGATTCATCCGATTGGGCGAGGGTCTTCGTGATCCCGGCGAAATCCTCGGGCGGCATCTCAACCGGAAACGCACGGCGATAGAGATCCACATTCGCTCCGTCGCGCAGGGCCGTCGCCGAGACAAACAGGACACGTCCGGCACCGGCGACCGCCGCACGGATATTATGGCCGGTCGTGCTCTGGCGGTTGAGTGCGGTATGGGCCTCATCAAGGACCAGCATCGTCTGGGGGTCGGCACAGACAGTCCGCAGCCAGTCACCGGGCGCGCGCTGGTTGTCGGTCTTCTCCTCGTCATCGAACCGCGCCTGCGCAAAACTGCTGTAGGTACTGATCACGAAACGCCGCCCCTCCGGAAAGGCGTTGGTGGCGAAGATCTCACGGCGCTGGCGCACACCCGCCGCACCGTCCGCGATCTCCTCCGGGGGTCTGACATCACTGGCCATGACCAGCGGCCGGCCGGCTGAGTCCAGGATTTTCGTATCGACCATGTCACGCAGCACACCATCGACGGCCACGGCCTTGTCAACGGTCAGGTAGATCACCTTGTGGGCGGGACTGTCATTGAGCCAGGCCCGGGCGCAGCCCATCGCCGTGCGTCCCTTGCCGGTTCCGGTCTGGTCGGCGATGATGAAGGCGCGTCCCTGGTCGTGATGGGCCGCCTCGGCGAGGGCAATCGCATCGACCTGTTCGGATGACCAGCCGCGATCATCCGCATCCACGACCAGCTCCTCCGCGGTGATTCCCATGCGGGCGGCGACGTAGGAATCCACCGGACCGTGCCGGGCGACAAAACCGCGCATCGCGGCGCGGGCTTCCGCGGCCTGGGCGCGCGGGATCTTGAGTTGCGCCACGCTCACATGAGAGGCGGCGCGGTAATCCGTGAGTTTTGACAACTGGTCCCGCTGGTCGGCGATGCCGGCGCGGCCATGCTCCGTCGCATAGACCCAGTGGTTCAGATTTTCGCGGAATGTCTCGACCTCGAGACGCATGGCGACGCCGGTGGCCTCATCGAGCGGCTCCTCCCGGTATTGCCCGAATGACAGGAATGTCATCGGGCTGTCCGCCAGTGTGTTGGCTTCAAAGAGGGACGCGGCCTCGATTCCGCGTTCCTTCGCGATCGTGCGCCAGGCCTCCAGAATGGGAGCGTCTTCGGGGCGGCGCGTGTCGGCGGCGATCAGGGTGACCACGCGCCCTTCGCGGCGGGTGCATTCCTCCCGGATGCAGCGGGCGGCGGGTGCGGGTTCCAGCCCGCGCAGATCCAGGACCGCATGGGATGTCTCGTCTCCGCCGAAAAACTGCCCCCAGCCACGTTCCGGATGGCCTGCAGGGCAGACGAGCTGGGCATTGGCCAGCGGCCCGACGACGGCGGCCAGTGCCGCCATCGCATCGGGGGGCGGGGTCTCAGGGCCGCCATTGGCAAGCGAGGGAATGGCGGCGATCAACCGCCGCGCCGCGTTGCTGAGCGACCGGTTGCCCCGGCGTGCCGGTTCCATCAGGGCCAGCAGGATCTCCTGTTCGAGGACGTCCTGTGCCCGTTCCGGATCGTCTGTCCACGGTTCCAGGCCGCGATGACCGGGCGCGACCAGGGATACGGCCATCCGTGTCATGTCTTCAGGCGACAGACGCAGGCCGTTGGTGCTGACCTCATCGGTGATTCGCTGCGCCAGCGGTCGCAGCTGGGCGGCATCCCGGATCCGCAGCGCATGGTCGAGCTCGCCGGCCAGCAGCAAGCGTTCGGAGCCGACCCAGGAGGTCTCCTCCGTCAGACCGGGGATGGCGCGCCAGCGATCCGGCCCGGATTCCCGGACCTCAAGCCCGTTGCGATTGATCCCGATTGTGACGGCATCCTGTGGGCATTCCGGCACAAAGTAGCGGCGGGTGATTTCCCCCTGGCTGAGATCAACCGATGACGCCCCCTGCCGGGCCAGCCAGTTGAGGACACGCGGCGGAAAGATGTTCGCTGCGGTTCCCGCAGCCGAATCGACGGCACTCCACAGGACCCACTGCGGGGTTCCTGCACCGTCCAGACCCGGTGTGAGAACCCGGTTGTCCACGCCGCGGGGCTGCCGCCATCCGGCTCCGAACAGATCAGGATCGCGGCGCCCGTGCGGGATCCGCAGGATGAAGCGGCGGGCACCGGTGCCGCGGTCGTGTGTATAGTGCATGCGCACGGTGCCGCGGGGCGGAAAGGAAAACCACTTGCCCATTGATCAGGGGCCGGGTTCCGCCGCGGGCGCATCCCGCTGCAGATCGGGCGGAACCACGATCTCGGACGGGGTGAGGGCGGCCTGAAGACGGGCGGTGAGGTGTGCAATCTCGTCCACGCTGGGAATCTGGCGGGGAGTGATCATGGGCACCGGGTGCTGGCCATCATCGATCTCGAACAGGTTGCGCCGGTCCTCGGTGGGCCAGCAATAGATCGCGGTGCCCGCATGGTCGGAGACGACAAGCGCATCCGTGCCACCCGCGCCGCCGAGGCGCCAGAGCGCGATCTCATCGGGCAGGTAGCTCCCGCCCATCGCCTGCCCCAGCCGTGCGGTGACCGCGTTGATCCACGGATTGTGGGTCGTTTCGACCGGCCCGTCCCCCTCAAGATCGAGCTGTTCCGCCTTGTCCTGCAAGGCCGTGATGATCTCCGCGTGGCGGTTCGGACCGGGAAAACGCGCCACCGTGAACTCTTCGGGCGGGGTGCGGGTCAGCGGTTCAAAGACCATCCGGACCAGGTTGTCATTGATGCGTGCGATCTCGTCTCCGGCGGCGGCCGCGGCCAGGACTCCGGCGCGGAAATAGGCCCCGGACCCGAAGGCGGCGGGGATGTCATCGCGGGGCTGGACCCCGATCCCGTCGGCGACCCAGACCGCCACATCGTCGCCCGTCAGGGTCCCGCGGTCCGGGGCGTGACCGGGCAGCATGCGCAGCTGGCGTTCCAGACTGTCTTTCAGGGCGAACCGCATCAGGTCGTCATAGGTGATATTGGGCGGCAGTTCGCAGGGGCCGATCTCCTCGGAAATGACCCGGGTCAGGGACACCGTGGCGATCGCCGGATCAATCCCCGCCTTCACCACCGATCCCTCATGTTTCTGGAGATGCTCCTGGATGCAATCATGCAGGCGGGTGACCTCCACACACCATGGCAACAGCTCCTGCTTGAGAGGTGTCGGGATATCAGGATCCGCGAGAATCGTGCGCATGGTGCACCAGCCCTCGGTGGAGAAGGGAGAACAGTAACCCGTCTCATCGGGCACCTGTCCCGCCGCCGTGCGTTGGGGATACGCGATCATCACCAGGCCATCCGCGCCGTTCATGAGCGCGCTGATCGGCTTCTCTGAATCGGTGCCGATGCCGTAGAGAACGGTTGCGCCCGGCGGACCCCCGTCCTCACCCCGGGGGCGCAGTACAAAACTCTCTTGCGGCGCATCCCAGCGCATTTCGACGGGCGTGACAATCTCGTCACCCGTCTCAGGGTTGAACCGCACCTGGACCGCCTCCAGCCAGTCCTCCGGCGCATCCTGTGCGTTCTCTGTTTGGATCGCCTCCGGGTCCTCAGTTCCAGCCACGGCTTCGACCAGCGCGTCGAACGCCTCCAGGGCCTCGGTCCCGCGGTCCCTCGCGATCTCGCGCGCCGTGCGGCCCCCCGAATCTTGTGCCGCGAGATCGGCCCCGGCGTCGATCAGCGCGGTGATTGTCCCGGTGTTCCCCACGGCCACCGCCCAGTGCAGCAGTGTGTCGCCATCCGCGTCACGGCCATTCACATCCAGATCGGGATTGTCGGCGAAGATTTCCCGGATTTCCTCAGCCGTGCCGTCCTGTGCCGCAAGACACAGCGCATGCGGCGCCGCCGGACGCCCCGCCTCGAGTGTCCGGTCAATGGCGAGCGTGTTGAAAAACGCCGCGGCCTCGGAAAAGCGGGTGAAGAGATGTTGGGTCTGGTGGTTGTCCCAGTCGAAAATCTCCGTCTCCGCCACATTCTCGTCATACTGACGCACGGTCCAGAGATCATACGTCTCCGGACAGGACAGGTGGACTGTCCCACCGGCTTCCGTGCGCCCGGTATACCGGGCCAGCCTGTTCGGTTCCGCTGCCATGGTCTGTTCCACATCCTTGTTGTCTGATGGACAGGATGGGGATGACCCTTAAACAGGGGTCCGTCGGTTGACACCCGCGAAAGCGAATCACCTGTTGACCTGCCCGGAACCCCGTCAGGAGTCGCATCTCCGGGCGATTTCGTGTTAAAATTGCTTCAGGGTCAAAATGGCCAAAACGACAAAAATTGACCGGTTCACCCCGGTCAGTCAGGACAATCAGGAAAAAGGACTGTGCGATGGACATCCCGAATGATCCTGCGCCCAGCGCGCGGGCGATCCAGAGGCTGGACGTGGCCGACACTCCGGAAGATGCCCGACAGCGGCTGATCGACACGGTGTTGGCGGTCATGCAGGGTCTGCCCCAGGTCGTGGCGGGGCAGGTGGACAGACAGACCTGCGCGGACTGGGCGCGGGATCTCTGTGACCATGTCCTGTGCCGCGTGACGGGAGAATCCTGGGATGCGGACCAGGTTCCCGCCGGGATCGACGTGACAGAGTGGGATCTGGTCCGGCGGATGATCGGCATCGAGATCGACAATATGCGCTTCTTCCGGGCCGATGAAATCGGGATCATCGCCGCCGCGGTCGCAGGTCGGGGCGTGGAGAAAGTGAACCCGGCTGATATCGTTGCCCGCAAACTCTGTCAGCGCATCCCGGAAATCCGGACACGCCGCGGCTGGTCCGCCATGATGGCCCGCATGGTGGCATCGCAAGGTTTCACCGGCCCCCGCCCGTTCTGTCAGTCGGCCGGGTGGGAGAGACATGAACCGACCCGGCAGATCCTGCGTCAGGCGTTTCCCGCGCAGGACAATCCCTGGATGCCGCATGTCTATACCCTCCCACCCGCGGCGCGCAGCGCCGGGCTGGTGCTGGCCGAATTCCTGCTGCCCTCGGCGGACAAACGCGCCCGCATGGCCGCCGTGGCCGCGCCCGAGATCGAGAGGGAATATGGCTACCGCGCCCAGTGTCTGGAACAGGTGCGCCATGTGGTGGAGGTGACCCGTCACGGCGACATGAAGACCTGGCCGGTGGAATGCGGTCTGGCGATCCGCCTTGACGATCGCTGGGCCTGGAGGCGGATCCGTTACAACCCCGATGAGGCCGCGGCGAATTTCCGTTTGGTCGCGGCCTACTGGGAGACACATGTCCTCAAGGGGGAGGCACCGCCCCGGCGAAAAACCGAACAACGGACCGACATCAGCGAAGAGGCGCAGAATCTGCTGCGTTTTGCCGATACGGCCCATCATGTTGCCACGGCCGCGGCGACCATCCGTGACACCCGCCGGGCCCGATTCGAGACGCAGTTTCGCAACGAGATCCATGTGCCGGATGATACGCGTCACAGTTATGACCAGGACGGGCTGACGGTCACATTCAAGCCGGTGAATTACCGCCTCGACGGCCTGAAGACGATTCTGCGGGATGAGGGCATCCCCATCCCTCAAGGTGAGGGCGAGACGCTGAAGACAGCGATGCTGGAATTACTCACTCAACAGGGGCATTCCGCGGAAGCGGCCGCCAGCCGTTCTGTCGAATACCGGACAGATGACCAGAATCCGCATGTGCAGCGCCTGATCCAGGCGGCCACAAAGGAAGCCGAGACGGCGACGGGCCGCCTGGATATGGAAATGTTCGAGATCCTGCAGTGAGGGTCCACACCGAGCAGACCCCAACGCAACTGGACAGCCCCGCCTTCGCGCGGAGATCGGATTGAGATCATCATGGCCCAACAACCCAACCACAGGAAGGCGAATCGCCCCCCCCCCTGCGGGGACAATGCGGGAACACCCAACTGGTTGAACCGGACGATCTGGACTCGTGACAATCTGGATGTCCTGCGGGGTCTCAACAGCCATTGTGTGGATCTGATCTATCTCGATCCGCCCTTCAACAGCAACCGGAACTACGCGGCCCCGATCGGCTCGAAGGCGGCAGGAGCCGCCTTCAAGGACACGTGGAGCTTTGATGACGCGGATCGCGTCTATCTGGTGCTTCTCGAGGAGCGTGACCCGGCGGTCTTCAGCATCATCAATGCGGCGCTGGCCGGCCATGGAAAGGGGATGGCGGCCTATCTGGGCATGATGGCCCAGCGTCTGACCGAGATGAAAAGGGTGCTCAAGCCGACAGGGAGTCTCTATCTGCATTGTGACCCCACCGCGTCCCATTATCTCAAGCTGCTGATGGACGCGGTGTTCGGGCACCGCCGGTTCCGCAATGAACTCACCTGGAAACGCACCAGTTCACACAGCGATGCCCAGCGGTTCGCCAGCGTGTCGGATCGGATCCTGTTCTATGCCGGGGAGGGCGCGACATGGAATCCCCAGTATCTGCCGCTGGATGCGGCATATATTGCGCGTGACTACCGCTACCGTGATGACCAGCATGGGCGCTACCGTGTCGATAATCTGACCGGGCCGGGCCTGTCGGGCGGTGAGGCGGGTGAACCCTGGCAAGGTTTTGATCCTGGATCGAGAGGGCGATGCTGGAGTGTGCCGAAGACGGGTGGTTATGCCGCCTGGCTCGAAACCCACCTGATTCCGGATTATGCCCGGTTGACCGGCGTCCATGAACGTTTGGATGCGCTGGCCGCGGCGGGTCTGATCGACTGGACAAGCCGGGGCTACCCGCGTCTCAAACGGTATCTCGCCGCCTCCAGGGGCGAGGCGGCTTCCGACTTCATCGGTGACATCCGGAATGTCAATAATCGCGCAAAGGAACATGTCGGCTATCCCACGCAGAAGCCACTCGCCTTGCTGGACCGGATCATTCAGGCGTCGAGCAATCCGGGAGATCTTGTGCTGGATCCCTTCTGTGGCTGTGCCACCGCCTGCGTGGCGGCCGAACGGCTGCATCGGCAATGGATCGGCATCGATCTCTCAGCAAAGGCCGCCGAACTGGTCGTGACGCGCCTCCGGCATGTTCTGGATGAAGTGCCGATCGAGACAACCAGCGATGTCATGCATCGCACCGATCAGCCTGACCGCACCGATCTTGGCAGGTTGCCCCATTATCGCACCCACAAGGATACACTTTATGGACGACAGGAAGGTTTCTGCGGAGGTTGTGGTGAGTATTTCCGCAAACGCAACTTCACGGTGGATCATATTGTCCCGAAGGCCCATGGCGGAACCGATCATATCAACAATCTGTGGCTGCTGTGCGGGGCCTGCAATTCCGCGAAGGGAACGCGCAGTCAGGAACAATTCCTGAAGGAGAGGATGCAGAAGCGTATGGCGTTGTTTCCCTGGCTGGAGAACTGATTCAATCTCTGCACACATCGCTGAATTCCACCCACATTCACATTGGAATCATCACCGCCAGCCGACTATGCTGGCATTATGATTGAACACCCTTGCCGAATCACCGCCGTGGCACGGATCACGATCCTCGCACTGATCCTGACCGTGCGCGCCATCCCCGGCCCGGCCCAGGACACGGTCACCGGGACCGGGACGGCACTCACCGGGGCACTGCTCGAGATTCAACCCCCGCTGGGTGATCCCCGGCGGCTGCGTCTCGCCGGCCTGCTGGTGCCGCCTCCGGGCACACTCTGCCCCGGCGTTGCCCCCGCGCCCGACTGGGAATGCGGCACCGGCTCACAATTGAGCCTGCAGGACGAGATGCAGGGCGAGACCGTGACCTGCGCCATTGTTCCATCCCTCTCCCCGCAGACGGATCCGGATGCGCCCCCGGACGCCGAATGCCATGTCCAGACCCGCAATCTCAACATCCGGATGCTGGAGACCGGTTGGGCGATCCTGCGGCCTGCGTATCGCGGGCGCAATGCCGCCTATGATGCCGCTGAACATCTCGCGCGTCGCACCGACGCCACCCTCTGGGGTGTGATCGGCCACGTCCCGGCAGACCCGGACAGATCGCCATGATCCGAAGGATCGGCAGCTGGACGGCCCGCCGATTTGGCCTTGGCCAGGGCTCAGCGTTGCAGGAAGGGGCGGCGTCGATGCGGAGTGCCGCCGCGCATTTGCGTCCGGCGCGCACCCATCTCTCCTTTCACCATTGGTTACGCCATGGGCGTGCACCCGTCGAAATTCCTCCCGACAGGGCGGCGCGGGACGCCGCGGCCGGTGACTGTCGCACTGCGGCCCGGGTCTGGTTGATCTGTGCGGCGGCGATGGTGATCATCCTCATCGTGTTTGCCAGTGCCGGTGCGGTCCTGTTTCTCCTCGGCCCCCTGGCGGCCGGCCTGGCCATGTTCATCGCCGGGATGCAGCGTGACTGGGCAGCCTGGTGTCTGCAATCCAATCACAATCATCCCCCGATCGCCTATCTCCGCCGATGCCCCCATATCATCTGGCGATAACCGCGCTGGCCCTGGCGGCCAGCCTGCTGTGTGTGCCGATGCCGCTCGCGGCCCAGGCGGCATCCGACATCCTCGCCGCTTTCCAGGGTACCGGTGATCAGTTGTCGAACAATTTCCTGGCCCGGATCTTCGGTTGCCGTCTGTTTCCTGATGGCACCACGTGTGAGGCCCAATCCCCGCCTATCTTTGCCGCGATCATCGGGTTGTTCAATCTCTTCAGTCTGGCCCTCGGGATGGCCCTGTTCACGTGGAACGCTTCGGTCGGCATCATGCAGACCGCCCATGAGGGCGAGGTGCTGGGCCGACGCTGGAACTCTCTCTGGGCCCCGGTCCGCACGCTGACGGCGACCGCCATGTTGACACCGCTCCCCAATATGGACGGCTACAATACCATCCAGGTCTCGATCGCGTTCCTGGTGCGGGGTTCGACGGCCGCGGCGACGGTTGTCTGGGCCACGGCCTCGGGTCTGATCATCAATCACCAGGCCCCGGTGACATCACCGGGGGTCCTCTACAATGTCGAGGCCATCGCCAGTGCCTGGCGCGCCGCTGGCTGCCGCAAGGTGGTTCAGCTGACCGTGCAGGACCTCATGGATGATCAGAGTTTTTCGTTGGTGCCGACATTTGTTACCCCAGAGGCCCCAGCACCATCAACAACGGAAATACCAGACGACATTGGCAGTGGCTTTGTCCCGGAAGTCCCACAATCCTATTATTTTGCCACGGCGGCTTCGGCCAGCGGCGGGGCCGCATCCTATGCGGACACAATCGGCAGCCAGAGTGACATTTGTGGCCGGATCTACATGCCGGATCCCCCCGAGATCATCCGCGCGGAGAATCTGGAACGACAATGGTATGCCATCCACACGGAGGCGTATGGGGGTCTGCAACGCTATATGGACGATGCGATCGCCAGTGAGCTGGTCCGGGCTGTGGCCGGCGGTCAGGCGCTTGATTCAGCAGAAGCCGGTCGGACCGCCAGCAACATCATCACGATTGGGGAATGGTATCACCAGACGCTGGAAGCGCGTCTCTCACAACTGGCCAACGGGGCCCCGGTCTGGGTACGTGGCGGGGGTAATGGCACGCTGGGAGAGGCCCGTGATCGGCTGGAACTGCTGGTCTCGGGAAGCTACGCCTCCGTCTGCCGGGAGGCGACAGAGATCGATGAATGGATCCGTTCGATGTGTGACTCGGACTCGCTGGGGCAGGGTTGGCTCGGGGCCGGGGCCTGGTACATGCACATGGCACGCTTTGCCAATGAGGCCCAGACCATTTTCCACGCCCAGCCGGAAGGTGAAACTGTGGATATCACGGCCGCCGCAGCGTGGGCGTATGAAAGGGCAGAGGAGTCAACAGTCTGGTGGAAACGTATTCCTGGATTTGCCGAAATTACCCCACAAATCGAAAACCAGCTCAGAAGGCTCGCGGACGGTGTGACCCTGCGCTGGAATTCGGCTGCGCTGATCGCGGCGCAACGGGGCGCACCGGTTGATTCGCGCCTGATCCAGGGGGCCTTCACGGAAGAGGGGGAGCCCCGAACCGAGAGTTCCCCGCGCATCTCTGGGGCGGTTCGGGATCGGCTGTCGGGTCTGGCACAGGATTGGTTCCTGCCCCGCCACGACACGGATCCGATGGCCCATCTCGCCGAATTCGGCAATGCGTTGCTGGCCTGGGGCATTGGCCTCGCCGCCGGCGGCGCCCTCGGCGGGGCCATCGGGGGCTTCGTCAACCTGTTTCCGCTGGGTGAGATTGCCGAGACTCTCGGGGCGGTGGCAGTCGTCGTCGGTGGCGCACTGGCCATCTCCGGGGCTTTCCTCGCCTTCATCCTGCCGCTGCTGCCATTTCTCCTTTGGGTCGCCGCGGTGACAGGCTATTTCCTGTTGGTCGCGGAAGCCGTGATTGCCGTCAATCTCTGGGCGATTGCGCATCTGCGTCTCGATGGCGAGGGCCTCGCCGGCGAGGCGGCGCGGCAGGGCTATTACCTGGTCCTCGCCCTGACGCTCACCCCGATCCTGATGGTGTTCGGCTTTGTCATCGGGATGGCGATCTTCAAGGTCACGGCGACCCTCGTGGGGATCGGGGCCGATGCCGCCATCCGCGGCCTCGCCCATGACCAGTCGTGGATTGTCTGGCTCTTCGGCATGGCAGTCATCTCGATCCTGCTGGTCATCGTCTATACGGTCATGGCGGAGCGGAGCTTCTCACTCATTGCCGAACTTCCCGGACGGATCCTGCGCTGGATCGGGGCCGATGCCAATGTCTCCAGCAAGGAGGATGACCGGATCCGGGCCACCGCTCTGGGGGCGGCCCGCGTCATTTCTGGCACGACCAGCTCGACACGTGATGCGGGTCTCGGCCGAAGTGAAACCGGGCTCAAGCCCATCGCGAAGGGCTGGCGAAACCGCAACCAGGACGGTGGCGGGTCGTCATGAAAACGGGCAATGCCCCATTTTCCGCTTGACAGAAGAAATACAATCATTATGTTTCAGATATCTCGAATCACCTGAACACGGAATTGAGTCATGACCTGCGCAGAGCAAAGAAAAGCCGATCCTGAAGCTTGGGCTTTCATCACCGCCCCGGTTGTGGCGATGAAAGCTGGAGGACGGCCATGACGCATCCAGCATACCGCTACCGCGGCGACTCGACCCAGTGGGAGATCAGGCGAGTCATCGAAAACCGTCTCGATTCTGAGCGTGGCAGCGAAGCGACGATCTGCGCCGCCGGCCCCGGTGAAGCGATGCAGATCTTCCGCCGTGACCACGACCCCGCGCCAGGTTTGTACGAAGTGCAACCGTGGGGCGAACCGATGGTTCCAGATCAGGAAGCCTATCGGCAAATCGTCAAAGTCCGATCATGCGTTGCATAATTTGCAACAGCCCGATCCCCGCCGCGCGGATTGCGATCCAGCCGCGAGTCCGGACGTGTCGTCCGGAATGCTCCCGCCAGCACAATTATCGGCAGCAGCAGGAGGCCCTGCGGCGGCATCGTGCGCGGAATCAAATCGGCAAACAGAAAAACGGAAATTCAAAATGAGACACGCCCAGAAATTGACCTGGATTGACACGTTTTGCGACCATGCCTCTTGTCTGGAGTGTCCCCTGTGGGAGAAAACAAATGTCAGTCATGACGGATAACCAGCCGATTCTCCAGACAAAAGGCCGCTGGTCAGCAGCACTTGCCGCTGTATCGGGGGGACCATTGGCTTGGCTTTGTGTGGTCCTGCTGTTGATCATTGCCACAGCCATTGACAGCCAAACGACTTGGCCGACGACAGGGCATGGGATTGAACAGCTTTACGAATTTCTGATGATTGCAGGACTGGAATTCTTTGGGGTGATCTCCGCCAATAACTTCGGCGATGACATTGTCGGAATCCTGGTGGCTGCGATCTCTGCTCATCTGATTGTACTGACCATTGGCATTCCTCTCTACGTGTCAGCCATTTTCCGGTCACGGGTGCGGACCGGCTGGCATTACACGCTGTTTGGCCTGACGGTTTTCCCACCGATTTTGACAGGTTTGTTGCTGACAGGTCTCGCGGTGCAGGCATTTTCACAGGCTTATGCCATGAACGCTGTCGTTTCGGCAGGTGCTGCCGCCTTTATTTCACTTGGCACCGGTATCGTGCTGATCCGGATGTTTGCTCCGCAGATGAATGTTGTCAGGTCCCATATCCGCGCACGCACGATTGAAAAGATGCGCTGGGCACAGGACACAGTGGCATCACAGCGCGAAGCCACCCGTATCCGGGAAGAGGCTGAAGCGGCCGAGAGGGAAGTCGCCGAGAAACGCGAAACGGCGATGGCGCAGGCGATGGACGATCTCGCCGATCGTGTCACCGCGCGCCAGGCCCGGGCCACCAGCGGTGAAACTGTCAGCAAGACCGAGGATGCCCAGGAGCGCGAGGACGATCCCAAATCATCCGGGATGGATTTGTTGCTCAACTATACGCTCCTTGGCATGGTGACTCTCCCGATCTCTGTCGTGGGTCTATTCGCTCTGGCATCCGGAGATGGGCCTGGGGCTGCCATCCTGTTGGCTGTTGCCACTGTTATTGGCCTGTATCCGGCCATCAGAGTATCTCAAATCCACACATTGAATGCCGCTGCGGGGCGTGAAGCCACCCGTATCCGAGAAGAGGCTGAAGCGGCCGAGAGGGAAGCCGCCGAGAAACGTGATCAGGCGATGACGCAGGCGATGGACGATCTCGCCGATCGTATCACCGCGCGCCAGGCCCGGGCCACCAGCGGTGAAACTGTCAGCGGGACCGAGGATGCCCAGGTGCGCGAAGATCTGGAGCGCGAGGATCTGGAACTTCTGGCCATGAATTCCTGGGCCAAGAAGAAAGCCGCCGAAGCTGAGGCCCGGGAGGCACGGGACGATGCGGAATTCTGGCTGGAGGTGGCGGAAGAACTGGACCGGAGACTGCGCCGCGCCAACCGCCGTGCGGCCATCGCCAGATCCAGCAACAGCGGTGATTTCTGGGCCGGCGCGGCGGCCGCCAGCTGGCTGAAGAGTTAGTCCCGTTCTTGCACGTCTCGTCCCGGGGATCATCCTGATCGCCGTTCTGGCCGGTTGCCAGACCCACGGGTTTCCCGTCGATCCCTTTGCACCAGTCTCCATCCCGGTTGAACCGGGATCGGGTCAGTGAGGGTCACCGCATGACTGCCCTTGAACCTCTTTCACACGCAGGGAGACCAGGACCTGTCAAGGCCCGGACATCCGATCGACCCACCACGGGTTTCCCGGTCTCACGTCTTCCGGCTGTCAATGTTGCCCAGGTGCCGCAACGCAGCCCGCTCCGTTATCCGGGCGGCAAAACCTGGTTGATCCCGCATATCCGGCACTGGTTGCGTGAGACACATCCCCAGACCTTGATCGAACCCTTTGCGGGCGGCGGGATCGTGTCCCTCACAGCGGTCAGTGAGGATCTGGTCGAAACCGCGGTGATGATCGAGAAGGATCGGGATGTGGCGGCATTCTGGCGCTGCGCGCTCAGCGGTACAAATGATCTGCAGGAGCGGATTCGTGGGTTTGTGCCCACGCGGGATTCTGTCCGGGAGATCGAGGAACAGTCCTGTGACACTCCGGAGGATCATGGCTGGCGAACACTGGTGTTGAACCGGACCCGCCGCGGCGGGGTGCTGGCACATGGTGCCTCATTCACCCGCAAGGGTGAGAATGGCAAGGGTCTGGCATCCCGATGGTATGCCGACACATTGATCGCACGGCTCGACGCCATCGACAACATATCCGCGCGGATTACCTTCACCGAGGGTGATGCCATGACGCTGTTGCCTGATCTCATCACGGACGGTGTCGCCCTGTTCGTGGATCCCCCGTATACCGCCCAGGGTGGAAAGAAAGCCGGCACACGACTCTATCGTTGGTCGGACATCGACCATGCGGCCTTGTTCGCTCTCCTTGCGGAAACAGGTTGCAACTTCCTGGGACACTACGAGATCCGCCGGCCCGAAAATGTCGCCCGCGGCCAATTACGCCCCCTCAGAGACCCTAATTCAGCATGGGAATTTTGAAAAGAAAAAACAACCCTTATGACGAGTGACCGTTCCAATCAGCCGCAGATCCCGATTCAGGCGCGATCTCCTTTCCCGTCTTGGTCTCGATCTTCAGAAAGTCCCGCTCTCGGGACGCGGCATTATAATAGTGGATCTTGTAACGCTGCATCGCATGACTGTCCTTCATGCGATTCACATGAAGAATCTGGACATCCGCCTTTTTGAAAGCGTGTCGCACGATCTGCTCGATCTGAACCGCCCGGCGGGTATCGAAGTCCAGATCAGTTGAGTGGCGGTCGAGCCTGCGGGTGAACAGGAGACCGGTCCCACCCTTCAGCACATATTGGGTGCGCGGCTGCATGGCCGCCACCACCGCGCGCATCAGCTCCTGATGGAATGTCTGCGCGGGGGTGGCCAGTGTTCAGATCCCGCGCTCAAGCCCAGACCAGAGTCGGGAGCCAGTCATCATAGAGGCGGCGGCAGAGACCCTCCATCTGGTGGCGCATCGGCTTGAGATAATCTGTCACCAGTTCCGCGATCTCCTCCTCGGTGTTGAGCCACCGGTTGATCTCGCCCACGGTCGCGGCGCGCCGCAGACGGTATCCTGGTGTTCCCCATTGCGCATCCGGCCGGTCAGTCACAAGGCGTGTGATTCGGGACTGATCACTCATCACGAGATCGGCGATGGCGCGAAAGTGGTTGGCCACCCACACCGGGGAATCAATCTCCATCTTGTAGAGGCGGGCCAGCCAGCGGCGCATGTTCCTCACACCTGTGGATCCCAGCGACGGCGTGGTGTCGAGCCGGGTGCCTTCCCCGGCACAGAACAGTTCGGCATTCCTGTTGATCGATGCCGGCACGAAGAGCGCGGTGCGGCGATGCCAGTCACCAGTCTCCTCCCAGTCATAGCCGATATTCAGCGCCGTCTCACAGGAGATATAGTGGCGCAGAGTCGTTGCCGGGATCAGCCGCGGGATGACCTCGTCGTTATAGGCTGTCATCAGCGCCAGATACCGATCGAGCCCCCCGCCACCGGGGGTCTGTTCACTTGCTGTGTCCATCATCGCTATTGTCTCCTGTTGGGATCATCACATAGTCGGGGCGAGACGGCAAGTGCGTCAAGAGATTGTCCGCTACAGCTATGATTCAGTTCAGAATAATATCGACAGCAGCAGGATCACGTCTTGCGCATGGATATGAGATTCAGAACATTAGACGAAGAACAGGGGCTCCAGTGCCAACTGAACAATCTGTTCGGAACTGAAAGACTCCATTGGTTTTCCGGGTTGATCAACGACCAGGCGGCAATTCTGATCCCGGACATCCCATTCCTGCAATATCGTGAAGTCTGAAGTCCTGGCCAGACTTGATGCGACAAAAATGATGTTTCCAGAAATCTTGACACTGACTTTTTCGCGAGGTTTGGCCGTGCGCGGCGCACCGATCGGATATCCGGAGACCGCAAATTGCATGTCAAGACGATTGATCTCAAATGGAAACTCTTTCGCATCATCGGGGAGGAGAGCGTTCACGCGCACAGTGGCCGCTTCAGCATCCTCATACAGCGACTGGAGGGCATGATGAATTGTGCATTGCATGCGTTTCAGTACCCATTGCGGCTCTGCAGTCATTCTCTGGCTCCGCTTTGCCGTTGATTGTCGGCTCTTTGCACTGCATATATCAGGAATGTCCGGATGATCCAGTCAATTCATTGTCGGAATTGGTATGGCCTGACCCACGCGGCGAGACGTTTTGCATCAATATTGTTGTCTCCGTGCTGGATCACGTCGATCCCGGCAGCTTCTGCCAGTCCAGCAGATCGTCATCATCCCCTGTCTTCGACCCTGACTTCGGTCTGGGGTCCGCCAGTGGCTTCGGCGACACATTCTTGAGTCGGGTCCACCCGTCCGTGCCGGCCAGTGCCGGGTTCGTCATCCCGATCATCAATGCGGTGCGGCCCTGGTCATCTCGCAGGGCGGGATCCGCCCCGTGATCAAGCAATGCGAGAACAATCGCGCTGGCGTCGGCCGGAGCCTTGCGCCGGACCGCCCAGTGCAGCGGGGTGGTCTTGTCAGGTCCCGGTGAATGGGGATGGGCCTGGGCCGCCAGCAATGCCTGGACCAGATCAGGCGTGGCCCGGTGCGCCGCGATGTGAAGAGGCGTCCAACCCTTGTCATTCAGCGCATTCACATCCGCCCCGTCATCAATCAACTGCCGGACCTGATCGGTCTCCCCGGATTTGATCGCATCTGTGAGGGTAAGGTGTTGCCCCTGTTCCCGCGGTTCGAACGTTTGAATTGTCCCCAGATCGTAACTTGCAGCCAGATCATCCGGCACATCTCGCGGAATCCAGTCATAATCGGCGCGTGGAGATCTCCGGCCGGCCAATTCAATCCGGTCAAAAAGGTCAGCGGCAGACGGAATAATTTCCAGCGTTTCCAGGGCACCCGCAAAGGACCATGTGGACATGACCCGCATATACGGTCCAAAATCAATTTTGGGCACATGTTGATCCTCGAAAAGGACCAGTCCGGTTTCCTCGCTGGACATTCCGTGTCGGATGTCTTCTGCCAGATCGCGGATTGATTTCTCTCCAGAATTCCTCAGCAACGGGTTTCTTGGGATGCGCACTCTCTGTTCTGCAGACAGTGCCTCCCGTAACCGGAAATTTTCAAGCATCGCCGCCCCCCAAGGAGTTTCAACCACGCGAACCCGATTGCCACCTGACTGGAGCCAATCACGCAGCTGATCCTGGTCAGCGGTGCGCAACCGCCCGCCAAGGATCTCGAGCTTGACGGCATCCGTGATCAGAATCTGACTGTTGAACCTGTCGAGAAGATCAAGGCGGTCAGCTCTGGCGAGGGAAATCAGCGGCCCGGCATCCGGGATGACGACAACAATCACCGGTTGTGGGTCTTTTCGGGCAACAATGCCGAACGCAGGATGGGCAGGGCGTCCCGAATCTCCCGTGCGGTCTCTTCCTCCCGCCCCCGCCCGCGCGGGAGGGGAAGCCTGTGTCGGGCCATGGCATCGAACAGGTGGCTGTAACCGAGTGCACCCGTTCCCCTGATGGCCTCCTCGGGTCCAATCTCTCCCGCTGAATAGGCACGAAGAAACTGTGCTGTGGTGATAAGTTTTGTCATCTGTCTGACCTCCCGCTGTATCTCCGATATACTGGAATTGTGCTCAAATGTCAGCGGGAACAAGAAGGGCCGCCCGTATCTGATTCTCCGTGTGGCGATGATGTCGGACATCTCGACAACCCGTTCCGGAACAGCCATATGGAAAGGATCAGGTCTCGTCTGGACGGGTGTCACGCTGTATCTCATCATGACTCATGACTTCCTGCTTCGCCGTGCCGTGACCGCCGCCCTGGTGGCGGGGACCATGGCCGGGCCGCTGGGTGCGGCGGTTGACCCCGCCGCAGAACGGATCGCGGGATCCTCGCCCGCCGAGATCCGTGCCGAACTGGCCGCCGGCGCGGATCCGGAGATGCGTTTCAGCAATGGACTGACTCCGCTCCATTATGCGGCACGTGTCGGCCATCTCGAGGCCATCCGGATCCTTGTGATCGAGGCCGGGGTGGATCCGAACATTCTGTCCGCGCGGAATTTCGTCACCCCGCTGCATTCCGCTTCCCTGCGGTTTGACCGGAAATCCGCGTCGGCCTCGGAGACAGCGTCATTGCTCATCTCCCTGGGCGCGGACATCGAGGCAGTCACCGCCCGCGGGGAGACCCCGCTCCACTGGGCTGTCTTTGAGAACGATCCCGAACTGGTGGCGCTGTTGCTGGCGGCCGGGGCCGATCCGCTGGCCACCAATGCCCGCGGTCATGCGGCCCTCGGTCGGGCCCTGACCCACGGGTCTCCGGAGATGATCGACTCATTTCTGGAGGCCATCGCCCTGCGCGGGTCACCGGATTCTGAGCGGGTGGAAAAGCTCCATGACGCGATTGCGGCCCGTCATCCGGAGCTGGAGGACACACCGGGACTGATCCGGCTTCACGGTCTGGCCACGGGTGATGCGGGGGTAGCTGACACCAACACGAATTCCGACACGGCTGTGGGAGATCCCGAGACGTGCAGCGGCTGGCGTGTCACAGAGGATGATACCCGTCTCTCGCTGATCGCACAGCGTGCCCTCGGGGCGGCTGCGCGCTGGTCCGAGATCGCGGAACTCAATAATCTCCGCGACGGCAGGAACTATCAACTGGGTGACTGTCTCAGGCTGCCGTAGGTTGTTGATACCACACGGCCTCCCGCCCGAACCTCCGGGATCGGGTTCCGGCGGTGGTGTCGTCAAGGCCAGTGACAATATCGCTATCTTGCTCAGTTGAAAGGAGAGGGTGGCTATTGCCAGTCGCGGAGATCATCATTGTCCGGACTGGGTTTGGGGGTGTTTCCCCGGCAGGGTGACAGTGGGGTTGCGGCTTGAGGTGCTGGAGGTGTGGATTCCGGTCCCTCCATGACGAGACGTGCTGATCGCACCGCCAAATCCTCAAGCCATTCGGGGTGATCGACATCCGTTAATTCCCGGCCCAGATGAATGATCCGCGGTCCGATCCTGGTCATCTCATCGGCAATGTCGATGCGCTGGGCCTGGGAAAGAACGGTCAGAGCCTGATTGAGGGAATCCCGATCCCGTGCGGCCGCAGAACACAGGTCATAAAGATCACGGGCCACAAATTCACCATTCCCCCACATGCGCAGACGGATCTTGCGGGCCAGAATTTCAGCCACCGGCTCAAGGGGGAGATCAAACGCGGATTCCCGATCACGTGACTCCGGAAGCGGCAACAGGGCTTCCGTTGTCGAGAGACTGAATTCACCTTCCGGCAGAATTCCGTTCAACCAGCCCCGGCCGTGTCGGATATGTGAATCAGGACAGTCCCTGAACATCCTTGTCAGGTCTTCTTCACCGCTTGTGAAGGACTCCAGGGGCAACCCCATGTCGATATCCGTGCTGCGGCGATGGTGCCATCGTGCGGCCAGCGCAGTTCCCCTACCGATCCTGAGATCGTCCTTGCCAAATGTCTGCAACAGGATCGGTGCCGCCCGGTTCAGGATCCGGTCTGCCGGGGCCGGAATGGCAAAAACACTCATCTGTTTTCTCCCGGCACCGTCTCCTGCCAATCTGTGGGCCTGACAGCAAACTGATTCAGCCAGCGCGACAATGCCCCGCGCAAAACGCCGCAATCAAGAACCGTCCGGGCCATGTGCCAGGCGCTCAGCGCATCCTGCCGACGAAATTGCGGATAATCCTCCTCGCGGATGTCACACAGCAACTCGGCCATGAAGTCACGCTCCAGCTCTGTCCGCATGCCGACGGTCATCTGACGAAAGAGATCGTGACCCGAGGGACGTCGTGAATAGCCAGCCAGATGACCGGCACTCAGCGCATGGAGAAAGCGATGGTCAGGATCGGGTTTCACAAAGACATGCCGGGCATCCGGATGATCAAACCAGGGCAGGGGCATTGGCGCATAGCGGAACCGTTTTTCCAAGGGCTGCTCATCATTCCACGGTTGACACCGCCCGCGCCCGCCGATCATGGCGCTGAGGCGTCCCACATCCTCTTTGCCAGGGGTCATCCCGGCGTTGAGCAACTTCTGTTCCATGTCCCAATGCCAGCGGGCAAAAATATCCTCACGGGTGGGAATGCGATCGGTGCGCAAGGCCCCATGGGCCCGATCCAGTCGCCAAAACTCCTGACGCACGGCGGCAATGTCAAACGACATCAACAGGTTCCCGGCTGTCATTCACCGATTCCCGGAAAAACGGATTGCGATCCGGGCGGGTCATTTCTGCCTGCAAGCCGATACGATCTCGCTCATTTTGTCCAGGATAGCATCAGGCATGTGTTTCCTCTCCCGCATCAGTGAACGCAACCTGAAAGTATCCGCATTCCGCCAGTGATTCCAGTCTTGATGCCAATTGCCAACGGATGGAGGGGGATGTTCTGGTCAGATGGGATCAACAATCATCCGTCATCCGTAAAACTATCGAAGCTGCTTTGATCTGTGACCTGATCCATGTGGCCGCATGACGAGCAATCGCGTTGAGAGCGGTGTGTATTGCCATGCTGATCCCGGTATCCCGTTTCACCCCCGTTATCCCCACCTCCACCGCCACTTGGCGGCGGTGGGCAGGGCGGTTGCTGTTGGGTCTGGCGGGTTCCGGGAACTTCATAGTCCGCCTGATGCGGGCGGGGATCGACAAACGTATGCATCGTCCAGCTCTCATAGGTGCCGCCGCACCCGCCGTCATCGTTATTCATCGTGATGTTGCGATGCGCGCAATCATCCGCGCCGGTATCGGCCCGTTGCTGCGCGCTGATCACGCCGTTCGGATCCAGACACTGCCCGCCGTAACCGGGGCGATTCGGGAGCAGCGGGAGGATCCGGGACCAGCGGTCATGGGTGATGTCCACCTCCGGCGCCCGGTTCCAGCTTGCCGGAAACGTCGTCGTGGTGGT
Source organism: Paracoccaceae bacterium (assembly GCA_965221815.1). GTDB lineage: Bacteria > Pseudomonadota > Alphaproteobacteria > Rhodobacterales > Rhodobacteraceae > JAPOXR01. Next base: position 334,950 of record OZ244915.1, read on the forward strand.
GTACTGGCAACGCCAGCGCTGGACCGAACCGAGATCCCAGTCCGCCCCGTGCACGGTCTGGCAGCCGGGCGGGGGCGATTCGATCTGCGCTTCCGTGGTGACCGCAACCTCGACCTCCTCGGCCGGACCGGCAGCACAGAAATCAAGAACGATCCCGAAATCCGTCCAGTCCACATGGAGATCGACCTGTCCGTCCGCGCCCGGCCGCTCGCAGACTTCGTATTCCCGCACCTGCACGCCGCCCGCGGCATTGCCGAAGGCATCCTCGCAGGCATGTGGCTGGGTGATGAAGTGACACCGCGGCACCCGGCAATTCCGGGCGGACTCGGTCCAGGGGCCCTCGTCTGTGTTGATCGCGTGTCCGTGCCCGTCGATGGTGGTGGTGATGTGGCGGCGCTCGGTGATGCCGGCCCCGACTTGCCCGGCCGGGCAGGCCACGGTTCGCCATTCCGAGTCCCGGCTGTCGCGCTCTTCTTCGGCGGGCGCGCGATAGCGCGAGACCACCGCCGGCGCATCGACCGGTGTCAGGGTGCAGCCAGGGAGATCAGACGCCGGGAGATCCGGGCGGCCCCAGGATTCGATGCTGTTGCCGGGACCGATCCGGTCGAGTTCGCCGGCCCCCTGCACCTCGCCGGCACTGAGCCAGCCCCAGTCGCCGGACCCATCGCCGGTGGCATAGGTAACCAGCCAATCCCCGCAGAGGCGGGCGGTGATCCCCAGGTCGGCATAGAGAGCGCGCTCGGCGGATCCGAAGGCGGAGGTCAGGTCCCCCTTGAGGGTGGCCAGTGCGGTTTGATCTTTTGCTGTCAACAGCGCTGCAGAGATCCGGTCATGCGCCTGGCGAATCAGTGAGGCGGCGGATCGGGCGGCGGCCGCACGGGCCTCCGTCTCCTCCACCCACGCGGTGCCGGTGAGGCGTTCCGCCGTGGACTGGGCCGCCACCGCACCGGAGAGACCGAGAGCAAAGGTCAGAAGGAGGGAGAGACGGGCAAGGACCGAGGCGGTGGCAAGACCGAATCCCGGACTTCGGCCCCGGGAGGGTTTCCGTGACCTGTTCATCGACAGGACGTCATTCCTTGTAGCCATCATGGGGCGGGATTCTATCACAGATTTCCTGTTGTTCCATGTCTTTCCGGACCGCGCCTGTCATCCCGGCGTCATCCCAGCGGAACCGCATCAGTGCCATCGCCCTGAAGACCGATTGGGGACGAGTCACGTGCAGATTGGGGGAATCCGCCAACAGCGCCCGAATGGGGCGTCCAGACCCCGCCCTGCCGGCGGGTGGGGGTGGCGGAATCCGGCAGGATCCTGGGGATTTTGTCCCGCTCGAGCCGAATCGATTCGGCGGATTCCGCGCGGGGAAGACAGGGGGCTGGAATCTGTCGGACGGCAACTCACATGGCAGAGGGTCAGCGCCGCATTGTCTGACAGAGTTGACGCAGCGCCGCGGCGTCCGTGATCACCCGTTCCCTCGAGTCAAATTCAGGATGTCTGTCCACCTCGAGCAGCGGCGTCCTGATGTCTTTCGAGACCACCCAGGATTTTTCGGCCGCGGGGCGGGGCGACTCCCGTATCAGTTCCTTCACGCTGTTCAGGCCCCGCGGTCCGAGACCCAGTGCCAAGCCGACCGCCCCCGCACGACAGCGCAGTGTCTCCCGGTTCAGACAGTCCAGGATGGACTCGAGCGTCAGTTCCGCGGGCGAGTCATCCCCTTGTGTCTGGCCACCCGATGGCCCATCCGTTGAGTCATGGCCACCGACAGGGTCGGTGTCATCCGTCCCGGCTGAATCCGTCTTGCCGGGCGGCGGGGTGGACACATCCCGCCCCTCCGTGGTGGATTCACGATCTTCTGCGTGATCCCTCTCCGCCGCATCATCCGCCGTCTCAGGGGCGGCCGTGCCCATCTGTTCCGGGTCCGCTTCAGGGGGCGCAGCGTGATCCTGGTCATCGGGTTCACCCGTTGTCGCTGCGCCGTCCTGCACCCCGTGTCGGATCTGTTCCCCGATCGCGTCAAACTGCGCGCGCTCATCGTCATCAAGGGCGTCCATGAAACCGGTGTCCAGGAGACGGGCGGCGGCCTGGCGGCGCGCAGTGTCCGCGCCGGAGAGACAGGTCAGGACAAACCAGCCCACGCGGGCGGCGCGATGCCGGTGCCCTTGCTCTTCCTGTTCCCGCACCTCGATCTGGCGCATCCGCGCCGTGATCTCGTCGCGCTGGCGACTGAGTTCCGCCTTCTCTGCGGAGGTCCGGAGAAGCTGATCATCGCTGATGAAGGGCAGAAGGGGTGGGGGCGGAAGTTCCCTCTCCGCATTGTCCACCGTGTTGTCCGGTTGTGTGTCATCCGGGGATTCTGATCCTGTTCCCGCGGCGCGGCGGGCCAGCGCATGTGTCCCGTCTCCTGATGGGGGCATCGTCATCTCCTGTGCTGTTCTGTCAACGCATGACCCCCACCGCAGGGGGCATCCAGCAACCGCGCCCGCAGCGATGCCGGGGCTGTTCCACACAGGTCAGCTGTGCCGAACAGACGGGTCCGATGGGTGGCCATCCAACGGTACCCGGTATCACGCCAGGGGCGCGGGATCACGCGCAGCGCGGCCAGCATCCGCCAGGGGAAGGTCAGCCGCTGAGCGATGCGGATCACCGCATCGCTGCGATCCCAACTGCGGCCGGTCTCATCGATGAACACCCAGCTGGCCGGATCGTCCGGATCCAGTCGGGCCGCGGAGATCATCGTGCGACCCGGTTCAACGCCCGCGACAGCGATCCGGAGCCGGCCCGTCCTGTCCCCGCGATCGATGAGACGTGCCACCCGTGCGCAGAGGGCACAATTCCCGTCCAGGATGACGACAGGTTCCGTCATGAGACGTCCGGCGGCACCGGCAAGCGGCGGGTCACCGTTGTGGTCTCCCCGCAGACACTGTTGGTGATCGTGATCATTCCGGACGTGTCCAGGACCGCCGTGAGCGCGGCCATCGGCTCCCAGATCAACGCGGTCTTCTCCCGGTTGAAACCCCGCCGCACGAAAGCGGCCCGGATCCGCCGGAGATCCAGCGCGGCCATGTCCGTGACAACCGCGTCGATGATGCGATCCTGCCGGCCGAACCAGCACCCGCCGGCGTGCAGTTCGCGGCGCATCAGACGGGTCCAGGTGAGTTCCGGCATCTGTGCGCCGATGGCGATTGCCGGCTGGATCGCGGTCTCCTGGATCCGCACCATCGGGGGCGGTGTTGCATACATCCCGTACCCCCCGAACTCCCAGACATTGATCCGTCCGGTGGTCGCCAGTCCCGCATGGACGGTGACCAGCAGGAGCTGGGCGGCAAGAAACGGCAGGAAGAAGTCATGTCGCAATCCCGTCCTGTTCATCCGAAATATCCCGCGAACAGATCCACCACACTGTCCAGACTGTACCAGCCGATCAGGACCAGCGGCACCAGGGCCAGGAACAATCCCACGGGCAGCGCCCGGCGGGCCACAAAGACCATGCACAACATGTTGATCGTCTGGAAGACCCATTCATCAGCAATCGTGCCGACACCCAGCATGAAGGCGATCTCAGTGAGCAGGATGAGCGGATGTCGCAGGCACAGAAGAAGACAAATGCCCGCAGCGAATTGCCAGATGACCGCAAGGCGGCCGAGCCAGACCATCGCACCGCACGGGGCGGCATTGTCAGGTGTGATGGACCCCCCGCAAACCCAGTTCAGCCATTGTTCGGTGGCGCTTCCCTCGGCGGCGAAAGCGGCAAACATCGTACCATCAAGATAATGGCCGGCAATCAGTTTCTGGACACCGGCAGCTACCATCATGATACCCATCGAGATCGCGACATAACGTGAGAAGGAATCCCCTGTGAGCAGGGTGGGACGCAGCAGCACCGGGATCAGGATCCAGAGGGCGAAGAAGATATGATTGGCTGACCAGGGCCAGGTCAGCCCCATCTCGGCGATCGCGACCGCCGGGGCGAGGAGAAGCCAGCGATCGATGCCGCGCTCGAGGCTGCGGATCGCCGCGATCAGCGCCGCAACCGACAGGGCCAGGAACCAGACCGGTTGCCCATCAATGACGGACGTCGCCGTGTATTTGACCCCGAACAGCAGCGCCAGCATCGAGACGGCCAGCGGTGCCGCGCGGGGATAGGACAGGGTCTGGGATAACCAGCCACCCGCGCGCTCCACGGGGCGGCGGGCGGCGTCTGAGGGCGCACGCAGGCGGGTGGCGATCACGGCGTGAATGATGACCCGGAATCTTCCGGTTTCTGGGCCGCCGGTGGGGGCGGGGACACCTCACGAAGCCGGGTCAACCCCTCTGTTCCGGCCAGTGCCGGGTTGGTCATCCCGATCATCAATGCGGTGCGGCCCTGGTCATCACGCAGGGCGGGATCCGCCCCGTGATCAAGCAACGCGAGAACAATCGCGCTGGCGTCGGCCGGAGCCTTGCGCCGGACCGCCCAGTGCAGCGGGGTGGTCTTGTCCGGTCCCGGTGAATGGGGATGGGCCTGGGCCGCCAGCAAGACCTGCACCAGATCAGGCGCGGCCCGGTGCCCCGCGATGTGAAGAGGCGTCCAGCCTTTGTCATTCAGCGCATTCACGTCCGCCCCTTCCTTGATCAGCTGCCGGACCTGATCGGGATGTCCCATCTTGACAGCCTCATGGAGGGCGGGCGGCCCGGCAGGTGACAGCTCGCTGAGCAGATCGCTGACCACACGGTGCAGTGCGGGTATTGAGTTGTTCGCCGCATCCCACACCGTATCGTCAAGATACCGATGATAAGCATGTGTCAGGATATTGCGGACCCTGATCGTGTTCTGCATTGCGGGAAACCGTTCCACCAGTTGCGTGCTCACTGTCTTTGCCAGATCCTCATCGCTCTTTTTGATCTGGTTTAGCGCCTCTCCGACTTTCCCCAACGCCCGCTCAAGGATGTATCGTTTGTCTCTGTCTTCACGATAGTCATCAAAACGTGTTCGTGCGATAAAACCTTCAATGTAACGGCATTCCATTTCGATATCATGCAGCCACGCCAGGGGATCACGACTCATAAATCAGTTCCCTGTCTTTGTTGATGCTGGCCAGCACAAAGGGGTTGGTGATGCAGTTTTCTCCAACCGCCAAATCAATATCGCGCCCCAGAAGTGATTCCAGATCATTCAGCAGCCCGAAATGACGATCAAAGATTCCGGGGTGGAGCGGCGGTTGAAAAATCACCCAGAAATCAATGTCGCTCGCCTCAAGGTCAAAATCATCACCGCGGGCGGCCGAGCCGAAGATCTCAAGCCGCGCCACACCGTGCCGGCGACAGATCGCCGTGATCTCGTCCTTCCGGATGGCGATTTCTGGACGCATGTTTCAAGCCTCATATTGCGTATAATGACAGATATAGGTTGTCAGCCAGGTGATGGCCAGTGATGGTCCCTCACGTGAGCCGGACACAGTTTTCCACCTGCAGCGGCGCATGGGGTCGAGATTGCTCCAGCGTTGCCGGGCGGAGTCTGAAAGATCGCAGACTTTGACACGCAACTGATACGGTTTTATCAGAATGAACAGACACCACGTGCGGAAGGAGACGGGATGGCACGGCTGCACCCGGTGAATGCGACATTCCAGGATGCCATCAATGATGAGGTTGCCGCCCGCGCTTGGATCGAGGCGGGCTGAATGACCACCAATTTCATGTCGGGCACCGTCTGGACAGGCGACAACCTCCCCATCCTTCGGGGGATGAACAGCGACTGCGTTGACCTGATCTACCTGGATCCGCCGTTCAATTCCAATCGCACCTACGAGGCTCCCATTGGCAGCCAGGCGGCGGGCGCGTCCTTCAAGGATGCCTGGACGCTCGATGACGTGGACGTGCATGAACATGGCGAGTTGGCTGACCGCAACCCAGCCGCCTATGCCGTGATTGAGGCCGCCCGCCAAGCGCATGGCAAGGGGATGATGTCGTATCTGATTTTCATGGCCGTGCGGCTGATGGAAATGCAGCGCGTGTTGAAACCGTCGGGTTCCATCTGGCTGCATTGTGATGATGCGGCTTCGCATTGGCTGCGCGTCCTGATGGATGGATTGTTTGGCAAAGCGGCGTTCCGCAATTGTGTCATCTGGAAACGCATTGGCAATCACAATGACGCGGGACGTTTCGGGCGCACGGGCGATCACTTGCTCTTTTACGGCTCTGACATTCACCGGGGGGGGGGGGGGCTACGCACGCCCCTTTCCGGCCAGAATGTGCGGACAAAATACCGGCACCGCGACGACCGCGGGGTGTATCGGCGCGACAATCTGACGGGTGCAGGAGCCAGCGACGGGGAATCAGGGCAGACCTGGCGCGGGTGGAATCCGAGCGACATCGGCCGCCACTGGAGCGTCCCGAGGACGGGGGCTTATGCGGCGTGGATCGAGGAGAACGTGATCCCCGGATACCGGGCGGAGCACAGCGTCCTGGCCCGTCTTGACAGGCTTGACGACGCTGGTTTCATTGCATTCACTGCGAACGGGACCCCTGAACTCAAGCGGTACCTTGACGCCAGCCCGGGTCAGGTGCCACCGGACATATGGACCGACATCCCACCTGTGAATTCGCAAGCCAAGGAGCGCACAGGCTACCCCACCCAGAAACCTGTCAAATTGCTGGACCGCATTATCAAGGCATCCAGTGTTGAGGGCGAACTTGTCCTTGATCCCTTTTGTGGTTGTGCCACCGCCCTTGTGGCCGCTGATCGTCTTGGCCGCCAGTGGGCAGGTATTGATTTATCCGCATTGGCGGTGCGTCTGGTCAATGACCGGATCACTGAAGATCGTGGAACGCTCTGGGGGCAGTTGAACGCGCTGACAGAACCGCCCGTTCGGACAGATATGGGTGATCTGCCGAACTACAGGACTCATCGCCATCGCCTTTATGGTGAGCAGGAAGGCGTTTGCGTGGGTTGTCAGACCCACTTTCCCTTCCGGGTGATGGACGTGGATCACATCCTTCCAAGATCACGCGGAGGAACAGACCATCCTGACAATCTGCAGCTGCTGTGTTCCGGCTGCAATCGGAGCAAGGGCAACAAGACAATGGCGGAATGGAGGGCAACACAATGAGCCCCATTCCGCCATGATCAGAGAATCACGGCGTGAATGATGACCCGGAATCTTCCGGTTTCGGGTCCGCCGGTGGGGGCGGGGACACCTCACGAAGCCGGGTCAACCCCTCTGTTCCGGCCAGTGCCGGGTTGGTCATCCCGATCATCAATGCGGTGCGGCCCTGGTCATCACGCAGGGCGGGATCCGCCCCGTGATCAAGCAACGCGAGAACCATCGCGCTGGCGTCGGCCGGAGCCTTGCGCCGGACCGCCCAGTGCAGCGGGGTGGTCTTGTCCGGTCCCGGTGAATGGGGATGGGCCTGGGTCGCCAGCAAGACCTGGACCAGATCAGGCGCGGCATAATGCGCTGCGTAATGCAGTGCTGTCCATCCTTTGCCGGTCTGCGCATTCACATCCGCGCCGCGGGATATCAGCAGACGAGCGGCTTCGGGCTGACAGGTGGAAGCGGTCCAATGCAGGGCTGTGAGTTGATGGGTGTGCGGATATTCGCGTTGGTCAGGATCTTCACCTTCGTCCAACCGCCGCTCCAGCGTGGCTATCTCACCCGTCCGCACGGCGTTGTGCAGCGCAAGAGGTGTATGGGGCGGGGGAAAGAACGTCCCGAAAGAAATCCGGATCCTTTTTCCGGCCTGCTCCCGCCAGACAGGATCATGGACAGTGTTGGCAGCGGTCTCCTCATCCAGAAACCTTGAAAGTTGTTCGCGGAATCCAGGACTGTCAACCAGCCCCGGGGTCCGCCGCGCCGCCGCGTCGATCTGGGTGGCCACATCTGTGATCCCGGCATCAACCGCCCGCTGCATGACAAGATCAGAATTGACCTGTATGCCTTGTTCTGCAAGCCAGTTCATATCCCACAGATCCCGCCAGCGCGGCTGCTTCCGGCACAAGATTGACGAGGAACAGGCCACGATTTTGTCAGCCAGAACGAGTCTTTCGATTTGACCCGCACGGAGAAAGGCCGGCGCGCCGATGACAGAATGGGATAGTGGTTCTGAACCGGCAATGTCTCGGTATCACGTCCTGACATGGGCGCGATATCGAGATGAATGCGCTGGCGGGGCATGTCCGGTCTTTCCGGACGCGTCACAACGCTGATTCGCCAGGTGGAGACAGCGACATCAACCAGAAAGCGGCGGGCCTTTGGCGGCAGAACTTGTACATCGTGCCCATACCGCTGGGTCAGATCCGAACGGATGGCCTCCTCCAGTCCGGCCATCTGGTTCGCTGTAAAATCAACGCCCCCATCGAAATCCAGATCCTCACTGTAACGCAGCGAGCCGTGGCAGAGACGCAGGGCCGTCCCGCCGATAAAGGTCAGTTTATTGAGATAGCCCTGGGATTCCAGACAGCGCAGGATATCGAAATGCAGGATTTCTTTTTCAATGATGGTTTCCTTACCGACCAATCGCAGATTGTCTTTAACGACCTGGTGGGAAATATCCGTCAGTTGGCGCATCAGTTGCGGGGAATCGCTGCCGGGTCATCCACGAATCCGTATTCCTCAAGAATATCATGATACTCCTCCATATCGACCATACAGACATTGCGGCCGACACGGCGGAGATCACGCAGCGCCACAGGCGGGCGCACCAACGGGAGGGGGCGCTGATCATCATAAAGCAGGATCGGGCGGATGGTGTCCGGATCACGCGCTGTGTGGGTGAACTCGATCACGCCCCATTTGGTTCGGATTTCCCCGCCCCGCCCCGTGGTCATCACCGTGATCCGATCCAGCATGATCTGGGAGATCGCCCCATATTCACACAACACCGATTCAAGACTGAGATAGTTGACATGCCCGCGACGGACCACTTGGGCGACATCCTCGTTCAGCCGACCCAAATTGATATTATGTGAAGACAGATTCACGTAGATGCCTCGTCGTGCCCGTTCCAGGAGGCCGGCCTCCAGCAATCGGTTCAGTTCCGTCCGGAACCGGGATTCGGAATCCAGATCAAAGGGGATTATATACTTGACTGAAATTGATTGCTGTTGTCAGTCTCAATTTCGGGTTCAGATTTCGGTGGCGTCTCGTCGCGATCCTTCGGTCGCAATAGCGCGCCAGCCAGCATTTCGGGAGTCGCCCCTGCGTAACGCGGGTTGAGGATCGGGGGATTAGGGGTGGCTGTGGTAGGTTTGGGGATCATAAGTTGATCCTGATTTGTTCAAATTCGACGTGCAAGCGAGCTAATTGCGTCAACAGATGCTTGATAAGCATTCTTTTCAACCTGTTCGGACTGAATTCTTTTTTGGATTGCTTCTCTTGCTTTAGAAGTTAATCTTTTTTGAATTTCCAATGACACGTTTGGAATCGGGAATTCCTGGATGTGTTCTTGATAGATATGAGGTTGCCCCGTTCCTTGTTGCCGTTCATAAATCTCGTCCTGCCTTGTAGCAAGACACATATAAAGGAAAAATGACAGAAAACGTCCCTCATCTTGACTGCGAATAACAAGACAATCCGAAGCCCAAATCGGATCTTCATGCCACCATGCAAATCCAGCATAGGCACCAGACTTGCTGATCGTGCAGCAATTTCCATCTGTATTAGATGCATTGTGCCAGCACGCAATGCTACCTTTCCCACCCGCAATGACCGGAATCTTGCCATCATTGGCCTCGGCTTTCGTTAAATTCTTGCCGTTTCTGATTGTAGCCACTTGATCCAATCGCAAAACATTAGTGCCTTGCGGGATCCATTGTCCTCTTCCGGCCTTACGACGTTCAACCTCGACCCCTGCGGGAAGTTCCTCCAAGGGTATTTCGGTGTCTTGGAAGAAAAACAAAAACTCATCAGTGCTGATTGTTGATTGGGAAGGCTCGTCAGCTGACAATCGAACCCGATAATGCCACTCTGTCGACTGCGTTTCCTTGTCAGTCAAAAACAAAATTCTGGTGCAGGCTTCTGTGTAAGGGGCAAATGTCCCACGCGGTAACGATGCAATGACTCGTACACGGCATCGGTCAAATATTGACTCCCAAAGTTGGCGATGCCTTCGATTGACAACTAAACCTTCAGGCAAGACAACGGCCATTGATCCACCTAACTTTACGCTGTTGAAACAACGCAAAAGACAAGCTTCGTCTGCGGTTTCTGCCCTCTGGTCCACTAGACGCAACTTTTCGGCACCAATGTTTTTTAGGGAAAACGGAATATTCGACAGCACGCAATCAAAACTGCGCGGCGGACCCGGAGGGGGGGGGGCAAGGCTATCGTCACGTTCAACGCCTGAATGTCCATCACCAAACAAAATCATATTCATTTTGGCAACACGGGCAGTTGTCGTTAATTCCTGACCGTAGATGGATTCATGATGCAAAACTCGTATCGATTCATCGGAATAGCGGATTTGCTGACTTAAATGCCGAAACGCCTCAATTAAGAAACCGCCTGTGCCGCAGAACGGATCGTAAACAGTTTTGCCGAATTGCGGATTGAGAAGCTGCACCATAAACCGCACAACTGAACGCGGTGTGAAATACTCTCCAAGATCATTGTTTGTCGCAGTTGTTCGACTCAGAAAATGTTCAAACGCCACCCCTTTTAGGTCTTCATCCACACTCATAAGGTGTAGAGGATTAAGCTCCATAATAATTTTTTTGAGAGCGCCACCATTGATTTGCGTTTTCGATAGAACATCGCTGTCATACTTGCGGCGCAATTTGTTGACAACAAAACTGTTGATATACTCGGGTAGATCGTCGTCATTTTTAGCAAGCAAATCTTGCCAAGTTTGATCTGATTGATCTCTTTCGCTTAAAAGTTTCAAAAACAAGATGTTTGCAAATTCCGTGAACCGGTCTAGCCCGGCTCGAATTCCAGCTTGGCGAAGAAAGTTATTAAGGTTTTCAAAAACCTCTATAAGCTGCGATCTAGAATTAATGACTCGTTTTGGAACAGTAATTACGCTATCTGTGGACTCCTGCTTGAATCTGCGTAATTGAGCGGGACTCAGCGGTTCCATAACCTCCACATTGTTGAGAGACATGGAGCGGCCTGTAGGCACGTGAAACGACTTAAACATGGGGCCATTACAAGCAAAAACGTAATCTACGCCTAATCTTTCCGCGTAGTCTGCGCCTTGTTCAATCGCCTGATAAATTGAAACTTGTGGCTTTTTAGCTTCAAGGACCGCAACGGGTGATCCATCTGAGAGAAAGGTATAATCTGGTGCCAAGTTACTTAGTCTTGACCTCTGGACCGCTCCTAAACGGGGGACAACCGATCTTTCAATAAACACATTGCGATCTGGACTTTCCGGGTCAAGTACCCATCCCTGCGCAATAAGCCTTTTGTCGATTTGTTGACGAACCTCTGCTTCGATCATCCCTTCGCTACCTCAGTCAAGTATATAATCCCCAGATCAAAGGCCTGGCGCAGGTCGGCTGTCGTGAATACGCCCTGGCCTTTTCGATCCAGCTCGGCGAGAATCCGCCGTGCATCTTGTGTCTTCGATTCACCGACTGACATGGCTTCAGCTCCAGATCCCTTGCATTGTTGCGGATATATAGAAAATCCACCCGTTGATGACCAGCCTTGTGCCACCCGAGGAGATCCGCATTCACAGGACTGATGCGCCTGGAGACGGTTCGTGCCCCTTGACAGATCGACGGGGCGATCCTACCTCAGTGAGCAGGAGACCAGAACAAACCCGCAACGCAGCGGGGGAAGCGGCAGAGGAGAGATGCCGTGACACCGATGACAGGACACCACACCGACAGGGACATCCGGACTCGCCTCGCCGATGCGCGGGCGACCGAACACTATCTTGCTGAGCTGCTTGAACATGCGGTCATCACGGGCGTGACGCCCCGCCAGATCGGGTTGTTGCACCGCCGCCTGCGGGAGACCCGCAGGACGATCACGACATTGATCAAGGCGCTTGGTCGGAAGCCCGGCATGCGGACGGCCACCTGAACAGAGGCCAGCGGCGGCACCCCCCGCACCGGAAGAGACGAGAGTTCGGGCTCAGTTTCGCCAGGGACTGACAATCGGGTTTCGCTGACTATCGTCTGAAGATGCCTGTGTGCCCCATGCCGGCTTTCATGGTGATTCGTCACCCCGATGACAGGGGCGGTCAGAACACGATCGGTTGTGCCGGGAGGGTCCAGAGAGCCGGGAAGGTCAACAGGCAGGCCGGGCAGGCGGCCAGGGCTGCCGGGATGGCGCAGCGCCGCAGGGGCTTCCCGCGCTTGCGGGCGAGACAGGTCACCAGGATGACCGCGATCCCCGCATTGAGGATTGCCCAGACCGGCATCAGGGTGATTCCGACCAGCCACCCGCAGAGTGTATAGAGCGGGATATCCCCGAGACCGAGGGCGGCGGGGCGGACCCGGCGGATCAGGGACGTGATGGCCAGTCCGGCCGCGGCACCGAGGAGGTGGGAATCCACTGCGCCGGCGGCCACCACCGGCAGCCAGGCCACGGCGCCGCAACCACAGATCCAGGGGTTGATTTCCCAGTGGTCATAATCCTCGAGTGCGATCAGGGCCAGCAACAGGAGTGTCGCCGCGCCCGCGGCGATCAGGGAGATCAGCGTCGCCGCGTCTACCATCCTTCCCCCTTGCAGGGATTGCCCTGCCCGGTCGCGGCGGTGCCGGTGCCAAGGGTGGCCTCGTACTGGGCGTGGGGGACGCCATTCACGCGGCAGCCGCCGGGAACCACCAGGTGGTGGGAGAAATGTTCCGTGGTGGGATGGCTGAATGTCCCGCCAGTGTTTTCAACGATATAGTCTCCCTGGACCGTGACCGCGGCCCCGGTCTGGCCGGATCCACTGTTCAGGCTGGCGATGGCGGAGGAGCGCAGGCGTGCATCGCCGGCGATCGTGATCGTCCGGGTCACGAGATCCCGCGCGGAGACAGTCCCGACAGAACTCCCACCCGGTGCCGCACCGTCCGCGCCGCCATCATCATGAACACGAATATTCGTCGTGCCGGTGACGCGCGCGTCACCGGTCACATCAAGGGATCCGAATTCTGCATCCCCCGCCACATCCAGGCCCCCGGTGCGCATCGTCGTCGTGCGGGTCGTCACGGGCGGGGTGGACGTGGCCTGGGCCAGTGTGCCCTGGATCACGACCGTGGTGGCCGCGCGTTCCGGGGCCGCGGGCGGTGTGGGGGAGAGGGGATCGGGAATGACGAGGGGTGGGGCCAGCGCATTGCGTCCCAGGATCCCGCCGGACGCCGCGCCGGCAGGCCGGGTTTGGATCCAGCCATCCACTGTCACGTCCGCGGTGAACAGGGCCTGATCGGGTGTCAGCGTGCCCACCTGCGTGGCACGACCCTGCACCGCCACATTCCCGTTGACATCGAGATCGCGCACCAGGAGATGTTCCAGACCGCCCCCGCCCACCGCCTGACCCTTCAGATCGAAGTCGCCTTCGATCCGGTTGAGCTTGTGTGTCCCGGCCCGGAAATTCGCATTGCCGGTCTGATTGCAGAGCGTGGCCTCATCGGCGAGGCGCACACGATGCAGGAACGGATCACGATCGGCCTCGAAACTCAGCATCCGCAATCCTACGAGACTGTCCTCGGCAATCCCCAGCGCGGTGACGATCGCGGCGGGGGGCGTCCATGTCATCGTGGGTCCGCAGAACCGGGTCGGGGGACAGGCCACGAGGCCGGTTCGGCCGCGCCGTGCGATGGCGACGGAAGAGTCCGGGACCGGCAGGCGGAATGAGCGGTGCTGCGGGATCGCATCCATCCAGCCGATGACCAGCAGGCGGCCCTCGGTGGCGGGATCGGCGGGGGTGGTCGGAAAGCGATAGAGACCAAAATTGATCTCCCCGCCGCGCACCTGCGTCAGGGTCCGCCCGGCCGTCTCATCAACGATATCCGTGGCCGTGAGCGGGAGAGACCGGGCCGCCGCTTGTGTCGTCGCACAGAGAAGGTTGGTCATGTCCTTGCGGACATGGTGGGCCGCGAGTTCCACCGCTTCGGCCAGGGCATGGGTCTCGTTTTCGATTCCCGTCTGGATCGCCCAGTGGCGCGCCACTTCGATGATCGAGAGCGACCCGAGTGCAACGAGCGCGACCGTGATCACGCTTTCCAGCAGCGTCACGCCGCGGCGGCGCCGGCGCGGCGCCGGCCGCCGTGTGCGTCGCCACAGGCTCAGCAACCGGTGCATGAATTCACATTCATCCAGCCATGCATCTCGATATCCCCCGTCACGGTGATGCTGGGTGTGCCCATCTGCACCGTGGTCGCATCGCCGGCAATCGCGATCCGTCCCCCCGTGCCGACACAGAGTCCGCCGGCGTTGCGGGTTCCGGCACACCCTTTGATGACCCCCGCATGATCGGCCTCCAGGCCGGCGGGATTCGTGGCATGCGGGGTGGAGAGGTCGCCCTGCACGGCCACCCGGCCCACGCGCTCCGTGAGACCGGCGCTGGTCATCCTCTCGCGAAACCGCCACCGCGCGGCCGTGTTGCCGGTGATGGCCAGATTCTGCGAACCGGTGGTTGGCGCATCGCCAATCTCGAGAGGGCCGGGCACCGGACTGGCATCAGCCGTGGCGACCTGCAGATGATCCAGCGTTGCGGTCGTGCCCTCCACCCGGATCGTCCCGAACCCGTGTTGCGCGGCATTCCCGTTCGGGCCCCCGAAATCCCCGCCGGCATCGGTCACCGCCGCGGCCGGGGCGGTCAGATTCCCACCGATGCCAAGCGTCCCGGCGACCTCCAGACCGACCGGCTGCGTGGCATCCGGGGCAATGGTCAGATCCCCGGTGAGTGTCAATGTGCCGATTCCCGCGACCGCCCTGGGGGCGGTCAGCGCGGAGACATTGACGAGGGATCCGGCCACCTGCATGATCGTGTCCATCTCCGAGAGACCCAGCGGCGCATTCGCGTGGCGCCACAGGAGATGGGTGTTGATCCGGTCCAGCGACAGATCCCGCATCGCGACCAGGGCGCCCGCCGGTGGCACCGTGATCGGAGTCGGTGTGACCGCGCCCGCCGCGGTGGCGAAATCCCCGGCATCTGTCCAGTCGATCCCCAGCCCGCACCAGGCGGTGACGGGGCAGGTGTTGTCCCCGGTCAATCCCCCGGCCCGGCCGACCCGCCGGATGCCGGGACCGGGCCGCACCCGCGGGATGGTGATTCCCCGGATCCCGGACAGGGTCTCGGTGGTCCAGACCAGCACCAGGAGCGTCGTGTCGTCCGGGGCGTAGGTGGCAAACTGCAGATCCAGCCCCAGCGGGGTTTGAGCGGTGGGGCCATTCATCAGGGTCGATGGCAGGTCGCCGATCCCCCCGCTTCCAGAGGCGGGGACTGCACGTGCGCGGGTGATGAGGCGGCCGCTGGCCGTCAGCGAGTCCTGGAGATCACGGGACGCAGCCCGCAATGCGTGATCGGCGGCGGTGGACAGGGCCCGCGCCTCGGTCTGGATCAACGCGGTGCGATTGAGCATGTTGAGACTCTGGTTGACCGACAGGAGCAGCAGTGCGCCCAGGATTGTCGCGACACTGGCTTCGATCAGCGTGAGTCCCCGCCGCCTGCGGCGGGGGCGGCGGGCCGTAGAGGACCGGCGGGGACTCCGGATCACGGGGCCACGCAGCCGAGGCATCGCGCCCTGTTGGGCTGCAGATCGAGGGACCGTGCGGTGAGGGTCGTGGCATCGATCCGTCCATCCTCGCGGTCGGACTTGACCAGGATCAGGTCCCCGGCAATCGCGATTGATCCCCCGTCGAGTTCACTGAACAGGACATTGGAGTCGGTGGGGGCGGGGGAGGTGCCCACGCCGAAGCCGATCCGCAGCGGGCCGCCGAGAGTGGCGCGTCCGCGTACATCGAGCACATCCGTCTCCAGCGCATCGGTCTGAAGATCGCCGGCCACCGTCACGGTTCCGGCCTGCGCGGTGTTGGCGTCCGTCTCGACCAAAACCTCCAGCAGTTCAGCATCCACATGTCCCGCCACCCGGACGTCTCCAAGGAAGCCATCCCCGACCAGGATGATCTCACCCGCCCGGAGGCTGCCGGCCTCGAGCGCGGGCGTTGTGGCGGGATCGGCGGCGGATCCCCCACAGGAGGAACAGGACACCGCATCGAGGCGGGAAAAGTCCACGACGCCGGTCAGCTCGAGCGGGGGATGCAGATCCGCGTGCACGGGCGAGGTTGTCTGATCCACCCAGCCGGTGGGGCGCGCGGCGGGGTCCGGCCGGTGGTCTGCACTGATCGCCTGACCACCCCCGATCTCCACATCCCCGTCCACGGCGATGCGCACCGCTTCAATCCCCTGGAATGGGGTTGTCGCGTCATAGGGCATGGCCGCGGGGTCTGGGAACACCAGGTCCGTGTCCGTTGAGGGCGGGGGATGGCCGGCGCGCGGGCGACGCAGCACCGCATGGCGCGGAATCCCGGAAAACTGCCAGGTCGGAATGAAGATCGTGTGGGCGTTGACGACCCCCGCGCGGCCGCGGGCAATCGTCGCGGCCAGATCATCATGGGGGACGGTGCCGGCGCGGGTGCCGGGACCTCCGCCGCGGCGCAGGACGGAGCGTCGCACGCGCAGAATCTCGCCTGTGTCCAGACTGGAATCCGGAGTTGCGGCAATGACCCCGTGCGGCGGGCCCATGCCCGGTCGGGACGCGTCCGGCCCGCTGGGCCAGCCCACCACGTAGCGCAGGACCCAGTCGCCGGGGACCCCCGCGGCACCGGCGAAATTCCACGCCCGGAGACGGGGCCGGCTATTGTCCGTCCAGGGTTCGGACAACCGCAGGATGTCGTTCGCTTCTCGTCCAGTAATCCCGCGCCGGTCTCTCGGCATCACCGTGCGCATCTGAAAGGGTCCCTGCGTGAGGTGGGGGGCATTGACGGCCTGCTCATCGGCGTGGAGCCAGGCATCGAACACCCGGGCCCGCGCGGCGAGTTCCTGCCCGATGGCCTCGGCCGCGATCCGGTCCTGGGACCGGCGTTGCAGATCGGCCCATTCCGCGGCCAGGACGGCCAGCACTGCAGTGGCCATGACCGCGCCGAGAAGGGAGAGACCGCGCCGTGAGCGGCGGCCCCGCCGGGGGGAAGGGGCAGACCGGAACAACGAGAGACTCATGACTGTCGCGCCACCACATGTTGCAGAAGATCACGGGTGATGGCGAACCCGTCTTTCAGCAGGAACTGATAGTGTGGGCGGATCTCCAATCCCCCCATGGGAATGGTCTCCCAGTCCTGCGACATGATTTCAAGATTATCCAGCGCTTGGGCGACGCGCGGAACCATTGTCTCCAGAACAGACAGGATGGATTCCCGATACCCGGCCACACTGGCCGCCGCAATGTCAAAGACATCACGTGGCTTGATCAGGTCCGCCCGATAATGCACTTTGCTGGCAATGATTTCGGTCACGGTATCGACGAAAACGGGTCGACTCTGGAGGATCATCCGAACAGGTTCTTCATCGGTCACCGGTGGCGCGGCGATGAAATCAATCTCCCCGATATCCTCATAGAGAACCTTCACGAAAAACGAGCCATCACTCCGGTAGGATGCCCCTCTCTCCCAGGCCTCCCTGTCGGAGATGACGCTGATGATAAATCCCACGGATTGCGGAGAGGGGAGAAAAAAGTCGATATCACGGCTTTCGCGGTGATCAAAATGCAACATGAGGGCCGTCCCACCACCCAATGTCATGCCATCAAGATTGCCGCCGATTTGATTGATGTCATCGCAGATGGCATAGGCTTTGGTCAGCATTCGCTGCCATGACGCCCCGCTCATTTTTCTTCGAGCAGCGGAACCCGATAGGGCGACCAGGCGGCAAACGCCGCGGCTGTCTCAAGCAACTGTTCCTCGCTGATGCCGAATTCTCTGGCGAAGATCCGCTGGGCAGCCGTGTCGGTCTCGGTCAGGAATGTATCGATTTGCGGCAGCTTGATATTTTTTGTCCGGATGGCGTCTGCCAGTTCCTCAACGCTGATTCGCGTCCGCCAGCATGTATTGACCGTTTCCGCCATCATCGCCACGATCGTGCGCGGACATGTCCAGTTAACCGGTTTTCCCAGCGCATCCTGGGCGCGCTGGCGGAGGGCGGCGATTTTTTCCGGGGACCAGGGTGGCCGATCCGGGTCAACACGGCCCGGGCTGACAACATCTGGCCAGTTCCGCCATCTTACATTCTGATCTTCTGACTCGACTTGCATCGCTCCGACCCCATGTCTGGCTGACGATCCGTACGCGCGGATGTGTGTCAGGCGGGATCAACTATAAGATGTCTGCGATTGATTGTCAGCCGGAATGATGATCGCTGCTGGGCGATTTTACGGGGTGAGATCCCCCGTAAAATCGCCAGATTGGCCCTCTCAGAAGGCCCAATTCTCCGGAATCGTCATCAGCGCCATTTCAAGGCCCGGAGAGCGCTTTTGCGTCGTCTGGGAGGCCAAAGGTCAGAAAAAGCCGAGACCCCACTTCTCACCCGCTCAAAACGGGCCGTTTTTTCAGCGATTCCGGGTGTCAGGTGAGGAGGATCCAATGTTGCCATTCTGTTCGCCCTGTGGCACCGACTCCCCACCTTTTCCACATTCCCTTTGGGGGTGGCATGACTGAACAGATCGGTGGTCATGACTTAACGGACTGGTGGCCATGACTTGACAGAACGTGGTCATGACTGAACAGACCGTGACCCTTGCCAGGTGCGGACCCGTCCGGAATCGATATGCGTGAAATCGGACACCGGATAGCGGCCGACACCCCCGATCTCCAGATGCCGGGCCAGCCGGGCCGTCTCCTCTGCTGACAATCCGTCAACTCGAAAGTCCACCGCCCGCCCGTACATGTGAAACGAGTCCGGGGCCGCACCCTTCAGGATCGCATTCGTGCGCGGCGTGCGATAGCCCGACAGGATCGTGATCCGTCCGCTCCCGCCGCGCGTCAACGCCGCCGCGGCGATGGCCGCCAACCCCCAGACGAGACGCGGGCAGGTGGAGACAGAGATCCTCTCGCGCCAGTCGCGCAGAAACCAGTCGATCTGAACGGCGGTGACATCATCGGCGGACCCCCCGCCACTGAAAAATCCCTGCCATTGCTCGCCGGTGGCGGGGCAGTGCATATCCAGAAACGGGACGAGACGGGTGAGTTGGCGGTCGAGCTGGGTTCCGGTGCGCTGCCAGTCCGGGGGGCGCGGCGGGATCAGGGGGGCTGCAGCCTGCACAGGGCCAGTCATCCCGGGACAGAGACCGGCCCCCAGCCCGCAGAGAAACCTCCGGCGGGACGAATCGGTCATGAATCCGCAGGCGGGGGGATGGCGGGGGGATCCCAGGATCGGGGCCGGCAGGGGAACGATTCCCACAGGATATCGTCATCGAACAGATCATCCGAATCCGCGACGTCGGTAAGATCGGCAAAATCAAATCCCGAAACGGTGAATTCCAGGGGAATCCGGTCGCGCGCATCGGGTTGACCGAGGCGCAGCAGCGCGAGCAGGAGATCCGCGGCTTCCGGCGTCGCCACCCCGGCATCGCGCAGCATGGCGCGGAGCCCCGACGCCTCACCGGTGATCGTGAACCCCTCAAGACCGGCTGTCCCGGTCAGGGAGATCAGCCCGGCGCCGGATTGGAATCGCAGGGTCTCGATCGCGACGCGCTGGTCCCGCAGATTGTCGGTGTCGCCGAGCTGCGAGAATCTGACCTCCAGATCCATCGGACCGAGTCCGGAGAACGGCAGGAGGCGCGCCTGCAGCGCCGGGCTGAGCGTGAGGCCCTGCATCTGCAGAAATCCCTGGCCCTTCGGATCGGTTTCAACCCGCAGGTGGTCTATCGCCACGCGCAGCGCGCCCGGGGCCTGGATATCCAGATTGGCCAGATGCAGCTGTCCGTCCATCAACGGGTTCGCCCCGTCGGAATGGCCGGTGTCATCTGCAACCGATGTGCTCCTGATAGTGAACGGGCCGAGCGACCAGTGGAGAGGGGGTGCCCCGGCGGACCTTCCCGGGGTGATCCGACCCCCCAGAGTGGCAAGATCCAGGCGCAGATCCAGGTCGGTCTCGCTGCGGGCGGTGAGTGAGAGGACCAGATTGTCGGCGACGGTGTCGCTGGTCAGCTCCCCGTCGCGGCCCTCATTCCAGATCCGTGCGGTCTGGAATTGACCGATTCGCAACGTGATTTCACCGGGCCCGTCGGATTTGCCCTCCGGGCCCAGGACAGTCAGAGACAGATCCGCCATCAACTCGCTCAGGTCACCGCGCCGATTCCACAGGTTGATCCGGTCGGCCGTGACCGACAGACGGGCGGCATCGCCGGTCCCCTGCAGATTGACCGTGTCGATATCCAGAACCCGCTCTCCGCCGGCCCTGAGATGGTGGTGGGACCCAAGGGAGAAGGTCGTCGCGGCGTCTGTCTCGTTCCAGTGCCATTGATCCACGATCAGCTCAACCGGGTCACCACCGGGAAAGCTGATGAGATCGGCGATGAGGCGACCGCAGGCCGGACTGAACCGTAAACGATCATCACTCCAGACAATGGGATCCTGAACGGGACGGCTGGACTCAACCTGATCTGCTGAGGTGATCAGCTCCACGCCTGCGGCGCGCGGTGGGTCGGAATCATCCGTGATCTGCGCAGGCGTCGGAATGCTGGTCCAGCTGACAAGACTGCACGCACAGACAGCCGTCAGGGCTGGCAGGGAGCGGGATCTGATCACGCGGGTCCGGAGGTGGGCGCAGAGGTGTCTGCAGCCGGTCTGTCGTTGTGCGGGGCGTCCGGATGGGGATCCTCATCATCGGAGGGTTCCGCGCCGACCAGGTCGATCCAGCTCTCGCGTTTCGCGACCAGGTCGATCGGCTGGAACTGTCCGGCCCGCGTCCACGGATCCACGCCATGGTCAATGAGAACCTGCGCGGCGTCTGTCCTGTCGAGTGCGGCCGCATGGAAGATCAGCGGATATCCATCCTTGCCCGTTACGTCCCGCAACTCCGCCCAGACCCTGAGCATGCGCTTGAGGCGCGACGGGGCATGCAGGGCGGCATGACCGGGAAGCAATCCCGCCGCGTTCTGCCCCGCCGGGTCATGTCCTGTCTCGGTCAGCAACTCGTCGCAGGCTGCTTCCGGTTCGCCGTGCCCCATGGCCCACCAGTGAAAAACACTGTTGCCGTGCCGGTCGCGGACATCGGCCGCGGCACGGACAGCGGTCTCGTCGAAAGCCTTCAGATTCCGGGCCGCGCCCCAGCGTGCCGCCCAGAAGATCGGCGTGGCCCCGCGGATATCCACGGCTGTCGGTTCGACAAGTTGATGTTCCAGGATGAACCGGACCGCATCGGGGGCACGGGGTGCGGGGGAGGCCGCCACATAGTGCAGACTGGTTGCCGCGGCATCCGCATCCGCATCCGCGGTCGCCATGTCCTCCATGAAGGTCTCATCGGCCTCGGCCACCCGTTCCGGCTCACGAAAGCACTGCTCATGAACCGGTGACATCTCGAATAAGCTGCGTGGGGAATCCGTCATCTCTGTCTCCTTCTGAAGGGATCGGGTGCGGCGTGTGGACCCGTTTACCTGAGATTTCAGAAAATGTCGTCAGAAACTTTGCGGCCGCCTGATCCCGGGGCAGGAGGCGCGTCTGGCCCGGTGTGGTGACCCCGGGCGGGGCGACCATCAGCACCGGCCCGAGTTGCGCAATGGCGCGGTGACAGCCGCACAGGGCCCGGATCGCCCGCCGGGCACATCCCTCCTCAATCCCGCGGGCGGCGGGTCCCGACAGGAGGCGGGACTCGCGGTGGGCCGCAATCATGTCGATCGCATGAACAGCCGCATCATCCACCCGCGAGGTCCAGTCCGCATCCCAGCCTGCCGCGGCGGCGGCCATCGCCGCCACCTCCGCATCGCAGTGACTCTCGCGCTGCCGCAGCCGGTCGGTGGCGCAGTCCTGTTTCGTGTCAAAGGGAATGTCACCGATGATGGCTTCGTGACCGTCATGCAGCAGCACTGCCATCAGGGTCTCGTCACGGACTGAATCCCGGTCGAGATGACGCGCGAGCCGGAGCGTGTGGACACACCAGGTTGAATGTTCAGCCACCGTCAACGGGTGCCCGTCGCTGTCCTCGAGACGACCGAGCCAACGCGGCATCCGCGCCAGGGCCGCGGCGAGCCAGCCGATGGTCCGGTGGCGGGGAAGATAGTCAATCATCGTGTGTCTCTCCTGTGGCACCGCCTTCAGGGCGGCGCGTGCGGGTCCGCTTCTGTTTGGCGATCAGCTTGCGCATCGGTTCACGATACGATCCATCCGGCGCGATATATCTATAGAGGGTGGATTTGCTGATCTTGAATTCCCGGCAGATTTCGCGGGGGGAGGCGCGCGGATCCGTCATCGCGGCGGCGGCGGCGATCAGCTTCGCAACGCGGGTGGCGGGACGTCCCCCCAGCCGGCCCCGGGCGCGGGCGGCCGTCAATCCGGCCGAGACGCGCTCCTTGATGAGGTCGCGCTCGAACTGCGCGAGGGAGGCAATCACCCCGAAGCTCAGGCGCCCGACAGGCGTGGTGGTGTCAAACCCCTCGGTCAGTGAGCGCAGACCGATCCCGCGTTTGTCGAGATCTTCCATCAGTTGCACGAGATGCTTGAGGGAGCGGCCCAGCCGGTCGAGCTTCCAGACCACCAGGATATCGCCCGCGCCGACCTGACCCTCTGCATGGCCCCGCAGGGCCTTGAGACAGGAGTCCAGACCGGGCCGTTCCGTGGTCACACCGGAGACCCGATCCTCGTAGATCTGTTCCGGGTCCACGCCCGACGCGATGAGCGCGTCGCGCTGCAGCGCGGTTGATTGCGATCCATCTGCCTTGGAGACGCGGCAATAACCGATCAGCATGTTCGCCCCTATCCCCCGTCATCCCTGAGTCTCATAAACATGTGTTTGTGAGACTTCCGCAGACTATGGCAGTTGGGCCGGTCTGGCAATCCCAGAACCGGTTCGTGAAACAAAGTTTGAGAAAATAACAGGGGTCTGTCTTTTGGAACAGGTTGCGGTGTGGCGCGGCCGACAAACTGAGATTGTGTGACAATCAGAGTGAGAATCCGGGTTACGCCGGTGTCACAGGAGGGCGGGGGTGTCAGACGCGGAAAAGGGCCCGTGACCCCGGTCTTATCCTTCTGCCTGTCAGGGTCCAGGGGCCGCGCAAACCGGTGCGCGCGGCCCTTGGTGATTCACTCCCTTGCCGACCAGGGCCGGGGCCTCTGCCGTGCAGACCGCCGCCGGCAGCGGAGACCCGTGGCTCCGTGCCGGTCGCGGCGGGGCCCGGTCGTGTTACTGGTTGCCGCCGAGCAAGTCGCCGCCCGGCCCGACCCGTGCGCAGCCCTTGCCGCCCATGAACAGGAAGTAGGGCTCGCCTGGAGCAGCGTATTCAGTTGTCGATCCAGAGGGCAGATCAAACTTCTGAATCACCATCTCGCCGGGGCCCTCGATGGGGTTGTCGCGCTGGCGGTTGCTCCAGATGCGGGCCCCGGCCTTGGGGCGGACCTCGATGATGTTCTCGCCCAGCACGCCGCCGGCCCAGCCGATTCGATTGCGAGTGGGGTCCTGCCACAGGTAGTTGTTGATGGTCGAGGAGCGCCATTCCCAGTCGGAGAATGCCGTCTGCCGGTGATCGCTGGTTGCCTGGATGAAATAACCAGCGACCGGAAAACTGGCCCGCGTCACGCTGGAATCGGTGCTTGAGAAGATGACCTTCATGCGGCCCGGCGTGGCGTGTTCGCCGCAGCCGTCCACGACGGGCGACGAGGCCCGTGCCAGCTCGACGGTGCAGATGCTGTTGTTGCAAGCGGTCTGCGCCAACACCGCGGCGGGCAGGGCCAGCACAAGGGCCACCAGTGCGGCGGCGAGCAGCGTCAGTCGCTTATGGGGGGGGGGGGGGGTATCCGATAAGTCATGAGATTGTCCTTGTGTTGGGTCAACCCGCCGAATGGGACCCAACATGCCACCCGGCGAGTCTGAATGGGAGGGACTATAGACAAGCGGCCGCGGACAGTCAAGACCAGGACGGTTCGCACGGCCCGCGCCGGGACGGTCCCATTGAGACGATGAGACGATGTCCGATGATGCCAATCCCGGTGAGATCGTGGTAGAGACCTGTCAGACCTGCCGTTTCCAGAGACACGGACAAACATGGGGAGACACCATCAATGCAAACCCGAACAGGTGGGTGCCCGTCCACCGCCCGCCACCGCTGCACATCTTCCCTGTCGGGTCTCCTGACGGTGATCGCGGTGGGTCTCGTGATCAGCCCCGATTTTGCGCCCGCGCAATCCTTGTCCCCGCTGCCGGCCACCGGCCCGGTCGGGACAATCAGTGGTCCGGCACGGGCCATTGATGGGGATACGCTGGAGATCCGCGGGGAGCGGATCCGCATATTCGGCATCGATGCCCCCGAATCCACCCAGACCTGCACCTATCGCGGGCGGATCATCGCCTGCGGCCAGGAGGCCGCGGCGGCACTGGCCCTTGCAGTCAATCAGCGCACGGTGACCTGCCGGGGTGTTGAGCGCGATGTCTATGGCCGCCTGGTGGCCATCTGCGCCATCGGCTCCGGAGAGCAACAGATGGATCTCGGCGCCTGGATGGTGGCGTGGGGTGCGGCCGTGGCTGCCTATGCGGATCGCTACACGGCGATCGAGGATCAGGCCCGCGAATCGCAACAGGGAATCTGGCAGACTGAATTCCAGATGCCGGAAGATTACAGGAGGTCACAACAGTGAGAGTGAACACCAGACATCCCGCATGGTCATTCCTGGTGGTGCTGCTGAGTACGCCGTTGGCGGCGCTGCCCGCCAGCGCCGGTTTCCAGATGATCCTGGGAGACCCCACCCGTGAGACGGTCACGGGCAACCCACCAGCCGTCTCACGACCGGCCACGCCCCTGCAACCCCCGACCCTGCCGGACACAGCCGAATGCACGGCCACAACCCGCGCTGGCGAACCATTGTCCGCCTTCGCCCGGCGCGTGACCGGCCAGGACACGATGTGGCGCACCATCGCGGACATGAACCGGCTCGACGATCCCGATCGCATCGGGGTCGGCTGGACGCTGGCCTATCCCTGCCCGGCCGGGACAGAGAATGGTGCGGCGATCGCCGCCATTCAGACCGGCGGCGCACGACTGAAAAACGGGAATGGCCAAGCGGGACCGGACAGCCCCGCCGCCGGGACCCGTGCGCCGACGCCCCACGTCGTGGAGGAGGCGCCCTGGTCTGATGAACACCCGCCCTCGGATGCCGACCGGGGAAATCCGGCGGTGCCGGCCCGCCTGCGTGATGCCCCGGTCATCCCGCCATCCACGCCAACGGGCGGGCAGACTGCGGGCCCGGAGGGGCCGCAAACGGATCCGCCATCCGCGCCAACTGAACCTCTCATCGCCGATCAGCATCATGACGGCAATGATCAGCGCCGAGCGGCCGACGACACGAATCCACGGGTTGCCGCTGCTGCAGATCATCCGCGGAACTCCGGGGGTGTCCCGACAGCCGGCCCCGAGGTCACAGCACCCGCAGGCCCGCAAGGTTCCGCAACCGGCACGCCCACGCCACCCTCATCAACGCCCACAGAGCTCAGTGCCGTCTGTTCGACCACGGTGACGGGAGGCGACACGCTCTCATCGATCGCGGCCCGCACCCTCGGAGACAAGACGCGCTGGCGGGAGATCGCGGACCTCAACCGCATCACCAATCCCGATCACATCCTCGTCGGGGCAGAACTCGCCCTCCCCTGTGGTGACACCGTGACGGCCTCACCGGTGTCGCCTGTTCCAAGCCCTGCCGTGCCGGTCATCGTTGCGGACGACGCCGGAACGGCGGCGGAATCCCCTGTTCTTCCGATCTGGCGCGCCGTCGCCGGGGAGTGGCTTGATGATGCATTCACGCGCTGGGCCTGGCGGGCGGGATATGAACCGATCCAGACCGAACGCTGGTTCTGGCGGTTCGATACCGATTTCACCTTCCAGGGATCATTCCGTGATGCCATCGACCATGCACTGAGCGGTTTTCCCACCAGCGGGACATCCCCGATGGTCCTCATCCACGAGAATCAGGTTCTGACGCTCGAGTACCGGTGAAATCATCGGGCCGGTGATCGTGTCCAGGCGTGAGAGAGGAGACGCGTCACGCAGGCTCGGCTCGAGCGCTGCCGGTCTCGGTGTCATCCTGGCGCTGGCAGGTGCCGGGGGAATCGGCCTGCATCTGCTGCTGTCCCAGCCCGGTGCGGATCCCTGGCAGGGTCCGGCCTGGCCGCGCATCGCCGATCCCGCCGCCGGGATCAAGGCTCTCAAGATCCGCGTCGGCGACAATCTCGCGGATCCGACCCTCGATGAGCAGCTGATTGTCATGCGCCACCGCGACCATGACTGTCTGGCGGTCGGCGATTGGATCCTGGCCCTCAACCATGCCCCGCGTCAGCCGGGGGCGGCAATCGAACTGTCAGAAGACTGTCGCGTGGCAGGTGGCCAATGGATATCCCCTCTTGATATGATGGAGATCAGCGATGCGGCGACGATCGTCGGTTCACCCGTCATTCCCCTTGCGCTCGCACGTCAGGCTGGCCTCACGGCCCCGGCCGAAAGGGAATGGCTTGCGCCGTCGCGTGCGATGCACTTCGTCTGGATGCCGGTGAGCCTGCGGAGCTGGCGGAACCGGGCAGGCCGTTCCATTGAGGACTGGACGCCAGCGACACGCCCCGCACGCTGCTGGTATGGCCAGCGCTGGCTCTCCATCAAGCTGCATTTCCGCCTCACGGTGACAGCAGACGAGCGAGACGCCCTGATTGATCTCCTGTCCGAATGTGCCCGTTGAATGACCATCGGATGCATCATGCCAGTGGAAATGTGCAACAGACCGTTTGTCGGATGCATCGTGGGTGCGTTTCCGTTGCAGCCTGTCTATAGAGAGTGTCGGCGGCGGAAACGGAAAGGAAGGCGGGGCGTATGGGACTGACACAGACCGCTGAGCCGCCCCGGTCTGTCACGCGCCGCACCGCGGTTCTGTCCGAACAGGCATTCAGGGCACTCGCTGAGCATTGGGCCGTGGCCGCCATCGGGACAGATGATCTGTCGCGGGCGGTGGCACTGGTTGATGCGCGTCAGACAAAGCGTGCGCGTTTCGCATGCACGCCAACATCAGATGACATGTTTCTCGAACGGATCAGCCTGGTCTATGAGTTGGTGGTCATCGATTCCCTGGATGAGTTGGGTCGCGGTGTACAGGAATGGCCCGCTGCGCCGTGTGCGGCGGCGGCCTTCTGCCTGTTCACGCTGCGTCGCACCCTGCCGCTGCCTGACGGGCACGATGCGCGCCTGTTCGAGGCCCTGCGCCTCTCTGCGGCCGCGATCATCGGTCAGCGACACGGCGCATTGGCGGCCTGGTATCACGAGACGGGTCGCCAACTGAATGCGGGGCGGAACTGGAATGCCACCTGGGATCGGCGGTGTCTCGACACCGTGACCGGCGCCTGGATCACGCTGTTTCGCCGGGCGGCGGGACTCCCCGCTTTGCCGATCAAGGCGCAGATTGCACAGCTGCGACGCGAACAGGAATTAGGCGCGGGGCAGTGCCGACACAAGGGTTCAGCGCAGGCTGATCCCACGGGAGCCCACCGCCGGGTTGCCCTCACTCGCTGGGCACAGGCCACGGAGATCCTGGCGCTGGCACCCCAGGCCGCCAACGGCGCGGAGACACGGGCGCAATTCGATACGCATTTCGATTCGGCAATCCGGGCCGGTGTGGCCGGGGGTCACGGGCAACTGGTGGTGCTTTTCAAGTGGCTGCGTGCGGCGGGGCAACTGATGGCCAGTGAGATCACCGGACTGGGACCGGGCAACAGGACAAGGACTCCAAGTCGGCAGCATGATTGAGGGGTTCAAGTTCCTTTTTGTGGTCGTGCTGGTCGGTGGGGGTCTTGCGCTCGTCGTCCATGAATTCTGGCCTGTTCTGTCGTTCTACCTGGACGGCGGGGCGTGGTAAGATCAAAAACCACCGCCATCATGCGCAATTCTTCGGAAGCCACAACTCGCGGTGATTGATGACCCGGCTCTAAACAGACACCCTACGGTTCGTGCCCTGAGGAGGGTTCGGGATCGGGTCTGCGCGGCGGGGGTGGGGCAGATCCGTTCCCGCTGTCGTCCCGTCCCTCCACCCGGTCGATATGATCGGTCACTCCCCAGCTCTGGAGAGCCGCGTCGGCCTGCGGCCCGTCGGGCTGTGGCCGGGAGAACGGCCAGACACTGCGGACCTCCGGGGCCGGGGCCAGCACCGAGTCCGGGAAGGCCGCGCTGAGCATCCTCAGCTCCTCCGCCCCATGGTCCGGCTGCCAGATGGCAAAATGATGCCATTGCCGGACCTCGATCTCGGTGTCCTCAGGGGGCACATGTTCGGGCTTGGCCACGACGAAGATGCAGGAGCGATCGGGCGGATGATCGCGGGGTCCCGCAGATTCGGGATCCCGCTGGCGCGCAAAGAAGCGTGCGTCCGCCTCCAGCGCGCGGACCGCCGCGCGGGCGGTCTGCTGCTGGTGTTCCGCCTGTGTCGGGGTGCGGGCCCGAGTCCGGACATCGGGATCCAGTGGCGGGGGTTCTTCCAGGGACTCGATGGCGGTGCGCGCCGCCGCCGCCGCGTCCTGTGCGCGGGCAATCGCGGTCCGCAGATCCCGTTTGCGGCCCCAGGCGAACAGCCCCGTCGCCGCGCGTTGTGTCTCCAGGCGGGACTGGTCCTCCAGGTAGCCCTGTTCCTCCCGTTCGAGTCGTGTGCGGGCCCGATTGAAGTCCACAACCGCGATCTGATGCTGCGTGCGTTCTGCGCGGGCCGCGCGAATCTCCGCATCAGACGGAACGGAGGGATCCGGGCCGGGGCGTGAGCGGGACCGCGCGGGTTCCCACGTAATCCCCAGTGAGCGCGTCATGTCCAGGATATCCACGCATTCATAGCCACTGCCGGCATACTTGTCCCGCAGCGCCGGCGTGAACCGGGGCGAGATCAACAGACGGCGGTGGTGGTGGGAGAGCAGTTCCTGCGCCGCATCGCTGTTGCGATCCTTGACCTTGTCCACAAAGGCCTCAAACTGCCGGGTCAGTGTCGCGGTGTCATGTTCTCTCGGATTGCGCTTGCACCCGCCCGTGATCAGTGAAAGTGTCTCTTGCAACGTGCGCTTGGCCAGGACATCGATATCAGCCACGCCCGGCATCCAGGCATGCTGTATGCTCAAGGTCACACCTTCCACTTCGTGCAGCCACAATGCGGCGAATCGTTCGAGTGATGATCCTTCGAGATTTTCCAGATGTGTCGTCCACTCTTTGGGATCCGCACCTTTTGCAGCTGGGGTGGAAGGTGCACCTTTACCAAGGACAAGCATCTGAAATCGGGCGGGATTGTCACAGATTCGCCAACGATCCTTGTCCGTGGTGATGTATGATTGATTATACTCAATCAATTGAAGATACCTGTTGAGCAGATCCAGCGATTTACGGACAGTGGTCTCAGACATCTTGAGCGCGGGCGCAATCTTGTTCTCCACAACTCCTTTGCTGCTTTCACCAAGCTGGTGGAATATGCGCCGATTCGTGTCCGAAAGCTCGACATAGGCCGCATTGTCCCAGCGACCGACGGGATCTACTTCCAATGCTGCAGCGCGCTCGGCAAGGAACGCCTGTCGCCACGCGCTGTCGCTCTCCCAATTGTCGATCAGTCGGCCACAGGGATCGCTGGTAGCAAATTGTTCCCAGGCACCGGGCAAACCCCCGAAAGCTGTATACATGGAGAGAAACCGCCCCGGATAACGCAGGAAACCATGGTCCGCGGCCATGTCCAGAATGGTTTTCAGACTCCACTGCTGCAACGGAATGACAGTCTTGATTCGTTCAAAAAGAGGTTCTGTATCCCTGAACATGTCGAGGATCTTCTGCTGATGGGATCCCGTGATGATCAGTTTGCCTCTCCGGCCTTCTGGTGGCGGGGTGGCGGAACGTTCATGCTTGAAATGATCAATGACCAGTTTGATGTCCGTCACAATCTTGAGGGTCTTGGCATGGTGAAATTCATCAAGAACCACCACTGCGCCTTGATTCATCAACTTGTGGAGCAATGTTCCAAATGGGTTGTAATCGGACCTCAGGCCGCGGTTGGCGATCTCAAGATCAAGTTCAAACCCCGCATTCGACGCCGCGACTGACAGTCTCTGGATTGTTTTCGAGGTGGTGTCTTCGCCGGGACCACGAAGTTCAATCATGACCGCGGGTCGTCCGTCTCTCCTTTGCGCCGAGATTTCCTGCAGAAACTTGGTTTTGCCCACCTGCCGCCGCCCGGACACTCGAACAGGTGTAAACTCTGCCCAGTCCAGAATCTCGTTGAGCCGATCCTGCTCCGCCTCGCGGCCGCGAAACTTCCATTGGGGACTCATCATGGATGTCCACTCCTCTTGACCCTGGTCCGGTCCTGTTCAGACAGATCCTGGTGCGTGTCTGCCCGTCACACGAAGACGACCTGCGCCCAGACCCGCGGCGCGGCCCGCGTCATGATGATGCCGGCATTGAGGCGGGGGTGAGAGCCTCTATCATGTCTCGCCTCCTGCACATCTGTCCATATCAGCGACCATCGCCTGTCCGTCGCCCAATGTAGCGTCAAATCACCTTTGAATCCACGACAAACAGGATGAGAAGATGGTGTCGCCGCGAAAGCTGCCCATCGGATTCTCCATCTGTGATTGACGATCCCGTCCGTGTTCTGTTTTGTTCTGATAAAGTTGGCATCTTGTCACCCCGTTTCAGGAAGGGCGCGTGTTGATTGACCCATCCAAGCGTGTTTTGCGCACCTGATCGGCATCATGGCCGACGCCCCCGGCAGACAGCCGCAGCGCCGGCGGGCCGGCGCACAGAGATCGTGTCTCTCAATCCGCGTTCAGAATGTCCAGGACTTGGGTCGACGGGGACAGGATGACATGGCAACGGGAGCGGGTGAGCGCACCGGGCCGATGATCGCCGAAGGCCGCGGGTGACAGGCGGCGCGGGGGAATGGTCTTGCGGTTGAGACGTCCCAGACCGGGAAGCAGGACGGTGCGGCCGTCCTGCAGCTGTTCCAGCGCCCACCGTCCATATTCCTCCTGGAGAGACTCGATCTGTCGCTGGGTGAGGCCGGTGCGGGCCGACAGATCCCGGAGCATATCGATTTTCTTCGCAAGCACCGTCATTCTGGCCTTGTCAGCGTCGAGCCGCACCCGATCATTCCCCGGTCCATCAGGAAAAGGTCAGTCAAAGAGAAGTCCGACATTGGGCGGGCTTGTCCCCGCGCATGTGGTCGAGATGGCACCGGTGGTGGTGGGGGTGGCCGCCACGGTCGGCTGGGTGCCGGCAGTGCCCGAAGAGGCCAGGAGATTGGCCTTGACGGCACCATCACCCTGGAAAGCACTCAAAAGTGCAATGCATGTGCCAGCGCGGGTCGTGGGGATGTGCATCGACCACCAGCCTTGCCCCCCATTCAACGTGATTGTCGCATCTTCCGCCGAGATAATGTTCGTCCCGCTGATGGCACTGCTGGGAATGTCGCCGGTATTGATCAGGATCGCGCCCGTCAGACCGGTATAGTTCCGGCTGTTGACATAGAGGCCGCGGACGCCCGCGACGACCTGCTGCGAAATCTGAACCGTGCGGTTTTCGCGGAGGTTATTGTTGACGACCTGGAAAACTGTCACCAGCCCACCGATCACAATGACCAGGATCCCCGCCCAGAGGACGGCTTCCAGGATGGTCACGCCGCGCCGGCGCCGGCGCGGACGCCGCATTGTCATGGCCGCCGCAGGGGGTTCAGAAAGTGTCAATATGTTGGTCATGCTTCATTCCTTTTTTCAGATCAAATTCAAAATGCAAAAGCTGGATTTGCGCGGAGGATACCCAGACTGATCAGCATCACAGACCGGTGCCCGCCGACTGGATCAGCCCGAAAACCGTGGCCAGCGATCCCCCGAGGGATAGTGCCACCAGGGCCAGCAGGATATAATTGGCCGCGGCCGCCGAGGCTTTCGCCTGTTCATCCATATCCTCCATCCAACGGTCAAGATAGCGGCTGAAATTCTGCAGCCAGTTGTCCTGACGGGAATAGGCCGCCAGAGCCGTGTTGAGAATCGGCGAGGGCCAGCGATAGCCGGTGCGGTTGGCCGCCGCACCGATCCCGGAGGGATCATTGCCGCAGCGCCGTGCGATTGCGCGGATGCGAGAGGCGGCATAGGGGCCGGAGCGGGTCGCAATGTCGAACAGGAAGGCGGTGTTCAGGTTGCGGCCCTGGCGTCCCGACTCGACCAGCAGCATCAAAAACAGCACGCCGGTCTGCATGCGGGTGAGCGACCAGGGCGGCACACGGTCCGCAAAGGCCCGTCCGAAGCCGGTCCAGTGCCGGGTCGAAACAAGGGCCAGTGCGCCCAGCCCGACGGCAGACGGAACGATCCACAGGATATTGTTGGCCACGAGAGTGGCGGCGTTCGAGATGGCCTTGGCATAGAATGGCCATTGGGCCGGGTCCACGATCTCGGCGAACGCGGGGAACATCCGTGCGCCCAGAAGATAATAGAGGCCGAGCAGGGCGGCCAAGGCCAGGGACGGGCCCGTCAGGGCCTGACGGATGGCCCGGCGCATCGCCAGTTGAGCCCGGGCAATGCGAGCCACCGCGCCGAACATCGCATGCGGCTCGACGGTGCCTTCCCCGCTGAACATCAACCGGTCAGACTCCGGGGTGAAGCGGCGCAGTGCGGGGGTCATGCCACCCCCGGAGGCCAGTCCTTTCCGAATCTCCCGCAGGATATGCGCCACCGAACCCTTGCCGCGATCACGATAGATCAGCGCGGCCGTGTCGAGTGCCAGACCGAGCTCCATGCCGGTCGCGGTGAAATCCGCCAACAGCTGCCAGGTCTCGGCGCGCGTCTTGAGGCCGAAACCCAGGCGATGAAAAACATCATCAATCCGCATCGCTGATCTCCGTCTCGATCGGGCGCGGCGTGGGATGCAACCTGTGCACCACACCGCCCGCCACGGGGTGGGTGGCATCCGCATCGCCGGCGCGGGCCGGATGGCCTCCGGGGCCAACCGGGGTGCGGACCAACAGTTTCGGGTCGATCTTGGTGAAGTCGGTTCCCTTGCGGATCGCATCGCGGGGGTCCAGGAATCCGTTGAGGGTCAGGCGCGTCAATTTGGCATCAAGCGGCATCCCGTCGAGCCCGCCGGAAGAGCGGGGCAGGAGCCACTGGCGCCGCGCCGCAAAGGAATCCATCTGGCGGACGGCGGCAAAATACGCCTCGTCGGGCAGGATGATCTCGGCGACCGCCTGCTGCCGGGTATAGCCATTCCAGGCCTGGGTGGCGACCACATCGCGACCTTCAGGGGAGCATTTCTCACACCCTTCGATATTGCGCAGACGCACCTCGCTGAGGGACATCCCCAGACCCTCCAGCTGACGCCTGATCTCCACCAGCTGGGCATCATCGCGGCCCTCATCAATGGACAGGGCACAATGCGGACAGAGCATCGGGGCGAGCGACTGTTTCATCAGCAACTCGATACTGCCCGGCTTGCAGATCTCCTCGGCCGGGATACCCATCTCGATCAACCGGAACAGGATGCCGTTGGCGGTCGAGCCATGGATCGTGGTCCAGACCTGGTGCCCCGTATCAATGAACTGCAGGACCTCGCGGGCGGCATCCGCATCACGCACCTCGGAGATGGCCCCGACATCGGGGTTGATCCGGACAAAGTGCATCAGGGCCTGGCGGAACGCCGCCGTGCGCTGAGCCCCATCACCGGCCGACTGGACCGGGATCTGGACGATCCCGTCGCCATGAATCCGGTATTCGACCGGATCCTCGATGGTGACAATGGAGATTTGCTGACCATGTTCACGGTACAGCTGCTGGAGACACCGCACCAGTGTGGTCGATTTGCCGTCGCCGGTGGCCCCGGCGATGATCACACCCCCGGACAGTTTGGCGCGGGCCTGTGCCAGCGCGGCCGTTGTCTCGTCGTCAAAACCCAGATTGTCGAGCACGGCTGTTTCCGCCTGGGCCTTGTCGTCGTAGAACAGGCGGAGAACCGTATGCACCCCGGTGCCATCGGCCACCTCGTGGAAACCCTTCTGGCCGCGCATCTTGATCACCCCGCGCGGCAGCGGCAGGCCGGCCCGTCCCGGCGAGACCGAGAAGCTCTGGAACCGGCGGTCGGACGCCGTGGCATCGCCGGTCCCCTCATCGCGGGCATCGAAGATCGCCGCCATGATCTGCGCACCCTCCCCCTTTGAGAGGATCATGTGAGACGTGAATTCACGCCCCGCCACCTTGATCCGCACCTTGGTCAGATCGTCGGTATGGATGATCTTGATATCGGAGGCCTGGGCTTTGGCCGCGTCGAGCAGGATTGTCTGCAGCTTGGCCGTGGTGGTGGTCCCCGATGACTCGTTGGACCCGGTGGTCATCACCGACCCATAGAGGCCCAGCAAATCCTCCATCGTCAGCGTCTGGACATTGGTGGCGGAGATGTCCGGGAAAATCCGCTTCGCCGCCAGTTCCGCCGCGGGATTGCGAAACTCGGCCCGCCATTTGTGCCCCTCGGCGACATAATACTGGCCATCCCTGTTCACCGCCGCGATGGTGTGCCATTCCGGAAACCGGTCCTGGATGATGATCCCGTTCTTGAGGATGCGCACGCCTATGCTGTTCAAGACCATGATGCGCGTTATCCCGGGTCGGCCCCGACCAGCGCCTCAAGGCGATCGCGCAGGGCCGGCGCGGCGGGCTGAAGTCCTGCGGGATCGGGCGGCACTGTGCCGGGTGGCGGGGCGGGGCGGGTGACGGCGGGATCCGGATGGACATTCGTTGTGGCGCGCGGGATCGGCCAGCGCTCATTGCCGAGGCGCAACACCACGCCGCCCGGGTTGATATTGACCACCGTCTCACCCGTCGGCAGGACATCGGTCTCTCGTACCTCGACCTGCTGTCCGTCCGCCCCCAGCAGACGGGCAAGACGCAGACCCGACGGATCGCGGGTCGTCCATTCCCAGTGCCAGTCACCGCCACAATGCGCCGGGAGGGTCGGTGTTGTGGCCACGTCCGCGGTGGGGGCCGGGGCATCTGCCAGGGCCCGCAATCCCGCGGCGATCAGCGCCGCACCCGGTGAGGGGGGCTGATCCTCCTCCTGCGGGGCGGGGCGCGGGGGAACCGGTCGGGGCAGGCCCGGTGAGGCCTGGGGTGGTGCCAGGACCGGTTCATCGGCAACCGCGGGCGGGGGTGGCGGGGGACATTGTGCCGGTTCCGGGAGCGCGGATGCCAATGTGGCATCGACGATGGAGATCCGCGCGGCGGACGGTTGGGGCGAGTCAAATTCGGCGAGATCACGCAACGCGATCTCGCTGTCAAGCAGGCTCTGCAGCAATTGCTGCCGCTCGGCGCAGATCAGCAGGATTTCCGATTCCACGGCCATCAGACCGGGGATCTCGCGGGGGGCCAGCGCGGCATAGAGATCGGCGAGGAGATCGAACGGACAGCTGAACGCGCCGGCCAGCGGCGCCAGCGGATCATCCCGGCTCGGGGCGAAGAGCGGGCTGTCCTGAGCTGATGACGGGGCGGCGAGGGCCACTGTGACAACGCTCATGATCAGGAAAGTCCGCATCAGACCGCCCCCGGTTGTGCGGTGACGATCCGCGGGGACCAGTCATCGGGATTCGTGACAAACTCGGCATCGCGGGTGATCGTGAGGCGACGGCCCCCGATTCGCAGGACATCCCCATCCGCATCCACCGAAGCCGGCCAGTGTTCGGCGGCGACCACCATGTCGCTCACCATGCCGAGGGCGATCAGGCGGCGGTATTCCAGCATCCCGGTATAATCACGCTCGAGCCGCGCCAGCGATTCCTGGTACTCGACCTCGGCGAGACGGATGCCGGCGGTCCATCCCTGAGCCGCCCATTCGCGCCATTGTGTCTCCTCGCCATCCTTTGGCAGATGGGCCCGTGACGGATCCGGGGGTCCGGCCGTCGGCAACGGGAGATAATCACGCCAACTCGGGATTCGCGGGGCAATGCGCGCCGGGCGCAGCATCTCGTAATACTCGGTCGCGGCTTCGGCCGACCGATCATCGCCTTCCCAGGCGGCGCCGGCGCGCAGGACGACCGGAGGCAGGACCCAACCGGTTGACATCGGGGCCGGGATCGCCACGCGGGAAAAGTCCCAGACCGTGTTGAGTTCGCGCTCGCGATGGGAATACCCGTGGGCCAGTTCCCAGGATCGCCGGGCCTGACCATGCTGTGCGCCCCAGGCCAGCGCCGCATCGCGCATGCGGCGGGCGCGAAAATCCGCATCCGGTGGCTCCACCGAAGCGGTCGGGATCTCGAGATCGGCAAATTGCGGGGGTGGCGGCAGGTTCTCTGAAAGCCCACCGACATGGGGCAGAACCGTGACCGGCCGCGGGGATGGCGGACGCTCATCCGGATTGAAACTGCAGCCGACCAGCAGCGCGGCCGCGAGGATCACCAGCCAGCCCCGCATCACAACTGGTCCACCGGTGGACGCCGCAGCTCGATCCGCCGGGCCGGGGCATCCACAATGATCACCGCGCGGGTCGTGGCGGCCATTCCCGCATCACGGAGGATTTCCCAGACCGGCTGGTCCATCACGTTCATTGTCACCATCACCGGTTGGCCCTGGGGTCCTGTTTGTGAGAAGCTGTAACCGATCTGATCCGCCATCGCCCAGACCAGCGGGGTCAGTGGACCGGTCCAGTCCACCGAGACACGGCGGCGGAGCTCCGGCGGAATCTGGGCCCGATCGGGGGTCGGGACGGCGTCCGGGCGATGGGGAGCGGCGGACATCTCAATCCCGGCGATGCGGGCTGACGCGGCGGCGGCGCGTTTCATGGCCGCATCGAGTTCGGCATCCACCGGCAGGATCGTGCGGGTCTCATCCTGGGCCGAACAGGCACTCAGGGTCACCAGACCGATGATGACCGTCACGATGACTTTCCACACAGACATCAGTCTCATCCCCATATCCACCCCATTGATCCCCTGAACGTCTCTACCATGTCCGTTCAAAATAATCGAGTTCCCCGAAATCCGCGGGTCCGTTGATATGGGCCACCTGCATGAATTGCCGGCAGTCGCGGGCGAAGAAACGCAGATCGCCGCGGGGGCGGTCATCATCCGCGTCCACCCGCGTCGAAACGAAGCCGCAACCGTCGCCGGGTCCGACAAAGGCATCCGTATAGAGTCGCCCGTCCCATTCCCTGCGAATCCGATCATCCAGCGAATCCACCACCCGGCGCGGGGCCAGCCAGACATTGCGCGGGGCGAGGCCATCGGTGAAGACCGGGCCGACCAGCACAGTCTCATCAAGCGTGTGCCGGGCAAACAGGCGGGGCGGGTTCAGCAACCCATAGAACCGGTGGCGGTGGAACTCGCGCCGCCAGATCTCAGCGGCGACCATCTCGTCGGTCCGTTCCGGAAATTGCAGCGTGGCGAGAATCACATCCACATGGACCGAGTCCGGATGCGGGCGGTTGGGCTGGGCGTTCCAGACATAATCCATGCCGGGTTGCGCATCACAATCCCGGTCATACCCGTCAGCCAGCGGCCAGGCGCCGGCCGGGAGTGGATTGGCCCCGTCCGGGAGCGGGTTGGCAGGGGTCGGGACGGGTGGGCGATCAGCGATCACCAATGTCTCTGAATCAGGCATGATGTTGTCTCCTTGAATGATTTCGAATCACATCGACGGGGTCGGGGAGGGCAGCGAATCCGATGCGCGGGGGCGACGGGCTTCGCGCCGCCGCACAGCCTTGGCTGCGCGCCGCCGTTCGTGATGGCGGGCAAAGGCTTCGGTCTCGTCCGGGTCAGCCACCGGGCGGGGTGCGGCGCGGGAGCCGGCTTTCGGGCGGCCGTAATGGGACTTCGTGTCCGGGGAGGAATGGCCGGCCAGCGCCGAGATCTCCGCCGCCGACAGGCCCGCGGCCTTCGCCCGGTCGATGAAGTCGTGGCGCATCGAATACAACGTCAGGGGATCCGAACCCCCTGATTTCTTGCGCGGGGGTGTGTACAGGCCGCGCGCCGCGAGTGTCTCTCCGGTGCGGGTCAGGGTCCGGCGGATGCGACGGTGGGCCAGCTCCTGCCAGCCGTCGCGATGTTCGGCATCCTGGGTCAGGATCGCGGCGGCGCAGACGGCGATGCGGGTGGTGAGCGCATGACCATGCAGTCCGATCGTGCGGTGGGCGGGCAGGTCTTTGGAATCGATGAATGTGGCCTTGGCGGTGCGGACCCGGATCCAGAGCGGTCCGAGATCCAGGAGGGCCGTCAGCGGGTTGCGGTAATAGGCCAGGCGTTCGGAATGCCGGTGGGCCGGGGGTGGCGGGTCGGACTCATCAAGGGATCGATGATAGAGGGGCAGAAGATCCTGCCGTTCGCCGTCAATCTCGAGCAGAAGAGACGCCGAGGGCCATTCCACGATCCGGATCCCGGTGGCCCAGACGGCTTCGGCGAGGGTGGCCGTCTGGGAGACCCAACCCGCTTTCGAGTTGAGCAGGTCATCTTCCGCATACAGCAGTTCGACCGGTGTCATTGCAGGCTGGAGACAGGCCAGGATTTCGCCCAGCAGGGCCGCGTCAATCGGGGTGTGCGCGTCGCTGTCCGGCGCATCGGGCTGCAGATGCCCGACATCATTCTGCCGCCAGATGTCGGTCCGGCCCTTGAAAACAGCCGGGGCGTCAGTGGACGAGGGTGGGGGCGCCGTGTCCAGTGACACGGCCAGATAGGCTTCGAGCTGATCCTCGTCCGGGCGCGGTGTCTGCGCCAGGGCCGTCAGCGCATGGCGCAGCAGCGGCTCATGGGCGGTGGCGACATGCAGGCGATCGAGTGAGGCCGCACTGTCAAGGGCGGCGAGGGCGCGAATCGCATCCTTCTCGGCCGCCGCCGCGGCGGGTGTGACCTGTGAGCGGGCCTGGCCCAGGGACGGGGAGGTGGCGAGGGCGCGCCAGCCGATAATCTCGACCGGGAGCCCGGCAGCGGCGTGCTGGTCGAGAATCCGGCGCAGCGCGACGACAAGCGACGCGATCCGGTCATCTGTCAAGGAGGGACTCATCTGTTCAGTCCGATCAGGTGGGGACGGCGCGGCGCCAGGCGCGGCGGCTCACAAAAACGTCCATCAGGGGCGTTTTTGCTCATCCGGCTGCGGAGGTGAAGTTGGCCTTTTGGGCGGTGACCGGAGGAAACTGTGGGGTTGGTGGGGGTTGGACCTATTTTCTTTTTCATTGGCCTCCCTGCCGGGACCCTTCGCCAGAAGGAGCCGGCGGAATCTGTGTGGGGAATCCCGTCAGGTTGTTCCCCCGTGTCAGTCCCTTTGATCAGAACGGGGCGGGCGGCGCGTGTCCATGACAATGGACGGGCGGGGCCAATCCATCGCACGGACAGACGCCGCATCCGTTCCCTGTGACAACAGGGGACGGACGTGGCATCGAACCGCATCAGGAGAGGTGGGGCGGTGGCCGGCGGGCCACCGGCTGCCACCGGGGTGCGGCGCGGCGGCATGTCAGGATTCCGGGTCATCGGTTGGGCCGGATTTCGCGGACCCGAAGATGGCGATGCCGTGGGGATCCAGTTCCTCCACAGCCCCGCGCGGGGGCAAATCCTCGGTTTTCACGTGTGTGCGGTCGGACGGGATGGGGTCATTCATCTCGATGACATGGGCCGCGAGCGCGGTGGCAAATCCCATCACCGGGGGCGGCGGGGTGCTGTGGGACGGCAATTTCGTGGGCGCCCGGGCCAACAGGAAATAATATTTGTCAGACAGTCCGGCACGCAGCGGGACCGGTTCGCGCGATGAGAGTTCGGCGACCTTCAGGAGGGCATTCCTGAACACCTCTTCCGGATCGTTCGTCTCACCGGGACGTGTGTCCAACGGCCCGCGGATCGCGAGGAAATAATTGATCGAGATTTCCGGTGTGATGTCGGAACCGACATAGAAACTGCGACCATCGACGATCCGGTCCTGAAAGATGAACTTGAATTCGCCCGGCGTCAGGCTCCTGAGATCGGCCGCATTGACCCGATCCACCTCGGTGTAGTTGAAATTGCCCGAATCCATCCAGCGTGACGCGAACAGGCCCGCCACGCGGGTGCCGCCCGCAGACATGGCCGCCTTGATCGAGCCGATCTTGTCCCGGACAAACTTCAGCGTGGCATCCGCATCCACCGTGGCGCCGATCGCATTCAGATAGGTGTTGGCAATCACTGAATCCGCCGCCTGCGGGGAATCGCCGCGCATCGCCTGCAGATCCTGTGCCCCGACGACGATCGAGAAACCCAGGGAGCGGGCCTGGGCAGCCATGACGTCCATCCCCTTGACCAGGTAATAGCCGGCTTCGTCGAACACCGCGATAAACGGCGAGGAGGACCGCGTGGGCAGCGTGTCCACGATCTCGCGGCGGGTCCCGACCACCTTGGAGCCCGAAGCGGCGCCCATCATGGCTTTCGCCATCGCGACGATGATCCGGCCCAGATTCTTGGTCTCTTCGGGGGCTTTCTGCAACGCGGGGAGGAGGACCACCAGGATGCGGCGGTTGAAAATCACATCATTCATATCCACCTCGGCCAGCGGCGTGCGAAAGATATGACCGAAATCATCGGCCATCGTCCCGAGCGGTTTGGTCAGCTGCATCGTCAGGAATCCGTGCTGCTCCAGTGTTTTCGACTCCTGCTCCTGCCCCTCGAACGCGCGGAACAGCATGTAGCCCGGCAGGGTCGTCAGGAAACCCTGCAGCGCGAGGCGTGAGGCTTCAGAGAATTCGCCGTTCAGTGCCCGCAGATAGAGGGCCGACACCGTTGTTTCGCTCTTGACCCGCCGCCAGTCTTCAGGCTCCATCATCATCATCGCCGCGGCACAGTCACCCGATATCCCCAATTCGGCCCCGCGGGCCCGGGCTTTCTTGTCCGTCTTGATCTTCTCACCCTGTTGCACCAGTTTCCGGAGGGCGGCGACGCCATCCGGAACCCCCACCCCGAGCGGCATGTAGGAGCGGATGGTCTGCACATCCAGTTGAATCTCGCGGCGATCACGCAACTCGACGAGCACCCGGATCAGGGTGGATACCAGTTGCACGGCGCGGTCGGACCACATCGAATTCTCGCCGCCACCCCCGCCACCCATGAGGCTGGCGACCATGTTGGCAATCTGATCCGCACTGCCATTGGCAAACGGATTCAGTGTGTTGGACTGGGATCCCCGGGATCCCGCAGGGGCATCCGGATCGGCACCATCGGCCGCCGAGACCCCGGTGAAATTGATCAGACGGACATCATCCTCGCGGCCGAATCGCTTGGCCAGCGAGTAGACACGGGAATAAAACTCAGGCGTCCCCTTGCCGTCCACAAACATGCATCCGCTCCCCCACATCATCGGTTGAACCAGCAACCCGAGCAGGAACTCGGTCTTGCCCGAACCGGTCGTGCCGAGGGTGAAGATGTGGCGCCGGGCATCGGAATTGGTGATCCACAGATCCTTCCCGTCGCGGTCGGCACCGAGATAGAGGATCCCTGATGCCGTCTTGAATTCCGTGTCCGACCCGTCCTTCAGTTCGCCATAATCCTGACCATCCCAGGAAGCCGGAACCCGCATGGGCAGGCGGAAGCGCAGGGTCGAGAGCCAGCCGGCATAACCGGCCACGACCAGCGCGGCGGGAACCCACCATTCCGGAAACAGGAAGGGGAGGATGGCAAGGGACACCAGGATCGTCGCCGCCGTGCGGGAATCCGCCAGCGTCTGACGCAACACGGAGGTGGCCGTGGTCTGTTCCGGAAACAGACGTTCCTTGCGGCCGGCGCGCGGCTCATAGGTGCCGATCCGGGCTTCATCCATGCGGGTGATCTCCTGTCATTCTGAGGGCGGGATCGACTGGGCGGTGAGCACGGCCAGTGTTGCGGCGGCGTGCAGATCCAGCTCAAACTGCAGCCAGGCAATATCATTGGCCAGGGCCTGCTGGAGAACTGATTCGCGGGCGGCGGCCTCCGGTGACATTTCCGTGACACGGCGGTGCCAGTCCGGGTTCCGCCAGCTCGCCGCGATCGCCACATCGTAATACTGCCGCAGCGAGATCCGGTCATCGATCGGATAGGGATACCCGTCCGGCGCGGTGCGGCGGGCCCAGTCTCCCAATGGCAGACTGGGCATCGCGCGGGTCTGGATCCAGTTCAGCAGGCCGCGCGGGGCCGAGCGGCGGGCCGTATCCGCCTGGCGGGCGGCGATGAGACCCCGCCCCTCAGGTGTTGTGGCCTGAGTGTCCGTGATGGGCGGCGGGGGAAACGGATTGACGAGATTCTGGATCAGGCGGAAGGCGGGGACAGCCAGTTGTTCCGGTGTGGTGGACGTCCCGGCCGCCACGGTGGGCTGCAGCAGCAGAAAGCGAAGATCCGAGGTGGGATCCAGCACCCCGCCGAGATCCTGAGAGGCATCGCGGTCGGCAATGATCCCCGTCGCCACAGCTCCTTCCCCCCGGCACACCTCATCATTGTCATCGGCGCAGCGTTCGTAGTTCCGCGCCTGATTTTGCGTGTCATTGCCGGTCGGGGCCTGCGGGCCGGGTGATTCCACGGGAGATGTGGCGGCCGCAATACCGCCAAGCCCCGCACAGGCGGAAGCCGCAGGGTCGTAACGTCCCCCTTCGGCGACCGCCCGCATTTCCTCGCGCGAACGGATCGCGGCATTCAGATCGGACGCGTCCTGGATTTTCTCGATCGCCGCCGTCTGGCGGTCAATATAGCCCGAAATCTGGCCGGCATTGGCGCGAATCGCCGCGATGACCTGTTCCGTCAGCGCGTTGCGATTCGCATTGGTCTCATCGGCGTGGCGGATGATCTGACCCGTACAGGGACAGGCGGCGACGGATGAGACACCCAGGAGGGACAGGAGCAGCGCCGCGGCACTGAGGATCAGGATTCGGGGGGTCATTGTGGAATTCCCAGGATCTGGCCCGGCGCGGTCTGGCCTGGCGGGGTCTGGTTAGCGGCGGCGGGCGGGTTGGTGAGTGTCCGGATGATTGCGGGGGCGATGATGTTCTGCACGGGATCTCCGGGAAGCTGGGCAAAACGTGGGCCTGATGTGAAATCGGTCAGGGACGGAATCGTCGGGCGGTTCCACCGTGCGGCGGCAAAATCGCAGAGGGCTGATGACAGGTTGCGGGTCGGATCACCGGAGTTGGCGAGTTCAAGAAAATCGGTGGACCCGACCGCGTCGCCGAGGAGTTGTGACAGAATCCCCTGCACAAACCCGGGCAGGCTGGAGGTCAACTGGCCGGTCGGGAACGCCACATCCAGAAATGATGAGGTCTGTTGCATGAGGTCACCAAGGCAGGACAGTTCAGATGTCGGGGAGGGCGGGCGGAACGCGTCCTCGCGGCGCCAGACTTCACGTTCGATGCCCCGTCTGGCGGCACCGGCCAGCGTGGCAATCGTGGCCTCGTCGCAGGCGGGGTCATGGCTGAGAATCTCGGCAATGCCGGCATGTTCCGGCGGGGGACCCGCGGTCTGCCCGTTGGCAAGTGGTCCCACCAGCACCAGCAGTCCCGCCAGCAAAACGGTGGAAATCGTGCGATCTGTCATTGTCCTTCCTTTCGTCTTTTCAGGATATCGGCGGCCCGGGTCCGGTGCATGTTCCAGAGAATGTCACGGCTGGAATCGGAGATGCACTTGCGCTTGTCGTTGGCTTCGTGCAGCTGAAAGGCCGACACGCCCCTGTTCGTCCGGAGAGAGGCATCACACTGGAAATCCAGCAGAATGTCGATGATCCGGCCGGCCTGTTCCAGCTCCTGCGCGGCGCAGGCGAAATGGAGCGGTGACCAGCCACTGCAATTGACGTAATTGATGACATTGCGCCACCCGCGGCGGGCGCAATCATGTCCCAGCTGCGCGACGCGATCCGGATCATCCGAGAGAACCGCATAGTGAAATCCGCTGAGCCCCTGGATATCCTGCAGACCGAGAGTCTCCGCCACAGTCTCCGCAAACCAGGCAATCGTCTGCTGCTCCACCTTTTCCCTGCAGGCCAGGAGATAGAAAAGCGGCGGCGCTTTCCGGTCATCCACCCGGTCAAACTCCAGTCCCTTCGCGTGGGCGAACGCGA
Organism: Paracoccaceae bacterium; assembly: GCA_965221815.1. Classification (GTDB taxonomy): domain Bacteria; phylum Pseudomonadota; class Alphaproteobacteria; order Rhodobacterales; family Rhodobacteraceae; genus JAPOXR01. The sequence continues at coordinate 379,110 of OZ244915.1, forward strand.
ACAGATCCCGGGCCAGACCCAGCTGGGCCATCGCATGTGCCGCTGTCCAGCCGACCGTGTTGCGGGCGTTGATCTGATCGGCTGAACATTGCCCAAGGCCTTTCTCCAGCCTCTCCAGCTGCTGCTGCGTGCCGCCGGTCTCTTCCAGCGCATCCATCACGCGTGCAAGATAGAAATCCTGGAACGCAGTCCCCGCAGTCAACTTGTGTCGGGTCATCACCGGGGCCCTCGCACTGGCTTCGCGGCGAACAGGTCAATCCGCCCCTCCGCATCGGCGCGCAACTCCCACGGACACCCCACACCGGGAGCGGGGCGGGGTGGGGTGGAAATCATGTAGAGACGGGCGCGGATCTGAACCTCATCATCGTCAAACCGGCCATCCGGCACAGAGGCAAAGGAGAGGACCAGGGTCTCATTAGGGGGCAGCGGCAGAAAACGGTTCGGCGCGAGCGGCCAGGTCAGCCCCTGTTGATCAGTCTCACGGGACACGGTGACTCGCACGGTCTGCGGAACCCGGTTGTGAAGACAGGGCGGCGGGCCCAGTGCCGTGCGGCTGCGCAGGGCCTCGCGTGTCGCGGGAACCTGGCGCGGGACGGCGAGACGGAAACCGTGATCCTCGGGCCCCGATGAACAGCCCCCCAGCCCGGCGAGGGCCATCACGCAGATCGCCAGGGCCAGCCATCGCGGCGGTGCGGAGACCCGGGCCGCAGACATGTTCATGTGACCAGCCCGTCGATGATCGCGAGGACCGGCCCGATATTGATGGCCAACGCACCACCTGCGAGATGCGTCAGTCCGGCCCCGACAGTGGCGCGGCGATCCACCGCGGCATTGAGGAGCAGGATGCCGCGGAACACCGCGAGGATTCCCACCAGCTGGACGAACTGGAGAATGGCGACAATGGTCTCCTGGGTCACCTGTTCCTCGAAAACCTGTGTCAGATGAGGCGCGGTCGCGAAAATGGACACGGTGACGGCACTCCATTCATCCTGAGGAAACAGCGACCGCGTGAGCGTATCCAGCAGGGTCGGCAGGGCGAGAAGGGCGGCCCCCGCGACCAGGCAGGTCACCGGCCCGCCCCATCCCCCACGGCCGGGTCCCTGGTCAGCGCGCTGCGCCGCCAGGCTGATCCCGATGATCATCATGGCAGCACCGGTCAGCCACGCGATGACATAGATCAGGATTTCCAGTGGGCCGAGAAACTCCTGCAATCCCGCAATGATCCGGACAATCCCGTGGGCCGCATCCTGCAGCAGGGATGACTCCTGGGCACAGGCCGGGACGGGTGCCACGATTCCCGTCGCACCGAGAATGAGAAGGAAGAGGGATCGCATCCGACGCTGTCCGATCAACAGGAAACTCAGGGGGCGGCGGCGGGTGCCGGGGCGAAGACCACGCCGGCGGGCGTGACCAGATGATCGCCTTCCGGCGTCTTGCGGATGGCCGTGACCACACCGTAACCGCCGACCCAGTCGCCAACCCGATAGCGCCCCTGGACGAGTTCCGGGGGCGGCGATGGGGGAGTCTGCGTCGTCCCGCCAGGGGCGGCCTGTGCCATGAACGGGGTGGCTGTCACCTGGGAAGCGGGATGCGCCGGCGGCGTGTCCGGACCATCCCCGTAGCGCGCGAGCAGATGGATATCGCCGGCCAGGGCCTCGATGCGGCCATCCTGACTCGTCATCCGCTCCTCGATGCGGCTGATGCGCGAGAGCACCGCCCGGACATCCTGGCGAATATCCTCGTTGATCACCTCCACGGACTGGGTTTCGAGGGCCGCATCGCTGGCCATCTCCCGGGCCGTTCTCAGCGCCTGCGTGGCCGTTTCCTGAACCGCATGGATCTGCACGGCCAGTTCGGCGACATGGGTGCTGATCTCATCAAGCCGGGCCGCCGCCTCTGCTGAGATGGCGGGCTGGTCCGCAAACGCCGAGCGCAGATCCATGAGTGTGGTTTCCAGGGCGGAGAGGCGGGCGCGCAGTTCCGGATCCGGCGACGGGGCGGCGACAGGTGCGGCAATCGGCGGGGCGATCACCGGTTCCAAAGCGACCGAATCGGCTGAGACCGGCGGGATGGCCACGAGGGAATCAGCGGCGGGTGGAGTCGGCGCGGATGGGCGATTCTCTCCGGCCAGAAATACGGGTGGGGGGCCACGATCAGGGAGACCGGCTGACACCAGGACCTGACGGGTCGGTCCGGTCATCCACGCGGTCACAACGGCCGCCAGAAGCACCAGCAGGATGGCCAGTCCGGCCCGGCCACCGGTCCGTGCAGCGGTGGGCGGTCCGGCGGGTGCGGTGTCAGCCGCGTGTGTGTCCTGATCCGGTGCGGCGTCCGCGACCTTGTCCGCGGCGCCATCCGCCGGGACGGGTGGGTTGTTCCTGCGTGTCCGGAACGGCAAAAATCGGGAAAAAATAGACATGTGTCAGCCTTCTTCTACGGGGGTGAGAGATCCTGTGGGGGCAGATCGCCCAGCAGGGCGGGCAACAGGATTGATGTGGCGGCCCCGGCCGGGCCCGGAACAGTCGGCAGAGGCGGCCGGCCGGAAGCGGATAGGGGTGCGGTGGGGCTGGGGGCGTTGGGGGCCGGGGCCAGCAGCAGCACGATCGGCGATCCGGCCGCCAGTTGAATTTTCGGAGTGGCGGGGGTGGTTCCTGCCGCGAGGGTCGCGGCGGCACGCGCACCGGCCGCAATCCCGGCCGCCAGGATCTCCCGCTCTCCAGGTGTGTCGCGCTCGACGATGATATTGTCATTGCGTACCACCACACGCTGCGCCGCCCCCGTGGTGATCGCCGTGGCGGCACCGGAGAGCAGACCGAGAAAGGCCGGAACACCAATGCGGCGGATGAAGCGGGGATCCAGGCGGGATCGGGTCAGCGATTCGCCGGTCCAGGGAGACAGGCCGTAGCCGGCAATCGGAAATGATCGCCCGTCCGGAAGAAACACGTGATCAAAAGTCAGGGCGAGGCCTCCGGACTCGAATCGCGGGGCGAAGACACCGACCGCCCGCGCACCGGCCAGATTCCCTTCTGTGATCTCGGCAATGGCCGGGCCGGGAAGATCGGAGTTCAGGCTGTTGATCATCGCGGCATCGAACAGGTCTCCGGGCAACAGGCCCAGGGCCTGGAACAGGTCCGCAGATGGCGATGCGGGTACCGGGAATCCATCCGGCAGGGCGACGGGGGCACCCGGCGGCAAACCCGCCCCTGTGGCATGCGGCCCTTCTGCCGGAGCGGGCGGCGGGAAACGTTGCCCCTCCATGACCGGATGGGGTCGTGCGGCCAAGGCCTCGAGATAGGCGAGCATGGGATTGACCGGTGACGGAATGGCGTCAACCGCGTCGCCAAAGGGATTGGCCTGGTCCACCACCGTCACCGGCGGAAGACCCGGTGGCGGGGTGACAGTCCACGCTGACGCCGGGTCTTCCGCCGGTGACGGGGGTGGCGGCGGTCCGGCGGGGAGCGGTGGGATGGCAGCCCCGGCCAGACCCCCCGTTCCCGACTCGGCGGGTTCGGCCAGGGTTCCCACCAGTTGCGGAACGGATTCGGGAACGGGGATAAATGTCTCGCCCGTCTCGCTCGCCCGCTGTGTTTCCTGATCGTTGCTGTCCTCAACGGTCGCCTGATAATCCGGTGATCGGGCCTGTGTGTCCCCACCGGGAGTGGGATTGAGCAATCCCGGATTGCCGGCAATCCGGGCATCACCTGGCGGGGGCGGGTCCACCAGCAGAATGCGCATTCCCACTCCCGCCAGCAGACAAATCCCGCCGAGGGTGATCGCTGCGACCAGGCGCCGCGGCGTGAGGCGCGCACGAATTGTGGCCCATTTCGGCACCCAGCGACGACGATGACGGCGCGGGCGGCGGGGTGGATCCACTGTGCGGCCGGCGGCGGGCGTTGCAGCTTCCTGGTGTTCATCCGCGTGGTGGGCGTCATCCTCAGGGTCAGGCGATGTACGAAACCGGGTCGGCCACCAGCTCTGGACGCCGGGCGGAGCCGTGCGGGTCTCATCTTCGGGTGCGGCGCCGCCCGTCTGTTCCGATTGCGTTTCTGTGCGGCCCACGGGATTGTCATCGCGGGCGGCCGGCGCTTCCAGCGATCCGGCCAGGGGATGGGTCTCCGGGTTCTGGCCGTCCTCCATCATCTCCAAGTTCTGGCCGTCCTCCGTCATGTCCGGGTTCTGGCCGTCCAGAGGTGTTGCGGCGGGGGTCTGGGCTGTGTCAGCCCCGTGGCGGGAGCGGGCCAGCGCATGGGCGGTGTTCCCGGCATCGGGAAGCGTTTCGGCGTGCCGGGTCTGGACATCCTCCCGGGTCCCGCGGGCGGCGTCATTCTGGGCCTTGATGGCCGCCGCCTCGTCGGCCCGCATCAGATCCAGTAACGCGCGATCGGCATGGGTGAAATGTTCCAGAAAGTCCTTGTGCGTTCGGATCTCACTGCGTTTCATGGTGTCACCCTGGCAATGACCGTGACCCCGTCAACCGAGAATAACAGGGCCTCAACCGCGGGCATCCGATAGACCCGGACACCCGACGGCCCGGCCAGGGTTTCCATCCAGTCAGGCCCCAACAGCACATGGCGGGTGCGCACGATCATCTCGGTCCCGGTTGGTCCAGTGCGCAGCCAGACCCGTGTCGAGTCCACATCGGAGATGTCGGCTTCACGGGAATCCGCGGGCAGGTCGGCAGCGGCAATATACTGGGCCAGTTCCCGGGAACCGGCGGCCGGGGCCTTGGGGCGGCGGCCGCGATCGACACTGGCGAAAGGACCCAGTTCCATCACCTGGATATCCAGCCGGTAATGCGGCGTCTGGGGGGCCACCTGCAGGGACAGGGCCAGCGGGATCGGCTGACCCGCCAGCTCCACCACGAGATTGGACCAGCCCGCCTCGGCCCGCGGGGCCAGGGTCAGATGGGACGGTCCCTGCTGACCATCGACGCCACCGGGATGGCGAATATCAAAGTTGGCCCCGTCACCCACCACGAACCCGGCCACCGGCCAGGGCGCACCGGTGATATCTGAAAAGGTGACAACCGTGGCCACCCGCGGGGCCAGCCGGACGGTCGGCGGGGCCTGACCGGGCTCCAGGGACACCAGATTCATGTCCGAGAACGTCTGACGCGGGGCAGGACGATGTGCGGTTGCGGCGCGGGCATCCCGCAGCCGCTGGTTGAAATCCTGGATCATCTCCGGGGGCACCGGCAGGAGGGTGTCCGCAGCCTCGTCATACTGGGTGATCGTCTCATCGGGTATCCCGCTGAATCGGGGATCCGTTCCGACCGGCGTCTGGGAAATGGCCCCCTGCGGGATCAGCCATCCCAGGGCGATCAGCAGGATGACCCGTCCCATCAGCCCCGTCCGCCCTGCTGGCCGACGAGGCGCAGGATGGCGATCCCGAGATCGGTCTGCCAGGTCGGGACGCGGATGATTTCCACGAGATAGGTGGTGCGCTGGCGCTGTTCCTCTGACGCGGACTGGTAGGTCGTGGTCAACGGGACTTCGACTCGCCAGACATAGTGCCCGCCGCCGCCGACTCCCTTGGCCACCACGACCCCGCCATTGGCGACGGCCGATCCTGTCATGCGCCGCGCGGTGATCAGTTCCAGTGTGCCCGATGATTGCAGCGAGGACAGGAACGCCTTGTATCCAGTCTCGGTAAAAAAGGGTTCGAGATCGGCGAGTTCCTCGCGGTAACGGGCAAAGTCGATCGAAAAGGCCCGGGTCAGTGCATTGACCGCAAAATTGACCACCTGGCTGTCTGCGAGATGAGGTTGATCCAGGGGGATCAGCTGCACCAGTTCACCCCCGACACGAGTGGCGAAATACCGCGGTTCCGGCTTGGTGGTGAGGGCCCAGACGGCAACACTGAGGGCGATCACCGAGAGGATGGCCGAAGCGGCGGTGGCGATCGACATGAACCGGACCGCCGTTGTCAGCGCGGCCCGGTTGCGCAGGGCGGTCTCGATGGTGGCGTCCAACCGTTCCATGTGTCTCAGGTGCCCTCCCAGCTGAGGTCGCGGTTGTTCCAGCGCCTTGCCCCGGCGATGGCGGCCTGCAGCCAGGAATGGGAATCTCTGGTGATGTTGAAATCCGCGAGATCCCATCCCCGGGGCAAGGCAGGATCCGGGCGCACCAGCCGCACCAGGCACGCGGCGGCCATCGCCTGCCGGCTGCCAAACCCGGCAGCGAGACCCTCGAGCACCCGATCCGCCCAGTCCATCGCCGGGCAGTGGCCGGGGCGATCCGGGTTGGTCGGGTCGGCATCCGGCCACAGGAGCAGCACGATCTTGTCAGTCGTGGACCCCCGACAGGCGGGCAGAAAGCTCCAGTCCGCCCGGCTGGCGGCCTGGCCACCGCCCATGGGCGCGAGACAGGTCCAGCCGTCTGGCCCCAGCAACGCGGCGGCCGCATCCGCGGTTTTCTCGCCCTCAACCACGATGATCGAGAGGGGCGGTTTCGCCGTGGCCAACCGTTCCACCCCGTAGACGGGCTTGCGTTCACCTGCGGGCCAGCCGGTCACCGTCCAGACTCCCCTGTTGTCCGCAGGCCGGGTGCGCCAGGTCAGGGGAAAGATATCCTTGCCGCCGCCGGCACGGTCGCGCCGTGCGATCATCGCACGGAGTCGGCCCTCCCGATTCCGATAGGCGTACCATGATGTCGCCTGCAGGTCGCTCAGCTCACCCACGCGGGGAAAGATCACGCGCAGCCGCCCCCGTTGCGGTTGTGGCGCGTCGTCAGGAATCTCCGCCAGCGGCCACCCGCGGGGATCCCCCGATCCCTCAGCCCTGGCGATCCGGAATCGATTCGCTGGCGTGTTCTGCGGCACATTCGCCTCCTTGCGTGGACCGTGCCATCGTCTCGTGCGATCCTGCCCGAGATCCGGGCAGGACAATCCATAATCCGCGGCCAGGGCGAACAGCGTCTGCTCAAACGAGAGGTTGCCGATCCGCTGGGCGAAATCAATGACATCGCCCTTGGCGTCACAATGGGTGCTGTGACAGAAATAGACCGACCTGCTGAGGTGACAGGACGGGGTGGCATCGGGATGAAACGGACACTGGACCAGCCAGCCGTCCCCGCCCGGGGTCAGGACCAGTCCGGCCCACCGCACCGCAATATCCTCACACTGTGCGGTGCGCCTGACGCAATCAATGAAATCCCGCCAGTGGGTGTAGCCCGCCGCGCGGGCGGCGCGATCCTTGTTGCCCTGCAGACGCATCACTGGAACATCTCGAAATCGCGCCCCTCGTCCCAGACCCGGGTGCTCTTGCACCGATCACAGATATATTCCGCAGGTTGGGGCCGGAAGAGACGCCCGCAGACAAGGCAGGGAATTTCCCCATGGCGGCGGGCGCGCATTCCGGATGATGTCCGCCCCTGTAGGGACGGTGCCTCACGTTGGGTTCCCATCAGTTGCTGGCGCCAGGTCTGGCTGGCCACCGAGTTGCGTGACCGGTGCAGCCGCCGCGAAATCTGGCGCAGGCTCTCTCCCTTTTTCCAGCAGCGCCGCAGCTTGCGGATCTCCTGGGCTGTCCAGGGGCGCTGGGCCATCAGCGGGTCCTCCGTGATCCCGCCACGGTGGGGAAGGACAGGCTTGTGGCCTGGCGCGGGCTGGTTGTGGCGCGCTGGCGATCACCGAAGTCGAAATAGATGTCCAGCAGAGCTTCCCGGGCCCGTTGGACCCGTGGCGCGGCGAGGGCCATTCCGTGCTGGGTCTCGGCCAGATGGTGGGCACAGATGCCGGCCGCCTCGACCACGGGGTTGGAACCGGAGGCGCTGATCGCATACCATAAGGCCCGATCTTCCGGTTTCAGCCAGAGAAAGCGGGCGGGTGCCAACACCCCGCCGCCCTCACGACCGGCCAGCCAGATCTGGAGAATTGCGGTCTCGGTCCACCAGTAGCCTGTCGCCAGCGCGTCAACGAGTTCGGCATGGTGCTCCAGGGCCGCGTTGATCTGTTGTGACCAGGGCGTGTTTTCCGCAAGGCGGGCCTCCACCTGACCCGCCGCGGCGCAGTCGGCAAAAAGTCGGGACACCCCGTCGATCAGCGTCTCGGCAGTGGACTCCGGGACCTGTTGCCGCGCGGCGGCGGCAAACGTCCCGAGACAGGCCATCAACGCGCGTTCATGGGGTCGGTTCAGGCGGCGGGCCCCGTTCCATTGCCGGGTCAATTGTCCGGCCAGCGCGATTTCAATCGCCGCCTGGCATTCGTCTGTCGGGACGATCCGGTCCTGACTCCTGATATCTGCCGCTGGCTTCCGCCGGGTGGTGATTCCGATCCCGTTGAAGGCGAGCCATTCCTCGGGACGGGCCGCGCGTCCCAGTGGGGGTGGCTGGTGGGAGACAATCTGTTCCGGAAGAAGGAATGAGCCGGTCTCCGGGACCTGATCAAAGGTCAGGGGCACCGTCATCCCGCTTTCACTGATCAGGGTGTTTCTGACCTGCGCGGCGGCGGTCGCGATCGCCGTCTCCGCCTGGCCGCACAATTTGTCCCGCTGCCTTTCGGCGCGTTGCGCCGCCTCTCCGGTCTCAACGATCTCGGCGGTGGACGGGTTCAGTTCCACGGCCCGCTGCGCCGGGGCCCAGACCCGGGACTGCTGGGCAATCATCGAGTCCAGGCTATGGCGTCCCCGGCAGACCTGGTCGGGGCGATAACGCCGGGCGGCGGCGGCCGCACGGACCGCGAGGATGGCGATGATCAGCGCACCATTGCGCCCACCCGCCTGGTTGATCTCGGCGGCGACCAGGTGCAGGTCGCGCAACGGTGTCCTCAGGAACATCCCGACGGCACGGCGCGTGGGTTCCAGAAGCCCCTCCGTCAGGACGGGAAGCCGCCAGTTCCACACGGCGAGTGTCTCCCCCAGAAGGTAAGCCGGAAAACTCACCGTTGCCGACATGATGGCGGTGGCCATCAGCAGAACGTCACGGCCGAAAAACCAGATCGCCCCACCCATCACGATGAGTCCCGCAATCGCCAGAAGATCCTGGCCGGTTGCATCCTGCGGGGCCATGATCCTCAGGCCACCTTCCGCCGCCAGGTCTCGGCGATTTCCCGGGCCATCGTCTCGATCGTCCCTCCGGCCTCATCACGCAGTGACGCGGCCTCGGCGCGGCGCGCCACCGCCCGGCGGGCCGAACCTCCGGGATAGGCGGCGGCGAGAGCGGAGCGGGCCTCGGCCGGGCCCAGGAGTCGCGTCAGCTCGTCCCGCAGCGCGACATCCTCGGCCGTGGTGGACCAGGCCCAGACCTCCTCGGGGCCGAGCTTGTGGGTCAGCAACTGGCGGACATTCCCGCCTTTCACCGTCAGTGCGGCGAAGACCGGGGCCCCGCCGGCGCGCGGGCCGGTGAGACGGTGGCGCAGGGCATAGACGCAGGCCGAGTCGAGATTGAGGATGTCCGTGGCGAGACGGATGTCGTTTTCCGCGGCCTGGCAGATCCAGACACCGGTTGCCATTTCGGTCAAACGCTGGTCGAAATCCGCGAGCAGCTGCGAGGCCAGGGCGATCTGGACATTGTGCTTGCGGCCCTCACGAATATCGGTGGCCACCTGATCCACGATTCCGGGCAATCCCCCGGCGCGGTGAAATTCATCAATTGACAGGCGTTTGCGCGTGCGACGGGCCATCTCGGCGCGCTGCATCATCCGCGCGTGTTGCGCGGGACGGAGGTTCAGGGCAACGACATCGTCCGGGGCCAGATAGAATCCATCGGTACAGACATGGCGGGCCAGCATGTACATCAGTGCGGAGCGGCGCACCGCCGTGGCCTCGGAACTGCGATCGGTGACATCCTGGAGATCGACGGCCCGCAGGCGGGCCTCCCCGAACGAAAAGACGGTCGGGCGCGCGAGGAGGGGCCAGTCGGCGGCGGCCTCGGCCAGCACCCGCTGCAGACCCCTGAGGGCCGATTCCCCGGTGGACAGTTTCATTTCCCGGTAATTGTCGGCCACGCGTGGGCTGTTGGCCGCCGCCGCCAGTTCCGAGATCAGGGGCACAGCGTGGCGCTGGGCCCGCTCGGCAAGTTCCCAGTGACCATGATCCGCGAGAAAGTCAGCCGCTTCCCACCAGGTCGAGGAGTCATCGGGCTGCCAGGCCAGATCGAACAGGATGTTGTCCACCCCGGGATCCGTTCCCTCGTGCCACCGTTTCGGGTTCCTGTCATCGGCGGTTGTCTCGTAAGCCTGGTCAATGGCCGCACCGATCAGCCCGGCCAGTTCGGCACCGGCGGTCGAGGCGTCAAGCAACAGACGGATGAAGTTCAGCAGGAATGTTCTTCCCAGGGCCGTCGGGTATCGGGCACCGGGAATCGTGTCGAAGACGTTGATGGCGAAATTCTCGGAGTTGCGCAAACGTGCGCAGACGGCACGATCACGCTCCTCAACCGGCAAGGCTTCCCGCATCATTGAGATCAGGCCGGAGGAGGAGGCCCCGATATCAATGATGCCAACAATGGGCGGGGGATCATCACGACTTCCCGGCGACAGGATGGTGGCGGCATTCATCGAGTTGATCAGGACCGACTTTCCGCTTCCCGGCGCACCGGACAGGAGATCGGCCCAGGAATCCTGCAGTGACGATCCCGGCGCATAGGGCCAGATCCGTCCGTCTGCCGACGTCATCGGCAGGGAGCCGGTTGTCCAGGGGGAACTGGGACGGTCCAGCGGCAGCAAGGCCAGCGCATCGGTCAGCGGTGCCGTAGCCGCTGGCGCGGTCGGTGCCATCCCGGCCCCCGGGAGCGAGCCGAACAGGCAGGCGATCGGATCCCCGGCCAGGGCTTCACAGCGTGCATTGCCCCAGCGCTCTACGGCCTGGCGCACCCGTGCCGCCGCCCGCCGGAGACGTTCTTCTGATCCCAGACTGTCCCACACCGCCGCCGTCACGCGGAGGCGAATCACCGTCTCTTCCGATCCATCAATGTCGTTGAGGGCACTGAAGGCATCACGGATGCGCGTATTGTGGGTGCGGCTGACGAAGGCAAAGAAACTGCTGAACATGCGTTTCCAGACGGTCCCGGCCCAACCCCCGGATTCAATCAGGAAGCTGATGCGCCAGCGGATCGGCTCATCGCTGCCCAGTACGGAATCGATCAGGTCGGCAAATGGAATCAGGGATTCGGGCAGTAGCGCAAGATCAAATGGACAGAATAATGTTGAACCGATTCGCACAGTCTCGTAATCGCCGATCTCGGCATGGTCACGCAGCATTTGCCAGGCCAGTCTCTCGGTCCCGAGGCAGGAATAGTCTCTCCCGGTCAGCGCCGCACGAGTCTCTGGCGTCCGGCAGGCGCGCAGATGCGCCGGTGGCGCCTCTCCGGGTGATTCCCGGGGCACGGCCTGTGAATCGATGGCAAGGCGCGGGGTGAACCCCTGGGATTCACCGCCAGGCATCAATGCACGTGAAATCACCTGCGCCGCCGCGCTTGCCGTCAGGCGGTGCGCTTCCTGTCCGGCCAGAGCCATATCATCGGCCAGACCGGCACAGACCGCGGCATGCGCCTGACGCAATTGTTCGGCGACCACCGCCGGAACCTGGGCGTCACGCATCGGCGGGAGTCCGGCCATTCCCTGTCGTGTTTCGCGCATCATGTCGTCGCGTTCGGCGCGGGCAATGACGGTGGGATGGGTCAAGACACTGAGGTAGATCGTCTCGCTGGCCCCGGCCCGCGCGAGTTTTGTTCGCCGGGACGCAATGACATCACTGAGATCCAGCTTCTGTGTCTCGATCTGACGTCGGGCTCCGGCGAGTGCCGTGTCAGCTTCGTGTCCGGCTTGACTGGGATCACGGATGTAGACCACCTGCAGCGCATGTCCCGGGGTTCCCAGCCAGCCCGCAGTTCTCTCGCGCAGCATTTCGGCGGCCCGTGTCATCCCGGCTGCATCCAGCATGATGCGGGTGCCCCGCCAGGAAAACATCGTGATCAGGGACCCGGCGGCGGTATAGAGGGCATACGGGCTGTCGGCACCCTCCAGATCAATATGATGGTCAAGGGGACCGCGGGTCAGCGCGGCGGCGGCTGAAGTCGCGATCGATGAGAACTGAGCCAGCATCAGTCTGCCCTGTGGTCGGGGCCGGGCCAGATGTGACGCAGTTCTGCTGCCGCCGTGGAGATCCTGCGAATGGTCTCCACTGAGACCATGTCATGGAGAGGAATATCGCGCCAGACTGTGGCAACACCGGCACCGGGCAGCCAGCAGAGGATAGCAGCATCCTTGTAGAGATCATCAACACCTGCCGCCGTGGGCCACCACCGCAGTTGCTCCCAGTTCTCCGGGGTTCTGCCCAGATGCTCTGAAATGCAGAGCATCGCCGCGATTCCGTCCTTCCCATCCACCTGACCGGTGCATTTCTGTGCCTCCACGCAGCGCTGGGTAATCCACGTGCCGAGATCAGCGAAGATGTGTTGGCGTTTCTCTGCCATCATGTCCAGTTCAAAGGCCCGCTGGACGTCCCATCCCTTGTCCCGCTCTCCAAAACAGGTGAGCCTGGCACATTGCTGCCCCCAGATGATCGACCAGGCCAGGGCCGAGACCAGGGATTGCGAGAGTTCCGGAAGGAAGATCGGGCGCAGCGGATAAAAATGACTGATTCCGGGTTGGACCGGATGTTTGGCGAGATGACAGATGTGACAGATGGGGCGCAGATTGGCCACATCCCAGTTTTCGTGGTCAGAATCGGCATGGTCGATTTCCATGAAATATGGCAGCCTGGTGGAGCAGAGCCAACAGGTCCAGTTCCGCTGTCGCAGGGTCTTGCTGACCGCCTCGCGATGGCGCCAGGCCCGCGTGGCGTGGAACTGCAGGGAAAGTGCCGCTGTTGCCGGATCAGGAAAGAGTGATACCGGTCGGTCACGGTCAATCGGCATGGACGGGATCGGGGCGGGTGAAGGTCCGGGGATGTCGGCGGAGAAGATCTTCACCGACGTTTCAGTTGCCACTACCGCTGCCGGTTCCCCCGAGCCCCAGATTGCTGCCGTCGAATGTCCCTTGTTCGCCCCCGGCACCAAACAGCGTGGCGACCCCGACATCAAGAAATGTCGGGATGGCCACCAGTGCCGCGCCGGCGACCATCCAGCCCACTGAACCGCCGAGCGAGGCACTCGGATCCTGTGGATTGGTGGAGTAGGCACGAAACTTGACGCCTGCCATGACCAGCATGCCCACGCCGATGACGGTGGCAATCGCGCCAAGCAAGGCACCGAAATCTCCCATCTGGCTGGTCACCCGATTGGCGACCGCCCCGAGATTCTCCTGGGCCCACACGATTGACGGGAGGGCGAGGACATGACCGGTTGCGATGCCTGCCATGCGTAGAATTGACCGCATTGTTTCATACCTCCGGTGACTGTTGTCGGAGGGTCAAATTTATCAGATTCCAGTGAAATCTTGTAGCGAACGGGCGGTCGGCTCAGTCGGGCAGCCGCGATTGAAAGCGGCGGTCTCTGGAGGGAATCGGGTTGCGCCTGAGAAGAGACTTGACAGCGGAACCTGATTTCACCGACATTCTCCAGTTATGGAATTGCGCAACGATCACGTTGCCCCAAAATTATGGAAGTGTGCAACAATCACGTTGCTCGCAAAAAAAGAGGATCGCCGAAGCAATCCTCTTTGAAAATGGATGAAAGGATTCGCTTCATGCCTGCAAACCTCTCAATCGCCATGGATATGGCATCTCCTATCACGAAAGTCAAGCAAATTAAGGCCGAAATTGAAAATTTGTTGAGTCCAAAAGACCTCGGCTCCACCAAAATCCAGCACACGGGCTCGAGTCGGCCTCTGACCAGCCAGGCGGTGAATCCTGGAATATTCAGAAGCCGAAATAGAAACTTTTCGGCGGCTTTGTGAATTCAGTCACAAAAGGGGCAGTTGGGAGTCACCCGATTCGCCTGCCCCCGCGAACGCTGAAAGATCACCGCATGAACAGTCGGGTCGTTGACCCAGTCGAGTCGCCACCTTTCTCCTCCCGTCACCCAGTTTCGGGCATAACCCTATGCTGATTCACGCATCCACTCTTGAAGCGATCAAAAGTGCGAAGTGAAAGCTTTTGTCTCTATTGTGAGACGACAGCTTTTTCGAAGGAAAAGGAATCCGCTCCGAATGCTGGTCTCAACTCATTGAGCCAAGTGGCCTTTGGGTCATATTTGGCAAAAAATGGGCGGCCGACCCAGTCCGGATTGCGGCCTTGCAGGAAGCGTAACACAAAGACCTTTTTTCCTGCGATCTGCTGGACACCGAGAATTTCAACTTTCCCCGGGGTCGCGCTCATGCTGGGACCGCGGACTGTCCGCGCCAGACCGGAAACCTGCTGAACGGCTTCCCGGAAAACCTCCCAGCAACGGACAAGCGGCACCTCAAAGTACTTTTTCGCACCCGTATCGCGTTCAACGAACATGTAATATGGAATCAACCCGGCATTGACCTGTTCACGCCACATACGTGCCCAGACGGATGGATCATTATTGATATGATTGAGGAGCGGGGCTTGTGTGCGGATAACGACACCTGTCTCACGAATCCGACGGAGTGCCTCACGCACGGTTTCGGTGCGCATTTCCTGCCAATGGTTAAAATGCGCCATCAGCGCGAGGTGGCGACCCGATTTCACGACATCTTCGAAAAGTCTTAGCATGTCGTCTGCATCCCCATCGCTGACGAATCGGTGCGGCCAAAAAGTGAGTGACTTGGTTCCGATTCGGATGTTGCGAATATGATCAAATCGGGGGTCGTTGATCAGGGGACGCAAATAGCGTTCCATCACCCGCGTTTTCATGATCATCGGATCGCCGCCAGTGACCAGAAGATCCGACAGTTCACGGTGTGCAGCGATATATTGATGCAACCCGACTGCATTCGTTGATGCAATCTTCATATCCTCGTCGCCGACAAACTGCGCCCAGCGAAAGCAGAAGGTGCAAAAGGCATGGCAAGTCTGACCTTGGCTCGGAAAAAACAGGATTGTCTCTCGGTACTTGTGCTGAATACCTTCAATGACATCGTCATCGACAGATGGAATGTTGAGCTCCATCTGGCCTGCCGGATGCGGATTGAGGCGGGCGCGAATCCGGCCAGCCACACGTCTGATCTCTGCATCAGGAGCACCACGAACCATCAGATCAGCTATTTGTGCAAAGTCTGCTTCTTCAAGCATGTCCTTTTGTGGGAAGACAAGCTGGTAAACCGGATCGTCTGGAATCCGATCCCAATCAATCAGCTTCTCAATGATATAAGGGTTGGTTCGGAAAGGAAGGACGGCACTAACAACTTTCATCGCGAACAGATCATCTTTGCTGACGCAGGCAAAATCGGCAATGGTTTGAATATGTCTTGCTGTGAGCGCTCGAAACCGCGTACGTTCTCGTCTGTTCGCCACCGGTCGAAGCGCAGGGCGCCTACCCCGCCCGACGAACGGACTGTCTGCTGTTGTCGTGAACTGGATGTCTATCTTCCTTTTTTGAATAATTAATGAGTTTTACTCGGTGCCGAGGCCCCGAAGAAAAACTTTCATCATGCAGTATAACGAAATGATAACTGAACTCGCCCGCGAGGGCAAGACGTGTACCTGCTCAGGGAGTGACTCCCATATGGCTGAGTTTGGACCACGATTGATTCCTGATCGGTTTCATCTGGCGTTTCAGACAGACCTTGCCCGGTTCCGGAAGCCGCGCAAAAGTACCTGTGTGAGTATCGCCCCATCGCGTGCCGGCAGGCTGGCCATGATCGCAGCCAAGAGACCGGCGGCCGTGCCCGTCCCCACCCGTGGTCAGACCCAGGACCTGCTCTGTCGGCACCACGGAGGGTCCGGTACTGGACGGGCGAGACCGTGCCCGTGGAAAGGTCACAGTCCCGAACAGAGTTGTCGCCTGACCCGGCGAGGCCGCCACCTGGCGAGTACTTTTCCCGTCAATCTGCAACCGGTCTCCATGATCATCCAGCGCCGCAAAGGCCTGACCCAACAACCCACGGGCCAGACCCGCGACCGCATCGCGCAGATCAAGCTCCGCCTGATGCGGATCCTCCCGAAACAGGCGGGCCAAGTCATCTTTGAGGTCCGTGTCCGGCAGACAAACCCAACGACTTCACCTCTATCTGGTCAAATCCCGCGATTTTTCTCAGGTTTCCGCCACATCACCAAAACGCACGCCATCAGGAATCAGAAAAACACGCGTTTTTAACAGGTTGAAAATTCACAAGTCCGCCATACGAGAACCACTCCCGCCGTGGACTATGACTTGAATTCGCTGTGTATGCTCAGTTGCAGGGTGAATCTAATACCGTGCAAGCCGTCGGTTGATTTCCCGCCTTGGAAGCCTGCACCTTGGGTGATCTCGAACCGCCTCAAGACCTGATTTGAGGGTGTCCACCGAACAAACCTCGTGCTGCTCCATTTCGTCGAACACCCACAGAACGCCATGCATCATTAGCTTTTGGCGGTTGGCTTCTGCTCTTAGAGCTCCATCCCCGGTCAGGAGAGTCCAATTCCTTTCAGCAGCCAAGCAAAGTGCGAAAATATCAGGCATCGACAACATGGCTTTCGTTCGCTTTAGCTCTGTTGCGCGTGTGGTTTCCTGAGGCGTAAGCTCTTCAATTCTCAATCCGAGATCAAGAAGGTCAAGTCCCATCCAGTCGAGTAGCTCAGCCTCGTACAGAACGTCCGGAACAACGAACTCATATGGCAGATCAAAGAGCCTCACCGTAAGCGAGGCTCTTTCTATGTCGATTAGGACTGAGGTATCAGAAACAAGAACTTGCACAAGGACTTTATGCCATGTGGTCCAGTCGGTCTTCCAGTTCTTTCACCCGTATTTCGAGAAGCTCTGCTGCTCGGGACAAGCCGATCAGTCCCTCTGATAACGCACGAAAGCAAAGTCTCTGAAAGCGATCCGGCTCTTCTCGTTCCCAAGGTATGGAGTTTGGCTCTTCAAATGGCTCGTCCCTCCAGCCTCGGTTCTTGTAGGCCTTGAAGAGGCGCACAAACGTTGCTTGATTGATGATCTTCAAATCCTTGCACCGATATGTCAATGCCTGAATGCTTACACCAAAGCGATCCTTTAAGCTGATGAGTTCTCCAATACTCATATCCGTCCTGCGAGCGCCAATCTCCTGCCTCAGGACTTCGGCTGGAATAAGGAACGCACCAGCAAATCGATTTGCAGCACGTTCGGAATCGCATCCTTCTGAGACATTCAGCACCATGTGGCCGAGTTCGTGAGCTAGGCTGAAGCGCTTGCGTTCTGCCCAGGTCTTCTTCTTTATCATTATCAAGCGCACGGAGGGATGTTCTTTTCGACGAACCTTCACTGCAAGGCCGTCGATCCGATCGACGTCCAACGACAGTACTTTGATACCATGTTCTTCGAGAAGTTCGGCAAGCATTGGGATTGGGTCGTGGCCTAGTTGCCATGATGCGCGCATGTTGCGTGCGGCGTCTTCAGCGTCGCGAGGATCGGCGACCCAGTAGGGAGCCTCGTGCGGAGCATCCCATTCTTGGCTCGACAGGTTCAGAAGACTTTCGATAGCAAGGTACTTTTCCACCATATTGAGCGTCTTCGCTTCAATCGTCGCAACCTCTTTTGCTGACGAGCTTGCCGATTTTCGAAACTCCACGCCCGCGAGTTCTAGTTCGTCATCGCTGAGAAGAAAATCGACGGAGACATTCAACGCCCGTGCAAGTGCTAGCAGCACGCCCGATCCAGGCATGTCTTCGTTGCGCTCATACTTGCCGATGGCTTGAGCGGACACCTTGTTTCCCATGGCATCAGAAAGAGCGCGGAGCGAAAGGCCGGATGCAGCCCGGGCTCCCTTGAGTCGCTTACCAATCATATCGCCCTCCCAAAAAATGATTTACATTTTACCAATATGATTTATATTATGTAAACTAAAACGCTTCAAATTGCGTCTTATTGTTCCTATCTGGTAACACAAGGTCATAAGTAAAACAATTTTGTAAACCTTTAAATCTCTGGAAGAGGCACCGCCACAGGCAAAGAAATGAGGAAGCAGCCATGAACGCACCGTTTGCGGGTGATCTGCCCAAAGGAATTCAGAAGATCACAGTGCTGCCGGGCCCCATCTTGGCCGAACTCTGGGACTCGATCATCGTCGAAGCCGAGATGAAGGAGCACCTGCTCTCTCAGGCGGCGCGCTGTGCGGGTGCAACCAAACGAACAATGTCACGCATGATCTGGTTCAATTCGTAATCTTTCGATGTATAAATTGCGGCGACCCCCAGTGCCTGCAACTGTGCCACATCATCAGGCGGAATCATTCCACCGACGACCAGAGGAAGCTTTGCTGCACCCTCTTGCTCGAGATCAGATTTGATCTTTGCCACCAGTGACATATGGGAGCCGGAGAGGATTGACAGGCCAATGACATGGGCCTGTTCGGTGATGGCGGTTTTCACGATCGAAGCTGCAGTGAATCGAATCCCCGGATAGATAACATCCATGCCACAGTCACGTGCACGGCAGGCAATCTGTTCTGCACCGTTTGAATGACCATCGAGCCCGGGTTTGGCTATGAGAATACGCAGACGCCGTCCAAGTTTTTGGCTTGCCAAATCCACCTCTGCGCGAATCGAAGTGAGGTCGGCGGTCTGGTTGGAAGGTCGTGGACTGACCCCAGTCGGAGCACGGTATTGCCCAAAGACCTGTCGCAGGACTTGTCCCCATTCTCCGGTTGTTGCGCCGGCTTTGGCGGCGTCAATGGATGGAGGAACAATGTTATCCCCAGCCTCTGCGGCCTGACGCAGTGCATCCAGCGACCGACAAACCCGGGCTTCATCACGACTGCTACGCCATTCCCTGAGATCGTTGATTTGCTTTGCTTCCGCATCACTGTCAATCTGCAGAGAGATCGAGTCACCAGTCGATAACGGGGAGTTTTCAGCTTCGGTAAACTGATTGACACCGACAACTATTGTGTTTCCTGATTCGATCTGCCGCACCCGTTCACAATTGCTCTCCACCAGGCGTGATTTCATATGCTCAATCGCAGCGACGGCTCCGCCCATGGATTCAACGACTTTCATCTCGTTGCGGGACCGAACCTTGAGTCGGTCAACCTCTTTTTCGATCGCGGCATTGCCGTCAAAAATATCAGAGAATTCAAGCAGGTCAGTCTCGAGTGCAAGGATCTGCTGCATACGCAACGACCATTGCTGATCCCATGGCCGGGGCAGGCCGATGGCCTCATTCCAGGCGGGGAGTTGAATCGCACGCGCACGGGCATTGCGGGACAATGTCACGGCGAGCATCTCAATTAAAATTCTGAACACGTTGTTTTCCGGTTGTCGTTCAGTCAGCCCAAGACTGTTGACCTGTACGCCATATCGGAAACGCCGCAGTTGACTGTCTTCAATCCCGTAACGCGTACGACAAATCTCGTCCCACAGTTCAGAAAATGCCCGCATCTTGCACATTTCCCTGATGAAACGAATGCCCGCATTGACGAAGAACGAGACCTGCCCGACAATCTGTGGAAAGTCGTCTTTTGTGACCTGCATTCTCAATCTATCGAGAAGTGCAATGGCGGTGGAGAGGGCGTAGGCCAGTTCCTGCTCCGCTGTCGCGCCGGCTTCCTGCAAGTGATAGGAACAGACATTTGTCGGATTCCACTTGGGCAATTTTGCACGGCAGAAGACCGCGATATCTGCGGCCAATTGGAGTGAGGGTTCCGGCGGGAAGATATAGGTGCCCCTGCTCAGATATTCCTTGATGATGTCATTTTGCACAGTCCCGCGCAGCTGCGACGGGTCTATATCCTGCTCTTCGGCCAGAGCGATATAGAGTGCCAATATCCAGGCTGCTGTTGCATTGATGGTCATGGACGTGTTCATGTGATCAAGAGGAATTTGATCGAACAGTCTGCGCATATCACCGAGATGACAGATGGGTACGCCGACTTTCCCGACTTCTCCGCGGGCAAGCTCATGGTCGCTGTCGTATCCGGTTTGAGTTGGCAGATCGAAAGCCACTGACAGGCCTGTTTGACCCTTTGCCAGGTTGCGGCGAAAAAGGGAATTTGACTCGATTGCAGTCGAGTGACCGGCATAGGTACGGAAAATCCACGGCGAATCGGGTTGTGAAAGGACCATGCGCATATGTCCCGGCAGGTGTGATGTCAGGATCTTGTATATTTATCGTGCCGATGAAGCCTCAGCAATCAACACGTCCCATCCAGTTTGATGGACAGCGGCCAGGAAGAGACGTTTCTGCAATGGTCTGGCGGGCTGTTGGCAAATCAGTCAGGATGCAGTCGCAGTCTCAGCAACAAACGCCGGGAACTGTTAGAGCGAATCACTTCCAACACCTCACCGCGTGCAAACAATGCCAGCTATACCGGTTCGAGAAGAGCAGTTATACGCAAGCTGCCATTGCCAGAGAGATAAGCTGTCGCCCTGAAACGATCAGCCGCAAACCTGTGCGCGACAGCGGTCAACACCATTCGAGGCTTCGGATGGCGATGATCCGGCGGCCAACAATTTTCTATTCGACGGATTCATGTTAGAGTCGCTTCGGATACCGCGATGAAAGTCAGACAATGGGTTATTTTGCTCCGGAATCGCTTGTAGATGCGCTGACGGCGGCGGCGGATGGGGCAAAAATTGTGGGCGGTTGCACCGACTTTTATCCGGCACTTGCACCGGGGAAGATGCCCACGGACATTGTCGATATCACACGGGTCAGGGAAATGCGGCAGATTGCGAAATGTGTCGATGGCTGGCGCATTGGAGCTGCAGTGACCTGGGCTGAGATTGCTGCGTATCCAATGCCCACATATCTCAGATGTCTTCAGCAGGCGGCGGTAACGGTAGGCTCGGTACAAATTCAAAATAGCGCCACAATTGGGGGTAATATTTGCAATGCATCGCCCGCCGCCGATGGAATCCCACCCCTTCTCGTGTTGGATGCCAAGCTGGAAATTCAATCGCAGTCAGCGAACCGTACGATTCCTCTCGCCGAATTTATCACCGGGGTACGACGCGTTGACCTGAGCCCAGGTGAACTGCTGACGGCAATCATCATCCCAAAGGTCACCTCGCCGTCAGGAAGTTCATTTGTCAAACTCGGCAGCCGCAAATTTCTCGTGATTTCGATCGCGATGGCTTCTGCTCTGGTCGCGGTGCGGGATCAGCGGCTTGACGATGTTCGCATTGCCGTTGGCTCGTGTGCGCCAACTGCCGTACGCTTACCACTCCTTGAGCAGAAATTGTGCGGGCTTCCTGTCAATGCGGTTGCAGGATACAGGATTTTGTCTGCGCATCTTGCAGCCTTGACGCCGATCAGCGATATGCGCGGCACAGTTGAGTACCGGTTTATGGCTGCTGGTGAGTTGTGTCGTCGTGCCATCATCGACGCCATGCCCGACAGGTAACAAAATGGCCGCTCTGCCGATCGAATTTTGTCTCAATCGATGCCATGTCGTCACAGACCCGCCTGCGGGCGAGCGGCTTTCTCATACGCTGCGCGAAAGGCTTGATGTGAAGGATGTCAAGGTGGGGTGTGATGCAGGCGATTGTGGTGCATGCACCGTCCTGCTGGATGGACAGCCCGTTTGTTCCTGTCTCACGACAACGCACCAGGTACAAGGCCGGTGTATCGAAACCTTGGCCGGAATCGTGCAGTATGATGAAGGGGCCAAGCAACTTGCCCTAGCTTTCCAGAATTGTGGCGCATCACAATGCGGAATTTGTACGCCGGGAATGATCGTGTCTGCGGCGGCTCTTTTGCGGCGTGAAAAGTCACCTGATTTTGATCAAATTGAGGGTGCTTTGGGCGGAGTCCTGTGCCGATGCACCGGATATCGAAAAATACTTGATGCGGTGCATGAAGCGGCACATCGCGATATGAGGACTGACATACCTTTGTCTGCGGGAATTGGTGGTCGCTGCCGGCGAGTCGATGGGGAAGCCAAGGTTTTGGGGACAGAGATGTTCAGCGATGACATCGCGGACGCTGATTGGCTAGCGGTACGGATCGTACGCTCGCCGTATCCCCATGCTGCGTTTGAGTTTGGAGATCTGGAACGTTTCCAGAAACAGAATCCGGGTATCTCGGCGATTCTCACGGCAGCAGATGTCACGGGCAGCAACAGATTTGGCGTCATTCCGGGATTTATCGACCAACCCGTCTTTGCCGTTGCCAAGACTCGATTTCGTGGTGAAGCTGTAGCCGCCTTGGTTGGCAATCCGACTGTCGTGACCGCTTTGGATCTTGATCGATTTCCTGTCAACTGGCGTGCGCTGCCGGCAGCTTGCAGCCTTGATGATGCCACCGACAATGATGCGCCGCAACTGCATGACAAATACACCCACAATGAGATGTGTCGTGGCTATGTGCAGTGCGGAGATGCGGAAACTGCCCTCGAACAGGCGGATGTCACCGCGGAAGGAACATTCGAGACCTCATTTGTTGAACATGCCTATATCGAACCGGAAGCTGGTTGCGCACGCTTGAGCGCAGGCCGCATTGAAATTCAGTGTGGGACGCAAGCACCAATGATGAATCGCGAAAGCCTTGCTGAAATTCTCGGAATGAATCCGTCTG
Source organism: Paracoccaceae bacterium (assembly GCA_965221815.1). GTDB lineage: Bacteria > Pseudomonadota > Alphaproteobacteria > Rhodobacterales > Rhodobacteraceae > JAPOXR01. The sequence goes on from OZ244915.1 coordinate 401,645, forward strand.
ATATTCGTATCATGCCAACTGCCGTCGGCGGCGGGTTTGGGTCAAAATTGGATTTGTCGGTGCAACCCTTTTTGGCTCTCGCTGCGATCAAGACCGGTCAACCGGTACGCATGGCCTATTCGCGCAGCGAGTCTATGCAATCCACGACCAAGCGGCATCCGGCGCGTATTCGTATGAAGATTGGTGCTCAATCTGATGGAACCATCTCAGGTTTGACATACGAAGGGCAATTCAACACCGGTGCCTATGCATCGTGGGGCCCGACAGTGATCAATCGTGTACCGGTGCACGCTTCCGGGCCATATACCGTACATGATTACCGTGCCGATGCCCGCGCTGTTGTCACCCATTCGCCGCCTTCCGGTGCCTTCCGCGGCTTTGGCGTTCCCCAGAGTGCGATCGCGCAAGAAACCTTGTTTGAAGATTTGGCCATTGAGCTGAAGATGGATCCATTGGAGTTCAGAATCCACAATGCTCTTGGTAATGGAATGCGCACGGTTTGCGGGCAGATCTTTCAGCAAGGAGTCGGGATCGGAAAGTGTTTTCGGTCTCTCCGGCCGTCATGGCGCGCGGCCCGTCATGCGGCAGAAGAATTCAACCGTCAGGCTGTTGCTGATGGGCACAATCTACGAAGAGGTGCCGGTGTGGCGGGCGGCTGGTATGGTTGTGGCAATACCTCGCTGCCGAATCCGTCCACGATTCGGGCTGGAATTACCCCGGATAGTCGTATCATTCTGCATCAAGGGGCGATGGATATCGGACAAGGTGCCAATACCGTTATTGCCCAGATCTTCGCCGATGCATTCGGGGTCGAGGTTATGCAACTCACTTTGCGGGATGCCGATACCGATATCACCCCGGATGCCGGCAAGACCTCTGCGTCTCGCCAGACTTTTGTCAGCGGTAATGCGGCAAAGTCATGCGGGATGTCGCTACGTGAGCAAGTCTTGCGTCTTTGTAATGCATCCGCCGATTCGACAATCATTCCGGAAGAGGGGATGCTGATAATCTGCGATGGCACTGATCGGCATCAGCTGGATCTGCGGCGACTTCCCGTTGATGATCTGGGCTACGCGATCTTTGCCGAGGAGATTTACGACCCGCCCTCGAGCCCCCTTGACGACAATGGGCAGGGCGCACCTTATGCGCAGTTTGGATATGCTGCTCAAATCTGCGAGGCCGAAGTCGATATAGCCCTGGGCACGGTTCGGACTCGCCGGTTTGTTGCTGCCCATGATGTCGGCAAAGCGATTAACCCTTTGCTGGTCGAAGGACAGATTGAGGGTGGAATTGCGCAAGGATTGGGAATGGCCCTGATGGAAGAGTATGTGCCGGGTCATACCGAAAATCTGCACGATTATCTGGTGCCGACCATCGGCGATATCCCGCCGGTGCAATCCATCATCATTGAAGAACCCGATGCTTTCGGCCCCCATGGTGCGAAGGGGCTTGGTGAACATGCCTTGATTCCCACTGCACCTGCGATCCTGAATGCGATCCGTCATGCATGCGCTGTGCGCATGACACGCATTCCAGCCACACCCGCTCGTGTCCTCGCGGCACTTGGTGCGATATCAGATGCCTGAACAGCGTGCATCTGCAACGACGGATGACAAGATTCGGTGCGACGCGTGTCCGGTGATGTGCTATATCGCTGACGGTATGGCAGGGGCCTGTGATCGATATGCCAATCACAGTGGACGACTTGTTCGGCTGGATCCGCTGACTGTTATTGAATCAGCGGTGGAGAGCGGGTCAGATGCCGTACCGTTTCTTGATCCGGGGGGCTGGGACGGTGACGCGTTGCAGTCAAACCGGACATTTGTAACCGCGATCGGGGCCGGCACCACCTATCCGGATTATAAGCCGGCCCCCTTTATCGTCAGCAGTGATTACGGCGGGACAGACATGGTCACCGTCGTGACTGAGGGAATCTTTAGTTATTGCGGCGTGAAGGTGAAGATTGACACCGATCGCGATATTGGTCCCGAACGTGCCGAAGTGCGATCGTCCGGAGAAATCATCGGTCATGTCACCTCCAGCGAATATGGCTCAAAAATGCTGTCGCTCGGGGGTGTAGAACATCTGACGGGTGGGACCAAGAAAGAAGGAAGAATCACATGCGAGTCGCTGCTGCAGCTGTGTAACCGTGCACCACTCGATATCGTGGTGGACCGGGGAGCAAGTTTACGCATTCAGGCGGCCTGTCCACCGGTGATTAATGGTGAGGAAGAAAGACGAATGCGTGTTGGCTGCGGCTCGGCAGCAATCGGTATGTTTGCCAGACAGTGGGCAGACATTGTTGATGAGGTCATTGTCGTTGACGACCATATTACCGGCGTATTGACTGAGCATGAAGCGGGACGTCAGTTGGATCTTCCACCCGCAGGTATTCGTGTGAACGGCCGGCGTTCGACACCAGGACGCTACTTCCAGGCCGCGGATTCCGGAAGCGGCTGGGGCGGCACGAATATTGAGAATCCATTGGATATTATTCGGCAGGTTGATCCGAAGATTGCCTGGCCGGGACTGCGTCTGTTAATGGTTTCAACCACCGGAGAGCAATGTGCATATTTCCAACTTGATGAGGATCTGAACCCAACGCCAGCAGATATGCCCCGGATCGTGCATGAATCAGTTGTCCGGATTGCCGAAAATTGTGAACCCTCATTATGTTCAATCCTGTTCATGGGGGGTGCGGGTGGTTCACTTCGTGCCGGTGTCACCGAAAATCCCATCGGACTGACGCGATCTGTCAGGGAATTACTGACGCGCGTGACCTGCGGCGGCGTCGAAGCGTTTATTTGGCCCGGTGGCGGCATTACCTTTATGGTTGATGTGGCAGATATGCCCGACAATTCATTTGGTTATGTTCCCACGCCAGCCTTGGTTGCGCCCATTGAGTTCACAATGCGCAAGGATGACTATCTGCAATTGGGTGGGCATGAGGATCGGATTCGCTCGGTCGAGTCTGTTCTGGGCCCGCAGGTCCGCCGGGTCAAGAAATCCAACATAAGACCTGGCGGAATCAATCCGCCAGGTCTCGCAGAACAGAGTGAAAAATGATGAGTGCAACGGCGCAGCAATTGCCTGATGGGCGTCTGCACCTGCATCATGGTCCGATTGACCTGATTATTTTTGCCGACAGTCGACAGCAAGTGGTTGTCGGCACGGCTCTGCGGGCGGCATGGATGCGTTTTAGGACAATCTTGGAGGAGTTGGTCCAGGAACTCCCATTGTTGAGAAGCGGTTGGTCAGCGGCCAGTGAATTACCTGTTGGTACGACGGCACGTCGAATGTGTAAATCGGTCGCGCCCTATTCCAGACACGAATTTATCACGCCAATGGCTGCGGTTGCGGGTGCAGTCGCCGAGGAAGTCCTTGAATCCATGACACGATCGGCAGATCTCGATCGCGCTTACGTCAACAATGGTGGCGACATCGCCCTCCATTTGTCTCCCGGCCAGTCTTACCGGCTCACGATTGCCGATCTCAATGGAAATTCGCTTGGAGGGGTTGAAATTTCTGCCGATACACCGGTGCGTGGGATCGCAACGAGCGGCCGTGGGGGACGGAGTCATTCATTGGGAATTGCCGACTCCGTGACTGTCCTGGCACCGACAGCGGCCGCGGCAGATGCGGCGGCGACACTCATTGCCAATGCCGCCGACTTGCCTGACCACCCGACTGTTGAGCGCTGCCTTGCCGAAGAACTCAATGCCGATACGGATCTTCGGGGTTTGTCGGTTGTCAGGGCATGTGGACGTCTGGCAGAAGACGACATCAGCACGGCCCTGCAATCCGGCGTCGAGGTGGCCAGGACGATCTGTTGCAAAGGGCATGTTTGTGCAGCAGCATTGTTCCTGCAGGGGCAATCCAGGTTTGTCTGCGAAGAGAATTTTCGTGCGCCGAAAGATTGGTGGAAATTACCCGATGCCAGACATTGAGATTCGTAAACTGGTCCTTTGCCGGGAGGACGTGTTTCATGAAGGCGGTCCATCGGCTTCCAATCCATTGCTCAAGGCGGCGGCAATTGCAGTGATCAACAACCCGTTCGCAGGCAGATATGTTGAAGATATTGCAGGTTTCATGGAGGATCTGATGCCCCTTGGCATCAACATGGCGGAACGTCTTGTCACGCTTCTGGGTGGAGATGTCTCAATCATTGAAGGTTATGGGAAAGGTGCCATTGTCGGCACCGGTGGCGAGATCGAACATGGTGCATTGTGGCATGCGCCTGGCGGTTACGCGATGCGTGAAATTCTCGGCGACACCAGGGCGATCGTCCCTTCAGCCAAGAAAGTGGGCGCGCCCGGAGCTCGACTGGACCTGCCATTTGCGCACATTAATGCCGCTTATGTGCGCAGTCATTTTGACAGTATGGAAATTGGACTGGCAGACGCGCCACGGCAGGGGGAAATCTGCTACATGTTGGGTATGTCAACGGGCCCGAGGATTCATAACCGCTCACTGGGGTTGGCCGCCGCTGACATCAAGGGAGAGGATGGATTGCGATGAAAGCAGATATCAGAAAGATCCTGGTCGTTGTTGAAGAGACGCACCGCGAATCAGATGTCGTGATAGAACCGCCGACACGCAAGGCTGCAGCGGCGGCCGTGATCGTCAATCCATTTGCCGGTCGTTATGTAGAGGATCTCACACTCCTGATGGAAATAGGCGCAGAACTCGGGAGTCTGCTCGGCGGTCGGTGTGTCAAAACACTGGGGATCTCTCCGGAAGACGCACAAAGCTACGGCAAGGCCGCGATGGTCGGTGAGAACGGGGAATTGGAACATGCGGCCGCGGTCCTGCATCCCAAACTCGGTGGGCCGTTGCGTCAATCTGTGGAAAAGGGTGCCGCATTGGTTCCCTCTTCCAAGAAGATGGGGTCGCCAGGGCAGGTGTTGGATATCCCGCTTGGACATAAGAATGCAGCCTATGTTCGGTCGCATTTTGACGCGATGGAAATGCAGCTCAACGATGCGCCGCGGTGCAACGAGATCATGGTGGCAGTGGCAATTACCGACAGCGGGAGACCTCTGCCACGAGTCGGCGGTCTCACCATTGATCAGGTCAAGGGAGAGGATGGATTGCGTTGACGGCAACTGATCTCAGAATGTTCTTGAGTTATGATCCGATTTCTGAGAATACGCCCATTTGATCATCAATAGGAGGACTGAAAACTGTCTGGATTCATAAAAACTGCAATCGTTGGTTCGTTGTCGCTGGTTCTGGCGGGTGAGGCAATTGCCACTGAATGGAATGTTTCGCTTTGGGGTACCCGGCGTGCCTTCACCGAACATGTCGAGAAGCTTGCCGAGTTAGTGAGCGACAAGACCGGCGGAGAATTCACGCTCAATCTATCTTATGGAGGATTGTCCAACAACCGCGAGAATCTTGATGGAATCTCGATCGGTGCTTTCGAGATGGCGCAATTTTGTGCAGGCTACCATCGTGACAAGAATCCATCCATCACGGTGTTGGAACTGCCATTTCTCGGCGTGGGTTCTTTGGAACAGGAAGTCGAGATCTCCCGTGCAGTCTATCAGCATCCGGCTGTAGCTGCAGATCTGGCAAGATGGAACGCTCAGTTGCTGATGCCCTCGCCTTTACCGCAATACAATATCGCCGGGGTTGGTGATGCCCCGCGAACGTTGGCTGAATTCGAAGGTTTGGCGGTGCGAGCGACAGGTGGAATTGGTGCTGCGATGAAGGCAATCGGCGCCGTGCCCACTTCAATGTCGGCCACCGAGGTACGCCAGTCACTCGATAGCGGCGTTGTCACGGCTGTGGCCTTTGCCCCGCATGCGCACTTGGCATTCGGGACGGTTGACAGTGCCAAATGGTGGACGACAAATCTGAACCCGGGAACCGTGAACTGTCCGGTTGTCGTCAATAGTGACGCGATGAATGCACTGACCGATACTGAACGCAACGCATTGCTGAGTTCCGTCGATGCTGCCCTCGATCACTATATCTCATTTTACAATGACAATACGATGGCGCGTTGGGGGCCTACCCTCGATGAAAAAGGAATTGAGAGAATCTCCTATTCAGCCGATGAGCTTGCCGCTTTTCGTAATGCCGTCGCTGCCCCCGCGGCGCGTGATTGGATCGCGGAGAATTCTGCAAGAGGGCTACCAGCACAGGAGCTCTATGACCTCGTTATTGGTATGGTGGGGAACTGAGAAATTGATGAACGGGTCGCCGCATCGGGGCGACCCGTCTCACCCGGAGTACAGAGAAATTGGCTGGCGCAACAGCGGTGCTCACCGATGATTCTCGGCTGAGTCGGCTGGAACTGGGTCTCTACAAAGTTGAAGAGAAGCTTGCGCTGACGGGAGGTCTTGCGGTCTTGTCGCTGATGCTGCTTGCGGTCGTCAGCGTTGGCGGGAGAAATTTCTTCAATCGACCCGTCCCCGGTTATGTCGACTGGATCGAGCAGATCATGCCAGTTATTGCCTTTATCGGTATGTCCTATTGTCAGCGACTCGGCGGACATATTCGTATGGACATGGTGATCGGAAAATTTGGTGGTCGCCCTCTATGGATGGCTGAGCTTTTCGGAACGCTGTTGATCCTCATTCTTGCGCTTCTCATGATTTGGGGAAGCTGGGCGCATTTTGAACGGTCCTTTGAGTGGACCAGTCCCTACTGGAGTCGCGACTCCAGTCTCGATATTCGCCTTCCGTTATGGCCGGCCAAACTGCTCGTACCGATTGCTTTTTCGGTCATGGCTGTGCGCCTTGTTTTACAGGCCTGGGGTTATGGGAAGGCGGTTATTTCCGGCGTTGCCCGCCCGGTTGCGGTCCCGCTCATTCAGGATATGGCGGAAATCGCTGCTGATGAAGCCCGCGCCGTATCCGGACTTCGGGAAGGCGAGAGCGGAGCAGCCTAGGTTTACAACCAATGAGTCCTATCGATATTGGCTTGATAACGACCGGCATTTTGCTGCTTCTGGTTGTCCTTGGAGTCCGAGTCGCGTTTGCAGCGGCAATTGCCGGTATCATTGGTCTGATATGGATCTTTTGGGACAAACGTGCCTATGATCCTGCGCAGTTTTCATGGGCTGTTGCGGTTGCAATCAAGACAGCCGGGCAAGTTCCACATTCCAAGATCTCATCGCAAGCCCTGTCACTTATTCCGACCTTTATCCTGATTGGCTATCTTGCCTATTATGCAGGACTGACGCGGGCGCTGTTTGAAGCGGCGAAACGCTGGGTTGGCTGGGTTCCCGGAGGTGTTGCCGTCTCCACCGTCTTTGCGACAGCAGGATTTGCGGCGGTGTCAGGAGCCTCGGTGGCAACTTCGGCAGTGTTCGCACGCATTGCCATTCCTGAAATGACCAGTATCGGCTACAATCAGCGATTTGCTGCAGGCGTTGTGGCCGCTGCCGGGACCCTGGCTTCGTTAATCCCGCCTTCGGCTATTCTTGTCATTTATGCGATCATCGTGGAGCAAAATGTTGGCGCCCTGTTGTTGGCAGGATTTATCCCGGGGATGTTCTCGGCGATCATTTATGCAGCATTGATTATCGGTATGGCCGTCACTCTCAGGAATTTCGGCCCACCAGTTGGTGGATATTCGTGGGTCGAACGTTTGCAATCATTGCCACCTGTCATCCCAATCTTCCTAGTGATCGCGGTGATCATTCTCTTCATTTATAATCCTTTTGGTGGAGATTCCTGGGGAACACCGACCGAGGGCGGTGCCATCGGGGCATTCATAATTTTCGCGATGGCACTTTATCGCGGCATGCGGTGGAATCAGCTGAGAAATGCACTCCTCGAAACCGCAAAACTCTCGGTCATGATTTTTGCAATTATCTGGGGTGTCTTGATTTATGTGCGTTTCCTCGGTTTTGCAGATCTTCCGGGGCAGTTCTCGCTTTGGATCAGCTCGCTGGAACAAAGTCCCTATCTCACGCTCATTCTGATCCTTATGGCTTATGCCGTGCTGGGCATGTTTATGGATGCGATCGGCATGCTGATCCTGACACTTCCTGTCGTATTTCCCGCTGTCATTGCACTCAATGGCGGCATTGCCGTTTCGGCTGAGGAAAGTGCTTTCGGTATGAGTGCCGTGGAATGCGGCATCTGGTTCGGAATCATCGTCGTTAAATTGGCTGAACTTTGTCTGATCACGCCACCGATCGGACTGAATTGTTTTGTCGTCGCTGGGGTGCGTCCCGAACTTTCAGTGCAGGATGTCTTCAAGGGTGTCACGCCCTTCTTCATTGCTGATGCGATTACAATTGCCGGCCTCGTCATGTTTCCTGGTATTGTCCTCTTTCTGCCAGGCCTGCTGCTCTGATTGATCCGACGATCAATAATTGAGAGAAGCAGTTCTGCTGAATATTTGCTTTGAGATGGGCAACTGTCAGGTCGGTGACGCGGGTGCCTTGATGACAGTGTCCCCGCCATTCGTCATAAACGTTACGGGTTGGTCATCCTGCTCGCCGAATGGAGCAGATCAACGCCACCCTGCGCCAGGCAATAACCATGGATGAGGTTCATGCCTCCCCGCGCGGCTGCGGGCACCCTGGATGGAGCCGTTGCAAATATTGCTGGGCAAGTTGCACGAAGTCATTCTGCCAGTCAGGCTGTCTATGATGTGATCAATGCGCTGTCAGTGCGCGTCTATCGAAAGTGATGGGTTCAATGCAATGAACTGGCAGCACGTTCCAATGCCGCAGCGCAAAGCTCAGCTGGCACGGGCATGAATGTTCGATTTCGGGTCCAGAGAATCGCGGTTTCTACGTCTTTCCCAGGGAAAATCTCAGCCATGACGTCTCTATAGGCCCCCATCTGACGCAGAATATACTCGGGCACATCCTCAGGCCGTTTCGGCACATTCTTGTTGGACTTGTAATCCACCACCACCACCTTATCGTCACGCACCAGGAGATTATCGATAAAGCCATGTAGCTTGCGATCATTCAGTGTCGGCGACGCGGCAGTGAAGCCAGCTTCACGCATGGAGGTGTGGTCAAACAGGAATGCAATGGCCGGATCGTCAAGCAGTTCCAAGGCTGCCGTAATGCAGTCCTGGAACGCGGCGGCATCGGCGGTCGGATCATCAAGTGCCAGAATTGACTTGGCGGCGGTTGGCCGTTTTGCCCTTGCAATGCCAGGCAGATGTTCGAGCAGGAGGTGAAGGCGGTCACCAAACCTGGCAGCAGCGTCACGAGACTCGCTGTCGCCAATGATCTCGTCATTGTCGCCATGGCTGCCGCCGCCAAGTCTGCTGGGGGACAAGCTGTCGGGCTCAGTTGGAATGATGTTGACTCTCTGATGGGCCCAGCCGGGAAGATCTACAGAAGCAATCTGCGCCCTGTGTTTCTGACTGATCACCCGCGGCCAATCATCAGACGCCAGTCGTAGACCTGATTCAAGTCCGACGAATGCGCTCGACTCATCGCAGAAGTCGTGCGGGTCGGCACCGCATTGCCTGAGCCCAGAAGCGATCATATCGTACCAACATCCGGGTTTGTGTGTTCCTTCGCCACAAATGATCAGCCAGCATTCCGCCCGTGTTAACGCGACATAGAGCAGACGGGCAGCCTCCTCGGATTCGCGTTGTTTCCTGGCATCTCGTGCCGCCACGAGGGGTGGCGGTGACAAGCTTTTTTTGACCATAAACAAGGGAGTGCGATCTGGATCCGAAAGTTCGATCATCGCTGTTGGCATGGAATGAGATTCTTCGGTATCAGGTAAGATGACGATTGGGGCTTCGAGCCCTTTGGCCCCATGAATTGTCATGACCCGGATTTCACTTGTGGTTTGGTCCAACTGTCTCTTGACTTCGAATTCAGTGGTCAGCAGATTCAGGAAACCGACCAGGGAGATTGATGTCTCACTGTCATATCTCAGTGCCTGCTGCAGGTAGGAATCGATCGCCTCTTCGACCTCATGTCCGAGGCGCGCAATGAGCTTTTCTCTCCCGCGATGAAAGGTGAGAATACGTTCCAGAATGCCATAGGGCGTTGATTTTCCTGAAACATCGATCAAGTCGATTATGACGTCTGCGGTGTCTCGAAATTCGTTATTTTGCTCCAGCGATTCCCAAAGACTGTGCTTGCCGCGATCATATGCGATGGCAAAAAGCTGGCTTTCAGACAACCCAAACAAAGGTGAGCGAAGTGCTTCCGCCAGGGCAAGATTGTCCTGATGATTGGCAAGAAATGCCAGGATCGAAGTTAAGTCGCGTACCGCCAGTTCTTCCGCCAACTTGAGGCGATCAGCGCCAGCGACCGGAAGGCCTGCAATTTTCAAGCGATTGATAATTTCGAAGAACAAAGCTGAACGTCGACGGACCAATATCAAGATATCACCCGGCCGGATCAACCTTCCGCCCTGATCGCCGGGCAGCAGCTCGTGATCGTTGAACATCCGGCTCACCCGTTCGGTGATTGCCTGCGCAAGTTTCACATGTGATGGAGTCTCTGCGGTTTGTGGAACCGTTGTGAACCAGTCGCCATCACTGTCCGACTTTTTGGTTTCCGCGAGGAACGGCCAACAATCGACGCGACCGGGTAAATTGTCCTTGAAAGCAAGATGCTTGGTGTCTGGCACAAATCCAGGTGTCAGATCCCCCTTGAATATCGCGTCGACGGCGCGGAGGATGATCGATGACGAACGGAAGGAATAGTGTAATTCATTTTGAACAAATTTTAACCCGGCATCACGAAACCGCGTCTGGAAATGTTGACACATTTCAGTAAATTTTTCTGGGGCTGCGCCTTGGAAACCGTAAATCGATTGCTTTTCGTCGCCAACAGCAAAGACAGTCCGGCTCAGGTCTCGGGCGCCGAGTCCGGTGGTAAATTCGCGGGTAATTTCACTGACAATTTTCCATTGAATCGGGCTGACATCCTGCGCTTCATCAATCAGCACGTGATCAATGCCACCGTCGAGACGAAAAAGAACCCATTGGGCGAATTCACGGTTCTGCAGGAGAGCGAGTGCTTTGTGGATGAGGTCATTGAAATCCAGTTGTGCCGCCTGGTGTTTCTTCTCTTCGTAGTGGCTGAGAAACGCCTCTGCAAAGCGATGCAGAGACAGAGTTTTTTCCGCTGCCTGAACATTGATGACATCAATTCTTGCTGCCTGCACCCTGCGCTTATATTCAGCAAGCCAGTTATTGAGGTCGCTGCCCAATCCGGCGGTGACGGCTTGCCGCGGCGTCCTGTTTGGCGAAAATGGTTGGCTTGCGCCTTCACCCGTGAGAAAGCATTTGGTGAGGTCAAACAAAGTGGATTGGGTCCATTCGGTTTGAAGGATGGAGGTAATCGCGCTGGCCATCTTACGGCTGCCCGAATTTTCTGCGTCCGCATTCAAAGCGATCATCAGCTTTTCAAGGTTCCGGACATCTGCGGGGGCGAGCAGGGATTTGACGTGCGCGCGCGTTTCCTGTGTAGCGTCGGGTTCGTGCACAAGCCCAAATTCGCGCAGCACATTCTGCGGTTCAAAGGGAAATACGAATTCGTGCCGTGCGGCCGCGATCAGATTGGTGAGTTCTGTGAGATTCCTCTCGGCAAGCATCCGGGCAATGGGCCGATAAATATCCGGGCGGTTTACAGCAAGCATATCAAGAATGGTGTCCTGCAACTTTCGGGATGTCCGATCGTCAATCTGTTCGAATCTGGGTGATACGCCTGCTTCACGCGGGAAACGTCTGAGCAGAGACGAAGAAAACGCATGAATAGTCTGAATCTTGAGGCCACCAGGTGTCTCAAGGGCGCGCGCAAACAGGGTGCGTGCTTCCTCAAATTTCTCCTCATTCAGTCTATCTTCCGGTTCGCCCAGTCCAAGCAGTCTTTCCTTCAGCTCTGTGTCGGAAAGCATCGACCACTCTCCCAGGCGATCAAACAACCGGACTTGCATGTTGGCTGCAGCAGCAATGGTAAAGGTCAGGCAAAGGATACGCTGGGGTGGAGCGCCAGCAAGGAGCAGCCGCGCGACCCGGTCGGTCAATACCCGCGTCTTACCGGAACCTGCATTGGCAGATACCCATGATGCGCGTCCCGGTGTGGCAGCATCCACCTGTGGACGGGTGGCATGATCAAACATAGCCAGTTTAACCATCTCTGTCCGGCTCCGATGAGGAGTCGGTATCATCCCATTCGCCATAACGGGCGAGATGATCAAAGGCCTGCCCAAACCTATACTGATTCATGTTGCGACGAGACAGATAGCCGGTAGACGGATTCTGATATTCTTTCATCAGTGCCTGAAACTTGTCTAAGGTATCTGCGAAGCACTCGAGATTGACAGGCGTGATCTCGGCTGTCTTGCCGCACGCGATATAGGCGGCTTCCTTGACCTTATCGGGTGGTCCATCCGTGAGGAATCCACCCTGTTCCAGTATGTTGACGGTCAGTGGAATCTGTTTATCACGCCGGTTGATTTCAGCTTTTGTCGGTATGCTGCCGGTTTTGTAGTCATAGACTGCAAGACCGCCTTGATGGAGTTTGTCAATACGATCAACCCGTGCCGTCAACGTAAAATCGACGTCATCCAGTGCGTATGATCCTTCCACTTCGAGGGCAACAGGCACACCATGCTTCGCACGCACCAACTCTTGCGCAACAAACTCGTCGGCGATTTGTTCCAATTGTCCTAGCCAGGCCTGTTTCACGCGGGGTGCAATGGGTAGTGGTGCGAAAACGGAGCGACTTATGTCGAGCAGGTGACGCGCGGTGCAAAGATTGCTGTCTGTTCGCACCATTTTCACAAATTTCTGCAATATATCATGCAGGGCTACCCCTCTTTGGGCTGCAAATCCGGTAGGCTCGAGAGGATCAAGTTCGCGGAGTTTTAATATTTGACGGGCATAAATCTCGTAAGGGTTGGAAATCAGTGTCTTGACTGCGGTAACCGGGAGGGACCTGGGTCGTACTGCCACAGGTGGTCTGGGATTTGGCCGTGGGGCCGGAGGTTCGGAAAATTGCGGCCGGTCCAATTCACGCGACTGATCAAGAAGTTTGCGGCCCCGTGCGCGCATGGCATCGAGTGAGGTCGTACCCTGGTTTCCGATACCTGCCAAAAGCGTGGTCAACCGGATCAACCAGCGACAAGGTACAGCGGGTTCATCCGCGTATCTTTCACTGCGCGAGAGCACGACTTCAGGGACGCATGCAACCTGCTGAAAGTCATGTGCAAGCAAGCCGATTCGTCGCTCTGGCATCAAAAGCCCCGCTTGATGCCGCAGACTTCGATTGAGCCATGGATCGACCGGTGCGGCCGCTGGCCATGTTCCTTCGTTCAATCCACCAGCGATGACCAGATCCGGGGACTGCATCCTTGCGTCCAGGGTATTCCAGATCAGGATCTGCGATGAATCTCTTGGATGCGGGTCCTGCAAAGTCCTTCGCCGTGCCAATGTCCGGAGCAGGTGGCGATATGAATCGCAGTCCAGGAGACCGCCTGCGCTTCCCTCTCTTTCCAGCTCGCGCATGAATTCGTACGCGTCCTTGCTGACATGGTCGGAGACAACAGGATTTGTTGTGTCAGCCGTGCCAGTGACGAGATCTTCGATGATTCGAAGGTGAAAACGGACAAGTTCTTGCAATGGTTTCGCTTGTACAGTTTCCAACCTGTCGAGAATCCCGGTCAGCCACGCCGGCCAGTCGTCAAGCATGACATTGTCGGACGAGAACAATGCGGCAACCTGATTGTTGACGTTTTGCGCAAGACCATGACGCCGAATGGTGCCTTCAAGGCGTTCAACATGCCAGAGATGTTGTTCCTGTGATTCAATCGCATGGACATATGGATGACGAAGCAGGCTGACAAGTCCAACAGGATCAGGTTTTTGCCCCATGAGATCAGCTGTCAGCAACAAAAGGCGCCCTGAGACTGTTTCCGTCAAATGGATGTCAAAACCGTCTTCCGGTACGATATTCCATCTTGCCAAGGCGGCTGTGACCTGTTTCGCCAGATTGCGATCAGTCGTGACGAGAGCAGCTCGCTCACCGAATTCAGCAGCGTGCCGCAGACGGAAAGCAATAGCAATTGCTTCAGCGCGAGGATGAGGGGCTTCGAGCAGTGTGATATTTTCTGTTGCCTTGTCGATTCCTTTGAGTCGCGGTCCCTCGGACAGCCACTGATTGGTGACCGGGGCAGGGCGCAAGGCCAGAGACATCAGGCGATTCCTTTCAGGAATAACCCGGGAGGTCTCTCGCCAGGCTTTGACTTCGATGTCAGTGACTTCAAGTTTTCTGACGATTGAGACCAGTCGAAACTGGGGATGATCTTCACCTTCTGATGCGACGATCAGTTGATCCCAGGCATTTTCTGGAAGATACGAATCGAAGCAGGGTAACACGATAGCCCCCTGAGGCAATCGCGCGGCTTTGCGCATCAGCAAATTTGTGGCACCGCGCGAGCCTGTCGATCCGGCAATGATTACCGGATGCGCAGGCGTTTCCCGCTGCCACTGCTGAGTCAGGCTTTCAATCACCAGTCGCAAGCGTGCCTTGATGTCTGGTGACTCCACCTGTCCCCAGAAACGGTTAACAATTTCGAGGAATCGCAGGGAATCTTCCCAATGAGCAGAATGCTGTGACACATCGAGCCGCTTGATGGTTTCTGGACTGACGCCTTCTTCCTGCATCTCATCCATGAGTTCGGCCAGGCTGTCCGCAAGGTCAAAAGCCGTGTTGCGCGCAGCGAACCGCGCGTCCGTCTCCAGCAGCTTGGATACCGCCTGAAAGAGTTCCAACCTGCGTCGCAATGTCGGCACGGGCGGGGCAATATCAAAAAATCTGACATCTGTGGCGAGATCATCGATCAGGCGCAGCTTCGGCAAAAGAAAAGAACCGCGTTCAGAAAATGCCTTGATGATGCCACGACGTACCCGGTTGGTGTTCAGATAGATTTCAATTTTTGACATCGACTCTGGTGGTGCATCAGCCAGTCGATCAATCAAACCCTGTGTGAATTCCTCGGCAAAGTCGCAGCCCGGGGGAAGTGCGAAAATGCGCGCTGATGAAGAAGTTGGCTCAAACAGTTTCAAATTCTGCCTCCGGACTGTTCACTGCTCCTGGTCGTGGCTGTCAACGAACACGGGCAGGTGCGCAGACGAAATTTGCAATCTGGTTCGGGTGTCTACCATGGGCGTTTGCCAACGACATTCACACAATTAGTCAATGCCATGTTATTTGTCAGCGTGAAACTCCTAAAACATTGGGCGGTTGCAAGACAAGAAAATGCTTGGCTTGCGCTGATGAGTGACGAAACCACTCCCAACGCATGGACACAATAATGGCAGAAAGTGCAGACGCTGAAAGCGGATCGGGCCGTAACCCTGCCCGGGATACGGCCCGATATGACAACGTATCGCGAAGAGATAATCCAGCATATCGCAGAAGCCGCCAAGTGGGAACACGGCTGATCCTGACAGTGGGCGTCATCGTCGGGACCGGTCTTGCCATCTTTGGCTTTCTGACCGCCTGACGGCCCCGCGTCTCATAGGGTGTGAGCAGGTACACCCCATGACGCACTTGATGACATGACGCCAAACGAATATCTCAAATTACAGCGAATCGTTGCAAACCCATGGCGGCCGTGCGTCTCATAGGGTGTGAGCAGGTACAGGTCAGTTGTGTCGCAATGATCCGGGTTCCAATGGCAGTGACGCATGAAGAAGGTTTGGCCACAATTTTCGGGCAACATGGATTGATCGGAAATTGATAAATTCGAATATCAAGATGTTTGAGAGAAGCCCTGACAAATCGGACCTGCGTACCGGTTATACAACCGGTTCATGTGCCGCCGCCGCCGCCGCCGCCGCCTGCCAGTCATTGTTATCCCGGCGGAAACTCAAAAATGTCACAATCCGGTTGCCGGGAGGTCAGACGCCCAAATTTGAAGTTGAAGACGTCATGTTTTTTGATGGCGGCGCGCAGGCGTCAGTCCGCAAAGATGCGGGCGACGATCCCGATGTGACTCATCAGTCGCTGATCGTGGTCACGGTCAAACCACTTCCCGACGGAGCCGGAATCGTTATCAAGGCGGGAGCAGGCGTGGGCACTGTCAGCCGCCCAGGTTTACCTGTTGCGGTCGGTGAGCCCGCGGTGAATCCGGTGCCGCGGCGTATGATATGTGAATCGATTTCCGCCGCTTCGTCGGCACATGGCAGAGCGGCAGATTTTGAAGTGGAAATCGCGATTCCAGGAGGCGAGGAACTCGCCAAGAGAACATGGAATCCCAGGCTTGGTATTGTTGGAGGTCTGTCCATTCTTGGGACCACCGGAATCGTTAAACCTTACTCCTGCGCGGCCTGGATTGCCTCTATCCACCGCGGTATCGATGTGGCCCGCGCTGCAGGTGCACAGCATGTTGCAGCCTCCACCGGATCCCAGTCAGAAGCTGCCATCCAGAAATTCTATCATTTGCCTGATTATGCGATGCTCGAGATGGGCGATTTTGCCGGCGGAATGTTGAAATATCTTCGCCGTCACCCGCTGCCCTACCTGACAATCGCTGGAGGTTTTGGCAAACTGTCCAAGCTTGCGCAGGGGGCCATGGATCTCCATTCTGCACGCTCACAGGTCGATTTCAACTTTCTCGGACAATTGACCGAAAGGGCAACCGGCAGTGCCAAGAAAGGTCGGTCTGTGGCGCGGGCCAATACGGCGATGCAGGCACTCGAAACAGGGGGTGCTGAACTTGCCGGATCCGTGGCTGAAAAAGCTGTGGACACGGTCGAGGAGGTTCTTCCCGGAGTTTCGATATCGGTGGAAATCGTTATTTTTGACCGTGGGGGCCAAATGATTACCCGTTTCAGTCGAAACCCATTCCCAATCCCTGTTGATTGATGGTTCCCAGAATTCTGGTTCTTGCCGGTACGCGGGATGCAAAAGACCTTTGTCAACTTCTCTCCGAGCGCCGACAGTTTGATGTGATCGCATCGCTCGCTGGAAAGGTCACATATCCTGCCGACTATCCGGTCAAGATTCGCGTTGGAGGCTTTGGCGGTACCATGGGGATGGCTGACTATATTTGTCGCAATGGGTTCAGTCTCATTGCTGATGCCACTCATCCCTTTGCCCACCGCATTACGACCCATGCTGCTGGTGCAGCGCGAATCGCACAGCGTCCCTATCTCCGGCTTGAGCGGCCACCATGGGAACCGCATCCAACTGATTATTGGACAATCTCTGACCAATTGGAGGATCTTTTCGCCCGACTCCCGGCGGGTGCTCGTGTCTTTGCACCTTTGGGCGGTGGGGTTCTTCAACCAAAAATCTCGGATTTTCTGGCATCACGACGGGATGTTCGTTTTTTTGTTCGGATTGCGGAACCGAGTACGTATCCCGTCCCACCGAATGTCGAGGCGGTGGTTGTTGCCAAACCTCCATTTTCCCTCCAGTCTGAGCTGCGATTGTTGCGAAAGGAGGAATTGACCGCTTTGCTTTGCCGGAATTCAGGCGGCACCATTGGCGAGACCAAGATCATTGCGGCACGGCAACTGCAACTCGCTGTCTATATTCTGTCACGACCATCCATGCCGATCAAGATTCCAGCGGGAAACCTCTTTGTTAACGCGCACGAAGCGGCAGCGGCCATCGCGGCAAGGTTGAGAGTGACTTGATACGAGATCCCTCAGGTTGAAACGGGACGGGGCTGAGTCTTTCGCTGCAAAGAGCATGACGTGTACCAAGCCGTCTGACCACCGAAAAAGATGCATTGCAGATAAATTTCGCCTCTCGTCGCTTGCCTGTAGTGACCAGAGCAAGAATCACTGCCGGGAGCTATGGAAGGAGTTTCTATACATGAGTTGACAGACCACCTTATGGTGTGGGGGCTTTTTGATAAAACCTCATCATTCTGTATTCTCTCAACGATTCGTTATCCGCCCTATGGCGGACAATCTGATATGATTGGACTTGCTCTTCCATGTGGATTGCATATCAAATGCAACGCGAATCACCGGAAGGCTGTCGTGTGCTGCGCCGCCCGATTTTTGTTTTGGCGGTATGTCAGGGGCAGGCAAACGCGTTGTCGGGCCGTTCAGTGGGTTCAATCGACATGTTACGGAGATGGGATGGAATGGCTGGACGTATCCCGGCAACCATTGTGACCGGATTTCTTGGTTCGGGGAAGACGACGCTGATCCGCCATTTGCTCAATCATGCCGACGGGCGGCGAATCGCCTTGATCGTCAATGAATTTGGCGATCTTGGCGTTGACGGATCGATTCTGCAGGGCTGCGGGCTTTCCGATTGTGCCAGCGGGATTGTTGAACTTTCCAATGGTTGTATCTGTTGCGCAGTCGCCGAAGAATTTGCGCCGGCAATGCTTGAGTTGATCGAACGCGATATCCCGCCGGAACATATCATGATCGAAACGTCTGGGCTGGCGCTGCCACAACCTCTGGTGCGCGCCTTCAACTGGCCGCAACTACGCGGCAAGGTCACAGTCGACGGAGTTATCACCGTCATTGATGGACCGGCTTTGTCAGAGGGCAGATTTGCAAATGATCATCACGCCGTCGAACGTCAGAGGCGCATCGACGACAGTCTCGATCATGATACGCCCATTGCTGAATTGTTCGAAGACCAGTTGGCATGCGCTGACATGGCCATCATCACCAAGTCCGATTTGCTGGATCGAGCCAGAATGAAGGCCGTGTCCAATCAGGTGGAACAGCGAACCGGTGCTGGCGTCTCGGTCATCGTTGTCGAGCAGGGTTGCATCGACCCGCGACTGGTACTGGGTCTCTCGGTGCGGGCCGAGGATGAGTCATTGACTGTACGTGATGAAGACCATCACGGACATGATGAAGCGCATCACGATCATGACTCGTTTGAAACTTTTGTTGCCACATTGCCGGAAGTGAGGTGCAGCAAAAATCTGGTTGCTGGAATAGAAACCATGATGAAGCGGCATCACCTGTTGCGGATCAAGGGATTTGCGGCTGTCAAGGGACGCCCGATGCGGCTTGTTGTGCAAGCTGTTGGGCCGCGGGTCAGCAGTTACTTTGATCAGGAACTGACAACGGCGGAAAAGAACTGCACGCGATTGGTGGTGATCGGTGAGGCCGGGTTGGACCAAAATGCAATCCTGCGCGATCTGTCTTTTGCCGTCCAATAGCGTGAATGCACCTCCTTGCAGCTGAAAGTGGTGCCGTCGCCGATGGCGGCGAGCCAATTGATGTCAACCAGACACCGGCAGACCTCGTTTTTCTGTCATCTGCGGATACCGAACTGGCTGGTCTGTCTGCTGCCAATGAGGCACTTGAATTCCCCGGAATTTCACTTCGTCTTGCACAGCTGTCATGGCTTTCACATCCTTTTTCGGTAGATCTCTATATTGAAAAAACGGCACGGCAATCACGTCTGGTCATTGTGCGTTCCCTCGGCGGACGGGCCTACTGGAGTTATTGCCTTGAACAGCTCGCCTCCCGACTCGATACGACGCGGACATTGCTGGCCATCCTTCCCGGAGATGACAAGCCCGATGAGGAATTGTTTGATCTGTCCTCGCTGCCACGGCACGAATGGGAAATGATTTGGGGCTACTGTATTGAGGGTGGGCCACAAAATGCTGAGAATTTGCTGCGCTATTGCGATACCATTCTCAATGATGTTCCCGCGCCGCCAGCACCACAACCATGGCTACGAAGTGGATGTTATTGGCCGGGTAACGGAGCGACCACACTCGCTGACATCAGACCCGCATGGACTGCTGGCGGTGCGATAGCAGTTTTGGTGTTTTACCGGGCACTCCTACAGTCTGGAAACACGGAATCCATAGATTGCCTGATTGATGCGTTACGGCAGCACGGTATCAATCCCTTACCGCTGTTTGTTTCATCGCTGAAGGATCCCCTTTCGGCGGCTACGATCAGCAAAATCCTCGCTGAAGCACCTGCGGATATCGCGATTAATCTGACCAGTTTTGCCGTGAGTTCTCCGGGAAGTTCAAGTCGCAACTGGCAGACGACTATCCTGGATGCCGGTGATCGAATGGTGTTGCAGGCCATTCAAGCATCTCTGGATGAAGAGACGTGGAGAAATTCTGAATTTGGTTTGCCACCACGCGATCTTGCCATGCACCTTTCGTTGCCGGAGGTTGATGGGCGGCTGACCAGTCGCGCGATTGCATTCAAATCCCAGTTTCGTCGGGACAAGGAGACACAATTCCCGGTCACTCGTCACCAGCCAAAACAGGATCGGATCGAATTTACTGCCGCCCTGACCGCGAACTGGCTGAAACTGCGGTGTTTGAAACCGCGGGCACGCTGCATTGCCCTTCTGCTTGCCAACTATCCCAATAAAGATGGCCGACTCGCCAACGGTGTTGGATTGGACACACCAGCATCCGCGATCAGAGTTATCCGGTCAATGGCAGAGGAAGGCTATGACATCGGTGATACACCCACGACGGTCACAGAATTCATGCAAATCCTCTTGGCCGGGCCAACACCGCAAAAATCCCGATCAGGACAGGCTCTCGGTTGCTGTCGTCTCGGCCTCACCGACTATTTGGCGCGTTACCAGGAATTGCCGTTTGCTGCCCGACAGACAATCGAAGAAAAGTGGGGCACACCAAAGGATGATCCGCTCTGTGTCAATGGCGAATTTGTTGTCTCGGCCCATAGATTCAGGAATCTGGTGATCGCCGTCCAGCCCTCTCGTGGCCATGATCTCGATCCCGTGGCGACTTATCATTGTCCTGATCTGCCACCACCACATAATTATCTCGCTTTCTATTTCTGGCTGCGTTTTGAATTTGGCACACATGCGATCGTGCATTTGGGCAAACACGGAAATCTCGAATGGCTTCCGGGGAAAGCCGTTGCATTGTCAAACACGTGTTTTCCCGAACTGACACTTGGACCGATACCCAACATTTACCCCTTTATCGTGAATGATCCAGGAGAAGGGACGCAGGCAAAACGGCGCAGCCAGGCGGTCATCATTGACCATCTGACGCCACCGCTGACGCGCGCGGGAACGTATGGGATGCTACGTCAGCTCGAAGGTATGATCGATGAATATTTTGCCGCTGCCGGCCTTGATGCCAATCGTGTCGAGTTACTGAGAAAGAGTATCCTTGAGGCGATGCAGTCGGCAAAGATTGATGAAGATGCCGGCATAGATGCATCTGACGATACCGACAGCCGTTTGCGCAAACTTGACGCTTATCTTTGCGAACTCAAGGAAAGTCAGATTCGCGATGGTCTGCATGTTTTCGGTGTCTCACCGGATGACGAACGAGAGCAGGACCTGCTCGCCGCGCTTGCGCGTATTCCACGAGAAAATGGCAAGGGGGGCCATGCGTCTTTGCTTCGTGCCCTTGCCAGTGACTTTCAATTGGGTGCACAGTTTGATCCGCTCGATTGCGATATGTCGGCCCCATGGCAAAATGGGTTTCCTTCCGAACTTCACGGGGTCACAGAAGACCCGTGGCGCAGTTGCGGTGACACTGTTGAGCGGCTGGAATTATATGGCAGTCTACTGATTGCAGGCCGAGCCGAAGCACCGGGGCCTGCATCACGCATGGTTCTGGAGCAGATTCATCAACAATTGGCGATTGATGTCAGAAAATGCGGAGATCAGGAAATTGCGGCACTTCTTCGGGCGCTCGACGGTCGCTTTGTCCGTCCCGGACCTTCAGGTGCTCCTTCACGCGGGCGGCCGGATGTCCTGCCAACGGGGCGTAATTTCTTTTCTGTGGACAGCCGGTCAATTCCGACGCCAACGGCCTGGACATTGGGCTGGAGGTCGGCCTCCCTGCTGGTTGAGCGACATGTTCAGGATCATGGGGATTGGCCGCGCACTGTGACTCTCTCTGCCTGGGGCACCTCGAATATGCGCACTGGTGGCGATGATATCGCTCAATGTTTGGCGCTGATGGGGGTACGTCCGGTCTGGGACACAAACAACCGACGGGTGACCGGCGTTGAAGCCATTCCGCTCGGGGTTCTCGGACGCCCACGCGTCGATGTGACCTTGCGCGTGTCCGGGTTTTTTCGTGATGCGTTTCCCCATCAGATGGATGTCGTCGCCGGTGCGGCCAAACTGGTCATGAATCTTGATGAACCACCTGAAGAGAATCCGGCGGCGCAGCATTTCCATTCAGAGCGTGAGAAATTCGGCGATCAGAGAGCCGGAATTCGGGTATTTGGTGCCAAACCTGGTGCTTATGGGGCCGGGTTGCAAACAATGATTGATGAACGGGTCTGGCGCGCGCGACGCGATCTGGCAGACTCATATGTTCATTGGGGAGGTTACGCGTATGGTGGTGGTCTTGATGGGCAAGCGGCTCATCAGCAATTCGCTGAGAGACTGGCCACTACAGAAATTGTCGTGCAAAATCAGGATAATCGTGAGCATGATCTGCTCGATAGCGATGACTATTATCAGTTTGAGGGTGGTGCGGCGGCGGCTGTTGCGAATTTACGTGGCACCCTGCCGATCATCTACCATAATGACCATTCCCGCCCGGAGCGGCCGATGATCCGGACACTCGAAGAAGAAATCGGCCGTGTTGTTCGCGCCCGGGTGGTCAATCCCAAATGGATCAACGGCGTTATGCGCCACGGCTACAAAGGAGCATTTGAGATGGCAGCAACGGTTGACTATATGTTTGCCTTCGCCGCGACCACAGGCGCCGTCAAGTCACATCATTTTGATCTCGTTTATGCCGCCTATCTGAACGATGAAGAGACCCGGAAATTCATTGCCGAGAATAATCCACCAGCTTTGGTTGAAATGGCTGAAAGGCTGAATGAAGCGATTGAGAGGGGGTTATGGCGCCCCAGACTGAATTCCGTGCAGAATCATCTGACCAGATTGATCAGATCGGCTGAGAGGTGTTCCGGACGGGTGGAGGTGAATCAGTCTGACAACTGATAGAGCTTGCACATCCTGCACGCCATCTCTGGACACAGGCGGTGATTTCAATAATACCTCATGGACTGAAATTCATGTTATAGTGCACGCGTCGTCTGCCAGAGATGCGAGCCTGAACAATTGTTGTGTTGTGGATGAAAATATGCCTGAACAGCCCAAATGTCCTGCCAATACCAGATACAGAAACAGAGTCGCACCACGAGTTTTGTGAACATCTTGCTTCACCGGGCATCTTGAAGGCAAGAGGTCACAATGACAATGGCCGTCAAAGCATACGTTGGATTCGGGCACCAGCCTGTTTTCCTTGGACCACGAAATGGGAGCCGTTGACCATGGACGACATGACGCAGCGTCACAAGCTAAAGATGGAGAAAAAGAAGGTGGCCAAAAATAAGATCATGGCGACCAAGACCATCACCAAGGGGCTTGTCATCGTCCATACCGGCAAAGGCAAAGGTAAGTCGTCTGCCGCATTCGGGATGGTCTTTCGGTGCATTGCACATGACATGCCTTGCGCTGTGGTTCAGTTCATCAAGGGGGGTATGAAAACCGGAGAGCGCGATCTGATTCAAGAGCATTTCTCAGCGATCTGTCAGTTCTATACAATGGGCGAAGGATTTACCTGGGAAACGCAGGATCGCGAACGCGATATCGACATGGCGCAGGCTGCCTGGAAAAAGGCACAGGAACTGATCTTGTCGGCCAGGCTTCGGTTGGTGTTACTCGACGAGATCAATATCGCAATTCGTTATGGTTACCTCAATGAAGATGAAATCTGTGCCTTTCTGTCCGACTGCAAACCCGCCGACACCCATGTCATTCTGACGGGGCGCAATGCCGGAAAGAAACTGCTGAATATTGCTGATCTGGCAACCGAAATGACCTTGCTCAGCCATCCCTTTCGGTCTGGCGTCAAGGCCCAGATCGGCATTGAATTCTAATCCACGCAGACTGGTTTGCCAGAATGACCAGGTGCGTCATGATTCAGGGGGTCGGTTCCAATGTCGGGAAATCAGTCATTGTTGCGGGTCTGTGCCGCGCCCTGACCCGTCGTGGCTACCGTGTGCGCCCCTTCAAGCCACAAAATATGTCGAACAATGCAGCAGCGGTTGCCGATGGTCAAGAAATCGGTCGCGCACAACATCTGCAAGCCCGCGCCTGCCGTGTCCCGGCTGAGGTCGATATGAATCCCGTGCTGCTTAAACCCGAGACCGAGACCGGATCACAGGTCGTTGTACATGGCCGTTATCTGACCACAGTCCAGCCTTGCGAATATGCTGAACTCAAACCTGCATTGCGCAAGGACGTATTGGCGAGTTTTTATCGCCTTGCTGCCAATTGTGACATGATCATTGTTGAAGGGGCCGGGAGTCCAGCCGAGACCAATCTGCGCAAGAATGATATTGCAAATATGGGCTTTGCACGCGAAGTTCGTGTTCCCGTCTTGCTGGTTGGGGATATTGAGCGTGGTGGGGTGATCGCGCAGCTCGTGGGGACCCAAAATGTATTGGAATCCAATGATGCGAAAATGATTCAAGGCTTTCTGGTCAATCGATTTCGTGGCGATATCAATTTGTTTGCTGATGGAATCAAGGACATTGTCCAGCGAACCGGATGGACTTCATATGGCACGATTCCATGGTTTGATTCTATGCATTGGCTCCCCGCCGAGGATGCACAGGATCTGTCTCGCAAACCCGGGCGACTCGGTGACGGAAGAATAACCTGTCTGGTGCTTTCACGTATCGCAAATTTCGATGATCTTGACCCGTTGCGGATGGAACCCAACCTGCATGTTGAACTTCTGGAGTCCGGATGCCCACTGCCAGTCGAAACCGACATCGTGATCATTCCGGGGAGCAAGTCGACGCGTGGCGATCTGGAATTTATCAGGAGCAACGGATGGGATATCGATATCCTGGCGCATTGGCGACGCGGGGGCCGGGTTCTTGGAATCTGCGGAGGCTATCAGATGCTCGGGCGCATGATCCGCGATCCGGAAGGAATTGAAGGGAATGCAGGAGATTCCCTCGGATTAGGCCTATTGAATGTCGAGACCATCATGCAACGGGAGAAACAGGTACGGGAGGTGACGGCAACACTCACCGCCGGCGCATCAACCTTTCCTGCCTATGAAATTCATATGGGTAATACCGAAGGAGAGGACACGGCGCGCCCGTTTGCCTGGATCAAGACGAAAGATTCGTTACGACCGGATG
This sequence comes from Paracoccaceae bacterium, assembly GCA_965221815.1. Lineage (GTDB taxonomy): Bacteria > Pseudomonadota > Alphaproteobacteria > Rhodobacterales > Rhodobacteraceae > JAPOXR01. The sequence continues at coordinate 426,731 of OZ244915.1, forward strand.
GTGCAATTTCGGCCGATGGTCGTGTTGAAGGGACTTATTTGCATGGTCTTTTTTCTGACAATCAATTTCGTCAGACTTGGCTGAAGCGTCAATGCATGAGCACTTCTGATATCAATTATGGTCAAGAAATCGATGGCGTGCTGGATTTGCTTGCAGAGCATATGGAAACATATGTCGATATTGATGGTATCATCGCAATGATGCGCAGGATTGAGTAACGCTCACCGAAGCCGGCTTGTGATTCAAGAGGCAGCAACCAGCCCGTCGTATTGTTGTTTCCCCGAATGCAGAAAGGGCACCCCGTGAATCACCAGAGCGCCCTTTCCTTCAGTGCAGTCAAATGTATGCGCGATGCCGCAGTTTATCCTTTGGAGAAATCAGGATATGCTTCGATACCAAGTTCGGAAATATCCAATCCATTGACTTCCGATTCTGCATCCACGCGGATTCCAATCGTCACCTTGAGGATCGCCCACACAATGAGTGAAGCGATGAAGACGAAACCGCCGATGGCAATGATTCCCAGAATTTGCGTGCCGAAAGATGTGTCGCTATTGTAGGCAGGAACAATGAAGGTTCCCCAGACTCCGGCAATCAGGTGGACCGGAATCGCGCCAACGACATCGTCAATACCGATCTTGTCGAGCAGTGGAATTGTCAGGACCACGATAATGCCGCCAACAGCACCAATCCATAAGGCACCGAATAGAGACGGGGCCAGCGGCTCGGCAGTAATTGAGACCAGACCAGCCAAGGCACCGTTGAGCAACATCGTGAGATCCACCTTCTTGTAGAGGATCTGCGACAGAATGAGCGCGGCAGCGGCTCCGGCAGCGGCCGCCATATTGGTATTGGCAAAGATACGGCTGACATCAGAAATGTCACCCACTGTGCCGGCAGCGAGTTGTGAACCACCGTTGAAACCGAACCAGCCAAGCCAGAGAATAAGCGTGCCGAGGGTTGCCAATGGAAGATTGGAAGCTGGCATCGGGTTGACTTTGCCGTTCTTGTATTTTCCAATTCGCGGCCCAAGAATGATGGCACCGGCAAGGGCAGCGAATCCACCGGCAGCATGCACCAATGTTGATCCTGCAAAGTCGCTGAAGCCGGCTTCGGACAGCCATCCACCGCCCCACTGCCACGAAGCCTCGATCGGATAGATGATCCCTGTCAAGACAACGACAAAAATGAGAAACGGCCAAAGACGAATACGCTCAGCCAGAGTGCCGGACACAATGGACGCGGTCGTTGCGCAAAACATCAGTTGGAAGAAGAAGTCCGATCCAACTGAAGCATAATCCAGCGCGGCATCTTCAGCAGCCAAACCCACAGGTTCGAGTGATGTCGGCTGGAACAGGATTCCGACCCATCCAGCAATTGACCATGAATCGCCGGGATACATGAGATTGAATCCAATCAGCCAGTACATGATTGCGGCAATGGCGAAGAGCGAGACGTTCTTTGTCAGCTGCATCGCGACATTTTTTGAGCGGACAAATCCAGCTTCGAGCATGGCAAATCCTGCCGCCATCCAGAAGACCAGAAAGCCACCAATCAAGAAGAGGAAAGTCGTGAATATATACGGATTGATATCGACGCTTGCGGCGTCCTGGGCAGCTCCTGCAGTCGGCAGGGCGACGGCCGCTACCAAAAAGCATAGAGTTCGAATGTTCATGCGAAAGTTCCTTTCCAGTGCAAAAACTGCGTAAATTTCCTTTTTCCGCTTGAAGCGGTTCGCCGCGCCCGACCCGGATTCAATGGCTACCAAAACCCCTCACTCAAGCAGGCATGATGTCTCAAAAGCGACGTCTCCCGTTGCGCCTGCACTGAACACGAGGCGCGATGACCGGGAAAGTCGATGCCAGCACGACAAGTGGGTGAAAAATTAGTGAAGCGGATCAAAACTCAGCAAGCGAAATTCACTGTAGCGTGCTGCGGAATGTCCGATAGTAACAAAATTTAGGCAGATATACTGGCTGTTGATGAAATGTTAAGCAAATCCATGATCTTGCTGGATTTCCGATGAAAGTTCTGCCCCAGTTCTTGAATCCCTGCCCAAGCAACCTTCTTCAACCCAGCATCATCAAGCCCATTCGGGTTATGAGCAGAGAGGAAACTCTTTGGAATGGGAGTAGTTGTGGCGCGTCGATCAAGCTGAGAATCTGCGACAATCAGGGTGAGAATCCTGGGGAGGGGCAGAAAAATTCTGTAAGACGCCCCGTTTGACGTCTGTGACCGTTCGGGAGCCATGCGGCCATCCTTCATTCCAATGAGGAGAGCAAGATGCCCGGACGCCATATATATCACTGACGCACACACACGCGGCTTTGACGGCATGACCGAAACACAGACACAACGGAAAGTGCTGCGGCCAAAGCGGGTTTCAGCACGGCGACGGGTGATCGGATCAGCAAGGACGATCGTCTCCCTTCGCAGACGGTCAAGCCGCGTGCGTGGTGACGGTCGGATCCAGCACTCAATCCGAATATCCGGTGGGCCTTGGAGCGGCGAATTCGCCAGTGCCTGGCCTTGCCCTCGGCGATGGACAGGCCGAGATCACCGGAGGTCTCCGTGCGCTTGTCCAGGGTCGCGATGGTGTCCGTGTGGACGGTCCCGTCCGGGGCCTTGCAACGGTTCACACTTGTATAGGGGATTTCATTCCAGTTGTTTTTCGCCGATGGCATCGCGCACCTGGATGGCCCAGTTGAGTCTCTCGAGCCCCTGCCAGACTTTTTTCACTCCGGGCAGCGGCTGGCGCTTCGTCGGGTGGGCACCGACGAGGCGTCCGAGGTTGATGACGAAGCTCTGGATCGTGGTGATCTCGCCCCTCTCCATCCTTTCGACGCCCCTGTGGCCCTGGGCCTCCAGCAGGGTGTGGAGCAGGTGGATGTCCCTTTCGGGACAGACCTCGGTCGCCGGGGTCTCTGGACGTTCCCGCGCGCGCATGGTGATGTCGGCGACATGGCAGGCGGTGACGGCGTCGAAGGCCAGGCATTTGCGCAGGTCGTCGGCGGCGTCGAGCCGCCGGTCCGTGATGCGGGTCCCGGATTTGAGGGTTTTGAACCCTGTCTCGATGGTCCACCTTTTCCGGTACCAGTCCAGGACGGTGGTGGCGTGGACGGCGTCGGTTTCCCCCTGCGCCGGGCGCTCGGCGGTCAGCAGCAGCCAGTGCAGCGGCTCCGTGCCGTCGGGGGCGTCGGTCTCGGTGGCGGAGACGGCGCGCATGGTCAGCGGTTTCGTGTGCTTCCTCTCCTCCCGCGGCGGCAGGAGCGTGACCTCCGCCGCCCGGATTTCCAGGCGGGCGGTGCGCTCTTTTCGGGCCCGCGGGCCTCCGGCGGCCGGGATCACCAGCTCCGACACGGCGAGCGTGGGCAGGGCTGCGGCGTGCGCCCACAGGCACCTCTCCCTCCCGTCCGGTGTCCGCACCCGCCGCTGCGCCGATCGGCTGGCGCGCACCAGGATCGCGTCGCCGTGCGTCGCCGCACGGGCGAGCCGCGCCCAGAAGTCGCCCTCGCGGTCGCACACGGAGATCACCCGCGTGTCCGGGCAGGCGGCCGCGAGTTCCCGCGCCCGGTCCAGCCCGTCCACCCAGCGGGCGCTGTCTTCCTCCGGGGCGTCGCGGAAGTCCGCGTTCATGGCGAACAGGCCCAGCGGGCGGCCCTCCGCCGTCACCGCCAGCCCGGCGTGGGCGAGGATGCCAACGCTGCCCCGGCCGCCACCGCCGAGTTCCGCCAGGCCCTCCGTCGCCTCCAGGCGGGTGTAGTTCAGGGTCGTGGTGTCCTGGATGGCCAGCACGACGGGCGCGCCGCGGCAGCGGTCGGCGGTCGCCGCGACATGCGGCTCCAGAATGTGATCCATGGACACCCCCGGGTTCGACAACAGCCGGTACGCGGCCGTTTTGGCCGCCGCCACCGGGAAGATGACCGGTAGCTCCTCCCCCATATTCTCCAACCAGGCGCGCCCCATGTCAACGATCCGGCGGCGGATCCGCCCGTCGGTGTGGCCGGATCGTCCGGACTCACGCGCGGCCCAGTCGATGTCCATGCCGTCATAGGCGCCCGCCAGCGCGCCGACCGGGCGCCGCTCCACGTGGCGCAGCACCGCGCGCCAGCCGTCCTCCAGGGCCCGCACCTGCACCGTTCCCGCCGCGGACCGGCGCCCGCTGCCGCGCCCGGCGACGGTCCAGCCGGCCCGGTGGTAGCAGTATCCGCTGTGCTCCGGGCCGACATGGGTGTCGGCCGCCACGGGACGGACCAGATACCGGGCCTCCCAATCGTCCGCCACCCGCGCCGCCAACCTCCAGGCCGCGGACCCGAAGCCAATGCCGCCAAGGACGCCGTGGCGCGCCGCACGGATCCAGTCGCGCACCTGCCCGCCGGGTGGCCGCGCCCAGCCCCGCGGATGGCGGCGGGCCATCATCGCCTCCCAGAGCCGCCGGTCGCCAGCACCCCCCACAGGATCAAGCCAGACCGGGCCAAGATCCTCCAGCGCGCAGGCCACCGCCGTGTCAGGAACGTCCGCGTCCGTGACCGCAGGAACAGCGGTGGGGTCGGGAACAGCACGGGGCGGCGGAAGCTCCAGCCCCAACCGCGCCGCCAGGACAGGCAACGCCTTCGCCGCCGCTGACAGGCAGGGCTTTCCCCGAACGTCGCACCAGCCCGTCCGCGCGCACAGCCCACGGCCCAACGCGTGCCGACTCAGACCACCGGAGCGAAGCGCCCCAGCCAACCAGTCAAGCGTCTGCGAATCGAAATGGCGAAGACCAACCTGCATGACCCGCCATATAGACCAGCCAGATTACCGATACAAGTATGAAATGTTGCAAGGCCCCCGGGGGGGGGGGCTTTTGCCATGCGCATATGGTTCAGGGCGGCAAGAGTCTCAAATCGCTGTCGACCCGGTTTCCGGTCGCTTGCCGCTGTTAGAACTGCCGTGCCAGAGACGGTGCTCCAGCCCGGTAATGCGCGCGGCTTGGATGGCCACCGTTACACGCAACTCGGCAATCACGGCATCGCGGTCCATGAGAGCCACCGTCAAGTCGGAGACTTGGTTGGCCAATGACTCAAGATCGTCGGTCATTCCTGACACGGGATACCTGCCCTATATGCTGCCTGTCACCGCAGCTTCAGCCGTCTTGATATGCCACCTGTCTCTTCCCGTCACCGAGATTCGAGCATAACCCTGCGTTGACGATCATCTTTTTGTCAAATCGCTTTAAGTTTAAGCCTAACTTTTCGCCTTCTGTTAGAAGGATCATCTTTCTGAAGTTCCAAAAGGCAAAGGTGATTCGCCCCACACCATCATCTGTATTACACTTCAGGCAGATTTCAACAAATGCTTCATATTGTCGTGTGCAACCGAAACTTGTTCACAATCAAATAGGAGTAGGTCCTTCTTTTCTTTCCTCCCACGGTAATCAGGAATGCGGCACAACGGATTCTGAGGAAACACAAAAGGTGGCGAATAAAGATGAATGGAGCGAAAGCTTCCATCGAGAATATCATGATTCTCACCAATCAAAGGGACATGGGAAGTTGTCAGCAGCAGTCTTATCTCAGCACGACAAAAGTTTTCGAGAAACTTCGATATTGCCTCAAACGATAGATGAAATAAGCAGTCTCTCACTAGCATTAGATCAGCGTCAGGCAATCTGTCGCGGGTAAGGTCCATATGAATGAACTTGATCTGTGCCCCCCCCCCTATTCTTTGGTTTGTTTCCACTAATTCCTTGACGATGTCGCCACCGATATATTCGACATTGGTTGTACTGATCACATGCTGCATCCAATTGAAGTCTCCACATGGGACATCAAGCAGGCGCCTAACACCAAAATCCTGAATTAGGTTTGGCAAACTTCTACGAATATTCTCTGTCGATTGCAGCTCTGATCCAGGCCCGCTTCTTGACTCATTGCTTCCCCAAAAGTTTCGTCTGTAGTGTCGAGTAAAGACTTCTTCTGTCGTCCCGCGGTACCGAATACGATCACGCATCTTGCGCTTAAAGGTGCGGATAATGCCATGTTTTGTAAACATCTCGTAGACTATCCCGAAACAACCGCTCAAAATTTTGAGCAAATTTTATAGCGCCTTGCCCAACATTGAACAAGTCAAATCTAAACCGGGCTGAAACTATGCCAAATGTGGAGGACGACAGGAAAGAGGTGGCAGTTAATCCCGCAACAACATGGTCGTCATTTCTCAATCTGTTCTATAGTGAAATCCCTTGGGAATTTCGCACGGGCCATCTTTACTGCCCTCAACTGTCTGTTGGTTGAGGTGATGGGAATGGTCTGCAAATTGGTTTCTTTGATAACGGCTGTCGCTTTGTAACTGTTCAGGTTCCTGAGCCAGGAGCTGCAGGTCTAAAACAGAGATCAGTGGGTCGGCGTGGTTTCGGGCGCCTTCGGTACTCCGGAAACTGCCGGAGATCTTCTGCTGGACCTTGAGAGGGGGCGCAACGCCCGCTCGGCCTCGTTGTGGGTCGCCGGAACCGTGGGGTCACAGGTGAACCGCAGGACCAGGTTGTGGCCCTGTCGTTGTTTTCGCCGACCCCGGTCGCCCGTCGCGGTGTCGGAGCTGACGATCCCGGCCTCTGGCGGCCCCCGCGCGCGCCAAGAGCGCAGCTCCAATCCAGCCGGTGAACACAAGATACGGGCGCGGCCCCCGCGCGCGCCAAGAGCGCAGGGCCCGCCTCAAGATCCGCACGGCCGGCGGCGGGGGAGGTCGACGCTGTGTACGCCGCGACCGTCCTCGACTGGTTCTGCAAACGCTGGACCATCGAAACCTGGTTCCGCACCCTGAAGATCGGAACCCGGATCAAGGACCGCCGGCTGGACGCCGCCTGCGCCCGCGCCGAAACCCCGGCGACCGAGGTCTTCCCGGAGGAGGACGTCGACCTGCTGCATACAATGCTGGAATCCCAAGGCCACCGGGACATCGTCCGGAGATCCGCCGGGCACCGGCGCGACATTCGCGCGGTGGTGATCGATCTCGGATGCCTCGTCGGCGCCCATCCCAACCCGCGCCAACCGCTCCCGGGGACAAAAAAAGTCTGGCAGGGACTCGAATGACTCAACTAGGCGGTCCAAATGCGTGATGCCATCGGCGAGAGACAGCAGGAATAGGATCACCTATACAAGTGTGGGATGTTGATAGATCAAGGCCGGGGCCGTCAGGTTCGGGGTAAAACAGGGCGGCGGCAGCGGCAGTCCAAGCCGTCTGGCCAGCACGGGCAGCACTCTCGCGGCCGCCGCCGGAAGGCACGGGCGACCGTCACCACCCTGCCAGCCCGTGCGTACACAGAGATCCTGGGTCAAACCATGACGATTGGTGCTGCGCCTTGAACGAAGCGCCGCAGCGTGCCGCCTGTGTGACCCATCTGGCCGCCTGGCTTGCGGTCACTGGCCCGTCGCTTGACGGTGGCTGGCTGCTGTTGGAACTATCAAGCCCGAGGCGACGCTCGAGTTCGGCGATACGCGCAGACTGGACGGCCATCACGGCATCTCGGTCCGCAAGAGCCGCCGTCAGGTCGGCAACCGGGTTGGTCAATGATTCAGGATCGTCGATCGTTCCTGACATGGGATGCCTGCCTACCCTGCCTACTGCCTGTCACCGCGGTTTCTGCCGTCTTAGTTGGTGGGCGTATGGGAGATGCGACAGACATTATCAAACGGAATGCCGGCGGACAGGGAGTGGCAGCCGGGAAAGAACCTGAACAGTTACGTTTCAACACATTCCGGGACATTCCTAGAAACACAAGAACTGGAACATTTACGAGAAACAGTTTCTTGATCTTATGTGTGAGCATAAAATTGAAAAACGGTTCCGCGCGAGGTTGTCTACGAAGGCTGCTTGCTTTGCAGTAAAGATCAGCCTCATCATTGCCATCGTCGCCTCGTTGCGCAGTATCTGAGTGACCATTGGGGTGACATCGAAGTGCATCACCTCCGGTAGAGAGTTTGTTCAGATATGACTTTGGAGACACAAATTACACAGGTTATTCTATCATCACTGAACGCTGACCGTTTAGTCTGCCTACCGGCAATCAATGGAGCCTCCACGTGGTGGGGGCTCTGTCAATCGTCATCAACCTGCTCGGCCGTCGAGCGGATATGAGAGCGTGTCACCTTTGCCGCTTGCGACGGCGCGCTTTTCTGCCGGCTCGACCGGCGACTGAACGACGCGGAGACGATACGGCGCCTTCAACGGCCTTGACAATATCTGATTGGCGGGCGAGCGGGTCTTCGGCAATGGTCAGCTCCACGGTCTCCAGGCGGTGCAATTCATCGCGCAGCCGTGCGGCTTCCTCAAATTCAAGATTTTCGGCGGCCTCCAGCATTTGTTTCTTGAGGGCAGCCAGATGTTTTTTCAGGTTGCCACCGACTGCAGGCGTATCAAGCGTCGCAGTCACTCTTTGCTCGTCGGTATCGCCTTCATAGATCCCCGCCATGACATCCGCCACATTCTTGCGGATTGTCGCAGGCGTAATGCCGTGATTGTCATTATACGCCATCTGTTTGCCGCGCCGCCGCTCGGTTTCACCGATGGCTCTCTCCATCGATGATGTCACCCTGTCGGCAAACATGATCACTTTTCCCTCCGCATTACGCGCGGCACGCCCAATCGTCTGGATCAGTGACGTCTCGGACCGCAGAAAACCTTCCTTGTCGGCATCAAGAATTGCCACCAGTCCGCATTCGGGGATATCGAGGCCTTCGCGCAGTAAATTGATTCCGACCAGGATATCAAAAACACCCAATCGAAGATCGCGCAGGATTTCAATCCGCTCGAGCGTGTCAATGTCAGAATGGAGATAGCGTACGCGAAGCCCTTGTTCGTGCAAGTATTCAGTGAGATCCTCGGCCATCCGTTTGGTCAGCGTGGTCACCAGGGTTCGGTAACTTTTCGCGGTCGCCTGGCGCGCTTCGTCAAGCAGCTCGTCAACCTGTTGTGCGACCGGTCTGACCTGTACCTGAGGATCCACCAGACCCGTTGGTCGGATCACCTGCTCACAAAAAGCTCCACCGGTCTGATCAAGTTCCCAGTTTCCCGGAGTTGCCGATACAAATATCGACTGCGGCCGCATCAGATTCCACTCTTCAAATTTCAGAGGACGATTGTCAGTGCAGGACGGGAGCCTGAATCCGTGTTCGGCCAATGTGGATTTGCGGCGGAAATCCCCCTTATACATGGCACCGAGTTGTGGCACAGTCACATGTGACTCGTCAGCGAAGACGATTGCATGGTCAGGAATATATTCAAAAAGAGTGGGTGGTGGTTCACCTGGCTCTCGGCCCGTCAGGTAACGCGAGTAATTCTCGATACCGTTGCACGTTCCGGTGCTTTCAATCATTTCAAGATCAAAGTTCGTTCGTTGTTCGAGCCGCTGCGCCTCGAGCAATTTGTCATCATCATGGAGTCGTTTCAGCTGAAGCTTGAGCTCCTCCTTGATACTCTTGATTGCCTGCTGCAGAGTGGGACGCGGTGTCACGTAATGTGAATTGGCGTAGATCCGAATTTGGGACAGATCATCGGTTCGCTGGCCGGTTAATGGATCAAATTCACGGATCGATTCAACTTCATTGCCAAAGAACGAAAGCCGCCACGCCCGGTCCTCGAGATGTGCCGGCCAGATTTCCAGGATGTCGCCGCGCACACGAAAGCGACCCCGCTGAAAAGCCTGATCATTTCGCTGATATTGCTGAGCGACAAGATCGGCGAGCAGGGAACGCTGGTCGTATTCATGCTTGACGTGGATATCCTGCACCATCGCCCCATAGGTTTCCACCGATCCAATGCCGTAAATGCAGGAAACAGATGCGACGATGATGACATCATCACGTTCGAGCAGGGAGCGTGTCGCAGCGTGTCGCATGCGGTCAATCTGCTCATTCACCATGGCTTCTTTTTCGATATAAGTGTCGGAGCGCGGCACATAGGCTTCCGGCTGATAATAATCGTAATAGCTGACGAAATACTCGACGGCATTGTCAGGAAAGAATCCCTTGAACTCGCCATAGAGTTGCGCAGCAAGTGTCTTGTTGGGCGCCAGGATGATGGCTGGTCGCTGCGTGGCTTCAATAATCTTGGCCATGGTGAATGTCTTGCCGGTTCCGGTGGCTCCCAGCAGGACCTGGCTGTCTTCACCCAGGGTCAGTCCCTCCGTGAGTTCAGCGATCGCCGTCGGCTGATCCCCCGCCGGGATAAATTCTGTTTGCATGACCAACGCACGACCACCCTCGAGCTTGGGGCGGTCCACAATCGGTGCCGGATTCAGGACCGGTGCTGTCAACTGATCCATGGAATCTTGGTTAGAGGGAGTTTTTGCAATCAATTGGATCAAGAAATTCTCCCTTTATGATTTCCAACCCAAAACATGTTCGATCACGCATCCGGCAGTGTGTTGATCAAACGCTACGCCCGCCATCGACATCCAGCACAACACCAGTCATGAATTCGGCCTCGTCTGATGCCAGAAACAGCGCAGCATTGGCAACATCCAATGGATCGCAGAGTCGGCCGAGTGGAATGGAATCCAGAAAGCCCTGACGGTTCTCCGGCGTGTCGGGTTTGCCGAGAAAGGTCTCGAGCAGTCCAGTTGTCCCCGCCACCGGTGCAATTGCACAGACACGGATATTGTCCGGGGCGAGTTCAGCAGCCAAAGAACGTGTCAGAGTATTAACGGCTCCCTTGGAAGAATTGTACCATGTGAGTCCGGGGCGCGGCCGTTGTCCAGCTGTCGACGAGATATTGATCATGACGCCATTTTTATGCTTGCGCCAGTGCGGAACGATCACTTGCGTCATGTGATAGATTGAAAAGACATTGACGTCGTAGACGCGACGCAACTCGTCTTCGCTGGTCTCCAGCAGAGGCTGATTGACATGACTCCATCCGGCATTGTTGACTACAATTTGCGGTATTTCGAAGCTTGAAGCGGTGCGTTGTATCACTGAACGAATGTCGGTTCCCTTTGCGACATCGCATTCCACAGCCAGTGACTGACCCGGCAACGCTGCTGCCACTTTCTCAGCCCCCGCTCCATTGATGTCAGCAATCACGACATTGGCACCTTGTGATGAGAATTGTCGTGCGATCTCCCGACCAAACCCATCGGCACCGCCCGTGACCAACGCTGTCTTGCCTGAAAATCGCATCATCTTCTCCAATTCCGATCAGCCATGATGCTGAACTATGGTTTTCAACTGCGTAAATTCACGCAGTGATTCGAAACCTTTTTCTCGTCCATGACCAGATTTCCCGCGCCCGCCAAAAGGCAGTTCAATTCCACCGCCCGCCCCAAAGCAATTGATGAAGACCTGACCGCAACGGAGCGACTTTGCCATTCGCATCTGCCGTCCGCCATCAGCCGTCCAGACACCGGCCACCAAGCCATAATTCGTTGCGTTTGCCAATCTGATGGCATCCTCTTCATCAGTAAATCGAAGACAGGAGAGTACGGGTCCGAATATTTCTTCTTGTGCGAGGGGTAAATCGGGTTCAATCGGCCCGTACAGGGTCGGTGCAACATAGTGACCGCCTGCCGGAGCTGTCTCCGAGATGCAACCAATGGCCACCGGGGTGATTCCGCTCTGTTTCATGTATGTTTCAACCCGTCGTTTTTGACGCTGGGAGATCAGTGGGCCAAGGTCAAGATCTTCATCATGCGGGCCGACATTAAGGCACGCGATCTGTGCAGCCAGTTTTTCCAGGACAGTGTCGAATACGGCAGTTTGGACCAGTGCACGTGAGCCAGCTGAACAGGTTTGGCCACCATTCTGAATGATCCCCCTGATGATGGCCGGCACCGCGGCCTCGATATCGGCATCCTCGAACAGAATCTGGGGTGACTTACCGCCGAGTTCCAACGTGCAGCCGATATGATTTTGTGCAGCCGCTGCTTGCACGCACGCACCAGTTTCAGGTGAGCCGGTGAACGAAATAAAATCTATACCCGGATGCGCGGCGAGAGCCGCACCTGCGGTCTTACCCCTGCCGGTTACCACATTGACCGCGCCATTCGGGAATCCCATGTCCATTGCCAATTGGGCCAACAAAAGGGGCGTCAATGACGCATCTTCAGCTGGCTTCAGGACAATGCAGTTTCCAGCAGCAAGTGACGCTGCGACGCTGCGTCCAAACATCTGTGCGGGATAATTCCAGGGAATAATGTGGCCGGTGACCCCGAATGGCTCACGAATGGCCTGAACCTGAAAGCCATCGAGATAAGGAATGACCTCACCGTGCAACTTGTCGGCGGCCCCGCCATAGAATTCGCAGTAACGCGTCGCAGCGTCAATGTCTGCATGTGCCTGGCTGATAGGTTTACCGGTATCTCTCGCCTCGAGCTCAGCAAGCCGATCATGATTCCTGCTGATTTCGTTGGCCAGATTTGTGAGCAATCGCCCACGCGCGGTTGCTGTCAGCTTCGACCAGCTTCCTTCTTCAAATTCCAGACGTGCGGTGGTGACCGCTGCATCAATATCAGCTGCGGACGAGGCGGCGAGCGAGCAAAACGGCTTGCCATCTGATGGACAGAAGACCGGAATTGTTTGTCCATCCCGAGCAGGCGTCCAGTTGCCGCCAATCAAATTCTGCTGATCAGAAATATGAAGATCTGCAATCGTCATGATTCTCGTTTTATGCAGCCTGTTTGAATGTAGAATAGCTTGGACCAGTTTGAAACTGATTATTGTGCATCCTCCGATCAGGGGCGCGTTCCCGATATCGGCCGGCCATTTCAAGAAGAAGCCATGACCATCGCCGGAAGTGACAACTGTTTCGTCCGTTTGAGGTGATGATTGCAACTCGAACATGACGACTGACAACTTGCTGTTTCCTGAAAAGCCCTGATGTCAGGTTTACGAGCGATTCAATCAATATTCCCATTCATCGATAGCCACTTTTCCAAATCAGTTTGTTGACAGCACACGCACGGTCATTTTCCATGCGCAATGCTCTCTGGCACGGTGATCAAGGCGCAAAATCAGTGTCTGACTCCATTTCCCGTCTGAGGTGCAGCGCCGAAGGATGAGACCGAAGCCGTGGTAAAATCTTGCGCCGCGAGATCCGGTCACCGTTCCTTGACGTATGGGATCCCGCCCGCGCGTGGCGGAATGGCCTTGCCAACAAAACCGGCAAGTATGATGACTGTCAGGATGTAAGGTAAAGCCTGCATCAATTGCAGGGGAACCGTGCCAACCCCTTCAATTTCGATATTCTGGTAGCGGATCGCAATCGCTTCGAGGAGACCGAAGAGCAGACAGGCACAAAGCGCGTATCCGGGCCGCCACTTGGCAAAGATAAGGGCAGCAAGCGCAATGAATCCCTTTCCGGCGGTCATATCGCGGATGAAACCGGCGGCCATGCCGGTGGAGAGATAAGCGCCACCAAAGCCACACAGCAGACCGCAGATCAGTGTTGCCTGAAAACGCAAAGCTGACACCGAGAGCCCACCGGTATCCACGGCTTCGGGATTTTCACCAACCGCTCGCAAACGCAACCCGAAACGGGTGCGAAAGAGAACCCACCAACTCAGTAGGACCATGGGAAGTGCAAGATAAACCAACAGCGTATGACCGGAGATCAGTTCACCATAGAGTTTGCCGAGAAACGGGATGCCCGCGATCGTTTCGACGAACGGCAGGTCAACCGGTAGAAAGCGCCCATCACCACTGAGTGATGGGGTGCGACCACCAAGCTGAAACCAGTTCTGACCAATTAACGCGGTAAATCCAGAGGCCAGAAAGTTGATGGCAACACCCGAAATCAGTTGATTGCCACGAAAGGTGATGGAGGCGACTCCGTGCACCATGGCGAGCAGGGTGGCAGCGGTGAGACCGGCGAGGAGTCCAAGCAGAACGGAACCTGTCACCGCAGCGGTGGCGGCAGAAAAAAAGGCCGATGCCAGCATCTTGCCTTCCAGGCCGATATCAAAAATTCCGGCGCGCTCAGAAAACAGACCGGCCAAACAGGCAAAAATTAACGGCGTTGATAAGCGCATCATCGAGTCCAAGATTTGAACGATCGTGGTCAGATCCATCACAGTTCACCCCGCCGCAATTGACAGGCACCAGTGAAGTCGACAGCTGTTTTTGGGTCCATCACGAGGCCCCGCGCCGTACCATCGCGAATAGACGCTCAACAGGCAGACGCACCATATTGTCGAGGGCGCCGGTAAACAGAATGACCAAAGCCTGGATGACCACGATCATTTCACGATTGACCGCGGGCATTTCAAATTCCAGTTCGGCACCGCCCTGATAAAGAATTCCGAAAAGAAATGCGGCAAACAGCACACCAACTGGATGCGACCGTCCCATCAGGGCGACAGCGATGCCGACAAAGCCGGCACCTTGCACCGAGTCGATGAGTAATCGTTCGGCTTCTCCAGCGACCGTATTGACTGCCATGAGTCCCGCGAGGCCACCAGAGATCAACATCGACAATATGATGATCCGGACAGGTGAAATTCCGGCATAGACAGCAGCAGTTTCACTATGCCCGAATGCCCTGATCTCGTAGCCGAGTCGTGTTCTCCAGATCAATAACCACACCAGAACGCACGCGACAAGAGCAAGCAAGAAACTGACATTGAGCGGGGGTGACTTGGAAAATGGTATCCCGATCCAGGCCAGCATTTCGTGTGCTGTGGGGAGATGAGCCCCGGGTGGAAATGGCCGCGACTCAGGTGCCATTTGCCCCGGCGGTTTCATCACGTGAACCAGCAGGTAGACCAGCAGGGCAAAGGCGATGAAGTTGAACATGATGGTGGTGATGACAATATGGCTGCCCCGCCGTGCCTGCAGATAGGCAGGGATCGCCGCCCAGGCAGCCCCGAATAGTGCGGCTGCAATCACCGTAGCCGGAAAAGCGAGCAACCAGTGCGGCCATTCGATCGCCAGGCAGACCAAAGCCGCACCAAGTCCGCCCAATGTTGCCTGCCCCTCCCCGCCGATATTGAACATCTTGGCATGAAAGGCGACTGCAACCGCGAGTCCAGTGAAGATGAAATTGGTCGTGTAATAGAGGGTGTATCCCCACCCATATGGTGATCCGACAGAGCCCTTGACGATGATGAACAGGGCAGCCAGTGGATTCTCGCCAATCCAAAGAACGACCAGTCCAGACAATAGAAAGGCAAGCAACAGGCTCAGTAATGGCACCAAAATAACGTCAGCCCAGCGGGGAATCACAGTCATCAGGCAGGACCTCCTGCTATTCCTGCCATCAGTAGCCCCAGTTCGTTCTCGTCTGTGTCCTTGATATCGCGTTCACCGATGATCGATCCATCGAACATCACTGCCACCCTGTCGGCGAGCGACAAAATCTCGTCCAATTCGACACTGACCAGCAGGACGGCCACCCCTGCGTCTCTGAGGTCAACAATCCGTTGATGTATGAACTCAATCGCACCAATATCAACCCCGCGGGTCGGTTGACCAACGATCAGGAGATCAGGACTGCGACTGAACTCCCGCGCCAGTACGATCTTCTGCTGATTTCCGCCGGAAAAACTCCTCGCAATGGTTTCGGGCAGTAGCGGCCGGACATCAAAACTGCGCATACGTTCCATTGAATCCGTGCGAATTACAAAGGTGTTCATGAACCATGGACCGCGGCGAAAACTGCGGTGATTGTGGTATCCCAACACCATATTTTCCCACGCATGAAACTCCATCACCAATGCGTGTCGGTGGCGATCCTCCGGGACATGTGCAATCCCCAACTGTCGTCGGACTCTGGGATCGGCACCGGATCCGCTGAGACGGATCTTCTGCCCTTTGATGTGGATCTCGCCGCTGGCGGGCGTCATGCCACCGATTGCCGCAAGGAGCTCAGTCTGGCCGTTGCCGGCAACACCCGCGATACCAAGGATTTCACCACGTCGGACCGACAAAGAAACATTCCTGAGGCGCGGGACATCGTGTGCGTCGGTCACGCAGAGTTTTCTTGTCTCCAAGACAATGTCACCGGGATTTGACTGGGTCTTGTCGACCCGTAACAGGACTTTGCGCCCCACCATCATCTGTGCCAGTTTGTCCGCACTGGTATCTTTTGTTTTGACCGTCGCTGTCATTTCACCCTGTCGCATGACGCTGACTGTATCGGTGACTTGCAGGATTTCCTGGAGCTTGTGGGTGATGAGAATGATGCATTTACCTTCGTCGCGGAGATTTCTGAGAATCCGGAACAAATGTTTCGCTTCGGCGGGAGTCAGGACACCAGTCGGTTCATCAAGGATGAGAATGTCAGCCTGACGAAACAGCGCCTTGAGAATTTCAACCCGTTGCTGATGACCTACAGATAGATTCTCAATAATGGCATCAGGATTGACAGACAGTTCGTATTCCTTGGAAAGGCGTGTGAGTAGCGACCGGGCGTTGGCCAGTGCCGGTGCGAGTAATGGGCCGTCTTCAGCACCAAGCACAACATTCTCAAGAACGGTAAAATTATGGACCAGCATGAAGTGCTGATGAACCATGCCGATCCCGGCACGAATGGCAGCCTGGCTGTTCGGAATTGCCGTGCGTTGACCATGGATGCGGATCTCACCGGCATCAGCACGGTAGAAACCGTACAGAATGGACATGAGTGTCGATTTGCCTGCGCCGTTTTCTCCGACGATCCCGTGTACCGTTCCGGGTGCGATGGACAGTGAAATATCATGGTTGGCCCTGACCGGCCCAAAAGACTTGCAAATTCCTCTCAGTTCAATCGCTGGCGCGACACCGGAAGGTCGCGCCAGCGCAGCGTTTTCCACGCAACTTCCCTTAACTTACCGGACAGCTGCCATCTGCAACATAATCGTGGACCATGATGTCTCCAGCGATGATTTGTTCACGTAAATTCTCAATCGTTGCCTGCATACCATCGGAAATGAGGCTTTGGTTATTCTCATCCAGCGCATAACCAACACCATCCTGTGCCAATCCAAGGACCGTAATTCCAGGTTCGATATCTGGACCTGCGGTAAAAGCCTCTTCAACGGCGACGTCAACGCGTTTGATCATTGATGTCAGAACCGCGCCAGGATGAAGGTGATTTTGATTGGCGTCGACTCCGATTCCCAAAATTCCTGCATCTGCGGCCGCTTGCAAAACGCCAACCCCGGTGCCGCCTGCGGCATGGTAAACGACATCTGCGCCGGCGGCGACTTGTGCTTTGGTGAGTTCGCTACCCTTGACCGGGTCGTTCCAGGCCGTGGGTTCATTGCCAGTCATATTCTGGATGACTTGCACATCCGGATTTGCGGCCTTGGCACCTTGAACGTAACCACAGGCGAAGCGACGGATCAGGGGAATATCCATCCCACCAACGAATCCGATGACATCGGATTCGGACGTCTCGGCCGCGAGGTAGCCGACCAGGAAAGAGCCTTCATGCTCCTTGAACACGATTGACTGGACGTTGGGCTCGTCAACAACCATGTCAATAATGACAAACTTGGTGTCTGGAAATTCGGGTGCAACCTTCGCCAGAGCTGAACCAAAGGCAAAACCTGTCATCACAACCGGATTGTTTCCGGCCTCAGCGAAACGACGAATCGCTTGCTCGCGCTGAGCCTGTGATTGAAGTTCGATCTCGCGATAGCCGGAGCCAGTTGCCGCCTTGAACCGTTCGGCACCGGTGTAGGCACTTTCGTTAAACGACTTGTCGAATTTCCCGCCCATGTCATAGATGAGAGCGGGTTCGGCAAATGCAGCTCCCGAAATGAATCCCGCTGTAGCCAGTATGGACGTGAGTATTTGAGGTGTTTTCATTGTTAATTCGCGCCCTGTTCCCTTGTGCTTAGACCGAGGCGTGAGACGCGCTCCCTGTTTGATAAAATGAAGATGTGGACAAACGGTCGTCAAACAACAACCTGATCGTTAAGCTGCAGGCAGTCGTCACGACTTTCCTGCAGCAAAAATCCTGTGGGTGTTGGCACTGCGTCGCATTCATGTGACCGTTCCAGAATGATCGCTTTGATGGTTGCAGAATATACTGCTTTTTCTTGGACTCAAGGGTGGTCATTGCTCTGGTCTTCCCGACCATGTCACCAGTGATGTGCGAGCGGGCAACTTGCCGGTTCTCGGCAGCTGGCTACGCCACCAACTGCGCCATGATTTATGAACGACAGATTGTGCATATCCGGACAATCAGGCAGACAACCGAGTATCATCTGACAGGGGTAGTCAAACCAAAGAATATGCATAGATTGTGGTGTTCTGCTTATCGAGGTGCCGTGATCAAGCATGTCTGATGCAAATGTATCCTTGCCTCACAGACAGGGCGGCGGCATGGCCCTCCACTATGCCTCTCCGCTCACACGTGTCGCGACGGTCAGATTGTCGTCAAAACGGTATGGGATGCTGGTTGTCCATGGGCCGGCGCATGCGATCACGCGGCCACTTTTTCCTCGTCTCAGACACCCATAACAAAACCGCCGCACACTGTCGCTTCACTCACCCACCCACGCGGCGGGGATAACTGGCTGAAACGACTACAAAAAGAAATGGCACGGAAGAAAGCTCACTGAGTGCGGTGCGTGAGTCTCATACTGCACGACACTTCAGCGCCAAAACTATTCGCTCCACATGAGAGAAAACCCAAGGATCATGCCCATATAATGTGAGAGATCACAACCGTTGGTGCTGAGGGCAGGGAACATTCCCATCCAAGACAAGGGTACATTCCAGTTTTATCGTTACGCCTTTTGTCACATTATCCGGGCGGCAGATAAGGAACAGGCGGTTTCAGATCTTTCCGGGAGTGGGTGGCTGCAATTTTTGCAGCGGCCACTGCCGTCGAAAAATCGGGAGTTTGCCATTTCAGTCCCCAGGCAAGAGCAACCTGCCGTGCTGTATCAGAACCGGCCATCAAAGTGCCTGCGGGGGGTGGAGTGAGTTCCGACATCGGCATGCACTGGTGCTGGCCATGCGGGAGGTTTCGTATATGAACGCGTCCGCCAGTCGCCGCAATCACAGCACAACACGGGCGAGTGATGCCAAACGCGGCGGTTTCAAAGCCATTCACCCCGGTTGCGGGGATGTTCATTGCAAGTGACAGACCACGTGCGGCGGCGATTGATAGGCGAGCGCCGGTATGGTTCCCTGGGCCAGTGACCACCACTATAGCAACCAGGTCGTGCAAGTTGAGTCGCGCCAACCTATGAATTTCAAAAAGGAGAGGGAACAGCCGTTCGGCATGGCCGCGGTCCAGGGAATAAGATTGTTCTGCAAGGATATGGTGGCCATGGACAATTGCGGCAACACAGTCGTTGCCAGTTGTGTCGATTCCCAGAATGGGTCCGTCAAGAGACAACCGGGCGGACCTCAATCACCTCTGGAATATAATGGCGCAGAAGATTCTCAATCCCCATCTTGAGGGTAATCGTTGATGACGGGCAGCCTGCGCAGGCGCCCTGCATGTGAAGATACACAATACCTTTTTCAAAACCATGAAAAACGATGTCACCTCCATCTTGTGCCACGGCAGGACGTACGCGCGTATCAAGAAGTTGCTTGATTTTTCCGATGATCGGGCCATCAGGATTGTCAGCGTTGGCGTCCGTTTCATCCTGCGAGGAGGCTACGACCAACGGTTGCCCCGATTGATATTGCTCCATGATCGCCCCGAGAATGGCGGGTTTGATATGCGACCAAGATGCCGTTTCCGACTTGGTGACGGAAATGAAGTCATAACCAAAGAAAACGCGTGTGACGCCATCGATTGCGAATAGGCGCACTGCAAGGGGCGAAGACCCTGCTGTTTCGGCATCCGGGAAGTCGGCAGTCCCAGTCGGTAACACGGTTTCTCCGGGAAGAAATTTCAATGTCGCAGGATTGGGAGTCGATTCAGTCTGGATGAACATTTGTCTTCGCACCTTGTAGGAATAACTGACCAGGACAACTGATTTGGGCCTTTGCGGGATCTCAGAAGATCGGGCCACGCTGCAAGATCTCGAACAACGTCCTGGTCGACAACTCAACCGCGCACCAACAGCAGGAATTTGCGGCTGTTGTCACAATACAAACCTAACAGATATCGCAGTTGGCGTCAAGAATCATGATGGGTAGTGTGCCGGTCGCCGTACAAGACGATGACCATTCACAGGGTCATGAGGTGCCCATTCGGGGTCAGGCACGGGGCAACATCCGCTCGGGATCTTCATCCTGTTTGTTGCAAATTCTCAGGTTGATCGACACGCCACACGCGGGGCTGTCACGATGAACGGCGCACAATACTGATCTCACCTGAGCGATAGGGTTGGGGTTGCCTGTGGCGGCAGGTGGCCATGAATCATCAAGTGCCCGTCCCATACAATTCTGAATCTGGCAGCGTGATTGTGGGTCTATTCTTGGTCTTCCATCAAACAACCATCAAACAAATCAAGACAAGAAAAACTGTTTAATTTCAATATTTTAATTCCACATCTGGTCAGGAAAAAGACATAAAAGACAGTTTCCCATCAAACAAATTCGTGATGATTTTGCCTTTTGTTCACACTTGAGCATTTCGAAGATACGGCCGTCACGCTTCCATTTCATTTTTTTCGAACTTGCCTTGAAATGGATATCAGCCGCAATAATTCGGGTGGGGGAAACCTTATCTTTCAAACAGCTGACATTGAATTATGTTGCTTGATACCAATTCGTTATATTGCATTGAGCTGGCAGGGAAATTCCCGGAATACTGTTTGATCACGCAAAATTCTCTGTTCCGTTCGCCGTTGGGGCCGCCCAGAAAGGCAGATAGGTGCGGCTCCGCCGTCCCGTTGCCGGGTTTTCAATGACGATCATGCCAGCCGCAATGGCCTCGTTCAGCAGGCGGGACGCAATAGCAGCATTCCCTTCGGCGATTCCGAAGCGCTGGCGCAAGGACGGGTTGTTGGTCTTTTCGCGCATGACATGGCGAAGACACGCGTGAAGATAGACTGCGCGCACCCTGTCTGCCCGGTTCATGTCTTTCAGGTCTTTGTGCGCGAATATCGTTGAGCGTGTCGCTCCGGGCGGCGTTTCGAATAGCGGCGCGGGCAATTGGGAAATCTCAATGGTAGAAATCACTTTGTCAATGCCGCTCCCGCGCTCCTCGCAGATTCCGAAACGACGCATGAGTGATGCCATGGTTTCGTTGCGTGACCGAGGGGGCGCATCAATGAAACGATCCGTAGAGACCAGCGATTTACCGGGGTTCGTGATCTCGACGCGGTCAGCAAAGATTTCTACCGTCGGTCCCGTTCCCGTTATTAAGAAATCCTGGTGGATCAGCATGTTTGCGATAAGCTCACGAATGGCGACCCTGGGGAACATGAATACGGTCTTGCGTAATGCGACTTCAATCGTCTCGTTGCTTGGTAACAGCGAATCGACATATTCGATCAGTCCTTCGAATCCGGCCGCATAGCCTTGATTGCATACGCGTTCGGGTGCGGCTCAGATTTGTGGCTCATGCTGCAGCGCGCCAGTGGAAGAAGTCGGCGCCCCGGTTGTTCATCTGGCAGCACCGGATAGCCATGATTGCGTTGGCGCCGTCAACGGACCAGCGGCTGCCGCTTTTTTTGAGTCGATCGACTACAACGGTCTGGCAGCCGCCTTCGACGAGGCCGCTGCCGCAGGGGAGACCCTGCCGTGTATAGACATCGTAGCGCATGCGGTGCAGGTTGGGTCTGCAATAATTCACGAACGCCCTGATCGCGGGTGAGCTCTTGGCCAGTGTGGCAAGCGCCGCGAGGACCCGGGCTGCCTCACCGGCCTTGATCCGGGCCTTGATCCGGTCGAAAGTGGTCTGACGACGCACGGGGTCTTCCAACGTCTCCTTCAGGGCCTCCTGAAGCCTTTCCAGGACATGGAACAGATCGAGCACGAAGGTCAGGTGCATGCCGGCGAAGACCGTGCGCATCGTCTTTTCGATCCAGGCGGCGCCATCGGACAGGATCACCGCCTCCGCGCTGTCCAGCACACCGCGCCGCTGCGCCTCCCGCCTCACGCGGGCGGCAAACTCGGACATCCCACCGGTGGTGGGAGCCCGGGCGCTGTCGATCACTGATGATTGGGTGATACTCCCGGCAACGGCCTTGATCCGGCCCTTGGGGTCAGGCGCCACTTCACAGATGCGCAGCAGCTTGGCTTCGCGCGTCCGGGCTGTGCCATCCGCCTGTTTGCCGGCGCGCCCGGCAAGTTCGGCAGGCCGGATCGGCACGCCGGTCCCGTCAGCCGCCACCACCGGCCGGGTGGGAATTACCGCCGCCGGGGGGACATCCCTGCGCTCAAACGCGACCACTTCCCTGCCCAGCGCGCGGGCCAGCCTGTCAAACCGGGACCGGCTGACCCGGGTCCCGCTCAGCTCTTCAAGGAGCGTCACGGCGCGGCGACTGCCGACCTCCGCAGCGGCGGCCATGACCATCCGCTCGTAGCCCGGTGTTGTTGTCCGCCCCTCAAGACGCAACGCGGCGTCCAGCGGGAAGAGGCCGGTGCGACAGGCCGAACAGCGGTAATGCCGCCGCGCCACCGTCACCTTGCCCAGGCGGGTCATAGAGGTCTTGGGACGTTTGTCTCCCCAGCGCGCCATACGGCCCCCGCAATGGGGGCAGTGCGGGGGATCAAGGGCGTCATCCCGGGCTTCAAGCAGCAGTCGCAATTGGGCCGCTGCCGCGACCAGCGCATCACCGCGCAGGGCGGTCTCGACGGCATCCAGATCAACCACTGTCGCGGCCAGTTCCTTCTCGAGCCGTGGCAGGAGATCAGGGGACCGCGCCGCGGACCCCTCATGCCCTGGCAACTCCGTCGTCGCCATGCGGCGGCAGATCACCGTTCCATCGAAAATCCGGTATTCGAGGAAACCGTCCCCATCCTGGCGGATCATCGGTCGGTTCAGCGCGGCCTCCGCGGCCGACAGACTCCGCAAATACGCGACCACCTCTGGATGCCTGAACTCCTGCTTTTTGTCCCGCTCTTTATCTTGAACTGCCATCTGCCTGTGTCTCCTGACTGCCCTGTCGCCAAACCCAACCGGAGCCGTGATGCCGACTCTCCGTGTTCCTGTGGGCGGAAATGGACATAGATCGATACAGAGACCGATACAAACCCGCTCCGACGGGCGCTGTCCGGATGTCAGGAAAAAGATCAGTCAGAGCGTGTCCCACAAATCTGAGCCGCACCCTACGCGTTCTCTGATGGTTTCAATTCTCCCTGTGCCAGAATATTGTATGACCCGAACGGCCTTTCGCTTGAGTGTCGGAAAATCCTCAAGATTTCGGGAAAGCAGAATGGCGCCGAGATTAAGGATATCCCAACCGCCTGAAATATTGCGTTGAATCAGTCTGTCCGCTGACAAGATTTCTGCTATCTGATCTGGAGTTTGCGGTAGCGGGCGTTTCAACAGATCAAAATACACCGGATAATTCAACAATCCCAGAACGTCGTGGGTGCGCAACCCGACGCGTATGGGGGTGTTTTCAAAAGGAGTCTGTTCAAATACCCGCCAAAGTGCCCGTTCGCGCTCAGGGGCATCTTTCAATGGCTTCTTGACCGCGCCAATACGTATATAATCGACACCCTTGAAACGGACGGGGATATTCATTGCACGGTCAATCTCTCCGATGACGATCCTTTTTCGTTGATCTTGATGGTATGAAAACGAAAGGCGATTTTCGGCTCCAGCGATCGCAGCAACCAGGCTTCAAGGGGTTCATTGCCCTTCTTCGCATCATTCACTGCAAAGGTTGTCCCGATTGGCTGGCCAGTGCTGTCTTCGATTCCCCACAACAGATACCCATGAGGTTGGCTGTTCAAAGCTGCTCCATTGGCCAGCGCCGAGATATATTCGCCGATTTCAGTCGGGTTCGTATTGTTTAGCTTGGACTCGACCCACTCAGTCTCGCCCCCGAGTCGGCACAGGGACGTCACCAGGTTGGTATAGTATTCAGCGGGCTTGGCTTGATTCATATCGTGTCATCCCCTGTCCCGTTGCCCTGTTCATCCTGGCTACCAATGTCATCATCATGTGGCCACCTCCTGTGTGGATCCTCCGAAAACAGCGATTGCAGACAGGCAATCTTGTGACCTCTTGTTTCAGAAGCCAGCAAGGAAGCCTCTACCGCGATGATCTCTTTCCAGCACGTGATGCAGCATGATCACTCTCGGTGCATGACCGTTATCGCAATGGCAAAGGCCAGCATCACGCGCCAAGACTTTGGGCTTTCTCGGTCATCTACCCGGGTTAAGATGCCGCGCCCATATGCCCGGGTATCACGTCTGTTCCCCCAAGGTGATCTTGACCGGTCCCATTTGGTGTCTCCTTGTCCTTCGACTTCTCACACTTAAGGATGGCAATGGGTGTTACTGCTCCTATGTGATGGCTTCCAGTCGTTCGCGGCTGAGCTGACCGGGAACGATGGTCACGGGGATGGGAAGTGTGCCGAAAGAGCGGCTGATGCTTGATATCAGCGGTCCTGGACCATCTCTTGTATCTCCTGCCGCCAGCACCAGAACACCGATTTCCGGATCGTCGGAAATCTGTCCCAGGATTTCCTGGACCGCAGGTCCTTCG
Organism: Paracoccaceae bacterium; assembly: GCA_965221815.1. GTDB lineage: Bacteria > Pseudomonadota > Alphaproteobacteria > Rhodobacterales > Rhodobacteraceae > JAPOXR01. The sequence continues at coordinate 451,262 of OZ244915.1, forward strand.
CGCACCACCAATTCGGGGGACACATTGTAGCCTTTCTTCATTCCCATGGCGAAGGTGTTGAAATGAATGCGAATGCGCTCATGCGCCTCATCACGCATGATATCGCCGACTCCACCCCAATATTTGAATTCTTCGGGGGGAATGATTGACAGGATGATAACACCTCCGTTGGTCTTCGATGCACGCAGGGCAGCGAAGCGCATCGCGTTCGCGCACTCATTGCTATCGTCCAGTATCACGAGAAATTTTCGCATCACCAAACTCCCTTCTGGCTTCAATATATCTATCCGCCGCCTAAGTATCTCCACACTGCCCAGTCGGCGCAATCTCTGTGGGGTCAATTGTCACCTGCTGACTTAAGCCGGACCAATCGACAAGTTTACCCGGATTCATGATATTATGCGGATCAAATGCCCGCTTGATCCGCCCCATCCAATTGTAGGCGTTTCCCGTTTCTTTGCGCAGACTCGACATCTTGCCTTGACCAATGCCATGTTCTCCGGTGCAGGTTCCTCCCAAATCAACGGCAAGCTCGGCAAGCCATTCAATAAAATGCGTTGCCTGATTCCTTTCAACTTTATTGTCTGGATCAATGAGCAGTGCCATATGGAAGTTGCCATCGCCGACATGTCCGACGATCGGCGCGAGAATTCCCAGCTTCTGTGCCTGTTGCTGTGCTCTGACCACACATTCAGCAAGACAGGAAATCGGAACACAGGCGTCAGTCGCTATTGCCTTAGCGCCTTCACGTAGCCGCAACTGCGCCCAATAGGCATCATGCCGGGCACGCCACAGGCGATTGCGCTCTTCAGGATTCACCGATTGCTGAAACTGTGAGCCTCCATGATCATTGAAAATGTCACCGCAACTGTTTGCCTGTTCCTCGACACTCGAACTGCTGCCGTGAAACTCGAGGAGCAGCAATGGCGTTTCCGGCAACGACAATTGTGAATATTCGTTCACTGCTCTGACGGTCAATTCGTCAAGCAATTCAATGCGGGCGACAGGAACACCCAACTGAATAATGTCGATAACGGCCTGGCAGGCATCATGGACGGACACAAAACTGCAGCGTGCTGAGCAGATCGTTTCGGGAATTCCATGCAGCCGCAGGGTCAGTTCAGTGATCAATCCCAAGGTTCCCTCGGAACCGACCATCAGGTGGGTCAGATCGTATCCTGCGGCACTCTTGCGGGCGCGACGGCCTGTTGAAATCATGCTGCCGTCGGCCATGACCGCTTTCAGGGCCAGTACATTCTCGCGAATGGTTCCGTACCGCACCGCATTGGTTCCCGATGCGCGGGTCGCGGCCATTCCCCCAAGACTTGCATCCGCTCCCGGGTCAATTGCAAAAAACAATCCGGTGTCACGAAGTTCCCGGTTGAGGGCTCTCCGGGTGACTCCAGGTTCAATCACGCAGTCAAGATCTTCCTGATTGATTGCCAGCACCCGATTCATTTCGCTGAAGTCGACGGCGACACCACCCCATGGCGCATTGACATGACCTTCCAGTGACGTTCCGGTTCCATATCCGATCACGGGCATTCGATGCTGGGCACATATTTTGACGATATCGGAGACGTCATTGGCATTTTGCGGAAAAGTCACGGCATCCGGAGGCTGCGGCGCGATAATGGTTGTGGTGTGACAATGTTGCTCGCGCACAGATCGGCCCGTCAATAACCGCGCGCCGAGAAGCTGGCGCAAACTCTCCAATGCTGCTGATCTGTCAATATCCGCATCGCGGTTGCTCAATGATCCAGCCTTCACAATCTCATGCGTTTCATCCCGTATTATAACGGGGGGCTCGGTTCGAGGCCAACCTTGATCATTTGATAGTGGGGAGCCTTGTTTTTCAGGATATGGGGTCGACACCAACGAAGATCCACTGGCTGCAACGGGGTCCGCAGCCTGCACCTGATTCGCGAAACGCGCAGTGTCAGGATGCACAAGCTGCCGGCAGGCGATATGTGTTGAACCGATTCGAGACTGAGTTGATGCTGAGCCGCCCATCGTGGCGGATGATAACCTTCGACAGTGAACGGGTCAGCAAATCCCTCCCGGGTCCTGTCCTCCTGTTCGCACTCAGGGGGCCGTTTGCGCAGACCGGCGAAAGATGTCAGTTGTTCAGTCCTCCGCACCGGTGCCGGAAGGCCGTGCGCTGTGACCTGCCCCGCCATGCCAGTGGATTGCGCAGCAGCGACCGGTTCTGCCCGTGGGTAGTCTGGCACATATTCGGTGTTCCAGCTGAGTCAAAAAATTGGAAGCACCCGTGTGCAATGATGCTTTTGTCAGGTTTGAAGTGTCACGGTCCGATTACGCTTTTGCCCGGGTCGAAATGGAATCACGGCGATCTTTGTCTTGCATCTCACAAGCGGCCTGTTCAAAATTGAATCACGTCCTGTGAGGGATTCCGCATATATTCGGTAGGGGTCTGTCATCAGCGTGCCATAGAGGCGTCGGGCCCATTTTGAGACGGGAAATGTTATGGTCGAGTATCGTGAAACAATAGTGATCGAAGTGGATCGCAGACGCGTTTGGATGGCGATCAACGATCCTGGAATTCTTGAGTCGTGTATTCCCGGCTGTCAAGAATTCAGTGGCACATCCGAGGACGGATACAGTGCCAAGGTCACCCTGAAAATTGGTCCGGTCAAAGCCACATTTAATGGAACGGTTCAGCTTGAGGATGTGGTTGACGGGACGAGTTGTACAATCATTGGAGAAGGCCAGGGCGGTGTTGCAGGTTTTGCCAAGGGTTCTGCCAAGGTCAAGCTGGCTGATGCGACCGAAGGTACCGAAATGACCTACGAGGTCGACGCGCGAGTCGGTGGAAAGATCGCGCGGCTGGGTTCAAGGTTGATCAAAGGCTCTGCCAAGAAGATCGCCGATGAGTTTTTCCAGCGTTTGCGCGACGAACTTACAGATTCAGGTCATCCTGAAGATGAGGGAGTTCAGGTGGTGGATTCAGTCGAGGCCCATTCCCAGTAGAGGCGGCGCGCAGCCTTGGCAACGGGACCTGGCTGGTAATGCGTGTTCTCGAATTGTGAGACTGTCGTGACTTTTGACAGATTGCCGGTGAGGAACACCTCTTCGGCGCGGTGAAAATCCTCGAAGGTGAGGATTGTTTCAGAAACGCGATAACCGGCTTCACGCAGAAGTTGAATGATGCGTTTTCTTGTGACACCTGCCAGAAACGTTCCGTTGGCTGCCGGCGTCAGCACTTCACCGTCTCGAGTCATGAACACATTTGCAGTTGCAGCCTCAGCCACATTGCCCAGCGCATCAGCAACGAGAGCATTGTCAAAGCCTTTCTCGTTTGCCTCTGCAAGCATCCTCGCATTATTCGGATACAAGCATCCTGTCTTGGCATTGACGATAGAAGAGGCGATGACCGGGCGCTCGAAACGAGTTCGTGTCAGCCTGACGGATTTTTCCGGATCAGCCAGCGGCAGTTCTTCCAGGCAGATGCAAAACGCGGTGGCACCGGGTTTGGGCAGAACGGCCAGCGGTCCGCCATGCAACGCCCAATACATCGGGCGAATATAGACAGCGGCATCTTTCGGGTAGCGTTGAAGCCCTTCGCGGGCAATCTCGGCAATCTCTTCGGCCCGGTGGATGGGGGTGATTGACATGGCCATAGCGGAGTCGTTGAGCCTTTGACAATGTGCGAGTAAATCCGGGGTCAAACCGTGGGCATAACGTGCGCCGTCAAACACCGTGGAACCCAGCCAGGAACCATGGTCTGCGGCCCGCATGATCAGGACATCTTCGTCATGCCATTTGCCCTGAAAATAAGTGCGTATATTCTTGCCAGTTGCCATTTCAACTCTCACCTATAGCTGCAGGACGTGATCTGATAAGCCCGATAATCTCGAAAGTCTGTGCAAGGATCGGCTCGGAGATCGTAGCGGCGCGTTCGGCACCGGCACCGAGTATACGGTCGATCTCGCCGGGATCCTCCATGAGTTTTTTCATGTCATGTGTTATTGGAGAGATTTTTTCAACTGCGAGCTCGACCAGGTCATTCTTGAATCTGGCAAATTGGCTGCCAGCATAGATTTCAACGACATTTTGTGCAGTTTGCTCCGACAGCGCTGCAAAAATGTTGATCAGGTTTCGTGCTTCTGGCCGGTCGGACAACCCATCGAGACTATCGGCAATAGGGTCTGAATCGGTGCGGGCGCGGCGCAGTTTCTTTGCGATGAGGTCTGCAGAATCGGTCAGATTGATTCGACTCATGTCCGACGGATCAGACTTGGACATTTTCTTCGTCCCATCGCGCAGACTCATCACGCGCGTTGCGATTCCTTCAATGACAGGCTCAACGACCGGAAAGAAATCCTGTCTGAATTCCTGATTGAACTTGATGGCGATGTCACGCGTCAACTCGAGATGCTGTTTCTGATCTTCACCCACGGGCACATGTGTGGCATGGTAGGCCAAGATGTCGGCGGCCATCAAGCAGGGATAGGCGAATAGCCCGACCGAGGCGTTTTCCCGATTCTTGCCGGCCTTGTCCTTGAACTGAGTCATCCGACTGAGCCAGCCCATTCTTGCGACACAGTTGAAAATCCATGCCAACTCGGCATGCGCGGCGACCTGCGACTGGTTGAACAGGATGGAGCGGTGAGGATCGATGCCAGCCGCAAGAAATGCCGCCGCCGCTTCGCGGGTCGCGTGTGCAAGATCATCCGGATCCTGGCGAACCGTGATCGCATGCAAATCAACAAGGCAGTAAATTGTTTCAGCACCAGCGTTTTGCAGTTCAACAAAACGCGTCAGCGCTCCAAGATAATTGCCCAGCGTCAGATTGCCGCTTGGCTGGATTCCAGAGAATATTCTCTTTGGATGCGGAGCCTCTTCCATGAGCTTTCCTCGGCAAGACGTTCAAGCAGCAATTGTGCAGACTGCGCGTCTTAATTCCGCTATGCTCAACAATCAACAGCCGCGTCCCAGGGGAACTGTTGCGGTGATTGGCAACCGTGGGACAGGCTACCGCTCTCTGGCAGCCATCATGTGATGGACTGTGCCCGGCACAGTGACCAGCTCTTCGGGCACCGTGTGCGGTCATTCCGTCGCATGATCGGCGTGTTCCCGGACATCACTTGGAGTTTGAACCAAGCGCATCAGGCCACAATTGCCGACAACTGGAGTCCAGTTGCCTGTCGTTGCTCGTGTTGACTGCGACGATAGGAAAAGTGGCGTGTCGGATCCGAATATGTGCAATGGCCAGTCCAACGGGCCGATTCTATTCCTGCCCGCTCAAGGCGCATCAACCCGTATGCAGGAAGATTGAATACGCGTGTACCATCTTCAAGATCTGCAAAGAAATGGCGATTGGTTGAATCATGCGCCATAAAGAGCTTTTCAAACTCCGGGCCAATCTGATATTTCTTCTGGCTGATGGCCGGTCCGATGACGGCGCGGATTTGATGGCGTTCAGCCCCGACAGTCACCATGGCACTGATGGTGTTTTCAAGTATCCCCGCCAATGCGCCGCGCCATCCAGCATGCGCCGCGGCGACCACATGGGCGTTGGGCTCAATAAACAATACGGGCTGACAGTCCGCTGACAAAACACCGATGGCAGTTCCAGGAACTGTCGTGACCAATCCGTCAGCCACGATACCGGTGCCGGAATGCTGATCCCTGATGGTTGCAACATGTGCCGAATGGGTTTGTCGACACGTGATGAGATTCTGCGATGCGACTGCGAGTCTGTTTGCCACCCGTCTGCGGTTCGTGTTGACCCGATCGGCATCATCTTGCGAAAAAAGACCACAATTGAGACTGCGGTAGTCGCCTTCCGAACATCCACCTTGACGGCCAAAAAAGCCATGGCGAAAAGGCTGGAGCGTCGCGGCGGTAATCGGTTCCGGTATCATCACGAAAATCCTGGTGGTGGAGACATTTCAGACGGATAGAGGCTCATCACCTTGAAGAGTGAGCCCATCTCATCAGGATGCGTCAGCCGCCGGTGCGCTGCCTGATGTTGACGCAGGGATTCTCCACTGAGATTGCGTGCGAGGATGCGCGCACGTTCCGTTATTCCGAGCAACTCAAGCCAGACTCCCTGGTTCAGCAATGCGCTGCATGACACGCCCTGCGCTGCGTGGCGGATCGCACCAAAATCAACATGAGCGGAGATATCTGCCTCTCCCGGTTCAGCCAAGGGATTGGTGAAACGGTGATTCTTCACGGCCTGAAGAGTCTGACCCAGCGAGCGAGGCGCACCATAGTCAATGATCAGTGCAGTCCCGCCAAATTCCCTGATTGTCTTGCTGATTTCCGCAGCAATCGTCAACGAAGCGGGCCGGATTTCAACGATATCACCGGGAATCGTATCTGCATCTCGTTCCCGCGGTTCAATATCACGCCCGCAAGGCGTTTCACAAAGCACCAGCCCGGTCCGATCAATTCCGACGCGGATTTCATTCCAACCGGTCTTGGTGCGGCGAAACTGACGAATCGGCAAGGCGTCAAAGAATTCGTTTGCCACGAGGAACAGGGGTAAGTCAGGAAGTTCACCGATATCTTCAATCCATACGGGATCGACCGTTGACAGCTTCTTCCGCTGGACAGCACGCATTTTCGTGCTCGTTTCCACGAGAAACAGACAACATGCACGACAGAATTCCGGGCAGTGAGAAACGGTGCGGAGAATATCTGACATCATTGTCCCGTGCCCGGGACCAAGTTCAACAAGCGCGATGGGTGACGGGCGACCTTGATCCTGCCAGGTCTTGACCAACCAGGCACCGATGATTTCACCAAACATCTGGGAGATTTCGGGAGCGGTGGTGAAGGCACCATTCCGTCCGATCGCTGATTGTCGTCGATAGAAGCCGTCCTCCGGATCAAAAAGACAGGCTGCCATGAAGTCAGATAACGGGATTGGACCGCGGGAACGGATCTGGGTGGTGAGACGCGCCGCCAGTGTCACCGATTCTTCCAACGTGCCCATAAAAACATCCCGATACCAAGCAGGACCATGGGCAATGACAAGAATTGCCCCATACTGAGCCCCCAGTCGCCAATCTCGACGACGTAACCGTGCGGATTGTCCACTGTGCGAATAGTCGCGTCCGCGTGACGGAATTGTTCAACAAAGATGCGTACAGTTCCGTAGCCAGCGAAAAACAGGCCCAGCAATTGTCCGGGAATCCTGAATGCTCCCCTTCGGTAAGCGAGATAGGCAAAGATGACGCATAACAGAGCCCCTTCAAGCAAGGCTTCATATAATTGTGACGGATGACGGGAACACACGCCTGTCCAGGTTTCGGGACAGTGGGATGCCGGCCCATATGGATAGATGACGGCCCACGGCACATTTGTAGGCGTTCCCCAAAGTTCTCCATTGATGAAATTGGCAATGCGCCCAAGAAAGAGACCCGGCATCGCTGTGACCGAAATTGCGTCGCCGACACGTAGGATCGAACAATGGCACCGTTTGCAAAATAACATGGTCGCAACGACCAAACCCGCCAAGCCACCATGGAAAGACATTCCACCCCGCCAGATCGCGAGGGCTTCAAGCGGATTGTCGACATAATGCAACGGATTATAGAAAACGACATAACCGGCCCTGCCACCCACAATGGCACCAATGATGATCCAGGTCAGCAGTTGATCGGCGGCATTACGGTCCATTGGGGGGACACCCGCCCAGAGTTGCGGCCGTTCGATCAACGACACGAACCAGAAACGGGCAACCAGGAAACCGGCTATGTAAGAGAGCGCATACCAGTGCAGGGCAAAACGGATACCGAAAATTTCGGTTGAGAAAATTTCGGGATTAAAGACCGGAAGCGGAATTGCAAATATCATGAAGGATTGCTGCCCCAATACAATGCGAAGCTTGGAAACTTGGCGCGCCGCCGGTATATCATCGGTTGCAGAATACAATCTGGGGAAAGCGATGCAAACCAAGGGAAAGCTGTTCGAAGACCTGGCACAACTGATGACCAATGCGATGGGAGTCGCTCAGGGTGCAAGACAAGAATTCGAAACCAGTCTCGACAGCTGGCTTGACCGATGGCTCGCGTCGCGTAACCTCGTGACGCGAGACGAATTCGAATCTGTTCAGATGATGGCGCGAAAAGCACGCGAAGAAAATGAATTGCTGGCACAAAGAATCAAGCAGCTCGAGCAGGCACATAATGGCGGACAGCCTCATGCAGCGTCGGCAGCGACGCAGAGCGATAGCGACGAACACGCTGATTCGCAATAGCGCGTCGCCGCCGCATCTGCGCGAACGGAACAGGTTCCGTCAGTTAAGAATGTGAATTTCTGACAACGCAAACCATCTCGGTACGCCGCTGCTATCGGGATCGCATCTGGCCAATCCTGCGCGCCGGATTCCTGTGCCTTTTCCACATAAATTTCTGTGTCTTGTGGTCCGTTAGCGCTTTACACCGCCAGATATTGTGCTACTAATTGTAGTCTGAAAACTGAGCGAGTCTGCGAATTGTAGTAGTGAACTACATTTTGTAGTGGTGTTTTTGCCGGTTTTGAGCAGTCAATATCAATAAGAGGCAGTTCAGATGGATCAAGCCGGGTTTGAAGCCGAAAAAGACCTCGTTCATCCGGTTGATCTGGCGCAGGCAGTCGCCATCGAGTCAGGTTGGCCGTTCAGAAGGGATGAAGAAGATCAACTGCTGATTGAATACGAGGGCAATTGGAGAATTTACAGTCTCTCGGTCTCGCTGTTGGAGGATATGGAAATCCTGTTGGTCCGCGCTGGTTTTTCTTTCAAGCCCAACGAAGACAATTCTGACCTGGTATTGCAAGTGATCAATTATGCCAATCAGATCTGCCCGGTCGGGGCATTCACCTTGCATTGTTCGGAAGAGTCCATGGTCTTTGGAACAGGCCAGACCGTAGCAGGAGAGGGGCATTTGACGAGCCAACAGGTTGCGCGATTGATCGAAATCTGTATCGCCCAATGCGAACGATTCTATCCCGCGTTTCAGGCCGCTGTTCTCGGTGTCGGCGATGTGCAGTCGGCAATTGAGGCTGCAGTGCTCGAACCGATTGGTGAATGCTGACGATGCAATAGCATGACACCCAAAGAGATCAGCGCAGGCGGCATCCTGCTTCTTGGATGCGGCAAGATGGGATCAGCTTTGCTCAAAGGGTGGATCAGTTCCGGAGTCGACTCCCAATCAATTCAGGTCTTGGACCCCAACCCGTCACCTTGGCTCGTGTCACAATCATTGTCGTTGAATCAGGGTCTGCCGAGCAACCCGCCTGCTGTCTGTTTAATTGCGGTGAAACCACAGATATTTCCCGAGGCGATCAAATCGGTCACGCCGCTGGGGAATACGGGAATGCTCGTACTGTCAATCGTGGCAGGTATACAGCTTTCCACTCTGGCCACCGCATTTGGCAGCGAGACGTCGGTCATTCGGGCGATGCCCAACACACCTGCTGCCATTGGCCATGGCGTGAGTGTGTTGGTGGGGAATGCGCAGACCCGTCCGCATCATCTTGCGCTTGCCGAAAGTCTGCTGTCGACAGTGGGTGAGACTGTATGCATAGAGCAGGAAAGCGATATGGATGCGGTGACCGCACTTTCGGGTTCCGGCCCCGCCTATATCTTTCTTTTCATTGAAGCGATGACAGAGGCGGGGGTTGCACAAGGTCTCTCAGCGGAACTGTCTCATAGACTGGCCTTGGCGACAGTCGCTGGTGCCGCGAGGCTGGCGACCGAATCCAGCAGTCCCCCATCGCAATTGCGCAAGGACGTCACCTCGCCAGGGGGGACTACAGAAGCAGCCCTGGAACTGTTATTGGACGATCAATCAGGTCTCAAACCGTTGGTGGTGAATGCGGTTCAGGCGGCAGCTGAACGGAGTCGTGAACTGGGTTTGGAGAATGGCTGAGATAGGCTACGAGGATTTTCAGAAGATTGATATTCGGGTTGGAACAATCGTGCGGACGGAGGCGTTTCCAGAAGCCCGGAAGCCCGCTATAAAATTGTGGGTGGACTTTGGGGAACCAATCGGATTACGAAAGAGTTCGGCACAATTGACTGCCAATTATTCGCGGCAAGAACTGATCGGCAGGCAGGTTCTTGCTGTCGTCAACTTCCCACCGCGCCAGATCGGCAAATTCATGTCGGAAATTTTGGTGCTCGGCGTTCCCGATTCCAACGGCGAGGTGGTATTGATCGGACCGGACAGTCCAACTCCTGATGGTGGGCGGCTCTACTGATGACACAAAAACGCGTTCTGATTACCCGTCGATTACCCGATTCTGTTATGGAACAGGCGGCTGTGGCCTATGACCTGGAAACGCGCGATTCCGAGATTCCGCTCACAGAGGCGGAAGCCAAACGGGCCCTAGGCGAATTCGATGGTGTGCTGACGACTTTGGGAGATGGCTTTACCGCCAACGCCTTTGAATCATCAAGACCGCTCAAATGCCGAATTCTTGCGAATTTTGGCGTGGGCTACAATCATATTGATATTGCTGCCGCTGAGTGGCACGGCATCGCGGTTACCAATACTCCGGGCACGGTGACAGAATCGACGGCTGACATTGCATTGGCATTGATCCTGGCAACGGCGCGCAGGGTGGTTGAGGGCGACAAGCTGGTACGTGCAGGAAAATGGGTGGGCTGGCAGCCAACGCAGATGCTCGGTCATGCTGTCAGTGGCAAGACCGTGGGCATTGTCGGGATGGGACGTATTGGGCAGGCAGTGGCCAAAAGGTGCCATTTCGGTTTCGGTATGAAGGTTGTCTATGCAACGCGTTCGCCAATCACCGACCTGGAATTTACCGCGACTGCAATGGACTCGCCAAAGGCTGCCATGCAGGTCGCAGATTTTGTCGTGGTGACGGTCTCTGCGAATCCTTCAACGCATCATCTGATCAATGCGGAACTTATCGATGCCATGCAATCGCATGCAATCCTGATCAATGTCTCCCGTGGCGACACGGTTGATGAATCGTCTCTTGTTGAGGCCCTCGAAAAACAGCAGATTGCCGGAGCAGGATTGGACGTTTACGAGTTCGAACCACAAGTCCCGCCGCGGCTGACTGCACTCAGCAATGTCGTTCTGCTACCGCATCTTGGGACATCGGTTCTTCCCACGCGGGAAGCCATGGGTTTTATGGCACTGGATAATCTGAACGCATTCTTCGCTGGCAAGTCTCCGCCAAATCGCGTGTGAATTCCGTCGTGTAGCTGTCACTGCGACATTCGTGTCATGCCATGCGATCCCATCACACGCCGAGATCGGCCAAATCGCCGCTGCCAGAGACCTTGGAGATATTCTCGTCAAGAAGGATGCAGCGGATCGCTCTCACCGAACAGGAATGACGACAAAATCTGCAAGATGTGGGATCGTCCGGCAGGTGAGGACAATGGCTGTGTTAATCCAGACGTCCGACAGGCCGTGGTTTTCACATGGCCGAGATTGATTGCAAGGAGCGAACATCAATTCCTGATTGGTCGCGCGACCTGAGTGCCCGAGCGATCACATGTGCAGCCTCTGCCGTCGTGCAATACGGGACACCTCCCTGAATCGCGGCCGTGCGTATCGTCAAACTGTCAGCCACAGTCTGCCTTCCTTCGGTGGAGTTGACGACCAACGCGATTTCATCATTCTTGATCGCATCGGCAACATTGGGTCGACCTTCATAGATCTTGTTGACTGTAACACATTGGATGCCGCCGCTGGTCAGAAACCTGGCAGTCCCCCGTGTTGCGACCAGGGAAAACCCCAGTTCGCGGAAGGTTGCTGCAGTCTGGCGCATTTTTTCTGTCTTGTCCGCGTCCCGTACCGAGACAAAGACCTGCCCGGATTCGGGTAGCGCCATACCGGCTCCAAGCTGCGCCTTGAGAAATGCCTTTTCGAAAGATGTATCGAGTCCCATGACTTCACCGGTTGAACGCATTTCAGGGCCCAATAATGCATCGACACCGGGGAAGCGCGAGAATGGCAGAACGACTTCCTTGACCGAGACATGCGCTGGATTGCCCTCGACGAGGTTGAATTCCGCAAGTTTTTCGCCAGCCATGATTCGTGCAGCGATTGATGCAATGGGCGATCCAACCGACTTGGCAACAAAGGGCACTGTCCGCGAGGCACGCGGATTGACTTCAAGGACGTATATTTCACCTTCCTGAACGGCAAATTGGACATTCATCAAACCCACAACACCGAGCTCGCGCGCGAGTGCGCGGGTTTGTTGTTTGAGTTCGTCAATCACTGATTGTTCCAGCGAGAAGGGGGGCAGTGAACAGGCGCTGTCTCCGGAATGAATTCCGGCCTGTTCAATATGCTGCATGATCCCGGCAACATGCGTCTGTTCGCCATCTGCAAGTGCATCGACATCCACCTCAACGGCGTTCGGCAGGAATCGGTCGATGAGAACCGGATTGTCACCCGATACGGCAACTGCCTCCCGCATATAGGATTCAAGTTCTGCCGGATCGCGCACAATTTCCATCGCCCGCCCGCCGAGGACATAGGATGGTCGGACAACCACAGGATAACCCACATCGTCCGCGGTGTGACGTGCCGCATCAATCGAGAATGCAATCCCGTTCTCGGGCTGGCGCAGTTGGAGCTTGTTGAGAAGCCTGGTGAATTGCTCACGATCTTCAGCGTGGTCAATCGCCAATGGCGAGGTGCCAAGAATCGGGAATCCCGCCCGTTCAATGGCGGAGGCCAGTTTCAGGGGCGTTTGACCACCAAATTGAACGATCACGCCGACCAACTTGCCCCTCCGGCTCTCGGTTTCGAGAATACCGATCACATGTTCGAGGGTCAGGGGTTCAAAATAGAGCCGATCAGCGGTGTCATAGTCGGTAGAAACCGTCTCGGGATTGCAATTGATCATGATGGTCTCGAATCCGGCATCACTCAACGCGATACAGGCATGGCAACAGCAATAGTCGAATTCAATGCCTTGACCGATACGGTTGGGACCACCGCCAAGGACCGCAATCTTGCGGGCTCCAGTGGGTCGTGATTCGCATTCGACCACCCCCATACTTGGCCTCTCATAGGTCGAATACATATACGGCGTCTGGGCTTCGAATTCTGCGGCACAGGTATCAATTCGCTTATAGACGGGTATCACATCAAGGGCGCTGCGTCTGGCGCGCACCTCGTTCTCCTGTGTCTGTGCCAGCGTGGCCAGGCGCGAATCGCTGAAGCCCATCATTTTCAGCCGCCGCATGTTCGCTTCATCAGTTGGCAATCCGTCGCGGCGAATCATCTCCTCTGCCCAGACGAGTTCACGGATGCGATCGAGAAACCAGGGGTCAAATTGTGTGGCGGTGGCCAGTTCATCATTGGTCAACCCGTGCCGCATCGCCTGGGCAATCAGCCTTAAGCGGTCGGGACTGCGCAAGGAAACGGCGCGAATGATGGCAGCCTTGTCACTGGCTCCCGCGATGTCGATTTCGTCAAGACCTTCAAGGTCAGTTTCCAGTGAGGCGAGCGCTTTCTGGAGACTCTCGTGAAAGGATCGGCCAATCGCCATCGTTTCTCCGACAGACTTCATGGCCGTGGTCAACTCTGCTTTGGCACCGGGAAATTTTTCAAAGGTAAAGCGGGGAATCTTGGTGACCACATAATCGATGGTGGGTTCGAACGATGCCGGCGTGACTTTGGTGATGTCATTGTCGAGTTCATCAAGCGTGTAGCCGACGGCGAGTTTCGCGGCGATCTTGGCAATGGGAAATCCGGTTGCCTTTGATGCCAGAGCCGAGGAGCGTGAGACCCGCGGATTCATTTCAATGATCACCATACGGCCGGTTTTGGGATCAATGGCCCATTGAACATTGGATCCGCCGGTCTCGACACCGATTTCCCGCAGGACGGCAATCGAACCATTACGCATACGTTGATATTCTCTGTCAGTCAGCGTCAGTGCCGGGGCAACCGTAATGGAATCGCCAGTATGCACGCCCATCGGATCTACATTTTCGATCGAACAGATGATGATTGCGTTATCGGAATGATCGCGCACGACCTCCATCTCGAACTCCTTCCAGCCAAGCAGGCTTTCGTCGACCAGAATCTGATTGGCAGGCGAGGCTTCCAGCCCCGCACGGCAGAGTTGCTCAAAATCATCACGGTTGAAGGCTGCGCCGCCGCCTGTGCCCCCGAGCGTGAAGGCCGGGCGGATGATCGCCGGCAGACCGACATGGTCCAATGCTGCAAGCGCCTCCTCAGGCGTATTGGCAATGGCCGAACGCGGACTTTCCAGGCCAATTCGACCCATGGCATCACGAAACAGTTTGCGATCTTCGGCCTTGCGGATCGCGTCAATTCCGGCACCGATCAGTTCGACACCATAACGGTCGAGAATGCCGGATTCGGCGGCATCAATCGCAGCGTTGAGGGCAGTCTGACCGCCCATCGTCGGCAATAGGGCGTCAGGGCGCTCATGTTCAATGATTTTCTCGATGACATCCAGCGTGATGGGTTCCACATAGGTGGCATCGGCCATCGCCGGATCGGTCATGATGGTGGCGGGATTGGAATTCAAAAGAATGATTCGGTAACCATCTTCGCGCAAGGCCTTGCAGGCCTGCGTTCCCGAATAATCAAATTCGCAGGCCTGACCGATGATGATCGGACCCGCACCAATGATCATGATTGACGAAATGTCGTCTCTTCCGGGCATCGGCAATTCCCCGCTGTGCCCCCTGAACAGCGGGGCGAAAATAGCACAATCGGCTTCTATAAATGTCGTAACGACCGGTGCAAGCCCGGCAAGAGAGACCGTCAGGCCGGGCTGTACAAATAGTTTCGCGTCAAAGGGGCGGAATCGATCAGCTTGGTAATCTGAAACTGAAAGACCACCTGGCCACCATGGCGAAAACTCATTTCGGAACCCGCCAGATAGAATCGCCACATCCGGCAGAAACGATCATCATAGAGTTCTCTTGCACGGTCCATTTTACTGGTGAAACGCTGGTACCAGTGTTTCAGCGTTTCGGCATAATGCAAGCGGAGGATCTCTATGTCGGTGACAATGAGCCCCTCCTTCTCAATCACCTGCATGACTTCTGACATTGCTGGAATATAGCCGCCGGGAAAGATGTATTTTGCAATCCATGCGTTGGTTACGCCCGGTGGCCGCATCCGGCCAATCGTGTGCAATAAAGCGACACCATCGTCTTTCAGCAGTCGGCGCAGATGACGGAAAAACTCATGGTAATGCGGGGCCCCCACATGTTCGAACATGCCAACGGAGACAATCCGGTCAAATATGGATTCAACTTTGCGGTAATCCATTAATTCAAAACGGGCACGGTCAGATATTCCCATGTCCTCGGCCCGCTGGTTGGAAATTCGGTGTTGCCCTTCCGACAGGGTGACGCCGGTCACGGAACATCCATAGTCTCGTGCCAGGGTGAGACCCATTCCGCCCCAGCCGCTGCCGATGTCGAGAATCCTGTGATCAGGCTCGAGCAGGAGCTTCTTCGCGATATGGGTTTTTTTGTCGCATTGTGCCTCTTCGAGGGTGGAATCGGGATGCGTGAAATAGGCACAGCTATATTGCTGGTCCGAGTCGAGAAAGAGCGCATAAAGTTCGTCCGTCAGGTCGTAGTGGTGACGGACATTCGATTGGGCTTTCCCGATCGGGTTATATTGTTGAAACGTACGAAAGACCTTGCGTAGAGACAACCAGAATCTGTTGGTCGGCATGTAATGCATGGTGGCGACATTCTGTGTCGCGAGTGCAAGAAATCCGCGGATGTCATCGTTGGAAATTGTCAGGCGCCCATCCATGTATATTTCACCCAGTGCAAGGTCCGGATTCAGGCAGAATTCACGAATCGCGCCATGATCGTGAAATCTGATCGAAACCGGATCTGCCGACATGTTGCCAAAATTGGCAGATGTTCCGTCGGGGAAGGTGACAAAGAGGTGGCCGGTCCGAATGAGTGGTCGGACCAGACGGATGAAGATCGACTTCCACATACCTGAATTCTTACCCGTTACACCCTCAGGTCAACATGACCTGACTTATGATATTGCCTGTCCGTCCATTATCATAGTCACTTCGGATAAACCAAGAAGGAGCTGAACGGTGCATGCCTGACCTGTTGTCGGGGACGGATACGGATGAGCCGGAAAAGGTCAGGTCGCCGGCACAAAATGCAGACCTGTTGGATCAGGTCGAGCTTTCGGTATGGCACGCGGCATGAAAGTGATCCCGGCTCGACACCGACACGGGGTTGAGCGTGCGTTTCTCGATATGCACGCGTCTTGACTTATTGGTGTGAAGAGTTTGAAGAACGTCGCTTGGCAGCTGGCGAAAGTATCAGAGACAGGCAAGTGGGGAAGGCAGGAGAGACGGCATGCACATTTATCGAACGCATAATTGCGGCGAGCTACGCGCGGCAGATGTTGGAGAAACCGTCAGACTCTCCGGCTGGGTTCATCGGGTGCGCGACCATGGTGGGGTCTTATTCATTGACCTTCGCGATCATTATGGAATCACCCAAACTGTCGCGGATCCAGACAGCGCGGCATTTTCTGTGGCCGAGACATTACGGGCTGAGACGGTCATTCGTGTTGATGGTGTGGTCAAAGCCCGTGACACGAAATTGGTCAATGAGAAAATAGATACCGGCAAAATTGAGCTGTTTATTTCGCAGATCGAGATTTTGGGTCCGTGCGCCGAGATTCCGCTCCCGGTCTTTGCTGAGCCTGATTATCCCGAAGAGACGCGGCTCAAGTATCGCTTTCTCGATTTGCGCCGCAAAAGTTTGCGACAGCGTATCCTGTTACGGGCACAGATCATCAATTCGTTACGACAGCGGATGTCAGGGCAGGGATTCATTGAATTTCAGACACCGATTCTCACCGCTTCGTCGCCCGAGGGTGCACGTGACTTTCTGGTGCCCTCACGGCTGCATCCGGGGAAGTTCTATGCCCTCCCGCAGGCACCGCAGCAGTTCAAACAGTTTTCAGTCATTGCGGGTTTCGACAAATATTTTCAGATTGCCCCTTGTTTCCGTGATGAGGACCCGCGTTCTGACCGTTCTCCGGGAGAGTTTTACCAATTGGATCTGGAGATGGCTTTTGCCAGTCAGGAAGATGTTTTCAATGTGATCGAACCCGTCCTGCGGGGCCTGTTTGAGGAATTCGGCAATGGTCGCGCGGTCACGGCTGAGTTTCCCCGGTTACGCTATCGTGATGCGATGCGTTTGTACGGCACCGATAAGCCTGATCTGCGCAATCCAATCAGGATGTGCGTTGTCAGCGAGCATTTTGCCGGGTCTGGGTTCAGAATTTTTGCGGCATTGCTGGAAAATGAAGGTCATGAAATTCGTGCCATCCCGGCTCCGGGTGGCGGGAGCCGTCGTTTCTGTGACCGCATGAATGGTTATGCGCAAAGCGAAGGCCTGCCGGGTATGGGCTATATCTTTTGGCGTCATGAGGAGGGTGAGGTTGTCGGGGCAGGACCTCTCGCCAAGAATCTGGGACCTGAGCGGACCGAGGCTCTGCGCGTTCAGATGGGGCTTGGAGTGGGCGACGCCGCTTTTTTTCTGGGTGGTCGCCCGACCTCATTCGAACCTTTTGCCGCCAAAGCACGGGACACAATCGCCGCTGAATTGGGATTGGTGGCGCAAGACCGGTTCGAATTCTGTTGGATTGTCGATTTTCCAATGTTTGAGCGCGACGACGAGACCGGTGGCATCAGTTTCTCGCACAATCCGTTCTCAATGCCGCAGGGGGGCATTGATTCATTGCGGATGCAATCCCCGTTGGATGTGCTGGGATTTCAATACGATATTGTTTGCAATGGCGTCGAACTGTCTTCGGGGGCCGTGCGCAACCATCAGCTCGACTGCCTCTATGCAGCATTTGCGATTGCCGGACATGATCAGGCGTTTGTCGACCAGCACTTTTCCGGAATGGTCAATGCCCTGAAATATGGCGCGCCGCCGCATGCCGGGATTGCCCCGGGAATCGAACGTATCGTCATGCTGCTTGCCGGCGTCGACAACATCCGAGAAGTGACGATGTTCCCCCTCAATCAAAGGGCAGAAGATCTCCTGCTCGGGGCACCGAGTGAAATTGACAATGAATCATTGCGCGAGCTGGGATTGCGCATCGCCAAAGGAGATTGAATGGTGACGGTTCCCGCGAATGTCGATGATGCTGTGCATTGTTGGGGCACGTTCTCGAAAAAGCACCATAAACCGACGAGTTTTCGGCTCGGAATCGGGATTGATGCGCATGCGGGGGTTGAGTTGCCGATCGTTCAGACAGGAGGTGAGCACCATTCTGGATCATTGCCATGGGGCGCGGGAGCACAATCCGGATGGACAGAGCGCGGGAGGAATGAACCCTGATGGAGGTGTCCAGCACACATAAGCCTGTCATCATCACATGTGCTGTGACAGGAGCGATCCATACACCGACGATGTCACCCCATTTGCCGGTCACCCCGGAGGATATCGCCACTTCGGCGATCGGTGCGGCGCGGGCAGGCGCGGCGATCCTGCACCTTCATGCGCGGCGCCCCGAAGATGGTCAACCCGATCCTCGCCCCGAGGCTTTTGCGGGCTTTCTGACGAATATCCGGGACGGGTGCGATGCGGTCGTCAATATCACGACGGGTGGTGGGCTCGGAATGACCCGGGAAGAACGGCTGCGGGCGGCGACATTCGCGAGTCCGGAATTGGCCTCCTTGAATATGGGTTCGATCAATTTCGGCCTGTTTCCACTGCTCGATAAATATGAAGCCTGGAAATATGACTGGGAGCCCGGTTATTTGTCGAACACCAAGGATTTTGTCTTCAAGAACACTTTCGCGGATATTGAATATATCCTGAAGACCTTGGGCAACGAGCATTCCACCCGATTCGAATTCGAATGTTATGATCTCGGGCACCTCCACAATCTGGCTTATGTCGCGGATCAAGGATGGGCAGAACCGCCTTTTTTTATTCAGCTCATTTTTGGAGTCCTCGGTGGAATGGGTGCTGATCTTGATCATCTCATTTATTTACAGCAATGTTTGGAAAAACTCTTCGGAGACAGTTGCGAATGGTCAGTTCTGGCCGCAGGACGACATCAAATGAGATTTGCCGAACAGGCGGCTCTGATGGGCGGAAACGTGCGTGTCGGACTGGAAGACAGTTTGTATATCGGACCCGGAAAAAAGGCCGAATCGAATGCTGAGCAGGTGAATCATATTCGCGCCAGAATAGAACAATTGGGAATGCGCATCGCCACGCCGCAGGAAGCGCGGCAACGGCTCTGCCTCAAGGGCGCGAAGCAGGTATCGTTTTGACCGCAACCGGTCTGCCAACCCGACATATGTCACTGTGGCCAGAGATCACATCATACGCCGGGAACAGCCCGCCGAAAGAAAGAGAGACATTGAATCACCGATATGAATGAAGCTGCACTACAGTTCTTGTTGTCGCGGCGGTCGCATGCCCTGCAGTTGCTGACGACACCCGTGCCTGACCACCAGGAATTGAAAAAACTGTTGACTGCTGCGGCGCGGGTGCCCGATCATGGCAAGCTCGAACCCTGGCGGTTCATCGTGATTAAACAACCAGCGATGAAGCGGCTGGCAGAAAGTCTGGTCCGACGTGGGGCGGCCCTGGATAAGGCAGATTCACTGGTCCGCAAGGCGGCTTTGGTGTTTCAGGATGCGAATCTGATCGTTGCGGTCGTGGAATCACCGGATCTTGAAGCCAAGATCCCCTTGATTGAACAGACGCTGTCGGCAGGGGCTGTCTGTCTTTCACTGGTCAACGCCGCGCATGCGGCGGGCTGGGCTGCCGTTTGGCTGACCGGTTTTGGCGCGCATGATCGGATCTTTCGTGAGACCGAACTTGGCTTGCAGGAGCATGAGAGGATTGCCGGATTCATTCATCTTGGAACGGCGAAGGACCGCCCCGCTGAGCGTCCGAGACCGGACACGGATTCATTGCTCAGTTGGGTTGTACAATGACTTGCCCCGTGCCTAACCGTAGCGGCCATCTCCCCAGAGCCCGAAGACGTCGATATCTTCGATAGAGAAAATTCCGGACCAGATCAGCCCGGTGGCAGGCAGCCAGATGATGGCGGCAATGAAAGTGGCCCATCGCACCTTGACTTTCAGCTGGGGATTGACGGGTGCTGATGGTGCCGTTCCAGCTGATACCTTTCCACTGTCACTTTGTGTCGTCACATTGAGCGGGAGCAGGACAAACAGGCAGAGGAACCAGATCACCGCATAAAGAACCAGTGCTGAAGAGGTTGCCATATCCTATGCTTCCTCGAGTTCAATGAGGGTCCCATCAAAGGTGGAGGGGTGGAGAAACAAAACTGGTTTACCGTGGGCACCAATTTGCGGTGTGTCTGCGCCCAGAAGACGACAGCCCTGTTGTTGCAGCTTTTCTGCAGCATCCGCAATGGATGCAACTTCCAAACAGATATGGTGAACACCGCTCCCGCGTTTTTGCAGGAATTGGGTGATCGGGCTATCTGGACCCAAGGGTTCAAGCAATTCGATCTTGGTATTGTCAAGCTCAATAAAAATGGCGGTCACACCGTGTTCAGGAAGTTCCTGCGGCGCGGATATCCGGGCCCCAAGCAGGTCGTGATAGACACGGGCTGTCTCCCGGACATTATGGACGGCAACCGCCACATGATTGAGATGACCAATCATCAGCGTTTCTTCTTGTTGATTTTCTCGGTGAGCCATCGCACGGCATCATCGATAGTCACATCATCAGGAGAGATGTCTTTAGGTATGCTTGCAAAGACTCGTTTCCATTTGACATAAGGGCCATAACGCCCTTCACCGGAAGTGATCGTACCGCCCTGCGGATGTTCGCCGATAGCGGTGCTCTTCCCTCTCGATCCTCCCTTGCGTGACCTGGCTGCAGCAATTAGTTCCACGGCGCGATTCATGCCTATCGCAAATATTTCTGAACTGTCCTTGATGTTGGCATAGATTCCGGCATGACGAAGATAGGCACCATAAGGTCCGATTCCGGCTTCGATCGGCGCACCATCTTCGGGATGTGCACCGATGCTTCGTGGGAGTGAAAGCAAATCGAGTGCCGTCTCGAGTGTGATGTCGTCGGCATCTATGTCTTTCGGAATATTGGCGCGTTTTGGTTTGCCCTCTTCATCTGTTGCCGATCCGAGCTGCAGGTAAGGGCCATAACGCCCGACCTCCACATTGACCACCTTTCCGGTTGCGGGATCAGAACCAATCGTGCGTGCCTGCTGTCCATCAAATCCCAGGCGGAAATTGCATTCGGAACTGTTGGAACAGGCAATGTAAGCGCTGTTCTTTGACAGTTTGAGATTGAGTTGGCCATTGCAGCGCGGGCAGGTGCGCGAGTTGTCTTGTCCATCCTCCGTGGGAAGAAACATGGGGACCACGACATCCGCCAACCGGTCGAGGACCTCACCAATGCGCAGATCGCTGGCATCATTGATGGCCGCCGAGAAATCGTGCCAAAAGTTGTCGAGGACCTGCATGCGCTGTTTGCGACCCCCCGCGATATCGTCGAGTTCCTCTTCGAGATCGGCCGTAAATTTGAATTCAACATAACGTTGAAAATAGATCTGGAGGAAAAATACGAGGAGTCGGCCAACCGGTTCCGGTACCAGGCGTCCGGCTCGGCGCGACACATAGCCGCGATCCTGTATGGTTGCGACAATTGACGAGTAGGTCGAGGGGCGGCCGATTCCCAACTCGACCATTTTCTTGACCAGTGAGGCCTCGGTGAAACGCGGCGGTGGCTTGGTGAAATGCTGGTGTGAATCGATGTCTTTCCGCTGCAAATTGTCACCTTCATGCAGGGATGGAAGTTTGGATTTCGTGTCCCGTTCCGGATCAAATTCGCTGTCTTTGTCGGTTTCAGGGTCATCAAGGCCCTCTTCGTAGACGGCCTGATACCCGTTGAATTTCAGAATGCGTCCTGTCGCGCGCAGTCCCACCCGTTCGTCATGTGAACGAATTTCGACACGCGTTTGCAGAAACTGTGCGGGTTCCATCTGGCTGGCAATGGTTCGATTCCAGATCAGGGCATAAAGTTGATTCTGTTTCCGGTCGATTGAACCAACCGATTGCGGGTCCTGATGCAGGACCGTCGGACGGATCGCTTCATGCGCTTCCTGCGCGTTTTTCGTTTTCGATTTGAACTGGCGCGCCCTGGCCGGGAGATAGGAGTTGCCAAATCTTGACGATATGACGTCCCGCGCCGCAGACACGGCTTCGGCAACCATATGGACAGAGTCCGTGCGCATATAGGTGATCAAGCCATCCTCATAGAGTTTCTGTGCGGTTTGCATGGTCTCGCGCGGCGGCATGCGCAATTTGCGACTGGCCTCCTGCTGGAGAGTTGCTGTCATGAATGGGGGTGGTGGGAAACTCTTTTGTGGCCTGGTCTGTACCGAGGCGACAGCAAATTCCCGTGCCGCGATGGCCGCGGCGGCCTGGGTCGCGTCGGCTTCGCTTGTGAGGGAGAACTTGTCGATGTTGCGCCCGTCGAGCTCCGTCAGGAGCGCGGAGAAAATCTCACCGTTCGGCGCGGCAAACTCAACGGCGACCGACCAGTATTCCCGGCTCTTGAAACTCTCGATTTCGCATTCGCGTTCGGCAATGATCCGCACGCACACTGATTGTACCCGACCCGCCGAGCGTGCTCCGGGAAGTTTTCGCCAGAGAATTGGCGAGAGTCGGTAGCCAACGAGATAGTCCAATGCCCGCCGTGCAAGATAGGCATCCACCAGTTCCATGTCGATGACACGCGGCGCATTTATTGCTTCGCGCACCGCTGTTTGGGTCACCGAATTGAAGACAACCCGTTTGGGTTCACCGTCAAGTTTGACCCCGCGCCGCTTGCGCAGGACTTCCCGGATATGCCAGCTGATCGCTTCGCCTTCACGATCCGGGTCAGTGGCGAGAATCAGATCCTGATCCTTTTTCACCGCCGCGGCGATTTCCTGGATATACTTGTTGGAACCGCGCGGAACCTCCCATGTCATCGCGAAATCATGATCAGGATCAACGGAACCATCCCGCGGCGGCAAATCTCTGACATGACCGAAGGAGGCCAGGACCTTGTAGTTGGCACCCAGATATTTCTCGATTGTCCGCGCCTTGGCAGGCGATTCGACGACGACAACAGGCATATACAGACTCCAGAAAGCACCTCGGGAAAGACGTGCAGAGGCCGATAATAATGATTCGATTGATGCCCCGGGTCAAGTTGCCAATCGAGGCGATTCGCCTCTCACATTTAATGGCTACGGGTGAAAAATGCGAATGTCATGACGGCAAGTCGGTCAGATGTGATCGGTGGTGCGAGAGTGCTCCGATCGGTGACCGCGAGCAGCCAAGTCGATCTGCAGACGTCTGATTGTCGTCTCAATATCGCCGATTGCACACAATCATTCCTCCCCAAACTTCAGATCACAGCTTGACGAATATTCTGCACAGGATGGGTGCGACAGGTGTCGGCGATCAGTTATGTCCCCGGCACGAGGTTGCTCTCACCCGTCAGTGTCTTGTCGACAGTGGCCGAAAACAGGAAAGCTCCGCCCATGGCCTGAATCTGCGCAGTTCTCCGACACGCGATCTGTGGAAAACTTTGACAGGCCTTGACTCTCGTGGACTGCTCGGCGCAGTGAGGGATGAAGATGCGGCGGAGACCGCAGACGAACAAGAACATGTCGGCCGGACGACACTCCATTTTCGGCCAGTTTGAGTCCAGTCACGGGGCGTATTTTAGTCAGGCGCGACAGCCATTTGGCAACGCTTTGGTCTGATTGTGTTTGTGAGTGCTCCGTGCGATTTGTTCTTGTCCCTGTTTCGATTCCTCTGACGTGTTCCCTCCCCCTGGCATTTATGACAGCACTGCTGTTTGTATTTGTCTGGACCTCGCCAGGACTTTCTCAAGCCGATTTGTGCGAAGACCCAGCAATCCCGGCGACTCAAAAGTATCGCGCGCCACCAATTGGCTCACAATCGGGAGGTATCACAATTGATGCAGACATAGCTGATGGCAAAAAGTGTATTCAAATTGAGGAAGAGGCAGCGATCGAAACGACGGGCGATGGAAATCACGGGACCGTGGTCACTGATGACGAAAACGCCAGCAAAACGCTCAAGATTAACGTGCGGGACATCACATCAGAAGCAGACGGCATCCATGTTGCGGGAATCCGCGGCGGTATTGATATCAGATCAGATGGCACCATCACGGTCAATGGCGACAGAAGCAGCGGAGCCGTGCTGGTCAGACTGATTCCTGGTGAAGGCGATCTGGGTGGCCCTCAATCCACGACGATCAGAGTTCAAGATATCCACTCGAGTTCTTCCCCTACAGATCCTGAGAACCAAAACGTCGGAGGCATCACGGTTAAGACCATAGGTGTCGTTGACATCATATCCAGAGGTACCATTTCGACCGAAGCAGCCGAAGTTTCGGGAATAGCTGTTGTTTTTGATTTTGCCTCGAACAATCCCAATAATCCGAACAAGGCATCCATTGATGTGAATGATATTGAGACAAAAGGTGACGGTGCATTCGGCATCTTGTTTGATTCCTTCACCGGATCCGAAGTGCTGGTCACGGTTCGCGGCGCAGTCAGAACTGAGGGGAATAACGCACACGGAATTGCGATTGCGGGAACGAGTGTCGAAGCTGACATCACAATTGAGACAAGCGGCTCAATCCATGCAGAAAATGGCGATGTGATCCGGATTGATGACTTCAATGATCAAATTCGCGATGCAAAAATCACCAATTTCGGAAGGCTGATCGGAAATGTCTATGCAGAAGCTTGTCGTGCGCCTGAGCTTACAAATTCCGGAACCGTGTCTGGCTTCGACCAGGTTGAGTTGATTCAATATTCTGATCAGGATGGTAGCAAATGTACCAATCCAGATGTGAACCCGGGGAAAGGTCGATTGGTCAATCGTGGAATTCTTTCACCCGGCACCAAAGGGGAATTTGAGACATCGACAATTGATGCGGATCTGACACAGGATGCAAATGGGGTCTTGGAACTGGATGTCGGCTGGTCGGCGGAGGATCATGATCAGGTCATGGTCACAGGAGATGCCAACCTCGCTGGTTCGTTGCGCGTGAACCGCATCGGAACGCTGGACAGGAGCGACTTGGAAAGCCTGTTGGAAGGCGACGAGATCGTCATTGTCGTATTGAATGCCAGCTCCATTGACGGAATTCCTGACCTGATTGGTGAGACCGCCACCGCTTTATTGTCGTCAAGCCTCCTGCGTCTCCAGAAGAATCAGACGGAACTGGCGCTCGTAACAGTGATCGACCCCGACATTGATGGGCTCAATCAGAATCAAACGAACGTGCTGGCTGAGATTTTCAATTCGTATGATTTCAATGCAACGATTGAAACGGTTTTGCTGGAATTGCTCGAAGAGACCGAACTCACCCAGCTCAAATTCGATCTTGATGGTCTTGGGAATGAAATCGCCGGGACCTCGATACAAGCCGGGATCCGTGCCTTGCGAGATCATATCCAGTCAGAATCAACCTGTCTCGACGCTACAGACCGCGGTCAAAATCTGTCATTTTGTGTCGAAGCCACCGGGCATGCGATCAGGACTGAACGCGCACTGATTTTTGAGGAAAGAGACCATCGCACAGATGTAAGTCAAGTCACGACCTCTGTCGGATGGTCGCCCGACAGTCCTGATGTCGGAATCGACCTCTCGTTTGGCTATGCGCGTAGCGATACACGAATCCCGGGATTGGCATCCTCCGACCAGGACATCGCCATGCTTGGCTTGGGATTGTCAACTGCCGCTGGCCCGGTACACCTTCGATTGTCAACCGGTGCAAGCTCTGCGCGCGCCGACATCACGAGACAGATCTCCTTTGGCGATCATTCTGTCGCAAACGGAAACATGCGTGTCAAAATGGGGGCGATCAATGCGGAAGCCGCCTACCCGGTTTCGGGTGACAAATGGACATTTGTCCCGTCTTTGGGTTGGAGCAGCATACATTACGACAGCAAACCATACAGTGAAACGGGAGCGGCCGATCTGTCCCTTCAAGTGGATGCAATCACGGGCAGCACACATGAATCACGCGTTGGGATCAATGTTGCGGCAACTGAAATGAAAGCACTTGGTCTGATGTTCGAGCCACATCTGGCCATCAGCAAGCATTTTGTTTCCTCCCGCCACATCAAAGTGGATTCACAATTCAACGGCGGCAGGAATTCGTTCCTTTCAACAACATCATTGCTGCCTTCGCGCTGGAAGGCGGCAATTGGGACCGCGTTCCAGTCGCGTTCCGGAGATCTCAATGGTTATGCCGGAGTCTCAATGACAAGAGGAAGTGACGGGGATCTGGAAGCGAAAGAGGCCACGGCAAATCTGACATTTGTATTCTAACCCGTCTTTAACGTTATGTGTATTTGCGTCAATCCATAAAGGGCCAAATTTTCGTCGTGGCACGACAAGTGGGCCTGGCGGCGGGACAGCGGCGGCACGATGAGGGAGGGTGTCGGGTCTTCAGACCCCAGGGATGCGAACGTTGCGCGGCGGTGGGGCAATGCTCATGGCTGTGGTGATCTCAGCATGCAGATCATCGGGCGTGGCCGTCTTGCGGACAGGAGTGATCTGGCCGTCTTTTCGCCTGAAGGTCGTGGGGGTGCGGCGGAGATCGGCGAGGACATCGCGGAGGGTGGACCCGCTGTCATGCCCCCAGCCTCTGTCATCTGTGTCCGGAGGACATGAACGGCTTGGTCGGCAAGGACGGAGATCAGCAGATGGCCATCCGCCCGACATTCCTTGTAGTGGAAGATGGGCCGCAGTCCCCGTTCTGATGTCCGCTCCCGGAAGACCGATTCGACCGCGGTCAGGCAGGCATATGCCCGCCACAAGTGTGCGGCCTCCCCGTCGCAGAGAGGGGTGCGCAGACTAAGTCCCGTTGACAGTTGCCTTGCGTCTTGAGTGTTTTGCGTGCAATGTGCCTCTATTGTTACTGACATTCATTTGGCATCTTCAAATGCAAGCATGGGTCGTATTCACATGATGCGGGGACACCCCAATGATGTGTAGTCGGGTTTGAACAGCATTGGAGAATTGGTGTATTGCTGTGCGAGAGCAACCTTGGTTTTTTTGCAGTGAAAGCACGCATGGGGGAACGCTATGAAAGAAATGACCACAAAAGAGTTTGAACAAAAAATCAAAGACATGGAAGGGATCGTCATCTCTCTTGAAACGCCCGCTTATGATAAGTCAATGGGGTATCGTATGGAGGATGACGTATATGATTATTTTTTTGATGAGAGAGCGCCCGGTGACATGACTCTCACAGATTTTGTCGCGAGACTGAAACCCTCCGTCAAAGCGTATGAGATCGTGATCCTTGATGGGAATCATCAGGAAATTCGTTCGTATGTGTCAACCGTGCAGGCCGTGAGAGATTCGTATAAGTAAGCGAAGAAGACGGTCCTGTTCCGATGCCGTAGACGTGAAACAGAAATATTCGTCTTGCGTCCAGATGTAACCATTCAGATATTAACAGGTATCGTTCACTAAAGTTTTGAGTGAAATCTGTACGTCGCCAGATTCAAGACCCTTTAACTGGTGGGTGGAAGGGTGTGACATGATCGCCTTGAATTCTGGCATGGTCATTCTCAACACCCGGCTTAAGCGCAGTGGCCAGAGATGGGGTCGTGCTGGGTGGCCAGGGCGTTCTCACTTTCCGGGCCCGGCTCAAATCGGAACGCTTTGACAGCGTCTGGGCCCAACTGACCCACAGACGGCGACAAGACAACGCCCACCTCTCGGCCAACGACAGTCGCACGCCCCTCGCCAGGGTCGCCTGATGATTCGCCGAAAGCAACTGATCAGGAATCAATCGTGGTCCAATACCCAGCCATATGGGAATCACTCCCCATGAATCGCAGGTCATTTACAACCTCAATGGTGGGGTTAAGCCGATGACCAATCTCCAGTTTGCGGAGGAGAGGATAGAGCGGGATGGCGACAGCGAACAAGGGTGGACGCCCTGCGACTTATCAGGATGTTCTCGATGCGCCGCACCACATGGTGGCAGAGATCCTCGACAGGATTCTTTACACACAATGGCGGTCACCAATTCGCCATGCGTTGGCGGTCGCCCGACTCGCAGTCGAACTCGGCAACGCCTTTGACCGTGGTTGCCCCGGTGGCTGGTGGATCTTCCGTGAACCGGAACTCCATCTGGGCGCGGACATCGTGGTCCCCAATCTGACGGGCTGGTCGCGCGCGAAGATGCCGGACTTTCCTGATGGCGCTGATTTCGCGATTGCCCCGGATTGGGCTTGCGAGATGCTTGCGCCGACGACCCGCCGCATCGATCAATGTGAAAAACGTTCCATCTATGTCCACGAAGGCGTATCGCATCTCTGGTTCGTCGATCCCGCGATCAAAATGCTGGAAGTTTTCAAGCTGCACAACGGGCAGTGGTTACTGTCTGGACACGCTTGTCGATGACGCATTGGTGACGCAGCCACCCTTCGATGCGATCAGTTTTCCGCTGGATATGCTCTGGCCGCAAGACGCAGAGATGAAGGACAGTCAGGACGACGAGAGCGGCTGATTGCCTTACGACAATGCGGTAGGATCACGGATAGACTTGCCCCCGCCATCGTGACTCATGGGGGATGGCTCCATATCTCCCCACCGGATGATCGCCACAGGTCAAGCCGCCCGCAGCCAATAGGGCCGGTTCAGGTTGCCTGGCCACCGATCGTGAGTCCACTGATATAGAGAGACGGCAAGCCAACCCCGACGGGGACCCACTGACCGTTCTTGCCGCATTGGCCAATGCCGGGATCGAGGTCAAGATCGTCGCCAATCGCCTTGATCTTTTGCAACGCCGTGGCACCATCACCGATCAAGGTTGCATTCTTGACCGGGGATCCGATCCTGCCATTGCGAACGCGGTAGGCTTCGGTGCAGGAGAAGACGAATTTTCCATTGGTAATGTCAACCTGCCCACCGCCGAATCCAACGGCGTAAATTCCGTCCCTGAGATCCGCGAGCATGGCTGCGGGCTTTTCTGTTCCATTGCGCATGAAGGTGTTGGTCATACGCGGCATGGGTGCATGTGCGAAGGACTGCCGCCTTCCATTTCCGGTCGATTCGACGCCTGTGAGCCGCGCATTCTGTCGATCCTGGAGGTTGCCGACGAGGAGACCATCTTCGATCAGCAATGTTGTCTGGCCGGGCGTTCCCTCGTCATCAATCTCGATTGAACCCCGCCGCTCAGGGAGCATTGCATCATCAACCACATCCACGCCGGGAGCCGCAATACGCGTACCCATGAGCCCGGCAAATGCGGAGGTTCCCTTGCGGTTGAAATCGCCCTCCAATCCATGTCCGATCGCTTCATGCAGCAAGATTCCGGGCCATCCCGGCCCCAGCACCACATCGAAAACACCCGCCGGGGCAGGTTCTGCGCGCAAACCAACAAGAGCGATTCGGAGGGCTTCATCGACCAGTCCCTGCCAAATCTCCGAGACAAGCAACGGTTCCAGCATATGACGTCCACCACGCCCCGCACTGCCGGAATGGCGCGTCCCGTTGTCTTCAACGATGACCGAGACATTCAGGCGCACCATCGGCCGTCGATCACTTGCCAACAGTCCACACGGACGCAGAATGATGACTTCTTGCAACGATGTCACCAGCGAAGCGCTCACCTGAATCACGCGCGAATCTTTTCCGCGTGCATAGGAGTCGATCGATTGCAGCAACGCGGTCTTGTGCGCAAAATCAGCCTCTCCGTCCGGATCGGTCTCGGCATAAAGTTTCTGCCGCCCCGTCTCCGCAGGCGCTGCCGCCATCTGACCGCCCCCATTCCCCAGGGCAAACCGGGTCGATTCGGCTGCGCGTTGCAAGGCAGCTTCGGTGATATCAGTCGAATGGGCATAGCCGGCTGTTTCCCCGATGACCGCACGCAGACCAAATCCCTCGTCAACCTGGTAGGCAGCATTGCGCATGCGCTGATCATCGAACATCAGGGATTGTGACTGACGGCGTTCAAGAAACAATTCGCCATCATCGCCCCCGGCACAGGCGTCCTGCACGATCCGACGCGCCTGTTGCGGATCAAGTGACGTGTTGAACGGATCAAAACCCGCTTTTTCCAATCTTTCCATCGTGACCGCTCAGTTGTCCATCAAGCTACGGGCAAAAGCATACAGTCAAGAAGCCTTGAGGCAAACACGATTGTAGACTCTTGCGAACGAGGCGGCATTATGGTTTTCAGGAGCGCCAGACGGATGCGGATTCTCTGCATGGCCTGACATCAATTCTGCCGGCAGGATATTGCAAGGAACTATGAATGAAGAGACACCTGACAAGACTTGTATTGGCGGCGATTGCATGTGCGTCCAGCCATGGTGTGATGGCAGCAGATGTGAGTCAGACTCTTGAGATCATTGGAAAACCGACCGACAGGGGGCTCGGATTTCAGCCGGCAGTCACCGAGCTGGCACGCGATATTGTCTGGTTTGACACGCTGCTGCTTTATGTCATCGCGGCAATTTGTGCTTTCGTACTTGGACTCATCGCCTATGTCATTCTGCGCTACAATCGAAGGGTCAGCCGACAGGCCGCCTCATTCTCGCATTACACGCCGGTCGAGATTATCTGGACGGTGGTTCCCGTGGTGATCCTTCTCTTCATTTCAGCTGTGTCGTTGCCAATTCTGTTCAAACAGCAGATCATCCCCGATGGCGATGTCAATATCAAGGCGACGGGCAATCAGTGGTACTGGAGCTACGAATATCCTGATCATGAATTCAGCTTTGACAGTTTCATGCTGTCGCGCGACGAGCTGGAGGATTATGGCTATTCGCAGGATGAATATCTCCTGGCGACCGACACCGCGATGGTGGTTCCCGTTGGACAGACTGTGGTGGTGAATGTCACCGCATCTGACGTGATTCACGCATGGACGATTCCCGCTTTTGGCGTCAAACAGGATGGCGTGCCTGGCCGGCTTGCCGGCTTGTGGTTCAAGGCAGAGACCGAAGGAATATTTTTTGGTCAATGTTCAGAATTGTGTGGCAAAGATCACGCTTATATGCCGATCACTGTGAAAGTTGTGAGCCAGGAAGCCTATGATGAATGGCTTGATACGGCGCGGGAAGAATATGCGCAGTCACCCGGGGTCAAACCGTCGACAGATGGAAACGATTCCCCAGCCAGATCATATGCCGGGATTCCCGCGATGGCGGTGCCCACACAGTTTGCTTCGCGCTGATCTCGGATATCGTATCCATTTGATTCCAGACGGCTGAAATGACCGATAAGAGCTTACCATCTGCGGCGTTGCAGAACAGGACGATCGCAGGCCTCGATGACATCATGGTCCTGCTCAAGCCGCGCGTCATGTCGCTGGCGGTCTTTACCAGTGCTGTCGCGATGGTCATTGCGCCGGGGCCATTGCATCCGGTGATCGCATTGGCATCAATCCTCTATATTGCAATCGGTGCGGGTGGTGCCGGGGCGCTGAATATGTGGTGGGATTGCGATATCGACTACCGGATGCGGCGTACGCGCAGTCGCCCGGTTCCCGGGAAGCGTCTTGACCGACAGGATGCTTTCCAGATCGGTATGTGGCTGTCCGGCTTCTCCGTTGTCATGTTGGCCCTGACAGCCAATCTTCTTGCGGGTTTGCTGCTCGCCCTGACGATTTTTTACTATGTTATGGTCTATACCATCTTTTTGAAACGTCGGACGTCACAAAATATCGTTATCGGTGGCGCGGCAGGCGCGTTGCCGCCTGTCATTGGCTGGGCGGTATCTGCGGGATCCATGCCATTGGAAGCCTGGCTGTTATTTCTCATCATTTTTCTGTGGACTCCGCCGCATTTCTGGGCGCTGGCCCTCTACTCTGCCGATGATTACCGCAGGGCCGGGGTTCCCGTGCTCAATATTACCCATGGAGATCGTGCGACACGGCGACAGATTCTGTTATATTCCCTGTCATTGGCACCGGTTTCAGCCGTTATTGCTGTCAGCTCAGTCGGGGGTCCTGTTTTCGCTGTCGCGGCCATTGTGATGAATGGCGAGTTTTTGCGGCGGGCCTGGCTTCTTTGGCGCCGCGAACAAGAGGGCGCAAAAACTGATCGTTTTCTTGTCGAACGCAAGTTTTTCCGTTTTTCGCTGTTTTACCTGTTTGTCCTTTTTCTGGCCCTTGCCGCCGACAAAGTCTTACTTATGGCGACAGGAACTCACTTTCTGATATCCGGTTTAGTATGACCAGAGATCAGGAGACGTCACATCTGCACATGCGTCAGGCCAAGCGCAACATCGCTGTTGGCTGGATTTTGGCCGCCTTCGTTGTGGTCGTTTTTGCCGTGACTGTGGTTAAACTGGCAGACGGTCAGGCGATGCAGGCTTTCGACCATTCCTTGCGCCCGTCACTACTGGAATCTGCACAATGAGCCTGATCGAGAAAAACCGACGGGTCATGACAGCATTGGTGGCAGTTGTGGCGATTGCCTGTGGGGCTTCATGGGCCTCAGTCCCCCTGTATGATTGGTTTTGTCGGGTCACCGGCTATGGCGGGGAAACAGCGCGGGCGGAGGCATCGGCAAGCGACATTCTCGATCGTCGGATCAAGATCCGGTTTGATGCATCCATTGAACGCGGCATGCCGTGGGATTTTCGCCCCCTGGAGCGCGAGATCGAGATTCGGATCGGCGAGACCTCGCTGGCCTATTATGAAGCTGTTAATCCTGCTGATGTTGCTGTTGCCGGGACGGCAAGCTTTAACGTCTATCCTTTCACCGCCGGCAGCTATTTTGTGAAGGTTGACTGTTTCTGCTTCGAGCATCAGGTGTTGCAGCCCGGCGAACGGGTTATCATGCCCGTGAGCTTTTACGTCGATCCGGACATCGTGAATGACCAGGAAGCGGCATCGGCTTCGGTGATTACGCTCTCCTACACCTATCACCAGACAGACGTGACGGCAGACAGTCGCACGATCCCACAACCAACTCTACAGGACTCAAACTTGAGGGACATTTGAACATGGCGCACGCACACAATCATGACTATCACATCTTGAATCCCTCCCTCTGGCCATTTCTGGGTGCCGTTGGCGGGTTTGTCATGTTGTTCGGTGCGGTGTTGTTTTTCCACGGCTACGGCCCATGGCTGTTGCTGATCGGGTTGGCAACGGTGATCTACGTCATGGTCGCGTGGTGGGGAGATGTCATTCGTGAGTCACAAGGTGGTGACCACACCCCGGTGGTGAAAATAGGTCTGCGTTTCGGGTTCATTCTGTTTATCATGTCTGAAATCATGTTTTTCGTGGCATGGTTCTGGAATTTCTTCAAACACGCATTGTACCCGATGGAAGAAGGTGCCGGGGGTGTGTGGCCGCCCACCGGAATTGAAACGTTCGATCCATGGCACCTGCCGTTGATCAATACTCTGGTTTTGTTGGCATCCGGCGCCGCCTGTACCTGGGCACACCATGCTCTCGCTCATGAAAATAACCGTCGTGACCTGATCAATGGGCTCACACTGGCCATTATACTTGGCGTCGCTTTTACCGGGCTTCAAATCTATGAATATTCACACGCGGCCTTCGGTTTTTCTGGTAATATCTACGGGGCCACTTTTTTCATGGCGACGGGTTTTCATGGCGCCCATGTCATTATCGGCTCGCTGTTTCTGTTCGTCTGTTTAATGCGGGCGCAGGCAGGTCAAATGTCCCAGGACTCGCATATCGGCCTCGAGACGGCGGCCTGGTACTGGCATTTTGTTGATGTCGTCTGGCTTTTCCTGTTTGCAGCGGTTTACATCTGGGGATCATGATGGCCGCCGGGTCTTGAACTCCCGAGGCATGAGCAGCAGTCGGGCTGATTCATATTGCCCAGACAGATACAAGGATCTGCGTTAATCTGCATTGACGTTTCAGTCGTCGGCGCGGTTGTCTGACATGAAAAAGATATCATCTGGTGGTCAGGGCGGAGAGACGAACCATGCCGGCGAAACGGGATGCTGTACCCCTGGCGACCGGATGCTCAGCAGAATCAATATTGCCTGCGGCCGGCTCACATGATCGTCGAAGCCGACCCCGTCATTGTTGGGATCGCCGTTCCGCGGTTGGGCTAGCACGAAGCCGGAGATTCTCATTCAACATCGTATAACATTTCCGCTGGCTCTCGGCATCAGTGGAATCATCATTCTCTGCTCCTTGGGAACCTGGCAACTGCAGCGGTTGCAGTGGAAACAGCAGATACTGACGGAAATTGAAACTGAGATCGCCGCGGCACCCGTGGCGATTCCCGGCAATCCGAATCCTGATCGGGACAATTATCTGTCGGTCATGGCCAGCGGAGACATCCGTCCCGGCGAATTGCTGGTCCTGCTCAGTCGCCCGGGATTCGGGCCCGGTTATCGGGTGATCGTGCCATTCGAAACCAATGGACGGCGTGTACTTCTTGATCGCGGATTCACGTCACATGGAAACAGGCCTGACATTCGCCCGCCCGGTTCGGCAGCGGTGATTGGCAATCTGCATTGGCCCGATGAGACGGATCGTCTGTTTACCCCATCTCCCGACGGCAATTTGTGGTTTTCCCGCGATGTCCAGGCGATGGCCAACTTCCTGGAAACCGAGCCACTGCTTGTCGTCGCCCGCGAGGTGGGACCCGCTGCCGCACAGATTATTCCCTGGCCCGTCGATAGCCATGCGATTCCCAACAACCATCGAAATTATGCAATAACCTGGTTTCTTCTGGCTGCCGCATGGTGCGCGATGACGATATTCTGGTTATGGAAGATCAAACGGAACCCCAGTGAATGAGCGGGTGCAAAGGCGTGAAGAGAATGCAGTATATTTCGACTCGAGGACATGCACGAGCTTTGGGATTCGCTGACACGTTGTTGACGGGCCTGGCGCCGGACGGTGGACTCTACCTGCCAAACGAATGGCCACGTCTCACGCGTGAGACTTTGGAAAAGCTACAGGGATCCGATTACCGGGAGATTGTCCTCGAAACCCTGCTTCCCTTTGTTGGTGAAGATTTTTCCCGCGCCGAGCTGGCGCGGCTGATTCAGGATGCTTATGCGCAGTTTCGTCATCCGGCAATCTGTCCGCTCATCCAGCTGGCGCCGCACCTGCATCTGCTCGAACTTTTTCATGGTCCGACACTGGCCTTCAAGGATTTTGCCTTGCAGCTTGTCGGGCGCATGTTCGCGCACATCCTCGAACAGCGGGGTCGACGCGTCACGATTGTCGGGGCGACCAGCGGTGATACCGGTTCGGCGGCCATTGAAGCCTTCCGAGGACTCGATTCAGCCGATATTTTCATTCTCTATCCCTTTGGTCGTGTGTCAGAAATCCAGCGTCGTCAAATGACAGTCCCCGATGACGAAAATGTTCATGCGATTGCCGTTGATGGCGACTTTGACGCCTGTCAGGCACTGGTCAAGGCGATGTTCAATGACGAGGATTTTCGTCATCAATATCAACTCGGAGCTGTCAATTCGATCAACTGGGCACGGATTGCCGCGCAAGCGGCCTATTATATTGCTGCTGGTGTCACTCTGGGTTCACCCGACCGTCAAGTGTCATTCGTTGTGCCCACAGGCAATTTCGGTGATATTTTTGCCGGATATACGGCCAAGAGGATGGGTTTGCCGATTGACAGGCTTGTGGTTGCAACCAACCAGAATGACATTCTTCACCGCGTTCTGTCTTCGGGTCATGCCCGGATCAACGCGGTCTTGCCGTCCATCAGTCCATCAATGGATATACAGGTGAGCTCGAATTTTGAGCGGGCTCTGTTTGAAGCGAGCGGCCGGGATGCCGGCTGTCTGAGGGCAGTGATGGAGCAGGCACAAACAGGCGAGATGATGATACCTCGATCGACATTGCATCAGTTGCAGGAAGTTTATGCAAGTGGGTGTGCTTCGGAACAGCAAACGCAGGATTGTATGGCGGTCGTTCTCAAGGAGACCGAACAATTGGTGTGTCCGCATAGTGCGGTGGGAATACATGTTGCGCGTTCTCTGCGGAACGAGACGTCGAGCCCCCTGATTTCCCTGGCCACGGCGCATCCGGCAAAATTTCCGGATGCGGTGCAAGCGGCAACGGGGATGATTCCAGCTTTGCCAACTGACATGCAAGATCTGTTTGACCGCAAAGAGCGGATCATGAGAGTCCCCGACGATCTCAGGGCCGTTCAGTCGATCATTCGTGAGAGGTGCGACCGGTGAGTGCACAACTGAGCAAATTGGCCAATGGATTTCGCGTGGCAACGGATCAGATGCCGGGTCTGAAATCGGCGGCCGTCGCCGTCCATGTCAAGGTGGGGGCACGCAACGAATCGGCCCGACTGAACGGAATCGCCCATTTTCTTGAACATATGGCGTTCAAGGGTACCAGAACACGCTCAGCGATTCAGATCTCTGAAACGATCGAAGAGGTTGGAGGTTTCCTCAATGCCTATACAAGCCGCGAGTCGACGGTTTACCAGGCCGGCGTGCTGGAGGATGATGTTCCGCTTGCGATTGAGTTGATCGCTGACATTCTGCGTCATTCGATTTTTGATCCGAACGAGATCGAGGTGGAACGCGGTGTCATTCTGAGCGAAATTGGTGAATATGAAGATTCACCAGTGGATGTTGTTTTTGATGCGCTTCAGCGGACGATTTATCCTGAGCAGCAATTTGGGCGCCCCATTATTGGGACAAGCCAGACCGTCTCGAGTTTTCGACAGCCTGACTTCCGGTCATTCGTGGACAAACATTACGGGCCGGAGAGAATGATTTTGACAGTTGCCGGTTCTGTCCAGCATGATCAGATCGTGCGGCTCGCCGAAGCGCATTTCGGTGATGCCGTGCCGCAGAAAGCCACGCGCCGCCGCCGCCCGCATTTTGTCGGCGGTGAATACAGGAAGAGTCGGGATATCGAGCAAGCGCAGTTCGCATTCGCGTTTCCGGGGCCCAGTCTGCGCGAGAAGATCTCATATGTCGCACGCGTCTTTGGTGTCGTGCTCGGTGGTGGATCATCATCACGGTTATTCACCGAGGCACGCGAAAAACGTGGATTATGTTACTCGGTTTCATCCCACGCTGCGCCGGGTCCCGACACGGGTCTGTTTGTTCTTCATGCCAGTACCGGCGCCCGCGAACTCGGCGAGTTGGTCAAACTGTGTGCTGATGAGATTCGGAGATCTGCCGACACGATCACGGCACGGGAGGTCGAGCGGGCGAAGACGCAGATTCGTGTTGCCATCCTGATGGGGGCCGAGAGTCCGGCAAACCGGATCGAAAGGATGGGCAGTCTCGTGGGGCTGCGCGGCCAGTTGGAAACGTTGGAAGCAACAATTGCTCGCTATGACTCGGTAACGCTGGAGGCAGTTGCAGAATATGCCCATGCCCTGGCAGGGAGCCAGTCGGCCGCCATGGCAGTTTATGGGCCGGTACAAGCTGCGCCCTCCCGTGATGACTTCCTCGGATGGCTCCAGTCGTGAGGTTTCGCAAGAACAAGATCCCGGTGCTGAACACGCAACGATTGCGGTTGCGTCTGCCGGAAACAGGTGACCATTCCAAATGGTCACAACTGCGATTGGAAAGCCGCGCCTTCCTTGAGCCGTGGGAGCCGGCCTGGGCCGATAATCATCTGACGAGAGACGCATTTTTTTCCCGGGTTGAATGGGCAGAGAGTGCAGCAATTCAATTGACCGGATTGTCATTCTTGCTGGAACGGCGGGAAGATAACGAGATTCTGGGTGCCATTACTCTCGATCAAATCGAGTTTGGTCCTTCGAAGTCAGGTAAAGTTGGCTATTGGATGGGGGCACGATTTACCCGGCAGGGTTACATGAAGGAAGCGATCCAGTCGCTTGTCCATCATGCCTTTACCACGGTCGGAATCAGCCGAATAGAAGCTGCATGCGTTCCCGACAACAATCCTTCGCGGCGCCTTCTGGAAAATGTCGGTTTCAAGTATGAAGGGGTTGCGCAAAGCTATCTCGAAGTTGCCGGAAGATGGAGAACGCATGTCTTGTACGCCAATCTCCGGCATGACAGGCGCGGACGCACAGATGCAGATTGAAAACCGGGTCAACATGATGCGATCACATCCATTATGGCTGCCGATGCTGATGAGGGTACACCCAACGATATGCAGTTGAATCCTGCGGGTGCGGAGCTTCTTGATAACATCAAGTCCGCTGCACCGGGATCTGTGATCCTTGATTCCGAAGAACGTTACCGCACAGATCCACGGCAACGACGCCATGGACAGGAGGGTTTGGTTGTTGCACCGAAGAGTGTCGCGCAAGTTGCGGCAATTGCTTCTCTTTGCAATCAGCATCGGGTCGCACTGGTGCCATTTGGCGGTGGGACCGGGCTTGTCGGGGGACAATTGGCGTATGATTTACCGCGCCCGTGCATTCTTTCGTTGGAACGTTTGAATCGAATTCGGGAGGTCAACCCGTCTGCGACCCTGGTCACGGTAGAAGCCGGCTGTACATTGCAACAGGTGCAGACGGTGGCGACGGACACGGCACGCGTGTTCCCACTCTCGCTGGCATCCAAGGGAAGCTGTCAAATCGGTGGCAACCTGGCCACCAATGCAGGGGGTTCAAATGTCATTCGCTATGGCAACATGCGTCACTTGTGCCTTGGGATTGAAGCCGTGTTTGCTGATGGGGGTGTCTGGAATGGATTGAGTGGACTGTGCAAGGACAATCGTGGATTTGATTTGCGTGATCTGCTGATTGGATCCGAAGGGACACTCGCGATCATGACTGCCGCTTGCCTGAAGCTGGTCTCTGCCCCATCTGATCGCGTGGTCTTTCTGGCATCTCTTGCCCACCCGGAAGCCGGATTGCGGTTGCTGGAAAAGGCGCGTTTGCGTTTTGATTCGATTCTTTCGGCCTTCGAGCTGATATCCCGTGTTGGAATTGATTTCCTCATGGAGACGGATGCAGATTTTCGTGCGCCGTTTGACCCTTTGCCGGACTGGATGGTTCTGGTGGATATTGGTTCGGAATGTGACATAGAGTTATCCGAACGCGTAACCGACATGCTCGAGGAAGCGGTCAGCGAGTCGGTCATTGGTGATGCCATTTTTGCCTCTTCCGGGGCACAGATCGAGTCTCTCTGGTCACTGCGTGACTCGATTCCAGCGGCCAATCGACGCATTGGTGCTGTGGCGTCGCATGACATTTCTCTTCCCCTTGACGCTCTGGTGGACTTCATGACCGATTGTGAAGCCGCACTGGCGGTGATCGGAGAATTCAGAGTGAACTGTTTTGGCCATCTTGGTGATGGAAATCTGCATTATAATGTCTTTCCGCCGCGCGGTGTGAATGCCGTCGATTTGGCGAATTTACAGGAACAGGTGCGCCATTGTGTCTATGAAACGGTGCGCAGTTTCGGTGGTTCGACTTCGGCCGAGCATGGCACCGGACGCGTTCTGGCCGAGGAGCTGCAACAATTCAGTGACCCGGCATATATGAGTGCGATGGCAGCGATCAAGTCTGCCCTCGACCCCCACGGAATTCTGAATCCAGGTGCAGTTCTTTCCCACCCGTTTGGATCTTGAACGTCATTGCAGCCACCGCATACCGCATCAATCGGTCTGCCATGTTCACCGGGTGATACGAGA
Source organism: Paracoccaceae bacterium (assembly GCA_965221815.1). Classification (GTDB taxonomy): domain Bacteria; phylum Pseudomonadota; class Alphaproteobacteria; order Rhodobacterales; family Rhodobacteraceae; genus JAPOXR01. The sequence goes on from OZ244915.1 coordinate 490,896, forward strand.
ATTGACCCATGGCTACGGGGTTCCCGGCGGTCAACAGTTGCCAATCCGTATCTGCCATGCGCCGGACAGGGGTCATGCAGGAATTGTAAAACCCGTTGGAAACTGAATGCGAAGATCGACATGTCAGGATTGTTCGGGTTGTCATTGTTGGTGCCAGACCCCGACGCAATCCGTAGATTAATCTGGGGTCTTTGTGATTTCGGAGACGCTGATGGGAGCAAACTCTTTTGAGTTTGCGCGTGGCTGCGTTACATTCCGGGCCGAGGAATGGGACGAGATTGCCATGATGCGACCCGAAATTGCGCGCTTGCGATCGTTTACGCGATGGACAGACCGTCAGCTCACACCGTTCTTTGCCGGTCGTGCAGTCGAACGTCACCTGATTCACGGACGTATTGAGGACGTCGCACAGCAGGCTTTCGAAGGGCACAGCATCATGCCGGCTGAAGGACAGGCGCTGTTGATTACCGGTGCCCCGGGTGCAGGGAAGACAGCCCTTGCGCGCAAGGTCGGTGACCACCTGCATGAGCATGGGGGTGGGATTGTCCTGCCCCTTGCACTTGAGACCCTTGCCGATCCGGTGGATCTCCGGAAGGCCCTCGAAGCCCAGGTTTCTCCTGACCGCTTCAGGCTTGTTCTGGAAAAGACGGCGGACCTGCTGCGCCGCGCCGGGGCCGCCCTGCCAGCGGCCCTGTCGGTGGCGATTGATGGCCCTGTTGCGGAGGTGGCCGCGTCCGTCATGGCGCATGTGGTGGGTGCGACGATCAAGAAACAAGGTCATTCCAAGTTTGAGCTGCCCTGTCCGATTGTGCTGTTTATCGATGAGATCCAGGTTATCAATCCTTCCGTGCATGCACGAGAATGTGCGGCACTCAGGAATCTTCACCTTGGTATCCATGGCCAGCCCATCCTGCCGCTGCTGGTCGGCCTCGCCACGGCCAGGGATCGGCTGAGTGACGCCGGACTGTCCCGCCTGAGTGCCGATTCAATCATAACGCTGGGGTGTCTCTCGGGAGATGAGGCGGCCCTGTCGGCCCGGACATTCTTTGCCGATTATCATGTGCAGGGCGATACGGACAGTTGGACGCAGAAGATCGCTGACTGGTCAGATGGCTGGCCCATGCATGTGCACAATACGCTCCGCGCGATCGCTGAACAACTGGTGACGCAGGCCGATCAACAGATGGGAACAGGTGGTCCTGCCATTGCACGGGATGCCCATGCAGCGATCGGTCATCTTGACCATATTGATGAGATGGCGATCCGCCGCCGCGCGGCACATTTGCGGGCAGATTATTACAGCGCCCGGCTGTCCGGCCCCTGTCGGAATGCGATGAATTGATCGCCCATATCATCCACCGTGTCGAGAGGCCGATGAAGAAAAGTGAGATCAGAAGATTGATCCATGAGGACTATCCACGATTCGTGCAGGATCAACCCTGGCTTGCGGACTCGCTGCCCGTTTCCGATCTGTTCGATCAGATGCTGCGCCGCGGTCTCTTGCAACTGACCGCAGATTCTGGAGAAGACCTTTACGATTGTCCGATCCCGTCGCTGCGCAACTATTGCATGCTCCGCGCGGCCTCACGGCTGCATGTGCGGGCATATCTCGGTGATCTGGATGGTGTGCAGGATGAATTGGATGCTGGCGGCGATGCCATGATGCGTGATCTTTGCGGTAGGACAGCTGCAGATGTTGCCGCGGAGGAAGGCTGGGCGGCGGTCCATGCAGGGCTTCAGAGTTTTGAGCCGGAAAATCGCCCACGGCAAGCGGCAGGCACAAGCCCCTGAAATGTGCGCAGACATGTCCGGAGATCGATTGTGGTGAGAGGAGACTCGCCTGTTCCTTCATCACGATCAGCCTCAGGCTTGATTATTGTCCGGAGAATTCACAGAGGGTCTGGACCCGCATTCCCATCTGTTCGAGTCGTGTACGTCCACCCAGTTCGGGAAGATCGATGATAAAGGCGCATCCCTCAATGACTGCACCCATGCGCTCAAGCAATTGAATTCCAGCAACCGCGGTTCCGCCTGTGGCCAGAAGATCATCAATCAGTAGCACTTTCTCGCCTGCACTGACCGCATCCTGATGGATTTCCATGACGCCCGTGCCATATTCGAGCGCATAATCCTGGGAAAATACCGGCCCCGGCAACTTTCCTTGCTTGCGGATCAATACAAATCCAGCTGATGTCTGATGGGCAACGGCTCCGCCGATGACAAACCCCCGCGCTTCCAGCGCCGCGACCTTGTCAATTCTTCCCCCGCTCCATGGGTGCAACAACTGGTCCACAGCCATACGCAACCCGCGTGGGTCCGCAAGCAGAGTCGTGACATCACGGAACATGATCCCCGGGTGAGGAAAGTCCGGGATGGTCCGAATATAGTCCTTGATCTGACTGGGGTTGCCGTGTTCCGTCTTCATCATCTTGACCCATTCATAACCTTTTCAAGGGGGCAATACCCGGCCCGCGATGACACGCAGTCTTTCGGCCAGTGCGGGGTCCAGCATCTCGTGCGATGTGATGATCGCAGTGTCGAGGGAGCGGTCGCAACCATGAGGGCAGGGAGATTCTTCGGTGAATTCCTCTGCAACCAATGCCCGCACCAATGATTGGGCTGCTTCACTGTTGGTTGCAAGGGTGGCCATCACCTGGCTGACATCAATCTCACCATGTTCAGGGTGCCAGCTGTCATAATCAGTCACCATTGCTGCGGTCGCGTAACAGATTTCAGCTTCGCGGGCGAGCTTGGCTTCCGGCATGTTGGTCATCCCGATGACATCACAGTTCCAATTCTGACGAAACATCCGTGATTCGGCCAATGTCGAAAATTGTGGCCCTTCCATCGCCAGATAGGTTCCCCCGTCGTGACCGACAATATGACATGATTGGGCCGCGCGCAGACAGGCTTTCCGCAGTCTTTGACAGGTCGGATGGGCAAAAGGGATATGTCCGACGCAGCCCGTATCAAAAAAACTCCCGGCGCGCGTGAAGGTCCGGTCGATGAACTGATCAACGAAGACGAAATCGCCTGGTACGAAATCTTCACGAAGTGAACCACAGGCTGACAGAGACACGATATTGGCAACGCCCAGGATCTTTAACGCGGCAATATTGGCGCGGTAAGGAACTGTCCCCGGCGCGTAGACATGCCCACGCCCGTGCCGCGGAAGAAAGGCGGTACTGACACCGTTCAGTTTGCCAATCAGGATTTCATCGGAAGGCTTTCCCCAAGGCGTATCGACGGCGACCCAGCGCGCATCTTCCATCTCTTCCAGCCCATAGATTCCGGATCCCCCGATAAATCCGAGTTGTCTTCTCTCTGTGCTCATATCCCGGCTTTCATGCCACCGCTGTCGATTGTTCTTGACTGACGGAGAGGGGAGGCCCGGATGAACACACACGGTCAAGCCTGATGTCGTTCGCTGCGTACGCCAGCACGGACACCACGTGGAACTTGCGACATCGGGCATCGGTCAACAGGCTGTCGCGGCCGCGATCACGTCTGAAAGATGCAAGAGGTGACATTGCCAACATCAGCCCGTGTTTCTGACCATGCTGAAACTGGAAGTGATCGAGCAATAATCAAGGTAACCCAGTCTCCCGAGAGGCGAAAAACGCAGGATGTCGAAACGGCCATCGGATAGACAATCGTCACGAAGATGGACACCGATAACCTCGGCGAACACAACATAATTGTGCAAGCCTGCGAGTTCAGTCATTTGGGTCATTTTGCATTCCAGATTGGCTGGTGCCTGCGCCACGCGCAGGCAAGAGATTGTTTCACATTCGCAACTTTCAATTCCCGCCTGTTTGAACTCACTGACGCTTCCATCAAAAGGACCCGATGAGACATTCATCTGATCCCGCATGGCGGTCTCCACGACATTAACGCAGAAAACGCCGGTTTCGCGTATATTCTCGGTGCTATCTTTGCCAAAAACGCGATCCGGCTTTTCCCCGGTCGATGCGAACATGACCTGCGGCGGATCATATGCGACAGCGTTAAAGAACGAATAAGGCGCCAAATTATCTCCGCACTTGCCGCGTGAGGATATCCAACCGATCGGCCTTGGGGTAATGATCGCGTTGAAGGGATTGTACGGAAGGCCGTGGCCGTCGGAAGGGCGATAGAACATGAACGGGAATTACTGTTTGCTGAACCGGAAGTCATGAGATACGAGCTTTTCGCTTGAAATTGCAATATGGTGGTTGATGTTCAAGCTGCGCCAGGAAACTCCTGAAGACAGTTGGGAAGTCGAGGCGCTGCTCGACAGTGCGTTTGGAACCGAAAGGCTTGCCCTGTCGTCCTACCGGTTACGCACGGGAGTTTCTCACTTACTGGCACTGTCAGCAGTGGCACACGACCAACTGGGAATCCTCTGCGGCGCAATTCGATTCTGGCCAGTCAAGGTGGGGATGCATGACAGTTTGCTCCTTGGACCAATCGCGGTCCACCCGACTCGGCAAGGTGAGGGTCTCGGAGGTATTCTGATGCGTGCAGGACTTCATCGGGCAGAGCGGGACGGATGGCAGCATGTCCTCCTGGTCGGTGATGCGCCCTATTATCGCCGCTTTGGTTTTGCCGTTGCTGCAGACATACATTTCCCGCCTCCCACGGACCCCCAGAGAGTCCTGTATTTGTCCTTGGGGGAAACATCGACACAGGCAATTACGGGCCGTGTTTCAAAGTGGAAACAGCCCGCCGAATGATGAGATGTTCTCCTGTCCAGCAGGCAAATGTCAGTAGCCGATCAGGGGGTCAGAATATGCTCGACGCCGATTTCATTTGCCAGTCTTGTCCGAAGATCCTCGGTGCCGTCGGTTTCTGCCGCTTCTATGACCGCACGAACAGCCGACAGGTCCGAATGTCTGATCAGATGTTTGGTGCTGCCGACCGATAATGCCCGCATCGAAAGTCGTCGCAACCCGATGGCGGCCAGGCAGACCGCCTCGAGCGGCCGCCCCGCAGCTTCACCACAATAGCTGAGCATGACGTCAAATTTTGCGCAGCGCTCAACGATAAACCGGACAAAACGCAGGTAACTGATATTCAGCGTTCCATAGCGTCGGCGTACCAATTCATTCTGGCGATCCGCGGCAAAAAAGAACTGCTGGAGATCATTACCGCCGATGGAGAGATAGTCAACCTGCCGAAAAAAACGGTCCGGAGCAAAGGCAAGCGATGGTGTCTCAAGCATCGCGCCGATTTTCAGATCGCTTGATATCGCGCGATTGCGCGCTGTCTCGTTCCCGATGACGTCAAGAAAAATTGTCCGGGCCTGCTCAAATTCGCTGGTTTCGGCAACCAGTGGAAACATGACTGACAATGGGCGTCCATTGGCCGCGCGAACGAGGGCCTGTAACTGCATCTTGAGCACATAGGGGCGATCCAGTCCGACCCGTATAGCCCGCCATCCCATTGCGGGATTGGGTTCCTCGTCGCGTTTCATGTAGCGCAGCAGTTTATCAGAACCGATATCCAATGTCCGGAAACAGACCGGACAACCTTTTGCGGAGTCGAGGACCAGCCGATAATATTCGACCAGTTCCTCGCGTCGGGGCATGCGGTTGTTTGCAAGGAATTTCAACTCGGTGCGAAACAGACCAACACCGTCAGCGCCCGAACGCCCGAAGTTGGGAAGATGTGGCAGAAGACCGGCATTGATATTCAGGCTAATGGTCACACCGTCCCGGGAAATCGCGGGAAGATCACGCAAGCCCTGGTAGCGCAACTCCAGCTGTTTGCGTTGCGCAATCTTGTTGCGTACGGTGATGGCGATCTTTTGGGAAGGCCGAAGATATGCGGTTCCTGAATCGCCGTCGACGAGTATGGGGTCGCCGTTGAGTGCCTCGCTGAGGATCCCTTCGGTATGGACCAGCAGCGGTATCGCGTTGGCCCGCGCAATAATTGCCGCATGCGATCCGACAGAGCCTTCTTCAAGCACCACGGCCTTCAGTTTCGCCCCGTATTCGATCAGTTCGCCAGTCCCGATTTGCCGGGCCACGAGGATTGGGTTCCTGGGAATTTTCTGTCGATCAAGACGTGCCTGTCCGGTCAGCAGCCGCAGCAGCCGGATTGACAGATCATCAAGATCATGGAGGCGGTCACGCAGGTAAGGCTCGGCACGACTCATCCGCGTCCGGGTGTCGGACTGTTCTTTCTCAACCGACGCTTCGGCGGAGAGGCCACTGCGGATATTGGCTTCCATACGCTGCACCCAACCGCGCGAATTGGCAAACATTCGATAGGTCTCGATGATTGCACGTTGTTCCTCGGTGGCATTGAGCGTTGATGTCGCCGTCATTTCGTCGACTTGCCCGCGCAGTTTTTCCAAGGCCCCGTTGAGGCGCAGGATTTCCTTTTCCGGGTCATCAGTGATGGGATTGGCGACAACCACCCGTGACTCGTGCAGCAGGACCTGTCCTTCAGCGATCCCTTCCTGGCCAATGCTGCCTTGAAATTGTGCCGGTCGGGTATGCGGTGCCGAGATGGCGTACTGATCGCTTACGAATTTGCCGAGCTCTGTCATGTCGGCAAGAGCGCTGGCGACGACCTTTAATATTTGTGTTTCGGCTTCCGAGAATCTGCGCGATTCCCTTGATTGCACGACGAGGACACCGAGGGATGTGCCGCGCTGCAAAATAGGAACACCGAGAAAGGATGCATACATTTCCTCGCCGGTTTCCGGCATGTAACGGAAACCCGGCTCAGTGGGGGCATTCGCTGTATTGATGGGGATCAGTTCCTGCGCCACGCGCCCGACGAGTCCCTCTCCCATATGCATGCGGGTGACATGGACAGCTTGCGGATTCAGACCCTGGGTCGCACACAGTTCCAAACTGTCTGCAGTGCGGAGCAGGTAGACTGAACAGACATCGGTTTGCAGGATGGTGGTGATTCTGTCGGTAATCCTGTCAAGCCGTGCCTGCCCGTCATCGATGCTTTCCAGAATCTCCAGCAGCCCGTGGAGGAGTTGACGGGATCTGTCGGCAACCTCGAGCCCGTTATATTCCGGCTCCATCATTCAGCCCTCGTGTAGCCCGAACACGTCGTGCAGAGCCTGAACACCAAGTTCCATGAACTTGCGTTCCACCAGAACCGAGATCTTGATTTCCGAGGTGGCAATCACCAGGATATTGATGCCGTAATCGGCAAGGGCCTGGAACATCCGTGCCGCGACGCCAGACTGTGACCGCATGCCAATTCCAACGACCGACAATTTGCAGACTTCGGTATTCAACGCCAGAGAATGAAAGTTGACCTGCCCGCTTTCCTTGAGACCTTGCAGACATTGTTCCGCCTGTCTGATCTGTTGAACCGGGCAGGAGAATGTCAGATCGGTCCGTCCGCTGGCCGAGATATTCTGAACGATCATGTCAACATTGACCAGGGATTGCGACAGCGGGCCGAAGACCGCGGCCGCAATCCCAGGGCGGTCGGCGACAGAAAGAAGTGTCACTTTGGCTTCATCGCGAGAATGCGCCACCCCCGAGACGGCGTTGGTTTCCATGATTTCCTCCTCATCGCAAATCAATGTTCCGTCTGCATCACTAAAGCTTGAACGTACACAGAGCCGGACATGATGTCGCATGGCCAGTTCGACCGATCTGGCTTGCAGGACTTTGGCCCCAAGCGATGCCAGTTCCAGCATCTCCTCGTAGGTCAGGCGATCGAGTTTACGGGCCTTGCCAACCAGTCGCGGGTCGGCCGTATAGACACCATCGACATCGGTATAGATATCACATCTTTCAACACCAAAGGCCGCGGCGATCGCGACGGCAGACGTATCCGAACCACCCCGACCGAGTGTCGACACCCGATTCTCCGGTGAGACTCCCTGGAAACCGGCGACCACAGCCGCCCGCATGCCTTCGGCGAATTTTGCATTTAACGGCGCCGTATCAATCCCCATGACTCGTGCAGCACCATACGTCGAATTGGTTGTTATGGGCACCTGCCAACCCTGCCAGCTGCGCGCCGGGACGCCGATCTCTTGCAGCGCCAGCGCCATCAGTCCGGCGGTTTCGATTTCACCACTGGAAACAACAACATCGTATTCTCGTGCATCAAAGAGGGGTGAAATCGACTCGACCTCTTGCGTGAGGATGTTGGTTCGTCCTGACATTGCAGAGACCACGGCGATGACATGGTAGCCGTTGTCGACTTCGTGCTTGATACGCCCGGCGGCGCTCTTGATGCGCTCGATACCCGCAACGGACGTGCCGCCGAATTTCATAACGAGCTGAGGCATATTCTGCTCACACAATCAGCTATTGGTGGTGAGAGGTGCGTTATGCGGGATGAATTGTCAAACGCCGGGACGATTAAATTGGCAAAAAGAACATCAGTTCAAATTCTGCCCGACTCTCAGTTTGATCGTCTCGATTCGTTCGACCATGGCAACGGGGCCACGGGAATGCCGTCTTCGATAAGAGCGACGGCTTCGCGGAGATTGGTTTCACCAATAATTGACCTTTTCTTGACCTCTCCATTATGCATGGCCCGCGCTTCGGCGGCGAACTTGCGACCGACATTCTCGAATTTCTTGTCAACGATTTGACGCAATTGTTGCACGGCCATTTCCGTGCGCGACAGCGGCTTTGCAAGGTCGGGAGTCTTTTCCTCTCTTTCCGGTGCCGTTGAACCACGGACCTGCGGCGTCATGACATTCTTTTTGATCATGTCAGATCCACAGACCGGACATGACAGCATGTTCGACGATTTCAGGCTGTCGAATGCCGCGCTGGACTGGAACCAGCTGTCAAACACGTGATCATGGTCACAGCGCAGGGAAAATTTAATCATGCTGCTAACCTAATGCCGATCAGGGGGCAATTTCAACTCCATCGTGATCCGCGCCCCAGATATCGGTGCGCGGGCGGGGTTGTGCCTTGGCCATGACGCTGTCAGGATAGGAGGGAATTCTTCCGGTTCGATCAGATTGCAGGATTTCAGAAGGTGACCGTCACGCCGCCGCGCAGCCCGTATGTTGGGGCATCTATGCGGGCATGGCGGCAAGTTTCAGCGGGTCAAAATTGCGCAGGATCGGTTTGAGCGTTGGATCGCTGACGCGTTCTGCCGCTTTGGATGGACTCAGCCAAACCCGTTGACGGGCACCATGTTCGGGATAGTCGGTCAAGATATCATCGACTTTCACAGGATAGACTGCGACAATGCACAATACGGAAGATTCGCCCGATACCCGCTTCTTATAGGAAAAATGACCAACACATTGGTTGATGGGTCGTCCGCGAATACCGGCTTCCTCGTACGCTTCTCTCAGGGCCGATTGTGCCGGTGTCTTGCCGTTCATTGGCCAACCTTTGGGAATGACCCACCGACCGCTACGACGGGAACTGATCAGGAGAACACGGGTTTTCTTCTTCCGCTTGACCGATTTGAAACATAATGCTGCAAACTGTGTCCGGGCTTCCCGTTTGCCTGACGTGATGGTCAGCTTCATCTGGTTTTTTGGCATGGCATCTGCTCTTTGCTCTTCTTGTTGAATTTATGCCGTCAGGATTACACTCTATTGGGTACAAGTTCAAATCAGGGATCTGTCGCGCGTGAAGTTCAAGCCCGGCCTTGCCGTGCCTGGGTTGTGATGGGCTGGCAGGAACATATTTTCTTGATGCGCCGTCATCCCTGGCATGGCACGGTATGACATCTGCAATGGGCTGGCGGATTTGTCGGTTTGGCGAAAAATGTCTCCGGTCCGCGCCGGCGATTGCAACTGAATGGTGAACAGAACATTCTGTTGTGCAAACGGGGTGATTGTGAAAGTCAGTGAGAGCAAGGGTGGTGAGCAATATGACGGCGTTGGATGGAATACGGATCCTGGACTTTACCCATGTTCAGTCGGGGCCAACCTGCACCCAGATGCTCGCGTGGCTGGGCGCTGATGTCATTAAACTGGAACATCCCGAGACCGGAGACACGACTCGCCGTCAATTGATGGATATCCCGGATGTGGACAGTCTCTATTTTACAATGCTCAATCACAATAAACGATCCATGGCATTGGATGCCAGGAATCCGGTTGGCAAGGACGTGCTGACGCGTCTGATTGGCGCGTGTGATGTTCTGGTGGAAAATTTCGCGCCCGGTGCACTGGATCGAATGGGATTCAGCTGGGAGCGGATTCACGCGATAAACCCGCAGATCATTTTGGCCTCTGTCAAGGGTTTTGGACCCGGCGCCAATCAGGATTGCAAGGTTTATGAGAATGTCGCCCAATGTATTGGTGGGGCGGCGTCGACCACCGGATTTCCTGATGGGGTGCCGCTGATTACGAGCGCCCAGATTGGCGATGCAGGCACCGGTCTTCACTTGGCATTGGGTATTGTGGCCGCGTTGTTTCAGCGCACCCGGACCGGGCGCGGCCAAAGAGTCCTGGCACCCATGCAGGATGGCGTGGTCAATCTTTGTCGGGTGAAACTGCGTGATCAGCAACGCCTGCAATCGGGTCCATTGGAGGAATATTCCCAGCATGGGCGCGGCATTCCTTTTGGTGATACGACGCCGCGTGCCGGTAATGATTCGGGCGGGGGGCAACCGGGGAGAATTCTCAAATGCAAAGGATGGGAAACCGATCCCAACGCCTATATCTATTTCGTCACACAGGCGGCTGTGTGGGAGAGTATTTGCGAACTCATTGGCAAGCCTGAATGGCGAGACGATCCAGAATATACCCGTTTGCAGTCACGGTTGCCGAAATTGGATGAGATTTTTGCTGCGATTGAGGACTGGACCCAGACAAAAACAAAGTTTGAGGTGTTGGAAATTTGCAATCCGCGCGGCATTCCCGTGGGGCCCATTCTCTCGATGAAGGAGATCGCAGACGATGAGGATTTGCGTCGCAACCGGACGATCGTCAGGGTCCCTCATCCGGAGAGAGGAGACTATCTGTCGGTTGGCTGCCCCATCAAGTTTTCTGATTTCGAAGTTCCCGTTGAACGGTCGCCGCTTCTGGGTGAACATACCGCCGAGATCCTGCGGGATCTGCTGGGATATTCAGGCGATGCACTCGATCGCGTGATGGCTTCCGGCGCCGTTGGCAAGTCATGAACGGCTGAATTATGCTGCCACGGGAAAATATCCATCCGTTTATTGAACACACATGGCATCGCCGCATATCGTGCTGGCCTGAAACTTGGAGTTGGCAATCCGTATTTCCGTTCCGGGTGAAAAGAGCATATAGTTCCGGAATTCATGACACATCCAAATCAGGGTGCTATGGCATCGGATATTGAAATCGCACGCAATGCGAACAAGAAACCAATTGCGGACATCGGGGCATGTCTTGGCATTCTCCCGGATTGTTTGGTTCCGTTTGGTCATGACAAGGCCAAGCTCAACGAGGATTTCACACAATCCCTGCAGGACCGGAAAGACGGCAAGCTCATTCTGGTGACCGCCATCAGCCCAACTCCGGCCGGCGAAGGCAAGACCACAACAACTGTTGGTCTTGGTGATGGTCTCAATCGCATTGGCCAACAGGCAACAATCTGTCTTCGTGAAGCATCGCTGGGGCCCTGTTTTGGCATGAAGGGCGGTGCTGCTGGCGGCGGCCTGGCGCAGGTTGTCCCCATGGAAGACATGAATCTGCATTTTACCGGTGATTTTCATGCCATAACTTCAGCACATAATTTGCTGTCGGCGATGATTGATAACCATATCTACTGGGGAAATTCTCAGGGAATTGACACCAGACGAGTCGTCTGGCGGCGCGTCGTCGACATGAATGACCGCGCCTTGCGGCAAATCACCTGTGGACTGGGTGGCCCGGCGAACGGTTTTCCGCGTGAAGCCGGTTTTGATATTACGGTCGCCTCTGAAGTGATGGCGATTTTGTGCCTGGCTTCAGACATCGATGATCTGCATCGCCGTCTCGGAGATATTATTGTCGCAGAAAGGGCTGACCGCAGCCCGGTCACCTGCCGTGATCTCAAGGCTGAAGGTGCCATGACGGTTCTGTTGCGCCAGGCCATGCAGCCCAATTTGGTGCAGACACTGGAAAATAACCCGGTTCTTGTCCATGGCGGACCCTTCGCCAATATCGCGCATGGCTGCAACTCTGTCATCGCCACCCGGACGGCATTGAAACTGAGCGATTATGTCGTCACTGAGGCGGGATTTGGTGCCGACCTCGGAGCTGAGAAGTTCCTCAATATCAAGTGTCGACAGGCCGGATTGTCGCCGGACATGGTGGTCATCGTGGCCACGATTCGTGCCCTGAAGATCAATGGTGGCGTTCAATTTGGTGATCATGGTGCAGAAAATGTCGCCGCCGTGCGGGCAGGATGCGCAAATCTGGGGCGACATATCGAGAATTTGGCCAAATTCGGTATTCCCGCGATCGTTGCGATCAACCATATTGTCGGTGATACAGATGCGGAGATTCAGATCGTCAAGGAATTTGTGGCGGGCCAGGGCAGCGAAGCGATCATCTGTCGCCACTGGGAAATGGGATCAGCCGGCAGCGAGGCGCTGGCGCAAGCCGTGGTTGATACCTGTCATATGGAATCAGGTCAATTTGTGCCGCTCTATGATGACAATCTGGGTCTGATGGAAAAGATGGAAACCATCGCGAAGGAAATCTATCGTGCCGACACCGTCGTTGTGGATCAGAAGGTGCGCCGACAATTGCAGCTTTGGGAAGAAGGTGGTTACGGGCATGTGCCTGTCTGTATGGCCAAGACCCAATACAGTTTTTCGGCAGATCCGGATATTCGCGGGGCGCCAACAGGCCACAAGATTCCGATCCGTGACGTCCGCCTGTCGGCCGGCGCCGGTTTCGTGGTGGCAATTTGTGGTGAGATCATGACGATGCCCGGTCTGCCACGCGTACCGGCCGCCGAAGCGATCGGTTTGAACGAAGCGCGGCAGGTTGAAGGACTTTTCTGACGACGGCTCGAGGTGATGATGATTGATCCTGGACAAGATAACGATGCCCGGCGACTGGCGGGTGGGGCATGGAGAGTTTCAGTCGCGCCGTGGTGATCTTGAATGGCCCCGCGGCGACCTTATGTCTGCTTTGACGGGGTCGGAGCATGATGCCGGATCGAAGCCGCAGAAAATCAGGATTTTGAAATGTCATGGACTGAAGAGCGTGTTGAGCGGCTCAGGAAACTGTGGGCAAAAGGCTGGCCTGCGGCCCGAATTGCCGATGAACTCGGAGAGGTCACGCGCAATGCGGTGATCGGCAAAATCTACCGTTTGGGCCTCGCGCAAAAGCGGCCGAAGAAGCCCAAAGATTCCGGCGGCAAAAAACGGGCACCACGTTCCAGTGCCGCCGCTGAAACGAAACAGAACAATGAGACGTCAAAGGTCAGACGCGATTCTCGGGCCGAACAACAGCCACCTGAGGACACGCGTTCCTTGACAGCCATCGACGATTCCGGGACCGTAACGGAAGATCATGCGGAGACGGCCAAACGTATCGAAGAAGAATCACTGAAATTGAGTCTGATGCAATTGACGGACAGAACCTGCAGATGGCCCATCGGTGATCCGTCCACCGAAGATTTTTGGTTTTGTGGCCATCCCAGTGAGCCGGGCAAGCCCTATTGCAAGACGCATAATCGTATCGCTGCCCAGCCCATGACCACGAAACGCGACAAGAAGGCACAACGCCCGCCAAGTCTGTCGAGCTTTTCGCGGCGCCAATAGCCTGAGCGTCATTTTTTCGTTCGGGATCCGCCCAGCGCGATTCACGCGGCTGAAGAGTGCGGCCACATGATCGGAGTTGCTGTCAACGTCATGAATGCACCGCAACATTGAGAAGCGGTTCCTTTTCATGCTCATAGAATGAAGGAGCCGCGGTTGCACTTTTTTCAATCATGGTGAAAGGGCTGGTGCCTTTTCTGCCCCTTCAAACTTGATCATAACGAAATTGTGTAACGAGACTTTCATGCATCCTGATCGTTCCAGGACATTATCGGAAGTTGTAACTATTCAGCACCCCAACAGTTAATTTTTAGCGGAGTCTCATCATCCGTGCAACAGGCTGTCGTGCGGAATGACGACGGGTCGTACAGTGACCTCGGTTATTTCTGAACGTCTGTGACGAGTGCGGCGGACAGCTCGTGCGGGGACCGGCGGAGCGTGTCGAGCATGTTCCATCCCTGTTTGCGCGCGGTCGCGAGCACTGTCCGGATGATGGTCCGGTTGGTCGCGCCGGACCGGCTGCGGAAGCTGCCGGAGATCTTCTGCTGCACCTTTTCGGGCCGCACGCCCTGTTCCGCCAGGTTATTGGTGGGCGGAACCCGGGGGTCCATTGTGAACATCAGCACCGAGTCCCGATGGTCCCGCAGGCGGAGGACGAGATTGTGTCCCGGCCGTCGTTTCCGGCGTCCGCGCCGCCCGGTTGAGACCAATGGAGGAAGCGACTCATGATACCGAAGACCGGCCGTCACATGCCGGTCATACGCCTGTCCGATCAGGTCGATGACATCAGGCGGCAACGGTTGGCCGTCGGCCTGGTTATATCGATGAATCGCATCTCTGAACACGGCCGCCAGGTCTGCGGCCCAATGTTCGTCATCACACTCCACCCGGTTCTCAAGCTCCCGCAATATGTGCGCGGCACAGAGCGCGTGCTGTACATCCGGGATCGTATAGTATGGCTTCCAGAAATCATGGACCGCGATACCTGCGGCATCGCGCATCACATCCCCGCGTCCCGTTCCCATCCAGAAGAAAGTCAGCAGCGTGGTACAGGCGACATGCAACCAGTGGAGCTTCCCTTGGACACGGATCCCCGTCTCATCCATGTGCTTGACCGGCGCCTGTACGACCGCACGCCGCACCGTCCCGGCAAAGCCCTGATACGTGTCCGCACATCGGGACACCATGTTGACGATGGTCCCCTGGGACAGGTGGACACCAAACAGATCCCGGAAGGTCTCCACCAGCCGTTGCGTCGGAATCAACTGATAGGTGCTCAGATAGACCGCAAGGCTGCCAAGATGGGGACCGTACTGCACGGTCGCCTTTACACCTTCCGGAAACGCCGCCTGTGTTGTCCCCTGACAGCTCGGACACACACAGCGATGGCCAATGTGATCAGTCACAATGAGCGGCAACGGCTCCGGAAGATCCTGCACCTGCCGGATCTCCTGTCCCACCGACAGGGGATCGGTGAACGCGGTACCGCAATGAACACAGACCTCCGGATAATGATGTTCGATCCGGTCCGGCGTCGCCGTCCGGTGCAACGTCGTCCCCGCATGGCCCTTCTGACCACCGGGCGTACGCGTGTTCTCTTGTGCATCGCTGCGCCTAGAAGAGGCCGGCGGCTTGCGCAACCCATCGCTTGACGGCGGCTGGCTGCTGTTGCTGCTGTTCAGCCCAAGACGCCGCTCCAGTTCGGACAGACGCTCATCCTGCCGTTGCAGCTGCTCCTCCAGCTCCCGGATGCGTGCCTCCTTCTCCTGAAGCTGCGCGTCCTTCTGGCGCAGCGCCTCTTCCAGCGCGCGGATTGACGCATGTGTCACGACGGGACGCTCCACACCGCCACCGAAGGGGACCAGACGGTCTGTACCCGTTTCATTGGAAGGAAGAGAACCCAACGTCACCGAGATGAACCAAGAAATCCTGACATCCGGATGTCCTGCCTACTGTCGTATCAATGCCTCAACCGCGGCTTGTGCCGTCTCGTTTGAAGGTCCAATAGACCTTGACTCTCAAGATGTCAACATCAATACGCAAAACACCCTAAATGTTGCGCATTTTAGGGTGCTGAATAATTACCGGAAGTTTTGAGTTTTTCAGCATGAAGATGTAGATTGTGCTTTACCAAGGTCTAGTTGTGTTGAAGTCCGGGTTGCGTCGTGATGCCCGCTGGACCCGTGTGCATCGGTGTCACGGGGTGCCATTTCTTTCAGGAGATTGTTGATGATTCCTCATGTCATGCCGACTTATGCGCGGGCATCAATGACTTTTGTCAAGGGTGAAGGCAGTTGGTTGGTGGACAAGGACGGTGAGCGCTGGCTCGATGCCGGGGGCGGGATCGCTGTGAATATTCTGGGTCATGCGCACCCCCGCCTGACGGCGGCTCTGACCGAACAGGCGGAGCGGCTTTGGCACACGTCGAATCTCTACCATATTGAAGAGCAGGAATTGCTTGCCGCACAGCTGGTGGAAATGACTTTTGCTGATACGGTTTTCTTCACCAATTCCGGAGCGGAAGCCTGTGAAGCTGCCATCAAGGTGGCCCGCCGCCACTGGTATGTCGCAGGGCATGAGGAGAAGACCGAGATCATCACCTTGAGTTCATCATTTCATGGACGGACATGGGCGATGATTTCCGCATCCGGTAATGAGAAGCATATTTCGGGTTTCGCCCCGCTTGCGCCTGGCTTTGTGCAGGTTCCTCCCAATGATATTGATGCAGTGCAGGGCGCTGTCTCCAGCCAGACGGCAGCGATCATGGTCGAGCCCGTCATTGGGGAGGGAGGGATTATCCCGCTGTCAGATGGCTTTCTCAAACAGTTGCGGGCGCTTTGTGATACGCATGGTTTGCTGCTGATTCTGGATGAAGTGCAATGCGGAATGGGCCGGACCGGGAAGCTGTTCGCGCATGAATGGGCCGGAATCAGTCCGGACATCATGACCATCGCCAAGGGTATAGGGGGTGGTTTTCCGCTGGGTGCGTGTCTGGCGACGTCTGATGCCGCGAAGGGAATGACAGCGGGGACGCATGGTTCAACTTACGGCGGTAATCCACTCGCATGCCGGGTCGGCCGCGAAGTTCTTGATATTGTTTCCGAGAATGAATTTCTGGATGATGTGCGGCGGCGGGCCGGATTCCTGCGGCAGCGATTGGAATCGGTTACAGCCGAGCATCCCCGTATATTTCGGGAATTACGGGGTGCCGGGCTGATGCTGGGATTGGTGTGTCGTGGGGCGAATTCGCCTGTCATCGCGGCTGCCTATGATCAACGTCTGTTGCTCGTGCCAGCCGGTGGGGACGTGATCCGCATACTGCCACCGCTCAATATGGATGAAGATGAACTCCGCCAGGTTTGCGACAGGATTTCTGCGGCTGCGCGGCAAGTTGAAATGGCAACAGATGCCTGACTTTCTTGATATTTGTCAGGTTGATCCGGTGGACCTGCGGGCGATTCTGGATCGGGCTGCAGACATGAAAAAGCGCCGCGCTGGACTGAATCGTGGGGTGACTGATCAGGATGCGCCGCTTGCCGGGATGATCACGGCATTGATTTTTGAGAAACCCTCCACGCGGACCCGGATTTCATTTGATGTCGGAGTCCGCCAGTTGGGCGGCCAACCCATCCTGCTCTCGGGTGGAGAAACCCATCTCGGGCAGACCGAGTCGGTTTCTGACACCGCACGCGTGATCAGCCGCTTTGCCGATCTTGCCATGATCCGGACATTTGATGCGTCATCGCTGCACGAATTTGCGGCAGCGGCGGAGATTCCGTTGATCAATGGATTGACTGACCAATCCCATCCCTGCCAGGTTTTGGCTGACATCATGACCTTCGAGGAACATCGTGGGCCGATCAAGGGTAAGCATGTGACGTGGCTGGGTGTCGGTAGCAATGTCTGTAATTCATTTGTCGAGGCCGCTGCGCAATTCGGCTTTACTTTGACCTTCTCAGGTCCCGATGACCGCGCTCCTGACGCGGCGGCACTCGGTTTTGCCGAATCGCACGGTGCCAAGATCCGCCGTCAGCCGGACCCCGAACGTGCCGTTGCTGATGCCGATCTCGTGGTGACCGATGTCTGGAGCTCCATGCATGATTCGGTCGCAGACAAAGATGCGCTCAACGCATCATTGCGGCCCTTCCAGGTCAATGAACAGTTGATGGCACGAACGAAGCCAGAGACTTTGTTTATGCATTGTTTGCCAGCCCATCGTGGGGAGGAGGTGACGTCTGCGGTCCTTGATGGTGCAAAATCGGTGGTTTTCGACGAAGCCGAAAATCGATTGCATGCGCAGAAGGGCATATTGCGATGGTGCCTTCAAGTCTGAGGGTGGATCTCGGAGTCCCTGATCTCGCAGGGGAAGACGGCTTCAGCGGTTTGAAGCAGAATTGTCGTTTTTGTCGGGTGTCGTCCATGGGCTGGCGATTGTCTTTCCGGATGTGGTCTGCTGCCGGGCATGCAGTGGGGGATCCTCGCCTGTCTTCTGTGCTGTCACCAGGAAATCGTTGCCTGAGACATTCAGTTGATCCTGCTTGAGGTTTGACGTCACGGGCAGCTTGAGAGTTCCTCCCATCCGCGCGACCGCCGTCAACAGCAGGCCAGCGGCAAATCCAGCGAGGTGGATGGTATAGGCGATGTTGGATTCGAAGCCGCTGTAGGCACCAAGGAAATTCAGTAAGGCCCAGATCCCGAGATAAATCCATGCTGGAATGCCAAAGGTCAAGAACAGGATTGGGAAATATCCCCAGATTTTGGCCTTCCAGAAAATCCGGATGATGATCGAGAATGGCCACAAAATATTGGGGAGAAGCAGCAAGGATACAATCTTCGCACGTGGAAACAACAGAAGATACCCGCCCATGATCCCGGCAATCGCACCCGATGCGCCGCCCGCCGGGACCAGCGGGTCCGGTTCTGTCAGCGCAAAAAATATCCCGCCTGCCAGGCCGCACACCAGGTAAAATATGAGAAAACGGAACGCGCCAAAGATATCTTCAAGATTATTTCCAAAGATATACAGCATCAGCATGTTGCCCAGAAGGTGCAGCCATCCGCCGTGCAGAAACATATGGGTGACCAGGCTGATCGGGGACGTGTTGGGGTAGGGAAACACACTCCAGGTATCCCACGCCTGTTCAAATTTCACGTCGACCGGGAGGTTGGCGCCGGCCATCGGTGTCGCATATGAGAAAAACAGCAGGATGTTGACGAGGATCAGCATCCAAGTCACATATGGGCGCCGACTGACCGGGTTGATATCGCGATAAGGAATCAGCATTGTCGTACGGAAATGCCGGGATCGTTTCGCGTCAGGTGACGAAAGACCCGGTGTTGAACAGGATCCCGGAGGTCAGGACCTCGACTTGACTGCTGAATATCAACATGCGTGGAATTTGCGGTGATGCGGCGATCGTCGGATATGGATAATGCGAGGTACGACACCAAATGACTGACGTCAAGAATTCCCGATTGACGTGGCATGAGGCTGCGTCGATTCATGATGCAGCGGGTTGCATTGATCACGCCGGATTTCGTGCCGAGATGCAGGAGATGTCCTTCCCTTCAGGTGCCGCACAAGGGACAAATGGACGCAGCGGCATTGCGGGACTCAAAGATTGGATGATGTTGGCGGCGCGGAAAGGGGAGGTTTGTATGACCCACTCAGGTGCGCACCTGTGTCCCCAAATACCACCCGACGATGGTCCTGATGCAATGCCGGTTTTGCGGTGTTTGACCGGGGGGTCGGTCGGCGCACCGGTTGAGGTTCGTCGTACGCATCAGTCATGGATCTGTTCATTCCATGTCAATCAGCGGCTGTGGAACCTGTCTCCTGATGATCGCTACGCTGTGCTGGGCAACCTGTCCCATTCGCTGTCTCTTTATGCGGCCGTGGAGTCCATCCATCTCGGGGCGCAACTTCATCTCGTCTCGGATCTCAATGCAGCGGCACAGTTGCGGGCATTCCGGCAGCAGCAGATTACCGTTCTGTATGCCACGCCTGCACAGATTGGACTCATTGATACGGCGCACCGCCATTCACCGCCGCCGCAGGTGAAGTCGCTCCGACTTTTGCTGATTGGTGGCGCCAAGCTGCCATCGCACCACCGCGCCAAAATGCAGATATTATTTCCCCGGGCAGAAATCTGGGAATTCTATGGGTCTGCAGAGACAAGTTTTGTGTCCATGCGCGGAGATGACAGCAGTGATGATTCCGTCGGTCAGGCCTATCCGGGTGTCGACATATCCATTGTGGCTGCGGATGCTTCCGGTTGCGGCCGAATCGCGGTGACGAGTCCTTATACATCGCTGGGTTACGGGCCCGGCACATCGGGTTCCGCCGACTGGTGCAACGGGGCTGTGATCACCAATGATATCGGGGTCATGCGGGCGGACGGTGACCTGACTTTAATGGGGCGAGGGGATCGCAGGATCAAGATCGCTGACAGACAGGTCTGTGTCGAAGAAATCGAAACCTGTATTCTCCGGTTAAGTTCGGTTTCACAGGTGGCCGTTGTCCCGGTCGCGGACACGTTGCGCGCAACAAGCCTCGTTGCTTTTATTCAGGCAGCAGACGGAAACCCACGGGTTGATCAGGTCCGGGAGTATTGCCGTGAAAAACTGGATCCCCTGGCGCGCCCCCGAAAAATAATTACGCTCAACCATTGGCCACTTTTGCCGTCGGGAAAGACCGATTATGGCAGACTTCGTGCGCAGCTCGACGCGGATTCTGATGACACCAATCCGATCCCGATGGCGGATTGACGACAAACACGACGCGGGCAATGGCAGGACAAATATCAGGCCCGGCATCACGAGCGGTGTTTCTGATTGCCGCCAGGCGTACCGTTGTGGCACCAAAAGATGGTGATCTCCGATCAATAGCACCCCACGAGATGGCCGTCACGGCGGTGGAGGCCTGTCTGAGAGACGCCAGACTGTCACCTGATTGCATCGATGAGATTGTGCTGAGCAATTGTCTTGGAATGGGCGGAAATCCAGCGCGATTGACAGCTCTAAAGGCGGGTCTTCCGACGCGTGTTGCCGGTTTGACAGTTGACCGGCAATGTTGCGGTGGGCTTGATGCCCTTCTGACAGCAGCGGCCCTGATTCGTTCCGGTCAGGCTGATTTTGTATTGGCTGGCGGGACCGAGAGCGCCTCGCTGCGCCCGAACTGTTTCGCCGCCATTCCAACAGGCGGATATGAGGATCAACCCTTCAATCAGGCACCGTTTACGCCCTGGCCGGAACGGGATCCGGATATGCATGAGGCGGCGGCTCACCTGGCGCGCAACCTCAGGATTTCCAAAGAGGAACAGGACGCGTGGGCGGTCAAAAGCCATCACAAGGCGAGATTGAGCCAGGGTCGAATGGCGGGTGAAATTGCCACTGTCCCGGGAACGGGTGCAAAACGTGATGGCTTTACCCGGCAGCTGACAATGGAGATATGTCGCCGTGCGAAACGGGTCAGTGACGCCATCACAGTGGCCAATATGGCGGTTGCCGCAGATGGTGCGGCAATGTGCCTGCTGGTCTCAGAACGCGTGGCATATTCATGGCCCCGTATTCAATTGATGGCGGGGGCAACGATGGGGGGTGATCCAGAAATGCCCGGAACTGTGCCGGTTGCGGCCATAGAGACGGTGATGCGTCGCTGCAATCTGCATCCCGACAAGCTTGCCGTTGCAGAGATCATGGAAGCTTATGCGGCTCAGGCCATTGCCTGCGTGAATTTGGCCTCACTTCCCCATGGCAGCGTCAATCCAGGGGGTGGTTCTCTGGCGCGAGGTCACCCGGTCGGGGCGTCTGGCGCCATCCTTGCCGTCAGATTGTTTCACGAAATCCGTGCACGGCCCAACGGTTGGGGGCTGGCAGCCATTGCTGCAGCGGGTGGATTGGGCACGGCAATGCTGCTCAGGAACAGGGGTTGATCCGCAAGAGAGGTGAGTCCTGTCAGGCACATTGACGTGAAGAATACAGGCCAGACACACGGCCATGTTCTCGCGCCGCGCCATCAGCACGTCAAATCGTGCCCGACACCCGAACCGTCACCCACCGTCTCAACAGTCTCCGGGAGAAACGAACACCCGATTTTTGTTTGCAAGGATGTCGTTTCCCCGTTTCGGGGTCACTGGACCAGTGTGCAAATCGTTTGAATTGACCTTTGGGAGGAGTGCGGTCTGCTGCTGTGAATTGATGCGTGCGTTCAATTCCTCTCGAGTCGCTGAGCCAGTCTATTGATGACGAGATGGAGGAGGATGGCAAAGAGACCGAGCGTCAGAACAGCGGCGAACATGAGGTCCGTCTTTGCGCGTCCATTGGCCAGCAGCATCAGGTAGCCGAGTCCGCGGGACGCCCCGACCCACTCGCCGATGACGGCACCGATGGGTGCATAGACTGCCGCCAGTCTCAACCCGGATGCCAGCGAAGGCAGCGCCGCCGGAATGCGCACGTAGAGAAGAACAAATATTGGTCGGGCCTGCATGGTGCGTGCGAGATCCAGATATCCCGGTGCCGTGCGCAGCAATCCATCGAGAAACGAGGAAGCGACCGGAAAATAGATGATGAGGACCGCCATGGCTATTTTTGACCAGAGACCAAAACCGAACCACAGGGTCAGAATGGGTGCCAGGGCAAAAACCGGTAAAGCCTGCGTAAAGACAAGAATTGGCCGCACCAGGACACGCATCCGCGTCGAAGCGGCGAGTTGAATGGCGGTTGCCGCGCCCAGCACCGTACCGATCATCAACCCAATCAACACCTCGGCAGCTGTGACAAGCAAATGTTCGGCAATGAGCCATCGATTCTGCCACCATGTCTCCATCACCAGCAAGGGTGAAGGCAAGATGAAACGTGGCAGTCCGGTGAAACTGACCACGGCCTGCCACAGCAGAATCGCAAAGGCTGTCGCGGCGACAATCGGCAGGGCTTTCACGGTTGGTCAGCCATCAGATCGCGCATCAAAGACGCATGGAATTCCAGACTGTCCAGATCATCGACCGGTCGTGGAATGGGATGTCCGGGTGGTTGTCGCGAAACCAGTCCGTCCGGTGACAATATGGCGATCGCATGCGCCAGACGTGCTGCCTCGCCGGGATCATGGGTGACAATCAGGACCGTACGCCCGTCGAGCAGTTCGACGGCAAGATCCTGCATCTGTGCGCGCGTCTTGGCGTCAAGAGCCGAAAAAGGTTCGTCGAGCAAGACGACCGGTTTGTCTTCCATCAATGTCCGGGCAAGCGCTGCACGTTGTCGTTGACCCCCCGAGAGTTGTGCTGGCGTTTTTGCTGCATGTTCAGTCAATCCGGTACGTTCCAGCAATTGTTTGAGACGACTCTTGTCGCGTTGTTTGCCGCGCAGGCGGGCGCCCAGCGTGATGTTCCCTGCAACTGTTGCCCAGGGCAGCAGCAGATCATCCTGGGCCATATAGGCAATGCGCGCGGCCACCTGACCGCCATCAGACGCCTCAATGCGACCGGTAAACGTGGCCCCGGTTTCCAATCCGGCAATCAGCCGGAGAATGGTGGACTTGCCAACGCCTGAACCGCCCAGAAGGCAGGTCCATCGTTGTGCCGTGAGCTCCAGGGAAATCGGCGCAAAGAGCGGCGTGCCCTTGAGGTCGGCATGGCCTTTGACCGTAATGGAAAACGAATCGGCCATGTCTGTTGCGATCAGGGCGTCAAACCCATTTGCCAGAATGAAACCTCGAGTTCGGTTGCCGTACGGAATCGATGGCAGAGAGACGTAAAACGCGGGGTCTGGATGAAGTCAGGGCCAAGCCGGCGAACAACCGCGCCGTCCAGTAATTCACCCGCCGATCGGGTAACATTCTGGTAGTCAGTCCCGGCATAGGTTTCAATCCAGTCGCGATAGCGATCTGATGTTGCCGCATGTTGAAGCCGTCGGCCGATTTCACCATACCCCATCACACAGGGCGCCAGTGCCGACAGCAGATCCAGCAGGTCACCGCTGAAACCAGCCTCGAGGACAAAACGGGTATAAGCGAGATTCTCGGCGCGTTCGGTCGTTGCCAACAGGTCTTCACGGGGAATGCCGGCGGCTTCACAGATTCGGACATGAAGCTGCATTTCCTGCGAGACCAAGGCATTGACCGTGGTGACTGCCGCAAGCAGTTCGTCATGATGTTCCGACTTGACCGCGGCCAGCGCCCATGCACGTGAGAAGTGGATCAAGAAGACATAGTCCTGGCGCAAGTAATGCAAAAAAGCCGGACGCGGCAGGCTTCCGTCGGCCAGGCTCTCGACAAACGGGTGACTAGTATAGTGCGTCCACGCGTCTCCGGCGCGGCGGCGCAAGGCAGCAAAGACAGATCCATAATCGGGAAGATCACTCATCGTGCGGTGACATCAATGGCGATCGAGTCAACGGGATTGAGACCGTCAATCATGCCCGACTCCATCAGGAATTCCTCGAATCGCTGATAGCGGCCGGCATCGAGCGCCGCGGGCCTGAGGGCGAAGCGGGTCAAGGTGTCAGCCCAGGCTTTTTTGTTCAACGCGTCATTCAATTCCGGCGCGGTTGATGAGAAAATTCGCCAGCTCTCATCAGGATTGTTGACAATATACTGCGTTGCCTTTTCGACGGCGGCAAGAAAACGGATGATCCGGTCGGGTTTCATCAGGTTCGGATTGGCCACGTAGATCAGTTCATCGTAGGGTGGGACACCCTCCTCCTCGATATAGAAACATTTGCCTTCGACACCTTCAATCTCCATCTGGTTGAGCTCAAAATTCCGATAAGCCCCGATGACTGCATCCACCTGCCCGGACATCAGTGAGGGTGACAGGGAAAAGTTCACATTGATCAATTCAATCTCATCAGTCGATACGCCATAGGTGCCGAGCACCGCACCGAGTATCGCCTCTTCAACGCCAGCAACCGAGAAACCGATTTTTTTTCCGCGAAGATCAAGAGGGGTTTCAATGGGTCCGTCTTTCAGCACCAGCAGACAGTTCAATGGCGTGGCAATGAGTGTGCCAACGCGTTTCAACGGCAGCCCCTCGTGGACCTGGAGATGCAATTGCGGCTGGTATGCAACCGCCAGTTCGCCCTGGCCCGCCGCCACAAGGCGCGGTGGTGCTGACGGATCGGCGGGAGGAACGATGTCAATGTCAAGTCCCTCATCGGTAAAATATCCGTTTTCCTGTGCGATGATCAGCGGACCATGGTCGGGGTTCACAAACCAGTCGAGAAGTAATGTCATCCTGTCAGCGGCGGTGGCCGGCAATGCCAGGAGGAGGAGGATGGTGGAGACGAGGATTCTCATGGAGCAATTCCTTTCATTCTAGGATGCGGACGCCGCGACAAGAACGATCTCGCCCGGCCATCGGGTTTCCAAACGCTCGGCGGTTCGCCACGCCCGCAATCCGGTGGCACAACACAGCGCCAAACGGTCGGTTGCATCGTGTGCCGTGCGGTCCGGCAAGTCGGTGCATTCGGCAACAGGGATGCGCCGGGCCCGCGGATCAATCAGACCCGCTGCCTCGTCGTGGCCACGCAAGTCGATAATCAGGTCAGAGTCCTGCAGAAGGGCAGGTGAGGTGAAGCGAAAATATGTGTCAGGTTCGGCGGCATCGCGGAAGCAAAATGATGATGTTCTACAGGTCAGACCATGGTAGCGAATGAATCGGCCGAGGGCGGGCGGTTCGATCGCGAGCAGATGATTCAGGGCCAATTGTGCCTGCATCGCGCCAAGGACGCTGACCACCGGGCCCATGACCCCCAGGGATTCACAACTCTCACCGCTTTCCGGCGCTTGCGGAAATACGGCCCGCAGCGATGGTGCGGTGCCACAGAAGCCACCAACGTAGCCTGTCACGCCCAATGCGGAGGCGCTGATCAGCGGAATTCCGGTCCGATGACAATGATCGCTCAGGATATAGCTCACGGCATAGGAATCAGCGCAGTCCAGAACCAGATCCGCTGTGGTATAATCATCGACATTCACCGGGTTGAGCCGCGCCGGAACTGCGTCAACGACGATTTCGGAATTGAGCCATTTGCAGCGGACAGACGCGGCCTCAGCCTTGGACAGGCCGATATCATCTTCGGTGAAAAATGTCTGCCGATGCAGGTTGCCTATCTCGACGCGATCACCATCGATGATCGTCAAATGTCCGACCCCGGCCCCGGCCAGGAGTGGCAGCGCCGCGGCGGCGAGACCACCCGCGCCGACAATGACAATATGGGTGGCACCGAGCCGGGCCTGCCCCGCTTCACCAATCTCGGGCAGGATGACCTGTCGGGCATAGCGGGTCATCGTGTCGCCTCGATCCATTCGCCGACGCGGGTTTCCGGGTCGGAATTCAAGGTGATGTCGGTGACAGCAGAGATGATGTCAGCGCCGGCCTTCAATGCACCGGCAGCGCGTTCAACACGCATCCCGCCAATGGCAACCAGCGGGGTTGTGCCGACACGTGCTTTCCATTCTGTCACACGTGCAAGACCCTGTTCGTGCCATTTCATCTGCTTGAGGATGGTGGGGTAGACGGGGCCGAGGGCAATATAATCGGCATCGAGCGAGAGGGCCCGCTCGAGTTCAGCCGTGTCATGGGTGGAAATACCCAACTTGATCCCGGCGCGACGAATTGGGCGTAAATCCGCGGAATCGAGATCCTCCTGGCCGAGATGGATCCAGTTGCAACCCTGGTCGATGGCCGCCTGCCAATGGTCATTGACGACGAGAACAGCATCATGTTTCCGGCATAAAGCCAGGCCCGTCTTGACCTGTTCCTGAATGTCTGCGGGATCGCGGTCCTTGATTCGGAGTTGCACCAGTCTGATGCCGAGAGGGAGCAGCCTGCGCAGCCAGCGGACATCATCAAAGATCGGATAAAATCGATCCAGCATCATGACAGGAAGGCCTTGCCGATGACCGGGGTGGATGCCTCTGCCATGTCGCGGACGGCAATCGGTCCGGCTTGTCTGCCGAGTTTGCCGGCCTCCACTGCCCGCATCATGGCGCAGGCCATGGCCGGCGGGTCATCGGCACGTGCCACTGCGCTATTGACAAGGACCGCATCAAAGCCCAGTTCCATGGCGCGCGCGGCATGGTTGGGGAGCCCGATGCCGGCATCGACCACCAGGGATATGTCGGGAAACTCAGCGCGCATCGCACGTAAACCATATTCATTAATGAGTCCTTGTCCGGAGCCGATGGGCGCAGCCCACGGCATCAGAATCTGGCAACCCGCCTCGAGGAGACGTTCGCCAACGATCAGGTCGTCAGTTGTGTAGGGAAAGACCTGGAAACCTTCGCTGGAGAGTATGCGGGCGGCCTCAACCAGCTCAAAGATATCCGGTTGCAGCGTGTCGGCATGGCCGATCACTTCAAGTTTGATCCATGCTGTATCAAAGATCTCGCGCGCCATGTGTGCCGTCGTGACAGCTTCCTTTGCGCTGTGGCAGCCAGCCGTATTGGGCAGGACGAGAACGTCAAGCGCACGAATGATCTCCCAGAATGATTGCCCTGCCGCCTCGGCACTTTCGCGGCGCAGCGACACCGTTGCAACGCTTGCGCCACTCTCACGAAAGGATTGTGCCATGACCGCCGGACTGGGATATTGTGCGGTTCCCAGCATCAATGCGCTGGGCAGCCGGAGACCGTAGAATGTATTGGCCACGCGTTATCCCCCCTGCATCGGTGCCAGAATTTCGACGCGATCGTTCGCGGTCAACTCCGTCGTCGAACGTTGGGCGCGTGGCACGAATGTCTCATTGACCGCGGTGGCGAGTCGATCTGTTGTATATCCGCACTCGCTGAGCAGCTCAGCGAGATTGGTCGCCTTCACATCGTGCATGGTGCCATTAATCGATATCTGCATGGATCATCTCCGCTTTGCTGTGGGTCAGCGCGAGATCGGCGGCCTGGCGGGCCAGTGCCGGGGCGAGCAGGTAGCCGTGGCGATAGAGACCATTCACAAAGATCACCCCCTCTTCGCAATGGATGCGGGGGAGATTGTCGGCGAATGCGGGGCGCAGTTCGACGCCGATTTCCAGAATGTCGGCGGCCGCGAAGGCCGGATTCAAGGCATAGGCCGCACTTAACAGCTCCAGCATGGAGCGTACAGACATGTGGCTCTGACTTTCATTTTCGATCATTGTGGCTCCCAGCATATAGATGCCTTCGCCGCGCGGTACGATATAGAGCGGAATGCGGGGGTGCAGCAGGCGAACGGGGCGGCTGAGATGAATGTCCGGGCAGCGGATATGCAACATTTCGCCCTTGACACCGCGCAGACCGGGCAGTCTGTCGCGCGCCGCCAACCCCCGGCAGTCAAAGACACGACCCGAACGGTGGAGAGATTCCTGTGCAAATTCCTGTGCTGGTGTGCCCAGGTGGAATGTGACTCCGGCCTGTTGCAATGCCTGCCAGAGATCCTGCAGTGCCTGCCGCGGTTCAAGATGACCTTCTTCGGCAAAATACAATCCCGCGGAAAAGCCATGCAGATCGGGCTCAAGCTGCTCGATGTCTGCTTTTGTCAATTCCCGGAATCCCGTGGTCCTCTGGGCGAAGCGTTTGAGGTCGGGCAGATCGCGTGTGCGGGCAACCACCAATGTGCCGGCCTGTGTGACGTTC
Organism: Paracoccaceae bacterium; assembly: GCA_965221815.1. Classification (GTDB taxonomy): domain Bacteria; phylum Pseudomonadota; class Alphaproteobacteria; order Rhodobacterales; family Rhodobacteraceae; genus JAPOXR01. The sequence goes on from OZ244915.1 coordinate 519,172, forward strand.
GTGTATCGCGACCACCATGTTATCGATTCACGTCCCATTTGCTGAACGGTGAGATCCGAATTTTCCCGCTCGCACCACGGGGCCAGCATGCCCCCGGCCCACCAGGAGCAGTTATGTGCCCCCGGGGGACCGGCGCAGTCTATGATCTGCACCTTCTGTTGGCGGTTGACCAGTTCTGTCGCCACGGCCAGTCCGGCGACTCCCGCACCGATGACAGTGTGGACAGTCATTTTTCCCAATGCTCCCAGAAATGATGCACCGGGCCATGTCCGTGGCCGATTGACAGAATGTCGGCAGCGGCAAGGGCCTGTTGCAGGTAATCATGGGCTGCCTGTGTCGCTTGCGGCAGATCCAACCCCCTGGCGATTGTCGCCGCAATTGCCGAAGAGAGAGTGCAGCCGGTCCCATGCGTGTTCTGGGTGCGCTGCCGCTTTGCCGTGAAGGTATGAATCGTGTCCGGCCCCCTGCCGGTGATGAGGATGTCCGTGCAGTCGTCTCCCAGCGCATGGCCGCCTTTCATCAGCACGGCGCCGGCCACTCGGTCACAAAGGAGTTGTCCCTGTTCAATGATCTCCTCCGGGTTTGTGGCCACTGGCATATCGAGAAGGCGGGCGGCTTCGGGCAAATTGGGCGTGAGCACATCAGCGCGCGGTAGCAATTTCTGGCGGAGCGTATCGACGGCATTGTCAGCGAGAAGGCTGTCTCCGGATTTGGCGATCATGACAGGATCAATGATTAGTGGACGAGTCCAGTCATTGAGACTGTCAACGACGCATTCGATGATTTCCGTGGTGGCCAGCATGCCAATCTTGATGACATCAACGCTGAGGTCTGACAGGACAGTTTCGATCTGCGCGGCGATCATGGGCGTGGGAATGTCGTGAACGGCCGCAACAGTCCGTGTGTTTTGTGCCGTGACGGCGGTCATGACGCTGGCACCATACACACCCAGTGATGAGAAAGTCTTGAGATCGGCCTGGATACCGGCCCCGCCGCCGCTATCAGATCCTGCAATGGTCAGCGCAATCGCTGTCATATTGAAGTCCCGCTCACAAACTCGGCAGCGGCGGAAGGTGTCTGGAAGATTCCGTTTCCTACGCCGGCATTGCCCGGATCAGGTTCGACGGGTCGGTGTCAAACACCTCTCAGCTTGTCAACAAGCACCCCGACGGCATCGTCTCTCTAGCGCAGATATGACGTCCGGTCAATGAGGAGAGTACCGCAAAGTGTGGGGCAATTGTGTTTTATCTGTGATGACACCAAGAGTCTCGCATGTCGGATGCCCCACACTTTGCGGTACTCTCCATTGACGTCATATCTGACCGAAATACAAGATACTGAACGCATTTGTGACAATTCACTGAAGTGATTTGTGACAGAACACCAAGAAAAAAATGCGCAAAATCAAGGACACCCACTGAAGTGATTTGTGACAAACGACAGGCATTCTCCCCCGAAAACCAGGGACACGCTGACCCGATGTTGACGGGAGGCCCACAATCACGATCCGCCCAATCCAAGCTGGACAAACCCACACATCCTGTGGGACTTTACGTATCTACGTTGGGATCTACCCCTCTTGCCGCGGTACCCAGTGCTGTGAAGTGCGCATATCAATCCACTCACAAAGCAGTTCAAGGCGAATTTCATCATGTCCTCTGGGGACTATGAAACGCTCCAACGGACTAGGTATAGGAAAATACAGGCCTCCGTACATTTCTTGCAGCGAACGATTCAATTGAATCGTGCCTTCCGGCCTGAGGGCACCATCGACCTCAGCCACCACCACTTCATCAAGGTGAATGTCATAGTGAAAGGCGGCACTCGCCGCGTCTGAAACAAGATATTGAATCCTGTTCCCGCACCAGACCAGACCACGGCTCTCGCACTGCGGTAACAAGTCGCCATACGCATCGAAGGCTGCATCAGGCAAACGAATGTAGTAGCCCGCAAGACTCATATCAGTTTGTTGATCATCAACGATGTGCAGAATTCGTGGAAGCGAACTATCTGCCTGTGGTTCTGTTGTGGCTGGTTCGCCAACGTTTACGACCTGCACATCCGACCGTGTAAAGACCTCGCGATGGCCACCTTTATGCACCACCCCAATATCGTCCTTCAGAAGCACCCAGAACTCTGACCGCCGCGCGGCAAGCAGTCCAAGATTGAGAGCACCATCGCCGAAAAATCGTGGACTCCACTTTTTGAGGGACGGTCCGAGGTACTCTTGGCAAAATCTGCCGATCAATGAATACAATATCTGCGAATATCCCAGCACCTCGAGTTTTGTAACCTCTCGGTGTCGGACATCAACGATGATATCAATGGCTTTGTTTCCGCCTCGTTCCCTGACAAGGGCCGGAATGTCCTCGGTCAATTTCCCGGCAATAAGCCGGATATCTTCGATGTCGTAGGATTTAGGGATGGTCAGTTCCAGTTCGCTGAGAACCACTTTTTCAAACCGGCTCAGGTTCTCATAACGCTCGACACAGTCAATTATGCCGTCAAATGGTTTAGCATTGCAAAACTGCTCCAGGTACCGACGTTCTGCATTCTGCCGCTGACGATCCGAGGACAGCTGAACCACCAGATGGCCACGTGCCTGCATCACTTGGTTCAGGTCTTGATTTTTCCCTACACCGAAATAAACCCCAACGCCGCCGTCCCCTGCCCTGCGTTGGATATCTCCCAGCGAGATCTCCGATCCACTTGCGAGACGCACCGTCACGTTTCCGAGGCGGTCAACCAGACCGTTCCTCATTATATACCTGAATATCCTTGTGTGCTGTGCGATCCGTTCCGGATCTTCCAACACGGCCTCAATCGCGGCCCTTTCCAATGCAATTACGATCCTGCCCAGCAGGCCGACCGTTGCTGAATCGAGGGAATCCCGTCCAGCTGTCGGCACAAAACGGTCGCAATCGAGACGCCCTGAAATACCAATCGTGCTGCCTACCTGGGTGGCACAGAGTTTGAAGCCGCGTTTGAAGACATCGATCGAACCATTCTCGAATCGTAAGTGCCCAGTCAGACCTATTTGCTCACCACCGATCCTGAGCCCCTCGATCACAGCCACGAGCGCATGTCCGCGGTCTTCGAACAGCCGCCCCGAGATGACCAGATCGCCGGTCTGCCAGTCTTGTGTTCCGTCTCGGATTTCGGAAAAGTTATTGCGGTCCTCAATTGCAGAGAGCCGGCCCTGGGACACTTTTTTCCCGTTGAAATATACTGCCGTTGGCACAAATCGCACGAAATCCCTGAGGTAGCCACGGAGCTGTTCGATGTCAGGCGTTTCACGCAAATGTCCGGTGACGATCGTCCCGCGCGGTGCCGCCGCGTCGGAGGGTTTCTTGGTCACTTTTGGAAGTGTCGCCGCTGCATGGATGTCCTGCTCCGAGAGATGCGTCAGTGTGCCTCGGGAAGAGGTCTCGTTCTGAGATATGACCTCCAACCTTTCGCACACTCCAAAATTGGCGAAACCACCAATCCCAAAAGTGCCGACGCACCCCGCTGCTAGGGCTTCCTCGGTTCGTTTGCCACTGGCCCCGATCGTCCAGAAATAGTTCTCGAGATCCTGGGGTGACATACCCACACCATTGTCGTGAACGATGACCTTCTGGTCCTCAACTGTGATATCGATCCGGTAGCATGGATCGTCCGTCTGTGCACCGTCGCGATGTGCCTGGATCCGCACAGCGTCTACGGCATTCTGCACGTTTTCGCGCACGAAGGCGAAAGGTGTCTCATATATCTGTTTCGACAGGATTCGCAGGACACTCGGGAAGTCAATCCCGGCCTGGAATGAGGTCTGGTCGTCACTCACCTTTTTCTCTTTCTGCCATTGCGGCCCCCAGCTGTTTCCTGAAACCTCTATCCCCTGTCGCTGCGACAATGCTTTGCCCGATCTCCGAAAAATACCCATGCTTGTTCGGAAACCTCTTCAGCCCCTCAAGGACAACATCCTTGGCCTCATTGCTGTTTCCGGTATCAACAAGCAGGATCGAGAGATGGCCTGAGTCACTGAACTCCGCATCCTCCGTACCGCGGATAGATCGGTACAGATCAATCGCCCTCATCTTTTCGGCGGTCTCTTCAGAGTTTGCCAGGCCCAAAGCCATCATTCTCGTTGCCTGTGTGCGTATGGCTGGGTCAGGTGATTCCATATGTCGGCTTGCTTGCTCTCGTAGCAAAAACCAGTCTTGCTCGGCCGCCAGTTCTTTGAGCAGGGCCATTGTGTGTGAGACCGCCCTTGGCGGTCGCGCGGGTGCCAAGACCTTCGCGTCTTGCTCGCATGCATCCAGCCGCCTACGTACCTCTGAATCCTCCTTGCAAAGTCGCCGCAATACTGCGTCATACTCCGTTACCATGACACCATGACGCGCAAATATCTCATCGATTGTTATGGTATTATAGAGGACATGCAGTACATTGCGGAATCGAAAGAACGTCTCCGTCTTCTCCTTCAGTTCACTGGCAGGAAGCCCCTGCAATACGGCAAGTGCTGCAAACAGATGACCATTCTCGGAAGGGACAACGATATCTGCCTTGCGGCCAAGGATAAGGGCCGACAGGTAGTGTGAAAGACCTGTGGTTGCAGCATCGTATGCTTCCATTGCTTGGGCCAGTTCGCCGACATCACAGATCTCTGCGGCCAGAACTTCAATCGGGAATTCATCTAAAGATTTGCTCAAAAACAGGCCTGATGACCGGTTGTAGTGGAATGTGTCAATCCTGCGTGTTGCATATAGAAGGTCCAATGTCACGACTGAGTAACAGTTATGCGACTGCCGGGTTTCAAAAGAGGCGCCTGCAGAAAGTGTCAGACAGCCTGTTCCCTGAGCTCCCGTTATTCGAGCATCCTGAATATGCAAATGTCCGCAATGCAGGAACTGGCAAATGTCCTCGACTCGGTTCATTGCCGTTCGTCGGTCAAACTCTTGTAACAAGTGCAACGGGTGATGGATCATCGCAATGACAATATGCGGAGATTCATTGCCTTGCCGTGCAAGACTGCAGGCATCGATCACTTGCCTTTTGCCAACAAGCAGCTTTCCGTGGTCTTCCACTCCGCCGCCGGCAAGCCAGGCTGAATCCAGGCCGATGATCGCAAACCGGATATCTTCTACCGCAAGCCACGACACATAGCCCAGACTGTCAGATGTCCTTGTACGCTCCTGTCCTGCAAAGTATTCTTGCTGAAAGTCCCTGTAATTCGCTTGGCGGACAAGCAGCGTCTCCAGATCCTCGCCCCCTTCCAGGACCGCATCCACTCGACCTGGATCCTGCAAGGTGGCACGAGCACCTTGGAAGCAAAGCTGGTTCCGGTCACGATCAATGTCATGGTTGCCGGGAACACAGAACACGCGTTCCTTCGGGACTGCAGCGGCAGCACACAGCGCATCGAGGAAATCCGCAACCAGTGCGTATTCCTCAGATTTTCCTGAATATGCCATGTCACCTGTCAGCAAGATAAAATCTACTGCAGTTCCCTCCGCCTGTTTCTTGATGTGCCTACGCATCGCCTCCAGAACAACATCCTGGGACCACTGCGTACCGACACTCAGGTGGATGTCGGAAATGTGAAGCCATCTGATGGGGCGCATGTCAACTCAACCTTTCCGAAGACATCACTTGCGCCCCAGTTCCGCATCGAACGCCCCAGAACCGATGGCCTCGGCAAAATACGTCAGCAGGTGGGCGAACTGGCCAAAGTGGGGATACGCGCTGCACAGCTGATCCAGCTCGCCCGGGACCGCGGCCTCGAGAACGGGCTTGAAGGCCAGCATCATGTCGTGCAGGCTGCCGAGCAAGGCCTCCTCGCCGCCTCTGTCCAGCAGGGCCTTGGCCCTGGCGTCGAGCTTGCGGACGGTCCGGCGATGGGTACGGGTCAGGGGCATGCGGTCTCATGTCCATGACTGGTTGGGATCGGCATGGCTGGCTTCCCGACCTGACAAAACGGACAGCGGCGAATATGGAGGTCGCAGCTGTTGGCCCCATACGATGCCTTGCAGCGGTGGCATGTCAGGACCCACACGCGGGCATGCGGGTGGTTGGATGAGAAGGCCCGGGTGATCGTCATGATCTCCTGCCCGTTGGGATTGATGTCCCCTCTGGTCCAGCTTGGCATGTCAGGGGATCACAGCACGGATCCGGTTGACGAGGGCATTCCGGAGCGCCTCTTCCTTGCCCTTCTGCCAACGAATCATGTTGTACTGCCGCACGTCAAAATGAGCTTGGTTAATGAGGTCTTCCCGACAGGTCCAGATCACCGGCTTGTCGAGGCCATGGGCAAAACCCGCTTCGTAGTAGACGCTGCCGCGGGTGATTGCAGTGTCTTGGCCCCTGGAGTCCGTCCCTAGCCCACAGGTCAGGTCACAGACCACAAACCGGGCCCGGTGAATTTCGGCAATGATCTTATCATCGATCTTGTTGATATGCTCCTCGTCGTCGATGCGGACAGACTTATACTCGGCCTTTTCGATTGCCGGCTTGATACCCTTCTCGTAGGCATCATCGACTTTCGGGTCGAACCACATGGCGACAAAGGCGGTCCTGGAGGCGAGCGGGGCACCACCAGTCTCAAGGCGGTTGAGACCCTGGATAGTCAAAATGTTTATTGTTTGCCCCGCTTTGGATGTGTCAGCAGGTTTGATCAGTGCGGCATCGATCATTTCATCAAGGAGCCACAGAAATTCCTGTTGGGAAGCACCGCATTCGGTCGCCGCACGCAACAATAGATGTTGCTGAGAATCTGGATCAAGGATCGAAATTTGGTCAAGCTTACCCAGAAAGATCCTGTCGATCACTGCTGGCGGACGGCCAATGACTTGCAGGGCCCGATCGATGCGTTGCTCGATCGTCAATGGCGGCTGTTTGGCAAGACTCTTGATTATGTCAGAATTGAGGGTGGGAACTTGGGCCGTTTGACCATGACCCAGATTTGCGAATGCCACGTTTTGGGCCCAGATCCACGCTGAAACCCGCTTCTGGGTTTCTTCAACCAGTCCCAGCGAAGTCCCGCTGGGCACCATCTCAAAGGGAATGCGGAACACTCCACCGGCCAAAGGGGACCAATAGTTGATGAGGTAGTCCGGCCCCGTCCCCAATGATTTCGCCAATGCATCGGGCCTGATGGGGCATGAAACGGTCTTGCCGTCTCGTTGCAATTTTGTGGTAAGATCCTTGATCTGTCTCCGGGTCACCTGCTCCAATTGGTATCCTCGCAATATATCCTGTTGTTGCCTAACCTCTAACAGATAGGGTCTATCCCAACTTATCACGGACACCCATCAGGACGACAGGTTTCCGAAAACCTTAAAGTGAGATTCTGCACTCATCTGGAGTCGACCCGCTCATGCGCTGCCGCCCGCCGCGGCATTCACGCGCAAATATTCGTCGATAAAACGGTCTGCATATTGGCTTCCTCACAACACTCCGTAAAGCCCAGACACGATTCCACTTGCTCCACAAATAGACGATCTTCATCGTCCACCTGATGCTTCCATGCATCGATGAACGCATCGATCATCCCCTCTGAAGTTGGAAAGTAGCGTACCGCGTTCCAGCCGGCTGGGTGTTCTTCGAACAGCGGAAGAAGCCACAGGGCGACAACTCCGTTCATATTACGAAGATAAGGATCCTTGCGCAGCTTTGCTTCGTTGTCTGACACCCAGGTTTTAAAGGGTTCCTGCGGGGTTATCGCCTTGAATTTGTCGATCTTGCAGGTGGCATAGTCAGCCAAGTGTGTGGAATAATCCGCCCAATTCGCAAAAGGGGGTTGGGACGGCCAGCGCTCCGCCATTCGGCGCAACACAAACAGCGAGGCCAGCTCGCAAATGGCTTCGTGGAACCAGTTGTTCGGGTTGTCCTTCAAACGCTCGTATTCAGAAAGGACGTGACAGAGTTCATGCGCGAACTGGTATGCATACTGACACCAATATTCGTCTACAGTTGCAAGCTGGATCAGGAAATTCTCGGCACTCGATTTCCTGTAAAATACTTCCGGGGAGGCCTTGTCCGGCAAGTTCATCACCTCGATGGTGCCGTCAATTGGCGTGCGTAAGACTTGTGTCAGATGTGATGCCACATCGTCCAGCAATATCTTGATGTCGTTCAGGCTGGCCGTGCCCCAATCACATTGCAGCACTTTGATTTTCACAGCGGTACTCTCGACTTATGGTCTATATTTATCTGGCATTCCACACCGAACCCATTCTGACATTTCTTGCAGACGTTCCGTGGTCGGGAGATCAAATGCCTCCTCCTGCGTATGCCCTTCGTGGATTTTCTTTCCAGTCATCCAGCCCTGAAAAAGCGTGTACTCGTTCTTCATCTTAGTCAGACCGGGCAGCTGGCACCCTGCCTCTACCACAAGAAAATCCCGCATCTTTTTGAGTACCAATTGAAAATCATCTTCGTGAAAAGCGACATCGAGGCCATTGATATCTGACAGGCAACGTTTTAATTCATATTGCATTGACTCGAATATCAGCAACGGGTGCGGCTCAGATTTGTGGGACACGCTCTGACTGATCTTTTTCCTGACATCCGGACAGCGCCCGTCGGAGCGGGTTTGTATCGGTCTCTGTATCGATCTATGTCCATTTCCGCCCACAGGAACACGGAGAGTCGGCATCACGGCTCCGGTTGGGTTTGGCGACAGGGCAGTCAGGAGACACAGGCAGATGGCAGTTCAAGATAAAGAGCGGGACAAAAAGCAGGAGTTCAGGCATCCAGAGGTGGTCGCGTATTTGCGGAGTCTGTCGGCCGCGGAGGCCGCGCTGAACCGACCGATGATCCGCCAGGATGGGGACGGTTTCCTCGAATACCGGATTTTCGATGGAACGGTGATCTGCCGCCGCATGGCGACGACGGAGTTGCCAGGGCATGAGGGGTCCGCGGCGCGGTCCCCTGATCTCCTGCCACGGCTCGAGAAGGAACTGGCCGCGACAGTGGTTGATCTGGATGCCGTCGAGACCGCCCTGCGCGGTGATGCGCTGGTCGCGGCAGCGGCCCAATTGCGACTGCTGCTTGAAGCCCGGGATGACGCCCTTGATCCCCCGCACTGCCCCCATTGCGGGGGCCGTATGGCGCGCTGGGGAGACAAACGTCCCAAGACCTCTATGACCCGCCTGGGCAAGGTGACGGTGGCGCGGCGGCATTACCGCTGTTCGGCCTGTCGCACCGGCCTCTTCCCGCTGGACGCCGCGTTGCGTCTTGAGGGGCGGACAACAACACCGGGCTACGAGCGGATGGTCATGGCCGCCGCTGCGGAGGTCGGCAGTCGCCGCGCCGTGACGCTCCTTGAAGAGCTGAGCGGGACCCGGGTCAGCCGGTCCCGGTTTGACAGGCTGGCCCGCGCGCTGGGCAGGGAAGTGGTCGCGTTTGAGCGCAGGGATGTCCCCCCGGCGGCGGTGATTCCCACCCGGCCGGGGGTGGCGGCTGACGGGACCGGCGTGCCGATCCGGCCTGCCGAACTTGCCGGGCGCGCCGGCAAACAGGCGGATGGCACAGCCCGGACGCGCGAAGCCAAGCTGCTGCGCATCTGTGAAGTGGCGCCTGACCCCAAGGGCCGGATCAAGGCCGTTGCCGGGAGTATCACCCAATCATCAGTGATCGACAGCGCCCGGGCTCCCACCACCGGTGGGATGTCCGAGTTTGCCGCCCGCGTGAGGCGGGAGGCGCAGCGGCGCGGTGTGCTGGACAGCGCGGAGGCGGTGATCCTGTCCGATGGCGCCGCCTGGATCGAAAAGACGATGCGCACGGTCTTCGCCGGCATGCACCTGACCTTCGTGCTCGATCTGTTCCATGTCCTGGAAAGGCTTCAGGAGGCCCTGAAGGAGACGTGGGAAGACCCCGTGCGTCGTCAGACCACTTTCGACCGGATCAAGGCCCGGATCAAGGCCGGTGAGGCAGCCCGGGTCCTCGCGGCGCTTGCCACACTGGCCAAGAGCTCACCCGCGATCAGGGCGTTCGTGAATTATTGCAGACCCAACCTGCACCGCATGCGCTACGATGTCTATACACGGCAGGGTCTCCCCTGCGGCAGCGGCCTCGTCGAAGGCGGCTGCCGGACCGTTGTAGTCGATCGACTCAAAAAAAGCGGCAGCCGCTGGTCCGTTGACGGCGCCAACGCAATCATGGCTATCCGGTGCTGCCAGATGAACAACCGGGGCGCCGACTTCTTCCACTGGCGCGCTGCAGCATGAGCCACAAATCTGAGCCGCACCCATCAGGAACTTCTTGTCGCCTGTTTCATGGTCGGGAGCCCGTCTTCTGCCCATATCAAGACCCAACTCGAATGGCATGTTCATTCGAAGGGCTTCACCGGCAGTCTTCGACACAGCCCGACTCAAATCATGAACAGAAAATTTGCACGCCGCAATCAGATCCAGAATTTTGTCGAGTCTGTTTTTTCCAGCCTCCATCTGTTCAGAGGAAAGACGTGGGTGCAGTCCAGCCCTGACAATACAGAACAGCATCGCTTCCAGTAATGGTGCGAAATCACTGTCAAACGGACAGTTGATAAAGACGGATTTGTTGTAGTCCGGCAACTTGAGCATCACCCTTTGGGCGGATAAGGGTCTTTGCCGTAAGTATTACGCTCCCGAATTCGACCGTTGCGACCGTGAATGTAAAGCTCGCCGCCGCTCCGCTTTACCCGATCAAGAGCTATTTCCACTGCTTTGCCCTGAGTCGGTACAACGCGATGGGCTTTCAACGATCCTGAGGATACAACAGCCCATTTTTTTCCACGTGGTGTGACATGAATAACACTTTCGCTCATTTTGCCGCTCCTGTGAGTTCGCAGATAAATGTGAGGTAGCATGTGAACGATGACCGTGCAATCCTTTGTCGAGAGTACGGGAGTGATTCCCCTATGGCTGGGTTTGGACCCTGCTTGATTCCTGATCGGTTTCATTTGGCGAATCAGGCGACTTTGGCGAGAGGCGTGCGATTGTCGTTGGCCGCGGCGGGACAGGCGCTGGCGTGGTGCCGTCTGTGGGTCAGTTGGGCCCAGACGTTGTCAAAGAGAGTACCGCAAAGTGTGGGGCAATTCAGGCGGCCATTCGGGTTTCTGCCTGAGTTGACAGGCCGGGATACCAGTGTTCGAATGTGTGACGCAGGGTGCCATCGAGAGTTCGTGTCCGGGTCTGAAGCATGAGGTGGGCGCCCTGTTGTGACCAGCGCATCTGCTGTTTCTTTGCAAAGCGTATCCCCACAACCGTATTGACGGTGCTTTCGACAAAGCCGGTGGAGACCCGTTCTCCGTCGCGTCGCCGCTCGGCAGAGTTCGGGATCATCGTCCGGTTGTTCGCGATAGAGGTCTGGAATTCGCCGGCGGCTTTGCGCAGGGCCTTGATGCTGGCATAATTTGTCTCGATGTCATCCAGATCATCCACCAGATCTGCGATGAATGCCTGTCCCTCATGCAGGTTGCCGTGCCAGAGGAAGCCCTTGATCCGGCGGAGAGACCGGTCCAGCTCCTTGGCCGCGTTGCCATTGTGATGCGCCAATCCCTTCACATATTGCCGCAGGACCGTGATCCGCATGGTGATCTGGAACCCGTCGAGAATCTGTTCAGATGCCGGGGCCATGAACTGGGCCATGTTGATGACCGTGTCCCCGCCATCCGTCATGAAGGTCACCGGTTGGTTCTCCTGCCAGCCCTGGTCTTTCAGGATCGTGTGCAGGCGGCGTTTGGGCTTTGCGTCATGGCATTGCACAAGGCCCAGATAGCGGCTCGGACGCTCCCGGGGGATTGATTTGCCCACCGTCACTTCAAAATGCGTCTGACCGTCTTCACGCGCGCGGATATAACCCCCATCGATCCCCACCGTGATCGATCCGTCGGGATTGGGGAGCGCGGCGCGCTGGGCGGGACAGGTGTCAATGAAGCTGAACCGCTCCACGGCGAGTTCGTCTTCCATCCGCGTGGCCATCCGTCCCAGATGGCGGCGGATGGTCTCCGGATTGAGCCGCTGATCGATCGGCAGGACATCCTTCAGCAGATCGGCCGTGACCCCGAACGAGACCAGTGAGGCCCATTTCGTTTCCAGCCAGAGCAACTCCGGGGCAACATGATCGGGGAGGAGATCGGTCAGCGGGCTGAAGGTCTGGGCCGCACCCGCATGCCCGGGGGCCTGATAATAACGGGGACTGTCCACCGTGACATCACCGAACACCGTGCGGTAGCGGATCTCCCGGTGTCCCTTGTCACGCAGCTTCCGCCCACTGGCCGGACAACAGGCGCGCGCCGCACAATAGGCCGCGCATTGCGCGGTGACAATGTCCTGCTGGAGCTGCAACAGAATGGCCTTGCCCTCGGCGATGGACAGGCCGAGATCACCGGAGGTCTCCGTGCGCTTGTCCAGGGTCGCGATGGTGTCCGTGTGGACGGTCCCGTCCGGGGCCGTGATCGCCACGGTGATCTCAATCTTCATTGTCTGTTCTCCGTCTTCTGCGAATCGTTGTGGGCGTCCCGCGCCCGCATGATGGTCTGGCGACTGGCCCCCATCTCCCGGGCCAACGCCGAGACCGTCGCCCCCTGGGCGATGCGATCCCGGACCGCGGTCTGTTGGGCCGGGGACAAGGTCCGGGGGCGGCCGAGGGGTTTGCCCTGCGCCCGGGCGCGGGCCAGCCCGGCCTGGGTGCGCTCGATCAGCAGATCGCGCTCGAACTGGGCGACAGCGTTGATCACATTCATCGTCATCCGGCCGGCGGAACTGGTCAGATCCACACCCCCCAGCGCCAGGCAATGCACGCGGATCCCCAGGGATTCGAGCCGGGCCACGGTGGTACTGACATCAATGGCATCGCGGCCCAATCGATCCAGCTTCGAGACAATCAGCACATCGCCCCGCTCCATCTTGTCCAACAGACGGCGGAACCCGCGGCGCCGCGCCATCGCCACAGATCCGGACACGGTGTCCATGACAATGCGGTGCGGCTCCACCGTGAAACCCGCGGCAGCAATCTCCTGAAGCTGATTGTCCACCGTCTGCTCGAGGGACGAGACGCGGGCATAGGTAAAAGTTCGGGACATCCGACTCCATGCGTTTACAAAGGGTGTCCGGAATGATACCCCTGTCCACAAGATTGTCAAACGAACTTGTGGGCAGGTCTGGGGGGCCTGTTCACAATCGATCGGTTGTGGACACCGCCCTCACAGTTGCTGATGCATGAATTCCCGGTGATCTCCGGCCCGGAACCGGCGGTTCACAGACCGGCGGGAAAACGTCTCCTCCACAGAGGGACCCCGCGCCACGACACGCTGCAGGGTCGCTTCCATGTCTTCGGTCAGGACATCCTGAACCGTCAAGCCGGGGGGCTGCCGCCCGGCCAGATCGCTGAGCCAGGCGACCATCGTCCCCAGATCCTCCCAGGCGTCAAACCCATTCGCTTCATCCCGCCGCACGCGATACCCCGGGGGGCCACCGCACTCCTCAGGCGGACAGGGCCGGGATCCCCCGGTGCACCGGGGCACAGATGGGCAGGTCTCCGCCGGGCCAATCGTCTCCACCCGGATCTCATGCGCCCAATCATCGCCCATGTCATAGATATAGGACAACCGATCCCGCTCACGAAACCCGAAATCCCGGAGGGCAACATCCGGACTCGCCACATGCAATGCACACGCCCCATACTGAACCGCATCAATCTCAAAGGCAGACAGGTGGAGACCCTCCCAGCCCATCGCCACCTGAAGAATCCCATGCAACTCCCGCAGGGTCGTCGAATCCAAGACCCGCACCCGCCGCCAGATCATCGGGCTGACCCCGAGAAGACGAACCTTCAACTGATAAATCTGCAGAGCTTCGGACATACATGACGTCTGGCACCCGCACAGATCAAATGCAACTGCCCCACACTTTGCGGTACTCTCCATGACGGATCGCAGGATCCGATTGACCGCCATCATCCATCATCGCTCATGAGATGTCAGGGCACCCGCATCCGGCCCACGAACTTGGGACAGATTTGACGATCCGGCCATGTCCGAAATTGGCAACAGAGCCGGGCGTTTCGTCTGAACCGATCCCGACGGAGTGAGGCGTGGATGGCGTCTTCTTTCGATACGAGAGGCAGCTGATCTATTGGCGAGATCGGGATTGTGACGGTTCGGCATGAGCGCATGCATCAGATCGACCGTTTTCGGGGTGACCTTGGGTATGATGAGCAGGATGATCCGGGAGTGAATCGGAACGAACGGGTCACTGTGGCCCGACCGATCACGATGACTGTTGTGACCCTCTTGTGTGAGACATGCTGCGAGACGCGAGAATCAGCCCATGATTGAAGCCGTGTCCGTTCCTGTATAGTGACGCATGCGGGTCGCAGGATTCATGTGTTTTGCCCGAGATGTGCAGAGAGGTCCGGTTTGTCCAAGGTTGGGATTATTGCAAATCCGGTTTCCGCCCGCGACATTCGGCGAATCGTCTCCCATGCCGGCAATCTTCCCATCAATGATCGGGCCAATATCGTCCTGCGTCTGTTGACCGGACTTTCGGCGGTTGGGGTTGAGGATGTCCTTGTCATGCCGGAGAATGGTGGAATCCGGCATCATCTCATGCGCAGTATTGATCGTGAAACCCGCATGGGTTCATCGCGCTTCCCCGGTGTTTCATATCTCGATATGAAGGTCACTTGCACCGCCGAGGACAGTGCCGAAGCGGCACGGCAGATGCGCGAGGAAGGCGTCGGTGCGATTGTGGTTCTGGGTGGAGATGGAACCAACAGGGTCGTCGTGTCGCAATGCGGAGACATTCCGGTTGCCGGTGTCTCGACGGGGACCAACAATGCCTTCCCTGAGGTGCGCGAACCCACCATTACCGGCCTCGCCGTTGGGCTTGCTGTCACGGCGCAGGTCCCACCGGAGCATGCTTTTTGCCTGAACAAGCTGTTGGAAGTCACAATCAACCAGGTACGCGATATTGCCTTGGTTGATGTGGCGGTCGTGGCCGAGAGATTTGTCGGCGCACGGGCCATCTGGAAGACCGAGAATTTCCGTGACCTGTTCGTGACCTATGGTCTGCCGGAGGGAATCGGCATGTCATCAATCGTGGGCCTCCTTGCACCTCTTGATCGCGCGACTCCCGAAGGCCGCCGTGTCTGTTTGCGACCAGTTGAACAGACCGACTGGCATATCGCCGCCCCGATTGCACCGGGTCTCATCAAAGTGGTAGGGATTGGTTCTGTTGAAACACTCAATGCGGGGGTTCCATATAAACCGGGCATCGGTGCGGGCTCAATTGCACTTGATGGTGAGCGTGAGGTCACCTTTGATGACTCGGACGATGTTGCAATCGGTTTGCGCACGAATGCGTTTCGTACAGTGAGTGTGCCAGACTGCATGACCTATGCGGCGCAGCACGGTGTCATGAACCGCGGGGCGAGGCACGCCTTCCGCTCTGCCCAGAAGGAGGAGATTTTGAAATGAGTGAAAACCCGTTCCCATTGGAGAAAGATGCGCTGTTGGCGGCGTATCGCAGGATGAAAACGATTCGGGAATTCGAAGAAAGGCTGCATGTGGATTTCGGTCGTGGCGAAATTCCTGGCTTTGTTCATCTCTATGCCGGCGAAGAGGCGGCAGGTGTGGGCATTATGATGCATCTCAAGGACCATGACCGTATTGCTTCGACCCATCGTGGCCATGGGCATTGTATTGCCAAGGGTGTTGATCCCGCTGACATGATGGCCGAAATCTATGGAAAGTCGACCGGATCCTGTGCCGGTAAAGGCGGCTCAATGCATATTGCAGATCTCTCGAAAGGCATGATGGGTGCCAACGGTATCCTCGGTGCCGGGGCGCCTTTGGCTTGCGGTGCGGCCCTGGCTGCGCAGAAGCTCGGTCATGATGGTGTCGCGATCACCTTTTTTGGTGATGGGGCTTCCAATCAAGGCACGGTGCTCGAATCGATGAATCTGGCGGCGATCTGGAATCTGCCGGCGATCTTCGTCGTTGAGAATAATGGTTACGCAGAATCGACATCGGTGGATTATGCGGTCGCATCTGACTCCTATGTTGATCGTGCAACGGGTTTTGGCATGCCGGGAATTACGGTTGACGGAACTGATTTTTTCGCCGTTTACGAAGCGGCGGGCGAAGTGATCAGGCGGGCCCGCGAAGGCGGCGGCCCGAGTCTCCTGGAATGCAAGATGATCCGTTTTTTTGGTCATTTTGAAGGCGATGCACAAACCTATCGGGCACCGGGTGAGAATGAAGACAACCGGGCCCATCGTGACTGTATCAAGATGTATCGGGCCAAGATTGTCGATTCAGGTGTGATCGATAATGGCGAGCTTGATGTGATCGACGCTGAAGTCATGACGGTTATTGAAGACGCGGTGCAGCATGCCATGTCGTCGCCGATGCCGAGTCTGTCGGATCTGACGACCGATGTCTATGTCTCGTACTGACAATACTGATTTGAGGAGGATAAATTATGGCGCGTGAAATCAGCATCAAGGATGCCATCAATGAGGCAATCGACCAGGAGATGGGTCGCGATCCAACGGTCATCATGATGGGTGAGGATATCGTTGGCGGTGCCGGATCACCGGGTGAGGATGATGCATGGGGTGGCCCGCTCGGTGTGACCAAGGGACTTTATCATAAACATCCGGATCAGATGATCGACACGCCTTTGTCTGAAAGTGCGTATGTCGGTGCAGCTATTGGTGCGGCGACTTGTGGGCTTCGCCCGATCGCGGAATTGATGTTCATTGACTTCATGGGTGTTTGTCTCGATCAGATTTTCAATCAGGCCGCCAAGTTTCGTTACATGTTTGGCGGCAAGGCCGAAACGCCGGTGGTGATACGCGCCATGTGCGGTGCCGGTTTCCGTGCCGCGGCACAACATAGTCAGATGTTGACCCCGGTCTTTACCCATATTCCCGGGCTCAAGGTTGTGTGTCCGTCCAACGCCTATGATGCCAAGGGACTGCTGATTCAGTCGATCCGTGACAATGATCCGGTCATATTTCTGGAACATAAAGCGCTCTATGATGCCCAGACTGATGTGCCCGAGGAATCCTATTCGATACCTTTTGCCGAGGCCAATATTGTGCGCGAGGGGTCGGATGTGACCATCGCAACTTACGGGATGATGGTGCCGAAATCTGTCGAGGCGGCAGACATGGTGAAGCAGGACGGGGTCGATGTTGAGATCATTGATCTCCGGACCTTGTCGCCGATTGACATGGAAACGGTATTGGAGAGTGTCGAGGAAACGGGGCGTCTGGTCTGCGTGGATGAAGCCAATCCGCGTTGTTCCATTGCGTCCGATGTCTCGTCGACCGTGGCGCAAGAGGCATTCGACGCATTGCAGGCACCGATCCAGATGGTGACGGCGCCACATGCGCCGGTGCCGTTCAGTCCGGCTCTTGAGGATCTCTACATTCCATCTGCAGAGCGTATTGCGGATGCCGTCCGGACCTGCATGGGCTCCAGATCATGAGCGATAAAATCACACCGATCCTGATGCCCAAATGGGGGTTGTCCATGAAGTCAGGGACGCTTTCGGCCTGGCATGTCGCGGAGGGAACTGAAATCGTTCCCGGAGACGAGATCATGGATATTGAAACCGACAAGATCGCGAATGCTGTGGAAGCGAGCGACGGCGGCCTCTTGCGTCGCCGTGTCGGGCAGGAAGGTGAGGTCTATCCAGTTCGCGCATTGCTGGGATTGATGGCACCTGAAAGCGTACCCGATTCCGAGATTGACGCTTATATCGATGCTTACGAAATGCCTGAAATCGAGGACGATGAAGATGAGGGCCTGGTTGATCAGATCGTCGAGATTGGCATTGGACGTATCCGATATTCTGAACGTGCCGGTGAAGGAACACCGATCGTCCTGATCCATGGTTTCGGTGGGGATCTCGACAACTGGCTGTTCAATATGGATGCCCTGGCGGAATCAGCTCCTGTCTATGCGCTTGACTTGCCGGGACACGGCCAGTCCGTCAAGGTCGTGGATGAACCGGGTCTCACGACATTGGTTGCGGCCGTCATCGAGTTCCTAGATCACCTTGACATCACGAAGGCACACCTGGTGGGCCACTCACTGGGCGGACTGATCGCCGGGCGGATTGCCCTTGATGACTCGGAGCGGGTCCAGTCCTTGACTCTCATTTGTTCTGCGGGATTGGGTACGGAAATCAACCTTGATTACATTGATGGTTTTGTCGCTGCAGCGAGTCGACGCGACCTGAAACCGGTTTTACGACATCTCTTTGCGGATGAGGGTCTGGTCACCCGTTCGATGGTCAATAATCTACTCAAGTTCAAGCGCATTGATGGTGTCCAGGCCTATCTGGAATCGTTGAGAGATGATGTCTTTGGGGGTGGTCAGCAATCCGTTCATGTTTCAGATCAGCTCGGTCAACTCGGCATCCCTGTCCAGGTGATTTGGGGCGCTGAGGATGGAATCATTCCGCAGGCGCACGCGGCGGCCATTGCCGGTGCGAACGTGACCATCCTTCCGAATGCAGGGCATATGGTGATGATGGAGTGTGCGTCGGAGGTCAATGATCTCATCACGTCTCAACTGTGAGTTCAGTGACGCGGTGACATCAGGGGGTGCCGACGACTGCCGACAGTCTCCCTGCGGCAGGGGCGCCACACGTTCGTGGCGCCAAACTTTTATCCGGTTCGGTCGGCTGATCGTTCCATCAACCCCGTAACCCCAATCCCACATTCGTGGCAACGACACTCCGGGGGGGGGGCGAACCCATCTTCACAAACGGTTCCCATGCGGGAGAACCCAGCGGGTGAACGGTCTGCCCGTCCCGGTTTCCGCCGCGACCGCGTCCGGTCGCTGGTGGAATCTCTGCAGTCCTTTGGTTTCACTGCATGACGGCACAGTCTGGGACCACGCCATCCGTGGCCAGACGCCAACGGGCCACCAGCAGCTTGCGGGCCAGGGTCAAGGCCCTCGTGGGCTGAAAGCGCAGCCAGCACCACGCTATCTGGATGATGTGTTTGCGGACCCGGGCCCGGCCGGCCTTGGTGATCCCCTGGTCATGATCCACAGCACCGTTTGTGGCGCGTCAATTAACCTGAGAATTGGCGACAAACAGAGTGAGAATCCTGGGGGAGCGGTTCCCCATGACAATTGAAACGGGATGTCGCCATCAAGATGGAGTGTCTGTGATATCCCGATGAATCCGTGATGGGGCCCTTGTGGTCATCCCGGAGCTTTCCGCATTACCTGACAACAACTGTCCATTCTCCCGTCGTTTTCTGATTCTGGCTCTTCGTCCGCTGGCCGAGAGTCATCGTCCTTTATTTAACAAGGAATGGACAGAGGTCCTCCACCGTCACAACGAGACACAGAAGCAGAGGGTTGATGAATTGACAGCTATTGTCGTCGGGCCGTGCGCGAAACTGCAGGACAACCAAAAGGAACTTGTCCGAGAACTCATCGCGGGTGGCCAGTCAATCTCCGCAATTGCTAGAAAGTTCATCCCGTAACAATCTATCCCTGTGTCAAGGAATTGCAGCCCTTATTATGATAGCTTTTCGTCCGACTCAGCCCTTGCCCGCCGCATTCAGGGTCTCTATGTGCCGGTAGGTTTCGCCGGCCGTGACGGGCGACCGAATTGAATGGAGGAAGATATCGGCGATGTCTTCGTTTATTGGGACAACGCGAACATCTTTCACGAAGCGCAGTGGATCGCAGACGAGAGAAACGGCACACCCGGTGTAAGCTATCCGGTGCGAGTCCATTTCGATAATCTGCTCAGGCTCGCGCATGCGGACCGACATATGAAACAGGCTTTCGCGGCGGGATCGATCCCCCGGAGATACAGAACCTGTGGAACCTAATGGAGAACTCAGGCGTGGAGGTGAGGCTGTTCGACCGGGGCGACTTCGGACGGAGTGAACAGCCGGTTCCAGATGGCTGGTTACAGCCGCGCATGATGGAGAACGCCCTGAGATACTTGGAGACACCCGATGTCGCGCCGTTTTGCTGACCGGAGACGGGGCCGGCTACAGAGAGGGAGATGGCTTTCATACGACCCTTGAGCTCCTGCACGATCGGGGCTGGGGCATTGAGGTGCTTTCCTGGCGGCATTCCTGCAAAAGGCAGAGGCGTGAATGGGCAGAGGCGAAAGGCGTCTTTGTGTCTCTGGACGACTATTATGACGCCATCACTTTCCGTGAGCCATCACGACCCGGATATCCGTTTGCCCCGCCCCGCAAGGCCAAATATCTTGATCTGAGTGGAAGGCAAATGGCCCCATGACACACTGATATGGATTGACCGCTGAGATGTCTCTATTATGGCATCCTGCGATTCCTCGCAATATCATGGCCGTGTCGGGATGCAGACAGTGATAGCGACGGTGGATCAGACTGATATTCGCGGGTTGGGTCCCGCCAGACTTCACTTTCGTCACGGAGCTGCCTCTCTCTAAGATCGCGGGTTGCAGGTTTCAGACTGTGCCGCATAGCGTGATCGAGGGTTCTCCTTCCGTTCTGCCTGCATCCTGACTCGGTCATGGTTGGCTTCCGTGTCTTTCAGGTCAGGGCTCGGCTGGCATGCGGGCGGGCGTTGACCTCGCAGACGATGGCCCCGATGACGCCGACAAGCTCCCGGGCCACGGCTGTGGTCACCTTGCACTGATGCTTGCGCACAGCGCTGAGACGGCTGTAACGCGCACAGAGTCGTTTCTGGGCCTGCCAGGCGATGGTCTGCACCCGGTCCGGCGCGGCGGCGGCCTTGGCCTGCAGATGGCGTGTCTTGCGGGCGGGGACGCGAGTGTTCCACGCCGCTTCCACCCGGATCCGCCGGACATGGCCGTTGCCGGTCTTGGTGATCCCGCCGGTGCGGCGCTTGGGTCCCGAGGAGTGTTCGCTGGGAACCAGGCCGAGGAAACTCATCAGTTGCCGCGGTGTGTCGAAGCGGGTGATGTCGCCGAGCTCGGCGAGGATGGTGACAGCACTCAGGATATGGATGCCACGCAAGCTGATCAGGGCGGTCACCAAGGGAGCCAGCGACCCGTCCTGGGCGGCGGTGTGGATCTGATTCTCGAGATCCGCCACCCGCCGCGTGGCCTCCCGGGCGGCATCCACATATTCCTGGAAGACGATCTGCTGCACCGGGCTGTCGAAGGCCTGGGCCTCCAGCCAGCGCGTGTGGGCTTGTGTCCAGCGGCTGCGGCCCGGATAGATGCGGTCGTGCCGGAGAAGGAAGGCCCCGAGGCGCTGACGGGCTTTTGTCTGCAGGGCCTTCATGTCTTCTCGGGCCCGGGTCAGGTCCCGCATCGCCTCCTGTTCCGGGTCAGGAACCCAGACAGGCGTGAGCGATCCGGACCGGTGCTCACGCGCCAGCATCGTCGCATCCCGCCGATCCGTCTTGATGCGATCCGTGGCCCCCCGCGGCACAAGCCCCGGCGCGACAACCACGCAGTGATGGCCGGTCTCCGTGATCTCCCGGGAGAGGCCAGACCCACAAGGGCCGGCTTCATAACAGAAGCTGAGCACGAGCCCATCCGGACTCAGGCGCTTGATCAGGTGCCGGAGGGCGGATCGATGGTTGGGAATCGTCCCCTGCCACTCCGGTCCCGTCCGGCCAGGCCGGGCAATGGCCACCGCAATCGAATCCTTGTGGACATCAAGACCCACATAGGCACTGTATTCAAAGTCTGACATTGACATGTCCTCCGTAACGGGGCCCTCTTCAGGGCCATGCATTGGATCCTGTATACAGGGACAGGATCGGGACAGGTCAATCCATGATGTCTAAGAGTTTCAACAACGGCAAGATTTGGGGATTCAATGACTTAGCTGGCTGTTGTTTGGGTAGTTAAGTATAAAAACTCCTAAGTTTATCGCCAGATGAAACTGCAATGGCGGACCGGACGATGGGGTGTCTCCTTGAAGGATTTCCAATACTATTGGGGATCTCGGGCACGACCAGTCGATTTGTCCACAGGTATCCGCGGGATGCGGGTGAGGGAGATCACGCTGAGGGCCTCGAGGGCCTTGAAACGCGGATAGTGCATCGGGACAGAGTAGATTCTCGGTGGCGGATCCCACAAAGCCAATTGCATATATCGTGACCCCCGCTTGATGATTCTGAGAAATGATTGAACGGACGGTGTCGACAATTGACTCAGCTTGAGATTGCCCCTACGTTGTCAGGGCAATTTCAAGGAGGATGCCATGTTGAATTTCAGCGATGACGCATCGTGTATGAATGAGAAGGCAACGGCTCACCTTGAGATGCGGGTGAAGCCGAGCGACAAGGCGCGAATATCGCATGCTGCCGAACTGACAGGGGTCAAATTGACAACTTTCGTCAGGGCATCAGCCGCACGGGAGGCCGCACGGGTTCTGCGCGAGCACCAGACGACGGTGCTTTCAGAACGCGATGGACGAATGCTGCTGGAGGCGCTCGACAACCCGCAGGCAGCGACACAAGCGGCGCGGGACGCGATTCGTGGTTACCGCTCCCGGATCGCCAATGCCATGTGATGAGGACTGCGCAGATGTCAGCCGGATCGTTATTGAGCCATTTGATCCCGCCCAGCACGCGCGGGCGGGTTTTTCCTGTGGAACAGAGCGTCTTGACAACTTTCTGCGCTTAAGCGCACGGAAGCAACAGAAAGACGGCTTCACACGTATATTCGTCGCGGTCGTCGAGGATGCCTCCACAATTCTCGGTTACTATGCACTGAATGCTCATGCGATTTCCACAGGT
Source organism: Paracoccaceae bacterium (assembly GCA_965221815.1). Lineage (GTDB taxonomy): Bacteria > Pseudomonadota > Alphaproteobacteria > Rhodobacterales > Rhodobacteraceae > JAPOXR01. The sequence continues at coordinate 541,883 of OZ244915.1, forward strand.
GAGCTGGGTGCGGATCGCCCTCGACATGCACCCAACACCGGCAGCATCCCGGCGCTATACCTGTCCATGATTGCCGTGGACCGCAGGTGGCAGGGCCAGGGGCTCGGGTCGGATCTGGCCATGGATGCCCTGGCCCGCGGACGGAATGTGGCAGCGGAAATCGGGCTCAAGCTGATCGTTCTGGATGTCATCGACGACGGTGGATGCGAAGCTTTCACGCGCCGCATGGCCTTCTACCGCCGCCTGGGTTTCCAGAGCTTCCAGGATCGCCCGGAACGGATGTTCATCACCATCGACACAATTCGGATCCTGTTTGGTGATGGATAAAGGGCGGCGTTCAGATCAGTTCATTGCCCTCTTGATTTCGATTGGCGTGTGCAGATCCTGCGCGACGTTTGCATCCGCTGTACCTGCTCAAACCCACTGAGACGCGAGCCCCTCATGGGTTGGCAGCGATTCGCGATCTTCGTTTAGCGTCTGATCATCACGTGCGTCATGGGGCCGTCATCCGTTGGTGATGTCGAGATGTGTGTCGATCAGGAGGTTGATTGAGTTCGGTGATCTGGGTGGCGGTGTCCTGCACAGTGTCAAATACGTGTCGCCACGTGGCCTGGATCCTGTCGAGAGCCCCGTTCATTTTCATACCTTTGGGTGATAGCACGGCCAGCGTGATCCCTTTGGCCTGGCAAAAGGATGGCCGCCTTGCGCCCGAACGGTCACAGACATCACAACGGGACATCTTGCAGAATTTTTGCGCTTCTCCCCGCGGCGAGAGGGGCAGCATCCGCCACTCCCCAGGATTCTCATCCTGTTTGTCGCCAATTCTCAGCTTGATTGACGCGCCACACTTCAGAGTGGAAGCGAGGTTGTTCATTCCTGATTCAGAGACATCTGAGTGTGGGATCATTCAGAATGGATGTACCTGCATCTGATCGATATCCATGTTGCGCACAAATATGTGTGCATGTATTCTTGATGATGTCATGACTGGCCGGCAGTTCATCGCAAAGGTTCGCCAATGGGCGCGAGCACGGTCTTTGCCAGTGCGTTTTGATGCGGCAGCGGGACCGGGTTCACACGGAACGCTCCACTTGGGTGATCGCAAGACGACCGTCAAGGACAGGAAAAAGGAGATTGGCAAGGGACTTCTCAACAAGATGCTCGACGACCTGGGGATCCAACGCAACCAATTCTAGTCCAGGCCTTCGCTGCAGGTGCCCCTTGCCAGAAGGAAGACAGATATGCCCGAGAGTTACAGTTATCCGGCAGAAATTACACGTGATGAAGACGGGCGTCATGTTGTCTCGTTTCCCGATTTTGGATGGGGAGCAACGGACGGCGCAACCCTTGATGAAGCCCATGTCGAGGCGCGGGATCTGCTGCGCGAGCTGATGGCCGGCACCATGCGAGAGGGTCGGGATCTTCCAGCTCCATCGCAGCGGGGCCTCCTGGTTGTTCCTCCGGTACAAATTGCGCTCAAGGCAGCGTTATACGAGACGTTCCGCGGGACCGGTCTTTCACAGCGCGGTTTGGCACGCAGACTTGGCGTTGCTGAGAGCGAAGTGCGGCGCATGTTGAACCCGGATCATGCCACCAAAGCCGCGGCGATCGACCGCGCATTACGCCGATTGGGCCGGCGCGTCATCGTGTCTGTTGACAAAGCTGCGTGACAGAGAATCCTGCAAACTCGGGGCGACGATGTGGAGTGGCCTAAAACCATTCGTGGTTAAACCTGCAGACATCGGCTGATTGCAACCCAGATCAGCTGCAACTCTGTTGGTAAGGGAATCCCGGCTTGGCGCATGAGGCCGCTGAGTTCGGCGATGCAGTCGATATCCAGTCAGCCTGGGGCTGGACAGTCCAACATGTCCCCGCCATTGACCGCCATTCAAAATGGGGCCACCACAAACGCCACCGCCAGCAGCGGCGCACGCTGTCTCGACACACGGGTCGCCAAAGCGCCCTGTCCCATCACCGCCCTCCCGGTCGACGGCGGCTCCGCGTTCAGGGTCGCAATGAGGCAGCCTGCCAGACCACAGACAGCGCACGGGCCTTGCAGCCGCCCAAAAGGCTCAAAATGAACGGTGCCCTCGACAGGATGCCAGCCACATGGAGACATGAATTTGATACTGTGCAGGACACCGCCACCCAGATCACCGAACTCAATCAACCCCCTGATCGACACATATCTCGACCTGGACAACGGATTGAGACCCCATGACGCACGTGATGATCAGACGCCAAACGAAGATCTCGAATCACTGCGAATCACTGCCAACCCATGAGGAATTCGCGTCTCAGTGGGTGTGAGCAGGTACAGGAGCTTATAAATTGTCAGAAAACAGGATATGTATCTGACAACAGGAGAGTCCCATGACCACCACTTCACAAGTGATCAAGGCCTATGCGGAAGCTTTGCCGGAAGGGGCGACCCTGTCCGCAAAGGAGTTATTGCATTTTGGCGCGCGCGCAGCTGTCGACCAGGCGCTATCGCGGCTGGTCAGACGTGGCGAGCTTCTACGCGTTCGGCGTGGGCTTTTCGCTCTGCCGGTCAAGACCCGGTTCGGCGTGCGTGCACCGGCGGCCACGACGGTCGTGGAAAATATCGCCAAGGCAACGGGAGAACGCGTGTCAATCAGTGGGGCTGCGGCTGCAAATATTCTGGGGTTGTCAACGCAGAACCCAGCACGTCAGGTCTTCTGGACATCCGGCCCAAGTCGCCACTTGAGGCTGGGCGACCAAGAGGTTGAACTCAGACATGTCCCGGCTGGCAGCCTCGTGCGCCAAACAGCAGAGCAGGTCACGCATTGCGCGCTCTGGCCTACTTTGGGCCGTCGGAAGCCCGCGAGGCCTTGAACAGGATCAAATCGCGGCTCAATGAAGAAGAGCGCAGTGAGCTGTTTGGGTTGCGTGCCAATGCGCCAAACTGGATGGCGAAAGAGCTGAGATCTCTTGCCGTTACTGCTCGCGCATCGTGAGTTCGAGGTGACGGACTATTTCGGGCTCTCGGCTGCCGACAAGATCGATGCGCTCGAAAAAGACATCTGGGTCGTCTGGACACTTCACGACGAAAGAGCGCCCACGCGATGGCCACCACGGCCCGTCAGGCGGATTTTCCACAGCGGAACCCTCCAAATGCCTGACATGCGGTGCGCCTGCATATCAGGGGCAGCCTCTCAGCCGCCCCTCTAATCTCTGTGGTCTGATCAGTGATCAGAACGTCATGGTGATACCGAGATCGGCCACCGCGTCACTGTCCACCGAGCCAGCACCGGCTTTTAGGGTCGCACCGCCGCCCAGATCATGGGCAAAACCGACACCGAAGGCGTCAACGGTGGTGGAGGATTTGACCCAGTGGGCTTTTTTCAAGTCGTCGGGCACACCCGCGGATGCGCCATAGTACCATTCCGCACTTTCCGTTTTGCGTTGTGCTGCGACCAGTACAAGCGAAGTTGCTTCTGACATTTGATAGGTCATATCAACGCCAATCGCCTGATCTTTTATGTCCGGTGCGTTGCTTCTCGCCGGGTTTGCAGTTGTTCCACCCGCCGCACTTGTAGCCGTCGCTTTTGTGTCGTCTGTCACAGCTTCATTATCATTCTCGTTTGCATCGCTATCGGTCGAATAAAGCGCGTTCATCGAAATCAAGCCTTGCGAGAAGCCGAGTCCAATCGACATGACGCCGTTGCTGTCGAACCCGGCTCCAAAGGTTACAGGGTCCACATTGAAGCTGAACCCAGCTGCCCAATCGGCATCCCCCGCATTGTCACCATAAGAGATGGCGACTGAGGCGATACCAAAATCACCATCATAACGGACATCAGCAGCCGACTCGCCGTAGGGACCTTCGGCGACATCATCAATCCCGATGCCATCAAAGCCCGGATCGGCAATACCGCCCGCCGTCTTGTCAGCCGCATCCAGATCAGAGCCAATCGTCAGCTTGTGCATGTCCATCGAGATATAGACCTCGGCATGATTATCGACGGTGGATTTGGCTTTCGGGCCAGTGACAACCGAAGCGGCTGTGTTGTCGGGTAGATAGTATTTACTATCTGCAATTTGATAAAGCCTTGCCTCAGCCGGTATCTCCGTATCCGCTGCTATAGTTGAGCCATCTTCATTGGCAATAACCCAGCCCAATTTACGGAGTGCAGTTATTTGAGCATTGGTTATGTTACCATCGTCATCATCCCCAATTTCAAACCTGTCAAAGCCCGTGATCACACCCGCTTCGTTACGAACAGGCAGGATCAAATCATTGGCATCCGTATTTTCCGGTACCTTAAACCGCCCGGCTCCGATATCCGAATCTTGGACGGCACCACTAGCGCCACTCCCCGGTACAAAAGAAATCTTTCCTGTAGCAGACACTTGGATAAATCGGTTAGCTGCTGAGTTCTCACCACCCAACCGACCGCCTTCGACATACTTATCAAGACCCTTTTTTCCGGGAGTTTTCGCTTGTGTCACGCTTTCCGTGTTGTCAATCGTGACTTCACCGCCAAAGCCAATTCCGCCATCGGTGGTTCCCGATGCCGCAAAAGTAATGTCAAACTCGTGATGAAATGCCAAAGCGTTCGAGGTTGGTGTATCGTTCGCCTCGTCATACTTCACCCCGAAGTTGGCTTCTCCGCTGATGGAGACGCCACCGCCGTCCATCGCGAAGACACTGCCACCAGCCACCATTGCGGCAGCGGCAAGTAGAGAGAGTTTTCTCATCTGTTTCTGTCCTATTATGTCAAGGAATGGACAGAGGTCCTCCACCGCCGCAAAGAGACACAGAATCAGAAGAATCAGAGGAATCAGAGAGCAGGAGATCGGCCCAATCGCGTTAACACGACAACAGTTGTCCTGCTGATATTCCAAACCGGGAGTCACGACATGGGGGTCAAAACACGGGTGTCGGGTCAGGCCGGGTATGCGCCATGGATCCATGCTGGACGCGTCATGAACTGGTCAAAGACAAACGGGCAGCGTAAAGAGGGAGGAGACTGTCCCGCGATGGGCCCATCATCGCCCGTTTGGACTCCCGCGGGTGCGATTGATCACAGGAGGCTGGCCCCATGACCCGTCAACGCCTGCCCATCGGCATCCAGGACTTCGCCCGGCTCCGGCAAACCGACAGCTACTATGTCGACAAGACCCCGCTGATCCGGGACCTGATTGAGCGGGGTGATCACTGGTTCCTCTCCCGGCCGCGGCGGTTTGGCAAGAGTTTGCTGGTGGACACGCTCAAGGCCCTGTTCGCGGGGCAGGAGGACTTGTTCCGGGGATTGGACATCCATTGATCACTGGGACTGGTCAGTCACCCATCCGGTGGTGCGGTTGAGCTTTGGCAGGAAGTATGACGGGCCCGCGGATATTGAACGCAACCTCGCCAATCAACTCGGCCTGATCGAACATGCGGCCGGATTGGATCCGCCCAACCCCGCGGAAGCCCCGCCCGAACGTCTGCGAACTCTTCTCTATCGCCTTCATCACACGACCGGACAGCGGGTGGTGGTCCTCGTCGATGAGTATGACAAGCCGATCCTCGATGGGTTGCCTGACCTGGATCGGGCCCGCGCCAACCGGGAGGCGCTGCGCAGTGTCTACGGCATCATCAAGGACAGCGCGGAGTATGTCCGCTTCGTCTTCGTCACCGGGGTGAGCATGTTCTCCAAGGTCAGCCTGTTCTCGGACATGAACAATCTCAAGGATATCAGCCTGGATCCCCGCTTTGCCACGATCTGCGGGTATACCGATGACGATATCGACACGGTGTTTGCCCCCGAGCTCGACGGGCTGGACCGGGATGAGATTCGCACCTGGTACAACGGTTACAACTGGCTGGGCACGGAGCGGCTCTACAATCCCTTCGATGTGTTGCTGCTGTTCGAAGATCGCAAGTTCAAACCCTACTGGTTTCGCACCGGTTCGCCGCGTTTCCTGTTCGAGACCCTCACGGCCCAATCCCTCAGTCCGATGGAACTGGAGAAGCAGATGGCCGACGAGTCGCTGATGTCAACATTCGAAATCGATGACATTGACGTGAAAGCTTTATTATTCCAGACCGGTTACCTGACCATCGTGGATGAGCAGAGCGATGGGTTCGACATGCTCTATCAGCTCGACTATCCCAACCAGGAGGTGTGCGTCAGTCTGAACCGGGGATTGCTGCAGTATCTGGGCAAGACGGTCGCAGACGCGCGGGGGCAGGGCCGCGATCTCTGTGCCCATCTCGAATCCAACGACTTTGAAGGCTTTGCGGAGACGCTCAAGGCCTATCTCGCCAGCATTCCTTACCAGTGGCACGCCACGGGGGATCTGGCGCGCTATGAGGCCTGGTATGCCAGTCTGCTGCACATGTGTTTCCGCGCCATCGGGGTGAATGTGCGCACCGAGGAGGCCTCCAGCCATGGGGGTGCCGACATGGTGGTCGAAACGGGCGGGCAGGTGTTCGTGCTGGAATTCAAGATGGCGGGCCAGGACGCGGACGTTGAGACGAAGATGGAAGAGGCGTTCACCCAGATGCGGGATCGGGGCTATGCGAACCGCTACCGGGACCGCGATGAGCCCCTCCATCGGATCGCGGTGGTTTGTGGGCGCGAGGCCCGCAACCTGCTGGAAGTGCGGGCTGAACGGGTGAACAGCTCCTGAACACGGAGTCCACGTGACAATTGAAACGGGATGTCGTGATCAGGTTTGAGCGTCTTTGCTGTTTGAATGAATCCTGGTGGGGTGAAAGTGTGGACTATGGCGCGTCAATAACCTGAGAATTGACAACAAACATGGTGAGAATCTGAGAGTGCGACGATCCATCAGGCGCTTTTGACGAGTTTAAGGATGCATCCCAAATGCGCGGAATTAGGCCTCATGCCTGTGTTCTGCTGGTATGTTGATAGCTTTGCGAGGATGTCCCCATATCTGCAGGGAAAGGTAGCGTAGGTCAGTTCGGTAGCTTCAGGGCACGCCGCAATAGCGTGTTGATTTGTCTCCGCTAGTCTTTTCCACCCGCCCGCAGTCGGCTCAATACATCGGAATCCAGCATAACGCTGACCTCCTCTTTGCGGTTGGTGAGATCAAGAACAGACGGCAACCCGATGACTGCTTCAGCAAAAAAGCCATTGTCGAGTTCATTCACATCGCCGTTCTTATCGATGTATGACTTACGATCCGGCATATGCCCTTATCTCCCTGCGGTTGGCCTTTCCGAAGGCTGATGAGCCGACATGCACCGTCTCGTGGTGTCCATGCGGCCACATAATACCGTCCGTTGATCACACTCACCGAAGCATACCGGATTTTGCCGTAGATCCTGCGCTTATCCTCTCGGGTTTTGGCGATATCCCAGCGAAAACCACTGAATATGCTAAAGTCACCTCCGTGTTTTTCAAGTTTCCAGGCGCGCTTCTAATCATCCCACACGATCTTCATTCGGACTTTCCATACAAAGTTTCCGGGAGAATTGAAACGGAAACTGCGGCAGTATGCAAACAGTGCGCCGCGTGAAGGTGCATTGAGATATGATGGCTTGTGCCAATGCGGAAGAACTGAGGGCATGCATTGGAACCTGCAGCTCTCAGGCGCTGACAATCCGGGAGAATTCAGTAGTTGAATATCATTAATGGGCAGACCCTTGGTTCCGCCTTAGGGATTAGAAATGAGTGGGATTTTTGTGTTTGCCCTTGACAACATTGTGCGCTCGCCGAGCCCTCTTTCCTGTATAATTCCAGGATTAGTCATATGGCTGAATGACAGGTCTTGAGTTGATTCGATCAGCAGTCCGATACGAATACTCCAGCATCTTGAAGTAAAATACCAATTGCAATTTCTTTTCTGTTGTTGGTTGGTTTCTGGCATCTTTACAGCTTTAAGTCACGCAAAAAGAACTCGCTGGAAATGTCGGATGATTAAACCATTGAATCACCCATATCACCAGAAGATCATTGGTATAAAAGTGAAATTGGATCTTAATGTCTTGTTGGAATTGCAGTGATAGTTGCAGGTAGAGTTGTCCGTTTACAAGAATAACAAGACGGAGATTTCGACATGGAGAATGAGATTACTGGAAAACTGCGGGGTGTGGAGTTGTCCGCAGAATTGGCCGATGAAATTCGGAAGACTCTGGCGGCAAGCAAAGCTTCCTCGACCATACGTGCCTACCAAGCGGCCTGGAAGAATTGGCAAAATTGGTGTGATGCGGGAGGTTTTGAGTCGCTTCCAGGAACACCAGACGCCCTCGCCGCGTATCTGACTGAACGCGCCAAATCAATTCGATCTTCCAGCCTGAATCTCGCATGTACGGCCATCGGAGATGCACATAAACGGGCAGGTTTTTCCAATCCATGCACTGATCCTGTCATCACAACATTGATGCGCGGCCTCCGCCGACAGGCGGTAGAAAAAGGTGAGATCCCGGCCCAAGCGGCCGCCCTGACTTATGATGTTGTGGACATCATTCGGAACCATATTGAAAGCCAGACAGGTTCGCGCAAGAAAGCCCTGCGTGATCTGGCTCTCATCACTCTTTTGGCGGCCACAGGGCTTCGACGTTCCGAAGCCGCTGTGCTTGAATGGTCGGACATCTATTTTGAGAGTGATGGCACGGGCAGGCTCTATGTGCGCCGGTCGAAGACAGACCAAACCGGCAAAGGTGCGGTTATCGCCATCCCGGCCCGAGTCATGGAAGATCTGGATCGCTGGGATGGTATACAGGGGGCGGGTCGGACCGGACGGGTCTTCGGACTCTCCGGGCGGCAGATCTCGCGCCGTATTGCTGCCAATGCCGCCGCCGCAGGCTTAGGTGAAGGTTTCAGCGGTCATTCCGGTCGGGTTGGGATGGCACAGACAATGACGCGCAAGGGCGCCCCAATCGCACTCATCATGCGGCAGGGACGATGGTCTTCAACCATCATGGTCGCCCGTTACACACGGCGGCAGTCCGCCGGTGAAGCATTGCGTTATCTGTGATGATGAAGATTCCGGCTAATGTCTCAGTTGGCAGTATGCCGTATTGCCATCATTCGGGTCATTTGGAGTCGGGTGCCGCGCTGTCATGTGTTGCAAAAACGCATCTAGCCTAAAGTTCCGAGCAACCCCTTTTGGAAATGAACCTTATCGAAGCATCAGAAAGGTTCTAAACGGCCTCTCAGACAAGCGATTTATTCGTTTGTCCGTTAATTGACATAATAGGACAGAAACAGATGAGAAAACTCTCTCTACTTGCCGCCGCCGCGATGGTGGCGGGCGGCAGTGCTTTCGCGATGGATGGCGGTGGCGTCTCCATCAGCGGGACAGCCAATTTCGGTGTCAAATTCGCTGAGAACGATGACGACTCCAAAAACGAACTGCAATTCCACCATGAATTTGACGTCAAGTTTTCGGCTTCGGGGACGACCGATGGCGGGATTGGTTTTGGTGGCAGCATGAGCATCGATAACCGTGAAGATGTCACCAGTGGCAAAGTCACGGCAGCGAAAACCGGTTACATTGTGACTGAGAATGACAAAATCGCTGATCTCAATGCCCGCTTCGGCTTTGACACACGCGACTTGGTGGCAGGTGATGTCATCGAAAGCGGCAACAAAGCTAATTTGTCGGGATACGGAAAAGCCAAGATTGACACTCATAATGTTGCAGTAGTTGCGACAACATCAAATGTGGCCGTGGGGGGTTCGATCAGTCGTACCGTAGAATCCATCGCTGCGATTAGTACTGAGGACAACGATGGTCGCACGACTGCCAGGCAAGACCGCGGCAACACCGTAATCAACCTCATTCGATTTACAAGGACTGTGAATGGGGCAAAAACAACGGAATATGTCTGGACAACACAGGACGTTGCCACGATCAATGGCTTTGGAGATGCAAGTGATGCAGCGATACTCGCAACCGGTCGGGTAACTGTGGCGCAACCTGCGCCCGGTGCTGGAATAGCTGCGACCGCAGACCCTGAGGGCCCTCTCGGCCCCTTGCCCGCGATTCCGCCTGGTCCTGTGAGTGCAACGATTCAGATCGACACAATCGCATCCGGTCAAAATGCTCCGACGGCTGCCGACAGACTGGCCGGCGGCCTTACCCAAGCTGTTGCGGCATCCACACGGGTGTTGAGCCACACGGGACCGGAACTGGCAGTCAAGATGGCGCGTTCACAAGCCTACATCAACAGCCTGTCCGCATCGGTTGCCGCTTCCGACAAGCAAAAAGTCAACAATCACGGCGAAGTCTATATCTCGATGGATATGCACAAGCTGACGATTGGCTCTGATCTTGCACAAGCTGACCAACTTGCGGCGGGTGGCAATGATGGTCTGGCCGATCCTGGCTTCGACGGTATCGGAATCGACGACGTGGCCGAAGGTGTCTGGGGCAAGTCGGCTGCTGATGTCCGCTATGATGGGGACTTCGGTGTGGCAAAGGTGGCCATCTCCTATGGGGACAACGCCGGTGATGCGGACTGGGCGGCTGGGTTTACCTTCAATGTTGATCCTGTGAATTTTGGGGCTGGTTTTGACAGCCACGGTGTCATGTCGGTCGGCATGGGCTTCACGCAGGGCGCAATCGCTATGAGTGCCATGTATTCGACCGATAGCGATCATGATGAGGCCGACAATGAAGGATTCGCTTGCAGTGCTGATCTCAATGATCAAACCAAAGCAGCTTATAGCGCAGTGAAACATGGAGCCTGTGTCCTTAACAACAATCAGAATATTGCCAACAAACCGGACTTGAAAAATCAGGCGATGGGTGTGGATGTCAGCTATCAAATGAACGAAACAACTTCAGTTGTTCTGGTCGCTGCTCAACACAAGAAAGAATCCGCGCATTTGAGCTATAAGGCTCCGGTAGGGCTAAAGGATCAAGCTCAAGCAGCGGAAAATCCAACGACCACCAATGCCTCTTTGACTTGGTCGAAATCCTCCACCACCGTGGACGCCTTCGGTGTCGGCTTCTCCCATGATCTCGGCGGCGGTGCGACCCTGAAAGCCGGTGCTGGCTCGGTGGACAGCAATGCAGTGGCCGATCTCGGTATCACCATGAAGTTCTGATCACTGATCAGACACAGAGATTTGAAAGGGCGATCTGTGGATCGCCCTTTTTCTGTGAGGGCGCGGAAGTTTTCGATGAAGAATCACAGTAGCAGACATTCTCCCCCGTGTTTGAAGTGCTCGGTGTGGGGCGGACAGTTTGAATTGAGAGCTGTTGGCACTATGGTATTTGCAAGCGATCTGGGTCACGGTTTATTCGCCGGAAAACCGTATCGGTTCACGGTGACATGACGTTTTCCGTCTGGCCAGACCTCGATCACTTGATTCACCAAGTCCGGAGAAGTCTCTAGAGTTGAGAGCGCGGCCTCAAAATAGAATTCCATCATTGTCAGGTTTGCGCCGACCGGAGGATTTAAGCAGATCAGCCCTGCATGAATAGGAACACCCAAATAGCAGGGTGCCTTCGAACTGCTTCCAGCCCGTGGGCGAAAATCATCCGAATTCCGAGTCACGAAGGTCCAATCATCTTCGATGATACATTTCATCAATTCCCAGTCTTTCCATGCGGCCATTCCACGGTGAGCCACATGGGCCGATGCCGTAAAGCCCGCCAATTGTGCGATTTTGGCCAAACGGAGGGATAAACACTCGTCGATCAGGAATTTCAAACTGGGCCAAGACTCACGGTTGTCGATGACATCTTTTGAATGACCTGCGGCAGTTTCGACCTCGTTCTCGGTCGTCCGTTCAAAGGGTGCGCCTTGGCGTAAATTCTTGCGTTTTCCACCCGCTCCGCGGTCAGACGTGGAAACGCTTCAAGAAGAGCATCAAGTGTCTCGTGCTGCGCCAGATCAGCCAGCTCATGCACCATAATGCGCGTACCACGCAGCATGGGAACGCCACCCCGCCTGTCATCATCTCTTTCCACATCGGCTTCGGCGCGGGCCAAGGCCAACATTCTCTTCACTGTTTCGTTCAGGACCTTTGCCAGATCAAGAGTCATGGCTCCCTCCGTCAAGACCGCATCTGTAGTGCCGTCTCTCATCATCAGATCAATCCTGTTGAACACTCGAGTGCGGATTTGTGGACTGACATGGCTCCCATTCGTGACGTTGAAGACCACCATGGGACAGGCCGTGTGCTCCAAGAAACGACATCTCGCGAGACCCTTTGACGGCCTCGTCATGTTCAAGAAAGATTCTGGAAGCACCCCGTCGTCAATCATGCGGTTCACCGATTTCCGATCGGTCTCGGCAATAGCCGCGACCTCACTGATTGTGAGAGGACGCCTGATTGACTTCGGCAAATCAAAAAAAGTCAGTGCCGCAGAGGTCATGATATACGTGTCAATAAACTATTCCGACTCCCGGATGAACTCAGCCTAGACCATGTGTCCCAACCCTTCAAGTCACTTGTTGGTGTTTCCAAGACAAAGGGGCGATCCGCAGACCGCCCCTCAAATCTCTGTCTCTGACCAGTGATCAGAACGTCATGGTGATACCGAGATCGGCCACCGCGTCGCTGTCCACCGAGCCAGCACCGGCTTTCAGGGTCGCACCGCCACCCAGATCATGGGAGAAGCCGACACCAAAGGCGTCAACTTTGGTATCGCTGACGCGCCATGCACCTTCAACACCTGATTCGCCATCGGTCAACTTGTCATTGTCGGTCTCTTTTGGGGCCCATTTCGCGCCTTCAATCGTGTGCTGTGCAGCCACCAAGACCAGCGACGTCGTGTCGTTCATCTTGTAGGTGACATCCACGCCCATCGCCTGGTTCTTCACATCAGGAGCGTTGGCGGTAACTTTCTCCAAACTCACCATGTGAGTTGTGGCGTCATCACCCGTGCCTTTTGTCCATTTATAGGTGCCACCGGCCATGTCTTTTTCATTGTCTGCTTCATGCGCATCGCTGTCGGTTGAATACAGCGCATTCATCGCGATTTGACCTTGCGAGAAGCCCATACCGAGCGACACGACGCCATGACTGTCAAAGCCCGCGCCCATCGTGACCGGTTCCACATCAAAACTGAACCCTGCGGCCCATTCGGCATCATCGTTGTTGTCACCGTAGGAGATGGCCACCTTTGCCACTCCGAAGTCACCGTCATAGCGGACATCAGCCGCCGTACCACCCCAGACAGCTTCGGCCTGGTCATCGATACCAATGCCGTCAAAGCCGGGATCGGTCAGACCGCCCGCGATCTTGTCCGCCGCGTCAATATCGGAGCCAATCGTCAGCGTGTGCATATCCATCGAGATATAGACCTCGGCATGATTGCCAACCTTGCCACCCGACGCTTTCACCGGCGTGATGGTGGGAGCCGTGGCGGGGGTTCCGTCTGAAGACTCGACAATTTCGGAAGCAATGACAACTTTTGAGTTGATGCTATCCTCCGCTCCCTCCTCGCCCCCAATTGCTGCCCCTTCTCCCAGATTGTAAGCTGCTTCGTATGCTTCAAAAGCGGTAATCAATTCGCGATTTTCAACTGCTACAGTTGCGTCAGCTGTCCGTATAATATCTCCGACTTCAAGATTACCGCTTGCTTCGGTGACTCGACGCCAACCAGTGATATTAACATTTGCCCGCGTTATAGTTTGAATCCCTTCATTGTTTGTCGTCGTCGTAACGACAAAACGAGCAGCCGGTGTATTTCCGTCGGCGGTGACATCGGTGGAGGCAACAAAAACAAGACCGGATACAGCACCATCGTGCTCTCCAGCTTCCACTGCAGCCTGATAATCTGAAGAAGACGGTGTCGCTGTATCTTTGGGCTTATCGCCTTCTTTTGCGAACTTGAACAGTTCGTCATTGTCGTCCAGGACCCTTTTACCCGTATCTCCAATGGTGAAGTAGTAGGTTCCCTCGGCAGCCTGTACCGCCGCCGTTCCGTCCGACCCGGGCGTGACGACACCACCAGACACCGCGATATCGGTGCTTTCCTGGTTGTCGAGGGTCATTTTTGCGCCAAAGCTGACGCCGCCATCGGTGGTTCCCGACGCGGCAAACTTGATGTCAAATTCGTGGTGGAACTGCAAATCGGCTTCACTGCCGGGAGCACGATCCTCCTTGAACTTCACCCCGAAGTTCGCTTCCCCGCTGATGGAGACGCCACCGCCATCCATCGCGAAAGCACTGCCGCCTGCCACCATTGCGGCGGCGGCAAGTAGAGAGAGTTTTCTCATCTGTTTCTGTCCTATTATGTCAAATAAAGGACGGAGAACCACACGAGAGTCAGGGAAAGCGGGCAACTTGACGTGTCAACACGCCGGCCAATCTCCTCCCGGCGATCGAAAGCCATGCGACGGATTATCTCGCCCAGGCTCACAGTCTCGCCCGGCGACTCGTCATGCTCTGGATGATCGACCGGGGACAGGAAAGCCTGATCACCCTCAGTCGGTACAGAGAGCGGATCCCGGTGCCGTTCCATGTCCTCAAGAACGCGCGGTTCGGCCCCGACGAGATGTTCACTCTCTACAACCACTCCGATCTACGCCAGCAGATTGAAGCGGCAGGCGGCACCAGCCACATGTTCCCGGATCTGGGAGACCCTTCTCGGCCGCCAGCCCACCGATCAGGAACGCCAGGAGCTGATCCGGATCCGCGACACGCTGAACCTCCCCAAGACCGACCCGGTCTGGATCCTCCTCGTCGCGCTGCAGTATTTCCACTCCCTCTACAAAGCGATTCCGGGAGAGATCCGCAAAGCGGCCGCCGCCGCCACGGAGACGTTCACGGCCAATGCCGAGTCCCGGGCCGAGGACGCGCTGGCCCGCCAGGAAGCGGCGGCGGTGCAGCGCATGGAACAAATTGTCGTCGAGAACAGCCTCAAGGTGGCCGATAACGTCACCCAGGTCCAGCGTCTCAGCGCATGGAAATGGGGAACCCTCGCCACGGGATTCGTCCTGCTGGCCATCATGGCGAGTCTCTGGTGGGTCAAGGAAAGGGCCTACGAGGATGGGCGGCAGGCGGGGGGTCAATGCCGGGATCGACCAGGCCCGGGACGAGGTCGCGGCCGCCAACTGGGCCAATACAAAAGAGGGCCGGATGGCACGGCGATTGGCGGACAGAGGAAGCCTCCGTCTTATGGCACAATGCGATGCACCGGGCTGGAGAATTCAACGCGATCATGCGAGCGGGACGGTCTGCTTTCCCTGGCTCTGTCCCGACTGACGAGACAAAGTCCTGATCTCCGACCCCGGCCCATCGTCACGGAAAAAAGAGCCGGCAGGATCACCCAGGTGAACCGCCGGCCACAATCACGAGCAAGAATATCGCAGCACGGCACCCCGCTAGGTCAGGGCTCCGCACCGGATACAGCTCGTGCAGGATACACCCGCGTGCGGGGGTGAACAAGGGGATATCTCTGCTCAGAATCTCATATTTGCGGGATCAGGGACAGGGAAAGATCATTTGCAGTGGGTCTGTTATCACCTGTATATGACAGACCATCGTTTCAGAGGACAACAATGCGGTATCGCTTACAGGGAAACTGGACCAAGGGACTGGCCTTTGATCTGCACACGGTGGCCAGTGTCTATCTCGGCCCCGATGAATTTGGGCATGAACGTTTTGATAATACGCGCAGCACGATCGGGGAATTGGTCTACAGACTCAAAAACAAACAGGATCCATCGGTGATCCCGCAGATTATCAGTCTGCTCGAGGCCATCACGGGAATTGAGAAATGTGATGTCATCATCCCTGTGCCCTCATCCAAAAAGCGGGTGTTCCAACCGGTCGATGAGATTGCACGGGCATTGGGTCAGCAGCGGTCTGTTCGTGTCCTGAAAGGGTATTTCACCAAGGAGAGTCGCGCCGAACTGAAGGGAATTGACGATCCCGACAGGCGACGTCAGATTCTGGAAAAAGCCATTCAAGTTTCAGGGACAGAGGATGTCACCGGTCAGAGAGTTTTGCTGTTGGACGATATCTACAGGTCCGGCGCAACGTTGAATGCCTGCTGCAGGCTCCTGCAACAGAACACTCAAGTCGGGGATATCTATGTTCTGACACTGACCAAAACACGGACCCACCGATGACAACTGTTTTTCTCTCCGGCTCCCGCAGGATCCATCGGCTGAACGCGGCGGTCCGGACGCGGATCCAGAATATCGTTGACCAGGGTTTTCATGTGCTTGTCGGTGATGCGCATGGGGCCGATCACGCCATGCAATCCGACCTTGCGGAAAAAAGATACCCGAACGTCACCATCACCTGCGCCGGGCGCACCTGCCGAAACAATGTCGGGGGATGGGTCACGCAGACCATCCCTGTGGATCCAACGCTCACAGGCCGGGCCTTCTACACGCAGAAAGACAAGGTCATGGCCGCGCAGGCGGATTATGGCCTGGTTCTCTGGGATGGCCGCAGCACGGGATCCTTCAACAATGTGTGTGAACTGGTGCGGCTGGGCAAGTCAGCGCTTGTCTATGTCGCACCCCGCAAGAGATTTTTCACTGTGAGAACGGCAGCCGATGCCGCGAATTTGCGGGAACACGATGCGTCTCTTCCGCTTTTTGACACTCACCCGGATGCAGGGGGTCCGAACATACCGCCCATGACAGAGCCCGACACCGCCACAAAAGCTTCTGTGGCGACTGCCCGGCTGCGCAAAACAGACAGCGGTGGCCCCAGACTGCATCCCATGTCGGAGATGGAATCGCAGACCCGCGTGACGGCAGGGCGGGCCTGACTGTTAAAACCCGTCTCCTCAAGCCCCGCGGTGCCGTGTTTCGAAACGTCGTCTTTCCTGTGTCCCCGGTGCAGGATTCCGTTCTCTTTCTGGAACCGTCCGACCGCCCCGGCCGAGATCCGCCGGAAGGTCACAGAGATCAGTTCCCGGTCTGTGTTCAAACCTTCAAAAAGGCCGCCGACCTCTTCGGCGTCAGGTCCGAAAACATGCTTTTGCAGGGCGATTCTCTCCCATTTGGCCAAATCACCGGTTCCTGTCATTTCCGATCCCACGCCCAACGTGCTGGTGATGGTGAATTGTCCTTCACGATCCATATATGAAGCGCCGCCCTGACTGATCCGCCCCCGCTCTTCAATGTTTGAAATCGTGTCGGTTACTTGCCCACTGCCGAAATTCAGCGTGAGAGACATCTTGTCACTCCGCATGAACCGGATGATGGCGTCTCGCGGACCATGGTGTCGCGGTCGGGAATACGACGGGCGCGGCATTGACGCATGCTCAAGACAATCAGGTGAATGACAAAAATGAACCTCTCTGATCAATGGAATGTATTTATGGACGCCCGCAAGTCTTCACCTGTACCGGTTGACGAGATTCCGGGGAAGCTCGGCATTGGGTTCAAAGAGGCGTTTCTGCCCGATGGAATCTCCGGCATGCTTGAACGTTCTGAATTCCGTTTTGCCATCACCATTAATGCACCCGATTCAATGACGCGGCGACAATCGCGTAAGGCGCGGTGGAGACCCTCTGTGTTCGAGTAAAGGGGCATCGTAGAGTTTGTATGTTCAGTTCCGTTAAGGAGCAACACAGCAAGAGCACCGGTTCCCCGTGACAATTGAAACGGGATGTCGTCATCAAGATGGAGTGTCTGTGATATCCCGATGAATCCGTGATGAGGCCCTTGTGGTCATCCCGGAGCTTTCCGCATCACCCGACAACAACTGTCCATTCTCCGCCCCTTTTCTCTGTTTCCGCGTTTCTGCCCACCACCCACAAATCTCTGTCCATTCCTTGACATCAACGGCCTTAAATAAGGGGGCTTATATATTTAACTCCCCGAACGACTACATATTCTATTATCAATCCCTCATAACCACTACTTATAGTATGATGGGTGGTCAGGTATATAATCCCCATATATTTGGTCCCTGAAGCCTTGAGTGCAACGATCTGAGGGGTGTCGGAACCGGCCGACATCACCCTGTGACGGGCATAGCAAAAGCCAAAGTCATATGTGCCCCCTCACATCGCTGTGGAACCCCACAGCGTCTGTGTCCGTGATTTGTGGGTGATGGGCAGAAACGCGGAACCAAAGAAAAGGGGCGGAGAATTGACAGTTGTTGTCGGGTGATGCGGAAAGCTCCGGGATGGCCAAAAAGACCGCATCACGGATTCATCGGGATATCACAGACACTCCATCTTGATGACGACATCCCGTTTCAATTGTCACGGGGAACCGGCGCTCTTGCTGCGTTCCTCCTTAACGGAACTGAACATACAAACTCTACGATGCCCCCTATCCCGGCCTGGCAGCCCACGCAGAAACCCGAATGGCCGCCTGAATGGCCCTACACTTTGCGGGACTCTCCGAATATGGCAAGCGGACAAACGCTCAGGCGAAGCTGTGTTCCTCCTGAAGATCAAGCAAGGGCAGAGGTTGGACCTTGGGGCTGACACAGGGGGCGGTCGGCAGAAGGGAGGCGAAGTGATTGAAGTCCGCCGCCGCCTTCCGCAGTACCGATCCATCCTTGGCGCACGCCATCAGACTGCGGAATTCGGCAAAGGCCCGGGCCTGACAATTGATCTGCGTCCTTGGGTTGAACTTGATGTCTGTGAAGGCATCGAATTTAACATTCTCATCGATCCACTCCGCGTGATCGACGAGACTGCGGATGTACAGCCAATCATAGAAGGCGCTGCGGGGTACCAGGGGGTACCGTGTGCCTTCCAGTTCAAAGCGAATGACATTCTCATTCTGAAACGCCCGGACAAATCTTTTGGCCGCGCGCGGCACCTGGGTCCAGAGATCGGGGAAGGGGCCACCGCTGTGCTCAAAGACCTTCGAACCTTGGTAGACGCTTTCGAGCGGATAGGTGCCTTTTTCGAGATTAATCTGGAGACTGAAAGCGCTGAGTCGCCGCCCGACCTTTTCTTCCGACTTTGACGAGATCTCAAGAATGCGCTTCAGGCCACTGGCCCGGGCTTTCGTATGCAGGGACCGAACATTTTTCTGCTTCTGGGTGACCGCGAACCCTGGGGCCCAGCGAAACTCGAAGAGCCTCTCATCGACAAGGCTGTTGCCATCAAGGCAAGGAACGAAGACCGGTCGACTCGCCATCACATCACGCGAACAATCAGGTCGCAGGGCACATGATCGGGCACGAGGGTTTCCCACTTTTTGACCATTTGCAGGCGTTGCTGAACGGCAGGATCCTTCCAGTCCGTCCGCTGGTACAGGACTTCGACATCCACCTTCCCGTGAGCCAAGGCGTCTGCAAGCGGCAGAATCTCGACTTCGGTTGCATTGGCGACGCCCAGGGCAATGCGCACTCCGTCCCGCTTGAGGACATCCGATGCAATTCCGTTGTGACGCAAACGTGTAGCCAACTGCAAAACCCACGCCTTGTGCTCTTCACTTTCATGCGAATAAGAGACGAATACCGATGCAGCCATTCCGCAATTCCTTTTCTTTCTTCTTTCGCGTTGTTCCACTGCCGTCACGAAGAAGCTTAAGCTTCCGTTGATCGCCGTGGGTAGCTGCCCCGCCGATTAGGCGGAAGGTCGAGCCAGCAGGTTCACGATCAGCCGGATCATGAGGTCCTTGCCAGCCGGTGCACTTTCAGCAATTAGCAGGGCCAGCGCCGTCAGCGCCTGGGGATTGAGCCCGTGGTCGATCCCCTCCTGCTTCAGGTAGAGCAAGAACAGCAGCGACCCAATGCGCTTGTTGCCGTCGGTGAAAGGGTGGTCCTTCACCACGAAATACAGCAGGTGCGCCGCCTTCTCCTCCCGGCTGCGGTAGAGCGGTTCGCCAAACATGGTTTGCTCGATATTACCCAGGATGGCGGCCAGCGCGTCGCCGCGTGGACTGCCGAAGAGGGTCGAGGCCTGCTCACGGGTCAT
Organism: Paracoccaceae bacterium; assembly: GCA_965221815.1. Classification (GTDB taxonomy): domain Bacteria; phylum Pseudomonadota; class Alphaproteobacteria; order Rhodobacterales; family Rhodobacteraceae; genus JAPOXR01. The sequence continues at coordinate 561,671 of OZ244915.1, forward strand.
CAGATCACGCCGGAACTCCGTGATCGCGCCGATGGCTTGGTCGTGATCGAGCACGCCCGATGACGGCCCCGTTCCGGGCGGTGCCGGCAGCCGGTCCTCGTCGTATTCCAGCAGCAGGCGCCATGTATCGGCATAACCCGCGATCAAGTCCAGCACCGCCTGCCCGGTATCGTCCACCAAGGCTTGGTTGCTGAGCGTCCGCGCCAGCAGGTAGAGGGTCTCCCGCGCTTCCTGCAGGCCGCGCGCGGCTAACCGGCGCTCGTTCACGCTGAAACCTTGCACCAGATGACCGCGCAGCGTACGCGTCGCCCATTGGCGGAACCGCACGCCGCGCTTGGTGTTGACGCGGTAGCCGACCGAGATGATGGCGTCGAGATTGTAGTGCTTCAGCCGGCGCTGGACCCTCCGCCTGCCTTCGGTCTGAACTACCGAGAAATCCTCGGTAGTTGCTTTCTCCTCCAACTCGCCGCTCGAATAGACGTTTCTCAGATGGAGGCCGACATTATCGGCCGTGCTGTCGAACACTTCCGCCACCTGCCGCTGCGTCAGCCAGACCGTCTCCCGCTCAAGGCGCACGTCGACCCGCACCTCTCCGCCGGCGTCCTCGTACACCACGACCTCTCCGCCGGCCGCGCTCTCCGGCGTTTCGTTTCTCATCCCGTTTCGCGCACCGTCGACCGCCCGCAATTCCAGCGCATTTCGGCACGATCCGACATCAACGCGCCCGCAGCCAGATCAGCGGGCACTTCAGCGGCTTGCCGGGCTTGAACGACACGCCGACCAACGGGTCGATTGCGATGCGTTCGCCGGTGCGCAGGTTCCTGCCTTCGCGGGCCGGCCGGCCCTTCCTGGAGAACCTGCCGAAGCCGGCGATGGAAACGTCCTTGCCCCTGGCCAGCGTCTTCGCGATAGCGTCAAACACGCACCGACAGCGGTTTGGGCAGCCTGTTTCATGATACCCGCTTCGCCGGCTACACGCTCGATGATCTCTGCCTTCTTCACCCTCTCGTTCTCCCGTTCTTGCGGATCATTTCAGGCATAGCCTGTGAGCCGTTGCCGCCCTGTTGCGCCGCGATCGGGTTGTCGGAAACGCTGATCGGTCCGGCGCTCGATCCTTAGTCCTATCTGTCCGCCAGGTCAATCTCAGGCTCGTTCCTGACGCGCCCTTCGCCATCAAGAGGAGAGTTCCGGCCGTAAGTGGGGCGGCGGTCGGGCGTCCGGGGGAAGGTAGATCCCGATGGGCAGAGACTGACGGGTCATGGGGCCAGCCTCCCGTGATCAATTTTGTCCGCGAGAGTCCAAACGGCGATGATGAGCCCATCGCGGGACAGTCTCCTCCCCCTTTACGCTGCCCGTTTGCCTTTGACCAGTTCATGACGCGTCCAGCATGGATCCATACCGCATACCCAGCACGACCTGACACTCCAGGAATTGACCCCCATGTCGTGATCCCCCGGTTTGAGATGTCAACACAGAAAACTGTTGTCGTGTTGACATGATCGAACGCCCCACTCTCCCCTGACTTTCGTGCGGGTGTCCGTCGCTGTGGCTCTGCGTCCGTTCCTTGACATAATAGGACAGAAACACATGAGAAAACTCTCTCTACTTGCCGCCGCCGCAATGGTGGCAGGCGGCAGTGCTTTCGCGATGGATGGCGGTGGCGTCTCCATCAGCGGGGAAGCGAACTTCGGGGTGAAGTTCAAGGAAAACGATGGCGGTGCCAACGATCCCAATGAACTGCAATTCCACCATGAATTTGATATCAAGTTCTCCGCTTCGGGAACCACCGATGGCGGCATTGGCTTCGGCGGAAGTGTCAGCATCGATAACCGGGAAAGTGTATCGCTGGCAAAAACCCCTGCCACGGCTGCGGTTCCCGCAAGAAAAGTGACAGCGGGCTTTGCGATTGTGACAGCAGATCAGGCTACTAATGATAATGCCGCATCCCGTATTGTAATAGGTGACTACGCAATTCAAGGATTGGGAACTGGGGCCGGAACACTCGGCGATAAAGTCTTCAAACGTCCGGACGGTATAACCGTAAGTGATATCCTTTACCTGCAATACGATGCGGCCGGTAAAAATGTTATCGGCATTGGCAAAATTGATATTATTCCCGGTACTGGCGGCGATGCTGCAGCAGCAACACTCGTAGCACAGCAAGAAGCACTCAAAAAACTTGGTTGGCGTCTTGAACCAGCCCAGGATCCAGACGGGACTCCTAGTGTTTTGCCTCATACAGATAGTTCCATATCCTGCAACCGTCGGTGGCCCCGCTTCCAGGATGCGACGAGATCCTCGGGGTCCCGGCGCCAGCGGAACGGGTGGGCCTCATGGGCATTGTGGTGGGCGATGTAGTCTTCTACCGCTGTGATGCACGCGTCAAGGGAATTGAAGATGGCATGCTTGAGTCTCTGTCGGGCCAGTTTCGAGAAGAAGCCCTCGACGGCGTTCATCCACGAGGCCGATGTCGGTGTGAAGTGGAAGGTCCAGTGCGGGTGGTCGGCAAGCCAGGCATGCACGTGCGCCGACTTGTGGGCGGACAGGTTGTCAAGGATGACATGGACCGCCATCGTGGGGTCGAGGTCCGCCGCCACATGATCGAGGAACGCACAGAAATCCGCGGAGCGGTGGCGCTCGGTCATCTTTCCGACCACCTTGCCAGTGGCGACATCGAGGGCCGCCAGCAACGTGGTGGTGCCGTTCCGTTTGTAATCATGCGTGCGGGTTGTCGGGTGACCCGGGGCGGGCGGCAGGGGTGTCTGGGTGCGGCCGAGGGCCTGGATCTGGGTCTTTTCATCCACCGAGAGGACCACGGCGTGATCCGGTGGGTTCATGTACAGTCCGATGACATCGTGGGCCTTGATGCCGAACCGGGGATCGTTCGAGACCTTGAAGGTCTTGACCTGATGGGGCCGCAGGCCATGGCGCTGCAGGATCCGGTGCACGGTGGTGGCCGTCAGGCCCCCGACCGCTGTGGCCAGGGCCTTGAGGGTCCAGTGGCTGCGGTTGGGCGGGGGTGGCGACATCGCCAGATCGATGACGGCCTGGATCCGGTCGGCGGGAATGGGTGTCTTGCCCGGCGGCCGGGTGGCATCGCGCAGGAGACCGTCGACACCCTCGGAAAGGAAACGGTCCCACCAGCGCCAGACGGTGGGTTTCGAGAGGCCTGTCTGCCGCATGGTCTCGACGAGGCCACAGCCGTCCCCGAGGGCGAGGATGATGCGGGCCCGCCAGACATGCTTCTGAGGGCTCTGGGGGTGGCTGACGATGTGCTCGAGGCGTGTGCGATCGGTGTCTGGCAGCCGGATCTCCGGCCGTGTCGATGTCCTGCCCATGGGTCTGTCTCCTGCCTTGGTGTTGGCCGCGGGCTCGCGGCGGCAGGATGATACCATGATGTGGGGCAGGAATAGAATCCTTTGTTTGTTATTATACACTAGCAATGGCGACGAAATACCAGCAACGCTCTACCAAATTGGACCAAGCACGGTGAACTGGCCCCCAGCAGAGGCAGCAAAAGCTTCAACTGTCTCACTTGGGCCCAAAGACACCCATAAAGTTGATAACCATGCCGAAGTCTATATCTCGATGGATATGCACAAACTCACGATTGGCACTGATCTAGATCGGGCAGACCAGTTGGCCGGCGGTCTGGCTGACCCCGGCTTTGACGGCATTGGTATTGACGATGTGGCCGAAGCTGTTTGGGGCAAAACCGCGCGAGATGTGCGATACGACGGCGATTTTGGAGTTGCCAAAGTTGCCCTGACCTATGGCGATAATAAAGGCGACGCTGAATGGGCCGCTGGGTTTAGTTTCGATGTCGCCCCCGTCACAATGGGAGCAGGCTTTGACAGCAATGGCGTCATGTCCATCGGTTTGGGTTTCACACAAGGGCAAATTGGTATGAAAGCCCTCTATTCGACTGACAGCGACAGCAACGAAGACGACAATGAAGCTTCAAAAATTACTGCTGCCGGTTCCAACTCCAAAGCCATTGATGTCGAAAGATCCAATGCCCCCGATCTGAAAAACCAGGCGATGGGGGTCGAACTCAACTATCAAATGTCCGAGGACACTTCTTTGCTTATAGTGGCAGCGCAACATAAATCGGATAGTGCAGCTGCGTATTATGACACCGCAGCAGGTGGTGCACTGGTTGAAGGCACAGCAGATGAGGGGCAGACCGGCTATAAACAGAAGTGGGTCAAAACCTCCACCACCAAAGACGCCTTTGGTGTCGGCTTCTCCCACGATCTGGGCGGCGGTGCGACCCTGAAAGCCGGCGCGGGCTCAGTCGACAGTAACGCGGTGGCCGATCTCGGTATCACCATGAAGTTCTGACCCCTGGTCAGGTAACAGGAATTGAGGGGGCGGCTTCGGCCGCCCTTTTTCTGTAAAGGTGGGTGAGCGAGGGATTTCTGACCTTTCATTCCATTTCTCCAATCTCCCACACCACTATCTCAGATTTTCATATGTTGTTTGATTAGAGACAGAGATTTGTTATCAATGAACAGCTGTGTTCTAAGGCCAGTTGACAATTGCCTTGCGTCTTGAGCATTTATCGTGTATTTTTGCCGGGATTGCACGCCGGAAAAGGCGGCACGAGCAGACGAGGTGGGTGACAAGATGAATGCAGATCGCACAGTTTTGACAGATGAGATGTGGGCGCGGGTGGCACCGCTGTGTCCGGGCAAGGTGACCGACCCGGGGTGCACGGCGGTGGACAATCGTCTTTTTCTGGAGGGAGTTCTCTGGCGGTTTCGCACGGGCACACCCTGGCGTGATCTCCCGCCGCATTTTGGTCGATGGAACAGTGTCTTCAAGCGGTTCCGGCGTTGGACCCAAGCAAATCTTTTTGAGCGTATTTTCAATGAGTTATCCGGTGATCTGGATCTGTCGATGGTGTCTGTGGATGGCACCATCATGCAAGCGCATCGATGGGCCTCCGGGGCCAAAAAGGGGGATCAGAATCGGAAGGAATCGGTCGCTCGAAAGGGGGATTGACCAGCAAGGTCGTGGCTCTCACCGATGCTGTCGGACATCTGATCCGGTTTGTGGTTCTGCCGGGTCAGACTCATGATCTCAAGGCTGTGCCTGAACTCCTGGACGACCTCACCTGTGAGATGTTGATTGGCGACAAGGCCTTTGACGCGGATTGGGTGCTGGACACATTGGCAGAACGCGAGATGACGGCGGTGATTCCGCCGCGGTCGAACCGCAGCACGCCACGCGATTTTGACCGCGACGCCTACAAGGAACGGCACCGAATCGAGAATTTCTTCGCGAAAATCAAGGAGTTCCGGGGTCTCGCCACGCGATACGACAAGACCCGCGCAAGCTTCGCAGCCGGGATTTATCTGATGGCGGGCGTGGTGGCGGCACGATAATTGTCAACGGGCCTTAGTTATGTTCCTATTCAAGAACAGGCGACAAAAGAAGTGCAACCGCAGTCAAGACAGCATAGACTGATTGACAGGCGTGGAAGGTTGCAGCAATCGCGGCCACGCATGAATGCATCAAAGTCACCGCGGCACCACAATCTGCCCGTATTTGAACCCGAAAGATCTTGCCATGCCTCAACAATCGAGAGCAACCATGCATGATACGCAACCCACTGTTGATACCGCACCGGAGTGGGATCTCAGCGATCTTTTTCCGGATATTGACTCATCTGAGTTGACGGAAGCTCTTGCTGCCATTGAAACAAAAGCCAAGGCATTCAAGACACGCTACGCTGATCAGATTGCCGACCTTGATGCACCGGACCTGTTGGAATGTCTTCGTGACTACGAAGCGATTCGCGGGCTGCTTGACCGTGTGACGTCTTTTGTCGCCCTGCGTTACCATGCCGATACGCTGGATCCCGAACGTGGCAAGTCGATGGGAGATGTTCGCGATGCCATCACCGCATGGCTGGGCCCGCTGACATTCTTTGAAACCGAAATTTGCGCCCTCAAAAAGAAAAAGCTGAAACAACTGCTGACGACTCACCCGGACCTCGCACGTTACAAACCGTATTTTCGCAAATTACGGGCCACCAGACAACACAAGCTGTCTGCTGAGCTTGAGCAATTCGCATTGGAGATTTCCTCGGCAAGTGCGGCATCGATCAACCGATTGTTCGATGAGACCTGTGCCTCCCTGCAATTTCGTGCAGCGGGAAAAACACGCAATTTGACTGAAACACTTGATTTGTTGCAACATTCTGACCGCAAGTTGCGGCGTTCCGCATCACGCGCAATCAGTAAAGAGCTTGGCACACGATTGCCGCTGTTCACCTTGGTCATGAATACGGTCATCAAGGAAACCGTGATATCCGATCGTTGGCGTGGCTTTGCAACGCCGCAAGCCGCACGCCATCTGAGTAATGATATTGAAGCCGACGTTGTCGAAGCCATGCTAACTTCGGTGACCGGCACCTATGCTGATACCTCACATCGCTATTATCGGCTCAAAGCGCGCTGGCTCGGATTGCGCAAGCTCAAAGAATGGGATCGCAACGCCCCGCTTCCCATGGTTTCAGACACACAAATCACCTGGCCCGAGGCTAGGGATCAAGTCCTGACCGCTTTTGGGCATTTCTCACCTGAGATGGCCAAAATCACGACGGAGTTTTTTGAACGCGGCTGGATCGATGCCGCGATCCGACCTGGCAAGGCGTCCGGAGCCTTCTGTATGTCAACAGGTTCGGCCGTTCATCCTTACGTGCTGCTCAATTTCCAGAAGCGTCCCCGCGATGTGATGACACTGGCCCACGAACTTGGACATGCTGTTCATCAGACTCTTGCGGCCCGGCAGGGTGACCTGATGGCCGATACGTCCCTCACACTGGCTGAAACCGCGAGTGTTTTCGGTGAAACACTCACCTTTAACCAGTTATTGCAATCGGTATCCGGCGAAGGTGAAAGGATGGCCCTGCTTGCTGAACGCGTTGAAGATATCATCAATACGATGGTACGCCAGACGGCATTTCACGTTTTTGAATGCCGCATCCATGAGACACAACGCACCCAGGGAGAGTTAACAAGCGACGCAATCTGCCGGATCTGGATGGAGGTCCAGACGGAGAGTCTGGGGCCGGCTTTTTCCTTCTCAAACGATTATCGGAATCACTGGGCTTATGTCCCGCACTTCATCCATTCGCCGTTCTATGTCTATGCTTACGCTTTCGGGATGGGGTTGGTGCTCGCCCTCTACGCCGCTTACGAGTCGGGTATTGATGATTTTGTGCCCAAGTATCTTGATGCACTGGCTGCAGGTGGCACCAAACATCATAGTGAGTTGCTCAAACCCTTCGGCCTCTCGGTTGCCGATCCGGATTTCTGGAAAAAGGGAGTTTCAATCCTGTCAGGTTATATTGATGACCTTGAAGCGATGCAGAGTTGACAATCTGAGATCAGGCAGGCGCGATCCCTTTTTCCTTCGCGAGATCAAGCACACGATCCTTGATCTTGCTAAACGCTTTTTCTTCAATCTGACGAATTCTCTCGCGACTCACTTTGTATTTCACCGAAAGGACTTCCAGGGTGCACGGTTCATCGCTGAGTCGGCGGTTCGCGAGAATGTCAGCTTCACGCTCATTCAGCACATCCATCGCTTGTAACAAGAGTCCGCGCCGCACATCGGCTTCCTGTTTCTCTGCGATGTCTGCGACATGATCAGAATTCTCATCCACCAGAAGATCCTGCCAGTCTCCTGAATCTTCGCCATCCTGTCGAATTGTCTGATTCAGTGAACCATCCCGACCCGATAAACGCTGATCCATCGACATCACATCTGCGGCCGATACACTCAGGTTTCGGCCGATTTGCTCAGCCTGCTTATCGGTCAGATTCTCATCAATGGCCCCGATCCGTTGTTTGGCTTTGCGCAGGTTAAAGAACAGCTTTTTCTGCGAGCGGGTTGTACCCATTTTCACCAGGCTCCACGACCGCAGGATATATTCCTGGACATTGGCACGTATCCACCAGATCGCATAGGTCGCGAGACGGAACCCACGATCAGGGTCAAACCGTTTGACCGCCTGCATCAGACCGACATTGGCTTCTGAAATCACATCGGAGACCGGGAGTCCGTAACCACGGTAACCCATTGCGATCTTTGCGGCGAGTCGCAGATGCGATGTCACGAGGCCGTGCGCTGCTGCCGAGTCATTATGTTCGACCCAGCGTTTCGCCAGCATGTATTCCTGCTCTTTTTCCAAAATCGGAAACTTCTTGATCTCAGCGAGATAAGTCGCCAATCCGCCATCTTCTTTCAGTGCCGGCAGAGACTTCATTTGTGCCAATCACACCTCCTGTCGTCTACAGTGCATATTTAAGGGCCACGCAGGGCGCTTTCAATATCCGTATCCTCATGATTTCCTGACAACGCAGCGAGAAGTTCATCCATGTCAGTCGGGTAACGCGACTCAAAGTACATATTTCGCCCATCCTTGGGGTGATTGAATCCCAGGGATATGGCGTGCAATGCCTGTCGCGGGAACGCGGCAGCAGCATTTCGTGCTGCATCGCCTGCACTGGCAGGCAAAAGACGAGAACCTGCACCATATGTCTGATCGCCGATCAATGGAAATCCAACAGTTTCGAGATGAACGCGAATCTGATGCGTTCGCCCGGTCTCGAGACAGCATTCAACGAGTGCGGCCTCGTGATTGGCCAGTCGACGCAACAGGCGTATCCGGGTCACCGCATGCCGCCCGCCTTCCTCGACCACAGCCATTCGCGTCCGATGGACCGCATGTCGCCCGATTGCACCTTCAATGCGTAACCAACCCCCGGGTTCTGCGGCGACATGCGCTGATGACGCAGCGATATTCTGCAAGGCAGGTGTGCCGCGCACACATGCATGATAGCGGCGCGACACGCTGCGTATCCCGAACTGATCGGCGAGCCTGAGGACTGCTCTGTCAGTTTTGGCCGCAACCATGACACCGGATGTATCCTTGTCGAGACGATGAACGATTCCTGGCCGACCGTTATGGCCGATGCGGCAGATGTCCTCACCGCAATGGTGAATCAGTGCGTTGACCAGGGTACCACCCCAGTTTCCCCGCCCTGGATGGACAACCAGTCCGGCGGGTTTGTTGATTACGATGAGTTCGTCATCCTCGTAGATCACATCAAGCGGAATCTCTTCCGGCTGGAAACTGTCCTGGTCTGCCAACTTGACTTGAATCGTCCAGACATCTCCCGGTTGCGTCTTGGTATCGGGCTCAGTGACCGTCATATCGTTCTGGCTCACACAGCCGGCGCGAATCATTCCCGTCATGCGCGATCGGCTCATGCCCGCCTCTGCTGGAAGTCCGACGGTAAGAGCTTTATCAAGGCGACGCGGGGCACCGTCCTTAATCTCAACTTGCCAGATATGATTGACCAGCTTCATGAGTGACACTCCGGCAGCGGGTATTGACGCCCGCACTCTGAGATGGCTGAAGGTTCTTGTCTTCACGATGACGATTACCTTCATCGCTGGATTTGTTATCATTGTTGGGCTGTTCATCGCAAAGTTTGACGCGATCAGCGTGCCGCCCACGCAAACATTTCCGGGGCAAATCGCTTTGCCGGACGGAACTGCGGCGCAGAGCTTTACGGCGACTGATCGCTGGTATGCTGTCGTTACCGAAAACAACGAGATTCTGATCTTTGATCGGGTCACTCACACCCTCATCCAACGAGTCGAGATTATCGGTCAGTGAGTCGCCGGGATGGAGATCAGAGCGCTGATACGATTATCCGGCATGTCGATCGGCCGATTCTGCCCCGCCTTTTTCAACAGCGGAAAAGCCATGGATGTTGAGTCAGGCGGACGCCAATGACAGGAGTCCCATGCCTTCACATCACGGGGGACGTGATCTCACGGGGATTGTTGTGCTCCGGTGCAGCCAGATTCAATGAGTTACCTGCAATGCTCATTGCGGTTCCGGGCCGGATTCAGTGGGTGGATTGGGGCCCAAGGCTTGAGTATAACAATCCCGGTGCCGCCATATTAAGAAGCTCTCAGGACAGACATTTATTGATTGCCGTGCAGGATCAATCCCAGCATGACGTCGAACCAAGCGAGGGGAATCAGAACTGATCGTGTCACAGTTTACCGATGAACTTATGGAGCGTGTGTCACTTGCTGAAGTCATCGGCAGGCGGGTCACCTGGGACTCGCGGAAATCACGGCCTCAGAGGGGTGAACACTGGGCCTGTTGTCCTTTTCATCAGGAAAAAACACCCTCTTTCAAAGTCGATGATCATAAGGGTGTCTATTACTGCTTTGGCTGTCATGAGAAGGGCAACGCAATCACTTTCATCCGCAAGACAGAGAATCTCGATTACCGCGAGACTCTTCATCGACTGGCCGAGATGGCCGGTATGGAAATTCCAAAGTCAGAGTGGGACCAGACACGAGAAGAATCAACACATAAGCCGCTTTATGATGTGTGCGAGCAAGCCTGCACGCAGTTTCAGATCGCTTTGAGCTCCCATGCTGGCAAGGCAGCGCGGGTTTATCTGGAAGAGCGTGGGTTAAACGCTCAAGCCATTGAACAGTTTGAAATCGGATTTGCCGGACAACGCAATCCCGGCCTGATGCAGATTTTACGGGAGACAGGGGTTTCTCAGGAGCATCTGTTGACGGCGGGTCTCTGTGTCGAGCCCGACGATGGCGGTCAGCCGTATGATCGGTTCCGCAATCGCATCATGTTTCCAATTCGTGATTTGCGCGGGCGACTGGTCGGTTTCGGCGGACGCGCACTCGATCCCGCGGCACCTGCAAAATACCTGAATTCACCGGAGACACCGATCTTCAAGAAAGGGGCATGCCTCTACAATGCTGTGGCGGCACGTCATGCACTTGGCAAAGAAGAGAGCGATCTTGTGGTAGTCGAGGGCTATATGGATGTTATCGCCCTTTCAAGCTACGGGATTCGTGCCTGTGTGGCACCTCTGGGAACGGCAATTACTGCGAATCAACTCAGGCTGTTGTGGAAGCTGGCTCCCGAGCCGGTTCTTGCGCTCGACGGCGACAGTGCCGGATTGCGTGCAGCGGAACGCGTCTCTGATCTTGCTCTGCCCCTTCTCGAACCAGGAAAATCGCTCAAGTTCAGTTTTCTCCCGACGGATACCGATCCTGATGATTATGTCCGGCAGCATGGCACCTCAGCGATGCGTGACCTGTTGAACCGGGCCTTGCCGCTTGCAGATTTTCTCTGGCAAACAGAAGTCAAGAAACAGAGCATTGATACGCCGGAGCGAATGGCGGCATTTGAGGCGCGATTGCGCAAAATGATCGGATCGATTCAAGATACGACGGTTCGCCGAAGATACAATCAGGTTATCGGCAATCGGCTTTTTGAGATCAATCGCGGATCCATAAAATCCGGGAACAGGAAACAGGGTTCAGTCCAACCAACACGTGAATTGCAGGCCTCCATATTGATGACAGGCAATCATCACCAAGAGATCGGATCTTATGTCCGCGAGAGCGTCATCCTCGGCATTTGCCTTACTGTTCCACCCGTTCTCGAGGCATTTCCCGAACGTTTGGAAAATCTCGAGCTTTCGGACAAGACACATCGCCAGTTGCTCGATTGCATGATTGATGCCGTCAGAAATACTGATCACGATTGCACCTCGTTTCAATCTTTCGTTCGGGAGCGTTGTGGGACCAGAATCGTCGACAGACTTCTCGAATCGAACCGCCTCCTTCCCTTGCATATTGCGGCCGAAAGCGACGACACGGGAACGAATATCAACCTGATAGCGCGTGCCAAAACGATGCTCTCTGAAGAATTGGCAAAAATTGAAACGAACAGTGCCAAACAATACGAACTTGAGGAAGCCATTCTGGATACAAAAGAACGCACTGGCGGTGATCCCACAAGACGCCTTGGTGAAGCCGTGCGCGCGCAGCAGGAAGCGCAGCGGGGTGATCAATCAATGGAAGCGATGGGCCTGGTTCAAATGGAAAATGGAGTGGCTGTGGATCCACGGGATCTTGCAGAATTCAAGCGGCTGGTGGGCGATTCGGGCGAAGAATAGCTTCGCATATTCAACTGATATGATCTGTTGCGCGTGATTTTCGGTTGGGAACGCTTGGGAAATTTCATTGAATGCCTATATGGGGAAGCAGAGGATTGTCGCCTTGCGGCGATTCACTTCGCTTGGGGCGGGAGAATCGTTGTCCAGAAACTGGCAGCGCACTGAGATTCTGCTATCACCTCGCAACCTGAAAGTTGCGCAGATCGAGGATTGGAATGATGGGCACTTCCGAAACTCAGACACAGACTGACAGCACGATGACTACCGACGAGACTGTTGCGCCGAGCCGACGAGACATGGCCGTCGTCAAGGAACTACTCAAACGGGCCCGCGAAAGAGGCTCGATCACGCATGCTGAATTGGAAGCCGTTCAAGAACAGGTTCCACCTGACCAGGTCGAAACCACGATCGCGATGATCGACAATCTCGGCATCGAGATTGTCGATTCGGAAGAAGTGGGCGACAAGGAAATGAGCAAGGCGAACAGTTTGGTCGACACAGCAGCGACGGGAGAGATTGCTGTTGCCAAGACCAAGTCGTCGGAGCTTGTTGACAGTACGGATGATCCGGTACGCATGTACATGCGCGAAATGGGCGTGGTCGAACTGCTGTCGCGCGAGGGCGAGATCGCGATTGCCAAACGGATTGAAGCCGGTCGCCGCACATTGACAACGGGGCTCGGTGAGAGTCCGTTATCCTTCCTGGCCTTAACCATCTGGCGCGATGAGTGGATCGAAGACGGCAACAATACCAATTTGCGGGACATTATCGACCTCGATGCAACCTATTACGGCACTGGCAGCAAAGGCAACGGAAAGGCTGTTGAAGAAGAGACGGCGAAATTGCTGGTGACAAAAATGGAAGAGGCATTGACTCCACAGCTGAACGCCGATCTCGAGTCGATCGCGGGATTGTACAAGAAGCTGGTCCCGCTGCAAACCACGCGCCTGCGCGCCGCGTCGGGACGAGGACGGAAACTGTCAAAGGCCAAAGAAAAGAGCTACCAGCTTCTTCATAGTGAACTCGTTGCCCGGGTGAATGACCTGAATTTGGCCAATGGGCGAATTGAACAGCTGGTCGAACAACTCTACCGTTACAATGAGAGATTTGTGCAACTCGAGTCGCGTTTAATCAAACTGATCACCCGTGCGCGTATCAACAAGCGGGAGTTTATTGACAGTTGGAAAGGCAACGAAGTCAACCCGGGATGGATTGACATGGTTGCGTCAAACACCGGGCGTGGATGGGCGGCATTGGTCGACAACTCATCCGATGAAATCAGGGAAATCCAGCAGGAACTGGCTTCCTACGCCGAGATCGTCGGTCAGGATGTCAGTGCATTTCGTGCCGTCGTGCAACAGGTCCAGAAAGGCGAGAAAGAGGCCCGAATCGCCAAGACCGAAATGGTGGAAGCCAATCTCAGACTGGTGATCTCGATTGCCAAGAAATATACCAACCGGGGACTGCAGTTTCTTGACCTGATCCAGGAAGGCAATATCGGCCTGATGAAGGCGGTGGACAAGTTTGAGTATCGGAAAGGATATAAATTTTCCACCTATGCGACGTGGTGGATCCGTCAGGCGATTACCCGTTCAATTGCTGATCAGGCACGTACCATTCGTATTCCGGTCCATATGATTGAGACCATCAACAAGATTAACCGCACCAGCCGTCAGATGCTGCATGAGATTGGGCGCGAACCGACACCTGAGGAGATTGCGCGCAAACTGAAAATGCCCCTCGATAAAGTGCGCAAGGTGATGAAGATATCCAAGGAACCGATCAGTCTTGAAACCCCCGTGGGCGATGAGGAAGACAGTCAACTTGGTGATTTTATCGAGGACAAGAATGCAATTCTGCCGCTCGACAGCGCCATCCAGGCAAATCTGAAAGAAACCACCTCACGCATGCTGTCGCAGCTGACGCCGCGCGAAGAGCGGGTTCTGCGCATGCGTTTCGGAATTGGGATGAATACCGATCACACGCTCGAGGAAGTGGGAAAACAGTTCCATGTGACCCGCGAGCGAATCCGCCAGATTGAGGCCAAAGCCCTGCGTAAACTGAAACATCCAAGCCGGGGCAAAAAGCTCAAGCCATTCCTTGAACAGTAAGAGGGCGGAGTCACTGCTCCGATTTGAGAAACCGTTTGGTCCCTGATCGACAGAATGCATTGGCACGGCGCTCTTCACCTTAAGAATGACGAATCACACGAAAGGGACGCATAATTTAACAAGATTCGTGTTGCGTTTACCTATCGTCCGCAATTAGTTGAATGTTCGACAATGGCTGGTGATGAGGTGGCCGATGCGTTGCCCATTTTGTGGGGGTACGGATACCCAAGTCAAGGATTCGCGCCCGACCGAGGATCATGGCTCAATCCGCAGGCGGCGTCTATGTTCGGCTTGTGGGGGACGATTCACAACTTATGAAAGAGTTCAGTTGCGTGACCTGGTGGTCGTCAAGACATCAGGTCGCCGCGAAGATTTTGATCGTGACAAATTGGAACGATCCATTCGCATTGCATTGCGTAAACGCCCAATTGAAGCCGAACGGGTCAATAAGATGCTCACTGGCATTGTCAGGCGACTCGAATCATCGGGGGAATCCGATGTGCCGTCGACATTGATTGGCGAAACGGTGATGGACGCACTGTCGCGCATTGATACTGTGGCCTTTGTACGCTTCGCCAGCGTTTACATGAATTTTCAGGGGGCAAATGATTTCGAGTCTTTTGTCGCCGCACTGCGTCCGAAGGACAGTGCCGAGGGCTGAACCTTGATCTCGCAAGAGGGTGATCGGCGATGGATGCGCTGCGCACTCAATCTTGGACGACGGCAACTGGGAAAGACATGGCCAAATCCCGCTGTTGGCTGTGTCCTCGTCAAGGATGGTCGCGTCGTCAGCCGCGCAGTGACGGGAGCGGGTGGTCGCCCGCATGCCGAGGCCAATGCCTTGCTGGCAGCAGGAGATGCCGCGCGCGGATGTACGGTATATGTGACGCTTGAACCTTGTGCCCATATCGGGGAAACGCCCGCTTGTGCCGAGCTCCTGGTCGATGCAGGAATCTCGCGGGTTGTGTCAGCAATTGCTGACCCTGATCCGCGGGTCTCCGGGCAGGGTATCGAGATTTTGCGCGCTGCAGGAATTGCCGTCACCACGGGAATACTGGACGATGTCGCACGCGAGACTCACCAGGGATTTTTTTCGCGGATCAAATTGGGGCGCCCCTTCCTGACACTCAAGCTTGCCATGTCTTTCGATGGTCGCATTGCCGACAAGAGTGGTGACAGCAAGTGGATCACCGGGCCGGCTTCGCGCCGGCGCGTCCATTTGATGCGCGCCCGGCATGATGCTGTGATGGTCGGACGTGGGACGGCTTGCGCCGATGATCCCAATCTGGGAACATACGGGTTGGGCACAGATCCATCACCTGTGCGGATCATTATCGATAGCCATCTCTCGACACCCACTGACAGTCAACTCGGTAGGATAGCCGCCGATATGCCGGTCTGGATCTGTCATCTTTCTCAGGCCGATTCCCATTCCGTCAACAGCTGGATCTCATGTGGTGCCACAACCATAGCCTGCAAAGCGCACGGCGGCATGGTCGATCTCAACGATGCGTTGCAACGCCTGGCGCGAAAGGGTCTCACGCGTATCGTGTGTGAAGGCGGAGCCGCATTGGCGGCCACCCTCATCAGTCGCGATCTTGTTGATGAAATCGTCGGATTTCATGCGGGTGTGTGTCTGGGGGGTGCGGGACTGTCGGCAATTGGCCCTGGGGGCATGAAACCGCTTGCCATTGCGGATCGATTCCGGCTCATCTCCAGCACAACGAGCGGCGGCGATGTCATGCATCGCTGGGCACGACGTGATCAATCTCAAGATTAAATCACTGTCTCGCCTTGTTGTTTCGTCGATAAGTCGCAGATATATGGGTGCTACGCATGTCTTGGGAAGTCTGGCCTCGTGTTTACCGGAATTGTTACCGACACCGGCCTAGTGAATAGGGTCGACCGGGAGTCGTCCACGCATAGCCTCATCATTGCCCCTTGCCAGGGGCACAGCGGGCTCAGCATCGGTGCGTCGATCGCCTGTGATGGCGTTTGCCTGACAATTGTGGAAAAGTCGGCTGACAATGACTGGTTTCGTGTCAATCTGTCACCGGAAACCTGCGCCTGCACAACGCTTGGATCATGGCAGGAAGGACAGCGAATCAATCTTGAACGATCTTTGCGGGTTGGCGATGAACTGGGCGGACATATTGTGTCGGGCCACATCGATGATGTGACGGAGGTCACCGCGATGGATTCGGTGGGGGAGAATTGCACCTTGGCATGCCGGATGAAGACTTCGCTGGCACCCTATATCGCCGTCAAGGGATCGGTATGTCTGAATGGCGTATCGCTGACGGTCAATCAGGTGAGCCAGACAGATTTTACGGTCAATCTTATCCCGCATACGCGCGCGGTGACGACCTGGGGCGAGACGAAGCGTGGAGACAAGGTCAATGTCGAGGTTGACCTGTTGGCAAGGTATATGGCGCGATTCCGGGAAGTTGAGACTGTGGCATGAGCACTTTTGATACGGGTGGTGCGATCTCGGGGATCGAGGAAATTCTTGAAGATGCCAGAAACGGACGGATGTTTGTCCTGGTTGACCACGAGGAGCGTGAAAATGAAGGTGACCTGGTCATTCCCGCACAAATGGCCACACCCGATACAATCAACTTCATGGCGAAGAATGCACGCGGCCTCATCTGCCTCGCACTGACGGAGCCGCGCACCGAGGCCCTGGGGCTTCCATTGATGGCAGCGACTAATTCATCGCGTCACGAAACGGCCTTTACCGTGTCGATCGAAGCGCGCCAGGGTGTGACCACGGGAATCTCCGCGCATGATCGTGCCCATACAATTCGCGTGGCGACCAATCCCGAAAGTACTTCTGATGACATTGCAACGCCCGGCCATGTTTTTCCGGTACGCGCGCGGAATGGCGGGGTCCTCGTGCGTGCCGGTCATACCGAAGCGGCCGTGGATATCTCGAGACTCGCAGGGCTCAATCCGTCCGCCGTCATTTGTGAAATCATGAAAGACGATGGCACCATGGCACGGATGCCCGATCTCATCGCCTTTGCCCAGTTGCATGCTTTAAAGGTCGGAACGATCGCGGATTTGATCGCTTATCGGCTTAAAAATGACAATCTGGTACGCGAGATGGAATGTCGTGCGGTCACATCCGAGATCGGTGGCGAATGGATGATGCGCATTTTTGCTGATGAAATCCACGGAAGCGAGCATATTGTTCTGACCAAGGGGGATATTTCTGATGGTGGAGATGTTCTGGTGCGTATGCATGCGGTCAACCCACTATTGGACCTTTTGGCGCTGGCACCTGGAAAGGCCAGACAACTCGGGGATGCGATGCGGATCATTGCCGCAGAGGGGCGTGGTGTCATTGTCTTGTTGCGCGATACAAATATGAAACTCAATCTCGACTCGGGAAAGTCACCGCAAACCTTGCGTCAATACGGTCTGGGCGCGCAGATCCTCGCTTCGCTTGGCGTACGCAGTATGGAACTTCTGACAAATTCTCCAAACCCGCCGCGGATCATCGGGCTGGAAGGTTACGGGCTGCAAGTGCGCGGTGCCCGTCCCATCACAGGACAGGGTTAGAATTGGCCCAACGCAACGCCAGCAAGACGTCTCTTGTGCCTGATTTGGCGACACGGCCCAAACTGCTGCTTGTGGCTGCGCCCTATCAGGCAGACATTGTCGAGATGCTGGTCGATGGGGCACAGATGGCGATCGACAAACATGCTGATTTTGACCGGATCGATGTCACCGGGGCTTTGGAAATCCCGACAACGATTCGCATGGCAGCGGCAGCAGACAAGTTTGATGGATTTGTCGCTTTGGGCTGTATTATGCGCGGAGACACGTCGCACTATGACATTGTCTGCCGGGAGAGTGCGCATGGTCTCACCCTGCTGGGTGCCACAGGTGTCTGTGTTGGCAACGGGATCCTCACTGTCGAGAATGAGGAACAGGCGATCTGTCGCGCCGACCCGAAACAGATGGACAAGGGCGGTGAGGCGGCGCGCGCGGCACTGCATCTGATTGCCATATCGCATAAATTTCTGGGCGTTGCGGGCAATGTCGGATTTCGGTTGCGCGGCATCAACAAGCCCGGCTGAAACTGAAACCCCTCCCGATGAATAACCGCGACATCGCACTAGCGCGCCGGATGGCACGATTGCGCGCGGTTCAAGCCCTGTTTCAGCTCGAGGCATCGGGGGCGAGTGTCGAAAAGGTTGTGCGTGACTTTGAAGAATCGGATTTGATTGAAGATGATGACAAGGATCTGGAACTCGCACCGGCCGATGATGATTATTTTCGTGAAATCCTGAGAACCGCAATCAGCAAACATCAGGAAATAGACCGGTTGACGGGCACAAAACTCAAGACAGGTTGGCAATTGGATCGAATCGACCCCACTTTGCGTGCGCTTTTTCGTGCTGCAGGGGCCGAGTTAAAGATGCAATCAGCCCCGCCGCGGGTGGTCATTGATGAATATGTGGAGATCACCAAAGCTTTTTACCCGCAAGACAAGTCGGCGGGATTTGTCAATGCCGTGCTGGACAATCTGGCCAAACAGCTGCGCCCGGAGATCTTTTCGCAATCGTCCTGAACACAACGGAATGAATCCACAGCGCCACCACTCACCCGTATTCATTGACCCTTGCAGACTTGCGGCGTCAAGGTCACTGTTCGCCCAGTAGAAGACCAGCCCGCCGCGCAAGGCAGCAGAATTGTCGTGGGCCAAGAGAATGCCGGCAGATCACCAAAAATGGTGAGGATGCCGTGGCGACCGAGACATGTTCACGTATATGTGTGACGTCACAACAGGGAGCAGGGTGACCGACTTACAGCGTTTGTCTGTCTCCCGGTGTGATGATTCTGTCTGTTGATCGACGCGATGCACAGCGGCCGTGAATGCGATTAGGGCAGCACCTCAACATAGACTTGTTGATTGTGGCACGAGCCAACAAGTTGGCATATTGAGCGGGAATATTGGTGGGGCTGGCCATGACAACAGAAAACCGGTTCCTTCACCATTCTCTTTGTGGCATGAATCGATTATGGCGGTCGTCGATTCATGGCTCTTGGGTCATTTCTTGCGGCGGCGTCTCGTATGCTTGCGATAACTTTCTTTTCGCTCTTTCTCTCTGTCATCCTGATCCAGCTCAGTTCCGGTGGTATTGGGCCGCTTGATGTCCTGTCCGGCTTGCAATCGGGATTTACGAGTCTCGAAATCGGGCTCCTGGGCTCCTCACATTTTATAGGATTCTTCGTCGGTTGCTGGTGGGGTCCCCGGTTAATCGGGATCATCGGCCATTCCCGCGCTTTTGCCGTCTTTGCTGCTGCCGGAACAATCGGAATTCTTGCCCATATGCTTTGGGTTGACCCTTATGTCTGGTCAGCCATGCGGATCTTGTCGGGAATGTGCATTGCGGGCTGCTTTACCGTGCTGGAAGCCTGGCTTCAGGCCAAGACAGACAATGCCACCCGTGGACGCACAGTCGGATATTATCGCCTTGTGGATCTTTTGGGAGGACTTTTCAGCCAGTTGCTCATCGCGGTTTTGGAACCTGCGACCTATATGGCTTACAATATCCTGGCGATCATCTGTTGTGCATCTTTGCTGCCATTGGCCTTGACCCGTATTCCGCAGCCACCAACAACCGCTGAATTGCGGCTTCGTCCCCGCCTCGGTCTGCAGATATCCCCGATGGCTTCTGCGGGTGTTGTCATCGCTGGCATTACGGTGGCCTCGTTTCGCATGGTTGGCCCCGTCTACGGCCAGGCTGTCGGCCTGACATCAACACAAATCGGTCTTTTTCTTGCCCTGTTCATTCTGGGCGGTGCCCTGGCACAGTTTCCGGCCGGTCTCTTTGCTGATCGGTTTGACCGCAGAAAAGTCATGTTTGCCTTTTCTGCGGTGTCCATAGGGGCCAGTCTGCTGGTGATTCAGCTGGCGGAAACCAGTGCGGCAGGATTGCTTGCAGGTGCGGTGATTTTTGGAGCGGCAACCTTCCCCATCTATTCCATCGCTGCAGCGCACGCGAATGATCATGTTCCCGCCAACCGGATGGTCGAACTGAATGCATCGCTTCTGTTCTACTTTGCCATAGGTGCCATCATCAGTCCGTTGCTTGTCTCGCTTCTCATCGCCGGCTTTGGTGCGTCATCAATGTTTGTTTTCATAGCCGTTGCGCATGCGCTACTCTGCATTTACGGCCTTGTCCGCATGACCAAGAGACGGGTCGCCATACGAAAACCCTTTCGATATATGCCGCGAACGAGCTTTGTTTTCACACGTCTCTTCAAGCGGAAATCGGACAGGGACCCGACACGCGATGACAACAGGAATAAAGATCGGTGAACGCATTGCTTCGGCATATCATTGCTGCGCATTGTTTCCTGTGCGATTATGATCGCACAGATATTTCCGGTTCATGCCAATGACACGATTTCTCATCACTTCGGCAATTCCCTACATTAATGGGATCAAGCATCTCGGCAATCTGGTCGGCAGCCAGTTGCCCGCGGATCTCTACGCGCGCTACTTGCGTCAGCGCGGCCATGACGTCATGTTCATTTGTGCGACGGATGAGCATGGAACACCCGCTGAATTGGCAGCCCGCAAGGCCAAGATGGATGTTGCCGATTATTGTGACAAGATGCATGCGGTACAAAGCGAGCTTGCGGCAGGATTTCGCCTGTCATTTGATCATTTCGGGCGGTCATCCAGCGAGAGAAACCATCGTTTGACGCAGCATTTTGCGGGTCGCCTTGCCGCCAATGGGCATATCCGGGAGGTGGAAGAAGAGCAGATTTACTCGATTGCCGATGGGCGATTTCTTCCTGACCGCTATGTGCGGGGCGAATGTCCGGCATGTGGCTATGCGCAAGCGCGGGGAGACCAGTGCGAGAACTGCACGAAACAGTTGAATCCCGTGGATTTGATCAATCCGCGTTCAGAGATCTCGGGCTCCACCGCGCTGGAGATGCGCCGCACCACACATTTGTATCTCTGTCAGTCGGCGTTCCGTGGCCAATTGGCGGAATGGATCGATTCCCAACATGACTGGCCCAAACTGACGACGTCGATCGCCCGGAAATGGTTGTGCGATGGTGATGGTCTGCAGGATCGTGGCATCACCCGTGATCTCGATTGGGGTGTGCCGGTCAAGCGCGGGGATGAAGACTGGCCCGGGATGGAGGGCAAGGTCTTCTATGTCTGGTTTGATGCGCCCATCGAATATATTGCCGCGACGGCGGAATGGGCAGACAAGCATGGCCATGGTGATTCCCACTGGTTGCGCTGGTGGCGCAATGACAAGGGTGCGAGGGATGTGCGCTATGTCCAGTTCATGGGCAAGGACAATGTGCCGTTTCATACCCTGTCGTTTCCCGTTACCATCATGGGATCGGGGGAGGATTGGAAACTTGTTGATTACATCAAGTCGTTCAATTTCCTGAACTATGATGGCGGGCAGTTTTCCACCAGTCTGGGGCGGGGTATCTTTATGGATCAGGCCCTGGCGCTCCTGCCGGCTGACTATTGGCGCTGGTGGTTGCTCTCGCATGCGCCGGAATATTCCGACAGCGAATTTACCTGGGATGATTTTGTCACGAGCGTGAACAAGGATCTGGCCGATGTGTTGGGCAATTTTGTGCGCCGCATCACCAAGTTTGCTGCCGCGCATTTCGACAGCACGGTGCCGATAGGCGACTGGGGGCCAGCGGAACAGGGCTTTGCGGAGAAGCTTCAGATGCGCATCACCCGTTTTCAGGACAGGATGGAGGCTCTGGAAATTCGCAAGGCGGCGCAGGAACTCCGTGCCATCTGGGCCGCCGGCAATGAATTCCTCCAGGACGCCGAACCCTGGAAAGACATTCGCCAGGACAAGTCCAAGGCGGCTCCCACCACCGCTCTGTGTCTCAACCTGGTGCGCCTCTATGCGATCATCTCGCAGCCTTTCATCCCGGACTTTTCGGCATCAATTCTGCAATGCCTGAACAACCCGCATACAGACTGGCCAGAGAATGTGGCAGAGGCACTCAAAACCCTGCCGGGCGGTCATGCCTTTTCAGTGCCTGATGTGGCTTTCACGAAAATCTCTGCCGAACAACGTGACAAGTGGAAAGCCAGGTTTGCCGGATCAGACGCACCCGGGACTGCCGCAGCAGATTCCCCCTAACCCTCTTTTTGACAGACCTGTGACTCTCTATCGCACCGTTGCATGAGCGACGGTCAGACAGGCGATCATGGTGGAGATCACGACGAACTCTCCACCCGCCCCTCAAGAAAAAGGGGCAGCCTCTCAGCTGCCCCTTCAAATCTCTTATCCAATCAGTGATCAGAACTTCATGGTGATACCGAGATCAGCTGTTGCTTCGCTGTCCACCGAGCCAGCACCCGCTTTCAGGGTCGCGCCGCCACCCAGATCGTGGGAGAAGCCGACACCAAAGGCGTCAACGGTGGTGGAGGATTTTTTCCATTCTGCTTCAACTCCTCGGGCAGCTTGGACAGCAGCGGTAAGTGTCTCAGCGTCGTAGTACCAAGTCGCACTTTCTTTCTTATGTTGTGCCGCCACTAAAACGAGAGAAGTCGCTTCTGACATTTGATAGGTCATATCGACACCGATAGCTTGGTTCTTCAAATCCATTTTGTTGCCGATAGCGGGGTTTGTGATAACTCCCCCTGCCTTTTTATTCTCAGCAGCTACGCCAGATTTGACCTCTTCATTGTCGTCTTCGTCATGATCGCTGTCGGTGGAATACAAGGCGTTCATCGAAATCAAGCCTTGAGAGAAGCCCATGCCAATTGACATGACTCCGTTGCTGTCGAAACCCGCGCCAACAGTGACGGGTTCTACATTGAAGCTGAAACCAGCCGCCCATTCGGCATCGCCTTTGTTGTCACCGTAAGAGATCGCGACTGAGGCGATACCAAAATCACCATCATAACGGACATCAGCAGCCGACTCGCCGTAGGGACCTTCGGCGACATCATCAATCCCTATACCATCAAAGCCCGGATCGGCCAGACCACCCGCGACCTTATCGGCAGCATCAAGATCAGAACCAATCGTCAGTTTGTGCATATCCATGGAGATATACACTTCGCCGTGATTGTCCACTTTTTGCTTGGCATCAGGATCGAAGGTCGCGGCAGTGGCAGCGGTCATTGGTTTGGGAGTTCCAGCGCTCACCTTAACGAGATATACTGTGGTCGTTTCGGTTGATGCTGTAACGGCGGCATTCTCCGCAAGAGGGGCCAATGTATTATCTGCATTTGTTATAGTGACGACGCGCCACGCTTCATCAGTGGCACCTATATCGGTAGGGGCAATCACAAGAGGTTTTCCGTCCACAACTATAAGGACACTACCTTCCACTATTGTGCCCGGAAGCTTATATCTATTTTCACCCCCTGTTACGCCAATAACACCGGCTTGAATCTTGCCATCTTTAATCGTAACAAATTGAGCCTGTTGTGCTGCCCCGACAACAATGGCATCCACCGCACTAGAAGTAGCTGTTGGAGCTGCACTGACGGTAATTCGCTGAGCTTCCGCGGCAGCCTTCGCACCTTTTCCGGCACCCGTCACGGACTCCGTATTGTCAATCGTGACACTTCCGCCGAAGCCAATGCCGCCATCGGTGGTTCCCGAAGCCGCGAACTTGATATCGAACTCATGGTGGAATTGCAGTTCATTGGGATCGTTGGCACCGCCATCGTTTTCCTTGAACTTCACCCCGAAGTTCGCTTCCCCGCTGATGGAGACGCCACCGCCATCCATCGCGAAAGCACTGCCGCCCGCCACCATCGCGGCGGCGGCAAGTAGAGAGAGTTTTCTCATGTGTTTCTGTCCTATTATGTCAAATAAAGGACGCAGAACCACAACAACGGAAAACCCGATGAGAGCCAGAGGAAGACAGGTGGCTCGATCATGTCAACACGACAACAGGCTGATGTGTTGACATCTCAAACCGGGAGTCACGACATAGGAGGCAATTCCTGGAGTGTCGGGTCATACCGGGCATGCGGTATGGATCCATGCTGGACGCGTCATGAACTGGTCAAAGACAAACGAGCAGCGTAAAGAGGGAGGAGACTGTCCCGCGATGGGCTCATCATTGCTGTTTGGACTCCCGCGGGCGCGATTGATCACAGGAGGCTGGCCCCATGACCCGTCAACGCCTGCCCATCGGCATCCAGGACTTCGCCCGGCTCCGGCAAACCGACAGTTACTATGTTGACAAGACCCCGCTGATCCGGGATCTGATTGAGCGGGGCGATCACTGGTTTCTCTCCCGCCCGCGGCGGTTCGGCAAGAGTCTGCTGGTGGACACGCTCAAGGCCCTGTTCACGGGGCAGGAGGAATTGTTCCGGGGGCTGGACATCCATGATCACTGGGACTGGTCGGTCACCCATCCGGTGGTGCGGCTGAGCTTTGACAGGAAGTATGACGGGCCCGCGGATATTGAACGCAACCTCGCCAATCAACTCGGCCTGATTGAACATGCCGCTGGAGTGGATCCGGTGCACCCTCGGGAAGCGGCTCCCGAACGTCTGCAAACTCTTCTCTACCACCTTCATCACACGACCGGACAGCGGGTCGTGGTCCTTGTGGACGAGTATGACAAACCGATCCTGGACGGGCTGCCCGACTTGGATCACGCCCGCGCCAACCGGGAGGCACTGCGAAGTGTCTACGGCATCATCAAGGGCAGCGCGGAACATGTCCGCTTCGTCTTCGTCACCGGCGTGAGCATGTTCTCCAAGGTCAGCCTGTTCTCGGATATGAACAATCTCAAGGATATCAGCCTGGATCCACGCTTTGCCACGATCTGCGGCTATACCGATGCCGATATCGACACGGTGTTTGCCCCCGAGCTCACCGGGCTGGACCGCGATGAGATCCGTCGCTGGTACAATGGCTACAACTGGCTGGGCACGGAGCGGCTCTACAATCCCTTTGATGTCCTCTTGCTGTTGGATAATCGGGAGTTTGAGCCCTACTGGTTCGAGACGGGCTCCCCGACCTTCCTGTTCGAGACCCTCAAGACCAAGTCCCTCAGCCCGATGGAATTGGAGAACCGGGTGGTGGACCGCCCCCTGATCTCCAAATTTGATGTCAATGATATTGAAGCCGAGGCGTTGCTGTTCCAGACAGGATACCTCACCATCACAGATGAGAGACGGGATCATTTCGACACGCTCTATCAGTTGGACTATCCCAACCAGGAGGTGCACGTCAGTCTGAACCGGGGATTGCTGCAGTCTCTGGGCAAGACGGTCACGGAAGCGCGGGGCCAGGGACGTGATCTCTGTGCGCGTCTCGAAGCCAACGACTTTGAAGGCTTTGCGGAGACGCTCAAGGCCTATCTCGCCAGCATTCCTTACCAGTGGCACGCCACGGGGGATCTGGCGCGCTATGAGGCCTGGTATGCCAGCCTGCTGCAGATGTGTTTCCGGGCGATCGGGGTGGATGTCCGCGCCGAGGCGGCGTCCAGCCATGGCGGGGCCGACATGGTGGTGCACACCGGCGGGCAGGTGTTCATCCTCGAGTTCAAGATGGCGGGCAGGGACGCGGACGTTGAGACGAAGATGGAAGAGGCGTTCACCCAGATGCGGGAGAAGGGTTATGCGAACCGCTACCGGGATCGCCAGGAGCCCCTCCATCTGATCGCGGTGGTCTGCGGGCGGGAGGCCCGCAACCTGCTGGAGGTGCGGACCGAACGGGTGAACAGCTCCTGAACACGGGCCCATGACAATTGAAACGGGATGCCGTCATCAAGATGGAGTGTCTGTGATATCCCGATGAATCCGTGATGGGGGCCTTGTGGTCATCCTGGAGCTTTCCGCATCACCCGACAACAACTGTCAATTCTCTGCCCCTTTTCTCTGATTCTGCGTTTCTGCCCACCACCCACAAATCTCTGTCCATTCCTTGACATAATAGGACAGAAACAGATGAGAAAACTCTCTCTACTTGCCGCCGCCGCGATGGTGGCGGGCGGCAGTGCTTTCGCGATGGATGGCGGTGGCGTCTCCATCAGCGGGGAAGCCAACTTCGGGGTGAAATTTGTCGAAAGCGATGACGACTCCAAGAGCGATCTGCAATTCCACCATGAGTTCAAGGTGACCTTCGCGGCCTCCGGCACAACGGACGGCGGCATTGGTTTCGGCGGTGAAATGACGCTGGATAACACGGAAAGTGTTTCGGGTCGGACGGCGGTGGCTGCACCAACAGCTTACCTCTTAACGGAAAACGCGACTGGGAATAAAGCAGCGGCCCTTGAGAAAAAATACGGGATCAAAGCACCTGCAGGTGGCTTCGTGAAAGACAGCGTGATTATCAGTGATCCAAAAACTTTCTCCGGGTATAAGATTGCGACAATTCCAGGGCATACAAACACCTCTACGAGAACAATAGCTCCTTACATGGTTATTGAGAGCCCTATAAATATTGAAGACAATGAGGAAGCATCTCTCACTGTTGGCGGTGTTAAGTTAACGAATATCGCAAGCATAACCTACGCTGACACTGATACGAATGATGAAATCAGTGCCACTGATATAGTGACCATTGCATTTAAGTCCGTGAATGGCGCGGAAGCCCAAGAATCGATAGTCTTTACCTATGTTGCCGATGTAGATTCGGGAGAGGCTGATAGTGAAGTCGCACCGGGATGGGCGCTAACAAGTGGTCTTACTGGAGCAGATTTTGGTGAAGCGCGAGACGGTGACAGTTACACTGGGCTCCTTGCCGCACAAGCATCGGCTTTAATGGTCACCATTACCACAACAACCCCCCTTACCGGAAATGATAGAACCGCTGCATCCAAAGCTTACATCGATAGCCTGTCCGGCTCAATCAAAGAAGCCGATAGCCAGTCGGTCAACAACCACGGCGAAGTCTATATCTCGATGGACATGCACAAGCTGACAATGGGTTCCGATATTGATGCTGCCGACAAACTGGCGGGCGGTCTGGCTGATCCCGGATTTGATGGAATCGGCATCGATGATGTTGCCGAAGGGCCTTACGGCGGCTCAGCAGCTGATGTCCGTTATGACGGTGACTTTGGAGTTGCAAAAGTCGCGATTTCCTATGGTGACAATGCCGGGGACGCCGCCTGGGCAGCCGGGTTCAGTTTCAATGTGGAACCTGTGAATTTCGGGGCTGGCTTTGACAGCAATGGCGTGATGTCTGTTGGCATGGGCTTTACGCAAGGTGCCATTGCCATGAACGCACTTTACTCAACTGACAGCGACCATGACGAAGCTGACAACGAAGGATTTAAGTGCAGCGATGTGCGCGCAACGGACAAAGCAACTTACAACAAAGTTAAAGCAGACGCTTGCACGGCGGGCATTAAAGACAATTGGGCCAACAAACCCGACCTGAAAAATCAAGCCTTTGGGGTTGATGTCAGCTATCAAATGTCAGAAGCGACTTCGGTTGTTCTGGTGGCAGCACAGCACAAAATGGAAAAAGCGCATATCAGCTATAATAGCGGTGGAGCAGGTGATGATGTCAAACCTTCATATAGCTGGTCCACCTCATCCACCACCGTGGACGCCTTTGGTGTCGGCTTCTCCCATGATCTGGGCGGCGGCGCGACCCTGAAAGCCGGTGCGGGTTCAGTCGACAGTAACGCGGTGGCCGATCTCGGTATCACCATGACGTTCTGATCACTGATCGAAGATAAGAGTTGAGGGGGCGGCTTCGGCTGCCCCTTTTTTGTGAACTTTCAGTTGTGTTGATGGGTGCATTCCACAAGCGATGTGTCTTTGGACTGGATTGGGGTGATCGCCCGTTTTGCAACTGGGTTGATTGAGGACGGGCGGATCGGATCACATTTTGAGACTGATGGCTGTGCGTTCGAGCAGATCTGAGTTTTGGCGCGCCATTCGATGGGGCCGGGTGGATATCAGACAGTTTGGCGGTATGAATTTGACTTGAAACTGTCCGGGCTCTGGTGTAACTCTTGCATTCGTATGCAAACAGGGCGTCGGGTTTCTCAAAGGGACATGGCCGAAATAGAGTTACGAAATATCACCAAACGCTGGGGGAATTTTACCGGCGTTGAGCGGTTCGATCTGACCGTCGCTGACCGTGAATTTCTCGTTCTGCTCGGACCTTCGGGCTGCGGCAAGACCACCACCATGCGGATGGTGGCCGGGCTCGAGGATGTGACCGAAGGCGAAATCCGTATCGACGGGAAACGCGTCAATGAACTCGACCCCAAAGACCGGGACGTGGCCATGGTGTTTCAATCCTATGGTCTCTATCCCAACATGAACGTCTTCGAGAATATCCGTTTTCCGCTACGTGTGCGCAAGATCGATCCGGCTATTCACGAAGAACGGGTCCGGCGCGCCGCGGCGATGGTCGAGCTC
Source organism: Paracoccaceae bacterium (assembly GCA_965221815.1). Taxonomy (GTDB): domain Bacteria; phylum Pseudomonadota; class Alphaproteobacteria; order Rhodobacterales; family Rhodobacteraceae; genus JAPOXR01. The sequence goes on from OZ244915.1 coordinate 590,185, forward strand.
AATGACTTCCTGCACCGCAAGCCGGCCGAACTTTCCGGCGGTCAGCGCCAGCGGGTGGCCCTGGCCCGGGCCATCGTACGCGAACCCAATGTCTTTCTGATGGATGAACCCCTCTCCAATCTCGATGCCAAGCTCCGCGTGTCAACCCGCGCCCAGATCAAGAATCTCAGCCATGAGCTCAAGGTCACCACCCTCTATGTCACCCATGACCAGATCGAGGCGATGACCCTCGCAGATCGCGTGGTGGTGATGAATAAAGGCGTGGTGCAACAGGTGGGAACCCCCTCAGACATCTATGATCGCCCAGCCAATACATTTGTCGCCGGATTTATCGGCTCACCCGCCATGAACCTGATCAATGGTGAATTGCATGACGGAACGTTCCGGGCCGAACATATCGAGATCCCCGGGCTGAAAGCGCCAAACGGCAACGTCACATTGGGATTTCGTGCCGAAGACGCGCGTGTGGACACGGGAAAAAGCGAGATTGGAGCACCCATTTATACGATTGAACTGCTCGGAGAAGCGGTGATGCTCACCTTGCGCGTGGGTGCCGCCATGGTGTCGGTGAAAGCCGCCAAGAATTACCAGGCCGGGATCGGCGACAGCGTCAATGTCAAGGTGCCACCTGAAATCTGCCGTCTGTTCGATGCAGAGTCAGGCCAGGTGATTGAGACCGGTTAATCGGTCGCATGGAGCCGCCCGATATGGCGGAAAATCAATGGGGCCGGGCAGGTGATGTTTCGGTCACAACGCAATGAGAGGAGAATATCCGATGAGGTTTTTTAAACTTTTGGCCGTGGGTGTCGTGGCACTGAACTCAGGCGGTGCCTTTGCCGGTTGCGCCTATGAGAATGATGTGCCCATCAAGTCACTTTCGGCAGGATTTGAGGCGTGGAAGGCGGTCACAGAGGCGATGGCCGAATGCGGTAATCTTGAAGCGGAACTGGATCAGGAATTTCGAACCAAACAACCCGCTGCCTTTGCCGCGGAACCGTCTCTCTACCATATCGGTGGAGTCTCGAACGGCACGTTCACCCCGCTTTTCGATGCCAAGACCATCCGCCCGCTGGATGATCTCGTGTCAAAATACGGCCAGCAACTCAAACCCAACCAACTCATCAGGGTCGATGGCCAGACCTGGGCAATCGCCATGATGGTCAACGCACAGCATCTCATGTACCGCAATGATATCTTCGCTGATCTCGGGATCACACCGCCCACGACCTATGGGGAATTCCTGGCGGCGGCAGAGACCATCCGGAATGCCGGTGTCGTCGATTACCCGGTCGGCGGCACATACAAGACAGGCTGGAACCTGGCGCAGGAATTCGTCAACAACTTCTTCGGCCACGGCGGTGATTTCTTCGACGACAACAATATGCCGACCATCAACAATGAAGCCGGCATTGCCACGCTCGAACTGATGAAGGCACTGACAGACTATATGGATCCTGAATATCTGACATCGGACTCCACCTATGTGCAGCAGCAGTTCCAGCAGGGAAAAATCGCCATGTCCAATTTGTGGGCCTCGCGAGCCGCGGCAATGGATGATCCCAGTGAGAGCACGGTGGTCGGCAAAGTGACAATGGCCGGCGCCCCGCAAGGGCCGGGCGGGACCGCATCCACGCTCTGGTGGGACGGAATCGTCATTGCTGCCAATATTACGGATGACGCGGCCGATGCAGCTTTCCGGCTGGCCATGGAAGGGATGGATACCGACATGGTCACCGCCAATAACGATGCGGCTGTCTGGCTGATTGACGGCTATGTTGCCGGACCCGCCGCGGCGGGTGCTGCCGCCACGGCGGCATCAGGCGCACGGCCGTATCCATCCTTGGCGGCCATGGGGCTGATGCATACCGCGCTGGGCTCCGGCGTGTCGGATTATCTGACCGGTGCCAAGGATGCCGCGACCACACTGGCGGATATCGAGGCGGAATATCTGACGGCCGCCCGGGATGCCGGCCTGATCAACTGAATATATGTGAAGGGCACCTGACACGGTGCCCTTCCTGTGATCGCATGGATGTATCGACGGTTCAGACGGGTCGCAGGGAGAGCTAGAGGGTGAAATTCAAAACTTTCGCCGCATTTGTTGGCCCATCCATATTCCTGATGCTGGTTTTCATCGCCTGGCCACTGGCCAACGTGTTGTGGCAGAGTTTTCATGTGACCAGTGTCGAATTCGAGCAATCCGAAGTCGAGGTCTGTACGCCGGGTTTTTTGACATCGACCTGTACGGTCGAGATTCGCATGCGGCCGATCCTGGATTCATATGGAGACCCGGTCACCGAGACCCGATTTGTCGGCTGGCAGAGTTATCGCAACGTTCTTGAGCCTGCGCGATTCCTTGCCGGTTTACAGGATCTGAGTTGGGAACAGGTGATGGTGATCGATTTTTGGAAAGCCTTGCGATTCACCCTCACCTTCACCCTCATGACACTGCCGCTGGTGATCGGTGTGGGTCTGCTGATCGCCCTCGCTGTGAATAACGCAATCCAGTCGTTGCGCGGGCAGATCATCTTTGTCTCTTTGCTTCCATTCATCATCACACCGGTGATCGGCGCGTTATCCATCCGCTGGCTGTTTGTGGGGGATGGCATTCTGACAGCGCTCCTGGAATGGCTGTTGAAGGCCGATATCGCGATGCTCGCCAATCCCTGGACCCTCGAACTCCTGATGATGTTTTACCGTGTCTGGCATGTCGCACCTTTTGCCTTCATTATCCTCTATGCCGGATTGCAGACGGTCAATCAGGATACGCTTGAGAGCGCGGTGATCGATGGGGCCAGTCGGTTTGAACGCCTGCGTTTCGTGACCATCCCGCACCTTATGCCATTGATTATATTCATTGCGTTGATTCACCTCATGGATTCCTACCGGGTTTTTGAAGAGATCGTCGGATTTTCTTCGCAGGCACATGTGATTTCCCTGCAATGGCTGACCTATGATCTGCTGACGCCTGATGATGCCGGCAATCGTGCCATCAGCCGGGCCTCGGCAAGTGCCATGCTGACCATGATCGGTATTGTGGTGATCCTGATTCCGCTGCTCGGCAAGACCTGGCGGGACCATAAGGGGGTGTCATGATGAAGGCGGTCCCGCGCGCCATGCGACAGTCACCACAGCTTCGGGCCATCTCCGCGATCTTCCTCGTGTCTTGGTGCGTCATCGCAGCATTCCCAATCTTCTGGATTGCTGTCATGAGTTTTAAATCACCAATTGACGCCTTTGCTTCCAACCCGTTGCATGTGATTTTTGGCCCGGCAACCCGTGCGGCCGGTCAGGGACTGTCAATCCTCGATATCATGGTTGGACTCGGCGTGCTGTGGGGCTTCATTCATTTTGCCATGCGCGATTTGCCGCGTTATGCAAGGCGATGGGCACCGTTCGGGAATCGACTGCTCTACTGGTTGGCTGCATCGCTGGTCTTTGCTGTCATCTTCATCGCCGTATTTTTCGGGTTGTTGCCGCCACTATTGCGGATCGCCAATGGATTCTCAGGGCCCATGGGTTCACCGATTATCGGTTTCACCATCGAACATTATCAGTCGATATGGATCGACAGCAGCTTTTACCGGAACTTCATCAATTCGATGATGGTGACCGCAGGTGTCGTCGTCATCTCCCTGACGGTCGGCACACTCGCTGGCTATGGAATCGCACGGTCAGGATCAAATCTTGCCTTCTGGCTGCTGATCATGGCATTGATATTTCGTGCATTACCGCACGCGGTGCTGGTGGCCGGATATCTCCCGGTCTTCATCAACTCGGCAGAATTGCTGCGGCCGATCCTCGGTGATCTGTCCCCGACCCTTTACGGCAAGCCGGTGGCCGTGATTGCGGTGATGGTCGCGATCAATCAGCCCTTTACGATCTGGATGCTGCGGTCTTTCTTCCAGAACATTCCCCGGGATCTGGACGAGGCCGCACGGGTTGACGGCTGTACACATTTCCAGGCCTTTCGCTGGGTCATCATGCCGGTGATGTGGCCCGGTGTCATCACGGCCGGACTGTTCAGCTTTCTCCTGGCTTATAATGATTTTCTGGTGGCTTCACTCCTGCTGGATGCCCAAAACCAGACCATGGTCCCGGCCATTGCCGGATTCTTCAATCGTGAAACCACGACGACAGATCAGGTGCGGGCCGTCGCAGCAGCTGTCTCAATCACCGCACCGCTGTTCCTGTTGATCATGGTCTTTCAGCGCCAGATCGTCAGCGGACTCACCGCCGGTGCGGTGAAAGGGTAGGGGCCATGACAGATCCATCCCATGACACATGCGGGCAGAGGGGAATCCGGCCCGATCAGGCCCCGCTCACCAAAGGTGCTGACCTGTCCCAAACGGCACAGACCCGTCAGGTGATTGAATCCATGGTCAATGCACTGAATGACCATCGGATTGACGATATTGGCGAGTTCTTTGCCGATGACATGACCTGGCGGGGCAATTTCGGTTGCGGCGTGAAACATGGATTGAGAGAATTCCAGGACAATTGGCAACGCCCGTTTCAGGCCGCTTTCTCCGGGAAAGTCTGTCTTGATGAAGCCCGCCTCTATATGGGTGAGTGGGCCGCCGCGTTCGGTCGTCAGGAAGCTATCCATAGCGGTGAATTTTTTGGTATTGCGGCCACCGGGAAACGCGTGACCATTCGCTACATGGATTTCTGGCGGGTGGCAGAGGGCAAGATCGCTGACAATTGGGTCATGGTCGATTTCGCCGATGTCTTGCATCAATTGGGAGTTGATATCTTTGATGGCCAGGGTTGGGAGCGGTTTGACCGCTCCGATGCCGAGCTCCCACGGCCCGACACGGAAACCAGGCCACGACGGGGCGAAAAATGAAGTCAAACCTCCATGATCAGACAGGGACGGACACGTCATGGAATATCTGAAGCGCGGACGATCGGAAGACGAACGTGCCAGGCAGGCCGCGAAGGTCAGTGACATTGTCGCGCGCAGCCTGGAGACAATCGAACAGGGGGGTGATGCCGCGGTACGGGAGATGTCAGAGACATTCGACAACTGGTCACCGCCGTCTTTTCGCATGAAGGAAAGTGACATTGAGCATTTGGTCAATTCACTCTCCAGACAGGACCTGCATGACATTCGCTTTGCGCAGGAACAGGTCCGAAACTTTGCCCGCATCCAGCGCGAGTCCATGCATGATGTGGAAACCGAAACCCTTCCGGGGGTGATCCTTGGCCATCGCCATATTCCGGTCCAATCGGTGGGTTGCTATGTGCCCGGGGGAAAATTCCCGATGGTCGCATCGGCGCATATGTCGGTTGTCACGGCCGATGTTGCCGGCGTCCAGCGTATCGTCGCGGCCACACCGCCCGTGAATGGCGAACCCAATGCCGCTGTCATCGCTGCGATGCATCTGGGCGGTGCCGATGATATCTATCTGCTCGGGGGAATTCAGGCTGTTGGCGCCCTCGCACTGGGAACCGAGACCATAACTCCGGTGGACATGCTCGTGGGCCCCGGAAATGCCTTTGTGGCCGAGGCAAAACGCCAGCTCTTCGGTCGGATCGGGATCGATTTGCTCGCCGGCCCCACCGAGACTCTGATTGTTGCTGATGACAGCGTCGATGCCGAACTGTGTGCCACAGATCTGCTGGGGCAGGCCGAACATGGGTACGATTCCCCTGCTGTGCTGATCACCAATAGCCGCCGACTGGCCGCTGAGACCCTGGCAGAGATCAAGCGGTTGCTCCGTAAATTGCCAACGGCAACCACCGCAGCGCGCAGTTGGACCGATTACGGAGAGGTCATCCTGTGTGACAGTTATGAAGAGATGTTGCAGGAAGCTGAAAGGATTGCCTCGGAGCATGTTCAGATCATGACCGCGCGCGACGACTGGTTCCTGGAGCACATGACCCATTACGGCGCTCTGTTCCTCGGTCCACGCACGCATGTGGCAAACGGTGACAAGGTCATCGGGACAAACCACACGCTTCCAACGCGCCGGGCCGGGCGCTATACTGGCGGACTGTGGGTCGGCAAGTTCCTGAAAACCCATACCTATCAGAAGATCCTGACCGACGAGGCGGCAACTCTGGTCAGCGGCTATTGTTCGCGGCTTTGCGCCCTCGAGGGATTCACCGGTCACGGTGAACAGGCCAATATACGGCTGCGCCGCTACGGCGGCCTCAATATTCCGTACGGCGGTGTGGCAGCAGCTCAGGCCAGGAGCTGAGATTCCGTGATGCCTCACCTGTCGGTTCCCCGGACACCCTCTTTCAGTCTTGCCGGTCGCCGTGCGCTGGTCGTCGGCGCGTCGCGCGGCATCGGGTTTGCATTGGCGGCAGCGCTCGGTGAAGCAGGTGCACATTTGACGATCTGCGCGCGCCAGCCGGCAGCCATTGCCTCGGCAGGAGAGGCGTTGCGAGATGCGGGTTATGGTGTCCGGTCGCTCGAGATGGATGTGACCGATGACGCGCAGGTCAAGCGATGTTTTGTACACGAAACACGATTCGATATCGTGGTGAATTCAGCCGGAATGGCACGTCATTCACCGGCAATGGAAACTGATCCGGACAATTATGATCAGGTGATGGCGGTCAATTGCCGCGCCGCCTATTTCCTGGCCTGCGCAGCAGCGAAATCAATGCGTGAACATGGCGGGTCAATCATCCAGATCTCATCCCAGATGGGTCTGACAGGTGGTATTGACCGATCGGTCTATTGCGCATCCAAACATGCGCTCGAGGGGATGAGCAAGGCGATGGCGGTTGAATGGGGACAATATGGAATTCGGGTCAACACAATCTGCCCCACATTTGTGCGGACCGAACTGACCCGCCAGACTCTCGCCGATCCCGAAAAAGTCAAATGGATCGAGTCCAAGATCAAACTGGGACGGATCGCTCGCCCCGAAGATGTGATGGGTGCCGTGGTCTTTCTGGCCTCTGATGCCTCGTCAATGGTGACCGGCACACATCTCCTGATTGATGGCGGTTGGACGGCAGGATGAATCGGCGCGTCGGGACGATCAGACGATGAGCCGTGTCACCTCCCAGGACGTGGCGCGCGATGCCGGTGTCAGCCAATCGGCTGTCAGCCGCGTCTTTACGCCCGGGGCCTCGGTTTCAAAGAAAGTCGCAGCGCGCGTGCGCCGTTCGGCGGCGCGTCTCGGATATCGTCCAAACGCCGTCGCGCGCTCACTCATTACCGGTGAGACCAAGATAATCGGGTTGGCGGTCGCTGAGCTCGACAACCTGTTCTATCCGCGCATTCTGGAACTTCTCTCGGAACATCTGCAGCGTGTCGGCTATCACATCATGATGTTCTTTGCCGATGTCGATGACGCGGCCAACGAAAAACTGTTTTCCAACCTGCTCGATTACCAGGTTGATGGTTTGATCGCTGCGTCGGCGACGATGTCGGGCGCACCGATCGAACGCTGCCGGGAAGGAAATATTCCGATCGTTCTGTTCAACCGGCACCAGGGCAAGGATGGCCCGACATCCGTGACCTCGGACAATTTTGCCGGCGGTCGGCTCGCGGCGACCCTGTTGGCAAAGGAACATGAACGCATTGCGCATATTTCCGGCTGGCAGGGATCATCGACGGGACGCGAACGCCAGGAAGGGTTTCTGGCAGGGTTGAGGGCGGCTGATCGCGATTTGGTGGCCTGTATTGATGGAAGATACTGTCAACAGGCCGCGCGTGAAGCGACCCTCAACCTCTACACGGACGGGGGTTGCCACCCGGATGCACTCTTCGTGGGCAGCGATCAGATGGCTTTTGCGGTTATGGATACGCTTCGCGGTGAGTTGAATCTGCGGATTCCCCAGGATGTCTCGGTCATCGGTTTCGACGATGTCCCGATGGCCGCCTGGCCACCCTATCGCCTGACCACGATCCGCCAGCCATTGGAGCAACTCGTGGCAGCAACCGTGGAGCAGCTTCGCGCACGTATCAAGGATCCCAATCTGGATTTCGACCACATGCGTTTGCCATGTGAGATCCAGATCAGGGAATCGGCGCGTATCGACAGGGAATTGTACAGCGAAGAACAATGAACACACTCCATTATACGGACTTTCCGTCTTTCATTCTCGGCATCACGGAGAACATATGGGAAGGACGACATATTGATCTTCTCCATACGGCTTATCGTGACGATATCATCGTCCGTTCGCCGTCTGCGGTGACCCGGGGCAATCGTGCGGTCATCAGTGCCACCCGCCAGACCCTCAGTGAATTTCCTGATCGACGGTTGTTGGGAGAAGATGTGATCTGGCATCGCGCCGGTGACGACAGCTGGTATTCCTCACATCGGCTTTACTGCACCGCAACGCATCTGGGACATGGGATATTTGGTGCACCGACGGGCCGCCGGTTGGCCTACCGGGTGATTGCCGATTGCCATGCGCGGAGCCATCCGGATCTGGGTTGGCAGATTGACGACGAATGGCTGGTGCGTGATTTCGCCGGAATTCTCTCGCATATGGGCATGACATCCCGGGATTATGCTGAAACCTGGTGCGCGCAGCAGAGGGCGCAGACAGGTCAGGTCGAAGTTGACGGTTTCCCCCCGGAATCAGTTCCAGAAGGGCCTTATCAGGGAAGCGGCGATGATGCGCCGTGCGGCGCGCGATATGAAGAGTTGTTACATCGTATCATGCAGGATGAATTCGCGGTGATCGCCGCGAATTATGACCCCGCCTGTCAACTTGAATTACCAGGACATGTCACGGCACACGGCATTGCCGAGGCGGAGCGTTTCTGGCTGGGGCTGCGGTCATCCTTTCCCGATGCCGCATTCCGTGTCGCGCATCGTATCAGTGGAAATGATCCGGATCATTGTCCGCGCGCCGCCGTGCGCTGGAGTCTGGATGGAATTCATGCCGGTGCGGGGATGTTTGGTGACCCGTCCGGCCAGCGCGTCTCAATCATGGGCATATCGCATGCGGAATTCGGCCCACGGGGTTTGAAGCGCGAGTTTATCCTGTTCGATGAGGTTGCCGTGTGGAAACAGATTTTTGCACAGACAGCCAATCAGGAGTCAGGTGAGGAAGGATAGGGACATGATATCCAATGGTGATATGGCGGCGCGCATCGTCCGCTACGGTGAACTGGTTCCGTGCCGGACGGCATTTATTGACACGTATAATCCGGGTTCAGACCGCAAGGAAAATTTTACCATCGTGGGGGGCGGTGTGTCGGAAAACCCGGATCAACATGTCCATATCTGCGACACACCCGGTTTCAACATCGGCGCTGCCGGACAACCGCCCAACTGTCGTAATTCATTGCATTCTCATCACACGGCCGAGGTTTTCATCGTGCTGAAGGGACGGTGGCGTTTCTTTTGGGGTCGGTGGGGCCAGGCGGGCGAAGTCGTTCTCGAGGACGGGGATATCTTCAACATTCCCACCGGGATTTTCCGCGGATTCGAAAATATCGGACAGTGTCACGGGATGTTGTTCGCAGTGCTCGGCGGCGATGATGCGGGCGGCGGCGTGGTTTGGGCACCGCAGGTGATCGAAGAGGGGCGGAAAAACGGCATGATACTCTCCGCTTCGGGTCAACTCTATGACCGCAACCGGGGAGAGGAACTCCCCGCAGGAGACGTTCCCATGCCAACCCTCTCGGATGCGGAACTCAGTGCGTTTCCCGAGATTCCCGTGGGACAGGTGGTGCCGCGTTTTGTCGCCCGGCGCTGGGATATGAAAGCCCTTTCCGCCAATGCACCCGCGCCGATCATCGGGGACAAGGCGTTGATTGTTGATCGGCCAGGATTCACGGTGGATTTTCTGTCTTGCGGTGCCACCGCGAACGAGATGACGGCAAGTGAAAAACATGAAATCCTGCTCGTGACCGAGGGGCACTGGAAACTGACATGGCAAGGCGGAGACACCGTGCTGGCTCCGGGAGACACGTGTGCGGTCCCGCCTGATACACCATTCAATATTGCTCCCGCAGTTTCCGGAGAAAACGGCATGTTTCGGGTGCGCGGTACCGATGATCCGGCGGGACCAACCTGGAATTTCTGAGATGACAGATGGGCGACAACATGCTGTCAACCCGGAGCGCTGCCGATTCACATCTTCAGTGCCGGACAAGACGTCTGACCCAGCGATATCGTTTCACGCATGAAACGATATCAGTTGTGAATGAGTCCGGTGGGATATTGTGTGGCGGGGTCTGGGACAGAAACAGGAGAAGAATAAATGTTGATTCGCACGACACATGTTGGCAGCCTGCCGCGTAGCCAGGAAGTGACCGATCTGATTTTCGCGCGTGAGCGGGGCGAGTCATTTGATCAGGAGATTTTTGATCAAACCATGTTTCAGGCGGCCGGAGAGACGGTGCGCCGTCAGGTCGAAGCCGGCATCGATATCGTATCTGATGGCGAAACCTCAAAGATCTCTTATGCGACCTATGTCAAGGATCGTTATACCGGATTTGGCGGTGACTCCCCGCGGCGGCCACCTGCCGACCTCCGGCTGTTTCCGACATTTCTCAAGCGGTTGGCAGACTCAGGTGGTACACCCCAATATTCCCGCCCCTGTTGTATCGGGCGGGTGGAGCCGAAGGGGCAGGGGGAATTGTTGAAGGACATTGCTGCTCTCAAGGCGGGAATGGTCGCACATGGTGCGGCCGAAGCTTTCATGAACGCGGCATCTCCCGGCGTGATCAGTCTGTTCCTGCCGAATGACTATTATCCTTCACGATCAGCCTATCTGGGGGCACTTGCCGAGGCGATGCGCGAAGAGTACCGGACAATTGTCAATTCAGGTTTGTATCTGCAGCTCGACTGCCCTGATCTGGCCCTTTCACGTCACATGATGTTCGACGACCTGACCGACGCGGAGTTTATCGCCATTGCCCATGAGAATGTGGAAGCGCTTAATCATGCTCTGGACGGAATCGATCCTGCGCGTGTGCGCGTTCATATCTGCTGGGGAAATTACGAAGGACCACATGTCTGTGATATCGGCATGGACAAGGTCTTGTCGCTCTTCTTGCGTGTTCATGCGCAATATCTGCTCTTCGAGACTTCCAATCCGCGCCATGCGCATGAATGGGAAGTGTTTCGGGAGCGACGGGATGAGATTCCCGATGATACGGTCCTGGTGCCGGGAGTGATCGACAGCACAACCAATTTTGTCGAACATCCACGGGTTGTCAAACATCGATTGCAGAGATTTCTGGAATTCATGCCCCGCCATCGACTCATGGCGGGAACAGATTGCGGATTTGGGACGTTCGCAGGTTTTGGAGCCGTGGATCCTGAGATCTGTTTCGCCAAACTGAAATCACTGTGCGAGGGGACAGGCTTGGTGAATCCGCAACTTTCAGGCTGAACAGGCCTGCAGAAATCTGACCCGCTGCACGGATCAGTTCCTGCTGCATACGACCAAAGCCCTGAATGTTCTACAAACATTCTCAGTCAATTGTTGAAAGGGAACACACGACCGCATCGACCTGTGGGGTCGCACCGCCGCCCGTATCATGTTTGGTGATGTGATGGGATCAGGGGAGACAACAGACCGCCCCCGCGAAACATCTCTCTATGAACCGGACCGCCCGGGGCTGGAATTCGCCACCCATTGAAGAGATCTCCGGACTGTTTCGTTGTTCAGCTTGAGTGTTGGGTTACATATGTCCTTTCCACAAGCAGGATTTGTGCCGCAATCTTTTCGAGGCGAGAGCGCTCCATGCCCTGCGCCGAATGTGCCTTGTTCGATTGGCCTCTGACCAGGCATCTCTGGCGGAGTTGCGTCCTGACCGGACAATGACGTGTGAGGTCAGAGTGGCCAGAATATCGGGATCAGCAGACTGGCCAGGATTCCGACCGAAATATTCAGTGGCAGCCCAATGATCATGTAATCGGTGAATTTGTAACCGCCGGGACCGAAGACCAATGTGTTGGTCTGATAACCAATCGGTGTTGCAAAACTTGCTGACGCCGCAACCATGACGGCGACAACCAGCGGGCGCGGATCGATCCCGAGTGGTGTTGCCAGACCGATGGCAATCGGTGTCATGACAACAGCAACGGCACTGTTGGAGACCATCTCGGTCAGTACCGATGTCAGGAGATAGACGATCCACACGATCAGAAACGGGTGCAGACCGAACAGGAGCGGGGTCACGAATTCGGCAATCAGGGTCACCGCACCTGTCGATTCCATTGCTGCGCCGACTCCCAACATTGAGAAGATCAGTGCGAGCAATCGACCATCAACGAATGACAGGCCATCTTCGGCATCAACGCATCGCAGGACGAAGACAACCGCAACCGCAATCATCGCCAGAGCATAGATGGGCATGACACCCAGGGCAGCGAGGACAACCATGGTCGCAAGTGTTGCCAATGCGATGGGCGCTTTTTTCCTGCGATAGGGTCGAACATCTGGTCTTTCGACTTCCGTCACATCGTGATCAACCGCGAATCTGTGAATGTCTGTCGCTGTTCCCTCAAGCATGAGCGTATCACCAACACGGATCTCCACGGAATCAAGCTGTCCGATCGAAGCCAGTCCGCGGGGTCTGTGTACGGCGAGGGGATAGACAGAGTAACGGCGCGCCAACTCCAGCGAACCGATCGAAGCACCCACCAGCCGGGATCGCGGAGAAATCAGGACCTCAACGGTTTCAGTTCGTCGTGAGGAGACCTTGTCGGCCAGACGGAGGTCTTGGTGCTCATGGAGTCCCAGAAGTTCGGTAGCACTCGTCCGTAGAATGACGCGATCTCCCTCATGCAAGTCAACATTGGGAAACTGCCGCCGCAGCGGGGTATTTTCACGGACGACATCGACAATGCGAACGCCATGACGGCGAAAGATTTCAACCTGCAGCGCATTCTGACCAATCAATTCGCTTCCCTCGGGGATTGCCAGTTCGGTAAAGAACTTCATTTTGGTCTTGTCGCGCAAAATGCTCGAAAACGACTCTCTGCCGGGCAGAAGTCTGGGACCCAGAACACGAAGATAAAGTATGCCGAAGCCAGCGAGAATGACACCCAGTGGGGTGATTTCAAACAGGGTAAAGGGTTCGAGTCCGGCGGCGCGGGCCGCGCCATCAACGAGGAGATTCGTTGATGTCCCGATCAGCGTACAGATACCGCCAAAAATCGACAGATATGATAGCGGGATGAGAAGTTTCGAGGGATCAATATCGAGTTTGTGGGCAATGGCGATCACCACGGGGATCAGCGCCAGGACAACCGGTGTGTTATTGATGAAAGCCGATGAGACGACCACAATGACCGATAGGAACACGAGCACACGCACCGGGTGTTCACGGCTTGTCCGGGTGGCGGCTCCCGAGAGAGCGGACAAGACGCCGGTCCTGACAAGAGCGCCCGACAGGATATACATGGCTGCAATCGTCCAGGCCGCCGGATTGGAAAAGACAGCCAGAGCTTTTTCATGTGGCAAAAGTCCTGCAGCGATCAAGACACCTGCACCGATCAAAGCCACAGCTTCAATCGGATAGGTCTCGGTCACAAAGAGAACAAACATTGCGAGCGTGACGGCCAGAACAGCCAGAGCCGGCCCATTGACGATGACAAATTCCACGAGATCGTATTCTCCCGCTACCGACACGCAACTCCATATACTCTTTGGCGTGGAACCCCAAAATCTTTCATGAATTCCCGAAATTTCCCAAGATCCATCTCCTGTGCCGCTTCTGTTCGATCATGGCCGCAGGGAAGGGGCTGTCTCCCGGAGTCAGAGCCTGTGTATATCGGAAGGGATGCGTCAGCAGTGACAGAAAAGATCAATGTTGCGCATCGCCAGATGGTGGGAAGGCAGGGCAGGAGATCCAACCAATCGATCAATCAGGATTTTGTTCTGCGAGTTCTCAACGACCTGGAATTGAGGTGTGACTCGATCAACCGGCCATGGCGCATGTTCAACCTTCACGATCAAGAAGAGAATGTCGGGACAGTCTCGCCTCCGGTCTCAAAGAGCCATTTCTGATGATTCAAATCTGTCATTCCTGGCAAGGGCTTGTCTCCATAAGGCGATTTGGTCCGCAAAGGCACGAATATCGGTTGGATTCTTGATCAGCGACCGCCTGATCATCAGAGCCGACCCAGGATACGAAGCGCATGTCTTTCAACCTGATCTGCGGGTTCTTCCACATAGCCGATGGCACGTCCTACGAGATTGGTAACTCGACCTGTGACGCCACCCTGGCTGCGTCCATTGCATTGACCAGTTCCTCAACCCGCACGCGAGATGGGGATCTTATGCGGCACCGTGTACAAGGCGAAAGGAGCCACCACCCCGCCAAACGCCGCGTCCTGACAGGTCCTCACCCCGCCACTTGTCCACGTTCTGTTTTTTCCGATGTCCAGATCTGCAGCTGCGGCCCGTTGAGGCCAATCGAGACGTACCACCGGATTGTCGCCCGCGTGTGCATCGCCAAGGCGTGTGCCGCCAGCCCCACGGGCGGGCTCGACCTATCCCGTGATGTCCTCCGTTTTCACGACCAATTGTCTTCCGATGGCACCCAGGGCCATGTCCATGCGGTCGAGCCGCGAGAGATGCTCAACATCCAACACCCGATCCACTTGCGGCAGATGCCAGCCCAGTCGCCGCGCCAGTTCGGATTTTCCGACGTTCTGATCCCGCATGCCCTGATAGAGAATCACCTTCACCGCCGTGAGCGTCGGTAACACAACGCAGACGTCACCGTCAGAAGGGACAGGCACATCCTGGTTGTCATGCATGCGCGCGGCGACAGCCTCCTCAAGTGCGGACACGGACCGGTCAAGGGCCTCGCGTTGATCGTCGCCAAAGGTCGTGAGCTCCGGAAAGTCTGGCGACGTCGCCATCACCCCGCGATCATCCTCCTGCAATTGGATCGGATAGGACAGCATCGATTTACCCTAGCCCAAGGTCTTTCTTGATTTTGGCCATCAAGCCGTTTCCTAGCTGTTTTCCTGAGCCGTGCATCGGCAATTGAGAGATACGCTCACCCCGCCGGACAGTCAGGTGGCCGCTGCCCCCTTTATGATTCATGAACGTGCCTCCCTGCTTCTTCAGCCACCTTTTGCATTGTTTCCCAGTCATCGGACACCCCTGGGAGGTTGACGATTCTATCAAACATCATTGATTCTCCAGAATTATTTAGATAAGTGTTCGATCTTGACTGAATACATCGTATGGTGAGTATCGCGAATAAGAACGAGACCTCATTTTATCAACAACGTACCGAATTCACGCCCCTCATCAATTCAAAAGACACTGAAGACTCATGGATTCGGATTTGGTACGAATCGGAAGCCACCATTCAGTCGCCTGAGTCCGGTGCGTAGCAGATTTGTGTTCGAGGGTCAACAGATGTGTTGCAATTTAGGCTTCGGGAGTGATTCCCATATGGCTGGGTTTGAACCATGATTGATTCCTGATCTGTTGCTTTCGGCGAATCATCAGGCGACCCTGGCGAAGGGCGTGCACCATGTCCGTATCGGTCTTGGCAACAGCATTTTCAGAGTGGCAATGAGTCCGCCGCGTGTTCCGTCTCAGAGATCTCCATGAGGGAGGGCGTTCATGCGGGAACACGCGACCCGATCCGGCCGACACACCCAACGACTCCACCCCGATCGGGTCAAATTCCGCGTGATGATGTCGTCGTAGAAAGGTGGCCGAGAGACATCTGTGTCGCACACCTCATGCTGTGAGTCCTGATTAATCCTGGGGCCGGTGCCGCTCGGTCGCGGTCTTCAATCCGTCCTTATGGCCGGATCGTTATACAAATTGTGGCCATCGCCTTCTGCCTGCACCGGTTTCACACAGGGCAGGATTGACTCTGGCAGTGAATGGATAATCGGGTTGAGGGCCTTGTGCTAATTCAGGTTACGCCTGTTTTGCTGGTCAACAAATTCAAGAACCAATGGCCTGATATTGCGATGCCAGATTTTGCCGGCGAAGATCCCATAGTGACCGGCTTCCGGCTCAATATGTGATGCCTTGAGTGAATCGGGCAAACCGGTCAGGAGTTTCAGTGCAGCGGAACACTGACCCGGCGCGGAAATGTCGTCTTTGCCGCCTTCGACGGTTTTCACTGCTGTCCGATTGATTCGACCCAGGTCAATCCGGTGCCCACCGAGTGTGAAGCGATTCTGGGCAAGTTCCAACTTCTTGAACAATCGCTCCACCGTGGAAAGATAGAATTCTGCCGTCAGATCCATCACCGCAAGATACTCGTCATAGAACCTGTTGTGACGATCATGCTCACGTGCCTGGCGTTTTGCGGCACGGATGATCTGCTGTGAAAAGGCTTTGGAATGCGTCGCAAGATTCATGGAAATGAAAGATGCAAGTTGCAATGTGCCCGGATAGACAAGGCGTCCGGCACCGGCATGGTTAACCCCGACATGCTGAACGAACAGATGTTCGAGCTGCCCCATCGTCACCCGTCGCCCAAAGTCGGTGACCTCGGTTGGCGCCACATCGGGACATACGGGACCACCGATCAGTATCAATGAACGCGGCTGCGAATCAGGCGCAACCTCGGCGAGGTAAGCTGTCGCCGCGAGAGCCAGGGGAGCGGGCTGGCAAACAGCAATGACATGCAGATCAGCGCCCAAAAGGCGGATAAAATCGGCGATATATCGAGTGAAATCTTCAATATCGAATTTTCCGACGGACACCGGAATATCACGTGCATTCTTCCACTCGGTCACAAAAACATCACAGTCAGGCAGCAGGCTGTTCACGGTTCGCCGCAGCAAGGTCGGGTGGTGTCCCGACATGGGAGCAATGAGCAGAATCTTTTTGTCGCGTTGCCGTCGCCCGCGGACATTGAAAGCGGTCAGATCGCAAAAGGGTTTGGAATCGCGGCATTCAACATTCACAAAATACTCTTTGCCGCCGGTACTTGTCATGTCGATGCCCCAGTCAGGCTTTTGGTCCATTCGGCTGAAGGCGCGTTCGGTCACCTGCCCCCAAGCTGCCAAACTGGCGGGCATGGGATGGGGAAAGAGTCCGAATGCCGGGGACGACCAGAAGGTCCTGGCCGCGGCACCACAGAGTTCGCCGGAGAGCCGTGCAGACTCGAACGCGTCATAAGTGGGCAAACCTCTCATTTTGACTCCTGAAATCACTAACGTTTATATCGGGGCCAGTGGCGACCCAAACGGTCGATATCTAATGGTTAATGCCAAAATGGTCTACATGGGAAACGGGTGAATCGTGGCAGAATATCAGGAATCCGAAGCAGGTGATCGGCTGAACGCAAATCTTGAAAGGCTGGATCAGTTGAATCGGCGCTTTCTCAACGTGCTTGCAAAGCGTAAACCGCCAAATCCAGCGATGCTGGGGCCGGGGGGCGAATTCTATAGTGAAGCCATGGCGGCCTTCATGCACGAATCGGCAATTCATCCGGCAAAGATATTTGAGCAACAGGTGAGCTATTGGGGCGAGTCGCTGCAAAACTGGATGAACCTGTCCGCGTCAGTCAACGACGATGAGAAGGACGAGAGCACAAAGAAGAGCGACAGTCGTTTTCGCAGTGAAGAATGGCAGGACAGTCCCTTCTTCAAGTTGGTCAAGGAACAGTATCTGACCAATGCCAAGGCCGTGCAGCGTGCTGTTGCGGATATGGAAGGGGTCAATGAGCGACAACGGCAGCGTCTCGAGTTTTTCTCCCGGCAAATCGTTGACATGATGAGTCCTGCAAACTTTCTTGCGACCAACCCGGAAGCCCTGCAACGGGCAGCCGACACCGAAGGGGAGTCCCTGGTGCGCGGGTTGGAGAATCTCGTGCGCGATCTGGAGCGCAACGATGGTGAATTGCTGGTGACCCTCGCCGATACCGATGCCTTCACTGTCGGGGAAAACCTGGCGACGAGCGAAGGCGAGGTGGTCTGTCAATCCCCGTTATTTGAACTGATACAATATGCCCCGCGCACCGACAAAGCGCATCGTATCCCGTTGCTCATCGTACCGCCCTGGATCAACAAATACTATATTCTCGATCTGAAGCCGGACAACAGTTTTATCCGCTGGACGGTGGAACAGGGATTCACTGTCTTTGTCATCAGCTGGGTCAATCCAAGCGCCGCGCATCGCGAGGTGGGTATGGACGATTATGCCGCAGAGGGATGTCTCAAGGCCATCAAAGAAGTCAAGCGCATCACCGGCGAGAAACAGATCAACACCATAGGATACTGTATCGGTGGAACCTTGCTGGCCCTTGTTCTCGCTTATATGGCAAAAACCGGGGACAAATCCGTTCGCGCGGCGACGTTCTTCACGACGCTGACAGACTTTTCAGAACTTGGTGAACTGGGTGTCTTTATCGATGAAGACTTCTTGCGCGCCATAGAAAGTGAGGTCGCTGAAAAAGGGTATCTGCCGTATATCCACATGTCGCGGACATTTTCTTTCATGCGGGCGGGTGATCTCGTTTATGGCCCGGCGGTCCGCTCGTACCTGCTGGGAGAAACGCCCCCTGCCTTCGATCTCCTCTACTGGAACGGTGATTCCACCAATCTTCCGGCCAAGATGACGATCGACTACCTGCGTCGTCTCTGTCAGGATAACGAGTTTGGCCGTGACGGATTTGAACTGCTCGGTGAAACGGTGAAGCTTTCGGATGTCAGACATCCATTGATCGCTGTTGCCTGTGAGAAGGACCATATTGCCAATTGGCCGGGTTCGTATCGGGGCATTGCTGCAATGGGTAGCCGGGACAAGTCATTCCTGCTGTCGGAATCGGGGCATATTGCCGGGATTATCAATCCGCCGACGCGTAATCGTTATGGTCATTACATGTCCGGTTCCATTCCCAAATCCGCTTCCGAATGGCGGGAAAAGGCTGAATTCCATGAGGGTTCATGGTGGGATGTCTGGCGGGGCTGGGTTTCCCGGCGTTCCGGAGCCATGATTGATGCGCGCCGCCCGGGAGAGAATGGTGTGACGACATTCGGGCCCGCTCCTGGACAATATGTCCATATCTCCGGTTAAGTCGCGGGTGCGCGGTTGACGAAAAGGTGACGAACACGGCCCGGCGTGCGGCAACCATCGGGAGACGCCATGCGGGCACGGCAATCATCCTGATCTCAAGGCAAGCCTTGCCCTGCACAACGTATCGGCTTAGGGGGTTGCAGATTGAAGGCCGCAGTAGCTCAGTGGTAGAGCGCACCCTTGGTAAGGGTGAGGTCGGGAGTTCAATCCTCCCCTGCGGCACCATTTGTTTGGGCGGGATTCAACGCGGTTCTGCCCTGGTTTCATCGCTCCAGCGCCAGTTGACGTTAAAGGCGCCAAGTATCGCTGACAATTTCCTGTCGTCTTTATGGTGGTTATACGGGATGATCGCTTCAAGGCCGATTGTCGGGTTTTCCACGACCTCTTGAATCCTGACTGACAGACCCTCTGTCTCAAATCGCGCATTGAGGACGCGGGCTATTGCCAGTTTTCGGAGATCGGGTTTGAATATCTTGCCGACAGCGGTTTTGGGCAACTCGTCCAGAATCTCAATATGGGCAGGTTGGGCCAGTCGATTGCCAATATTTTCCGCGGCAAAGGACTGGAGTTCGGATATTGTACAGGACCTGTCGGCAACCAGTTCGACATAGGCGCAAGGCAACTCACCGAGATCAGCATCGGGTTGGCCAACAGCTCCGGCAAATGCGACCGACTCGTGACCGAGCAAGGCATCTTCAATCCATGCCGGATCGACATTCTGGCCTCCCCGGATGATCAGGTCTTTGGTGCGTCCGGTAATCCAGACATAACCGTCTGTGTCGATTTTGCCGAGATCTCCCGTTCGCAGCCATATGTCGTCCATGAACAGACCAACATTGCGTTGGTCTTCCATATATGTCTTCCCCGCTAGTACGCCGGGACTGGCGATACAGATCTCGCCGATCTGGTCGGTTTTGCATGTCCCGATGACGTCTCCGCTTGTGCTGAATTCCACAATACGGACATGCGTATACGGGATCGGAAGGCCGACAGAGCCGACCTTGCGGACCCCATGCAAGGGGTTGACGGAGACAAGACAGGTGGCTTCGGTCAGGCCGTACCCCTCAATAATCCTGATCCCCAGGGTCTCTTCAAAGCGCCGACAGAGTTCCAGTGGCATCGGCGCGGAGCCGCAGATCGCTGTCTTGAGCGACGAGACATCGGCATTCACCGTTCGCTGCATCAACGCTGCAGCAGCTGTTGGCACCATCAGGATATAGGAAACCTTCCAGCGTTCAACGAGTTTCCAAAAATTGTCGAGAACGCCTTCACCCCGGTATCCGGCGGGTGTTGGAAAGATGAGGTGACAACCTTTGGAAATCGCTGAAAATAGAGCCGGATAAGCGGCAAAGACATGGAAGAGTGGCAATGGGCAAAGAACAACTTCGTCGGATTCAAGGCCAACAGTGGTGCTTGCCCAGCCATTGTAAATGATTCCTGAACAGGTATGGCGGGCAAGTTTCGGGATGCCGGTGGTGCCTCCGGTGTGAAACAGTGCGGCGACGCGGTCTCCCGGAGAATCGTCGAAGTTCAGACGCGCGCCTGATTGGGCTGCACACAGGGCGTTGAAATCTGAAACATGGGCAGAATGGGACGTCGTCGTCTTCGGGCGCAGCAGCGGTGCCAACCAGGATTTCGGGGGTGAAAGATAGCGACAGAGATCCACTTCGAGAATATGCTGAACAGTCGGTGCCATGGAGACAGCTTGCGCTGCGAGCTGGGCAATATTGGTCTTGGGAAATGACTTGAGCGTGACCAGGATTCTGGCCTTGGAGGCGTTCAGGATTCCTGCAATCTGGTCCGCATCCAGTAAGGGGTTGATCGGGCTGACGACGCCCGCAATGGCGCCGCCAAGCAGGGCCATGACAGTTTCGGTGCTGTTGGGCAGGAGCAGGGCAACAACGTCACCCTCTTCAATTCCCAGTGCGTGAAATACATTTGCAGCCTGAGTCACCTTGTGATGGAGTTCCGCCCAGGTGAGCGTTTCCGCTTTTGATCGCGGATCGGACATGATCTGAAAAGTGACGGCCGGACGGGACGGAGTCTCGTCCTTGCGTTGCGAAAGAAATCCAAACACTGTCACCGGGAGGCCGCGCTCTTCCCAGCGTACCGATTCCTCGACCCGGACCTTGTCGTCAAGGGTCCTGACAATGTCCATCATGCACGACACCTCTAAATCGCTGTCTCTTGATGCCACGTGTCTCTCAGGCTGGCAAACGAAGGGGCGTATCAAGATGAATTGACATACCGCATTATGTTGCGCCAGTCTTTCAATAAAAACGCGTCATGTTGTATTCTGTCAACGGATTTTTATAAGGGAATTATATACAATCTACCCCGTACGACCGCTGCCTCTTTCCGTCGCTTTCCACGGGATGTCTTTATAGCGGGACGGCTCGCGACGGAACAGAGCGGCCAATTTTTTCCGATTGCCGGGAATCGAGGCAATTACGGAAATTGGGGCTGGGGGAAGGGCTATGGGGGTTTGCCCGGTTTCTCGGTCAGGCTTGTCTAGTGTTTTGCCTCATACAGATAGTTCCATATCCTGCAACCGTCGGTGGCCCCGCTTCCAGGATGCGACGAGATCCTCGGGGTCCCGGCGCCAGCGGAACGGGTGGGCCTCATGGGCATTGTGGTGGGCGATGTAGTCTTCTACCGCTGTGATGCACGCGTCAAGGGAATTGAAGATGGCATGCTTGAGTCTCTGTCGGGCCAGTTTCGAGAAGAAGCCCTCGACGGCGTTCATCCACGAGGCCGATGTCGGTGTGAAGTGGAAGGTCCAGTGCGGGTGGTCGGCAAGCCAGGCATGCACGTGCGCCGACTTGTGGGCGGACAGGTTGTCAAGGATGACATGGACCGCCATCGTGGGGTCGAGGTCCGCCGCCACATGATCGAGGAACGCACAGAAATCCGCGGAGCGGTGGCGCTCGGTCATCTTTCCGACCACCTTGCCAGTGGCGACATCGAGGGCCGCCAGCAACGTGGTGGTGCCGTTCCGTTTGTAATCATGCGTGCGGGTTGTCGGGTGACCCGGGGCGGGCGGCAGGGGTGTCTGGGTGCGGCCGAGGGCCTGGATCTGGGTCTTTTCATCCACCGAGAGGACCACGGCGTGATCCGGTGGGTTCATGTACAGTCCGATGACATCGTGGGCCTTGATGCCGAACCGGGGATCGTTCGAGACCTTGAAGGTCTTGACCTGATGGGGCCGCAGGCCATGGCGCTGCAGGATCCGGTGCACGGTGGTGGCCGTCAGGCCCCCGACCGCTGTGGCCAGGGCCTTGAGGGTCCAGTGGCTGCGGTTGGGCGGGGGTGGCGACATCGCCAGATCGATGACGGCCTGGATCCGGTCGGCGGGAATGGGTGTCTTGCCCGGCGGCCGGGTGGCATCGCGCAGGAGACCGTCGACACCCTCGGAAAGGAAACGGTCCCACCAGCGCCAGACGGTGGGTTTCGAGAGGCCTGTCTGCCGCATGGTCTCGACGAGGCCACAGCCGTCCCCGAGGGCGAGGATGATGCGGGCCCGCCAGACATGCTTCTGAGGGCTCTGGGGGTGGCTGACGATGTGCTCGAGGCGTGTGCGATCGGTGTCTGGCAGCCGGATCTCCGGCCGTGTCGATGTCCTGCCCATGGGTCTGTCTCCTGCCTTGGTGTTGGCCGCGGGCTCGCGGCGGCAGGATGATACCATGATGTGGGGCAGGAATAGAATCCTTTGTTTGTTATTATACACTAGGCGGAACAACCACCATTCCCTATTCGCAGAATTCCGTTGTCAACAAGAATTTCCTCGTATTCTTTCTGTTCTATGGTGCACTCTATAAATGCTTTGAAAGTGCCTTTGCCAACCTGACATTGTCTGGCCATCTCGCTAATCATACGAGATGAGATGCTTTTTCCTGATGCCCCATGTGAAATCGCCGTAACAATGGGAGTCTTCTTCCCACGCAGAGTAAAGTAAGTGAACTTTATATGCTTACCTTTCCTGTTTGTCGAAAATCCTTTCTACTTAAGGGAAGCCTTAATCACACGGTTCGTATATGTCACTTTCCCGCCCTTCCAAGCAGGTAATATTTTAGTTCCCTCGCCTCTAAGGAGAGAACGGAGTCTTTTTCCAAAGCGTATTCCTCCCACAGGAAAGGCAGCCAGTCTTCGCGCAATTCTTTTTCGGCGGCCTCGATACTTGGCTCTTGAACGAAAACACTTGCATAAAGACCTCGCCCGCGCACTTCCCAGCCATCATTTTCATGACCTCCGCGCAAGTCAAACTCCAGAGCAGGATTAAGGTATATGACGGTACCGTCAAAAACGAATTCGTCTACTTCCAGAGAATATGTTGGCAACGCTAGGCTGAGAGTTGCTGAACTTTTCCTGTTACTCCTCAAAGGCGTCAGATTCTCACGTGCCCAAACCGGACTGATACCCGTTGATAACGACTGAACATTGCTCATAACGCTGTCCATATCAGTTAACCTTCTTCTTGAGACTTTCGTCAATATTGGTGGCGGCAAGTGTGGTGGATGACCTGACATTGTATATGGGGTTTCCTTCAGAATCCCATTTTTCAAGTCTGACAACTTCAAAAACCACGAGTTTTAGTTAGATTATAGTCCCGTCCTTGAGCTTAACTTCGCTAAATCGCTCTATGGACTCTTCTATATCGACAACAGTTCCCGGCTGGTTGGTCATTGATCGTCCCTTTTCGGGGTACCCCGATAACCTACCGGAATCGGGCTGTCAAAAACATATTTGTACGCCATATAGTGTAAATTGAACGACGGGGCCCCAATTTAGTTCGCCGATGGCCCCGTTCCGTCAATCGTCATCTACCCCATCTTTAACATTTTTCGTTCGAAACGGTGATTTTTCGGTGATTTCCGATTGTCGTGCCATTGTCTTTCCCTGTCCCCTTGCGGCCCCATGACCCATCTTGGAGTGGTGGTCCTGTTCATGCGGGCCACAAAGACCGGCACCGCGCCGGACGGATCCCGGCAGATCACGCACCGCCTGGTGCCGAGTCGCCGGGCGGGCGACACGGTGCGCCAGACAACGTTGCTCAATCCGGGGCGCAACTTTGCGGTGCCGCGGGAGATGTGGCCGTCCGTCTGTCGGCGGATTGAGGAGGTGTTGTCGGGGGCGGGCTTGGCCTTCGGTCCGGGGACGTTGGCCAAAGGAGAATGCCCGCGGGGCGCGTCATGAGACGGTCACCGTCACTCCCGATGACACCGGCCAGACGGCCGCTTCCGTCACAGGGGTGCAGAAGACCGAACCCGGCTCCCTGATGGACACCCCCGGTGTTGATCGTCTGCGCACCCCTCTCCGCGACGGAGAGGCCGCACACTTGTGGCGGGCATATGCCGGCCTGACCGCGGTCGAATCGGTCTTCCGGGCGCGGACATCAGAACGGGGACTGCGGCCCATCTTTCACCACAAGGAAAGACGGCCAGGACGGACATCTGCTGATCTCCGTCCTGGCCGATCAGGCCGTTCATGTCCTCCGGACACAGATGACAGAGGCCGGTGTTCACGACAGCGGGTCCACCCTCCGCGATGTCCTCGGCGATCTCAGACGCACCCCCCACGACCTTCAGGCGAAAAGACGGCCAGATCGCCCCTGTCCGCAAGACGGCCACGCCCGATGTGCGTTGCAGGCCGACATCACCACAGCCATACACACATCGCCCCACCGCCGCGCAACGTTCGCATCACTGGGGTCTGAAGACCCGACACCCCACCCCTCCAACGCGCCGCGGCTGTCCAGCCGCCAGGCCCACTCATCGTGCCACGACGAAAATTCGGCCCTTCATGGATTGGCGCAAATGCACACAACGTTAAAAATGGGCTAGAGAACACGGCAAGATGTTCGACTGAGCTGCTGCCCGTATGCACACGGGATTTCCCATTCAGATAATGTCCACATGAAGCGCGCCCATCGGCCCGAAATCTGCGTCCACGACACTGCCTGCCTTCACCGGCATGAGGCGTGTGCATGAGCCCGTCAGGATGATGTGACCGGCCTCAATGGATCCTTCTCGACCATCTGATTCGGCCAGCCGATTCGCCAGCCAGGCGACGGATGCAGCGGGATTCCCGCCCACGCTGCTGGTGTTGCTTGTCTCGGTGTCACCGTCGACCGTAATGCTGACCGGGATGTCTGTCAGATCGAATGCATCGGGGGCAAAGGATGAATCGCTCAGCATCATGCGGCCAAAGAGCACGTTATCGGCGACCATGTCGGCAGCCTTGGCCCTGCGCAAGTCGATCCGTGAGCCAACAATTTCAATGGCCGGATGAATTCGTTCCGTCGCCTCCATGACATCGGCAATGCTGATTCCGGGTCCCTCCAGTTCGCGCCCCATCACGAAGGCCACCTCCGGTTCGACATGGGGCCCGGACAGACTCGCGGCCTCAATCGGCACCCCGGGCTTGATCACAAACTCGGAAAACAAATAACCGAATTCCGGCTGGAAGATTCCTGTTGCCTCCTGCATACCCGGCGACATGAACGCCAGTTTGAATCCGGCGGGTTGACCGGCATAACGCGCCAGCAGATTGGCCATGCGCCGACGGATTTCGACGGCCGCTTCATAGTCGATCCCATAGGTTTCACTGATCGGCGCCAGTGTTGTCTTCTGCTTGACCGCGTCATGCAGTTGCAAGGCAATGTCATCAAGGATGATTTCCGAAAACCGTTTTTGTGATGAATTCATGTGACTATGATCCTTTGCCGCCCCTTCTGCCCTTCACCAATACTATTGTTACCGACTTAAATCCACAGTTCCAGATCCGACTGACGGTTCGGGAGTCGGGTTCGATCATTTCTTGCTCATGGGCAGGACAACCGGCTTTTCGCATGGCGGCTGCTATGGTTGATAGCGCGGATATCTGGCCATCAAACGGTGTCTTCAGGTCTGATGACCACATTGGTGACGCTTCGCGGATTCCCGGGGGCTCCACCATCGGAGCGACAGGACTTGATGCGCCGAGCCAACCCGCTCAGATTGCAGGGTACCGATGTCGATTGACGACGGGCCTTTAGCTGCGCCTTTGGCATTGATGACGCATTCAATTGCTCACGAACTGTAATTCAGCGAGGCGGGTATAGAGCCCACCTTGGCTGATCAGTTCGTCATGATTCCCCTGTGCGATGATTCGCCCGCCATCGAAGACCAGGATTCTGTCGGCCTTTCTGACCGTGGACAGGCGATGTGCGACAATCAGTGTGGTGCGCGAATGCGACATCACCTCAATGGCGGACTGAATTGCCTTTTCACTTTCAGAGTCGAGGGCCGATGTGGCTTCGTCAAGGAGGAGGAGTGGCGCTGAGCGCAAAATGGCACGGGCAATCGCGAGACGTTGTTTTTGTCCACCGGAAAGCATGACACCACGCTCACCGACAAAACAATCGTATCCGTCAGGGAGTGATTGCAGGAATTCGTGGATTTCGGCGAATTGTGCGGCTTCTTCAATCTGATGATCGGAAGCCCCGGATTTTCCGAAACTGATATTTTCACGCGCGGTGGCGGCGAAGATTGCCGGATCCTGTGGGACAAGCGCGATTCTGCGGCGAAATTCGGCGCGCTGCATGTCCCTGATGTCAATTCCGTCGATTGCGATATGTCCCGATTGCGGATCGAAGAACCGCAGCAGCAGTTGAAATATTGTTGATTTTCCGGCGCCGGAAGGGCCAACGATGGCAACTGTTTCACCGCAATCGACGGTGAACGAGACATTTTTCAATGCACTGACTTCCGGGCGCATGGGATAATAGAAGGTGACATTTTCAAATCGTACAGAAGACGCCGTGCGGATCGGTGCAGGGACGACGTCAATCGGATCTGAGAGTGTGTCATCGGTTTCCAGAATGTCGACTATCCGCTCAGTCGCACCTGCGGCACGGACCAACTCACCCCAAACCTCCGAGAGGGCGGCAACGGATCCGGCGACCATCACCGAAAAGATCACGAATTGCGTGAGCTCACCCGGTGACATCACCCCCGACTGAACCTTCAGGGTGCCATTCCAGACCACTGCCACCACGCCGCAAAAGGCCAACAGGATAATGACGATTGTCATCATGGCGCGAACACGAATTCGCTTGTGAGCTGACTGTATGGACCGACCGACGATTTCATCGAATTGCGCGCGACTGGAATCTTCGTGGGTATTGGCCTGCACGGTCTGCAACGAGAGCAGGATTTCCGATGCCCGGGCCGAACTTTCGGCAATACGATCCTGATTCTCGCGGCTGACATTTCGCAGCTTTCTTGCCAGAGTCAAAGTTGGAAAAACGACAACCGGCACCACAAGCAACGCGAGGACAGTCAGGCCGAAGCTGGTATACATCATCAATGCAAGACCACCGGCAAGAATGAGCAGATTGCGCAAGGCAACAGAAACTGTCGAACAGACCACAGTCAGCACCAGCGTGGTGTCGGTATTGATACGAGACAGGACGTCGCCAGTCATCACTTTTTCATAATAGGCCGGGCTGAGAGAAATGGCCCTGGCAAAGACGGCGCGGCGAATATCGCCGATCACATCTTCCCCGGTCATCGTCACAAGGGCGTAACGCAATCCGCTACCCAGCGCGAGCAAGGCGGCAACGGCCATTGCCGCCCAGAATAACGGGGCTGAACCTGTCTCCGATATGGTTTCGAAATCGTCGACAAACGTGCCGACAAAAAACGGCATCGCCAGTGACAAGGCTGCCGTTGACACAAGAGCCAGGCCTGCCGCAGCGATCCGGCTGCGATAGGGTTTGAGGAAGGGCAACAGGCCACGCAAATGTGCGACGGACCGTGTTTTGGATATTTTACGAGAATTGACCCTCGCATCGTCGTGAGACATTCGATTTGCCGCGAGCGCGTGTTCGGCCATCATCTCTCTCGACGGGGGCATTCATCCTAAGAATTGGAGCGGGTGATGGGAATCGAACCCACGTATTCAGCTTGGAAGGCTGCTGCTCTACCATTGAGCTACACCCGCAACGCGACTGCGTATAGTCTCGACCGGACGTTGCTTCAAGCCAATTCTGACTTGGGCCCTGTTACGCCCATTGCGTGAGATCTCGGTCATATGGTTCCTGATCGGCCCATGGTCCCGTATTCGGGCAAACAGGCACCGTCACGGCTGCCTCAATCGACGCGCACCGCAAGATCATCGCCTGCATGTCGCATAACGGCCTGAGAATTCGTGACCTATGGAGACAATGAATCGACAGACGCGCCGGAGACTCCGGCTTCGGCGAAGGTCGCCATTCCCGTGTGACAGGCGAGAGCACTGATCAGGATATGGATGGCGACTGCAGCACCTGACCCCTCACCAAGGCGCATGCCGGCATCGAGAAGGGGGGTCTTGCCGAGTTTCGATAAAAGCGCCCGATGTGCGGGTTCCGCCGACAGGTGCCCGGCGATCATGTGATCCATGATATCAGGGGCACAGGCGTGAAGACAGGCGGCAGCGGCACAGCAGACATATCCGTCCAACATGACCGGAATGCGTAACATGCGTGCGCGTGCCATGGCCCCGGCCATGGCAGCGATCTCGCGTCCACCCAGTGTCTGCAGGATTGCAAGTCCGTCTCTTGCCGAAAAGGGTCCGTTTGCTTTGAGCGCCGCGGTGACGACCTCCCGTTTACGCTGCAACCCGTCGTCATGGACTCCCGTTCCCGGTCCGACCCAATCTTCAGCCCGGCCTGCATAAAGTGCAAGGCAGATGGCGGCTGCCGAAGTCGTATTGCCGATCCCCATTTCGCCGCAGATCAACAGGCCAGCTTGCGATCTGACTGAATTCCATCCGGCGTTGAGAGCCGCAATACACTCAGTTTCGGTCAT
This sequence comes from Paracoccaceae bacterium, assembly GCA_965221815.1. Classification (GTDB taxonomy): domain Bacteria; phylum Pseudomonadota; class Alphaproteobacteria; order Rhodobacterales; family Rhodobacteraceae; genus JAPOXR01. Next base: position 618,963 of record OZ244915.1, read on the forward strand.
CGCAGCGCCAACGGAGAGATCTGATGTTGGACGTTCTAAATCGAGTGGAAAGATGTCCAGCTGCGCCCGGGCCATTTCTGCCAACTGGTTGATTGCTGCCCCACCGACCGTGAAGTTCCTGACCATCTGCTCTGTGACATCGCCGGGATAGGCGGAGATGCCGTGCCGCGCGACCCCATGATTGCCTGCAAAGATCACGATCTGTGGCGAAAGACTCTGCGGCGAGATGTGGCTTTGCCATGCCGCATACCAGATGGCCAGATCTTCAAGACGGCCCAGCGCCTCCTTTGGTTTTGTCAATTGCGCGTTGCGTTGCTCTGCTGCGCGCTTCTGGCTCGGATCAGCGACTGGCAGATGTTTGAGTAAAGCTGCGAACTCTGCTAGGTTCGTAAAGGCCGGTCCTGAGGAGGCCTGTCCGGTGATTGGCAACGGTTGGGTCATTATTTACCTGCTTTAGACTGAAAGGCTGATAAAGGTGAATTGGCAGGCCACATTATATTGCGCTAGTCTTTCGATTAAACGCATCATGTTGTATTCTGTCAACAATTCTTAATATCCCCGGTCAAGTCGGAGAGCAATCCATGCTTTTCAGGAACAGATGGCTTAATTTCCCGGATCGTCTGGATGATCTTGCGACAGCGACAAGTTTACTGACACGTTTTCCCATCGCCACCGCACATCATGGTGACAATTTGGGAGAATCGGCATGGGCATGGCCCGTCGTTGGTGCGATTGTCGGTTTGCTCACGGGGCTGATCGTTTGGCAGTTGCACAATGTTGGAATTGGCAGCGGTGCCGCTGTTGTCCTGGGTCTCATGGCTGCGATTCTGATGACCGGATGCCTCCATGAAGACGGTCTCGCCGATACGGCTGATGGTTTCTGGGGTGCCGACAATCCCAAGAGACGGCTGGAAATCATGAACGATAGCGGTATCGGTGCATTCGGGGCCTGTGCAATCGTGCTGATCCTGATGGCACGTTTCACGGCGATTGTCCAAATCATGGAAACACTCTCTCTGATCGTCGTGCTGGCCGCTTCGGGCGCCGTCTCGCGTGCGGTCATGCCAGTGTCACTTCACGTATTTCCGCTGGCCCGCAAGGATGGACTGGCGCGGCTTTGTGGGCGCACTGACCTTGATGTGGTTTCCATCAGCGCAGCCATTGCCTTGTTTTTGACGATTATGGTGCTGGGTTGGTCTTCGATCATCGCCATCATTGCTGCCGCATTGGCGGGTCTTGCTGTCGGCGTGCTTGCACAACGCAAGATCGGGGGCATCTCCGGCGACACTCTTGGCTGCACGCAACAGGTCTCGGAGACTGTTTTTTTGCTGACACTGGTGATGATTGTCTGAATTGATATTCCCGCTTCGCGGTGAATGACAGCAACTGTTGTGCGAGACTCCGGTTGTTTTTGACTATAGTTTTCGTGCAACCAGGACCTTTTGCATTTTTTCGCTGGCATCGTCCTGACTGATACCGGTGACAACAGCGATTTCCCGTCCGAGCCGATCAAACGCCGATTCAAAAAGCTGGCGCTCCGAGTAGGATTGTTCGGTCTGATCGTCACGTCGATGGAGATCCCGGACCACTTCTGCGATCTGCATGATTTCTCCGGAATTGATCTTCTCATCAAATTCCTTCGCGCGGCGCGACCACATCAGTTTTTTTCGGACCGGCTTTCCCTTGAGGGTGGTCATTGCCTCTTCAACCTCATTGGTCGAGGCCGTCTTGCGCATGCCGACTTCTTTTGCCTTCTTGGTTGGAACAAGAAGTGTCAATTTGTCCCGTTCGACATAGATCTCGAACATCTCGATCGTGGTGCCGGCAATCTCCTGCTCTTCAATCTTGCGGATTTTCCCGACGCCATGCGAGGGATAGACGACATGTTGACCGACGCGGAAACCGCGCGCTCTTCTCTTGACCATTTTTAGATATTTCCTCCGCTCCGTACGTGGTCTGTCCATCCACAGCACATCATGCCCAAGCCATGATTCAAGTCAAAAACAGGATGAAATACCAAGACGGCATCAGGCGCGTTCACGTTCCTTGGCCCGGTTTCTCGGAAAAGTACTTTTCCAGCTTTCCATCTTCACCTTCATGACTTTCTGCATCGGGTAGCGGATCGCTTCGTTCAAAAATCACCGGCCAGATTTCTGAATATTTGCGATTGAACTCCACCCATGTTTCCATACCCGGCTCGGTGTCTGATCGGATCGCATCGACAGGGCATTCAGGCTCACAAACGCCGCAATCAATGCATTCATCAGGGTGGATAACGAGCATATTTTCGCCTTCATAGAAGCAATCCACCGGGCAGACTTCGACACAGTCGGTATATTTGCAGGCAATACAACTGTCGATTACGACATAGGTCATCATGAATCCGCAAAGTGAGTGATCAACCGCAGTTAGGTAATGATTTTTGTTCCACCAATCAAGTTCTGTTAGCACCTGTTTCGCGAACCGGCTTTCCATGCAGGTCATTCTCCTCGATAGCGATCGGCATCGATATCGTCTATGAAGACATGCAGCGCAGCAGCATATGGCTTTCAGGACCATTTGCTCAGCTGATTGTTGTGTCGCGAAATGAGCGAGGCGGCCAATGACCGATTCAATGCTTGCTGCAGTTCTGGTTGAGCCGGGGCGCTTTGATTTGCGCGAAGTTGCACGTCCGGTTCCAGGGCCACATGAAGCCCTTATTCGCGTCGCACGTACCGGCATTTGCGGCACGGATATTCACATTTTTCACGGGCATTACGCAGCTGACAGGCTGCCGCTGATTCCGGGACATGAATTCACCGGGCATATTGCGGCATACGGGCAGGATGTGACGAATTTGACCAGAGGTCAACCCGTTGTTGTCGATATGAATATCGGTTGCACGCGATGTTATTGGTGCCGCCAGAACGAAATTCTGAACTGTCCCGAGATGCAGCAGATTGGTATCACCATTGACGGTGCTTTTGCCGAGTATCTTTCATTACCCGCAAGATTGGTCATTCCGGTCTCAGAAGAGGTGCCTGCCGAAACCCTGGCTTTGGCTGAACCATTATCCTGTGTCGTGCGCGCTGCCCGTAAATCATCAGTGACTTTTGGTCGATCCGTCGTCATCATTGGCGCCGGGCCCATGGGTAATCTGCATGTTCAGCTGATGCGCACGATTGGTGCCGCACCGATTATTGTCATGGATGTCGTGCAGCAGCGGGTCGATATGGCACTCAAGGCCGGTGCTGACATTGGTGTGACCGGCCTGACAGAATTGCGAGATGCAATTGCACGGGCAACTGACGGGCGCGGTGCGGATATCGTCATTGAAAGCGTCGGTCGCCGTGATCTTTATGCCGAGGCGCAGACCTTGGCGCGTAAAGGCGGGCATTTGATGGCTTTTGGTTTGACCGGTCAGGGGGAGACACTCAATCTGGAAATTCTCTCGACTATTCTGGAGGAAAATTCGGTTCGCGGTTCGGTTGCTGGCATGGGTGAAGATCTGCACGATGCCCTCACGCTTTTGACTCACAAGCGAATCAACACCGATTTCTTCACCACATCTGCTTGGCCGCTGACAGATATCCAGGCGGCATTCGACAGTTTTGCCGACCGGCCGCAAGATCTGAAGACTCAGATCGTGATTTCATGAAGGCGTTTGAGAGGACGGCCATACAGTCCGATTGGCAGCCGAGGATCTGCACATCCTGCGGGAGCAAGGCTTGAGGACACACCCCGATCGAGTCCTCTTGCTCATTCCAGCTCCATCATGGCTGCCATCGGCGTGGCAACCAATGTCTGTTCGTCCGTCCTGCATCAGGTTCTGAGACATTGCAGGGCAATTGCAGAAAAATCTTTGAATGGGTTGGCGTTGCCCGACCGTGGCGCGTCAATCAGCCCGGGAATTTGCGACACAGTTCAGGATCAAGACGTGCGACAACCTGGTTTGATTTTTTGAACGAACCCGCATGATGGTGGGCGAACGGTGCACATCCATCAGCCATCAGTCATGCTGCCAGAGATATGCAGCTGCATCACGACACCATCTTTCACGGGTCGGCTGACTCTTTCAGACGGGCGAGGATTGCAAACGGGCTGTCGGGGTCCAGCGGTGCCGGTTCACGCAATTTCCGTTGTTTTGCGGACTTGTCTTGTCCGAATCCTTTCCGTTTGTGGCGACGTCCGCGATCAGATTGACCAGCCGCTCGTTGACCAGGGCGTGTCTCGAACTTCCTGTTTGACGATTTTGGTTTCATCTTCCAGAAAAACCTGAACCAGTCCTCATATTCAACTTCAGCCACAACGGCGGTTTTTTCATCGTGATGATCTGTGGTCGCAGCGGTCACCCTCTCAGGTTGTTTGGCATCGCGCGGCTGAACGGTGCTGTCACTTGTCACCTGCGCTGATGGATCGTTTTCAAACTGCTGACTGCTGTTCCCGTTCTGCGGGTCCAAGGGAGATGACGGGTCTTGTCGTGTCGGAGGCATGCGCTTCTTTTCGCGTCTGCCGCATTCCACCTGATAGCCAAGCCCTTTCATCAGATCGGCAAACCCAGCTGCTGACAGACCGGTCAGAGACAGCATATCGGCGTCCGCCTCAAAGCCGCACCGGCTGTCTTTCTCACGCAACAAATTTGACAGCCGATCCAGCATGTCAATGCGGAGCGCACGCGCGCCGGCGGGAAAGTAACCTGCCACCAGATAATAGTCCTTGGCCAAATGATCTTCTGTGGGAATCGTGACATGCCCGGCAGGCGGAGGTGTCGGGACGTCGGCAATTTTTTCCCGCAGAGCCCACAATAACAGTCTGATGCGCGTGGATTCCGGCTTGAGAGCAGAGTGGATAAAAATAGTGTGCTGTCCGAATCGGACGCCATGCGCGCGCAGCAGCTTGCGATCATCCTGGGCCAGGGCCTTGAGGTCAGTGGCAATTTCCGTTCGCGCGAGCACACCGAAAGATTCATGAATTCGATATGCGATGCCGCGGGCAAGCCCGATAATGGTCTCATCTTTCCTGAGATTCAGCAAGGCTTCGCAATGGGTTGAAATCTTATGGTCGATATAGGCCCTGAGACGCCGCGCAACCTGTTGCTTCGCCTGTTGCCCCGCCTCGTCATCAACAAACACTTCGATCTCGGGGCTGTAAAGGTCACCACCGGCAACCAGTTTGCCAACAGCGATGTCACCCCACATCAACCCGCCCTGATCCGTCAAGCCGATTTCATTATTGGGCGCGTTGGTAAATCGCAGTGCGCGTTTTGATAATTCCTGGACGAGAGAATGGGTCGCAGCCTGACGCAAGGTCTTGGCCTCATCAATGGTCGTTGTGGCCGCAGGAAGAAACTGGAATCCCTCAATCCTGCCGATCTTCTCTCCTTCAACGGTCAACTGGCCCTGTTCACTTATTTCTGCCAAAAAGTCTTCCTTTTTCTTCATATTTCGCATCAGCACGCTAATCCGGCGATCAACAAATCTGCGTGTCAGCCCCTCGTGAAGCGCATCGGAAATCCTGTCCTCAACTGACCGGGTCCGCTCTCGCCAATAATCTGAATCCACGATCCAGTTCGATTTCTGCGACAAATAGGTCCACGTCCGCACAAATGCGACTCGCCTTGACAGGGATTCGAGATCGCCATCGGTACGATCAATCCTTCTCACTTGATGTTCCAGCCAGTCATCGGGAATGCAACCCGTTTCCTGCAAAAAGAAAAACAATTTTACCAGCAGTTCACAATGGTAATGCCGGGATAATTTACGAAAGTCAGGAATCTGGCAAATATCCCACAACAGCCTGACATCGTCAGAATTGCCGAGACGGCGACGAATTTCCGGCATGTCCGACATCATTTGCAGGGCCAGCGCATCATCGGCATCACGGGCCAGCGTCAGCAATGGCGTGTCACTTGGCTTGTGCAATGATTCGATCAAGGTCTCTGTTGACTGGAAGGACAGTCTGTCGTTCCGCCATTGCAGGCATTTGAGAGGCCGGAAACGACTCGCCTCCACCGCTGATGCAAGCACGGAGTCGAATGGTTCGGCGCCCGCGGTGACACCAAAAGTCCCATTGGTCCGATACCGCCCGGCACGACCTGCAATTTGGCCGATTTCGTGCGGGTGAAGCTGCCGCACGCGGCGGCCATCGAACTTGGCCAATTCGGCAAATCCCACATGGTCAATATCAAGATTCAACCCCATCCCAATCGCATCGGTTGCGACCAGCACCTCCACATCGCCGTTCTGATAGAGTTCGACCTGCGCATTGCGGGTTCGCGGGCTGAGGGCACCGAGGACGACCGCCGCCCCGCCCCGCCTGCTGCGGAGCGTTTCTGCAATGGCATAGACTTCCTCAACCGAGAACGCGACCACTGCCGTGCGCGCCTTGATGCGGGATAGTTTCCTGCTGCCAACATAACTCAATTGCGACAGGCGAGTGCGCCGCTTGAACCGTGCTTCGGGTATCAGTTGCCCGATCAGGGGGCGCATTGTATCTGCACCAAGAAACATCGTTTCCCGTTGGCCGCGCGCTGACAACAATCTCTGTGTAAAGACATGGCCACGCTCAGGATCGCCGCAGAGTTGAATTTCATCGACGGCCAGAAAATCAACGCCAACTGACTGGGGCATGGCTTCGACAGTGCACACCCAGTAGCGGGTCTGTTTCGGGATAATACGTTCTTCCCCGGTCACCAGAGCGACAGATTGTGATCCTTGGGCACGGCAAACACGTTCATAGACTTCACGCGCCAGGAGTCGAAGCGGTAGCCCGATCATCCCTGTCACATGATCCAGCATTCGATCAATCGCGTGCCAGGTCTTCCCGGTATTCGTGGGTCCCAGGACGGCAATCACGCGGCACGCGTCGAGCTCTGGCGGCATTATTTTCGAGCTTCAAACTGACTTGGCAGCAAGTTTCTGTCGCAGACGGTTCATTGTTTCTGTCAGGCCAGGACGATTCGGCTGCAAGGCCTCGACATCCTGATAGATACGGAGTGCCGTCTGGTTATCGCCAAGTTTTTCGTAGATCATCGCCAGACCCGACATCGCGCCGAAATGCCGTGGATTGAGTTGCAGGGTGATGGCAATATCCGAACGGGATTGTACATATCTGCCCATGAGGAAATAGGTGGTTGCCCGTGCATTCCAACCCTCTGCGAATTCAGGAGCGCGGCGGGTCAAGATGTTTAAATATCTCAGTGCCAGATTCAAACGACGCGTGGCCATGGCACGGCGACCCAACTGCAAAAGAAGATTCAACTGCGGTGAGCCAGAATCCGACCATCGGGTAACGATCTGAGACTCAATGCGCAGGGATTCTTCGGGCGAAGCCGTCAGAAGGTCAATAAATAGCTGGTCTGTAATTTCGTCGGCAGCACCCGCTGCTCCGTTCAGGAACACAGCCGAGACTGCAAAAAGGAGGCTGGCACATGCTGAGCGCAGATCTGCCAAATCCAGCATTTCCGTCTCCTGTTCGCATGCGTTAAACCAACGCGACTGTCTTATGGAACATGGAATTGTCCATGACTGCAAGTCTAACCGATGCCATGCGCGCCCTCGAGCGGGTTTTCCCCGGGGGTTTTGACGGATGCGTGATATTTCATATTGAAGATCTTGGGATCCTGACCCTGGATTCACAAGGCGTGCATTTGGGCGCAAGACGCGCGGATACCATTTTGCGTGCCGATGCCAGGACATTTGCCGCAATCCTGTCCGGACGAAAGAACCCGATGCAGCTTTATCTCAAGAATGGCCTCAAGATCGAAGGAGATCTCAAGATTGCTATGCAGCTCGCGCGTCAGTTGTGATCTCGGCACCAGGCATATGCGGCAGTGCGGGCATGTCACCACGACGAATGATCGTGATTGCGATCGAAACCACGCCAAGGGGTCGGCGTCGGACCGGTTTTACCCCTGAATTCCAGAACATCCGGGCTGTCGGTCCCGGGGATGACGATGGCTTGTGCCATCGGAAATCCTCTTATTTGAGAATGAAGCGAAGGGGCTCAAGACATGGATGCTTTGCGGGACTCTCCGATGACGCACGAAAGGGGCCAAAAAGGCTGCCCCGACCCTGCACATCGAGTATCGGTTTCTTTTCCGGCATCAATAGGCATCAGTCGCATAGCAAATGTTGGGTGAGGCAATGGACTCCATGACTCAGAATTGATCAGGGGAAGTTTCTGGGGAACGGACCGATGCTCAACCCTGATGCCAAAACACTTCACCCCCATATGCCGTGTCGTTTCCGATATGGCCAAAGAAAGGGGCTTATATACATTAGTTGACACACCACCTTATGTTGTGGCTGCCTTTTGAGAAAAACTCATCATGCTGTATTCTATCAACTATTCGTTATAAGCCCCCAAAGAAAACCTCGGGCAGTTTCTGCACGCAATTGATGGATACAGGGAGTGAGAGGTCGACTCGCAAGGTTGGTCAGGTCTGGATCCTCTTTGTTCACCCGCGGCGGGACTGAACATGTCCACTATACGATGCCCCATGAAAGACAATTCTTGAGACAAATCTGGTTTTTCCTGATAGAAAATTCGCAACACGTTGCGTTCGAGTTCACTCTGTTTCGTTCTTTAGCGGGGTCAAACCTGTGCATTCCGGGTTGATCGCGTCAACCGCTCCCTGAATTCAACACCTCAAGTGCCAAACGGTGTAACCTGCCATTGGCAGCTGCGATGATTTGCCCTCCATGATGGGCGGGGTTGCCGTTCCAATCAGTCACGACTCCGCCAGCAGCCGTGACAACAGCAATCGGTGCGTGCACGTCGTAAGGTGCCAACCCAGCCTCGACAACAAGGTCAATCTGGCCAATTGCGGTGAGCGCGTAGCTATAGCAGTCAAGTCCATATCGCGTGATTCGTGTCATCCCGGCGAGCCGCTCAAAGGCCTGTCTCTCCGCATTGGTCCCGACTTCGGGAAATGTTGTGAACAAGGCTGCATCCAGCAACCGGGAGGTTTCTCGGGTGGCGAACGCACGTTTGTCCCCATGACCCTGCATGACAGCACGACCGAATCCACCTTCATATCTTTCGCCGATATATGGCTGATCGATAATTCCGAAGAGGGGACCGCAATCATCGGATACGCTGATCAACACTCCCCAAACAGGCGTCCCACATATGAAAGATCGGGTCCCATCAATGGGGTCAAGAATCCAGGTCAGCCCTGAGCGGCTTTCCACATTGGCGAATTCTTCTCCCAGGATGCCATCGTCCGGTCGACGGCGAGACAGGATTTCGCGCATCGCCAACTCGCACTGCCGGTCAGCCTCTGTCACCGGATCCCAATCCTGTTTGGACTTGTTCTCGGAACTCAGGGAAGGTGAACGAAAATGCCGGATGGTGATCTGGCGCGCTGTGTCGGCAAGCGTGTGCGCGACATCCACAAGCTCTGTTTCCAGCTGCGAATCGAGACGTCGCGGTGCGATCACTCCGCCTTCTCCTGTCTTCGACCGGGAATCATAGGGTATCCCGATGGATCATAGGTTCGAATGAGTTCAATGAACACAGCCATAATGGGCTTCATACACTCATGATTACTGGATCTCACGATAAGAATTCCAGAGGCGATGACAGATACGAAAGACAATCGGGTACGCCACGCGTTGCGTCGACTCGGATTCCACGACCCGGATCTGTGGTCGGGAAAGCAAGGGAGGTTCCCACATATTCTGGGACCTGAATTATCGTGCGAATCTGTGTGCGTGATCCGGTTGCATCTTGAAATCGATGCGTCTTGGCGCCATATTGTTGGCAAGAAATTCTATGGCGAGTCAATGTGAGATACTGGAGAACAGAAATGAAGTTGACCGATACAGTCAGTCGCGGATTTGATCGTGTAGACAGCGCGCGGATCGACGCGGGCCTTCGCGCCCATATGAATAAGGTGTACGGTATGATGTCAGCAGCAATGCTGATCACCGGTGTCGTCGCATTCTTCGTCGGAAACAGCCCGGCACTCCTGTCAGCTATTTTCACCACTCCGTTGCAGTGGGTCGTTATGCTGGCACCTCTGGGCGTGGTGTTCTTTTTGTCTGCGCGCGTGCACAAGTTGACTCTTGCGACTGCGCAATCCGTCTTCTGGGGATTTGCCGGTCTCATGGGGCTGTCGATCTCCTACATCTTTGCAGTTTATACCGGGATGGCCATTGCACAGACATTCCTCGTCACAGCGATCGCTTTTGCTGGCCTCAGTCTCTATGGTTATACAACCAAGAGAGACCTGAGCGGGCTGGGCTCATTCCTGATCATGGGTGTCATCGGAATTCTGGCTGCCGCGATTATCAATCTTTTTATCGCATCGGCGGCCCTGGCCTTTGCCATTTCGGTGATCGGGGTGCTGGTTTTTGCCGGTCTGACGGCCTACGATACGCAGAATATCAAGAACACGTATCTTCAAATGGCCAATGCCGGTAACTCCGAGTGGCTCGGGAAGTCTGCGGTGATGGGGGCGTTGAGTCTTTACATCAACTTCCTCAACATCTTCCTGTTCCTGCTCGCCCTGTTCGGACAACGCGAATAAATTTGTAGACTTGGGCTCAACCTGGTTCCAGAGAAAGAAACGGTCGGATTGTCCGACCGTTTTTTTTTGCCAGGGAGATTTGTCGTCAGTTGGCCTGATGGCAGAAAGGCACTACTTGATTTTGCCTTCCTTATATTCGACATGTTTGCGGGCAACCGGATCAAATTTGCGTACGGTCATTTTTTCGGTCATCGTTCGCGCATTCTTCTTCGTCACATAAAAGTGACCGGTCCCGGCAGTCGAATTGAGCCGGATCTTGATTGTTGCTGGTTTTGCCATTGCGCAGTCTCCTTGCTTTCGTGTCCGATAAGATCTTTCAAAGTTCTGCCCCGCCAAGCCCCGGCGGTCGTGATGAAGAATAGACGTTCACTTTGGGCCTGGATACATTTGGGGAACCACTGAAAAATCCGAGAATCCTTTTCGGGTCGACTGTTCTTGTGTCATATGAGCATCTGGACGTCTTCATGAGACCCATGTCACTCATATCCTGTGCATGAGCACCCGATCACACCCTCGTAATCAAATGGCTGTCACATAACGGATGGGAACAGTAACATAACAGGCGCAGAATATGAAAGTCAGAATCAATGAGTCAAGCCTGCCAAGGGCGTTGCCGATCCGATGGTGTCGATGACACGTCACCTGATCAATTTTGTGCGGATGGCACGTAAGCCGGATTCTGTCCCAGGCAGGTGAACTGCCCTTCGGCGGTCATTCATCTTGCCGACATGTTACCATGCCGGTCATGCTGCCAACCCGGATCACTTGGCCCAGGACGAGCTTTCGGCACAGCCGATCGCGATCCCTATTTGGCATTGCTCCCGGTGGGGCTTGCCGTTGCCGTTGCCGTTGCCGGAAACGCGGTGGGCTCTTACCCCACCGTTTCACCCTTACCTCGTGAGAGGCGGTCTGATCTCTGTGGCGCTTTCCCTCAGGTTACCCTGGCCGGGCGTTACCCGGCACCATTGTCCTGGTGGAGTCCGGACTTTCCTCACGACACAAAATGTCGTGCAACCGCCCAGCCATCCGCACGAAGTATGAACTATGCACCAAAGCAATGCGGGTCAAGCCGTGTCGTGGGCAGCAAGGACCTCAATCGCCGCCATGTCGCTTTCTGTCAACGGGCCCTGACGCCAGGGTGCAAAGCGGAGTCGAAAAGCCTGCAACAGCGCGCGGAACCTGTCAGGTGCCGCGTGGGGGTCAATCATCGGGTAACCAAAACGCGCCGTGTCAATGGCAAACTGCGCCGCGTCGATCATGCAATGACCTGTATCACGTGGCCAGACTGACAGGTTCGATTCGGCCAATCTCTGCCAGTTAAACTTTGGGCCAGGGTCAGATTTACGCCCCAGGGCAAAGTCAGAATGTGCAATCACACTGGCTGGATGCAGATTATGGCGTTTCAGAATGCAACGCAGTAATCTCTCCAAGCGCGACATTTGCGGCTCGGGAAACGGCTCATCACCTGAATTGTCAAGTTCGATTCCGATTGATCGCGAGTTGATGTCATCGCGACCCTGCCATTCGCCATCTCCCGCATGCCAGGCACGTTTGTCCTCAGCCACCAGTTGAAAACAGGTCCCGTCTGCGGCAATCAGATAATGTGCCGAAACATTGAAGCGATCGCTGCATAACCGTTCCAGCGCCGCTTGCAGGCTTGTCATCGCCGTATAGTGAAGTACGACCAGCGTTGGCGCAACAACGACTCTTCGATCACCAAAATTGGGTGACGGATGCCAGATGTCACCCGTTGAATCGGACTTCAATTGATCATGTTGCGATAAATATCCGGTGTCCAGCCGCAGGCAAACCCATCCCCGTCAGGATCCAGCCGCAACTTGTCTGTCATCGGCCCACCGGCGTCGAGAAAAGCCTGCTGCGCGGCATAGTCATTGCCAAATTCCGCACATCTCTGTGCCAGCGAATGCTGGGCAAAAAACGAACCGAAGCGACTATAGGCCTTGGTTCCGACCCGGTTTGTGGTGTTGAATGCAAAATCGGCGACGCTTGAAACCCCTGGACTTTGCGGAATCTCTTCCGGCAGGAAGTCCAGTCGGGCAGATCGTTGCCGCTCCAGCCTTGCAGCGTCGGACTCAATCGATTCACGATCTGATACCGCAGCAAAATCTTGCTCGTCAGAGATCAGGCTTTGTGATGATGCCTGGCGCCGTGGTGGCGCTCCGTCCAATCCCGTTGCGGCGGCGATCGCCAGAATTGAATTGATATTGGCTTCACCAATCTCGTGTGACGGCGCCCCGCTGCTGTTCGCAACCGAACTCTCGATCAATTGATCAGCAACACGAATCTCGGGTGATGTTGTTGCCGCGGGCCGAACCGTGCCACTGATCGCATCCGGTCCATCGCGTTCCACATATAAGACGGGTGATGTCTCGGGAATCACATCAAGGGCGGGCACCCTCTGGTGATGATCGTCCCGAGCTGAATCTCGCTGCTGAGAATGAATCACCTTTTCGGTCTCGCCTCGTAGGGGCAGTTCCTCGACCTGGCCGGGTGAAGATGCCGTCTCCATACTGGGACCGCAGGCAGATAATGCGCCGAGGAATGATGAGAAAAGAACGGCGCGGGACAACGCGGGTTTATGAATTTTATACTGCATCGAGTGACCACCATTTGTCTGGTTTGTTGTTGAATTGGAGCGCTGTTTCAAGCGCATAGGCACAGTTTAACAGATCTCCTTCTTTCCATGGCCGACCAATAAGCTGAAGTCCCAGCGGTAAACCGTTTGAACTCAAAGTCGCAGGAATTGCGATTCCTGGCAACCCCGCCAGATTGACCGGAACAGTAAAGACATCGTTGAGATACATTGTTATCGGATCATTGTCTTCTATTTCTCCAATGCGAAATGCAGATTTGGGAGTTGCAGGTGTCAAAACTGCATCAATCCCGTCATGGAACACCCGATCAAAGTCCTGTTTGATCAGAGTGCGGACTCTTTGCGCACGGCGATAATAGGCTTCGTAAAATCCCTGTGACAGTACGTAGGCTCCAATCATGATTCGCCGCCTGACCTCAGGGCCGAATCCTTCGGCCCGCGTTTTCTCATACATTTCGATAATTCCGTCGCCAGCGGCACATGTGGCCCGTCGACCATAACGCACACCATCGTAGCGTGCCAGGTTCGAGGAGGCTTCTGCTGGTGCGATCACATAATATGCAGGCAGCGCAAATTCAGTGTGGGGCAGCGAGATATCAACCGTCTCGGCACCCGCCGCCCTGAGTCGATGAGCCCCTTCTGACCAGATGTCATCGATTTCTGCCGGCATATTCTCTGCCCGGTATTCACGCGGAATGCCGATTCTCTTGCCGCGGATGTCGCCATCAAGCAAGGCTGCGAAGTCAATCGCCGGTTGATTGGCCGAGGTTGAATCCTTGCTGTCATGGCCACTGATTGCCGAGAGCATGATCGCCGCATCTTTGACTGAACGGGTCATGGGTCCGGCCTGATCAAGGGATGATGCAAAGGCAATGATCCCCCAGCGTGAACAACGACCGTAGGTTGGCTTGAGACCGACAATTCCTGATAACGAGGCGGGCTGGCGGATCGACCCCCCGGTATCAGTGCCCAATGCGGCGAGACAAAGGTCGGCTGCCACCGCCGCGGCGGATCCTCCGGACGACCCTCCGGGGGTACGTTTGTCGGACGATTCTCTGGCTCTCCATGGATTGACAGTGGGACCATAGATTGAATGTTCAGTCGATGATCCCATCGCAAATTCATCCATGTTCAGTTTGCCGATCATCACCGCGCCGCCATCGAGGAGTTTATTGGTGACTGTGGATTCATATTCCGGAATGAATCCCTCGAGGATACGGGATGCCGCCTGGGTTGGAATTCCTTTGGTGCAGAACAGGTCCTTGATTCCGATCGGAATTCCGCAGACCGGAGATTGATCTCCCTTGGCGATGCGCTGATCGGCGGCAGCAGCGCGACTCATCGCAATGTCTTCGGTGATGTGACAGAAAGCGTTGAGCTCCGTCGCAGCCTTCGCCGCTTCGAGGCATGCTTCTGTCAGTTCTGTTGCGGTAAAGTCACCGTTTCTTAAGCCCGCGCTTGCCTGTGAGATGGTGAGACTATTCAGCGACATGTTCATTCGACAACTTTTGGCACGACGAAGAAACCTTCGCGTGAATCCGGAGCGTTGGCCACGACATGAGCGCGTTCGATTGTGGGATCGACATCGTCTGATCTCGATTTGAGTTGCATCGGCGTCGCCGATGACATCGGCTCAACATCCGTGACATCCACGTCGTTCAGGCGCGACATAAAGCCGAGGATCGCCTGCAGTTCAGACGCGATGCCCGGCAACTCGTCTTCAGTGACACGAATTCTTGCGAGATGTGCCGCCTTGCGTGCATCATCAATGTCAATTGCCATCAATCATTCTCTCTTCCTTGATGTGAAACCTTCTGCCCCTCACTGCGACTCAAATGGGTAGCGAGTGCATATATCAGCCAGCCAAGTAACACGGCATTCACAATATGCCAGATGAAATGCGTGCCAATTGGGACGGAAGAACAAACTTTCAGGTCTAGCCAGCGAAAAAATATGGATAAAGCGAGCAGGATAAATCCGTATCCCAGATCTCTTGCCACGATTGGCAGACGATGTCTGAGAAAAACTGCATAGCCGAGAATGAGCAGCGCGATTGGTATATATCCGGACGAGTCGCCAATCCAAGGAAACAGATACAGCGTGACCCAGATGACGATGAAGGAATAGGGAAAGAAGAGCAAACATATCGCTGTTGCCACAGGGGGTCTCACCTCGAGACAATGTCGGTTGGTTGCGTAAAGATACACGAGGACAAAAAGCACGATTGCGAGCACATCGATCATTCCTGTGAATCGATTGGCAAATGTATGAAAAAGCATCGATCCTGCACCGATGAGGCAGACGAGGACGGACAACGCAATCGTGACTGAATACCGCCGCGTTTCCGGTCGTGCCAAAGCCCAGGTTGCGGCGATGAAGAATGCCAGATTGGTCAGCGCATTGAGAGGTTCCGAGAACAGCCCCGGATGCAATCGCTCACAGTAGCCATCTACATATGTGAAGAGATTTTCCATCTGGTCACGACGAAGATTGATGAATCACTTTTTGGCGGGTTCATGCAGAACGTATAACCGATCAGAAGATGAGGCGATACATGCCGACTGTTTTGGACGTATCATGATGGTCAATCCTGACGAGCTCTCCCTTGGCTCTCTTCATTCTCCGAATTGCGAGAAAAGGGGTTCAGGAATCCTTTCGCAATCGTGCAAAAAAATCCTGTAACAAACCTCTTGCTTCTTTTTCGCCCGTTCCGACGTAAATTTCGGGTTTGTGATGAATTTGCCGGCTTTCAAAGATCTGCGGTCCGAATTCGATCGCCCCTGATTTTGGATCCGATGCAGCATAATGGAGACGAGCGATCTGTGCCAATGAGATTGCGGTCGCACACATCGCACAGGGTTCAAGTGTAACGTAGAGGTGATAGCCCGGAAGACGTTCGCTTGACACGCGTTTGCAGGCGGCTCGGATCGCAAGGATTTCTGCATGTGCAGTTGGATCGCGATATTCGCGGACCCGGTTCCCGGTCGCGGCAATCAGTTGACCATTGGGATCAGCGATCGCCGCGCCAACCGGCACTTCCCCACGACGATAAGCGGCGTGGGCCTCGGCAAGTGCGACCGACATATGGCCGGCAAAGGGAGAGGGGGGTCCCCAGCGCATCTCACTCCGGTTCAAGTGGTTGCTTTCGACCATCTCACTCGGCGCGCGCACCAATCAGACGGCCCGCGATATGGGTGATGGAGCATATCTGAAAGAATGCTGTGCGCCGGTTGTCTCGTTGGGCATCTTTGGAGAGACGCGTCCACCAGTGCGTAGCGATCTCGTCAAAACTGTTGTGGCGGAATTTACCAACCTCCGTGCATCTGCACCGTTCAATCTGGCATGCGGCACGATAACGCGGACCTTCATCTGCCTTTCCCAATCCCATCGGTATGTGTCAGTCTGACCCAGACTGCAGCCTTGCGGGTGTCCGGGTACGCCTCCCGACATGGCCGGGGTGATCTCCCCGATCCACTCTGGCAGTGTTCTGGTGATCTGACTTGACAGACAACAGGGCTTCACCCGACCCGCCCGATCATATCTACAGGATTTACACTGATCTTGGCGACGGAACATAACTGCCGTGGTTCGCAAACTCAACCGAAGTTGCTGTCATATGATATTTGTCGCACAGGCTTGTGCGCGTCTCCGGGTTTTTATTTGTCCCTGCAGGGAATAAAGTCTCGTGAGAGGATTACGCGCGGTATGTTCATGTCGAACCCGATAGACTTGCCAGGGACGGAAGATTCAGGTCCCGTGAACCGGGGCCAGCGTCTGGCCAAGCTCATCTCCAGATCCGGTATTG
This sequence comes from Paracoccaceae bacterium, assembly GCA_965221815.1. Taxonomy (GTDB): domain Bacteria; phylum Pseudomonadota; class Alphaproteobacteria; order Rhodobacterales; family Rhodobacteraceae; genus JAPOXR01. The sequence goes on from OZ244915.1 coordinate 635,895, forward strand.
AGTCCCGGCGTGGCGCGGAACGCCTCATCGAAGCCGGGCGGGTCAAAGTCAATGGTGCTGTCGTTCATAGCCCTGCTACCAACGTCACGCAGCGTGATCGAATTGCCGTAGACGGGCAAATTCTGCCTCAGGTTGAGCCTTCTCGGCTATGGTTGCATTATAAACCGCGTGGACTGGTGACGACTGTACGCGATGAAAAGGGGCGGGACACGGTTTTCGACCGACTGCCGTCCGGATTGCCGCGTCTGATGCCTGTTGGTCGGCTGGATTTGTCATCGGAGGGGCTGTTATTGTTGACCAACGATGGAGAACTTAAAAGTTGGCTGGAACATCCGTCCACGGGGTGGATGCGCAAATATCGGGTCCGCGCCTTTGGTAATCCTGACACGGCTTGGTTTGAAGACCTCAAGAAGGGTGTCAGGATAGACGGACAACCCATGGGTCCGATGACAATTGATATCGACAGTCGGTCCAAAAACAATACGTGGTTCACCATTGGTTTACGGCAGGGTCGCAACCGGGAAATCCGTCGCGCGATGGAGGCGGCAGGCATGATGGTCAATCGGCTGATTCGCATCTCCTATGGACCGTTTCGACTGGGCCAGTTGAAACCTGGTGACGTGACAGAGGTGCGTCGCAAGGTTCTTCGTGATCAGATCGGACATATGACACCGGTGACGATGGCACAAAAGGTGCGTACCGGTCGTAACGCGTATCCGAGACAGGAAAAACAGCGGCACAGGAGAAGGTCATGAGCACCACGGGTTTTGTGGGGCACGACATTTTTTCGGCGCGCGCAGTTTTGTCACGCCGATAAAGTCAGGGTGCGGTGGGATCCGGCTTTTTTCGTGGCGGTCGGCCGAGACTGCCGGTACGAAAGGCCTGATCATTGAGAAATGGTGGATTGATGTTGTGTGCCCGGCGTATGGATAAAACAGGTTTTTCGGCAATTCGATTGATATGTTGTGTCGCAGTGTCATGCGCCATATCCGGATGCCAGTTGCTTCCTTTCTCATCTCAGAGCGGGGTCTCTGCGCGTTCGGACTCTTCGCGGCTGACATCTCGCCAGGCGATCGAACAGGCAACCTTACCAGGAAGCGCGATCGTCGACGGTGATGATACAATGCGGGTGTCGTGGCCATCAGCAACGCTTGCCAGAGAATTTCAAGAGTTGGTTTTTACCGGATCCGCATCAGACCGGCGCAGGGATTCTGTTCTTCTGCAAAAATGGACCGTGCCGGTCCGCATTATGACGTTTTTTGACAATTCAGTGCCACGCGCCATTCAGGAAGCTGATCGACGATTCCTGCTCTCCCTCGCGCTGCGACTCGAACATTTCACCGGTCACCCCGTCGAGTTGGTGGAATCACGGCCGAATATGCGCGTGTTTGTGATGAGTGAAGCCGAAATTGCCAATGCTGGAACAGCCGGGCGGACACTTGTCACGCGTGACCGGTCGCTGGCCTGTACATTCAAGGCCACATCACGGGAACCACCGGAATCCGGTCTCGAGGAGGTCAGTATATACATTCGCTCGGAATTGCCTGAACGGCTTCGCCGCCGTTGTTATCGCCAGCAAATGACACGCGGGATGGGTTTTTTGGGGGTGAACGGGAACATCAGCCCCACTGTTTTGTCGACAATTGATGCTGCAGATGAATTTACGAGTTTTGACGACTTGATGTTGCGCATGCTGTACGATCCCCGTTTGCAACCTGGCATGACCCGTTCTCAGGCGCGTCTTCCGATCCACGATCTGTCCACAGAACTTGGTCTTCGCTGACAGATGAGCAAATGCGGCCCCTCGAGGTGCCAATTGGGCCGATTGTGATTCGGGAAGTGATGGTGCCTGGGGGCGGATTTGAACCACCGACACGAGGATTTTCAGTCCACTGCTCTACCCCTGAGCTACCCAGGCACAAGGTGACGTTCACTACGACAGACCGTCAATCCTGTCCATAGGTGAATTGTCATGGCATACCGTTTCGAAACCGCGTTGTATTTTCAGGTCGTTTCTTGCTCTTTGGGAGTCCGAAGGTCCCGATCTGCAGTCTCGGCGCCACGACGCGCTTCTGGCGGAATCGCGTCGCTTGCGTCAAGCCAACAGCCAGGATCAATATTGGCACAGCGGCACGAACAAAAGGGACGAAACGCTCTTCCGCAACGTCATTGCAAACCGGGCCGTTCATTCTTCGAGCCATCGACAGAGCGGATATCTCTCACGATGCCGATGTATTTCATAATGACCGAGACGTGTCCATCCGACCAGCGTGGTTGCGACGCAATCAGCAAGGAAGGTTTGACGGAGTGTATCTTCAACCTGTTGCCGTCCTCGGTCGGTGAGAGGTGCAAAATCAATCACGATCTGTCCTCCGAGGCCACGAATCCGCATATGTCGTGGCAACTCCCGGGCGGCGGCAAGGTTCGTATGCAGCCCTGACTTTCCTGACAGGTCACGGCCACTATTGACGTCAATCGCAACAAATGCATGCGTTGGCTCCACAACGAGATTTCCGCCGTTGGCAAGTGGCGCTTCCCGATTGATGAAGGGTTCAAGCATCTCGAAGATGATCTCTTGATCGAATGTATCCCCTCCAGAAATGATATCGAGGGACGCCGTGTCGCCCCAATTTGCGATCATGCGATCCAATATTGATGGTGGAGAGCCGAGGATTGTGAATTGATCTCCCGGATCTTGTTCCATGATCTGCCTGTAGTCATGCGACAATCGGTCGAGATCATCGGTGAGTTGCCTGTCACTGGCAAACATCGCAGAACTGCGGACAATGAATCCGAGCGCATCATCATGGTGGGTCGTTGCATGTTGCACGTGTTGCCGAATCCTCTTTCTGACTTCCGGATCATTGATTTTTCTGGGTATCGTGACAGCACGGCGGGAATCTGTTGCGATCAGGTAACGACCACGGATTTCCAAACGGGTTGTGAGCGGGATCAGTTTTCCCTGATCGGCGTAACCACTGACTTGTACGCGCAGGGGTTCCCCCTCTCTCAGGGGCTTTGCGCATCGCAAAAAGCCGTGGCGCTGTTTGCCAAGCCGCACGATCCAGGCGCCTTGCCCCTTCAGCGCGCGCTCGACGATGCCCGAGAGAATGGTTCCGGGCTCGATCTCGCTTTCGGGGGGTTGAAACAGGAAGTCATCAAGAACGTCGTCAGTGATGACGGCGACGATCTCGCGATTGTCCAGTCGTGTCTGGACGATTCTACGAATCAGTGCCAGACTCCTGGTCAAATTGATAACCGGCGTTTTTCAGAAGTTGAAATGTCTCTGTCAACGGGAGGCCGACGACTGACGTGAATGAACCGCGTAGCCATGGAATAAAGCGCCTCGCCTTTCCCTGGATGCCATATGCACCGGCTCGACCTTGCCATTCCCCCGATTGGATATAGGCATTGATGTCTTGATCCGACAATTGGCAAAACTTTACCACGGTCAGCACGTTGCGTTGCCACATATGTGCGACCGTTTTGACGGCCACAGCGGTGATGACGCGATGGCGCCGTCCCGACAGTTTGCGCAAAAATGTTCGTGCCATCGCTGCGTTCTTTGGCTTGCCAAGAATGAGTCGACCAACGGCAACAGTTGTGTCGGCTGCAAGGATGATGTCACCAGATGTGATATCGACTGCATTCGCCTTTTCTGCGGCCAGACGGCGGCAATAGTGTCGTGGCTTTTCGCCGACACGCGGTGTTTCATCAATATCGGGGTTGAGGATCTCGTCGGGTTGGGCACCGATCTGAAGAAGAAGATCCTTTCTCTGCGGACTGGCAGAGGCCAGAACAAGGCGCATTCCCGCTATTTGTATCTGAAGTTGATACGCCCCTTGGACAGGTCATACGGTGTCATTTCGACACGGACGCGATCTCCGGCCAGAACCCGAATTCTATTCTTGCGCATTTTTCCTGCCGTATGTGCGATGATCTGATGGCCGGTTTCCAACTCGACCCTGAACGTCGCATTCGGCAGGAGTTCTTTCACGACGCCGGGAAATTCGAGCAGTTCTTCCTTTGCCATCTTGACTCCTGATCTCACAATGACGATCGCCAGTCTTGGCGAACAGGCCATATCTATATAGGCTTGTGCATGTTTTCAACACGACACTCCAGACCGGGTGCCGCTGTTGACGTGCTGCGATGTGTCTTCTGGCCGGATTGAACGGGTAAATTGCCGTAGATATGTTGCGGAATCAGAGCTGCGGGTAGAGTGGAAAACGGGCGCACAGTTCTTTGACCTGTGACCGAACTGATTCTTCAATCTTGGCATTGCCGGCAGAGCCATTATTCTGAAGACCATTGAGTGTGGTCGTGATCAGGTCGGCGGTCAAGGCGAATTCATCTGTCCCGAAGCCGCGCGTGGTGCCGGCGGGTGAGCCCAAACGCAGACCGGATGTGACAGTCGGTTTTTCTTCGTCGAAGGGAATCGCATTCTTGTTGCAGGTGATGCCAGCGCGCCCCAGGGCTTCTTCACTGGCGTTTCCCTTCAGATTTTTGGGGCGCAGGTCAACCAGCACAATATGTGTGTCAGTGCCACCCGTGACGATATCAAATCCTGACTCTGACAGGCGCTCAGCCAGAATCCGGGCATTGGCGACAACATTCCTGGCATAGTCCTGAAATTCCGGTTGCAAGGCTTCACCAAATGCCACGGCCTTGGCGGCAATCACATGCATCAAGGGCCCGCCCTGGATGCCTGGAAAGATCGCGGAATTGACTGCCTTGGCAATGTCCGCGTTGTTGGTCATGATGGCACCACCGCGTGGCCCGCGCAGGGTCTTGTGTGTGGTCGTCGTCACAATATGCGCATGGGAGAAAGGAGATGAACAGACTGTCCCGGCAACAAGCCCGGCAAAATGCGCCATATCGACAAGCAGGTAAGCACCAACTTCATCAGCAATGCGCCGAAATCGTGCAAAATCGATTTGTCGCGGAATCGCCGAGCCACCCGCAATAATGATTTTCGGTCGATGGGCTTTTGCCGTTGTTTCGACCTGGTCATAGTCGATCATGTGGTCTTGCCTGCGCACACCATAATGCACGGCATGAAACCATTTGCCAGACTGATTTGGGCGGGCACCATGGGTGAGATGACCGCCTGCCGCGAGTTCCATACCGAGAATGGTATCGCCAGGACGCAGCAGCGCGGTAAACACCGCCTGATTGGCCTGGCTGCCTGAGTGCGGTTGGACATTGGCATATTGACACCCGAACAACTGGCAGAGTCGCTCAATGGCCAGTTTCTCTGCAATGTCGACGAATTCGCAGCCACCATAATAGCGGCGCCCCGGATAACCTTCAGCATATTTGTTGGTCATGACCGAGCCTTGCGCTTCAAGCACTGCGCGCGAGACGATATTCTCCGAAGCGATCAACTCGATTTCATCACGTTGTCGGCCAAGTTCTTGACCAATGGATGCGAAGATCTCGGGGTCGGTATCCGCCAGTTCGGCGTGAAAACCTCTGGGTATCTGTTTGTTCATGGATCATTCAGCTGTGGCAGGTCGATGAGAGGATTGTGCGGCAATCTGACGTGAAATTCAACTAAAAGATAAAGGGTAAGGGGATTCCGACCGATTTCATGGTATATTCAATGGCCAGAGGGGCCATGCCGGTGCGATCACCTGCTGCATGTGCCGCACCGCGCGCGGCTGACATGCTGTTATGTCGCATATGGTTGTGTGATATGACGAAAACGGAGTGAGTGAGGAAATATGGTTGATCTGCGGCAAATCCGGTTTCTATCCAGCGAAACCCCGCACGCAATCGCGTCAAGACGGCGTTTGGTTGAGATCTATGGTAATGCCGCAGAAGACGATGCTGACGTGATTGTCGCCCTGGGGGGCGATGGATTCATGCTCCAGACATTGCACAGGGCACAGAAATTGGGCCGTCCCGTTTACGGAATGAATCGCGGTACGGTCGGCTTTCTCATGAATGGGTATCAGGAAGAGGATTTGCATGATCGCCTGGCGGCGGCCGAGGAAGAAGTGATCAACCCGTTGCGTATGCGGGCGGTTGATCTTGATGATCATGAGCATACGGCTTTGGCGATTAATGAAGTGTCACTGATCCGCGCTGGACCCCAGGCACTGCGGCTACGGATTTTTGTGGACGGGAAATTACGCCTCGAGGAATTGGTCTGCGACGGAGCCATTGTCTGTACGCCCGCCGGTTCCACGGCCTACAACTATTCAGCGCATGGGCCCATTCTGCCGATTGGTTGCAATGTGCTGGCCTTGACTCCGACTGCACCATTTCGCCCCCGCCGCTGGCGGGGAGCCCTGTTGCCGATGTCAGCACATGTTCGATTCGATGTGCTTGATACGGAAACACGACCGGCGATGGCAGATGCGGATGCCCGTTCGGTGGACCGGATTCGTTTGGTCGAGATTGCAAGTGAGCCGACGATTTGCCACCGTCTGCTGTTTGACCGTGGGCATGGTCTTGAAGAACGGTTGCTCAGCGAACAGTTCCGCTAATGAACAAAAAAGGGAATGATATACCTGACGCCCCATTGGACTACTAAGTCGTGGTTACGAGGGATTGATAATAGAATATGTAGCGGCGCGGGTCGTTAAGTCTATAACCCCTTTCAGAGAGCCTATATGTTATCGCCGTTCGGGGTGATTTCAGCCTAACCAACACTCTGATCCGTTCTGTCTCGCCGTGCTGCAGGACACGACGACTGCCGTGTCGTGAAGCCGCTTCTTTTTTGAAATGGCCACGATCGGACGGCGCTTGTCATCGAATCCGAATTCTCTGGAGACCTCCGTTTCAGGGAAACTGCACCCAAATGCTGACCGGTCAATTTGGCAGAAACAGGAGAACCCACCGGATTCGGCACGACATTTTATCTGCCAGCCGCCCCCGGAGTTTTGGAACGAGGGCCATGGTGAAGCCCTGGTGCTGGCCGATGATCCGAAGCGGTTTGCCGAATCCCTGCAAGGCAAGATTGTTGTCGAGGCCTCCGAGATGGCCGGTCTGGCACGGGCGAACCTGGAACGATTGAAGGCCAATGTCTCACGGCGCAATGATGGATCTGTCCGGCTGGCCTATCGCCGCAACCCGGAGCCGATGCCCAGGCGGGCGATCTTCTTCGGCACAAGCAACGATGACGAGTGTCTGCCGAATGATGCCACCGGCAACCGGCGGTTCGTGGTGGTCGAGTTGCAGGGGGATCGGGCCAGGATGCAGGTCGAGGACTACATGGCTGAACACCGCGACGAATTGTGGTCCGCTGCGGCCTACGAGTACCTGCACAAAGAACAGCGGGCCAATCTGCCCTACGAGTTGAAGGCGGCGCAGACGGAGCACAACGAGCGGTACCGCCGTGGGGATATGATTGTCGAAGACCAGCTGGCTGCGGCCAAGTTCGGCGATACAGCCCTGGATCCCGGCATGACGATCCGCGAGATCACGCACAGGATGTTCACCGATTCCAATGAAGCAGATCAGATGTTGCGGCAATCATTCTGGGCCAATCGCCTGGGCAAGGCCCTGACAAGCCAGGGATGGGAACGCAGGCGGGCATCGGCCAGTGGCAAGCGGCAATCTTTGTGGAGATGTCCCACGGGAGAGGGTGGCAGGGGTGGCAGAGTATCAACATAGCTGACACAAAAAAATGTTGCTGACCCCACGCCCCGTCCGCCCTTGCATTGACCACCCCCCCCCCCCCCCATGCTAGAGATCACCCTGCGGCGGGGACTCTCTTGCCTGTGCAGCCCCGTTGTACCCATCTTCCTGGGTCAAAGCACTGCGCGGGCGATCATGCTTTTGAAAGGGGAGACCCTCATGACACACTTGACCAGAACCATAGCCCTGGCCCTCGCGGCCGCCATCACCGCCCTGGTGGTTGCCGCGAGTGCGCAGGCGCAGACCACCTGCACCCGGGCGACTTGCGCCATGACACTCAAAAGAGTTTCCGTAGTCGTCGACGGCTGTGGCGACCACGCCAGGCCGGGCCGCTTCGCGCTCACCCTCTCGAGCACCGACGGCCAAACCCGCACTCGAAATGACTTCCCGAGCGTTGTTTTTGCCGAGCTTGGGACAGAACACCGGATGAATGGCGCATTCAAAGACTGGGAATGGCGAAATGAGAATAGCAACAGAGGTGCATGGCAGCGAGTCCCCCCTATGAGATGGGGCATCGCCGCCCCTGGTATTGGGGAGCACATCTTCGAGGTGCGGCCCGTCGCCGGCGCCCACATCTGGAGCAACCGCGAGCGCAACAATCCCAACCAGGGCCCCGGCGAGCTGGTGGTGATGACCTTACGATTGACCTCCGTCGCCAACGCGACCAGCTCAGGATCGGCCTACTTCCTGTTCATGGGCGGCAAGGGCTGCGCGCGGGTCAATGAGGGCGGCGGATTGCTCGGCGGCAACCAGTGACCTGACCGCCGGCCGATCGGACCCACCACAAGGGGCGGCCATGCGGTCGCCCTTTTTTGTATTGTACAATACAAAATCCTCGACAAGTACCCACAATGTTTGCACTTTGTGACGGCTTTGTCAGGCCCCGCAGACCCAATCGCCTGTGCAATCGGTCATGCGGGCCGCGTCAGCGCCTTCACCCGATCCGCCCACGCCCGCGCCTGCGGCCCAGTCCCGGGGACACGACGTGAGGGCGAAGCCCGAACGGAGGGGATCCGGGACTGGGCCGCCGAAAATGTCTTGCCGGATCAGGTGGGGTCCTCCATCGGTTTGTCACGATCCATGTGACAGAGACGGAGACCCCCGCTGCCAGTTTTTGGCTGGCCTGGTCCTGTGATCAGAAACGCCAGGATGGGTGATGTCTGTGATCCCCTGGCGATGCCGCTGTCCGGATGCGCCAGGATCTTGTCCATCGCTGGCGTCAGGCCATTCGTGATGGCCTGACAACGACAGACGCGGCCCGGGCGGTCAATGTACCCCGTGCCACCCTGTATCGCTGGGAACAATCCCCTGAGCTGCTGTCGCGGCGGCCCCACCGGTGCCGCCAAGGACCACCCCGCGCGGCGATCCGGCAGCGGATCACAGAGCGGCGCCAGGACTGTCCCGCCTGGGGTCGCGGCAAGATCGCGGCGATCCTGCGCCGGGACGGACATCCGATCTCGACAGCCACGGTCGGGCGTGTGATCGCTGACAGGGTCGCACGCCAGCAGATCGCCCCGGTCAGTGCTTTCACGCATGATAGCCAAACGAAACGGCGGACCCGGAGACCCTATGCAGTGCGCATCTCCGGGGCCCTGAAAGCCCAGGCACCCGGCGACGCGGTGCAGGTCGATACGCTCACCGCCGCCCTCTGCCCCGGCCGGACCGTCCAACATGTCACCGCTCTTGACCGTCATTCACAATGGGGATCCGCCAGGGCCGCCACCCACGCCACCGCCAGCCGCGCCGCACGCCCATCCGACACACGGGGCGCCCATGCGCCTTTTCCCATCACCGCCCTCCCGATCGACGGCGGCTCCGCGTTCAGGGCCGCAATGAGGCCGCCGGCCAGGCCACAGGCCTCACACGGGCCGTGCGGCCACCCAAAGGGGCGAAAATGAACGGGGCCGTCGACAGGATGCCAGCGACAGGGAGACACGAATTCGACACTGTGCAGGACACCGCCACCCATATCACCGAACTCAACCCCCTGATCGACACACATCTCGACCTGGACAACGGATGGAGACCCCATGACGCACGTGATGATCAGACGCCAAACGAATATCTCGAATCATTGCGAATCGCTGCAAACCCATGAGAAGCCCGCGTCTCATATGTCGTGAGCAGGGACAGCGGCCTTGACAGCGAGGGCGGACACACATAGAAGCCCGCCCGGGATTGAGACCTACCGCCGAGGGCGTGCGTTGTGTCAGTCTCACCACCCACCCGAACTGCATTGGTGCATACCCACGGCGGGACCCTACTCCGGCCGAAATCGGCGAACTGTAAACCGCAGCCCGAAATATTCTGTCCGACTTCCGGGGGCAGTCATGGCCGATCTTGAGCCGCTCGACCGCCTGAAACCTTTCCAGCGGCGACTGCTGGATGTTGCCTATTCCGGCGATTACCGGATCCTCGCCTGGTCCATGCCGCGGGGGGCTGGCAAGAGCTACCTGGCTGCCCGTTTCATTCGGGATCTGATTGACCCGACCAGCAAGCACTATGTCGGCCCTGGCCGTGAAGTGGTCATGATGGCGGCCAGTCAGAAGCAGGCCCGGGTCCTGTGGACCTATCTGTGCCGCTGGCTGGACGATGGCGTGACCTTCAAGAGCGGCAAGGCCACCAACAACCTGTGTGTCCACAACCCGGCGACCGAGACCGGTGCGTGGATCTATTCGAGCAACGCCAAGACAACCTTCGGGCTGGTGGGGGTGCCGTGGGTGATCGCGGACGAGCCCGGTGCCTGGGAGGTTGCCGGTGGGAAGATGATGCAGGATGCCATCGAGACATCGATGGGCAAGCTCGGCTCCAGTCTGCGAGTTCTCTACATTGGGACCAGGGCCCCGGCGAAGCATGGTTGGTGGATTGACCTGCTCGATGGTGGCACACCCAAGGCCGCACCTTCGTCTGCAACATCCATCGCGACCGTAAACGATGGGATGACTGGCAACACATCCGCGAGATCAACCCGCTCATGTGCTCCCATGCCGAGGGCCGTGAGGTCCTGCGTGACGAGCGTGACAAAGCCCGCAAGGACACCCGCCTCAAGGCCCGCTTCCTGTCGTACCGCCCTCTGTTCTTTCACTCCAGTAGGCGGCCCTCCCCGGCCCACGAAGAGCGAACCTGGGAATCACGGCAGCAAACACAATGATGAGACAATCAGCGGTTTCATTGCATTTATTCCTGTTAACGCAGACACTAACGAAAATACTTTTCTGCCTGACTTTTGGTCAAGCTTCGCGAACTACATTTTCCAAAAATCTGAATATCCCAATAACTTGCTGAAGAATGCGAAATACCAGTCAATTTATTGTTTTTGATTAAATATGTGTATTTGACTGGCCTGAGCAGCCCACCATCGTCGGTGTAAAGAGGATATGTAAAATTGATTCGATTTTTGGGCTGGCTCGCTGTTCCAACAATTCCGAATTCAACATGATAGCTTTTTCGATTGCTGATAATGTGCGTTGATTTTGGAGGAAACCAGGTCTCGGCAATCTTCCGTGATTCACCACTGGAATATTTTCCATAGTGATCGATTTCACAATCCAACTCAAAATGTTGGGAAAGAACGGGTTGCGTGTAGGCCAGCATCACGGCAACTATCGCCATAATTTGCCAACTTTTTATTTTGGACATTCCATATCCTCCCCGATGCTACAGCGGATTAATACCGGTTTGGCACTGATACGTGAAGATGCGGACAAACATGAGACAGAGGCTGTCAAGCGGACGAAGCAATGAATCCTGATCACTGCCGGCCTGATATTCCGGTCCATGACGATCATCAGGTTTCCTGATACGCTGTCCCATCAACTGGACGACAAGGATTGAACGCCTCCTGATCTTGAACCACCGGCAGCCTGTCTCATTGTGCCAGCAGTGCCTCTGCCGGGGGTGCGCTGTCGAAGACGGGGAGGGCACTCAGATGTCCCTCCGGAATTCGTCTGCAGATGCGGACGAATCGACAGCTTCGGCGCAAAGCCCCGTGAGAATGATTGCATTTGTGATCTGAATCATCTCGATTGTGCCAGCTGTCCCTGACAGGATGTTTCGATACAATCTGTCGGCTGCTGTTGATGGCGGACATGGTGCAAACTTTTGTCCTTGTGGTATGAAGACGCTGATCAGAGGAGAAAGTGAGATTGATGGCTCTGTCACCGCGCCGACAGCTGCTCTACTGGATGTTCGGATTGGCAATCCTTCTGCTTGCCATCTGGCGACTCGCCGATGTGCTGCTACCGTTCGTGGTCGGTCTTGCGCTCGCCTATCTGCTCGATCCGCTGGCCGATCGGCTGGAAGGATGGGGGTGTTCGCGCATCTGGGCAACAGCAATCATCTCTTTTCTGGGCCTGTCATCAGTCATTGTCGTGATTGTTGCCATCGTTCCCTTCATGTTTGGACAATTGTCTCAAATCATCGCCTTGCTGCCGGAGATGGCGACGACGACGCAAGACTGGCTGAACCGCCTGCTCGCACGATTTGCTCCCAATTGGCTCACGGGCGAGTTTCAGGTCACCACCGCATTGCAGGATTTTGGAGGAATTGTTGGGCAGGTGGCGACGACTCTGGGCGAGCGCGCTGTTTCCCTGGGTCTTGGTGCCGTCAACCTGTTGTTGTTCATCATTATCGTTCCCGTTGTCATGGTCTACATGTTGGCGGATTGGGACCGGGCCGTCGAGGTCATCGATAGCTGGCTGCCGCGCGACCATGTGTCGACTCTTCGCCAACTCGGATATGAAATTGACAGGGCGCTTGCGGGATTCGTGCGTGGGCAACTCACGGTTTGCCTGTTGGTCGGGGTCTTCTATGCGGCGCTGCTCGAGCTGGTTGGTCTGAATTTTGGATTTACCATTGGCATCCTGGCCGGATTGCTGTCATTCATACCGCTTTTTGGGGCAATTGCCGGAGGTGCGCTTGCTGCTGGTGTTGCGGCCTTCCAGTTTTGGTCTGATCCCATCTGGATTGCTGCCGTCGTTGCCATTTTCCTCTGCGGGCAGGTGTTGGAAGGCAACATCCTGACACCGCGCCTGGTGGGCAGGTCCGTCGGTCTGCATCCGGTATGGCTGCTGTTCGCTCTCTCAGCATTTGGCAGTCTTTTCGGCTTTATCGGCATGTTGCTTGCGGTGCCGATGGCGGCGGTCGTGGGAGTCATTGCGCGCCATTTGTTGAAGCGCTACCTGACCAGTTCCCTTTATCAGGGGCAGAATTCCCGAGACAATGATGAATGATGCCCAACCACTGCCCATGGGGTTTTCACCTGTCGTGTCATGCGATGGCAGTGATTTCATCCAGTCCGATTGTAACCGTGCGGCTTATCAAATGGTGCTCGAAGACAGGCAATGGCCGGACAACCGCTTGATGATCATCGGACCACCGCAATGCGGTAAGTCGCATCTCGTGCGTATCTGGTCAAAACACGTGAAGGCACACATCGTTGAACATGCCGATATTGTCGATCGCGAGATGATTGCCGCAATGCGCGGGCGTGCGGTCTCGGTGCTTCGCGCCGACCAATGCGCCGGCAGTCAAGAGTTGGAAACAGGCCTGTTTCATTTATGCAATGAAGTGACGAATACCGGAGGACGCCTGCTGTTGACCGCAAGGCGCAGCCCGGTGTTTTGGCCGCTCTTGCTGGCTGACCTCGGCAGTCGGCTGCGCGGCAGTCAACAGGTGACTGTTCATCCGCCGGATGAACAGCTGCTGGCCGCCTTGATCGTCAAGCTATTTTCGGATCGACAGATTTCTGTACCTGCTCGGGTGGTCAAATATGTGGTTGCACGAATGGAACGAACATTCGAAGCCGCACAGGCACTGGTTGCGGAAATGGACCAGCGCAGTTTATTGGAAAGAAAGAAAATTTCTCTTGCGACGGCCACCGCCGCACTCAGGGCTTGCAAGGTTCAACAAGAATCAGTCAGGCAGGAATCGCAGGAGCAGGCGTTGACTGGACAGATGTCGTCAGGGCAGGAAACAGCAGGTCAAGAAGCAACAGTTGAAGATGTCATAACAGAAGAAAAGATAGGCCATGACCACGTCTCATCTGCGTAAAGAGGATTTTGTCGATGCCGATTTTCTGAGGTGTGCGTTTCCCCCACCCGTGGATGTTGCGCGTTCGGAGCGTATTGGTCCCAAACGGTTCTTTAATCGCGAGTTGTCGTGGCTTGCTTTCAATTGGCGGGTGTTGGAGGAAGCGCAGAATCCCAATGTTCCACTCTTGGAACGGGTGCGGTTCGTCGCCATTTCCGCCACCAATCTTGACGAATTCTGCACCGTGCGCGTTGCCGGGTTGCTTGAGCTCGCGGCTGCCGGGGATCAACCGGCCGCCGCTGATGGTCTGTTGCCATCAGAACAGCTCGCCGCTATCGGTACAGATGTCAGAAAACTGCTGACGGCACAGCAAACGGTATGGAATGACCTCAAATCGCAACTGGACCGGGAAGGTATCAGCCTTCTGAATCGATCCAACCTGACCAAGCGTGACCGACAGTTTCTTGATGATGTCTTCATTGAAAGTGTATTTCCGGTGCTCACGCCGCTGGCTATTGACCCGGCCCATCCCTTTCCCTTCATTCCCAATGAAGGACGGGCATTGGCCTTATCCCTCGAGAATGTGCAAAGCGGGCGGACCCTGCAGGCGTTGGTACCGATTCCTGATCAGATCAACCGGTTCATTCGTCTGCACAATAAAGGCAAGCAAATTCGATTCACGCCACTTGAAGAGCTGCTGGTGGAGAAGATTGGCTTCGTGTTTCCCGGCTATCGGGTTGTCGAGGAATGCGCTTTCCGGATCTTGCGTGATAGCGATCTTGAACTGGAAGAGGAAGCCGAAGATTTGGTTCGCGAATTTGAAATCGCGCTGAAACGTCGTCGTCGTGGGGACGTTATCCACCTGTCGATGACCGGCAATGAACATGGCAATCTTCCCGATCTGATCAAGAAAGAGCTGAAAATCGACGACAATGATGTGTTCCCGCTCCAAGGAATGGTGGGGTTGGGTGATTTGAATGAACTTGTCCTCAGAAATAGGCCTGACCTGTTATGGCCAAAATTCTCTCCGCGCGTCCCTGAACGCGTGCGTGACCATGATGGCGACATGTTCAGTGCGATCCGCCGTAAAGACATGTTGCTGCACCATCCTTATGAGACCTTCGATATGGTCATTCGATTTCTCCGCCAGGCCGCCAACGATCCGCAGGTTGTTGCCATCAAACAGACCCTCTACAGAACCTCCTATGATAGCCCGATCGTGGAAGCTCTGTGCGCCGCCGCCGAAAACGGAAAGTCGGTTACGGCTTTGGTGGAACTCAAAGCACGGTTTGACGAGGCCGCCAATATCCGCCAGTCGCGACGGCTGGAACGTGCTGGGGCACAGGTGGTTTATGGATTCCTTGATCTCAAGACCCATGCCAAAGTGTCAACGGTCGTACGGCGCGAGGATGATCGGCTGGTCACGTACACGCATTATGGGACCGGAAATTACCATCCCATCACGGCACGCATTTACACCGATCTCAGTTTGTTTACCTGCAACGCTTCGGCAGGGCGGGATGCCACCAAACTCATCAATTATGTATCGGGATATGCGCAACCAGCCAGTCTTGAGCAGCTTGCCGTGGCACCCATCAATTTGCGCAAGACACTGCTCAATGCAATTCGCCGGGAGACCAAGTTGGCACGGGATCAGCAGACGGGTGAGATATGGGCAAAAATGAACTCGCTGATTGATCCCGAAGTCATCCAGGCCTTGTATGAAGCGAGTGGAGCGGGGGTGAAAACCACGCTCATTGTGCGCGGGATCTGTGGGTTACGCCCCGGTATTCGACATCTCTCGGAAAATATCCGCGTCAAGTCAGTCATCGGGCGGTTTCTCGAACATTCTCGTATTGTCTGTTTCGGCAACGGCAAAATGCTTCCATCAAAACATGCGCGGGTATTCATTTCATCTGCCGACTGGATGGAGCGCAATCTTGATCGTCGGGTCGAGACGCTGGTCGAGATCGACAATCCAACGGTTCGAGAGCAGGTGATGAGTCAGATCATGGCGGCGAATCTCGCCGATCAGGCGCAGAGCTGGCTCCTGTATCATGATGGAACATACAGACGCCATTCTGGTCCGAAAAGCGAGAAACGATTTAA
Source organism: Paracoccaceae bacterium (assembly GCA_965221815.1). Classification (GTDB taxonomy): domain Bacteria; phylum Pseudomonadota; class Alphaproteobacteria; order Rhodobacterales; family Rhodobacteraceae; genus JAPOXR01. The sequence goes on from OZ244915.1 coordinate 651,681, forward strand.
CTGTCATCGCTTTTTTCTGGAAAATCCGTCCCTATCGGGGCGCGGCTCAGCAGGGGCAACTGATGTCACAAAACTCGCCCACTCCCATGACTGACAGCAAATCTTCCACGCGTTGTCAATTCATGGACAAGAGCACAATTGCGGGTTGGAAGGAGCGAAATCGGCTTCGTGCAGAGTCGGTTAATGGGCCTGGGGATTCCACGATTGAATCCTGATACGGAAGAACGGTTGTGTCGTACGGGCATCATTGATGTCGGTTCAAACTCTGTGCGCCTGGTAGTCTTTGATGGCGCTGCCAGAGCGCCCGCCTATTTTTTCAACGAGAAAGTCTCCTGTGGTCTCGGAGAGTCATTGCGCCGTTCAGGGCAATTGCATCCGCAGGGGCGTGAGCGTGCGTTGCGGGCCATCCGGCGATTTTCACAGCTTGCCGACGGGATGCAGCTCTCGTCGTTGACTGCGGTTGCCACGGCGGCAGTCCGCGAGGCATTCGATGGGCCTGGTTTTTGTGCCGAGGTGAAGTCTCTCACCGGTATCGACATACATATCGCCAGTGGTGAGGAAGAGGCGCGGCTGTCAGCTCAGGGGGTCTTTTTTGGATGTCCGGACGCCGATGGCATTGTTTGTGACTTTGGCGGCTCATCAACAGAACTGGTGGAAGTTTCAAATCGCACTGTCGGGCGGGCATTGACCGAAAAACTCGGTCACCTGTCGCTGGGGATGAACGGTTCCACAAAGACACAACGCGGGCTGGTTCGCAATTCCATTGCCAGAACAAGAAAGTTATTGGATGGCGACTATGCGTGTTTATTCCTTGTCGGAGGATCCTGGCGGGTCCTGGGGCGCCTCGACATGGAGCGCAACCGCTACCCGTTAAAGGTGATTGAAAATTATCAGATGACCTGTGAATCGGCATTGTCGACGGTGGCATGGGCCCGTCACGTCGGGGCAGACAGGCTACGAAAGAAGGGACTGGTTTCGGAGGAAAGGCAGCACGGGATCAATGCTGCCGGGTTGGTGCTGACCGAACTCGTGGCGCACTATAAGCCTGACCTGATTCAACTGTCCGGTTATGGGTTGCGTGAAGGGATTCTCTATGATCGGATGCCTGTGCCGTTGCGTCGCCTCGACCCGCTGCTCGAAGCCTGTTTTCATTCCGAAAAATCTTCGGCCCGGCTTCCCGGTTTTGGCAGCAAATTGTATGAATTCGTTCGTCCGCTGTTCAAGTTCCGTGATGAGGCGTTTCATCGTCTGGCTTATGCCGCCTGCCTGCTCCACGATGTGACATGGCGGGCCCATCCCGATTATCGTGCAGAAATCAGTTTTGATAATGCAACCCGTGCGAATCTTGGTGGAATCACGCATGCGGCCCGCATTTTTATCGCTCTTGCACTCTTTCATCGTTATCGCAATTCACGCGGCAAACCTCCCGCAGTCTATGCCGAATTGTTAAACGCGAGAGATGCAGAACAAGCCGAGATCCTGGGCAAGGCGATGCGGTTCGGTGCAATGTTCAGTGCAACTTCCGTTGACCGGATTGGTCGTCTCAAGTTTCGCTCCAAAAAACATGTTCTGACTCTCATCCTGCCGGAATCGTTCCAGGATATTTTTGGTGAAGTGGTCGAGATGCGGTTCCATTCGTTGGCAACAGCAATGGATTGCGAGCCCGAAGTCGAGATCGTATAGGCGGCAGGGTCAGGCGGAGTTTCATGATGCGCATGTCACGATATTTTTTGCCGGTGCTTCGGGAAACACCAGCCGAGGCGCAGATTGCGAGTCATCGGCTCATGCTGCGTTCCGGGATGATTCAACAGGCATCAGCCGGGATTTATTCCTGGATGCCCCTCGGCCTGCGGGTTCTTGGCAAGCTCGAGACGATCATTCATGAGGAGCAGGCAGCAGCCGGGCATATCCCGATTCTGATGCCGACCCTGCAACCTGCTGCCTTATGGCAGGAATCCGGGCGCTATGACGATTATGGGCAGGAAATGCTTCGCATCACGGATCGACAGGGGCGACATCTGCTTTATGGGCCGACCAATGAAGAGCTTGTCACGGATATCTTTCGCGGTCATGTCAAGTCATACAGAGATCTTCCTCTCACACTCTACCATATCCAATGGAAGTTTCGCGATGAAATCCGGCCGCGCTTCGGCATCATGCGTGGCCGGGAATTTCTGATGAAGGATGGTTACAATTTTGATGTCGATGAGGCCTCCGCGGTCCACGCCTACAATCGCCATCTGGTCAGTTATTTGCGGACCTATCAGCGGATGGGGCTCAAAGCCATTCCGATGCGTGCCGATACAGGTCCGATTGGTGGTAAACTCAGCCATGAATTCCTGGTGCTGGCGGACACCGGAGAATCAGAATTATTTTTTGATAGCAATATTCTTGAACTGGGATTGGGTGATTCTGACATTGATTATGACAGTCGCGAAGCCTGTGCTTCGGTGTTTGATCGTTGGACGCAGCAATACGCACGCACCGATGAGACACATGACCCGGATCATTTTGCCCGTCATGTTCCCGCCGTGCGCCAACGCCGGTCACGCGGTATTGAAGTGGGGCAGATCTTCTATTTCGGAACCAAGTATTCAGAGCCTATGGATGCCTGCGTCAACGATGCCAGCGGGCAACGCGTGCCCGTGCATATGGGGTCTCACGGGATCGGTGTTTCGCGGCTGGTCGGGGCGATCATTGAGGCCAATCACGATGACAAGGGGATCATATGGCCTGAACCGGTGGCACCTTTTGCCGTGGGGATCATCAATTTGAAACCCGATAACGAGGATGTATCTGCTGTCTGTGAAGATCTCTGCGTACGTCTCGAGGCACGGGGGCTTGAACCGCTTTATGATGATACTGATGATCGTGCCGGTTCTAAATTCACGACCATGGATCTGATTGGACTGCCGTGGCGCATCACCGTCGGACCACGCGGCTTGGCTGCTGGGGAATTGGAGTTGACCTGCCGGCGCGATGGTCGCACGTTCAATTGCGCACCTGAGGAAGCCATCGGCAGGCTGACCGATATATATGGCGTGAAGTGAGCCCGATTCTCTATTCGACCGGAAAATGCCGAATTGAACGATTCCGATATGGCTGAATTTCATCAAGAACTTTCCTCGCGTGGCGAGGCCCACCCGTTTTCCTCCTATGAGTGGCTGATCGCCTATCGCTATCTCAAGTCGAGGCGCAGTGAGGGCGGAGTCAATGTGATGACAGTGATTTCGGTCATCGGTATCGCGATCGCTGTCTTTGCCCTGGTCGCCACATTGTCCGTACGCACGGGTTTTCGCAGTGAGTTTATGGCGACCGTACTTGGTGCCAATGCGCATGTTTCAATCTATTCTGGAATCTATACGGCTGCAGCGGGTGGCAGATCCACGGCCATTCAGGATTATGATTCGTTGGTGGAATCTCTGGGACAGGTTGATGGTGTGGTACGTGCATCACCTGTTTTACGGGCACAGCTTCTTGCGACATCGGAGATTCGTAATGCCGGTGTACAGATGTTTGGTATTCGACCGGCGGATTTTAACAAGTTGCCGCTGATTGCTGATCCCGAGAGTTCTATTGGCCAGGTTGAAGATTTTGGTGAGGGTATCGCTGTGGGCACGGGAGTGGCACGGGAACTTGGTATCACGGTCGGTGACAGTATCAGGCTGATCTCGCCACAGGGGGTCAAAACTGCATTCGGGACGGTCCCACGAATCAGCAGCTACCCGGTATCATATATTTTTGGTGTGGGCCGATCTGATATCGACAGGGTCCGAATTTACCTGCCGTTTGATGAGGCCCAGATCTACTTGAATCGTGAGGGCACTGCGGACGAGATTGAGGTTTTTGTGGAAGATCCCGAGGTGATCGAAGAGATCGAAGCCGATCTTCTCGCAGTCGCCGGCGATCAATTTTATGCCTGGTCTTGGAAGGACTCATCGGGAGCATTTCTGCGTGCCCTGCAGATGGAAGATAATGTCATGTTCATCATTCTCTCGATTCTTGTGCTGATCGCGACCTCCAACATCGTTTCCGGTTTGGTGATGTTGGTGAGGAACAAGGGGAGAGATATTGGCATTTTGCGAACCATCGGTTTGAGCCAGGGCACGGTGATGCGTATATTTTTCATTTGTGGCGCGTCAATCGGTATCATCGGGACCATGATCGGCGTCGTGTTGGGTTGCGTGTTTGCCTATAATATTGATCCGATTTTTGAATTGGTGAATATGATGGCCGGTGGCGGCGTCTGGGATCCGAATGTGCGTTTTCTGTCGAGCCTTCCCGCGAAAGTTGAGATCAGTGATGTGCTCTCGGCGGTTGTTCTGTCCCTCAGCCTGTCGTTTGTCGTCACAATCTTCCCGGCACGGCGCGCGTCACGCATGAATCCATTGGATGCATTACGCTATGAGTGATTCGGTCATGGTTCTTGACGCGATCCATAAATCGTTTGGGCGGCATGCAGAGAGCCGGGTTTCCGTCTTGAGCGGCGTCACATTGCGCGTTGCAACAGGCGAAATCGTCGGGCTCATTGCGCCATCGGGGGCTGGAAAATCGACCTTGCTGCATATTGCCGGTCTGCTTGAGTCTCCCGATTCCGGGGAAATTGAAATCGGCGGCACGAAGGTCGGGGGTCTTTCAGATCGGAGACGCACCCGCATGCGGCGCACCGAGATTGGATTCGTCTACCAGTTCCATCATTTGCTCCCCGAATTCACCGCCCTTGAGAATGTGATGCTGCCGCAACTCGCGAATGGCCAATCATCTTCATCGGCAGAGCGTAGGGCGCATGATTTGCTTGCGCGTGTGGGGTTGGCTGATCGTGCCAAGCATCGCCCTGCTGAATTGTCAGGAGGAGAGCAACAGCGGGTTGCACTCTGCCGTGCCCTGGCCAATCAACCACAGTTTCTGTTGGCCGATGAACCCACCGGAAATCTGGATCCGAACACAGCAGCGCAAGTGTTTGACACGCTTATGGAATTGGTGCGTTCCACCGGGCTTTCAGCCTTGATCGCGACTCACAATCTCGACCTGGCAGGCCGCATGGACCGTATTCTGCGCCTCAGTGGCGGGAAGGTGGGCGAAGCTGACATGATGCCAGATGCAGCGCCAAGACCTCCTGTTGTGTCCAGTCTTGCCTGAAGGGACATCTCCTCGGTTGCTGCTTGCATTTGCGGCGCTGCAGTCAGCGGGATGAAGAATTGGTACAGATATCTTGAAGTGCCTGCCATTCCTGAGCAGCGAGGAATTGGCTGCCCGCATGAACATCCTGGTCATCGACGATTTTTGTACCGATAAAGAATGTTGTCTCTCTCGCGGCAAAGACAACGGCAAGTCGCGCATCGATGAATCCACGAATCGTTGTGTTGTCGGTTCGTCCGCCCAACGCAAGAAGCGATGCCTTGTATAATCCGGCATGCCGCATGTAATCCGCAGTTGGGTCGGTGGCATCAAGGTGTGACCGGGTCGCCTGCAGGAGATTAGCGCCAGCTTCGTTTCGCTGGTAGCGATTGAGCAATGCATCCGAAAACACGACAATTCGACCGGGAAGCGTGAAGGCAAAAGCGCGATCATTGCGGATGATTCTAAACATGACATCGCCGGAAAAAAAGTCAGTGCTGAGTGTCGAGAGTATCCTTTCGCCACGATGATTCGTGCAGTGTTTGCCAGCAGTCTCGGTGAGATAAAGAAAGCTTTTTTCGCCGATTTCAACCCGTTCAGATACCGGGATCAACTTGGCCATCTGTGTGGCGATCTCGTCAGAATAGACGTAAGCCGCAACCGCGACGAAAGCCAGAATCAGGCCAATCGTCAAGACCGGTGACCAGGGGACTGACGGCGTCGGCGATGCTCGCGGCGTTGTCAGTGATTCGATTTGCGCCGAGAGAAGTTTAATGACATGCCTGTCATGGATTTCAACCGTTTCATCGGCGTCATCGTCCGGTGTGAAGATTGCCGGAACAGAACCGGGAGCGACAGGGCGAACGGCTTCAAGCGACCAGTTGGCTAAGGGGCGGTCACTGGGGCTGTTGATGGTCAGGTGTCGCGTCGTAATCACGACAACAACACGTCGGCCGGGATCATCTTTCGAGGCGCGCCAGTAACCGTGGGCTTCGAGTGTCGTGTAGTCTTTAACTCTCTTCATATGTGCCTGTCATATGTTCTTGGCATTGCTGCCAGGCAACCTGGCCGGTTGACTGCGGGTCAGCGATGCCTCAAAGACCCTTGACCATATCTCGCAGGGTGAATTTCTGAATCTTGCCCGTTGATGTCTTCGGTAATTCAGTGAATGCCATGCCTTTGGGAATCTTGAAACCCGCGAGTGTCTTTCGACAATGCTCAATCAGTTCGGCCTCGCTGCAGGCGACTCCCTCCTTGAGTTCAACAAAGGCAAATGGCGTCTCACCCCACTTGTCGTCAGGTCTTGCCACCACTGCACAGAGTGAAACCGCGGGATGGTGCATCAGGACTCCCTCCACCTCAACTGACGAGATATTCTCGCCACCTGAAATAATGATGTCTTTCGAGCGGTCCGCGATTTGAATGTAACTGTCTTCATGCAATGCTGCGATATCCCCTGTGTGAAAATAGCCGTCCCGAAAGGCTTCGCGCGTTGCCTCTGGGTTACGAAAATATCCCTTCATGACCAGATTGCCGCGCATCACGACCTCACCGAGGGTTTGACCATCCGGCGTCACCTCACGTATTGTGTTTGTGTCAATCACGGTCGCTTCCTCCAGTGTCGGTAAGGGCACGCCCTGACGTGCCTTGGCTGAAGCCACCTCGGTGGCGTCCAATTCATCCCATGATCCTGTCTGCCACACACATTCTGTGGCATGACCGAAAGTTTCGGTTAATCCGTAGACATGGGTGACATTGAAGCTGAGTTCTTCGATCTTTGCCAAAGTCGCCGATGCGGGCGGCGCGCCCGCCGTAAAAATCTCGACGCGATGGGCGAAGTGGCGGCGTTCTTCGGGTTTCGCATTGATGATCATGTTCAGTACGATTGGTGCACCTCCGAAATGAGTCACGCCCTCATGGGCAATCGCCGCATAAATCTCCTTGGCAGAAGCATGGCGGCAGCAGACAACCGTTCCACCGAGTACCGGCACCATCCAGATATGGTTCCAGCCGTTGCAGTGAAAGAGGGGAACTATAGTCAAATATCGCGGAAACAGTGTCAGGCGCCAACTGATCACTGTCCCCATGGTCATCAGGTAAGCGCCGCGATGATGGTAAACCACGCCTTTTGGTCGTCCCGTGGTTCCCGAAGTGTAGTTGAGCGCCAAACTCTCCCATTCATCTTCGGGCAGTTGCCACGCGAACGGAAGTTTGGCATCCCTGATCAGGCTTTCGTAGTCGTTATACCGACCGGACAAGGCTACGCCAGCGACCGGATCATCGACCTCAATGATTTCCGGTTGCGGGCACCGCATGGATCCAAGGGCGTCTTCTGCCAATTGGATAAACTGAGAATCGACAATGAAGATCTTCGGCCTGGCATGATCAAGAATATAGGCAACGGTGGACCTGTCGAGGCGGATGTTGATGGCATTCAGAATGGCGCCGCTGGCCGGTACACCAAAATGGGTCTCCGCGGCGGACGGAACATTGGGAAGAAGTGTTGAAACCACATCCGATCTTGTAACACCGCGCTGCGAGAGTCCCGCTGCAAGTTGGGTCACTCTTTGGTGATACTCCCGATAGGAATGACGTATATTTCCGTAGACCAGGGCCTCACGATCCGGAAAGACCCGCGCCGCACGGCGGAGATGGGAAAGTGGAGTCAGTGGCGTGAAATTGGCGCGGCAACGCTCGAGTCCAGTCTCATCGACAAGCCAGCCCATGTCAGATTTCCCAAAATTGATTGCGGGGGAGATGACGCTCGCCCATCACCTATGGGCGATGCTCATCGATTTGTAAAATGGCTTCGCACCTGCATGCCCGCCTTCTCACAACAAATCAATGGTCACGGGGCCAGCAATCCGCATGCCGATCATCTTACCGGGCGGGTCTCTGGATTGCTCAATCCAGGAGGTTTTCGTAATCCTGATGCCCACTGAAACGAGCGCCGTGTCCAAACATCATGGAGTGATCTATTGGTCACCGATGATGATGCCGCGGTCAGACGGGTGCCCCGGCATCAGATCATACGGATGTTTCCAATGGGGTTGCGAGGCAAGGCGATCCAGCCAGCGCCCGACTGCAGGCCAATCCTTGCGATCAAAACCAAAAGGCTCTGGATAATAAAGGTATCCGCAGCAGGAAATATCGGCGACCGTCAGTTGATCGCCAACCAGCCAGTCACTCTGTTGGAGTCGGTTTTCCAAAACGTTGTAGGAGTTGGTGAGACGTCCCTGCAGCCACCCGATCACCTCCCGGGGACGTTTCTCTTCGGGAAGAAAGTTATTCAGAAAGCGGCAGATTCCATTCAGTGAAGAGAGTTTGTGGTTGTCCCAAAGTACCCATTTCCAGATTTCGCGATCGTCTTCCGGTGAGTTGCCGCCGAATCGGCCGGTCTGCTCAATGACATAGCGTTGAATGATGCCCGACTGCGCCAGCACCAGGTCACCGCATTCCATGACCGGAACTTCACCCATTGGGTTCAATGCCAGGAATTCATCAGTCCTGGCACCGCCATTGAAGAAATCGACATAGACGGGTTGCCAGTCCATCCCTGCCAATTGCAGGGTGAGGGCAGCCTTGTAAGCGTTTCCGGATTCACCGAAACAGTACAGTCTGATAGCCATTCGTTGGGATCTCCATAAAAAGTCGGCTCGTTTGTGTCGGTTCTGCTTTCGCAACACGAGCTTGTGCGGTCGCGATGACCGCGTTAGCAAGTCTCTGTTGTCTTGACAACTGATGTCAGGGATTGGAGTCACCGAACGGCTTTACGCATTTGCAGAGGCAACTTCCACAAGTCGTCAGCATGGCGTCGTTGTGAATGCACGACAACGCTGTGGGGTCCAGGGACTCCATTGGGCGACGGCCGATCTACGCCCCAAGAAAGCCCGATTTGTGCCTTGCAGCCACGATTCCTTCGCTTCACTCTCTGCTCCCGGGCCAGATCGCCCCAGCCCGGTCATCTGCCGGTTGGCCCGGACGCTGCTTCAGGTCGAATTGTCGGGCCAAAGAGCAGTGGCTGATGCCGAGTTCTGGTCGGGGATGGGCAAGGCCCGGGTCAGTTCAGGAATCCCGGTACCAAAAGGTAGAATCCGTAGGCGGTTATCAAGGCGGGAACCGCCGAAGCCAGGGTCGCCATGATAGCGGCTTTCGGATCAACTGCGATCGCTGGAAACAAGGCATCACCATCGTTGGAAATGGCATTTCCAAGCAGTGCCGCAAAAGGAATGATTCCATTGATGTAGAGCGCAGTCACCAGGACCTGTGGCCCGCAACCCGGAATAAAGCCGATGATGATGGCAATCAACGGCAGCAGGGGTGCCACGGTTTGAAACAACTGTTCCAGGTCGAGCCCCGCAAACTGCGCGAGATATTCGTAGATGAGAAAGGCGCTGACCACCCAAACGGTCACGAAACTGGTTTCTTCCGCCGTGCGTGTCACGGGACTGTCATCGGGATGGCTGAGAGTCTGAAAGCTGGATGTCGACCAGATCAGTAAACCAAGGCCAATGCCAGCAAGCGCCAGAATTTCCGGCAGCCACACCAGGCCATCACTGACCTCGACCTGAAACAACAGGAGGATACCGATGGCAAAACCCGGGATGGCAACCGCCAGATAGGCGGTATCGATCACCCGTGTTTTCCCCACCGCCGCGCATGACATCTGTGGCTGACGCGAACGGCCTGTTCCAAGTCTTGGAAACCACCAGTTGATCATCCAACCCGATACAATACCCACGGCAAAGGCCGTTGGAAGGAGCACAGCAGCCGCATCTGGTCGCACGACAATCAGGAGAAAGGCAGCGTCACCCATGGTTGCTGTCAAGGCTGCGACAACGGCACCAAATCCCACATTGCCCGAACTGTATGCTGCGACGACCATGACGGCACCACCACAACCGGGAGTCGCGCCAAGACCAGCCGCCACCGGAACGGCAACCAGGTTCTTCTGGGCCAGAAGATTGCGAATATCAAAGTCAAGGTATTTTTCTGCGCTATAGAAGATCAGAAATGTCGCTGCGACAAAGACACTGACCTGCAGATAGGCATCAATCAGGAGTCCGCGTGTGACATCGCCGAAAACACCCGGAACACCGGCGGCAACAATCAATCCAATGGCGACCACGACACGACGTGTACGAAATTGAGTGTGGAAGAACCGAGATGAATCACGCCCAGTCATCGGAACCCTTGGTTTGAGATTGCGAATCATTATCAACTAGAACTATGAGCGCAGGATGAGATTTGCAACCGTCTTTCTGCGCGTGGTGTCAGGGCAGCATAAAGATGGACGACATGGCCTTGTGAATGCATGCACTGCATTGTGGTGTCATCTGTATTGCGGGCCATCAGGAAATATTCTGATTCAGCTCTTTCATGATGAGAGGAGTTGACGGCACCTGCACGATATTTGAAAGGGTGGTGAGTGGACAATGGTCAATCTCTTTTCGGCAATTTGAACCTGTGACCCTCAATTCCCTGTACGATTCGTGAGTCTTGCTCGTTCCGACAATATTTCGCATCGCCGTGTCCTGAACATCGCGATACCGATTGCAGTTTCAAATGCGACTGTTCCGCTGCTGGGTGCCGTGGATACCGGCGTGGTTGGCCAAATGGGTGCCGCGGCACCCATCGGTGCGGTTGGTATTGGCGCAATCATCCTGACGACCCTCTATTGGTTTTTTGGCTTTTTGCGGTTGGGTATTTCCGGACTCACGGCGCAGGCTAGAGGTGAAAGTGACCCGTATGAAGTCGCTGCCTTGCTGGTGCGGGGACTTCTGATTGCGTTTGCTGCTGGCATCCTGCTGGCCCTTTTGCAGAAACCGTTATTGACCGTCAGTTTTCTTGTGGCGCCAGCATCTGATGTCGTTGAGTCATTGGCCTGGGATTATGCCACGATTCGCATTCTGTCGGCCCCGGCGGTAATTTCGATGTTCGCCATTACAGGTTGGTTGATTGCCCATGAAAAGACCCGCTCGGTCCTGTTGATCCAGGTTGTGACCAACGGAATCAATATCGTTCTCGATCTGGTTTTCGTGCTCGTCCTTGATCTGGGCGTGCGTGGTGTTGCTGTTGCGACGGTGACAGCAGAAATATCGGGACTCGTCCTTGCGCTTTATTTGTGTCGGGGTGCTTTCCAACACGGATATTGGCGTCACGGGTCGGTGGTGTTTGACCGTGAGCGACTGACTCGTCTGGCCGTATTGAACTCCGATATCGTGATCAGAAACATTCTGATTGAAGCCATTTTCGTTTCACTGCTCTTTTTGGCAGCAGATCTCGGTGATGTGACGCTTGCTGCAAACCAGATCCTGCAGCAGTTTCTCCTTTTGACTGCGCATGCCCTTGATGGTTTCGCCTTTGCCGCGGAAGCCCTCGTTGGTCTGGCCGTGGGTGCAAGACGACGCAGTGAATTGCGCCGTTCGGTTGTTCTGGCCAGCGTCTGGAGTGGAATTCTGGCTCTTCTGATGAGTTTTGGATTGGTGATTTTCGGAAGTCTCGGTATCGATATCATGACAACGGCGGCGGATGTGCGGGCGGAGTCGCTTGCCTATCTTCCATGGATTATCGCTGCGCCTCTTGTCGGTGCACCCGCCTGGATTCTTGACGGAATCTTTGTCGGAGCGACGCGTGGCCGTGATATGCGCAACAGTATGCTGGTATCGGCGGCACTTTACGGCCTGTGTGTCATCATTTTGGTCCCGATGGTGGGCAATCATGGATTATGGGCTGGAATCCTGCTGTCATTTGTCGCCCGCGCTGTCACATTGGGGCGCAAATACCCGGCCGTTGAAGATGATGCGAACGACTGAATCATGACCATGACAATATGGTCCCAAAAGTTGTGATTTGCTCTCCCGTTATGTGAACATGAATCGTTGATTTGTCTCGCATTGAGAGTGATTGGATTGGGCACCGACATGTGATCCCGTGCGAGAATCACGCGGTTGATCCCGCGAGTCTATTTTCCAAACAACTTTTGCAGTCATTTCTGCCGACTTCTCCCGGTTGCATGAGCTGGTGATTGAAGCGGCCATGTGTCACGACGATCAGTCGTTGAGTCGCCAGTTCGCATTGTCGGTTCCAATCGCCGCGGCAATGGATTCAAAACCATGTCTATCCAGTAATTCTTCAAGCCCTGACAGAATGGTCACAATATGTGAGAATCCATGAAAGACGATGGAGGTATAGACCTGTAATGCCGAAGCACCAGCCTGAATCTTGGCAAAGGCATCGGCCGCTGAAGTGATGCCACCGACACCAATGAGAGGAATTTTTCCATCGGTTATATGGTAGATCTCACCAAGGGTTCGGGTCGAGATATCAAAGATCGGTTGACCGGATAGGCCGCCATGCTCATCACGGTGATGCGAGACCAGTTCCTGTTCGTAGCGCCCGGAATGACGATTCACGGCCAGACTATTGGTGGCGATGATGGCATCGATTTGCATCTGCATCGCTGTTTCTGCCGCAGTATGCAGATCATCAATCGGCAGATCGGGGGCAAGTTTGAGGAACAGTCTTGGGCGATTGGGCAGTGAATTGCGCGCATTGCGGGCACGTTCCAATAACTCCCGTAGCGACGATTGTTGCTGAAATGCGCGCAGTCCACGCGTATTTGGCGATGAGACATTGACAGTCACGAAGTCGGCAAAGGGTCCGCAAGAGTGGATGAGTTGCAGGTAATCGGCAAGTTTGTCCGAACTGTTCCGGTTGGCCCCGAGATTGAGACCGATGACCGGGTTGGAGGGACGGCGCGAGAGGCGCCGCGCAATGATTTCGGCTCCTTCGCTGTTAAAACCAAAACGGTTGATAATCGCCCGGTCCTCACGCAAGCGAAACAAACGCGGTTTGGGATTTCCGGGTTGTGGCCGCGGTGTCACGGCACCCACCTCGATAAAGCCGAAACCCATTCTCGCCAGGCGATGCAATGCGCATGCATCTTTATCAAACCCGGCAGCCAGACCCAGCGGATTCCTGAGTCTGAGCCCTGCGCATGTTATCCGAAGCCGTTCCGACGATACGGCTGGCGGTGGGGGAATCAAGCCGGTCTGTAGCGCGCGCATCCCGAGATTCCGGGCTGTTTCCGCGTCTGCGCTCTCGAGTGCGCGCAACGCCAGTGATTCGAACCAGTTCATGATAAATTCTTTGGGGGTGCTTGCGTTGGATCCTTGTCAGTGTTGGCCGTGGATTCGTTGTGCTGATCTTGCTCACCCCGTGTGATCATGTCGCTGTCAATGTCGGCGATCGTTGCATTGGAGCGCGCCACGCCGAGTTGAAGCTCATTCTTCAGCTCCTGCAGACGCGCAATATAAGCCTCGTTTTTTTCAATCGGGATGGCCGGATCCCAGACCAGGGCAAGTTCCTGCGTCGCATTGCGTTCAAACTGATAAAAGTCTCGCGTGCGTTGATGCGCTTCATCTTCCGAGATACCCATGCGCTGCAGGATGTAGCGACCGGCACGAAGCGAACTGTCAAACGTCTCACGGATGATGGAAGTCGCACCGGCATCATAAAGGGCGAACGCGTGTAAACGATCATAGGCTCGCGCGATGATGTAGAGATCGCCCCGCCGCCGCCGCGCGAAACGGACGATCTCAGTGGCAATTTTGGGGTCGTCAATCGCTACAAGGAGTGCCTCAGCCGTGTCGAGACCTGCTGCCTGGAGCAGTTCAGGACGTGACGGATCACCAAGATATGCCTTGATCCCGAGCCGCCGCAGTCGCATGATTGCCTGTATATCAGCATCCAGTACAGTGGTACGAAAGCCATTGCTGGTGACGAATTGGTTGACCAATTGTCCAAAACGTCCAATGCCAGCGATAATTATGGGCCCTTGGCGGGTCACGTCATCATCATCCTGAGGTGCACGTGCAATTGCATCGCCCATATGTCGGGTGAGATAGTCATAAGCGATGAACAATGCCGGGGTCAGAATCATTGAGAAAGCGACAGAAAGCAGGAGAATTTCCGACTCGCGTTCGCCGACAACGCTGATCTGTGCCATATAATTGACAAGGACCAGACTGAACTCTCCAGCCTGAGCCAGGCCGAGCGAGAATAACCAACGGTCACGACCCTTGATCGCAAAAATCATGGCGAGCAGGAATAGCACGCCAAGTTTGATGGCAATGATGCCAATTGTTATGGCCATGACGGCAAAGGCATTCTCGATCAGAATCGAGAAGTCCATTGTCGCACCGACCATCAGGAAGAACAGGCCAAGCAGCAACCCCTTGAAGGGTTCGATGCTCGATTCCATCTCATGGCGGAATTCTGAATTTGCCAGTACGACACCGGCCAGAAATGTGCCAAGAGCCGGGGAGAGACCGACGAGATTCATCAGAAGCGCTGTGCCAACAACCAGTAGCAAAGTGGCGGCCGTTGAGATTTCCGTCAGTCGGGCGGAAGCAACATAGCGAAACAACGGCTGAACCAGAAAATGCCCGCCAATGATGATGAACAATATTGAAGCCAGCATGACGCCCGCCACACCCCAGCCAGGCAGATGTTCGATTATCGTCCAAGCTTGTTCAGCGCTTTCCCCATGTGGGGTAATCCTGGCGTCGTCCGAATCATGAATCGTGCTGCCGGCGGCCAGAAACGGGAGAATCACCAGCATTGGCAAAACCGCGATATCCTGGGTCAGCAGGACAGATACGGTCGAGCGACCACCGTTGGTTTGTGTCAGCCCTTTTTCTGACAAGGTTTGCAAGACCATTGCGGTTGAAGACAATGCCAAGGTCATGCCAATGGCCAGTGCGGTGGTCCAGGTCAAACCCCAGATCACTCCGGCTGTGGCAATCGCCACTGCGGTGAGAACGACCTGCAGACCCCCAAGCCCAATGAGTTTGTCACGCATATCCCACAAGGTGCGTGGTTTCATCTCCAAGCCGATCACGAACAGCAGCATGACGATTCCGAATTCGGCAAATTCGCGAATCTCGTGAGCCCCTTGGCCGAAGACACCGACCACCTGTCCAACAAATATACCGGCGAATAGATAACCCAGCACTGACCCGAGCCCGGCGCGACGTGCAGCCGGGACTGCCAAGACGGTCACCGCAAGGAGAATTGTTGCCAACACGATTGCTGATTCCATGCCCCCTTGTAACCAAATCAGGCGTGTCTGTCTGTATGGTCACTGCCGGGCCAACAAAGCGATGGCAAAACTTTTTCGAAAAGCTGCAATTGGTGTATCTCCAAACGGTCCGGATCATCCCGGCCAGATGCCGCAAAATCTGGATATGGATCAAGGGTCCGTTCAGATATCGGTCCATCAGTTGGCGGACACCGTCATGCGCAGCGATCAATCCTTTGTGCCTGTCGCGGAGGCGATTCGTGAGATGGCAGCCCCGTGTCATGTGAATCATCGGGTGGAAATCTGGATCCAGATCGCTGTGCAACCGGCAGGGGTTATGCTGCAGCTTCGATCAAGGATCTTCGGAAGTTCCCGCAGCATAGCAGTTGCTGACAACCATGCTGAACTGAAATCTGCTTTCGGTGCCATCCGGCAACAGGGATGGAACCCATATAACGGGTGACGATTCAACACCAAGGAGACCCCATCCACGAATTCCCAACACAAATCCTGCGGCAAGCACCCTCACCGGTTCTGCCGCCCGACAGGTGACGCACAATCCAAGAGATCGCAGGACGGCAACAGTGGAAATTCGACTGGATTTTTCTGACAGGTCAGGCTAGGTATCAGCACCATCCCCAAGAGGGTGCTCGACGACAGTATCCATCCACAGATGGTCATTATTGGCATCACCGGGCAGGACAATTTTGGAATTGTCAATGGGTTGCGTTGTCCAAGGACGTACTGATTGCAAAAAGTCTTGAATCGATTTCAAACTGTTGTCCTCGTTGTCGCGACCGGGATTCTGTTGGCCCAACCCGTGATGGCGAGTTTCAATCTGGCCTGGCAACGGTTTCAGGAGGGTGATTTTCAATCGGCTCATGACAACTGGAAGATCATGGCCGAAAAAGGCCATGCACCGTCCCAACTCAATCTCGGTCTCTTGTTGAGCCGAGGATTGGGCGTTGAACAGAACCAGGAAGAAGCTGTGAACTGGTTCAAACGTGCCGCGGAAAGCGATTATCTCCCGGCCATCTACAATTTGGGAGTGATGTATCGTGAAGGTCGGGGGGTTGCCGCAGATGCGTCGCGAAGTGTGGAACTATTTCGTACGGCAGCGCAGGGCGGCGATTCTTATGGCCATCTCGCGCTGGGACTTGCCTATTTGAATGAAGTGGGCGTCGCGCAGGATCTGCGGGAAGGTTTGATCTTGGTGAAGTTGGCCGCTGAACAGGGAAATTCACTTGCGCAATATGAACTGGCGCTCATGTATGAACGGGGGCAGTTCGTCGAGCGGAATATGGTGCGTGCTGCAGAACTCTACCAGCCTGCTGCCGTGGGCGGCATCGCTGATGCCGGTTTTCGCCTCGGTTTGTTTTACACGCGTGGTATCGAGACAGAGCCAGACCTGATCAGGAGCTATTTCTGGTTCAGCCTGGCAGAAATATATGGCCATGCAGAAGCCCGGTCAGCACTTGCAGCCCAACGCCAGATGATGACTGAAGATCAACTGGCAAGAGCCAATTGGCTTGTGGAAACACAGCAATTCAGATCTTTGCAGCTGTCTCCTTTGAACTGACGACATCGTCTTCTTGCAAAAAAGGCCAGATTAAAGGCGAATTTGCACCATGCCTTCCTCGATGCGGGATTCGATCATGACCAAATTCTTGCGTGCCGGTGCCGCTTTGGCCGCGCCGGTACGGGCATCAAACAGGCCCTGATGCAAGGGACATTCGATGAATTTGCCGTCAAAATAACCATCGCAGAGATTGGCGCCGCCGTGGGTACAGTGGGCGAGACTGACAAATATTCCATCAATGGTGTCGAACACGGCAAGCTCACGTTTTCCGAACCTGACGGGTGTAACGTCTCCCGCCTCAAGGTCAGCGACTGCAATCAGATCCTGCCACGTTCTTTCCCGACTCATCGTTTGTCCGGAACAGTTCCGAGTCGCAATCGGGGGTGGAATATCTGTGTGAGTATGTCGATATGCGCACCGAGATATCCACGTTGTTCGACATGGATAAATCCTGTGAGTTTACGGTGCAATCTGGGCAGCGCATGAAACGGTACCGATGAAGCGTAATGATGCTCGGCGTGATAATTCATATTCCAAGCCAGAAAGCGCCATGGCAATGATACGATATTGGTACGCGTATTCACCGTCATATCGCGGTTATTCGGCCTTCCCACATGTTCGGACATGCGGATCATTCGCATCAAGGGCTCACCCAGGAGGAGCGGTAGCCACCAGTACCAGATGGGTCCTTGCCAGCCGGTGAGCATGCAGAGGACGGCAAGTGAGGAATAGGCGAGAAGCATCATGCGGGCTTCCAGGACAATGGTTTTGCGGACGTCTCTGGGTACGAACGCCTCCTCCGCAAGAGATACGCGCCCGCACGCATGCAATCCGACTTCCTTGAACTTTTGTGACCAGAATGGAATTGAACTGACATACCACAGATAGCGTTTCAAAGAGATGGGAAGGACGATTAATTCGGGATCTCTGCCGTGAATCTGTGTGTAGGTATGGTGATCGCAATGTTCGTAACGGAAAAACTGATGGGGTAGGAAAATGGCGAATCCGCACAGATTGCCGAAGATGTCATTGAGTCGACGGGTGCGGAATGCAGTATAATGGACGCATTCATGTTGCAGGGCAAAAAGGTGAACCAGGACGACTCCATGCAGTATCATTGCTGGCAGGAGCCACCAGGTTCCCGAAGCAAGAAATATCAATCCGCCGGTGCAGCCAAGAACCGCAATAAAAATGCCGAGATGGACAAGGGCGGGCCTGTCTGAGCGTTGCATCAGCGACTTCAGTTCCTGGCGCGTCAATGCACCTTCTTTCATCGCTTGGGTTATTGGTGTGAGAACAGGATCAGGCACGGACGATGGCTCCTGACGATGGATCGTGAACAGGGAATGTCTGGTACTTGTCACATTCGGACGGCAAAATCCTCCTCAACAGATCCGGAAGGAAGTGGTCAGTTTTGTGACCTGTTCGTGGGGCTTGCAATTTTGACTGATCGATCAATCCCGAAGACCTCATTTCCAACCTCTCGGCAAGCGCACAGGATAAATGAAAACGGCTGAGAGTGAACCCAAAAAACAACTGGATCGATCACTCTTGCGGCCATCAGCCGGTCGATCGTGGCCACTCCTCACGTTGCGTCGATCAGGGACAGAATTCCTGAACCGGGGCATTGCAGAACCGAGACTCCGCCTTTGATCCGGTCCGGGTAGATGATGCCAGGGACCAGGGTCGACTTGACATTGGGCGCGGTCGACAACGAAGACAGACGACACGATGAAATGCTACGGCACATCAAAAGCTTATTATTCTGCGCTCCATGATATGCGAGTTATCGTCTCTTGCCGGTTTGCTCCGAGCCAGTCAGGAAACCAAGACTCGTAGGGTTCAGGAAGATAGACGGGTACAGTTGCGTATGATTGAAGGCATCGGGCATGACGAGAATCGTGACCGCACATCTGACGATCCGGAACGATCAATCAGGGATATTGTTGCGAGTTGAATTGATGAGACGATATGATGATTCTGTGGAACCCGGTAAGGGCGGGTGTCGGATCGATCTTCGGTACGTCCATGGGGTTCGCGGAATCGCGGCGCGGGAGGTGATGACACGGGCGTCTTCCAACATCCATGACATCAACTGACAGGCTGGAATGCGCCGCGATTCAGCCAAAGGCCTGATTCCCGCAGCCGGGTTGCGAGATATCGTTCTCGCTGGGATCAATGACGTTACAGGGAGAAGTCCCATGGTTGCTGATCGATGAATTCAGCCACTTTTTCTCTGAACCTATGCGCAACCGATGGTCGGGCGCGTCAAGGCACACTGGTAACCCGGCGAGGAGAGATCTCGACACCGGCGTTTATGCCCGTGGGGACTGCGGCGACAGTCAAGGCAATGAAGCCGGAATCGGTTGCAGCGAGTGGGGCTCAGATTCTGCTCTGCAATACCTATCACTTGATGCTGCGGCCCGGCGCTGAAATCATCAATGTCTTTGGTGGATTGCATGGATTCATGAATTGGCCCGGTCCCATACTGACCGACTCGGGAGGATTTCAGGTGATGAGTCTGAAATCTCTTCGGCGGATCACCGAAGAATCGGTGACATTCAAATCCCATATCGACGGGTCCATCCACGAATTGTCACCGGAACGTTCAATAGAGATTCAGACGGCACTCGATTCAGACATAGTCATGTGTTTTGACGAATGCACCCCTTATCCGGCCACCAGGGAGGCAGCTGAACTTTCGATGGAACTCTCAATGCGCTGGGCCAGAAGATGTCGTCAATCATTTACAGAATCCGATGGCCGCGCCCTGTTTGGTATCCAGCAGGGTTCAGTTTTTCGTACCTTGCGAGAGCGGAGCTCAGCATCCCTGCAGGAAATCGGCTTTGAAGGTTACGCTGTTGGCGGGTTGGCGGTTGGCGAGGGATATGAGAAGATGATGGAGGTTCTCGACTATGCACCTTCCCTGCTGCCCCGGGACAAGCCGAGATATCTCATGGGTGTCGGCAAGCCAGATGACATCCTTGGCGCGGTCGCGCGTGGAATCGACATGTTTGATTGCGTATTGCCAACACGTTCCGGTCGTACCGGGCAAGCGTTCACAGCTCTTGGTCCGATCAACATCAAGAATGCGCGCCATGCCCAAGACACTGATCCGCTGGATCCGGCATGTGACTGCCCGACTTGTCAAAGCTATTCGCGTGGCTATCTGCACCATTTGTTCAAGTCAGGTGAAATGCTGGGCCCCATATTATTAACAGAGCATAATCTCGCCTTCTACCAAACGATGATGGCGGGTATCCGCGCGGCGATCGTCGCGGGTAAACTGGCGGAGTTTAGTGAGTCGTTTTTGCAGCGTTACCGCACGAGTCAGAGGAAAATTGTCATCTGATTGTCGGATTTGATCAGGTTCTCAGTTCAAAATCGGAACATTATTGGAAAGTTGGATTTCGATAGCCAAGGCGCAAACCTGGCGGGCATGATGCAGTTGACGAAGATGAAGGCCTTGACAGCAGGTCAGGTTGACGCCACCTATCTTCTGGTCAAGAAAGCAGTTTGTGCGCGTGTGGAAACCATTCCCTGCGGAAACAGTTGGCTGGCCGGTGTGAGGTCTTCTCACGATTTCGTCGAAACCAGTCTCCTTGACGAATTGACGTTGGGATGGTGGTTCAGCCAAAGCTGTCCCCGATTGTGATGGATGAAGACGGTTCAAGAGAATGGCCCGGCATCCACGAGGAGCGAGTGTTATGTCCGATTCTTTGAAGTCTGTTCCGGTCCTGCCGCTACGTGATATTGTTGTATTTCCCAACATGATTTGTCCGCTTTTTGTCGGACGCAAGAAATCGGTTAAGGCACTTGAGAAAGCTGTCGGGGCAGATTCCGGATTGATACTGACCGCTCAGAAGGATCCCAATACCGACGATCCTGGTGCTGACGATCTGTTCACAACAGCTGTGCATGCAAATATCCTACAGTTGCTGAAAATCCCCGATGGTACGGTCAAGGTGCTCGTCGAGGGAAAGACACGGATGACGGTAGAGCGCTATTTCGTTGAAGATGAATGCCTCAATGCCGATGCGGTGCCATTCCACGACGTGATTGAAGATGATCAGGCTTACGAGTTGGAGATGAAAGTTATTGTCAATCGCCTGCGGCAAGAATTCCAGAATTTTGCACGTCGACAGAAGTCGGGGAATGAAGACACCCTGAAAGAAATCAGCGAATTCAACGATCCGGCGGCTCTTGCCGATGCGGTCGTGAGTCATCTCAATGTTGATGTTCCGCGGAAGCAGGAAATTCTCGATTTCGCCGATATCAAGGCGCGTGCTGAAGCCGTGCTGCGATTGCTCCATGACGAAAATCGCGCCGCGCAGGTTGAGAAGAAGGTCAAACGTCGGGTTCGCTCGCAAATGACCAAGACGCAGCGCGAATATTATCTCAATGAACAGATGAAGGCGATTCAGCGTGAGCTTGGCGAAAATGAGGAAAAGTCTGAAATTGAAGAGCTTGAGGCGCGGATCGACAAGATCAAACTATCCGATGAAGCACGCGAGAAGGCGCAAAGCGAACTCAAGAGATTGCGCACAATGGGTAGTAACGCCTCCGAAGCCAATATTGTACGCAACTATTTGGAGTGGATTCTGTCGATTCCCTGGGGGGTCAAACGCGAAATTCAAAGCAATCTCACGGCAGCCGAAGAGATACTCAATGCCGACCATTACGGACTTGAAAAAGTCAAGGAACGATTGGTCGAGTATATCGCGGTTCAGCAGAGGACAAAAAAGATATCGGGACCAATCCTGTGCCTGGTCGGACCGCCAGGAGTTGGCAAGACATCACTGGGTGAGTCAGCTGCACGGGCGACCGGACGGGATTTCTTGCGGATTTCCCTGGGTGGAGTGGGCGACGAGGCAGAGATACGTGGACACCGACGTACTTATATTGGTTCAATGCCGGGTCGGATCATTCAGTCGATGAAGAAAGCCCAGTCGGTCAACCCGCTGATTCTGTTGGACGAAGTCGACAAGTTAGGCAGTTCGGTGCGTGGGGATCCGTCAAGCGCACTCTTGGAGGTCTTGGATCCGGAGCAGAACTCCAGATTTGTCGATCATTACCTGGAAATTGATTATGACCTGTCAGATGTCCTCTTTGTGACAACAGCGAATTATATTGGCAATATTCCCGAGCCGCTGCGAGATCGCATGGAAGTGATTCCGTTGGCTGGTTACACCGAGGACGAGAAGACTGAGATCGCGCGGCGACATCTCATCCCGAAACAGCGCAAGGCTCACGGAATCAAGGCCAGCGAGTTTCGCGTCAAGGATACAGCCCTGACCGAGATGTTGCGGGTCTACACGCGTGAGGCCGGCGTCAGAAATCTTGAACGTGAAATCGCAAAACTGGCACGAAAAACAGTGACACAATTGGTTAAGGGAGAGATCAAATCGCTCACAGTCACGCCAAGATCACTGGAAAAATTTCTTGGGTTGCCAAAATATCGTTATGGTCTCGCCGAAGAAGAAGATCGGGTCGGTGTTGTGACCGGGCTGGCCTACACGGCTGCAGGTGGCGACTTGTTGTCGATTGAGGCGATTGCCATGACTGGTAAGGGTCGGATCAAATCGACCGGCAAGCTTGGCACAGTCATGAAGGAATCAATTGAAGCCGCGTCGAGTTATGTGCAATCGATATCCCCGGAAATCGGCGTCAGATCAACTGATTTCGGAAAACTGGACATCCATGTCCATGTCCCCGAAGGCGCAGTTCCCAAGGATGGTCCATCGGCAGGAGTTGCCATGGTCACGGCAATTGTTTCGGTCTTGACCGGGCTCAAGGTGCGCCGCGATATTGCAATGACAGGCGAAGTCACACTGCGCGGCAATGTGCTGCCTGTGGGGGGACTCAAGGCCAAACTGCTCGCCGCTGCAAGAGGTGGCATCAAGACGGTGTTGCTCCCGGAAAAGAACATGAAAGATCTGTCGGAGATTTCAGGGAACGTCAAGGAAGCTCTACAGATTCTTCCCATTTCTGATGTGCGCGAGGTCTTGGATCTTGCTCTTGAGGGAGAATTTTCTCCCATTCGGGAGGAGGTCGAGATTTCAGACCCTGAGCAGCAGCGACGGGAGATGCAAGAGACTGTAAGCGTCTCTCAGCACTGAATTTCTCAACCGTCGGTGTATAGTTGCGGATGGTATAAGCAAGGGATATTCTTGCTGCGGCGGGTGGTTAGCTCAGCGGTAGAGCGCTTCGTTCACATCGAAGATGCCGGGAGTTCGAATCTCTCATCACCCACCATTTCACCCGCTGAATTGCGGATCGTCTTGATGACGGGTGAAGGGTGATTAGCTCAGTGGTAGAGCGCTTCGTTTACACCGAAGATGCCGGGAGTTCGAATCTCTCATCACCCACCATTGCCGGTCTGTAATGAGGCAGAACAGTGGCTTCGTGATGAGGCTTGGGAGAGGAATTGGAACCGCCCGCTTGATGATCATGTTTTTCGTTGAAAGAACGTCTGTCAGCGTTTAAAGTCTGACGCTGTATGGGCGGCTGTAGCTCAGCCTGGTTAGAGCGCTGGCCTGTCACGCCAGAGGTCGCGGGTTCGAACCCCGTCAGCCGCGCCATCTCAACTGAAATGGCAGTCACACCGCGTCTTGGAATCAAGCGGAATCTTCTGTTGCGTTTGGATTCCATTGTCGCTGTATTGTCCGGGATTTGTGGGCCAATGGGCGACGTCCGGGAGCCCGTCCGGGTTGCTTCCCATCCTGACCCGAGGAGCAAGGTTGGCACACTGTCGTTGTACACTGACATCTGGGGTCGTTGTGCGGACGGTGTGCTTGATATCATCGTTCCCATCGCTGCCGTGCCCTGCACCGATGCCGGGAATAGTCTCCGACCCTGCGGTCAAAAGGTCGCGATCGGAGCACCACTATGGTCACACGCACACGATGTTCGACCTGTCAGCGACTGTCACATGCTGCACAGGCGGAATGTGTAACCCACTTATTTTATCACAGCCATTGCACACGATCCTCAAGAAGAATCAGCGGCCCCCAATTCGAAATGAGGACAGAGATCGGTGAGCAATTTACGAAGCTCCGCGTTCCTGTAGAGAAATTCCGGATTGCGGGCACGTGCCAGGTGACCATGGAGAATATGCGTTTTCCACTCCTCCCAAATGGCTTGGCGAACGTCCTCTTGATGCCAGTCTCTCCCAAGAGACGCGGCCCATTTGACTTCGATTTGTGCCCGTGATTCACCTCCGGCAGAGATCTCCTGACATTCATTCTCGGTTTGCTGGCGGCGCCACGAACGCGCGGTCTCGAAATCCACAGGATGATTCCCTGAGCGAAGGGCTTCCAGCCATTCTGTGCTGGCTTCTATTGCTTGATGCCCGGGTTTTCGGTTTTTCATGGCTTTATGCTGCAAAATCTTCAAACTTGCCTGAGAGCGATTGTCGGGGCCATCGGTGATCTGCGATAACTCAATCGTTGAATGACTGGTCGACAAGTCGGCATTACGTATTGAGAAGATATGGCAACGACCGCTTTTGGCTTTACGAAGATAAAGACGGCCCACGCAGTGGCAGAGACGTTGTGATTCTTCCTTTAACTCTTCGCGTGAAGTCAGATTCTGCACGACCAGGCCATTGGCACATCGAAAGGGTTCCGCCAGTCGTGGCCAACTCCATTCATCCAGTTCCGGCATATCGTTCTGATCAATCGACGGTACGACAACAGTTTCAGCCTCCATCAGTGCAGGTATACGTGTCGTCCATGCACGTGCAGCTGTGAGCAGGTTGCCGGGAATATTCTTGGCCTTTCCGGTGATGATTTCAAATCCGATCGCCTGTCCCCGCATAAAAATGTCCGGGGTGGGAAGAGGAAATGCATGGTCTGATCGGATAATGCTGCTGAGCAGCAGTGGCAAGATGACACTCCGGCTGAAATCATCGACCATTTCCAAGGCATCTGCAGTTGCCAAAGCGAGATATCGGCCGTCCAAATCTGCCAGCGGGATGTCATAGGCACGTGCCAATGAAGCCTTGTATGAACCCCAATCTCCTTTCACCGGAGACAAGAGGTCAAAAAGTTCCAGACCATGGCGTGCAGCGATTGGTAATGCGCAGGACGAGACAATATCTGCAAACGCGGCCCAGTCTTCATCACGGTTGGGCACCCAATTGGCTGGAAATCGGTTGATCACATCAAATGTCTGTTGGAGGCTCAATTCTCCACGAATCCGGTAAAGACGGGTACGACCCACGGCTCCGGCGTCATCGTTCTCAGCAATTTCGTCGGGTTCAAAGACTCGTTCACAAGGGGGAGGTGACTGAAGTTTTGCAAGACGTTTCAAATGACCACGGCTTGCGCCGATTCGCTGACATAATGCCGGGCCCAGCGGTTGTGCGGCATCGACACATTGCCGCAAATCGGGTTCATTCGCCAATAATTCGGCCAGCAATGGATAGGCCTGAGCTGCCTGTAATCTTCGCGCGTGATGGGGTGAGGACTGATCACCAAAATAGTGAACCGAGGTTGCTCGAGGAGTTGTCACGGCCTTCAGTGCCTGCCGCGCGGCGACAAGATCGATCAACTGAAATCCGTCCGGCAGCGGCAGTTGATTCGTGGCATGGTCATTCAACATGATTTCAACGCTCAGAAAGGCCGAAAGAACCTGTTCAGACTTGAGAAGCACATTGGCCCCGGGGCGGATAAGGTCGCCATCTGCGATCATAAGGTTGGTTTCAAAGCCGATTCTTGCCACCTCCGGTGAGAGCGTGACAAGCTCTTCCTGATCGATCTCAAAAACGGGTTCCTCCAGACTTGCGCCATATATGAGAGCATCGATATCGATCTCCTGTGATGCGGTGGCTGGGGGTTCGTTCAATCGTGCCGTTAACGCCATTCCGGTAGCTTGCGCCAAGATGGCGTGCAGGAGTGCCTCACCCAAGGCGTTTGCCGAACTGTCGTTTTGGAGGAAGCCAAAAAAGGATTCATGATCCGCTTCCCTCGGGTGGTATTCGGCGAGATGCAGTTGGAGTATCGGCAGGCCAATATCGAGCAGCATGCGAATGTCAGCGGTGCCCATGGTCCGATCGATCTTGATTCGGATTGAGTCGTGGCGGGGAAAACCGCTTTCTGTCTCGCTGTGCCGATCTGCCAACCAGATGGCCGCCGTTATAGATTCGCTCTGGACCTGAATGGCGACACGCGTGGATTTCACCTCAAACATGTATTCTATACCAACCCAACGGTTATCATTTGTCCCGATGAACGGATTCTTTGTGGCGTGTCAATCAACCTGAGAATCCTGGGGAGTGGCGGATGCTGCCCTCTCCCCGCGGGGAGAGGGCAAAAAATTCTGTCGGCAAGACGCCCCGTTTGACGTCTGTGACCGTTCGGGCACAAGTCTGCAATCCTTCATTCCAATGGGGAGAGCAGCATGCCCGGACGACACATAACAGACGCACAAACGAGGCTATTACTGAATTATCAAAAAACTGACACAGTTAAAACGGCCGCGGCCAAAGCGGGTTTCAGGCACGGGTTTACGGAAGCATGTCCGGGGTGCCCGGAAATCAGGATCGTCATGGGGTGGGGCATGGTGAGCTTCCATGACGCTATTCCAATGTCAGCAACAGTTTTGTCTTTTGCTTGCCGATCTGAAGGCGCTGATCCAGGTCCTGTATCAGTTCATCTAAATGCTCGGCCCAATAATCAGAAAACTCCAAAATTGTGATTCCAACAAGGGTCTTCGTGTCTGGTGAATATCGCCACAAAACTCCCGGTAAACTTTCTTCAGCAATCCCCGGCTCGCCCGACCGAAGCGTCAGATAGAGAATATCTCCCTCATCGTCATACATTTTATCGGCTTCAAGGATCGACATTGGTTGAGCTCCATACAAGCACATTTTTTGTTCTTTGGTTCGTATAATAGGCCGTCGTCACCCGGGCGGTTGTGTCCGTCAATTGTTTGGTTGCAACACGCAAGTTGATTTGTTTGTCCTGATAGACAGACCTTTTTACAAAAATAGTAACTGTTCAGGTTTTATCTTGGCGGCTTCCCGTCCGGCCAGGCGGTTCAGCCAGCTTGGTCCGGCTGCCGCGTGACGAGCTGCGCGACCAGCTTGGTCCGGCGGGGCGCGGAGCGTCTCCAGCAGGTTTCGTCCCTGTTTCCGGGCCGTGTTCAGGATGGTTCGCAGCGCCGCGTGGTTCCGGGCTCCCGCCTCGCTGCGGAAGCTTCCGGAGATCGTCTGCTGCACCTTGAGGGGCCGCAGCGCCCGCTCGGCCTCGTTGTTGGTCGCGGGAACCGCGGGGTCGCGGGTGAACCGCAGCACGCCGTCCCGGTTGTCCCGTAGCCGCAGGGCCAGGTTGTGTCCTCGCCGTCGCTTCCGCCGGCCCCGGCTCCCTTTCGCGGGCGGCGGGGGCCGGGCCTCGTGCATGGCGAGGCCTTCGGCCACGATTCTGTCGTAACGGCGGACGATCAGGTCCCTCAGGCGTTCCGGAAGGGGCTTTCCCTCCGACAGGTTGACGGCGTGGACGGCGCGGCGCAGAAGGCGGGCCATCCTCTCCGCCCCGGTTTCTCCGTCGAAGTCCACCCGGTCTTGGAGCTCGCGCAGGATGTGCGCGGCGCAGAGGGCCGGGGTGGTCCCGGGACTGTTGAAGTCGGGCCGCCAGTGGTCGTGCACCGCGACTCCGGTCGCGTCCGCCATCACGTCGCCGCGGCCCGCGCCCACGCGGAAGTGGCTGCGGCGTCCGGTGCACGCCACGTGCAGCCAGGCCAGGCGGCCCCGCACGCGGATGCCGGTCTCGTCCATGTGCTTGACAGGCGCCTGTGCCACCGCGTCACGGACGTGGCGTGCCGGACCGGCGAACCGTTCGGCGGTCCTTGCGACCAGTCCCGCGATGGTGCCTTGCGACAGGGGCACGCCGAACAGGTCGGCCAGCGTCTGGCGCCGCCGCCGCAGCGGGACCAGCTGGGCAACGCTCAGATCGACGGCCAGGGCGGCCAGCCGCGGACCGTAGATAGCCGGCGCCGTCACGCCCTCGGGAAAGGCCGCGCGGGTCTCCGCCCCGCAGGCGGGGCAGACGCACCGGTGCGCCCGGTGCGCGGTCACCTCGAGCGGGGAAGGCTCAGGAAGGTCGTGGACCTGACGGGCTGCGAAGCCGACGGACATCCCGGCATCCCGCGCGCCGCCGCATGCGGCGCAGGCCGCGGGATGGTGGTCCGCGATGCGGTCGGGGGTCGCGCAGCGCGCAAACGTGCTGCCCGCGTGGCCCCTCTGCCCGCCCGGCGGCCGGCCGCGCGCCTGCCGGCGGAACCGCTGACGCTCCTTCAACTCCTCCGCCGTCGGCTTCGCCAGCCCGTCGCTCGACGGCGGCTTGCCGCTGTTGGAACTGTCAAGACCGAGACGACGCTCGAGTTCGGCGATGCGCGCGGCCTGGTTGGCAATCACGGCATCGCGTTCCGCGAGGGCCGCCGTCAGGTCGGAGACCTGACGGGCCAATGTCTCAAAATCGTCGATCGTCTCCGGCACGGGAGGCCTGCCTGCCCTGTCTGCTGCTCCTCACCTGCGGCTTCAGCCGTCTTGGTCAGCAAGCCTATGAAACATGCCGCGCCGATTGTCAAGCAAGATCACGATGAATGCGCCGCCAGCCCGGAGAGAACCTGAACAGTTACCAAAAATATTGGTGGTTGGCTGGTTCCCTTCATAAATCTGATCCGGGTTGCTGACCGTCGACACAATATCACCAACCCCCTGCTCAAGGACCTCTGGGTGTCGTGTTTGAATATGAACCAGCGCGTTTGAATCAAGTTGGACAGTGTCAACGTTCGGATAGGTCGTTTCAATCTCTGTATCCGAAAAAATTGACATCGCAGGATGTGTTCGGATCTAGGCGGATCCGTTTTTCGATCGCTTCAGCTCGTCGGGAGAATCCAGAACAGCCATGGAATTGCTGCTCTTGAGACTATAGATGGGATGGCCCTCGTTATCCCATTCGTCAGGTATACGACTCACTTCAATGATATCTGTCTTCAATCGAAGCTCACTGCCATCTTCCAGAACAATCCGAATGGGGGGATCGGTCAGCTGGGCAATGTTCACGACTTCAGCCTCGACCACTTGGCCAGTTCGAGGATTCGAAATCTTGCGAGTTGCCATGGTCATTCCTCGTGCAGAATTCATAAACAGGAGGTCAGGACCATACTGCGATATATGGAGACAGGGCAAGTCTCTGTGCAATTTCTGTTGATCTTGGGGTCACATGGTTTTGTGTGGTCGTCGGTGGATGATTTTGATCAGGTATTTCAGGACTGGCAACAGATCTGCAACCGCCGACACGCCCATGCCCATCTCTGGGCCAGTGACAATTGCACCCTCTTGCCAATGTTGCCTGATGATTCGCCGGAAGCAACCGATCAGGAACAAACCATGGTCCAAACCCAGCCATATGGGAATCATTCCCGTTCGGTTTCTGAAAGTTGCTGCGGTGCCTGTATCCGGCCATTATTCTCCGATTGCACGGGGGCAGGGTGGTCGTCGATGCCAAGATCAATAAACATCTGGTTGTTTCCCAATTTGCGAAACTTTCCTGGAAAGTTGTCAGGGATTCCATGGTCAGATAATTTCACCGGGCAGAATCATTTTAGATCGATATCGAATAAATCAGCACGCGATGAAACCGATTCCGTCAGATGTTCGAGAGGGTCAGGATATCTTGGGCGATACGATTTCCAGTGATCTGCCGCCGCAATTCCAGCGCCATGGTTAACATCATCAAGGCAATCTTCGGCACTCCCATCCAGACCCAACGATATCGGTAGGTTGTGCTGGCGAGCCGGACCAGCCCCTTTGTTTGAAAGAACATGGATGGTGTCTGACCATGGCAGTCATGCCGGGTCGGGAGCCGTGGGTTGCGAGAAGGCGGTCATATCCCGGCATGGCGGTGACAACCTTTCCGTATCCCGGAGTTGAAGATTGACAATTACTGACTCGTTGTCTTCACCCCGGTCAGTGCCATTTTGATGACGCCAAATTGATCAAGTTGAGATTCAATTGCAGGCGGCAGAGTCTGTTCACTTTCTGCCATATCCCCGATGTCTGACGGTGCTGAATGCGGTTCGAGATAGCGCCAGCCTTGAAAAGGGCGACGGGGCACATTTTGTGTTCTGATGATCTGCTGGCTCAGTATAATCGCGCAACGCGTGATACCATCGGAACACCGCCGCTGATCGAGCGCCAAAATCCGTTGCCGCGCCATGATCAATCCACGAATCACCCAGTAGAGTGATCCACCATTCAGAATCTCATCGCTGCGGCGTGGACGCGAACGTGTCATATGTTCAGGAGACGGTAATCCCGCCGATCGTCGGCGGGCAGCCTGAAATTGGGCGAGTGATTCAACCGATTGGGTCCCCACACAGACTTTCAAGAGATGGACGTGACGCTTTTGCTGAGACATGGACAGGAATAGGCTTGCATACCTCATTGAGTCTCGTGATTTAGACGGGCTTGCCCTTATCAATCCGTTGGAAAGACAAACAGCAGGAAACCAGAATCGACTTGACAGATTCGTGCACTGCGACTAACTGCGCCTCTTTCGAACAATAAGTTCAGTTAACTTGGTGTTGGTGGCCTCCGCAAGGAGAAACCTGTCGCCGCCGGGCAGTCGGGCCTGTCGGAAAGGACAACGCACTTCAATCGTCAGAAGGAGACCAGACGTGACAAAACGCACGACTGCCAAGTACAAGATCGATCGCCGAATGGGTGCCAATCTTTGGGGGCGCCCAAAATCTCCCGTTAATCGTCGGGAGTATCCTCCCGGCCAACATGGGCAACGCCGCCGCGCGAAGTTCTCGGACTTCGGCTTACAACTCCGCGCCAAGCAGAAGCTGAAGGGCTATTATGGAGATCTCACGGAGAAACAGTTTCGGCGGATATTCGCCGAGGCAGAGAGGATGCGCGGCGATACCGGTGAGAATCTCATCGGTCTTCTCGAGCGGCGACTTGACGCGATCGTTTATCGTGCAAAGTTCACGCCAACGATTTTTGCGGCCCGCCAGTTCGTCAATCATTGCCATGTGATTGTCAATGGAAAGCGGGTGAATATCCCGTCCTATCGGGTCACCGAAGGCGACGTAATTGAAGTGCGGGAACGGTCCAAACAGCTTGCGATTGTTCTTCAGTCCGTGGGTCTTCCTGAACGAGAAGTGCCAGATTACATCGTTGTTGACTACAGCAAGATGACCGCACAACTTCAGCGGATTCCAGCATTTGACGAGGTGCCGTTTGGGGCTGTCATGGAACCGAATCTGGTTGTGGAATATTACGCCAAGAACTGATTTGTTCCGACCCATTCACCACTCGTATATTGACCTGCGATTGAACTGCAGCGAAAAGATCGCCCCGACGGGTTTTGATCATGGACAGCGAGGCGGTGCCCGGTCATGATGCCGCTCGTGGATGCAAGGCTGCTGCCCTATTGGCGGCGGCCACTGTTTCTCCTGTTTCTGATGGCGGTCGCCATGCCTTTATCCTTTGCCACCTGGTCTGCACTGCTGAACAATTTTGTGATCGAAGCCGCGGGATTTGACGGTGTCGATATTGGCTGGCTGCATACCGTCCGCGAGATTCCAGGCTTTCTAGCCGTCGGGGTCATTGTGCTTCTTCTCTGGGTTCGCGAGCAGGTTCTGGCAGTCGTCATGCTGGTGGTGCTTGGAGTTGCAACCGCCGTTGTTGCCTGGTTTCCCACTTTTGGCGGGTTACTGGCGACGACGATGATCGCATCCGTCGGATTCCACTATTTCGAGACCGTATTCCAATCGCTGCAGTTGCAATGGCTTGAACTTGAGGAAGCGCCCGAGGCCATCGGATGGATTGTCGCCGTCGGGTCGGGTGCGTCGCTCGGTGCCTACGGCCTCATTGTGTTGACCTGGGAGACTTTTGGTCTGTCTTATAACAGTGTGTATCTTGCAGGTGGCGGACTGACAGTCCTGATTGCCCTCTACTGTCTCGTCGTATTTCCGCAGATTCGTTCACCAACGCGTCAGCGACCGCAGTTCATTCTGCGGCGCCGATATTGGCTCTATTACATGCTGCAATTCATGTCGGGTGCGCGGCGGCAGATTTTCGTGGTTTTTGCTGCCTTTATGATGGTTGAAAAGTTCGGTTTTGAAGTTCACGAGGTGACTGCACTTTTCCTGATCAATTATCTGGTCAATATGGTCGCTGCGCCCTTCATGGGAAAAGCCATCGCCCGTTTCGGAGAACGTGCGGCTCTGGCAGTTGAATATCTTGGGCTGACAGCTGTTTTTCTGGCATACGGGGGAATCTACAATTTTGGATGGGGAGCAGCACTCGCGGCCGCTCTGTATGTTCTCGATCATCTCTTTTTCGCACTGGCCTTCGCTCTCAAGACCTATTTTCAGAAGATTGCCGATCCAGCTGATATTGCCCCGACAGCGGCCGTCTCATTTACGATCAACCATATTGCCGCGGTCTTCTTGCCCGCCCTGCTGGGATATGCCTGGATTGTTTCACCGAGCAGCGTGTTCACAGCGGCAGCGGCGATGGCAATTGTATCGCTCATTCTTGCTCTGTTGGTCCCGCGCCATCCAAAGCCGGGGCGAGAGACAATTCTGGCTTGAAACGTCTCAGCCATTTGAGCAATGTTTCAACAGATTCTGCGCGCCGACAATGGCTGTGTGGGTGCTGTGATACGGGGGTGCGGACGAATTCGTGGTGGGGTCCACCAAAAATTGGTTATGGTGAGCCTGTCACCATGGTCTCATCCTGTAGGAAATCAGGTGAGCGGTCAGTCGGGAGGAAAGGTGAATGATTCGATTGTTTTCAAAAAAGACAAGGTATCCGCGACCCGAAGAAGCGCTTGCAGGACGGCTTCAACCGATCCCGACAGCGGAGAACCATTTCGTCAGCGGTCATAAATTGAAGGGGCCTTACCCGGAAGCGATGCGACTCGCCATGTTGGGAATGGGTTGTTTCTGGGGGGTTGAAAGACTGTTCTGGCAGATCAGTGGTGTCTGGGTTACGGCTGTTGGTTACGCTGGTGGACTGACTCCCAACCCGACTTACGAGGAGGTTTGTTCGGGTGCAACGGGTCATAACGAGGTGGTTCGAATCGTGTATGATCCGCAAAAAGTCGATCTCGATCACCTGTTGAAGGTCTTTTGGGAAAATCATGATCCGACGCAGGGGATGCGGCAGGGAAACGACATCGGAACACAGTATCGTTCGGGAATTTATGTTTCGAGCAGCGAAGAGAAGATACAGGCCGAAGCAAGCCGCAGTCACTACCAGCAACGCCTGCGACAGGCGGGATATGGCGACATTACAACCGAGATCCTTGATGCACCCCCATTTTATTTTGCCGAAGACTATCATCAGCAATATCTTGCCAAGAATCCGGGGGGCTATTGCGCCTTGCGCGGGCTCGGCGTGACATGTCCATCTGTTGCCTGACAGATTGTGTCCCGATCGGTCCGGTATGGACCGGGAAATGGCGGGTGGAGCATCTTCGATGACATGGTTTGTCGCTCTCGGAGTCGCACAGAGTCAGGAGACTGCGGAACGGATACAGGATTCACTGCAAAGTTTGTCTCCGGCACCCGAAGCCACGGTTTCAGTTGAGATTGATGAGTCTCGTGGCGTGTGGGAGGCAGGGGGATACTTTCGGCAATCACCAGACAGGATTGGCCTTGCATTACTTGCATCAGTTTATGGAATTGATGACTTCTCGGTTTGCGAAATTTCAG
Organism: Paracoccaceae bacterium; assembly: GCA_965221815.1. GTDB lineage: Bacteria > Pseudomonadota > Alphaproteobacteria > Rhodobacterales > Rhodobacteraceae > JAPOXR01. The sequence goes on from OZ244915.1 coordinate 685,196, forward strand.
AACATGATTGGGTTCAAGAGATCAGTCGGAACTTGCCACCGGTACGGGCTGGCCGATTTCTGGTTTATGGCAGTCATTGTGAAATCAATGCCGGGCCGGCGGAACTCCCAATCCTGATCGACGCTTCGCTTGCTTTTGGGACCGGACATCATGCCTCAACACAGTTATGCCTCGAGTTGATGAGTCAGCTTTTTGAATCCGGAGCCCGTATTTCCCGTTGCGCCGATATCGGATGCGGAACCGGGATTCTTTCAATCGCTGCGGCATTGTTATGGCGGTGTCGGGTCGAATGTTGCGACAGTGATCCGACCGCGGTGACAGTCGCCGAACTGAATATTTCCGCCAACCATGTTGCTGAGCATATCAATGTACACGCGGTTTCGGGGGCACCCTCGGCATTGTTTCCAGTTGGAACCTACGATCTTGTCGTAGCGAATATTCTCAGTGAACCATTGATCCGGGTGGCACCGGAACTCACCTCACTGCTCAGCATACAAGGACAGATTATTCTATCCGGCCTCACCGCAGAACAGGCTGAAGAGGTCTTGGCGGCTTATTGTCCCTGTGGGTTACGACAGGTCCGGCAACAGCAGCAGGGCAATTGGGTGGCGCTTCATCTCTTGCAAGACCGGTCTGGGACGACTGGACTGACAAGCACAAAGTCATGAACCATCTGTCCACGCAATGACATCCTGGCGCTGTGCACCAAGCCCTTCAATACCCAGTTCAATCACCTGTCCCGGCCGCAAAAAAGTGGGGGGTTTCATCCCCAGTCCCACACCCGGCGGTGTCCCCGTCGGGATGATATCGCCCGGCTGCAACGACATGAAATGCGAGATATAGGAAACAAGCGTCTTGACGCCAAAAATCATGGTATGGGTTGACCCCGACTGACGACGATGCCCATCAATATCCAACCACATCTTGAGATTTTGCGGGTCTGCAATTTCATCTCTGGTCACCAGCCACGGGCCGATGGGCGCAAAACTGTCAGCACTTTTTCCCTTGATCCATTGACCACCCCGTTCAGTCTGAAAGGATCTTTCGGACACATCGTTGATGACGCAATAGCCCGCGACGTGATCGAGTGAATCATCCTCGGCGACATAGGAACTCGTTTTTCCGATGACGATTCCCAGTTCAACTTCCCAGTCGGTCTTTTCTGAACCCTTTGGAATAATCACGTTGTCGTAAGGGCCGGTGATGCTTGAGGTTGACTTTCCGAACAGAATTGGCTCTTTGGGAATTTTTGCGCCGGTTTCCGCCGCATGATCAGAATAGTTCAAACCGACACAGATGATTTTTCCGACCTCACCAACGCATGGACCGACTCGCATTCCATCGGGGAAGACGGGAAGGCTATCCATCTCCAGATTGTCAGCCCATGACATATCTGCCAGAGTTGTACCATTGATGTCATTGATGATGGTCGACAGATCCCGGTAGTTTCCGTCTGTATCAAGGACGGCAGGCTTTTCCTGGCCGTGTGGGCCAATACGTGCAAATTTCAACTGATTTCCTCCTCAGGCGGCAAGAATTGAGAGCAATACATGCGCTGTCTTCAATTGTTTCGTCAATTGTCTACTTCTCCAGTACGCCTGGCCAGTTGGCATCCCCTTTGACAACATTGCCCGGAATATCCTGTTCCCAGCGGCGACGCACATTCAGGCTGAAATTGAGATAGAGCCGATCTTCAAAAATGGTCCATGCTTCGGGCTGCGTGGAGGCCGTGTAATTGTTGGCAACCGCCCAGGCACAATAACCACCATATTTGGGGGCATATTTTTCCGGGTCACTGCGAAAAAGTTCCTGATGTTGCGCCGAGGTGAATCGCCACGTCGCTCCGTTCCACATGGTCTCGAACTCCTTGGAACCCTTCTGGGGTTCGCCCTGGGTAAAATAAGCGACGGGGTCGTACCCACGAATCGCCGTTCCCCAGCGGGAAAAAACGGGATCAGATCCAGCAAAAAGCGGTTGGCCGGCCGTCGCCGCGACCAAAGCCAGAAATGTGCGTCGGGTTAGCATGTCTTCCAGTCCATTTATTTCAATCCTGCTGACAACCTATAGGCGGATTTGTGACAGAGATTCCAGACCATCATATCCGATTGCTCAATTCTGGTGGGCAGAAGGGAGCAATGGCACTCCTGCGACAGATCATACCCAAGGGCCACATTTTGACCGTGTGAATCAAATGATGCGGGATTGCATTGACCGCCATTCTGTGCTGATCTCATGGCTAACTCACCCCGACAACATTTACAATGTTCTTGTTTCGTGCTAGCTAAATTGATAGTTAGGAGGAATGATAGAATGCGTGTGATTGGCCTGGATCCGGGGCTTCGGCGGACTGGCTGGGGAGTGATTGATGCCGATGGTGCCGTTCTGGCCCATGTCGCGAACGGATGTTGCCGACCGGTGGGGTCAAGTCTGGGGGAGCGTCTGGCTTCCTTGTTTGAGCAGTTGACCGAGATTGTTGCGACTTATGCCCCCGAGGAGGCATCGGTGGAGAAAACCTTCGTGAACAATAACTATGGCGGCTCGCTGACATTGGGTCATGCGCGTGGTGTTGCCATTCTTTCGGTTGCGCGGATGGGAATTCGTATAGGTGAATATGCGCCCAATGCCGTCAAGAAAGCTGTCACTGGGGTTGGGCATGCGGACAAGACCCAGGTTGAAGCGATGATTCAGTTGCAATTGCCCGGGGCACTGATCAACGGCACCGATGCCGCAGATGCACTGGCTGTCGCAGTCGCACATACAGCTGTTCGACATTTCAACAACAGGCTGAATGACGCTTTGTTTCGTGCTACCCATTCCTCCGACGTTCCCGCATGATCGGTTGCCTGACCGGCATTGTCATTCAGAAGAATGCCGATTGTATTTTGCTTGATGTCGCTGGTGTTGGCTATCAGGTTTATTGTTCAGAGCGGACTCTCTCCGGTCTACCTGGCGATGATACGGTTGTGAGACTGTTTACTGATCTGCAGGTCCGCGAAGATTTGATCCAATTGTTTGGCTTCCTCACGCGCAAGGAGCGCGAATTGCATAACCTCCTGACATCTGTTCAAGGTGTCGGAGCCAAAGCCGCGCTAGCCATTGTTGGATCACTCGATGTTGATGAGACCATCCGCGCGATTGCACTTGGTGATTCTGATGCCATCCGAACAGCCAGGGGTGTCGGGCCAAAACTGGCTTTGCGTATCGTCAATGAATTGAAAGAGCGGATCTCACTGCTCGTCTCTTGGGCGGAGACAGAAGGTGAGGCTCCCGTGACTGGCGTTGGTTTTGATGAAAGCTTCGTCAAACAGCCCGCCGCTTCTCCTGCTGCCCAAACGGCACTGTCGCCTGCCGCCGAAGCCCATTCGGCATTGATCAATCTCGGCTACCAGCAGGGTGAGGCGGCACGGGCTATCGCAGCGGCTGGGCGCGATAATCCGCAGGCGGGTACCGCTGAACTGTTGCGGCTTTCATTGCTCCTTTTGGTTCCCAAATGAATTGAACATGGTCGCAGACAGCATGGTTGAAGATTCCGCACTCTCTACAGAGGCTCTGCCAGAAGATCCTGATCGAGCGTTACGACCAGCGTCTCTTGACGAATTCATTGGCCAGAATGATGCACGGGCCAATCTGCGAGTCTTTGTAGAGAGTGCACGGCGGCGCAATGTTGCCATGGATCATACCCTGTTCTTTGGACCACCGGGGCTTGGAAAGACAACGCTGGGTCAGATTTTGGCACGTGAACTCGGCGTGAATTTCAAGATGACATCGGGACCGGTTCTGGCCAAGGCGGGGGATCTTGCTGCCATTCTGACCAGTCTGGAAAGTCGCGATATCCTGTTCATTGATGAAATCCACCGGCTGCAGCCGGTGGTGGAGGAGATCCTCTATCCCGCAATGGAAGATTCGGCACTTGATCTGGTCATTGGTTCAGGTCCGGCAGCCCGTACGGTGCGAATCGAATTGCCATCCTTTACGCTTGTCGGCGCAACGACACGGCAGGGTTTACTGACAACACCGCTCCGCGATCGATTTGGGATTCCTATTCGGCTTGAATATTACGAGATTGAGGATCTGTATGAAATTGTCTCACGCGGCGCGAGACTGCTCGCGGTCAAGATTGACAAGGAAGGAGCATTTGAAATTGCCAAGCGTGCGCGCGGTACACCGCGCATTGCCAACCGCCTACTGAGCCGGGTTCTGGATTTCGCAATCGTTGAGGGTGATGGGCAAATCACGCTTGAAGTGGCACGCCTTGCCTTGGCGAGATTGGGGGTTGACGACGTCGGACTTGATTCGTCCGACCGCAGATATCTTCGTGCATTGGGAGAAACTTTTCGTGGAGGTCCGGTTGGCGTTGAAACGATGGCTGCTGCCCTGTCGGAAGCACGCGACTCGATTGAAGAGGTCACAGAACCGTTTCTGCTGCAGCAAGGATTGGTGCAACGCACGCCGCGCGGACGCATTCTTTCGATTTCCGGCTGGCATCATCTCGGTTTGGAACCCCCGTTGGGCGCGGATTTGCCTCAAGATATGTTTGATGGTGCTAATGACTCATGAGATTGAGGTTCGTGTCTACTATGAAGACACGGATCTTGCCGGAATCGTCTATTATGCAAATTATCTGAAGTATATTGAGCGTGGTCGAAGTGAATTTTTACGCACGATCGGTATCGACCAAGGCCGGTTACGTGAGGAAGAGAGAATCGTTTTTGCCGTCAGACACCTGGTTGCCGACTACCGGCGACCTGCAAGATTTGATGATCTTTTGCGGGTTGTCACACAAAATTTAAAATTTTCCAGGTCCCGTTTGACAATGCACCAGTCAATCTTGCGCAAGCGTGAATTGCTGTTCTCTGCAGATTGTGTTCTTGTTTGTTTGCATCAGTCCGGTCAAGCAGCGAGAATTCCACAACAACTGTATTGCTTATTTGAAGCTGCCGGGAGCGAATAAGCGCATCAAGGGTTAATTATTGATCGGATTCGGTGATGACCTCATCGGCCATGATGGCATCTGAATCTCGAGCGAAGTTAGAGTGATCTTCTCATATTGCGCGCGTGATGCTGGTTCGACTCTTGTTGGGGCGACATGTCAATTTGTGTGCATTCTATGCTGTGTGGCAGCAGGTGTCTGTGACAATATCAATTTGCCATGCGACACCTTCGAGTTGGAGCCCCACTTCCACGGTGAAGCGGAGCATCTGTGTGCGTGGTGTATATTGACGATGATCTGGTTGATCGGGCCAGGCGATCATGTGTGGACATCTCCGACTCTTTCGCCGTCATTGAATTGATGCCGTGTCAAGGTGGGCAGATGATCTGGACCTGATCAAACACATCTGAGAGTTTTGTATCTATTTTTGGCAATCCTTTCAGCGGGTTATCGCAGACGCACCACAATCTCGAACCCATATCACTTGCCTGAAATGATTGCTAACCTCCTTGACATTTGAGTGTAACGTGAAAATAGATTTTGCAATATGAGCAAGTTTGAAGCGAAGGACGTGCAGGGTGGATAGGATTCAGAGTTCAAGACATTATCTTATGATAGTCGTGCAGCACTTTATTCAGAGCGTGTTGCGTGGAATTTCGGTCAGAACATGCTTTTCCGCCGCCATCATGACGATCATGATGGTGCTTCCCCTTGAGCAGGCCACGGCACAGTCTGCCAGCGACAAAGGATTGCAAGTCGCCAATGCGGTTCGTGCAACAGAAACCGGTTATGGGGGCTTCACTGCGGATGTCGTCATGACTCTGCGCAACCGCCAGGGACAGGAAAGCAATCGGGAACTGCGATTCAAACAAATTGAGACAGACGACGCAAACCAGAGAGTCATTTTCGCGTTTGACACACCACGAGATGTCAAGGGAACAGCTTTTCTTGTTCATAAGTACAGGACCAAGGCAGATGACCAATGGCTATACCTGCCGGCATTGAAACGGGTCAAACGGATCAGTTCGTCCAACCGTTCAGGATCCTTCATGGGAAGCGAGTTCGCTTACGAGGATATGTCGTCGCCCGAGGTGGAAAAGTACATGCATACATGGTTGCGTGATGAAGCTTGCGGAAATCTGACATGCGCCGTAATCGAAATGGTTCCGCTCGAAAAGGGATCCGGTTATTCCCGTCAGCTCCGTTGGATCGACACAGGCGCATATCGCACTTGGAAAGTGGAATTTTACGATCGGAGAAATGCGCATATGAAGACGCTCACTCTGAGCGGATACGATCAACATGCGGGCAAACATTGGCGTGCATCTGATTACAAGATGGTCAATCATTTGACGGGAAAGAGCACAGACCTGCGTTGGACCAAATATGACTTCAACGCCAATCTCAGCGCACGCGACTTTACCCAAACAGGCTTGCGACGCGTACGATGAGGTCAAGAGGTGCATTCCAATCCGGCTGCAAACTTCTTTGTCGGCTACCATATGGGTTTGAGTCGATCACCCTATCGTATTGCGTGCTGGCGGGTCCAGATAACCCGAAGTGGAGATATCTTGGGGGATGTTCCGGAGTGTGTTGAAACTCGTCTGAGCGGCGTTGCTGGGCCTGTCGTTGAGGGGGAGTGGTTCTTGTATGGCGGATTTGTGAATTTTCAACCTTCTGAAAACGCGTGGTTTTTTGAATCCTGATGGTGTGCGTTTGGGTGATTTGGCGGAATTTTTGAAAAATCCCGGAATTTGACCAGATATAGGTGGAGTCGTTGGGTTTGTCTGCCGGATCGGGTCGCGTGTTCCCGGACGAAAATTCTCCATGATGGAGACCTCTGAGACGGAACACGCGGATGACCGATTGACACTCTGACATCTCTGTTGCCAAGACCGATACGGACATGGCGTAGGCACGACATCGGGTCGTGGACACCCTGCAGGTCGCGGCGGCGCAGGTGCAGGACATGGGTCTCGTGAATGACTTGGCGCGCCTGTTTCGGGAGGATCCGCATCGGGCGGAGCTCGATCTGCGCGACGCGGTTGTTGTTGTGCCGCGGTTTGCCTATTGCACAGATGTTTTGTCAGGACGTAAGTTAGTGTGGAACCGTTCCGGGTCAGTTTCGATGAGCAGTTCATAGGTCTTGGTAGAGTTGGACATTATGGTATAGCCTCTCCAGAGGATTTTGTGTCCGGGCGGTGGATCGTCGCGACAGAGCGCGTTCAACGACGCGCCAACCTCTGATCCGGTTCGGGTGCCGGCCGTACGGTCGGTCCCGTGACCCGAAGACCCCGTTCAGTGGATGCGACGTTCCAGAAGGCTGGGATCCATCTGTGTTCCGGTGCCGGCGCGCGGCGGCCTCCCCGGGTACAGGTCGATCACACAGCCCCCCGGTCTCCTCCGCCGTCCCGTCAGACGGCCTTGGAAAGGGTGATGCGGTTCTCAGGCCACCCGCGCTGGCAAGGGCTTTCCCTCCGACAGGTTGACGGCGTGGATGGCCCGGCGCAGCAGGCGGGCACGGTTCCCGGAATGGTGACATAGGGTCGCCAGTGGTCGTGCACGGCCACGCCGGTCGCGTCCCGCATCACGTCGCCGCGGCCCGCGCCCACGCGGAAGTGGCTGAGGCCTTCGGTGCCGGCGACATGCAGCCAGGCCAGGCGTCCGCGCACGCGGATGCCGGTCTCGTCCATATGCTTGACGGGCGACGCCGCCACCGCGTCCCGGACATGGAGGATGAGGCCTTCGAGGCCCGCGGCCGCACGGGAGACCATGTTCATGACCGTTCCCTGTGATCGCTGGACACCGAACAGATCGATCAGCGTCTGGCGCAGCCGCTGCACCGGGACCAGCTGGGCGACACGCAGATAGACAACCCGGGCCGTCAGCCGGGGACCGGACTGAACCGGGGCGGTCACCCCAGCGGGAAAGTGTGCCCGGGTGGTCACGCCGCAGGCGGGACAGACACACCGATGCGCCCGGTGCGCGGTCACCTGGAGCGGAGGAGGTTCCGGAAGGTCATGGACCTGACGGGCCGCGGACCCGACGGACATCCCGGCGTCCAGGGCTGCACCACAGCCCGTGCAGACATCAGGATCGTGGTCCGCGATGACGTCGGGATGGTCGGAACGGCGCAGCGTGCCGCCGGGGTAGCCCCTCTGCCCACCCGGCTTGCGGTCGCTGGCGCGGCGACGGGACCGCTGGCGTTGCCGCAACGCCTCCGCAGTCGGTTGGGTCAGCCCATCACGCGATGGAGGCTTGCCACTGTTGGAACTGTCAAGCCCGAGGCGGCGCTCCAGCTCCGCGATACGGGCGGCCTGAACGGCAATCACGGCATCACGGTCCGCGAGGGCCGCCGTCAGGTCGGAGACCCGGTGGGCCAATGACTCAAGATCGTCAATCATTCCTGACACGAGATGCCTGCCCTGTCTACTGCCGGTCACCGCGGCTTCTGCCGTCTGGGTGGCCAAACTTATGGGGACACAACACACAGCGTCAAATGAGACCCGACGGACAGGGAGCGTCGACCCGAAAAGAACCTGAATAGATACCAAAAATCGTGATCGCCTGCCATCTGAGTTCGCACGCGGCCCGCCGGGCCGAACGTCTCTGGACCTCGATTTCGAGACGGGCTTGTGCCGGGGCGGCGCACAAGACAGAGAGTTGAAGAGTGTCGCTATCGCCGATGGGCCCCGGGACAACGGGACCTGTCTGGAGAGTGTGACCCCGGATATCCGGCTCATCAATGTCGGGCAGGCCGGCTCCTCTCCCAAGGCCGATGCCGCTGAGGGGGCCGAGAGTACCAGGAGCGTAGCATGGTTCGACACACACACGGCCCTCCTGACAGATGATCCCCATTGCGTGGGCCAGGCGATCAATACGTTGTGATAACTCCAGCGGAAAAGCCCGGGGGCTGGCGAGATCACCACCGCCATTGGGTCTTTTCGCAGCCAGCGGATGCGTGATCGGGAGGCCAGCGATGCGGGTGCCTCCATGGGCAGCGGTGCCGTTGAGGCGGCACACACAATGATCGTCAACACCCGGCTCAAGCGCAGTGGCCAGCGCTGGGAACGAGTGGGCGGCCAGAGCGTGCTCACCTTCCGGGCCCGGCTCACATCAGGACGCTTTGACAGCGTCTAGGCCCGACTGACCCACAGACGGTGACACGCCCATGCCCACCTCTCGGCCAACGACTTTGCGTAAGATTCAGTGGCACCTTTCATGAGATTCAGCCGACACGCGGTTGTCTGAGTCGAAAGACTGCACAGGTCATGGTGTATCAGTTGATGATCTCCGCCAAATCGAAGTGGCGACGCTTGTCCGGGTCAGAGCACCTCGCCAACGTCATCAAAGGGATTGAATTCCAGGACAGAATCAGACAATTCTAGGAGTGTTGTCAGAATGCCGTCCCCCACTTTCGGGCATAATCCACTCTCAAGATGAGCTAGGGGTACGCAAGGGGTCAAGAAAAGATAATGACACGACAATCGGAAATCACCGAAAAGTTTTCAACCGATGTTGGCCAAAAATCCAAAAATCACCGTTTCAAACGAAAGATGTTAAAGATGGGTTAAGCGGGCAATTGGTTGATCTGTTTGTGGATGTAGATCTTTTGCTTTTCGGTCACCGAGAGAGTCGGGAAAGGTGAAATCTTCACGGCTTGATCCCTTGATTGAGGGACAAACTCATAATGATGAGCAACAGTCATGATATTCAAAATCAATTTTAACTGCGCCCAAGTGAAACCATTACAGGTATGGGTACCCAAACCGTAAGGACAATATTCGATTTTCCGATGCTCACGCCGTGGCGGAAGATAACGGTCGATATCAAACTTGAGCGGCTCAGGAAAACATGACTCCATGTAATGGCACGCAGTTTGCACGATATGCACGCGATTTCCAAGAGGTAACGCATAGTCCTCAATCGTGCAGGAATTAGAAATGTTTCGAACTTGCATTGAGACAACAGGATACAGGCGCAAACATTCCATCAAGAAACGACGTGTAATATCGAAACGTTCTGCGGAAAAACTCTCTTTCTCGATTTTTCCATTTTTTATCACATTATGGGATTCCTCACGAATTTTTGAAGCGATATCTGGTTGACGGGCCAATTCGATGAGTGCAAATCCAAAAACATCCCCGACATACATACTTTGCAAAAGAGGTGCGGCTGCGAGCATGAAAGGCAGATTTTGTTCAGGGAGAAATTGTGGATCACTTTCATGCAAACTGAAGAGGTCATTGGCCAGTTCGCTTATCGCATGCGTACGCATCATCATTGGCGTATGATTCTGCTCAATCTGTTGTACAAATGTTTGTAATAGCCTAAACCGCCGCTTCATTTCCGGTGTGCGGGCAAAAAATTTTGGAATGATATTGCCGACTAGGCTGATTGAGGCTCTCTCCTTGAATGCTATAATGTCTTTAAAAATATCCTGGCAATCAGCGTTGACTAGTATCTGAGTCATCTGCATATTGATCATCAGCCGTGAAAATTCACGCACACCGAATGCTTGTCCTGGACTCAATTGGTGAGTCTTGAGGAATTTCAATGCCAAACCATATATCTCATCAATGCGCTCATAAAATCTTGTTTTGGTATAAACCTGACTAAATATCTTACGTAGCCGGAAATGATCGGCACCATCAAGAGAAGTGATGAGACCGCTAGCCCCGTAAGCCTCTTCCAACTGACGAAAATAGTTTCCAGATGTCATGTACAAGCGGGCATTCCGTTGACACCATGCATTGACTTTGGGGCCAGAAATAAAGATAAACGGTTCCTTGAACGGTGGTTTAAACTGGTAAACTGGACCATACTTCTCCGTAAGATCAGCAAACATTGCAGGCATATTCCCATGATGCGCGTACGCGCTCATGATACTGCCGATTGACGGGATAGTCGGAATTCTCTTGGAGAGAGGCGTCTTACGAAAACTTGGAGAAATGACCGTTTCTTGAACACTTGAAAAGATTGCACGACTAATCAATTCGACATCGCAAAGCCACTTGATCCGCTCTTCTTCCCTTTCCGAAATATCAAATATGAAGCGTAGAACATCGCAAGTTTGGAGTAGACTTACGATCAGCGAATCTCTTGGATCGGGAATTGTATCGGTGTAGATAACTTCTGCAATCCGTGACTTCACGTACTTCCAGGCAGTTTCATTCTCGGAAATACTGTGCATTTCCGTGTACCAGAGTGAGTTGTTGATCGCGTAGAACCCCCCCGAATAGTAAGAGAAAATTCCTATTTTCACTAATCGTTTGAGTGTTAAATCAACAATCAATTCCGAATGTTGTGCAAGATCTTCGATCCAATAGCCCGTCGTCCGCTTTTCTCGACTGGAAGCAATCGAATTCAAGCAGAAGTCCAGTATCGAATCACCTGTTTCATTTTGATTGATGACAAACATTGAATTTTCATCGGTATCAATTCGCCCATGAAGAGACAGATCTGCAAGCACCGCCCCAACAACTGCGCAATTCAGAGTCCAGCCACTCACTTGGTAGAAGTAGCCACTATGCTCATTGAGAATCATCACCAGGAAATCTTCCAAGAGATTCAACGAGCGTTTTTCTGTATCGATGTCCAACATAACAATGATTCATCTAGACTGAACAATTTATATTTATAAAACGAATAGTTAATAGAATACAATATACAATAGCCTCCCGCAGCAATTTCTGCTCATTCCGGGTTCAGCCCGTTTGGTGCAGCCATTTGGCGGATCGTTTGGGTCCGGCACAGCGCATCCGGGCGGCGGAATCGTCGCGGGTTGATGGGCTGGCCATGTGGGGATGAACTTTGAAGATGACGTTGGGGTGAGGGGCTCACAGGCGGGGTTTAGGGTTCGGGGAGGATGTCTTTGAGGGCGGGCGTCCCAAGGTGCGGCCCTGTTTGCGGGCCGATTTCAGTCCATCCCGTGTCCGTTCTGAGATCAGTCGGCGTTCAAATTGCGCGATGACGGCGAAGACATGAAGCACCAGCTCCCCCGTGGCTGAGCTGGTCTTGTGGCTCTCTTTTTGGGGCCGGCCGGCTGGGTTTGGGTGGTTTCCATTTGCCGATCGGTTTTTGGGAGACCCGATGATAGGCGCGGTGGGTGCGGTCCGGTTGCATGCAGGCGGCGATGCGGGCCATGGCGTTGCTCACAAAGGTGGCGCAGCTGTGGGTGAAGGTGAGGAGCCTGTCCTCGAATCCTGCAAAGACGGCGGTGAGGGCGTTTTTCTGGTTGGCCCGGAGACCGCCGCGTGTCTGCCGTGTGTCCGATCCGTTGATCAGTCTCTCGCAGTCATTGGACATCAGCCGTGCCCGGGCGATCAGCGTCAGTCCGGCGGTGAGTTCCTGTTGGACCCCGCGCAGGCTCTGGGCGTGGAAGGCTTCCATCGTGAGGGTCTGTTTGACGGTCTTGTCGAGCTCTTCGATCGACCAGCGTTGGTGATACAGGTCGGCGAGGCTCTGCGGGGAATAGGTCTGTGCATTCAGGAGCGTGGTGACCAGGATCCAGGGGGATGCGGGGGCTTTGATCACACGAATCCGGCGCGGTTCTGTGTCGCTTGTTGTGGCTGTCAAGGTGAGACCTGTGTCCTGCAGATCACTGCGGATGATCTGATCAATGTGGGTATCGGCCTGGCGGCGGATGCGGAAGACGGCATGAAGCCCGTTGTCGATATGGTGCGCGAGCAGGGCCCGGGACCTGTCACTAGGCCACAGTTGACACTGTCATCGACTGTTGTCGCTTGAATGACCTGTAGGCAGCGGCTGTCATCAGCATGTATTTCATTCCTTTCCTGATCTTCTCGGTCCCGGGCAGCGGTTGGCGCCTTGACGGGATGAATCCGACAGTGCGTCCGACATCAATGGCGGCCTGGCGAATGGTGAGGTCATCGCAAGGCGGGGCCCGGGTATCGGTGAATTTGTATTGGTGTTACATGTCGATAGACAGGGCAGTGAGCTCGTCTTCGTCGAAGACGTCGCGGGCGGGACGGTCCGGCTCGGCCCTGGCGGCCCGTTGGATATCAAAGACCCGCCAGGCCATGATGGCATCGAAAGCCAGGCAACGGCGCAGATCGTCGGCCTCATCAAGGCGGCGGTTCTCGATACGGGTCTGCGGCTTCAGGGTCTTGAAGTCTTCCTCAATCGCCCAGCGGGTGGCTTGCTGGTCTCGGTGGCGAGGACGGCGTTCCGGCTGGGGGTTCAGGGAATGGAGCCTGAATCCCCGTTCCAGCCGGGTGTCCACACCGGGCCGTTCGGCACCTCACTGGCGATCCCGATGGTCTCGGGTTGGGCACCGGTTGTCGTCACAATCCCATCCGCCCTGTCGGCCCGACTCGCGCCGCTGTGCACGAAGGCCCGCTCACCGCGGACAGTCCCGTCGCCATCAAGGATGCAGACCTGGTGGGTCTGTGACCCCTTTCGACCGGATCAAGGCCGGTGAGGCCGCCCAGGTCCGCGTAGCGCTAGCCACACGGGCCATCCGCATCTCCACCGTGGCGTCACGCGCCGGGCGGGGCCCGGGTCTCGCCTTGCGACCACGTGAGGCCGTGATGCCGCCGCCCGGCATGGCAACGCACCAGAATCCCGGCGGCCTCCGGGGCCTTGGCCTGGGCCCTGAACATCGCCCAGAGATCGCCTTCCCGGTCGCAGACCGCGATGATCCGGGTGCCGGGGCGGATCCCGCATCGGTCTGCGGGTCACCGGTCCGGCGCGGCCTGTCTGTCTCTCCGGTCATCCAGCACGGATCACCGGCGGGACGTTGGCACAGACGCCGGCGCCACGCCGCCTCGAGGGGACGCATCCAGACCATCGGCCCGACCTCCGCACCGGCATACACCCCTGACACCCGTCCTGCCATCTCCCAGCCCGCCGCCACGTAACAGCTGCCCCGCTGCGCGGCATTCACATAGCTGTACGCCAGAACCGGGCGCACGCCATGGGCGGCGGCCCAGTCGTCCGCCAGACGCACCGTCACTTGCCCCAGCACATGGCTGGCCAGATTGGGCACCCGCAGGCCCGGCAGGAGCAAAAACCGTGAGTTGTTGACCACCCGGCGCAGATTGGCAACCCGGGCCCGATCACACCCGCCCACATAACCATCCCGGGCCGCCTGATGCCAGCTGGCCAGATGGAAGGTCAGGCCCCCGATACGGCCCAGACCGGCCTCAGCCGCATCCGCCAGCCACGCCATCGTATCAGCACTGAATTGTCGCATGCCTATCTGCATGCGAATCAAATGACCTCAACAAAGATACGGTGTCAAGTGTGGACCAGTGACAGGCCCGGGAGACGTATCCCCGGTCATAAACGATCACATCATCGGGTCTGAGCAGACGGGTATGATGGCGGGCCAGGGCGCGTTCGTCGCCGCCCGGGACGAGTGCCACATCATCGGGCAGCTTGTCCTGCAAGCGATACAGGCAGCTGACCAGGCCCTGGGGGTCGGCGGCGGCCGGGGCTGGGTGGTGCCGATGTGCTGCCATCCGGCCGCCTTGTCGGCGCGGCCCTGAAACCGCGCGGTCTCGACAAAGGTCTCGATCAGAACCGGACGGTCATGGTACTTGTCCTGCCAGTCATCGGCCAACTGCCGGGCCGCCAGGCCCAGGGCGGTCGCGGCGAGATTCGGCACGCGCACCCCGTCGAAAATCACGAAGCGCGAATTGACCACAACGAGATGACGGGTCTTGTTCTTCTGCGCGTGGCTCCAGCCGATCAGGCTGTCCCGACAGCGCAGATTGCGCGTCATCGCCGCGAACAGCAGACACCCCAGGATCCGCTGCTGCTGATCGCAGATCAAAGACCTTCATCTGACAGCCGAACGGATGCTTGTCGCCGAGATAGTGATGACAGTCGACCGACGCATTCCAGATCTTCGCCGCCGCGGGACGCGCCACCCGCTGGAGCATGATCGGCTGAAGATCCGCCAGCGAAGCGGTCACAGGGGGTCTTCCGGATCGCCAGACGCAGATCCACCGCGTCCAGGCCGGACGCCCGTGTCTTCACACGATTCACCGGCAGGGTCAGGATGCCCATCTCCTCCAGGCGCTCGAGGGCCCCGAGGCACGCCTGGAACTTCGGGCGACCATCGGGATTGCGCCATTTGAGCGTCGCGGAGATCACGGCGGGTGGACCCGCTGTCGTGGCCCCCGGCCTCTGTCATCTGTGTCTGGAGGACAGGAACGCCCGGATCGGCCAGGACGGAGATCAGCCGATGGCCGTCCGCCTGGCACCCCTGTGGGGGAAGATGGGTCGCCATCCCCGTTCTGATGCCCGCGCCCGGACGATCGATTCCACTTCGGTCAGGCCGGCATATGCCCGCCACCAGCAAAACCTCCTCAATCCGCCGACAGACGGACGCCCATGTCTTCCTCCCGGCGACTCGGCACCAGCCAGTGTGTGATCCGCCGGGATCCATCGGGCGCGGTGCCGGTCTGTGTGGCACGCATGAACAGGACCCCACTCTCAAGATGAGTCAGGGGTCCGCAAGGGGGAAGGGAAATACAATGATACGACAATCGGAAATCACCGAAAATTGACTGTTTTGAACGAAAAAATGTTAAAGATGGGTTAATGTCTACTGCACGAAACGCATCAGATCATATGACCTTTTTCGCCGGATCCACCGGTAAATTCTTGATGCGGTCCAAGGCAACAAGGAGAGGCGGAAACAAGAGAAAATCAGCGGCCAGTGCAATTACTACCGTAATTCCAACCAGAGTACCAAGTGTTTGATTGGTCGCTAGGTCGGAGAGCCCAAAGACCAAAAAACCAATAGCGAAAATCAAGGTTGTGGTCAAGAGTGGCCCACCGACCATACGAAAAGTCGGTGCAATTGCATCCCGTGGCTGTAGTCCCTCGGCGCGTGACCTTAGATATTTTGACATGATATGAATCGTGTCATCTACAATAATGCCAAAAGCAATGGCGGTCACGATAGAGGCAGCCACACTGACAGTTCCAACAGCAAATCCCCAGATTGCCATCGCCATGACCGCCGGCAAGAAGTTGGGAATCAAGCTGAGCAGCCCCAATCGGACGCTCTTAAAAATATATACGAGAATCAACGAAACCACTGACATTGCTGCAATAGTACCAATGAGCATTCTCTCAATATTTAGAATCACGGAATAGGCACCGATAATCGTCACCCCTGTAGCCATGGTATGGATTTCGGGTGTATTCTCCTGCAGCCACTGCGACGCTCTCTGGTCAAGTTCAATTTGTTCCCGTACTGACAATTCATCAATTACTGCAGTCAACCGAGAGGATGACCGTTCAAAGTTTATACGCTGATTCAGGTCGAGTCCCACCGGCAGCGAGAATTCATAGAGTAACAGATACTGTGCTGCCAGATCAGAATTTTCAGGAAGACTGTCAGGATTGTCGATATCCGTACGCAAATTGCGGTTCAGCCGCTTCATGATATCTGCAATGGAAGTGACATGCGAAACCTCCGGCTGCGTGCGGAGCCAACTGGCAAATGAATCCACGCGCTGCAGATAGTCAATATCCGTAACGCCGCCCTCACGTCCAGAATCCAGCGAATACTCAAATACGTCAAGGCCAGAAAATCTCTCGCTGATGAAATCAGCTGATTGACGCAACTCATTTGCCTCATTCAAAAGCTTCAGATTATTGTCATTCAACTCGATTCGTGCAATTCCAATTGCGCTGAACATTGTTATAATAACAAATGCCCCGATGAGAATACGACTCTTTGCAACAACAAAGCTCGCGAGTTTTGTGAAGAGTTCAGCCTGTTTTGTCGACCCGGCTTTGACCCGCATTGGCATAACGCACATCATAGCTGGCAATAGCGTCACACTATAAATGAAGGCGCACATAGATCCAAAGGCGACAATATTTCCTAAGACTTGGAAGGGCGGCATGTCCGAAAAATTCAGGCTGAGAAATCCAATGGCGGTGGTGACTGATGTCAGAAAGATTGGACGTAGGTTAACTTGCAGCGCATGACGTGTTGCAGCTCTGCGGTCCTTGCCCTCTCGCATTCCGTCCATCATTCCCTGGATCAGATGTACAGAATGTGCGACCGCAATTGCCATCAAAACGAAGATTGCCCCCCCGCTCTCACCATAGAATTTCAGGCCGACCCATCCGGCAAATCCCATTCCTGAGGTCATTACTGTTGCTAATACTGCGATAATGCCGAGGACACCCCAAGCTGAACGCAGGACGATAGTAGCGACCGCAATCATTGCCAAGAGCACGGCTGGGCCCAGAACAGAAGAATCGTGATTCAAGGCGTTGCGTATTTCCTGATCAATCAGCAGTTCACCATAGATGTGGTATTCTGTATCTGGGTTCAATTCAGATTGCGTTTTAATAATTTCTCGCAGCGTTTCGACCGTTCGGACTTTGCTTTCCTGGCGATTCTCTTCTGGAACGACCAGGCTGACAACGAGGCCACCGAGACCGCCATCACGAGAAACGAAGCGCCCCCGTGTTTCCATGGAATTAAGGGCGATTTCCTGAACGCGCGCAATGGCAAGATCATCGAGCGAAGCGGCATCCTCGACAAGGGGATCAACCAAAAGGTCATCACCAATTCCTTCGGAATGCGAGTAATTGGTCAGCGAATCAACGCGTGTTGCGAAAGGCGTATTCCACAAAGCATCGGTTAGCTGCTCAATTATAACCAGAGCATGACGCGAGAAGATGGACTCACCTGGGGGATCAACGACCACGAGCACCGTATCAGAGACTGCGTATGTGTCTTCGAAACGCTCCAGATTGACGAGATGTGGGTCATTTTCGCTGAAGTGATTGCGTATGCCAACATCGACGACAATGAGGTTTTGAAGCCCGGCAGCAACTGCCACAGCGAGCAAGAGTGAGGCTGTGGCCACACGCCAAGGCCGATTAACAATAAGGTCAAGAAAGTGAGCCATGACAAAAGCCATCATGCAGTTATAAGAGATTTCTTTCGGCGATGCCTTATCATTCTTTAACTTGATCAGAAACTAATGAGAAGGATTGTGGTTCTCGTCTGGCGGATTTGTGAATTTTCAACCTGTTGAAAATGCGTGGTTTTCGGGTTATGCTCGAATCTGGGTGACGGCCAGATCAGCATCCCTGTCTGGAGTCCAGTCATTTTTGGGGTCATTCCCCAGCGTTATTCATGTTTTTCCCCACTGTTTCCCCACGTCGGGCACATGGAGCCTGATCCGCTTCAGCCACGGCTGGCGGGAGTCCGGGATCGGGTCTGTGCGGGGGTCAGACGGGTGTGCGTTCCTCCCCGTGACGCGGGTCGCGCAGTCGCGCATTGGCGGTGATGGCCACGTTATGATGTTTGCCTTTCCCGACCAACCGGTCAGTGAATTCCTTCATCTCGTCATGATAGATCCTGGCGGTGTTGGCCGCCATAGTGAGGACATCACGCGGTCGCTGCCGCCCGCCGGTGATGTGGCGGACACCGGTCTTTTGACCCCTGTCACGCGCCATTGGGGCGACACCGATCAGGGATGCGGCCTGGCGACCGCTGAGGGTGCCCAGCTCACACATCCAGCAGATGAGTGCCGCGGTCGTGACCGGCCCGATGCCGGGGATGGCGCGCAGGATCGCGCTGGTTTGGGCCCGATGGTCATCCGTTGTGATCACGTCCTCAATGGCCTGATCGAGCGCGTCTATCTCCGCCGCCAGGGTTTCGACAATGCGCACGTGCGCCGCGTCAATCACAGATCCCGCAAGTTCAACCGCGCCCGCATCACCAGCAGATCACCCAACTCTTGCCGGATTTTGTCTTGGGGGATGACGGGTCTGAGGTGGGGCACCACCCGGCCCATCTCTCCGCATCCACGCGATCTGTCTTGGCCAGGCCATTCATCGCCTTGGCGAAGTCCCGCGCCTGACGGGGATTGACCACAATCACCGAAAAACCCTGCGCACAGAGGGTTTGCCACAGCGGCACATGCAGCCGTCCTGTTGCTTCCATCCCCATGCAATCGGGGCGCGTTTCACCCCACCCTGCGGTGATGTCGGCAAACCCGGACGTATCATTCGACACGGTCCGGCTTTCGCCATTCCAATCAATGTCCAACTTATCCTTGCTGACATCAAGACCGGCTGATCGTCAGGTCATCGTCTCCCACTCCTCGTCTCATTGATGATCCTCGGATCTGACATCCAAGGCGGTGTCGGTCCCACACGCCCGGTGGGACTGTCATCCCGCACCCCCGCAGCTGATCAACCGCGGGGGTTCCGCTTTTGGAAGCGTGCAAAAGACGCGGGGCTGCGCAAGCCGAAGGCCACAGAATTCCTGCGTGATCCACAGGATTTTTGCACCCAACCACCACCTCCTCTTTTGTATTGATTCCTGATTCGAAGACATATGAGGCGGGGTCCTGAAACTGTCTGATTCCGTCCTGGAATTCAACGCCTTTGATGACGGCGGCGAGATGCTCTGGCCCGGACAGGCGGTGCCACTTTGATTTGGCGGGCATCATCAGCTTATCCACCATGACCCGTGTGGTCTTTCGGCTTAGACAACCGCGTGTCTTCCGGGTGCGGTTCCGCACTGTCGCAAAGACACTCTCCACGGGATTGGTGGTCCGGATATGTTTCCAAAGCTCCGCCGGGAAGTCGGTAAAGGCGAACAGTTCGTCCTTGTCCGGGGTCAACTGACCGACGGCCTTGCTGTCTTTGAGCCCATCAGACGTCACAAACACATCAAACGCGGTCGCGGTCTGGGTCCTTGCAACGGTTCACACTTGTATAGGGGATTTCATTCCAGTTGTTTTTCGCCGATGGCATCACGCACCTGGATTCCCCAGTTGAGTCGTTCGAGTCCCTGCCAGACCTTTTTCACTCCGGGTCGTGGCTGGCGTTTCGTCGGGTGGGCACCGACGAGGCGTCCGAGGTTGATGACGAAGCTCTGGATCGTGGGGATCTCGCCCCTCTCCATCCTTTCGACGCCCCTGTGGCCCTGGGCCTCCAGCAGGGTGTGGAGCAGGAGCCTGACGTCCCTTTCGGGGCAGATATCGGTCGCCGGGGTCTCTGGACGTTCCCGCGCGCGCATGGTGATGTCGGCGACATGGCAGGCGGTGACGGCGTCGAAGGCCAGGCATTTGCGCAGGTCGTCGGCGGCGTCGAGTCTGCGGTCCGTGATGCGGGTGCCGGACTTGAGGGTTTTGAACCAGGTTTCGATTATCCATCTTGTCCTGTACCAGTCCAGCACGGTGGTGGCGTGGACGGCGTCGGTTTCCCCCTGTGCCGGGCGTGCGGTCGTGAGCAGCAGCCAGTGCAGTGGCTCCGTGCCGTCGGGGGCGTCGGTCTCGGTGGCGGAGACGGCGCGCATCGTCAGCGGTTTCGTGCGCTTCCTTTCCTCCTGCGGCGGCAGGAGCGTGACCTCCGCGACCCGGATTTCCAGGCGGGCGGTGCGCGCCTTTCGGGCCCGCGGGCCTCCGGCGGCCGGGATGACCAGTTCCGACACCGCGATGGCGGGCCGGGCCGCGACGTGCGGCTCCAGAATGTGATCCATGGACACTCCCGGGTTCGACAACAGCCGGTACGCGACCGTTTTGGCCGCCGCCACCGGGAAGATGACCGGCAGCTCCTCCCCCATATTCTCCAGCCAGGCGCGCCCCATGTCAACGATCCGGCGGCGGATCCGCCCGTCGGTGTGGCCGGATCGTCCGGACTCACGCGCGGCCCAGTCGATGTCCATGCCGTCATAGGCGCCCGCCAGCGCGCCGACCGGGCGCCGCTCCACGTGGCGCAGCACCGCCCGCCAGCGCGCCGACCGGGCGCCGCTCCACGTGGCGCAGCACCGCGCGCCAGCCGTCCTCCAGTGCCAGCACCCGCACCGTTCCCGCCGCGGACCGGCGCCCGCTGCCACGCCCGGCGCAGCTCCAGCCCGCGCGGTGGTAGCAGTATCCGTTGTGCTCCGGGCCGACATGGGTGTCGGCCGCCACGGGACGAACCAGATACCGGGCCTCCCAATCGTCCGCCACCCGCGCCACCGCCATGTGCAGGACCGCCGACGCCAGGCCGTCCACCCGGACGCCGCCGAGCAGGAGGAACCGGTGGTTGCAGATGACGCGCCCGATGTTGGCGGCGCGGGCCCCGGCGGACCAGCCAATCCAGGCGTCCCGTGCCGCCAGCCTCCAGGCCGCTGAGCCAAAGCCGATACCGCCAAGGACGCCGTGGTGCTCCGCACGGATCCAGTCGCGCACCTGCCCGCGGCCCAACGCGTGCCGACTCAGACCGCCGGAGCGAAGCGCCCCGGCCAACCAGTCAAGCGTCTGCGAATCGAAATGGCGAAGACCAACCTGCATAACCCGCCATATAAACCAACCGAATCACCGATATAAGTATGAAATGTTGCAAGGTCTGGGTCTCCGCCATCCCGATGTCTTGCCGATCCGATTTGGCCTTGTCATGCCGTGACTTGGGAAGAGCATGGGTGACGTGGGCTGTCTTGTGGACCCAGCCGCGCGGCTCCCGGGTGGTGGGGCAGACATCCCGCAGGGCTGCCCAGACACCCGGGGCCCCGTCGTCGGTGGCCAGGGTGGTTTCACTTTCCGGGCCCGGCTCACATCAGGGCGCTTTGACAACGTCTGGGCCCAACGGACCCACAGGCGGCGACATGCCAGCGCCTGTCCCGCCGCGGCCAACGACAATCGCACGCCTCTTGCCAGGGCCGCCTGATTCGCCGAATGAAACCGATCAGGAATCAACCAGGGTCCAAACCCAGCCATAGGGGAATCACTCCCGAGCAGGTACACAAACTTGATCGCCGCGACCGGGTGCGGTAAGATCCGTGGATTGCAGTGCCCCAATGACGTGGCGTCTGCTAAAACCTTATGGCAGTATGGATTTCTAAGAATATGTTCCGCCTCATTTCCAAAAATGACAACCGCTCGCTTGAACAACTTTCCCAGGCTGAAGTAAAATCTGTAGCCGACGAATACCAAGCGATTTATGATGTTGGCGAGGATGAAAGAAAAAAACAGTACAGTTCATTCATAAATCATTATTACGATCTGGCGACTGATTTTTACGAATTCGGATGGGGTCGGTGCTTTCACTTCGCTCCCCGCCACCGGAACGAAAGCTTCAAGGATTCCCTGATCAGGCACCAACATTTTCTTGCTGATCAGCTGGCACTTGAACCGGGAATGCAGGTGCTTGATCTCGGTTGCGGTGTCGGTGGGCCGTTGAGCAATATCGCTCACTATTCGGGTGTCAACATAGTCGGTCTTAACAATAACGCCTATCAAATCGAGCGTGCCAAGCTGCATACTAAGGACGTCAGTACCCAATGTCGCTTCATCAAGGCCGATTATATGCAGATTCCCGAAAAAGACGATTGCTTCAACGCTGTCTATGCCATCGAAGCGACCCCTCACGCACCGGATCGAACAAGACTTTACCGGGAAATTTTACGGGTCTTGCGTCCGGGCGCGCGTTTCGCCAGCTACGAGTGGTGCCTGACCGATAAGTTTGATGCAGTCAACACTAGGCATCAGCGAATCGTAGACGATATAATGAGAGGTAACGCACTTCCTGATATTCCGAGCACGTCGGAAATTGACGCCGCTTTGCAATCAGCCGGATTCGAACTTCTGGATACGCAAGACCGAGCCGAAGAGGCAGATCGGCAAACTCCTTGGTATCGCCCATTGCAGGGGCGTGACTTTTCTCTTTCCAGTATTCCGCGCACACCATGGGGTCGCGCTCTGGTAAACTTGACTTTGCGGGCAGGGGAAGCCGTGCAGGTGTTTCCAAAAGGGTCTCGTGCGGTCAGTACGTTTCTCAACAGGGGGGCAGACGCACTGGTCGAAGGGGGCAAATCAGGGATTTTTACGCCTATGTATTTCGTGTTGGCCCGTAAACCTTTGAATTCGGGCGATTAAGGGAGCGCTACAAAATATATGCTCTGCCTGTCACCATATGCCGGAGTGCCTTAAGCATTGGGGCTTATATACTTGAGCCTCTTGCACAATTATCGCGGTTCCGGCGGCCGTGGTCGGTCATCCGCTTTGGCCGGCCTGCCGGAGCCGGAACCGGCGGCGTCAGATCGTGAGCCGCATCAGCCAGTGGACAGTCAGGGCCAGCACGCCGAAGAACAGGTGGCAGGCGACCTTGAGGTTCCCCCGCACCCGGACATGGCGTCCTCCGTAGGAATCCTTCAGGGCGGAGTTCACCCTCTCGACGTTCGACCGCTGCCTGTAGCGCACGCGGTCGTGGCGGACCTGGCCCGCCCGGCGCTGGGCGAGCGCCTCCCTCGCGAGGCCCGCCTTCAGCGCCGCGTCCCGGCGGGGGTTGGCGTCGATGATCGCCACCCGTCCCGCCAGTTGGGCGTGGACGCCGATCTCCCGCGAGTCGTCGGCGGCGTCCATCAGCTCGTAGCAGTGGTCGATCCGCTCGGCAGTCATCGTCGCCAGCGGGATCGCCGCCTGGCTGTCGTGCCGCGACGCCGAGGTGAGGATACAGCTCACCGGGATGTCCCCGTCGGCGGCGTCTCTATGCATTTTGTAGCCACGCCAGCTCTCCCTGGACCCCTTCGCGTTGCGCTTCGTGCCCACGTCGCAGGCCTTCGGCAGCGCGGCCACCATCTCCGCCGTGGACAGGCCGCCCCGGAGCTGCCGTTCCAGACGGGTGGGCTCCCTGACCAGCCGCTCGCCTTTCCTCGGGCGGCCCCGCCTCCGCTTCCGCTCCGCCTCCGGCTTCGGCGCGGGCCTCTCCCGTCCCACGATCGCCGTCGAATCCCGGGATACGTGGCCGACGACCGAGCCGTCATAGGCGGCCCTCACCAGCGCCCCGTGCATCCGCTCGGGGAGCCGGGTCTCCGCGAACCCCGCGAAGGCGCGGGAGAACGTCGACTCGCTCGGCACCTCCGACACGCGGCACCAGCCGCAAAGCCGCCTCAGCGTCGGGTCGTAAAGCCGCCTGTCGATCAGGGCCCGCGTGGTCGAGAGGTCCCAGACCGCCTTGGCCACGAACGCGCGCGCCCGGGCATTCCGGTCGGCGGGAGGGGGCCCGACGCCGCGGTGGTCGTAAGGGAGATGCCGCTCCACAGGGGCCAGGTCCAGCACCGCCACGAACCTGCGGTGCGTCTCCCCCAGCGGACCCACCTCCTCGGCCAGGAACAGGAAAGGGAGTGGTTCTCGTCTGGCGGACTCGTAAATTTTCAACCTGTTGAAAACGCGTGGTTTTTTGAATCCTGATGGTGTGCGTTTGGGTGGTTTGGCGGAATTTTTGGAAATATCCCGGAATTTGACCTGATCGGCGGGTGCGGCTCAGATTTGTGGCTCATGCTGCAGCGCGCCAGTGGAAGAAGTCGGCGCCCCGGTTGTTCATCTGGCAGCACCGGATAGCCATGATTGCGTTGGCGCCGTCAACGGACCAGCGGCTGCCGCTTTTTTTGAGTCGATCGACTACAACGGTCCGGCAGCCGCCTTCGACGAGGCCGCTGCCGCAGGGGAGACCCTGCCGTGTATAGACATCGTAGCGCATGCGGTGCAGGTTGGGTCTGCAATAATTCACGAACGCCCTGATCGCGGGTGAGCTCTTGGCCAGTGTGGCAAGCGCCGCAAGGACCCGGGCTGCCTCACCGGCCTTGATCCGGGCCTTGATCCGGTCGAAAGTGGTCTGACGACGCACGGGGTCTTCCAACGTCTCCTTCAGGGCCTCCTGAAGCCTTTCCAGGACATGGAACAGATCGAGCACGAAGGTCAGGTGCATGCCGGCGAAGACCGTGCGCATCGTCTTTTCGATCCAGGCGGCGCCATCGGACAGGATCACCGCCTCCGCGCTGTCCAGCACACCGCGCCGCTGCGCCTCCCGCCTCACGCGGGCGGCAAACTCGGACATCCCACCGGTGGTGGGAGCCCGGGCGCTGTCGATCACTGATGATTGGGTGATACTCCCGGCAACGGCCTTGATCCGGCCCTTGGGGTCAGGCGCCACTTCACAGATGCGCAGCAGCTTGGCTTCGCGCGTCCGGGCTGTGCCATCCGCCTGTTTGCCGGCGCGCCCGGCAAGTTCGGCAGGCCGGATCGGCACGCCGGTCCCGTCAGCCGCCACCACCGGCCGGGTGGGAATCACCGCCGCCGGGGGGACATCCCTGCGCTCAAACGCGACCACTTCCCTGCCCAGCGCGCGGGCCAGCCTGTCAAACCGGGACCGGCTGACCCGGGTCCCGCTCAGCTCTTCAAGGAGCGTCACGGCGCGGCGACTGCCGACCTCCGCAGCGGCGGCCATGACCATCCGCTCGTAGCCCGATGTTGTTGTCCGCCCCTCAAGACGCAACGCGGCGTCCAGCGGGAAGAGGCCGGTGCGACAGGCCGAACAGCGGTAATGCCGCCGCGCCACCGTCACCTTGCCCAGGCGGGTCATATAGGTCTTGGGACGTTTGTCTCCCCAGCGCGCCATACGGCCCCCGCAATGGGGGCAGTGCGGGGGATCAAGGGCGTCATCCCGGGCTTCAAGCAGCAGTCGCAATTGGGCCGCTGCCGCGACCAGCGCATCACCGCGCAGGGCGGTCTCGACGGCATCCAGATCAACCACTGTCGCGGCCAGTTCCTTCTCGAGCCGTGGCAGGAGATCAGGGGACCGCGCCGCGGACCCCTCATGCCCTGGCAACTCCGTCGTCGCCAGGCGGCGGCAGATCACCGTTCCATCGAAAATCCGGTATTCGAGGAAACCGTCCCCATCCTGGCGGATCAGCGGTCGGTTCAGCGCGGCCTCCGCGGCCGACAGACTCCGCAAATACGCGACCACCTCTGGATGCCTGAACTCCTGCTTTTTGTCCCGCTCTTTATCTTGAACTGCCATCTGCCTGTGTCTCCTGACTGCCCTGTCGCCAAACCCAACCGGAGCCGTGATGCCGACTCTCCGTGTTCCTGTGGGCGGAAATGGACATAGATCGATACAGAGACCGATACAAACCCGCTCCGACGGGCGCTGTCCGGATGTCAGGAAAAAGATCAGTCAGAGCGTGTCCCACAAATCTGAGCCGCACCCCTGATCGGGGTGGAGTCGTTGGGTGTGTCTGCCGGATCAGGTCGCGTGTTCCCGAATGAAAACCCTCCATCATGGAGACCTCTGAGACGGAACACGCGGATGACCGATTGACACTCTGAAAAGACTTTTGCCAAGACCGATACGGACAGGGCGCAGGTGCGGCAGCGGATCGCGGACACCCTGCAGGCCGCGGCGACGCAGTTGCAGGATACGGGGCTCAAAGAGGATCTGGCCCGCGGGCTGTGGGGTCAGGCCTTTGCGGCGCGCGATGATCATGGGGACCGGTTGCAGATTGATGGGAAAAGTCCTCGCCAGGTGGCGGCCTCACCGGGTCAGGCGACGACCCTGTTCGGCACGGTGACCTTTCCGCGGGCACGGTCTCGCCCGTCCGGTGCGGGACCCTCCGGGGTGCCGACAGAGCCGATTCGGGGCCTGACCACGGGTGGGGACGGGCGCGGCGGCTGGTCTTGTGGCGGCGATCATGGCCAGCCGGCCGGCACGGGATGCCGCGGATCTCTGGCAGCGGATCTGTGAGGCGGGTCCCGCAACGCGCAGTTTGATCCGGCTGACGGCCGAGGTGGGGCAGGAGTTTGAGGATCAGGCCGATGATCGGCTGGAAGAGGTACGGGGCGATGAGAGCCGGCATGATGATGCAGTGGCCCTGCGGGTCTCGCGGGATGGCACGATGCTGCGGATGCCTGCGGAAGAGCGGGATGGACAGGCCATGGAACCGGGCTGGCGTGAGGCCACCTGCGGCGTTGTGGCCCAACAGGGCAGCGCGGGGACGATGCTGACACAGCGCACTTTTGCGCGGCGTCCCGAACCCGACCGGACCGGTCTGAAACGCCAGATCAGCCAGGAGGTGTGGCACGGAATACAGCCGGCGGCGGCGCAGGGTCGAGAGTTGAAGAGTGTCGCTATCGCCGATGGGGCCCGGGACAACGGGACGTGTCTGGAGAGTGTGACCCCGGACATCCGGCTCATCGCTGTCGGGCAGGCCGGCCAAGTCTCTCAAGGCCGCGGCCGATGCCGCTGACGGGGCCGAAAGTGCCAAGGGCACGGCGGGGTTCGACACACACAAGGCCCTCCTGACAGATGATCCCCATTGCGTGGGCCCGGTGATCGATGCGTTGTGTGATCTCCGGCGAAAGAACCCAGGAAACAGTGAGATTACCACCGCCATCGGCACTGTCCGCAGCCCCCGCCAGCGGAGGCGTGATCGGGAGGCCGGCGATGCCGGCTCTCCCATCGGCAGCGATCCCAAGGAGGCGGCACACACAATGATCGTCACCACCCGGCTCAAGCGCAGCGGCCAGAGATGGGGTCGTGCCGGTGGCCAGGGTGGTCTCACTGCCCGGGCCCGGCTCACATCAGAGCGCTTTGACAACGTCTGGGCCCAACGGACCCACAGGCGGCGACACGCCCAGGTCCACCTCTCGGCCAACGACAATCGCACGCCACTTGCCAGGGTCGCCTGATTCGCCAAATGAAACCGATCAGGAATCAAGCAGGGTCCAAACCCAGCCAGAGGGGAATCACTCCCGGTCGGGCACAATATTGAATCTTGAAAGTAAATATGGCATCAAGATTAGTTGTAAATAGAACCTGCAGAAATGCCATCTGATTGTTGAATCAGGTGGTTTGGAATAGATGACCTTTCATCATCGGTATCTTTCTTATTCTCGCTGTTATACAATTTGATTAAGGCACGGTCGTGGACAATTCTCAAACTTATCTGATTTCGGACAATCCCGTATTTGTTACCGGTTCTTCCGGTCATGTCGGGGCAAACCTGATTCGGCGATTGCTGCTGGATGGGCAGAGAGTACGCGTTTTTGTACGACAGCAAAGCAAGAATGAAAGCCTTCAGGGCCTTGATGTCGAGACCGCCTATGGAGATCTTCGCAACCTGGACGAAGTCCGAAAAGCAATGGAGGGCTGCCAAGGCGTTTATCACGTGGCCGCTAAGGTTTCGACGATCAAGGGTAACCGCGCACATCGACGTGAAATTTTCGACTGTAATGTCATGGGCACACGTAACGTCTTGCAGGCAGCAAAGGAAACTGAGGCTGGTCGGACAGTGGTCACCGGCTCTTTCAGCGCAGTGGGCTACAATTTGGATAATCCATCTCAGCCCAGTAACGAGATGATGCCTTTCTACCCAATGGAACTGACAATGCCTTATGAGCGAAGCAAGTCATTTACCGAACATGAATGCTGGCGAGCGGCAGCGACTGGTCAGGAGGTCATAGTCGCAACAAGTTGCGCGGTAGTTGGAGGCGCAGATTTCGTCCCGTCGAGATTGGGAAAAACCTTATGTGATTATGCCAATGGAAAGCTGCGCGCCTATATCGAAGGTGGCTTCGAGTTTGTCAATGTCCATGACCTTGTGCAAGGGCATATTCTCTGCATGCAAAAAGGAAGGTCAGGAGAAAAGTATATTTTTAGCACCGAATATAAAAAGATATCGGAAATCATTGGCCTATTTGAGGACATCACCGGTGTGCGACGCCCTCAGCGGCAGTTTCCGGCTGCTTTGATGCTGGCATTTTCTGAAGTTATAAGTGGATACCTGAGCCAGTTTCATCCTGACTTTCCACAACGGTTCACTCCCGGTGCCATCCGACTTCTCAAGAAATGCCGTCATGCCGACACCAGCAAAGCAAGACAGGAGCTCGGCTATCAACCGACATCCATTCGTCACGCCATCATTGATGCCTATACGTTTCATCACGCGCGCGGAGTGATCACCAATCCAAATGCCAAGCCGCCGCACAACGGGGATCATGATTAGGTGTATGTCAGACAGGGATGGTGCCAGAGGTTATGACCGAAACTGGGTGACGTCCAGATCAGGCGGCTTCCTTAAACCGACACTTCCAAGTCCGCCACACACGACTTATCAACCCCTGTATATAAATCCGCTCGTAAAAGTCTGATCGAATCCAATGAATCTGGTATGATCTGACGTCTTCACACCGTCACCAGGCGTGCAGGGGCTTGTGCCGCCGTCTTACCGTCCTCTTGTGTGCGTTTAGGGACCGCCGCAAGCGTGTGCAGTCCGTATTCTCGCAGATTGATCGCTGCGTTCAGGTCTCGGTCATGGTCCGCGCCGCATTCTGCACACGTCCAGTCTCGATCCTTCAATTCCAATTCTTGATTGATTGCGCCACACTCCGAACAGGTCTTGGAAGATGGATAGAACCTGTTCGCTTTGAGAATCGTGCATCCTCGCCATGCGGCTGTGTATTGGAGATAGTGTTTCAGCGCGCCAAAGCCAGCGTCACTGATGGCGCGCGACAAGCTGCGGTTCTTCACCATACCGCTCACGTTCAGGTCTTCGATCACAATCGTGTCAAAGCGGCGCGTGAGGTCGTCGGACAATTCGTGCAGAACCGCATGTCGCTGATCGGCAATTCTCTTGTGCAGACGGGCAAGGAACAGCTTGGCTTTCGCAGACCGGTTCGATCCCTTCTGCGTGCGGGACAATCGCCTGTTGCGCCGCTCAAGACGGCGCAGGTTGGCCTTGAGTTTCTGGTTTGCGGGCACCCGCTCACCATTGGACAAGACGGCCAATTCCGTGATTCCCATATCAACGCCAATCGCCGTGGACTGGCGGCTTGCGTCCCTGGTGTTGTCATCCTGCGTGTCGATCAGAACCGACGCATAGTATTTTCCAGCGCGCCCTGCCTATTAGCCACAAGTTTTGTCTGGACGTAAATTCGGATATAGGTAGTGTCTGTCAAAAAACCCCCTTTTTTTGCAGATTCCAAGCGTGTGCGTTCGATTTTTTTTCTGGAAGTCGAAGTTTTTGGGTCCAATCGCCTCAAAATTCCATATCCAATCACTTGTGTTGGCCGGACGGGCGATCAATAAGCGTCCCGACGCCTGAGGAGACGGACTCCGCCTGTCAGTTTGCTGCGGATTTTTTGACCGGGTGACTCAGCGGCGCGGCGTCGGTGTTGGCGTTCGAGACGCGTGCGTTCCTTGTCGCGGAGGAGGCGCCCCAGGCGCACGAGATTGGCCGCGATGATGGAGAGACCCACCATGCGCGCAAATCCATCGGCCCCGAAGGATCGGATCCGTTGCAGGCCGTGGTGCTCGAGCCTGTTGATCGCCGATTCAATGGCCGGATGCTGCTGCCGGGCGGCGGTGAATTCGGGGGTCTGTTCGCGTTCGCGTTGGGAGTGATTCCCCTCTGGCTGGGTTTGGACCCTGCTTGATTCCTGATTGGTTGCTTTCGGCGAATCATCAGGCGACTTTGGCGAGAGGCGTGCGATTGTCGTTGGCCGAGAGGTGGGCTTGGGCGTGTCGCCGTCTGTGGGTCAGTTGGGCCCAGACGTTGTCAAAGCGTCCCGATGTGAGCCGGGCCCGGACAGTGAGAACACCCTGGCCACCGGCACGACCCCATCTCTGGCCGCTGCGCTTGAGCCGGGTGTTGACGATCATTGTGTGCGCCGCCTCGCCAGCACTGCTGCCGATGGGAGAGCCGGCATCGCGGGCGGCTTTATAGTCCATCCGCTGGCGGTGACTGCGGACAGTGCCGATGGCAGTGGTGATCTCGCCAGCCCCGGGGGTTTTTCTCTGGGGGAGACCGCAATGCATCGATCACCGGGCCCACGCAATGGGGATCATCTGTCAGGATGACCGTGTGTGTATCGAACCCCGCCGTACTCTTGCCGCTCTCGGCCCCGTCAGCGGCATCGACCGCGGCCTTGAGAGACTTGGCAGGCCTGCCCGACATCGATGAGCCGGATATCCGGGGTCACACTCTCCAGACAAGTCCCGTTGTCCCGGGCCCCATCGGCGATGACGACACTCTTCAATTCTCTGTCTTGCCCGGCCGCCATGTTCATAAGCCTGTCCATCCCGCTCTTCCGCAGGCATCCGCAGCATCGTGCCATCCCGCGAGACCCGCAGGGCCACTGCATCATCATGCCGGCTCTCATCGCCCCGTACCTCTTCCAGCCGATCATCGGCCTGATCCTCAAACTCCTGCCCCACCTCGGCCGTCAGCCGGATCAAACTGCGCGTTGCGGGACCCGCCTCACAGATCCGCTGCCAGAGATCCGCGGCATCCCGTGCCGGCCGGCTGGCCATGATCGCCGCCACAAGACCAGCCGCCGCGCCCGTCCCCACCCGTGGTCAGGCCCCGAATCGGCTCTGTCGGCACCACGGAGGGTCCCGCACCGGACGGGCGAGACCGTGCCCGCGGAAAGGTCACCGTGCCGAACAGGGTCGTCGCCTGACCCGACGAGGCCGCCACCTGGCGAGGACTTTTCCCATCAATCTGCAACCGGTCCCCATGATCATCGCGCGCCGCAAAGGCCTGACCCCACAGCCCACGGGCCCAACCCGCGACCGCATCACGCAGATCAAGCTCCGCCTGATGCGGATCCTCCCGAAACAAGCGGGCCAGATCCTCTTTGAGCCCCGTATCCGGCAACTGCGTCGCCGCGGCCTGCAGGGTGTCCGCGATCCGCTGCCGCACCTGCGCTCTGTCCGTATCGATCTTGGCCACAGAGATGTCAGAGTGTCAATTGGTCATCCGCGTGTTCCGTCTCATACGTCTCCATCATGGAGAATTTTCGTCCTGGAACACGCGACCCGATCCGGCAGACACACCCAACAACTTCACCCCGATCGGGTCAAATTCCGGGATTTTTCCAAAAATTCCGCCAAACCACCCAAACGCACACCATCAGGATTCCAAAAACCACGCGTTTTCAACAGGTTGAAAATTTACGAGTCCGCCAGACGAGAACCACTCCCTTCGCGTTCCACCGCCGTCGGGCGTCCCTTTTTGGGCAGGGCCACCACGTCCCGTGTTGAGGACAGCGCCTCATAGATTGCCGGACTCCAGAAGCCCTTGTCCAGGCTCAAGGCCTGGAGGCGCGGAGACTGCGCCTGCAGAGCGTGCACACAGGGCACGATGCCATCGCGGTCGCCGCCCTCCCAGAGGATCTGATGGCCGAGAATGAACTGATATGGGTCTTCAATCACACAGACCGGCACCCCCAGCTCCACCGGCGTGCCGGCCTTGCCCTTCGCGATCCAGCGGGTGTGGGGCTCGAACACCGAGACGATCTTCTTCTCCTGTGGGATCGTCTCGCCCTTCAGCAGGCGACGTTCCACCGGGTCCCGCAGACGGTGCGCAGAGCCCACATATTCCTCACTTTTTCCAGCAGGAGGCCGGCATGGGCATTGTCCAGTGCGACGCGCCCATCCGCCAGCTTGGCGAGCAGATGATCGGCCAATTTCAGATCGGCGCGGATTGTTGTGTCATAGAGGGTGTGGTGACGGCGGATGCGGCTGGCCCTCTGCCAGGCCGTCTTGAGCGCTTTCAGCCCATGCTTCGCCTGCCGCCACCCCGCGACACCCAGGAGCTTGCAGACGCGGACCTGCTGCTGGATCGCCGCCCGGATCGCATCCCAGAGCAGACGCAGGTCCGTCGGATATTCGACATCCGTCTCGACCACGAAGCTGTCGCCCCGCGCCTGCAACCCCGCATCCATCGCATGCCCCACGGCCCTGTGACCCAGCCGGACGATCGCGTGGTTGATCCGCGCCAGGACATCGTCTGTCAGAAGAGACATGGTGTTCGCCAATGTCGCCGCAGACATGGGGGATGGATCCAGGACATGCGACAGACCGGCCAGACTCCGCAGGTCCCGGTGGTTGGAGGCCAGATTCGCCAGCCGGTCAAAGTCGATGTCCAGACCCGGCTTCATCACGGCAAACACCAGGATTTGCCAGACGTCCATGCCCGGCCGGCCATGCGCACCGTTGACCCGTGCGTTATGAGACTCCTGAATAAGTTCCAGACCCTCATTCCGGGTCTCGGTCTCACACCAGAGCGCCTGCAACGCGTAGCAGAGCACCTCGGTATCGTCCCGGGACTTGGGGTTGAAGGTGAGATTCTCGATCGGGATGGCACCCAGAGGGGGTGTACCTGCTCAAACACATGTGAGATTCTGAGCGGCGGCGGCCCAGTCCCGGGGACACGACGTGAGGGCGAAGCCCGAACGGAGGGGATCCGGGACTGGGCCGCCGAAAATGTCTTGCCGGATCAGGTGGGGTCCTCCATCGGTTTGTCACGATCCATGTGACAGAGACGGAGACCCCCGCTGCACGTTTGTGGCTGGCCTGGCCCTGTGATCAGACACGCCAGGATGGGTGATGTCTGTGATCACCTGGCGATGCCGCTGTCCGGATGCGCCAGGATCTTGTCCATCGCTGGCGTCAGGCCATGCGTGATGGCCTGACAACGACAGACGCGGCCCGGGCGGTCCATGGGCCCCGTGCCACCCTGTATCGCTGGGAACAATCCCCTGCGCGGCTGTCGCGCCGGCCCCACCGGTGCCGCCAAGGACCACCCCGCGCGGCGATCCGGCAGCGGATCACAGAGCGGCGCCAGGACTGTCCCGCCTGGGGTCGCGGCAAGATCGCGGCGATCCTGCGCCGGGACGGACACCAGATCGCGGCGGCCACGGTCGGGCGTGTGATCGCAGACAGGGTCGCACGCCAGCCGATCGCCCCGGTCAGGGCTTTTACGCATGATAGCAAAACGACACGGCGGACCCGGAGACCCGATGCAGTGCGCATCTCCGGGGCCCTGAAAGCCCAGGCACCCGGCGACGCGGTGCAGGTCGACACGCTCACCGCCGCCCTCTGCCCCGGCCGGACCGTCAAACATGTCACCGCTCTTGACCGTCATTCACAATGGGGATCCGCCAGGGCCGCCACCCACGCCACCGCCAGCCGCGCCGCACGCCCATCCGACACAAGGGTCGCCCATGCGCCTGTTCCCATCACCGCCCTCCCGATCGACGGCGGCTCCGCGTTCAGGGCCGCAATGAGGCCGCCGGCCAGGCCACAGGCCTCACACGGGCCGTGCGGCCACCCAAAGGGGCGAAAATGAACGGGGCTGCCTGTAGGATGCAAGCCACAGGGAGACACGAATTCGACACTGTGCAGGACACCGCCACCCAGATCACCGAACGCAACCCCCGGATCGACACACATCCCGACCTGGACAACGAATGGAGACCCCATGACGCACGTGATGATCAGACGCCAAACGAAGATCTCGAATCCCTGCGAATCGCTGCAAACCCATGAGAAGCCCGCGTCTCATATGTCGTGAGCAGGTACAAGGTCTTTACTTTGGGGTCGTTTCAGGTTATACTCTTCTGAAGAGAACCGCGGAAAGCGGCATGACCAGAGCAGTGTTTTATGATGGAAACTGAGACTGTCACGCCCCAGCAAGGCGTGGACTTTACGCTTATAGGTTTATTTTTTGAAGCCGGACTGGTCGTTCAGTTGGTGATGCTTCTCTTGCTCCTTGCGTCATTCTGGACTTGGGCAATTATTTTTCAGAAATACTTTAATTTTCGTAGGGTCCGCAGGGATGCTCAGGAATTTGATCGTAAATTCTGGTCAGGTCAACCATTGGACGAACTGTACAGCACGATGGCCCAAAACCCCAAAGGTGCATCCGAACGGATCTTCTGTGCAGCAATGGATGAATGGAAGAAGTCGCAGCGGACAGACGGGATATTGATTGCGGGGGTGCGTTCCCGGATCGATCGATCAATGGGCCTGGCATCGAGTCGTGAAACCGGAAGACTAGTGCAGGGTCTGGGTTTTCTTGCAACTGTGGGTTCAACCGCACCATTTGTCGGTCTGTTTGGAACCGTTTGGGGGATTATGCGGGTCTTCAGCGAAATCGGCCTGCAGGAAACAACCAGCCTCATTGTCGTTGCTCCCGGAATTGGTGAAGCGTTGGCTGCGACAGCACTTGGTTTGCTTGCGGCGATTCCGGCCGTGGTTTTCTACAATAGTCTGTCGGGTGCAGCTGAGCGCCTCGCCGATAATTTCGAGAACTTTTCGGAGGAATTCTCGACCATCATATCGCGCCAGTTGGACGATTAAATTGCCTTCCCCGGTTTATCGATCAGAGCCACAGAAAGGTCGGCGACGAACAAAGTTCCGTCCCATGGCGGAAATCAATGTCACGCCGTTTGTTGATGTTGTCCTTGTCTTGTTGATCATCTTTATTGTGGCCGCACCGCTGCTGACAGTTGGCATACCGGTTCAACTGCCGGAAACCAAAGCCAATCCGCTCCCTTCTGAGCCTGAGCAGCCATTGACGCTATCAGTTGCCGTTGATGGGCGGGTTGCTCTGCAATCATCAGAAATTCCCCGGGAAGAATTGATTGCGAGATTGACTGCCGTGATTGAGGAACGTGATTCGGATCGGATCTATGTTCGCGGTGACCGTGATGCGCGCTATGAGGTGATCATGAAGGTCATGGGAGATCTGAACGATGCAGGATTCCGAAATATCGGGTTGGTGACGAACAGCGAAGAGACCCGTGATGACATCGCCGCCAGCGATTTGTCGAACTGAGGCGGTTGCCAAAAGCAATTGCCCGATCGTGGCTGTATCAAATGTCAAGTTTGCCTATGAAAGGATATTTGCAAACCGCTGTTATCGTCTCTCAGTCGCAAGGGATGCGTAAATGCGCATCGGCGCCATATTATCGGCAGCGTTGCATGCCACGATCCTGTATGCTGTCATTTTCAGTGGTTTTGATGACAGGAGCGTGAAACAACCTGTGTTCGAGTATACGGATATCGCACTGATTTCAGAAGAAGAGTTTCACTTATTGCAGACCGAAGCCAGCGTTGAGACTGTTGAGGAGGTGTCGACTCCGACGCCGCCGGAATCCGTGGAGCCGCCGGTGCCTCCCCCGATTGCCGAGTCGCGGCCGCCTGAGCCATCGTCGGAGCCGAAGATACAGCCGCAGCCCGAGCCAGAGTCGCTGCCGCCGCCTGCCCAAGAGACCGTGCCGACAGTTGCGGCGGAGATTGATACCGCGCGCAGCTCCCCGACCCCGGTGGCTGAACGCGAAGCCGTCTCGATCGCTGACGAAGTCACCCGACCTGAGGAGGCAGCTCGCCAGGATGCAGATTTTGTTGCTCCCGATGCCGTGCCTGAACCGCAAGTTGAAAATCTTGAAAGCGATAGTGAGGCGCAAACTGCCGATTCATCATCAGTAACGACTCCAGAAGATGAGGATGTCGTGGTCGAGCCCGCAGAACAGTCTCACTTGCCGCAAGCATCTTTGGAAACCGTTACCGAGGCTGATGAAACGGAGGCAAAGGCATTGCAGGTCAGCCGCCCGATGCGGCGCCCGATACGTGTCGCTGATATCCCAGACAGATCCGATGCGGGAGTGGAGACACAGTCAGGAGACCAAGAGGAGATGGTCAAGACACCAGAACCAGAGATCGCGCAACCAGAACAGGAACTTGATATTGCGTCACTTATTGCTCAGGACATACGCGAACAGGCTTTACGGGCAGAGGTGGAGTCCAGTCAACCCGAAACTGCGGAAAGCGTGGCTTCACAGCGGCTGTCAGCGCGTGAGCACGAGGGCCTCAAGAGAGCCATACAGAACTGCTGGAATATTGGCTCTCTGTCTGATGCCGCCAGATTTATTGTGGTGACTGTTGAGGTGGAACTCGATCTGAGCGGCCGCCCCATTCCTGGCTCACTTGAATTGCTCAACACAACGACTGGCCCCGAAGAAGCAAGAATGAGAGCTTTCGAGGCGGCCCGCCGCGCTGTCTTGCGCTGCCTGAATCAGGGATATGAATTACCTCGCGATAAGTATGAATCGTGGCGAAAAGTCGAAATCGAGTTTAATCCTGAGGAAATGAGGAACCGATAATGATGGCACGTATTTGGACAACAGTTGTATTGGTGACAACTCTGGTCTTTGCGGCAGAGCATGTCAGGGCTCAGGAGCAACGCGTGCCGCTTCGTATCGTGATCACCGAAGGTGTGATCGAACCGATGCCGATTGCTCTGCCAACATTTTCGGTCAGTAACCCCGGCGATCGCGAACTCGCCAGTCAGATCACCGCGGTTATCTTCAACGACCTGACGGGGACAGGTCTGTTTCGTCGTATCCCGCCAGATGCCTATCTGTCTTCGGACACCGGAGCGGATTCACGTATTCGCTTCGCTGACTGGAGGGCGATCAATGCACAGGCATTAATTGCAGGTTCTGTGGTCACCGCAAACGATGTCATCGAAGTGAATTTCCGGCTATTCGATGTTTTTGCAGAGTCTGAATTTGGCAAGGGCGTGCGGTTCACCTCGGATGTTGGCAGTTGGCGACGCGTTGCTCACAAGATTGCTGATTCAATTTACCAGAGAATCACTGGCGAGCTGCCTTATTTCGACTCTCAAGTGGCATTCATCTCGGAATCCGGCGCAAAAGGGAATCGAATGAAGCAACTTGCAATAATGGACTATGACGGTGCCAACGCGCGTGCACTCACCGACGGTACAGACATTGTCCTCGCTCCACGATTCTCTCCAGATGGCGCGCTTCTGATCTATACATCCTACGAAACTGGCACACCAAGTGTCTACTTGCTCAATTTGCGGACTGGAGCCAGACAGGCGGTTCTGCAAAATCCTGATATGGCCTTTGCACCCCGGTTCTTCCCTGACGGTGGGAAGGTCGTATTGTCGCTCACGATCGATGGGAACACAGACATTTTTGAGGTCGAATTGGGCAACCGTAAGGTCCGAAGATTAACCAGTAGCGCGGCGATCGACACGGCACCTTCGGTATCACCCGATGGCAACTGGATTGCATTTGAGTCCGACCGAAGCCGCAGACAACAGATTTACATCATGCGGGCTCACGACGGTGAGCCAAGGCGGATCAGCTTTGGAGAGGGGCGTTACGGAACCCCTGTCTGGTCACCCACAGGCGATTATATTGCCTTCACCAAACAGTATCGTGGCCGATTTCATATTGGCGTAATGCGCGCCGATGGCAGTGATGAGCGCATACTGACCGCGTCATTTCTCGATGAAGGCCCGACATGGTCACCCAACGGCCGCAATCTTATGTTCTTCCGTGAGGAGCCCGGGGAATCGGGCGGGCCATCAATCTACTCGGTGGATGTTTACGGCCGCAATCTCCGGCGCATCAACACGCCGCAATTCGGGTCTGACCCGTCTTGGTCGCCGATCCGCCGTTAATCCATCAGTGAGTCAGGCTAATTGTCAAGCGGTTTCATTGGGTTTGTGGAAACGGATACACTGTAACGACAGACAGTCGTTGAGTTGACGCGTCCCAGATCACCGCTTTTCGCTGAAAAGTACGGAATCATTCTGACTGCGATCACGCCGGATCCGGGTGCGGCAGCAGTTACGGTTATTCAAGGTCATTCGACCAGTCAACGCAGTAACGGTTTCAGGGGCAGATATCTTGCCGTGCTCAATATGAGATTGAAGTGAGGTCATCACACAAAAATCACTTTACTTTTTTGGCTTAGAAACTAGTTTGAACGCAAACAACAATGTCAACAGAGAGGCAGTCGGATGAAATTGAAGGTGGTGGTCTCGCTTGTGTCGCTTGCTGCATTGGTGGCATGCTCCGGCGATGTGCTTGATACGGGCGTTACCGGGGATGCTTCTGGTGGGCTTGGCGGTGGTGGTATCGGACAGGCTGAGTTGCAGAATTATGAACCTGACTCGCCGGAATATTTTACCGAACTCATTGGCAACACGATCTATTTTGAGGTTGATCAGAGCGTGATTTCGGAGGATTCCGCAGCTGTGCTGAGACAGCAGGCACAATGGCTGAATCAAAACACAGAATATTCGGTTTTGGTTGAGGGTCATGCCGATGAACAGGGAACTCGCGAATATAACCTTGCATTGGGTGCACGCCGTGCGGCGGCCGTGAAGTCCTTTTTGACTGATCTGGGTGTCGCGGATATCCGTCTCGCGACTGTCACCTATGGCAAGGAACGCCCAGTGGCAGTCTGCTCTTCAGAGACTTGCTGGTCAAAAAACCGCCGTTCCGTCTCCGTTGTCGAAAGAGAATCTGGCGGGTAAATGTACACACGCGTCAAGCTTCTCGGCATCATCGTATCCTTGCTGTTGTTGCCGGTTTGGCCAGGTCTCGCGCAGCTGCCGGAAGCTGATGACCCGGATGAAACTCCAAATGTGCCGCAAGCGATGGAGACACAGGAAAGATTGGCGGACATCCGCAGTCAACTGCTGCACCTCTATGGTCAGATGGCAAGCTTGCGCGCTGAGTTGATCCCTGTTGCCCCTGGTACGGATGAGGCGTCGCTTCAACATGTTGAAATTTCAGTTCTTTCTGCGCGGCAACGACTTGACGGTTTGGAAGAGGAGTTGCGGATTGCAATTTCCAAAATCGAAGAACTGGAATTTCGAATCCTGCGTATTGCGGCTGATGGAAACAACCAGATCCGTGACTTGGAATTCACCCTCGCTGAGATTACGGGGACGGACTTATCTCTGCTATCACCGGGCAGGCCGTTAGGTGAGGAGCCCGATGAGTTGCCCGTGCAAAGTGCAGATGAGACAGTGATCGTTGCCGACCTGTCATCTCTCGAGCAGCAGCAGTTCCAGGAAGCGTTTCTGAGCTACCAGAGCCGTGATATTGAGGGCGCTCGGGAGCGGCTGAATAACCTGATTGCGGCGTACCCGGATGGCAGTTATGTCAGTGAAGCATATTATTACCTTGGTGAAACACTGATTCATGCCGAAGATTGGCAAGCGGCGGGCGTTGCATTCTTCAACGCTTTCAACAAGAATCAATCAGGACCCATGGCGCCGAAAGCACTCTTGCGACTGGGCGAGAGCCTTGCAATGCTCGACCGGCAGGTTGATGCCTGCGAAATTATGCAGCATGTTGGTGAGATGTTTCCCGGTTCTGGAGAAGCCGGACTTGCAGATTCTAAGTTCGTTGAGCTGGAGTGCGGTTGAAAGACAACAGCAAGCGTGATCTTTTCCATTCTTTCGAGCACCGTTTTGCTCTCGGAGATGGCGTGCATGTCGCGGTGGCGGTTTCAGGTGGCGGCGATTCGATTGCACTCTTGTCACTGTTGTCTGAATGGAGCGTTATAAGCGGAATTCGCCTCTCAGCGGTGACTGTCGATCACGGGATCCGGCCGGAGGCACAACAGGAATATGCTATTGCTGCGACGACATCGCAGCAATTCTCAATTGATCACACATTGCTACGTTGGAATCCGACAAAAAGTGGCAATCTTC
The DNA here is from genome assembly GCA_965221815.1 of Paracoccaceae bacterium. Classification (GTDB taxonomy): domain Bacteria; phylum Pseudomonadota; class Alphaproteobacteria; order Rhodobacterales; family Rhodobacteraceae; genus JAPOXR01. The sequence continues at coordinate 725,233 of OZ244915.1, forward strand.
AAGATCAAGCACGGCGGGCTCGTTATCGACTGATTGCAGACTGGGCGAAGTCGAATGGGATTCCATCGGTCGCTCTTGCCCACACAGCGGATGACCAGGCGGAAACCGTATTGATGAATCTTGCCCGCGGTTCGGGTGTCGATGGACTGAGCGCCATGCCAATGGAACTCAAGAGACATGACATTCTTTGGTTGCGCCCACTGCTCGGAACGCGGAGAAAGTCTCTTCGGACATATCTTTGTAAAAGAGGGCTTGCCTGGGCGGATGATCCGAGCAACGAAAATTTGAACTTTGATCGGGCCAAGTTTCGTCAACTTCTCGGTCAATCTTCCAAACTTGGTCTGTCGACAAACCGGCTCGTGGCCACCTCAATGCGTATGCAGGAAGCCCGACAGGTGCTTGAACAGGCGACCAATCATGCCGCACGGACGTGCGCTGTTCGGACGTCACTTGGCGAAGTTCTCTTCAACGATCAGTTCTGGCAGTTCCCTTTGGATACCCGCATGCGACTTGCCGCAGACGCGCTACGGGCTGTCTCGGGCCGTGAGTACCGTCCACGATATAAATCCCTGATGAATGCCTTGGAGAGAGTGCAACGATCTACGACCACGATTTCGGGTTGTATCTTGACACCCAAGAGCGCGGGTGGATTTCTGGTGATGCGGGAATTCGCCGCTTGTGGCCCGCCAGTTGATGCGCTGGAAGTCTGGGACGGCCGATGGCGGTTGCAGCAATCTGACCCGCCATCGGGCAGCGCAATTGCCGGTCTTGGCTCTGCCGGTCGAGGTCGATTCATGTCGACACCTGCGCTTTGGCTGGATGGCGAGCTTTGGGCCTCACCTTTTGCTGGGATTCGCACGGAATGGACCTTTGAATATTGTCATCACGGTCCTTGCTGGGGGAGATTTTCACAAGCAAGTTGAATTGGTTGCAGATGGCCACTACATTGCAGTGAAAGCGAAGGGTACAAACACGCTTGACTGGGCCGGGTGAATGCCGGAGGGTTCCCCTTGGGAAAACATCTGAAGAACTTTATACTTTGGGGCGGACTTTTTGTCCTCGTGATCGTCCTGTTCAATGTTTTCACCAACGGTCGAAGCATGACGGCGCAGTCCAATCTGCCACTGTCGGCATTTTATGAACGCGTGGAAGCGGGTGATGTCGCCGCCGTATTACTTGATGGCGAAACGATCATCGCACGGCAATCTGATGGCAGCCAGTTCTCGACCATCCGCCCGCGCGAAGTGGACGTGACATCCTTTCTACTGGCCCATGATGTTGAGATTGACGCGAAATCACAGGATCCGAGTGGATTCATGTCCATTATCGGCCCCTTGCTTCCCTTCATTATCCTGATCGCGATCTGGTTCTTCTTCATGAACCGGATGCAAGGGGGTGGACGGGGGGCCTTGGGATTCGGCAAATCGAAGGCCCGACTCTTGAATGAACGCCAGGAGCAGGTGACCTTTGCCGATGTCGCCGGTATTGATGAAGCGAAGGAAGAACTCGAGGAAATTGTCGATTTCCTGCGTGATCCGGCAAAATTCTCTAAACTCGGTGGTCGAATACCCACCGGTGCCTTGCTCGTCGGCTCGCCAGGTACGGGGAAAACCTTGCTGGCCCGGGCCATTGCCGGCGAGGCGGGTGTTCCGTTCTTCTCAATTTCCGGTTCAGATTTTGTGGAAATGTTCGTTGGCGTTGGCGCGTCGCGTGTCCGGGACATGTTTGAACAGGCGAAGCGCAATTCCCCCTGCATCGTCTTCATCGACGAAATCGATGCTGTCGGTCGATCGCGTGGAATCGGGATCGGTGGCGGCAATGATGAGCGTGAGCAGACACTCAATCAGTTGCTGGTGGAAATGGACGGTTTTGAGCCCAACGATGCCGTCATTATCGTTGCAGCTACCAACCGCCCCGATGTTCTCGATCCGGCACTGCTCAGACCGGGACGATTTGACCGTCAAGTTGAAGTGCCGAATCCTGATGTCGGTGGGCGGGAGAAAGTTCTCGAAGTCCATGCCCGCAAGATCAAGATCGGACCGGATGTTGATTTGAAAATCATTGCGCGTGGGACCCCGGGATTTTCCGGGGCGGATCTTGCCAATCTCGTGAACGAGGCGGCGTTACTGGCGGCGCGTGTCGGTCGCAGCTATGTGACCATGGAGGATTTTGAGAACGCCAAGGACAAGGTCATGATGGGATCTGAGCGCAGATCACTTGTCATGACGGAGGATGAGAAGAAACTGACGGCCTATCATGAGGCGGGTCATGCAATTGTCGGGATGAACATGCCCCAGCATGACCCGATTCATAAGGCGACGATTATCCCGCGTGGCCGTGCTCTTGGTCTTGTTTTGTCACTTCCCGAACGCGACCAGTTATCGGTCACCTACACAAAATACATGTCGAAAATTGCCATGGCGATGGGCGGCAAGGCTGCAGAGGAGATCAAGTTCGGGGCTGACAATGTAACGTCTGGTGCTGCATCTGACATCAAACAGGTGACCCGTATTGCTCGCGCAATGGTGACGCAGTTTGGAATGTCAGACAAGCTGGGAAATATCGACTATGCCCAGGAAACAGATACCTATCTTGGGCCGCTCAACCAGGGCCCGTCAGTCAGTCCTGCAACACAGGAAGCTATCGATTCCGAAGTGCGCCGCATCTGTGAATGGGGCTACGACAAGGCGCGGTCGATATTGCAGGAAAAAGACGCAGATTTGGTGAGGTTGGCCGAGGGGTTACTGGAATATGAAACCCTCACGGGCGAAGAAATCACTCGGATCCTGCAAGGTGAAGCGATCGATCGCAATGATTCGGATGATGACAAGATGGATCATGCAAGTCGGTTGACTTCCATTCCAAAAATGCCGCGCCCCGATTCTGGCAAAGCGGGTAGTCAACTGGAACCCAATCCCACATGATCGATCAGGGAGGATCAGTTCTGAAATGGTTGGGCGTGGAATTGACCCAGGCCATGCGGTCCGGGCGGCGATGTGCGATGCCATTCGTGATGCGACTGAAAAGGGCGCGCCGGTCTTGATTCAGACGATGTTGATCCGCCATCAGTTTCGGGACGTCCGATAATGCCAGGTCTGCTTATAGCGCTGCTGCTGTTTCTGGCGATGATATATTTTGTCCGTAAACAGGCAGGGGGTCCGGGGGGTCTATTGGGGGTGGGGCGTTCCCCCGCAAAGCTTCTGACAGAGGATCGTGTTGGCGCGACGTTCGCCGATGTCGCGGGTATCGACGAGGCCAAGGAGGAACTCGAGGAGATTGTCGAATTCTTGCGCCATCCCGAACGATTTTCATCACTGGGAGGCAAGATTCCCAAGGGGGCATTACTCATCGGTCCGCCCGGCACGGGCAAGACATTGTTGGCGCGTGCCATCGCTGGTGAGGCAGGGGTCCCCTTCTTTAGCATTTCGGGTTCAGATTTTGTGCAGATGTTTGTGGGCGTTGGTGCTTCTCGTGTGCGCGATATGTTCAACCAGGCGAAAAAGAATGCTCCCTGTATTGTCTTCATTGACGAAATTGATGCGGTGGGGCGGGCCCGCGGAGTTGGCTATGGTGGTGGCAACGATGAGCGTGAGCAAACTCTCAATCAACTGCTTGTCGAAATGGATGGTTTTGAATCCAACGATGGTGTGGTGATCATTGCCGCGACCAATCGCCCGGACGTACTGGACAAGGCATTACTCCGTCCCGGTCGATTTGATCGTCAGGTTGTGGTCCCGGTTCCTGACCTTAAGGGACGGGAGAAAATTCTCCGTGTTCATGGACGCAAGGTTGCGTTGGGGCCGGATGTGGACTTGAGCAGCATCGCCAGGGGGACACCGGGCTTTTCTGGTGCTGATCTCGCAAATCTGGTGAACGAGGCCGCCCTCTTAGCGGCGCGGGTGCGGCGGCCCCATGTGGGTATGGAAGATTTCGAGAATGCGAAAGACAAGGTGATTCTTGGTGCCGAGCGCAGATCCCTGGTCATGACCGATGAAGACCGGCGTTTGGTGGCCTATCACGAGGCAGGGCATGCGCTTGTTGGTTTGAATGTTCCGCAACATGATCCAATCCGCAAGGTCACAATCATTCCGCGTGGACTGGCACTCGGCGTGGTGCATTCGCAACCCGACCGGGATGAAGTTTCCGTGACACAGGCCAAGTACAAGTCAAAGATCGCCATGGCGATGGGCGGACGTGCGGCCGAGGAACTGGTGTTTGGAACAGACAATGTCACCTCCGGCGCAGCATCGGACATCAAACAGGCAACGGGAATCGCCCGGGCGATGGTGACCAAATTCGGCATGTCCGAAAAGCTTGGAAAGATAGATTATTCGGCCGAACAGGGGCCAATCCCCGGAATGAATTCCGGTGCCGCAGCAAGTCCGGAAACTGAAGAAATGATTGATGCCGAAGTCCGGCGCATCGTCGATGAAGGCTACAGTTTGGCAATCGGCATCCTGACAGAAAGACGACAGGAACTCGATAGGCTGGCAGAGGGATTGCTGGAATACGAGACCTTGACCGGAGATGAAATTGCGACGGTTATTGAGGGGCGGGTTCTTCGAGCCAGCCGAAAAGAGTCTGTCGCACCTGATCAGACATCCAACATCATTGAGGTGAGACCACACAACACGACTATGGTGCCTCGTTCCGGCAATCGAGGCACCCGTACGGCGATGCGTGGAAAATGAATTCGGAACCGTCATGATGGTTCGATGAAGGGTTTGATCGATTCGGGTTGCGTCGGCACGGTCGATTGGATCGGTGCCGTCAAGAATCGCAATGAATCCCTGTGTTCGGATTCCCTGGAGTCTGTGGATCTTGTCTTTGCGGGTATTGCTTGTGACGACCATCATGGGCTCACCCGTCCTGCCTGCACGCGTGTGGGCAATCTCTATGCGCAGGGCACAGAGATTCGTAATGTCCGACAGTTGAGTCTCGTATCGAGTGAAGACATCGCCGAGATTGCAGAACTTATCGGATTGGATCAACTCACCCCCCATTTCTTCGGTGCCAATTTTGTCCTGCGCGGTATTCCGCATTTCACACTGATACCCCCGAGTTCCCGACTCCAGTTTTCAAGGGGTGCGACGCTCACAGTTGATCTGGAGAATTTGCCATGCCATCTGCCGGCACGTGAAATCGCGGCAGCCAATTTGGGAGATGGCCGTGGATTCAAATCAGCCGCAACACGTCGCCGCGGTGTGTTGGCATGGGTTGAGCGAGAGGGTCAGGTTCGGTGTGGAGACAGCGTCAAACTGTTTGTCCCGTCACAGCCATCTTGGCCGTTCATGAAATCAATCACATGCTGATGCGTGTGAGCACGGACCGATAAGATTTGTGGCGACAGTTGATCACAGTGTTCAGCGCAACCTTATAGCCAGACATTTGTCGCCCGCAAAAGGGGATTGAAATGCGTGCAGAACTCATTGATGGCAAGGAAATGGCACTGCAACTCCGTGGGGATGTGGCGCGCGGTGTCAGGGAACTGCGGGGATTGCCACATGAGATTCAGCCCGGACTCGCGGTGGTGCTTGTGGGCCAGAACCCGGCAAGCGAAGTCTATGTCCGCAGCAAGGCGCGTCTGACGGCAGAAGTTGGCATGCTGTCATTCAAGCACGAACTTGAAGAGAATGTTGCCGAAAAGGATCTCTTGTCGTTGATTGGTCAACTTAACAGGGATCGAGAGGTGCATGGCATACTCGTTCAACTGCCACTGCCTGAACATATCAACGCGCATGCTGTCATCAACGCGATAGATCCTGAAAAGGATGTCGACGGGTTTTCCGTGAGCAATGTCGGACGTTTGACCGTGGGCCAGAAGGCGTTTGTTCCCTGTACGCCACTGGGTTGCCTGCAGATGCTACGCCGACACCATGGTTCACTGTCTGGATTGTCTGCAGTCGTTGTCGGGCGCTCGAATATCGTGGGAAAGCCAATGGCAACTCTGTTGCTCCGTGAGAACTGCACGGTCACCATCGCCCATAGCCAGACTCGCGATCTCGCCGCGATCTGCAGGAAGGCTGATATTCTTGTCGCTGCCGTTGGAAAGCCGAATTTTATCCAGGGGAGCTGGATAGGTCATGGGGCCACTGTTATTGATGTAGGAATCAATCGGGTGACAGAAGGACAGCAAGGCGCTGGAAAAACCCATCTGATTGGGGATGTGGATTTCAAGTCAGCCTGTCGTCATGCCGGGGCGATTACTCCGGTACCGGGTGGTGTCGGACCCATGACAATTGCCTGTCTGCTGGCCAATACGTTGACGGCTTGCCATCGATCACTTGGATTAGACGATCCGGTCGGACTGCCCGTTTAAACTGAACTTCATTTGTAACTATTCAGGTTCCTGTTGGGTTTTTCTGGTCCGCGCGGCGGTTCAGGACATTTCAAGTCGCTTGATGAGTTCGTCTGGTGGGGCCCGCAGTGTTTCCAGCAGGTTCCAGCCCGGCTTGCGGGCGGTGTCCAGCACGGTCCGCAGCACCGCATGGTTCTGCGCTCCAGTCGTGCTGCGGAAGCTGCCGGAGATTTTCTGCTGCACCTTGAGGGGGCGGAGCGCTCGCTCGGCTTCGTTGTTGGTGGCGGGAACCGTGGGGTCGCGGGTGAACCGCAGCACGCCCTCCCGGTTGTCTTGCAGCCGCAGCACCAGGTTGTGGCCCCGTCGTCGTTTCCGTCGGCCCCGGCGCCCTTTCGCGGGCGGCGGCGGTCGGGCTTCGTGCCAGGCGAGCCCGGCGGCCACGCTGCTGTCGGTGCGTCGTTTGATCCGGTCGGCCAGCCGCGCCGGCAGGGGTTTTCCCTCCGACAGGTTCACGGCGTGGATGGCGCGCCGGAGCCGGCGGGCCATCGTCGCGGCCCAGGCCTCATCGTCGAAATCGACCCGGTCCTGGAGTTCGCGCAGGAGATGCGCGGCGCAGAGGGCGGGCACGGTCCCCGGAATGGTGACATAGGGTCGCCAGTGGTCGTGCACGGCCACGCCGGTCGCGTCCCGCATCACGTCGCCGCGGCCGGTGCCCACGCGGAAGTGGCTGAGGCCTTCGGTGCCGGCGACATGCAGCCAGGCGAGGCGTCCGCGCACGCGGATGCCGGTCTCGTCCATATGCTTGACGGGCGACGCCGCCACCGCGTCCCGGACATGGAGGGCGAGGCCTTCGAGGCCTTCGGTGGCACGTGCGACCATGTTCATGACCGTTCCCTGTGATCGCTGGACACCGAACAGATCGATCAGCGTCTGGCGCAGCCGCTGCACCGGGACCAGCTGGGCGACACGCAGATCAACGACCCGGGCGGTCAGCCGGGGACCGGACTGAACCGGGGCGGTCACCCCAGCGGGAAAGTGTGCCCGGGTGGTCACGCCGCAGGCGGGACAGACACACCGATGGGCCCGATGCTCGGTCACCTGGAGCGGAGGAGGCTCCGGAAGGTCATGGACCTGGCGGGCCGCGGACCCGACGGACATCCCGGCGTCCAGGGCTGCACCACAGCCCGTGCAGACATCAGGATCGTGGTCCGCGATGACGTCGGGATGTTCGGAACGGCGCAGCGTGCCGCCGGGGTGGCCCCTCTGCCCACCCGGCTTGCGGTCGCTGGCGCGGCGACGGGACCGCTGCCGCAACACCTCCGCCGTCGGTTTGGTCAGCCCATCACGCGACGGAGGCTTGCTACTGTTGGAACTGTCAAGCCCGAGGCGGCGCTCCAACTCCGCGATGCGCGCGGCCTGAACGGCAATCACAGCATCACGATCCGCGAGGGCCGCCGTCAAAGCAGAGACCCGATGGGCCCATGACTCAAGATCGTCAATCATTCCTGACACGAAATCCCTGCCCTGTCTGCTGCCTGTCACCGCGGCTTCTGCCGTCTTGGGGACCAAACTTATGGGAAACAACACACAGTGTCAAACGGAATACCGGCGAATCAACATTGTCGACCAGGCAAGAACCTGAATAGTTACCTTCATTTTTCTGTAAAGCGAGATTTTCCTGGTATGGCCAGGGTGAGGGGGTCGATTTGCCTTTGATTAACGTGTCTTGGCACTGGGAACAGTTTTGGTGGGGTCGATATTGAGCAGTTCGATGGCCTGTTTTTGGAGGGGTGTGGGTTGAGCGCACAACTGGAAGGGTGTCTTGGGGCATTCGGCGATGATCACCGTATTCAGCGTCAGTGTGGCGAGATCGGCGAGGAGCGTCGTCATGCTGTGAACGGGCAGTCCATCGGGGGTGTGTTTTGTCCGTGCTTTTTCAGCAGCGCTTTCCGAGACTTGCGCGGGGGTGACGGGTGAGGACCTGCGTTCCTCTGCGCGGTCTTTGTCGTCATCCTCGAAGAGGAGGGGTGCAAGGCGCTGGCGCAGATGATGTTCGAGATGGCAGGCCAGCATGCAGAGGAAGACATGGGCGCGGACATGATTGGCGGAATAGACATGGACGGGGCGGATCCGCAGACGTGTCTGTTTCATGGTTCTAAAGGCACGTTCAACGCGGGCGAGTCGTTTGTAGGCCCGCACAGCGTCGGATGCGGCGATGGCTGTGGCATCGAGGTTGGTGCGGATCACATAGACACCGTCGAGTGCCGCCTCGACGCTGATTCTGTCGGTTGCGCGTTGCTAGGACAGGGACGCATCACCGATGACGAGATCGAAATGTTTTCCGACCGTCTTCCGGTTGACCTCGCGCCCGATCCTGCGTCCGATCTGTTCCTTTCCCTGCAACCGTCCTGACTGCATCGCGCCAGCGATCTGTTCAAGAATCTCCTCAGTGGCTTGGAGCAGCGCGGCGCGTTTGCGGGCCCGTTCTTCCCGCAGGCGGGGATTGCGGCAGACCATCAGCCGTTCACCCGGAAAGTCTGGGCTGGTGACGTCGGCGACCGCATCATCGGCGAGATTAGCCGGCACCAGGGGTGGGTCGGATGCGCACACCAGCCGCCGGATGTCTCGGGTCGTCAGGGCGGAGATCCAGTCCAGCCCCACGGGTTCAAGATGGCCGCGGATCCGGGCGGTGGTGAGCATGCCGCGGTCGCCGACGAGAGCGATACGATCAATGCCGAAACGGGTGCGGATCGTGTTCACCTGCGCGGCAACGGTCGCCGGGTCGGACACATTCCCGGCAAAGACCTCAACGGCGATGGGACAACCATCGGCGGCACAGAGCAGACCGTAATTGATCTGTTTCCTGCCCGCCTTGCCGTCGCGGTTATACCCGAACTCAGCCAACGGGCAGCAGCGCCCCTCGAGATAGCTGGATGAGACGTCATAAAGGATGAGCGGACTGGCCTCCCCGAGATAACGGTTGGCCAGACTTGTCTCGATCCACCTCTGCCGCGTCAACAGCCAGTCCAGCATCGCCAGCATCTCGTTGCCCGTCACCTTGCCGAGATCAAGTAAACCACCGAGACTGCTGTCCGCTGTGGCCGGTGACAGCCGCCGCGCCGTCTCAAGCTTTGAGCCCGGGGCCGTCACCCGGGCGACAATGGCCGCGAGGGCGAGATCACGCATGCGGCTGCGCTTGCGGTGCAGGATCTTGTCAAGCCCGGTTCGCCGGGCCAGACCGAGAAGAGCCGCGACATGCCCATGCGGCAGGGCACGGGTGACGGTGATGGCGTCACTGAGACGGCGAAAGGCGGTGCCACCCCGCAGGACGGTATCAAAACCCCGAATGACCGCGTCTGGAAAATCGGTGAGATTGAGCAATGTCTCCTTGCGCACACGTTGTCCCTCACGCCAGGAGCGGCGCATCAGGACGGTGTCGCGTCCGCGTTTGTTGGGGATAATCTCGATTCCGACAGCCATGGTTCAACCTCACGGGTCATGCACTGGGAACTTAATATAAAATACAACTGTAACTATTCAGGTTCTTGTTGGGTCTTTCTGGTCCGCACGGTGGTTCAGGACATCTCGAGCTGCTTGATGAGTTCATCCGGCGGGGCCCGCAGTGTTTCCAGCAGGTTCCAGCCCGGCTTGCGGGCGGTGTCCAGCACGGTCCGCAGCACCGCATGGTTCTGCGCTCCAGTCGTGCTGCGGAAGCTGCCGGAGATTTTCTGCTGCACCTTGAGGGGGCGGAGCGCTCGCTCGGCTTCGTTGTTGGTGGCGGGAACCGTGGGGTCGCGGGTGAACCGCAGCACGCCCTCCCGGTTGTCTTGCAGCCGCAGCACCAGGTTGTGGCCCCGTCGTCGTTTCCGTCGGCCCCGGCGCCCTTTCGCGGGCGGCGGCGGTCGGGCTTCGTGCCAGGCGAGCCCGGCGGCCACGATGCTGTCATAGCGTCGTCCGATCCGGTCGGCCAACCGCGCTGGCAAGGGCTTTCCCTCCGACAGGTTCACGGCGTGGATGGCCCGGCGCAGCAGGCGGGCCATCGTCGCGGCCCAGGCCTCATCATCGAAGTCGACCCGGTCCTGGAGTTCGCGCAGGAGATGCGCGGCGCAGAGGGCGGGCACGGTCCCCGGAATGGTAAAATACGGCCGCCAGTGGTCGTGCACGGCCACGCCGGTCGCGTCCCGCATCACGTCGCCGCGGCCGGTGCCCACGCGGAAGTGGCTGAGGCCTTCGGTGCCGGCGACATGCAGCCAGGCGAGGCGTCCGCGCATGCGGATGCCGGTCTCGTCCATATGCTTGACGGGCGCCGCCGCCACCGCGTCCCGGACATGGAGGGCGAGGCCTTCGATGCCCGCGGCCGCACGGGAGACCATGTTCATGACCGTTCCCTGCGACATCCTCACGCCGAACAGGTCGATCAGTGTCTGGCGTTGCCGCAACACCTCCGCAGTCGGTTTGGTCAGCCCATCACGCGACGGAGGCTTGCTACTGTTGGAACTGTCAAGCCCGAGGCGGCGCTCCAACTCCGCGATGCGCGCGGCCTGAACGGCAATCACAGCATCACGATCCGCGAGGGCCGCCGTCAAAGCAGAGACCCGATGGGCCCATGACTTAAGATCGTCAATCATTCCTGACACGAAATCCCTGCCCTGTCTACTGCCTGTCACCGCGGCTTCTGCCGTCTTGGGGACCAAACTTATGGGGAAACAACACACAGTGTCAAATGAGACGCAACGGACAGGGAGTACCGACCCGAAAAGAACCTGAATAGTTACATACAACTATTAATATCAATATAAAATAATAAAATGAACTGGGAACATAATTATAGGTTCCAAAAAAACCCATAGCCAATAGATAAAGAGCCTCAGGGGTCAATGACAACCATTTCAAGGGTGAAGTTCAGGTTAAACGCGCTCGGGACAGATTGCACCGGCGGCTGATATCCTTGATTTGTGCTTGTTATCGCGCAGAAAACAGGTATAGACGAAAGTGCTGCGGGCGAGTTGGCGGAGTGGTTACGCAGCGGACTGCAAATCCGTGTACACCGGTTCAAATCCGGTACTCGCCTCCAAATCGTCTGCCCATCAACACACATTAACTGAACGCGCCGATCTTTCTTGTCAATAATTCGACAAATGATGGTTGGTCAGCCCAAGACCGTTTTCAAGCACGGTGATGTGAATGAACCATCAATTGCTGTTGATATGTCTTCGACAATGGTGCCAACACGCTCAATGGGCTCAGGAAGTGATTCAGGTTCCTTCGGCGACTCAACGCAGACGTGCCGACCCGGCTCTGGCACAGACAGTGACCGCGTGGCACGGTATGGATTTTATGAACTTGCGGTCATATCAGCTATCCCTCAAAAGCCGAGGTGTCATTTTCACATGGATGAATTGACACGACGGGTGCCATTATCGGGTCGTGTCTTGGTTTGAAATCTTTGGGGTTTTCCCGTGCAATTCAGACAGACGTCCGGTTTTCTTTGCCTGTCAGGGTCCAGGAGCCGCGCGCACCGGTGTGCGCGGCTCCTGGCGATTCGTCCTCTTGCCGGCCAGGCCCGCCCGGCCCCTTGCCGTGCTGGGCTGGGCGCGCGTCAGCGGTGCCGCCCGGGGGTGTGTCCCGGTCGCGCTACTGGTTGCCGCCGAGCAAGTCGCCGCCCGGACCGACCCGTGCGCAGCCCTTGCCGCCCATGAACAGGAAGTAGGGCTCGCCTGGAGCAGCGTATTGAGTTGTCGATCCAGAGGGCAGATCAAACTCCTGAATCACCATCTCGCCGGGGCCTTGATTGATGTTGGCAGGGTTGCGGTTGGACCAGACATGGGCGCCGGCCTTGGGGCGGACCTCGATGATGTTCTCGCCCAGCACGCCGCCGGCCCAGCTGATTCGGTTGTTGACGGGGTCCGTCCACCGGTTGTTGTTGCTGGCCGAGGAGCGCCATTCCCAGTCGGAGAATGCCGTCTGCCGGAGATCGCTGGTTGCCTGGATGAAATAACCAGCGACCGGAAAACTGGCCCGCGTCACGCTGGAATCGGTGCTTGAGAAGATGACCTTCATGCGGCCCGGCGTGGCGTGTTCGCCGCAGCCGTCCACGACGGGCGACGAGGCCCGTGCCAGCGCGACGGTGCAGATGTTTTTGTTGCAAGCGGTCTGCGCCAACACCGCGGCGGGTAGCAGCGTCAGTCGCTTATGGGGGGGGGGGGGTATTCGAGAATCCTGTGGGAGCTGACAGGAGATGAGAGATGCCACGCAGACTGATGAGGCTGACCGCCGCGATGATGGCGATGGTGATGGCGGGGCCGGTGACGGCGCAGGTGACGACGAACGGGCTGACTGGACAACCAGCCTGTAGCGGAGGGTACACACACACCAATGTTGCCGTCTTCGACAGTAGCAACAATCAGATAAATTTCACAAATACATCCGTAAATTTCAAGCTATCCAGTCTCACAACTTGGACGAACCTCAGAGGTCTCCTCGCGATCGGGAACAGTCCGGTCAGCAGCATCACCGTCACCGGCAAGATCAGGAACACCCGGACCAACACGGACGTTCAAACGGTCAACTTCGGGACCGTGACCTCCACCCAGAACCCCAGCTTCGCCGACAACAACGTCACGCTGACCGAAAAGACCCCCTATGTCCTCATCCTGTACACCGACTTGGCCGGGCATACGGAGAGCAACCCCATGGGCGTCCAGTGCATCATGACGGGCGGAAGTTACACGATCAACACTGTATCGCATGCCGGCTACGTCACCAACGGGTGCTTCTCGATCAGCCCCCGGACCCCGCAGGACGTCCGCAACTGCCTGTGCGGGCGACCCGCGACGGGAGCGGCAAACGCGCTTTGGCAAGGAAGTTTAGCTTGGGATTACTCCTCATACCGAACCGGCTGGGGGTGTCGCTAACTGACGATCGGCCCTTGAGGCGCACCGGGGCGGCCTCTGGCGGTTTTCCACAGAGAATCACCCGCCCGCCGGATTCGGTGTTGCCTTCGCCATCTGTTCTGGTGATGTTCACTCTCCTGCCGGACCCCGGAGAGTCGCCGATGTCACAAACACTGTCACACCCCATAACGCACACGCCATCACACCCCCGCACGCGCACGGATCGGGTGGAGCGGGCCGTTCCGGAGAAGACCGGCTTTCCCAGCCCGGCGGCGGACGCCCGGCCCCCGGACGATCCTCTGGAACTCCTGATCCGCCGCCCGGCGGCGACCTTCTGGCACCGGATCACGGGGGACGGTCTCGCGGCGTCGGGCATTCGGGACGCCGACCTGATCGCCTTTGATCGCGGCGCGTCGATCCGGCCGGGCCGGTGGGTCCTCGCCGAATCCCCCGCGGGGTTGGCCACGGGTCTCCTGATCCGGCGCGGCGATCAGTGGATCCTGGGCGGGGGCGCGGGTCCCGGATGCCCCCTCGATGCGGAGACCCGGCTCATCGCCGCCGCCGCCGCTCTGGTGCGCCGCTATCCGGTCTGATCGCCCAGGGCCTCTCCACCGCCGCCGATCTCGCCGCCCTCGATCCCGCCACCGCCCGGCGAATCGGGACGGTCACGCTGGCGCGCACGGCGCAGGAACTCCGGGGGCGGGTCTGCCACCCGCTCATCACGGGGGCCCCGCCGCGTCGCCAGATCGCCGTGACGCGCACCGCCGGCCAGCCCCTGACCACCCGCACCGCGCTCACCGCCGCCCTCGCCGCCCAGGCCGCACAAGCGGGGCAGCGGCTGCGCCGCCAGGGATTGCGGGCGGGGACCCTCACGGTGCTGATGACGACATCGCGCTTTCGGCCGGGCCCGGCCCTCGACCGCACGCACACCCTCCCCCTGTGCCCGCCCACGGATTGCGAGATCGCGCTCACCCGCGCCGCCCTGGAGGGCCTCAGGGCCACCTGGCCCGGAAATGGACGGTGTCGTTTTGCGCGCAGCGGCGTGATCCTGCGCCAGCTGGTCCCGGCCACCGCATCCCCTGCGCCGCTGCCCCTCGGGGATCCGCCCCGCGACACCGCCCCGCTGATGCACACCCTCGATGCGCTGCGGACCCGGTTCGGCCCCGACATCATCCGTCTCGCCGCCACCGCGTGCGATCGCGCCTGGATCCCGCGCAGTGCGCACCGGTCCCCACCCTGGACCACACGGATCGCGGCCTTCCCCCGCGCCGGCGCGGGGGTCTTTGTGCCACCCGCCATGCCACACCCCTTGACAAAATCCTGAGGGGGGGGGTATCCAACACTCCTGTGGCCACCGACAGGAGATGAAACATGAAACCGATGACACAATTGATGAGGACCGCGGCGGCGGGGCTGGTGGTGCTGGGACTGGCCGGAATCGCGCAGGCCACATCAACTTGCACGGCCCCCTATCGACACAAGGACCAGGGGAATGCCCTGCCCTTAGCCGAGGGCGCGTTTCTGCTGGGTCAAGCGCGGTATATCGTCAACCCGACCTATCCGCACACCCCCTGCGCACGTCTCTGCCATTACGTCACCCCGGTCCCGGGACAAGTCTGCCCGCACAGACCATGGTTCAAAAGGTCGGATCCCCTTCCCCGAACGCGTTACTGTTCGTCCAACCCGGAATGCACCGGTTTTCTGACGGATCAGCAGGCGACTGCTTTCAACTGCGATCCCGCGGAGGAGGCCTGGGAGGTGGGTCTGGTTGCGAAAATCCCGGAGAACAGCGAACTCATCACGATGAACCTCCAGCACTGGCAGAAGGATCTGCGGCTCAGCGGGACGCGCTATGTTTGTGATCTCGGTGAGTCGGGTTTGCGCTGACCGCCCTGCGCGGACAATCTGACAGGATTCCCCGCGCAACCCTGTCAGGCGATCAGGAGAACAGGGCCGCCGCGACATCCCGCCCGGCTGCGTCTCTCTCTGGTGCCGACCGTCAGCAGGTGTCAGGGCATATCAGCGCCGGACATCGACCGTGACATCGCACCATTCGGCATAGGGCGGGCCACCCGCCGCCTGCATCTCCGGCGTCGGCCAGCGGGCCGGGCCACAGTTGGCACCGGGCCGGAAGGTGGCCGCGTAGCCGTATCGACTCACAAGAGAGGACGTCAGGGTTGCCTCATCGATTGTCTTGAGGGAACGACAGACGCCCCCGGCTGCGAAGCAGAAGTTGCCCCAGACCCGCACCCGGAAGATGCCGTTGGCGGTCCCGCGTGTCCCGCTGCGGGCACCCAGTTCCTGGCGTGAATCGGGAATGTCATCAGCAGCGGCACCAAGAGCGGGAGCCCCTTGGCGTTGTCCGTTGTTCTGGGCGTTCCAGGTCCCAGGGCACGGCGGGTATCCGCGATTGGCGGTGACGGTGTGCCTTCCCTGTCCGAACATGCTCAGGTCCACTGTCACGGTGCGTGCGCATTTGGCCGGGCCCCAGGTGGGGCAGGCGCGGGCGATGGGCTGGCCGCGGGAATAGAGGCCGCGGGCGTTGTGGAATTCAACCACCTGCTGGTTGTCCCTCTCACCCGGACCGTAGGCGCAGCGGAAGCCGGACCCGACACCGAAGGTCGTTGTGCCCTGCGGGGCCCCGGCCTCAATCTGCAGGTTCTGGACCAGACCGGTCCAGACCCGGCCCAGAATTCGGGGGGCGGGGGCGGTCAAGGGGGTGGTCAGACTGCTGACGTAAGTGGGGGCACTCGTCAGCACCCGGGAATCGCGCACCGCATCCGAGTGCACCGCGGTCTGGGCGGTGGCCGGCAGGGCGAGGGTCGCGCTCAGCAGAAGGGCGCCGCAAGCCTCAATCAGGGGGGGGGGGGCAGTGTCCGTGTCCAGCGGGTCATGAGGGATCCTCCAGCGGTGGGGTGGCGGTCAGTCTACCGCGTGTGTGGTCAAAAGGCAAGGGGGATTGTCAGCGTGAGTCCCCACCGGGTGGATTCCGGCCGGGCCCACCCCATCAAGGGGCAGGACAAACCCCCACTGGACAAACCCCCACCGTTCACCCCTTGCCAAACCCATGGGGGGGGGGGGTATCAACGATCCCGGACAACAGACCGGGAGAGACACCATGCGAACACTGAGACCGATGACACGCCGCGCCGCGGGGGTGGCCACCCTGCTGAGTGCGACCCTCACCCTGCTGGTGGGACTGGGCGGCGCGGCGGATGCCAATCCGTCCACCGGGATGATCGACGGGAGTTACGCCGCGCAGATGCCCGCCTACTCTCTGCAGACGACCCTGCGGCCCGGTGTCAAGAGAGTCTGCGTCCAGATCCGCTCCCAGGACCCGATGGTCCTGCTCGGCACCGTCAAGACGCAGGACCATGGCGGCACCTGGACCGACACGGGCCGCCTGGTGACCCTCGTTCCGGATTCGGGCGCGACAGTTCCCCCGCTCAAGCCCGCGTCTGAATATGAGACTGATGACGATTGGAACACTGCCCTAACCGCTTGGAATAACCACTACAGGAACGAGGATGGGAGCGTCAACCCCCGGGGCGGGCGGGGGGTGCGGCTCAGATTTGTGGGACACGCTCTGACTGATCTTTTTCCTGACATCCGGACAGCGCCCGTCGGAGCGGGTTTGTATCGGTCTCTGTATCGATCTATGTCCATTTCCGCCCACAGGAACACGGAGAGTCGGCATCACGGCTCCGGTTGGGTTTGGCGACAGGGCAGTCAGGAGACACAGGCAGATGGCAGTTCAAGATAAAGAGCGGGACAAAAAGCAGGAGTTCAGGCATCCAGAGGTGGTCGCGTATTTGCGGAGTCTGTCGGCCGCGGAGGCCGCGCTGAACCGACCGATGATCCGCCAGGATGGGGACGGTTTCCTCGAATACCGGATTTTCGATGGAACGGTGATCTGCCGCCGCCTGGCGACGACGGAGTTGCCAGGGCATGAGGGGTCCGCGGCGCGGTCCCCTGATCTCCGGCCACGGCTCGAGAAGGAACTGGCCGCGACAGTGGTTGATCTGGATGCCGTCGAGACCGCCCTGCGCGGTGATGCGCTGGTCGCGGCAGCGGCCCAATTGCGACTGCTGCTTGAAGCCCGGGATGACGCCCTTGATCCCCCGCACTGCCCCCATTGCGGGGGCCGTATGGCGCGCTGGGGAGACAAACGTCCCAAGACCTATATGACCCGCCTGGGCAAGGTGACGGTGGCGCGGCGGCATTACCGCTGTTCGGCCTGTCGCACCGGCCTCTTCCCGCTGGACGCCGCGTTGCGTCTTGAGGGGCGGACAACAACACCGGGCTACGAGCGGATGGTCATGGCCGCCGCTGCGGAGGTCGGCAGTCGCCGCGCCGTGACGCTCCTTGAAGAGCTGAGCGGGACCCGGGTCAGCCGGTCCCGGTTTGACAGGCTGGCCCGCGCGCTGGGCAGGGAAGTGGTCGCGTTTGAGCGCAGGGATGTCCCCCCGGCGGCGGTGATTCCCACCCGGCCGGTGGTGGCGGCTGACGGGACCGGCGTGCCGATCCGGCCTGCCGAACTTGCCGGGCGCGCCGGCAAACAGGCGGATGGCACAGCCCGGACGCGCGAAGCCAAGCTGCTGCGCATCTGTGAAGTGGCGCCTGACCCCAAGGGCCGGATCAAGGCCGTTGCCGGGAGTATCACCCAATCATCAGTGATCGACAGCGCCCGGGCTCCCACCACCGGTGGGATGTCCGAGTTTGCCGCCCGCGTGAGGCGGGAGGCGCAGCGGCGCGGTGTGCTGGACAGCGCGGAGGCGGTGATCCTGTCCGATGGCGCCGCCTGGATCGAAAAGACGATGCGCACGGTCTTCGCCGGCATGCACCTGACCTTCGTGCTCGATCTGTTCCATGTCCTGGAAAGGCTTCAGGAGGCCCTGAAGGAGACGTTGGAAGACCCCGTGCGTCGTCAGACCACTTTCGACCGGATCAAGGCCCGGATCAAGGCCGGTGAGGCAGCCCGGGTCCTCGCGGCGCTTGCCACACTGGCCAAGAGCTCACCCGCGATCAGGGCGTTCGTGAATTATTGCAGACCCAACCTGCACCGCATGCGCTACGATGTCTATACACGGCAGGGTCTCCCCTGCGGCAGCGGCCTCGTCGAAGGCGGCTGCCGGACCGTTGTAGTCGATCGACTCAAAAAAAGCGGCAGCCGCTGGTCCGTTGACGGCGCCAACGCAATCATGGCTATCCGGTGCTGCCAGATGAACAACCGGGTCGCCGACTTCTTCCACTGGCGCGCTGCAGCATGAGCCACAAATCTGAGCCGCACCCGCGTGCGGGAGAACTGCGGTTTTTACGCGGCGGACGCCCAGAACCGGCCCACGAACTGGTGCGGGATGCGGCGCTCCATCACACCGGCGCACGGCTGGACCGGGCACCTGACATCAGATGCCATGGCGTTGCGCGTCCAGGTGCGGGATCACATCCTGAACATGCCGGGCCCCGTCGGTTTGCGGCACGGTCGACGCTGCCCGTGATGACGGTAGTGTCTCAGTATGAAAGGGAGTGGTTTTCGTATAAAAAAATTCACCGTTGCTTTTGGACAATGAAATCTGTAGAGGGGCATCAGATCCATAGTTGGAGGATCCCGCCATGAGACGTTTGCCCCCCCCCCTTGACCGCCTGACGGCCCTTGCCACCGCGCTGGTGGCCCTGATACTCATGCCCACACTGGCCAGCGCCGACGTCGTTCCCGCCCACAACAACTACAAGCCGACAATCTCGCTGACCAGTGTCGGTGCCAACGTGCTGACCGGCTGCGGCGAGCAGGGACGGGTGGCGAAACTGCTGTTGCGGATTCCTCCCCCGCAGAAGGATGGGAACGCATGGAACGGGATGAATGCCCTGCAAATCCAGGCGACGGGCCAGCCCGGATCCTTTGAGCGCCGGACCAGTATAGTTGGTGGGGGTTGGTTACCTTGGGGGGCCACATGGGATATAGTCAGTTTATCCGAAGGCGAGTACACCATAGAGGTACGGACACGAACCGGCCAGAACATCGGGTATGGCGACGGCGCTGAGATGTCTCTCAAGTTGATGAAACACCCCAACGCCCTAAATAACCCCCAGGTCAGGAAGCACGAGGTGTACAGCCCGGCGATGCGCATCCAGGCCGCAGGCGGCAAGGGTTGCCAGACCCGTGCGCAGAACCCGACCTGCAGGGGCTTCTGGCACTGGCCCGGGTTCGACCAGACCACCGGCCAGATGATCGGCCCGCCCACATGCCTGCTGGAGTGACACCCATGCAAGAGCGGGCCGCCAGCCAAACGGCCCGAAACCTTGCCGCAGAAGGGAAATTCCAGACTGATCCGGGACCGGCCGCTGAACGGGGTTCCATCCGCTCTTCCCTGTCTTGCCTGCGGAGGCCACATCGGATAGGATCACGCGGACCATCAACCGGCCATCAACCCAACTGGCCATCAACCCTGGAGGACACATTATCATGACCCGCTGGACACCCCCCCCCATAAGCGACTGACGCTGCTGGCCGCCGCCCTGGTGGCCACTCTCAGTGCCGCCCCCACCCTGGCCCAGACGCTGCCGGTGGTGGAACTGCTGGTGACTGACACACAAATTAGTGAAATGTATGACTGCACCAGTCCTGGTGCCTTTCAAATCAACGCCGGGGTGCAAGCCGACGGAGTTCCACTCCCGGGAGGACGACTTGAGTTTCGGGTGGCCGCCATCACCACCTCAGGCCCCAACCGCTTTGCGGATCCCCATGGTCACACCCCAAGAGAAGGACAAGCACGCCCCAGCAAGTTCCTCACCAGGGCCGATGGCACCGGCCTGATTGCCGCCAAGAATACCCACATCAGGGGCTTTGCAGAGATGAATCTGACCAGCAAAGGATTGACCTCCACCGGCCTTTGCTGGGGCGATGACAATCTGGACACCGGCGACAGCACGGTGATGGTCGTCATCGCCAATGGCCCCGGCTACACCGTCCATCCGACGAAAGGGCGCGCCACCTTCATCATCCAGGAGAATGACAACTGCCCCAATCCGGCGTCCACCCCCGGCGGCGTGGTCTACAGGATGAACGGCAGTTCGACCTGCATCTGTGCCACCGAGAGCAGTCATGCCAGTGTGCGGCGGGCGCTGGATCGCCCCGCCACGATTCGCACGCCCGGCGCGGATCGCACCCTCGGCACCGATGACGACGTGACCATCGACACGCCGCCGCCGCGCCCGAGTTTCCTCCAACAACTCGCCGCCAACTTCCACGACCCGTCCTACCTCTATTGCTCGGACTCGCCCTGGAAGGGCCTGCCGGAATGACGGGCACCCCGACCGACAACGGATCCCCCACCCGCATGCCCGCCGGGCTTGTGGTGCGTCAATCCGGGTGAGAATCCGCAGGTGAGCCCGCCGCCCGCCGGTTGTCACCGCGGGCGGGGCCGGAGACGCGGGGCCATGAGGGGGCGTCGGGTCCTGGCGGTCCCAGCCGCCCCCGGACCGGGGTCTTGCAACATTTCATACTTGTATCGGTAATCTGGCTGGTCTATATGGCGGGTCATGCAGGTTGGTCTTCGCCATTTCGATTCGCAGACGCTTGACTGGTTGGCTGGGGCGCTTCGCTCTGGTGGTCTGAGTCGGCACGCGTTGGGCCGTGGGCTGTGCGCGCGGACGGGCTGGTGCGACGTTCGGGGAAAGCCCTGCCTGTCAGCGGCGGCGAAGGCGTTGCCTGTCTTGGCGGCGCGGTTGGGGCTGGAGCTTCCGCCGCCCCGTGCTGTTCCCGACCCCACCGCTGTTCCTGCGGTCACGGACGCGGACGTTCCTGACACGGCGGTGGCCTGCGCGCTGGAGGATCTTGGCCCGGTCTGGCTTGATCCTGTGGGTGGTGCTGGCGACCGGCGGCTCTGGGAGGCGATGATGGCCCGCCGCCATCCGCGGGGCTGGGCGCGGCCACCCGGCGGGCAGGTGCGCGACTGGATCCGTGCGGCGCGCCACGGCGTCCTTGGCGGCATTGGCTTCGGGTCCGCGGCCTGGAGGTTGGCGGCGCGGGACGCCTGGATCGGCTGGTCCGCCGCGGCCCGCGCCGCCAACATCGGGCGCGTCATCTGTAACCACCGGTTCCTTCTCCTCGGCGGCGTCCGGGTGGACGGCCTGGCGTCGGCGGTCCTGCACATGGCGGCGGCGCGGGTGGCGGACGATTGGGAGGCCCGGTATCTGGTCCGTCCCGTGGCGGCCGACACCCATGTCGGCCCGGAGCACAGCGGATACTGCTACCACCGGGCCGGCTGGACCGTCGCCGGGCGCGGCAGCGGGCGCCGGGGCGCGGTCGGCACGGTGCGGGTGCGGGCCCTGGAGGACGGCTGGCGCGCGGTGCTGCGCCACGTGGAGCGGCGCCCGGTCGGCGCGCTGGCGGGCGCCTATGACGGCATGGACATCGACTGGGCCGCGCGTGAGTCCGGACGATCCGGCCACACCGACGGGCGGATCCGCCGCCGGATCGTTGACATGGGGCGCGCCTGGTTGGAGAATATGGGGGAGGAGCTACCGGTCATCTTCCCGGTGGCGGCGGCCAAAACGGCCGCGTACCGGCTGTTGTCGAACCCGGGGGTGTCCATGGATCACATTCTGGAGCCGCATGTCGCGGCGACCGCCGACCGCTGCCGCGGCGCGCCCGTCGTGCTGGCCATCCAGGACACCACGACCCTGAACTACACCCGCCTGGAGGCGACGGAGGGCCTGGCGGAACTCGGCGGTGGCGGCCGGGGCAGCGTTGGCATCCTCGCCCACGCCGGGCTGGCGGTGACGGCGGAGGGCCGCCCGCTGGGCCTGTTCGCCATGAACGCGGACTTCCGCGACGCCCCGGAGGAAGACAGCGCCCGCTGGGTGGACGGGCTGGACCGGGCGCGGGAACTCGCGGCCGCCTGCCCGGACACGCGGGTGATCTCCGTGTGCGACCGCGAGGGCGACTTCTGGGCGCGGCTCGCCCGTGCGGCGACGCACGGCGACGCGATCCTGGTGCGCGCCAGCCGATCGGCGCAGCGGCGGGTGCGGACACCGGACGGGAGGGAGAGGTGCCTGTGGGCGCACGCCGCAGCCCTGCCCACGCTCGCCGTGTCGGAGCTGGTGATCCCGGCCGCCGGAGGCCCGCGGGCCCGAAAAGAGCGCACCGCCCGCCTGGAAATCCGGGCGGCGGAGGTCACGCTCCTGCCGCCGCGGGAGGAGAGGAAGCACACGAAACCGCTGACCATGCGCGCCGTCTCCGCCACCGAGACCGACGCCCCCGACGGCACGGAGCCGCTGCACTGGCTGCTGCTGACCCCCGAGCGCCCGGCGCAGGGGGAAACCGACGCCGTCCACGCCACCACCGTCCTGGACTGGTACCGGAAAAGGTGGACCATCGAGACAGGGTTCAAAACCCTCAAATCCGGGACCCGCATCACGGACCGGCGGCTCGACGCCGACGACGACCTGCGCAAATGCCTGGCCTTCGACGCCGTCACCGCCTGCCATGTCGCCGACATCACCATGCGCGCGCGGGAACGTCCAGAGACCCCGGCGACCGAGGTCTGTCCCGAAAGGGACATCCACCTGCTCCACACCCTGCTGGAGGCCCAGGGCCACAGGGGCGTCGAAAGGATGGAGAGGGGCGAGATCACCACGATCCAGAGCTTCGTCATCGACCTCGGACGCCTCGTCGGCACCCACCCGACGAAGCGCCAGCCGCTGCCCGGAGTGAAAAAAGTCTGGCAGGGGCTCGAGAGACTCAACTGGGCCATCCAGGTGCGCGATGCCATCGGCGAAAAACAACTGGAATGAAATCCCCTATACAAGTGTGAACCGTTGCAAGGTGTCGGATGGGCGTGCGGCGCTGCTGGCGGTGGCGTGGGTGGCGGCCCTGGCGGATCCCCATTGTGAATGACGGTCAATAGCGGTGACATGTTTGACGGTCCGACCGGGGCAGAGGGCGGCGGTGAGCGTGCCGACCTGCACCGCGTCGCCGGGTGCCTGGGCTTTCAGGGCCCCGGAGATGCGCACTGCATCGGGTCTCCGGGTCCGCCGTTTCGTTTTGCTGTCCTGCGTGAAAGCACTGACCGGGGCGATCGGCTGGCGTGCGACCCTGTCAGCGATCACACGCCCGACCGTGGCTGTCGAGATCGGATGTCCGTCCCGGCGCAGGATCGCCGCGATCTTGCCGCGACCCCAGGCGGGACAGTCCTGGCGCCGCTCTGTGATCCGCTGCCGGATCGCCGCGCGGGGTGGTCCTTGGCGGCACCGGTGGGGCCGGCGCGACAGCCGCTCAGGGGATTTTTCCCAGCGAGACCGGGTGGCACGGGGCCCATGGACCGCACGGGCCGCGTCTGTCGTTGTCAGGCCATCACGCATGGCCTGACGCCAGCGATGGACAAGATCCTGGCGCATCCGGACAGCGGCATCGCCAGGTGATCACAGACATCACCCATCCTGGCGTTTCTGATAACATGGCCAGGCCAGCCAAAAACTGGCATCGGGGGTCTCCGTCTCTGTCACATGGATCGTGACAAACCGATGGAGGACCCCACCTGATCCGGCCAGACATTTTCGGCGGCCCCGGGACGGGGCCGCCGCCGCTCAGAATCTCACATGTGTTTGAGCAGGGACACATAATTTTAAATTTCAAACTGAGACACGACCCATTATCGAACTCTTTTGGCAGCTGGTGAGATCTTATGATAATGGTCACGTTCCGCATCGGAGGAACAATTGTTTCCCCGAAAATGAATTGCCATTGTTGACATGAGGGATAGCCTTTGAGCGAAGCAATTTGGCGGCCGAGCCTGTCGCGGCTTTCATCCACCCATCTTGCTGCCTTTATGCGCCGCATCGGAATCGGTGTTGCCGCGGGTGACTTAGATTACGACAGTTTGTGGGCATATTCGATCAATCACCCGGAAGATTTCTGGCGGCGCATGTGGGAGTATGCGGAGATTATCGGAGATCCCGGAGATGTTGTCCTACTTTCCGGCAATGAGCTGATGGAGAGCCGGTTCTTCCCGCAAGGACAACTCAATTATGCAGAAAATCTTCTGCGCCGCGATGGTGCGGATGAGGCGATTGTCTTTTATGGCGAGGATGGCGTTCGGCGCAGCTGGAGCTGGGATCGACTGCGTTGCGAGATATCGGCTCTGCAAAAAATGTTGGAGTTGGCAGGCGTTGGCACGGGTGACCGGGTAGCCGGTATTGTCGCGAACACACCTGAAACCGCCGCGGCGATGCTTGCGACGGCAGCGTGCGGTGCGGTCTGGTCGTCCTGTTCGCCGGATTTTGGTGTCAACGGTATTCTGGACCGTTTCGCGCAGATCAACCCAAAAGTTCTGTTCTGCATGGATGGCTATAGCTACAACGGAAAATGGCATGAGACGGTGTCCCGTGCGCAAGAGGTTCAAGCGGCACTGTCGAGTGTCATTGACCTGAAGACACTGCCTTATGCGGGTCGGCAATATCATCCGCAAGAGCCTGTCGAAAAAGGCAGAGAGCCAGTTTCATCGGTATCAGAAGGAATTGAATTTCGCCGGGTTGGGTTTAATGACCCTCTGTTCATCATGTTTTCTTCGGGTACGACGGGATTGCCGAAATGCATGGTTCATGGTGCTGGTGGTACGCTCATCCAGCATCTAAAAGAACATCAATTGCATTGTGATATCAGGTCCGGCGATCGCCTGATGTTTTTCACCACCTGTGGCTGGATGATGTGGAACTGGATGGTGAGTGCCTTGGCTTCCGGAGCCTCTCTGGTGCTGTTTGATGGATCACCACTTTACCCGGATGAGAGCCGGCTGGCCGAGATCGCGGAAAAAGAGAATGTCACCCATTTCGGGGCATCAGCAAAATATTTTGAATCATGTTCGAAGGCCGGCATTGCGCCACGAAACAACTATGAACTGCCGCATTTGCGGGTCGTATTGTCGACCGGTTCGCCCCTCTCTCCGGAAATATTTCGTTATCTTTATCGCTCATGGAAATCAGATATTTGCGTGTCTTCAATCTCAGGTGGAACGGATATCCTTGGCTGTTTCGCCGGTGGATGTCCAATTGCACCTGTCTATCCCGGGGAATGCCAGAAGCGGCTGCTGGGAATGGATGTTCAAATCTTCAATGCGGCGGGCGCGGCTGTCACGGGTGAGGCGGGTGATTTGATTTGCGCCGCACCGCATCCGTCAATGCCGACTGAATTCATCAATGATCCTGATCACACGAAATATCGACGCGCCTATTTCAGCAGGTTTCCCGATGTGTGGACGCATGGTGACTGGGCCGAACTGACGCCGCATGGCGGCATTGTCTTTTATGGTCGCTCTGATGCGACATTGAATGTCGGAGGTATTCGAATCGGCACTGCTGAAATTTGTCGCCCGGCAGAAAGTCACGAGGATGTTCTGGAATCGCTGGTGATTGAGTATCGGCGCGGTACTGACACGCAACTCGTGCTTTTTGTTCGCCTTCGTGACTCTGTCGCGCTCACTGCACAACTCATTTCTGATCTGCGTCGTCGGATCAGGAGTCAGGCATCTCCACGCCATGTGCCCGCCCGCATCATCCAGGTCCCTGACCTTCCGCGAACAAAGTCAGGAAAAATCACGGAACTGGCCGTGCGCAATGTCGTTCATGGCCAGCCAGTCAACAATGTCAGCGCTTTGGCCAACCCGGAATCATTGAACCACTTCAGTGAGTTTTCTGAACTGGGCTGACAGTCATTGCGTTGATTTGTTGGATCTTGACCCTGCATGGAGACAGGCTGTGACCCGTCTATCACACTCGCCTTACAATGCGGCAAGATCTGAATTGTCGGGTTCCTGATTCATGCACAAATCCATATGCAACATCTTGCTCCCATGATGATGGTTCGGGAGTGATTTCGGTATGGCGAGCGTATTTTTTCTAACGTGTTGAAAAGAATGTATTTGACAGGTCGGTGTTTGACGTGGAATCGGTGATTCCTCGGTTTCCACGAAAATACGCTGCCGGTTGTAATTTTTTCCATATTTCGGGTGCAGATTGGGCTGTCAGGCGGGTCGAGGATGGGGTCACTGTGGCGCGTCAATCCTCGCTCGGGCTTCACCCTCCCTCCAGTTGACGCTCGGCTGATGCACTTCAGAGTGGCAGTGGGGCCCTATTTTTAGGGCGCAGATCACCGCACTCGGCACCGGGGATGCCGGGATCAACCCGGGATCACGCGGCATCGCCATCGGCCCACCCGGGGTTGACAAGAGCCACCTGGCTTCGGCCATCGGTCGGGAACTGATTGAGACGGGTGACCGCGTGCTGATGGGCCGCACCACTGATCTTGTGCAAAAACGGTTAAACCGCGCGCCGCGAACGCCTGCGCGCATCACGGGACACGTTCCCCCTGCGGATCCACGACGATTCCAGCAATCTAAGCCGGGATGAAGCGGAAACCACTGTCCTGTTCGAACGGATCTCGATCCGTTATGTGCAGCACTCACTGATGATCACCGCCAACCCACCCTTCAGTGTAGGGGACAGACTGTTCCCTGAGGACATCACCGACGTGGCTGCGACAGTTCACCGCGTCCATAAAGCCGTCACCCTCGAGATGAACGCCGAGAGCACCCGCCAACTGAAACCGGTGCCAAAGACTGCGCTGGCGGCACGCCGCCAGCGGAACCAACCCTCTACAAAATCCACTGGCCATCTCCGCAAACCTGCGGCAAAGGCACAGCGTCACAGCGTCAAAAGGACTCGCATCCTGAGTGTTGCGCACCTCTCACCCAGATTGATACGCTATAGTGGCCGGCGTGTCGGGTTGTTCGTGTGCCAGGCGTGACAGATCAGCGACACGGACGGCGGTGATTGCATCGAAGGCGAGGCATTTGCACAGATCTGCGGCCGTGTTCAGTCTGCGGTCCTTGATCCGGGTTCCCTGTTTGAGGGTTTTGAACCAGGTCTCAAGGGTCCAGCGTTTGCGGTACCAGGTGAGGACACGCGCCGCATGGATCGCATCGCTTTCGCCATCTTCAGGCCGTTCTGTGGTCAGGAGCAGCCAGTGGAGCGGATCTTTCGCCTGGCCGTTCTGATCTTTCGGGGGATCAATCTCGGTGGCTGAAACGGCGAACAGGGACAAGGGTTCCGCGCCCTTGGCATCCTGTGGCGGGCCAGCCGGATCTCTCCAGCCCGAATCTCAAGGCGGACATCGCGGGCCTTGCGCCCGCGCGGGCCGCCGGCTGCCGGAATCGTCAATGGGGTGATCGTGATGACAGGCCGGTGGGCATCATGGTCCCACAGACAGCGTGTCGTGCCATCATCGAGCTGGACCGCCGGCTGTGCCGACCGGCTGGCCCGGACCAGCAGGGACCCGCCCCTCAGTGGCCTTCAGGCCTGTAAAGTTCAGGGATGTGGTGTCCTGAATGGCCAGGATGAAGGCCTCCTCACGACACCGGTCAACTGTGGCCTCGTCATGCGGCTCCATGATATGGTCCATGGATATACGGGGGTTCGACATCAACCGGTAGGCTGCCTTCTGCTCCGCCATCTCCGGGAACATGACCGGGATCTCCTCACCCAGAGTCTGGCTCCAGGCACGGCCCATGTCAACAATCAGACGCCGCACCCGGCCGTCGGTATGCCGTGTCCGTCCGTATTCACGCTGAGCCCAGTCCACATCCTGACCGTCATAGGCTCCCGCATGCCCGCCAATCGCCGGCCGCTTTCGGGTGCAGAGATCCCTTTTCCAGTCATCACCGGGCCCGTCATCCATGAGTGGCAACCCCCAGACCTGGCCGACCCGGGCGCTGGCGAGACGCAGCGCCCGCGAAGCCAGACCCTGAACACGGACCTGGGGCAACACCAGGAACCGATGATTACAGATGACCCGGCCCAGATTGTCGGCACGGGCATCAGCCGACCAGCCAATCCACGCATCACGTGCCCGCAACTGCCAGGTCGCCGCCCCAAAACCAATCCCACCCAGAACCGCATGATGCGCCGACCGGATCCAGTAACGCACCTGGCCGCCCGGAGGACGCGACCAGCCCTGCGGATGATGGGCCGCAACCATCGCCTCCCAGGCACGACGATCATCCGCATCACGCACCCGTGCCAGCGAGACCGGACCCAGATCCGCCAGACTGCAGGCCAGCGCGACATCAAAGCGACCGTCTGCCGGACCCGCACCTGCCGGGGCGGATGGAGCCTGGGCAAAGGCCGGAACCACACAGGGGGCGGCAGATCATGACCCACATAGGCAGCCAGTGCAGGCAAAACCCGGGCCGCCGCAGAGATACAGGGGCGGCCCGCTGCATTCTGCCAGCCCGTCCGCGCACACAGCGCACGCGCCAAGGCATGACGTGTGGTGCCACCCGAACGCAAAGCCAATGCGAACCAGACCAGAACCTGCGAGTCAAAATGACGAAGGGGATATGATTGAAAGTGGGTGACGGAAGGACACAGGCGGCATATCAAGACGGCTACAAAACGTCGTCAATTCTCAGAGAGAACAGGAGATATGCCAATGACCACCTCTACAGTCACGCTGCTGCACAGTCCAGCAGAATCCTCCTCAGACGCCCTCACGGAGATCCAAAGTGAAGACGAGACAGGGACCCTGGTCCCTGAACGCCGGGTGCACGGCACTTCCGCCGCGCGCGCCGCCAAGGAACAGGGGATCATCGATCGTTTCCGCCCACGCTGTGAGGACGGTCTGACCCCATGGCACGCCAATCTGTCCCCACCGGGTCGACGCCAACGCCTCGATCTCGTGCAACGCGCCGGGGGACGTTGGCCAAAGGAGAATGCCCGCGTGGCGCGCCATGAGACGGTCACCGTCACCCCCGATGACACCGGTCAGACGGCCGCTTCCGTCACAGGGGTGCAGAACACCGAACCCGGCTCCCTGATGGACACCCCCGGTGTTGATCGTCTGCGCACCCATATCCTGGACGGGGATGCCGCGCCATTGTGGCGAGCATATGCCGGCCTGACCGCGGTCGAATCGGTCTTCCGGGCGCTGAAATCAGAACGGGGACTGCGCCCCATCTTTCACCACAGGTGTGCCGGGCGGACGGACACCTGCTGATCTCCGTCCTGGCCTATCAGGCCGTTCATGTCCTCCGGACACAGATGAAAGAGGCCGGGGGCCATGACAGCGGGTCCACCCTCCGCGATGTCCTCGGCGATCTCAGACGCACCCCCCACGACCTTCAGGCGAAAAGACGGCCAGATCGCCCCTGTCCGCAAGACGGCCACGCCCGATGATCTGCAAGCCGAAATCTACCAAGCCATACACACATCGCCCCACCGCCGCGCAACGTTCGCATCACTGGGGTCTGAAGACCCAACACCCTCCCGCATCGTGCCGCGGCCGTCCCGCCGCCAAGCCCACTCGTCGTGCCACGACAAAAATTCGGCCCTTTATGGATTGACGCAAATACACACAACGTTAAAGATGGGCTAGTGTTTTGCCTCATACAGATAGTTCCATATCCTGCAACCGTCGGTGGCCCCGCTTCCAGGATGCGACGAGATCCTCGGGGTCCCGGCGCCAGCGGAACGGGTGGGCCTCATGGGCATTGTGGTGGGCGATGTAGTCTTCTACCGCTGTGATGCACGCGTCAAGGGAATTGAAGATGGCATGCTTGAGTCTCTGTCGGGCCAGTTTCGAGAAGAAGCCCTCGACGGCGTTCATCCACGAGGCCGATGTCGGTGTGAAGTGGAAGGTCCAGTGCGGGTGGTCGGCAAGCCAGGCATGCACGTGCGCCGACTTGTGGGCGGACAGGTTGTCAAGGATGACATGGACCGCCATCGTGGGGTCGAGGTCCGCCGCCACATGATCGAGGAACGCACAGAAATCCGCGGAGCGGTGGCGCTCGGTCATCTTTCCGACCACCTTGCCAGTGGCGACATCGAGGGCCGCCAGCAACGTGGTGGTGCCGTTCCGTTTGTAATCATGCGTGCGGGTTGTCGGGTGACCCGGGGCGGGCGGCAGGGGTGTCTGGGTGCGGCCGAGGGCCTGGATCTGGGTCTTTTCATCCACCGAGAGGACCACGGCGTGATCCGGTGGGTTCATGTACAGTCCGATGACATCGTGGGCCTTGATGCCGAACCGGGGATCGTTCGAGACCTTGAAGGTCTTGACCTGATGGGGCCGCAGGCCATGGCGCTGCAGGATCCGGTGCACGGTGGTGGCCGTCAGGCCCCCGACCGCTGTGGCCAGGGCCTTGAGGGTCCAGTGGCTGCGGTTGGGCGGGGGTGGCGACATCGCCAGATCGATGACGGCCTGGATCCGGTCGGCGGGAATGGGTGTCTTGCCCGGCGGCCGGGTGGCATCGCGCAGGAGACCGTCGACACCCTCGGAAAGGAAACGGTCCCACCAGCGCCAGACGGTGGGTTTCGAGAGGCCTGTCTGCCGCATGGTCTCGACGAGGCCACAGCCGTCCCCGAGGGCGAGGATGATGCGGGCCCGCCAGACATGCTTCTGAGGGCTCTGGGGGTGGCTGACGATGTGCTCGAGGCGTGTGCGATCGGTGTCTGGCAGCCGGATCTCCGGCCGTGTCGATGTCCTGCCCATGGGTCTGTCTCCTGCCTTGGTGTTGGCCGCGGGCTCGCGGCGGCAGGATGATACCATGATGTGGGGCAGGAATAGAATCCTTTGTTTGTTATTATACACTAGGATCGGCCGTCACCCACTTTCAATCATATCCCGAACCAGGCCAGAACCTGCGAGTCAAAATGACGAAGCCCAATCTGCATGAACCCCGTATAACAGAAAAATATCAGCTATACAAGTGTGGTCAGTTGAAAGGCTGCGGACCGGGCTGGAACCTGCTGGAAACATTGCGGGCCCCACCGGACGAACTCATCCAGCGGCTCGAGATGTCCTGAACCACCTTGCAGGCCGGAAAGACCCAACAAGAACCTGAATAATTACTACGCAGACTTTCTATTTCTCCAAAAGATTAACCATTTTTTGCCAATTTGAACCCCTATGTTTTTCAAGCATTGATTTTGCATAATCTAATGCTTTCTTATAATTGGGCCGATCGTCCTGTATAAGTGACAACATTTTGTCCCAACGACAATGATGTTGAGATTCAACAATAGGCGCGAAATGATTTATGGCGCTACAGTTTGGATCATTTATGTCACAACCTCCACATTCAACTCCAGGGTAGACGCTTTTAGCTGCAATAATAATGTTGACCATTTCAGGACGAAATTGTTCTGAGTATTTATCATGGGTGAAAATATTACACCAACCATCTGTGAAACCTCGATCCAGACAAAATTTCAGATTAGGAATATAATCCGGTGTCATAAATTCATAACCAGAAAAATATCCAGTGAAGATATAACCTGACTTAGGATGCCATTTTGGTATAAGACATTTCATATTATAGTCACAAGTTAACTTACCATTTCGTTGCACTACTTTTAGTTTTGACCTTTCTACATAACACTGTGACTCAGTGACCATCGGCGATTTATTAATAGCATTGAGACATTGATTCAAACCATCATCGTTAGCAGAAGCTAAGAAAGGTAAAGAAACCAGTAAAACAACTGCAGCTATTTTAAAATTCTTCATCATTATTTTCCTTTTTGGTTAGGTAATTATTTAAGGCCCGTTGACAATTGCCTTGCGTCTTGAGCACTTCTTGCGTCTTGAGCACTTATCGTGTATTTATGTCGGGATTGCAAGCCGAAAAAGGCGGCACGAGCAGACGAGGTGGGTGACAAGAAGAATGCAGATCGCACAGTTTTGACGGATGAGATGTGGGCGCGGGTGGCCCCGCTGTGTCCGGGCCAGGTGACTGACCCGGGGTGCACAGCTGTCGACAATCGTCTTTTTCTGGAAGGGGTTCTCTGGCGGTTTCGCACGGGCACACCCTGGCGTGATCTCCCGCCGCATTTTGGGCGATGGAACAGTGTCTTCAAGCGGTTCCGGCGTTGGACCCAAGCGAATCTATGTGAACGTCTTTTCACTGCGTGATCCGGTGATCTGGATCTGTCGATGGTGTCTGTGGATGGCACGATCATGCCAGCGCACCAGAAGGCCTCCGGGGCCAAAAAGTGGGATCAGAATCGGAAGGAATCGGCCGCTCAAAAGGAGGGTTGACCCGCAAGGTCGTGGCCCTCACCGATGCTGTCGGACATCTGATCCGGTTTGAGATTCTGCCGGGTCCGCCCCACGCTCTCAAGGCTGTACCTGAACTCCTGGACGATCTCACCTGTGAGACGTTGATTGGCGACAAGGCCTGTGACGCGGATGGGGTGCTGGAGACAGTGGCAGAACGCGAGATGACGGCGGTGATTCCGCCGCGGTCGAACCGAAGCCCGCCCCGCGACTTTGACCGCGACGCTGACAAGGAGCGGCACCGGATCGAGACTGTCTTTGCGAAAATCAAGGAGGCCCATAGTCTCGCCACGCGAGACGACAAGACTCTTGCAAGCTTCGCAGCCGGTGATCGTGTGGGGGCGTACAGGCTTAACGTTCACCCCGCCACAATCGATTGAAGCATCACAGATTCGCAGTCCTTATGACAGGTTCCCTTTTCTGAATCCTGTTCGGCGGTCGGTCCCTGACCAGGTCATTGCGGGGTGCGTTTGAACGTGCCCGCAGGAGCGACATTGCGGATGCGGGCACGGACGGTTTTCGTATCGGGCATGCCTTCGATTTTCCACCGGTCGGTCCATACATACGCGCCCCAGACCGTCCCGTAGCCGTATGTTTGCGGGTCGGACAGCACCAGTTTGAAGCTGTTTTTGTCGATGACGTTATCGCTGAGTGTTTTGATCGGCAGCTCCATGAACCGCTTCCCGGCAGGGATCACGAAAAGCCCATTTTCCGCCACATAATCTTTGCCCGCCTTGGCGGTGCCGTCCTCCGTGCGGTAGGCATAGCGGATGTCGAAGTCGAGCGGACGGGACAGGATCAGGGTGAAGACTGCGTCCTCTCCCTCCTGGACCGTGATGTTCGCGACTGTCATCTGCGCCGTGACATCCTTGACCCATCGGAAGTCCGTGGTGGGGGTGGCCTGCGCCAGTGTCGATGCTGGCAGTGATGTCAGAGCCACCAGCAGAGCGGTGGCTCCGATCAGGGATTGTTTCAATCTCATGGATTTCCTCCCAATTTTGAATTCCTAAGATTTTCAATACCTCGCCCCATAGGACGTTTCAACCCCCTGTACCTGCGTGGCCGGGGGAATCACTCCCTTCCACCGGGGGAGTGGTTCTCGTCTGGCGGACTCGTAAATTTTCAACCTGTTGAAAACGCGTGGTTTTTGGAATCCTGATGGTGTGCGTTTGGGTGGTTTGGCGGAATTTTTGGAAAAATCCTGGAATTTGACCCGATCGGGGTGAAGTTGTTGGGTGTGTCTGCCGGATCGGGTCGCGTGTTCCCGAATGAAAATCCTCCATCATGGAGACCTCTGAGACGGAACACGCGGATGACCGATTGACACTCTGAAAATGCTTTTGCCAAGACCGATACGGACAGTGCGCAGGTGCGGTCGCGGGTCTGGCCCGTGGGCTGTGGGGTCAGGCCTTTGCCGCACGCGATGATCATGGGGACCAGTTGCAGATTGATGGGAAGAGCGCTCGCCAGGTGGCGGCCTCGCCGGGTCAGGCGACGACCCTGTTTGGCACCGTGACTTTTCCGCGGGCGCGCACTCGCCCGTCCGGCACGGGACCGTCCGTGGTGCCGACAGAGCCGATTCGGGGTCTGACCACGGGGGGGGGGCTCCCCACCTTTTAGCAAGGGCTGATTTTGTTGTTTTGAGGTGAGTGTTTCGTGAGGTCATCGGTGTTGTTTCCGGGTCTTCACGTGGCGTGATTGTGTCCGGTCCGTGCGGGGTCGAACAGGGTTTGGGTCTCGAGCCTGGCGCAGGCGACGGCGAGCCGCCTGTCGGCCACGGAGCGGAGCGCGCGGGCGTGCCCGTGTCCGCGTTCCCGGAGGGCCTGGTCTTTGGCCTGGCTGACGGTGTCGTGTTGGACGGCGACCGCGGCCCCATGGTGCCGGGCACAACGCAAGCGGTTATGGGCGGCCAGGCGGCGAACGACACTCAGTGACTGTCCGGAGCGCCGGGTGACCGGTGCGACCCCTGACACACAGCGCAGGGCCTGATCATCTCGGCGGCGCAGAGGGTCATCGGCGTCTGCCAGCCGCGTGGCGCGGACGGTCCTGCCGACGCCGGGACGCGATCTCAGGATGTCCACGTCACGCTGTGTGTCGATTCCCGTCGGATCCTCGCTCTCGGCCCGGGTGGCGATCAGCCGATCGATTTGCGGGTGCGCTTCGGTGATGTGTGTGCCGATGAGATCCAGTTGGGCGAAGACGATCCGGAGATGGGCGCTGGCCGCTTGCGTTGTGCCCGGTGCGACGGTGACGGCGGGCGTGCGCAGGATCTCCAGGACGGCCGGGGCCGCGATGCGGCGGATGCGATGGCGCTTGAGGAGGCGGGTGATCGATGCCGGCCGTACGGTCTGGGCCTGGGCCGGGGTCGGCACCCGCGTCCAGAGATCACGGATCCAGGCTTTGCCCCGGTCGCTGTCCACCTTGAGCCGCTGCGGATCAGACCGCCAGAGTTGCTGCTGCGCCCGGTTGGCCAGGCGGGTGCGGTCAGCTGTGAGTTGGTCGGCCAGGCGGGACCCTTCCCGCAGTTCGATGATCTCCGATGTGGTGGGATCGCGGTGACGACAGGCCGCTCGCGCGGTGCGCAGCGCCGCGGCCAGGACCCGGGCATCGCGCCGGTCATCCTGGGCCCCGGCGGGCGAGACGCGGTCGCGGAACCGGTCCAGCGGCTTGGGGTTTAGGGAATGGAGCGCGAATCCCCGGTCCAGCCGGGTGTCCACCACCGGGCCGTTCGGGACCTCACTGGCGATCCCGCTGGTCTCGGGTTGGGCACCGGTTGTCGTCACAATCCCATCCGCCCTGTCGGCCCGACTCGCGCCGCTGTGCGCGAAGGCGCGCTCACCGCGCACAGTCCCGTCGCCATCGCGGATGCACACCGGGTGGGTCTGTGACCCCCAGTCGATCCCCACATCATCATCAATTCTCTCCATTCTGGACTCCGTGTCTTCGGTTGTTTCCACGGGCCGTCACAATGCTGTCCAATCCCTGGACCAGGCGCTCTTGGGCGCAAACTCCCCACTGGGTCTCCATCGTGACAAAGGATCGGGGCACAGCCCCCCCCCCCCCCGGGTGCTCAAGGCACAGGGGGTAAAGGGTCGCTCCCGATCCCGCCACCCGTCCCGACGATGATGCCGAAAAGGGAAGCCTGGCGAGCCCCATGCCCATCACGAACTTTTTTCGGCCCTCCACCCCTCCGCGGAGGGGTGGAGGGCCGCGCCCGCACAAACCTCAGCCAGGAACCCCCAAAAAGAGAGCCAAAAGGCCCGCCCAAAAGGTACAGGGGGCATGACACCTGCGGCCGCCGGTCTCTCGGCGGCGATCATGGCGAGCCTGCCGGCACGGGATGGGGCGGATCTGTGGCAACGGATCTGTGGGGCGGGGCCCGCAACCAGCAGTCTGATCCGCCTGACGGCAGAGGTGGGTCAGGAATTTGAGGATCAGGCCGATGACCTGCTGGAAGAGGTGCGGAGCGATGAGAGCCGGCATGATGATGCGGTGGCCCTGCGGGTCTCGTTGGATGGGACCCTGCTACGGATGCCTGCGGAAGAGCTGGATGGACAGGTCATGGAACCGGGCTGGCGTGAGGCCGCCTGCGGCGTTGTGGCCCAACAGGGCAGCAATGGGGCGATGCTGACACAGGTACTTTTGCCCGGCTTCCCGAACCCGGCAAGACCTGTCTGAAATGCCAGATCAGCCAGGAGGTGTGGCACGGAATGCAGCAGGCGACCGCGCAGGGTCGAGAGTTGAAGATTGTCGCTATCGCCGATGGGGCCCGGGACAACTGGACCTTTCTGGAAAGTCTTTCGCCAGACATCAGGCTGGTCGATGTCTGGCATGCCCGCCAATATCTCAAGGCTGCGGCCGATGCCGCTGATGGCGCGGAGAGCGCCAGGAGCGCAGTATGGTTCGACACATACAAGGCCATCCTGACAGATGATCTCCAGGGCGTGGGCACGGTGATCGATGCGTTGTGTGATCTCCGGCGAAAGAACCCAGGAAACAGTGAGATTATCACCGCCATTGGGTCTGTCCGCAGCCACCGCCAACGGATGCGTGACCAAGCGGCCCGCGATGCCGGCTCTCCCATCGGCAGCGGTGCCGTCGAGGCGGCAAACACAATGATCGTCAACACCCGGCTCAAGCGCAGCGGCCAGAGATGGGGTCGTGCCGGTGGCCAGGGTGTTCTCACTTTCCGGGCCCTGCTCAAATCAGGACGCTTTGACAACGTCTGAGCCCAACTGACCCACAGACGGCGACACGCCCAAGCCCACCTCTCGGCCAACGACAATCGTACACCTCGCGCCAAAGTCGCCTGATGATTCGCCGAAAGCAACCCATCAGGAATCAACCCCGGTCCAAACCCAGCCAGAGGGGAATCACTCCCGATGGTTCAAATTCTCTTGCGTCATGGCTGTGAATTATGGCAAGAAGGCTGTCCGTTCGTGGCTTCTTGACAAGGTAAATATGAATAGAAGCGACTATTTGGATCAGCGACGTGCGATGGTCGATTGCCAGGTTCGACCTTCCGATGTGACCAAATTTCCGATTATTGAAGCCCTGCTTGAATGTCCGCGGGAGGCGTTTGTTCCGGACAATCTCAGGTCCGTTGCTTATCTGGGAGATCATTTGCCCTTGTCAGAAGATCGATACCTTTTGGACCCACGTATCTTTGCCAAGATGCTGAACGCGGTTGATATTCGTAGAACTGAGTTTGTTCTCGATATTGGCTGTGGTTATGGCTATTCGTCGGCAGTGATTGCGCATTTGGCGGAGGCTGTCGTTGCGCTAGAGTCCGGCGCGATGGCCGAGACAGCTGCGGCCAACCTTTCAGCCTATGCAGCTGACAACACGATCGCCAAGAGCGGTAATCTGAGTGAAGGTGTTCCTGAATTTGCACCCTATGATGTCATGACCGTGCAGGGAGGCGTGGAACGCTTGCCGGATGATATTGTCGCACAGTTGCGGGACGGCGGGAGAATCGTGTGCATTTTTGTGAACCGTGTACCTGGTGAATGTCGTGTTGGA
Organism: Paracoccaceae bacterium; assembly: GCA_965221815.1. Lineage (GTDB taxonomy): Bacteria > Pseudomonadota > Alphaproteobacteria > Rhodobacterales > Rhodobacteraceae > JAPOXR01. Next base: position 762,551 of record OZ244915.1, read on the forward strand.
ATCAAAAAGTCAGGACAAATCAGTTGGCATCCTGTATTCGATGCAGATGTACCGTTGCTTGCAGACTATAAAATGGAGGAAATGTTCGTTTTCTGAACAGGATGTGCGTTTGGTCATGGGGGTGAGTCTGTGGACTCGATGAGGGGTTAATTTTGGTCAAGTTCAAAAAGATTCATGTGGCGCTGGCCATGGTTGGTTCGCTGTTGATGCCGAATATGGCCCTGACAGCAAGCCTTTCTGACGCCATGGCAGCAGCCTATACGAACAGCAAGCTGCTCGAATCGGCTCGTGCTGCATTGCGCGCCCAGGATGAGGATGTGCCGGGTGCGCTGGCTGCAATGCGCCCGCAATTGAGTGCACTGGCCCGCGTCAGCGGGCGAACGCGACGCGCGCCTCCCGGCGGGAATATGAAAAGGCCGCGCGCAACTGATTCAAGCCTTCCAGCCACATTGCAACTGATCGCTGAAATCCAGGTCTATGATGGCGGGGATACTGACTTGACGGTGCAAGCCGCGCAGGAGAGCATACGTGCAGCGCGGCAATCACTTGTTGAAGCTGAACAACAGGTTCTGCTTGCAGCCGCTCAGGCCTACCATGATGTCCTGCGCCAGCGTGAGTTGCTGGAGGTCGCAGAAAATGGCCTGATCCTGACCAAGACACAATTACAGGCGGCGCAAAGCAGGTTTGAATTGGGCGAGATCACGAGAACCGATGTGAGTCTGGTGGAAGCCAGTCTGGCAACAGCGCAAGGCCGGGTCTTTATGCGGGAAGGTGACCTTGAAATCGCTGAGCGGAATTACGAACTTGCGGTTGGAACACTGCCCGGTGCTCTCGATCCGACGCCGCCACTCCCCGAACTGCCTGCCGATCTGGAACATGCACAATCGATTGCTGCACAGGTCCATCCGGCAATCAAACGTGCAAAACATGCCTTGTCGGCGGCCCGACTCACACTTCGAAGAAGTGAAACAGCCAAGCGACCACGTATCTCTGTTGGCAGTTCGGTCGGGACCAATCGCGATCTCCAACATTGGAGCCATGGTACAGATACCATGGAAATATTTGTCGAAACGCGTATTCCTCTCTATCAGGGGGGGACGACCAGTTCACTCTTGCGTCGCGCAGTGGCCAATGCCGAACGCGCGGCGGTTGAATTGCAGAGGGAAGCCCAATTGGTGGCACTCGACGTGTCCATTGCCCATTCGCGACTGGAAGTTGCCGCATCGCTGATCCCGACAAACGAACAACATGTCGATTCGGCAGAACTGGCTTATCAGGGAATCAGGCAGGAGACGGCACTCGGTGCACGGACCACGATTGACCTTTTGAATGCCGAACAAGATCTTCAAGAGGCACGCTCCAATCTCGTTGCCGCCCTCAAGGAAAGGGATATGGCGGTCTATGCTCTGCTCGAGTCAGTCGGTTTGCTCACGGTGCAGCATCTCGGTCTTGGAGTTCCCGAATATGATGCAAAAAAGAATTTCAACAGGGTGAAGAATGCACCAGATGTCCACAATCGCCAGGAAATCGTTGATAGGATTCTTGAAAAAACGCGTTGAGAATCATTCCTGTTGCGATATCGGCTGTTCCTAAACCATGGTCATTGATTCTCAGATATCTATTCAATTTGTCGGCGCAACCGACTATCTCCATCATTTTCAAATCAGGATTCTTGTGACGTCATAAGCATGCCCTTAGCGACCAAATATCAGGCTGGTGAAATTGAAGCGCGGGTCGCCAAGAAATGGGATCAGGCGGATGCTTTTGCTGCTGGTGCCAATGCAAAGCCGGGCAGCGAGTCCTTTTGTATCATGATTCCACCGCCCAATGTGACCGGGTTGCTGCATATGGGGCACGCATTCAACAACACGATTCAGGATATCCTGATTCGATGGCATCGCATGCGTGGATTCGATGTGTTGTGTTGGCGCATCCTGCGATTGGTCGCGTAATCGTTTCACTATGGATCCAGGGTTTCACCATGCGGTGTTGAAAGTCTTTGTCGAACTTTATCGGAAAGGGGTGATCTATCGTGGAAAACGGCTGGTCAACTGGGACCCGCATTTCGAGACGGCGATTTCAGATCTCGAGGTTGAACAAATCGAGGTGGATGGCAGGCTGTGGCGTTTTCGTTATCCGCTGGATGATGGGTCAACCTACGCATTTCCCGTGGAATTTGATGAGCAGGGGAAACCTGTCGCATGGGAGCAACGCAACTATCTGACGGTTGCGACAACACGACCGGAAACCATCCTGGGAGATACGGGGGTGGCCGTCCATCCTCATGATGAGCGTTACCGGGGCGTGATTGGAAAAAGAGTCAGGCTGCCGCTTGTGAACCGGCTCATTCCGATTGTTGCCGATCCCCATGCCGATCCTGAAAAAGGAACAGGCGCCGTCAAGATTACACCGGCACATGATTTCAATGACTGGGCCGTAGGCCAGCGTTGTGCATTGCGGGCGATCAATGTCATGACGACGGCTGCGGCGATGAATCTGGCCAACAACGAAGATTTTCTTGAAGATTGTGATGTCACCGACGCAGCCCTGGCGCTGCATGGGCTCGACCGCTACGCTGCCCGCGAACAGATTGTTGCTTTGGCGCGGATGCAGGGCTGGCTCGAAGGAGAAGATGATGATCGCCATGTCGTTCCACATGGCGACCGTTCCAAGGTCGCCATTGAGCCGTATCTGACTGACCAGTGGTTCGTGGACGCCAAGCAACTCGTCGGACCTGCCATCGATGCGGTTAAATCAGGAAGAACGCGAATTCTTCCGGTGCAATATGAGAAGACCTATTTCCGATGGCTGGAATCGATTGAACCCTGGTGTATTTCCCGCCAGCTCTGGTGGGGGCATCAGATTCCCGTCTGGTATGATTCCGACGGAAACCAGTATTGCGCGGTGAGTGAAGAGGAAGCGGTTGAAATGGCCGGTGGGCGTGAACTGACCCGCGATCCAGATGTTCTCGACACCTGGTTCTCGTCGGGACTCTGGCCAATCGGCACGCTGGGCTGGCCGCAAGAGACGAAAGAATACCAGCGATATTTTCCAACGGATGTCCTGGTGACAGGGTTCGACATCATTTTCTTCTGGGTCGCCCGTATGATGATGATGCAGTTGGCGATTGTCGGGACGGTGCCTTTCCATACTGTTTATGTCCATGCTCTGGTGCGTGATGCGCAGGGTCGAAAAATGTCGAAATCAATCGGCAACGTGATTGATCCGATTGATCTGATCGATAAATACGGTGCTGATGCCGTACGTTTCACCTTGGCATCGATGGCCGCCATGGGACGTGATCTCCGGCTCTCCGAGGATCGGGTCGCAGGCTATCGAAACTTTGGGACTAAGATCTGGAATGTCGTACGCTATGCCGAGATCAATCGGTGCCATCCCGAAAAGGATTTCAGCCCCTCATCTGCTCAGTCTTCTGTCAATCGTTGGATCATTAGCCAGGCGGTGCAAACTGCTGAAATGGTTGATGAATCCATAAAGGAGTTTCGTTTCAATGATGCGGCGAACCGGCTTTATGCGTTTGTCTGGGGTCATGTCTGCGATTGGTATGTGGAATTTTCCAAGGAACTTTTGCATGATCCTGATGCGGATCTGGTGGCGGAAACACGGGCGACTCTGGCCTGGATTCTTGATGAATGTCTCGCGCTGCTTCATCCCTTTATGCCATTCATTTCAGAAGAGCTCTGGGGCCGCATTCCGAGAGACAAGATGTTGGTGCATACGGATTGGCCTCGCCATGATTCAACATTACTCAAGGATGCAGACGCGGATCATGAGATGGCTTGGACAATCCAACTGATTGAAGACGTCCGCTCGACCCGTACACAGATGCGCGTTCCCGCCGGGGAGCGCATTGAATTGCTGAGAATTGAGGAACAGAACAAGACGAAAGGTTATTTTACGCGGAACCGTGCATTGATTATGCGTCTGGCGCGGCTCTCGGCTGTGTCACAGGCACACGAAGTGCCCCGCGATGCCGCATTGATTTCGGTCGAAGGCAGTGTCTTTTGTCTTCCCCTGGCCCATATCATTGATGTTGATCTTGAAAAGAATCGCCTTGACGCGGACCTGAAAAAAACCCGATCCGATATGTCTGTTCTCCAGTCCCGCCTCAACAATGAAGGCTTTCTGACCAAGGCCCCGGAAGATGTCGTTGAAAAGGACCGTGCGCGTTTGGGCATTCTCAGTGAACAAGCCGCGACCTATGAAACAGCCTTACAGAGATTCTCGCCGTGATCACCGATACGCTGATGTCTGCTGATATCAGCGATAAAGTGAACGTTCGCAAGAGTCTTGATCCGGTGTCATATCAGTGCGAAAGCACTCGAGCGGTGCGGATAGCGTTGAACATTTGACTGGTGGCCATCGCCGAACTGAAAGGTGAACTGATAGCGACGCAGGAACGGATGAAAACGATGACAGCCGAAAACGACAGTGCCCTGGATCGCCTGCGGGCTGATATGGCCCAGCGTGACACGGACAATCTGCGCTTGCAGATCGGCCTGTGGGTCGCCGCCGTGGTGATCATCGGTGTCCTCATCCGCTGGCCCGCCTGACCCCGAACCTGCAACAGACCGCGGGATCACGAAAAACCTCGTACCACAGCCATGAAGGTTGAGATGCTGGTGTTGTTCTCTCCAGACACTCTCAAGCCCCTCTGACGGCAGTCCTGTGTCGGGATCGGATTCTCCTGAAGGTCAGATCGTGACTGCCGTTCCTCAGCCACATATATGACACGGGGCCTTGAGGGCAGCATTTCTGAAGAGGCGGTCGTTTACAGAAAGGGTCGAATCCTGCGCTGAGTCCCCTCTTTTTGTTTCCGAATGGCCGGGTTGAACTGACAACGGATCGGATGCTGCCTGCGCACGGTGCGCCCCTTTTGCCTGAGTGGCGCCGAGTGGATGCCACAGGAGAACTTGATGAAGGCGATTTTCGTATGCAATCAGTCGTCGTATAGGAGCAAATTGGGGACACCGGGTGTCATCCAGCGTGGCAACGATCGCCATGAAAGTTTGAAGTCGGATGAAGAATGCAAACAGGTGGATATATGAGACTTTCTGTCGCGCCGATGATGGACTGGACTGATCGGCATTGCCGCTATTTTCATCGTCAACTGACGCGTCAAACCCTCCTCTACACCGAGATGGTCACGACGTCGGCAATCAGGCATGGCGACGTCAACAGATTGTTGGCATTTGACCCGTGCGAGCGCCCACTCGCATTGCAAATAGGTGGCGTTGAGCCACAGGAACTCTTTGAAGCGGTTCAACGCTGCACCGGGCGTGGATTCGATGAAATCAATCTCAATGCCGGCTGTCCGTCTGACAAAGTGCAAGCCGGTGGGTTTGGTGCAGTTCTCATGAAAGACCCGGTTCGCGCCGCCGCATGCCTGCGCGCCATGCAGGATGCCGCAGAGGGGATTGAGATTACACTCAAATGCCGAATCGGGGTCGATGATCAGAATCCGGAAACCTGTTTGCCGGAATTCCTTTCGGCCGTGGCAGATTCGGGTGTCAGCAGAATTGCGATTCATGCTCGAAAAGCATGGCTGCGGGGACTTAGCCCAAAACAGAATCGTGAGATTCCACCGCTGGATTATCCTTTGGTGCTGAGGATGAAAGATCAATTTCCACAACTGAAGATCTGCATCAATGGGGGTATTGAATGTCTCACTCAAGCTGAGAGGTATCTTGCGGCAGGACTGGATGGGGTCATGATTGGCAGGGCGGCATATCGCACGCCCGCGCGTCTCCTCGCGCCCGTTGATCAGCGGATTTTTGGTCAATCGGGGAAGAGAATGAACCCCAACCAGGTTGCGGCAGCCATGGTTCCCTATCTCAGACAACAGTATCGGTCGGGCGTCAAAGTCACGGCAGTCACCCGGCATATGCTGGGTCTCTTTGCTGGCCAGTCGGGTGCTCGCACGTGGCGGCAAATGCTCTCGAACCCAGCGTTGAACGGGCCAGAAGGGATTGAATTCTATTGGCAAGCGGTGCGCATGATGGAGAAGCAGGCGAACGGCAGCAGCGCATCGGTGGCCATGCATCCTGCGTAGTCGGGACTGGTGTTCACCGCCGAAGCGGTGAATTTCCAGCCAGTCATCGCATCACGCGCCTCAGGAGGCCATTGCTGCAAGATGCGCCTGGCCTGATCAGGACGATCGGTTCGCGCCTTGTCATGACTTTTTGGGCATTGATGATCATCCAGCATCACGTCATGTTGAATGAATCCGCGTTGTCTTCGCGAAATTTGTGTATCTCGTCCAATGCCCATTGCAGCATGACAGATGCCGCGACTCGGTGGATCAGTGAGTCGCGCTTTGCCCGAGAACTGGCCACTGTACTGCCTACAATTTCAATCGCCTCTGCTGAAGAGAGGCGTTCATCCTGAAAGCTGATCGGCAGCGGCGTCATTTGACTGAGATGATAGGCAAATGCCCGCACGGACTGACATTGCTTCCCCTGCGTGCCATCCATATTCAAGGGGAGGCCCAGGATGATACCCACAGCTGCACGGTCAGCGCAGATGTCGAGCAGCTTGACGGCGGTTGTCCGAAATTTCTTTTCAACAATTGTCGATAACGGCGATGCGAGCCGTTGTTCATGATCAGAAACAGCGATGCCGATGGAACGTCGGCCATGATCAAGTCCAACAAGACTGCCGCGGCAGGAAATAATTTCGGCAAACGCATTCAACTCAGGAATAATCGACATTACTGTGCGGGATCGAGATCGGTACTTTCCATGATGAACTGTAAATCGTCCGGACTGTCAGCAAAGACCTCAAGTGCGCGCTCATAACTCATTCGTGCGGCGCTGTGCTGACCGATTGTCATCTGTGAATTGATCAACATGGTCCATTCAATGGCGCTGCCTCCGTCCTCGTCAAGACGGTTTCGCAGACTTTCGACCATTCCGGTAATGAATTCCACGCGGTCTTCAACGCTCATTGACTCGGCAGCGGCGATATCTTCGCTACTGGGTCGGGGAAGTGGTTCGGGCGGCAAGTTTATGTTCGTTATACCCGCCGCCTGAGCCGCCGCTGGCAGGCGCAGCCGGAGATCGGCAGCGATGGGTGATGTTGCTGGCAAATCTTCAATTAACCGATTCCAGATATTGACGGTGAGATCAGGACGCCCTGTCTGGGCGTACATGAGTCCAAGATAATAGCGTGCCGCCGGGTCCTCTGGATCGCGGGCGAGTGCCTGATAGATGGCGGCCTCTGCTTCGGGAGAGACATAGCCCCCGGCCTCGATCACCAGAAGATCAGTCATTTGGCTGAAATCCGTCGCCCGCGCCGCGCCGTCAAGAAGAGCCAGGACATCTCTTTGTGCTTGTATTGCCGCAGCAAAGTTGCCAATCGACAACTCACTGCGAACCAGCATGCGTAATCCCTCAAGATCCGGTGCAGCGGCGGCCAGACGGGTGCGCAGTTCAGCGACGAGGCGCACCAGTTCCGGGTCGGCCTCAGTCGTAATAGAAGTCAGGTCTCGACTGTCAACGATTTCCCGTTGGGAAGGTCGGGTCGTGTACGCCAGTTCTGCTGCTCTCAACCGTTCCGATAACGAGAGATCGGGCAGGTTTGGATTACCAATCAGCCAGTAAAGGGCGGCTGAGCCGGGTAAAAAGACGAGAATGATGAGGATACAGGCCAAAGAAGTGGACAGACGCGATGCGGTGCCGACAGACGAACATGATACTGTTGTTCGTTCATGCGCCCGAAGAAGTCGCCGTGAGACTTCACGCCGCGCCTGTTCGGCATCTACCGCGCTCAGACGATTCTGCTGCAGATCATCCTCGACGCTTGCCAACTGCGACTTGTAAAATTCAACTTCGCGTTGTGCGTCTTCATGAGGTGCGTCTCGATGTCGAATTAGGGCCATCAGGAGGAGTGTGGTGACGGCTGCCGACAATGCTGTTCCTGCCAGCCAGAAAATCATAGAATCATTCCTTCCACGCCATCGCCGGGCCGGGATTGAATACAGCCGATGACTACTTTATTCTTTCGCGTGCGCATATGGAAATTCATTGGCATCGGGAAGGATTGTCTGTGCAGCGCTATTCTTCAATCAGACTCTTGCGGGAGGCATTGCGCGGTCATTCTGGTTGGGAGCAGGCTTGGAATACCCCCGACCCTCGTCCCCAATATGATTACATCATTATTGGTGCCGGCGGGCATGGGTTGGCGACCGCGTATTATCTGGGAAAGAATCATGCGATCTTCAATGTCGCAATCCTCGAAAAAGGATGGCTCGGGGGCGGCAATACCGGACGCAATACGACCATCATCCGATCCAACTACCTTCATGATGAATCAGTTGCGATTTATGAAAAATCACGCCAACTCTATGAGTCAATGAGCAAGGATTTGAATATGAACGTCATGTTCAGTCCACGCGGTGTCCTGACTCTGGCACAGACTCATCATGAAGTTGATAATCTGATGCGAGTTGCCGGTAGCAATCTTCGGCAGGGTATCGACACAGAATTTATTACGCCATCACGCATCAGCGAGATTTGCCCGTCAATTTGCATTGACGGTCCCCGCTATCCGATACGCGGCGCACTCTGGCACCCACAAGGGGGTACCGCGCGCCATGATGCTGTCGCCTGGGGGTATGCCAGGACCTGCTCGGCGATGGGGATGCATGTCATCGAGGATTGTGAAGTCACAGGAATCCTGCAGAGTGACAGTTGTGTCACAGGTGTGACAACAACACGTGGAGCCATTCATTGCAACAAACTGGGAATCGTGGCCGCCGGATATACGGGCACACTTGCCGAAATGGCAGGATTCGAGCTTCCTATTGAGTCGGTTTCTCTCCAGGCTTTGGTTTCCGAGCCTGTCAAACCATTTCTTGACGTGGTGGTCATGGCAAATACTGTACATGGTTATGTCAGTCAGTCTGATAAAGGTGAACTCGTGATCGGTGGCGGGACTGACGGTTATAACAACTTCTCGCAAAGAGGTTCCTTCACACATATTGAAGAAACCGTATCTGCAATTGTTGAGATGTTTCCGATCGTCTCCCGACTCAAGATGCTCCGCCAGTGGGGCGGAATCGTTGATATGACAGCCGATCGTTCACCAATTATTTCCAAGACTCCTGTCAAGAATCTCTATGTTGATTGCGGGTGGGGTACGGGCGGTTTCAAGGCGATTCCAGGTTCCGGCTGGGCAATGGCCGAACTCATGGTGAATGATGCACCCGGGTTATTGGCAGCGCCTTTTGACTTGCAGCGATTTTCTCAGGGTCGATTCGTTGATGAACGGGTCGCGGCTGGTGTCGCTCATTGAGAAGAAGATATAGCGAAAGGGATCATGTTACGGCTTAAGTGCCCCTACTGTCAGTTGGACGCTGACGAGACTGAACTCTCACCCGGTGGAGAAGCGCATATTCGCCGGAGAGCGATGGATTCGACAGACGCAGAATTCACAGATTATCTGTTTCGCCGCCGCAATCCCCGGGATGTGCATGTGGAGAGATGGCGGCACAGTTTCGGCTGTGGCAAATGGTTTATCGCTGCGCGCTGTACTCTCACACAGGAAGTGTTTGCGACCTATAAGGCACAGTGGCAACATGTTCCCAAATCTGTGCTTGATGCCATTGATGCACGCCGACCAGGGTCGGATCTCCCGAAGTCATTGCAGGATCGGGAGAACCAGTGAGCACACGATTGGTCCAAGGCGGGAGACTGATTGATCGCCGTCGCCGATTGAGCTTCCAGTTTAACGGGCATTCTTTCTCGGGTTTTGAGGGTGACAGTCTGGCGTCTGCTCTTCTCGCGAATGATCAAATTCTCGTCGGCAGATCCTTCAAATTCCATCGGCCGCGGGGTTTGGTCGCAAGCGGACCGGAGGAACCAAACGGCCTAGTGACGATAGGCGAGGGGGGGCTGGCCGAACCAAATTGTGTTGCAACGATGACAGAGCTTCATGATGGGATGAAGGCATCATCACAGAATCACTTTCCCAGCCTTGAGTTTGATATCGGAGCCGTTGCCGGACTCGCTGCAGGACTGTTGCCGGCGGGCTTCTACTACAAGACCTTTATGCAGCCACGCAGCTTGTGGAAGCGACTCTATGAACCCGTGTTGAGGCACGCGGCCGGGCTTGGCAGAGCCCCGCGCCATCGTGACAGTTCGGATTACGAGCATTTTCATGTCCATGTCGATCTTCTGGTTGTTGGTGGGGGTGTTGCAGGGCTGCTTGCGGCGCAAGCTGCGGCGGAGAGCGGTGCCGAGGTTCTCATTGTTGAACAGATGCCTTTTTGGGGCGGGCGAAGTGCCGTTGATCACGCAACGATTGATGGTGTCGACAGCAGCGACTGGATTGCACAACTTGTCAGTTCGTTAGAGGCCTACAACTCAGTGCATATGCTCAACCGGACGACTCTATTTGGCGTTTATGATCATGGTTTGGCGCTGGCAGTCGAGCGGGTGAGCGATCATCGTCCAGAGACGGGTGCTCTGCGCCAACGGATTTGGCGGATTCGCCCACGGCAAATCATTCTGGCGACAGGCGCGATTGAGCGACCGATTTGCTTCCAGCAGAATGACACGCCGGGAGTGATGCTCGCGTCGGCTGTACGCGACTATGTCAAAAACTACGGGGTTTCTCCCGGTGATCGGACAGTTATCGCGGTCAACAATGACGACGGATATCGGACGGCCCTAGCCCTGTCAGAAGCCGGGTTGGAGGTTCCAGCAGTCCTGGATTCACGCCCCAGAGTGGAGAGTGAGTTGCCGGAAGACGTACAATCGAAAGGGATTCATGTCGAGTTTGGTCGCGCAGTTGCGGCCGTTCAGGGAAGGAAACGGGTGACTCGTGTGCAGGTCTGTTCACAAATGGGCGAGGGTTCGGTCCTGAGAGAGATTACCTGTGATTCGGTGTCGATGTCGGGCGGTTGGTCACCCGTGGTGCACCTTTGGTCGCATTGTGGCGGCAAACTGGTTTGGGATCCGACCCTGGTGGCTTTCCGCCCCGACCCCGATTTTCCGCCAATCAATTCTGCGGGGCGCACGATGACCTACACGGCGGGCGCCGTCTCCGGTTGTCCGACCCTTCAACAGACTCTTGAAGATGCGGTGAGGGCCTCAGAGATGGCCCTGAAGAGTCTCGGTCTTGGCGGGCGGTCGATCAAGAGAATCACCTGTCAGGCCGAGCGCTTTTCAGAACCCTCCAGCGATTGTTTGTCTCCAAGTGGGATCAAGGCATCAGCGCGGGACAAAATCTGGGTGGATTTCCAGAATGATGTCAAGGTCTCAGATCTCGATCTTGCGGCTCAGGAGAATTATGTAAGATCCGAACATGCCAAACGCTACACCACGCTGGGCATGGCGACAGATCAGGGAAAGCTCTCCAATATCAACGGGTTGATGTTAATGGCCCGCAATCGTGGCATTGAACCAGGTGAGGCTGGTGTGACGACTTTTCGGCCCCCTTACACCGCAGTGACGTTTGGTGCGATTGCGGGTGACCGGCGGGGCCCCATGTTTAAACCGGTGCGCAAGACACCGATGGATCAATGGCACGAGGATAACGGGGCCTCCTGGGAATTGGTCGGCGACTGGCGCCGCCCCTACTGCTATCTCAAGGGGAGCGAAGGGGTGAATCGAGCGGTCGAGCGCGAAACGCTGGGCGTGCGACGTTCGGTAGGCTTACTTGATGCGTCAACCCTGGGTAAAATGACCGTTTCGGGGCCGGATGCCGGTCGATTTCTCGATATGATCTATACATCCCAGATGAGTGAACTTGCAGTCGGGCGGTGTCGCTACGGGTTGATTTGCGATGAAAATGGGTTCCTGATGGATGACGGAGTCGTCGCGCGGATCAGCGAAACCAGTTTTGTTTGCCACACGACGAGCTCGCAGGCCGGGCCGGTCCACGGTTGGATGGAGGATTGGCTGCAATGTGAATGGCCGGACTGGCAGGTGTATACTGCGGATTTATCTGAACAAATGGCGCAAATCGTCATCGCCGGGCCCAAGGCCCGCATGATTCTTGAGAAGCTGGGTATCGGGTCCATTTCCAACGAGGCTTTGCCGCATATGGCATGGAGTGATCGACCTGTCGGAAATCTCATGGCGCGGATCTACAGAATTTCATACTCTGGAGAACTTTCATATGAAATTGCGGTTCCCGCTTCAGCGGGCATGGATATATGGATGCAGTTGTGTGATGCCGGGCAGGAATTCGGTCTCGAGGTCTATGGCACAGAGGCCATGCATGTCCTGCGCGCCGAGAAGGGATATATCTTGATCGGTCAGGAATCGGATGGCACAATCACTCCACAGGAACTGGGTCTCGGCTGGGCAATTTCCAAGAACAAGGGAGACTTTATGGGAAAACGTGGACAGCACCGACAACTCAGCAACACTATCAGCAATTTGCGATTGGTAGGTCTCGAGACGGTTGATGCCAATGCTGTCCTGCCGGTCGGGGCACAAGTTTCATCAGTGACGACGTCGACATATGGTTTTCCACATTGCACGGCGCGCATCACATCGAGCTATCATTCCCCCGTATTGAATCGCAGAATTGCTCTTGGTCTGGTCGAAAATGGTTCTAAGAGAATGGGCGAGACCATTCGTTTTACCGTGGGAGATGGAGAGGTGGCTGCAAAGATTGTCCGCCCGGTTTTCTACGACCCGGAAGGACGGCAGCTTCATGGCTGATCGCACAGGTGCCACGAGAGATAATCATGTTCGGCTCTTGACACCGCGTGGTATGTTGATGATCCGTGCTGATCTGCAAGACTCGATGATCGCAGGGATAATTGCGCAGACTCTCGCTGTCGCTGTGCCTGCGCCTCGGCGGATTGATGCCAATGAGGGCCGGGAATTGGCCTGGATGTCTCCTGACGAATTGCTGGCCTTTGTTCCGATTGAAGACGTTGATGAGATGGTGCATCAATTGCAGAATGCGCTTGCGGATACGCATCATCTGGTGATGGATGTGTCGTCAATGCGACAAGAATTTGAGCTTGTCGGTGCTGTCCGCGACATTCTTGCGAAGGGAACGCCCTCTGACATCTCTCCCGGTGGACTCAAGGTCAGGGACTTCAGGAGATCACGTCTGGGACAGTTGGCCGCAGCATTTTGGTTGACCGAAGACGAGTCAGCGCATGTGCTCTGTCGCCGCTCGGAAACTGATTTTATGCAGCGTTGGCTGCATGCTGCAGCATTGGTGCAAAAGGCACCCAAATTCTATCACCGCTGAATTTGATGAGCGTTGCACACCATGCAAGGCGGAATTGACCATTCAGTTGCTACTCATTTGCCAGTCAGCGCATATCTTTGTGCTGTGGTCAATTTGGAGCGCAGATCATGCAGATACAGAAGGACGAATATCCGTCGTTGAGCTATGCCGAAGTCAGGCGCCGTGCATCGCAATTGCGGGCCCAGGCGCTGAGACAGGGATGGGTTTGGATTGCAAATCAGGTTCGGGCCGGATTTGCATCGCAGGAGAACCGCCAGCGAAATCGATCGTCCCACAATCGCCATGCTGTATGAGATCTCATTCGTCTGTCATCTGACGATGATCAATTTGGAAACATAACGGCAACGGTGTGCGCCTGATTCAGATTGGCATGACGTGCAGGTCAGAATGTTGGTCAGTGTGGGATTTGTCGGTGGCCCCGTTCAAACCCTCACTGGAATCAGTCTCTCTGGCAAATGGTCATCTTAAATTCATTCATCCTCGTCTTTGTGTCGACTCCTTTCAGGAGTGCGTTGGCACCTGATGATCTCCGTCTTTTTTCCAACGTTCTTCGCGCTTCTCAATAGCATGGATTCGATCTTCAATGCGCGGATGGCTCATCAGCCAGGCGATTCCACCACCCGATTGTCCGGTCAGTGTCGGGAGCTTTCGAAAAAGTGTTTTTTGCGGTTGGGTACCGATCCCGGCAGCAGTGAGGAGGGCGCTGGCGTAGGCGTCAGCGGCAAATTCATCGTCACGTGACAGGCGTTTGAAAAAAAGGGTGATCAGCGTTTGGGCGAGGAAAGCGCCGAGGAAAGGAATGAATCGATTGAATAATGCACCAAGAAGAATACGCGCGGCATTTTGTCCGGCAAAACTGGCGAGTCGTCCTTTGGTATGCCCAAGCATGACATGGCCGATTTCATGCGCAATTACCGATGCAAGCTCTTCGCCGCTGATATCTCCCCTTAAATAACAATTCATCAGGCCGCGTGTGATGTAGATCTCGCCATTCGGCAGGACCATTCCGTTGATTGGCGACACTTCATGGATTCGAATATCGATCGATTCAATCTTGGCGACGCGTGCCAGCTTTTGGTGAAGTTGGCGAACTGCCATATCATTCATTGGACTTGAATCACGACGAAGTTTACGCTGCATCTGCCAGGCGGAGAGCTTCATGGCGATGAACGCATAGAGAAAAGGCACTGCAAACAGGAGAAATTTGAGCATTACCGATTATTTTTTCCGGTCGCTACAAGCAGTCGCAGCGAGATGTTTGCCTGCATACCACTGATCAAGCCTCTTTCGGCACCAGTAGCCAGCCGAGCGCAAGAGTCACAAACAAACCGCAGAGTGACAGCGCGATGGCCCAGACAGCTGCATATTGCAGTCTATCCTTGTAGTTGCCGCCACGATTGATGGCAGTTCGGGCGCCAACAAAGACTCCGATAATGGCAAATGCGAGCACGATCATTGGTTTTTTGTGAAGAAATACCACTCATTTGGCAAGAAAAATCAACCTGTGGAATCCAGTACGATTGATGCTGCATCATAGGCGGCCTGGCCGCAGAATCTCATCATTTCCAGCCAGCCTGAACTCAACGTTGGGCATGGCTTCGGGTGAGGTTACCATGATCATATCATGCCGCCGACAGGCCGTGTCATCAATTGAGTGCCGGCATGTCTCACCGTGACATCCACTGACGTTGTCTCATCATATGAATCAACGAGATGCAGTTTGGCAACCAAAGGCTGTACAGTGTCTGCCGGTCTTGCCAGCCCGCCGCTGACTTGCAATTGGCGATTTCACAGCAGCATCGATACGCTGCGTGGATGGACATCAGGGGACAGGACGATAATCAAATGGTGTGGGCGAATGACCTGTCCGGGACGATCAACGTGCCTGACGACATGACCATTATCGGTGGTGGGATTGCCGGTCTTGCCGTCGCAACGTTGCTGGCCCGTGCGCAGCGACGCGTGACAGTCATTGAGAGTCGTCATACAATCGGTGAAACGGGTTATGGAATTCAAATGACGCCGAACGGCGCACGAATTCTCAAAAGACTCGGCATTTTCGGGCACGGGTCTGCCATATCAGCTGACAGGATTGAGTTTTGCTGCCCAAGGAGCGGTCAAGTTTGGCATCAACTCATGTTGCATGGGCAGCGTCACGACTCGTCCCCCTATCTTCTTTGGCATCGCGCAGATCTGATGACGCAACTGGTAGAGCAAGCAAAAATCTCAGGTGTCAACCTGCGCCTTGATACGCATGTGGTGAAAGTTGAGGACAACGGCCACCGGGTGGCTTGCACTCTTGCCAGCGGAGACGTCATCCCGGCAGAGTATCTGATTGGATGTGACGGACTGACTTCACCCGTGCGGCAGATGTTGAATCCTCATTCACTTCCCCTGTACCGTCATCATGCCTGGCGTTCACTGGTTGCGATTCCGTCATCTCAGCGGGTGCATGAAAATGTCATTCGCGTATTGACAGGTCCGGGCGGGCATGTGGTGACATATCCGCTTCGTAGCGGAAGTGTCTTGAATATTGTGGCCATCAAGGAGGCTGGAAGAGCCGTTCGGCGAGACCCCGGGATGTGTTGTATTTCCACGGATCGGGTTCTCCGGGAATTTGACTCATTCGGCCATCATGTGCGGGATCTTCTGCAGCAATGTGAGCCGCTTGAGTATTGGCCCATAGTGGGCTCGTCGGTTGCCAAAAAATGGTCTGGCCGCCGGTCAACCCTGATCGGAGATGCTCTGCATGCGATGCCGCCATTTCTCGCGCAGGGTGGAAATATGGCACTCGAAGATGCGTGGACATTATCCCAGTCCCTGATTTCCAATACCGATATTGCAGAGGCGCATCGGCAGTTCCGCTTGAAGCGAGAGCCGAGAATTCGCAAAGTGCTGGACCATGTCGAGTTACAAGGGCGGTTGTATCACGCGAGAGGTTTGGCAACCCCGGCTCGCCAAGCGGTATTGTGTAGCCTCAATCGCCTGGCTCCAGGTCTTCTGCGAAAACGCCTGGCCTGGCTCTTTGACTGGGACGAGTGCGCAACCGCTGTCGGCACCAACAGCAGGCCCGTTGACAGGTCATAGAAGGTTTCAAGGTCTGACCATGTCGGGAAGGCACGACTGAGTTTTGCCAGGTCCCCGCTCAGAATCCCATATTGCCAGGGTCGAAGGCTCGATCTGCTCCCCTTTTTGCCAGCCTGATGTTGTCGGCGGTTTGCGTGTGACAAGCCTCTGCGGCGCCTGGCCAAGTGAAAGTCTGGATCGAGGGGGAGCTGTTTCCGTTCGCTTCGTGGATACGCGTGTCATCAAAGAACGCGGCAATGCCATCTCGCAATCGTGGTTTCAACCGGTAAGGTAGACAGCGGGCTATCATTGGAGATTCAAATGACATGGCCATCATGCAGCAAGCGCAAAAAGTCGGTGTACGGAAGTATGTCGATATCATCAATGCGTCGACGATCCTGTTCTGCAGTCACAACAAAGGCAGCGTTTGGGGAGAACTCGTCAGCGAAAGCCCGTATAGCGCGTAAATCACCGTGGCGTACGCGGGTCTTGACTTCGACGGCAACCTCTCCGCCCCCGAGTATGAAATCGACCTCAAGTCCTGATTTTGTACGCCAGAACTCGATGGAATAATCTTGCTCTCGGTAGCCACGAGCGGCAATCAGTTCAAGAAAAATGAAATGTTCAAATGCACGGCCAAATTCAGGTCCGCATTCATTTGTCAGAGACCTGCCGCATATATGGCTTGCCACGCCGACATCAAACAAAAAAAACTTGGGAGCAGCGGTGATGCTCTGGCGCCCACTGTTGCGGTGAAAGGGAAAGATCCGATACCCCACCAGGCTGTCCTGCAGAATGTCAAAATAAACCTTGACGGTTTTGGCATCGATGGCACATTCACGGCTGATCGAAGTATAATTGAGCAACTCTCCGTGACAAAATCGCAAACTATCAAAAAAACGAACAAATGTGGGGGCATTGCGGGTCGTAGCGCCATTGAAAATCTCTTCTGTGAGATAGTCTTGTACATAAGCCTTGAGTGAACGACCAAAACGTGGCTGGTCGTAAATTGAGGGAAGCATGCCGCGGTTGAGTGCCCGAAGCAGGTCAAATTCCGGCACTTCATTCCAGTTCAATGGAAACAAGTCAAAGCGCCAGGCGCGGCCACCCAGCAGATTAACCCCGGCCCGTCGCATGCGTCGCGCGCTTGACCCGCAAAGGATGAATGAGAAACCATGGCTTTCGATAAGGCGGTGCACTTCATCAAGCAGGGATGGAACTTTCTGAATCTCATCAATGATGATGGGTCGTTTCAAAATCTCAGGTGCCTTCTGGGTGAGTATTTCTCCCAGTCGAGCAGGTCGTGCACTGAGCGACAGAAGGTTGTCTGAGTTGAGAAGGTCTATGTAGAAGCTGTTCGGAAATCTCTGGCGCAGAAAAGTGGACTTACCCGTTTGCCGCGCACCCCAGAGGAATGCAGACTGGCCCTGAGGCAAGTCCATGTTCAAGCGCCGTTGATAACCCACCAGGAAAATACTCCAGAATGGTTAAACCATTCCGGAATTTAATCCTGATGAGTTTGCTGTTCAAGCAGTTGAGAGTGGCTTTCAGGGATTTTTTCTTCAGTCCTGTCGAATTGCACTTCGAAGACGAATTCGCCAGCCCAACTGAATCACAGCGGGTCGAGAGGTGAGTCGCCGATATCCAATGGATTGTGGAATTTGCTTGGGAAGAGGTGGTTCTGATTGGCGGGGCAGTCATGGGCTGGAGTCAAGATCGGTTCGGGATGAAAAATGGATCTTTGATCAACGTGATTCATGCTTTTGCGCCCTGGGAGGGTTATGCTGCCGTGTTGTGCCGCCGTCAGACCAGAAACCCGAAACGGCAGTGATCCCATCTCTCGAAAGATGATTGATTGCCGATTTTTGTGCACTGAGATCAAAAGGATTTTAGATTCACCTCTTGAATCGATCGATCACCTTGATGCGATTCGGTGCGCCCCGTCGGATGTCGTTGTGCCGTGAATTTATGTGAATCATTGGATGGAAGAGTCGCAGACGTTCTTCAGCAATTCCCGCTAATTCCGGTTTCAGCTCGTTTGGCACAGCCATTTGGCGGATCGTTTGGGTCAGGCACAGCGCATCCGGGCGGCGGAATCGTCGCGGAGTGATGGGATGGCAATGTGGGGATGGACTTTGAAGATGACGTGGGTGTGTGAGGGGCCTCACAGGCGGCGGGGTTCAGGGTTCGGGAAGGATGTCGGCGAGCGCCGGGCGCTGCAGGGTCTCAGTCAGTCCACGCCAGAAGATCTCCCAGCTGTGGATTTGATAACTCATGAGTTGGGCGGTCATCGCCCGCCACAGATACAGTTTTCGCTTCTTGGTCGCGAGAGCACGTTGGAATGCAGGGCAGAGGGTCTGGAGAATCTGATCCATCAGAAACACCAGCATCATGAGAGTGGGGAGGACGCTGGCGAGGTTCTTTTGGCCGTGTCCAAAGTTATGTGCGAAAGAGAGGCCACTGCCGCGGGTCTTCTTCAAAGTCTGAAAGGTTTCATTCTCGATTTTCCACCGGCTGCGGCCGGCACGCATCACCTCCATGATTGAGTGGTCATTGAGTGGTTGATCGGTGACCCAGGAGAAGGTCTTGGTTTCACCCTTCGGGTTGATCTCGGTGTATTCGAGAAAGTTGACGCCGAGATCGAAATGGGTCTCATTGAGCGGCGCGTCATTCACCCAGCGAAAGCGATGATGGGTGATCTGCCCTTTGGGGCCTGTCTCACACCTCTCGGTCACCTGGACGCGGGGATTGTCTTCCAGCCAGGCGAACAGGAATGTGTGATCCCCCGGCTTGGCCCCCAGAATATAACCGATCTCATGAGCACGCAGCATCTTGATATGGGGCCCCTTTGATGCCAGTCCGTCCTGGAGGATGACGACAGGAAGATGGGGATGTTCACGGCGAAAGGCCGTGACGAACCGCGCGCAGGCATTCTGTTCGCAATCATTCTTGGTGGCGCCATCCTGCTTGCGGATGATCTCAGGGGCCAGGGGCACCACAACCGGAAGATCCGGATGCACCAGGGCCGCACCGAGCATCTGGTGATAATAAGTCACAGTGCCGTTTCTGTGCTCTTTCCGGCAACACTGATCGCAATGGACGTTGTGAGAGCTGTAATATTGCGTCCCGTCAATCGACAGCAGATAGCTCTTGTCAAAATACTGGAAGGCTTCAAGCTTCTTGCTGCGCTGGAGCAGCGCAAACAAGGTGCGGAAGGCCGGCCGCAACCGATCCGGATCCACCCTGTCCAACCGCTCGCGCATCGTGGTGTCAGAGGGGACCCGCCCGATCTGATACAGTGATTTCAAATTGTTGACGATCGTCGCATCGGTCCGCTCACCCCGCATCTCCTGGTCAAAGCAAAGCAGCGAGGGATATTTGAACTGAAACATCGCGACGGCCGCCATCAGACAATCCCTCACGGTGAGGCCACGGCTGGCCACCGGCTCCGGAATGTTCTGAAACACCTGACGTAATTTGGAAATCATCACGTCCATCTTCTGCAGATGACGCATTTTCTTTGGGGGCATGACACTGCTCGATTGTGTTCATTGTTGCGGGCAACCCTAAACGAATCACCGGGCAGGGCCAAGACACGCCCCAGAAAGACCCGAAGAGTTTGCGAAAAAAATATTTTGGCAAAGAACTAAACTGCTGAAATAAAGTCAGAAAATAAATTAGCGGGAATTACTGGACGTTCTTTGGGAAGGCTGGTAACATTCAATGTGCCCTCATAAAAGCGAAGGATATTGCAGACTCTTCTGGCAAGCGGTTGCCCGGACAGGTTTGCCCCTGTGTGGTGCAATCAATCGGGTCTATGGGTTGGATCATAGGAGATTGGGATTTCAATGAAGAAGGGTCTGGCTCCGATCGCCAACGACAACTCCCGAATCCTGATTCTTGGCTCATTGCCAGGTGATATCTCACTGGCGGCCCAAGAATATTACGCGAATTCCAGCAACCAGTTTTGGCGAATTCTTTCCCGTACATTTGAAGAGACGACCGGTGAGGGTGACGAATCAAGACGGTCATTTCTTCTCAGGAATGAAATTGCACTCTGGGATATATTTGCGGCAGCAGAACGCACCGGCAGTCTGGATTCACAAATTCGCTCTCCAATCTATAACGATTTGGCCTCATTGATTGACAAATATCCGTGCATTGATGCGATCGGGCTGAACGGCAAACGGGCGTATCAAGGATTCAAGCTTTATTGCGCGCAAAATCCAGATGTCGCTTGGGGTGGAAAGCGTGTTTGCTGTTTGCCATCTACAAGTGCGGCCAACGCAACAATGACATTCGATGACAAGTTCCGGGTTTGGCGTGCATTTCTGAAGCCGGCTTTGTAATTCTCATATCGGGTCCAAAACTTATGCGTTAACCGGAAATCATGGCCTGAATTTCAATAGAACCCTTTGCACGGTTCGGGTTTGTGGCTGTCAGACTCGACTCGCAGAGGTGATTTCAACCCAGATCGGCACATGATCCGACGGTTTTTCCCAATCGCGAACATCCCGATCGATCGCACAATCAGCAAGCCGGTCAGCACATTGCGGCGTGAGCAGAAAATGGTCAATCCGTATCCCGTCATTGCGCTGCCAGGCACCCGCCTGAAAGTCCCAGAAAGTGTATTGTTCAGAATCCGTACAACGCAAACGGAACGCGTCATAGAAGCCAAGATTGACCAGCTGGTGCCACAATCTCCGGGTTTCCGGACGAAACAACGCGTCTTCGGCCCATTTTTCGGGATGGCGCGCATCTTCCGATTGCGGAATGACATTGAAGTCGCCAGCGAGCAACGAAGCCTCTTCAAGCGCCAGAATGTCTGTGGCGCGCCGGATTAACCGTTCCATCCAGGCAAGCTTGTAATCGTATTTTGGGCCAGGTGCAGGATTGCCGTTGGGCAAGTACAAGCAACAGACGCGGATTGGAGAATCACTGGCGACGGTCGCTTCTATCCACCGTGCTTGCACATCATTGTTATCCCCCGGTAATCCACGGGTGACATCTTCAAGCGGAAACTTTGAGAAAATAGCCACGCCATTGAAACCCTTCTGTCCGTGGATGGCAATATTGTAACCTAGATCTTCAAAGTCCTGGTATGGAAAACCCATATCCAGACATTTGATTTCCTGTAGTAAAACAACATCCGGGTGACTTTCGTTCAGCCATTTGCATAGATGCAGCTTCCGCGCCCTTATACCGTTGACATTGAAACTTGCGATTTTCATTCGGTGGCGAAGGTCAAAAAGAAAAACTCATGGCACAGCCACATGTCGATTTGGCGTTGGGATTGATGACAACAAATCGTGAGCCAATCAGTTCATCAGCAAAGTCAATGGTGGCATCCTGTAGAAACGGCAATGAGTGTTTATCCACCAAAACTGTCTGGTCATCACGGGTCAAGTGAATATCGTCTTCTTCCGGCTCGTCAAATTGAATTTCATACTGAAATCCTGAACAGCCGCCGCCCTTGACGCTCACGCGCAGACATTTCATCTTGTCATCGCCCGAATTAATTTCTGCAAGCCTCTCAAATGCACGTTCGGAGACTTTGGGCGGAACAATCAATTCCACTTGCATCCTCGTTCTTTGATTCATACCCCATCTCAATATAATTCTACACCTTCCTTGCGGCAAGCTTGTGGTGACTTATGGCAAAGCGGCAACTGAGCGCAGTTATGACCCTGGCGCCCTATGCATGCATGCATCCGCGTTGCGGGTCGCGCCCCCTGAGTGATTCAGGCAGTGAGCAGCGCACAGCTTTTCAGCGGGATTGTGACAGGATTGTGCATTCCACCTCGTTTCGTTTGCTGATGTACAAGACCCAAGTCTTTGTCGCCCCGGTATGCGGGCATTTCAGAACGCGTCTCACGCATACGATCGAGGTGGCACGGGTCGCCCGTGCAATCGCTTCGTCGCTTGGCCTTAATCCGGATTTGGCTGAGTCCGTGTCCCTCGCACATGATCTTGGGCATACGCCTTTTGGTCATATCGGAGAGCAGACACTTAATGAAATCATGAAGGGCCATGGCGGCTTCGAGCATAACGCCCAAGCGGTGAGAATCGTCACCAATCTAGAACGCAGTTACATCGGATTTAACGGCCTCAACTTGACATGGGAGACATTGGAGGGGATCGCCAAACATAATGGTCCGGTGGATGAAATGGATCTGGCAATGGCCGACGCTTACGCCGATACGGATCTGGAACTTCATACCTATCCTTCGGCCGAGGCACAGGTGGCTGCACTCGCCGATGACATTGCCTACAATTGTCACGATATGCAGGACGGATTGCGCGCTGAATTTTTTGCCTCCGGTGACCTGACAGAATTACCCCTGATCGGTCCGGCAATCAGGCGCGTTCGTCGTGATGATTCCGGTGTGAGCGAAAGCCGGATCAACCAGACTGCCCTGCGGGAGGTTTTCGGTGAACTGGTCGAAGATGTGTATCGCACATCGATGCAGCGATTCGATGAATTCAATCCGCAGGAGCCTGATGATATCCGCAACGCAGGATGCGCAATCGTCAGCTTTTCCGAAGATTGCCAGCGACAGATGAACGTGATCCGCGACTTTCTATTCGATCGCATGTATCGAAACGAGCGTGTGAATGAGGAATGTGCCGAGGGAAGTGCAGCAATCAGAACTTTGTTCAATCATTATCGCAACCACCCGTCTGATTTGCCCGCTGAGCGCCTCGAGGATTATCATTCGGCTGTTGGCGAGACAGGAAGATTGCGTGCGATCGCCGATTGCATTGCCGGATTGACAGATAGTTTTGCATTGAAAGAAACTGCAAGAATGACTGCCGGACCGTGATCGTTCACACGCAAAGACTGATGATAGTTCTTGTGTCGTGAACATATCCTGGCGCAAGAGTAACAAAGGGTTGGATTATGAATGTGATTGGCGCGTTCAATGATACCATGATGGCGGCGCTCGTAACCTGCGGTGTTGACCGAAAAGATTTGACGTTGTCGGCAGTTTCACTGGAACGGCCAAAATCCGCTGTGCACGGTGAGCTGGCAACCAATGCTGCAATTGTTTGTGCAAAGTCTCTCAATCGCACGCCGCGCGAGGTGGCTGAACAACTCAAGATTCAACTCGAGACCGATGAGCGTATCAAGTCGATTCAAATTGCCGGCCCCGGTTTCTTGAATTTTGTCTTCAAGCCGGGCTTTTGGACTGAAAATTTACGCGTCACGATCTCACTGGGCCAAGATTATGGCCGTTCACAGAAGGGCGAAGGCCGCCGGGTGTTGCTGGAATTCGTGTCGGCGAATCCAACGGGCCCGTTGCATGTTGGTCATGCGCGTGGTGCCATCTTTGGAGATGCGCTGGCGCGCTTATTGGAATTCACAGGTTATCAGGTTTTTCGCGAATATTATCTCAATGACGGTGGCGCACAAGTCGATACACTTGGCCGCTCCGTTTATCTGCGCTACCTCGAAGCGATCGGATATAAGGTCGAGTTCACCAATGAACATTATGGCGGTACGTATCTGAAAGAGGTCGGCGAATCGCTAGCCGGGAGATTCGGTAAAAAATTCGTGAATCAGCCCGAGTCCGTCTGGCTGGCGGAATTCAAACGTTTCGCGATTGACAGAATGACGGCGTGCATTCGTCAGGATCTGGCGCAATTGAATGTGCAGATGGATGCTTTCTTCAGTGAAACGACCCTTATTGACAGCGGTGCAATTGAGCAAACACTTGATGAGTTGCGTTGCCGTGGGCTCATTTACGAAGGGGTGTTGCCGCCGCCCAAAGGGGCAGTCCAGGAAGATTGGGAGCCGCGCGAACAGGCATTGTTCCGTTCAACCCTCCATGGCGATGACGTTGATCGACCGGTGCTCAAGGCTGATGGATCATGGACATATTTTGCCGCAGATCTCGCCTATCATTACAACAAGGTGACACGAGGGTTTGACGAGTTGATCAATGTTTTCGGGGCCGATCATGGCGGCTATGTCAAACGTATCCGTGCAGCGGTTTCAGCCTTGTCCGAGGGAAAAACCCCGATTGATATCAAACTGACGCAATTGGTGCGGGTCATCAAGGATGGTGGCGCGCAGAAAATGTCAAAACGCGCGGGTGAGTTTGTCCAACTTCGAGAGGCTGTGGAAGCCGTCGGCACGGATGTGACGCGCTTCACGATGCTGATGCGAAAGAATGATGCGCAGTTGGATTTCGACTTCGACAAGGTCAGGGAACAGTCGAAGGACAATCCTGTTTTTTATGTTCAATATGCACATGCACGGATCTGTTCGGCATTGGCGTATGCTGTTGAGTCAGGATTGATCGTCGACAGCAATGACAATTCGCTTAAGACGGCCGATTTGTCCCTTCTCATCCATCCTGCGCAAATCGCACTCGCGCGGCGTGTCTCAGAATGGCCACGGATTGTTGATCAGGCTTCTCGGCATCACGAACCGCATCGTATCGCATTCTATCTCAATGAACTGGCTTCTGACCTCCATTCCTACTGGACTCTGGGAAACCGTGAGAAACAGCTTCGCCTCATTCAGGAGAAGGATGCGGAAGGCACAAAGGCAAGATTGACCCTGGTGCGCGCGGTCGCAGTTGTCATTTCCACGGGATTAGGTATATTGGGAGTCGAACCGATGACAGAGATGCGGGATTAACCGCACAATTGATCTATCGAGCAGCGCAGGGTGCATGGCAACCTGCATTACCAAAGAGGCAAGTCATGGCATATTTGGCGACAGAAAAGGCCAATCGGAATTATCGTAAGCATCTCGCAAAGTACGCTTTGGGATGTATCAAGTTTGCCGTATCAGTCATGCTGATTCCTGGTTGGATGTTGCTTATTGGCAACATGTCGAGCGAAGGCGGCGTGCCGATACCATTGATCAAGGCCGATGAAGAATCCTGGTGGCGGATTCCAGACGATCCAGGAGGCAATGTGACAATAAAATCTGGGTTTTCTGTGAATGCACTTCTCGCTGGCAATCGTGCGTCTGAAACCGTCGGCCAAATCAGGCTTGCGGACCCATCTGCGGAATTGCACGGGGATGACCTGTCACTGCGCGAATATGCGCAGCATCAACTGACCCAAATTGCCGTTTTGTGGCAGGTTGATCTCCCTGATTCCGTGCCGGAAACCACGGCAAATGATGTCAAGAATATTGTCAACATGGTATCTGTTGATCGAACCCGTAAAATGCCACTCTATCAGATGGCAGCTGGGTTTGACCGAGTTGATGTGTTCCCGGCACCGCCAACAGCCGCTCACGATCAGATTTTTTCATCCTGTGACGACGTATCAGGAACTAACATTGAGTGTCGTTTAGCCAAAGCCAACTGATGGATCGGACCGCTTGCATTTTTGGCTGTGCCGGTGCGCGACTTTCCGAATCTGAACGCCATTTCTTTGAGGAGATTAAGCCGCTGGGCTTTATCCTGTTCTCTCGGAATGGTGATAGAGAAAATGAGCTTCGGCGGTTAATTCATTCTCTTGAAGATTCGGTGGGTGAATCTGTGTTGATTCTCACCGATCATGAAGGCGGACGGGTTCAGCGCTTTACCGGTCCGGACTGGTACGAGTGGCTCCCGCCATTTGAACAATGCCAGGCAATTGTACCTGCGAAGCGGTTGCGGTCATTATGGTTGCGCTATCGTATTATTGCAGCCGAACTTCGTGCTGTCGGGATCAATGTGAATTGTGTGCCGGTCGCTGATATTGCCACAAATGTGACGCATAATGTCCTTTATAATCGATGTTATGCAACAGATCCCGGTTTTGTCAGCGCGGCGGCACATACGGTTGCCGAGGCCTGTATCGCGGGGGGTATTTTACCCGTCATCAAACATATTCCGGGGCATGGTCGACCACATGCGGACAGCCATTTACAGCTTCCGGTAACGGATGCAGCATTGACTGAGTTGGCAGAAAGTGACTTCATTCCGTTTCGTCGATTGAATCGGTTTCCACTCGGGATGATGGCGCATGTCCTGTATCTGTCTCTGGATGGTCAGTGTCCTTCTTCGCAGTCGGAGGGAGTCATTTCATATGTGCGTGACGTTATCGGGTTTGATGGGCTACTCATGAGTGATGATTTGTCGATGTCTGCTTTGAGTGGAAATATGGGTGAACGGGCAATGTCTTGTATCTCCGCCGGATGTGATGTGAATCTGCATTGCAATGGAGATTTGGCTGAAATGCAGGATGTCGCAGCCGCATCAGGAAAACTGGGCACAGCCGGGAGTCTGCGTGCACACAATGCCTTTACGAGTTTCTGTGAGCCTGACCGGGACGAGATCGCGGTGTTTGTTGAAGAATTTCAGACCATTTGTTTGCAGTCAGGAGTGCAATGGCCGCCATAGCAACTGACAGTCTGAACGAAGTGATGTCGACAGAGCCGCAGTTGATCGTTGACCTCGATGGATATGAAGGGCCACTGGATCTTCTTTTGGAACTTGCCCGTCGGCAGAAGGTGGATTTAAGAAAAATCTCGATCCTGCGGTTGGCGGAACAGTATGCCGCATTCATCGACAATGCCCGGGCGTTGCGGATCAACCTTGCGGCCGATTATCTTGTCATGGCAGCCTGGCTGGCGCTGATAAAGTCACGTCTTCTTTTGCCCAAGGAAGCAAATGATGATGAGAGCGAAGATGTGGTCGCATCCAGATTGGCTGAGCGGCTTCGCCGTTTGAATGCCATGCGACAGGCCAGTCAATCGCTTATGGAGCGAAGACAGCTGGGTCAGGACTTTTTTGCGAGGGGTGAACCGGAGCTGTTGTCTGTTCGGCGCATCACGCGCATCAGCGCCAATGCCTTTGATCTGACTCAGGCTTATGCAAGGCTCCGCATTCGCAACGAGTCCCAACCCCTGAGGGTAAAACCAACACCGGTGCTCTCGGTCGAAGCGGCAATGTCTAACCTGCAGCGGCTGCTCGGAGAGATGCCTGATTGGGTCGAACTGTTGCGTTTTCTTCCCGAAGGTTGGACGGAAGATGGCCGAAAGCTGCGTTCGGCACTTGCTTCGACCTTCGTGGCCTCGCTTGAATTGGCACGGCAGGGACGTCTGGATATGCATCAATCGCATGCTTTTGGGACACTCCGGGTCAGGACGTCGGAACCATCCAATGAGTAAAGATGATGATCATGAACTCCTGTATCCAGGATCGACATTGCCGGACTGGCACGAACAGGAGCGGATGCTGGAGGCAATTCTGTTTTCAGTTGCGGAACCCGTGACAATTTCAGAGTTGCGCACGCGAATTCCCGTTGACTTTGACATTCGGGCCGCGATCGCGCGTTTGATGGATTTCTATTCAGACCGCGGCGTGCGGGTGGTCCGAGTTGGCGATGGCTGGGCATTGCGCACGGCGCCTGAATACGCGTGTCTGATGCAAAAGGAGAAGCGGCATATTCGCAAATTGTCACGCGCAGCGCTCGAGACTTTGGCAATTATTGCTTATCATCAACCGGCAACGCGGGCGGACATCGAGGAGATCCGCGGAGTTTCCGTGTCGCCAGGGACGATCGAACAACTGATGCAATTGGAATGGGTTGGTTTTGGCAAGCGCAAGCAAACGCCCGGGCGTCCCGTAACTTTCATCACAACGCGGAAATTCCTAGATCACTTTGGTATCGAGTCGGTGCGTGATCTGCCTGGATTGAGAGAACTCAGAGAAGCAGGGTTGCTGGACAGCAACGGAAATTCCACAGGTTTGCTGGAGAGTCCCCGAGTGGCGCAGGAGTAGCCATGGAAACAGCAAATCCGTGGGCGGATTTCTCTACGGGGCAAGAAAATGTTTTGAGAGTTTCAGATTTTGACCCTGGTAGTTGGAGTCTGTCCCATAAACGCGGTCAGGTATCCCTGCCATTCTTTCAAAACACAGGCGGCCAACCTGTTGTCCATGCTGCAATACAAAGGGAACCTCGTGGCAACGCACTTCCAGCACCGCTCTTGAACGCGTCTTTCCATCGGCATCCCAGCCGAAACCCGGGTCAAAGAACCCGGCATAGTGCACCCTGAATTCGCCAATCATTGCGATATATGGCATCATCTCGGCCGCATGTCCGGGCGGGATGCGGACGTTTTCGTTACTCACCAATATATAGAAGGAGTCAGGATCGAGAATCAGCTGTTTGTCGGTGGCATAGACGGGTTCCCAAAAGTCCTCCACTTGGCAGGAAGCAACGGCATCAATATCAATGATTCCGGCATGCGGTTTTGCCCGGTAGCCAGCCGGTTCATGTCCACGGTCGAGATCGACTGAAAATGCCAACCCTTGATCGACATGAGGGATATCTGGGACGAGCATCTCCAATTCATTCAACTCAAGGATCTCGGAATCACTGAGCTGCGGATTGCCTCGACGGAATCTCAGTTGGTTGAGCCGCGATCCTGTGCGCAATGCAATCGAAAATGAACGTGGGCAGATTTCGGCGTAGAGAGGCCCTGAATAGCCCGGTTCAACCCGGTCGAATTCGATGCCGCGATCAACAAGCAGGCGGGTCAGGATATCAAGCCGTCCGGTTGAACTCTTGGCATTGGCGGCTGCATGGATATCTTCCGGAAGCCGGAGTCGCTCCTGCAGTTCCACAAGATACACACAACCCTTCTCCAGCACCGCGCTCGCGGCAAGATCTATGGTATGCATACCAAATGACTCGATACTTTCGTGCACTGTGAGATGGCTTCCGGTTAGAAACGACGCGCGAATTCGGTGTGCTTTTGCACCAATCCGCAGATCGAGACTTGCAGGTTGAATTTGACTTTCCTGAATTACGCGCGCTGCGGAAATACCACCATCCGCCGTCATCGACCGGATCGCCTGCGCCGGCAACACGCCCGTCAAACCAAGCCCCTCGAAAATATGGAGAGAAAGATGGTCGGGCCAGCAAGATTCGAACTTGCGACCTCTCGTCCCCCAGACGAACGCGCTAACCAAACTGCGCCATGGCCCGACATCCGTAATCTACGCTGTGTTGGATCATTTCTGCAAGAGTCGAAATTGACGAGATGATCTGTTGATGTGCAATCCGGTATTTGATTGATCAAATCTGTCCCAATTTGTTGATCATCGCCAGACCAGACCAGGGGAGACTTTGATGATGACAGCATCAATCTCACGATTCGGTGGATCGCAAACGGATCAATACATTGCCGACACTGAACAAGGCAATTCGCAATATCAAGCAAAGAGTCAGGGGGATTCGGGACACAATCTGTTGTCCTTGCGAAAGAGAGCGGTTCACCGGGAGGCAGTATCGATTCGTTGTCGTAGCTTTTGCAAACGAGAATAGACTTGCCCGAGGGCATCTAAATCAATCTGTGCTTTCCCATCGGTGTTGTCGTCGGAAGCCTGTCCCGCGCCTTCATTCGATGGCCGCGAAGCCTGGTTGTCTGCCGGCTTTTCGTTTCGTTCGGAAAGAGAAGCACCACGATCGACCGTGCCCAAACGGGCGACATGATCAATGCCTTTTTCGGCGATGGTGTTCCTGACAGCCTGTAACGTCTGCCCCTTGTCAACCAGATGCTTGACACCCGCCAGTAAATCAAGATCCTGCGGGCGGTAGAGGCGCGACTTTCGGCCGCGTCGCAACGGCTGAATCGCGGCAATCTGATCTTCCCAGTAACGCAACTTGTGCTGTGCAATTCCGAGCGCTGATTCCACCTCACCAATGGTATGAAATGCTGTTTTGGACTTCGCCATGCGCTCAACTAATCGCGCTGGTGGGCCATGAGGACACGGCGTTTGAGTTCGTGGGATGCACGAAATGTGACGACTCGCCGGGGCTCAACCACTGCATCTTCTCCAGTTCGTGGGTTTCTTCCGGGGCGCGCTCGTTTATGACGCACGCCAAAACTGCCGAATGAAGAGATTTTGACGGATTCACCCGCCGAAAGTGAGTTGGAGATGGTATCAAGAACATCTTTAACGATTTCTGAACATTCGGAGTTCGGAAGGCCAACGGCTTGATGTACAGCTTCAGCCAGATCTGCCCTGACCGCTGAGCGTCGTTTTCTCATCTCTTTCTTTCACCACGGGGAAGGACATCTTTTCAACACCATCAAATAAATTTCAACTGATTTATTGGCAAGCGGATTTACCAAATTGCATTTGGAATCAATAATTTTACCACCGAATCACTGCA
This sequence comes from Paracoccaceae bacterium, assembly GCA_965221815.1. Taxonomy (GTDB): domain Bacteria; phylum Pseudomonadota; class Alphaproteobacteria; order Rhodobacterales; family Rhodobacteraceae; genus JAPOXR01. The sequence continues at coordinate 792,989 of OZ244915.1, forward strand.
GATCCCCAGGTCAGGCCACCGCCAATGGCTTTGACAACCACGACGTCTCCCCGATGCAATCGATCCTGTTCATGGGCGGTGTAAAGGGCCAGGGGAATTGAGGCAGCAGAGGTATTGCCGTGATGTCCGACAGTGACAATCATCCGCTCAATGGGAAAGTTGAGTCGTCGCGCTGTGGCTTGCATAATTCGGTAGTTAGCCTGGTGCGGTACCATCACATCGACATCGGCAATCGTGAGCCCCGCCAAGCGCAAGGATGTCTCAGTTGATTCAGTGAGTTTCTCGACTGCGTGCCGGAAAAGTTCCTTTCCATTCATCCGGATTTGACCCGCTGACTGGGTTTTGGCAACGCCGCCATCGACATATAGGAGGTCGCGGTATTTTCCGTCCGAATGAAGATCCGTCGCCAGTATGCCACTCTCTTCGGATTCGGATGCCTCAAGCACGATGGCGCCGGCACCATCACCGAAAAGAATACAGGTGGCACGGTCGTCCATGTCCAGGATTCGTGAAAAGATCTCGGCACCAATCACCAGTGCCCTTTTGGCCTGCCCGGCAATCAAGTGGGCATTGGCATTGGCGAGGGCATAGACGAAGCCGGAACAGACGGCCTGAATATCGAAAGCAAAACCCCTGGTCATCCCCAATTCATTCTGAACCCGTGTTGCGGTTGACGGAAAGGTCAGGTCCGGTGTGGATGTCGCCAGCACAACAAGGTCAATATCGGCCGGATCAAAAGATGCGTTTTCCAGAGCTTCCCATCCGGCACGGGTTGCCAGATCCGAGGTCAATTGATCCGGGGCAGCAAAATGTCGTTGCGAAATGCCGGTTCGGGTCAGGATCCATTCATCGGTCGTATCCAGAAATTCTTCAAATTCACTGTTTTCGACAACGCGGTCGGGAAGGTAATGACCGATGCCGCGCACCAGGGATCGAATCATGCCGGCCGCCTATTCCGCCGGACTTTGACATTGTTTGGCAGGGGCGGCACTTGGGTGAGGACACTGCCCCTCGAGGCCAAAATTGTTCGTGTCTCCCGTACGTGCCATGCGTACAGCGAGATTGATGGCGGCGCCGACACCAACGCCATCGGCGCTGCCATGTGACTTCACCACAGTTCCATTCAAACCAAGAAAAACCCCGCCATTGACCCGGCGTGGGTCGATGCGTCGTGTCAGGCGACGGAGCGAAGTGAGAGCGAACAAGGCACCAATCCGCGACAGCGGGGTATGTGCAAACGCTTCCTTCATGAACTCACGAATGAGCGATGCTGTTCCTTCCACCGATTTAAGGACAAGATTGCCGGAAAAACCGTCGGTCACGAAGACATCGGCACGACTCGATGGGATGTCGCTTCCTTCCAGGAAGCCGACATATTCAAAGTCAAACTTGTCTGCCTCCTTTTCAATCATCTCGTGGGCCGCGCGAATTTCAGGCCGCCCTTTATGCGCCTCGGTGCCCACATTCAACAACCCGACGCGGGGTCTCTTGATACGCAATCCGCTTCGGCAGTAGTCAGCGCCCATAACCGCATAGCCAACCAAGTCATGCAAGTCGGCCTTGATATCAGCACCCACGTCGAGAAGGACATTAAAGCCGCTGGGGTTACGCGATGGCCAAAGGCAGGCAATGGCAGGGCGTTTAATTCCCGGAGCCTTGCGTAATATGATCATGGAAACGGCCATCAAGGCACCGGTATTGCCACAGGAGACGGCAGCACTCGCTTCACCATTGCGGAGAGATTCAATTGCGGACCACATTGAAGTGTCCTTGCCATGTCGCATCACCTGGCTCGGGCGTGAAGCCATCGTCACGACACTTCTGGCATGACGGATATGGCATCGGTCGCGAAGAATTCTGCGCCTGGAAATCAATTTGTTGAGTAAGGACTCATCGCCATGCACAAGATAGCTGATATCCGGATGTGACCTGGCCGCACGTGCCATTCCGTTGACCACGACCTTCGGGCCATGATCACCTCCCATCGCATCCACAGAGATGATGTCTGCGCCATTCTCACCTTGCACAGTCAGGTCGCCGGCTGACATTTCTAGCGAATTCCCGGAGGAAAAGTCAGACGTCGTCGTCTTCGTCCCACTGTTCATCCGCTTTTGCTGATATCACCTCAAAGCCACGATAGTAGCCACAGGCAGGACAAACATGATGCGGCAATTTGAGCTCACCACAATTCGGACATTCAATCGTGTTGATGCCCATGAGTGCGTCATGTGCGCGTCGTTTATTGCGCCGTGAACGTGAAACTTTGTTTTGTTGAACAGCCATGACCTGATTCCGTATGCCTCATACTCCACCCTGGAAGGGCAGTGATGTTCGTAAAGGCAGCAATCACATGCACCGCCGCCACAATGTGTTCAATTCTCCAGAATCGCGTTGGATTTCAAGGAGATTGTCGATTCTAAGAGCTTTTCCTGAGTTTTCCAAGCATGGCAAAAGGTTTTTTGTTCATTTCTTGACCCTCATCTTCCAAACAGCTGGTGCTGTGGACAAATGTTTCTGCAGTTGATTTTCGCGGATACTCGGGCATTTCCAGAATGAGAGTTTCTCGAACGATTTCATAAAGATCGATGATCGGGGGTAAAGGCTCAACTGACAGATCATCAGGAATGCACCCGTCGGTTCCCGGCAAAACGGCTGCCTGGCCTCCCAAATATCTGCGCTCCACCTGTGTTTCGATAATGCAGCGGACGGGCTCAAGCGAGAGAATACAGCGTTGGACAACGCGGGAAGACAGGCGCGCGGCAAGACGCCATTCATGCGTTTGATCAGCGACCGCAATTTGTCCGGAAAATCGCAGGTAAAGAACGTCCAGGACATCAAGGTCTTCGGCGATCCAAAGGCGGCTTGCCTTGTCAGGTGCCAAGACAAAGCAACGGGGGCATCTTGTATCCAGGCTGGTCGCGGTCATTTCTGCCTGCCCGGCCTCACCGCGGATATGACGAAATTTATACGAATCTGATTTCTGCATGAGTATCGATTTCAACCCAGAGTTGCTGCATCATCCGCAACGGCGCACGTGACGTGTTGCGCCCATTGATGGCTTCAGTTGTCAACAGGCTACCGGAAGCCATTCAGTGCATGATATCTTGTGCCGCCGGGCGGGATTTCAAGTTGATTTCAACTTGCTGAATGGCGGGATATCATTTTAGGATAAATCTGATTGACGGGCAGAGAGAGCGGCGTGCGCAGCTTTTGTCCTCTCCCGCCGCCAAATTCGGGACTGATCCATGACCAATTTTCGTATCACTGCTATCGTGTTGTCGTTGCTGACCTGTGTTGTGATCGCTTGCGCGCCAGTCGTCAGAAACTATGGATACACACCTTCTGATGAAGATCTCAGCGTCCTGGAATTGGGTGTGGCAGACAAGGTTGAGGTCCGGACTGCCATTGGTGCGCCTGCCGCCGCCAATAGCACCTATGGCGATGACTGGTTTTACGTGGCAAACGACTTTGTCCAAGAGGGAATTTCGGCACCACGAGAGACGGATCGGCGCGTTGTCGTTGTGTCATTTGATGACGAGGGTAAACTGTCCAATGTGGCCCGCTATGGCCTGCAGGATGGCCGGGCTGTGGCTCTGTCGCGGCGTGTGACCGAGACCAATCTCGGGCGTTTGAATCTCATCCAGCAGATGCTTCGAAGTCTCGGTCGAATCGATCCAACAAGCGCTTTCGATCAGAATTGAGCATCCACTTTTCCTTGATCTCAGGTTTGAAAAAGCCGTGGTCGCTCCTTTGTCGTTATCGGTGACAGCAAAGCCAGCGACGTCGATGTGGTCGCGGTGGAAACACGCATTTGGTGTTTCAGTTGGGGACTTCTATATGCCTATGAAATTTTGGCAGCTTGCATGGCAGATCATTCGACGCGGGATGGTTCAGGCATCTCCCTCACGCGGCAGGAAAACGCCATCTTGATGGTGTCGTTTCACGTTCACATGATGTAGGGTGGTGCAGTGCCGACCTGATTCAACACATATTCCTGAATCTTGCTGTCGAAAGGGAATTCGCTGATCGTTGGAATGATTCAGATGATGGAAAAACCTCAGGTGAGAGTCTGCAGTTGGAACGAATGGGACCCGCTTCAACATGTCATTCTGGGATACGCAACCGACTGTCATATTCCACCCGTTGAACCAGCCTTGGATGCAAAGATCCCCAATGATTGTGAAATGAGAGGTCGGCGCGGGCGGCGACCTCAGGACAGTATTGAACGTGGCAATGCGTTGCTTGAAGATTTTGCCAATATTTTACGAAAACGGGGAATTCGTGTTGATAGACCTCAACCCCTCGATTTTTCCCGGCCCGTATCAACCCCTGACTTTTATACTGAGACAATGTTTGGTTGTATGCCCGCACGCGATGTCTTGCTGACCGTCGGTAAGGAAATTCTCGAGGCAACCATGTCATATCGGTGCCGCTGGTTTGAATATCTGTGCTACCGTCCTCTCTTGCAGTCCTATTGGGAACAGGATCCTGATTTTCGACATGAAGCCGCACCGAAACCTCGCCTGACCGATCGTGACTATCGCCCTGACTATTTGAATTCCGGGATATCAATCCAACAACGTCTTGATTGGACCACGCGCAAGCATTTCGTCACCACGGAAGAAGAGCCGCTCTTCGATGCTGCTGATGTCCTGCGATTTGGCAAAGACTTGATTGTGCAGCATGGATTCACCACCAATTTGAAGGGTATTGAGTGGCTGCGGCGGCATTTCCGTGATCATCGCGTCCATGCCGTTAACTTTCCCGGTGATCCTTATCCGATTCATATTGATGCGACTTTTATGCCTTTACGCCCCGGACTCATCATCAGTAATCCACAGCGGAAACTGCCCGAAGAACAGCAGGAATTGTTTCAGCGTAACGACTGGCAGATCATTGATGCCGCGCAGCCCGCACATAATGAACCGCCACCCCTCTGCTATTCTTCTGTTTGGCTTTCCATGAATGTCCTCATTCTGGATCAAAATACAGTATGTGTTGAAAAGTCTGAAGTTTATCAGGCGGCACAACTGGACAAGCTTGGATTTGAAGTGATTGAGGTCGAACTCCGGGACGCCTACGCATTCGGCGGTGGATTGCATTGCGCGACGGCAGATGTTTTACGTGAGGGAACCTGTGAAGATTATTTTCCCTGTTTGATCTCAGAGTTAGAAGCATAAATATGTGTTTGATCGGGGACATTGTCTATTCAAGTTCATAAGCTTCCTCACCCTTGCCATGTCAGGAAAATCTCGCTTTACGCAAAAATATGGCGCGTCAATTAACCCGAGAATTTGCCACAACCAGGATAAGAATCTGTGAGTGCGGCGGATGCTGCCCTGCGTCGCCATTCAAATCGCTCTCATCGGAAACGCCACTGATATCCTTGCGTGGCATGACGCAAAGCGCGAATCCAAGAAGGGGTACACATTTACCTTCAATCAAAAGACCTGGGATCAGATTGTTCTAAACCGCACTGCGTGCCCGAACAGTGTGATTATGACGAAAAGTTAGGCAACCACGATGCCAGGGTTGAACATGACATGTTCATAAGAGGCATAAATTGGGGCTGACAAAGACCATTTGACAGAACACAACATAATGCGTTTTTATTGAAAGATTGGCGCAACATAATGCGGTATGTCAACTCATCTTTATAGGCCCCCATAAATTCACCCCCGAATGAGGGACTCCAAACTGGAAGCGAGGACACCATGGCCCCACATTATGCAGCATTGTCCTCCTCGATTGATGATTTGGATTCATCGACATATGAACGCGGTGCGAATTCAAGCGCGACGCCATTGATGCAGTAGCGTAACCCCGTTGGCTGCGGTCCATCAGCGAAAACATGACCGAGATGGGCGTCACAACGCCCGCAGACGACCTCGGTGCGCCGCCGGAACAGGCTGTGATCTTCGCGCTCGCAAATCACGGTTCCATTGATCGGTGCGAAGAATGATGGCCAACCCGTACCCGAATCGAATTTGGCTTGCGAGTCAAAGAGTTCGGTCTGACAGCAGACGCAACGAAAAACGCCCTCGGTTTTCGGGAAATTATCATTGGTGAAAGGCCTTTCGGTCGCGGCTTTGCGGGTGACACGATAGGCGAGTTCCGACAGCTGTTGCCGCCATTCGGCATCTGTCTTGTGAACTTTTTGATCAATCATAACACGTTCCTTTTTGGCCGTTGGTGATGTACAACCGGCAATTGGCGTCCTCAACCGCCGGTGTGACTCATATGACGCGGCACACGCCCGGCCACCCGGCGTCGCGAATAATCGAAATCGTGACCTCTGGGCTTTCTCCGGATCGCGTCACGAATGGCGCCAATGATCGGATCATCGTCGTTGGAGTGATGGCGCATCAGATCCCGGAATTCCGCCTTGTCGTCCTGCCCCAGACACATGAATAATTCCCCGGCGCAGGTCAACCGCACACGATTGCAACTTTCGCAGAAATTGTGTGTCAGCGGGGTAATCAAGCCAATCGTTTGTCCGGTTTCCTCCGCTCGGACGTAGTGCGCCGGGCCACCGGTTCTCAAGGGGATATCGGTCAGTGTGAACCGCGTGGCGAGCCGACGACGAAGGTCAGTCAAAGGCCAATAACTTCCCAAACGTTGTTGAGACTCAATATTGCCCATCGGCATCACTTCAATAAAGGTGATATCCATATCATGACTGGCACACCAATCGGTGAGCACGAACAATTCGTTTTCGTTAAAACCCTTGAGAGCAACGGTATTGATCTTGATCCGTAAACCCGCATCGCGGGCAGTCTCGATTCCGTTCAAGACCTGCTCCAGACGACCCCAGCGTGTGATGTCAGAAAATTTTTCAGCATCCAGCGTATCCAGGGAAACGTTCACCCGGCGAACACCGGCTTCCCACAAGTGACTTGCGAATCGGGCCAATTGTGATCCATTGGTCGTCAAAGTCAGTTCATCGAGTCCGTCACCGAGATGCCGCGAAATACGCGTAAAAAATTCCATTATGCCACGGCGAACCAGGGGTTCGCCACCCGTGATCCGCAATTTGCGAACGCCGAGGTGAATGAATAGCGTGCAGATTCGATCCAGTTCCTCGAGTGACAAGAGATCGCGCTTGGGCAGAAATTCCATGTTTTCTGACATGCAATAAGTGCAGCGGAAGTCGCACCGATCGGTTACCGACACACGAAGATAAGTGATCGGTCGAAGAAACGGGTCGGCGAGGCGCGGTTTTTCAAGCATAGGCGAATTATAGGCATATTGGCGCTTCGAAGCAATGATTGGCAACAGGTAAGACGTATGATGCAATGAACAATTGGCATCTTTTGCGGCCACCACGATCACCGGCTTCCGCGTCAAGGTTGTCGTGCATGCGTATGACAATTCGTGGGCATTGGGTTGCCCATATTTCTCTCGTGACGTTATTGCGGCTTCCTCTTCTCTCCGGTACGTGTGACCAGAGAGACATTGCGTGTTGAGGGTCAGGATTTTTGCGGGCAATCAGAATCTGGACAGCAACGAGGAGGTGGATGAATGCTCAGTATTGCTGAGGAAATCATGCTGTTGCTGCTCGAGGATGACAAGGGCGGTTTCGTCCATGTGCCGGAGATTTCGATGCGGTGTATTCTGTCGGGCGCTGTGCTGATGGAACTCGCTCTGATGGACAAGATTGACACCGATCTTGAGCGGCTTATCGTTGTGGATCCAGAACCGGTTGACGATGAAATTTTGGATCCAATCCTGCATCGTCTGGCGGAAGGCCATGAGCAGCATGAGACGCGTCATTGGGTGGAACTGTGTTCATCCGATGCTGACAATATCCGTCGGCGTGCACTGAATCGTTTATGTCAGGCCGGTATATTGGAGAAGAAAGACGATCGGTTTCTGTGGATGTTCAAGACCCGTCGTTATCCGCTGATCGACGGAAAGATTGAGCGCGAAGTCAAACATCGCATCATGTCCATTCTGTTCTCTGATGAAATTCCCGAGCCACGCGACATCATCATCATCATTCTCGTGGATGCTTGCGGCCTGTTTCGTCATCTCCTGTCGGAAAAAGAGCATAAACGGATGCGTGAACGAATCTCCGCGATCAAGAAAATGGACTTGATAGGCCAAGCGGTGACCAACTCGGTCCGGGAAATCGAAGCCTCTCTCGCTCTCGCCTTACATCCTCCGTTTTAGTCGCGCGCAGTGTACCGATTTACACACCTGTTGATGGAGCCCATTGCCACCGTTTTCCTGTATCGGATCCAACCCTGCGTGAGACACTGGAAACGATGCCATGAGATTCATTCGACGGTGACGGATTTGGCAAGGTTGCGGGGATGGTCGACATCGGTACCGAGGTGCACGGCGGCGTGATAGGCGAGCAACTGCAATGGAATCGCGTAGATTATAGGTGCGAATAAAGGATCAATCTCCGGCATCGTCATGGTTTTCCAACCACCTGTCGGTGCCGCTTCGAGGCCCTGAGCATCAGAAAGCAAGAGGACCTGACCACCTCTCGCCTTGATCTCCTCAGTATTTGAGATTGTTTTGGCAAAATGCGTGCCGCTCGGTGCCAATGCGACAATATGCATATTGCTGTCGACCAGTGCGAGTGCACCGTGTTTGAGTTCTCCTGCGGCCAGTCCTTCGGCATGGATATAGCTGATTTCCTTGAGTTTGAGGGCACCTTCAAGGGCCAGCGGAAACATCGTGCCTCGACCGATAAAGAGCACGCTTGCAGACTGACTGATTTCCTGCGCTGCTGATCGAGCCTCCGCGTCACTGCTTAACGCAGCGCTCAAAAGTCCCGGTAGCCGCCCTAACTCACCCACAAGATACTCATAGTCTTCTTTGCCTATGCAACCACGTTTGTATCCGACTGAAATTGCCAGTGTAACGAGTGCGATCAGTTGGCAGGTAAAGGCTTTTGTCGATGCGACACTGATTTCAGTTCCCGCATGGATGGGCATCAGCAGGTCAGCTTCGCGCGACATCGTGCTGGTTGTGACATTGAGAACCGCCAGCGTACTCCCCCCTCGTTCCCGCATGTGACGCAGAGCATTCAGCGTGTCAGCTGTTTCTCCGGACTGGCTGACAAAGATGCCGAGAGCATCTTTGTCGAGCCGACGGTGGCGGTGAACAAATTCGGAAGCGACCCCGCTTGAAGCGGGGAGCCCAGCGAGATTTTCAAACCAGTATTCAGCGATTTGGCAGGCATAGCTCGCTGTGCCGCAACCAATCAGTTCGATTTGCGTGGAATCTGCGACGGCCTGAACAGTGGAGTCCGGAACAAGAAGTTCGGAGTTTTCACCGAGCTTCTCAATTGCGGCGGCCAGCATTCGTGGCTGCTCATGGATTTCTTTAGCCATAAAATGTTGATGGCTGCCTTTTCCGGCAGGTGTTGAGTCGATAGAGATCTGCGTCTGATCACGTGCTGTCCGTTCACCGGTGGAGTCATAAACTTCCAGTCCACTGCGAGACATCACCGCCAGATCGCCATCATCAAGAAAAGTGACTGTCTTTGTCAGACCCGCCAGAGCAATGACGTCTGAGGCGAGAAACATTTCGTTTTTTCCATGACCCACAACGAGTGGTGAATATCGGCGTGCGGCAATCAGCAAATTCTCTTCTCCTTCGAAGAGAAAAGTCAGTGCGAATGACCCTTCCAGCCTCTGCACCGTGTTGCGCGCCGCTTCCAATGGCGTCATTCCCTGATTCAACAAATACTGGCAAAGATGGGCTGCTGACTCGGTATCGGTTTCGCTGTCATGGGTGATACCGTGCCGTGCGAGTTCCACCCGGATTTCACGAAAATTCTCAATGATACCGTTATGTGCAACCGCAACATGGGAACTCTGGTGGGGGTGGGCATTGGTCACACTTGCCTGACCGTGGGTCGCCCAGCGCGTATGACCAATGCCTACGCGCCCGAGAATGGGATCGCGTACGAGGAGATTGGCAAGTGATGTCAATTTGCCGGCGGCCCGTCGCCGCTGGAGCCTGCCATCGCAAAGGGTTGCAATGCCGGCACTGTCATAACCGCGATATTCCATCCGACGCAACGCGTCCAGGAGTATGGGCGCGGCCTCATCCTGTCCGAGATAACCAAAAATTCCGCACATCGCGTGACCTCTCACTGACCCGAAAGGCGAATGCGTCCAAAGTATCGCTGGGCAAATCCCTTGATGATGGACTGACGTTTGCGGGCCACTGCAAGTGATTCGGCGGGGACATCCGACGTGATGACCGAACCGGCGGCGGTCATCGCAGATTCGCCCACAGTGACAGGAGCGACCAGGATCGTGTCCGATCCCAAAAACGCCCGTTTCCCGATGACCGTCCTGTGTTTTCCCTTGCCATCGTAATTGCAGGTGATTGTTCCCGCACCGATATTCGCGCCATCGCCGATATCCGCATCGCCAATATAGCTGAGATGTGAAGCCTTGGCACCACAACCAATACGAGATTGTTTGACTTCGACGAAATTTCCGACGCGCGCTCCGTTTTCGATAACTGATCCCGGGCGTATCCGTGCATGCGGCCCAACCGATGCTCCACTGCGGATCAGGCAGCCTTCGAGATGCGAAAAAGAGCGAACACGCGCACCATCTTCAACTTCGACTCCTGGCCCAAAAACCACGAATGGCTCAATGGTTGCGTTGGGCGCGAGTTCGGTATCAAAGCTGAAATAGACATGTTCAGCATCTGGCAGGTCGACACCATTCGCTATGGCGCGCGCACGGGCTTGAGACTGGAAACCCGCCTCAGCAGCAGCGCGATCGGCTTGATCATTGACGCCAAGGGCTTCAGTTTCACCGCAGACGATGGCCGCGCATCGTAGATTTCGTGACCGGGCAATTTCAATAATGTCTGTCAGATAATACTCATTGGCCGAATTTTCTGCGGTAACATCTTCAATCAGACCGAAAATGAGTTCAGAATCACCCGCAATGACACCGCTGTTGCAGAATTGGATTGTCTGGGTCTCAGGATCAGCGTCACGATTCTCAACAATCCGCACAATCTCACCGTCTTCACCAGTCACCAGACGCCCGTAACCTTGCGGATTTTCGCTGTGGAATCCGAGCACGTGGATATCTGCCTTGTCATCCCCGGCATCGGCAAGACGGGCGAGCGTCTGGGGGCGCACCAACGGTGTGTCTCCGAAGAGGACAATCAGCCTGCCAGTGAATCCGTGCAGGCGGGTGCGGGCAGCAGCAACGGCATCGGCAGTTCCGCGGGGCTGTTGCTGAGTCGCGAACTCGACCTCCAAGTTGAAATCGCCCAATCGGTGTCGGATGATGTCTGATTGAGGTCCGACGACCACCACTATTCTCGTTGGTGACAGTGTCTTTGCGGTCCGAACGACATGGCATAACATCGGCGCACCGGCAACTTCGTGCAGCACTTTCGGCTTGCTTGCTTTCATTCGTGTGCCGGCGCCTGCGGCGAGAACGACAACTGCCTGGGCCATAAAATTGATCTTTCCAAGAGGTGCACAATGACTATATCTTGCACTGGATCCTGCCATATATCTTGTGGAAGAACATTGGCAACGGGTCCATCCATAACGACATATTGCGCGATGTCACGGTAGGACATGACTCGTGCCCTTTTCAAGGATTTGCCGGGTGCGGACTGTAATTTTTGATCTTGATGGTACGCTTGCTGACACCAGTGGCGACTTGATCGCGGCAGCAAATGCTGTTCTCACGAAACAGGGCTGTGGAGCACAACTGGATTTTGAGTCGGATAGGTTGCTTGCCTTTCAGGGTGGCCGGGAAATGCTGCGCATGGGTCTGAAGCGGGCGGGTCGGATGTTCGAGGAAAAATGGGTTGCCCGGACTGGCTACGACATGTTCATTAAAGAATATGAAGCCGCCTTGTCGGTTCACACAATACTCTATCCCGAATGTGAAGAGTCGCTGGCGAAACTGGCTGAGACCGGTTGGCGGCTCGGTGTGTGCACGAATAAACCTGAAACCCTGGCTCGAATGCTGCTCATGGATCTTGGCGTGATGAACCGATTCGGTGCGTTGATTGGAGCCGATACGCTCGCTGTCAGAAAACCGCATCCCGAACCCCTGTGGCGGGCAATCACCGAGGTGGGCGGTATTCGTAGCCGCGCCTTGCTGGTCGGTGATACCGACACAGACTTCAGAACGGCACGGGCTGCTCAGGTGCCGATTGTCATGACCGCATTTGGCCCCCAGCGGGAGATCGCATTGTCACTGGAGCCTGATGCATTGATTGAAAAATATTCTGAATTGCCTGAAATTGCCTCACGGCTTTGTGGGTCCGCCTGATCACGACACTTCCTGTATCATGACCGGGTCGGATTATGATGAGGATCAGGATTTGGAGAATTTTGACGATATCGCTGGTCGACGAGATTGAGGATGGCCGTTGTCGGCGACACCCGGTTTGGTGTGGGCAGCTGGCAGACGACCGACAGCGTTGACCTGAACATCATGACGTGATCGGACGAAAGAGTTCAGGTTGAACGCTCATGACAAGGACCTGGTTGTTCAGCTTGTCGCAGTGACATGACGACACGACGTACGGCGTTGATCGCCAGCGGGGCACAGTGAGACAGCGGACAGCCGTGGCGGGGTCAGCAAATAATCGTATCAAAATGCGCAGCAATTCTTTCCGATGTTTCATGGATCGATTCGACGAACGTTGACAGGACAAAGTTTTTGTCCCGTGTCCCAAATGTTCTTTGCACAGCGGCTGCATCGATATCATCATCCGAGTCACTGTCTGCGGTGAGAAGCATAATGCCCTGCATATTCCTCCAGAATTGCAGGTCATGCATCAATTCGTCTGACACCTGCGGGTCGATGAGATTGAGCAAACCAGCCTGTTGAAAGACATGACAGGCGTCGCGCTGCAAAATAACGGGATGCGCGGCGGCGTGCAGGAGCTGGATAAACTGGGCGATGAATTCTGCATCAAGAATTCCGCCGCGGCGATATTTGATTGTTGGTTTTGCCGGATTCTCAAGTTCGTCCTTGATTCGTTTGTGCATGGCACGGATATCAGTCACCAGTTTGCTGCGTGTGCGCTTCTGCGTGAGGACCGATGTAATGATCGACTGCAGCCTCTCGCCAAGATCGCCTTCCGCATAGATGACACGTGCGCGTGTCAATGCCTGATGTTCCCAGGTCCAGGCATCAAATCGCTGATAATGTTCAAAACGATCAATCGAACAGGCGATGGGTCCGGATTTACCACTGGGTCGCAGGCGCATGTCAACCTCGTAAAGTCGACCCTCGGCAGTTGGTGCACTGACTCCGTTGAGAAAACGGCGACAAAGTTTGGCATAATATTGGGTGGGCGCGAGACTCTTGGGACCATCGGAATGTTGAGCATCGGCAGCGTGGCGATAGACAAAAATCAGATCGAGATCAGAAGACAATGTCATCTCGCGACTGCCAAGTCGCCCACAGGCAAGAATCGCGAGTTGTCCATTCTTGATTTTGCCGTGCAGGTCAGAAAACCCGATCTTGACATATGTCATGAGGTTCGACAGGCAGGTTTCGGCAATCCCACAGAGCGGCAGGAAAGCCTGCTCCGGTGTCATGTCGCCGCGCAACATATGAACGCCGATCTGGAATTTTCGATCACGCGCCCATCGGCGTTGCACGTCCAGGATATTCTGCAAATCCGGACTTCGACCCGCCTCAGTCTCGATACGTGCTGTGAGGTCACGTGCCATCTCTTGTGGACGAAATTCATTCTCGTAAAAGAGACGTACCAAACCGCGTCGCGCAACCTCGGCAAACTCCGGTTCCAGAATCGCTTCATGTGAAGGGTCAAGTTGCACGAAATCCGCCTGCAAGACACCCTCGAGAAGAGCCGGTTGCTGACTGATCCATTCCAGGAGGCGCGGAGCCATACCGACTATATCGGCGATCAGTCGGATGAGGCTGGGCTCGGCAGCTATCGTCGAAAATAGATTGATGCTGCGAGATATCCGACTGAGTAAGGTCTCGAAACGCTCGAAGGCACGATCCGGCTCAGGACCGGAAGCCAGCGCACGTATCAGGGGATCGGCAATATCGCGCAAAATCAATTGCGAGCGCCGGGTCTGCGTCGCCCGAATGTGACCGGAAAGCCAACTGTTGACCTTGTCACGGATTGTGCGTCCATCGCTGAAACCCATCTCGTTCAGCAAGGTTGCGGTTACCTCGGCTGCAGATTCAGAAACAAAGTCGAGTTGCAAATCTTCTGCGATTCCGGGCGCGTCCTCAAACATGCTGTTATAATGGGACTCGACGGTCTTTAATGTCTGCAACAGCGAACTGCAGAATTGCGCGCTGTCAGCGAAGCCCATGAAGGTCGAAATTCTCTGGATACCCTCCTTGTCGGCGGGCAGAGAATGGGTCTGCATATCGTTGACCAACTGAATGCGATGCTCGATTTCTCGCAGAAAGCAATAGGCGGATTTGAGTTCCTCGGCCGCCTGACTGGTCATGCGCCCCGCATGAAAGAGCTCTGAAAGCATATCAATCGTGCCGCGCCCACGGAGTGCACGATTCTGCCCGCCCCAGATCAACTGACGCGTTTGTGTCAGGAACTCGATTTCACGAATCCCGCCGCGCCCGAGTTTGACATTATGTCCTTCGACCGCAATTTTGCTGCTGACTTTATGAGAATTGATCTTGCGTTTGATCGACTGAATGTCCCTGAGAGCCGGAAAGTCGAGATTGTGACGCCAGACAAACCCTGAATTGGCGTGCAGGAACTCGGCACCTGCCGCAAGGTCACCGGCGACTGGACGTGCCTTGATCATCGCCGCACGTTCCCAGGTCTGGGCCAATGTCCGATAGTAATGGATCGCGTAATCTGCAGAGACAGCGGGTGGTGTGCTGGCTGGATCAGGCCGCAACCGCAGATCTGTTCGAAAGACGTAACCTGCTGCTGTCCGCTTCGTCATGATGGTCACCAAATTGCGCGCCAGCTGAGAAAACAGTCGTTGATGGCTTCCGGCAGGAATGGATTCCGTATCGCCAAGGAACAGGATGATAATGTCGATATCACTTGAGAAATTCAGTTCATTGGCACCCAGCTTACCCATACCAAGTACGATGAGACCGGAGCCGGCGGTCGGGTCTCTTTCATGACAAAACGCCGCCTGTCCACGTCGACGAAGCTCATGCAGGAGATGGCAACAGGCAGCTTGGAGGGACGCAGAGGCGAATGCACTCAGCCAACCGGTGATCTGCATCAATGGCCGGTTGAGTCCGATGTTGGCCAGTGCCGCCGCCGTCACGATATCCCTTTTGGCATGTCTCAGTCTGATCATCAGGGATTCGCGTGACTCGTGACCCAAGAGCGAAAGATCCTGGACATCACGAATCGTACGGCTGATCACGTCATCGGGACCCTCCATGAAAATTCGGCAAGCCAGTGATGGTGCCGAAAGCAGATTCTGACTCAGAAACGGGCTATTTCCGAAAACGGAATCGAGACCGTCTCTGACAATCGGCAGGAGGTGTGCGGCTTCGGCAAACTCGTGCAATGCCGGATCCTGGCACGATTCAAGCTGCGTTTTCCAAAGCTCCCAACGCGTCCTGGACGCCGCAACGTCAGCGGAAGCGGGAAAACTCACTGCATCTTTGTACCATTCTGGTGCGAGTTCACGTATCTGCATTGACGTCGACATCGATCCATGCAGTGCGATCTTGCTGGAATCAACCCGCCTTCACCAAGCGGTGACTACGAACAATCGCGGACGGAACACGTGGCCATGGAGCCTTCATATGTTCCTCATCCTCTACACCCATTGTTGCAACATCCAAATCCGATACCAGACAGTCCAATATTCTCCCGGCACGTTCATCCGGGAAGCCGGGGCCGGCATCGCTGATGACCACTGTTTGCTGCTGACCAGAACTCTGATCGGGAAGATCCGCCGGGATGACCAGTGGGATTACTCGGCTTCGTCGATGGTGGTCGCATTAAGTTGCGCATAGGACTCGGCCCCCAAGCGATCATGCAGGTCAAGCTGGGTTTCCAGAAAATCGACATGTCCTTCTTCATCGGAAAGAAGTGTCTCGAACAGGTTCATCGTCACGTAATCCTTCACCTCACTGCAATGGTCACGGGCTTCACGATACAAGGCACAGGCATCTTGCTCGACCGCCAAGTCGCATTCGAGTGTCTCCCGCGGAGATTGACCGATTCGCAACGGCTCAAGCTTTTGTAGATTTGGATGGCCGCCAAGAAATATGATTCGCTCAATCAGTGTGTCGGCATGATGCATTTCTTCAATGCTCTCTTCGCGACTCTTCTTGGACATACGCCCCAACCCCCAGTCATCCTGGAGTTTACAATGTAACCAAAATTGGCTGATCGCAGTCAATTCGTGCCGGAGCGCACGATTGAGATATTCGATGACTTTCTTATCGCCTTGCATTTCTGTTGCTCCTCTCGTCCCGCGACCACGGTATCAACATCGCCCGCTGATACGGCCAGATTGGGGTTGCGACACATAACATTGACAAGCAACGAAAGACAACTGCCGCATTCCGGGGATTTCCCCAAAACCCGATACACCTTGCATGGTGTGATGATCGTATCAGGGTCGGCACTGCGCATCCAGTTGATCGCCGCATGGATTTGTGATTCAGTTACACACTGGCATTGACACACAATCATGATGGTCGGTGAATCGCCTCCATTTTCTGATGGGCAACCTAATTCTGACTCAAATAGTCAGAATTAGCAAGTCAAATCTATTCTTACTGCTCATTGCTTCCCCGGATGATTGCAAGTCGCTACAAATACAAAGGGCGACACAGTGGCCGCCCCCGTGTGTGGACCTGATCTGTCTGCGGTCAGGGCACGGCCGCGGGCGTCTGGAAACAGGCCCGGAATAGGTCGTGCAGATCAAGGAGGGTGTCATTTTCAGCTTGGATATTGCTATTCTCTACAAGAAGTTCCACAGCGTACTTTGTGCCCGGTTCCAGGTTATGGAAATGGATCGGAATGCCAATCCCCGAGAACTGACTATTGTGAAGACGCCCGGCGGACCACATGACGCCGTGGTGGCGATAGTCCTCCTCTTCGAGCAGCATCCGAAAACGGAATTGGCCAGAGGTGTACCTCAGGGTATTGACAAGGTGCTGCCTCGCCAATTCTATGACCGTAACCGTGGCCGAATGCTTTGTCGTGTCGGTCGTGAACTGGTTTGTGCCCGGGTGGTATGTCGACCCTTGGTTCGGACCCACGGTTACGGTCAAAAAAGGGGCATCCTTCTGGAACAATCCATTCGGGCACTGTTGCGCAAATGCCTGGCCTTCGACGCCGTCACCGCC
The DNA here is from genome assembly GCA_965221815.1 of Paracoccaceae bacterium. GTDB lineage: Bacteria > Pseudomonadota > Alphaproteobacteria > Rhodobacterales > Rhodobacteraceae > JAPOXR01. Next base: position 810,292 of record OZ244915.1, read on the forward strand.
TGCCATGTCGCCGACATCACCATGCGCGCGCGGGAACGTCCAGAGACCCCGGCGACCGAGGTCTGTCCCGAAAGAGACATCCACCTGCTCCACACCCTGCTGGAGGCCCAGGGCCACAGGGGCGTCGAAAGGATGGAGAGGGGCGAGATCCCCACGATCCAGAGCTTCGTCATCAACCTCGGACGCCTCGTCGGTGCCCACCCGACGAAACGCCAGCCACGACCCGGAGTGAAAAAGGTCTGGCAGGGACTCGAACGACTCAACTGGGGAATCCAGGTGCGTGATGCCATCGGCGAAAAACAACTGGAATAAAGACCTATACAAGTGTGAACCGTTGCAAGGACCGTGGCCGCCGCCGCTCAGAATCTCACATGTATTTGATCAGGGACACATTTCAAATTTCAAACTGAGACACGACCCTCATTTGAAATGTCTGGACTTGGGGTCACAAATTCCGATATGAGCGGTTCAGGTAAGTGAATTCTAAAAAAATGGAGTCTTTGATGTCCAAAGCCTGCCGAATTCTGGTGGTGGACGATGAGGTTGATGTTGAACCCCTCGTGCTGCAGAGAATGCGACGTGAAGTGAGAAAAGGGGTTTATGAGTTCCGCTTTGCGCATAACGGTGTTGAAGCTCTGGAAGTCCTCAATGAGGATGAATCAATCGATCTCGTATTGTCAGACATCAATATGCCGGAAATGGATGGTCTGGATCTCCTTGATCAAATTCCGTCGGTGAACCCGAATATCAAATCGGTGATTATTTCAGCTTACGGTGATATGAAGAATATCCGTACCGCAATGAATCGCGGTGCCTTCGATTTCGTCACCAAACCAATTGATTTTGATGACTTACGCATCACCATTGACCGAACAAGAAAACATTTGGAGATGTGGCGCGAGGCCCTCAAGGCACGTGATCGCCTGGTTTCATTGCAAAACGAACTGGGACTTGCGGGCGACATGCAACAATCCATCTTGCCGCGCGAATTTCCACATTCCGACAATTTTGAAATTTTCTCTGCAATGGTGCCAGCGCGCGATGTCGGTGGAGATTTTTACGATGTCATTCGCCTGAACGAATCAGAACTGGGACTTGCCGTTGCGGATGTTTCCGATAAGGGTGTCGCGGCTGCGATGTTCATGATGTCCAGTCGATCATTGCTCAAAGGTGCTGCCGTTGGAGCGATCGAACCACCTGACGTGCTGCGGGAAGTCAATGAACTGCTGGCCGTAGAAAATGAAACGGCGATGTTCGTGACCATCTGTTACGCTATCTATGATCATCGCGCCGGAATTCTCAAATACACGAACGGAGGTCACAATGCGCCGCTTCTTGTGCGCAGTGACGGCACGGCTGAATATCTGGACATGCCGCCGGGATTTGCGCTCGGTGTGGTACCAGGGGCCGAGTTTCACGGTCAGTCTATTGATCTTGAGCGAAATGACTTGGTTCTCGTCTATTCGGACGGTGTCACCGAGGCGGCCAACAACAGTGAGGAGATGTTTGGTGAAGAGCGTCTCAAAGAACTGGGGTCTCAACATGCGGGCAGCGGTGCCGAATCATTCTGCACTGCTGTTTTGGAGGCCGTGCATGCATTTACCGGCGATGCACCACAGACCGATGACATCACAGTTATGGCATTAAAACGGACGCAGTGAGTTGCGCAAAGATCTTTCAATTGCAGTTGCTGGCAAGGGCGATCAATGGGAGCAAATTAGCTCACGGGTTGAGCAATTCGGCGCGGCCAACGGCTGGCCCGACACGCTGATGTTCACCATTCGATTGATTCTCGAAGAGTTGGTGGTGAATGCTGTCAATTACGGAACAGGTGATCATTCGACGGAAGTGTGTCTCGATCTGCAGTCAGATCCTGATTGTGTCCGCATGCGTTTATCCGACAATGGTGTCGCGTATAATTCTCTGGAGGAAGCACCAGAGCCTGAATTTACCGGAAGTGTTGAGGCGCAGAAGGTTGGCGGTATGGGAGTTCTTCTCGTCAAAGAATTCGCTGACGAAATCAATTATTCGCGCGAAGCCGGACTCAATGTTTTCACCATCGTGAAGTTGAGAGACAACGCGTGATCAGGGTGAGTTGGATGGCGGGATTGATCCTCGCCGGGCAAATCGCTGTCGGCGGTGCCTTCGCCCAAGACGCAAGACCCCAATTGATTCGACTGGGTCAGTCGGCTGCATTCTCTGGTCCGGCGAGTGAACTTGGCAAGGAAATGCGCCTTGGAATCGAGGCGGCCGTTCTTGAGGCGAATACGAAAAAAGTTATTCCCAACGTGCGGTTGTCGTTTTCCTACCTTGATGATGCGTACGAACCCGATCTCGCGATCAATAATGCGCGTGAACTGATTAACCTGCGTCAAGTCTTTGTCCTGATCGGTCAGGTTGGGACACCGACATCGCGTGCTGCGGCTCCGGTTGCGGCTGAGTTGAATGTTCCATTCATTGCACCATTTACCGGTGCTGCGTTGTTACGAGATGTGAAACAACTGCCAAATGTTGTGAATTTTCGTGCATCGTATCGCCAAGAGTTAGATGAGATGATTGATCGCTTGATCGGTGACCGGGGAATCAAGAAAATTGGTATCTTGTATCAAAATGACTCCTTTGGCAGGTCGGGCTATGCAGATGCTGTGTCTTCACTTGAGCGCTACGGACTTAAGCCCGTCTCGTCCGGTTCCTATGAGCGCAACACGCGGGCTGTCAAAACCGCCGTGATCGACCTTGAACTGGGTCAACCCGAGGCGGTGATCCTGGTCGGAGCATACCAGCCAGCGGCCGAAGCTATCAAATGGTCGAAGCATATTGGTTTTAATCCACTCTTCTTCAACATATCTTTTGTTGGCAGTCGTGCGTTGGAGCGGGAACTCGGGCCGGGTGACTACGAGGTCTTCATGACTCAGGTCACCCCTGATTTTCATTCTGAAGATCTGGCGATCGCCCGCGATTATCGGGATGCATTGGAAGCTGTCTGGCCCGGTTCGCAGCCAAATTATGTCTCATTCGAAGGTTATATCTCTGTCCGAATGCTGATTGCGGCAATCCAGAGATGTCAGGATTCCTTGGAGCGCGCGTGTCTTCTCAAGCAATTTAGGAGCAGTGAACCCTTTGAACTCGGGGGTATTGGCCTCACCTTCGGACCTGAGGATAATCAAGGCTCGGATCAGGTTTATCTGACCCAGTTCCATCCGCGGGGAGAATTTGTCTCTGTCGAGTCACTGAATTCTCTGCGATCACCATGACCTTTCTGCTGCGCGGCTTCCGGCAGTATGGTGCCAGGATATCAACCCGGTTTTATGTCGCGGTGGCTTTTGCCGCCCTGACGACACTCATGATGATCGGAGTCGCCTGGCAGTCATTTGAGAGAATTCAATTTCAGCAGGAGATCAGCAGTTCCAGTCTTCCGGCGGTGGTTCTCGTGGTGAAAATCTCAAAACTCAGTGGAGACCTGGCGGCAGCCGTACCGAAATTGATCTCGAGCGCGACGCCCAATGAAGTCAGCCAAACCGCGACTGAAAATGAACAGATTCGCTCAGAGCTTGATCAGCAATTGATATTGCTGCGCGGCTATGAAGACGCGATGGCAGCCAATAAGTTTTCTGAATTGGTGGCACAATTGAACATGGATGTTCAAGAAGTGGAGGTGGCGATGCAGCAGCTGCTGGAATTGCGCAAGCAGCTCGCCAGGCATCGTGAATTGTTGGGTAGGACGGAAACAGTCCTACGACGTACTTTGGTTCCATTCACTGACGATCAGTTCTTTTTTCTGATGACCGGTCTGTCTGAACTCGATTCGCCGCCTGCCCCAAGAGATGTTCACTTCAATGAAATCGAAATCAACCAGTATCGATATATTTCAACCCTGGAACAGCAGAGCAACAATGCTTTGCAGATGTTGACCGGTATCGAAACGATCACCGATGGGGCATTTGTCAGGATCCGTAGCGAACTCTTCAATTCGGCTGCCGATTCGATGCGGCACAGTACTGAACTGATTGGGGATCAATCGATTCGGGAACAGATCACACCACTTGTTGACAGTTTGATTGATCTTGGTGCTGGTGAGAATAACGGATTCCAACTCAAGGAGCAGGAGTTGCGCCTCCTTGATCGTCAGGCAGCCCTCGTTGCAAGCAGTCGTATCACATCGACCCAATTGGTCGCATTGGCTGAACAATTGGTGACCGCAGCAGAAAGCCGCGCCACCGAGGCATTCGCGGAGACAGATCGGGTCATCGCGACGAGCCGTGCACTTATCATTTACATTGGACTTGCCGGTATCATCGGCGCAGCGGCAATTGTCTGGTTGCTGATCGGGCGCACTTTGATTCCGCGCCTTCGGTATCTTTCCCAGCGCATGCGTGAAATGGGTGGTGGAGACCTTGATGATCCTGTCAAGGTGACCGGCCGGGATGAAATTGCTGACATGGCTTCGGCACTTGAAATCTTCAGAATGAATGCCCTTGATGCGCGCCGGTTGAATATCGTCGAAGAATTGTCAGAGAATCTGCTGGCGAAGAACACAGAATTACAGTCGGTTCTGGATCAGTTGAAGTCAGCTCAATCTCAGATCGTTGTCCGCGAGAAACTGGCGGCTTTGGGTGAGTTGACCGCAGGTGTCGCCCATGAAATCAAGAATCCGCTCAACTTTGTGACGAATTTTTCGGATTTATCAGGAGAATTAATCAAAGAACTTGAAGAGATCATGCACGATGAGGAGCTTGACGCCGATGAGCGTGATGAAGAAATCACCTCGATATGCAAGATGCTCTCAGAAAATGTTGAGCGTATCGGGGAACATGGAGCCCGCGCAGTCAGAATTGTCAATGACATGTTGCGCATGGGCAGGGGTGGTGGAAGTGCACAAGCCACCGACCTCAACCAACTGATTGAACAGCATACCAAACTGGCCTTTCATGGTGCCCGCGCTTCGACCGAGAATCTTCAACTGAAGATGGATTTTGAACTGGACCCTGAACTTCCCGAGATCGAGACTGTATCACAGGATATTGGACGGGTTATTCTCAATATTGTGGGCAATTCATGCTATGCCACGCACAAACGCCATTTGCACGAGATTGAAGAGGTGGGTGACAAGAAGATGTGCAGTTATGTGCCAAGCTTGAAGGTGGTGACGCTTTTTCAGGACGGCGATGCACTGATGAAATTTACTGACAATGGGGGAGGTATTCCCCCTGAGGTGCAGAAAAAGATGTTCCTTCCATTCTTTACAACGAAACCGACCGATGAGGGAACCGGTTTAGGTTTGGCGATGTGCAATGACATCATTCACAAACATGGTGGCGAGATTTCTGTCAAATCTGTCGCCGGAGAGTCGACCGAGATGACGATTCGCATTCCAGAAAATGCTGGGAAGATTCTGGCCGAATCAGAGGACGAAACGAATGACGATCACGACGATTGAGTGACGTCGCAACAGTCCCAGTGCCGAACACCGGCTGCGGATATGATCATTCAGACCTCCTCAACCATCTGTTCACACAAAACAGACAAGAAAGATATTCTTTGTCGGTCAGGTAAGTGCCGATATGGCGTCTTTGCGCGAAGGATGGATTGTGATGATTCTATCGAATCCGCTGATCTTGAACACCTCTTCAATCTGAGGTGGTAAACTGCAAAGCGCTAACTTTACGCCTTTTGACTGTGCCGCTTTTGTCAGAAGAAGGATTGCCCGGAGGCCAGCACTACTGATGTAAGCAAGATTTGACATGTCAATCAATAAAGGGCCGGTGTTACTGGCCGCCTTTTCATTGACATCTTGCTCGAAACTCGAAGCCGTGGAACTCTCAAGCCTTCCAGCGACATCACAACAGAGAATGTCATTTTCCTGTGAGTAGTTCACTTCCATCTATTCAGGTTCCCCATTATTCATTTCCGCTTACCGAATTTGTTGCAATTCACCATCATGATTCGCAACCCATCAATGCACTGTTGAATACACCATCATTCAACATATAAATTGACAATATGCAATGCAATTCTTGTCGTCATGCGACTCGCGAGGAAATCCGCTTCTCACGCATCAGGCAGGATTCGATCAGTTCCCCAACAATTTCAGCCCATCGCTGTTGACCGGATTCCGTGCTGATTTGATCGTTACGGATTTCCAATAACAATGTCGGCACACCTTTCAGTTCACCATGAAGGGCTTTGGGTTGCTCACTGTCATGATCAATCGCATAGGGTTGATTTTCGCCAATAACCAGGTTTTGGTCGGCTCCCAGGTGTGCAATACAGATTGATCCCAACTCGACCTGCTGATCGAACAGGATACCACAATGCCAGGGGCGGAATATCCCGCGTGACCTTAACTTGCGGGTAAAGCTGTGGAGACACAGCAGGAGTTGCGGCTGGTGGTGGGTGATCAATTCGTTGAGTGAACGATGAAAGGGTTTGTAATATCGATTGATCCGCATTTGTTTGTGTTCAATTGGCAGATCAATGTTGCCAGGAATTTCAGTGCCGTCACTTCTCTCAGGAATACACTCGGTTGAACTCACGAATCGATTCAGATCGATCACTAATCGTGAGATTTTTCCCAGTATGGTGGGAAGCCCCATGAGCTTATGAAGATGGTGCGCCATCCCATCGACTCCAATGTCCCAACCGATATGCCGATACACATCAACTGGTTGTAAACCCAGACTATTGAATTCTTCGGGGATATGAACTCCCGCATGTTCGACGCAAATGAGTATGTCGGCTGCTGTTCTGGCCGGGAGGATTTCAAGAATCTCTGTCTTCATCAGAAAATCTATACTTGGCTGAATGTTGGTAAGCCAAGCACAAAATTTCCGGGCAAGGTGCCCTGCGTCAGTCGAATCGGTTCAATTTGCTCATGTCGGGGCAAACGCGCCGGTGTCATGGCCGCGATTGATGTTCCCGATCAGGTTTTTTTCCGATATTGACCTGTTCATTTCTTGTCGTCGTTTTTTTGGGAGATTTGTCGTAGTCTGTTCGCAATATTCTCTGTGCATCGCCTTCCGGGTCGCTATATTGACGCGCGCGCACCGTCCAGGCCAACACCAGTAGCCAGGAGAGCCCGGCCACCAGCGTTGCACCTATGAGGAAAAGTATGCTTTTCATTTCAGCGTAACCGGAGGGCGTTCAGGCTGACCACAATTGAGGATGTCGACATGGCGATCGCAGCTGCCAATGGCGTGGCGAATCCCAACACCGCAACGGGGACCGCAATGGCATTGTAACCCGCCGCAATCGCAAAATTCTCCATGATTCTCCTTTTTGCAAGTCGTGCGGTCGCGATTCCATCAGGTATTGACTCAAGGTTGTCGCCAAGAATCACGATTCCCGCAGCATTACGTGTGATATCGACAGATGCAGACGGTGCCATCGAAATGTCAGCCATGGAAATGGCAGCGGCATCATTCAAACCATCACCAACCATCAAGGTACCACGGCTTTGCGCACCAATCTCTTCAATCATGCGTAATTTGTTGGCAGGCGAGACATCGCCAAACCACTCGCTCAGGCCAAGGGTATCGGCGATTTTGCCAACGTGCGCACGGGCATCACCGGAGATCATAATAACCCGCATTCCCATGGCCTGCAGCCGGCGGATGCATGTCACTGCGCTGTCTTTGACGTGATCAGAGAAGGTCAGGCCAACAGTGACGGTCTCGCCGACCCGCAGATATGTCCCCATGCCGTCTGTGCCAACCCAATCGGCGCGACCAAAACGAACCGGTTGAGATCCCAACAAGCCTTGAATGCCTGATCCCGGAATTTCGCGTATGTCGGCAATCTCAGCGGCGGCAATATTGCGTTTGGCAGCCGCATCGGACACGGCGCGTGCATACGGGTGATGGCTGGTTTCAGCCAGCCCGGCGGCGATGGCGAGAAGGTCATCAGGAAGGTCCGGGCCGACGAAGACGGCGCGCCCGGTCGTGACGGTACCTGTCTTGTCGAGAATGACAGTGTCGACGGTCGCCAGTCGTTCGGTGGCGTCCGGCTCCTTGATCAACAAACCTTTGGTGAAGAGTTTTCCGGTTGCCGCGATCGAGACCGCAGGGACCGCGAGTCCAAGAGCGCAGGGGCAGGTGATGATCAATACAGCGACAGCGATATTCATCGACAGGCGCAGGTCACCGCTGTTCAGAAACCAGCCAATAAACGCGACCAACGCCAGAATATGGATGCATGGCGCGTAAATTGCCGCTGCACGATCGGCAAGACCTGTATATCGATTCCGTGCTGATTCGGCGATTTCAATCAATCGAATCAGTTTTCGCAGCGAACTGTCTTCACCGACAGTTGTGACATCAAAGCTGATACGTCCGGTCAGCACGAACTGACCAGCACTCACCGTTTCCCCGGGCCCCACCAACTGGGGGTGACTTTCTCCGCTGAAAAAAGAATTGTCGACTTCGCATTGACCGCTTTGCACAAGGCCGTCGAACGGAACGCGATCACCGGACCGCACCGCGATTCGGTCTCCTTGACGAATCGACGCATGGGAAACGGTTGTTTCAGCACCATCTCTCACGGCGACCACGTTGTCGGGCTCAAGTACGGAAAGCTGTTCGGCTGCAGAACGGGAAGTCGAACGTGCGCGCAGGTCAAGATATCGACCGGCAAGGAGAAAAAAGGTCAGCCCCAGAGCCGCTTCAAAATATGCGTGAGTTCCACCGGCATAGGTTTCAAAAACTGACTGAACCGTCGCGAGAATGATGGCGAGGGAAATTGGAACATCCATGTTCAATCGCCAATTCCCAAGCGCACCCAGCGCATTCACAAAAAAGGGTGTCGCTGCATAACTCAGCACCGGAATGGCAATGACTGCGGAAAGCCATTGCAGTAATTCTTGCGTTGTGCCGTCAGCACCGGCCCAGACCGCTACCGAAAAAATCATGACATTGGAAAAACCGAAACCTGCCACGCCGATGCGCAGCAGCAAACGATGCGCAGTTGGGTCGGCGGACACGGTATTGACTGCGCCGGGATCAAGCTGCGCGGCGCTGAAGCCCGCTTCCCCGATCCGCCGAATGAGCTGTTCGGGATCGATCGCTGTCTCTGTCTGCACATGGACTCTTTTGCGGGATAGATTGACGCGGGCATTCAAGACCTGGGGAAGAGAGGAGAGAGCATTTTCCACGGCCGATATGCAACCCGCGCAATGCATGTCGTGTACCGCAAAGATCATTTCCTGCTGCCGTGCCTGGTTTGAATCCTCCTCAGTTGCCGAAGGTTGCAGGGTGCCGATGGTGGTCATTGCCGGACTAGAGTTTCTCCCGTGGCACGCGGAGAGACAGCCGCTGCCGGAAACGGATTCCCTCACGAGAAACGGCATCCAATTCGAGGTTCCAGCGCCCCGGGTCAAGATGCAGTTCTGCCAGATAACGCATGCCATCATAGTGAAAAGCCGGCACCTGATCGCTTCGCATATGCGTTGGACGTCCGATTGTGACATTGAGAGAGTCAAGTTTGGCAGGACGCCCTTCGGTCGTCGTAATGGTCAGCATGAGTCGTCTGTCGCCATAGTCAGCATTGGCCTTCCAGCCCAACTGTTCCTGTCGCGTGCGGTCTTCTTCGAAAGACTGACTGGCAACATAGCCGTTTCTGACTTCCATTCCCGGAAACGACATGACGGCTGCAACAGCAAGGGCCAGATTCGCGAGGCTGATCACGCCGAATGCTGTCAGCAGGATGATAAGGACATGTTTTCCCTCGAGTTGTCTTGTGCGACCGGTCATTGGCCTTTTCCATGGAATGTTGTCGTTTTTTGTGCGCTGGCCGCATTGCTGGCATCCTCAACGCGCAATCTGATATTGATTTTTCCGCCCGTGGCTGCCGCGCTCCCGGCGGGTGCCGTGACATAAACGCGACGAAGGGCGGTTTGATCCGCATCGACAAATGTGGAGAGTTCATCGCTGCCCTCGAGTCGGACTGAAAGCGGTTCATCGGCTTCCATCCCGATAGAGAACTTCGTGTCACTTCCATGACGGTTCTTGATACGAATCTCGTAGCTGTTCCTGATCGAGCCGTCCGACAATTCCACAAAAAGCGGGTTCCGGACCGGCGATATGGAGAATTCAATGTCGGGTCGGAGGAATAAAGCGGCAAGGAGACCGAGGCCCATGAGACTCCACGCGCAAGCGTAGAGAATCACCCGCGGGCGCAGCAGGCGCTTGATCAAATCGTGGAAGTTGGTGCTTTCGGTTTTGAGCTTTTCGTCCACCAGGGTCATGTAGTCGATAAGACCACGCGGCTTGCCGATCCGTTCCATGACGTCATCGCAGGCATCAATGCATAATGCACATCCGATACATTCCATTTGCAATCCGTCGCGGATATCGATCCCGACCGGGCAGACATTGACGCATGCGTAACAGTCAATGCAATCGCCGAGACTGTCATCAGTCCGTGCGCGGCGGTGTTTGCCGCGTGGTTCGCCACGCCAGTCACGATAAGCAACCGTGAGCGAATGCTCATCCATCATGGCAGCCTGAATGCGCGGCCATGGACACATATAGGTGCAAACCTGTTCGCGCATGAATCCGCCAAACACGAAGGTTGTGGCGGTCAGGATTCCCACCGTAACATATGCCACGGGATGGGCGGACAGGGTCACAAAGTTTTGAATCAGCGTGGGGGCGTCGGCAAAATACAGGATCCAGGCACCGCCTGTTCCCACTGAAATGAGTAACCATACGGTCCATTTGGTCATCCGAAGACGCAACTTGCGAAATGTCATCGGACTGTTCCAAAGTTTGACCCGATTATTTCGGTCGCCTTCGATCCATCTCTCCACGGCGATGAACAAATCAGTCCAGATCGTCTGAGGACAGGCATAGCCACACCAGACTCGTCCGAGGACCGACGTGAAGAGAAACAGACCGAGACCAGCCATGATCAGGAGACCGCCAACGAAATAGAATTCATGTGGCCAGATTTCGATCATGAAAAAATAAAAACGTCGGTGGGCCATATCAACCAGTACGGCTTGATCGGGGAGCGCGTCACCACGATCCCAGCGGATCCACGGCACGACATAATAAATCCCAAGCAGGATGAAGAGGAGCCACCATTTCAGGTTGCGGAATTTTCCTGAGACCCGACGTGGAAAGATCGGCGTACGGGCCGCATAAAGTGGGGGTTGATTCACGCTGGAGGCGTTCATGTTCTCAGTTTCTCTGACTGGAAGTTATTGGATTCAATGCCACGGGGTCCAGCCATGTTGCCGTCAGGGCGATCGTGCCCCTTGCAATTACTCGCCGCCTCCGAGCTGGTGAACATAGAGCGAAACCTGGCGAATCTGTGACTCGGTGAGCCTCTCATTCCAGTTAGGCATGACACCATAGCGGCTAGAGTCTATCGAATGGCGAATTTCGTCTCGTCCGCCTCCAAAGAGCCAGATGGCGTCAGTGAGATTAGGTGCACCTTCCTCCTGATTGCCGAGACCTGCATCGCCATGGCATGCCGAGCACTGTTCGGCGAACAGTTCCGACCCCGCGACTGCCATTTCTACGCGATGATCCTGTCCTGATAAAGACAGAACATATTCAACGAGATTGTCGATCTCTTCAGATTCAAGAAACTCGCCGTAAGCGGGCATCTGCGAAAACCGCGCATCCTCGTCGTTTTCGTTACGGACCCCATGTGCAACAGTATAGCGAATCGCGTCTTCGCTGCCACCCCACAGCCAGTCATCGTCCAGCAGATTGGGATAACCGGGGGCACCAGCGGCACCGGAACCGTGGCATTGTGAACAGTGATTACGAAAAACGGCAGCACCACCACGCAATGCATAGGCATAAAGATTCGTATCACTCTGCACCTGGTCCAACTCCATCCTGACCAGGGCCTCGTCGAGTGGGGCGTTGCTCGCGTTGAATCGGCGGATGTCTTCTTCCAACGCACCTCTTGCCGTATAGCCGAGCAGACCAGGCGTGGCCTTGGTCATGAGTGGCCAGGACGGGTAAGCGATGGCATAGGCAATTCCCCAGACAATGGTTGCATACATTGTCCATAACCACCATCGTGGCATCGGGTTGTTGTATTCTTTGATACCATCCCATTCATGCCCCGTTGTGTCTGGGCCGGGGGCAATGTCGTCACCTGATTCCGGGGTCGCTTGACGCGGCTTCATCATCCGCTCCTGCCGTGTCGATTGCCAGAAGCCGGACTGTCGTCGTAACGGAACGGTATATCGGCGCAATCGTCATGCATCTTCCGGCTCGAGCGACGATAGGTATAGACGACGACGAAAATAAATGTCGCCATCAGGGCAAGAAGCGCCCAACTGTCTGCGAACTCCCGAAGAAATGTGTAAACTTCCATGTCGGTGCCTCATCTTTCCGGGTTGGGAACAAAAGTAGAAAAATCGACAAGTGTACCGAGCATCTGCATATACGCAATCAGGGCGTCCATTTCTGTCAGTTCGGTTTGCCCGTCAAAGTTTCTGGTTTGCGCTTTCGGGTAGCGCGCGAGCAAATCGTCATAATCGGCATCGGGGTTCGCCTGAGCCAGGAAATCGTCTCGAGCATTCGCAACCATCTCATCGGTGTAGGGAACACCGACCCGTCTTTCGGTTCGTAATCGGTCTTCAATATATCTGCCGTCAATAACGTTATTGGCCAGAAAGCCGTATTTGGGCATGATCGACTCGGGGACTACAGATTGCGGGTCAACCATATGCACGACATGCCACTCATCCGAATAACGCCCGCCAACCCGTGCAAGATCAGGGCCGGTACGTTTTGACCCCCATTGGAAAGGGTGATCATACATCGATTCGGCGGCCAGCGAGTAATGGCCGTAGCGCTCCACTTCGTCGCGCAGGGGGCGGATCATCTGGCTGTGGCAGACATAGCAACCTTCCCGCACATAGATATCGCGCCCGGTGAGTTCGAGCGGCGAGTAGGGCCGCATGCCTTTGACCTTTTCGATGGTATTCTCGAGATAGAAGAGGGGCAGAATTTCAACGGCTCCGCCGACGGTAACGACGAGAAAGCTGACAACCAAGAGGAGAGTGGCATGCCTCTCGAGAATGCGGTGTTTTCCAAGAATATTCACATTGCGCCTCCGACGGCTGCCGCTGTCGGTTGATCGACAGGTTTGCGCTGCCGATCACTCATGACCGTCATCCATAGATTGTAACACATGATGAGCGCCCCGAGCAGATACAGCACGCCACCCAGGCTCCGGACCAGATACATCGGGAATTTGGCAACCACGGTATCGGCGAAAGAGTTGACGAGGAATCCGTTGGCATCGACTTCACGCCACAGCAATCCTTCCATGATCCCTGTGACCCACATCGACGCCGCGTAAAATACGATACCAACCGTTGCCAGCCAGAAATGAACAGACACCAACCGCAATGAATACAGCCCTTCCCTGTTCCATAATTTGGGTGTGAGGAAATAGAGAGCCGCGAAAGTGATCAGGCCATTCCAGCCGAGAGCGCCCGAATGCACATGACCGATTGTCCAGTCGGTGTAATGGCTGAGGGAATTGACGGCCTTTATTGACATCATTGGGCCTTCGAACGTGGCCATTCCATAAAAGGCCAGAGAGACCACCATCATCCTGATAATGGGATCGGTCCGGATCTTGTCCCATGCACCTGACAAAGTCATCAGACCGTTGATCATGCCGCCCCAGGAGGGCATCCACAGCATCACCGAGAAGACCATTCCCAAAGTCGAGGCCCAGTCCGGCAAGGCCGTGTAGTGGAGATGGTGTGGACCCGCCCAAATATACATGAAGATGAGCGACCAGAAATGCACGATGGACAATTTATAACTGAAGACGGGCCGATTGGCCTGTTTGGGAACGAAATAGTACATCATTCCGAGAAAGCCTGCGGTGAGGAAAAAACCGACCGCATTGTGGGCGTACCACCATTGCGTCATTGCATCCTGAACGCCGGCGAAGAGCTGCACCGATTTTGACCCGAAAATCGACACGGGAATACTGATATTGTTCGCCAGATGGAGCATCGCGATGGTGACGATGAAGGACAGAAAGAACCAGTTGGCAACATAGATATGTGGTTCACGGCGACGAATGATGGTGCCGAGGAAAACCGCGAGATAAGCCACCCAGACAATGGTCAGCCAGATATCGACATACCATTCCGGTTCCGCATATTCCTTGGACTGCGTGGCGCCCAGCAAATATCCGATGGCAGCGAGCACAATGACCAGCTGATAGCCCCAGAAGACAAACCAAGCCAGATTGCCACCCCAGAGGCGGGCCGCGGTTGTACGTTGAACAATATAGAATGAGCAGGCAATCAGCGCATTGCCGCCAAAGGCAAAAATGACCGCAGATGTATGCAATGGCCGCAAGCGACCAAAGTTGAGCACCCCCTCGGACCATTCAAAATTGAGCACCGGAAAGGTGAGTTGAAGTGCAATCACGACGCCGACGAGAAAACCGACCACACCCCAGAAGGCCGTGGCGATGACTCCGGCGCGAATCACCCCATCCTGATATCCGTCATCCACAGCTCTCGGGGGTTCGCCATAGCGGCGAACCCGCCAAATAAACAGGCCGCCACAGACGATCATCACTGTAAGGGCATTGGCCATATAGGCCAAATCGCGTGCGTAATTGGCGGCCATCGCCGCCAAAAGGGTCAAAACACCAAGAACAACAATCAGGACTTGATTCGGCATATGCTCTCCAGATCAATGAGCCCTCTTAGCACGGCCAAGAGTAAGCATAAACCTCATAAAGCGCCATCTGTTCTTGACCGGTACGGGTGGAGTGGCTATGGGACATCCGGAAACGCTGCATGGCAGCAGCGCGCAAGTGAGGCACAGGCGGTTGGACTCGATTCTTGGCGAATATTTTGCTCTGGGTGTCTTTCTGGCTGTAGCAGGGGGGCTTGGCGTCGTCATGCTGGCGGCGGGTGCCGTGGCGATATCGCGCCCCGACCCGGAGAAAGTTTCAACATATGAATGCGGTTTCAACGCTTTCGATGACGCACGCATGAAGTTCGATGTCCGGTTTTATCTTGTGGCCATCCTGTTCATTATTTTCGATCTGGAGGTGGCATTCCTGTTTCCATGGGCCGTCTCTTTCATGGAGATCGGTGCCTTTGGATTCTGGTCAATGATGGTTTTTCTTGCCGTGCTTACGGTCGGGTTCGTCTATGAGTGGAAAAAAGGCGCGCTGGAATGGGAGTAGATCCGGAGAATCATGTTGCCGCGCCTGGTGGACCTGAGCCGATGGCGAGATCCGCAGGTGAGTTGCTGCAGGACAAGGGGTTTCTGCTGACCTCGATTGAAGATGTGGTCAATTGGGTGCGCACCGGCTCACTCCACTGGATGACTTTCGGATTGGCATGTTGTGCGGTCGAAATGATGCACACCTCGATGCCGCGCTATGATCTCGAGAGATTCGGGACAGCGCCGCGGGCTTCACCACGCCAATCAGACCTGATGATCGTTGCCGGGACGCTGACCAACAAGATGGCCCCTGCTTTGCGCAAGGTCTATGATCAAATGCCGGAACCGCGTTATGTCATCTCGATGGGATCATGCGCCAACGGTGGTGGTTACTATCATTACAGCTATTCGGTGGTCCGCGGCTGTGATCGCATTGTCCCCGTCGATGTCTATGTGCCTGGCTGTCCGCCGACTGCAGAGGCACTTTTATACGGTATTCTGCAGTTGCAGCGCAAAATTCGCCGCACCGGCACAATCAACCGCTGAGATGATATGGCGTCAGTTGACGGCGTGAGTTTGCTGGCTCAGCACTTGCAGGATTGCCGGTCCGATGTGATCCTGACCGCAGAAAAGTTGCGCGATGAACTCGTTGTGACAGCGGTCGCGTCCGGTATCAAGGATTTGGTTGAGTTCCTGAAACGCGACAGTCAATGCCGCTTCACAACGCTTATCGACATCACCGCCATCGATCATCCCGGCCGAGACAAGCGTTTCGATGTGGTTTACCATTTTTTGTCGATGGTTCTGAACCAGCGCATTCGGGTCAAGGTAGCCATTCATGAGGACGCACCGATGGCGTCAATTATCGATGTGCACCCGGCGGCAAACTGGTTTGAGCGCGAGGTGTATGACATGTATGGGATCCGTTTTTCCGGTCATCCTGATCTCCGAAGATTGCTGACCGATTACGGATTCAAGGGGCACCCCTTGCGCAAGGATTTTCCAACAACCGGTTTCTCAGAGGTGCGCTATGATGAGGAAAAGAAACGCGTCGTTTATGAACCGGTCAGCCTGGTTCAGGAATATCGCCAGTTCGACTTCATGAGTCCATGGGAAGGTGCTGAATATGTTCTCGACGATGATTCCAGTCCGGACAGTCGGTAAGCACATTCATATAGGCATTCAAAACGTATTGGAGAAAGGACGTTCGTTGGTGGCAAGAGCGAACCTTTGTGGCATAGAATCGGGCAGGGCTGTGAATGGTGATGGACGGTGATGATATGACGTCATCAGAAGACGGGGCGATCCGTAATTTTAACATCAATTTTGGCCCGCAACATCCAGCGGCGCATGGCGTGTTACGACTCGTTCTTGAGCTTGATGGCGAAGTCGTCACACGATGTGATCCACATATCGGTTTGTTGCATCGGGGCACTGAGAAACTGATGGAGAGTCGCACCTACCTGCAGAATTTACCCTATTTCGACCGGCTCGATTATGTGGCCCCGATGAACCAGGAACATGCCTGGTGTCTGGCCATAGAAAAGCTGACGGATATCGAGATTCCACGCCGCGCCACGTTGATTCGGGTTCTCTATTCGGAGATGGGGCGGATTCTCAACCATCTCCTGAATGTGACGACGCAGGCAATGGATGTCGGTGCCTTGACGCCGCCGCTCTGGGGATTTGAAGAGCGGGAAAAGCTCATGGTATTCTATGAGCGGGCATGTGGCGCCAGGCTGCATGCGGCGTATTTCCGCCCCGGGGGTGTCCATCGGGATCTGCCTCCCGACCTGCTTTCCGATATTGCGGAATGGTGTGAGGAGTTTCCTGCCAGGCTGGATGATATTGACAACCTGTTGACTGAGAACCGGATCTTCAAGCAACGAAATGTCGATATCGGCATCGTGTCTCGCGAAGATGTTGAAGACTGGGCTTTTTCCGGGGTCATGGCACGTGGTTCGGGTATCGAGTGGGATCTCCGGCGTGCTGAACCTTATGAATGTTATGATGAATTCGATTTCCTGATCCCGATTGGTCGGAATGGTGATTGCTATGATCGCTATTTGTGTCGCATGGCGGAGATGCGCGAGAGTGTGAAAATCATGCTCCAGGCGATTGAGAAGCTTGCGGTGGCAACAGGCGATGTCCTGAACCGCGGCAAAATTGCTCCTCCTGAACGCGGTGAGATGAAGTCCTCAATGGAGGCACTGATCCATCACTTCAAATTGTACACGGAAGGTTTCCGGGTTCCCGAAGGAGAAGTCTACGCAGCCGTCGAAGCACCGAAGGGTGAATTTGGAGTCTATTTGGTGTCGGATGGCACCAATCGACCCTACAAGGCTAAAATTCGTGCGCCGGGATTTCCTCACCTGCAGGCGATGGACCATTTATGCACGGGCCACCTTCTCGCCGATGTTTCAGCTGTGATTGGCTCGCTTGATGTCGTGTTTGGAGAAATCGACCGGTGAATTGCGTTCGTGTTCCCATCTGTGCTGACGAGCCTCTCCATGCCGGCATCCCCGGCAGGACGCGCCCCGCCATCTCCCGGAGACGCGTTGCGGCCGGCAGAGGGGAAAATTGACTTTATGCGCCGCCGCTTTCACCATATGCAGCCGGAGTCATTCGAATTCACCCCAGACAACCTTGCCTGGGCACAGCGTCAAATTCAGAATTATCCGCCCCGCCGCCAGGCCTCGGCCATCATCCCGCTGTTGATGCGGGCGCAGGAACAGGAAGGCTGGCTGTCGCGCCCCGCCGTGGAATATGTTGCCGATCTCCTGGAAATGCCGCATATTCGCGCCTGCGAAGTCGCAACATTCTATTTCATGTTTCACCTGGAACCGGTCGGCTCTGTTGCTCATATTCAGATTTGCGGAACCACAACTTGCATGATTTGTGGATCAGAAGACCTGATTGCAGTTTGTCGTCGCCGCATTGCCGAACATCCGCATGCTCTCTCTTCTGACGGTCAATTTTCATGGGAGGAGGTTGAGTGTCTTGGCGCGTGTTCGAATGCCCCGATGGCACAGATCGGCAAGGATTACTTTGAAGATTTGACGGCGCAGTCACTGAGTGGAATCATCGACGAACTGGCGGCCGGACGGGTCCCGCAACCGGGATCACAGATCGGCCGCTTCTCTTCGGAACCGGTCACCGGAGAGACCAGTTTGACCGAATTTCAAGTGGGTGGCGCGTTACGCAATGCAGCCGTTGAACGCGCCCTGCAACGGGGCGATTCGATCCAACGAATTGATGGCAGCGAGTCATAAACATATGGCGACAGTTTTGTGATGCTTGATGATAGAGATCGTATTTTCACCAACCTGTACGGACGCGGTGAATGCACATTGGCGGGTGCGATGCGGCGTGGCCATTGGGATGGAACCGCTGGTTTGATCAAAAAGGGTGGTGAGTGGATCATCGAAGAGGTCAAGAATAGCGGGTTGCGGGGTCGCGGCGGTGCCGGGTTTCCGACCGGATTGAAATGGAGCTTCATGCCGGCACCGGATGGTGTGCGTCCCAATTATCTGGTGGTCAATGCCGACGAATCAGAGCCGGGAACCTGTAAGGATCGTGAAATTCTCCGTCATGAGCCGCAGAGTCTGCTTGAAGGCTGTTTGTTCGCCGGTTTCGCGATGGGCGCAGAATCAGCCTATATCTATATCCGCGGCGAATATGTGCGCGAACGTGAATTGTTGCAGAGTGCCATTGACGAGGCGCGCGCGGCTGGTTTGCTCGGCAAGAATGCGGCGGGCTCCGGCTGGAATTTTGATGTCTATCTCCATCATGGAGCCGGGGCCTATATTTGTGGCGAGGAAACCGCGCTGCTCGAAAGTCTCGAGGGCAAAAAAGGCATGCCGCGGATGAAACCGCCCTTTCCTGCGATGGCTGGACTTTACGGCTGTCCAACGACTGTGAATAACGTGGAATCCATCGCCGTTGTGCCGACCATCCTGCGACGCGGCGCGGAATGGTTTGCCGGAATCGGGCGCCCACGCAATACCGGAACCAAGATTTTTGCGATTAGCGGCCATGTCAATGCACCCTGCGTTGTCGAAGAAGCCATGTCGATCCCGCTGCGCGAATTAATTGATCGCCATTGTGGTGGCGTGCGGGGTGGCTGGGACAATCTGAAAGCCGTCATTCCGGGCGGTTCTTCCGTCCCTTGTCTTCCCGCTGAGCTCTGTGCCGACGCGATCATGGATTTTGACTGGTTGGCCGGGCAAAAGAGTGGACTTGGGACCGCCGCCGTGATTGTGATGGATCAGTCGACGGATATCATCAAGGCGATCTGGCGCCTCTCGAAATTTTACAAACATGAAAGTTGCGGTCAGTGTACGCCATGCCGGGAAGGGGCCGGGTGGATGATGCGGGTGATGAACAGAATGGTGACTGGCGATGCTGAAATCAGTGAGATTGACATGTTACATGAAGTTTCCAAACAGGTCGAAGGTCATACTATCTGTGCGCTTGGTGATGCTGCGGCCTGGCCAATTCAAGGGTTGATCCGGCATTTTCGCCCGGAGATGGAAGCGCGAATCACAGGGCGCCAGACAGCCAGCAATCCGCGGTCTGCGCCCGAACAGACTCGTGCGGCCCAACGGGTGTCCGCCAGTTCATTGCAAGATGAAGTGTAGGGGAATTCGGCTCCATGGATGAGTTGCGGGAGATCCAGATTGATGGTCAACTGATTGCGGTCAGGCCGGAATTAACACTGATCCAAGCCTGTGAAGAGGTCGGGATCGAAATTCCCCGTTTTTGCTATCACGAACGTTTGTCGATTGCCGGCAATTGCCGAATGTGTCTGGTGGAAATCGTCGGGGGTCCTCCCAAACCCGCGGCGTCATGTGCGATGCAGGTCAAGGATCTGCGCCCGGGTCCGGAGAATCAACCGCCGATGATCCGTACCAATAGCCCCATGGTGCGCAAGGCGCGGGAAGGGGTGATGGAATTCCTCTTGATCAATCACCCGCTTGACTGTCCGATATGCGATCAGGGTGGAGAGTGCGACCTGCAGGATCAGGCGATGGCATACGGCGTCGACTTCAGTCGCTATCGTGAG
Organism: Paracoccaceae bacterium; assembly: GCA_965221815.1. Taxonomy (GTDB): domain Bacteria; phylum Pseudomonadota; class Alphaproteobacteria; order Rhodobacterales; family Rhodobacteraceae; genus JAPOXR01. The sequence goes on from OZ244915.1 coordinate 830,527, forward strand.
CCAAAACGGGCGGTCGATGATCTGAATTTGGGTCCGTTGATTGAAACCTGCATGACACGCTGTATCTCCTGCACCCGCTGCGTGCGGTTTACCACCGAAGTGGCTGGAAATACCCAAATGGGACAGACGGGGCGTGGTGAAGATGCAGAGATTACAAGCTATCTCAGCCGGACCCTCAATTCCAATCTGCAGGGCAACATTATCGATTTGTGCCCGGTCGGTGCCCTCACGTCCAAACCTTATGCCTTTACCGCGCGCCCTTGGGAACTGACCAAGACCGAGACGATTGATGTCATGGATGCGCTCGGCGCCAGTATTCGTGTCGACAGCAAGGGGCGGGAGGTCATGCGCATTATCCCGCGGAATCATGACGCGATCAACGAGGAATGGATCAGCGATACAACACGATTCGCATGGGATGGATTGCGCAGGCAACGGCTGGATCGTCCCTATCTGCGCCGTGACGGGCGGCTGCAACCCGTGGGCTGGTCAGAGGCACTGCAAATGGCCAGCGAAAAACTCAGCGGCGGTCCGGTCGCTGGGCTTGTCGGCGAACTGGCCCCGACCGAAGCGATCTATGCACTCGGAACACTGATTGATGATCTTGGTGGTCGTAAGGAATGTCGAACCGCCCGGGAGGCGTGGCCTGCAGAGAACCGCTCCGCCTATGCCGGAACCGCGACGATTGATGCAATTGATGAGGCATCTCGGATTATTCTCGTGGGCACCGATCCCCGCAACGAAGCGCCAGTTCTCAATGCCCGCATTCGTGCCGCCTGGTTGCGTGGTGCGGAGATTGGCCTGTTTGGTCCCGATCTGGATCTGACCTATGGCTACGACAATCTGGGGACGTGTGCTCGGGATCTCGGAGAATTTGCCGACAGTACAGGCGACGAATCGGCTGATTGTCTGGTGATCGTTGGACAAGGTGCAATCTCCGGCCAGAGCGGCGAAGCCATATTGGCAGCCGCGATGGAAATTGGATCCTATGGACGCGGAGTTTTGATGCTGCACAGGGCGGCAAGCCGGGTGGGTGCATTGGACGTGAACTTTACCCATCCGGCCGGTCTGGATGCCGCCCTTGCGTCCGTCGCAACCGTCTACAATCTGGGAATGGACGAAACTGACATCGAACCGGGACCATTTGTTATCTATCAAGGGAGTCATGGTGATCGCGGTGCGGAGCGTGCTGACCTGGTCTTGCCTGCAGCGGCTTATACCGAGGAATCGGGAATTTTCGTCAATACCGAAGGGCGGCCGCAACTCGCTGCCAAGGCCACATTCCCCCCGGGTGTGGCGAAAGATAACTGGGCGATCATCCGCGCGATCTCGGGTGAAATGGGCCGGGCATTGCCATTCAACAGTCTCCAGCAGTTGCGTCTGGCGCTCACGCGTGACCACCCACATCTGGGTGCCCTTGACGAGGTGCCAAAAAACAGGTTGCAAATGCTGCCGCGTGGAAGCTGCGGTGATGATAAGATCACCATTGCCGACGGCGAATTTTACTTGAGTAACCCCATTCTCCGCGCATCCCCGTTGATGGCAGAATTGGCCGGGCAGTCGTCACCCATTGAAGCCGCCAATGCACGCGCGGCATGACCACCCGATTGATCGGGCAGGATTGATGGCCCGCGTCTGTCATTGTCTCGGCGGAAACAGGTATTATTGTGGCTGATTTTCTTGCTTCCGGGCTCGGAACATTCGTTCTCATTCTTGCCCAGAGTCTGTTAATTGTCGCTTTTGTGATGATTTCGCTGCTGTTTCTTGTTTACGGTGATCGTAAAATCTGGGCGGCGGTGCAAATGCGCCGGGGGCCGAATGTGGTCGGCGCCTTCGGATTGTTGCAGTCTGTCGCTGATGCGTTCAAATATATCGTCAAGGAAATCGTCATTCCAGCCGGGGCCGATCGGCCGGTTTTTCTGCTTGCACCCCTGATTTCCTTTACCCTCGCAATGGCCGCCTGGGCAGTGATTCCCTTTGCAGACGGATGGGTGCTGGCCAATCTCAATATCGGAATATTATTCCTCTTCGCGGTCTCATCGCTCGAGGTTTACGGCGTCATCATGGGAGGGTGGGCATCGAATTCCAAATATGCTTTTCTCGGCGCGTTGCGCAGTGCGGCCCAGATGATTTCCTACGAAGTTTCGATCGGTTTCATCATTATTGGAATTCTGATTTCCACCGGGTCACTCAATCTGACCGAAATTGTGCGTGCCCAGGATGGAGCGGGGCATTTCTTTTCCTGGTATTGGTTGCCGCATCTGCCGATGCTCGTTTTGTTTTTCGTCTCGGCGCTGGCAGAGACCAACCGTCCGCCTTTTGATTTGCCGGAAGCCGAATCGGAACTCGTCGCCGGATACCAGGTCGAATATTCATCGACGCCATTCCTGCTCTTCATGGCCGGCGAATATATTGCGATCTTCATGATGTGTGCCCTCATGTCTATTCTCTTTTTTGGCGGTTGGTTGTCGCCGTTTCCGGTGTTGCCCGATGGGGCATTATGGATGGTCGCCAAGATGGCGTTTTTCTTTTTCCTGTTTGCGCTGGTGAAAGCCGTGGTTCCCCGTTACCGCTATGATCAGCTGATGCGGATTGGCTGGAAGGTTTTCCTGCCGTTATCCCTGGGATGGGTCGTGCTGACAGGTTTGTTTGTTCAATTCGAATGGTTTGGTGGCTTCTATGTTCGTTGGGCAGAGGTGAGTTAAGCCATGTTCACACACGATCCGTTGCGTTGTCTGTTTTCATTGTCGGTCGGACAGGAAGGATGAACTGATGTTGCAGTCTGCTGATCTGAAACGGGCGGCAAAATATACGCTGCTGCTCGATTTTCTCTCCGGTTTCCGGCTGGGTATGAAATATTTCTTCGCACCCAAGGCAACGGTCAATTATCCCCACGAAAAAGGCCCATTATCACCGCGTTTTCGGGGCGAACATGCTTTGCGGCGCTATCCGAATGGTGAGGAGAGATGCATTGCCTGCAAATTGTGCGAGGCGATTTGTCCGGCGCAGGCGATCACCATCGATGCCGAGCCACGTGCCGATGGTTCCCGCCGCACCACACGCTATGACATTGACATGACAAAATGCATCTATTGCGGTTTCTGTCAGGAAGCCTGCCCGGTCGATGCGATTGTCGAAGGGCCGAATTTTGAGTTCGCTGCCGAAACACGCGAGGAACTGTTTTACGACAAGGACCGACTGCTCGCGAATGGCGACCGTTGGGAGGCGGAGATTGCTGCCAATATTGAACTTGATGCCCCTTATCGGTAACCGGCTCGGCTGCTCGCGTCACGCAAAGGTCGCCCACTGATGGTTATTCAGACACTCGCATTTTATGTCTTTGCGCTGCTTGTTGTCTTTGCCGGATTGTCAGTGATTCTGGCCCGCAATCCCGTGCATGGCGTCCTTTGGTTGATTCTGGCTTTTCTCTCTTCAGCCGGGTTGTTTGTCCTGCAAGGTGCCGAATTCATCGCGCTGTTGCTGGTGATTGTCTATGTCGGTGCGGTGGCGGTTCTGTTCCTGTTCGTTGTCATGATGCTGGATGTCGATTTTGCCGCTTTTCGTGCCGGTATGGCAAAATATATTCCGGCCGGCCTGCTGATCGGGGTGGTTCTCCTGATGATTCTCGGTATCGAAATCGGTGATTGGACAATATCCCCGCTCGCCGAGGGGCAACGTCAATCAGTCGCACCGATGGTCACTGAATCCCACAATACACAGGCTCTCGGACAGGTCATTTACACCGACTTCGTACTGCTCTTTCAATCGGCGGGTCTGATCCTGCTGGTGGCGATGATGGGTGCCATCGTGTTGACGCATCGTCGTCGGGACAGGGTCAAGCGACAGGATATTCTGCAGCAGATGTATCGTGATCCGAAACGTTCGATCGAATTGAAGGATTTGAGAACTGGTTCGGGAGACAAGTTGTGATTGGCCTCGAACACTATCTGGTGGTGGCGACGATCCTGTTCGTGACAGGAGTGTTTGGGATTTTCCTGAACCGCAAGAACATCATCGTGATCCTGATGGCGATCGAATTGATGCTGCTTGCGGTGAACATCAATCTGGTTGCTTTTTCCGTGCATCTTGGTGATCTCGTCGGTCAGGTCTTTACGCTTTTTGTCCTCACTGTGGCTGCCGCTGAAGCAGCGATTGGTCTGGCCATACTTGTCTGTTTCCATCGCAATCGTGACACCATCGCCGTGGATGAAGTCAGCGGTTTGAGAGGATAGCGAAGAATGACGCCGATTCTGCTCACGACGATTGTTCTCGGTCCGCTCTTCGGTGCGCTCGCCTGTGGTTTCGGTCATCGGTTTGTTGGCGAGAAAGCAGCAATGATTGTTGCCGCGACGATGATTTTTGTTGCGGCCATACTCAGCTGGATCGTCTTTGTGACGTTCTCGGGAGATACCGAGTCGGTCAGGTTGTTGCGCTTTTTTGACAGCGGTTCCATGACTGCGGATTGGTCCATCCGACTTGATCGGCTCACGTCGATCATGCTGGTTGTCGTGACAACCGTGTCGGCGCTCGTCCATCTATACAGTTTCGGCTACATGCATGCGGACCCGCAATGGTCACAACATGAGTCCTACCAACCGCGGTTCTTTGCTTATCTGTCATTCTTCTCTTTTTCCATGCTGGTTCTGGTGTCATCGGACAATTTGCTGCAACTGTTTTTTGGCTGGGAAGGGGTTGGCGTTGCCTCCTACCTGCTGATCGGGTTCTACTATCGAAAATCGACGGCCAATGCGGCCGCCATGAAAGCCTTCATTGTCAATCGTGTGGGGGATTTTGGTCTGGCCCTGGGAATCTTCGCGCTGTTCTTGCTGACAGATTCCGTTCAGTTTCCGGTGATCTTTGCCGCTGCCGAGACCCTCGCCAGTACCAGGGTCGATTTTCTGTGGATGGAGCTCAATGCGGCGGAACTGACGGCATCATTGTTATTCGTGGGTGCCTGTGGAAAATCGGCACAGTTATTTCTTCATACTTGGCTTCCCGATGCCATGGAAGGACCGACGCCGGTCTCGGCGCTGATCCATGCGGCGACCATGGTGACCGCCGGTGTCTTTCTGGTGTGTCGCTTCTCACCACTTTTCGAGTTCGCACCGACGACACTGGCTGCCGTGACCGTCATTGGGGCGTCCACTGCCTTTTTTGCAGCGACGATCGGGCTTGTGCAGAATGATATCAAACGCGTGATAGCCTATTCGACCTGTTCACAGCTCGGTTACATGTTCGCGGCCGCGGGTGTCGGTGTCTACCAGGCGGCAATGTTCCATCTTTTCACCCATGCTTTTTTCAAGGCACTTCTATTCCTCGGTGCCGGGTCGGTGATTCATGCCATGCATCACGAACAGGATATGCGGAAATACGGTGGTTTGCGTCACAAGATTCCATGGACTTTCTGGTGCATGGTCATTGGAACTTTGGCGATCACCGGTGTGGGCATTCCACTGACCTATTATGGCTTCGCCGGATTCCTATCGAAGGACGCTGTTATCGAATCGACTTTTGCGGCCGCAACAGGTCCCGGAGGATTTGCTTTCTGGCTGCTTCTGGTGGCCGCATTGATGACCAGTTTCTATTCATGGCGACTGATTTTTCTCACCTTTTTTGGTGTGCCACGCGGCCGCCCCGAGATTTATGAACACGCTCATGAATCGCCACGGACAATGCTGATTCCAATCGTCATGCTCGCCGTGGGTTCGCTGTTTGCCGGGATGATCTGGTATGAACCATTTTTTGGCAAGGAAGCTCATACTTGGTTCGGAGACGCCCTATTTGCCGGTGCCGGCAATCATGTTCTCGAGGCTACCCATCACGTGCCTGACTGGGTAAAGGCGGCACCCTTCTGGGCCATGGGCATTGGCCTGGCTTTGGCCTGGCTGTTTTATATCCGCAACCCATCAATTCCGGTTCGGTTGGCGGCGCAGCATCACCCCCTTTACCTGTTTCTGCTCAACAAATGGTATTTTGACGAAATCTACGATTTTCTGCTGGTGAATCCGGCGAAGCGGGCGGGAAGCATTCTCTGGAAACGGGGTGACCTGGGCATCATTGACGGAACCTTGCATGCGGTCTCGATGGCCGCGATTCCTCTTCTGTCGCGGCTCGCCACCCGGTTTCAGTCGGGCTATCTGTTTCATTACGCGTTTGTCATGGTCACCGGGGCTGTCCTCCTCGTTGTGGTGATCTCTATTCTTGGGGGCGGCGGTTGAACAATCTGATCTCGATCATGATGTTTGCCCCGCTGACAGCGGCTGTGATCATGATGCTCTTCCTGCGCGGCGATGACGAAGATGCGCAGAAGAATGTGAAATACCTGACGGTCATCACGACGCTGGCCACGTTTCTGATTTCGGCCTTTGTCTTTCTTGAATTCAATCGCCTCGATTCCGGGTTTCAGCTGGTCGAGGAGGCGGAGTGGCTGTTCGGGCTGCGTTACAAGGTTGGAATCGATGGAATCAGCGTTCTTTTTGTCATGCTGACGACCTTCCTGATGCCCATCACTGTCCTTGCCTGCTGGGGCGTCACGCATCGTGTCAAGGAGTTCATGGCGGCCCTGCTGGTCCTTGAGACCTTTATGATCGGTGTGTTCTGCTCGCTGGACCTGGTTCTCTTCTATCTGTTCTTTGAAGCCGGATTGATCCCGATGTTCCTGATCATCGGAATTTGGGGCGGAAAGGAGCGTATCTACGCTGCCTTCAAGTTCTTTCTCTACACGCTCCTCGGTTCCATCCTGATGCTGCTCGCAATGATCTCTCTGTTCCTGATGGCCGGCAGTTCCGACATCACTGAGCTCCTGCTCTTTGATATTCCCTCAGAGACCTTCACATTGTTCGGAATCTCTATTGCGGGTGGTATTCAGACCATCCTGTGGCTGGCATTCTTCGCTTCATTCGCTGTCAAGCTGCCGATGTGGCCTTTCCATACGTGGCTTCCTGATGCCCATGTACAAGCGCCGACCGGGGGATCGGTCATCCTCGCCGCGATTCTTCTGAAAATGGGCGGATACGGCTTTCTCCGCTTCAGTTTGCCGATGTTTCCCATTGCTTCGGAGATTCTGACACCATTTGTCATGGGTTTGAGCGTGATTGCGATCATCTACACGTCGCTGGTGGCGATGATGCAGGAGGATATGAAGAAACTGATCGCCTATTCGTCGGTTGCCCATATGGGATTTGTGACACTGGGTATCTTTGCGGCCAATCGACAGGGAATTGATGGGGCTATTTTTCAAATGATCTCGCATGGGTTTATTTCGGGGGCGCTGTTTCTTTGTGTCGGCGTGATCTATGATCGCATGCATACGCGGGATATTGACGCTTATGGCGGTCTGGTGATCCGTATGCCTGTCTATGCGTTGATCTTCATGTTTTTTACTCTCGCCAATGTCGGTCTGCCCGGTACCAGTGGTTTCGTCGGTGAGTTTCTGACGCTGGCCGGCACCTTCCGGATCAGCAGTTGGATGGCATCATTGGGTGCAACCGGGGTTATTCTTTCGGCCTGCTATGCATTGTGGTTGTTTCGTCGCGTGGTCTTCGGTGACTTGGTGAAGGAGTCCCTGAAGATGATCACGGATATGGACGGGCGGGAAAAGCTGGTCTTCGTTCCGTTGGTTGTGATGACACTGCTGCTGGGCCTCTATCCCAGTTTGATCACTGATGTGATTGGTGTCAGCGTCGAACAGCTCGTCGCAGATGTGACAGAAAGCCGGGCGGCCTCTGTGACCGCTGGCACGCGATAGGCAATGCAATTGATACTGGCGCAGGATATCGCAGTCATCTTGCCGGAGATGACATTGGCAATTTATGCCATGGTGGTGCTGATGTGGGGTGTCTTCAGCCGCTCCGCGCAGACAGCCAGTGCCATTATCTGGATCACGGCTCTGGCTTTCCTCGCACTTGCCGTGTGGATTGGTTTTTCGCCTGAGGGTACGCGCACGGCCTTTAGTGGAGCCTTTACCGACGATTTCTATGCCCGTTTTGCCAAAATCACCATTCTGGCCTCAATGTCGGTCCTGTTGGTGATGAGCCGTGAATATCTTGAGCACAGCAATTTGCTCAAATTTGAGTTTCCTGCACTCATCGCATTCGCCGTTCTGGGAATGATGATGATGGTCTCGGCCAGCGATCTGATGCTGCTTTATATGGGTTTGGAACTGCAGTCGCTGGCGCTCTATGTGTTGGCTTCTTTCCATCGTGACAGCGCCCGTTCGACCGAAGCGGGTGTCAAGTATTTTGTGCTTGGGGCCTTGTCATCAGGAATTCTGCTGTTTGGGGCCTCTTTCGTTTACGGTTATTCAGGTACGACCTTATTTTCCGGTATTGCGGCTTCTGCGGAAAATGAGATGTCGTTTGGGTTGCTCTATGGACTCATTTTTATTCTTGTTGGTCTGGCCTTCAAGATTTCTGCAGCACCCTTTCATATGTGGGCACCGGACGTCTATGATGGTGCGCCGACACCGGTGACTGCGATTTTTGCAACGGCACCGAAGGTGGCGGCTCTCATGCTTCTCGCACGGCTGTTATTCGAGGCCTTTGGTGCTGCGCAGGCAGACTGGCAGATGATCATCGCGGTTCTTTCGGTGGCATCCATGTTTCTTGGGGCCATCGCTGCTATTGGCCAGACCGATATCAAGCGACTCATGGCTTATTCGTCAATTTCGCATATGGGTTACGCGCTGGCCGGGCTTGCAGCAGCCAACGCCGAAGGTTTGCGGTCCATGCTCGTCTATCTGGTGATCTATGTCGTCATGAATCTTGGAACTTTCGCGTTCATTCTGTCCATGCGCCGCGATGGGCGACAGGTGACCCTCATTGCCGGATTGAACCTTTATTCACGGCAAGCACCCGCCCGTGCTCTATCGTTGCTGGTGCTCTTGTTTTCGCTCGCCGGGATCGTGCCGATGGTCGGTTTTTTCACCAAATTTTATGTCTTCCTGGCGGTCATGAACGCCGATCTCTTATGGTTGGCGATTGCAGGTGCGATCGCATCAGTTATCGGCGCCTATTATTATTTGCGTATTGTTTATCTGATGTATTTTGGTCAGGAGGCTGAGCAGCTTGACGCGCCGATGAGTGTCTTGGCGCAGTCTATTCTTCTGGTTGCAGCGTTGGCGATGGTAGTGGGAGTGATCAATTTGTTCATGCTGAATGACTTTGCCGGCAGTGCGGTGCAAGCGCTGCTTGGTTGAATGATGGCCTTACCTGATCACTGCCTGTTGCCGCTGCATCTGGCGGTGCCTGTGCTGCGCGGTTGAATGGTTTTCTGGCCGCATAATGTCGGACGACGAATGCTCGATATCGTCGACAGCACCAATGCAGAGGGTCGCAGGATTGCCGCAGAAATTCACCGCCCTACATGGATCCAGGCGGGAATTCAGACTGCTGGTCGGGGGCGTTTCAACCGTCCTTGGCTCGGCGCCAGGGGCAATCTAACGGCGACTCTGATCATGCCAATTGATGAGAATGATGTCGCTCCATTGCGCAGTTTTGTCGCGGCACTCGCATTGTACGATGCCTGCAGACATTTGGCTGATGGCACGAGCCGTTTCCGATTGAAATGGCCGAACGACCTGCTGCTGAATCGTGGCAAGATGGCCGGAATTCTGCTTGAATCGATAGGGCGGGGTGACCGGCGGCACCTGATCGCCGGGTTTGGTGTCAACCTGGCCTCGGCCCCCATGATCATTGATCGGGACGTCGATGCGCCGCCACCGGTCAGCCTGGTTGGTGAGACCGGGCGCCTCGTGACTCCCGATGACTTTCTGCCGCATTTGGCGATGAGCTTTGAAACGCGTGAGGCACAGTTGAAGGAGGCGGGTTTCGAGAGTTTGCGGCAGGACTGGCAGGCGGCGGCGGATGGGATCGGAGACAATGTCAGGCTCTCGGCGGCCGGCAAGGCTTACCATGGAAGATTTGAGGGAATCAGCGCCAGCGGTGAGGCGGTACTGCTGATGGGAGGCGAACGGATTCACCTTGCGGCCGGAGATATGATCATGGATTCAGAAAATGAACGTGCTCCTCGCGATTGATGTTGGCAACACCAATACCGTGTTCGCGCTGTTTGACGGTGATCACATGATGTGTAACTGGCGGTGTGCCACAGAAGCGCAGCGAACAGGAGATGAGTATTTTGTCTGGTTGTCCTCATTGATGGGGACAGTTGGCTCCCCACCCATCGGTACAGTCGTCATTGCCTCGGTTGTCCCCAATGCCCTGTTTCACCTCAAATCGATGTGCCGACAGCATTATCGCATTGATCCGCTGATAGTTGGCAGCTCCGATTGCCGCTTACCGGTGGCACCGAAGGTCGATGAACATGCCCACGTTGGTGCTGACCGCCTGGCCAATGCGACGGCCGCATTCACGCTTTATGGGGGTGATCTGATTGTCGTTGATTTTGGCACGGCGACCAATTTTGATGTGGTGGACGCGGACGGCGCGTATGTTGGTGGAGCCATTGCGCCAGGAATTGAACTGTCCGTGCGGGTTCTTCACCAAGCTGCTGCGGCCCTTCCGCATGTTGAGATCATGTGTCCGCAGAAGGCGGTTGGTACCAATACCAGAGACTGTTTGCACGCGGGAATTTACTGGGGGCATCTGAGCATGGTTGAAGGAATTTGCGACCGTATTTGCACTGAGCGAGGATGTTCGATGCAGACCGTCGGTACCGGTGGGCTGGCAAGCTTGTTCGACCGTGAATCGAAGTTGTTTGACCATGTGAATGACAATCTGACGATGCACGGGTTGGCTTTGATCAGTCAGCACAACAGGGAGTAAGGACGATGGCAAGAAACCGTTTATTTTATCTTCCTCTCGGGGGTGCCGGCGAGATCGGAATGAATATGTATGTGTACGGCTATGGTCCGAAGGGGCGTGAGCGCCTGCTCGTGGTCGATGCCGGGATCGCGTTTCCCGACATGGAAACAACACCGGGGATTGACCATGTCATGCCCGATATCGCGTGGCTGCGGGAGCGCGCCGGTCAGATAGAGGGAATCTTTCTGTCGCATGCCCATGAAGATCATGTTGGTGCCATTGCACGCATCCAGACCTGCCTCGGCGCCCCCGTTTATGCGCGGGCGTTCACGTCGCATCTCGCGTGGCGGAAATTCGAGGAGATGCAATTGGATTCTGACTGTCTGCATGTGGTCGACGTATGTCCTGACCGTGTGAATGCGGGCCCCTTCTCGGTTGGTTTTTTACCTGTTCCCCATTCGATTCCCGAAGCCTCATCTTTGGTGATTGATTGTCCTGCTGGTCGCATTGTGCATACCGGCGATTTCAAGCTCAACAGTTCCTTGTCCGAGGAGGCAATGTTCAGTCATGCTGGCTGGAAAGACATCAGGGATAGTGAAATCCTTGCCTTGATATGCGATTCAACAAATGTTTTCGTGAAAAGTGAGGGGCGCGCCGAATCCAGTCTGACTCCGGCTTTGACGCAACTGATCGCCGATTCAGACGGAATGGTTGCGGCGACGACCTTCGCATCGAATATCACCCGCGTTCGGCAGCTTGCGCAGGCCGGCGCTCGCGCTGGTCGGTCGGTTGTATTGCTGGGAAGAGCGATGTTACGCATGACCAGTGCGGCGGTCGATTGTGGCATTGTTGACGATTTTCCACCATTCCTTGCGCCCGAGTCAGCACTCGGAATGAAACGCAACAAGCTCTTGTTGCTGACCACCGGGAGTCAGGGCGAGTCGCGATCCGCTTCGGCGCAACTTTCGCATGGGAATTTTCGTGGATTTCGATTGATGCCCGGTGATACATTTCTTCTGTCTTCAAAAACGATTCCTGGAAATGAATTGTCAGTCGCGCGAGTCGTCAATCGCTTTGCTTCCGCCGGTATTCGTGTGATTGAGGATGATGACGGCGCCTTCCATGTTTCAGGACATGCCAACCGCCCTGATCTCACAAATTTGCAGAAGCTGTTGTCGCCCAGACTGGTCGTACCGATGCATGGCGAATACCGTCATTTGGTCGGCCATGCCGAGCTTGCAAGAGAAAATGGTTTTCGCGCAATCGTCGTGGGAAATGGGAAGATGGCAGATCTTCAGTCAGGAGAGATTCTCGGCGAGGATCGTGTTGCAGGACGAACCTATCTGGATGGAACCAGCGTGATTTCGGCGCAATCCGGGGTAGTTCGTGATCGGTTGCGCATGGCGCGTGACGGCATGGTTTCGGTGTCCATCAACTTTGCAACACGACGTGAGATCGAAATCGCCGCCAAGTGCAAGGGCATCTATACAGGATTGAACGGGCAATTGGATGAATTTGTGATCGACGCGATTGACGATTGCGTGGGTCGTCTCAACGATCACGAGATAGCGGATGAAGAACGGCTCGAAAGGGAGGTTTCAATTGCCGTTCGCCGAGAGATTTCGGCGCGCTGCGGCAAGCGGCCAATGGTGAGTGTCCTCCTCACCGGCATGTCGTAGGATCCGAGGGTTGCTGTGCGGAAAAGGAGATACGGCACAACTGTCCTTGAGGGGGTATGACACTGCTCACTCATGCTCATTATTGCCACCAATAATAAACGAATCACCTGGCAGGGCCAAGACGTGCCGAAAAGAGACCCGAAGAGTTTACGAAAAAATATTTTCGCAAAGGTAACTATTCAGGTTCTTTTTTGGGTCGGTGCTCCCTGTCCGTCGGGTCTCATTTGACACTGTGTGTTGTTTCCCCATAAGTTTGGTCCCCAAGACGGCAGAAGCCGCGGTGACAGGCAGCAGACAGGGCAGGCATCTCGTGTCAGGAATGATTGACGATCTTGAGACATTGGCTCACCGGGTCTCTGCTTTGACGGCGGCCCTCGCGGACCGTGATTCCATGATTGCCGAGTTTCGCACCACGATCGCTGTCCAGGCCGCCCGTATCGCTGAGCTGGAGCGCCGCCTCGGGCTTGACAGTTCCAACAGTGGCAAGCCTCCATCGCGTGATGGGCTGACCCAACCGACGGCGGAGGCGTTGCGGCAACGCCGGCGGTCTCGCCGCCGGGCCAGCGACCGCAAGCCGGGTGGACAGAGGGGCCACCCCGGCGGCACGCTGCGCCGTTCCGACCATCCCGATCGGATTGCTGACCATTATCCCGCCACCTGCACGGGCTGTGGCGCGGCCCTGGACGCCGGGATGTCCGTCGGGTCCGCGGCCCGTCAGGTCCATGACCTTCCGGAACCTCCTCCGCTCCAGGTGACCGCGCATCGGGCCCATCGGTGTGTCTGTCCCGCCTGTGGCGTGACCACCCGGGCACACTTTCCCGACGGGGTGACCGCCCCGGTTCAGTCCGGTCCCCGACTCACCGCCCGGGTTGTCTATCTGAGTGTCGCCCAGCTGATCCCGGTGCAGCGGCTGCGCCAGACACTGATTGATCTGTTCGGTGTCCAGCGATCACAGGGAACGCTGATGAACATGGTCGCGCGCGCCACCGAAGGCCTCGAAGGCCTCGCCCTCCATGTCCGGGACGCGGTGGCAGGGGCCCCTGTCAAACACATGGACGAGACCGGCATCCGCATGCGCGGCCGCCTCGCCTGGCTGCATGTCGCCTGCACCGAAGGCCTCAGCCACTTCCGCGTGGGCACCGGCCGCGGCGATGTGATGCGGGACGCGACCGGCGTGGCCGTGCACGACCACTGGCGGCCGTATTTTACCATTCCGGGGACCGTGCCCGCGCTCTGCGCCGCGCATCTCCTACGCGAGCTCCAGGACCGGGTCGACTTCGATGATGAGGTCTGGGCCGCGACGATGGCCCGCCGGCTCCGGCGCGCCATCCATGCCGTGAACCTGTCGGAGGGAAAACCCCTGCCGGCGCGGCTGGCCGACCGGATCGGGCGGCGCACTGACAGCATCGTGGCCGCGGGGATCTCCATGCACGAATCCCGGCCGCCACCGCCCACGAAAGGGCGCCGGGGCCGACGGAAACGACGACGGGGCCACAACCTGGTGCGACGGCTGCAAGACAACCGGGAGGGCGTGCTGCGGTTCACCCGTGACCCCACGGTTCCCGCCACCAACAATGAAGCGGAACGGGCGCTCCGCCCCCTCAAGGTGCAACAGAAAATCTCCGGCAGCTTCCGCAGCACGACTGGAGCGCAGAACCATGCGGTGCTGCGAACCGTACTGGACACCGCCCGCAAGCAGGGCTGGAACCTGCTGGAAACACTGCGGGCCCCGCCGGATGAACTCATCCAGCGGCTCGAGATGTCCTGAACCGCCGTGCGGACCAGAAAGACCCAACAAGAACCTGAATAGTTACTCGCAAAGAAACTCAACTACTGAAATCACAGCCGCACATAAATGAGCGGGAATGGCTGTGCAATATCCTTATGAGGCTGTGGGTGCGGCTCAGATTTGTGGCTCATGCTGCAGCGCGCCAGTGGAAGAAGTCGGCGACCCGGTTGTTCATCTGGCAGCACCGGATAGCCATGATTGCGTTGGCGCCGTCAACGGACCAGCGGCTGCCGCTTTTTTTGAGTCGATCGACTACAACGGTCCGGCCGCCGCCTTCGACGAGGCCGCTGCCGCAGGGGAGACCCTGCCGTGTATAGACATCGTAGCGCATGCGGTGCAGGTTGGGTCTGCAATAATTCACGAACGCCCTGATCGCGGGTGAGCTCTTGGCCAGTGTGGCAAGCGCCGCGAGGACCCGGGCTGCCTCACCGGCCTTGATCCGGGCCTTGATCCGGTCGAAAGTGGTCTGACGACGCACGGGGTCTTCCAACGTCTCCTTCAGGGCCTCCTGAAGCCTTTCCAGGACATGGAACAGATCGAGCACGAAGGTCAGGTGCATGCCGGCGAAGACCGTGCGCATCGTCTTTTCGATCCAGGCGGCGCCATCGGACAGGATCACCGCCTCCGCGCTGTCCAGCACACCGCGCCGCTGCGCCTCCCGCCTCACGCGGGCGGCAAACTCGGACATCCCACCGGTGGTGGGAGCCCGGGCGCTGTCGATCACTGATGATTGGGTGATACTCCCGGCAACGGCCTTGATCCGGCCCTTGGGGTCAGGCGCCACTTCACAGATGCGCAGCAGCTTGGCTTCGCGCGTCCGGGCTGTGCCATCCGCCTGTTTGCCGGCGCGCCCGGCAAGTTCGGCAGGCCGGATCGGCACGCCGGTCCCGTCAGCCGCCACCACCGGCCGGGTGGGAATCACCGCCGCCGGGGGGACATCCCTGCGCTCAAACGCGACCACTTCCCTGCCCAGCGCGCGGGCCAGCCTGTCAAACCGGGACCGGCTGACCCGGGTCCCGCTCAGCTCTTCAAGGAGCGTCACGGCGCGGCGACTGCCGACCTCCGCAGCGGCGGCCATGACCATCCGCTCGTAGCCCGGTGTTGTTGTCCGCCCCTCAAGACGCAACGCGGCGTCCAGCGGGAAGAGGCCGGTGCGACAGGCCGAACAGCGGTAATGCCGCCGCGCCACCGTCACCTTGCCCAGGCGGGTCATATAGGTCTTGGGACGTTTGTCTCCCCAGCGCGCCATACGGCCCCCGCAATGGGGGCAGTGCGGGGGATCAAGGGCGTCATCCCGGGCTTCAAGCAGCAGTCGCAATTGGGCCGCTGCCGCTACCAGCGCATCACCGCGCAGGGCGGTCTCGACGGCATCCAGATCAACCACTGTCGCGGCCAGTTCCTTCTCGAGCCGTGGCAGGAGATCAGGGGACCGCGCCGCGGACCCCTCATGCCCTGGCAACTCCGTCGTCGCCATGCGGCGGCAGATCACCGTTCCATCGAAAATCCGGTATTCGAGGAAACCGTCCCCATCCTGGCGGATCATCGGTCGGTTCAGCGCGGCCTCCGCGGCCGACAGACTCCGCAAATACGCGACCACCTCTGGATGCCTGAACTCCTGCTTTTTGTCCCGCTCTTTATCTTGAACTGCCATCTGCCTGTGTCTCCTGACTGCCCTGTCGCCAAACCCAACCGGAGCCGTGATGCCGACTCTCCGTGTTCCTGTGGGCGGAAATGGACATAGATCGATACAGAGACCGATACAAACCCGCTCCGACGGGCGCTGTCCGGATGTCAGGAAAAAGATCAGTCAGAGCGTGTCCCACAAATCTGAGCCGCACCCTGAGGCTGTGTATTTGTGGCGGGACTGCCTCCAGTCGGGTGACAGGATGTACCGAGGGAATTTAATCGCGTTTGAGGAATGCGGGGATATGTTCACCCATCCCGACAATCGGTTCACTCGTGTTGATGGGCGGTAGGGGCGGTCTGCGTGTTCTTTTGCGCCTTTTTCGCAGCTTCTTGCTGCTGGACGTGTCATGCCTGCTGCGCCGCCGTGATCCTTCGTGACCGTCCGGTGAAGATTGTGGATGTTGCTTTGCCGACCGATGCCTGTCGGACTGTGATGTCCGACGCGAAATCTCGCTATTGGAGAGCTTTTCGATGGCGTCGAACGCCTTCTCTTCTTTCTTCCCGACCAGGGTCATAGCAATTCCATGTCTTCCAGCCCGCCCGGTTCGCCCAATCCGATGGACATAATCCTCTGGATTGACCGGCACATCAAAGTTGAACACATGGCTGACATTGGGCAGATCGAGTCCCCTTGCGGCAACATCAGAAGCGACCAGAAAGCGTTTTCCGCCATCGCGGAAGTCATTCAGGACCTTGGTGCGTAAAGACTGATCGAGGTCACCGTGGAGGGCAGCGCAGTCAAACCGATGTTTCCGCAGAGACTTGAAGACAATATCAACATCTGTCTTACGATTACAAAAAATGATGGCGTTGGTAATTTCGCCCCCGAATTGTCTGATTTCACGCCGCAACAGCGCACGCTTTTCCTTGAATATGCGGTCCTTTGGACCCGGGGGCAACATGAGCGCATATTGCGAGATATTTTTACCGACGGTGGCTTGTCGCGTGACTTCGACACGCACCGGATTCGATAGAAATTCTTGCGTCAACCGCTCGATTTCAGGTGCCATGGTTGCCGAAAAGAAGAATGTTTGGCGGGTAAAGGGGGTGAGTCTAAAAATACGCTCGATATCGGGAATAAACCCCATATCCAGCATACGATCAGCCTCATCGACGGTGACGATCTTCACACCCGATAGCAACAGCTTGCCGCGCTCGAAATGATCCAGAAGGCGCCCTGGCGTCGCAATGAGGACGTCTGCACCGCGTTCGACAAGAGTGAACTGATCAGCAAATGAGGTGCCGCCGATCAGCAACGCCATCGTAAGCTGAGAATCGGCTGAGTAGGTTGTGAAACTCTCTGCAACTTGTGTTGCCAGTTCACGGGTTGGGGCAAGAACGAGTGAGCGCGGCATACGCGCCCTTGCACGTCCCTGAATGAGCGTATTGATCATTGGCAGAACGAAAGACGCTGTTTTCCCGGTACCAGTTTGCGCGATTCCCAGCACGTCGCGTCCTTCAAGGGCGGGCGGGATCGCTTGCGATTGTATGGGGGTCGGGGTTTCGTACCCGGCGGCAGTAACCGCCCGAAGAAGGGAAGGGTGAAGCCCAAGCTCGGCGAATGTCGTCATCAATCCAATAATCTTCCACTGCCAGTTCCAGCAGACGGGCAGCAATCGTACGCGGCACGTGGCTTGCCAAGGGTAACTATTTTCTGCTGAAATGCAATAAACTGCAAACGCGTTATTCAAAGACCCTCCCGGATGGCGACAGTTCTGTGACAATCTGATGGTTCATGGTGCATCAAGAACAGTGTTGATTTGGTGTCGTTGCTCGTGCCCTGTCGGGTTCATTTGATTGGATTGTGTCGCCATCAAACTGGTCATCATTCCGGCAGGGAAATCAAGCTCTACAGCACCTTGAATCGGTCACGCCTGAATAGGAATCTCAATCAAACAGAAGAGGTTGTACGGTGACGACTTGGTTTTGATTGGTTGGTCATTTGGTCATCCGCAGCGTAAATCTTGCTCGTGTTTGTGCCGAATATGTGAATAAAAATGATATGTCATGATGATGGATAGAAAGTTGTGAGGGTAAAAAATGGATTTGGGTATCAAGGGAAAACAAGCGATTGTCTGCGCATCTTCCAAGGGCCTCGGCCGCGGCTGTGCCGAGGCCCTTGCCGCTGCCGGTGTCGATCTTGTGATCAACGCACGCGGGCACGAAGCCCTTGAGGAGACGGCAAGAGATCTGCGTTCCCGTTATGCAGTCACGGTGAAAACTGCTGCTGTGGACGTCACGACAGAAGCGGGAAGAGAGGCGCTCATTGCCCATTGCCCATCTCCCGACATCCTCGTGACCAATGCGGGCGGTCCGCCACCAGGTCTGTGGAGCGATTGGGACAGGGATGATTTCATCGCTGCTCTTGATGCCAACATGCTCACGCCAATCGATCTGATGAAACGACTTCTACCGGGAATGATGCGACGAAAATGGGGTCGCGTTGTTAATATCACGTCGGTTTCCGTGCGCGCTCCGATCGGACCTCTTGGCCTTTCCAACACCGCCCGCAACGGGTTGACCGGCTATGTCGCCGGTGTCTCACGGCAAGTCGCATCCACAAATGTTTGCATCAATAATCTCCTACCGGGTATTCATGATACCGATCGCGCCACTGCCCTTGATACACATGGTGCGAATGAGGCAGGTCGCTCAGTGAGTGTGGTTCGAAAAGATCGCGAAGCAAGTATTCCGGCAGGACGCTATGGAACGGCCGCCGAATTCGGTTCCGTCTGTGCTTTTCTGTGTTCGCAGCATGTTGGTTTCCTGATTGGCCAGAATATTCTTCTTGACGGTGGAGCAGCCAATCTGACGATCTGACTCAAGCATCGTCTGGATCCGAATTATCGCTGACTGACAGGACACGATTCGGGCACGCCATGTTGAAAATGTGAAACCTGTCTGGAAGTCTCCTGGCGAAGGTTAGGCGGCCAAGGCCAAGATGAAGATGGGCTGCAAGACAATCCGTCACCAGCACTGCAGTTATTTGTCATCAGGTTGATCGCCAACATTTGTCATGCTATCGGCAATAGTTGATTAATTTTGTCAAGAACAACTATAGGTTTCCGGTTAGTGGCAAAAACTCCGCCCAGACTGCAAATTTTATCGCTGTCACGCAGGTTCGGTGCAACCTCAGCCGTATCGGATGTCTCGCTCGAGATACATGCCGGCGAGGTGACTTGTTTGCTTGGTCCCTCTGGTTGCGGCAAAACAACACTTCTCCGACTCATTGCCGGAATCGAAGAACCGGATGCAGGGGAAGTGCGGATCAGCGGGAATATTGTGGTTGGCAGGGGTTTGCTAGTCGCTGCTGAGAAGCGGTCCGTTGGTCTGATGTTTCAGGATTTTGCCCTTTTTCCGCATTTGACTGTCAGTGAAAATGTCGCCTTTGGACTGATTGGGCGAAATCTTGACCGCCAGGCGCGCATTGACGAGTTGCTGCACAAGGTACGACTCGAAGATTTGCGTGATCGCTATCCACATGAAATCTCAGGTGGCGAACAGCAGCGTACGGCCTTGGCGCGTGCCATCGCGCCACGGCCGCGGATCATGCTTCTTGATGAACCTTTCTCCAGTTTTGATGATCGATTGCGAGATCGGATCCGAGAAGAAACACTCGATATTTTGCGTGATGAGGGCGCCGCCGTGCTGCTGGTGACGCATGTCCCATCGGAGGCGATGCGAGTCGCTGATCAGATCGCCTTGATGCGTGCAGGACGAATCGTGCAGGTCGGTCCGCCTCTGACACTTTATTCCAATCCCGTCGACCGTGAGACGGCGGAGTACTTTTCTGACCTCAACGTGGTTCACGGCGTGGTACGTGACTGTCGTGTATCAACGTTATTTGGTGAATTTCCTGCACCCGGTATGGCTGATGGCACAGATGTGGAGATCATGATCCGGCCACAACATGTCCGCATGGATTTTGATCGCGAAAGCCAAGCGCCGCCGCCGAGCCAACAGGATGGCCAACCCGCTCGGGGAGAAGTCAGCCGGTCAGTATTCCTGGGAAATGAAAGTTTGGTTGAGTTTCAGATGGAAGCCGATGCGTCACGGCTCAAAGCACGTGTGCCAGCCATATTTCTCCCTCAGCCGGGGCAGAAATTCTGGTTGCGACTCGTGCGCGACCGCTGCTTTGTCTTTCCATGTGCGATTCAGTCAAAGAAGGATCACACGACCCTTTCCCCTCACTGATGTCTTGTGTCACAAATAACTTCTGTGGGTGCTGGCCTGTGCCACCGCGAAAGGCGGTGGACTCTCTTCCTCCATGAGGGCGCGGTCGGCCAACATGGCCGCAACGGCTCAAAGTTGGGGCTTATAAATACGACATAGGATTTGAGGATTTATCCAATCATAGCAAGTGTTTGACCTGATCTCAGACCTCCTGGAATCGACACCGCAATGGGGGGGGGGGGGGCTCCCCACCTTTTGACAAGGGCTGATTTTGTTGTTTTGGGGTGAGTGTTTCGTGAGGTCATCGGTGTTGTTTCCGGGTCTTCACGTGGCGTGATTGTGTCCGGTCCGTGCGGGGTCGAACAGGGTTTGGGTCTCGAGCCTGGCGCAGGCGACGGCGAGCCGCCTGTCGGCCACGGAGCGGAGCGCGCGGGCGTGCCCGTGTCCGCGTTCCCGGAGGGCCTGGTCTTTGGCCTGGCTGACGGTGTCGTGTTGGATGGCGACCGCGGCCCCATGGTGCCGGGCACAACGCAAGCGGTTATGGGCGGCCAGGCGGCGAACGACACTCAGTGACTGTCCGGAGCGCCGGGTGACCGGTGCGACCCCTGACACACAGCGCAGGGCCTGATCATCTCGGCGGCGCAGAGGGTCATCGGCGTCTGCCAGCCGCGTGGCGCGGACAGTCCTGCCGACGCCGGGACGCGATCTCAGGATGTCCACGTCACGCTGTGTGTCGATTCCCGTCGGATCCTCGCTCTCGGCCCGGGTGGCGATCAGCCGGTCGATTTGCGGGTGCGCTTCGGTGATGTGTGTGCCGATGAGATCCAGTTGGGCGAAGACGATCCGGAGATGGGCGGTGGCCGCTTGCGTTGTGCCCGGCGCGACGGTGACGGCGGGCGTGCGCAGGATCTCCAGGACGGCCGGGGCCGCGATGCGGCGGATGCGATGGCGCTTGAGGAGGCGGGTGATTGATGCCGGCCGCACGGTCTGGGCCTGCGCGGGTGTTGGTGCCAGGTTCCAGAGATCACGGATCCAGGCTTTGCCCCGGTCGCTGTCCACCTTGAGCCGCTGCGGATCAGACCGCCAGAGTTGCTGCTGCGCCCGGTTGGCCAGGCGGGGGCGATCCCGCGTGAGATGATCGGCCAGGCGGGACCCTTCCCGCAGTTCGATGATCTCCGGTGTGGCGGGATCAAGGTGACGACAGGCCGCTCGCGCGGTGCGCAGCGCCGCGGCCAGGACCCGGGCATCGCGCCGGTCATCCTGGGCCCCGGCGGGCGAGACGCGGTCGCGGAACCGGTCCAGCGGCTTGGGGTTCAGGGAATGGAGCGCGAATCCCCGTTCCAGCCGGGTGTCCACCACCGGGCCGTTCGGCACCTCACTGGCGATCCCGCTGGTCTCGGGTTGGGCACCGGTTGTCGTCACAATCCCATCCGCCCTGTCGGCCCGACTCGCGCCGCTGTGCGCGAAGGCGCGCTCACCGCGCACAGTCCCGTCGCCATCGCGGATGCACACCGGGTGGGTCTGTGACCCCCAGTCGATCCCCACATCATCATCAATTCTCTCCATTCTGGACTCCGTGTCTTCGGTTGTTTTCACAGGCCGTCACGAGGCTGTCCAATCCCTGGACCTGGCGCTCTTGGGCGCAAACTTGTGGCGCGTCAATCAGGGTGAGAATTTACGACAATCAGGGTGAGAATCCTGGGGAGTGGCGGGAGCTGCCCCTCTCTCCGCGGAGAGAGGGGCAAAAAATTCTGCGCGGTACCCCGTTTGACATCACCGATGCGATGGTTCACAGTTCCGAGATTGCCATCAGGGCATTTTAAGGGGGTGATATACAAAGTGTAACCATAACTATTCAATAAAAACAATAACTTAAAAAATTCTCCTGCTATAGCCAACTGTTGACTCAGGTCAACACAGCTTCATTTGACAAACTGCCGCTGCTGCCGAAAATATTTAAGAAAAACCAATGAAATCATGGTCTTGCAAGGCAGAGGTTGGTTGCCTTTGTATATAAGCTCCCATTTTAAGCGGTGGAGAATGTATCGAACGTCAGGGAATTCGAACTTGATTTGCAATTCGAGCAAAAATGCTTAGATAGCCTTCCGAGTGTTGTCTTATCATTTGAATGAAGATGGTCACGGCAAGCGAGCGCGTGCAGCCGCATGTTCTCATCGCATTCGTGCCTTATTCTATGGGAGATAGGGAATGTTGAACAATATTGGCCTGCCCGGATTGGTCCTGATCGTGGTTGTCGTCCTCGTTCTCTTCGGACGTGGTAAAATCGCGTCGCTGATGGGAGAGGTTGGCAAAGGGATTTCATCATTCAAGAAGGGCGTAAGCGAGGGCAAGAAGGAACTCGATATGTCACTTGAGCCATCACAGGATACCGAGACAAAAGACAAAGTCACCGGTGCCTGATTCCAATAGACAACCGCAATGTTGGATATTGGCTGGACCGAACTGCTCTTGATCGGCGTGGTCGCACTGATCGTCGTCGGACCCAAAGATCTGCCAAGCATGTTTCGTGCATTGGGGCGCATCACTGGGCGGATGCGTTCGATGGCGCGGGAATTTCAGAATGCAATGAATCAAGCTGCGGATGAGAGCGGAGTTGGCGACATCGCCAAGGATATCAGGACTGTGACATCAGCGCGGCGACTCGGGATCGACAAGCTGGAACAGTCAGTTGGCAATATTCAGAACGATCTCAAGGAAGAGTACAGGTCCCGTTTTGGGGCCAGCCGGACGACGCCGTCGGAAGCAGCGAAAACTCAAGATGGTGAAACTGCGGCGACAGAAGTGACCACTGCCAGTCTGGCGGAAGGGAAGGAACCGCAAGTGAAACCGCAGGACGCCTCTGAAACGGACACTTCAGAGGTGGGCGGTGGCGAATCCCCTCGCAGATGAGCGACGACGAAATCGAAGACAGTAAAGCTCCCCTTATTGCGCATCTCGCGGAACTGCGGACACGGCTTATCCGTTCAGTTGTCGCATTCTTGATCGGGATGGTCATCTGTTTCACTGTCTGGAACCCGATCTTCAATTTTCTGACGCAACCGGTCTGTTCGGCGCTTGAGACCCGCGGTCAGGATTGTGGGCTCATCCTGATTAAACTTCAGGAAGGTTTCTTTGTTGCCATCAGAATTTCATTGATGGGTGGTTTTATACTCGCCTTTCCTTTTATCGGGCATCAATTATGGAGATTTGTTGCTCCCGGTCTCTATAAGAACGAGAAAAGCGCATTCCTGCCATTCCTGCTGGCCTCGCCCATCATGTTCTTTATCGGCGCTTTTTTTGCGTTCTATATTGTGATCCCACTGGCCTTTGATTTCTTCCTGGGATTTCAGCAGCAGGCCGAGTCGACAGCAGATCCCGACGCAGTCGGCACCTTTGCCGCCGATGCCGGGATCACCTTTCAGGGGTCAGTCGCAGAATATCTTTCGCTGACAATGAAATTCATTCTCGCGTTCGGACTGTGTTTTCAGTTGCCCGTTCTGCTGACGCTCTGTGGGCGTGCCGGGCTGGTCTCATCAGCCGGATTGGCTGTGGCCAGAAAATACGCGGTCGTTGGAATATTGACGGTTGCAGCTCTGGTAACACCGCCTGATGTGATTACCCAGGTCATCCTTTTTGTCGTCGTCTACGGTCTCTACGAGATCTCCATTTTCCTGGTGCGGCGGGTTGAGAAAAAGCGGGATCGACTCTTGAAGGAACAGGGACTTGATTTCGATAGCGACGATCATGCTGCCGCTGAAACCCAGCAGGACAAAGCTGAAAAACAGGCCGACAAGATGGTTGGCGAGGACAAGACCGGAGCGAAAAACGCATGAGCGGCGAATCAGCCCTTGATCGTATTGCATCAGCGTTGGAGCGAATGAGTCCGGGGCCCGCGCGGCCTCCGGATTTGACGGTGGCACCTGCATTTGTCTGGAATCCCGCGGGCAATCAACTTGATCCGGTTGCCCAGGTGAATCACGTCGATCTGTCTTTGCTCGTCGGTATCGATCGGGCGCGCGACGATCTCATGCGCAACAGTCTCCAATTTGCTCGTGGAAAATATGCGAATAATGCGCTCCTGTGGGGTGCCAGAGGGATGGGTAAATCCTCATTGGTGAAGGCAATCCATGCTCAACTGGTGGTCCGCTTTTCCAATCTCAAGTTGGTTGAATTGCGTCGTGAAGACCTCGACTCCGTTGGAACCCTGTTGACACGACTCCGACAGCGTAGCGAACGAATCATTCTCTTTTGTGATGATTTGTCCTTTTCCGGGGATGAGCGGGAATACAAGTCGCTGAAAGCGGTGCTTGATGGTGGAATTGAAGGGCGACCGGAAAATGTCGTTTTCTATGCCACGTCGAACCGACGGCATTTGATGCCCCGCGACATGATCGAGAATGAACGCTCAACGGCGGTGAGACCATCCGAAGCCGTTGATGAGAAAGTCTCACTTTCTGATCGATTTGGTCTCTGGCTTGGATTCCATCCCTGTAATCAGGACGACTATTTGGACATGGTCCGCCGCTATTGCGAGTCAGTTGGTATGGCTATTGACGATGAAACCTTGCAGAGTGGCGCACTGGAATGGCAGATGACACGGGGGGCGCGTTCAGGACGCGTGGCGTGGCAGTATTTTGTCCATTTGGCCAGCCAGTCTGGATCATAGGATCAGTGCAATATTTGTCTGATCTTGGGTGATAACAAGTCTGCTTTACCCGCGTCCGATGAAGGGCATATTGGTCGCCATGATCGTCATGAACTGGATATTGGTGCTCAAAGGAAGACGAGCCATGTAGGCGATCGCTTCCCCACAGCTGTTCACATCAAAAACCGGTTCTGGTCGAATGTCACCCGATGCCTGTGGGACCCCCGTCTTGAACTTGGCGGCCAAGGCCGTGTCGGCGTTGCCAATATCGATTTGCGAGCAGGCGATTGAAAAAGCTCGTCCGTCGAGTGAAATACTCTTGGTCAGTCCGGTGATGGCATGTTTGGTCGCTGTGTATGCGGCAGAACCTGGACGCGGCGAGGTTGCCGAAACCGAGCCATTATTGATGATTCGCCCGCCCTGAGGTGTCTGACGACGCATCATACCAAAAGCCTGGCGGGCACAAAGAAACGCGCCCGTCAAATTGACCGAGACGCATGAGAGCCAATCTTCAACTTTAACTTTGTCAAGCAAGGCCGGAGGAGTTCCGATGCCGGCATTGTTGAAGAGAACATCAAGCCGCTCGAACCGGTTTTCGATCTTGGTGAACAGGACGTCCACGCTTTGCGGGTCAGAGATATCGGCTTGAATCGGCACAATTGTGTCAGTGCTGGCAAGCGCGGCAGTTTCGGCAAGTGCTTCGGGGCGACGTCCGGTGACAACGGTCTGAAAACCGTCTTGAGCGAGTGCCAGTGCTGCCGCACGTCCAATGCCACTGCCACCGCCCGTGACCAGAGCGACACGAATGTGATCAGATTCTTGTTTCAATTTGTCACCTTGGGAGTCGATATTTTGACCTTCAATCAACGAATGTAAGGAACCGGGTCGGTCTCTTCGATTCCAACGCGCACTTCGAAATGCAGGAATTCCTTGTCGCCACCTGCGATCGTTCCCAGGTTTTGACCGCGAGTCACCTTTTGTCCTTTTTCAACGGCAAGATTCTTGAGGTTGGAATACACGGTATAATGTTCTTCGGGGTGACGAATCATGACAATCGACGTGTCATCAGACGCTTGTGACAACATGAAAACTTCACCATTTTCCGCGGCAACGACGGGTGAGCCTTCGGGAGCTGCAATGTTAATTCCTTCACCACCACTGCCAAATTCCCGGACGATTTCACCTTCCACCGGGGATTGGAATCGTGTCTCCGACAGCGCCGATTGATATTGCGAGAAATCCGGTGATCGTGGCAGATCAACCGTTCCGATGTCATCGGGAAGAGGTTGATCGGAGATCGGTGGAGGTGGAAGTTTATCGTTTGCGGCGAAAGGGTCCTTGAGAAGAACGCTCTCGGACGCGGGTTGTTCCTGTTTATCGAGACCCAGCGCTGAGGCCGCGATCCGGGAAATGTCCCTGCGATTGTCTTCTTGATCACCGACGGGCACTTGAATGAGTCGGCCTGCGCTGAGAGGAGCATCGGGAAAGACACCGTTCAAACCAGCCACTTCATCAGGGTCGCTGTTGGTTCTTTCGGCGATGGTTCGTGCGGTGTCACCGTCTCGCGCCTCAACGAAGCGAAAAGCCGGTGTCATCACTTCATTCTCAACCTCATTATGTAGCGTGAGCGGGACAGTTTCGACCTCGTCAGACTTTTCCGTTTCCAGGGGATTGACATAAATGGGCCGGGTGACGTCGTTTTCACGAAAATCGCTCACGCAGGCTGACAGCAGGAGAATGGCCGGCAAAGCAGCAAACGATAGCAGATATCGAACCTGGGTCTGCCAGAAACGCACCGGCCGGAACCAATTGGGGCAGGATTGATCATGGCAGGTTGTGACAAGAGATTTATTCATCATTGACTCCTTCCAACAGAGGTACAAATCGCACCATCCCGAGATCGTTGTATTCGTCTTCTGCATGTTGTTTCCTGATGACCTGCATCAGGGACTGGTCGGAATGACTGCGTTTGATCGGCAGGACCATAATTCCATCGGGCTTTAACTGTTGCATCAGGACCGGTGGAATCTCCTCAGCAGCGGCCGTGATAATGATTCGGTCAAATGGTGCGGCATCGGGCAAACCTTCGCTGCCATCGCCATGGATAATGCTGACGCGCTGCCGCTTGTGACGTTCCACCAGCAATGATTTCGCTGATTGTGCCAGAGAACGGAAACGTTCGACCGAATAGACATGGCGGCACAAATACGAGAGCACCATGGCTTGGTAGCCGCTACCAGTGCCAATTTCCAGGACGCGATGGGATTTTTCCACTTGCAGGGCCTGAGTCATGATCCCGACAATTCCTGGCTGACTGATCGTCTGGCCGCGGGCGATTGGCAAAGCAATATCCTCATAGGCACGATTGGCGAATGTTGGTGACACGAACTCCTTGCGATCGACCTGACGCAAAGCTTCCAGCACGGTTTCCGATGTGACACCGTGCCGGCGGACGTTGTTGATCAGTTCCTTGCGTTCATGACTGTCTATGGACATGCGAGCTGCTCATTCAGATTGTCGATGGCTGTATATGCGGTCAAGTCCGCCCGCATCGGCGTGATTGAAACATATCGTTGCAGATTCACCGTGACGTCCGCGCCCTCACGACCAGCGACATCCTGACGCGCCGCGCGCACCCACAAGAATGTTCGTCGTGTCGGTGAATCGGCGCGAAGCGTGCGGAAGGTTCCACTGCTGCGCTTTCCCTGAAATGCGGTGCACATTCCCACGACATCCTCGGCGGCGCAAGGTGGAAAATTGACATTGTAGAAGAAGGGGTAATCATCGTCGGTTTCCGGGCTGCTGCGTAATATCGCGTTGATTGCGTTTACAGCGAATTCTTCCGCTGCGGAGAACGGATTCTTCAGATCACGGTTGTCAGGCCCGTAATATTGCGAAAGCGCAATTCCGGTAATTCCGTGCAAAGACGCTTCCAGAGCCGCGCCGACTGTGCCCGAATAAAGCGCATTTTCCCCAGAATTGTTACCGCAATTGACACCCGAGAGCACCAGGTCAGGTCTCATTGCGGGTGTCACGTCATAAAGTGCCGCCAGTACACAATCGGTTGGTGTGCCCTCAACCGCAAATGTCTGATGAGAGATCTGCGAGATCTGGAATGGTCGCGTAAAGGAAACGCAATGACCCATACCTGACTGCTCGGTCGCCGGGGCAACTGTCCACACCCTGTTTTCTGAACCTGCCAACGCCACCGCTATGCGTTTCATGACATTCAGCCCCGGTGCGTTGATCCCGTCATCATTGGTAATGAGAATACGCATTGTCTGTTTGTATTATTGCTTGATACTGTTCTGACCTGCCACATTGCCACTTAGTTGATTTCAGGCCATCCGTAAAGGCACAGATCCGGTTTGATCTTGCTGCAATCAATTCCCGCCGATCATGTCGTCAGCGTTTTTACCTCTGTTCTCATGAGGCTACGGGGCTCTCATATGTCTGCGAAATCAGGAATTGATATGAGAGAAGAGGCGGTGGTTGGTGGTGAAATGGCGGAGACCAGGGAGTGACATGTTCGGTCACATCGTCAGTTGGCCGGTATCGCTGAGATGCGTCTTGCCATGAAGATAAGGATGCAGGGCAACAGGCAAGGCTACGCTTCCATCGCGCTGTTGGCCATTTTCCAAGACCGCGATAAGGGTGCGACCGACCGCGACTCCGGAGCCATTCAAGGTATGTGGAAATCGCAATGCGCCCCCGTCGGCCGGTCGGTATCGTGCATTCATTCGGCGAGACTGGAAATCGCCGCAGGTCGAAACCGAGCTGATTTCACGGTAACGGTTCTGACCTGGCAGCCAGACTTCAAGATCAAATGTCCGGCGAGCACTAAAACCCATATCACCCGTACATAAAAGGACAGTCCGATACGGCAGATCAAGTCTTTCCAGGACCGTTTCTGCCTGACGAACCATGCGGTGTTGCTCTTCCTCGCTATCTTCCGGCCTGGTGACGGAAACCATTTCGACTTTCTCAAATTGATGTTGTCTCAGCATGCCTGCAGTGTCCTTACCGGCAGCACCGGCTTCAGAGCGAAAACACTGGGTATGCGAACAATAACGATGCGGCAGACTGTCTTCATTGATGGTCAGATTGTTGATGAGATTGGTCAGCGTCACTTCTGCTGTTGGAATCAACCATTTCCCATCTTCGAGACGGTAGGAATCGGCTTCAAATTTTGGCAACTGGCCGGTTCCGCGCATCATCTCGCCATGAACCAGCACCGGGGCCCAGACTTCGGTCAATCCATGTTCTTCCGTATGCAAGTCGATCATGAATTGTGCCAAGGCACGGTGCAGGCGTGCCAAATCTCCTCGAAGAACCATGAAACGCGGCCCCGATAGCGTCGATGCCGTTGCAAGATCCATTCCTGCTGCGGCCTTGATTTCAAAATGTTCCTTGGGCGTGAAATCAAATGCCGGAATCTGACCATTGCGGCGCATTTCCTGGTTGGATGTCTCGTCTTCACCATCCGGAACATCGCTCATTGGTAAATTGGGGATTTCGAGCAACTTATTGTGAAGTCGGACGCTTAACGCATCCGCCTGTTCCCCGAGTTGCCCAATTGTCTCGCGGTTTTCGACCACCAATTGGCGCACCTGCTCGAATTCGGCCTGATTGCCCCGCGCACGCGCTTCTCCGGCCTGTTTTGACAACCTGTTGCGCTCAGCCAGGGCCTGTTCGGATTTGGAAATCGCGGCCCGTCGCTCCGAATCCATGCGAATCAGTTCCTTGGCGTGTGCCATTTCACCGCGACGTCTTAAATTCCGATCGAATTCAGTCGGATTATCGCGTATCTGTTGTATATCGTGCATCTCAGCTCGTCATTTGTGTGATTCAATCTCAAGGGCTTGCAATCAGTCAGCTTGTTTCTGCACCGTGAGTTGTTGCCACGAACCATTGTATATCTTGCAATGATCGCATGTCGTATATAGGACCGCGACGGTTCTGGTCATCCAGGAAATCAACTCAGAGGTATGAAATGTTTGTCAGCCCGGCATATGCACAGACTGGAGGAGGTATGGGTGGTTTTGCCAGCCTCATTCCACTGATTCTGATATTTGTGATCATGTATTTTTTGCTCATCAGACCCCAGCAAAAAAAAGTCAAGGATCATCGGGCAATGGTTGAAGCGTTGCGCCGCGGCGATCAGGTCATTACCCAGGGCGGAGTCATGGGTCGCATTACCCGGGTCAAGGATGACAACGAGGTCGAGTTGGAAATCGCGGAAAATGTTCGCGTGCGGGTTGTCCGTAACACCATTGCCCAACTGGTGAACAAGACGGAGCCAGCTGATTCCAACTGATGACAATAAAACGGTGTCTCATCAACGTCTCCAGTCCAGTCATTTGACAGGAAGCGGCAAGAGCCAGCGCATGCGTGTTGATTGCCCGATCAGAAGCGGCGAAGGCGGCCCCTGAAATGCTCCACATCGCCCTCTGGAAGCGCTTGACCATTCTCACAATTTGCCTCGCTGGATTTGTGGCAGCCCTTCCCAATGCATTCTATCAGCGTGTTGAGCGGCACAATGATGCTGTGCAGAGTCTTGAGGCAGGGGGCAGTCTCACCGCTGAAATGCGCACAGGTCTCGAATCCTGGCCAGAGTGGCTGCCTTCGGCTCTGGTGAGTTTAGGTCTTGATCTGCGCGGCGGTGCCCATTTGCTGGCAGAAGTGCGGTTGCAGGATGTCTATGCCGAACGCGTGGACGCAATGTGGCCTGATGTCCGCGATGCACTGCGCGATATTCGTGACACCGTCGGCACTATTCGTCGTCAGGATGCACCGGTCGGTGAACTTCATGTCAGGATTTCACGCCCCGAAAATATGCGTGATGCAGTCGCTGCTGCCAGAGATCTTGCAAGGCCGCTCGTCAGTTTGACGCAGATCGGTGCCGAAGATATCGAAGTTGGCTCTGATGGAGATGTGCTGATTGTCACATTGTCCGAAGAGGAGCGCGCTGCAACCGACGATCGCACCATGCAGCAATCACTCGAAATCATTCGCCGTCGTGTGGATGAGGTTGGTACGCGCGAGCCGACAATCCAACGGCAGGGAAATGATCGAGTCATCATTCAGGTTCCTGGCGTTGGCTCTGCAGAAGAGCTGAAGGAATTGATTGGTCAGACGGCAAAGCTGGCCTTTCATCCGGTGGTTCGTCGGACTTCCAACGCAAATGAGGCACCAGGCGCGGGAAATGTTATTTTTCCGTCTGTTGATGAGCCGGGTCAGCATTATATTCTTGAACGCACACCGGTGGTAAGTGGCGAGCAACTGACCGACGCGCAGCCCGATTTCGACCAAAATGGACTGCCAGCCGTTACATTCCGGTTCAATCCTACGGGTGCACGGAAATTCGGTGATTATACGGCGGCCAATATTGGGTTTCCTTTTGCCATTGTCCTTGATGAGGAAGTGATTTCTGCACCGACGATCAGGGACCATATTCCCGGTGGGTCGGGAATCATCACCGGGCGTTTCACGGTTGAGGAATCAACCCGTTTGGCGGTGCTTCTGCGGGCTGGTGCGCTTCCCGCAGAAATGACGTTTCTCGAGGAGCGAACCGTCGGGCCGGAACTTGGACAGGATTCGATAGATGCCGGAAAGGTTGCCTGCATCATTGCGCTTATCGGTGTTCTTGTCTTTATGTTCGCCAGCTATGGCATGTTCGGATTATTCGCCAATATTTCCTTGTTGACCAACCTGGTCCTGATTTTTGGTGTTCTGTCTCTCCTCGGTGCGACGCTCACCTTGCCGGGTATTGCAGGAATTGTCCTGACCATTGGAATGGCGGTTGATGCCAATGTCCTGGTATTCGAGCGTATCCGCGAAGAGTTGAGGACGGCGAAGGGGCCGGCCCGTGCGATTGAACGTGGCTATGAGAAAGCACTGACAGCCATTCTCGATGCCAATGTTACGACATTGATCACGGCAGTGATTCTGTTTGTCATCGGATCCGGTCCGGTTCGCGGATTCTCGATTACCTTGGGAATTGGAATTCTCACCTCGGTCTTTACGGCGATTTTCCTCACCCGATTTCTGGTGATCTTGTGGTTTTCAAGATCCCGGCCCAGAACGATCAATCTCTAGGACCACATCATGCGATTGAAACTGGTGCCAGAGCAGACAAGCTGGGATTTCATGCGACATTCCAAACGGGCAATTTATGCATCGGGAATACTGTCGGTCGTGTCCATTCTTCTGGTGATATTGGTTGGACTGAATTTTGGTATCGATTTTCGCGGTGGCACAACGATTCGTTCGGTCAGTCAGACCCCTGTTGATATTGGCGAATATCGAAATCGCATTGCACCTCTGGAGCTTGGAGATGTCGTGATTTCGGAAGTTTTCGACATCTCTTTTGGCCCTGATGAGAATGTCGCGTCGATAAGGTTTGAGGCACAGGGTGACGAGGAGGCGGTGTCATCGCTGACTGTTGTGCGGATACAGGAGGCGCTTCGCACCCTTGACCCTGAGATGCAATTTCCCCTGGTGGAAAGTGTTGGACCAAAAGTATCCGGAGAACTTATTCAAAAGGCTGTGCTGGCCGTATTGGCGGCGATTGGCGCGGTTCTGCTTTATATCTGGTTGCGCTTTGAATGGCAGTTCTCACTGGGTGCCGTCACGGCATTGGTTCATGATGTCGTTTTGACTCTGGGGATCTTTTCAGCATTGCAAATCAAGTTCGATCTGGCAATCATCGCTGCGTTGTTGACGATTGTTGGTTATTCACTCAATGATACGGTGGTCCTGTTTGACCGCGTACGTGAAAATCTGCGACGCTACAAGAAACCCGAATTGTCTGAAGTTCTCAATCTGTCAGTTAACGGGACCTTGTCGCGGACCGTCATGACATCAGTCACGACACTGATTGCATTGATTGCATTGTTTGTCTTTGGTGGTGACGTCATCCGCCCCTTTGTGTTTGCAATGATTTGGGGCGTGGTCGTCGGAACCTATTCTTCCATATTCGTGGCATCCAACATTCTGCTGCGTCTCGGGGTCAAGCGCGACTGGGAGCAGACTCAAAAGGGTGCAGGGACCAAGTTCACTCAGGACGATTAGGTGGCTGATAGCCTGGCCTCTGCAGTGACAGCCATCGGCCTTGAGACTGTCGGAAATCTGGCCTGGTTGATCTTTGGGGCATGCCTTGCTGGATTGGTGCGCGGATTTTCGGGATTCGGTACGGCGATGGTCTATCTTCCATTTGCCGCATCGGTGATGCCACCAGTTTGGGCGGTCACCGCGCTGGTGGTCATGGATTTTATTGCGCCATTGATGATCGCACACAGGACGGCAAGAGACAGTGACCTTGGAGATGTGGTGCGGCTCGGTGTCGGTTGCCTCGCGGGTCTTCCATTGGGAGTCACAATTCTCATGATCTTCTCTGCGGATGCATTCCGCTACGCGGTGTCCGCATTGTCAATCCTTCTGCTTGTACTGCTCTGGAGTGGTTTGCGGTTTCGTGGCAATCTGACCCGTCCAATGGTTTACGGAACCGGAGCCTTGAGTGGTGTTCTCGGTGGGGCTGTCGGAATCCCCGGGCCGCCGGTGATTTTTCTCTATCTGGCAAGTTCGCTCCCCGCGTCTGCCATCCGGGCCAACAATTTTCTTTTTCTCCTGTTGGCAGATGCACTGCTTCTGACCGTGTTTTTTATTCAGGGCATGCTTTTCTGGGCACCGCTCCTGATCGGACTTTGTATGACCGTTCCGTATCTTGTATTTATTCTCATCGGCGCCGCAATGTTCAATCCGGCCAAAGAGAAGTCATATCGTTATGTTGCCTATGCCATCATTGCAGCATCGGCACTTAAAGGCCTACCTGACTTTGCCGCATGACAGGACGCTTCACAATGTGCCTGTCTGGTTTGCCATCGGGCATGTGAATATCGGCTCTGTACCGGGCCGGGAAAAAGCAAGTTGACGCAGAAGAAACGGGTCCGGGAATTTGGCATTCTGAGCAACCGGAGGCGGGGGTTGTTCGTGGTTCCGGTCGGTCGTGGACCATATGCAGAATATGTCGTCGCAAAGACTCAGTCACTGAAGGCCGAGATCGGTGAACTGGTCGAATATACTCTCTGTACCGGACACCGGGCCGACCGCGCACGTATCACGAGAACGTTCGGGCCTGTCGGCCAACTCGCTTCCCTATCTGAAATTGCTATTCACGGACATGGCTTGCGGACTTCATTTTCCGATGAAGTCGAACAGGAGGCGGCAAGTCTCAGGCAGGTTTCATCTGAAACGCGTGAAGATCTGCGGCATTTCTCATTTGTGACGATTGACCCGGAAGGCGCACAGGACCACGACGATGCCGTTTGTGCGATTTCCGACACCGATTGTCCGGGTGGCCATATCATCTGGTGCGCAATCGCTGATGTCGCACATTTTGTGCGCTCCGGCACGGCATTGGATGCGACAGCCAAGCAACGCGGCAATTCGACTTATTTTCCTGATTTGGTGCTGCCGATGCTGCCTTCCGCCCTGTCGACCGATCTCTGTTCATTGCATGAGGGTGTTGACCGGCCCTGCCTTGCAGTTTGCATGAAAATCGACAGTGAGGGGCGGTTGATTTCGCATCAGTTTAAACGTGTCTTGATTCGCTCACGCGCGTCGCTGAGCTACCAAGGGGCTCAGAGAATCATGGACGGCATCAATGAGAACAGCTGCGGAGACACCTCTCTCAAGGACACGCTTCTAAGGCTCCAGAGTGCTTATCGTTGCCGTCTCCGCGAGAAGCAGAAGCGCCAACCTCTGGAGCTTGATATTGCCCGGCGCAAGGTGGTTTTTTCGACTGATGGAAAGATCGAGTCGATTGGGATTGACGAACGGCATGAGTGTCACCGGATGATCGAGGAATTCATGATTCTTGCCAATGTTTGCGCCGCCGCCACACTCATCGAATGCGGATCTCCCCATCTATGTCGTGCGCATGATCCTCCCAAGGATGACAGGATCAGGGACCTCGAAACCGCGATGGTTGGTCTTGGCGCACCGCGGACGCATTGGTGTTACGACTCGCCGGCTGATTTGAACAGGCTGGTGGCGTACGCCACCAGGGAGGGAAATGGTGATCTCGCCGCTCACGCCATCCTGCGCGGAATGAGTCAAGCTGTTTATCGTGCCGCGCCCAGCGGTCACTTTGGGTTGAATTTACCGCATTACACGCATTTTACCTCGCCGATCCGGCGCTATTCTGACCTCTTGACCCATCGGATTCTGATTCGTGCGCTGGGTTTGGGTCCTGACGGCGCAACTGATAATGAACTGGGAAGACTTCCCAAACTGGCATCATACCTGTCGCAATGCGAACGGCGGTCGGTCGCAGCGGAACATGAGACACTGGATCGATTTACTGCCAGATTCCTGACAAGAAGTGTGGGGAAGGTTTTCTCTGGAATCATCGCATCAGTACAACCGTTCGGTTTGTTTGTCCGTATCGATGCAGGTCTGGCTGAAGGTTTGATCCCGGTCTCAAAGCTGGGGTTTGAGTATTTTGAATATGACGAAGACACACACGCGCTTATCAGTAAGACTAGCGGAAAAGAGTTTCGATTGGGACAAAAAATCTCTGTCATATTGAAGCAGGTTGACATCCCGCGCGGGCGCCTTTCCTTCATCTTGAACAGGAAAAGGTCATGATTGGGAATGATCAGATGTCGTCGCCACGAGTCATCGATTGGCCTGACGGTAGGTCTGTGGGCAAATGTTGCGCCACTTCGTCAAGGCAAGACTGGAATGATTCCTGTGCAAGGGGAGGAGAATCAGGGAAGGCCGCGATTGTTTGCGGTTGCTGAATCAGCATCTGCTTGTGCATCCATGATTGCATTTTTCTGGCACAGCCAGTATGGTTTCTTTGCGGTTTCAAGTGTCTGTGCCACGCGTGCCGTGTCGCCTAAAGGATTTTTTGCAATGTTGAGAAGGAGGTAGACTATGCCTTTTGTTCTGCCGGATTTGCCATATGCACATGACGCGTTGGCAGGTCAGGGAATGTCTCGTGAGACCCTCGAATACCATCATGATCTCCATCACAAAGCTTATGTGGACAATGGTAACAAGCTGATCGCTGGGACCGAATGGGCAGATAAATCTCTTGAAGAGATCATATCAGGGACTTATCAATCAGGTGCCGTTGCCCAGAACGGTATTTTTAATAATGCGTCTCAACATTGGAACCATATGCAGTTTTGGGAAATGATGGGGCCGGGCGCAGGATCGATGCCGTCAGAACTCGAGCGGCGGATTTCTGACAGTTTTGGCTCTGTTGATGCCTTTAAACAGGAGTTCACCGCAGCCGGTGTCGGGCAGTTTGGTTCCGGTTGGTGCTGGCTCGTTGAGAATTCGCGAGGGGAATTGCAGGTGACCAAGACCGAAAATGGTGTCAATCCGCTATGTACCGGCGACACCGCATTGCTTGGCTGTGATGTCTGGGAGCATTCCTATTACATTGATTTTCGCAATAAACGCCCGGCTTATCTCGAGAATTTCCTGAATAATCTTGTGAATTGGGACAATGTGGCGAGCCGCTTGAACGGCTAAGCTGAAGCTGCGTTGCAAATCTGAAGGGCTCCGCTGCAGAGCGGCGGGGCCTTTTCCGCATGACATTTGATGAGCGACGAAAAGGCATCATCGCGATGCTGCTTGGTGGGGTTGTCTGGGGATTATCCCCTTTATTCTACAAACTTCTCGATCATATCCCGGCAATGGAGGTTGTCTCCCACAGGATTTTGTTTTCATTTCTGACATTCGCCATATTGCTCGCTTACCAAAAGCGACTTGGTGTGATGTGGCAACAGATGACACGGACCCGGCGTGAATTCGCCCGCACCTTTTTGGCGGCTTCGATGATTTCGGTGAACTGGTTTGTTTGGGTACTTGCGGTCCAGCTTGGATTGACGACAGAAGCGAGTCTCGGCTACTTTATTTTTCCATTATTTGCGGTGGTTCTGGGTATCGTGATTTTCCACGAGAAACTCTCGCCGGTCCAATGGTTGGCCGTCGCCATCGCGGGTGTTGCGGTTCTTGTCTTGACGATTGGTCAGGGCACGGCACCTTGGATCGCGCTCATTCTGGCAACGAGTTTTTCAGTTTATGGTGCGATCAAGAAACAATCTCCAACAGGTCCTGTTGTGTCGGTCTCGGCCGAAGCCATGCTAGTTTCACCGCTTGCTCTGCTGTGGTTAATGGGGACGCATTTGTTGGGTTGGACGGGATTCACGGGACTCAAGGGCGGCTATTTCGGCGCTGATCTCGGTGATACTCTATTGCTGGCATCCTCAGGTATCATGACTGCCGGCCCACTCATTCTCTTGTCATATGCAATCCGGCGGTTGCGTTACGCTGAGATCGGACTCTTGCAGTATACCAACCCGACATTGCAGTTTCTGGTCGCTGTTCTCATTTTCATGGAGCCTTTTGGTCCTATTCAGTTGATCAGCTTTTCCATGATTTGGCTCGCCCTTGCTTTGTATTCAGCTGATCTCTTGCGTCAGGACAGGAGGTTACGAAGCTTAGCGACGGCCTCTTCCGGCGACTCGGCCAGACTGAACAAGTCCCAGATGTCGGCATCAGCAAAACCTTCGGTAATGACCTTGTCAATTAAGCGTAACAAGGGCTCCCAGTAATGTTCACAATTCAGCAGAATGACTGGCTTGTCATGAATGCTGAGTTGTCTCCAGGTGATGATTTCAAAGAATTCATCGAGTGTCCCGAGACCACCGGGGAGAGCAACGGCTGCATCTGAATTCATGAACATGACTTTTTTGCGCTCGTGCATGTTTTCTGTAATCACCAGGGAACTCAAATCAGTCTTGGCAACTTCCCGATCAACCAAATGTTGTGGGATCACACCGAAGACTGTGCCGGAATTGTCATTGGCGGCCTGGGCCGCTTTTCCCATGAGGCCCGTATCGCCCGCACC
This sequence comes from Paracoccaceae bacterium, assembly GCA_965221815.1. GTDB lineage: Bacteria > Pseudomonadota > Alphaproteobacteria > Rhodobacterales > Rhodobacteraceae > JAPOXR01. The sequence continues at coordinate 868,190 of OZ244915.1, forward strand.
ATAAACGAGTCTCCAGTTTTCGGCGGCGACCAGCGTGCCAAATTCTTGTGCTGCCTCAATAATGGCAGGATTACGGCCATTGCGTGCACCGCAATAGAGACAGATTGAGTGCATGGCTTTGTCTCCAGCTTGTTACAATTTCGTCGCATATGATATACAATCTTTTTGCAATTGAGCATTGATTTCGATCTGGGTTCAATGACCTCGAGGTGTTTTCAGGATATTTTGTGAATGCCGGATGATCTTTCCGACCGCCAGCCAACACGGGCAATCCTCATTGTTGCGGCCTTCTTTCTGATACTCATGGCCGCCTATTTTTTTCTTCGTGAACAAACTGCAGAATCGGTGCAGACAGATTTACCACCATCCGCGCCGGCAGCAGGCTCATCCGAGGACGCAGGGCGGCAGCCGCAAGATTCCACATCACAGGAAGATGTGTCTCCTCAAGATGTTGCAGGTTCGGATGGTGTTGTTCCAGATATCGCTGCACCGGATATGCGTGCTCCGTTAGATGTTACTCAAACCGATGGTGTGGCTCAGAAGGGGGGGCAACCGGATGATGTTCCTCCGGACGATTCTCTTCGAGATCATGCTTCTCTGGATAATACTGCTTCGGATATTGCTGTCCGCGACAGTATCTCTCAGGATGTCGCTCGACCAGAAGATAGGGCTGCGAGTCGGTTGGAAGACACTGAAACTGGGCAATCGCGCGCTGGTCAGTCGGAGGGGCAGAAACAGGTCCCGGATGTAAACGCACGGCGTCAGACGGGTGCCGACAACGCATCGACGCCGCCAGTTGCCTCGATGCCGGCGCCATCGGAAGACAGTTCAACACCAGAACAGAACGTCCAACCGGATTCCATGCAGATAAAATCGGTGACAGGATGGGCACACAAAGAGTCTCATGACGATGTGTTCGCGCAGGCAGATAAGCTTTTGCAAGAGGCCGAATCGCTGGGTGGAGACATCACGTCCGGGCGTAACAGGGTTCATGACTCATCAGGCCTGGGTGACAGTGGGTCCAATCAGACTGCCAGTTTACCTGACCGGGCGGACGAGACGGTTCGGAGTCCTTCTGGGACAGTTTTACCGCATGCGGAAAGTCGACTCTCACAGGTGGATTCAGGCAGAGGTCAGGAGCCGTCATCTGATAAAGTTCAAGTGACACCAGAATTTGACATTGTCCGCGTTGACCCGAACGGTACGGCCGTCATTTCGGGACGTGCTACGCCAAATTCGACGGTCCAGGTTATTGTCAATGGTGAAGAAAAGTATCGGGTACGCGTTGACGATACCGGTGAGTTCGCGATCATTGTTGATTTGGATACCGAGTCCTCTGCATTGGAAATCACTCTCAGGGCCGAAACTGATGATGGCCAAATGATCGTTTCCGAACAATCAGTACTTGTGCTGCGAACTGATCCCGTACCAACAGCTGGGCTGCCAGAAGACGAGTTGCCTCCCGTTGCTGCTGGCCCGGAGACAATGTCGGCGGAGGGAATTCAACCCACGGTTCTGTTGTCATCGTCGGCGGGGGTGAGTCTTCTGCAACAGGAGTTTCCGTTGCTTGATCAGGAGACTCTTGTGGAAACTGTATCCTATGATGAAACCGGTGAAGCCATTCTTGGCGGACGGGCAAGTAACCTCGACAGTATTGTCAGGATTTATCTCGACAACCAATTTATCAAGGATGCAGATGTTCGTGCCGACATGACCTGGTCGACCAGTCTCCGAGAGATCCTTCCCGGGCGGTATGCGCTGCGCATTGATGAAATCAGCAGTCGGGGACAGGTCGTTGGACGAGTCGAGATGCCATTTCAGAAAGAGGATAAGGACTTTATTGCGGCGATGCTCGAGTCGGTCTCACAGGCTGCAAATGCCCCTCCTGGAATCGACACCGACGTACAGTTGCCACAACTTGTGACGGTACAGCGGGGATACACATTGTGGGGGATTTCCCGCAGCCGTTATGGGCTTGGGCGACTCTACGTCAATATCTTCAATTTAAATCAGGATCAGATCCGGGATCCCGATCTCATATATCCCGGGCAGATCTTCAGGATGCCGGGCAAAGACAATCTTTTTGATCCGGAATATGGGCGACAATTTGTCCCGGTGCAGTAAGTCGCACTGTGTTTTCACTTTATGGAGATAAATGTCGGAAACAACCTATCAGGAGTAGATCGTATAGAAACCCAACCATATGGGAATCACTCCCGTCCATGGTGACAAGACGACTGCGCGGGATGAAGGTGGTATGCCTTGACCATTTGTTTCTGAATTATGGAGGTTGATTTGAGACCCATTGGGTTGATAGACGTGGAGAGGCTTGAACATATTCCAAAGAAGTTCAGGCCACAGCATGAATTTTGCTTTCACCTTCATGACTTGATGGTCGCACTTTTAGTTCAGATAGAAGTTCAGCAGGCAGGTCACATACGTTTTGAGATTGAGACTGAGGAAGACAGGCGGTTGCTGGCCAGTGGAATGAGCAGAATTCATATTCTTGACTTTCTTGAAAAATCAGGACGCAGTGACCTAGAGCGTCGTCTCGTAATAAATCACGTCTGCATCGCAATATTCTCAGATATGCTTCATTTTCTTTATGAGGCGTTGCGTTGCCTTGAGAAACGGAAATTCACTGTAGCGTTCTCGCTTCTGAGAAAGCCCTTTAAGGAAGGAACACTCGTTGTAGCACAAATGTGTGCCGACGAGACGGCTTTCTTTGACAAGATGAAATCGGATGCCAAGAATCTCCTAAACAGGGGTGCGGCTCAGATTTGTGGCTCATGCTGCAGCGCGCCAGTGGAAGAAGTCGGCGACCCGGTTGTTCATCTGGCAGCACCGGATAGCCATGATTGCGTTGGCGCCGTCAACGGACCAGCGGCTGCCGCTTTTTTTGAGTCGATCGACTACAACGGTCCGGCAGCCGCCTTCGACGAGGCCGCTGCCGCAGGGGAGACCCTGCCGTGTATAGACATCGTAGCGCATGCGGTGCAGGTTGGGTCTGCAATAATTCACGAACGCCCTGATCGCGGGTGAGCTCTTGGCCAGTGTGGCAAGCGCCGCGAGGACCCGGGCTGCCTCACCGGCCTTGATCCGGGCCTTGATCCGGTCGAAAGTGGTCTGACGACGCACGGGGTCTTCCCACGTCTCCTTCAGGGCCTCCTGAAGCCTTTCCAGGACATGGAACAGATCGAGCACGAAGGTCAGGTGCATGCCGGCGAAGACCGTGCGCATCGTCTTTTCGATCCAGGCGGCGCCATCGGACAGGATCACCGCCTCCGCGCTGTCCAGCACACCGCGCCGCTGCGCCTCCCGCCTCACGCGGGCGGCAAACTCGGACATCCCACCGGTGGTGGGAGCCCGGGCGCTGTCGATCACTGATGATTGGGTGATACTCCCGGCAACGGCCTTGATCCGGCCCTTGGGGTCAGGCGCCACTTCACAGATGCGCAGCAGCTTGGCTTCGCGCGTCCGGGCTGTGCCATCCGCCTGTTTGCCGGCGCGCCCGGCAAGTTCGGCAGGCCGGATCGGCACGCCGGTCCCGTCAGCCGCCACCACCGGCCGGGTGGGAATCACCGCCGCCGGGGGGACATCCCTGCGCTCAAACGCGACCACTTCCCTGCCCAGCGCGCGGGCCAGCCTGTCAAACCGGGACCGGCTGACCCGGGTCCCGCTCAGCTCTTCAAGGAGCGTCACGGCGCGGCGACTGCCGACCTCCGCAGCGGCGGCCATGACCATCCGCTCGTAGCCCGGTGTTGTTGTCCGCCCCTCAAGACGCAACGCGGCGTCCAGCGGGAAGAGGCCGGTGCGACAGGCCGAACAGCGGTAATGCCGCCGCGCCACCGTCACCTTGCCCAGGCGGGTCATATAGGTCTTGGGACGTTTGTCTCCCCAGCGCGCCATACGGCCCCCGCAATGGGGGCAGTGCGGGGGATCAAGGGCGTCATCCCGGGCTTCAAGCAGCAGTCGCAATTGGGCCGCTGCCGCGACCAGCGCATCACCGCGCAGGGCGGTCTCGACGGCATCCAGATCAACCACTGTCGCGGCCAGTTCCTTCTCGAGCCGTGGCCGGAGATCAGGGGACCGCGCCGCGGACCCCTCATGCCCTGGCAACTCCGTCGTCGCCATGCGGCGGCAGATCACCGTTCCATCGAAAATCCGGTATTCGAGGAAACCGTCCCCATCCTGGCGGATCATCGGTCGGTTCAGCGCGGCCTACGCGGCCGACAGACTCCGCAAATACGCGACCACCTCTGGATGCCTGAACTCCTGCTTTTTGTCCCGCTCTTTATCTTGAACTGCCATCTGCCTGTGTCTCCTGACTGCCCTGTCGCCAAACCCAACCGGAGCCGTGATGCCGACTCTCCGTGTTCCTGTGGGCGGAAATGGACATAGATCGATACAGAGACCGATACAAACCCGCTCCGACGGGCGCTGTCCGGATGTCAGGAAAAAGATCAGTCAGAGCGTGTCCCACAAATCTGAGCCGCACCCCCTAAACAGACAAGAACTTGACGAAAAGAAAATAAAAGACCTTCTGACGGCGGCCATCGCTGCCTGCCGCGTTCCCAGCTTTACAAACGCTGATACAATTTTCGATGTGATATTCAATTACCGAAATGACCGGGGGTTCGCTGGGCTGTTTGATAAGGCGACGCATCTGGTCACAGAGTTTCCCAGAAATCAGACTGAGAATTACAACCTTAACTTCATTTTCAAGAACCCGATGGATGATGACATTTATGAGGGTGAGACCTACTCACAACTTGCCCGGCTCATGTTGTTCCTTCATGTCATGCAAATCGAACTCTATGGGCGGATGAGAGAACCTAAGGCCCGTTGACAATTATCGTGCGGCCACCACGCCCGCCATCAGATAAATCCCGGCTGCGAAGCTTGCAAGAGTCTTGTCGTATCGTGTGGCGAGACCCCGGAACTCCTTGATTGTCGCAAAGAAATTCTCGATTCGGTGCCGCTCCTTGTAGGCGTCGCGGTCAAAGTCGCGTGGCGTGCTTCGGTTCGACCGCGGCGGGATCACCGCCGTGGCTCCGCGTTCCGCCACTGTGTCCAGCACCCAATCCGCGTCAAAGGCCTTGTCGCCCATCAACATCTCACAGGTGAGGTCGTCCAGGAGTTCAGGGACAGCCTTGAGATCATGAGTCTGACCGGGGAGAACCACAAACCGGATCAGATGTCCGACAGCATCCGTGAGAGCCACGACCTTGCTCGTCAGACCGCCCTTCGAGCGGCCGATTCCTTCCGATTCTGATCCCCCTTTTTGGCCCCGGAGGCCTTCTGGTGCGCTGGCATGATCGTGCCATCCACAGACACCATTGACAGATCCAGATCACCGGATAACTCATTGAAAATACGTTCAAAAAGATTCGCTTGGGTCCAACGCCGGAACCGCTTGAAGACACGGGTCCATCGCCCAAAATGCGGCGGGAGATCACGCCAGGGGGTTCCTGTCCGGAACCGCCAGAGAACCCCTTCCAGAAAAAGACGATTGTCGACAGCTGTGCACCCCGGGTCAGTCACCTTGCCCGGACACAGCGGTGCCACCCGCGCCCACATCTCATCCGTCAAAACTGTGCGATCTGCATTCATCTTGTCACCTGCCTCGTCTGCTCGTGCCGCCTTTTTCGGCGTGCAATGCCGACACAAATACACGACAAGAACTCAAGACGCAAGGCAATTGTCAACGGGCCTTAGTAAGAAGTATCAGAATTGGTTGCTCTTTACGTCGCTTGGAGCCTTCGAAGCTCTTTTCACAAAGGGGCGTTCCCGCATCACAAACTTCGTTAATTCGAATTTCAAAGAATTCATGTTATGTCCAGTATGTGGTGCTCAGCTGCGCATCAAAAAAGCCGATGCTCCACGTCTTTTCATCGGTGAGACTCTCGACTGCGACAAATGCGGCGCTAACCATCACTTTCCCTTTGGTTGGTTGCTTTCGAAGACCAATTTAAGCCTGTGCGATAGTTAATGGAGGCACCACAAAGCATGGGAAATCCGACATGCATGACTTCTGGCACCCGCACGGATCAAACGCAATTACCCCACAGTTTGCGATACTCTCGAGAGCATGGCCGTTTCTGATCATGGTCTCGAACCGATCATGCGGAAAGAGGGCAATCGATGGCGCGTGCCCTTGGGGCCGGGATGTACGGAAACAGCCAGACTGCAAGAACGAGCCTACAATGACACAATCCGAATACCTCATGGATTCGCTGTAAATCTCACCCCGATAGTGGGCCGTAGGCAACGTGACGTCGAGTTGACATTCCGAAGCCGCAAAGCACTCCGGGTCCAACGGCAACACCGATCAAGTAAAGCATTGGAGTAAATCAGATGAACGAAATAACCAGCCCACTTCGCCTTTCCATTTGGAGAAGCTTCACGCCGAAGAGACCAATCCTTACTCAGGATTGGCAAACGGACAAGGCTCAGGTTGTTGATTTAAACAATCTGCAAGAAGAGGTCTATTCATGGCAAACACTCGAAGTGCCATTCGATGGAATCGCAGATGAAACCAAGCGACAGAAACTTCGTGGGATGTTGATCGACGCACTAAACACAAACCGACCTCCATCCGAGCGCGGAGTGAGTGTCCTGAGTGAATTTGTTTCCAATGCAGAGGCTGCCATTTCAGAGGGACACGTAGAATGGACCATCGGTCAGAGTACAGAAGAGGAAGGTGACGACAAAGCAGATCAAGTCAACGCTCTGCTCGCCGTTACACTTCACTTAAGGTGGTTAGTCGAGTGTTTTTCTGGTCGACCTGGAATTTCGGTGTCTGTGCGATGACTGCTCTGGAGCTAAAGTCACCCGGTGAGGCAGAGCGGATCATTGCAACGATTTTCCAAAGCGAGTTGGATAGCGGCAAAACCGAATGCTTGCTTTCGTGTCAGGACGATAGTGCTTTTGATGCTGGCAAATGGCTTCAATTAGGAACAATTCGATTGCCGCCGCTATCTGCGATTAGTGCTGCGGGAGAAGAGATAAACACTCTGATAACAACACTCATTGGGCGCGGCGCGTACGAGTGGTTGCCCCCAGATATAGAGGCCGCAAAGTCGTCATTGTCCAATATTCTTGGGACGCAGGAAGAAGGTCTGGATCCCGTATTGGGTGATATTTCGTCCATTGCGATTCGCGCCGGATTAATCAGACCAGCTTTTGACTCCGGGTCATTGGAGGATATGCCCTATAGAAACCCAACTACTATTGTATCTGATACGTCTGGCGTTTTGCAGGGCGGCTTAGATTTTGTGGCCAAATTCTTGTACCCCGCCGCTCGAGTAAAAGTTCCTGCGATTGTGAATATGGAACTGACGAATATCGCAGACTCTTTTTTTGCTCTCCGCCGAGCAGAAAAGAAAGAAAAGCCTGATCGCCGCCGCCGCGAACTTGTTGACCACCTCAAGAGTCAAGGAGGACAGAGAGCATTACTGCGTATGGAGTTGCAAGAAGATACAGAAGTTGAAAGAACATTCTTACTTGGTGACCCGCTCCGTGAAGCCTTTGCTGTTGACAATGGTGGCGAGGTGAAAGGGCTAAACATTGCGAGACCGATACGATCATATGTTGATCGATTGATCGTCGAAGCAGCGCGACATCATCAGGCGCAAACTGGTCCTGGTCATGTGGTGCGGCTTTTGACAAGTGATCAAGGGCTTGCGCGGATGTCGCTGGCAGAGGGTATTGAGCCATTGTATTTCTCTGCAACAAAGCCCGATAAACTATTTGGATGTTGCCTCACAGGGCGCACGTTGCATCCATTCTCAGGACAGATACACAGCGTGTCCTTGGCAACGTTTCTTTGGGAAATGGCTACAGCATTCGGCGCAGCAAAACTAGAGGGTGTCACCAAAAAAAAGAATTTGTTGCGCGCGCGCTGGGTAAGGACATGTCTTGGTTCCCGTACCATTCGGTAGACGACCTGTTGTGGTGCTCTTCACGGGCACGGGTGGCCAGTGGCAAGGTAGGCAAAAATCAGAGGCTTGCCATCCCCGCGGCGACAAACAAAGCCACGAGAGTAACACAGGAAGGAGAATCTACGGCTGGTGCTTTGGGGAGCGCGATCAGTGGTGCTGGTACGAAAGAGGGTAAGGCACAGAACAAAGCAAAATCACAGAAGAAGGATAAAATTGCATTTCTACGTTTCAATCCAGATCGATTGTTCTGTCTGATTTGCAGGTTGGACGACGTTCAGGAAATGGCCGTCGAAGACGTTGCACGAGTGTCGGGAATTAGGAGTGCCAGCGGGATTGACGAATATCGCAGGTTCCTGATGTCGGCTGGACTGGTTCATGTGCAAGGACGGATGTGGAAGGCGCAATCTGAATTGAGCGCATTGTCGGCGGCTTTACGAAATGAGCGAGTGGAGGAATCTCACGATAAACTGCTAGCGGCACCATCCTATCAACTCTTTGTTGAACGAATTGAGGAGCTTGAGATCGGTCAGACGTTGAAAAGAGAACAATTTGGTCGGGGCATCACCACATATCGTACACTCGGTGAAGTTTTGTTGATTTGTGCGGAAGTGCGGGGGGAAGGTATCTATCCAACGCCTAACGACCCGAATGTAACCGAGTTCGCCAGAATTGCACAAGAGCGTTTCGAGGGGTTACAGGATGGTGGCGGTCTTGTCGCGGTCGGAACTTGGTTGGAAGCACTGATCCGGAAAGACGGTATCCACCCGATTGTGGCCCGGCGGCGGCTGGGTCAGGCAAGCGAGCATGGTTTTATTCGTAGGACAACAGAAGGTTCTACGACACAAATCAGAAATGATGATCATGTTCTTCATGTGCTGCGCGCCGACTCAGAAGCTCCCCGCATTGAAAAAGTGCATTTGTATCGCGGTGATTTTCTGATTCCAGGAAAAGCCAGTGTCAGCCTGCGCATCAGGGGAGCATAACGATGAGTCTACGAGAAAAACTCCAGTATATACCGGAGAACAATCTGAGGACAACATCTTTACTCGGTATGGGGTGCGGCTCAGATTTGTGGCTCATGCTGCAGCGCGCCAGTGGAAGAAGTCGGCGACCCGGTTGTTCATCTGGCAGCACCGGATAGCCATGATTGCGTTGGCGCCGTCAACGGACCAGCGGCTGCCGCTTTTTTTGAGTCGATCGACTACAACGGTCCGGCAGCCGCCTTCGACGAGGCCGCTGCCGCAGGGGAGACCCTGCCGTGTATAGACATCGTAGCGCATGCGGTGCAGGTTGGGTCTGCAATAATTCACGAACGCCCTGATCGCGGGTGAGCTCTTGGCCAGTGTGGCAAGCGCCGCGAGGACCCGGGCTGCCTCACCGGCCTTGATCCGGGCCTTGATCCGGTCGAAAGTGGTCTGACGACGCACGGGGTCTTCCAACGTCTCCTTCAGGGCCTCCTGAAGCCTTTCCAGGACATGGAACAGATCGAGCACGAAGGTCAGGTGCATGCCGGCGAAGACCGTGCGCATCGTCTTTTCGATCCAGGCGGCGCCATCGGACAGGATCACCGCCTCCGCGCTGTCCAGCACACCGCGCCGCTGCGCCTCCCGCCTCACGCGGGCGGCAAACTCGGACATCCCACCGGTGGTGGGAGCCCGGGCGCTGTCGATCACTGATGATTGGGTGATACTCCCGGCAACGGCCTTGATCCGGCCCTTGGGGTCAGGCGCCACTTCACAGATGCGCAGCAGCTTGGCTTCGCGCGTCCGGGCTGTGCCATCCGCCTGTTTGCCGGCGCGCCCGGCAAGTTCGGCAGGCCGGATCGGCACGCCGGTCCCGTCAGCCGCCACCACCGGCCGGGTGGGAATCACCGCCGCCGGGGGGACATCCCTGCGCTCAAACGCGACCACTTCCCTGCCCAGCGCGCGGGCCAGCCTGTCAAACCGGGACCGGCTGACCCGGGTCCCGCTCAGCTCTTCAAGGAGCGTCACGGCGCGGCGACTGCCGACCTCCGCAGCGGCGGCCATGACCATCCGCTCGTAGCCCGGTGTTGTTGTCCGCCCCTCAAGACGCAACGCGGCGTCCAGCGGGAAGAGGCCGGTGCGACAGGCCGAACAGCGGTAATGCCGCCGCGCCACCGTCACCTTGCCCAGGCGGGTCATAGAGGTCTTGGGACGTTTGTCTCCCCAGCGCGCCATACGGCCCCCGCAATGGGGGCAGTGCGGGGGATCAAGGGCGTCATCCCGGGCTTCAAGCAGCAGTCGCAATTGGGCCGCTGCCGCGACCAGCGCATCACCGCGCAGGGCGGTCTCGACGGCATCCAGATCAACCACTGTCGCGGCCAGTTCCTTCTCGAGCCGTGGCAGGAGATCAGGGGACCGCGCCGCGGACCCCTCATGCCCTGGCAACTCCGTCGTCGCCATGCGGCGGCAGATCACCGTTCCATCGAAAATCCGGTATTCGAGGAAACCGTCCCCATCCTGGCGGATCATCGGTCGGTTCAGCGCGGCCTCCGCGGCCGACAGACTCCGCAAATACGCGACCACCTCTGGATGCCTGAACTCCTGCTTTTTGTCCCGCTCTTTATCTTGAACTGCCATCTGCCTGTGTCTCCTGACTGCCCTGTCGCCAAACCCAACCGGAGCCGTGATGCCGACTCTCCGTGTTCCTGTGGGCGGAAATGGACATAGATCGATACAGAGACCGATACAAACCCGCTCCGACGGGCGCTGTCCGGATGTCAGGAAAAAGATCAGTCAGAGCGTGTCCCACAAATCTGAGCCGCACCCCTCGGTATGGTATTGTATCCAATCCGTATCCTTCAGCCAATCAAACATCGGACAATCCTCATTACCGACTTGACACAGCCGATGAGCTGGCGGAGACACAAATCGTTGCGTTTATCAGAGATAATAAATCCCAAACGATAGTGGTAGAAGGAACACAAGGAGTCGGAAAGACCAATTTCTTAAATCACTTTGAAAGCGAGATAGCGAGTGTGTCAAGCGAGTTGCCAGGATATTATGTTGTTCGATATCTGGCCGATCCTGAAAACACTTTTGATGGGACTATTCGTAGACTTTTCCAGGAATTGGGAACAAGCCACCTAAGATCACTTTTTTCCAAAATCAAAGATAATCGATCATCTGTGGAGAAGGCCCGGGGGCAAGACGTACAAACGGCGCTGTATCGGGCTGCGGGCAGCAACGAAGATGTGAGCAATGTGATGATGGAGTGGTTACTTGGGCTTCGGTTATTGAAGAGTCATAAGGAAAAGCTCGGCGTTCAGTTTCGGTTGGATACGGTGGAAGCAAAGACCTCTGCGCTTCGTGATATAGTCGAGGTGAGTCGTGAAGCCGGAATTCTGAATGGAATCTTCTTGCTTTTGGATGAATTGGAAAAGCAAGATGGCGTGTTGGGCCCCAGAGCAGTAGTTCGGTATTTATCATCCATTCGGGCAGTGATTGATGCATTGCCGAATGGGTTGTTTTTGATGATTGCAGTGACACCGGATGCATTGATGCGGTACGCTGTAGCACTTCCTGCGCTCAGAGGTAGGCTGGAGAATAAGATTCAATTGGAGGTATTGGCAAGCTCAGCCCAGGCAAAAGATTTGGCGGCGTTTTACTTGACGACGGCAAGAGAATTGGCTCAAAAAGCTCGAGGAGAGGGGGGAGGAAGAGCGGACATACTTTCGGATGAACAAATAGACGAGTGTTACCGGAAATTACAGGAAGTTAGAGAGAGGCGTGGTGATGATGGGGTACGGCATAGAGAGTTTTTGCACGAGTTGTACATGATGGCGGAAAAAGTGATGGGATCTGTGGCTGATTGGAACGGTCAATCGTCATAAGTGTTGGTTTTTTTGTAACTGTTCAGGTTCCTCAACCGGGAGCTGCGGGCCCGAAACGGGCATCAGCGGCCCGCCCGGTTGGCGGCGCGGCCGCCGGACGCGGGCGGGTGGTGTCTCTTCTTGTGCCGAGACCGCGATCATCGGGAGCGGGGGATCATGGCAGAAGTCTTTGGGGGGCCGCAGGGTGACCGCGGTGCAGCGCACGGTCAGTGTGGCCGCCCGCTCCGGGCGTGTGTGCGCCCCCCCCCCCCCGCGGGCCGGCACTGTGATCTGGCGTGTGCCCACGGGTGCCGTGGCCTGGACATGATCCCAGAGAGCGGCCGTGTTCCCATCGGGCCGGACCACCTGTCGCTGGACGCCGCGGCGGGCGCGGACCAGCAGGTCCTGGCCGGTGTGACGCGCCTGCGCCAGCAAGGCCCAGAAATCGCCCTCACGGTCGCAGATATTGATGATCCGGGTGCGCGGGCACGCTGCCGCCAACTCCTGTGATCGTTCCAGTCCCTGCAGCCAGCGGGCCCTGTCCGTGTCATCGGCCTGACGGACATCGGCATCGGCCCTGAACAGGCCGAGCGGTCGTCCGACGGCATTCACGGCCACGCCCACATGCGCCAGGAGACCCTGAACGCCCTGGCCACCCCCGCCGAGGTCATCCCGATCGGACGTCGCCGCCAACCCATCATCATTGAGTGTCGTGGTGTCCTGGATGGCCAGCACCAGCGGTTCCGCCGCGCAGCGTTCCACCGTCTGCTCCACATGCGAATCCAGGATATGGTCCATCGTCACGCCCGGGTTGGACAACAGCCGATAGGCCGCTGTCTGTTCGGCGCGGCCGGGGAAGATCACCGGCAGGCTGGCCCCCAGACTCTGCGTCCAGGCCTACCCCATCTGCACAATGCGCCGCCGCACCCGTCCATCGGGGTGCGGGCTGCGACCATATTCCCGTTCCGCCCAACTGTCACCCCCCTGCAGGGCTCCGGACCAACCCAGACAGCGCCGGGGCTCTGTGCACAGTGTCTCCCGCCACCCGCAAAACCGCCGACGCCAGCTTGCGAACCCGCACCCCGGTCATTCGCCTGGACGATCTCGGAGGTGCGAGGCACGATTGCCGACGGTATCGCCATAAGAGTCCCGCAAAACGTGGGGCATTTTATTGCATCTATGATGGTGCCAGGAGTCCCGCATGTCGGATGTCCACGCTTTGCGGGACTTTCGGGAAACCCGGCTCCCTCCGGTCATACTGATCCCAGATGGTGGGATGTCTGTCTCAAACATGTTCGTCACGCCAGAGAATTGTCGGCTCGCGGTGCCTTCTGAGGGCTTTTCTCAAGCGCAAATCGCGGGAGACATCGCTTGAACTTCCGGCCACAGTGGCGGCCATTCCGACAAAGATGCGGTAGGAACCTTTTTGTGCCCAGATACGGATGGCGAGCAAGGATGGTGTGACAATCAATGTGAGAATTGTTGATGTCGCGAGGCCGAAGACGACAGCGGTTGCGAGTTTGCTCCAATAGGCCGAGGTCGGTGTATCGACAATGTAACCACCTTCAACAATATTGATTGAATAACCAAACATCATGGGAAGAAGCCCGGCAATTGTGGTGATGGATGTCAACAGAACGGGCCGAATCCGCAATTGTGCAGTCCGAATGATGGCTTCAATTTTTGGCATGATGCGGGAATATTCCTGATAAGTGTCGATCAGGACGATATTATTATTGACAACGATTCCCGCTAGCGCGACAACGCCCAATCCTGTCATGACAATCGAGAATTTTTGATCCATCAGAAGCAGACCGAGCAAGACACCAACCGTCGAGAGAACTATTGCGACGAGGACCAGAACGGCATTGTAAAAGCTGTTGAACTGAGCCAATAATACGGCGAACATCAATGCCAATGCGGCAATAAAGGCCTGGGTCAGGAATGTCTGACTTTCTTGCTGCTGTTCCTGATCTCCGACCCACTGCCAAAAAACACTTTCCGGTAAGTCTGCTTCATTGGCAAGCCAGTCTGACATCAATGCAATTCGTTCCGTTGGGGTAATCGGTCGACCCTCTTCATTGAAGAGTCCAGACTGTAGATCGGCGCGTACATCAATATAACGATTCTGGTTGAATCGGGCGATTTCACCGATTTGTGCTTCCGGATACCAGTTGATGAAGTTGGACAGTGGAACCAGGCCATTGGGTGATCGGACACGCAAATCATCGAGTGTTGACAGATGCCGATCACTTTCTGGAAAACGAACGCGGATGGAAATCTCATCTTCGAGTTCTGCCGGGCGCATTGTCCCCAGTTCGATACCACGGGTGACAAATTGGACCATTGCTCCCACGGTCGCAACATCTGTGCCATAGCGACCCGCTTCTTCAACATCGACATCGATTTTCCAGTCAATACCGGGAAGGGGTAAAGTATCCTCGATATAGCTGATCCCGTGCATATTCCCCATGTACGTGCGCGCTTTTTCTGCGGCGAGGAGAAGCTCGTCCCAATCATATCCCGTCAATCGCAAGTTCAGCGGTTTGCCGGTAGTCGGTCCGCCTGCAATCGGTTCAACATCGGCGAAGATGCCCGGCAGCTCACTGAGCTGGCGTTGTATGAGTGCGGTGACATCGCGGGCATCGGTTGCGATACCACCGATTTCCTGACGATTCGACCAGAGGTCAAAATCGACCTGGACCACACCGATACCGTCAAGCGGTCCGCGTCCAAAAAAAGCCGAATTGAGTCCGCTTCCTCCAGTAAAGGAAAAAACGGATGCGACACCGGGTGTCCCAATCACCACTTCTTCGACTTCCCGAATAATGCGATCTTTTTCGTGCAGACTGAGATTTCCGCGCGCCCGGACATGGATACGAAGAGTTTCCGGTTCGTTGTCAGCAAAAAATTCGACGCCGGCATTATTTTGCCCGTAATAGGTGAAAATACCGACAACCGCTGCAATCACAGTTGCGATGCTGACCAGCGGCATCACCGGATTACCCACCAGGGCGGATATCAACCATCCAAAAGGAGATCGCTTCCATCCGGCTGTCACCCGTTTCTTTCGCTCGATTTTCAACGACCCAGCGACCGTTGAAAGCAGGAAGGCACCAACGGCAAATAGGATGGCACCTGGAGCAGAAGCCGCGACCGAATATGCGGGAAGAGGCAAGAAGGGAAAACGGTCAGGCACAAGTGTCAAGATAACCGCGCATACCATGAAGACAGCAATTGTTGTGAAAAGAGCCAGGCGTAGGATGACCGAACGTTGTCTCAAACGGGCAGATATGCGTTCAATGAAGAGGCTGATCGTCCCTGATGTGCTTCCGACGACAGGAAGAAAAATCAATGCGACCAAGAGCGAGGCCAAGAGGACAAACATGACTGTCAATGGCAATCTGCCCATCCACTGGCCCGAAATACCAGGCCAGAACAATAATGGAAGAAAAGCACATAATGTCGTCGCGGTCGAGGAGATGATGGGCCAGAACATCCGTTTGGCTGCGTAACCAAATGCCTTTCGGGGTGAATCACCTTCTTCCATGCGCCGATCGGCAAGTTCGACGATGACAATTGCACTGTCCACCAACATGCCGACCGCCAATATCAACCCGAACATTACAATGTTGGAGATCGGAATTGACAAGATTGCAAGAAAGGTAAAGCAGAACAGAAATGATGACGGGATGGCAATGCCAACCAGGATGCTCGAGCGGGTTCCGAGGACTGCAAGGACAACGACCATCACGAGCAGCACCGCTGTCAGGACCGAGTTTTCCAGCTGGGTGACCATCTCACTGACATTGTAGCTCTGATCCTGCACAAACTCGATATTGACCGCATCCTGCAAGGGTTCAGGCCAGGTTTGCTCAATTGCGGCCACTGTCGCCCGTATCATCAGCGCGGTTTGAATGATGTTGGTCCCTGGTGTCTTGACAACCTGCAGCGCGACTGTCGGATCACCGTTATGACGATTGAAAGCTCTCCGATCCTCAAAAGTCAGGCGCACATCGGCAACATCAGCGACAGTGACCAGGCGATCGTCAGTGACTGTCAGGGGTATTTCTCTAATGTCATCAAGTTCTTCGAAAGAAGACGGGATCTTAACAGAAAAGGCACCATTCTCGGTTTCGACCTCACCAATTGCAACCAGTTGGTTGTTGCGACTGACGGCCTGAAACTGGTCGTTGAGACTCACATTATAAGCATCGAGACGAAGTGGATCGATGATGACCTCGATCATCTCTTTGCGCTCACCGTTGAATATCACGTCCAGCACCGGCGGGAGCGCTTCCAGTTGATCCTTGATCTGGTCGCCGAGCCGCATGAGCACGCGATCCGAGACGTCGCCGGACAGTGCGACCACGATGATGGGTATCTCGGAAAAACTGAATTCAGATACGGTGGCCTTATTGGCCCCTTCGGGAAACTCAGCTTCGGCACGACTCAACAAGTCACGAATTTCTGCAAGGATTTCAGGTTTGTCGATCCCAAAATCAAAGTTCAGGGCAATACCGGCGTAGCCCTCGGCTGCTGTCCCGAACATTTCGTCCAGCCCGTCGAGTTGGGAAAGTTGTGACTCGAGAGGCTTGACCAGAAGCCGTTCACTATCCTCTGACGAGATACCGGGGAACGTGACTGAGATAAAGAAGGACGGAAATTCAATATCCGGTGATCCTTCTTTGGGTAACGTGAAATACGCCGTGATTCCAGTGACGATGGCCAAAACCAGTGTCGCAAGAACCATGCGTCCATGACTGAGAGCCCAATCAACGATGCGGGTCATGCTGAACTGTCCCGATATACCACTGTCACGCGTGAACCGTCGATGACAAATTCGTGACCAACAACAATGATATCGGCGCTCTCAGGGAGGCCCGAAATCCACACACCATCGACCGAGTCACGAATAATCTCAACGGCATGAAAGCGTGCAGTGTCCTGATCGACGGTTCGCACACCTAAAATTCCTTGATCATTCAAGGTCAATACCGATTGAGGGACAAGATGCGCCATCTGATTGTCGGTGGCAACGAACACCTCGGCTGCTGATCCATCACGAATCCTCAGATCGTCATTGTTGACAGTTACCTCGATACGGAATGTCCGTGTGTCCGGATCGCCTGAGCGGGCGACAAAAGTCACAACTCCCTTCGCTGTGCGATCCGAAAGAAAACGTATCTCCGCACGATCATTTATGGCGATCTTTTCGACATCTCTTTCACTGATATTTCCAGCAATAATGATCGGATCAAGCTGAATAATCGTGGCACACAGCGATCCGGGCTGCAGCAGCGATCCGACTTCAGCCGCATCTGACTCCAGATGACCGTCGAAAGGTGCGGTCAAGGTCAGTTTGTAAACCTGTTCCTGTGCTCTCAAATAAGCGGCCTCAGCCGACTGCAACTGGGCACGGGTGGAAGTTATACGACTTTCTGGAGCAAATCCGTCTCTAGCAAGTTGCGTGGCGGTTTCTTCATTCAGCCGCGCCTCATCCAACATGGCCTTGGCTTCTGCCAGTTCCGCCGCGCTGCTTCCGGGATGAAGTTCGCAGATGGTTTCACCATATGTGACAAAAGTGCCCTTGCGTTTTGGCTCGCCAATGACAAGGCCACCGGCCTGAGCGCGGACATCGACAACCCGAAGTGCCTCTGCCTGGCCACGAATAATGACGCCAGAAGTAATCGGTTCCGCTGTTTTCCGGACAGCAATGACTCGCACTGAGTCGCTGCGCACAGAATTTTCAGGTGCGTCACTTTCGATCTCGCTGGCGATTTCCGTGACAACGGCTTGTTCTGCCGGCGTGTCGAGATCATCATCTGCGTCCCACCTCGCGCTGATCTGGTCGACTTGCATGCGCGCGAAACTGAGAAGCACTTCGCGCTCAATCAACAAACCGTAGACGGCAGCCGCAGTGATAAGTGCGGTCAAAATTGGAATGATGCGCATGGAGTTGTAGTTTCCGAAACACGAACTGAGACTGTCTGGCGTCACCTATATATTGACTCACGTGCTTTATCGCAATGATACCGGCGATATTGGGGGTCGTCTGTTGTCGTTCGTCACAGAAGACTTCAGTTGGCACGGCTGAGCTTTGGGGGGAAGTCTGACGGGCCAGAGGATATTGAACACAACATTGCCAATCAACCAGGTGAGTTAATGGTGAACTTTCTCTGATAATGTGAGGTCAGACGACTGATTCGTCCTGATTGAGCTGAATGCTGCGCCCGGACCGTGCTGATTCAAATACGGCAAGAGCAGCTTCGACATTTTGCATGGCATCAGCAAGGGTGACGCGTGGTTTTGTATTCCCCATGACGACATCGGCAAAGTGCTCGATTTGTCTGATGAATGGGTCTTCATAAGGGAACTGACAGGGGTCCGGTGATATCCTGCCGGTCCAGTCAGCATCCGGTTTGCCTTGTTTCCACATGATCAGATTGGGAAATTCCAGCGAGGCTTCAGTGCCAAAGAAATGGATGCAGTTCTGTCCGCTCTCCGGGCAGATCACATTTTCGCCAGTTGCAAATTCCCAGCTCCAAGGGGAGACAACCCGATCTGATGCTGCAAAAGTGCCCAGTGCCCCGGAGTGAAACCTTAAGGACAAGGCAACGGCGTCTTCCTTTGCCAAATTTTCCACAGAATGATCTGAATAGGCAAATAGTTCAGAGATATTGCCACACAGGTGGCGGAGCAGATCGATGTCATGTGTGAGATTGATCATGATGGGACCAGCGGCCGGGCTGCACCGCCATTCGGGTTGATAATAGCCGATATGTTTCCGAACGCCCCACATCCCGGAGACAAGTACCAGTCGGCCGAGTTGACCTGAATCAATCATGCTGGCGGCTTCCTCGACCTGGCGATGATAACGCCGCTGATGGCCGACCAGGACTGGACGGTTTGCGCGTTTGGCCGCGGCCATGATGTTGTCGGCTTCCTCGAGAGTTGCAGCTGCCGGTTTTTCCAGCAGCACCGCGACACCGGCATCCAGCACTTCGACAGCCGATCTGGCGTGATCGTCCGTCGGCGTCGCCACAACGACGCCATCGGGTTGTAAACCCGCCAGCGTATCGCGCAATGATGTCGATCGCACCGTGTCGATCGCACTGAATTGTTGCAATGACTCGGGGTTGATATCGACAATTGCGGCCAGTTCGGTGCACGTGGATTGCAAGACAGCGGCAATATGCCGCTGTCCGGCAGTACCAGCGCCCATGACAACAATTTGGATCGGTTTCTTCGTCAAAATATCTCTGGATATGGTTCAGTTTGTGTTGGATTCCCCATGGGGTTGTTCATGGCCCAATCTCAATCAAGGTGCAATCTCCTACCTGTTGCAAAACGACTTATGCCGGTGGGGCAGTTGGAATTTGTTGTCAGTAATCATTGAATGGGTCCATATGCCGCTGGCCTCTGACAGATCAGTCAGGCAATCATTTAGGGAAGGCGAATGCGTGGAATCATCCGGCCTCTGAAAATTTCCTGCAGAAGTGAAATCGTGACCGTTCTGGCTGATGGCGCTCTTTTCTGCAACTGTTGATCTCAAACCGATGATGGGTAAATTGCGGGTAGCAAAAGCGGTTGTTGTGCGATAATCGGGCCGGATTACGGAGGCAGGCATGACCAACACAGATTCCTTTATTGCTGAGGTTTCCGAAGAAGTTCGGCGCGACAGGTTGTTTGCTCTTTTTAAGCGCTATGGCTGGATCGGTATAGTCTTGGTCTTGCTGATCGTCGGGGCCGCCGGCTTTCGTGAATGGAATCGGTCGCAACATCAATTGGCAGCGGAACTGTTCGGAGATGGATTGCGCACGGCGATTGCTGGGTCAGTCGATGGCGAATTGTCGGGAGGTTTTTCGGATCTGGATGCCAGCGGTGATCGCAGGGCTTTGATCGCATTCTCAAGATCAGCCGTTCTGGCCGAAACTGACAGGGAGGAAGCGGCGCAGACACTATTGGCACTCACCCAAGATGACGATGTTTCGCCTGTCTATCGCGATCTTGCTTCGTTAAAGGCCATTTGGATTCAGGCAAATGATTTGCCGGTCGATGAATTGCTCAATCGGCTGGTACCGCTGGAAGCCCCCGGTGCGCCGTTTCGCCTGTTGGCGCATGAGACAAGGGCCCATGCTCTCATCAGAGAAGGGCGGTATAATGAGGCTGCGGCTACCTTGAACCGAATTATTGAGGAGACGGCTGTGCCACAGGATCTGCGGGAACGCATTGCTCTGCTGCTAACAACCATTGAAAATCAGGCAGATGACGAGGCGACCTCCTGAGAGGAATGTTTGTGTGCGGCAAACAGTTTTGTGAACCAAAAACAGTGTAGAGTGATGATGTTGAGGAATTTTGTGTGGCTGCTGGCAGGTTCTGTGCTGCTCGCTTCATGCTCCGATGATGAAAAGATCCTCAAGGGAGAGCGGATAGAAGTGCGGGTTCCCTTGTCGAAGACTCTAGATCGGGTCTCAGACAACGATGCCGAGGACGTCCTGCAGGCCAACCTGTTACAGCGACCGAACCTTTCTTTCCCCATCCAACTTCCCAACATGCGCAACAATTTAGACTGGCCACAGTTGAACGGCAACGCTGCTCACCGGGTCTCACATCCAACCCTGTCGGCCAATCCACAACGGCTGTGGAGCGTCAATATTGGTGCCGGAAATTCGGCAAAACAGCGTATTACGGCAAGTCCGGTCATCGACTCAGGTTTGTTGTTTACGATGGACTCGCAGACTCGAGTCACCGCGCATACGCTCAATGGCGAATTCGTCTGGTCTGCCAGTTTGGTTCCCGCATTCGAGAATAGCGAAGATGCTTCAGGAGGGGGGCTGGCTGTTGCAAAAGGTGTCCTCTATGTCACCACTGGATTTGGTGAATTGCATGCACTTCGGGCGGCCTCAGGCCAGCAGCTCTGGGTGCAGGATTTTGCGGCACCGGCCAGTTTTCCGCCGGCCATCAGTGATGGGTTGGTCTTCGTTGTCACGCAAGACGGAAGAGCCTGGGCGGTCGAGTCTTCGACAGGCAGGTTGCGGCGCAGCTGGCAGAGCGTTGGGGCGACAACCAGCATGGCCACCGGGTCGACACCGGCGATACAGGGAACGACAGCCATCATTCCTTATCCTTCAGGTGAAGTTCAGGCGGTCGACTCCAATAGTGGCAAGATACATTGGACAGCGACGGTCGGCGGTGCCCGTGCGACCGATGCAAGATCGACATTGCGATCAATCACCAGCGCACCTGTGATCGCAGATGATGTGGTTTTTGTCGGCAATCAAGCGGGCAGGATGGTGGCTCTTGACCTTGCAACCGGCCGTGTCTTGTGGACTGCCGATGAGGGATCCTACAGTCCGGTGTGGCCCGTATCAAATTCCGTATTCGTAGTCTCCGATGCCGGCGAACTGGTACGACTTAACAGTGAAACGGGTCGTAGCATCTGGCGGATTCAACTTCCAGCCTACAAGAGCACGTCTCTTCGCCGGCGGAAATCTGTCTATGCAAATCACGGCCCGCTTTTGGCCGGCGGAAAGATCATCGTGGCATCTGGTGATCGGCGGATTCGATTTTTCGAACCGATCTCAGGCCGGTTGGTTACCGTGATCGAAACGGAACATGGGGTAGCAGCGCCGCCGATTGTTGCCAATGTAACCTTGTTCATCGTCGATAACGCTGGCAATCTGACTGCATATCGCTGACGTGGTGAGATGCTTGGAAATCTCAACCTGTCACACGTCACGAGCTTCCACCGATCATGAACTGTTGGTTTCGATTGTGACAATCTTGGGAAACGATGCAACTTACTCAGGTGTCTCTTGATCCGGTCAGCATGGCGATGCCCCCTCCGGATTGTAATTTGATATTGACAAGACGGGTGATGGCGTTTGCCAGGACGCGCCTCAACTGATGCGACCTCGACTTGCGATTGTCGGGCGACCCAACGTTGGCAAGTCGACCCTGTTCAATCGACTGACCGGTCGTCGTTTGGCCCTGGTTGACAACCGCCCCGGCGTGACCCGCGACTATCGGGAGGGCGCGATGCAGATTGGTGATCTCGATATGACGCTGCTGGACACCGCAGGTCTCGATAATGCAGCGCAAGTCGGTTTAGAACTGTCCATTCTTCAGATCACCCGGCAGGCTGTTGCGCAAGCCGATATCTGCCTTTTCCTGGTTGATGCCCGGGCGGGTATCCTGGCGACTGACGAGGATGTTGCACACTATTTGCGGCAACAGGACAAACCGGTGCTTCTGGTCGCCAACAAATGTGAGGGAAACCTCGGAAACAGTCTTGTTCATGAAGCCTACACATTGGGATTTGGTGAACCCCTGAGAATCTCCGCGGAACATGGGGATGGAATCGGTGAACTGATCACGGCGCTTGCCAGAATTGCCGTCAGGGACACGACCGATGACGTGTCAGCAGCGCCAGATGCACAACCACCGTTAAGAATTGCCGTGGTCGGCCGTCCCAATTCCGGAAAGTCTTCTCTGATCAACCGCATATTGGGAACCGACAGACTGCTGACGGGACCCATGCCCGGCGTGACCCGGGATGCCGTTTCGATTTTTGCTCATTGGGAAGATACACATATTCGTATCCATGACACTGCGGGTATGCGGAAAAAATCCAGGGTTACTGACAAGATCGAAAAACTTTCTGTGGCTGATGGACTGCGTGCTGTGCGGTTTGCCGAGATCATCATCATGGTTCTTGACTCGGAAGTTCCGTTTGAATCTCAGGATGTCCGCATTGCTGATCTTGCCGAAAGGGAAGGGCGTGCAGTGGTTTTCGCAGCCAACAAATGGGATTTGGTACGTGGGCGGCGATATCACCTTGAAACAGTCAGGGAATTATTGGAACGCCGTCTTCCGCATCTTCGTGGTGCCGAACTGATCCCGGTTTCGGCGAAGACCGGATTCGGAATCAAACGTTTGCACGCGGCGGTTGAATCAACCCATATGAAGTGGAATCTGCGGGTCTCGACAGGCAAGCTCAATCGCTGGCTGGAAGAGATCAAGGCGGCGCATCCCCCACCTGCTCCGGGTGGCCGACGGCTACGGTTACGCTACATCTCTCAGATCAAGGCACGGCCACCAACCTTCGTGATCATGTGTTCGCGACCCCGAGAACTGCCAGCAGAGTATCGCCGCTACATCAAGAATGGTTTGCGAGGAAGTTTTGGACTGGACGGTGTCCCGATCCGCATCATGCTGCGCTCGCAAGCAGAGGATAATCCCTTTGTCTGATTCAATGTCTTGGCACGCGGCATGACATAACTGCCCCACATCCATTTTGAAGTGGAAGTGGGGCTTTGTTGGTTGTCTATCCGTCTTGTAAGAAAGGGGCAGCCGAAGCTGCCCCTCAAATCTCTATTTCTGATCAGTAATCAGAACTTCATGGTGATACCGAGATCGGCCACCACATAGCTGCACACCACAGGACATCACCGCCTGTGATGAAGCCCTTGGGGTGTATTTTTACACGATTCTCAGCGAAACCCTACCTTCTGGGACAAGGTCGTGATTGTTCACGGTTTGCGCAGCTGGTTCGAGCGGCGCGGGGAGCTTCGTCAGGACGGACAGCGGATTTCCCGACACGACTACGATCTGCATTGACTCCTGCACTCAGATGTTGGCACCTCGGCCGTCTCCGATCTGGCTCTCGGAGCCGATTGCATAGAGCATGCCCGAACGTTTTTCAGTAGACCGGACTACGACCTCGCGGCCGCTGTACCCGGTAAGTTCGCCCTTCGGCCCATAGGCGACATGATAGATCGATTAGCTTGGGATTACGACAACACGCAAGCGATGATTTTTGGCGACGCCCCCGATTTCGAGGATATCCTATCCTCCATCGGTGAGATCGAAGACATTCTCAACAGAAACGCGTGATGGGGATACGGCGGCATTCGCCGATCTGGCACAAACACCGCCACAAGGATGTTGCCCGTCAAAGTGGAGCGAGGGTGACCAATCATGGGGTTATCCAGGCATCTTTTGGGCTCACGGGTTGCTGAGCCAGTCAAAAGTCTCAGGGTAGGACTCTTGCAACTGCGTGGTGATACGTCGGGCTTCCTGCATGGGCTCGGCGAGATCAGCCCGATCCTCGCCTGGATAGAATCGCAATCGCAGTGCCGTTCGCATGGGCTGTGGTTGGACCACAGCGACATGGATTCCCAGCTTTTTACTTTCTGATTGCCAGCAACGTGCGAGGGCGATCTGCGCCGCCTTGGTGCTGGCATAGCGGCCACAAAAGCTTTGACCACCCCTGGGATCATCGAAGAAAATTGCTGCAGCGCGTGATGACCGCTTCAAGAGGGGGTCGCAGATGGCGATGAGCCGCTCGGTGGCGAGCAAATTTGTACGCGCGGCCTGCCCGAGATCTTCTGCCGTGCCATGTGCGACAGGCGAGAGTGGCGGGGCATGAATGGCCGCGTGAACCAGCAGGTCGAGACGTCCCCAGCGCGTGTGAATATTGTCGGCCAGTTCCAGAAGAGATGGAATATCACAGATATCCGTTACCGCAAGACTGGCAGTTCCGCCCTTTTCGCGAATACGATCATCAAGCTCCTCCAAGGCCCCAGCAGTCCGCCCGCAGGCAACGATATGGGAGTGAGCGCCGGCAGCCACCTCCGCGATCGCCGCGCCGAGTCCTCTGGACGCGCCGGTGACCAAGGCAATTGCCGGTTCCCCAGAATGGGTCATTCAGCCGCTTGTTGGCGGTGTTTCAACCGGAAGGCGCGGGTCGGCATCAACGCAAGCGGCCGTTATATTTCCGTAAATCACGGAAAGGCGCTCAGTCGCATTTTCGGGGAGTTGAGATCGAATTCGGACTTGCAGGTCATGAAACACGGTTGCACTTCGAGATTCACTGACAGTTGGAAATGTCTGCGTTCCGGAGAAGACAGCATCTTGGAGGATCAGCAAGACCGCGACGATCAGAATGCCGCGAATCACGCCAAAGACCATGCCCAGTGCCTGGTTGACAATCCCGATACCGGACTCCACGGCGACACGGGTGAGAACAAGGGTCGCGAGCGAAAAGACAATGAGAGTGGCAGCGAAAACCAGGGTGAATGCCACGATGACGCTGAGTTCACAGCTCCCGGCAAGATACTCGCCAAGAATCGGCAAGTCCTTCACCACGGGAACAACTTGGGACGCAAGCAGATAGGCAGCGATCGCACTGGCGATCCAACTCAATATCGCCATGACCTCCCTGACAATACCGCGCAGATAGGCAAAGTAAGCAGAGAAAAGAATAATGAATACCGCGACGGTATCGAACAGATTGAATTCACTCATGCTTGGTCAACCCGTTTTGCCTGTTTCTGAATTGTTGCCAAATTCCGTTGCATGACGAGACCGTGCAAACACATTGCCATTGATCCCGGAAATTGACAACCTGCGTCTTGCGACTCTGCGCGGCGGT
This sequence comes from Paracoccaceae bacterium, assembly GCA_965221815.1. Lineage (GTDB taxonomy): Bacteria > Pseudomonadota > Alphaproteobacteria > Rhodobacterales > Rhodobacteraceae > JAPOXR01. The sequence goes on from OZ244915.1 coordinate 893,403, forward strand.
GTGAGTCGTGCTGTCAGGTGCCTGTTTCCGTTTCAGTGATCCAGCATGAGAGATATGGAGGAGGTCATTCTGGCACACAGTGGCGGCAATCGAGACATACGACTCTCTTGTCCTTTGATACGCATCTCTCATGCATAACCTGCAACATCAAGGACGGCATGTGATCTCTTTTAGATCTGGAACGCATGATGCCAACGGTATGGAGGAGGTCAAATAGTGAGTTTCATCGGTCCCTCAGATTCACCCCTGACAAATTGCTTCAGATAAGGATTTTTTGCGCTTTCCAGACTTTGTGAATCGCCATGCCAGACAAGTTGGCCATCATGGAGGAGGCCGGCGCGGTCAGAGATAATTCGTACACTCTGCATGTCGTGTGTAATGGTGACTGCCGTTGCCCTGGATTCCCGCACGATATCCCGGATCAACTCATTGATGATGGTGGCACGGATCGGATCAAGCCCAGTCGTTGGCTCGTCAAAGAAAATGATTTCAGGATCAGCGGCGATTGCCCGCGCCAGGCTTGCCCGTTTTTTCATTCCACCGGATAATTCCGAAGGATACAGATCGGCAACTTCTGCGGTCAGTCCCACGCGCTCGAGTTTTTCCACTGCAATTGACCTGGCACGTGCGGTTGGCATTCGGTCATTGCCGCGCATCAGGCGGAACGCGACATTTTGCCAGATGGTCATGGAATCAAAGAGTGCTCCCTCCTGAAAAAGGACTCCAATGCAGCTATAGTCGACGCCGTGCGATTCATTGATGTTTCTGCCATTGATCAGGATCGTTCCTGAGTCGAGACGGATTAATCTCAGAATTGATTTGAACATAACCGATTTTCCGGCGCCGGAGCTCCCAATCAAGGCAAAACTCTCACCATGGCGTATCGACAGGGTGACGCCCCGCAGGACGCGGTTTTCGCCAAAAGCCTTTTCCGCATTGTCAACGGAAATCGCGAGGTCACTTGTTGACATGCGGTACCAATCTGGTCATGCGTTGAAGAAAAGTTCGGTCAGGATATAATTGGACGCAATGATCAGGGCCGATGAGACCGCTACCGAACTGGTTGTCGCATGACCGACGCCTTTGGCCCCACGGCCCGAGCGTATGCCATAATAACAGCCGACAAGCGCGATAATCATTCCAAAAACGGCACCCTTGACAAGGCCCGATGCAACATCATTTTGCTCCAGGAAGAGAAGCGTTGTTCGGGTATAGGATTCTGGGCTGAATCCAAGTCGCGTCGTCCCGATGAGAAAGCCTCCCATGATGCCAAGGACATCACCGATTCCGGTTAATACAGGCAGCGTCACGACGGCAGCATAGATTCGCGGCGTGACGAGGAATTTCTGTGGATTCGTGGACAAGGTGATCAGGGCATCAAGCTGTTCAGTCACCTTCATCGTTGCGATTTCGGCGGCAATGGCGGAAGCAGCCCGTCCGGCGACCATCAGGCCACATAAAACCGGTCCGAGTTCTCGAACCATACCAATGGCAACCACAGTCGGAACCGATGCTTCGGCGGAAAAGCGGGAACCGCCCGCATAGATCTGCAAGGCCAATGCAGCACCGGCGAACAGCGCGGTCAATGCAACCACTGGCAGACTCAGGAAACCAATCGACATCAGCGCCGCCAGAAATTCACGCACGAAGAATGGTGGACGCGCAACATGACTCAGCGACTCGGCGGCGAAGAGCGAAAACCGCCCGACCTCTTGACATGCGCTGATGACAGCACGGCCAATTGCAGCGACGATTCCGACGGGAATCGAGATGACCCGGGACAAGCGGGGTTTATACGGTTCCATACGCCCTATTATATCTGCTGCCCAGACTTGTCAGCATTTCATAGCCAATCGTATCGGCAGGAATGGCGAGATCGTCAACGGATTGCTGTGCGCCAAAAAGCTGGAGATACGAGGGTTCGCAGTTCAGACTGGAGACATCGACTGTGATCAAATCCATTGAAATACGTCCAACGATTGGACATTCCTGCTGTTCATACCAAAGGCTGGCACGATCACCAAGACGGCGAAAAATACCATCGGCATACCCGGCCGAAATTGTTGCGATACGGCAGGGCCGAGATGCCTTCCACTGTGCACCATATCCCACGCTTTCGCCGTTCGCGATGGTTCTGGTTTGGATGACCGGAAGATCCAGCGTGACAACTGGCCTCGCCTCGGAGAAAGGCAAACATCCATAGAGACCGATGCCTGGCCGCGTCAGGGAGAAATGATAAGCGTCCGCGAGGAGAATTCCGCCCGTTGCCGCCAAAGATCGCGGAATGGTCAGCCCGTGTGTCATCTCGTGGAACCGCTTCAATTGATAGGCGTTCATGGCATGGCCGGGTTCATCGGCGCAGGCAAGATGGCTCATGACGAGGACAGCACGATCGGCATCTTCATACGACAAGATTTCTGACAGTTCCTCGGGATCAAGCCCCAGCCGGTTCATCCCGGTATTGAGCTGTAGACCGAAAGGATGCCCGGACAGTTCCTGCCTGTGACGTGCAAATTGATCGGTTGAATTCAACAGCGGGATCAACTGATGTGTGGTCATCAGCGCCGTATCTCCGCGCATATGACCATTGAGCACGAAAATTCTGCAGTCGCCAGGCAACGTCTCTCGGAGAACCGCACCTTCTTTCGCTTGTGCCACAAAGAAACTGCGTGTGCCGACTCGATACAGGCAGCGCGCAATTTCTGCAGCACCAAGTCCGTAACCGTCAGCCTTGACGACTGCGGCTGTCTCGGTGTCGGGGGAGGACAGGCGATCCAGGGATTGCCAATTCTGCTGAATCGCGGTGAGATCAACCTTGAGGATGGCTGATGCTTCTTGACGGAGATCCCGCATCATTTGAGGTTTCCTGGCTTTGTAATGGGGATTATATACCTGACTACCCATCGTACTATACGTAGCGGTTACGAGTAATTGATAATAGAATATGTAGCGGTTTGGGTAGTTAAGTATATAATCCTCTTTGTAATCGACGTATATAGGAACCCCATATTCAGGATTGATCTGCAGATGTTGACAAAAATTTCAGCTGGCGAAGTCAGCGGATTTGATGCCGTCTTCAGAATGCCCCTCTAACGCCTTGTTACCGAATCGCGTGTAGCTGGCATCAAATGTCATCTCGACTGTACCGATTGGGCCGTGCCGTTGTTTGCTGACGATGACCTCGGCCTTGCGAAGAATCTTGTCCATCTTCTCGCGCCATTTTTCCATTGCCTCATTGTCATCTTCATCGGGCTTTTTTCGTTCCTCGTAATAGGCCTGCCGGTAGACAAACATCACCACATCCGCATCCTGTTCGATGGAGCCAGAATCGCGCAGATCGGCCAGTTGCGGGCGCTTGTCATCGCGCTGTTCAACCTGGCGCGACAGCTGGGAAACGGCGATCACGGGTATGTCAAGATCCTTGGCGATAGCTTTCAACCCCCTCGAGACTTCCGAAACTTCATGCACGACACTGTTGCGTTCGGAAGTCGGGCGGACCAGCTGAAGATAGTCGACAACCAACAAATGCAGATCCTGCATCCGCTTGAGACGACGGGCACGGGTGGCCAGTTGCGCAATGCTGAGCGCCGGTGTGTCGTCAATAAAGAGAGGCAGCGTGTGCAACCGCCTTGCAGATTCGGCGTAGCGTTTAAAATCCGCCGTGGCCAGTCGCCCGCGACGGAGCTCAGATGTGGTGATCCTGCAGTCTTCCGACAGGATTCGCCCAGCCAACTGTGCAGACGACATTTCCAGGGAGAATATTCCAACATGACCACCGTCTGAACTTGACGAATCACCAGTTGCACCAAACGTGTTGAAATTTCTGGCGATGTTGAAGGCAATATTGGTTGCGAGGGCCGTCTTGCCCATTGACGGCCGGCCGGCGACAATGATGAGGTCAGATGGATGGAGCCCGCCGAGCCTGTTGTCGAGATCTGTAAAGCCGGTGGGGAGACCAGCGAGACCTGATTGCCGACTGGTCGCCAGTTTAGCTAGCTGCACGGCGGATGTGGTCGCATTAAGAAACGGTTGAAACCCGGTTTGCAGCCGCCCGGTTTCACTTAAATTGTAAAGTGTCTGTTCTGACTCGTCGATGATATCGGATACGCTGGTTTTGGCATCCGGTTTGCGCACTTTTTCTGTCAGTTGCGAAGCAAATTCAATCAGACTGCGACGCCGTGCCAGATCATAGACTTCTTTTGCATAATCTTTGCTGGCATGAATGAAAGTTGACGAAGCGACGAGTTTGGCCAGATAAACGCCGCCACCAAGTTCCGAGAGGCCCGGAACCGAGTCGGCGAGCGCTTGCAGGGTCACCGTTGACGCGTACGAATTACGATTGATGAGATCGCTCAACAGCTGAAATATACCGCGATGCACCGGATCATAAAAATGCTCCGCCTGAACAATTTCCGAAATTGAAGCGAAAAGGTCATTATTGGTGATGATTGCCCCCAGCAGGGCCTGCTCCGCTTCGATATTACACGGTTGGCCAGGCGGTAAAGCACCGCCTGCGGGCTGTTCAGGTCTGATATTCCTGTCAATGTTTCTGATCGGTGTGACGTTTTCCATTCCTGCTCCTCATGCCGGATATTGGTCTTGTTCTCAGTCCGTCGGAAGAAATGCAAATTGTATCTTACAGTGAACAAATTGTGGAAAACTGATCCTGCAAATTTGCCCATATGTTGTCGAAAAACAGATCCAGTCTACAATATCATGTCAAATAATTGCAATGGGATTCTGCTCATACGCCGAAGTGCCCCTCAGTTTTCCTCGTCGATCGGATGTTGCTGTTGCCACTCCTGTGGGTTGTCGATGAAACCATTCATGATGCGTGATTCGTGGCTGTTCAGCAGCCCCTGAGATGTGGCTTCGTCGACGATATGATGAAGTTCACACAGTCGGTGCAGGATCAGTCCCGCTGCCGCCAGTTCCTGTTCTTTTTTCGGGAATATTCCATAGGCAACGATGACTGCCGTATGTCGGCAGTGACCTCCCGCTTTTTCAATGGCGCGCGCGAATTTGAGTTTTGATCCTCCATCTGTTGCTAGGTCTTCGATCAAAAGGACATGGGAGCCGGGAGCAATGACTCCTTCGATCTGGGCATTGCGGCCATATCCTTTGGGCTGTTTTCGGATATAGGCCATGGGTTTGTCCAGGCGATCGGCGATGAAAGCGGCGAATGGAATTCCGGCCGTCTCACCGCCTGCAATACAGTCGATGGCTGGTGAGCCATGAATATCGTTGATGATCAAATCGGCCAGGAATTTGTTGATTTCCCGGCGCGCGGCGGGGAATGAGATGAGCCGACGGCAATCCATGTAGACTGGCGAGGGTTTGCCCGAGGCGAGGCGGAAAGGCCGGTCAGGTCTGAATTCGACCGCCTGAATCTGCAACAGCAATTCGGCTGTTCTTTGGGCGCGGCTTGCACGATCATGTTTTGTCAGGTCAGACATACGCTATCATCCAGTCAGCCAGGGATCAGGCTCAGGGAAAGTCCGGCAAACTTCTACCGGTCAGGGGGTGTCAACCGGATCCTTCCTGTATCCGACAAGTTCTTACCAGATTACCTCGAATATTGCATCGTGACTTGATTACACTTATGATTTTTGCCAGCTTTTTGATCAAGGGGGGAGGGTCAATGCTGAAAAATATCGATTATCGACTCAATGCAGATGTCCTGTATGCGCTTCGTGCGATGGGACATGGGGATACGTTGGTGATTTCCGACACCAATTTCCCGGCTGACCAGGTGTCTCGTTCGACCATAATCGGTGACTTGCTCAGGATGGAGAATTTGACAGCAGCGCAAGCTGCGAACGCGGTATTGTCGGTCTTTCCACTTGACACTTTCGTCAATGATTTTGCGATGCGTATGGAAATTGTCGATGATCCTGAAACGATACCCCAGGTGCAAACCGAAGTTCAGCATGAGATTAATCAGGCAGAGGGAGGTGAACGACTGATGGTCGGCGTTGAGAGATTCAGGTTTTATGATCTTGCGCGGCAATCCTATGCCACGATCCAGACCGGTGAGACTCGCTTTTATGGCTGTTTCATTTTTCGCAAGGGCGTGATTCCGCCCAATGACGGGTCTCTTCCATCACAGGTCCCCGAAGCCCCATAGGATTTCCATTTTGTAGGAAAGTGGCCTGAGCCATATGTTGGCTTTCATTGCATGAATTGCCTGTGCATAGGCCCGTGGACAGCAAAAATGGGCTTTTCATCTTGTGCGCAGTTGATGGCTGAACACCGTCTGTCTCGCCGTTGTTCCGTCATAATCAGGATGAGACCCGGGCGACACACAGAACGTTGCGCCACGCGTGTCAACAGTCTGACATGTGGGGGGGGGGGGGGGGGGGGGGGTGACGGGGTGCAGGGGATCAGGAGGTGCTTTCATCATTTCCGTGACCGCCACCAGAATTGTAAAGAGATGGACCCCTCGTCGGCTATTGATGGGCATCCGGAACACTTCCAGGATTTCCAAAGGTTTCCCCGGGACTCTGAGACGGTTCTCGCAACATGGCTCAGCCTGACTATCTGTCAAGGCCGGCTCAGCTGATGAAATATCGAATTTCCTGCTTCCCCATATCCCCAAAATTGGCGCACAAATGGCGATATTTTCATCTGTCCCAACGAATCGAAGAGGCGGTGCACTTATGGATCCCAATGAAGGGATCCCCGCTACATTCTCGCCGTCGAGCCATGACGGGTCATGGTGGGTGATCTCGCAGGATGACCGTCCGATCAATGACGAATCCCACATGATCCATCCGGAACATGAGACTTCACCTTGTCGCGCCCTCAATTTTCCGGTAAAATTTCCGGAAATGGAGGGTCTCATGACCAACACCCAACTGTCTCCTGTTACCCAATGGCGCAAGCGCCGCCAGCGGCAGGGATTTGTACGCGTCGAAATCCAGATCCGAAAAGAAGATGCCACACTTATGCGCGAGGTTGCCTCGGCGCTGGTCGATCCCGAACGTGCGACCGAAACTCGTGCCATCCTGCGCGAGAAGATCGCTGTGCCGCGTTCCAAAGGACTTAAGGCACTGCTGGCTTCAGCGCCGCTTGACGGGATCAATCTCGAACGTCAATCCGAATTCGGACGTGACACCACTTTATGACTTTCCTGATCGACACGAACATCATCTCGGAAGTGCGCAAGGGTGACCGTTGCGACCCGTTCGTGGCGGCGTGGTGGAACGGCGTTGCTGAGGACGATCTGTGGATCAGCCCCTTGGTGCTGGGCGAAATCCGCAAGGGTGTGGAACTTGCGCGCCGCCGCGACCCGCGAAGGGCCAAAACACTTGAGGGGTGGCTTGCCGACGTGATGTCGGGTTTCGCCAATCGCATTCTGCCTGTCACGACGGACGTTGCCGAGCAGTGGGGCAGCATGAATGCAATTCGCCCGATCCCGGTCGTCGATGCGCTCTTGGCCGCGACGGCAAAGGTCAATGGCCTCACCTTCGTGACACGCAACGTGGCAGACGTAGCAGGGCTGGACATAGATCTGCTGAACCCTTTTGAACCCCGCCGCCTGTGAGCCCCCTCACGCCAATGTCGCCTTCAAAGTTCATCCCCCACATCGCCAACCCATCACCCGACGACGATTCCGCCGCCCGGATGCGCTGTGCCTGAACACAACGATCCGCCAAATGGCCGCGTCAGACCAACTGAATCCAGAATGAGCGGGAATGGCTGCAATAAGATCGGGACACTTGACGACAATTTTCTTTAAACGTAAAGGGCAGTTCTTTTAATTTTTAGTAACTATTCAGGTAACTGTTCAGGTTCCTGTTGGGTCTTTCCGGCCCGCAAGGCGGTTCAGGACATTTCAAGCCGCTAGATGAGTTCATCCGGTGGGGTCCGCATTGTCTCCACAGCAGGTTCCAGCCCTGCCTGCGGGCCGTGTCCAGTCCGGTTCGTAGAACCGCGTGATTCCGGGCTCCCTTGGGGCTTCGGAAACTGCCAAAAATCTTCTGCTGCACCTTGAGGGGGTGCAGCATCCGTTCCGCTTCATTGTTGGTGGCCGGAACCGTGGGATCGCGGGTGAACCGCAGCACGGCCACGCACGCGGTGCCGGTTTTGTCCATCGGCTTGACAGGGGCCTGCACAATCGCATCCCGGATGTGAAAGGCAAAGCCAGTACAACCGTTTGCCATTCCGGGCGACACTCAGATTGACGACCCGGGCCGTCAGCCGCGGACCCGACTGTACCGGTGCTGTCACCCCAGCGGGAAAAGCCGCCCGGGTGGCCGCGCCGCAGGCAGGGCAGACGCACCAATGCGTCTGGTGCGCGGTCACCTCGAGCGGGGAAGGCTCCGGAAAGTCATGAACCTGGCGAGCCGCGGATCTGATCGATCGGGCCTCAGTCTATCGACCAGTAAAGTGGAAAACCGGGATCGAAAACCTCAATCCGGTCATGATCGATCTGGAGGGGGTCCCTTGCACGGAGGGGTTTGTCCCATTTGCTGAGAGTTTGTGTCCCTGAATTCAACGGCAGCTTGTAAAAACGGGCGCCGAATTCCGAGGTAAATCCCTGCAGCTGATCAAGCGAATTGTGCTGTTCAAACAATTGTGCCAGGCAGGGCAAGGCGATCGGTGCCGAGTAGATTCCGGCGCAGCCACAAGCACTGAGTTTGGCACGGTTGGGATGCGGCGCCGAATCAGTCCCCAGGAAAAAACATGTTTCACCCCCCATCGCCGCTTGCAGGAGTGCCTGTCGGTGGATTTCGCGTTTGGCGACGGGCAAACAATAACGATGGGGACGCAGCCCGCCCGCAAACAGATGGCTGCGGTTGAGAACAAGATGGTGGACCGTAATCGTTGCCGCAACATGGGGTTGGTTGGCCCGGACAAACTCAGCGGCCTGTTCTGTGGTGATATGTTCAAAGATAATTCGCAGTTCGGGGTTGGTTGACCGAATGACATTGAGCGTCTTCTCTATGAAGACAAACTCACGATCAAAGATATCGATCTGCTCTCCCACCGCTTCACCATGAACGCAGAGTGGCATGTCCGTTGCTTCCATGACGTCGAGAACCGCGCGTATGGCGCTGATATCGCGGACTCCAGAGGAGGAGTTGGTGGTGGCTCCCGCCGGGTAGAGCTTCACGGCCTGGACGATGTCTGACTGTACGGCATCCTGAATGTCCCGGGGGTGGGTATCTTCGGTCAGGTACAAGGTCATCAAGGGGGTAAAATCGCAGCCCGACGGCACGGCGGCAACGATCTGACTGCGGTATGCCGATGCCGCCGCAAGATTGGTGATCGGGGGGACGAGGTTGGGCATGATCAAGGCCCGTGCGCATGATTCGGTGCTCGCGGGCAGTACGGCCCGCATGATCTCGCCATCACGGAGATGCAGGTGAAAGTCATCCGCACGGCGAATCTTCAGTTGTCTACAGATTTGGCGGGGCGCTGTTGCGGGTGTCACTCGGCATTCTCCAGGGCCGGCAAAATATGCTCACTGAGCGCGCGTGATGTGATCGGGCCTGCCCAGCGGAACCTGATGGTCCCGTTGCTGTCCACAACAAAAGTTTCCGGCACGCCGTACACGCCCCAGTTGATTGCCGTCCTGCCGCTGTCGTCGGCCCCAATTCGGTTGAATGGATTGCCTAGTTCATCAAGAAAATCAAGTGCATGCTGCGGTTGATCCTTGTAGTTGATACCGAGAATCGTGAGGCCCTGCTCATTCAAACTCTGCAGATTGGGGTGTTCGGCGCGACAAGGTGCACACCAGCTGGCCCAAAAATTGACCAGCTTGACGTGGTTTGCCCGTAAGTCATCATTATCGGGCACGGGTTCGTCACCCAACGGATCAAGATCGAGAGCGGGAGCTGCCTTTCCGAGCAGGGCCGATGCGAGACCTCCCGTGTCATCGTCTTGCAGGCCAACATAAAATAACGTGGCCAAAGCGGTAAAAACAGCCAGAGGCAAGAGCAGCAGGAAAGGGGGGCGTCTATGAGTCATGCGTCTCACGCTCCAATGCGCGCAGTTTGGCTTCGGTCCGAATCGAGGTGCGATAGGACCATCCGATGAGCAGCGTCAGGATCATCAAAGTCATGGCATAGGCCAGGATCACTTCGCGCCAATATGCACCGAGGTCAATCATCATGCGTGCTGTTTTGCTGCCAGCAGTTGCTCAATCCGTCGCCGCCGGATTTCCGTGCGGGTGCGATAAAGAATCAGGGCGATCGACAGCAAAACGAATCCCGCGATGCTGACCAGCAAAGGCAGGTAAAAGTCATTGTGAATATTGGTTTCTGGATCCAGCGACAGGGTCGCTCCTTGATGGAGCCCCTGATTCCAGAAATTGACGGCGTAGCGGGACAGGAGGGCAAAGACCGATCCCAATAGACAAAGTCCAGCCGTTGCATCTGCGGCCCATTCCGCATCCTCAAAAGTGCTCCAGAGGGTGATGTAACCGACATAGCAGAGCAACAGGATAAAGAAAGAGGTCAGACGTGGATCCCAGGCCCACCAGGTTCCCCACATCGGCTCTCCCCAAAGGGCTCCGGTGGCGATGGCCGCCACAGCCATCATCGCGCCCACCGGCGCCGCTGCCTTGGCGGCCAGTGCAGAAACATGGTGCCGACGGATATACCAGATGAGTGAAGCCGCCAGCATCATCAGCCAGACATTGATGGCCATCAACGCCGTGGGCACATGCAGGAAGATGATTTTGACCGTTGAACCTTGCTTGAAATCAAGCGGCGTGAAAGCAAATCCCCAGACCAGGCCGACCACAAGGAGGATCAGCGACGATGCCCAGACAAACGGAAGCAATGCGTTTGTCAGACGGATAAATCGGTATGGATTGGCAAAGGCCCAAAGCGTTTCAGTCTTATTCATGACGCCGTCGTCGATTCTTGAAGTTATGAAGAATTTAGAGATCACTGCGCAAGGTTCAACCGCAGCAATGCACCCGCAGCAAATGGTGCCGTCGCGAGCGTTGCCAGAGTCATTGCCGCAAGTGCCGCGAACGATTGTGAAGCGGACTGAGCGAGAATCAACTGGCTGGCAGCGATGCTGCCGAAAATCAAAGTGGGAATGCAGGCAGGAACAATCAGAACGGCTTGCAGGAGATGCCCCCGCCTGACTCCAACTGTCAGTGCGGCAACGATGGCGCCGATGGCACTGATCGCCGGGGTGCCGAGCAACAGGGTCGTCGCAGCAGCAATACCATCGGTAAATCGTAGATTCATCACGAGACCTGCAAATGGTGAAGCAAGACAAAGGGGGAAGCAGATCAGAAGCCAATGTGCAATGATTTTGGATAAAATGACAGCTTCGGTCGGAATCGGAGCCAGTACAAGTCTTTCGACTGTCCCATCTTCGTGGTCACGTGCCAGTAATGTGTCCAATGCGAGCAGACTCGACAGCAGGACGCCCACCCACAGAACCCCCGGTGCAATCGATCGATGAATGGTGATGTCTGGGCCGATACCCAACGGCATCAGAAATGCGATGGCAAAAAACAGCACAAGAGACATGCCAAACCTGCCGCCAGCGCGACGCGACAGTCGGATTTCCTGAAACAGGATTTCCTTCATCTTTTGTTGCCCGGTTCTGTCAGATTCGGGGAATATGGGGTCAAATCGATATAGCGGCATAGATCGCTGGAAAAAGTGTTGTGAGCCGTTGCGATGACTGTCCCACCGGCCCGGCAGTGCGTTTCAGCAAGGCCTACAAATTCCAGTGATGTGTCTCTGTCCAGTCCGGCGACCGGTTCATCGAGAATCCAGATCGGGCGCCCTGTGAGCATCGCTGAAACAAGAGCCACCCGTTGCGCCTGCCCCGATGACAAGTGGCGGATTTCACAATCAAGAAATCTCTCCACCCCCAGAGGAAGGTTTGGTTTTTCGGACACTGGGCGGCCAAAACACCGCAGCCAAAAAGACAGATTCTCGGCGGCCGTCAATTCCGGTTTGAGGCCGCGTCGATGTCCAAGGAAAACGCAATGTTCGGCGGGAACCATCAAGTGACCGCTGGTGATTCGTCCAAGTCCAGTCATGGTTCGCAGGAGCGTGCTCTTGCCAATGCCGTTGGCACCGGTGAAGGTGATGAAATCGCGCGGGCCGGCAGTGAAGGACAGGTCGGAAAGAATGACCCGTGCCCCCCGACTGCAGGTGATACGGTCAGCCCTGATCGTGGCAGATGGTGCATGAACGACAGTCATGCCAAAGGGTCAGGGCTCATAACAGGAGTCTCATTATCGTCTGGTGTGACGATCTCGGGCCGATTGTGCCAGCAGCCGAGGTTGGAAATGAACCGAATGCGCGGGATCGCGAACTGCAAGTCTCTGTGACATGGGGCGGGTCCATTTTTCCGGTCAGACGTCTCTTGTTGGTGACAGCGCGGCGGGAGTCAATTCATGAGGCCTATCAAGATGAATTGACATATCGCATGATGTTGCGCCAGTCTTTCAATAAAAACGCGTCATGTTGTATTCTGTCAACGGGTCTTGAGAGGCCCCCAATTCATCATCCGATTGACGGCTATTGTGGCGTGATGATAGACCGCATGTCACGGTTCATATTGACCTCTGACCAAGCGCGATATAGCAATATTCTTGCGGACTGAATATTGAATTTGATTGTCAAGGATATGCAGCTTTGCGTTTGGTTGAACGATCGCTGGCGTACGGGATTGTTGCTTGTCCTGTCATGGCCGGTGATATTTGGTATGGAATTTCACAATGATAGTCACGACGGGTAGCCAATCGGCCTCCGTGCGAAAGGGCCTCACTGCAAACGGTATTGACTATGAGTACTTTTCCATTTCTGCGGCTGAGACTGAGGGGTTGGGAGATTTTGCCAGTCTGCCGGCATGTTTGGCGGTTCTCCTAGAGAATTTGCTGCGTGCACGGGATGGAAAGTCAGTCACTGAGGAGGATATTTCCGCTTTTTCCGCCTGGATAAAGAACGGTGGACGGGAATCTGCGGAAATTGGATTTCAACCCGGCCGCGTGCTGATGCAGGATTTTACCGGTGTGCCGGCCGTTGTTGACTTGGCGGCCATGCGAGACGGTATTGCGGCGCTCGGCGGCAATCCACAGCGTATCAATCCATTGGTTCCGGTTGACCTCGTGGTTGATCATTCGGTGATGGTGGATGAGTTCGGGACGCCACGCGCTTTTCAGCATAATGTCAAACGCGAATATGAGCGCAATTTGGAGCGCTACAAGTTCCTGAAATGGGGGCAGGGAGCCTTTGAGAATTTCCGGGTTGTCCCTCCCGGAACCGGAATATGTCATCAGGTCAATCTTGAATATTTGAGCCAGGTTGTGCTCAATGGGAAAGACAGCAACGGCGTGACAGTCGCTTATCCCGATACTCTGGTGGGAACCGACAGCCACACAACCATGGTCAATGGGCTCGCAGTTCTCGGTTGGGGAGTTGGCGGAATCGAGGCAGAAGCGGCGATGTTGGGGCAACCCGTTTCAATGCTCATACCCGAAGTGGTCGGTTTTGAACTGACGGGTGAAATGGTGGAAGGGACGACGGCGACAGACCTGGTCCTGAAAGTCGTAAAAATGTTGCGGGACAGAGGAGTCGTTGGGAAATTCGTCGAATTTTTCGGCGAAAGCCTGTCCTTGCTTTCAATTGCTGACCGCGCAACCATTGCCAATATGGCACCGGAATATGGCGCGACCTGCGGCTTTTTCCCTATCGACTCCAAGGTTCTCGACTATCTGCGGCAAACGGGCCGGGAGGAGAGCCGAATCACTTTGGTCGAAAGCTATGCCAAGGAAAACAGATTGTGGCGCGACGATTCGTATCGTCCCACCTATACGGATACGCTATCGCTCGATATGACCGAAGTCGTGCCAGCGATTTCGGGTCCGAAACGACCGCAGGATCATACACCCTTGACGGCGGCCAAGGAGTCTTTCCAGAAAGTCGTGATGGAGCGTGGTGGAGTCTCAAGAGGTCCGCAGGAAGTGGAAGGCGAGTCTTTTACGTTGAAAGATGGTTCAATCGTGATCGCTTCCATCACATCCTGTACCAACACGTCCAACCCGCAGGTCATGTTGGGGGCAGGTCTGGTCGCCCGCAAAGCGCGCCAATTGGGCCTGACACGAAAACCCTGGGTCAAGACGTCATTGGCACCAGGCTCCAAGGTCGTGACTGAATATTTACGTGAAGCCAATTTGCAGGATGATCTTGATGCAATTGGATTTCATCTTGTGGGTTATGGCTGCACGACCTGTATCGGCAATTCCGGACCCTTGCAGGAGGAGATTTCAACGTCAATCGCCAAGGGTGATCTGATCGCCGTGTCGGTTCTTTCGGGGAACCGGAATTTTGAAGGGCGAATCAGTCCGGATGTCAGGGCGAATTACCTGGCCTCACCGCCGCTCGTGGTGGCCTATGCACTGGCCGGCGATATGAATATTGACCTGGTCAATGACCCGATTGCGATGAATCCCGAGGGGCGAAAGATCTATCTGAGAGATATCTGGCCGACTTCAGAAGAGGTGGCCGCGTTGGTCGCGGCCACCGTGACCCGTGACGCGTTCGTGAGCAAGTATGCCGATGTATTTGCTGGCGATGAGGAATGGCAGGCGGTCGAGGCAGTCGACTCATTGACTTATGACTGGCCTTCCACGTCAACATATGTGCAGAATCCCCCGTATTTTGAGGGGCTTTCACAAGAGCCGCCGGGAGTGACCGACATCCGGAATGCACGGATTCTTGCCGTTCTCGGTGACATGGTGACGACTGATCATATTTCACCTGCAGGATCATTTCCGCTGACATCGCCGGCCGGAAAGTATTTGCAGTCCCGCCAGGTCGCAGCCCGCGACTTTAATTCCTATGGTTCGCGTCGTGGCAATCATGAAGTCATGATGCGGGGTACATTTGCCAATATCCGGATTCGCAATGAGTTACTGGATGATGTTGAGGGTGGATTTACGCTCGGTCCGGACGGCGAACAGGTCAGTATTTTTGAAGCGGCAATGGCTTTTCGTGCACTGAATGTGCCCTTGGTTGTGTTCGGAGGAAAGCTTTATGGTACCGGTTCATCGCGCGACTGGGCAGCAAAAGGCACCTGTCTGCTTGGCGTCAAAGCCGTCATAGCGGAAAGTTTTGAGCGGATTCATCGCTCCAATCTGGTGGGCATGGGCGTCATTCCGCTCGAGCTGCCCGCGGGAGTCAGTCGTTTGGACTTAAAGCTGAAAGGTGATGAACGAATTGATATCACGAGTCTTGAGGACGCATTCCATCCTTCAATGCAGGTCCCTTGCACGATCACCTATGCGGACGGTATTGAACGTCAGCTTGATCTCGTCTGTCGGGTCGACACCGAAGTTGAGGCCGATTATGTTCGCAATGGCGGTGTCCTGCATTTTGTCCTCCGCAATCTTGCGACGGCTACCTGATCATTCAACTCCGGGAATGAAGCCAAGTCGGTCATGACAGGCGCCATAAGTTGTCGAGCGGGGCCAGTGCTTGCTGAGGCCAGCACTCGACCGGTAAAATCGAGTGGAGCAGACATGGCTCCGCCACACGTTCCCTTTTCCGGCACACCCCTTCATTAACGGCGTATCAGTGCACAGTCGCTGACAGTTCTGATTTGTTTGATCTCCCCGCAATCACAGTCATCTGAGAGATCAAGGCAACCGGCGATTCAACGCGTCTTTGCCGTGGCAGGACGATGTGGTACATCCCAAGCCTGTATTTGTGGAACGGTTGACCCATGCGTTTATTGTACCGGCTCACCGGCATGTCGACTGTTCAAACAGGAATTCTATTGACGATTGCTTCGATGTTTTGCCTGACGTCGATGGATGCGACAGTCAAGTTTCTGTCATCTGATTATTCAGTCATGCAGCTCGTCTGGGTCAGATATGTCGGTCAAACGGTTCTGGTTGTCGGCTTGTTTTGGCGGCGCCTCCCGCAGATTACATCAACCCGACATCCATGGCTGCAATCGTTGCGTTCACTTTGCCTTTTTGGCGGAACGGTTTGTTTCTTTATTGGATTTATCAATGTCGATCTGGTTTCGGCGACAACCATCTTGCAGACGTCTCCTCTCTTCGTTGCTCTGCTCGCAGTCTTTGTTCTGAGCGAGCGAATAGGTTGGGTCCGCTTGCTGGGAATCGGCTTCGGACTCGTTGGCACTCTCATCATTATTCGCCCGGGTACGGAAGTGTTTTCCCCTTATTCGATCATTACGCTCGGTGCGGCTCTCTGTTACGCGAGCTACTCGGTTCTCACGCGATTGTTGAGCCGTGACGAAAGCGTCTGGAACAGCTTGCTTTTTACCAGTCTTGCCGGCGCTATCATCAGCACTCTTTTCGCGCCATTGTTCTGGAAGACACCGGCAGTCACTGATATTCCGTTTTTTGTTTTGGCTTCCGTCTGCGGTGCGTGCGGGCATCTGTTTCTGATCATGGCGCATTTTCGCGTTGATGCCACGGTCCTCGCACCTTTCACATATTCCTCGCTGATATTTGCAACCCTTTATGGCGCAATCATATTTGGTGATTTTCCCAATCTCATGACGATTATGGGGGCAATGATCGTCGTTGGTTCGGGTCTGTTGGTCTGGTATCGTGAATCACAGGGCAAGGCGGAACAATGATGTCCAGTCACTTTATCCACACAGCCGAATCATGAATCGCCGGGTCAAGGACGCCATTGCCAATTTTCCACTCCGCCTTTGGGTGCAAATCGGGCGTTTGTTGCCGTACCCTCTGCGTGTGAATTTGGGTGGCTGGTTCATGCGCCGTCTGGCGGTCCATTTTACCGATTATGATGATCGAATCCTTTCGCATCTCGAATGGGTTTATCCGGAACTTGGAGCACCTCGCCGACAGGCAATCCTTGATGGTTGTCTCGATAATTGTGGACGGATGTTCGCTGAATATTTTTCAGCCCCGGAATTTGTACGTCATGCCTGCCAGTCCATCCTCGAGGGGCCAGGAATTGAAGACCTGCGTCAGGCTCATCTGGAAGGTCAGTCTGCGATCTTTGCAACGGGTCATTTTGGCAGCTTTGAAGCGGGGCGAGCGGCTCTGATCAATCAGGTCAGGGTTTGGCAGCGAAGCGGTTGCAAAAGCCGATCAACACAACGTAATGCGTTGATTGAAAAGGGGTGGATACTGGGTGGACTCTATCGTCCGGCCAGTAATTTTTCTTATGAAAAGCATCATTTGGCTTCGTTCTCTTACATTGGCGAACCCGCCTTCAAGAAGAGCCGGCACGGGTTGCGCGCACTTGTCACCTATTTGCGTGCAAGTGGATGGGTGATGTTTCTTCATGATCAGCATGATCCGAATGGAATTCCACTCAGTTTCATGGGCCGCGATGCGATGACGAGTGTCACCGCTGCCCGAATTGCCATTCGCAACAAGTCACTCTTGTTTCCCTATTACGGAATCCGGCAGCCGAATGGCCTCGACTTTCGAATCATCGTGGAAAAACCTATCCGACCGGATTCGGGGTCCGAAGAGGACATGACTCGAGTTTTAACCCGGAGTCTTGAGGCCATGGTCAATCAATATCCTGAACAGTGGTTCTGGGTCCATCGTCGCTGGCGAATCTGAGCCAACTGACATTCAATGACGCACGTGAAACTCTGCGCCCGCCCTGCGCGGATGGAGAGGACGACGGCAAAGGGATTATCAGAATGCCACGGCGATTACAGGGTCTGATTGAACGGGGATTTTGACGAAGGTGGAATCATACGGCCAAATTATTTGGCAGGCGCGATCACCATACACATTTGTCTGCCGTCCATCGCGGGATTCGCTTCAATCTTGCCGAATTCGCTGATGTCACTTGCCACGCGGTCCAGCAATTCACGTCCAAGTTCCTGGTGGGCCATCTCGCGACCACGAAAACGCATCGTGATTTTGACCTTGTCGCCGTTGTCAAGAAAGCGCGTGACGTTTTTCAACTTCGTCTGATAGTCATGCGTATCTGTATTTGGGCGGAATTTGACCTCTTTGACATCAATCACCTTCTGTTTACGTCGCGACTCAGACTCGCGCTTCTGCAAGGAATATTTGAATTTTCCAAAGTCAGTGATCTTGCAGACTGGGGGGTCAGCAGTTGGAGAGATCTCTACCAAGTCCAAACCTTCGTCTGCGGCCAGTTCCCTTGCTTCATCGGGAGACATGATACCATGATTCTCCCCTTCAGGGCCGATCACGCGGACAGAAGGGGCAATAATTCTTGCATTGGCCCGCGGGCGATTATCTCGTGGGGCCGGTGCATTGTAGGGTCTTCTGGGTATCTCTCTTGATCCTTTTTCGTGGTCGTTTCAGCAATCTATATGGATCGCCGTCCTGCATTTCAATTGGAAACGGCAATGAGAGGAATTTGCCGTGACTTTGGGGCGGGCGGTATTTCGGCTCAACAGAGGCGGTGGAGCTGTGATTCATGATGATGAAAGAGGGTTGCGCTGTTTCTGCTCTCCCGCCATGTCGGAGTGTGCTTTCGTGACCTCAAGAAGACACAAGAGTCGAATCCGCGATCATGATGCACGGTCTTGCTGATCGGGCGGAGCTGCCTCAGCCACGAGTTCCTCGATGAGCGAATCCAGATCCCGACTGACGACACGTTGATCGCCCAATCGACGAACACTGACTTCACCAGTCTGAACTTCGCGCCCTCCGAGCGCAAGAATGATTGGTACCTTGGCCAGCGAATGTTCCCGAATCTTGAAGTTGATCTTCTCGTTACGGGAATCCTTGGTCGCCCGCAGGCCGACGGCACGCAGTCTGTCTGTCACCTCCTGTGCATAACTGTCAGCATCCGACACAATGGTGGCGACGACAACTTGGTTCGGTGCCAGCCATAATGGGAATCGACCGGCGTAATTTTCGATAAGGATACCAATGAATCTCTCGAAACTTCCGAGTATCGCACGATGCAGCATAACCGGGCGGTGTTTTTCGCCATCCCTGCCTATATAGGTCGCATTCAGACGTTCGGGCAGCACAAAATCAACCTGCAAAGTGCCGCATTGCCAATCCCTGCCGATCGCATCGGTCAGAACAAATTCAAGCTTCGGGCCATAGAAGGCTCCTTCACCGGGATTGAGTTCATATTGGCAACCGGCAGTCTCCGCAGCCGATGTCAGGGCGCTCTCTGCCCGATCCCAGACATGATCCGCGCCGGCTCGGTTTGGTGGCCGATCTGCGAACTTGACTCGGAAGGAATCAAAACCAAGGTCGGCATAGATTTGCGAGAGCATGTCGATAAAGGCCGTTGTTTCGCTCTCAATTTGCGATTCGGTACAAAAGATATGGGCATCATCCTGCACGAATCCACGAACCCGCATCAACCCATGCAACGCACCTGAAGGTTCAAAACGGCTGCATGACCCGAATTCCGCCATACGCAGGGGAAGGTCGCGATAGCTCTTCTGCCCCTTGTTGTAGATCTGGACATGGCACGGACAATTCATCGGTTTCAATGCATTATGTTTGTCATCCTCGCCCCGATCGCGGTCGACTTCGACAACAAACATATTTTCACGGAATTTCTCCCAATGTCCTGACTGTTCCCATAATGCGCGGTCAACCAAGGCTGGCGTACTGACTTCAACATATCCGCGTTCTGTCTGACGTCGGGCCATATAGTCTCGCAAAGTCTTGTAGATACACCAGCCATGCGGATGCCAGAATGCCATACCAGGGGCTTCTTCCTGAAAATGAAACAATTTCATTTCAGTGCCGATGCGGCGATGATCACGTTTGCGGGCCTCTTCCAGCATTCGCAAATGCTGTTGCAGGTCCTGGCGACGACGGAATCCGACTCCATAGATACGCTGCAACATCTTGTTGCGGGAATCGCCCCGCCAATAGGCCCCAGCGACTCCACTGAGTGAAAATCCATCTGCAGGCACCTGACCGGTATGTTTCAGGTGGGGCCCGCGGCAGAGATCCTGCCAGTCACCATGCCAGTACATGCGAATCGGCACATCGTCAGGGATCGCCTGTACCAGTTCAACCTTGTAGTGTTCACCTTTATCCTCGTAGTGGCGTAATGCACGTGTGCGTTCCCAGACTTCGTTATGGACGGGGTCACGAAGATTGATGATCTGTTTCATCCGCGCCGTGATCTGCGTCAGATCTTCGGGCGTAAAAGGCTGCTCCCGGTCAAAGTCATAATACCATCCATGCGCAATGACCGGACCGATTGTCACCCGTGTCTTCGGCCAGATATCCTGTACCGCGCGGGCCATGATATGTGCGAGGCTGTGACGGATCAGCTCAAGCGCCGGCGCTTCATCTGACATCGTATGGATACGTATGTTTCCATCGGTCGTCAGCGGCCATGTCAGATCCCAATGGGATTCATTGAACTGTGCTGAAATCGCCTTCTTGGCCAGGGATGGCGAGATGTCGTCAGCGACTTCCGCTGCTGTGATTCCCGCAGGAAATGTGCGGCAACTGCTATCTGGAAAGATCAGGGAGATAGGGGGAGACATGACAATATTTCCTCGATTTGGCACCCACGATGTGCCCGATTGCGGAACAATCTTTCCTTGGTTGATCACCCGCGATATGTCAACAGGAAAAGTGCGTTGCCCGAACCTGGTTTACAGATCCTTATGGTGCAACAGTGTGTTTGCAACTTTCTCTTTCGCTTCGTTGTGAGACCCTCCCGATCATCGGATGCACTTTCGGTTGTTGCAGGCGGGTCAATCCAATTGACGGGTGCCAATTGACGGGCGCGGTTGCGTGACTGGCATAAGCTGTGAGATTGTATACCGGTACGAATATTGTGAGGAGCATATCATGCAGGCACGTTTCCTTGATTTGGCAGGAAAACGCCGTATCGCCTTTTGCCAAACTGAGGGTCAATCCCCCGGCATCGTATTTCTTGGTGGGTTTTCCTCAGATATGACGGGAACCAAGGCGACCTACCTGGAGCAGTGGGCGCAGCAGCGAGGGCAGGCTTTTCTTCGTTTCGATTATACCGGGCATGGCCAGTCGTCCGGCCGGTTTGAAGAGGGCTGCATCAGCGACTGGTACAGAGATGCCGAGGATGTCATTGCATCTTTGACGCGTGGACCACAATTGTTGATCGGATCTTCCATGGGAGGATGGATCTCACTGCTTCTGGCAGCGCGGTGCCCCGAATCTGTATTTGGTATCGTTGGAATCGCTGCCGCCCCGGACTTTACGGCCGATTTTGAAAACAGAATCCTGAGCAATTCACAATTGCGGGAACTTGCGGACAAAGGAAAAGTCGTGTTGCCATCGGAATATTCTGACGACGGCTTGACCATTACCCGCCGTCTCCTCGAAGATGGCAGGGAGAATTTTGTCTTTGATCAACCGCTTTCGTTACCGTTTCCGGTGCGCCTTTTACAGGGATGTGCGGATGAAGATGTGGCGCCGGCTGTTCCTGTCCGGCTACTTGAACACGCGACGGGTCAGGATATACAGTTACAGCTGGTCAAGGTAGCGGACCATAGTTTTTCCAGCGAGGCATGCCTTTTGCTGATTGCACGGACTGCAGATGATATTCTGACTCCCTGATCGGCTGATCAGGCCAGCAGCCCGGCGACGATGGCACAGAGACCACCCAACATTGCGACCATCAGGGAAATGAGGTTGATCTTGACCAGTTTATCAAGCCGGGTGCGCATTTCGCCATCGCTGATCTGTGCCTGACGGCAGTGCTGAGCGGCGCCAATACAATAAATGATCCCGGCCAACCCGACGACGGCAAGTGCAATGCCAAAGAAGAAGATGTGCTCCATGTGCATTTTCATTGCCCTTTGTTCCCGGACTTCGAGCCGGATGTGACCTGACAAGACAAGATATCAGTTCGGCCATCACTGTGTGATTGTCAAAACGTTTTGACATGAGGAGTTTTTTGGCAGCCTGCTCTTGCGGTAGGTCGTCTCTATGGTCAAATGTGGGTATGGGCGGTGTTTTTGGACCCGAGGTAGCAGAACAGTATGGATACCAACACGATTTCGGTGCCCGGTGCCCGACACATATTGTTGCGGCAGGTACCGACAGCATTGTCTGTCCTCCTCATCGTTTTTATCGCCATTCCGATCATGTCGGTCGTCATCCTGGCGCTGGGTCCCGCGGAGGGACTGTGGCAGGGTCTTCTCGCCACGGTCCTGCCACGTTACCTTCTCAATACGCTGATCCTGACGATATCTGTCGGATTGGTGGCTGCGGTCCTTGGGACGGTGACAGCGTGGCTGGTGACGATGTGTGAGTTTCCAGGCAGACGAATTTTTGAGTGGGCCCTGTTTCTCCCCTTAGCGGTTCCCGCATATATTGGTGCCTACGCACTTGTGGATTTTTTTGAATATGCCGGTCCGTTGCAGACGGCGATGCGCGCGACATTCGGGTATTCAACGGCACAGGATTACGTTTTCCCTGAAATTCGCTCAATGGGAGGTGCGGTTTTGGTGCTGAGTGCTGCCCTTTATCCTTATGTCTATCTTCTCGTACGGATTGCATTCAGAGAACAGTCGGTGCTGCCACAAGATGTGGCGCGGACTTTGGGAGCCGGACCGATGCGGAGATTTTTCCGAGTCGGACTTTCGATGACGCGCCCGAGTATAGCGATCGGAACTGCCATCGTGATGATGGAGACAATCAGTGAATTCGGCACGGTCGAGTATTTTGCTGTGCAAACGCTCACCACCGGGATTTTTTCCGTCTGGTTGGATGGTCGTAACATTGCTGGCGCGTCCCAGCTGGCTTTGGTCGCGCTGGTGCTGATGGGGTTTCTGGTGGGCATCGAAAGACTGGGTCGCCGACGGATGCGTTTTACCCGCATGGTGGGAAGTCCTGCAATGTCCGGACGTCTTCGGTTGCAAGGCTTGTCGTCTTTGGGGGCGTGTATCTTTTGTTTGCTCCCGGTCGGCGTTGGATTTCTTCTGCCTGTAGGGGTCGTGGTTGGACATTCGCTGGGCGGTTGGCACCTCTGGTTTGATGATGAACTGGCCCAGTCGCTTGCAAATACCCTTCTTATTGGGATTGTGGCTTCATTCATGGCGATTGGTATGGCCATTGTCCTTTCCTATGCAGCACAGCTTTCAGCAGCACCTCTACTGGGTGTTGTCATGCCGCTTTCAGTCCTCGGATATGCTCTGCCCGGGGCGGTTCTGGGTCTGGGTTTGCTGCTGCCACTTGCAGCGGTCGATCATGCCATTGCCGACAGTTTCGAATACCTGACCGGTTACGATATCGGATTGATCCTGACCGGATCAGCTGCAGCAATTGTGCTCGCGCATCTTGTACGTTTTTTTGCTGTCGCGCATGGCGCGGCAGAGACCGCAATGAACAGGGTGCCCCCGTCATTGCGCTGCGCAGCGCGATCACTTGGAAGTTCACCACAGGCAGCACTGATGCGGGTCTATCTGCCGATCATGCGAGGTTCACTATTCACCGGTTTTGTGCTGGTCTTTGTCGATTGCGTCAAGGAATTGCCGGCGACTTTGCTCCTGCGCCCTTTTGACTTCAATACCTTGGCAACACGCGTTTATGAGCGCGCCTCACTGGAAAATCTCTCCGGGGCAGCACCGGCAGCATTGCTGGTCACCCTGGTGGGTGCATTTGGGGCGGTTTTGCTGGCACGGATCAACCGTTAGGCGCGCCCGGTGCCGAGAATGTGAAATTGAGTTGCAACAAATGCGGCAAGAGTGCAGACACCTCGCCGGAAACACTTGAAAACCACACGATGGGTTGCTTACTCTTCACTTGTG
The DNA here is from genome assembly GCA_965221815.1 of Paracoccaceae bacterium. Lineage (GTDB taxonomy): Bacteria > Pseudomonadota > Alphaproteobacteria > Rhodobacterales > Rhodobacteraceae > JAPOXR01. The sequence goes on from OZ244915.1 coordinate 917,109, forward strand.
CCCCTATAGCTCAGCTGGCAGAGCATCTGATTTGTAATCAGGAGGTCGGGAGTTCAAGTCTCTCTGGGGGCACCAAACTCAAGGAACATCGGAGCCATTTACCGGCCAGTGCAAATCAGTCTGCGAATCGCTTTGGCGAGAAACGCAACCTGAAGCCGGAACGTTTGACATCTTTGCCCGAAGATATGCCCTTCAAACAGGGCATGATACTCCTCGAGGGCTGACTGAAAATCCAATGAGATTCACCAACGGAAATAAAATTTCCTGATCAGAAAAATCCGCCAAACCAGCCCGTGTCGCGTGTTGATCTGGGTGAGAAGTGCATAACAATCACGATGAGTCCGTATAACACTGTGATATATTTCCTCGGAAGGGTCGCTGCAGCGTGCACCGGTGGGCCGCCGCTATGGAGTGCCCGTTAGTTTACTTTGTGGATAATTTGCCGGGCCGTTCTGGGCGGCTTAACCTTGAAGAGGGCCGTCGCAGGAGGAACTGGAAGGGCTGATAAAGACCCGTTGGCAGAATATAACATGATGCGTTTGATTGAAAGATTGGTGGTAACTATTCAGGTTCCTGTTGGGTCTTTCTGGTCCGCGCGGCGGTTCAGGACATCTCGAGCCGCTGGATGAGTTCGTCCGGCGGGGTCCGCAGTGTTTCCAGCAGGTTCCAGCCCGGCTTGCGGGCGGTGTCCAGCACGGTTCGCAGCACCGCGTGGTTCTGCGCTCCAGTCGTGCTACGGAAGCTGCCGGAGATCTTCTGCTGCACCTTGAGGGGGCGGAGCGCCCGTTCCGCTTCATTGTTGGTGGCCGGAACCGGCGGGCCATCGTCGCGGCCCAGGCCTCATCATCAAAATCCACCCGGTCCTGGAGTTCCCGCAGGAGATGCGCGGCGCAGAGGGCGGGCACGGTTCCCGGAATGGTAAAATACGGCCGCCAGTGGTCGTGCACGGCCACGCCGATCGCGTCCCGCATCACGTCGCCGCGGCCTGCGCCCACACGGAAGTGGCTCAATAGCCCGGTGCAGGCGACATGCAGCCAGGCGAGGCGTCCGCGCACGCGGATGCCGGTCTCATCCATATGCTTGACGGGTGCCGCTGCCACCGCGTCCCGGACATGGAGGACGAGGCCTTCGAGGCCCGCGGCCGCACGGGAGACCATGTTCATCAGCGTTCCCTGTGATCGCTGGACACCGAACAGATCGATCAGTGTCTGGCGCAGCCGCTGCACCGGGACCAGCTGGGCGACACGCAGATAGACAACCCGGGCCGTCAGCCGGGGACCGGACTGAACCGGGGCGGTCACCCCGTCGGGAAAGTGTGCCCGGGTGGTCACGCCGCAGGCGGGACAGACACACCGATGGGCCCGATGCGCGGTCACCTGGAGCGGAGGAGGTTCCGGAAGGTCATGGACCTGACGGGCCGCGGACCCGACGGACATCCCGGCGTCCAGGGCTGCACCACAGCCCGTGCAGACATCAGGATCGTGGTCCGTGATGACGTCGGGATGTTCGGAACGGCGCAGCGTGCCGCCGGGGTGGCCCGTCTGTCCACCCGGCTTGCGGTCGCTGGCCCGGCGGCGAGACCGCCGGCGTTGTCGCAACGCCTCCGCCGTCGGTTTGGTCAGCCCATCACGCGATGGAGGCGTGCCACTGTTGGAACTGTCAAGCCCGAGGCGGCGCTCCAGCTCAGCGATACGGGCGGCCTGGACAGCGATCGTGGTGCGAAACTCGGCAATCATGGAATCACGGTCCGCGAGGGCCGCCGTCAGGTCGGAGACCCGGTGAGCCAATGTCTCAAGATCGTCAATCATTCCTGACACGAAATCCCTGCCCTGTCTGCTGCCTGTCACCGCGGCTTCTGCCGTCTTGGGGACCAAACTTATGGGGACACAACACACAGTGTCAAATGAGACGCAACGGACAGGGAACGTCGACCCAAAAAAGAACCTGAATAGTTATGATTGGTGCAACATAATGCGGTATGTCAATTCATCTTTATAAGCCCCAACTGGAGTCTCTTGACTTCGTTTCTGGGGGAGGTGCCGTCGCGCTTTCGAGGTAGGCGCAGGCATCGGTCCCTGACAGCGACGCATTATCCCGGGCAACGTTCAGCGGCGTGTGACCCGTCGTGTTTGTAATCCGGGGGTCGGCACTGGCATCAAGCAAGACCGCAATGATTGCGGTCGCTGCCTGTGGGTCTTTTCGCCGAGCCGCTGCATGCAACGGCGTTTCGCCTTCCAAGTCCTGCGCATTCACGTCAGCCTTGGCATTAATGAGTGTCTGTACCATCTCTGGAGAGGCTTGGTCTGCGGCCAGATGCAATGCGGTGGTTCCCTTCGCAGTTGGTGTGTCGATCTGTGCCTGGGCGGCGATCAGCAGCGATGCCGCTTCAACCTTTCCCTGCATGGCCGCCCAGTGAAGGGCGGTGAAACGGTCACTGTATGGCGGCTGTTCGAGCATGTCAGGGTCTTCTCCGTCATCCAAGTGACGCCGCAATGTATCAAGATCACCGCAGCGCACCGCTTCATGGAGTGCAAGAGGCCCTTCAGCAAGAGGTCGACTCGCGATCGGAGGATGGTATTCACCATCCCTGGTGACACCCCCATTGCCATGCCGGTAATGCGTCCGCCCGTGCAGGATCCCCTCGGCGCGCAGGGCCGCCTCATCGGATCGCGGTGCGGCCAGGTTACCAAAATATCTCACCAGTTCCGGGAACGCTCCCTCGTCAGCCGCTTCAAGAGCCTCGATATAGGCCAGCTTGTTCTGGGCCGGGATGATGGGGGGAAACTCACCGGCCTTCGCATAGGCATGAGCCATCAAAAGGCGCGAGATGCGGCCATTGCCATCCTGAAACGGATGGATGCGGACAAATTCGTGATGCAGCCACGCCGCCTCGGTCTCCGGGGCCAGATCCAGCGCCCAGTGACGGGCATGGAAATCCAGGAACCGGTCGATCTCGGATTGCACCTGTTCGGGGGGACAATATTGATGGACAAACCCGTCCTGGCGACGGGGATTGTTGGGACGTATTTTCCATTCGCCCTTGCGCAGTGGAATTTCGACCCGTCGGCCAAAATGATCCATTCCGGTGGCGGACTCCTGATGGCGTGTGAGCAACGCATGCCATTCCTTGATGGCCGATGCGGTGAGCGGACGCTCATCCTTCACATGGGCGAACATCATCTCCAGCGCAGCTTCCTGGTCCATGAGCAGCCCCTTCAATGTCTCATCGCCGATATGGCCCACCGAATGGCCCCCGCGGACATTCTCGAATCCCTCGGTGATCAGCGTCTCGGTCACGCCCCGGTGCAGCAGATACAGTCCTTCGATCTGTCCGGTTTCAATGGCAAAGGCACGGCGTTGTTCACGCAACCAGATCTCCATGGAACTGCGGTCAATGTCCCTGTTCTCGAGCTGTGCCCGGACCGTTTTCCACCGCACTGCAGCCGTGCGGGCCCCGTCATGCTCAAGGGAATGATATTCCGGTGCGAGATCGCGCACTCGCCGCCAGATAGCACCGATCGGTTGATTGTCCTCAGGTTGGTTCATGGGGGGTCCCCGGAACAGAACAGTTCTCTTGTTGCACTGTTCAGTCAATATAGGAAGTCAGGGATCAGTTGTCATCCCGGTTGAACCGGAACCGGGTCAGTAAGTCCCGTCGGAGAACTTGAAACCAATCAACAGTTGCAAACCAGTTGATGCCATTTGGTCTGTAGCTTGCAGTTTTTTGGCCATCTTCCCACGGATTCTGCCATCTGAATCAAGTGGCTTGAATTCGCCGTCCCCGACGATATCGAGAAAGCAATTGCCAAGATCCGAAAAACGGGCGGCCGTGCGGTCTGAGAACAGGTACAGGGGCCTTGAGATGGTGACGGGAGTTCATACATTGTTGTCTCCGCGCATTACCGCAACCGGGGCACTCAGCGCACATCTTCCAAGCTTGCTGTCAACACGAGGTCAATGATAGGGGACCACGAATGAAATTAAGCCCGAAGACGGAATAGTCAGTGATTATTGGAACTGTAACGGAAACAACTGTTGGTGAGGCACGTGTTGCCATGACACCAGATTCGGTCAAGCGGATGGGTCGCCTGGGGCATTCCTGCATCCTCCAGTCAGGCGCGGGTCTTCTTTCCGGTTTCGCTGACGAAGCCTACATGAATGCCGGGGCTGAAATTCGACATGACGCCGCACGGGTCTGGACGGATGCCGACATCATAGTCAAAGTGCGCGAGCCGAATGATGAAGATGTCCAGTCAATGCGGCAGGGGCAGACGCTGATTTCCTTTTTCTGGCCTGCACAAAACCAGGAATTGCTTGAAAAAGCCAATGCCACCGGTGCGACGATTGTGGCGATGGATATGGTCCCACGGATCTCACGGGCACAAAAGATGGATGCTCTGTCATCCATGGCCAACATCGCTGGTTATCGTGCCGTGATCGAGGCCGGCAATAATTTTGGTCGTTTCTTCACCGGGCAAATCACAGCGGCGGGAAAAGTTCCTCCCTGCAAGATGCTGGTTATTGGAGCCGGTGTCGCCGGGCTGTCTTCTATCGGAACGGGTGTCTCTCTCGGAGCTGTTGTGCGGGCATTTGACGTGCGCCCCGAGGTGGCAGAGCAAATCCGGTCAATGGGAGCCGAATTCCTGTTTCTGGAGTTCACAGAAGACGGTGGTGGAAGTGGTGGTTATGCCAAACCTTCGTCGCCGGAATTTCGAGAAAAACAGTTGGCATTGTTTCGGGAACAGGCTCCAGAAGTTGATATCGTGATCACAACGGCGCTCATCCCGGGAATGGATGCGCCCAAACTGTGGCTTGAAGACATGGTGCATTCCATGAAGCCGGGTTCAGTCATCGTCGATCTTGCCGCAGAACGTGGGGGGAATTGTGACCTGACAGTTGCCGATGACAAGATAACAACCGAGAACGGTGTGACGATTATCGGCTATACGGATTTTCCCAGTCGCATGGCGGCTCAGGCATCCATGCTGTACAGCACCAATATCTTTCATCTGATTGCCGATCTCACGCCCCAGAAGGACGGAATTGTCGTCCATGATATGGAAGATGATGTGATTCGCGGAGTCACTGTCTCTCATGGCGGTGAAATCACCTTTCCGCCACCCCCGCCAAAAACCCCGGCAATCGCCCCGCCGAAGCGCCCGCAACCCAAAGAGCTGACTGCGGAAGAACGACGGCGGGAAGAGTTGGCATTGTTTCGCCGTTCAACCCGGAATCAGGTCTTCATGCTTGTCGGTGGAGCAATCATCACCATCGCTCTTGGATTTGTTGCACCTCCCAGCTTCATGCAACATTTCATTGTCTTCGTGTTGAGTTGTTTCGTCGGTTTCCAGGTTATCTGGAATGTTAATCATGCGTTACATACACCTTTGATGTCGGTGACCAATGCGATCTCTGGCATTATTATTCTGGGCGCCCTCTTGCAGATTGGCTCTTCGGGTTGGATCGTTCTGATTCTCGCTGCAATCTCTGTGCTCATCGCCAGCATCAATATTGTTGGCGGATTCCTGGTTACGCGTCGCATGTTGGCGATGTTCCAAAGGAGTTAGAAAATGAGCACCATTGTGCCCGAGGGCGTTCTGCTGGCAATTTATGTCAGTGCAGCGGTACTCTTCGTCCTGTCCCTCGGCGGATTGTCAAATCAGGAGAGTGCCAAACGTGCGATCTGGTATGGGATCGTCGGCATGGCGCTCGCTGTTGCGGCGACCGTCATGGCTCCTGGAATTGACAATCTTGGTGTTGTCGCCGCGATGATCCTGATTGGGGCCGGGATCGGAACCGTCGTTGCACAGCGGGTCGAAATGACCGAAATGCCGCAATTGGTGGCGGCTTTGCATTCTTTCGTCGGTCTGGCTGCGGTTTTCATTGGCCTGAATGCTCAGATTGAACTGGCGGGGATCGCAATCGCGGGAAGCCACGAATCTCTCGCTGGCTTCGCGCAACAATTGGCCCAGAAAACGCCGGAAGAAATTGCCGTCCTTAAGGTCGAAATATTTCTCGGAATATTTATTGGTGCGGTCACTTTTACCGGTTCTGTGGTGGCTTTTGGAAAACTTGCGGGGCGAATAGACGGTAAACCGAAGAAGCTTCTCGGGGGGCATTTCTGGAACGCAGCAGCGACTCTGGCTTGCCTGATTCTCGGTTATTTGTACCTTGAAGGGGCAGGAATCTGGACAATCATTCTGGTTGCAATCCTCGCCGGTGCGATCGGTTGGCATCTGATTATGGGAATTGGGGGCGCCGACATGCCGGTCGTGGTCTCCATGCTGAATTCCTATTCTGGTTGGGCGGCGGCGGCTATAGGATTCACGCTGAGCAATGACCTGTTGATTGTCACAGGTGCTCTTGTCGGTTCATCGGGTGCCATACTCTCCTATATCATGTGTCGGGCAATGAACCGGCATTTTGTGAGCGTCATTCTCGGTGGATTTGGTGGCACGGGTGAGGCTGCTGCCGAGGTTTCGGGAGAGCAGATTGCCATTGATGCGGAGGGCGTGGCATCGGCCTTGGCAGATGCGGATAGTGTCATTATCGTTCCGGGCTACGGTATGGCCGTTGCTCAGGCACAGGGAGCGGTGAGTGAATTAACTGCCAAGCTCCGCACAGCTGGCAAGACCGCACAATTTGCTATTCACCCGGTCGCCGGGCGATTGCCCGGGCATATGAATGTTCTGCTTGCAGAAGCCAAAGTCCCTTATGACATCGTGATGGAAATGGATGAGATCAACAGTGACTTCCCGGAAACCGATGTCGTGATTGTCGTTGGTTCCAACGACATCGTGAATCCAGCTGCGCAGGATGACCCCAATTCGCCGATTGCGGGCATGCCGGTGCTTGAAGTGTGGAAAGCAAAGCAGGTCTTTGTCTCTAAACGTGGACAGGGGACAGGTTATTCGGGAATTGAGAATCCTCTCTTCTACAAAGAGAATACGCGGATGTTCTTTGGTGATGCCAAGGAATCGATGATGCAGGTGCTCGCATTACTTGACTGACCCAGAGTGACTCACACGCGATGATGTGACTGCCATTTCCCTGCGAGATGCGATTGCATTCACACATCTGCCAATCAATGTGTCATCATGAAATTGACGCGTGATATGCCACCAACCACCTTGACGAATTGAATTCTCATGCACCGTCAGGGAAAGTAGGCAGTTATGGCCAACGGGCCACAGTGCGCCGTTGATGCGATGCCGCGGATTGCGCTGGTCGATTTGCTGCGCGCCCTGGCACTGACAAATATGACGGTCTTCCACTTTGTGTGGGACCTTGAGTTTTTTGGCATTGTTGAGCCTCACACGACCGACATGGCACTGTGGAGATCCTTTGCTGCCACCATTGCCGGTACGTTTCTTTTTGTTTCAGGTGCCAGTCTGTGGTTTGCCAATGTCAGACAGATCCAATGGCCCCGATGGGGGCGTCGGTTTGCCATTCTGGTTGTAGCGGCGACAGCAATTACACTGGTGACACGAATAGTGACACCAGCGGAATATATTCGTTTTGGTATCCTGCATATGATCGCTGCTGCCAGTGTGCTGGGTCTGGCCTTTATGCGGAGTCCGTGGTGGGTGACGGCCGTTTCAGCCGCGGCGATCATTGCGATTGACCAGTTCGTCAGCTGGCGTTCTGACTCCGTTTACTTGTTTTGGACTGGATTGGGCCCAAATGAGTTTGCCGCGAGCGACTTCCGTCCGGTTGTGCCGTGGCTGGCACCTTTTGCCTTGGGTATCGCTGTCGCACAACTCTGCCATCGGGCGGGTTGGTTGAAGATGCTTGCGTCATGGCAACCGGAGTCTATTCTTGCTCGCGCCTTGCAGTCTCTGGGACGCCGTAGCCTGATATATTACCTGATTCATCAACCTATCCTGTTTGGCCTCATTTGGATGGGGTTGCGCGTCTTCGAGTAATTCGGAACGACTGTCTTTTTGAGTCTATCCCAAGGTCCAAAAGCAGGCGCCTGTGTGTACCTGCTCAAACACATGTGAGATTCTGAGCGGCGGCCCAGTCCCGGGGACACGACGTGAGGGCGAAGCCCGAACGGAGGGGATCCGGGACTGGGCCGCCGAAAATGTCTTGCCGGATCAGGTGGGGTCCTCCATCGGTGTGTCATGATCCATGTGACAGAGACGGAGACCCCCGATGCAAGTTTTTGGCTGGCCTGGCCCTGTGATCAGACATGCCAGGATGGGTGATGTCTGTGATCACCTGGCGATGCCGCTGTCCGGATGCGCCAGGATCTTGTCCATCGCTGGCGTCAGGCCATTCGTGATGGCCTGACAACGACAGACGCGGCCCGTGCGGTCAATGGGCCCCGTGCCACCCTGTATCGCTGGGAAAAATCCCCTGATCTGCTGTCGCGCCGGCCCCACCGGTGCCGCCAAGGACCACCCCGCGCGGCGATCCGGCAGCGGATCACAGAGCGGCGCCAGGACTGTCCCGCCTGGGGTCGCGGCAAGATCGCGGCGATCCTGCGCCGGGACGGACACCAGATCGCGGCGGCCACGGTCGGGCGTGTGATCGCAGACAGGGTCGCACGCCAGCCGATCGCCCCGGTCAGGGCTTTTACGCATGATAGCAAAACGACACGGCGGACCCGGAGACCCGATGCAGTGCGCATCTCCGGGGCCCTGAAAGCCCAGGCACCCGGCGACGCGGTGCAGGTCGACACGCTCACCGCCGCCCTCTGCCCCGGCCGGACCGTCAAACATGTCACCGCTCTTGACCGTCATTCACAATGGGGATCCGCCAGGGCCGCCACCCACGCCACCGCCAGCCGCGCCGCACGCCCATCCGACACAAGGGTCGCCCATGCGCCTGTTCCCATCACCGCCCTCCCGATCGACGGCGGCTCCGCGTTCAGGGCCGCAATGAGGCCGCCTGCCCGACCAAAGGCCTCACACGGGCCGTGCGGCCACCCAAAGGGGCGAAAATGAACGGGGCTGCCTGTAGGATGCAAGCCACATGGAGACACGAATTCGACACTGTGCAGGACACCGCCACCCATATCACCGAACGCAACCCCCGGATCGACACACATCGCGACCTGGACAACGGATGGAGACCCCATGACGCACGTGATGATCAGACGCCAAACGAAGATCTCGAATCCCTGCGAATCGCTGCAAACCCATGAGAAGCCCGCGTCTCATATGTCGTGAGCAGGTACAGGGGGTTGACACGATTCGCTTTACTGCCCTACGATCCAATGTGCGTTTGCCGACCCGGAGAATCATTGCGACATGATCAGGTTTGGTTACACCATTGCGTATGTCGACAATGTGAACGATGAACTGACCTTCTTTGAGAGAGTTTTCGGCATCGAAAGGCGATTTGTCACCCCCGATGGTGACTATGGCGAACTCGATACCGGCGCGACGGTCCTGGCATTCGCAAACCATGTATTGGGCGAGATGAATCTTCCCGGGGGCTACGTGAGGGGGAATCAGGACAGGCCTGTGGGCGTCGAAATTGCAATGGTCACTGATGATGTCAACACCATACATCTCAAGGCCCTCGAGCATGGTGCCAGGGAGCTGCGCGGACCAATTGACAAGCCTTGGGGGCAAACAGTTTCCTACGTGGTATCTCCTTCCGGTGTGTTGCTGGAAATCTGCAGCCCGCTTCAATCCGGCTAAGCAGTCATTCATCGAACAACGAGTTGGTCCTGATCCACCGGATGTATGACGAGGACGGCCAACCACAATCTCGCGCGAGAACGGTTCATCGAATCAATGCTGGATGGATACTGAGGTCGGGTCTGAGCGGTCAGAGTCCGAGTGACTGGTCCGGTATCCCGTAGAATTGACGGGCAGTTTCAAAGAAGACGTCATGCTGCATGGCTTCTGGAACGGCTTGAGAACAGGAACCAAAGACTTTTTTGTATGGTGCACTCAGACTGTCCACCGGGAAGTTTGAACCAAACATACATCGGTCGGCTCCAAACGCATCGAGGCAAGCAGTGACAATCTTCGTGACATCTTCCAATCGCCATGCTGTATGAAACATACCTAGCCCCGATATCTTGCAGACGGTCCGCGGACGACTGGACAAAAGACGAATTCCTGCCTTCCATTCGTCAAGAGCGTTCGGGCTGAGGTCACGCGGTGAACCGGCATGGCAGAGCGCCACCGGCAATTCGGGAATTTCTTCAAGAAGCGCGGCTGTATCTGTCAGGAGTTCAGGGATCAGTTGGAGGTCAAAAGACAGCCCACAGTCCGCGACAAGCCGCAAACCTGATTTGAAATTCGTATCTTTGAGGAGATGACCAAGACCGCTTTGCAGGTCTTCCTCGGGTGATCGCGCGATGATCTGTCGGATCCCTCTGACGCTCGGAAGGCGACGCAGCTCAGCCAGTGTGTCTTTGGTTTCCGGAAGGGTCAGGTCACAATGGGCGACCTGCACTGCGGGCCATTTCGACTCGGTCAAATCTGAGACCGATTGAACCCACCGTGCCTCGGAAAGTGAGTCTGCAGCGCCAACCTGGATATGAACGGAGGCGACACATCCAGCAGACGCGGCATCAGATTTGAATTCTTCAACCAGATAATGACGTTGAATTGGTGTTGGGTCACCAAAGAATCGTTTGACGCCCGTTGCCATGAGCCATGGATAGTGGACATCATCGAGGTTCCAGAGGTGATGATGAGCGTCAATCGCCCTGCATGGCGGTGAGACTGTTTTCCCGGTCATTCGAAGACCGGAAACAGCCCTGAGAAGGGTCTTTGCGGGTTGACATTGGTGGTAAAACGAAGGGACCGCATGTCGGCTTCCCTTTGTGCAACCCGTTCGATGGCCTCTTCGGGAATGCGATCGGCTGATACACTGATCGGTGCGAGGGAGCAGCCCCCATGACGCATATAAGAATAGATTCCGAAATCCATCCCGGTCACATGATGTCCCCGAATTTGATCGAGGGCGGTGTGCAGTGTCGGTTCAAAATGCCAGCGGGCTGATGTGACAATCGTGTCAGTTTCGGTTTTGATCAAACCATCAAAACTGCCGATCACGGGAATGTCGCTGTCACTTGCAATCGCGGCGACACCCGGTGCATCAGCAAAAATCACGTCTACGCCACTGGCGATTTGTGCGTAGGTTAATTCTGCAGCGCGTTCTGGGGAATTCCACGAATTCTGGAAATCAACAGTAAATTCCAGATCAGAACGCAACTCTCGTACACCACTGATGAACGCGTTTATCAGGCGGTTGATAGATGGATATGAATATCTTCCAACGATGCCGATCTTGCCACTTTTTGAGAGAGCTCCGCCAATAATTCCAGACAAATATGAGGCGTCCTGGATAAAGCTATCAAACACGAAAAAATTACTGTAATTTTTGGACGGTTGAAAGTTCGAACCCATCAAATAGGATACATTTTGGAAATCTTTGGCAATAAGGCGTGCGGTTTCCTCATTGGCGAAGATATCTCCGACAATCAGCTCAACCCCGCTGCCCGACAATGATCGAAAGACACGGGCGAAATCTTCAGCCCGGACCCCCTCCACGTACCTGTAGTCGACCTCACCGCGCACAACGTAATTGAGTGAGGCCTGATGCAACCGAGAGATCCAATGATGCGTCACCGGTGCCGAATAAATGCCACCGAGTTTCACCAGATTGTCTGCCTTGAGCGGTGTTGGGACGGTGGTTGCCAGCATGACACACCCACCCGCGCAGACAAATTCCCGCCGGCTCAACCCGGAAACCTGTTGTAGATCGCTGATCAGCGGCTGGTTCACTTCAAATTGCCCTTGCTTGTCCCTGGTGGTGCGCGTCAGATCAATGCGCATCCTATATCTGACGTCATCATTGTTGAAAGCCGAAATCGATTCGCAAATTTGGTGGCGAACCTTTAGGCAGGGGCGATGTGCGTTTTCGTTTGTGTTGCCTGCAAACTCCGAGGGAGCCCTGCGCATCACACATCATTGTGAGGATTTGTGAATGGCTGTCAGAAACAGACTCGCGGAATTACATCGTGATATCACGGGATGGCGGCGCGAACTGCACCAGCACCCAGAACTGGGCTTCGACACGTATCGAACAGCGGACTTTGTCAAGGACAACTTACAGGCAATGGGCTGCGATGAGGTCGTCACCGGGATTGGGCGAACCGGTGTGGTTGGTGTGATTCATGGTAAAGTCAAGACGTCTGGCAAGGTCATTGGTCTCAGGGCAGATATGGACGCATTGCCAATCCATGAAGCGACCGGGGCGGAGTATGCATCTCGGACTGCCGGTAAAATGCATGCCTGTGGGCATGACGGGCACACCGCCATGCTTCTTGGTGCAGCCCGATATCTTGCTGAAACCCGCAACTTTAATGGAACCTTGGCGGTGATTTTTCAGCCCGCAGAGGAAGGAGGTGCCGGCGGTAAAGAAATGTTGGATGATCATCTGATGGACAGATTCGGGATCCAGGAAGTGTATGGCATGCACAATATGCCTGGACTTGCCGTTGGTGAATTTGCGATTCGTTCCGGCTCTTTCTTTGCCGCTGCAGACAGTGTCACAATAACGGTGAATGGCAAGGGCGGTCATGGCGCGATGCCCCACAAGGCGGCGGACACGGTTCTCGCTGCCAGTTCCATTGTTTCCGCACTTCAATCGGTGGTCTCACGCAACATTGATCCGCTGCAGGCTGCTGTGGTTTCCATCTGTGCTTTTCGAACCGATACAGAAGCGCATAATGTCATTCCGCAGCGGGTCAAGTTGCTCGGGACAATACGCAGTATTGAGGAGGATGTCCGTCAACTTCTCTTTGAACGTGTGCGCCAGATCAGTTCAATGACTGCAGACAGTTTCAACACTGTCGCTGATGTCAGGATCGATTCAGGATATCCCGTCATGGTGAATGGTGAAGCGGAAACCCAGTATGCAGCACAGGCGGCGAGACGAGTGACCGGCGTCGTCAACGATTGCGCAGAGATGGTGATGGGAGCCGAGGATTTTGCTTTCATGCTGAACGCGCGACCCGGTGCGTATATTTTGACCGGCAACGGGGAGACGGCACCTCTGCACCATCCCAATTATGACTTTAGTGACGAAGTGATTCCTTATGGATGTTCATGGTGGGTCGAGATCGCCGAAGCCAGATTGCCGGTCACATGATGCGATCGCCGCGTTGATCGATATCCTGTAGACATTGTCTTCCCGCCGATAGATATCCCGTACGGTTCCAACCGTCACGAGATGCCATCAGGATCTCATACCGTGCCGTCAAGTGATAACCACAAGTCAGCTTGACATTGCGGTGACTCGTCACCGTTGTATCCGATGGGAATTCACTTTTGCTTGGACTTTAGGTTGACATTGTCACAGGAAACAGCACTGATTGCCATGCAGCGCTTTTTGTTGAATCTCATGGAGGAATAAAAATGCACGAGAAAGAAAGAGATCTTGTTAGCGCATTCGTGCGCGGCGAGATGGATCGGCGTGAATTGATCCGCGGGCTTGGTGCCCTTGGCGTGACCGCCGGAACTGCTGGAACATTGCTCAATATGGCAGCCACAAAGGCACTGGCGGCCGATTTTGATTGGATGAAACATTCCGGAAAGAGCATCAAGCTCCTGCTGAACAAGCACCCCTATACCGATGCATTGCTGGCGAATCTCGACAATTTCAAGTCGATGACCGGTATGGAAGTCGCTTATGACATCTTTCCTGAGGATGTCTATTTTGACAAGGTCACAGCAGCGCTCTCATCACGATCGAGTGAATATGATGCGTTCATGGTCGGCGCCTATATGACGTGGACCTATGGTCCTGCGGGATGGATTGTGGATCATAACGAATGGATCATGGACAGCGATAAAACCAACCCTGCATATAATTGGACAGACATGATTGAGGGTGTTCGCAAGTCATGCGCATGGAATGGACGTCCCGGTGGCGCACTCGGTTCCGACGACGCTATGCAGTGGTGCGTTCCATGGGGATATGAACAGAACAATCTCAGTTACAATGCAGCGATGCTCGAGAATTCAGGCATCGGTGTCCCCAATAATCTTGACGAACTGATGGAAGCGGCTGCGAAGGTGCAAGCCGACAACGAAGGAATTTATGGTATTGGCGTGCGCGGCTCGAGGAGTTGGGCCACGATCCATCCGGGTTTCCTGTCAGCTTATTCAAATCTCGGTGAGGTGGATTTGAATGTGTCTGCTGATGGCAAACTGTCGGCAGCCATGAACACTGATGTTTCCAAGGAATTCCATGCCAAATGGGTCAAGATGATTCAGGATTCCGGGGCTGCGGATTGGTCGAGTCATACATGGTACCAGGTTGGCACCGACCTTGGTGCCGGAAAATCGGCCATCATCTATGATGCTGACATCCTTGGCTACTTCATGAATGGTGGCGATAATGCCATGGCAGGGCAATTGGCTTTTGCGCCCTTCGCGGCGTCCGGTAATGGCGCGCCAACGCCAAATATCTGGATCTGGTCATTGTCGATGTCAAAATTCTCACGTGATCTTGATGCGACCTGGTACTTCATGCAGTGGGCGACAGGTACCGAACATGCACTCTTCGGCGCCCGAAACATGGACTTTGTCAACCCGGTCCGTCAGTCGGTATGGGATGATCCGATGTTCCGGGACCGTATTGCGCAAAGCTATCCAGGATATGTTGAAATGCATGATGTTTCGGCACCGGGAGCTGCAATCAAGTTTACGGCACAGCCTCTGTTTTTTGATCTCACGACGGAATGGGCGGCGTCGTTGCAGAAGATGGTTGCCAACGAGGTTCCGGTTGACGAAGGGCTTGATCAACTCGCTGAGAGTGTCAATCGTCAGCTCAACGAAGCCGGCCTTGGTTAATCATCGCTGATCAGTGATCGTAATGTCTGCTTCTCCCGGTATTGACCGGGAGAAGCCACCGTTTTGGACTCAGCCGACGGTTCGAAAAAATTTCTGAATTTCAGCATAAGGGAATTCGGGCTGGACGAATCTCGCGTGAGGTTCTACCCTACCTGTTGAGTCTCCCGGCATTGCTCGTCTGTATCGGGATTCTGATTCCCTTCGGCACTGCAATCTGGTACTCGTTGCAGCGCTATCGCCTCTCGCAGCCTTGGAACCGCGGAATGAATTGGGGCGAGAATTACCTCAATTTTCTGAGTGAACCGGACTTCTGGAATATGTTGCAGGTGAGTCTGGTTTATGCCGGGTTAACGGTGGTACTGGAACTTCTGTTGGGCCTTGGCATTGCACTGCTCCTGCGTCGCCGCACGCGACTTAACAACTTCATCTCAGTCATTCTGCTGATGCCGCTGATGACGGCACCAGTCCTCGCTGCGCTCATGTTCAAACTGATGACCAACCCGAATTTTGGTATTCTCAGTTACTTCATGCAACTTGCCGGATTTGAAGACTTCCGCTGGGGCTCGGATCCGTCGACGGCCCTGTTCACGGTTATCTTGGTGGATATCTGGGTCTACACGCCCTTCATGATGATCTTGCTCCTCGCGGGATTGCGTTCGTTACCACCACAACCGTTTGAGGCCGCGGCGCTCGATGGAGTGCCGAGATGGCAACAGTTCTGGCGCATCACATTGCCAATGTTGATGCCCTATGTTCTCACCGCTTCGCTGTTTCGACTCCTGGATTCAATCCAGCAATTCGATATCATTTACGCCCTGACTCAAGGTGGGCCGGGGGACACTTTGATGGTTTTCCAGGTTGAAGCTTATCTCAACTTTTTTCAATCGACGAATATTGGGCGTTCGGCGGCCCTGCTGATTATCCTGTGGGCCATCACCTTCGTTTTGTCGAACATGTTTGTGAAAAACTGGCTGAGGCTTCGTGAACGTGCGCGGGGCGAGATCTAGGCGATGCAGCATCAATCCGTTTTGGAAAACTGGTTACGCGGGATTGCTCTCGCGCTGATCGTGCTCTTCTTCATGTTTCCGATTTTCTGGATTCTTCTCATGAGTTTACAAACCAATGAGACAATCCTGCGCTCACCGCCGTCAATGGTCTTTTCTCCGACATTGAGTAACTACCAAGCGATTTTCGCGGGGCGCCTCGACAGCAATGCGGCGAGCCTGGATATCAGATTTCTTGGAAATTTGTGGAATTCGATCATTCTTTCGGTCGGCTCAGTTGGCGTCGCACTCCTTTTTGGTGTGCCGGCAGCCTATGCCTTTGCCCGTTACAAATTCCGTGGATCCGAAGATATTGCCTTTACACTGTTGAGTTTTCGCTTTGCTCCGCCGCTGCTCGTTTTGCTTCCGCTGACGTCTTACTTTCAGACATTGGGCATTGCCGATACCTATTTCGGGTTGATCTGGGTTTACCAGTTGATCTGTTTGCCGCTGATCCTGTGGATTGTGCGCGGCTATTTTGAAGACATTCCTGCGGATGTCGAACATGCCTACCGGATTGCCGGTCATGGCTGGTTTGCGACATTCCGCAATATCGCATTGCCACTGGCGCGGCCGGGGATTGCTGCTGCGGGTTTGCTGGCCTTCATATTTGCCTGGAATAATTTCATTTTCGCACTCGTGCTGGCCAGTGCAGACAAACAACCGGTGACTGTTGGGGCACTTGCCTTTGTGACAGCAAGTGGCATCCAGTACGGACAAATCGCCGCCGCCGTGGTCCTGTCAATTGCCCCGACGCTTGCACTTGCACTCTATGCCCAACGCTATCTGGTTGAAGGATTATCTCTTGGAGCGGTGAAAGGATGAGCGTTACGGCTGGATTGTCGGTGACATCCTTGTCCAAGAGCTTCAAGGATTTGCAGGTCCTCGACAAGGTGACCTTTGACGTGCCGAAGAGTGAGACGCTTGTTCTGTTTGGCCCTTCAGGAGCTGGAAAGACGGTTCTGTTGCGATGCATCGCTGGTGCTGTTGACGCGGATTCGGGGACAGTTCAAATTGATGGTGATGATGTCACTCAAGTTCCGCCCGAGTCGCGCGGAGTCGGTATGGCGTTCCAGAATTTTGCGCTCTTTCCGCATATGAATGCTTTCGAAAATATCGCGAGTCCGCTGCGTGCACAGCGGCAATTACGGTCGAGTCTGGTCGAGTCTGTTGATTCAGTCGCCCGACTCCTGAAAATTGATCATGTTCTTGATCATGCGCCGCGTGAGTTGTCGAACGGGCAAAAGCAACGCACAGCATTGGCGAGAGCGCTGGCGGCAGAACCCGGGCTGCTGCTGCTTGATGATCCATTGAGAAATGTTGATGCCAAACTGCGATTTGAGATGCGCCTGGAACTTCCGCGGCTGTTGGCTGATCGTCAGGCGACGGTGGTTTATGTCACGCAGGATTATAAAGAGGCTATGGCACTTGGCGATCGCATTGCGGTGCTTGATCAAGGCCATATCGTGCAAATTGGTTCAGCCGCTGCCATTTATCGTCGTCCGGCCAATATCACCATCGCAAAACTGTTTGG
Organism: Paracoccaceae bacterium; assembly: GCA_965221815.1. Taxonomy (GTDB): domain Bacteria; phylum Pseudomonadota; class Alphaproteobacteria; order Rhodobacterales; family Rhodobacteraceae; genus JAPOXR01. The sequence continues at coordinate 934,517 of OZ244915.1, forward strand.
AGACCCTGTCATTAATCTCCTCGAGGTTGTTCCAGAGAGAGAAAAGCAGGCCGTCATTGTTCAACTTTCCAATCAGCGGATCATGTTGCCGCATGCTGCAGATGATGTGATCGGGCGACCCTGTATCCTGGGTATTCGACCGGAGGATATTGCCATTACCGCGCCGGATGTCCCGGAAGCGGTGCCAGTTTCCATTGAGGCGGAAACCCCGTTGAACGAGAAAATTGTCTCACTCGCGGTCACGCAACGCGGTCGCGAACTCCTTGCCTCACGCCCGGCAGATGTCACGTCGCCGAACGCGGGAGCAGCGGGCTTCCTTTTCAATGGAGATGGGGTCATGTTGTTTGACCGAGAAAGTGGGCGGCGGATAGACATGCAGTCTGATAGCGGGAAGAAGACCGGATGAACGCTTCCATTCTTGAGCTTCAGGACGTCAATAAAGTCTACCGCCCGATGAGACGGGAGCCGGTTCATGCGGTACGCGATTTTTCCCTGACAGTGAATCGAGGAGAGATCGTCGCGCTGTTGGGTTCATCGGGATGCGGAAAGACCTCTGTCTTGCGCATGATTGCGGGTTTTGAAGATGTTTCAGCGGGTGCCATTCGGCTGGGTGGGCGGGATATTCATGGACTTGCGCCGGCCAAGCGAGGCGTTGCCATGGCATTTGAGGGTTATTCTTTATATCCGCCACTGACTTTAAAGGAGAATATTGCGATTGCGCTGAAGTCACAGGGAATTGGGCGTGAACAGTATGAAGCGAAAGTCAAAACGATTGCCCAGCTTCTCGAGATTGAGGATATTCTGGGGCGTTATCCCTCGTCAGTTTCGGCTGGCCAGCAGCAGCGCGTCAGTCTTGGCAGGGCGTTGATACGCGAGGCGGCTCTGCATCTGCTGGACGAGCCGATGGGACAGCTCGAACCTCAGTTGCGCGCTGTTTTACGAGGACGAATCAAGCATTTCATCAAGGAGCAGGGATTAACGGCTATTCTGGTCACGCATGACCAGACTGAGGCGAATGCCCTGGCTGATCGTATCGCAGTGATGGAAGAGGGCAGACTGCAGCAGTTTGATACACCTGAGGAAATTAAGGCGAGACCTGCCAATCTGTTTACCGGCACATTTATTGGTGAGCCACCGATGAACACGCTCAATGCCACGGCACGACTTGAGGATAACATTCTCAAATTTCATCTCGAAGAAGACGTTGTCCTGAGTTATCCGGAAGACGCTTTCGCCACGGGTTTGCGTGATCGCCTGTTGGAACTGGAGCAGGTGACAATCGGGGTGCGCCCCCATGCGGTCAAGCTGGGTGAGCAGGGAGTCAGTGCCAAAGTCTATGCAAATCAGTGGTTGGGAGATCAGTCTCACGTGGCGATGCATTTTGCCGGATCCAACCTGATTTCAGTTTCACATGAGCATGTCCCTGTTGTCACTGGTGCAACTGTCGATATCGCGTTCCCGGTGGCTGAACTCCATTTATTTGACTCGCGTAACGGGACGGCACTGAGCCATGGCGGAGATCCGGTTTAGGTTCCGCCTGTGACATCAGAGCGCGCCAAATTCTTCTCAACCCTGACTGACACTGGTGCATCTGCCCTGATGATTCGTCCTGCATGCACGGGGAACAGATATCCAGCCGGCGGGGAGACCCGTGACCAGCAGCAGTTTCAGGTCTATGGAGGGTCGACAGAATCTTTCAGAGGTATGAAGCTCCGATCATTTCACCAATAACTCTGTCATAAAGTCAACCCACACGGAATTGCCGATTGTGTGTCCAGGTCTCCGATATGCGGAGAGCGGAAACAAACATTCACCGCGGTTGTTGCCGCGGCGAATCAATCGGGTTCTGACCACGGAATCTTCCTGATCGTGTTGCGGCAGCGAATAGGGGCCAGGGTTCAAGCGCTACACATCCAGTTGCGCAGCAAATTGTGCACGTTTCTGTAAAAACTGCATTCTGGCTTCGGGTTTACGGCCCATGAGCCGAGAAATCAGACTTGTGGTCTCGTCCGCGTCACTGTTTTCAATTTCGACACGGATCAATTGGCGAGTCCTGGGGTCCATAGTGGTGCCTTTGAGATCCTTCGCATCCATTTCTCCAAGCCCCTTGAAACGCGACAATTCCATTCGCCCCTTTCCGCCCAGTCCGGATGCCAATATCCGGTCTTTTTCAGTCTCGTTCATTGCATAGTGACGTGCCGAACCCTGGGTGATGCGGTAGAGAGGTGGGCAGGCGAGAAAAAGGTGGCCATGTTCAATCATTGGCCGCATCTGTGTGAAGAAAAACGTCATCAGTAACGCCGCAATATGGGCCCCGTCGACATCGGCGTCTGTCATGATGATGATTTTCTCGTAGCGTAAATCGTCGAGCTTGAAAGATGCCCCACAATTTGTTCCAAGCGCGAGGCAAAGACTCGAAATTTCTTTGTTGCTGTCCATTTTTGCAGATGCAGCCCCCAATACGTTGAGAACTTTTCCACGTAGTGGCAGCAGTGCCTGACTCTTTCTGTCGCGGGCCATCTTTGCCGATCCGCCCGCAGAATCACCTTCAACAATAAACAACTCTGTTCCTGTTGCCTGAGACATCGAACAATCGACCAGTTTCCCGGGAAGACGCAATTTGCGGGTCGCAGATTTGCGCGCTGTTTCTTTTTCGGCGCGCCGCTTGAGTCGCTCTTCAGCACGCTCAATGAAGTGATTGAGAATGACGCTCGCTGATGCGGGATCAGCTGCCAACCAGTTGTCAAACCGGTCTCGCACCGAGTTTTCCACCAGTCTTTGCGCTGCACTTGTTGCCAGGCGGCTCTTGGTCTGACCTGAAAATTCGGGATCGGCGACGAAGCAGGAAACCAGAGCGCAGGCATCTGACTGGATGTCTTCTCGTGTGATCATCGATGCCCGTCGATTTGAGACAAACTCCCCGTATGTGCGTAGTCCCTTGAGAATGGCTGCCCAGAAGCCGCTCTCATGTGTCCCGCCTTCGCGCGTTGGCACCGTATTGCAGTATGAGCGGACGAAACCATCCTGCGCAACAGTCCAATTGATCGCCCACTCGACATGTCCTTTAGTTTCGTCGCCGAACCGCTCTGAAAAATCAACGTGTCCGGTAAAGGCCGGATCAACAATGGTTTCAGTGTCACCTATCGATTCATCAAGAAAGTCTTTGAGGCCATCAGGGAAGTGAAATCTGGCTTCACCCGGAACCCCCGAGCTCGTCACATCGGAACGCCAGTCAATTTCGACGCCGGAAAACAGATAGGCCTTGGGTCGGATCATACGAAAAACACGTGCCGGACTGAGTCTGGCACGGGCTCCAAAAATCTCGCGGTCCGGGCAGAAGGTTACGCTGGTCCCTCGACGATTGGCCAGCGATCCGCAATTCTCCAGAGGGCCAAGCGGGACGCCGCGAGAGAAGCTCTGCACGTAACGCAATCGATTGCGGACGACCTCGACTTTCATTGTTTCCGCCAGAGCATTGACCACCGAGATACCCACGCCATGGAGACCCCCCGCAGTCTGATACGCCTTGTCGGAGAATTTTCCACCGGCGTGGAGTGTACAGAGGATGACTTCCAATGCTGAACGGTCTGGAAATTTCGGATGAGGATCAACCGGGATTCCGCGGCCGTTATCACGGACTGTCAGCGAATAATCCTTATGAAATTCAACCTCAATACGACTCGCGAAACCCGCGACGGCTTCGTCCATCGCATTGTCAACAACTTCAGAAACCAGATGATGCATCGCCGTATCATCCGTACCACCGATATACATTCCGGGTCGTTTTCGAACGGGTTCCAACCCTTCGAGCACCTCAATGGCGGTGGCATCATACGGTTCAGGATGGTGGAGGGTTTCGCGTTTGCGCTCGTTTCCCATCTGCTTGCCTCGATATGTTTTTTGTTTCCTCTTTGTTTAACAAAATGTCGCAAAATGACAAGAGCCGGGCCGGTTTCAACAAACTCCGCACTGACAATTGATGCAGGAGAGGCAAGAGACCGAGGAAGCCATCAAGGAGAAACGTCAGGGTAATTCTCCTCGATCCATCACATGAACGGTTCAGAGAGAAATTGCGCAAGGACGATATTTTGCACGACACATGAGGTCTGCGCACTCTTTGGGAAATAACGATCGTCATCACATCCTGACATAGGAATCCAGGGCCGCTTCTGTTCCATGATTCCAAATATATTGCAGCCACCGGGAAAACGCATTCAGGAGTTTCGGATTGTTGGCAAGATCACCATAGATCCAGCGCTGTTTCAGCCAGATCGAAGAATCCGACCTGGCTTTATTGGCTACCGGTTGCAGGCGCTCCCAATTGGGATCATTGGGTGCGATGATGCTTCCATCTTCGCGTTTTCCTGCACACATGCGCGACCAGAGTGCTTCTGCCAATGCCAAACCTTCAATTGACCGGCCTTCTGCCAACGCTTCTCTGAGTGTTGGTTGTACAAAGCGTTTGCGCCGGTGGAGTCCATCGGCCGCAACACGCCGGACGGTGTCAGCGAGCAGTGGATTTGAGAAGCGCGTAGCGATCTGTCTGACATAGCCAACCAAGTTAATGCCGGAAATCGGTCGTATATGCGGGACAACATCTTCAACCAGCACCTTATGAAACATACGGTTGATCAGCGGGTGTGATATGGTGCTGGAAATCGTGCCAATGCCGAGGATCTCTCCGGGTGATGAGAGAAATTGATGGCCACCGTTCAAGAGTCTTATTTTCATCAACTCATAGTCACAGACTTGATCTGAAAAAATAACGCCCACCTGTTGCCAGTCAGGGCGTCCGGCACAGAATTTATCCTCAATCACCCATTGACGAAAACTCTCGTGTGTGACCGGCACGTCATCGGCAATTCCAAGTTGACGAACAAGTTCCAGTTCATTCAGTCCCGTCGCGGGCACGATGCAGTCAACCATCGCGTTCGGAAAACTGCAATATTCAGTAATCCAATCGGCAAGTTGTGGATCTTGGAGGTGTGCCAGTGATATCAGACTGTGTTGCAAGACCTCCCCGTTGCTCTGCAGATTGTCGCAACTTTGGAGCGTTACCGGTCCGGCGCCGAGGCGGCGGCGGCGGTCCAGCGCCGCGGCAATGGCACCAAAAACTGTGCAGGGATGATCAGGGTTGGCGATATCATGCAGAATGTCGGGATGCGTCGCATCAAATTCATCGGTGGCGGTGTCCATATAGTAACCACCCTCGGTTATCGTCATGGAGACAATCCGAATGGCAGGGTCAGACATCTGGGTAATCAAGGCGGCGTGATTTGCAATGACCGGAACAAATCCGATCATTGAGCCGACAATTTCGACCGCACCGCCACCGGGCTCCAATTCAATCAGGGTTGTCAGGTAATCCTGTGCAGCAAGTTTCTGGCATTGTTCTTTATCTCGCTGTTTAACCCCGGCTCCGATAATCGCCCAGTCATGTGCAGCCCCGGTCTGCATCAACTGTTGCAGATACCAGGCCTGGTGGGCACGATGGAAATTACCAAGTCCGATGTGGACTATACCTGCCGAAAGGTTTGAACGGTCAAATAACGGAACGCGTATATTGTCAGGCATGCTACCGAGATTGTCATTCGACAATCGCCGCAATCCCGGCGTTAGCTCATCCAATTGCCACCATCCACATTCAAGCATTGAGCCGTGATGTATCGGGCATCTGCTGAGGCAAGAAATACGCATGGAGTCGCGACATCCTCTGGGCATCCCATGCGACCAAGGGGCACCGCTTCACCAACTTCACGCTTCTTTTGTCCAATGGGTTTATTTTCGTATTCGGAAAACTGCGAATCGACATGTGTCCACATTGGCGTGTCAATGACTCCCGGAGCCACTGCGTTCACACGAATATTGCTGTCAGCAAGCTCAAGAGCCAAGGACTGGGTAATGGAAATCACGGCCGCCTTGGTGGAACAGTATATTGTGACATTGGCTTCACCACGACGACCTGCCTGTGAAGCAAAGTTGATGATGCAACCTCCTCCTGCAGTTTGCATGACGGGTGTGACGGCCTGGCAGGCGAAGATTGTCCCACCAACATTGACATCATATTGTCGGCGGTAATCCTCATAGGTAATCCTTTCGATTGATGCCATATTGAAGATGCCAGCATTGTTGACCAGGATATCGATCTGTCCCCATCTGTTGACAACCGCATTGACTCCTTCCTGGATCGATGCCGGAGAGGTGACATCCATTGGAACACTGACACCATTGATATCGGCTGCAACTTTGTCTGCGGCTGCTTCATTCAGATCTGCAACCGCGACTCTGGCACCTTCGCGGGCGTAGGTTGTGCAAATCGCCCTGCCGATTCCACGGCCGCCACCGGTGACCAGGGCAACCTTGTGCGCCAGGCGTTTCATGATATCCTTTGTCCCTGCCGGTCGAACCGATGGAGATTGTTGAGATTCGGCGTCAAGTTGATCGTGTCGCCGTATTTGAGATCGACTTCGCCACCAGCTCGGACAGTGAGTGTCTCCCCAAAGCCAAGAACATTGACCTGGAAAAATGTGTCTGAACCGAGATGTTCGGAGACTCCGACAGTTCCTTGCCATGCACCGTCCGACTTGACAACCTCGACATGTTCAGGGCGGATTCCGATACATTCGGCGTCATGTCTTGTCGCTTCTGCGCCAGTGATGAAGTTCATTCTGGGGCTGCCAATAAAGCCTGCAACGAAGCGATTACTTGGTGTGCGATAGAGTTCCAGCGGCGTACCAACCTGCTCAATCATTCCATTCTGCAGAACAACGATCTTGTCGGCCATCGTCATGGCTTCAACCTGATCATGAGTGACATAAACCATCGTCGTGTTGAGGCGCTGGTGAAGCTCAGCAATCTCCAGTCGCATACCCACGCGCAACGCTGCATCCAGATTGGATAATGGCTCATCAAAGAGAAAGGCCCCGGGTTCGCGGACAATGGCTCTTCCGATCGCCACACGTTGGCGCTGACCGCCCGACAATTGTCCCGGACGCCGTTCCAGGTAATCGGTCAGGTTGAGGATACGGGCAGCATCTTCAACGCGTTGATTCTGTTCATCCGGTGGAATTTTCGCCATCTTCAATGGAAAGGCAATGTTCTTTCGAACGCTCATATGCGGGTACAGCGCATAGGATTGAAAAACCATGGCCAATCGACGTTTGGCTGGGGGCAACGAAGTTACATCGTTGCTGTCGATAAGAACCTGTCCTCCCGATACATCCTCAAGACCCGCAATGAGTCGAAGAAGTGTTGATTTCCCACATCCCGAGGGGCCAACAAAGACAACAAATTCGCCATTTTCGATTTCAAGGTCAAGCGGCGGTATAACGGTGGTATTCCCGAAGTCTTTACTGACATTCTTGAGATGAATTTGCCCCATCGCTCTTTTCCTATTTGACCGCACCGAAAGTCAGACCGCGCACCAGTTGTTTCTGACTGAGCCAGCCAAGTGCGAGAATGGGTGCAATTGCCATGACTGAGGCAGCACTCAACTTGGCGTAAAACAGTCCCTCAGGACTCGAGTAGGAAGCAATAAAGGCCGTGAGAGGCGCGGCCTTTGCTGCAGTCAGATTCAATGTCCAGAATGCTTCATTCCACGCCAGAATAATGTTCAGGAGAACGGTTGAGGCCATGCCGGGGAGAGCCATCGGTGCCAAAACAAATATGATTTCGGCATTCAAATTGGCCCCGTCCATCCGTGCCGCCTCGAGGATTTCTCCGGGAATCTCGCGGAAATAAGTATACAACATCCAGATGATGATCGGCAGATTGACCATCGTCAGGATGAGAGCGAGGCCAAACCGTGAATCCAACAGGCCTGTGTCCCGGAAAATCAGATAGATGGGGACAAGAACACCAACCGGCGGAAGCATTTTTGTTGACAACATCCACATCAATATATGTTTGGTCCGCTTCGTTGGTACAAAAGCCATGGCCCAAGCCGCCGGAACAGCGATGAGCAGTCCCAGGAAGGTTGACCCGAACGCGATGAACACAGAGTTGGCGAAATGTTTGAAATAGTCTGATCTTGCTTGTACCGCACCGTAACTTTCGACCGTCCAACCGGTAGCGAACAGGATTTCAAGTGGTGCCTTGATGGCATCGCCCTCGGTCTTGAATGAGAGAATGACGATCCACAGGACCGGAAAAAACATCAGGAAACCAAGAAAACCGGCAAGGGTGGTGTTGAAAGATTTGCGGGGAATTGAAACAAGGCGCGCCATGATCGCTGGTCCTCACGCCTCCAGATTCTTGCCGATGAGTCGCATCAAAAAGATGGCAACAATGTTGGCCAGGATAATTGCAATAACGCCTCCCGCACTCCCCATACCCACATCAAACTGCAACAGCGATGAGACGTAGATCAAATAGGTCAGATTGGTTGTCGCGACACCCGGGCCGCCATTCGTGGTCACGAGGATTTCAGCAAAAATCGACAACAGGAAGATTGTTTGAATCAGAATTACAACAGTAATGGCGCGTGCCAGATGCGGGATCATGATATAGATGAATCGCGACAGACTCTTCGCGCCATCCATCTCGGCGGCTTCAAGCTGGTCGCGGTCAAGCGACTGGAGCGCGGTCAGGAGGATAAGGGTGGCAAACGGCAACCACTGCCAACTGACAATGAGAATAATTGACAGGAGTGGGATCTGGCTGAAAAATTCCACCGGCGCGAGATTCAAGGCCTGTGCAACATGCCCAAAGATACCGTTGACCGGATTCATGAACATGTTCTTCCACACCAATCCAGACACAGTTGGCATCACAAAAAATGGAGAGATGACCATGATCCGGATCAAACCCTGTCCCCACATCGGTTGATCAAGGAGCAACGCGAATAAGATCCCCCCGACGACAGTGATGCAGAGCACTCCCCCGACAAGCAACAGCGTGTTGAACATTGCTGCTTTGAAACTCGGGTCGGTGACAAACCAATAGTAGTTTTCCCACCCCACAAACGGGTTGCCGCTCGGAACGATCAGATTGTAACGAAGCGTTGAAAAGTAGAGCGTCATACAGAGTGGCACAAGCATCCAACCGAGCAACAGCAGCACCGACGGTGAGATCATGAATCGAGCGGCTGTGCGTGACGCTTGAGTCGACATGGTTTGCTAATCTGACAAGAAATGGTCACCAATCATGGTGCCACCATGAAAAAAATGCAAGTGTGATGCTGATATCAGGGGCATCAGGGTGGCGGGCCGACCTGAAAAATCATGTCAGCCCGCACGGGTCCTTTTATTTGATGTAACCCGCTTTGGTCATTTCGCGGACAGCAAATTGTTGACTATTGGCCAGGGCCTGATCGACAGATTGTTGACCTGCCAAAGCCGCTGAAATCTGTTGGCCAACATAATTGCCAATTCCCTGAAACTCGGGGATCGCAACGAATTGAACACCCGTATAAGGGACCGGATTCAATGTCGCATCAGCCGGATTTGCCGCGAGAATCGAGTTCAGTACCGTCGGCGCGAATGGAGCGGCTGCAAGATATTCCGGATTATCGTAAGTCGATTTACGGGTTCCCGGAGGCGCTGCCACCCAGCCTTTTGTATTGCCGACAAGCTCGACATATTCTTGGCTTGTTGCCCAGGCAAGAAAATCCTTGGCAGCATCTTCCTGTTTGGAAGAGGCAGGGATGGACAATGCCCACGCCCAGAACCAGCCGGTGCCCTTGTCGGTCACCTGCTTAGGCGCCTGAAAAAAACCTGTTCGATCATGGACAGAACTCTCGTCAGGATTGAAGATGTAGCCAGCGGCAGATGTCGCATCAACCCAAGTGGCACATTTGCCATCCGCAAAGAGCGCACGGTTTTCATTATGGCCGTTGCTTGATGCGCCCGGCGGGCCGTACGCGTTCATCAGGTCCACATAATAGGTGACTGCCGCCTTCCATTCGGGGCTGTCGATGGTGGGATTCCAGCCCATATCGAACCACTGGCCGCCAAACGCATTAACCAACGGACCCACGAAGGCCATATTTTCACCCCAACCGGCTTTCCCACGCTGGCACGTTCCATACACACCATTGTCCGGATCGTGGACTGCAGCGATGATTTCCGCGAATTGATCATAGGTGATCTGCGCTTGCGGTTCGGCTATGCCGGCAGCTTCGAAAATATCCGTTCGATAGAAAGTAAAGGAACTTTCAGCGTAAAAGGGGACGGCATAAAGCGTACCGTTCGCGGACAGGCCATTGCGCACAGGCTCAAAAATATCAGCATAATTATAGGCGTCGCCAAGATCTTCGAGCGGGATAAGCCAATCTTGTGCCCCCCAAATCGGTGCTTCGTAAGCACCAATCGTAATAATGTCGAAGGAACCGCCGTCAGTGGCAATATCAGTGGTCACGCGCTGCCGCAGGACATTCTCCTCGAGGACAACCCAGTTGATTGAATTTCCGGTCGCGTCCTCCCACTGGGAAGACAGTTCCTGCATGATAATCATGTCAGAATTATTCACGGTCGCGATCGTAATTTCTGCCGCCATGGCGGTGGATACAGTGACCCCGGCAAGGGTTACAGCGGCCAGCTGCATTCGTAAGTATCGCATCATTCTTGATTCCTCCCGAAATGATAAAAAAAAGTTGTTCAAGCGAATTCAAATAGTCACAAAAAACGGTATTTCAAGATACCAATCGCCCGTAACGCCAGAAAGTTTCCGCAATATCCGTGAGAATGTGTACATCTCCAATATATGAGCGTTTCAAGTGGCACCCCCAGAATTCGTGGGGGTTCAGAGACAGATTTTTGAACTGCGCGCTCTCCAGAATTTTGGTAGTGGCTCGGTTTGCAATCATGTTTGCATGGGAAAAGGGCGACCCGCAGGCCGCCCTCCTGTGTTGCTGACCTGACCGCGGCGGTCAGTAGTCCCGGACATCGACCGTGACATCGCAGTATTCGGCATAAGAAAGGCCATTGGCACCCCGCCAGGCCTCGGAGGGCCAGTGGGGTGGGCTACAGTTGGGGCCGGGGCCGAAGGTGGCCCCATAGCCGAACGGATGGATAATATTCAGTGAATTGGCAAGCCACCTCCTCGTCTCCTCGTCTCGGAGGGAGCGGCAGTTGGTCCCGCCGGCAAGGCAGACATTGCCCCAGATGCGCACCCGGAAGGTGCCGGTGCTCGGGGTCCGGTCGATCGGGGTGAACGTGTCAGGGTCAGTCTGCTGCTCCGGTGTGTTCCCGGTGTACTCGCCAGTCAGGGACGTCGTGTCTCCCTTGCACGCCGGGTACCCTCTGTTGGCGGTGAACGTCCGGCCCATGAAGGTCACGCTCCGCGAGCATTTGCGGGCCGTCCAGGTCGGGCAGGCGATGGCGATGGCCCCGTCACGGGAATAGGTGCCGGTCGGGTTGTGGAATTGGACCCCGCCGCTGACGCCCGGCGTGTGGGCGCAATGGGAATTGGACCCCACACCGAAGGTCGTCCCGTCCGGGCCGTCCAGGGCCTCGATCTTCAGGCTCTGGACCAGACCGGTCCAGGTCCGGCCCTGAACGATGGGGGCGGCGCCGATCAGGTCGGGGGTCAGGCTTGTGACACGGGCTTCGACCGGGCCCAGCACCCGTGAATTGATGATCGCACTCTGCTGGATTTGTTGTGCCGATGCGGGCAGGGTGAGGGCCCCGCTCAGCAGGACAGTGGCACAAGCCTTAAGGAGGGGGGGGGGGGCAATGGCAAGTGTCTCATGATGAAATCTCCTGATAGAAGCTGGAACTACCCCTTATCACATGTGTTTGAGCAGGTACAGAGCATGTTTCGAATTTCAAACTGAGACACTACCAGAATTTCCGATGCATATTTTCCACTCTATGGCCCAGACACGTCCCCAGGGAAATCAGAGGGGGCGGTTTTTGTTTGGCATCTGGGTGGCTTCGCAGAGTCAAAAGTCAGTAGGGGCACCATGATCTCAGTTTCACGTCTGCCATACTCAGATGCCGGCAGCTCATCCGGAAGATTTGCAGTGCGTCGTGCGGCTTGAGCGGCATTCAGAACTCGAAGGGTCACTTGGCGGAACGATCTGCCCCCGGAGATTTTGGTGGTCCCATCTTGGCGGTTCAGGACAACTTTCCCGACAGGCTTCTTCAACCTTGAATCGCAATTGTGCTTTTCTTATGCTGCGTTTTAACCCTCCATCCGGCTGTTGAAGAGGTGACAGGATGACCGCATTTCAACGGGACGCGTTGCAGGATTTTGTCCTGCGGGGTGATAAGTCACCGCCCCCGGTCTTTGTAGGGCGGGATGAGATTCTGGAGACGATTCTGTCGCTGGCTGAATTGACGGGGCGGGATGGTCAGGCCCCACCCGGAAACACCCGTATCATCCAGGGCGCGCCGGGTGCGGGGAAGAGTTCGGTCTTGCGTGAGCTGAAATCCCGGTCCGACGCACAGGGTACGCCGCGCACCGTCGTGATCTCGAACGCCCATTTGCAACAGGCGTTGCCGGATGTTTTGCAGGCCCTGGCTTTTGCGGGTGCCGTCAGCCCGGAGACCTGGCGGGACACCTTGTCGCAATACGGCGACAGTTGGGTCAAACGCATTGATCAGATCAGCGCCTTTGGGTTTGGAGTCGGTCTCAAGGACAATCCCGGTACGAAGCCGCCCCAGGATCTGTTGTCACTGGAGGAACAGGTTCCGGCAGAGATGTGGCAGAGGCCGGTGATCCTGGCCGTGGATGAAGCCCAGAGATTGCCGCCCGGCATCGACACGCCGCAAGCCCTCTTCCTGCAGACTGTGCATGATGCGGCCACGTCGCTCCCCCTCACGCTGGTCTGCGCGGGCCTTGGCGATACCCCATCGCGGTTGCGCGATCTGGGATTGACCCATGGGGTGCGCGCCCATTCTCTCGGGTGCCTGACCCGCGGCGAATATACCGCACTCCTGGATCGGTTTTGTGCCCATTTCGGGATGACGATGGAGGGGTGTCGCGCGCGGGCGCTGGCGGTGGTGCAGACCACCGACGGCTGGCCGCGGCATGTGCATTGGGCGCAGCAGGCCCTCGCCGAAGCGGCGCTGGAGCCGGGTATCAACGGGGATCTCGACAGGATCACGGACTGGGACCGGGTGCAGGTGCGCAGCGATACCTTGCGGCACGGCTATTATGCCACCCAGTTCAGCACCGACATGGCCATCTCGCGCAAGCTGGTGGGACGCGTGATGTTCGCGGTGGGGAAAGCCCAAGTGGAAGGAAAAGGCCTGCAAATTGATGAGATTCGCCGGACAATTAAGACACTCAATGACCACAATGCGGCGGGGGATTATGACCTTCCTGAAGGGTTCTCCCCGCAAAGCTTTGTCACGCATCTCATCCATTGCGGGGCGTTGCAGATGGATTCCAACAGCCAGAGCCTGTCATGCCCGATCCCCAGTTTTCAGCGTTATATCATCACAAGAGGCGGCCTGGATCCGGACCAGTTGCCATCGCCCCAGACTTCATGACACAGAACTCCAGGGTTCCACGCTTTGTAGGACTCTCCGGATTGCGTTGGCGAATATCTTGCAGTTCCGATCTGAAACCCGAATGTTGGCCTGAATGGCCTCACGCTCATATGTCTCCGAATCAGGAATGAACAATAAATGAAGGCCGTTGTTGTTAGAGGTAAATGTCCTGTGGAAAATTTGAGGATTCCACTGAAATGCGCTTGTACGATGACGCGCAATAGCCGCCGATGAACGTGGTGTCATCCCGCCGCATTCTGGCGAGTCAGGATCATCTCGGCATCGGCTCCGCCGACCCGATAGCGGAGTTGGTGTGTCCCATCGGTCACGGCGGCCCGGATGACGTCGGCCACGCATTCCGTCGGCGCAGGGGCCCCGCGCTCATATGTCTCCAACACACAGGTGGATTGGCGCACCACAGACATGCAGCGCCGGCCGCACGGAGTCTTGCTGAATGGCCTCTGGGTCTCTTTCCTCGAAGGCAAAAACGATGAGTGGGCTTGAGTTGTTGGCGCGATGCAAGGCATCACCTGACCTCTTTCCTGCGCTTGACGATGCTCTTGCACAAGTGGTCGGCCATAGGCTTTTCACGCTCATGGCAATCGATTGGAAGAGGTATGAGGCGGAACGAATCTATTCCAGCCGCCCAAAGGAATATCCATGGGGCGGCCGTAAAGCCCTTGGAGAACTCACAGACTGGGGAGAAATCGTACTGATCAACTGCAAGCCCTGGATCGCCCGAACGATTGAGGACATTCGCGGGGCATTTTTTGACCATGAGTTGATTGCCAGCCTTGGATGTCAATCCTGTCTGAACATTCCCGTCACCAGCATGGACGCATCAGGGACATTGCGGGCCGTCGGGACCATGAATATGCTGCATGAAGACAACCATTTTGGTCCTGAACATGTCGCCAAGGCAATGCCCTTCGCGGCACTTCTGGAGCCGGTGTTGAGTTCGTGGGTAGCCGGTTGAGCATAAAATAGCCTGACCTTTGGCATCCGGCCGATAGCGCGACCCATCAGATTGAGTCAATGGCCGGATTGGGAGGGTTGACCACCACGCATCCGTCGGTCACGATCCAATCAAAAACAGGGTCAAGTGAAGCATGTGTGGAAGAGATATTCCGGGATGCGCAGCCGCATATCCTGCCAGCAGATGCTCATATATGCGTTGTTGACTGGTCAGTTCGTGTGTCTCAGACCCATTCCACCTGTTGCTGTTCACTGCAACTTTTCTTAGTTCAGGCGCATGCAGGAAATCATTGGCAAGAATTTTAAACAACAGCTTTGGCTGACGTTGAGTTTCTCGGCACCCCTCATCGGCAGCAATCTGGCACAGGCATCCAAGCAACTGACCGATGCCGCAATGTTGGGACATTACGGCGTTGACGAACTGGCGGCCGGTGTGCTGGCCGGCACCATTTTTCTGATCACATTCGTGGTGGGATCCGGGTTTGCAATGGCGGCGATTCCCTTGGCCTCGGAAGCACGCGGTGCCGGTCTGACCTGGAAATTGCGGCGAATTATTCGAATGAGTTTCTGGTTGTCGACAACCTACTGGTTACTGCTGTTCGTGCCGCTGCATCATATTGAACCTGTCCTTCTCTTACTTGGACAGGAACCGACGATTGCGCGTCTTGCCGGTGAATATATGGCAATCGCAGTGTGGGGCATCTTCCCGGCCATGACTGTCATGGTGCTCAAGAGCTTCTTTGTGGCACTCGGAAAACCCAAGATCATCTTTTGGGCGACTTTACTTGGAGCTCTGATCAATGTTCCTGCAAATTACATGTTCATTTTCGGAAATTGGGGCGCACCCGAACTGGGAATCGCCGGTGCTGCCTACGCCACCATCTTTGCCCATGGGCTGACATTATGTGTCATGCTGCTCTACCTGTTGATTGATGGTGACTGCCGCGCCTATTCGTTATTTGCGCGTCTGTGGAAACCGGAATGGAAAATTCTGGGTTCTGTCTTTCAACTCGGCTGGCCAGTCAGTGTCACACTGACTTCCGAAATCGGACTTTTCGCTGCGGGTTCGGTCATGGCAGGCTGGGTTGGCGCAATTTCACTGGCTGCGCATGGAATTGTCCTCGAGACCGCAGCCTTCGTATTCATGATTTACCTTGGTTTTGCCAACGCTGCGACGGCGCAAGCGGGATTTGCAGTCGGTGCGCGTAGCCGTGCGGCGCTGGTACGTGTCACCTGGGCGGTCCTCACACTCACCGGCTTGACGGTCGTCGTCGTCGTCATAATTTTTGTCTCCATCCCGGAATTGTTGGTGCGCGCATTTCTTGACACCGAGTCAGAAGGAGCCTCCGAGGTCCTGAGAATTGGCATCACACTTGTTTTCATGGGGGCGGCTTTTCAACTCGCCGATGCCTTTCAGGTTGTGGCTCTTGGGCTGCTTCGTGGATTGAGTGATACAAGAATGCCAATGATCATCGCTGCGATCAGCTATTCGCTGGTCGGCCTACCCGTCAGCTATGTTGCGGGATTTATGATCGGATGGGGTGCAGTCGGCATCTGGTGCGGGTTCATTGCAGGGCTTGCCATCGCCGCTGTGTGGTTGTTTTTTCGCTTTCGTCGTCAATTGCACTCTCTGGATTTCTGATCCGTAACTGGCAGCGCGGCCGGGGAGATCGACTCGCCTCTACAGAGCGGGTGATCGAATTCGGGAGATAAGAAAGGGGCCCGTTTTGAACGGGCCCTTCCTGAAAACTATCAATGCGATCCGTTCAAGCAGAGTAGTACATTTCGTACTCGACCGGATGGGGTGTATGCTCAAATTTGAAAATTTCTTCCCATTTGAGTTCGCAATAGCCCTCAATCTGGTCGCGGGTGAAGACGTCGCCTTGCGTCAGGAAGTCATTGTCGCCTTCCAGACAACCTATGGCTTCACGCAATGACGAGCAAACCGTCGGGATCCCCTCGAGCTCTTCGGGCGGAAGGTCATACAGGTTCTTGTCCATGGCATCGCCTGGATCGACCTTGTTGCGAACGCCATCAAGGCCAGCCATCAACAGAGCAGAAAAGCAGAGATAGGGATTGGCCAAGGGGTCAGGAAACCGTGCTTCGACCCGTTTTGCCTTCGGATTTTCAGTCCATGGAATACGAACACAACCCGAACGATTACGTGCCGAATAGGCGCGCAAGACCGGGGCTTCAAATCCGGGGATGAGACGTTTGTAGGAATTTGTCGTCGGATTGGTAAAGGCATTGAGGGCCTTGGCATGTTTGAGGATTCCACCAATATACCAGAGAGCCTCATCACTGAGGTCAGCATATTTGTTTCCGGCAAAGACGGGTGTGTCACCTTTCCAGATGGACATATTGACATGCATTCCGGTGCCGTTGTCACCGGCAATCGGCTTGGGCATGAAACTTGCGGATTTTCCATAAGAATGGGTCACATTCTGGACCACATACTTATATTTCTGCAGTTGATCACCCTGATTGGTCAATGACGAAAAGATGAGACCAAGCTCATGCTGGCATGACGCCACTTCATGGTGATGTTTGTCGACTGACATTCCCATGAGCTTCATCGTCGACAGCATCTCAGATCGCAAATCCTGACCGGAATCAACCGGATTGACAGGGAAATATCCACCTTTCACGCCCGGGCGGAAGCCACTGTTCCCCATTGAGTATTCGGTGTCGGTATTCCATGATGCGTCCATCGCATCAATCTCGTAGGAAACCTTGTTCATTTCGTTGGCGAAACGGACATCATCAAAAATGAAGAATTCTGCTTCCGGGCCGAAATATGCAACATCGCCGACACCCGTTGATGTCAGGTAGGCTTCTGCCTTCTCGGCGGTGCCACGGGGATCCCGTCCATAAGGCTCACCGGTATCGGGTTCGACAATGGAGCAGTGGATACATGCGGTTTTTTCTGCATAGAAGGGATCAATGTAGATAGAGCTTGGGTCAGGCATCATTTTCATATCTGACACTTCAATTGACTTCCACCCGGCGATGGAAGATCCATCAAACATGACGCCTTCTTCAATGAAGTCGGCATCGACCTGTTCCGCCATCATTGTGACATGCTGAAGCTTGCCACGCGGATCAGTCAACCGAAGGTCGACAAATTTGACCTCTTCATCCTTGATGGTCTTCAAGGCCTCATCAATTCCTGCCATATTTATCCATTCCTTTCTGGTGACAAAAAATCAGTATGGTCGGGATCGCCGAAGACTATAATGCGTCGTCTCCAGACTCGCCCGTGCGGATACGGATTGCTTGTTCAACTGTCGAGACAAAAATCTTGCCATCCCCGATCTTGTCAGTCCGCGCATATTGCTGAATCGCTTCAAGTGCAGCATCGACCTGATCATCTGGAAGAACAACTTCGATTTTGATCTTGGGAAGAAAATCAACCACATACTCAGCTCCACGATACAACTCGGTATGTCCTTTCTGACGTCCGAATCCCTTGGCTTCGATCACTGAAAGGCCCTGCACGCCAGCTTCCTGCAAAGCTTCTTTCACCTCATCGAGCTTGAAGGGCTTGATGATGGCTTCAATCTTTTTCACTTCAATCACTCCTGTGATGATCGCTTCGGATGAATATTTCATGTGGGAATTCAGTGTTCCGAAGCAATGCCCAGCACCGCGCCCGGCACGGGCAACGTCGAAACCGATCATGAAGTGCTAAAATTTGTGCAAAATGCACAAGAAATCACCAGGTTTGGTGAAACCATGCAGGAGAGATACACATTTGTCTGGTGTCAGGTTGGTCAGCGGTGCCAGTTTTCTGATCCGGCCATCAAAGCTGCCAATTGCATGTCACTGGACTATGGTCGAAACAAGGCTTTGGTATTGTCGTGCTGTGACGGAAAGGAGTGGACTCATGCGCAAGTTGCTGACGGCTGAACAAATGCTGCGCCTGGAACAATCGGCCTTCGAGTCGGGGCGGGTCACGGTGAGGCAATTGATGGAGATGGCCGGAAGAAGTGCGGCTCAATCTATCGATCATAAAATGCGCAAAACCGGGGACAATCCACCGCGTGCTGCCATACTGTGTGGCCCTGGAAATAATGGTGGTGATGGCTACGTGGTGGCGCGCCACCTCTCTCAGCTCCGGTGGAATGTCAAGGTTTGGGAAATGTCGACAGGTCGGCACGGCTCCGAAGCGACCGCGATGCGTGAGATGTGGCGACGGCATGGAACCTGTCTTCCGCTTGAGAGTTTCACGGAAAATGATGCGCAGGGCGTCACGGTCGATGCGTTGTTCGGCATCGGATTGTCTCGTCCCCTGAGCGGCACCGTCGCAAGGGCAATGCATATCGCCATGCGCTGCGGCCGACTGGCGGCAATTGATATTGTGAGCGGGATACACGCAGACAGTGGCAGATTGACCATCGAGGGTTGCACCGATTGGCAACCCGCGGAGATAACCGTGACTTTCGAATGCCCCAAACCCGGTCACTTTCTCGGAATGGGGGGTCAATTGACCGGAAAATTGTTGACTGTTCCGCTGGGATTGGATGTGGAATTGACCCGTCTTGTGGCCAGCGAGGATGTAACGCATATCTGGGGCACGGATGAGTTGCCGCATCAACTCCTCGAGAAAGAGGTGTTTGCGCATAAATATCATCATGGTCATGTGTTGACAGTGGCAGGAGCAGCGACGAAGGGAGGTGCGGCCCGTTTGGCGGCGCGTGCCGCGTTGCGCGTCGGGGCCGGCCTGGTCACGCTCGCGTCACCACAGAATGCATTGGCCGAACATGCGGCACAGCTCAACGCGATCATGTTGACCGCTTGCGATCATCCACGGCAATTGCGGCAACGACTGCGTGACAGCAGAATCAATGCGGTTTGCATAGGCCCCGCCCTTGGAACTGATGACCGGGCCCGCGCACTGGTTCTGGAGACTCTCAGTTCGCAAACTGCGACCGTGTTGGACGCAGACGCCTTGACGGCATTTTCCAACCATCCGCCTTCCCTTTTTGATCGGTTGCACCGAAACGCCGTTCTCACGCCGCATGGCGGTGAATTTGCCCGGCTCTTTCCGCACGAATCAAGCGGGCTTCGCAGTGAATCCGAGACGAGTCCGGTGACCGCCGTTCAAGCGGCTGCGCGCCGCGCGGGTGCGGTCGTTGTTTTAAAGGGTGCCGTGACGATCATTGCGGCTCCGGATGGCGGGGTCGGGATCGTCCCCGCTGTTGGAGAAACTGCAGCTCCCTGGTTAGCAACGGCTGGAAGTGGGGACGTGCTGGCCGGACTGATTGCTGGCTTGCTGGCACGCGGGGCCAATGCTGTGACAGCCGCCTCCGCGGGCGTGCTACTACATATCGAAGCGGCGCGAAGGTTCGGCCCGGGTTTGATTGCCGAGGATTTGCCTGAATTGCTGCCACCGGTGATGCGAACTGTTCTGGCCAGGAAATGACCGGATTCGGACAATTTTTTTCTCGCAACTGCAAACGTCATTTGATAACTGAGCACGGATTTATTCGCTATGCTGCGGGCGTGGCGGAATGGGTAGACGCACCAGATTTAGGATCTGGCGCCGACAAGGCGTGGGGGTTCGAGTCCCTCCGCCCGCACCAGATTGGGTTGAGTAGACACAATGAAATTTGAAGAAGTCATGAATGACGGTCTGGCACGCCAATATGAGCTGACCCTGCCAGGTGAAGACGTTGAAAAAATGATTGACCAGAAAGTCGATGAAATTGCGCCGCAAGCCCATGTGCCCGGTTTTCGCCCCGGCAAGGTTCCCGCCCACATCTTGAAGTCACGACAACGAACTGAAATTCGTGACATGGTCACTCGTGAACTGGTCAATTCCGAGTTGCAAAAGCATTTCGAAGATGGTGGCGATGATCCGGTGGAACAGCCACAGGTCAGTTTCGACTATCAGGATGGCGACGGTCAGGGATTGAAATGTGTGATCTCATACGAAGTTTTCCCCGAATTTCCGACGATCAATGAGGTCATGAAAGAGATTGAAGTCAAACGCCCTGTCATCATTGACCTCGACGCAGCCATCAAGGAAGACATGGATCTTCAGTTGGATTCGCTGGGTCGCTATGAAATGGCAGATGCCGATTACAAGGCAGTTCTCGGTGATCGGGTGACGTGCCAACTGGCCTTCCAACCGGGCGGTGGTGATGGAAAAACAACGTGGGATGGCCGGCGGGAAGTCATTGTTGATCCCGATTCAGCCGAGACTATTGAAAGAGAATGCGTTGGTGTTTCAGTTGGAGATCAGTTCACGTTACCGATGATCGTGCGTGATTCTGAGGGCAACGAATTCTCTGATGTCCCGAACGGTGCGACAGAGACCGTGGTGAAAATTGATCAGCTGGAACGGCGCATTCATTTTGAATTGACTGATGAAACCGTGCAACAATTGGGTTACGCCAATCCCGAAGAGTTCAAGGATATGGCAAAAAAGAATCTCGAGAGACGTTTCCAGGAACAGGCTGAAATGATTGTCAAAAGGCGTTTGCTGAGTGAATTGATGGCCGTGCTCGATTTCTCGCCGCCATTGCATCGGGTTGAACGTGCACATACCGCTCTCCTCCTGCGGCAGTTGCCGAAACTTGGGGTGACATTGGACGATCTGGAGGCGGATGCGATGGAAACAGATGATGAGGATGAAGTTGAGACAGATCACCCGGCACCAGGCGATTCCGGGACAGGCGACGCCATATCAGAGGAGTTGACGTCTCATCCGGATACAGATCCATCTCGCCCTGGCACGTTTGAACAGGGCGGCGCGATTCAGGAAGAAGATGACGGTGGACAAGCCGTTGCCACAGACCCGTCGTCAGAGCATGGCGTTGGGACGAATGATGAGACCGGCGAAAACGATCAACTTGGGACGCCGGAGCAACTCTTGAGAGAAGTTGCTATTTATCGTGTCGCCAAATCGTTCATTATTGAAGTTTACAGGCGAAAAAACGACCTTTCAATCGATTTTAGCAGTGAAGAGGTCCAACAATTTATCAAGAACAACAATGTGAGTTTGGACCAACTGCGGCGTGGACTTGCAAGTGATAAGGGACTGCAGCGTTTTCGAGATTCAATTCGAACCGCCATGGTTGAGGACCGCGTGATGGAACATATGTTGAACTGTGTGCAAATCAAAGATGAGTCAGTCAACAAGGTGGAATTTGTCCAGGAGTTGGAAACTGCTGCCAGGTTCGAGACACTTTAGAATTTGCAGCTTGAGATAATCCTGGGAAATTTTGAGAGAGTCTGGCCATGCGACATCCTGGTGAAACCTTTATGAATACGCTCGTGCCCATCGTCGTTGAGCAAACCTCGCGAGGTGAACGCAGCTTTGATATATTCTCGCGCTTGCTCAAGGAGCGCATCATCTTTGTATCCGGAACCATCAATGATGCGATGTCGACATTGATCGTTGCACAATTGCTGTTTCTGGAATCGGATAATCCGAAGAAAGAAATTTCGATGTATATCAACAGCCCCGGGGGCATGGTCACTGCCGGACTGTCGATCTATGACACAATGCAGTATGTCTCGCCTCCGGTTTCGACTTTGGCTGTCGGGCAAGCGGCTTCAATGGGGTCGCTGTTGCTCGCTGCCGGGGCGGAGGGAATGCGTTTTGCGTTACCCAACAGCCGAATCATGCTGCATCAGCCGAGTGGGGGGTTCCAGGGTCAAGCGGCTGACATTTCAATCCACGCCAAGGAAATTCTGGAGTTGAATGAACGGTTGAACCGGATTTACGCCAGACATACCGGGCAGCAAGAGGGGCAGGTGGCAGCGGCATTGGACCGGGATAACTTCATGACACCAGAGGAAGCCAAAGAGTGGGGTCTCATTGACCGCATTGTTGCGGAACGCGGTGAAGATTCAACGGGTACCAGTTCAGCCGAATTGTGAAACCTTGGTTATTGAGTTATTCTGTCTCATCACGGGACGGGAGAAGTGTCCCGTCCAGAGGCGGTTGTGAAACGGAGCAAGGATGGGCAAGTCAAAGGACGGGAATTCGGGTTTATTCTGCTCATTTTGTGGTAAGAGCCAGAATGAAGTCAAAAAGCTGATTGCCGGCCCGCAAGTCTATATCTGTGAAGAATGTACTGAGCTCTGCATGGATATTGTCCGTGAGCAGACCAAGGACGACTCGCGGGCGGATCAGCCATCCAGCAAGAGCCCCAAGGAGATCTATGCGGTTCTTGACGAATATGTCGTGGGTCAGGAACATGCCAAGAAGGTTTTGTCGGTGGCTGTCTACAATCATTACAAGCGACTGCGTCCCATCGCGCGGTCGGGTGATGTTGAACTGGCGAAATCAAATATTCTGCTGATTGGCCCGACAGGTTGTGGAAAAACGCTGTTTGCACAGACCCTGGCGCGTATCCTTGATGTTCCTTTCACAATGGCTGATGCAACCACACTCACTGAGGCCGGTTATGTCGGCGAGGATGTCGAAAACATTATTCTGAAGTTGCTGCAGGCCTCCGAATATAATGTCGAACGGGCGCAACGTGGAATTGTTTATATCGACGAAGTCGACAAGATCACGCGCAAGGCGGAGAATCTGTCCATTACCCGGGATGTCAGTGGGGAAGGGGTGCAGCAGGCACTGCTGAAACTGATGGAAGGTACGATTGCTTCAGTCCCGCCGCAAGGGGGGCGAAAGCATCCTCAGCAGGAGTTCCTGCAGGTCGACACCACTAATATCCTGTTTATCTGCGGCGGCGCATTTGCCGGTCTTGAAAATATCATTGCGAAGCGCGGCACCAAGTCAGCGATCGGGTTTGGCGCGGAAATCGAGGGCGACGAGCGGCGGAATCTTGACCAGCTTTATGGCATGCTCGAGCCTGAAGATTTGCTTCAATACGGACTCATTCCAGAGTTTGTTGGTCGACTGCCTGTTGTCGCAACTCTGCAGAAGCTTGATGAAGACGCTCTGGTCAAGATACTGACAGAGCCAAGAAATGCGTTGATCAGGCAATTTGAACGGTTATTTGAGTTGGATGATGTCAAGCTCACCTTCACAGATGAAGCGGTTCGTGCGATTGCAAAACGGGCGATTATTCGCAAGACAGGTGCCCGATCGCTGCGTGCCATTCTCGAGGAAATCCTGCTCAATACAATGTATGATCTGCCACGCACAGACGATGTGGGTGAGGTGGTGATTAACGAAGAAGCCGTGATGTCTTCATCAGAACCCTTGCTGATTTATTCCGAGGCCGCAAAAAAACCGGCCAAGGCGTCTTAGTCGCCGCAGGCAATGATCATTGTGAATGAATGGCAAAGATACGAAATCGTTTTTCCGGGCAACTGACGTGATGTGGCTCAAACGGCTGTTGACCTGGTGGAATGGCCAGACATTGGGGACCCAGATCTTTACCCTGCGCAAGGGACAGCGGGTTGGCGAAGATGAAGATGGCAACCTGTATTTTCAGGATAGAGACGGTCACCGCCGCTGGGTGATCTATAATGGTGAAATGGAAGCAAGCCGGGTACCCGTCGAATGGCATGGCTGGTTGCATCACACGTTTCATGATCCACCGACCGAGAAACCTCTCCATCGCTATCCGTGGCAAGCTGCGCATCGAAGGAATTTGACGGGTTCCAGGGAGGCTGCGCGTCCGTCCGGGTCACTGAGCACGGGCACACCAACTGTTCCAACCGATTATATCGCCTGGAACCCGGCCGACGCAGACAAGCGGGAGACGGAGAGTTGAGTGAAAATCGACTCGAACTCTTTGTGGGCGTTGTGGTGCTGCTGGTGGCGGGGTTCTTTCTGGCCTATCTTTTGCAAGACGAAACCTTACCAGGTCCGCGTGGATACGGTGTGTCAGCCAGTTTTACCTCGGCCCAGGGTGTGGCGGTGGGAACCGATATCCGGATGGCTGGGGTCCGTATAGGTTCGGTATCGGCGATCAATCTTGATCAGGAAAACTTTGCCGCAGACCTTGAATTGTCATTCAATGAAGGAATCATGATTCCTGATGATAGTTCAGCAACGATTGTTTCCGAAGGTCTCCTTGGAGGCTTTTTTGTCGAAATCGTGCCGGGCGGATCATTTGATTATCTGCAGGAGGGTGACCAGATCATTGACACTCAAGGCCATGTTGGTTTGATCCAGTTGCTGACAAACTTCTTCTTCTCCGTGCAATGAAATTTGTCGTGCTTGTGGCGACAATCACATTGTCTTCCGTTGCCTGGGGTCAAGGTGATAATCTAGGGGACCGGGCGTTGGCAGACGACGCTGTGGTCAACGAAACTGAGGTTGATACAGCAACAGAGGAAGAGGTTGATACGAAACGCCACGCAGTTGCAGGACAAGCCGCTTTGTTGCGGGGGCTGGATACGATCACCGGTTCTGCCCGGAATGTGGCGGTGGCGGTCGGCAAGTCGACGAAATTTGGTCGGCTGACGATCCAGTTGCATGCCTGTAGATACTGGCCCGAGAATCCGTCAACCCACTCTTTTGCATTTGTTGAGGTCATCGAAGATGAAGATGCATCGCCAATATTCAAGGCTTGGCTGATTGCCGCATCCCCGGCAATCTCCGCCATGGAGCATCCGCGTTATGATATTTGGCTGATCCGCTGCAACGCGGATACCGAGTCCCCGTCAAACTTCTGAGACGTCAGGAGTGAATTGGCAGCCAGAGCATCGTGCAATGCGTTCAAAAAGGCGCGACGGGAAATTTCTTGTGCCCCAAATCGCTGCAAATGCGACGAGATGAATTGGATATCGAGCAGACGGAAGCCCGTGCGACGCAAATGGTCAACCAGATGAATGAGTGCAACCTGGGAGGCCATGGGACTGTGTGAATACATGCTCTCGCCAAAAAAAGCACCATTCAGGGCGACGCCGTACAGACCACCGACATGTTGTCCTGATGCCCAGACTTCCACGGAATGTGCCAGTCCTGCCTGATGTAACTGTTCATAAGACGTAATGATGGAGCGATTGATCCATGTGCTTGTCCGCTCACTGCAATTGACAATAACAGCAGAAAAGTCGGCATTCATTGTTGCAGAAAATTCCCCACGTCGCACGGCCCGCTTGAGTCGACGCGGCACACGAAAGGTATCAAGTGGCAGGATTCCCCTTCGCGCCGGATTATGCCAGTCAATGTCGATGTCACTCCCCTCCGCTCCCATTGGGAAGTAACCGATTGTATATCCAGCGATCAGCAGGTGAAGAGGAATCGTCGGAAAGCGAATCTGTACGATGACTTACCAGCTTGTCTCATTGAGCCAGGATTCAAGCCAGTGGATATGGTAGTTGCCATCCTGAATATCTTTGTTGGCAAAAAGTCTCTGGAAAAGCGGCGCATTATGTTCAATGCCATCAATGATGAGTTCGTCGAGCGCTTGCGAGAGTTTTGCCAAAGCACTGGCCCGGTCTTCGGAATGTACGATGACCTTTCCGACGAGGCTGTCATACCAGGGCGGAATTTCGTAGCCAGTATACACCGCCGTGTCCATTCTGACGCCGGGTCCCCCCGGGGCATGGAACGTCGTGACTTGGCCTGGACTTGGCCGAAATTCAGGTACCGTTTCGGCATTGATGCGGGCTTCAATCGCATGTCCACGCGTGTTGAGATTATCCTGTTGGATACTCAACCCCTGGCCAGCAGCGACACGAATCTGCTCGCGGACGATATCGACTCCGTAGACGGCCTCGGTCACGGGATGTTCAACCTGCAGTCGCGTATTCATTTCAATGAAGTAGAACGCACCGTCTGCGTAGAGAAATTCCACTGTTCCTGCGCCCGCGTAACCCATTTTGGCAACAGCTTCGGCACATTGAATGCCGATTCTTGCGCGTAAAGTCGGATCAATCGCGGGCCCGGGAGCTTCTTCCAGGATCTTCTGGTGACGGCGTTGCAGAGAGCAATCACGCTCGCCAAGGTGAATCGCATGTCCTTTGCCATCTCCAATGACCTGCACTTCGATATGGCGTGGCCGATCCAGGTATTTTTCAATATAGACTTCGTCATTTCCAAAAGCCGCGAGTGCCTCGCTGCGGGCTTCGGTGAAAGCATCCTCAACCTGATCACGACCCGTCGCGATCCGCATGCCGCGTCCACCGCCGCCGCCGGAAGCCTTGATAATGACTGGAAACCCGATGTCATTGGCAATTCGTCGTGCATCATCGGATGATTCCACGGGGCCATCTGACCCCGGGACACCGGCAATATTCAATGACTGCATCACCCGTTTGGCTTCAATCTTATCCCCCATTCTTCTGACATGTTCGGCAGATGGTCCAATGAAGTTAATGCCGTGATCTTCCAGCATTTGCGCGAAGGACGG
Source organism: Paracoccaceae bacterium (assembly GCA_965221815.1). GTDB lineage: Bacteria > Pseudomonadota > Alphaproteobacteria > Rhodobacterales > Rhodobacteraceae > JAPOXR01. The sequence goes on from OZ244915.1 coordinate 961,218, forward strand.
ATTTTCAGAAAGAAATCCATAGCCAGGATGGACTGCATCGGACTGGGTCACGATACAGGCTGACATCACCGCACATTGTGACAGATAGCTGTCCGCCGATGGCGGCGGCCCGATACAGATTGCTTCATCTGCCATACGGACATGCATCGCATTGGCATCCGCAGTCGAATGGACAGCGACTGCACCGATTCCCATTTCCTTGCATGCGCGAATAATGCGCAACGCAATCTCGCCCCGATTCGCGACCAAGATTTTGCTGAACATTCTGGCCTCGCTCACTCAATGATCGCGAGTGGCGATCCGAATTCCACGATCGATGAATTTTCCACGAAAATCCGGCTTACGGTGCCGGCACGGGGTGCCGTAACATGATTCATGGTCTTCATGGCTTCAATGATGAATAAATGATCCCCCGCTTCCACCTTTTGACCAATTTCAATGAATGGTGCCGCATCAGGTTCAGGTTGAAGATAGACCGTACCGACCATCGGCGCGGTGACAGCGCCGGGATGATGTGCCGGATCTGTGGTGTCGGTGCTGTCGATATCCCTCACCGAGTGTCGCGCCGGATTCATGTCAGCTGACGCCGCGCCGGCACCGGCAGAAGGTGTAACGGGAACAGGGGCGACGACGTGATTGATTGCCGAAACACGCACACAAAGTTCTTCACCCTCCTGTTTGCACCGGGTGAATTCAATTTCCCCAAGATCAAGTTCTTTGAGGAGTTCGGCGACCGATCGCACAAAATCGAGATCTTTTTGATCTTTATTCATTGTCGATCAACCTGTTTCTGCCTTTTGCAGCCAATATGGTGAAACGTCGCATCATTCCGACCTGTTCCTTTCTTCGGCGATCATTTGGCGCATTTGGTCGAGCGGCGCGTAACCGGGGTGGAGTGTTGAGCCAATGACAAAAGCCGGGGTCCCCGAGATCCCCAACGAGTCGGCCAACTGGTAGTTGGCGATAATGATATTCTCGATATCAGCAGACGCGATATCCTCGGTGAGCACATCCTGATCAATTCCCGTTAACGTGGAAATATTGGCATACAGGTCGCTATCAATCTCGCCGTTGAAACCGATCAGAAAATCATGTGTCAGTTTGTAGGCGTCTTGACCACCATTGCGCAGGGCAGCCAGTGCGAGTTTCGCTGAATCAAAGGATTCCTGGCCCAGGATGGGGTATTCTTTGACAATCATCCGGATTCCCGGGTCAGTGGCAAGCAATTCCTGGATTTCAGTATGCGCTTTGCGGCAGTAGCCACAGCGATAATCAATGAACTCAACGATTGTTATGTCACCTTCCGGGTTGCCCCCCTGCCAGGAGTTGGGGTTGTTGAACAACAACTCGGCATTGGCCAGAACCGCCTCGCGACTTTGTTCAAGCTCAGCGGCGGCCTGTCGGGATTCGAGCAGGCTGAAAGCTTCGATCAGAATCTCCGGATTGGTCAGCAAATAATCCCGGATTTCCTGACGTAATTGGGCCCGTCCGTCCTCAGTAAGATTTCCAAAATCATGGGAATAAGCTGCAGGCGTCAGCACGCTGAGCGTGACAAGGCTCATCAGGATCACAAGCTTATTCATGAAACGTGTGAATGCCCGGATCAAGCCAGACCGCTGCGTTCTCATATGTTCGGTGGTCAACAAATTCTTGCCTTTCTGTTTAACGGTCATCAGGTTTCTGCCAATTCTGTCGGTGCGTCCGTAGGCGTATTGTCTTGAGGTGAATGAGCTTCGGCTTGTGGCCGTACGCGCCTCCTGCGACGCTTTCCTGACGTGCCGTTGTTCGCACGTTCATTGGAGGATTCATCGTCCTGCCGAGTCGGTTGATCCTTGGATACCGCTTCCTGATGAGAACCACTTCTTTTGTGTTGCCGCCGGCGCGGTGAACGCGACCGGGATTTTTCCGGGGTCTCTGGTGCATCAGCGGTTGTGGTCTCGGTATTGCTGGCCGCTGTTGCTGGCTCCGCTTGTGGTTGACGTCGTTTTCGATTGCCTCGGCGATTCGTTTTTTTTCTGTCTGTGCCCTTATCAGAATCTTTGTCTGAATCGGGAGACACCGGCTTAACGTCATTTTTCTCACGGCGTGCTGCATCTCTTTGATGATGTTGTTTCTGATCACCACGTGTTGCGCGTCGCTGCCGCGATCCTTTATTCTGTGGCTCGCCGGAAGATGGAGAGCTTTCGCTTCCGAAGGGTTTCACGGTGAAAAGTACCTTGCGCGTTTCTTCACTGCGGTCAGCAGCGCGGCGATTGACACGGCAGATTTCGATATCGCGATCAACGAGGGGTTCGATGCCGGTGATGATGATCGTCGTCCCCGTCCGTGATTCGATATCGTGTATTTCCTGTCGCTTGTTGTTGGCCAGGACATTTACGAAACGCAGTGGCACACGTACTTCAATATCGGTATCCTGGCCATCAGCTGCCAAGATGTCGATTTGCCGGAGTATCTCGACAGCAAGCGACGCATCTCCCCTGACGCGGCCTGTCCCCCGACATGCGGGACAATTGATGGTTGCAGTTTCAATGATTCCGGGTTTGAGCCGCTGACGACTCATTTCCAGCAAACCAAATTCTGAAATCGTCCCCAGTGTGATACGCGATCGATCCATTTTGACACATTCCCGCAATCGACGCGTGACGGCCTGATTGTTCTTCGGCTCGTCCATATCGATGAAGTCGATCACAATGATTCCGGCAAGATCGCGCAATTTGATTTGCAGGGCGACTTCCTCGGCAGCTTCCAGATTTGTGTTGAGTGCGGTTTGTTCAAGTGATCCCTGACGCGTGGAGCGGCCGGAATTGACATCGATGGCAACCAGGGCTTCTGTCCTGTCGATGACCAGATAGCCACCGGATCTGAGCCTGACGACAGGATCAAACAGAGCCGTCACCTGGCTTCCAACTCCGTGTTGCGTGAAGATGGGTGTTGTCAGATCATACTGTTTCACTTTCTTGGCATGCGATGGCATGATCATTTTCATGAAATTCTTTGCCGACTTGTAACCTGCGTCACCCTGGACCAGAATCTCATCCATGTCTTTTGAATAGTCATCACGGATCGCGCGCCGGATCAGGCTGCCTTCTTCATAGATCCTGGTCGGTGCGACCGATTTCAGGGTTCGTTCACGAATTTCATTCCATTGGCGAACCAGAAAGTTATAGTCGCGTCGTATTTCCTGTTTGGTCCGGCTAAACCCTGCGGTTCGGATGATCAGCCCCGCGTCATTCGGCACGGCGAGGTCATCGGCAATCTGTTTCAGCTTGCGTCGATCAGCGATACTGCTGATTTTCCGGCTGATTCCGCCCCCGCGGTCGCTATTGGGCATCAGCACGCAGTAGCGGCCTGCCAGGCTGATATAGGTGGTCAAGGCTGCCCCTTTGCCCCCGCGTTCTTCCTTGGTCACCTGCACCAGCAGAATCTGACCTTTGCGGATAACTTCCTGCACCCGATATCTGTGGCGTGGTTTGGTCGATGCAGCCTTCGGCTGGCCACGGCCATTTTCTTCCGAATCGCCGTTCTGCCCCGTGTCCGTCGCCTCGCCAGCGTCTTCTGGGGTGGATTCGCCATCTTCGGCATTGATCCCATCGGCGTCTTCATGCTGATCGCCAACCGGGATATTGTAATAATCGGGATGAATTTCCTGGAACGTCAGGAAACCGTGTCGGTTGCCTCCATATTCAACGAAAGCCGCCTGCAACGCGGCTTCGATGCGAACAACACGTGCCAAATAGACATTGCCGGTGATGAGTTGTTTGTCAGTCGATTCAAATTCGTATCCGGTCAGCTTGGATCCATCAACAAGTGCGACGCGCGTTTCTTCCGGATACGCGGCATCGATAAGTAGTTTTTTTGCCATTCTTTTCAGTCGTTGCTGCCACCTTGCCAGCCCATCCGGGCACAAGCGGTGTGCAGGTTCCTCTCGTTTGAGTCAGTTTTGGCCTCGTATCGGAGAATTCAGTCTCAGGTGGGGATTGATAAGATCCAGTCATTGATGCCAATCTGCTCAAAATGATAATAACGATCCCTGTTTGTCAGGATTCGCTTGATGATTCCGTTGCCCGATTTGCAGCTATTGAGCCGAGGCGAATCAGACATTCGCCGGCCGATTTTCTTTTTGGCCGTGCCAATCACAGGCAGGGAATCGAATTCCTTCCAACGCCAGGTGACGATTTTCGCCATGTTCCAACGGTTGGTAATTCATGATAATACACAATTTTGAAACAATTGGCAAGAAAATTTGTCGATATGGGAGTGATTCCCCTCTGGCGGGGTTTGGACCGGGGTTGGTTCCTGATGGGTTGCTTTCGGCGAATCATTGAGCGACCTTGGCGAGAGGCGTGCGGTTGTTGTGGCGTCGTCTGTGGTTCAGTTGGGCTTACATGCTGTCAAAGTATCCTGATTGTCGTGCAACTCTTACCCAGATTGACGCTTCTATATGCGGGATGGCATCCGGTTGCGGAGGCATGACGACAGGCCTGATGGGCAGGTCACGGAACCGGGCCAGACCTGTCTGAAACGCCAGATCAGCCAGGACGTGTGGCCAGGGAGGCCGCCAACGGCGCAGGGTCGTGCGTTGAAGAGTGTCGCCATCGCCGCTGGGCCCCGGGACAACGGGGCTTGTCTGGACAGTTTGACCCCGGATATCAGGTGGGTCGATGTCGGGCAGGCCGGCCAAGTCTCTCAAGGCCGCGGCCGATGCCGCTGAGGGGGCCGAGAGCGCCAGGAGCACGGCGGGGTTCGACACACACAAGGCGACCCTGACAGAGGATCCCCATTGCGTGGGCCCGGTGATCGATGCGTTGTGGTCTTTCGGGCGAAAGAACAGAGGACACAGCGAGATCATCGCTGCCATACGTTATGTCCGCAGCCACCGCCAGCGGATGCACGATCAAGCAGCCAGAGATGAGGGCGTGCCGGCGGCCAGGGTGTTCTCACTTTCCGGGCCCCACGGACCCACAGACGGCGATATACCCATGCCCATCTCTCGGCCAACGACAATCGCACGCCCCGCGCCCGGGTCGCCTGATTCACCAGATGCAACCGATCAGGAATCAACCCCGGTCCAAACCCCGCCAGAGGGGAATCACGCCCCCTGCAGATCTCGTCTGGACAATCCCTGCCCTCTCATATAGACGGCTAACGCTTGACAGTCCTGATGGTCCCATCATCCAGAATCGGCGGCGTATTATTTGAGGAGACCGACCATGACCCGCTTCACCCCCCCCCCCTTCCGCTTTATCGCCGCCCTTCTGCTGGCAGCTCTCGCCGCTCCTGCGGCGGCGCAGACCCCGGGTTCCATCCCGGATGTCACGGCCGAAGTCTGGCCCCACCCGATCGGGGACTATCTCCCGCTGCGCGTCATCATCACGAACTCAATTAAGGCCCACGACTATACCGAAGGCGACCGGGTAAAGGGCGGGGTCCTGAAGGTCGATTATCGAATCAGTTGTACAGGTGAAAATTGCCCCGCCCCGACGCTGCGGACCGGGACGACCACCATTCCCTGCGGGCAGCAGGAGGGCGGGGTCCTGCACTACCGGATTGCCCATCTGAAAGACCAGGGCCCCTTGACCCTCCGGCTGCACATCACCAAAATCGCGTTTCAAGCTTGGGAACAGGATCTGATCGACAGAATCAACGACCGGCATCGCCACTGGCCGAATGGCGACCGCGCCTGCCCGACCGGCAGCTACAGCCCAACGACAGTGACTAGCGGTTCCAACTGGATGAGTCCCCCCGCCACGGTGCGCTGAGGCCGATGTCCTGAATCCGGGCCACATATACCCCAAAGGGGATTCCCGGATGCCCCCTGGGGGCCCTCGCCCGGCGGGGTGTACCTGCTCAAACACATGTGAGATTCTGAGCGGCGGCGGCCCAGTCCCGGGGACACGACGTGAGGGCGAAGCCCGAACGGAGGGGATCCGGGACTGGGCCGCCGAAAATGTCTTGCCGGATCAGGTGGGGTCCTCCATCGGTTTGTCATGATCCATGTGACAGAGACGGAGACCCCCGCTGCACGTTTGTGGCTGGCCTGGCCCTGTGATCAGACACGCCAGGATGGGTGATGTCTGTGATCACCTGGCGATGCCGCTGTCCGGATGCGCCAGGATCTTGTCCATCGCTGGCGTCAGGCCATGCGTGATGGCCTGACAACGACAGACGCGGCCCGGGCGGTCCATGGGCCCCGTGCCACCCTGTATCGCTGGGAACAATCCCCTGAGCTGCTGTCGCGCCGACCCCACCGGTGCCGCCAAGGACCACCCCGCGCGGCGATCCGGCAGCGGATCACAGAGCTGCGCCAGGACTGTCCCGCCTGGGGCCGCGGCAAGATCGCGGCGATCCTGCGCCGGGACGGACACCAGATCGCGGCGGCCACGGTCGGGCGTGTGATCGCTGACAGGGTCGCACGCCAGCCGATCGCCCCGGTCAGTGCTTTCACGCAGGACAGCAAAACGACACGGCGGACCCGGAGACCGGATGCGGTGCGCATCTCCGGGGCCCTGAAAGCCCGGGCACCCGGCGACGCGGTGCAGGTCGATACGCTCACCGCCGCCCTCTGCCCCGGCCGGACCGTCAAACATGTCACCGCTATTGACCGTCATTCACAATGGGGATCCGCCAGGGCCGCCACCCACGCCACCGCCAGCCGCGCCGCACGCCCATCCGACACACGGGTCGCCCATGCGCCTTTTCCCATCACCGCCATCCCGGTCGACGGCGGCTCCGCGTTCAGGGCCGCAATGAGGCAGCTGGCCAAGCCAAAGGTCTCACGCGGGCCGTGCGGCCACCCAAAGGGGCGAAAATGAACGGGGCTGCCTGTAGGATGTCAGCGACAGGGAGACACGAATTCGACACTGTGCAGAACACCGCCACCCAGATCACCGAACGCAACCCCCTGATCGACACACATCTCGACCTGGACAACGGATGGAGACCCCATGACGCACTTGATGATCAGACGCCAAACGAATATCTCGAATCATTGCGAATCGCTGCAAACCCATGAGAAGCCCGCGTCTCATATGTAGTGAGCAGGTACAGGGCTTGACGGGAGGGCTCTCCCTCCCTATAGTGCGGGCCGTGAACACCAGACTGAAAGGATCCATGGAATGAAAGGCTTCCTGACAAACCTCATCACCCCCCCCCCCTAGGGGGCTGACGGCCCTGGCCGTCGCACTGGCAACCGCTATAGCCCTGCCGGCCGCGGCGCAGAGCAACCACGAGCTCCGCGAGGGGCACGCCAAAATCATCAAAGGAAACATAACCAGCGTCGGCACCATCCCGATGACGTGTGGGGCCAGCGGGACCGACGCCTGCTTCACGGTCTTCCCGACCCGCACCGGGGTCATAACATTCCAGCCCAAAACCGATGGTACCCAGCACACGCTCACGGACGCCGAGCAACGTAGCGCCGAAGCTTCCATCCGCGCTCTGCCGTTCCTGCAGGTCGCGGCCACCACCGACGCTTGCCGGGATGTGGGGTCCGCCAAGACGATGACAGTGACATACACCCCCGATGGTGGCTCCAGCACAACCGGCATGTTTATCCGTATAGATGACGATGATTGGGCGGCGGACGAATGCGGCACCGGCAATATGACGCAGTACCATTCCGGCTATAGACACGGCAACGATTGCCGGGCGAACGAAGAGGCGCGGGGTGAGGCATGCATCACCCGCTGCGCTGCGGGACAGATCTGGCGCAAGACGTACTGCGAAACGCCATAGACCGACACAGGAGACCCGCCAGTATCCCACTTTCATTGAATTGACGGGTCCAGGGATTTGCGTGTGATGCGGGCGGCGTCTGTTGTGAATTGCCAGTTGGCGGGTCGTTTGTCGGCGTTGCGGCGGATCTGCCGTCACCCCATCGGGAGAGATGACCCGTGCCCCGCCGTTCGGCGGTAGGGCAGGATCTGAGAGCCGCGGGATGTGGTCTGCTGACCGCCCTGCGGGCGGGCGTTGACCTCGCCGGCGATGGCTGGCACGCGTTCCGGCGCTGGGGACCCGACCCAGGACGCTCATCAACGGCCGCGGTGTTTCGAAGCGGGTGATGTCGCCGCACGTGGCGAGGATCGTCACGGCACGCAGGATGTAAAGACCCCTCAAGCTGATCGGGGCCGTTACCACATGGGCCAATGACTCGTCCTGGGCCTTGCGACAGTTCACACTTATATAGTGGATTTCATTTCAGTTGTTTTTTGCCGAGGGCGTCACGCACCTGGGTTCCCCATTTGAGTCTCTTGAGTCCCTGCCAGACTTTTTTTACCCCGGCAACGGCTGGCACTTCGCCGGGTGGGTGCCGACGAGGCGTCCGCGGTCTCAGGATGTTCCCGTGCGCGCATGGTCAGGTCGGCGACATGGCAGGCGGTGACGGCGTCGGACGCCGGGGCCGCCCACGGGATCAAGCAAGACCGGGCCGAGATCCTCCAGCTTACAGGCCACCACCGTGTCGGGAACGGTGCAGGGCGACGGAAGCACCAGCCCGGCCTTGGTCGCCTTGATGGCGGTCAGTTGCGCGACGATGACCGCCCGTTGGTGCCGCTAGCGGGCCAGCCAGACTCTTTCAGTCATGTTTGCCTCCGATATTGATCTCAATCCCCGCGGTGACCGGATGCGGGTGTTCGAGGAGATGGGAATCGCCCTGGACGACACAAGACAGCGACGGCTGTAGGCCGCGGAACAGGCAACAGAGCATCAGCAGGAGATGATGGCCGCCGTCGCGGGGCGGATCTGTCAGTCAACTGTGGCGCGTCAATCAACCTGAGAATTTGCGACAAACAGGGTGAGAATCCTGGGGAACGGTGGATGCTGCCCCTCTCCCCGCGGGGAGAGGGGCAGAAAATTCTGTCGGCAAGACGCCCCGTTTGACGTCTGCGACCGTTCGGGCGCAAGACTGCCATCCTTTATTCCAATGGGGAGAGCCGCATGCCCGGATGACACATGACAGACGCACAAACGAGGTTATTTATGAATGATCAAAAAACTGACACAGTTGAAACGGCTACGGCCAAGGCGGGTTTCAGCACGGCAACGGGTGATCGGATCAACCAGGACAGTCGGCTTCCGTCGCAGACGGCCCAGCCGCGTGGCCGCCGCCGACCCGATCCCTTGCAGGATGTCTTTGAGAGCGTGGTTGTGCCCCGGCTCAAGACATCAGAGGCGATCCGGCCCGTGGCGATGGACCGCGAGTTGTTGCGGCGGGATCCGAAGCTCAATCCGCATATCCGGCGGACCCTGGAGCGGCGGATTCGCCAGTGGCAAGCCTGGCCGGGTCCGGGCCAGGCGGCGATCTTTCGTCAGACATCCGAACCGGGTCAGATGGGCATTTCTGATTTCACCCCTCTGAACGGGTTGAGCGTGACAATCGATGGGGTCCCGCTCAGACACAGGCTGTCTCACGTCCGGCTGCCCGGGTCGGGCTTCACGCATGCCGATGTGGTGGTGGGCGGCGAGAGTTTCATGGCGCTGTCCACAGGGCTTCAGGATGCCTTATACACCATAGGCGGGGCCCCGCGTCCCAGACGCCCCGTCCCTCTGTCAGCGGCGTTCCGGAACCTGTCAAGCCAGCCGCGGATGACCAGACAGCGCGCACCGCGCAACTCTGCAGGATGACGGGATGGAGGTGACCCGCAACACCCGGGGTGGACGCATCAAACAACGGGGCGATTGAGAGCCCCCACGGCCCTCTCAAGCGCGAGATCACGGATGCGCTCCTCATCCGCGGTTCCCGGGACTTGACCGATCGGGATGCCACTCGGTCTGTCATTGCTGATCTCATCGGTCGGATCCATGCCGCCATATCATCACGCGATCACGGCCGAGGCGCAACATCTGCTGGCGTTGCCGGCACGGCGCAATGAAGACGATGAAGAGGTCAGCGTGCGGGTGACCGCCACCCGTGGCGTCACGCTGCGGCGGGTCTTCACTTCGGTCCCCACCCGATTGATGGGTCATCGGCGATCAGCGCGTGTTCATGCCGATCATATCGCGCTCACTCTTGGTACGGATCACTGTATGACAGTGCCCCGCAAGCCCCATCAGGCCGGTCAGGGTGCCATCCCTGTCATTCATGATCGCCCTGTCATTGGCACCCTCAAGACCCAACCCGGTGCGCTGCTCAACCGGGTTGACCGGGATGACCTCTGTCCCCGTGCGGAAGTCCCAACAGTGTTTCGAAAAGGCCGTCGCCGCTCTCGGCCCGCGCGAAGGATGTCGATTGACGGTGAAACTCCTCGCCATGGCGCATGAGGATAATTGCGAAAGTGCGCGCGCTGGCGAAAGTGCGACCGGCCTCAATGAAGGCACACTCCCCTGTCTTGAGACACTGCGGGCACAGTTGACCCCACAGAGAAGAGAGATGCCAGAACTGAAGATCAGGCAACCGCGACTCGCCGCATACAGTGACCTGCTGACTCCGGGAGTGACATCATGATCGCCACGACAGATCATGCCAAGCGCGATCTGATGCTGAATGAGCTGCGCCTGCCAACCCTGCGCCAGTTGGCCACGAGCCGCGGCGAACAGTCCGACCACGAAGGCGGGCCCGCTATTCGTACCCTCTCGGCGCTGGCTGAACATGAACGCGCCGATCGCGAACAACGGCGCCGGGCCCGCAACCGCGCCGCCGCCAAGCGGTGCCCCGGCAAGACACTGGCCAGTTTCGACTTCAGCGCCATCCCGGCTGTCTCCAAGGCGCAGGTCATGGCTCTCGCCGCCGGAGATGCCTGGATCAACCCGGGATCGAGCTGCATCGCCATTGGCCCGCCCGGTGTGGGCAAGAGCCACTTGGCCTCAGCCATCGGCCAGGAACTGATTGAGACTGGTGACCGCGTGCTGATGTGCCGCACCCCCGATCTCGTCCAGAAACGGCCAACCGCACGACGTGAATTGGATCTCGAACGCCTGCTCAGATCACTGGACACGTTCCACCTGCTGATTCTTGACGACTTCACCTATCTGAGCCGGGATGAAGCGGAAACCACTGTCCTGTTCGAACTGATCGCGATCCGTTATGAGCAACGCTCACTGATGATCACCGCCAACCAACCCTTCAGTGCATGGGACAGATTGTTCCCCGATGAAACTACCGCCGTGGCCGCTGTCGATCGCCTGTGCCACAAAGCCGTGATCCTCGAGATGAATGCTGAGAGCTATCGCCGCAAGGAAACACGACAACTCCAGCGCAAACCCGGACGGCCGGCCCAATACGCCACAGCCAAAAATACCACCACCGACTGATCCCGAACCCAAAGACTGCGCGGGCGGCAGGCCGCCCGCGGCATCCCAAACACACCCAAATCCCAAAATCCACTTGCCATCACCACAAACCTGCGGCAAAAAGAATATGTCACAGCGTCACATGGATTCTCACCCTGATTGACGCTCTATAGTCAACCGGGCGGCCAGCCGAATGGGGCGGATCCTGGATGCGATTCAACATCTCTCGTGATGACCAATCCCAAGAGTCCGGACATCGCTGGCACATTGGGGTCCCCTCAGGAGTTCACGCAGAGAAGTGCAAATCGAATTCGCTCCGACGAATCAGGTTGAATATGACTGGCCCGTGCGATCTTGGAAAATGCGTTATTGACGTTAGGAGTCGCCGCAAGTTCCAATCGCTCCCGGGGTCAAGCTTTTGTACTGGTTGACCCTGATGTCGGGGGTGTCAATCTCGACCCAAAGCTCATTCTGACCGTAACCTTTTGGCTGCATCGCCTTGAACGTGCCTGTGCCTATGGTCGATGAGGTCGACGTCCAGTAGACATTCCCAATATGGTCTTCGCCGTCTGCAACCGTAACACCTCGGAATACGTTGGTGAGGCTTCCGTTATAGTCTGTGTATCTTTGGCCTGGATACCCTGCGGTATCTTTGATGATCACCCAAGCGTTGATATTTTCTGTTCCAAGCCGGGGAGGAGTAATAGGATCGCCATCATGATCAATTGATGTGCCATACCCAATAGATGCGGCACCCGTCATGCCGTCGCTGTTTATCGTAGCAGTAATACAGACGCGTTGGCCCCAATTCTCTATCGCCTGGCTTTCGTTCTTGGCGACGGCGGCGGTGTCAATATTTGTAGAGAAGTCTGTCTGCGCATGTGCGGGGTCCGACATCAGTGCGCCTGTTGAAATCAGGAAAGCGACCGCGAGACCCTTAATGATGGGGGGGGGGCAATCATCATGATTGTTTTCTCCAGTTCTTTGTCAGATGGTGTCTTTTAGCGATATTTCTGGCCGAAGACAAGGGCAAATTGTAACGGTGTACCCCCTGTACATTGTGAGCGGGCCTTTTGACTCTCTTTCTAAGGGCGGGTGGGCCGGGGGATCAGGAGAACAGTGCCCCCGCACCGAATGACGCGCGCGGGCGTTCAGGCAAACTTCAGGATCGCGACGGCGAGGCCGATCATGCCGGCCATCGCCAGGATCAGCCGGGTCTCCCGCTTGGCCATATCTTCGCGCATCAAGACCCAACCCTTGTCATAGCGTTTGCTCATTGTCTCCATGCGTTCCTCCAGTCGCGCCATGCGCTCGGACAGTTGGTGAGGTGCCGGTTCTGTCATCCCCGCCTATTGAACCGATCCCTCGCCGCCGGTCAACCGGGTGTACCTGCTCTCGATATCGAGGCAATCCGTGATTGTAACCTGAGATGATGTCAGCAATCCCGATAATCACCTTCGGTCACGTTATGACACCTCACTTGCGGGATCGTTCCAATTGCACATAATGGGACATGGTAGATGTCTGCTTGTCTCCAGAAATTAGAAATGGGTGTTCGTGTGAGTTTTGTCCGCATTCTCAATCCCGGTCGAATCGGGCAATGGTTTTTGCATGGCTTGGCTGGTATATTCAGCTGGGTGGCATTGGGGTTGGCTGCGGGACTCCTGATCGTCAATGCCGTGTTGTTTGTTTTTGCCGGTGATCTTCCCGATCATGATCGACTGGCCAGCTATCGTCCCCCGACGATTAGCCGGATTTTCTCAGGGGAGGGCCGGTTGCTTGACGAATTTGCCAACCAGCGGCGCTTGTTCAGCCCAATCGAGGAAATCCCACCCCTGGTACGAAATGCATTCATCTCGGCTGAGGACAAGAATTTCTATCAGCATCCCGGCTATGATCCCGTCGGGATGCTCAAAGCTCTACTTGAAGCAGCCCGAGGCGAAAGGCTGCGTGGGGCATCGACAATTACGCAACAGGTGCTCAAGAACTTTCTGCTTGATGGGGGGCGTTCGATTGAGAGAAAGGTCAAGGAAATTCTGCTGGCGGGTCGGTTGGAGCAGACGCTCAGCAAGGATGATATTCTTGAACTCTACCTGAACGAGATTTTTCTCGGCCAGAATTCCTATGGTGTCACGGCGGCGGCACAAACTTATTTCAACAAGCCGCTTGAGGATCTGACAATTGCCGAGGCGGCCTATCTTGCGGCTTTGCCCAAGGCGCCTTCGCGCTATCACCCGGTTCGAGAACGGGATCTCGCGTTGGCGCGACGAAATTTCGTCATCAGTGAAATGGTCGATAACGGCTATATTTCGTCTGCCAAGGGAGCCCTTGCCCGCCAGACCGAATTGAAAACAGTCATGAGTGGTGACTTTGCCTCGTTTCGCAGCAGTCTCCCACCGCGCAGTTACTTCACCGAAGAGATCCGACGTGAGTTGTCCGGGGAATTTGGCGAAGATGAGTTCTTCAATGGGGGGCTGACGATTCGCGCGACAATTGATGAAGAGTTGCAGGAGACCGCGGCGGCGGTGTTACGAAACGGCCTTGAAAAGTATGATCGTGAACGTGGAGGGACATGGCGTGGGACTGGATTGCGAATCGATGCGGCGGCTTTGGTTGACGAGGCACGATGGCGCACAGCGCTGACAGCGCTGACCTTGCCACGTGATATCCCGGATTGGCAACGTGCCGTCATACTGGATGTCACCGAGGAGGGCGCGGTACTCGGAATCGAGAACACGCCTATTGGCGAAAGAGGATTCGTTGAGACGTCTGATTTGGATTGGGTGCGTGTGCCGCTTGGCGATTTCAGCGACAGGATTCAACAAGGCGAAGTGGTCTTTGCATCCCGTCGGGCGGATGGAGATTTGTGGACACTCAGGCAAATCCCGGAGATTGCCGGATCGTTCATGGCGATGGATGTGAATACGGGCCGGGTGCTGGCACTACAGGGCGGCTTTTCCTATCAGCATTCGGTTTTCAACCGTGCTTCACAGGCCTCTCGCCAGCCGGGATCAGCATTCAAGCCCTTCGTATATGCTGCGGCACTTGATTCCGGATATTCACCCGCGACCATTGTGATAGATGCACCGATTGAAACAGAAACACCGGAAGGGTTGTGGCGACCCAAAAACTCATCTGACCAGTTTTACGGTCCATCTCCGCTACGCGCAGGGATTGAATATTCACGAAATTTGATGACGATTCGTCTGGCGATCGACATCGGCATGGAGGAGATTGCGGATTACGCCGAAACCTTTGGTATTTACGAGGATATGGATCCCTATCTGGCCAATGCCCTCGGTGCTCAGGAAACCACATTACTCAAAATGGTTGCGGGATACGCGATGTTTGCCAATGGTGGTGAGCAGGTGATGCCGACTTTGGTTGACCGGGTTCAGGACCGCGAAGGCAGGACCATTTACCGACATGATCAGAGACATTGTCTCGATTGCACGGTTCCCAATCTCGTTGAAGGAACATTCCCCCAGATTTTCAGTCATCGCGAACGGGTTATCGACCCGATTACCGCCTTCCAGATGACAGAGATGTTACAGGGCGTCGTGCAACGTGGAACTGCACGCCATGCGGTGAAACCCGGTGTTCCGGTGGCCGGAAAAACCGGGACGACAAACGACTCGCGAGATGCATGGTTTGTCGGTTACACGCCGGATATCGTCGCCGGATGTTATATGGGATTCGATGTGCCGCGGAGTCTGGGGCGCCGTGCCTATGGCAGCAATCTTTGTGGACCGGTTTTCAACGAGTTTATCGTCAAAGCGGTGAAACGCTATGGCTCTTCCAGTTTTGAACCCCCTGATGGCGGCATATTTGTTGACATCGATACACAGACGGGAGAACCGCTCTCGAGCGACGAGGTGGCTGAACGGCCAGAGCGCG
This sequence comes from Paracoccaceae bacterium, assembly GCA_965221815.1. Classification (GTDB taxonomy): domain Bacteria; phylum Pseudomonadota; class Alphaproteobacteria; order Rhodobacterales; family Rhodobacteraceae; genus JAPOXR01. Next base: position 976,341 of record OZ244915.1, read on the forward strand.
CCGTACGCGAGTTCTTTCGCCTGGGCAGCGAGCCGATTGCCGGAACGACACGAATCGTGGACGGGGGATTTGCCATGGCTTCGGATCTGGGAATTTTCGACCCGGATGCGGAACAGGAAGTTGCCGATCATGACAATGGTGATGACGAACAGGACAGTGAGCCGCAGGGGCGCGGCTCATTTGGCTCGTTGTCTTCGGGTGGGCTCTACTGAGGTAGACGGGCAACGCAATCCTTGCGAATTCGGCATTGTCGTCGTCGAAAAAATTAGGGCTTCCAGACTTAACGACCCAAACTGATCTGCCTGTCGCCACCGTGTCACTGGGGGCTTGATATAAGGGGATGATTTGAGCTTGTCGGAACTGGATGAAACGACGAAAAGGTTGATGAGTGGGGAGGTTAAAGAACAAGGAAAGTAACTATTCAGCTACAACATGTTGTTCTGATGTAGGGTTTTTGTGGATATCTGGTGGTGGTGTCCGGGCTTCGCATTCAATTTATTGGACCTGACAGTCGTCGGTGACAGATTTTTGTCTCGGAAACCACAACATTTGGTTTTTATGGGCGTTGGGAACAAATTGTGGCGCTGAATGGTTACCAAGGAAATAATTTGGATTCAATGGGTTAACTGCCTGTTGTTTGGGTCGTTAAGTCTATAACTCCCATTGAAAAACCGCACTAAGTGTTATATAAGACACATGATGGTGGATGTGCACGAGGGTCGGTTTGATCGACGCTGATCTCGATGGCGGTGTCATCAGGCAACGGATCGCCCGCAGGGGTAGGGGGTGCTCCGGCGGGCGATCCGTTGCCTGATGTTTCGCCTCAGGAAATTGGTGTTCTTCGTCCACGGCTTTACGAAGAGCGACAAGGAGAACCTTCGCCGCAAGGAACTCTTGGGCCTGCGGTCGCTGGCCAACGAGTATCTGGCGCTGGACACGGTGGAGCTGGCGTCGGTGCATGAAGCTGCGCCAGGGCTTGGCCGAGGCAGGCCTGATGTCGAAGCGGACCATGCGCAAGTTCGACGAGATGTGCCTGACGCCTGAAGACATCCGCGCGCTTCGCTTGCGCGAGCGTGCGAGCCAAGCGGTGTTCGCGCGCCATCTCAACGTGACGGCGGGGCTGGTGAGCCATTGGGAGCGCGGCGAGAAGCTTCCGCGGGGCGCATCATTGAAGCTGCTGACGCTGGTGCCAGAAACGGCCGCGGTGCTGTTGCCTGAGGGGTGCAGAGGCGATTCGTCCCTCAAGCTGTGGGGCAATTTCGTTTGATCTGCGGTGCCAAGAGTCTCGAATGTCGGATGACCCACAGCTTGAGGGACTCTCCAATTTGGAATGTGCAATAATCACGTGATTTGCGCCATCTGCAATTCATCCAAAGGCGCAGGCGCGCAGGAACAGTTTTTGGCCAGATTGACGAAGAAAGTCATAAGAAAATGCAAAATCCAGACTCATCACGGCAACCGATTCACTGCACGACGAGTGCTGGGCCGCAAACCAATGAAGTTTGATGAATTTGCGGCGACCATGCAGCAGTTGATGGCGACCAAGCTCAACACGAAAAGCGAGAAGCGCGAGCCAATACGCTGCGAGTTAGATCAGCGATTCAGAATGATCCGCCGCCATTGAGCGGCCAAGCCCTACGGATTCAGCTGCATAATTCTCCCAAAATTGAGCCTCACTGCTGATTCGAATCTGAAAAATTGCTCATAACCTGATCGTTGATATACAGATTGTCACAGGAGATGTAGGGTTCCCGTACTGTGACCTTTATGATCCTGACCGTCATATTATGCCGGTCTGGCCAGGACACCGATCGGTACAACAGGATAATTGAGTCAGCGACAAGAGAGGCAGAGTCTGATGCGTTCAGAAACACAGTCGATGGTTGATGCCATCAACCGATCTCTTGCATTGATCAGCACCCGGCTTGATCGCCCGGCGGCAGAACAGCGTCTGCACGCGTTGAACCAGAGCGCTGAAGATCCTGACTTCTGGAATGACCCGCAACGCGCACGCAAACTTATGCAGGAGCGCCAGAGGCTCACTGACGATCTGGAGAGTTTTGAACAATTCAAACAGGAGTTGAATGATAACGTTGAGCTGATCGAACTCGCTGAAGCCGAGAATGACAGTGAAATCGTGGGAGATGCTGAAAAGGCATTGTCCAGATTACGTGAGATGGCCGGGCAAAAGGAAGTCGAGGCTCTCCTCAATGGCGAAGTCGATGGTAATGATGCATTTCTGGAAATCAATGCCGGGGCCGGTGGAACCGAGTCCTGTGATTGGGCAGCCATGCTCTCACGCATGTATGAGAAATGGGCAGCACGACGTGGCTACAGTCAGGAGTTGATCGCGATCAACCGTGATACCGAGGCCGGACTCAAATCGGTGACACACAGATTTTCGGGTATCAATGCCTATGGTTGGTTGAAAACCGAGTCCGGTGTGCATCGCCTGGTTCGAAATTCGCCATTTGATAGCAATACCCGCCGCCACACATCCTTTTGTTCAGTGTGGGTCTATCCGGCAATCGATGACAGTATTGAGGTCGACATCAATCCGTCTGACATCCGAGTCGACACGTTTCGGGCAGCCGGTGCTGGCGGACAACATGTTAACAAGACTGACTCCGCGGTACGCATGACTCACATCCCCACCGGTATTGTGGTGACATCATCGGAAAAGTCACAACATCAGAACCGGGCAATCTGTATGAGTGCGCTACGCTCGCGGCTCTATGAGCTTGAATTGCGTCGTCGCAATGAGAAGATTCAGGAGATGCACAGTCAAAAAGGTGACGCTGGCTGGGGAAACCAGATCCGTTCCTATGTCCTGACGCCATATCAGATGGTCAAAGATCTGCGCACCGGCGAGGACACCTCAGACACCACGGGCGTTCTCGATGGTCAGTTGGACAGCTTTATGGCTTCGGTCCTCGCGAAAAATCTGTCAGGTAAGTCACGCGCCGAGGCCGCCGCAGAAGAATAAATGACCACACCCGTCAATAGTCGGTCCGGTGAATGGCCAAAATTGATCCACAGGGCATCATGTCATGATGCAAGCAACTCTCGTTTTTCAATTGCCGTCCTGGTTCTTTTCGGCCCGTGGTGCACCCGGCTGCGTTCGACGCTGTTGTTGTTGCCCTGACGCGGGAGGTGTCGAAGAGCCCCAGCCATCGGACTGTCCCAAAGGGTTGTCCTGACGCTTCACGGTGCCTTCAAAATGTGCTCCAGCTTCAATTGCGATCGTCTCATGAAGGATATCGCCTTCGACATGTGCACCATTGTTCAATCGCACGCGGATCCCACGGACCTTGCCTTTGACATGGCCATTGATGACCACTTCGTCAGCAGAGATCTTGCCTTTGACGACAGCCTTCTCACCAATTTGGATCAATTTGGCAACCAGATCGCCGTCGACGCGACCATCCACTTTGATGTCGCCTTCGGCCTTGATGTTTCCCGTCACGAAAAGGTCATTCGACAAGACTGAGGGAGAGGCATTCTTGTCGGGTCTTGGTGCGGTCTGTGGACGTGCCGTCCGTTGACCCGCAGGTGAAGCTGCAGTTGGAACTGTTCCCGCCACGGGCGGCACAGCATTCTCAGATTTTTTACTTGCGAACATTTGTCATTCTGCCGTGATAAATTTCATTGGATTAACAGCGCGACCGGCGATTTGCACTTCATAGTGAAGATGCGGCCCGGTTGATACCCCTGTGGAACCAATATCACCGATTTTATCACCGCGCCAGACTCTTTGTCCCCGTTCAACATTGATTTTCGACAGATGGGCATACAGGGTCTCGATGTCACCTGCATGTTTGACAATGACTGTCTTTCCATAGGCTCCCAATCGTCCAACATATTTGACAACACCGTTTCCGGTGACATGAATCGCTGTGCCGCGTGGAGCCGCAAAATCAACACCAGAATGATGCTCATGGCGACCATAGACCGGATGATAACGATTTCCAAATGCGCTTGACAAGCGGTTGGATGTCTTCACCGGGTGGCCGATAGGTAGCGACTGGTGGACCAACTTGTTGATGCTGAGTTGGTGGAGGGCAGTTGCAAAATCGTTGGTGTCGATGTTGGAGAGCGGGGCTTCCGCGGTCAGTGTGTCTGGTGCATCGACTACCGCATTGAGACCACCAATACCGGAATAAAGTGATTCAATCTCGTTGGTTAATGCCCCTGAATTAAGGCCAAGAGCATCAATCTTCACGCCAACCTCATCTGCTGTCAGTTTGACCGCGTTGGCCAGACGCGAAACAAATCGAATCGTCCGAACCTTGTTCTTTTCCTGTTCCTGCAACAACTGCGCATTGGACTCCTGGAAAAATTCAGCCTCGACGCGGGCTTCCCTCAGCTTATCGACGGCTGTTTCCAGCGATGTGAGAAGTCGTTCGGTCTCACCCGACGTCTCGGGATTGGTGGAATCCTCTCCACGAGTCAGGTCAACCAATTCCTGCGCAAGCCGCTGGTTGTCTTCAAGAGCAAGGCTGGCAAGCTCAATGGCTGCATCAGCTTCATCTTTCAGCTTTTCGGCGGTGGCGAGCAGTTGAAGAATGTCATCAGAGCCTTCAGCATTTTCAGCTCCGCTGACAATTTCTCGATTTTTGCCGTCATTGGGTAGCAGCGACAATGTGATCGCGGTGGTCCCGCAGATCCCGAGAAGCAATGCAAATGATGTGACACACAAACCCGCCTGAAATGCGGGACTGAAAAAGTATTCGTGACTTTCCTGACGCGTGCGGATCGTAATGGTTCGTGCAGGAAAAAACTTTGCCAGCCGTTCCGAGACTGTTTGTACGTGTGTGGTAAGTCTGCTCATTGGGTCTTCCCGGTTTTTGCGGCGGTTCTTGATTGGCCGCGTTTCTTGCTTCACGACAAACTAACATATTTGTCACGACTGGCAAGCAATTCGTCAATTTTTTTCAAATATGCTGGACAAGGCGGACCGGTCTTATGCTGAGAGCGAATCGGTCACCAGATTGGGGCAGCCTGGGCATGAGCGGCGATCTCTGAAATCAGGACCCTAAGGGATCGCATGCAAAAGTCTTTTGAGTTTTTTGTCCGGGTCTAATACACTATCAGAATTGTTGCCGATGCTGTTGTCACCACACCTGCATGAATTCTCGCCAGGATCCAACGTCGACCGCGCCGGAGATTCATGGCAGTCGAGTTTCGGCGGATTTCAGGAGATCGAGTCCATTGGCCAAGAGAGAGGGAAACCGCGCCCTTTGGAAGTATATTCCGCTGAGTCTCGCTCGTATCGCCATTGCGGCCGCTGCTATCGCGATGATCTTTTCCGTGGGAATGCTGGCAGTGGGTCCAGTGGCGGCACCCAACTGGATGCAACAACTGACCGAACAACGACTCGCCGAGATCACTGGCGGAGAGGTTGTTGAACTTGACCAGATGACAGTGTCATTTGATCCTGTTCGTTTCAGTCCACTCATCACGATATCCGAAGCTCACCTGTCTGATGTCGCCGGGCTGGAAAGACTGGAATTTTCTGACCTGCAGATCACCATTGATCCGGTTGCGATTCTAAGGCGACAAGTCCAACTGCGCTCCATTCATGCGGGTGCAACGCGTATCGAGGCAGAAACTGTTCGTTTGCCGGATCTGGGCACAGCGACAGATGATACCACAAGGCCGGTCGACAGATCTTGGATGGCCGAATTCAAGGAACGATCCCTGGCATCGCTCGAAGAGATTCAACTGGACGGGGTGGAGATCAGATTGTGGTTTCAAGATGTTGATCAAGCCGTTCACTTCACCGACGGACAATTACAATTCGCCGTCGAAGGTGACGAAATCAGAGGGGCGAGTCGTCTCACTTGGCAGCCTGACGATTCGGACGATGTTGCCATCAGCGCGCGGTTGACAACGGGTCTTTCCGGGAATGCATTCGCCATTGAATTCAACATGCGCGGTATACGGCTGCGTGATTTGGTTGAAATCGTCGATATTCCTGCCACCAACGTCCTGCCAGAAGGTCCCATTGAAGTGCAGGTCGCGATGGAAGCTGATGATGAGGGGATCCGCGATTCCGTTCAATGGCAGGTGGAAATTGAAGAAAGTGAAGATACGATTGCGGCGGAGGAAGCCGGTTTTCGTTTCGTGTCGGCATCAGGGCACGGGGATTTCCATCCTGATTCCAGGAGGCTGACAATCAGTCATGCCGAGATGTTGACATCGTTCGGTCGACTTCATGCGGCAGGTCATTGGGATTTCACGTCTGCAATCAACACGGAACAGCGTCTGGTTGTGGGGCAGTTGCATCGCATCGAATGGTCCCAAACGACGGACCAGAAAATATTCAGAGATCTGGAGACGGTGTCGGCGCAGGCTGACTTTCGTCTCAATATGTTGACCCTGGAATTGGAAATAGCACAATTTGCGATGCGTGCAGACGGGGCGCTCATCACGGGTCAGGGCTCCGTCCAATCCACAGATGATGGATGGGTGTCGCAACTGCAATTCCGGTTTGAGGACATGAATCACGCAACTTTTGCGGCCTTGTTGCCGGCGGGCAAGTCGGCAGATTGGATGCAGACGCGTGTCAGTTCGGGGCGCGTATTTTCCGGCGCAGGTGGTTTTGGCTGGGATCAGGCTGGCGAGACGGAACTGCTGGTGAATCTTCAGTATGAAGATGTCACTCTGGAATTTGTCCGGGGCTTTCCGCCAATGACCGGCGTGCGCGGATTTGCCGTGGTCGATGATCGGTCGATGTCATTCATGATTGACGAAGGCGTTATCGACGACGGAGATTCACGGGCTGACATTGCAGGCACCGCGGTCCGGATAACCGATGAGGCGGATGATTCAGAGTCGGTTGTCGTTGTCGAGATCAAGGCCAGGGGCGACCTGCAGGAGTTGATGCAGATCCTGGATCATTCCCCGCTGAACCTGGCCACGCGGGCGGGGGTTGAGACGGATTTTGCGACGGGTGATGTGACGGCATCTGCCAAACTTCGTCTGCCATTCAAGGATGATCTGCCATTGGAGGAGATCAGTTTCGGGGTGCAGGCGAACATCAGTACGGCATCAATTGATGATTTCCACGGCGTGCGTTTTGAATCGGAGAATATGCGTGTCTCTGCCAGTAATGAAGGCATGATTATCAGTGCAGACGGGCGTTTCCGGGATATCCCGGTTACCGGCACCTGGCGGCGGAGTTTTGCCGCTGACGTCGCCGTCCAGCCACTGACCGGAACAATTGAAATCTCGGCCGACTCGCTCAGAAAGCTGGGAATTCGACTGCCACTCGGGGCATTAAGAGGTGAAGCGGTTGCCGAATTCTATGTTGCGCAGCTGCCGGGACAGATGCCTGAATTTGGCATAACAACCGATGCGCGCAGTCTGGCGCTGGATATACCGGCTTTGCCATTGGCAAAGGAATTTGGTGACGTCGCGCAGATTGTGGTCGAGGGTCGCCTCGCCGACCCGATTCAAATCCGACGTTTCAGTCTCGAGGGCGAGACTTATGGACTGACCGGAACTGTTGAGCTGAGCGAATCCGGTGAAATGAGCACGGCCAGATTTGACAGTGTCAGAATCGGTGACTGGATGGATATCGCAGCTGAGCTTGATTTGGCCGGGGATTATGCCGTGACCGTGACGGGGGGTTCAGTCGATCTGTCGCAGGCTGCCGGGGAGTTGTCGTATGGCGGGTCCAAGGGGGCATTGAACCAACCAATGCGCGTCAATCTTGATGATGTCCGGTTGACCCAAACAGTTGTCCTCAACGATCTCAATGGCACGATATTTGTCGACGAAGCCATTCGTGGAGAATTTACCGGGCAGATGAACGACGCTTCCGATGTCCGCGTTGCGATCAAGGTGACCCCGGCCAATTCACAATTACAGATCGATTCCAGCGACGCCGGGGAACTTTTACGAACCGCCGGATTTCTCAGCAACCTGACCGGTGGCCAGGCAATTGTCCTGGTGACTCCGGTTGAAGGCCAGGATGGTGTTAACAATGTCCGAATGAAATTGACCAACGTCAGGGCACGCCAGATGCCTGCATTGAGCGAGTTGCTGAATGCGGTCAGCATTGTGGGTGCGATTGATCAGCTGAATGGCAGCGGAATTCTGTTTTCCGAGATTCAGGCCGATATGCTGATTGACCGGGATCGCATTCTCTTTCGGCGTGCCTTCGCCACCGGGCCGACGATTGGAATTACCCTGAGTGGAGGGATTGATCGACGCAATGGTCAGATGGATGTCGAGGGTGTGATTACGCCGTTAAATGTTGCCAATGAGATTCTGCGGCTGACGCCGTTGCGGGTGATCGGCCTTGATCGCGGTGATGGAATCGGGGCTGTGAGCTACTTCATCCGTGGCCCCGTTGACCGTCCAAACGCCGGAGCCAATCCACTCTCGGTCCTTACGCCGGGGATCTTCAGGAATATTTTCTGATACCAACAGCCGATGGATCTCTCCGAACTCGATTTTGACTTGCCAGACGAGCGGGTGGCGCTGCGTCCGGTCCATCCGCGTTCCTCAGCACGCCTCCTGGTCAGTGAAAATGACCAGATTCACGACTGGCGGGTTTCTGATTTGCCGCGGATACTCCGGCCGGGCGATCGACTGATTCTCAATGACACCAGGGTCATCCCGGCCTTACTGCATGGTGTTCGGCATCGTCCGGGTGCCCGCGAGGTGAGGATTTCAGTCAATCTCGATCGACCTGTTGATCAAGGTTCCTGGTTGGCTCTGGCACGGCCGGCACGCCGGATTCGCGCCGGTGATATCGCTGCGTTCGGCAAAGGACTGGTGGCCAAGGTCAGGGAGCGGCGCGACGCGTTTATTGTCCTCGATTTTCAATCATCGGCCACGCGTTTCGAGTCGTTGTTGCAACAGGTGGGAGAGATGCCGATCCCCCCTTACATCAGCACGCGGCGAGGGATAGACCAACATGATCGTGCCCATTACCAGACAGTCTTTGCGCGCCGCGCGGGTGCGGTTGCAGCCCCCACGGCTTCGCTTCATTTCGATGATGATCTCATGACTCAACTGCGCGATGCGGGGATCCGTTTTTCTTTTGTCACTCTGCATGTTGGGGCCGGGACCTTTCTGCCAATCCGGTCGAATTCCATAGACGATCATGTGATGCACCACGAGCGCGGTGAGGTGACAGAAGAGGCCGCCGCGGAAATCAACCATTCACGCGCCACCAATGGGCGGATTATCGCGGTGGGGACGACGGCATTAAGACTGCTTGAGACGGCGCAATCCGAAGGCCGTGTCCATGCATGGCGTGGCGAGACGGGTCTTTACATAAAACCGGGTCACAGATTTTCGGTCATTGACGGGTTGATGACGAATTTTCATCTGCCAAGAACGACCCTGCTTGTTCTGGTGGCTGCACTGGTGGGCAGGACGCGACTTCAGCAGATCTATGGGCATGCCCTGGCCAATGATTACAGATTTTTTTCATACGGGGACAGTTCGCTGCTCATACCCTGATTGATTGCGTGGTCAGGGGCTCAGGAATTGGCAGCTCAAGGGGTCATTGAAAATTGCATGGAACTCAAAATTATGTTAGCGGTTTATGCATTGAAGAGACGCAAAGCGGGTTGTTATGACGGCGGAATTTCGGACTGCATTTGTGCGTTCACTTGCCGATCCCAAAAATCATTCGGCCCTGGTGCTGAACGCTGACTTTCGCCCTTTGTCGTATTGCCCATTGTCATTGTGGACATGGCAAACCTCGCTGAAAGCGGCTTTGTTGGATCGGGTGTCCGTCGTGTCGGAATATGACACAGTGGTCCGGTCGCCTTCGACGCAGTTCCGGCTTCCATCGGTGGTGGCGCTGCGCGATTATGTGAAATCGACGGGCAAACCGGCATTCACGCGCTTCCATCTCTTTTTGCGCGACGAATTCAAATGCCAGTATTGCGGTGCGACCACAGAGTTGACATTTGATCACGTGGTACCGCGATCGCGGGGCGGAAAAACGACATGGACGAATGTTGTCACTGCCTGTGCGCCGTGTAATTTGAGCAAGGGTGCCCGGCCACTGGCGGAAAGTGGCAAGACACTGCGTCGGCAACCCAAACAGCCGAGTTCAGAGCAATTGCTGCATACCGGAAGAAAGTTTCCGCCCAACTATCTTCACCAGAGCTGGATGGATTTTCTCTATTGGGATGCGGAACTGGAGGCCTGAGCGGCGCGTGTCCGGCTTGACCTGTAGGGATTGGTGGCCAGCCACAGCCATAACAGTGACAGCAAGAATGAAGCCAGGGCATTCAAGGCGGCCATAGAGACGCCCAGAAACTCCCAGGCGGGTTGGCTGCAGTCCACGACAGTGGCCAAAGGGGCCGAAAAATCCAGCAACTGCTCGCCGGCAAGATGTTCAATCCCGTCGCCGGCGCAGTTTGGCAGGCCTTGCCAAAGGCCCTGTTCAACACCAACATGGTAGGCGGCGATCATTGTGCCGATCGCCAGCGTGGCAGCAGCTGAGACGGCCACCAATCGCCATCGGAAGATCAGAAAGACCATGCCGATCAGAAATGTGATCGCGTGCGGCCAGCGCTGCCATAGACAGAGCGGGCAAGGCGCGAGATCGCCGAGATACTGAAAGCCAAGGGCGGCGAGCAGAAGCACCGCGGGCCCGGCAATTCCGCATGTCAAACCAAGGGCATGTATCATGATGCCCCATTATATTTCAGGCGTCTGTCAGAATGCCACATCGGATACACCGAACATGCAGGAAAATACGTGAAATGGTCATCTCAGACGGCATGTGTGGGGTTACGAGCGGTTTTTGACGGGGAGGGCAGACAGTCCATTGATATCGGATGCGGTAGCATCATCCGTGCGGGCAGTTCAGTGGGACTCGCAGCGGCTGTCACATTGAACGTGTCTGTCCGTGAGCCGGGAAATGTCCGGGTTCAACCTGTCGTTGGCGTCTGGGATTTGTCATCAAGGCAATCCGGCATGTCGTGAAGGGACCGGCGATCTTTGGCGCTCCCTGTTGGACGACGCCCAGCTTTGGCCCCGGTTGTTGAACTGACGCTCGCTGTGACTGTCGTCAATCAACACAACACCGATCACATCGGCGCCCCATTCCTTGAGGAGACAGTGGAAAGTGTGTGTGGGGTTCCCACCTGCGTCGCAGGTCTGGCACGTCCCTTCCCATGTGATTGGGTGATGGCCCGGACACTCATATCCCAGAGATGATGGCCCTGCATAAAATTGCGCGGCCCGTGCGCACATCTCACTGATGCATTTTTGCATCAGTAGATTGAATTATTTTGGACCCCCCCCCCCCCTGGAATCTATTGCCTGTGTTTCCGGTCGCCTAACTCTCCTGCCGGGCGCGGTCGATGTCCTATGAAAAATGTCAATTAACGATCGTATGTCTTGACCGCGCCCGGTGACGGCCTCTTTTCCTATATCTGGGCCGTCACCTCTTATCACAATTTTGATTGAGAGGATACGACAAGATGAAGCGATTAGCTTTATTGACGGTGGCGGGCCTGTTGGCCAGTGCGCCGGTTTTCGCGATGGACGGGGGTGGTGTCTCCATTAGTGGAGAAGCCAACTTCGGGGTGAAATTTGCCGAGAGCGATGACGATTCCAAGAGCGAACTGCAATTCCACCATGAATTTGATGTCAAGTTTTCGGCATCGGGAACCACCGATGGTGGCATTGGCTTCGGTGGAAGCATGAGCATTGATAATACGGAGAGTGTGACCAGCGGGAAAGTGACACCGGCGAAGACGGGTTATATTGTAACCGCCGATGACGTGAAAGATGACAAAGCACGAGATGCGCTTGCTGCTCGATTTGGTATTGATACTAGCGAATCAGAGATCCAAGCAGGTGATGTCATTGAGAGCGGTGCCGGTGCAACAAGTTTGTCAGGATACAAAAAAGCGACCGTTGAACGTCATCACGAACTTGTTACAAGAGCACCAAAGGTGGGAGAGAAGGTGGAGATTGGCGTAACCCCAGTTGGGGGCCGGGGAACTGATGTGGTCGCCACTATGGTTACGGTAGTCACTGCAACTACTAATGCACAGGGTGGAACTCCTGTTGCTGCCACCGCTGCTTTTGAAGTCGATAATGTTCTAACCATTAACGCCGATGGCAAAACTCTTACGGTAGTGGCAAATCCAGAAAATGATGCCGACCCGCTTCCAGAGGGACAAATTTCTGTCTCAGATGCGAATGCGATGTATCGTGTTCTACCTGCTGGTTATACAGCCGCGTTTAATGATCCTGCAAATCTGGGAGACGGTGAAAAAGCCAAAATCTCCCAAGCCTACATCGACAGCCTGTCCGCATCTGTTGCAGCTTCCGACAAGCAGAAAGTCGACAATCATGGCGAAGTGTATATCTCGATGGACATGCACAAGCTGACGATTGGCTCTGACTTGGATGCCGCTGACAAACTGGCTGGTGGAATTGCTGACCCCGGTTTTGATGGCATCGGCATCGATGATGTTGCGGAAGGGCCTTACGGCGGCTCAGCAGCTGATGTCCGCTACGACGGCGACTTCGGAGTGGCGAAAGTGGCGATCTCCTATGGCGACAATGCCGGGGACGCCGCCTGGGCAGCCGGATTTAGCTTCAATGTAGAACCTGTGAATTTCGGGGCTGGCTTCGACAGCAACGGCGTCATGTCTGTTGGCATGGGCTTCACACAAGGCGCGATTGCCATGAATGCCCTGTATTCAACGGACAGCGATCATGATGAGGCTGACAATGAGGCGTTCAAGTGCAGTGACGTCAATGACAGGACCAAAGCGTCTTACAACGCGGCACAGGCAGGGGCCTGCACCATTGGTGCTGCGAACGGCGGGGAGTTCGATGGTTTAAGCAACAAGCCGGATCTGAAAAACCAAGCCTTCGGTGTGGATGTGAGTTATCAAATGAACGAAACCACTTCAGTTGTCTTGGTCGCGGCACAGCATAAGAAAGAGTCGGCGCATGTCAGTCATACCATGTACCGAATGAAATCGGGTTCAGGAGACAGCGAAGTCGAAGCGCGTAAGCCTGATTACACCTGGTCCACCTCATCCACCACCGTTGACGCCTTCGGTGTCGGCTTCTCCCATGATCTGGGCGGCGGCGCGACCCTGAAAGCCGGTGCGGGTTCTGTTGACAGCAACGCGGTGGCCGATCTCGGTATCACCATGAAGTTCTGATCAAGTTGATCGGATAACAGGAATTGAGGGGGCAGCTCGCGGGCTGCCCTCTTTTATGGATAGTAGCCAACCAAGAAAGGGAATTGAGATAGGATAGAAGAAAATTACAGTGCGAGGATACTGTAGCCCGAGCCAGGATGAAGAAGAAATCGCAATGACTTTGCCCGGACGTTTTGGGAGCAGCTTCGATGACAGGCGTATTGTTCTCGACAGATCTGCAGCCAAATCGTTCACTTAAGACATCAACAAAGACATGATCGCCCACAACGATTTCTGTTCGAATCATTGAATGATGACAATCCCGTTCAGAAAAAATGTTCTCATCATTATTGGGCTGAAGGGCGCTGCGTGATCAAGGCCCGTTGACAATCGTCTTGGCATGGTTTTGGTCCCTGCCAACCTTTGTCACGATATTCGAACCATGGATGGTCCCGGGATCAGAGAGTCAAACCAGTGCCATTTCATGTCGTTCCGTGCTGCTTAAGGAACGTCGCTGAGGCTATCAGTATCCGCAAGGACCGATCCTGAAATTGATATGGGTCATCCGCCGATTGCGGGTTTCACACTTTCGGTGCTGCAGACCACAGGGCTGGAGCATGCAGCGATGCCCAGAGCATCACGTGAGCCACCACGCGTTCCCGATTGTTGACCCGGACGTGATTGAACAACTCACAGGATTTTTACCAAGAGATAGATGGTGCCGAGGAGAATCAAGGTCAGTGTGAAAACGAGGCCAAGATGTTTCTCAATGAGGGGCTTGATGGATCCACCGTAGCGCCAAAGCAGGATCGCGATCAGATAAAACCGGATCCCACGTGCGATGACGCTTGAGACAACAAAGACCGGCAACGACAATCCTGTTGCACCCGATAGAATCGTAATGATCTTGTAGGGAAAAGGCGTCAATCCGGCGAACAGGACGGCCCAGGCACCATATTGGTTATAAGTCTTGATGAATTCGTCGGCAGCATGTTCCTGACCAAAAAATTGCAGAATAGGCGCACCAAACTGGTCGAAAGCCAAGGCACCCACGATATACCCCAGGAGACCACCGAGCACGGAAGCGAGCAGACAGATTCCGGCGATGAGAAAGGCACGGCGCGGTTGCGCCAGCACCATGGGAATCAGCATGACATCTGGGGGAATCGGAAAGACAGAACTTTCCAGGAAGCTGATCACTGCGAGCAGTGGCAAAGCCCACCGATGTGCTGCCAATCGCATTGTCAAATCGTAGAGAAACCGGATCATTGTCAAACTCAAGCCAAATTGAACGCACGTCACGCCGTGCATATCGATGGTGTCTGCGTGATTATAGGCCCATGCGACCCAAGTGAAACTGCACCGGACCGGGTCTTGATGCTGACTGAAGAATCGCGTGTTGCATGCATCAACTCGACCAATTAGCATTCTGTCCTATACGCCGCCAGAGGCCGATGAGCAGGTCCCATCTTCTAACCTGTTTGGCCCTTTCTGTTATTGTCTTGGGGTCTTGGCTTCAGATACGTACATCGTGCCGGACAATCTGATGCCAGTGTTGGCTTGCTGCGCGAGATGAGGATCTCAAGCCAAATGTCTTCACACCAGTTATAGGTGAACTGTCTCCCTGTACCAGACAAGGGTCTCATTGCAGGCTATGACCCCAGTTTGGGCCCCTTGACTGTGTTTGCCCGTGCGGTTGACCAGTGGTAGTTGATGCCGCTCATGCCGCAATGGCAACTGACAACCCCATCCGATGGTCGCGAACTGCACCATGAATACAACAGCACATCTTGTGGTCGGATTGGCGGCGTTTTCGCGCCCTGGCGACCGGCCTGTCACGACCAGCGCAATTGTGGGGTCGCTTCTGCCGGACATCTCGCTCTACGCGATGGCGGCATTCGCCCTGTTTGTCCAGAATCTGCCACCATCTGTGGTCTTTGGCCAACTCTACTTTTCCCCACAATGGCAGGCTGTCTTCGCTGTCGACAATTCTGTGTTCGTTTATCTCATTGTTGTCTGTCTCGGCGGGTTTCTGAAATCCCGCTGGCTGATGGTTCTTGGAGGCGCAGCCTTGCTGCACATATTGCTGGATTTTCCGTTACATCACGATGACGGACGCCCCCATTTCTGGCCCGCTACAGACTGGGTGTTTTCAAGTCCCATCAGCTATTGGGACCGCGCGCATTACGGACATATTGTCGGTGGTCTGGAAGCCCTGTTGTCACTTGTCCTGTCGGTGGTTCTTTGGCGGCGTTTTTCATCGCAAATCGCACGGATTCTGATCTGCCTTGCAGCCTTGAGTGCCGTTCTTCCGGTCTGGGCTGTGATTCTGTAAAATTCCGGTCGGCAGGGTGGCCGACTGGGTCGGTCAGTCCTGTGATGCCGATATGTGCCGGCCGTTCCTGAATCGTATCGTTGTTGGGCAACGCGTTGACAGAATTTGTTGGCTTGGGATAGATGCGCCCGGAGCCCGAGTGGCGGAATTGGTAGACGCAGAGGACTCAAAATCCTCCGGCCTTGCGGCTGTGCGAGTTCGAGTCTCGCCTCGGGCACCAAACTCATGATCGTGTCGACGATCCGGACGGGTGGTGGTGAAATTGGCAGAACCGAGTAGCAATCGACTCCCGGGTCGCGACGGCATCGTCACGAGGCTCAGATAATATTGCCAGGTTTCTCATGCGGGCTCAGACTTTTTCTGCTGGCTTTACTGTCCGTCATGCTGATGACAGCATCGCTGAAAGCGGATATCGCACGGATTGCCGTGGCGGCAAATTTTGCCAACGTCATCAATGAACTTGAGCATCGTTTCGAAAACGCCACCGACTATCGCGTGTCCATTGTCACGGGATCAACCGGTAAACTCTATGCGCAAATCGTCAATGGCGCGCCCTATGAGGTGTTTCTTTCGGCTGACGCATGGCGGCCGCGATTGCTGGAACAGGGAGCTTTCGCGATTCCCGAGACGCGCTTTACCTATGCCATTGGACAGCTCGTCATCTGGAGCCTTCAACCACTACCAGACAGCAAGGATTTAACGGCGTTGCTCACCAATGCAACCGTACGTCGCATCGCCGTTCCCAATCCTGAACTTGCCCCTTTCGGTTTTGCGGCGCTGGAGGTCATCAATCATCTCGATATTGCTGATGACATCGCGGCGAAACTCGTATTTGCCGAGAATGTCGGCCAGTCATTTGCCTTCGTTGCCACAGGAAACGCCGATCTGGGATTTGTTGCCAAGGCCAATATCCTGTTTCTCCCGGATGCGCAGCAGGGTCATTTTCGTGAGGTGCCAACAGACCTGCATCTGGCCATCAGGCAAGATGCCGTGACACTCAAATCCGCTGCCGACAACGAGGCGGCACTGGCATTCGTTGAATTTCTCAGAAGCCAGGAGGCGCGCGCGGTGATTGCGCGCTATGGATACCAATTGGCTGACAATGACTGACCTCGGCTCGGTCGTGGTCACCCTGAAATTGGCCACTTCTGCAACTGTTGTTTTGATGGTGATTTCGATTCCGCTTGCCTGGTGGTTGGCTGTCACGCATTCTCGTATCAAGCCATTTGTCGAGGCGTTGACAGCGTTGCCACTGGTGCTGCCGCCAACGGTTTTTGGATTCTATCTGCTGATTCTTTTTAACCCGCAATTTCCAATTGGTGCCTTCTGGCTGCGGATGAGCGGGGACACCCTGGCCTTCTCATTTAGCGGGATTCTCGTGGCAACCGTCCTGCATTCACTGCCATTTGTGGTCCAGCCGCTGCAAAATTCATTTGAAAATGTCGGAAAAGGGGAGATCGAAGCGGCAGCGGTGTTGGGGGCTCGTCCGCTCGACATCTTTGCATCCGTGACAGCGCCGCTGGCGAAGCGCGGATTCCTGACTGCTGCAGTTCTCGGCTTCGCCCATTCAGTTGGAGAATTTGGCGTCATCCTGATGGTTGGCGGCAATATCCCGGAACGGACGCGAGTCATCTCGATCGACATTTATACGAGTGTTGAAACACTCGATTATGCCCGTGCCCACCTGTTATCGCTTGGGACTCTCATCTTTGCCTTTGTCACATTGCTGACATTGTATCTGATTAATTTTGGCCGTTCGGGGCGCAACCGCGCATTCTAAATGCTGGAATTGCAGGTTGAAATTTCCTTTCCGGGTTTCACCCTTTCGGTGAATGAGAGTTGGCCGGCAAAAGGATCGGTGGCATTGTTCGGCCCGAGTGGTGCCGGAAAAAGCACTTTGCTGCGCATCATTGCCGGCCTTGAGAGAAGTGCAGCCGGCAAGGTTCGATTCAACGGCACATGCTGGCAGGACAGTCACGCACGAGCATTTGTTCCACCGCCTCAGCGGCGAGCTATTCTGGTGTTCCAGGACAGTCGACTGTTTCCACATTTGAATGTTATCCGGAATTTGCATTACGGGATGACTCGTCGACGCGGTCCGGAAGGCCCGGACTGGGAGCACGTGATCAGCAGTTTTCAACTCCACGACCTGCTTGATCGTCAAACGGAATCGTTGTCCGGTGGCGAAAAACAACGGGTGGCTCTGGGTCGGGCGCTGCTTGCAGCGCCGCGGCTTCTCCTGTTGGATGAACCGATGAGCGCCCTTGATACAGATCGTCGGGACCAACTGCTTCCTGAACTGGCCCGCCTGTGCGACCAATTCGCGATTCCGGTAATTTGTGTCACCCATTCGGAATTGGAGCTGCGCGAACTGGGGGCCGAAGCCATGAAAATGGTTCAAGGAAAAATTGTCTCGCGTGCGTGGCAAGACCGGACGCGACAAGATACGACAGGGCAGGCTAAGCCGCTAGGAGACGTGTCCGAGCGTGGCGTATGGCTGGCAGCGCGGTTTGTGGGAATCGCTCAAGGAGGACTGGTCGAATGTCAACTGGGTGATGAGACAGTATTTGCTCGAAGGAGCACAGGTTCGCGCACCACCGCGGAAAAACCTGGAAGTCAAATCCGTGTTGGGTTTGACCCCCGTGCGGTGGTTCTCGCACGCGATCCGCCATCTGGCGTGTTTTCCTACGGACGAATCAAGGCAGACCTCATATCAGTTGAGGAATCAAGGGGTCAGCAAGGCCAGTTGCTATGCTTTTCGGTGAATGGGGAATTGTTCACCATGGAGATGTCAGGCGATGTCCTGCGACCATCACTGCCGACAGTTGGTGAGCCACTTTATCTCATTCTTTCGCAGCCGGCGGTGACCGATGGCATTACTGAAGAGAGTTCCGCAAACTGTGGGGTAATTGCGTTTGATTTGTGATTGTGCCAAGAGTCATGCATGTCGGATACCGCGCAGATTTATCAGTTGACAGTTCGCTTGCTCGGGATCAATCCGATGATCTGATGACGGATGCGGGTACTGGATTCGACGGCACTGCCGGAGTTGCATGGCATTCTTCAGGTGGCCATAGGCTGGGAGGGTTTTCGCTTGTCCGCCTTTGAGATCTCTGCGGTACAATACGGCGTGTTTGAATTGCATGTGGTGAGTCGGGACGTTGCCTTCCGGGATTTCGGGTTTTGTGAGAGGGATCGGTTTCCCTATGTTGATGCGGGCATCGTCTGTTGTGAATCTCCAGTTGACGGGTCGTTTGTCGGCGTTGCGGTGTGTCTGCCAGGCGGCGGCTTCGCGGACCCTGGTGTCGCGGTCGGGAATGCGGCGGGCGAGTCGTGCCGCCTCGGCCGGCGCGAACGTATCAGACAGTGTTGAGACTGTGTGGGTGTTCAGGTTGTCCATCACCAGCACGATCTTTTTGCCGGGGAAATGGATGTCCGCCAGATCTTTCAGCATTTGAGCAAAGTCCCGGCTGTCTGTGTCTAAGGCCCGTTGACAATTATCGTGCCGCCACCACGCCCGCCATCAGATAAATCCCGGCTGCGAAGCTTGCGCGGGTCTTGTCGTATCGCGTGGCGAGACCCCGGAACTCCTTGATTTTCGCAAAGAAATTCTCGATCCGGTGCCGTTCCTTGTCAGCGTCGCGGTCAAAGTCGCGTGGTGTGCTTCGGTTTGACCGCGGCGGGATCACCGCCGTGGCTCCGCGTTCCGCCACTGTGTCCAGCACCCAATCCGCGTCAAAGGCCTTGTCGCCAATCAACATCTCACAGGTGAGATCGTCCAGGAGTTCACGCACAGCCTTGAGATCGTGAGTCTGACCGGGGAGAATCACAAGCCGGATCAGATGTCCGACAGCATCGGTGAGAACCACGACCTTGCGGGTCAACCCTCCTTTTGAGCGACCGATTCCTTCCGATTCTGATCCCCCTTTTTGGCCCCGGAGGCCTTCTGGTGCGCTTGCATGATCGTGCCATCCACAGACACCATCGACAGATCCAGATCACCAGATAACTCATTGAAAATACGTTCAAAAAGATCCGCTTTGGCCCAACGCCGGAACCGTTTGAAGACACGGGTCCACCGCCCAAAATGCGGCGGGAGATCACGCCAGGGTGTACCCGTGCGAAACCGCCAGAGAACTCCCTCCAGAAAAAGACGATTGTCCACAGCTGTGCACCCCGGGTCAGTTACCTTGCCCGGACACAGCGGTGCCACCCGCGCCCACATCTCATCTGTCAAAACTGTGCGATCTGCATTCATCTTGTCACCTGTCTCGTCTGCTCGTGCCGCCTTTTCCGGCGTGCAATCCCGGCAAAAATACACGATAAATGCTCAAGACGCAAGGCAATTGTCAACGGGCCTTAGTCAACGACGATTCGATGACTCATCTTTCAGCTATCGAACCCGCCTCCACTCGTAGCGGGGACACTGCTCATGGAGTTATCGTTAACCTTCCGGCAGGCTGGGACTTTGGCTTCATCAAACCGGATGAAGGTGGTGAAAATATATTCTTTCATGCCAGCATGGTTTGCGGCGAGATGTCTCTTGACGATCTTGCGGTCGGTGATGACGTCCAGTTCAAGGTGGGGGAAAATCACAACACGGGACAACCAATTGCAATGGATGTTTCTAAAGTGGTGGCATTCGATCGATTCCTGTGACACCCACATTGCCGCCCCCACTGAAGTTATTTGTGACAAATGACACGAGTCCCCGGTTGACCCGCCGTGCACAAAGGATTAGCTTACGGGCATGACAGAACCGACACCTCACCAACTGTCCGAGCGCATGGCGCGATTGGAGGAACGCATGGAGACAATGAACGAACGCTATGACAAGGGCTGGGCCTTGATGCGCGAGGATATGGCCAAGCGGGAGACCCGCCTCATTCTGGCGATGGCCGGCATGATCGGCCTCGCCGTCGCGATCCTGAAGTTTGTCTGAAGGCTCCGCCCCGCCGCAACGATGACTGACTTTGATCCGCGGGGGTCTAAGGCCCGTTGACAATTGCTTTGCGTCTTGAGCATTTATCGTGTATTTTTGCCGGGATTGCACGCCGAAAAAGGCGGCACGAGCAGACGAGGTGGGTGACAAGATGAATGCAGATCGCACAGTTTTGACAGATGAGATGTGGGCGCGGGTGGCCCCGCTGTGTCCGGGCAAGGTGACCGACCCGGGGTGCACGGCGGTGGACAATCGTCTTTTTCTGGAAGGAGTTCTCTGGCGGTTCCGGACAGGAACCCCCTGGCGTGACCTCCCGCCGCATTTTGGGCGGTGGAACAGTGTCTTCAAACGGTTCCGGCGTTGGACCCAAGCAAATCTTTTTGAGCGTATTTTCAATGAGTTATCTGGTGATCTGGATCTGTCGATGGTGTCTGTGGATGGCACGATCATGCAAGCGCACCAGAAGGCCTCCGGGGCCAAAAAGGGGGATCAGAATCGGAAGGAATCGGTCGCTCAAAAGGAGGGTTGACCCGCAAGGTCGTGGTTCTCACCGATGCTGTCGGACATCTGATCCGGTTTGTGATTCTCCCCGGTCAGACTCACGATCTCAAGGCTGTGCGTGAACTCCTGGACGATCTCACCTGTGAGACGTTGATTGGCGACAAGGCCTTTGACGCGGATGGGGTGCTGGACACAGTGGCAGAACGCGAGATGACGGCGGTGATCCCGCCGCGGTCGAACCGAAGCACGCCCCGCGATTTTGACCGCGACGCCTATAAGGAACGACACCGAATCGAGAATGTCTTTGCGAAAATCAAGGAGTTCCGGGGGCTCGCCACGCGATACGACAAGACTCTTGCAAGCTTCGCAGCCGGGATTTATCTGATGGCGGGCGTGGTGGCGGCACGATAATTGTCAACGGGCCTTAGCTCTTGGTGGCCTGAATGGCCCCACACTTTGCGGGACTCTCTGACTCCTGACGATGAGCTGACCCGGGACTGAGGGCCATGCCCTTGCCACTGCGGTCCGGGATCCGTATCCTGTGTCAATGCATCAAGACCCGCCTGATGGCCGTCTAACCCCATCAGGCGGGCAGGTTAGAAAAGGATACATCCATGACCATCGATCGCGACTGGATCACGCTCGCCGGCATTGTCACGATCATCGCGTTTCTGTGGAATCTGCATCGCGATCTGCGGGGAATCTTGGATCGCGTGTCGCGCCTGGAAGGCACCGTTGATACCCTCGCCAAGGTGCTGGTGAACCGTGAGGTCGCTCCCACCCGGGGATAGCCCCCCCCCCCACTGAAGTCTTTTGTGACAATTCACCGAAGTGATTTGTGACAAATGACAACGAAGGCCCTCAAAAACGGAGATAATGGCTATTACCGTATCCCGCATCCAGGATTGCTCTGGAATGGCGAAGATGAGCGAGAGAGTGCACCTTTGCGGAGGACGGCGGCCGACAACGCCTCGGTCACATGTGTAAGTCCAAGGTCGCAGCACCAAAAGACGTGACGAATATCGAAACGGTGGCGCAAAGCATGCTGCTACGTGGACCCAGGGAACTATCGCGGGTAGTGGATCATCTCATTATGGGCATCGGATAGTATGCAAGGTTGGGCTGAATTTCGTACTTGAGGGACATTACGCGATCAACGATACATGATAAGAATTACGATTATGAATTTTGACATTCCTACACCCGAAGGGCCACACCGAATTCAACTTGATGAAGGTTCGACAACAACTTTCTGTGGGGCAAATGGCAGTGGCAAGACGCGTCTCGCCGTTGAAATCGAAACAAAGCTCGGGTTGCGTGCGCACAGAATCTCAGCGCACCGCGCTCTTTCACTGAATCCAGATGTCCCTAAAATTTCAGAACAGAGTGCCCTGGCCAGGTTGAGGACTGGCGAAAGACAAACGTAACTCATCACGATTTGGTCCAATCTCGCCCGCACCACCGCTGGAACCGAAACCCGGCCACACAGTTGCTCAATGACTTTGACTATCTCATCCAGGCCCTTTTCGCCGATCACATAAAAACAACACATGAAAGCCACCGCCGCCTACAGACAGGTAATTGCCACGACGTGAGATTCTCAAAGTTTGAGGAGCTTTTCAAGATTTGGGAAGAGTTGCTTCCCGCCCGGAAGACCAAATTCGACGGTGATCGTATCAGTATTCAAGTCCCTAACTGTAGAGAATTGAGACTCTCATCGCTTGTGATTGAGACTCGGGCATTTTTGAACTCACATTAACTGCGACTCAAACGTGTCTTCTGCTCACATGATGTGAGACTGAACTCAGATTATCTGCGACTCAACTCACGTGCGTGCGACTCGGGCGGGGTCTTTGTTGTCCAGAAAACGATCGTTTTTCCAGCGGGGCCTGTCGGTGTCCATTAACCGCGTATTGATCACTCAAAAACCTGTTGCAGAAATCAAAGCTGTGTTGCAAGAGGATCTCTATCTTTCTGGACAGGTCGAACAACCATGCTGATTGGCTATGCCCGCGTCTCGAAGGCTGATGGACGTCAGCTTCTGGATTTGCAACGGGACGCTCTCCATGCGGCCGGGGTCTCGGCGGCGCGGATCTACGAAGACTGCCTGTCGGGGCGCAAGGATGTGCGTCCGGGTCTGGAGGCGTGTTTGAAGGCCCTGCAACCCGGCAACGCCCTTGTGGTCTGGAAACTCGATCGGTTGGGGCGGGATCTGAAACATCTGGTGACCTTGGTGGATCGGTTGCGGGAGCAGGAGGTGGGACTGCGCGTTCTGGCGGGGGCCGGGGCCGAGATTGACACGTCCGGTTCGGCGGGCCGTCTGGTCTTCGGAATCTTCGCCGCGTTGGCGGAATTCGAGCGTGAGCTCATTGCCGAGCGGACGATGGCCGGTCTCAAGGCGGCGCGGGCCCGCGGCCGTTTGGGGGGTCGTCCACGCAAGATGGATCGCACGACATTACAGATGGCCATGGAGGCCATGGCCGCCCGCGAGACGAATGCCCAGGATCTGGCGCGCCGGTTGGGGATCACGACCTCGACACTCTACGCGTATGTCAATGGCGATGGCACCGTGAAAGAGGCGGGTCAGAAACTGTTGAACGCCGTGTCCGCATGAGCCGCGGTGGCCTTCCGGCGGAGGCCCTGCTTGATTTGCACCGCCGTCTGGCGGCCCTCTCCCCGCGGGATCCGGGTCGTCGGACTCTCATCGATGGCACGACAAGCCTGTACGGTGTGTCCCGCGCGACGGTCTATCGGGCGCTCGCCACCACGGGGCGGGCGCAAAGCTTCCGGCGCTCTGACCGCGGGGAGCCCCGGAAGATCCGGCGGCGTGATCTCGAGAGATATTGTGAGATTATTGCCGCCATGAAGATCCGCACGGCCAATCTCAAGAAGAGACATCTCTCGACACGGGGCTGTATCGCGGCCCTGGAGACACACGGGATCGGCAAGACCACCCTGATCGAGCATCTGGAAAAAGGCGATCCCGGAAAGGCGGGGGTGCGCTTTGCCCGCGCGCTGTCGGTCGCCAAGAACCGGATCCACCTGAACGTTCTGATCACGGCCCTGTTTCTGGACATGGCGGACGATCCGACCCAGACCGTGTCCACGCAACCCGAGCGGCGTGAGCGTCTGCTGCGGGCGGCCCTCAAGAGTGCCGGCAAGCCGGTCGTCCTCATCGTTGATGACGCCCACGATTTGAGCAGCAGCACCCTGTCCGGCCTCAAGCGCCTGATGGAGACGATGGCCGGCCATGGGACCCTCTCCATCATTCTCGTGGGCCATCCGCGCCTGCGCAATGACCTGCAGCGGCCGTCCATGGAAGAAATCGGCCACCGGACCGTCCGCTTTGCCCTCGAGGGTCTGGGCAAGGATGCCGAACCCTATCTCGACTGGCTGCTGGCGCAATGCCTGGACGGGAAACGGGCGGTCGATGACGTCATCGAATCCAAGGCCCGGGCCTTCCTGGTCGAGAAACTCAACACCCCCTTGCAGATGACCGAGCATCTCGACCGGGCCTTTGCCGATACCTTCCGCATCGGCAAGACGACGGTCACCCATGCCATTGTCAAGGAGACGCTCTCCGTGGGGTTCGACGATCTGGAGGCCCGCCTGGCCCGCTGCGGCTTCACCACGCCGAAAGTGCTCGCCGACCAGTTCCCTCTCTCCCCGGCCGAAGCCCGCCGGTTCCTCAAGCATCAGCTCGATGCCAAGCGGACAGCCGAATTGACGCATCTCTTGCGACAGGGCGGCCTGCCGATCTGACCCGGACAGTCACGGGACCCGAACGGGATCCTGACCCTGAAGCCGCCAGTTGCACAGAATGTGGTTTGAAACACCGGACAGTTGCAACGATTGTGGTTTCAAATCAACCGATGATTGCAGGTTGAAACCCGGATGATTGCAAGTCGCTACACATAGCCACTGGGGAAGTCTCTGCGCCCCATCTCATCTGGATCGGTTGTCGAGAAATTCAGATTCAGGCGGCTCTGGCTCGATTATATCCGTAAATACGGCTGGTGCGCAGCCCACGCCCCCAGTGAAGTAGAAGTTGTGATCCTTCTCGACCAGAGTCCGGTGCGGGTCATTGCGGGAAAAATAGAAGCTGATATGAACCCGCCCCGAGATTGAAGCTCCGTCCCGTGCGCGGAACTCTATGGTGTTATCGCCCATGCGTGAAGCGTTGTTCGCCGAGATAATTCCCGTCGGGAAGGCACTTCGCCAAACGCCTTCATTCACTCTATATTCAAAATCGACGAACTTGATCGGACCTCCTGACCGACTGATCCGATGGATATAATAGCCACTGGGGAAGTCTCTGCGCCCCACCTCATCCGGATCGGTCGTCGAGAAATTCAGATTCAGGCGGCCGATATCAGCGTTTTCACCGCAGCCCGCAAGGTTGGTGGCAGAACTGGTGGCTTGGGACAGAGTGACAGTGCACTTTGACTCCGTACACTTCTCTGGTGGTTTCGATGCGCGTGTGCACCAATAAGTGCCCTTATGCCAAAAACATGTTGCTGTTGCTTGTGTCGGCATGATCACCATCAATGCCATTCCGACGGCGGCGACCCATATTATGTGTTTTGGCATCATCTGTTCCTATATCTTGGCTCTGCCGCTCTTAGACCATATCATGATCACCATCAATGCCATTCCGACGGCGGCGACCCATATTATGTGTTTTGGCATCATCTGTTCCTATATCTTGGCTCTGCCGCTCTTAGACCATATCATGGACACCCATCAGAACAACCAGATGACCCAAAACCTTCAAGTGAGAGTCTGCACGCATCTGGAGCAGACCCGATATCCGCCGGCCCGAAAATGTCGCACACGGCCAATTACGCCCCTTTAGAGACCCTAATTCAGTATGGGAATTTAGTAAACCCCACGGCCACTTTGAAGTGCAACAACCGGGTGTCAACCGGAGGGAGGGCAGGTGGATGGGATTGAGACGGTCACTCCGTGGTCTGCGCGTTCCCCGGATCGATCGGGTTGCTGAGCCGGCCGCCGGGGCCCCATTCCGGCATGTCTGTTGATGGGTCGTTGACGCGTTTCAACGTGCCGTTGTGGCCGCATTCGCCCGTGCCTTTGCCGGTGATGTGCGCGTGTTTGTCAACAACCGCCGTGCCGGAGACCTGGGCACCGCCGCTGACAACGCCGCCATTCACAACGGCATGGCCGTCAACCTGGGCACCGGCATTGATCATGGCGTTATCCCTGATCCGGGCCTGACCGGAAATCTGCGCGCCGGCAATGATAATGGACCCATCCCTGATCCGGGCCTGGCCGGTCACCCTGGCATTGTCGCAGACCCTGGCTTGCGGGCCGACATAAGCCGTCTCGGCAACTGTCGCCGTTGGCCCCACCCATCCGCCGCCGTTGGGGTGGACACGTCCAGGTCCCTGGACACACCACGCCCCCGCCTCTCCGGCCATTGCGATCGCGACCAGCCCGGCCGCCAGGCGTGTCAGATGGCGCATGATGTCCTCCGTTGGTTGTTGCCCGTGACAGATCAGATCTCGATCATAGATGTTATTGATGACATCCCCACCAGAGCCAATGGTGGTTTTGGGGGGCACGGGTGGAAACTGTGGGGTTGGTGGGGGTTGGACCGTTTGTCTTTTTCAATGGCCTCATGATCCGGCCCCTTCGCCAGAAGAGACGGGCTGTCTTCTGAGGTTGGTCCTCTCCATCGGTCCGGATCCCGGTCCGGGGGCGGCTGGGACCGCCAGGACCCGACGCCCCCTCATGGCCCCGCGTCTCCGGCCCCGCCCGCGGTGACAACCGGCGGGCGGCGGGCTCACCTGCGGATTCTCACCCGGATTGACGCACCACAAGCCCGGCGGGCATGCGGGTGGGGGATCCGTTGTCGGTCGGGGTGCCCGTCATTCCGGCAGGCCCTTCCAGGGCGAGTCCGGACAGTAGAGATAGGACGGGTCGTGGAACTGCGCAGCGAGTTGTTGGAGGAAACTCGGGCGCGGCGGCGGCGTGTCGATGGTCCCGTCGTCGTCGGTGCCGAGGGTGCGATCCGCGCCGGGCGTGCGAATCGTGGCGGGGCGATCCAGCGCCCGCCGCACATCGGACACCCGGCTCGCGGTGGCGCAGATGCAGGTCGAACTGCCGTTCATCCTGTAGACCACGCCACCGGGGGTGGACGTCGGATTGGGGCAGCTGTCATTCTCCCGGATGGTGAAGATGGCGCGCCCTTTCGTCGGATGGACGGTGTAGCCGGGGCCATTGGCGATGACGACCATCACCGTGCTGTCGCCGGTGACCAGATTGTCATCGCCCCAGCAAAGGCCGGTGGTGTTCAATATTTTGCTGGTCAGAGTCATCTCTGCAAAGCCCTTGATGTGGGCATTCTTGGCGGCAATCGGGCCGGTGCCATCGGCCCTGGTGAGGAACTTGCTGGGGCGTGCTTGTCCTTCTCTTGGGGTGTGACCATGGGGATCCGCAAAGCGGTTGGGGCCTGAGGTGGTGATGGCGGCCACCCGAAACTCAAGTCGTCCTCCCGGGAGTGAACCTCCGTCGGCTTGCACCCCGGCGTTGATTTGAAAGGCACCAGTCCCGGAGCAGTCATACGTTTCACTAATTTCTGAGTCACTCACCAGCAGTTCCACCACCGGCAGCGTTTGCGCCAGGGTGGGGGCGGCACTGAGAGTGGCCACCAGGGCGGCGGCCAGCAGCGTCAGTCGCTTATGGGGGGGGGGGGTGTCCAGCGGGTCATGATAATGTGTCCTCCAGGGTTGATGGCCAGTTGGGTTGATGGCCGGTTGATGGTCCGCGTGATCCTATCCGATGTGGCCGCCGCAGGCAAGACAGGGAAGAGCGGATGGAACCCCGGACCTCCGGCCGGACTCCGCGGTAGACAGGTTCAACATTCACCCCGTCACCATCGATCGGCCGATCCCGGACTCGCCGTCCTGATGACGGATGTCCGTCCCTGAATCCCGTGACCGTGTGGGGCGCAGTGCCCTTCGCCCTACGGGCAGCGTTGACCGTGCTGCAAACCGACGGGGCCCGGCATGTTCAGGATGTGATCCCGCACCTGGACGCGCAACGCCGATGCATCTGATGTCAGATGCCCGCTCCAGCCGTGCGCCGGTGTGATGGAACGCCGCCACCGGCACCAGTTCACGGGTCGGTTCGGGTCGTCCGCCGCGTAAAAACCGCAGTTCTCCCGCCCGCCCCGGGGATTGACGGCATGGGGCGAGGGATGATCCGCAGGGTTGCGGTTGTGTCGCCACCAGGGGTTGCTGGCCATCCAGTACTCCATCACCTCATCCGGTGTTGCATCCTCCGGTATGACCTGTTGCAGGATCCCATCCGGGTCGAACTCACCCGGCGGGAACGCGGACGGGGGGACATGCTGGCCTGAATCCGCCATGAGCGAAACGGTCCGCCGGAGCGTCCAGGTGCCGCCATGGGCCTGCGTCTTGACGGTTCCTGTCAGCGTGGCCGTCGTGCCGGAGACTTCGACGCAGACGCGGTTCACCCCGCCGCGCAGGGGCTTGTGCAGAGAGTAGGCGGGCATCCGCGCGGCGTAGTTGCCGTCGATCATCCCGGTGGTCGGATTGGCCAGCGCCGCGCCGCCCAGTCCCAGCATCAGGGTGAGGGCCGCACTCAGCAGGGTGGCCACCCCCGCGGCGCGGCGTGTCATCGGTCTCAGTGTTCGCATGGTGTCTCTCCCGGTCTGTTGTCCGGGATCGTTGATACCCCCCCCCCCCCCCTAAGGTTTGGCAAGGGGGGAGATGGGGTCAGGGTTGGGGGGCGCGTCCATCGGGGTGAGAATCCCTGTGACGCTGTGAGACGTTGTCCGGGCCGCAGGTGGCCGCCGCCGGGAGGCCTGACCCCCTTGTTCTGACGTGCCGATCCTCCCTTGGCGTCGCGTGTCCGGTCAAACCGTCATTTGTCACCGGTCAAACCGCCATTTCACGTGCGGCCGTGAAAATCGCTCTTTGGGGCGGTGTCACCGCCCAAACCGTCATTTGTCACCGGTCAAAAGACCACCAACCCCACAGTTTCCTCCAGTCACCGCCCAAACCACCATTTTTTTGGGCCCCTCTCAAATGGCTCGTCTGCGCGGTGTCACCGGTCAAACCGTCATTTGTCACCGCTCAATCCGCCATTTTGCCTGCCGCCCCGCAAAGTCGCCAATTCCCCGGATTCTCATCCTGATTGACGCGCTCCAGCGGCGCGGCTCCTCTCAGCTGTGCCGGGTGATGAAGGCGGAGCAGGCGGTGAAATCGGTCCGGCAGGCGGCGGGGAGTTTGATACGGCGTTTGCGGGCGAGGTCCCGTGCATAGCGCAGCTGCCGCGCCGTGGGGGGATTCGGGGGCCGGGGCGCATCGGGGGTGTCCGGGGTGGTGTCTGGGGCGGCCTCATAGGCGTCCGGCGCGGCCGCGCGGTCGCCTTCTGTCGGGGTGTTCGCAGGGGGCGCAGCGGCGGGCGGTTCTGTTGGGGGGACGGGATCAAGCCAGCCCGATCGGGTGGCCCGGGCGATTTTCTGGTCCACCCGGATGAGGGCGCGCCGCAGGCGATTGACCTCCCGCCGCCAGCGGTCGCGTTCCTGTGTGGCCGCGGCGAGTTCACCGCGCAAACGTGTCTGTTCATCCGGCCAGGCGGCGGCCGCGGCGATTTTCTGGTTCCGCTGATGCTGCACCAGTTGGGTTTTCAGCGCGGCGATCTCCTCCTGGAGAGTCTGTTCTGTTGTCATCGGGTCTCCCTGTCGTGACGAAAATGGTTTTGCCCCTTGAGTCCGGGATCTGCGGCTGATTGGAACGGTCACTCGTCATCAGGGTTGGGATTCCTTGATGCAGCGATAGATGGTGGCGGGGTGCACGTTGAAAGTGCGGGCAATGGCGGAGATTGATTCCCCGCCTGCGATGAGATCAAAGACCAGTTTCTTCTGGTCGGCCCGGAGCTTGGCGGGGCGTCCGAACGTCACGCCGCGGGCCTGGGCGGCTTTCCGGCCTTCGTCGGTGCGGGCGAGGATCAGGGCCCGTTCAAATTCGGCGATGCCGCCGAAGACCGTCAGGATCATCTTCCCGGAGGGGCTGGTGGTATCGGCCCAGGGTTCATCAAGTGATTGAAGTCCGGCCTTTTTTTCGATCAGGGATTCCGAGATGCGCAGCAGCTCGGCGGTGGAGCGCGCCAGCCGGTCGAGCTTGGTGACCACGACCACGTCGGTCTTGCGGAGCTGCCCCAGCATGGTCTCGAGCTGAGGGCGGCGCGCTTTGGCCCCGGAGATCTTTTCTTCAAAGACCATCTCGCAGCCCACCGCGGCGAGCCGGTCGCGTTGCGTCTCCAGCGTCTGATCCCGCGTGGAGACACGTGCATAGCCGATCTTCACGCCGCGGTCCTCCAGGGCGTGCCCTGACCCGTGCGAAACTTCTTGCAAAACGATTCCCTTTCGCACACAAGTTGTGCAACAGGATCGGCCCTTGTTTTTCGGCCCTCCCGGAATCTTTGCACAACTGAGGAGTTTCGCACACCATGCCAACACGTTACCTGACCGATTCCCAACGCCAACGTTTCGGCCGTTTCGATGGCCCGCCCGGGCCGGAAGATTGTGTGCGGTGCTTTGTGCTGGATCCCCAGGCTCTGCAGACCCTGGGTCGACTCCGGGGGGCACACAATCGTTTGGGATATGCCACACTTCTGTGCAGCGTGCGTTTCCTGGGAACGTTTCCTGATGCCAATGCCACCATTCCGCCCGAAATTCTGTCCATCCTCCGGGCGCAACTGGAACTCGAAGATGCGGTTGATCTGGAGGGGTACTGGGGCTCCAGGACGCACGCGCGTCATGTGCGTGCCATCCGAGAACATTACGGCTTCGTGCATTTCAGCGAGGCCCCGCAGATCCGTTTTCGTCTGTCCCGCTGGCTCTATGCGGCGTGCTGGGCGGGCCATGAACGCCCGGGGGCCTTGGTGCTGGCGGCCGCGGATTGGTTGATTGATCACAACGTGCTCTTGCCCGGTGTCTCGACACTCGAGCGCCTTGTGGGGCGAATCCGGGAGCGGGTCCAGACGCGTTTGTGGTCGCGTCTCGTCAACGGCCTGACGCCGGCGCAACGCACCCAGATTGCGCACTTGTTCACAACAGAAAAGGGACGCCTGAGCGGGCTGGAGATCTTGCGGGCCCCGCCGCTGAAACGACAACCGACCCAATTGGCCAAACATCTGGATCGACTGGATGCGGTGCGCGCCTTTGGCTTGCGTCCCACGCCGCCCGCAGGGGTCCCGGCGGCGCAGCTGGAGCGGTTGGCACGCATCGCCCGGACAACCAAACCGTCCGCTCTCGCCACCCTGCAAGAGCCGCGCCGCACCGCGACGATGGCCGCACTCTTCTACACACTGGAAGCCGCCGCCCAGGACGAAGCCACAGAGCTCGGAGAAGCGTTGATCGCCGACCTGTTCCGGGACGCGGAAACCACCCGCAACAAGAGGCGGATCGCCCACCAGAGAGAGATGGATGCGGCGGTCCGGGTTCTGCGCCATCTGGCCGCACTGGTCATCGCCGATGACAATCTGCCGCCGCATCTGTGGAAAGACAGATTGTTGGCGCGCGTCCCGAAAGACACAATTGAGAAGGCCATGACAACAATCGACACGTGTGTTCACCCCGTCTCGTCCAAACCGATCACGGAACTGACAGACCGATGGGGGCGGGCGCAAAAACTGTTCCGTCAGATCATCACACGCATCGATCTCGAGAGCGCACCGGGTGGGCAGGCGGTGACCGCCGCCACGGATTGGTTGCGTGATCATCCCGACTGGACCCGTGCGACCCTGAGAGATGCCCCGACCGCTGTGCTCTCGCGCTCCTGGCAGGGTGCCGTCCTCGGCAAGGATGGCCGGGTGGCCGATCCCAAAGCCTATGTTTTGGCCACCATTGAGGCGTGGATCAAGGCTGTCAAGCGGCGCGACATCTTCGCCGCCCCGGGCATCCGCTATGCGGATCCCCGCATCGGCATGCTGGAACGGCAGGGATGGCACAACGCCAAAGGAGTCGTGTGCCGGGCACTGGGCCACACCCTCGACGGCGGGGGTGAGATGCGCCGTCTGACCGATCTTCTGGACACAACGTTTCGCCGCGTCGCCGCGCGCGCCGATCAGAACCCCGATCTGCGGTTCGAGATCGACAAAGGCAAACGCCGGATTTCTGTGGGGCGGCTGGATCGCCTGGCGGAACCGTCCCGTCTGATCGAGCTGCGCCGCGCGGTGCATCGCCGCCTCCCGAAAGGCGGAATCCCGGACGTTCTTCTCGAGGTGATGGACCGCACACGATTCCCGGCCGCCTTCACCCATCTTGATGACCAACCCGCCAACGTGACGCATTTTGAGACCAGCCTCTGCGCCGTCCTCATCGCCCAGGCCTGCAATATCGGCCCCGAACCCCTCGTGCGCGAAGATCATCCGGCGCTGGGGCGCCACCGCCTGTCCTGGCTCACCCAGAATTTCATCCGCCCGGACACACTCGCCGCCGCCAGCGCCCGGATCGTCACCGCCCACAGAGAACTGCCCATCACCGCCCATTGGGGAGACGGGCAAACGGTCTCGGCCGACGGGCTGCGCTTCCTGGCCCCGAAAAGCGCCATCCATGCCGGGCCCAACCCCAAATATTTCCGCAACAGACGTGGCATCACCTGGTACAACATGCTGTCCGACCAGTATGCCGGTCTCGGGGCCATGGTCGTCCCCGGCACCCTGCGCGACAGCCTGGTCATCCTCGCGCTCCTGCTCAACCAGGACACCGAATGCGATCCCGCACACGTCATGACCGACAGCGCCGCCTATTCGGATTCCATGTTCGGCCTCTTCTGGCTGCTGGGTTACAACTTCTGCCCGCGTCTGAAAGATATCGGCGGGGCACGTCTCTGGAGAGTGGACAAGACCGCCAACTACGGACCCCTCGGGGAGATCGCCGAAGGCACCATCAACATCAAACTCATCATCGACAACTGGGACGATCTGATGCGGCTCGCCGGATCCCTCAAACTGGGACATCTCAAGGCCGCCGGCGTCATGCGCATCCTGCAGACCCGGGACCGCCCGACAACACTCGCCCGCGCCCTCATGCATCTGGGCCGCCTGATCAAGACCCTGCACATCCTGAACTATATCGACGACCCCGCATTCCGCCGCCGCATCCTCATCCAACTCAACCGGCAGGAACAGCGTCACAAACTGGCTCGACGAATCCATCATGGCAACCGCGGGGAAGTCCGAAACGCCCTGCGACAAGGGCAGGAAGAACAACTGGGCGCACTCGGACTGGTCCTCAATGCCATCACCCACTGGAACGCCATCGACATGCAAGAAGCCGTGAACCAATTGAGACACCAGGGACAGAACGCCGACCCGCAGGACATCGCACGACTCTCCCCCCTTCTGTGGGACCATATCAACTTCCTGGGACACTACGAGATCCGCCGGCCCGAAAATGTCGCCCGCGGCCAATTACGCCCCCTCAGAGACCCTAATTCAGCATGGGAATTTTGAAAAGAAAAAACAACCCTTATGACGAGTGACCGTTCCAATCAGCCGCAGATCCCATTCCTTCCGATTCTGATCCCCCTTTTTGGCCCCGGAGGCCTTCTGGTGCGCTGGCATGATCGTGCCATCCACAGACACCATCGACAGATCCAGATCACCAGATAACTCATTGAAAATACGTTCAAAAAGATTTGCTTGGGTCCAACGCCGGAACCGTTTGAAGACACTGTTCCACCGCCCAAAATGCGGCGGGAGGTCACGCCAGGGGGTTCCTGTCCGGAACCGCCAGAGAACTCCTTCCAGAAAAAGACGATTGTCCACCGCCGTGCACCCCGGGTCGGTCACCTTGCCCGGACACAGCGGGGCCACCCGCGCCCACATCTCATCTGTCAAAACTGTGCGATCTGCATTCATCTTGTCACCTGTCTCGTCTGCTCGTGCCGCCTTTTCCGGCGTGCAATCCCGGCAAAAATACACGATAAATGCTCAAGACGCAAGGCAATTGTCAACGGGCCTTAGACATCATGGATTGACCTGTCCCGATCCTGTCCCTGTATACAGGATCCAATGCATGGCCCTGAAGAGGGCCCCGTTACGGAGGACATGTCAATGTCAGACTTTGAATACAGTGCCTATGTGGGTCTTGATGTCCACAAGGATTCGATTGCGGTGGCCATTGCCCGGCCTGGCCGGACGGGACCGGAGTGGCAGGGGACGATTCCCAACCATCGATCCGCCCTCCGGCACCTGATCAAGCGCCTGAGTCCGGATGGGCTCGTGCTCAGCTTCTGTTATGAAGCCGGGCCCTGTGGGTATGGCATCTATCGGGAGATCACGGAGACGGGTCATCACTGCGTGGTCGTCGCGCCGGGGCTTGTGCCGCGAGGGGCCACGGATCGCATCAAGACGGATCGGCGGGATGCGACGATGCTGGCGCGCGAACACCGGTCTGGATCGCTCACGCCTGTCTGGGTTCCCGACCCGGAACAGGAGGCGATGCGGGACCTGACCCGGGCCCGTGAGGACATGAAAGCCCTGCAGACAAAAGCCCGTCAGCGCCTTGGCGCGTTCCTCCTCCGGCACGACCGCATCTATCCGGGCCGCAGCCGCTGGACGCAAGCCCACACGCGCTGGCTGGAGGCCCAGGCCTTCGACAGCCCGGTGCAGCAGATCGTCTTCCAGGAGTATGTGGATGCCACCCGGGAGGCCACGCGGCGGGTGGCGGATCTCGAGAATCAGATCCACGCCGCCGCCCAGGACGGGTCGCTGGCTCCCTTGGTGACCGCCCTGATCAGCCTCCGGGGGATCCATGTCCTGAGTGCCGTCACCATCCTCGCCGAGCTCGGCGACATCACCCGCTTCGACACACCGCGGCAACTGATGAGTTTCCTCGGCCTGGTTCCCAGCGAACACTCCTCGGGACCCAAGCGCCGCACCGGCGGGATCACCAAGACCGGCAACGGCCATGTCCGGCGGATCCGGGTGGAAGCGGCGTGGAACACTCGCGTCCCCGCCCGCAAGACACGCCATCTGCAGGCCAAGGCCGCCGCCGCGCCGGACCGGGTGCAGACCATCGCCTGGCAGGCCCAGAAACGACTCTGTGCGCGTTACAGCCGTCTCAGCGCTGTGCGCAAGCATCAGTGCAAGGTGACCACAGCCGTGGCCCGGGAGCTTGTCGGCGTCATCGGGGCCATCGTCTGCGAGGTCAACGCCCGCCCGCATGCCAGCCGAGCCCTGACCTGAAAGACACGGAAGCCAACCATGACCGAGTCAGGATGCAGGCAGAACGGAAGGAGAACCCTCGATCACGCTCTGCGGCACAGTCTGAAACCTGCAACCCGCGATCTTAGAGAGAGGCAGCTCCGTGACGAAAGTGAAGTCTGGCGGGACCCAACCCGCGAATATCAGTCTGATCCACCGTCGCTATTACTGTCTGCATCCCGACACGGCCATGATATTGCGAGGAATCGCAGGATGCCATAATAGAGACATCTCAGCGGTCAATCCATATCAGTGTTGAATTGTGCGGACGTGGCGGAAAGGTAGACGCGGCAGACTTGATCAAAATTGAGTGTCTGTTGGGAAACTGACAGAATAGAACTGCTCAAATTCGGGGAAGGCTCTGGTTTCATACCGTGCTGATCCCGAGCCAAGCCCGGCAATGTCGGGAAGGTGTAGAGACTAGACGGGCAGCACCTAAGGCTTGTGACAGCTAAGGTGAAGGGATAGTCCAGACCACAAACGCCATATGGCGGCGGCGAAAGCTGTAGGGGTAAGAAAATCTGCTTCCAGAAAGGAGTGCGGGTTCGAGTCCCGCCGTCCGCACCATTCTGTCGTCATGTTGGTGAGTCTCTTATCTTGGCGATTCGCTGACGGGATCTGAACATTCCTTGCCATCCGGTTCAGACGCAGACATTTGTGCTCTGTCACTGAGATATGCGTTGAGCCATGTGGCAAACCTGTCCTGCTCGGCCGGGCTCATGAAAAGATGGTGTTTTGTTCGACGGAACAGGATGTCATCGGCGGTTTGTGCCCATTCATAACGTCTCAACCAATCGACCTCACGCGCATAGAGATGACCGCCGAAGTGATGGCCGAGATCGGCAATCGAAGAGACGTCATGCAGCAGGCGCCGGGATTCAGTTCCGTAATTGCGCGCATAGTGACGCGCCAGGACGTCAGGAAGACAGGGAAAATCAGCGCGGAACCGCGTGAACCACGCGTTAAAGTCGGCATCAGGCATCTCGCCGCCTGGCAGGGCAATGTCTGAGGTCCAGTCAGGCCCCATGTCCGGAAAATAAGGACGCAATTTGTGCAGCGCGGCTTCAGACAGTTTGCGATAGGTGGTGAGCTTGCCGCCAAAGGCAGACAATAAAGGTGCCTTGCCGGCACCACCGTCAAGTTCAAAACTATAGTCCCGTGTCACTGTCGATGCATCTTTTGCGGCATCATCATCAAAGAGCGGACGCACGCCGGAATATGAAGCGCGGATGTCCTTTTCGCTGAGAGGATGAGTAAAATACATGTTCAGAATATTCAGAAGATACGTCGTTTCAGCGGTGTCTGTCTCCACATCCTCTGGGTGGCCGGAATAGGGGATATCAGTGGTCCCAACCAATGCCAGATTGTCAAAATAGGGATTGACGAATATCAACCGATTGTCTGGAGCTTGCAGCACGTACCCATGTTCGCCATCCCACCAGCGATCCATGATGAGATGTGATCCTTTCACCAGCCGAATCCGTTTTGAGGATGTGACCTCGCGGGCACTGGAAATGACCTGCTCAACCCAAGGCCCGGACGCATTGAAGACGGCCCGTGCCGACACGTCGTGCTGACCCGAATCTCCTTGCAGCGAGACGCGCCAATTGGCTCCCTCGCGGTTCAGTGCTGTGACCGCAGTGCGCGTGAGAATCTCGGCCCCCCGCTGCGCTGCGTCGCGGGCATTCAGGATGACCAGCCGCGCATCATCAACCCACACGTCATGATAGGCGAAGGCATGACGATAGGCGCTGTTGACCCGACTCCCTTCCGGCTCGCGATTGAGTCTGAGCGCCTGCGTCATGGGTATCCTGCTGCGACCGCCCAGATGATCATAGAGAAAAAGCCCCAGACCAATCAGCCAACGTGGTCTTTGTTGCGGTGCATGCAGCAGGATGAGTCGAATGGGCCAGGCAAGATGCGGTACGGCATTGAGTATAACGTCTCTTTCCCTGAGGGCCTCACGCACCAGGCGAAATTCATAATGTTCCAGATAGCGCAGCCCACCATGAATATATTTTCCGGAGCGGGAAGAGGTGCCCTGTGCCAGGTCGTCTTTTTCTGCCAAAAGGGTCTTCAAGCCCCGCCCCGCCGCGTCCCGTGCTGTTCCGGCCCCGTTGATACCGCCGCCGATGACGACCAGATCATAGTCTGCTGTCATGATGACCTAGCGGGCTGCAGATGAGCATGGGTGCAGCGGTGGTTCACCGGCAAGCCAGCGACGCAATTCCTCTGCAGCCATTTCTGCCGAAACGCGTACGGTTTTGAGAGTGGCACCGGCGATATGCGGCGTGACAGTCACATTGGGAAGTTTCAGAAGGGGCCAGTCCGCGGGCGGCGGTTCTGGATCAAAAGTGTCCAGCATGGCACTCTGCAAATGTCCGTTTCGGAGCACGGTTTCGAGTGCATGACAATCCACCAGTTCTCCCCGTGCCGTATTGATCAATACGGCACCGTGTTTCATGGCTTGAAAGGCATCCTTATTCATCAGGTTTCGTGTCTGTGGTGTCAAACGGCAATGAAGAGACACAATATCCGCTTCACGCAACAGCGCATTCAGGGTCAATTTCCGGACTCCGTAAGCGATATCAGCCTCATCAAGGGATGCTTTGGGATCATTGACCAGAATCGTGGAGCCAAATGTCTGCAAATGTTTGACAACGCGTGATCCGATGGCACCGTAGCCGATAATTCCCACGGACATTTCCGACAATTCGCCGCCGGCCCTGTCAGCGCGGTAGAGATCACCACGAAATCGTCCGGTCCGCAGAGCTTCATGACCTTTGATGATGTTCTTGATTTGTGTCAGTATCGCAGCAATCGTAAATTCTGCGACCGATGACGCGTTGCGCCCGGGTGCGTTGACCACGGTGACACCAGAATCACCTGCTGCTGTCAAATCCACGTTGACCGGGCCTCCCCGGGTGACGGCAACGAATTTGAGCATCGGTTTCGCCGCAAAGATCGAACGTGTCAGCGGTGCCACATGGGTAATCAATGCCTGGGCATTTCCGACATGTTCTGTCACCATTTCAACTGAACCCACGAACTCACTGATGCCCTGCAAATCGGGCTCCGAACTTTGTGAAATCAGTGGGTCGTCGGGCCAGGGTAAAGTCAAGTTACGGATCGACACGGAATTACCACAGGCTGCATGGATGGCGTCTTCAAAAATTGTCGGAAGCATAAACCGGTCGCCGATTATGGCAATCTCGGTGCTCACGGAAGAGACTCACGCAGCGCCGCTTGTGCCGCCCAGACAGGCGGTAGATTCGTGCGCGATTCCTTGTAGGCTTCAAAAAGACAATCATATGGGCTGACGAGCGTTGGGTCGGGCATCTCAGCGTCTTGCAGCAATGGCAACACCCATGACTTGGTGGCCGTTGCAGCATCCGCAAACAAGCCGGTCGCTATACCGGCAATCATCACGGCTCCGGCCGCACCGGCCTCTTCCTGATCGACAGTCCGCACGGGCCGGTTGAGTGCTGATGCCAGGAGTTTCCGCAAGGCGGCTGAGCGGGTGCCCCCACCACATAACCGCACCTCACCAGGAATTTCACCCATTGCGGAGTAGCAATCACGCGTGGCGAGAACCAATCCATCGTAAACGCTGCGAACCAGATCAAACCAATCGGTGCTTTGGTCAAGATTGGTCAAACTTGCCCGTGCTGTCGGTTCGATGAATGGACCCCGCTCACCTGCTTTTGCGATGTAGGGATGATAGATGGCGCGCCCCAGACGTGCCGAGAGCAGTTTGTCGTCAAAGTCGCTGAGAAGCTTCTCGGCAGACACACTGAACCCTTGCGACAGCAGCATTTGCTTCGCGATATCAACAATCCAGTCGATATTGAGGGTTGCAGCCATATTGGTTTGCATCTGTGCCCGTGCCTGTCCTGGAAAGGCCATCACGTAACCTGTCAGATCGGGATTGAGCTGGACCGATTCCGGGTCCGGTGCAAAACGCATATGCATGCCGGTTGAACCCAGAACACTAAATCCCGGCATTGTTGCGGAATCGTGTAGCCCGGCGCCGAGTGCCGTGCATAAGACATCGACATAGCCAAGCGCGACGGGGATCCCCGTTGGCAGACCAACCGCTCGGGCGGCCTCCGAAGTCAGGCCGTGCGTCATCTCGGCACCATCAACAATATCTGGCATGAGATGTCGCAAATGACCTAAATTCAATGCCTCGAATACGGTTTCCGCATAATTTCCATGACGAAAATCACCAAACGAGATCACGCCTTCGGTTGGATCAGTCGCACGGATCCCGGTGAGTTTGAGGTATAGCCAGTCCTTGCAATGAAAAGCGACGGCCGCCCGTTCGAGCAATCCAGCTGCATGTTTTTTCATCCAGCTGAGATGTGTCCGCATCTGGCAGACATTCACGCCAGCACCCGTCGTGCGATAAATCTCATCAATATGCTGCGAATTGGTGATTTCGCGCGCCTCTTCGGTGGCGCGGGCATCAAGCCACAACCAGCCATCATGGATCGGCTGGTCATCATTATCAATGAGCCAAGTCCCGTCTCCCTGACCCGTGACGCCGAGTGCGGATACGCGTTCCGGACCCACCGACTCGCCGACTTCACGCACCACCGCAATGGTGTCATGCCAGGTCCGGTTCATTTCCTGTTCGACGCCTCCATTGGCAAGATTATGGTAATGGTTGCGGCGATGTGCGGCTGCGACCTCACGACCGGACAAGTCAAAGGCAACGGCCTTGATGACCGAAGTCCCAGCGTCAATACCGATGAGGATTTCACCTTTCATGATTCGACCCCCATCATCTGTGTGGCCATTCCGGGATGGTCCTTGAAAAGGGAACTATATACCTGAGTGACATTGTCCCGGCCAGCCGGGATTCGGGGCAGAAAGCCTGAGCATATCGGTACCCGTACAACCAGCACTCAGCTTCGGCAAGGGTGTTGAGCAGGGCTTCAGTCATCCCGTCCACCACCAGTTCGGGGAATGTCCCGGAAATATACCTGCCCCCTGGCGGCCTCATATGCCCAAATTGACTCAAGAATAAAATTCCCATTGATAACCTCAATGGACATTGTCGGCCTGTACCCCTTTCACAGGGCATGTTGCAGATATCGCAGCCTGACAGATTGCCGGATTTGCGGACAATGTGCCGGAACGTCGATCATGATCTGTCGACAGTCTCCAAACCGGCTGCGCAAACCTGACACCATAAGTTCCCAACCAATTGTATCAATCCGTAACACCAGAGATTGCACTGCCGGGCACAGCTTTGTCCTGATTCTGCCAGACCTCCCAGTCAGCGGGAGTGTCAAGATCTGTTATCGCATGTGCAAACGGAAGCTCAACCTTGTCGAGGAGGTCTGGATTGTTCTGCAGCAAGGATCTGGCGCCGACATCTCCGTTGAGTTGGCAGGCTGCAGGCCATAATTCCCGCGGCAGAATGACAGGGTGACCCAACTTTCCGTTGCAGGTGGCGGCAACAATTCGACCTGGCACAAACCCGCGCAGCAACCTGTCAATATCGGTGGAATCGATATCGGGCATGTCAGCGAGCAGAATTAAGGCCCCGGCAGCCTGATGGTGCACGGGCTGGGCCGTGATACCACTGGCCAGAGAGGCCGCCATGCCGGAGGCTGCACGCATCGAAAAAATGAGTTGTACGGGCAAGTCAGAGATGCTTCTGGTGCGGCGGTCTTGCCCGGGTTGTAGGACCAGGCTGGTGTCACGACAATGTGAACCCAAGGCGGCCAGCAGCACACGCCTGATGAGAGGGATTCCGTGAATCGTCTTCAACAGTTTATCGTCACCGCCCATCCGCCGAGAATGACCGGCGGCCAGGATGATCGCGACGACCGAAGGGATGCGGTAAGATGGTTTCATTTGACCTGCAGAGCGAATGATCACGGGTTTCAGTTGTTCAATGGAATGTTCGCATGATGGCAATGAAAATGGGCGTATGCGGGCTTTCCGGCATTATCTTTCCGGGATCAGGCCTGTCGGCCGAAACCGCATGACGAGCAGCAGAAAAACCCCCATCATCAGGAAACGCGTATGGGCTGCAGATTCGATCAGGTGGGCGCGCAACGGCGATTCAAAGTCCATTTGCGACGTCAGAAATTCAATGGCCATGTACCCCATCGGCTCTGCCTGTATCCAAAAGAACCAGATCAGCAGACCACCCAGAACGGCCCCCCAATTATTTCCTGAACCACCAACGATCACCATGACCCAGATCAGAAAAGTGAATCGCAAAGGCTGATAAGATGCGGGGGTAAACTGCCCATCCAGGGTCGTGAGGATGGCACCGGCGATTCCACAGACAGCGGATCCCAGTATGAATATCTGGAGTTGCCGCCCGTTGACGTCTTTTCCCATTGCGGCCGCGGCGCGCTCATTGTCACGAATGGAACGCATCATTCGTCCCCAGGGAGCGTTCAATGATCTCTCGCAAAGAACAAACACGACAAAGAGAACAACGAGGAGCAGGGCGGTATAACAGAGTTTCACGGCGATTGATGACGCCTCTGCGAGGTCAAGACCCGTGATCAGTGCAATCTTCTGAAACCACGCGGCCTGTTGGAGGTTGATCTCATAAGGCACCGGCCGCGGCAGGCCAGATATGTTTTTGACACCTCGAGTCAGCCATTCCTCATTTTTGAGGACTGCGACAATGACTTCGGCGATCGCAAGTGTTGCAATGGCGAGATAGTCGGACCGCAATCCCAACGCGACTTTGCCAATGGCCAGCGCCAGCACCGCCGCCAGCAGACCACCAAGCGGCCAGGCGAATAGAACGGGCATTCCCAGTCCGCCGA
The DNA here is from genome assembly GCA_965221815.1 of Paracoccaceae bacterium. Classification (GTDB taxonomy): domain Bacteria; phylum Pseudomonadota; class Alphaproteobacteria; order Rhodobacterales; family Rhodobacteraceae; genus JAPOXR01. The sequence continues at coordinate 1,018,332 of OZ244915.1, forward strand.
GGAACCCTGTCCTGGCCGCGTCGATTGTCTCGATCGCGCCGACAGCGGGGTCGAAGAGCCAGCGAAACAGAAACGTTCCTGACAACAGCCAAAAGACGATGGTGACGGCGCGCAGCCAACCCTTGTTCAGATATCGCCAGAGGAGAACGGCACCCACGATTGCCGTTATGGCGACTGCCAGAGCCAGAAAGATCCGCGCGGCACCGGCCTCCCAGGCTGTGATGACGGGTGGGGCGGATGTGACCACCACCGCCAAACCCCCGACGGCAACAAAACCCATGATACCAGCGTTGAACAAACCACCATAGCCCCACTGGATATTGACTCCGAGGGCCAGAATTGCGGATACCAAACCGAAATTCACCAGGGCCAGCGCAACATTCCAGCTTTGCACCAGGCCGACAATGAGGATCAGCCCGATACAGGCAACGAAATACAGGCTTTCGTGTTTGCTCATCCCGGATGCCCTCGAATCAATCCGGTTGGCCGGAAGATCAGAACAACCACCAGAATGCCGAACGACACGGCGAATTTATAGTCGGTGGACAGGAGCTGGAGAAGACCTTCGGGCTGCCAGGATTCGGGAAGCAGATACCCTGCCACACGCTTGTATGCGTACGTGATCGCAATTTCCGAGAAGGCAATAAGATACCCGCCTAACACCGCCCCCGCAGGATTGCCCATGCCACCAACTACAGCGGCGGCGAAGATCGGTAGGAGAAGTTGAAAATAGTTGAATGGTTTGTAGACCTTGTCGAGGCCGTAGAGCGTTCCTGCGATGGTGGCCGAGAGGGCGACGAGCAGCCAGCAGATGGTGATGACTCGCTTGGGGCTAATTCCCGACAGGAGCGCCAGTTCCTCATTGTCAGAGAAGGCACGAATCGCTGTGCCGGTGCGCGTGAATTTAAGAAACCAGAATAAGAAGGCCATGAAGGCCCATGCTGTCGCAAAGGTGATGACTTGAGTCGTCTTGATTGCCAGACCCTCCCGGAGCCCTGTCAACTGTTTGAACTCGCTGGCTGAAATGATGAATCGCACCCCATCAGCAAAACGCTGTTCACCTGGACCGATAATGAATCGGGTCAGTCCATTGAGCACCAGCATGACGCCGACTGAGACAATGACGAAAGTGATAAGAGGCGCACGGGCTCGACGATAATGGCGGTAGACCAGGCGATCGATGACAAGCAGTAAAATACCGGTTCCAACGGCGGCAACCGGGATTGCCAGCAAACCCGTCGGCAGTGGCGCAATGCCGATACCCTGCGCCTGCAACCACCATGTGACAAATATGGCCATCATGGTCGCAATTGACATCGTGTCTCCATGCGCGAAATCAGCAAATCGGAACACGCTATAGATCAGTGTCACACCCAAGGCACCCAGAGCGAGCTGACTGCCGTATGACAATGCCGGTACGACGATAAAATTGGCCAGGACGATCGCGGCGTTGAGAAGCTCCATGACTGCTCCTTACCCACCCAGAAATGAGGTTCGCACCTCACGATTGGCGAGCAGGTCGGGGCCACTGCCGGTAAAACGATTTCGGCCCTGCACGAGGACATAGCCAATATCGGCAATTTGCAGGGCATGACGTGCATTTTGTTCGACCATCATGACAGCGACACCTGTTCCGGCGATTTCCATTATACGTTCCATGACTTCGTCCATCACGACTGGTGAGACTCCCGCCGTAGGCTCATCAAGCATGAGCAATTCAGGCGATGTCATCAGGGCGCGGCCCAGTGCAACCTGCTGACGCTGTCCACCCGATAGCTCGCCTGCGAGTTGATTCTGTCTTTCTCCCAGAATCGGAAACAATTCATAAATCTGTTGGATCGACGCCGTGATATTGTCCTCGCGCAGATACGCGCCCATCGACAGATTTTCTGCGATGGTGAGCGCCGGAAAAATGTTGCGCGTCTGTGGGACGAAGGCCATGCCATTTGCCACGCGCTTTTGCGGGGGCAGGCGGGATATGTCCTTGTCCTTGAAGCAGATATATCCGGACCTCAGTGTGATCATTCCGAAAATGGCCTTCATGGCTGTGGATTTACCGGCACCATTTGGCCCGACGATGACCGCGATCTGACCGCGCTCGACGGACAGCGAAATATCTTCAATGATATTGGTCGAGCCATATCCGCCGGTCAGTTCGGTGGCCGCCAGGAAAGTCACAATGTGCCTTCCATGAGAGACCAGAATAACAACATTCTGATCATAACTCGGTGTCTCCATCACCAAGTTTCGCCGCCCGTTGTCCGAGATAGGCTTCTATCACACGGTTATCACGACGGATATTGTCAGCTTTCCCATGGGTCAGGACCTGGCCCTCGGCGAGGACAATGACCGGATCGCACAATCGTGAGACAAATGCAAAATCATGCTCAATGAGAACAAAGGTGCAGTTGCGTTCTTCATTCAAACGTTGGATCGCGTCGCCGACAGTGCGGAGCAGGGTCTGATTGACTCCGGCACCTGCCTCGTCAATGAAGACAATTGATGGGTTGACCATCATCGTGCGGCCCAGCTCGAGGAGTTTTTTCTGACCGCCTGAAAGGTTGCCGGCAGCTTCGTTCGCGAGATGGGAGAGAGTCAGGAATTCCATGACTTCGCGTGCTTTTTCGGCGATCTCTTCTTCCTGCCGTGCGATTTTGCCGCGTCGAAACCAGCAGTTCCAGAGCGTTTCGCCGATCTGGCCATTTGGAACCATCATTAAATTATCTTGCACACTGAGTGAGGGAAACTCGTGCGGGATCTGGAAAGTCCGCAGAATTCCGCGGGAAAACAGTTGGTGCGGCGGGAACCCGGTAATGTCTTGCCCATGCAATCGCACATGACCGGAAGTCGGCTTGAGTGCACCGGAGATGACATCAAACAAGGTTGATTTACCAGCCCCGTTGGGACCGATTATGCCCGTGATCGAGCCTTCGGAAATATCAATCGAGACATTGTCAAGTGCAACAAAGCCGCCAAAACGTTTACTGAGTCGGCGGACCGACAGTAATGGCTCGTTGGGCGGCAAATGTTGCAGCTCTCAAACCTGTCGGCCGGCGGGCGGTTCTCGCCCACCGGATTTGTTATCTTTTAGCGATAGGTGACCGTCGTGATCTGTCCATTGTCAATTTCAAATTCACGATAGTTTCCTGCTGCCTCTCCCGGTCCGGTCAGTTCAACATCCGATGCACCGACATAGTCAACATCGCCGCCATTGGCGATAATGGCAAGGGCCTTGCCAAGCTCGCCAGGCTGGATCATTTCGCCCGGTGCGTTGGCCACCTTGAACACATGATCTTTCAGGTCTCCGCTTTTGGATGATCCGGCGGACTGCATCGCCAACAGAATCAATGCCGCCGCATCGTAGCTTTCGCCCACAAAGGGGCCAGACCCATTGAAATCCTGTTGACTGGCGATATCTGCGAAAATTTCGGCTCCATTGCTGTCTGTTCCGGGGTGCTGACCGAATGAGCCATTGAGGGCATCCCCGAAAGTTTCAATCAGGCTGTCTCCAACCATCCCGTCAGGCAAGACGAATATGTCAAATGCACCGGTATCGAGTGCCGACTGGATAATTCCGCGGCCGCCCTGGTCGAGATAGCCAATCGTGACGAGTGCCTCGCCACCGGCAGCAGCCAGCGCACCGATTTCAGCAGAATAGTCAGCTTTGCCATCTTCGTGCGATGAAACGATGGTGATGGCCCCACCAGCAGCCTGGTACGCGGCACCGAAACTGTCAGCCAGTCCCTTGCCATAGTCATTGTTGGTGTAGGTTACGGCAACAGACTCGATCCCACGGGATATAATAATATCAGACATGATCTGGCCCTGTCGCGCATCGCTCGGGGCGGTACGAAAGAACAGACCATCATCGTCGTCGGTTGACAGGGAAGGCGAGGTCGCCGACGGCGAGATCATCACGATACCGTTCGGTCTTGCGACATTTTGCAAGACAGCGGAGGTGACGCCGGAACAGTCGGCTCCAACGATTGCACTCACCTTGTCCGATGTCACCAACCGTTCAGCTGCGGCGGTGGCCGCGGCGGCATCGATACATGTCGAGTCACCTCGAACGGCGGTAACAGTCGAGCCGCCCAGCAAGGCACCGGATTCGGAAACTTCTTGTATCGCTTGTTCAGCGCCCCGAGCCATTGGCGGGGTCAGGGATTCGATGGGACCGGTAAATCCGAGAAGGACACCGAGTTTGATCTCTTCACCGTTTGCTGCAGTCGCGGCGCAAGCGGCAAAAATCAGTGCGATTGTTCGCTTCATTATAACTTCCTGCTAGAGTGGGTGAAATGAGATAATAGACTATAATTTATCTGGCTTTACCGCAAACGGAATGCAACATTCAGGGATATCAACTGCATAATGACATTCCGCGTCAACCTCCTTTTGGGGGCGGTCGGGAGCGGCAAGCGGGCGTGTCGATTCAAGACAGACGCGATCCATGCCGTTATCTTGGCTGGAGGCCACAATGGGCCATTGTCTTGGGGGTCGGTTGGCTGTTAACAATGTCAGGGTGATTTCGACGAATGATTCCAGGATCAACGCGATGATTAATGCCAACAATTGCTTGCAGCTGCTGGCAGGCCTGATTCTGGCCGGTTGCCTGGGCCACGCCGGAGCCTGTGCCGGTGATCTGCGGCAGATTGATGGTGTCGATGTTGAACTTGAATTGATGGCGCGGGATATTGCGACACCGTGGGGGCTGGCATTTCTTCCGGCCTGTCAGTTTTTGGTCACGGAGCGCGATGGTGCGCTCATCCGGGTCGATGCAGCTGGCAACCAAAGTCGGGTCGGCGGCGTACCTGACATCTGGGCGCAAGGGCAAGGCGGTTTGCTGGATATCGAGGCGGCACGCGACTTTCCGATGTCGCGTGACATCTTCCTGACCTATTCGGCGTTGAACAGGGAGCGTCTTCCCGCATTGTTTCTGGCGGTGGCTGAACTGTCATCTGATGGAAATCAGCTGACTAATTTACGGATTTTGTTTGAAGGTGACGGCTCCTCAGGCGGACGGCATTTTGGCGCGCGCGTCATCGAAACGCCGGATGGGATGATCTATCTGACCCTCGGGGACCGCGGCGCTCCGATGACAGCGCAGGACATCTCGAGCTCCAATGGGAAAATCCTCCGGCTCAGGCGGGATGGCTCAATTCCGGATGACAACCCATTTGTCGAGAATCCATCCGCCTTGCGAGAAATCTGGTCCTATGGGCACCGGAATCCGCAAGGGGCAGCTATCGATGTTGATGCTGTTCTATGGACAGCTGAACACGGGCCACGGGGCGGCGATGAAGTGAATCAGATCCGTCGAGGACAAAATTACGGATGGCCGGTGATCTCTTATGGTGTCCACTATAGTGGGCGAAAAGTCGGTGAAGGTGTGGCGAAGGCGGGAATGGAACAGCCCGAATTCTATTGGGATCCGTCAATCGCACCAAGTGGGATGACAGTTTATTCAGGTCAACTATGGCCGCATTGGCAGGGCCAGCTTTTTGTTGGTTCGCTCAAGTTTGATTATATTTCCCGGCTCAGTCGGGACCCGGTGATGCAGGAAGTCGAGCGAATTTCTTTTGCCGAAACATTGCGCGTACGCGATGTTGAGGAAGCACCGGACGGCACCATCTGGTTTACCTCGGAAGGGCGGAATGCCGTTTATCGGATCATTCCACCAGGCTGGATGGCGCAGTCTGAATGGCCGTGTGTGACGCAATGAGGTCACCATGGCATCATGGTGGATTTCTTCGCCAATATGAGCAGACATGGACGAGTGAACGCCTTGAATCGCGGATTTCCGGTTGACGCGGCAGGAAAGTCCGCTTAGGGACGAGCGCTTCAGTTCAAGAGCTTTCTCAATAATCAATCGACTCGTTCACAAAATTTCTCGACACTGAAATCTCTCGGGCGTGAAAGGTCGATTGATTTGCACTTCTCGCGATGAGACTGGGAATTACAGATATGACCATGACATGGAAGAAGTCGACCTGGCGCACCAAGCCGCGCGTTCAAATGCCCGACTATCCGGATCAACAGGCATTGCAAGATGTCGAGTCGCAATTGTCAGCATACCCGCCACTCGTTTTTGCCGGTGAAGTCCGTCAGTTGCAGCGAGAACTTGCGAAGGTCTGTCGCGGAGAGGCGTTTTTGCTGCAAGGGGGTGATTGTGCCGAGAGTTTTGCCGAATTCAGTGCCGACACCATTCGTGACACTTTGCGCGTACTCCTGCAGATGGCGATTGTTCTGACGTTCAGTGCGAAACGCCCGGTGGTCAAGATTGGACGCATTGCCGGGCAGTTCGCCAAACCGCGATCGGCGCCGCACGAAATCCAAAATGGCGTGGAATTACCCATCTATCGTGGAGACATTATCAACGGGATCGCTTTTGATGACGCTGCGCGGACGCCGGATCCCGATCGCATGTTGCAAGGATACACACAGTCAGCTGCAACACTCAATTTACTGCGGGCGTTCAGCCAGGGTGGTTATGCCGATATTCACCGCCTGCATTCATGGACGCTCGGTTTTACCGAGGCGGATGAAGCAAAAAGGTATCGGGATTTCGCTTCCAGGGTGACTGATTCACTTGATTTCATGGATGCCGCGGGGGTCAATGCCGATCGCATCTCACGCCTCAGAAGGGTTGACTTTTACACCAGCCATGAAGCTCTGCTTCTCAATTACGAAGAAGCCCTGTGTCGCATTGACTCGACGTCTGGAAAGCCGGTTGCGGGTTCCGGCCACATGCTCTGGATCGGAGATCGTACGCGGCAGGTTGACGGGGCGCATGTGGAATTTTGCCGCGGGGTCCAAAATCCGATTGGGATCAAATGCGGGCCGTCAATCTCTACCGCTGAACTCTGCCGTCTCCTTGACCGGATCAATCCCACGAACGAAGAGGGGCGTGTGGTGCTGATCTCGCGCTTTGGTGCCGGCAAGATCGGTGATCATCTTCCTGCACTTGTCCACGCAGTTCGGCGGCATGGTGCGAAAGTTGCGTGGTGTTGTGACCCGATGCACGGCAACACAGTCAAATCCTCAAATGGTTACAAGACCCGGCGTTTCGCGCGGGTTCTCTCAGAGGTCAAGGAATATTTCGCTGTTCACGCGGCAGAGGGAAGCTATCCTGGCGGCGTGCATTTTGAAATGACGGGTAAAGATGTGACCGAATGTACAGGCGGTGTGAGTGCGGTATCGGACGCGGATCTACGGGACCGCTACCATACATTCTGTGATCCGAGGCTGAACGCCTCACAGGCACTGGAATTGGCATTCCTCGTGTGCGAAGAATTGTCGCAACTGCATCTTCCGATATCCCGACGGATGGCAATCGCCTGACACTTCTGGAGAATTCTGCTCAAGACTTTTCTCTTTATCCGGCGATCCGCCGCGCACCCGGTCAGAGCGGGTCGTGAGCCAGTTGTTCATGATGTTACATGGTGTTTTCATCAAGTCATTGACGTCACCTGCTGACCAACATGTTCTGCAATGTTCTGGTCAACGCAAATGGTTTGATCGTGTGCCGTTTCCACTCTGCGGGGCAGTATCGGGCGGATCGCTGATCCTTGATCGTTGTGTGGCGGCTGCGCCGATCTGGTTGTCCTGTTCTGTCGCCGCTGATCAATCCGCCATCATGTGCGCGGGTCTGACCCTGTACCTGCCCGGGTTTGACAAGCTGAAGACGACACATCTGCACTGTCAGGAGCCATCGCTCAGGTGAGTGAAAAAACGGGGATGGTCAGGCGGCAACGCGCGGTTCGATTCAGGAGAGATCAATCTCGTGTGCAACCACGGCGATATCGTGGTGTATCAGCATGTTCATCCGGTCGGCCGCGCCTGTATTGAACGCACCAGCACGACGCAGGATGGTCTTCGGTGTCAGACGGATCACACCTGTCATGAGCCGCTCGATTGCGCAGAATACCCGTGCGACCAGCTCCCGCCGTTGTGCCGATGCCCGGAGGATCGAGGTCAAATGCTCTCACGACTTCGCCGGGGTGTCCCGACTTTCCAGGCCGGCACGAACTTTCATTTCGCAATGGTGCGCGAGTTCCTTGCGATCAGCAAAATCGCTGATACGAACCGCATCGTGAAAGGTCAAATCGACATCGCCATTGCGGGGTGTCGCGAGAACCTTGAACAGGCTGACAGTAAATTCCATATCGCCCCAAAATCCGTAGAAGGCGGGATGTTGCCCGGGTGCTGGACGATAGCGGATCGTCATCGGTTGTACATACACTTTTCCCGCCAGCGACTCGGCAAATAACGCAGCGAACAATGTTGTCTTGAAACTCAGGACGCGCAGCCCATCCGTACTGGTTCCCTCGGGGAAGAAAAGCAAACGGTCTCCGCGCGCCAGGCGACGAACAAACTCGTCTCTCTGCCGCAAGGCTTCTCGTCGTTCACGCTTGACAAACAAGACGCCGGTTGCCTTGGCAAGGAACCCGACACCAATCCAGTCTGAAACTTCTTCTTTTGACACAAAAACAATATTTTGGAGAGAATTGCTTACAAAAATGTCAAGCCAACTGGAATGATTTGAAACAATCGCACCGGCTTCCTTCATGGGGCTGCCCTTGCGGTGAAGGGTGATACCGACGATTCGCAAACAGAGGCGGCAGGCCATTTGTGTCATATAGGGTGAAATACGGTTTCGTCCCCAGGGTATCTCGGCAGCACGCAAGGCCAGGAGTGGTATCAAAAAGCCCATAATGACCAGCGTCATCAGCGACCCGCGCATGAAAAACAAAAGATAGTTGAGTGGTCCATAGCGCGGAACTTCGGGCAGTGGGGACAAGTCCCAGCGGATCACTTATTTCCCCTGTATTTGACATATCTTTGTCGGCGGTCCTCAGCCATATTCTGGGTATCCACAAGTAGGAAAATATCGGTCGAGTTGAAGGCAAAATCAAAGAATACACCTTCACCCACAAAACCGCCGAGTCGCAAGTATGATCGGATCAGTGGAGGCACCTCCTTCAATGCTTGATTCGTGTTGACCTGCTCACAAGGCATCAAGGGGACCTGCTCAGCCTGTTGTTCGACCACGGTGACCCGTAACGCCTCTGGGGCCAGATGGTTGCAATAGAGATAGGAGAGCGGGGCGGACAGCCGGGCTGCGTCGGTTCCATGGAAACTTGCGACACCAAAGAGAATCTGGAGGTCTCTCGCCAGCACATAATCAGCAACGCCATTGAACAGCTGAAACATGGCGGCACCGCTGCGGTAATCCTCATGTACACAGGAGCGGCCAAGTTCGACCAGTGAACGCCCTGAATTGGTGAGAGGTGAAATATCGAATTCCGACTGCGAGTAAAACCCGCAGCCGCGCGCTGCGGCTTCGTCGGTCATCAGTCGATAGACGCCGACCACATGTTCAAGTTGCAATTCGTCCCGGTCTGGATCGACCAAAACGAGATTGTCTACATAGGGGTCAAATTGATCAACCTCGAGTTGTTGTTCATGGTCGATTCCAGGCCCGTCGGCGCCCAGCTCTTGGACGAAAACCCGGTAACGCAATTTCCGGGCCGCGAGAATATCCTGCTCGCTCTTGGCAATCCGCACGCTCAGGCGCCGTTGGCTAGACATGACAGGTTTCTGCACAAGAGTCCGGCTGCGGAGCCAGTATTCGGGTTGAACATAGATGATCGTGCTGCTGCTTCGTGATATCAGCGACTTTCGTCCACCAATTCCAGTTCAACGAAACGACCATCGATTGTGAGTTTGCCGGAATTTTCAAAATTTACCGTGATGCGGTTGTCGATGACCGACTGGACCTGGCCTTGACCCCATTCTGGATGTTTGGGGGTGACGACCAGATTGCCGGGAGCCAGCAGCGCATTCAATCCGAGCATGATACATCACCCGTCAATCTTCGAGCCGACTGAAATCGCTTCGGTATCGGTCGATATTATCCTGATAATGAAGCGCTCCCGCAGCGAATTCATCAATCTCTTCCGGCCTGAGTGTCCGCACGCATCTGGCGGGTGAGCCGAGGATGAGCGACGCCGGTGGAAATGTCTTGCCCGCGGTGACCAGCGCACCAGCTCCCACCACGGAATTCTCACCAATATCGCAATCATTGAGCAGAGTGGCACCCATTCCTATCAGTCCGCCGCGCCGAATCCTGCAACTATGGAGAATGGCCTGATGTCCAACAATACAGTTTTGTCCCACGACCAGGGGTAAACCGATATCGGTGTGTAGAAGACATCCTTCCTGAATATTGGTGCCGTCTTCGATGATGATCGGTTCATTATCACCACGGAGCGTGGCTCCGAACCAGATGGACACTTTTGCACCGATTCGAACGTCGCCGATCAGGTTGGCATCCGGTGCGATCCAACAGCTATCCCTGTCAGAAAATGCCGGGACACGATCACCGAGCCGATACAATGTCACCTTTTCTCTGTCCTGAATTCATCGAGCAACCCGTGAACAAATCCGGATATTTCCCGTTGTCGTTCCTGCCGCATCCGTTCAGCGATCACAATCGACTTGATGGTTTCAAAAGTCTCATCGATGTCATTGTTGATCAACACATAACTGTAGTCTGACCAATGCCGAATCTCATCTTTGGCCTTGCACATACGCAAGTCAACTGAATGTGAAGAATCCTTTCCGCGCAACTCCAAGCGGCGCCGAAGTTCGGCGATGGAAGGAGGGAGAATGAAGATGGTCACGATATCCTTGGCAAAGGGTGATGCGGCAATTTGCGCGCCACCCTGCCAGTCAATGTCAAAGACGATATCGTGAGATGACTCGATGGCTGCTTCTACAGGCGCACGGGGTGAACCGTAGAGGTGACCGAAAACCGAAGCCGACTCGAGGAGATTTCCTTTGGTCTGCAACTGTGAGAACTGTTCTGGCGTACAGAAACAGTATTCACGCCCTTGCTGCTCTCCCGGTCGCGGCGGACGTGTGGTCGCGGATACCGAAAATTCTATCGATGAATCCCATGATGTCAGTCGCCGGGCAAGCGTGGTTTTCCCCGCTCCGGATGGTGATGACAGAATGATCAGTAATCCTCTCCGGCAGTGTCCGGCCATAACCTCTTTCCATTGTCAGAATACGCAAGATGTAACTGCACATCTTAAATGATCGGTCTCTATGGCAATTGCCGCAATTGTGAAAGTCAAAACCCCAGAGGGGTTATCAACATCACACGCTGAACTCGTGCCCGATTTTGTGCGAATCATGGGTGCATGCAGATGAGATAGCGCCGATACCGGGTGACGTTACGAAAGGGTTTGTTCAAGCCTGTGGTGTGGCAGGTCAGATATGATCGCAGCTGGCGGAGGTGTTGGATCTAGTGATGATGGCGATGGCTGGTGGTATCTGACAGGTGCCGCGGTCGGCGCGATTCACTCAAAACAGGTATTCGACCCGCGTATCGTTGTGGGGATCAAAGCCGGGGGTGGATTTGGTCCGGAATCAGGAGGGCAGCCCGATCAGGATGCCGAGGAATGCGAAGCCGGCCGCCAGAACAGTGACGGTGAGGATCATCTGGGCGATGCCAAATCCAACCACCCAACGCTGATTATCCTTGTCACGCTTGGCCGCGTCTTCACGATGCGTGGCCATATCTGCCCGCATCCCGGACAGGGTTGCGGCAAGGTCCGCTTTCAGCGTTTCATTTTCCGCCATCTTCGTGTTCATGCGTTCCCCCAGCACGGCGCATAGCTTTGCCAGTTCATGCAGTGTCGGTTCCTCACTCATTGCCATAAGGTAAGCATTGATCGGCAGATGGTCAACCAGTCAGAGATGTGCGCAGCAATTCCGCTTCACTCCATCACATGGCAACAAGTGGCCATCTATGGGGGAAATGCTTGGAAACATGCTGAAATGGGACTCGGCATTGGGCCCGGAATGTGAGGATTCGACACTGAAAATCGATGACAAATAACTTTGAGAGGCTTTATAACCAACTGAAAATAAAAGGAAATTATTTTCCGGGAATTGCTGAGATGGGCATTGTCGTGTCGTCGTCTTGATCGAGAGGGATATGGAGTCCAGCCTGTCACATTGACTGATGCCGCGGTCGGCGCGATTCACTCAAAACAGGTATTCGACCCGCGTATCGTTGTGGGGATCAAAGCCGGGGGTGGATTTGGTCCGGAATCAGGAGGGCAGCCCGATCAGGATGCCGAGGAATGCGAAGCCGGCCGCCAGAACAGTGACGGTGAGTACCATCTGGGCGATGCCAAATCCGACCACCCAACGCTGATTATCCTTGTCACGCTTGGCGGCTTCTGCATCGCGTTTGGCGGCTTCTGCATCGCGTTTGGCTGCGTCTTCACGATGCGTGGCCATATCTGCCCGCATCCCGGACAGGGTTGCGGCGAGATCCGCTTTCAGCGTTTCATTTTCCGCCATCTTCGTGTTCATGCGTTCCTCCAGCACGGCGCATAGCTTTGCCAGTTCATGCAGTGTCGGTTCCTCACTCATTGCCATAAGGTAAGCATTGATCGGCAGATGGTCAACCAGTCAGAGATGTGCGCAGCAATTCCGCTTCACTCCATCACATGGCAACAAGTGGCCATCTATGGGGGAAATGCTTGGAAACATGCTGAAATGGGACTCGGCATTGGGCCCGGAATGTGAGGATTCGACACTGAAAATCGATGACAAATAACTTTGAGAGGCTTTATAACCAACTGAAAATAAAAGGAAATTATTTTCCGGGAATTGCTGAGATGGGCATTGTCGTGTCGTCGTCTTGATCGAGAGGGATATGGAGTCCAGCCTGTCACATTGACTGATGCCGCGGTCGGCGCGATTCATTCAAAACAGGTATTCGACCCGCGTATCGCGGTGGGGATCAAAGCCGGGGGTGGGTTGGGTCCGGAATCAGGAGGGCAGCCCGATCAGGATGCCGAGGAATGCGAAGCCGGCCGCCAGAACAGTGACGGTGAGGACCATCTGGGCGATGCCAAATCCGACCACCCAACGCTGATTATCCTTGTCACGCTTGGCGGCTTCTGCATCGCGTTTGGCTGCGTCTTCACGATGCGTGGCCATATCTGCCCGCATCCCGGACAGGGTTGCGGCGAGATCCGCTTTCAGCGTTTCATTTTCCGCCATCTTCGTGTTCATGCGTTCCCCCAGCACGGCGCATAGCTTTGCCAGTTCATGCAGTGTCGGTTCTTCACTCATTGCCATAAGGTAAGCATTGATCGGCAGAGGGTCAACCAGTCAGAGATGTGCATTGTCGTTTCGTCGTCTGCGGGTCAGTTTGGCATCGACGCTGTCAAAGTGTCCTGATTTGTGCTGTGCACGGAAGGTGAGCTCCCCAGTCTGCCGGTGTGAACCCGGTTTTGGTCACAATGTCAGGCGCGCGTTCAGTCTGTGGAGTCAATAGGTTGCAGGCTGGCCTCAATCATCTTGTCGTTGACCCGCAACATGGATCGCGTCAGCAGGATGAAACTTGGACCATTCCAAGGTCACCCCAAAACTGTTGATTGTATCAGGATCATCTTCCCCCAACGCATGGAGACCGCAAGAGTTCTTGATGGAATGATCCTCTGGCATTGCACCTCAAACTGGAAGCGGGCAAATGTGCTGACGGCCAATAATGCGCCACTCTGACACGAACGAGAAGCGGTATCCAGAATCGAAGAAACGGGTCGAATCTGCGTTTGGTTCTGGCCGGTGAAGACGGGATTGAGACAGTGCAGTGGAGAAAACGAAAGACAGCTTGCTTGAAGACGCTGTCAGCGAAGAGATGGATAGGTTAGACCAACACGACGGGTCTGAGATGTTGAATCGAAGAAGATGCAGGACATGCTCAACGAAACTGACAACAATAATTCGTTCCCAGCCATTATATTGGTTCAGCCACAGTTGGGCGAAAATATTGGTGCTGCCGCCCGGGTGATGCTCAATTTTGGATTCCAGGATCTCAGGCTTTGCGCCCCGCGAGATGGCTGGCCAAACCAGCATGCCATTGCCATGGCGAGTGGTGCCGGGCGTTTGCTGGATCATGCGCAGATCACAACAGACCTCAGATCGGCGTTGGTGGGTATCGATTTTGCAATGGCAACCACGGCACGGGAGCGCGATTTGGTCAGACCGATTCTGACTCCGCAGGATGCGGTTCTGAATCTTTTTCAGCGCAGCAAGACGGGTCAGCGCACGGCAATTGTCTTTGGTCCCGAACGATCGGGGCTCACAAATACGGATGTTGCGTCCACCAACGCATTGATTGCCATACCCGTCAACCCACAATTCAAATCGCTCAATCTGGCTCAATCCGTGGCGGTTATCTGCTATGAGTGGATGCGTACGACCACCGTTGGCGGCAAAGAGGCTGTCCGGATCAGTCAGCCGCTCGCAGAGATCGCCGACAAGGCAAAATTTGTTGACCTGCTGTTAGAGGAACTTGAACAGACGGGGTATTTTTATCCGCCGGAAAAAGCCGAGGGAATGCGTCTCAACTTGAGAGGACTGTTTATGCGCATGGATTTGACTCCACCGGAATTGCGGACATTGCATGGTGTCCGGCGTGCTTTGGCGCGACATTCCCACGACGCACACGATTCGGTGTGAGAAAACGATTCATGACCAGACGCAAGGTTTTTGAAGAGGTCGATCGCAGGGTCGAGACAGATTCTGTAGCTACAAAAGTAGCATCATTTGAAGTGAATCGGCGAGTCTTGATTTGGCTTGCCATCGTGTTGTCCCTCACTGTGATGACCATAATTGTTGGCGGCATCACGCGGCTGACAGATTCTGGGTTGTCCATCACTGAATGGAAGCCGGTCACCGGAATGATTCCGCCATTCAACGAAAACAGCTGGCAAACGGAATTTGCGAAATATCGCGAGACGGCAGAATTCATCAACCAGAATTTTGCCATGACCATGGCAGAGTTCAAGACAATCTATTGGTGGGAATGGGCACATCGGATGATGGGCAGAGCGGTGGGGATCGCGTGGTTGTTCGGCTTTGTCTGGTTCATCTTGAGCAAACAGTTGACGGGTCAATCGACGCGCCGCGCTGCCGCAATCGGTGGGTTGATTGCTGTTCAAGGTGCTGTCGGCTGGTGGATGGTGACAAGTGGTTTGACCAAGACAGCCCTTGATGTGGCACCTTATCGGCTGGCGATCCATCTCGGGTTGGCACTCGTGATTGCGGGCCTGACATTTTGGGAAATCCTGTTGCTGAACCGACCACGACATGAATTGTTTCAAGCGCGGCGATCACGGAACAGGCGATTGGATCAGGCTGCGGGATGGATGATTGCATTACTCCTGTTGCAGCTGCTTGCCGGCGCACTTGTTGCGGGTCACGATGCCGGGGCGTATTTTCCGACCTGGCCGCTGATGAATGGCGAATTCCTGCCATCAGACAGTTTTGATGACATGCCGTGGCCCATTAATTTTATTGGCAATCCGGCACTTGTCCATTTCAATCACCGGATTCTTGGATACCTGACTTTGGTGGCCGCCATCTATCTGTGGGCGATCAGTCGTCGCTCGGGATTGCGCACAGCCATGAATGTCTGCAACTGGCTCCTGGTCACGACTTTCGTGCAGATGGGTCTGGGAATTGTGACCACGTTGACCGCAGCTCAACCTGCAGCAGCACTGATTCACCAAGTCACTGCAATCATATTATTTCATGTTGCGCTCTGGTTGCGATACGAAGCACGTTTTCCCCGGCGCATGGTCAGGTGATACGCATATTGTGTGAGGTGGAAGGAAATGTTGTGTTGACAGCCTATCAGGCATTACTGCGCCATTGGAAAGAAACCGCTTCATTGAAGCAACTGATCGGTTTGGCGCATTGGGACCAGCAAACATATATGCCTGTCCATGCGGCACGGCAGAGAGCAGATCAGCTGGCAGCGATCACGCGCGTCATCCATGAACGGCTTGATTCAGACGAATTCGGGGAATTGATTGAACGCGCTGATGGTGAAGAGCTTGATCGGCTGGGTCAGATCAATCTGCGCCTCATCAAGCGTGAAAGAAAACGCGTCGCGGCGATTCCGGTCGATCTGGCCGCCGCGATCTCGCGTGCCTCATCGCTGGCAACACAAAATTGGAAACAGGCGAAAAAAAGCGAAGATGTCGCTGCATTCCTGCCTTTCCTGACCGAAGTGGTGTCTCTCAAGCGACAGGAGGCCGATGCACTCGGCGGCGGCGGCGGCCATTACAATGCATTGTTCAATCATTATGAGCCTGACACCGATGCCGAATGGGTTCATGAAATGTTTACCCGGTTGCGCCGCGGACTCACCGAATTGCGTGACCAGATCCGGGGTGCCGATCCCATCGCACCGATTCCGACAGTGGATTTTCCCAGAGATCAGCAACTGGCCTTGGCACGGCAGATCGCCGGGAAGTTCGGTTATGATTGGAAGCGTGGGCGGCTGGATCTTTCCGTCCATCCATTTACCTGTGGAGACGGTGATGATGTCCGGATCACAACACGAGTCGATGAGACTGATCTGTTGGATTGCCTGTTTGCCACCATCCACGAAACCGGTCATGCCGTGTACGAACAGAATATTGCCCCTGATTTGGCGATGACGCCTGCTGGCATGGCATCGTCGTTGGGGATTCACGAGAGCCAGTCACGGTTTCTCGAGAATCAGATTGCGCGGGGAGCATCGTTTATCGCCTGGCTGTTTGATTGCCTGAAAAAGGAACTGGGCGACTTTGGAATCGTTGATGCGCGTACACTCTACTGTTGCTGCAACCGTGTGTCGGATGGATTCATTCGTACGATGGCTGATGAAGTGCAATATAATCTGCATATTCTGCTTCGCTTTGATCTCGAGAGAGCACTTGTTTCCGGCGATCTCGAGGTTGGTGATCTTGAGGTGGCATGGAACGAGAGATTTCTTGGGGATTTCGGTGTTACCGTCGATAAGCCTTCCAATGGTATGCTGCAGGACACACATTGGGCATCGGGCAGTTTCGGCTACTTTCCCACGTACACTCTGGGTAACATTTACAGTGCCTGTCTGCATGCCCGTTTGATTCAGGATCTGCCCGATCTCGATCGCGACCTGCGCCGAGGAGACCCGACCAGCGCAGTTGCGTGGATGCAACACAAGGTGCATCGACATGGCGCATCTTTGCAACCGCTTGAGATTATCCAGGGGGCGACGGGTGAGGCTGTCTCTGAAATGCCGCTTCTGGACTATTTGCGTGATAAGTTCAGTGAAATATATGGTCTTGGTTGAGGGAGATGCTTGAAATGGGCGGTGCCGCATACGAATTTCGTTGACAGAAGGATCAAGATGGTTAAACGGGCGGTTTGGTGTGATGCGATGCAGGGATTGAGTGAACAGGAAATGCGAACATTTTCAGCAAAACCCGATGATATTGCAAAGAGTTGGGTTCTCATTGATGCGGAAGGGGTTGTCCTCGGCCGGCTCGCGGCGGAAGTGGCGGTGCGACTTCGCGGTAAACACAAGCCGATATTCACACCGCATATGGATTGTGGTGACAATGTGATCATCGTCAATGCGGACAAGGTTCAGTTGACCGGGCAAAAACGTCGCCAGAAAATTCACTATTGGCATACCGGTTATCCCGGGGGCATCAAGTCACGAACTGCTGAACAGATTCTCGAGGGTCAGCATCCAGAGCGATTGATTACCAAAGCTGTGCAACGGATGTTGCCGGGCAACCGATTGTCACGCAAGCTGATGGGTAATCTGCGCGTTTATGCCGGTCCGAAACATCCGCATGAAGCGCAGCAACCGGAACGGGTCAATTTCAATGAGCAGAACAGCAAAAATATGCGGAGCGCAGTCAAATGAGTGAATCGCAGTCGGGTGAATTGCGGGGTTCTCTTGAGGATCTTCAGAACGCGAATAGAGTCGCGCCGCCGGCGACAGAGACCGTTGTCGAGCGCGAGCCGCAGCGTGATGAGTTGGGACGCTCTTATGCAACCGGAAAACGAAAGAATGCCATTGCACGGGTTTGGGTCAAGCCCGGCGGTGGGCGCATCATCGTCAACGGCAAGGTGATGGAGGAGTATTTTGTCAGACCGGTTCTGCAAATGATTCTTCGGCGCCCGTTTCAGCTGGTGAATGTGGAAAATCAGTTCGACGTCATGGCGACTGTGAAGGGAGGCGGCCTTTCAGGACAGGCAGGTGCTGTCAAACACGGTATTTCCAAGGCTCTCCAGCTCTATGAACCGACGCATAGACCGGCACTCAAGGCAGCGGGGTTTCTCACACGCGATGCGCGTGTCGTCGAACGCAAGAAATACGGCAAACGCAAGGCTCGGCGGAGTTTTCAGTTCTCCAAACGGTAACTGCTTTCTGTTGTCATCAATCCTGCATCAGGTGATTGTGTGATGCCCGGCGGTGATGGTCAGGTCTGCAAGACGGGTGGACATGCCGTCAGAGAGTCCCGTCAACCTCGGCCTGGAATCGCCGCTTTGTTCGGAACGTGTCTGACGAGATCAGAGACTGTGGTTCCGATATTGCCAATGCGCATTGAACGGGTTTAAGCAGAACAGCAGATCATTTTCCTGCTTGGGGTGACTCGATGTCCGCAACGCGTAATTCTGATCGCTGACGCCGTTGCGGTCTGTTCAGGAAAAAACTGATGCCAATTGGAATTTTTGACTCTGGGCTGGGGGGCTTGACGATCCATGAAGCCGTCTCATCGCGGTTGCAGCATGTGTCCTTTTGTTACTTCGGTGATAACCGCAATGCGCCCTATGGTGTGCGCAGTGCAGACGAGGTCTTTCGCTTCACCTGTTCGGGCCTCGAGACATTATGGGGGTATGGTTGTGATCTGGTCATTCTGGCCTGCAATACGGCATCGTCTGCGGCTTTGAAACGGATCCAGGAAAAATGGCTTCCCAGCGACAAGCGCGTTCTCGGTGTCTTTGTTCCTATGATTGAAGCTCTCACCGGTCGCAGTTGGGGGGACAATTCGCCCCCGCGCCGGGTATCGGTCGAACGGATCGCCCTGTTTGCAACACCGGCTACAGTTGCTTCGCGGGCCTTTCAGCGGGAATTGGCATTCCGGGCCATCGGTGCCGATGTCGAATCCCAGCCTTGTGCAGGCCTCGTCGACGCGATTGAGGATGGCGACATGCTTCTGGCCAATGCGATTGCCAGGGGACATGTGGAGGCCCTGCTACGGCGTATGCCGGACCCCCAGGCCGCCGTGCTCGGCTGTACCCATTATCCATTTGTTGAGGATGTCTTCCGTGACGCATTGGGGTCGGTTGCCATTTACAATCAGGCATCCTTGGTGGCTGAGAGTCTGGCGGATTATCTCAGCCGGCGTCCGGAATGGACGGGGCAGGCCGCAGCGGAGAGATTTCTGACCAGCGGCATTCCGGATTCGGTGTCGGCAAAAGCGATCAGATTTCTCGGGCGCAATATTCAATTTGAGTCGGTCAGGTGATGACGGGGAATAATCAAGTGGCAAATATCGCCGTGATTGGAGCGAGTGGATATACCGGTGCCGAACTGGTGCGCCTCCTGTCTGGTCACCCGGCAATGAAACTGGCCTGTCTCGTGGCTGATCGAAATGCGGGAAAGGAATACAGATACGTCTATCCCGGACTTCGTCATCTGAGGCTTCCGACTCTCTGTGCGTCTGATGACATTGACTGGGCTGAGATTGATCTTGCCTTCTGCGCCTTGCCACATGGAACCAGCCATCAAGTGATTGGCAAGATCCCCAACGATATCAAAGTGGTCGATCTGTCCGCTGATTTTCGTCTCAAGGAGCTTGCAGCCTATGAACACTGGTATGGCGCCGGTCATTCGGCACCCCATCTCCTGGTCGAAGCGGTCTACGGCCTGACCGAATTCTACCGTCAGCAAATTCGCGATGCCCGTCTTGTCGCCTGTACCGGATGCAATGCGGCAGCGGGGCTTTATGCTCTGCTGCCATTGCTCGAAGCCAACTCTATCGATTGTGATCATATTGTTATTGACCTCAAAACAGGTGTTTCCGGTGCTGGAAGGACGCCCCGCGAAACGTCTCTCCATGCAGAAGTCTCAGAAGGATTTCAGCCTTATAATGTGGCACGACACCGCCATTTGGCTGAATTTGATGAACAGCTTTCCGCAGCCGCCGGTCGATCTGTTGAGGTGACATTTGTCCCGCATTTGCTGCCACAGAATCGTGGCATTCTGGCGACCGTCTATGTCCGGGGAAATGCCAGGAGAATCTATGATTCACTCAATGAGCGTTATCGAGAAGAGATCTTTGTGCATCTCCTGCCATTTGGTCATGTGCCGTCAACCCGCCATGTTCGGGGTTCCAATTTCGTGCATCTCGGAGTCGTGGCCGATCGGCACGAAGACCAGGTGATGATCTTTTCGACTCTCGACAACCTGACCAAGGGTTCCTCAGGGCAGGCCGTGCAGAATGCCAATCTTATGCTGGGATTTCAAGAGAGTGAAGCCTTGCTCGCGCCGCCGCTCTTTCCCTGAACCATGCCCGTTTATGCAGCCAGAGGTGAGCACTTGATGCCGTTGTTTTTCCGCATCGACCCGCCGCGACGACGGGATGTTATTGGTGTCACCGGCGCCTCTCCCGATATCGGTGTGTCGACATCATGTCTGCGCGTCGAGTCGCAGGTATCAATACGATGATGATCAGTCATCTTCCCGTGGTCGGGTGGTGTCGGCCATGCAGGTAACGCCGCGCAAACAACTTCGCATTCGCCTGGTGCTGATTGCTGCGCTGCTGCTGGTGGCTGCCGTGTCTCTCGTTGGTTATGGTTTCAGAGATGGTATCGCCTATTTTCGTCTCCCCACCGATGTCATCAATGAGACGCCAAGGCCCGACGAGCTGTTTCGACTGGGGGGATTGGTGGCGGAAGGTTCAGTTGTTCACGGATCCGGTGGCGTTGAGTTTGAAGTCTCCGATGAACGTCATTCAATCAAGGTGGTATTTGCCGGAATCCTGCCGGATCTGTTTGCCGAAGGGCAGGGCGTTGTCGCTTTGGGGCGTTACCAGACAGGTGTGTTTACGGCGACAGAGGTTCTTGCCAAGCATGATGAAACCTATATGCCGAAAGAAGTCGCCGATGCATTGAAGGAACAGGGTTTGTTCAAACCCGCGGACGGATTATGACGGTATTCAAATTGATAACCGGGCGGAGGAGAGGGTGCTTTCGGGATGATTCGCCACTCTTGCGGCGAGGTGGCAGGTGACTGTCGAACTGGGGCATTTCGCGCTGATCCTCGCGTTTCTCTGTGCCTTGATTCAGTGCACGATCCCGCTGATCGGGACGCAGCGCGGTTGGGTCTCCTGGATGCGGGTGGCGGCGCCGGCATCTTTCGCCCAGTTCATTCTGACAGCATTATCTTTCGCCGCTCTGACCAATGCCTTTATCCAGTCGGATTTTTCCGTATCGCTTGTTGCAGCCAACTCACATTCTGCCAAACCACTTCTCTACAAATTGTCCGGTGTCTGGGGCAATCATGAGGGATCGATGCTCTTATGGGTTTTGGTCCTGTCCCTGTTTTCCTGCCTGGTTGCCGTTTTTGGACGTCAACTTCCGGTTCACCTGAAATCGCTCACTCTGGCCGTTCAGGCCGCTGTGTCGAGCGCCTTTTTTGCCTTTATCCTGTTCACGTCGAATCCATTCACGAGACGCTTTCCGGTGCCTTTCGAAGGGGCGGGACTGAATCCGCTGTTGCAGGATCCCGGTTTGGCCTTTCATCCACCCTTTCTCTATATGGGCTATGTCGGACTTTCGGTGAGCTTCAGTTTTGCCGTTGCAGCGTTGCTGCGCGGACGGGTCGATGCGGCCTGGGCCCGGTGGGTTCGTCCCTGGACGCTTGCCTCCTGGGTCTTTCTGACCATTGGCATTGCCTTGGGGTCGTGGTGGGCCTATTACGAGCTTGGCTGGGGCGGCTGGTGGTTTTGGGATCCAGTTGAGAATGCGTCTTTCATGCCATGGCTGTTTGCCACCGCTCTCCTGCATTCGGCAACGGTGACAGAGAAGCGTGAAGCCCTCAGGAACTGGACCCTTTTGCTGGCCATCCTCGCCTTTTCGTTTTCACTTCTTGGGACCTTTTTGGTGCGGTCCGGGATCATAACTTCGGTCCATACCTTCGCCAGTGACCCCGGCCGGGGGATCTTTATCCTCGCCATACTTCTTGTTTTTTCTGGTGGTGCACTTTGTCTTTATGGATGGCGTGGCGCGTCGATGGTTCCTTCGGGTGCGTTTGCGGCAGTGAGTCGGGAGACGGCTCTGATCGCCAACAATCTGTTGCTGGCAGTGGCGGCCATTGTGGTGTTTCTTGGCACTTTCTGGCCACTGGCAGCGGAACTCATATTCGGGCGCACTCTGTCGGTCGGGCCACCTTTCTTCAATATCGCCGTGACGCCGTTTCTTGCCGCTCTTGCTGCCATTTTACCGATTGGTGCCGCTTTGCCGTGGAAGCGGGGCGCAATAGCGGTGGTGTTGTGGCGTATGCGGATGGCGTTGGCAGCGTCTCTGCTCTCTGGTGTCGCCGTATTGATCTATCAGTCAGGAGGGCCAGTCGTCGGATGGTTGGGGATGGCAATAGCGGTGTGGTTGGCCGGTGGTGTCCTCATTGATTTCTGGCAAAGAGTGGCCCCACGCCAACAAGAACCGGGCGTCACACTGCGACGGGCGGTCGGACTCCCCGGGTCCGAGTGGGGAAAAGCCCTGGCGCATGGCGGGTTGGCGATCACGATCGCTGGAATTTCTGCGATCACGGCGTGGGAGACAGAGGTCATCCGGACCTCCAATCCCGGTGATCACTATCAGATATCGGGCCAATACGGGCTTCGATTTGAACGTGCCGACACGGTGGCTGGCCCCAATTATCGTGCACAGCAGGCGCAATTTACCCTGCTTTCTGATGGTGAACCGGTTGCTCAACTCTTTCCGGAGAGGAGATTCTATCCGGCATCAGGAATGACCACCACCGAGGCGGCCATTGATATGGGATTCCTGCGGGACGTGTATGTGGTGATTGGAGATCCCCAGCCGAGCGGTGTGACCGTCAAGGCTTATGTGAAGCCATTGGCCAACTGGATATGGCTGGGGGCTATTGTGATGTCACTTGGCGGGTTGGTGAGTTTGACCGATCGCCGCTATCGGCTTGCCGCCGGGCAGAGGCGCGCCTCATTTGTTCCGGCCCAGGGTTAATGCGCGATGCGATTCGCCTGGTTGATTTGCGGAATTGTGAGCCTGGCTGTCTCAGCGGTATTGGCCGTTGAACCCGATGAAATCCTGTCGGATCCGGAATTGGAACAGCGGGCACGGGAAATTTCGAAAAATCTCCGCTGCCTGGTTTGTCAAAATGAATCCATTGACGAATCACATGCACCATTGGCTGGAGATTTACGAATATTGGTGCGCGAACAACTGGCCGCTGGCAAGTCCGACGGTGAGGTGTATCAATACGTGACCGATCGGTATGGTGAATTCGTGTTGTTGAAGCCACTTGCGAGCGGCAGCAACCTGATCATTTACCTTGCCGGTCCGACTCTCTTATGTTTTGCCCTTGCCGTGGCGGGTGTCTATGTCGTTCGACAACAGAAATCCCCCATGGCTGTGCCATCACCATTGACTGATGAGGAACGGCGTACACTCAAAAAAATCACGGGTTCCAGGCTGAAACCTCGTGGTCAACACGACCAAGAGCACGCTTGATCATGATGAACTATGACACCATCAGAGTTGAAGCAGAGAATAATATTGTCCTGTTGACACTCAACCGTCCTGAGGTCCTGAATGCATTGAACAGTCAAATGCGCGGGGAAATCGCCGATGCAGCCCGGCAGGCTCCAGCGTTGGGGCGCGTGCTGGTGATAACGGGTGAGGGAGACAATTTTTGTTCAGGCCAGGATCTGGGCGATCGGGTCAGGCCCGCCGATGCCGACTTAGAGAGGACGATCACCGACGAATATTTTCCAATGTTGCGGGCAATCCGCAATCTGGAGATCCCTGTCATATCTGCGGTGAATGGGGCAGCGGCTGGTGCTGGTGCCAATCTGGCACTGGCTGCAGATGTGGTGATTGCTGCTGAGAGCGCTTATTTTATGCAGGCATTTACACGTATCGGATTGATTCCGGACGGCGGGGGCACTTGGCTGATACCACGGCGTGTGGGCGCCGCGAAGGCCATGGGCATGATGCTGTTTGGTGACAGGATACCGGCGATAAAAGCCAGTGAGATGGGGTTGATCTGGGAAGCCGTTGCTGACGACGAATTTGTTGAATACTGGCGGTCAAAGGCCTTGATTCTCGCTGCGGGTCCAACGGAAGCCTACAAGCGGATCAAATCCGCGGTCAAGGCCGGATTTACCAATAACTTTGATGCTCAGATCGTGCTTGAAGCACGTCTGCAAGGTGAAGTGGGTAAAACGCGGGATTTTCATGAGGGCATGCTTGCCTTTCTCGAAGGGCGCAAACCTGAATTTGAGGGACGCTAGGAGGGGACCCCGCCCGCGGGTCTTGAATTCGCACCCGGGCTCTTATACCGCCAAGCTGACAGATCAGGAGGCAGCATGAAGGATACAATCGTGCGCAACGCAGCGGCATATCAATTGTGGGAGCAGGATCGTCGCCACTTCCTCCATCCCTTTACCCATTTCGAGAGTTTTGAGGATTCCGGGGCCTTGATTATTTCCGCGGGGTCGGGGTGTGAGATGACCGACTCTGACGGACAAACCTATCTCGATATGATCGGGGGCCTGTGGTGCAACAATATTGGCCTTGGCCGCCAGGAAATGGCTGACGCAATTGCTGAACAGGTCGCCAAACTGTCATATAGTTCGACCTTCACCGACATGACCAACGAACCCGCCGCACGGTTGGCGGCAAAGCTTGCTGAACTCGCCCCCGGGGATCTGAACCGGGTGCATTTCTCCACGGGGGGGTCCACCGCGGTCGATAGTGCCTTTCGCCTGGCACACTTTTATCAGCAATGCGCTGGAAAGCCCGAAAAATGCCATGTGATCGCCCGGCGACAGGCTTATCATGGTTCGACATATGCAACCATGTCGATTGGCTACAAGGAAGCGGATCGGGTGCATGGATTCCGATATATCGAGGATACGATACATCATATTTCGCCCCCCGATATTTATCGGGCCCCCGAGGATATGAGTGAGAGTGAGTTTTGTGATTATCTGGTCAAGGAGTTCGAGGACACGATCGAAGACATTGGCCCATCCCGTGTTGGAGCCTTTTTCGCTGAACCGGTCATGGGAGCTGGTGGTGTGCTGGTGCCGCCAAAAGACTATATCCGACGGATGCATGCGGTCTGCCGACAGCATGATATTCTCTATGTCTCGGACGAAGTGGTGACCGCATTTGGACGACTGGGTCATTGGTTCGCCTCTGAGGACGAGTTCGGCATCGTTCCCGACATCATTTGTTCTGCCAAGGGACTGTCATCGGGCTATTTGCCGATTGGTGCGACGATTTATTCTGACCGTATTCACGAGACCATTGCGAGCGGGGATCGCAAGCGCGTGTATACCAGTGGTTTTACCTATGCGGGTCATCCGGTCTGCTGCGTCGCGGCTCTCAAGAACATCGAAATTATGGAGCGTGAGAATATCCTTGAGCATGCGAAATCTGTCGGTGCGTATTTCGGTGAGCGTCTCAAGGAACTCGAAGGAATGCCACTTGTCGGAGACGTGCGCGGGATTGGCCTCATGCGTTGTCTGGAAAATGTTCTTGACCGGACAACAAAGGCCAAACTTCCAGAAGAGGTGGATATTGGCACGCGTGTATCTGACGCGGCCGAGAGCCTCGGCGTGCTCGTTCGTCCAATCGGCAGTTTGAATGTCATGTCACCGCCATTGATCATTACAGAAGACGAAATCGACCGTGCTGTCACACAACTCGGTTCAGCAATCGAGCGCGTTTGTCACGATCTGGGTCAGGAAGGTTGGAACCCGAGATAGCCCGGCTTTCTGTCGTCCAGCGCAGACCCGAGGCAAAACCCTGAGAGGTGGCAACAATAACGGTAACGAACGGGGTCAGCGATCCAGGACCAGGGTATCACCGGGCTGCCAGCTCAGCCAGACATGATTGCCTATATCCGCATTTTCGATCGTCGTACGCGTTTCATTCTGAATGGTGACCGACATCCGCGGCCCGTCTTCGGGCTGAACAAAGATATGCGATGAGTCACCATAATAGGCCCAATCGACGATTCGGCCATTCATGCGAAGAGCCGAGTCAGGTTTGTGGCTGTCCATGCGAATTTTCTCGGGGCGCACCGCGAGTGACACCGTACCCGAAGCGTGTCCTCGATGTGGGATTGACACCTGACCAAGATGCGCAACGTCAACCGTGACTGTATGCGTTCCGGCACCGACGACATGTCCGTCGAGAAGATTGACCTTGCCAATGAAATCGGCGACGAATCGGGAGGCGGGTGATTCGTAGAGTTCCTCCGGGGCAGCAATTTGCTCGACTTTTCCATCATTCATGACGGCGATGCGGTCAGCCATTGACAGGGCCTCATCCTGGTCATGAGTGACGATAACAAATGTAATTCCGACATCTTCCTGCAATCGCGCAAGTTCCAGTTGCATTTGTTCACGAAGCTTGGCGTCAAGCGCTGACATGGGTTCATCGAGCAACAGGACCTTGGGTTGCTTGACCAGGGCGCGGGCGAGGGCAACGCGCTGTCGTTGACCGCCGGAGAGTTGTTCCGGTTTGCGTGATCCAAAACCGGAGAGTTGGACCATTTCCAAGGCTTTTTCGGCGCGCTGGCACGCCTCTTTTGCCGACACGCCGGTGACTTTCAGACCATATCTGACATTGTCGAGAACCGTCATATGTGGAAAGACAGCGTAAGATTGGAATACCATGTTGACCGGGCGCAAGTTGGGCGGCATCTCGCTGACATCCTGGTCATCAATCAGGATTTGACCATGGGTTGGTGTCTCAAAACCGGCAAGCATGCGTAGCAGCGTTGTCTTGCCGCAGCCTGATGGTCCAAGAACAGCAAAAAACTCGTTGGCCCTGATTTCAATACAGGCGTTGTCGACGGCGATGAGGCTGCCAAACGTCTTGGTCAGGCTTCGGATCGAGATCATGCTCATGCGCTACCGGCCTCGTGAGGTCTTTGAAAGCGCAGCATGAATATGGCCGCAACGAGAGTAATCAGAACCAGGACAGTCGATGCGGCATTGACTTCCGGTGTGACACTGAAGCGCACCATGGAATAGACTTTGACCGGAAAAGTCACGGTTTCAGGACCTGATGTGAAGAAAGTCACCACAAAATCATCCAGCGAAAGGGTGAAAGCGAGCAGGGCACCCGCGATGAGACCGGGGCGCATATAAGGAAAAATGACATCGCGAAATGTTTGCCATTGTGAGGCACCCAGATCACGTGCGGCTTCCTCGAGCTCGCGATTGAAACCGGCCATCCGGGCGCGTACGACGATTGCAACGAAGGGGAAACTAAAGGCGATATGGGCGATCATAATGGATGACAAATTGAGTGGCCATGGCAGGCCGGAAGGCCAACCGATACGTGAGAAAAAAGCCAGCATCGCGACACCCATACATATTTCCGGGATGACGATAGGCAAAGCCATGAACCCGTCATATGCCGACTTGAAGGGAAACCGGAAACGCCACAGGAGCAGCCCGATCATCGCGCCAAACAATGTGGCAAGAACGGTATTGAAGGCAGCAATTGTCAAAGAGTTCACAAATGCGTCAATTAACCCGTCATTGTTCCATGCCTTCTCATAATATTTTGTGGTGAAGCCACGCCAAACGATATTGCGCCGCGAATCGTTAAAACTGAAGATCATCATCAGAATGACCGGCGCATAGAGGAGGAGAAATACGGTTCCGATAAAGAGTTTCATCCAGAGGCGGTTGGCGTAGTCGAGCGGGTCAGAGCGCTTCCAGAATCTGTGGATCATCAATCTCATGCCGGCATCCCGGATTGTCGGCTGAAAACAGCACGAAGGGCCAAAGCACCAAAGGTCACATACATCAGCAGGAAGCTCAACGCGGCGCCAAACGGCCAGTCATTGGCTGCCTTGAACTGTCGTTCAATCACGTTGCCAATCATCGTCGCGTTGGTGCCTCCCAGCAGATCGGCGGTCAGGAAAGAGCCAAGACTGGGGATGAATACGAGAATCATTCCGGAGATGATACCCGGCATCGTCAGCGGAACCGTGACACGCAGAAAAGTGGTGAATTGTCCCGCTCCGAGATCAAGCGAGGCTTCCAACATGGATTTGTCCAGTCGTTCAATCGACGCATAGAGGGGCAGAACCATGAAGGGCATGAACACATAGACCAGCCCTGCAACCACCGCGAAATTGTTATAGAGCAATTCCAGAGGCTGAAAAGGGCCGAACAGGTGATCGAGCCACAAGCCGTTATAGATCCATTCGAGGGTAAAATTGACATAACCCTTGGTACGAAAGACCGCGATGAGCGCGTAGGTGCGGATCAGTAGATTAATCCAAAAGGGCAGAATCACCGCGAGAAGCAGCCATGCCTGTCGCCGTGGCGAAGTGAATGAAATGAGGAAAGCCACCGGATACGCAATCAGCAAACATAGAAGGGTGGCGAACACGGAAATCCACACTGATTTCCAGATGATCTTCAGATAGACGGGATCGGCGAGAGCCCGAAGATAGTTGGCAAGAGTCCAGGTGATCTCGGTTTCGGTGATGGAAATCTGTCCGTCAATGATCGCCTTTTCGCCGAATGACAGTGTCCATACAATGCCGAGCGGCACCAAAAAGAAGAAGAGCAACCAGAAGGAACCAGGACCGGCCAAAAGCCAGAAGAGGCGGCGATTGCGGTGATAGCTCTCCACGAGAGGGTGAAGGTGTCAGGCGGGCGTCAGCCCGCCCGGATCTGTCGGTTCATCAGGCAGCCTGAACCCGTGTCCATGCGTCATTGATGTTCTTCACATGCTCTTCCCCGAGATAAAGTTGAAACTCGCAACGTGCGACGGTTTCATCGGGCGGGAAGATCGCCGGATTTTCGTTATATTCAGGTCCCAGCTTCGCGCGTGCGGCATCGTTGGGCGTGGCATACTGGATGAAATCGGCAATTGCCGCTCCGGCATCAGCATCAAGAATATAGTTGATGAGATCATGGGCATTGTCTGGATGCGGCGCACCATTGGGGATGCACAGGCAGTCTTGCCAAATCAACCCGCCTTCGTCAGGGACGTAGAAGGAAATATCGTCATCCTCGGCCATGACCTGCAGGATGTCTCCATTCCATTCCTGAGCAATAACCACCTCGCCTGATGCCAGAAGATCCTGCCCATTGTCGTCGGCAAAAACCTTGATATTCTTCTTTTGCGAAATCAGCAGTTCCTCAGCTTCCTTCACATGCGCGATATCCGTGCTATTCAGTGAATGCCCCAGATATTTCATCGCATGACCAATGACATTCTGGCCGTCGCCAAGCAGGGAAATCTGACCGGCAAACAGCTCGGAATCATAGAGATGCTTCCATGATTTGCTGATGTCACCGGTACGTGCGGTATTGTATCCAACGCCGATTGTTCCCCACATATAAGGGATCGAATGTTTCAGTCCCGGATCAAAACTGGCGTCACGGAAATTGGCGCCAAGGTTTGACATATTGGGAATCTTGTCATGATCCAGCGGCATCAGTATTCCTGCAACCAGCATCCGCTCCACAAAATCGTTGGTCGGCACAATCAGATCATAACCGGGATTGCCTTCTCTCAATTTGGTGAACAGCTCATCATTATCGGCAAAAAGGTCGAGTTTGACTTCAATGCCCGTTGCCGCCGTAAAGTCGTCCAGCGTCGTCTCGCCGATATAGGTGTCCCAATTGTAGAAATTCACTTGTTTGTCTTCTGCTGCCAGAGTTCCTTTTGGCAGCAGGCTCAGGCCTGCGAGTGCACCCGCAGCCTTCATCAGACCACGACGGTCAGGCCGGAAGCTCGGCGCGTAAGCTTGCATTCTGTCCTTCCTTTCATTGAATCCATGCATAATTCCTGCAAAATGAAGCAGAAGCGCTGACATGGCAACCCAAAATGTCCTGTTGTCCGCTTGCTGACCATCGGGTTCATGACCGTGAGATGAACTTTTGTATCGGGTCTGTATTGTAGCTGCGGCGTTGTCGTAGGAAGTTGAAGAGGGAATCATTGGAAGCACTGATCTCAACGGTTTGAGAGGACTCGTGCCCAGGTTCGCATGCCACGATGAAAGCTCCGTATGTCATACTTTTCATTGGGTGAGTGAATTTGGTCACCTTCCAGCCCAAACCCGGTCAGGACGGAGTCAATTCCCAGTATGCTCTTGAAATACCCGGCAACGGGGATCGAGCCGCCGCAGCCAACCATGACAGGCTCCTCTGGCCATTCGGCTGAAAGAGCGGCACGAACATGATCAAAGAGCGGATGATCAAGTGAGAAACGGCATGCGGGCGACGCACCATATTCGCCAAAGGCAACTGAACAGTCGGCAGGAACCTGTGATTGAACAAAAGTCCTGAACTGTCGGCGTATCGTTGCCGGGTCCTGCCCCTCAACCAGGCGGAAACTGATCTTTGCTGTAGCCGTCGCCGGGATGACGGTTTTGAACCCATCGCCGCCATATCCCCCCGTGATTCCGTTGATTTCGCAGGTCGGGCGCGACCAGACCATTTCCAGCAACGAACGATCAATTTCACCTGCCGGATGTGCGAGACCGACGGACGTCAGGAGAGACTGGCTGCGCATGTCCAGTTTCTTCCATTGCGCACGGAGATCGTCGGGAAGTTCTGGAATATTCTGATAAAATCCCGGGACTGTGACTCGACCCTGATGATCATGCAACTGCGCCAGGATATGACTCAGGATACGCAAGGGATTCGCTGCAGCACCACCATATATGCCGGAATGCAGATCAAGTTCCGGCCCCGATACCGTGACTTCTTCCGCAAGCAGGCCGCGTAACATGGTGACAATGGCTGGCGTGTCGTGATCAAAAAGGCCAGTGTCACAAATCAAGGCAATCGACGACGACAAGTGGCTCCGGTTCTTTTCCAAAAAGGGAACAAGTGAAGGAGAACCGGATTCCTCCTCACCCTCGAAGAAAAATCGAACACCTCTCGGCAATGTCCCGGTCACGTTCCTGTAAGCCCGACAGGCTTCGACGAAAGTCATTAACTGACCCTTGTCGTCGCTGGCACCACGACCACGAATAACCCGGCCACCGGCGCGGTCTTCGATAATTGGTTCAAACGGTGAATGATCCCACTTGTCCAGCGGGTCTGTCGGTTGAACATCATAGTGACCATAAAACAGGGTGGTCGAATTTTCAGACGGACCCACAGCGACGACTGCCGGAAGCCCCTCTGTAGGTTGCACCGAAGACTCAAAGCCGATGTCACGCAACTGGTTGGCGAGCCAGTCAGCAGCCCGACCACAATCCCGATGATGGGCCGGATCTGTCGACACCGACGGGATACGCAAGAATTCCAACAGACGTCCGGTTGCCTGATCAACAGTCCTGTCAATTTCATCAAGGAGAGTTTGTGTTGTCACGGCCTCTGTCTCCATAAATCTTTCCGCAAGTCACGTGAATCCGGACCCAGCACCGCTGGTGGTATCTTGAATCCACCCGCCGCCAAGAACCCGGTTGCCTTCCGGCATGTAGAATACACAGGCCTGTCCGGGAGAAACGCCTTCGAGTGGCATCAGGGACTGGACCTTCGCAGTGCCATTGTCCTGAGCAAAGACAATGGCATCCGTCGGTGAACCCGTGGAACGAATCTTGATGCGCAAATTCCATGACTGCCCGGGTGTGAAACGTTGATCACCGAGCCAACTGACCTCACGAAGATGAATCCGTGAAGACAGCAGGGCGGATTTTGGGCCAACAACAACCTGTCGGCGCTGTGCGTCCAATCGAACGACATACAAAGGTTCCCGGGTTCCACCGATTCCAAGGCGCCGCCGCTGCCCCACTGTGAAATTGATGATCCCATCATGCTTCCCCAGCCATTTGCCGTGCAAATCAACGATGTCACCAGGATCAGCGGCTTCCGGCCGCAGCTTCTTGATCACCTCAGCATAATTCCCATTGGGGACAAAACAGATGTCTTGACTGTCTGGTTTGTGGGCAACGCTGAGTCCCAGTCGCTGGGCGACATGACGGGTTTCGTCCTTTGAGTTCAATTCCCCCAGAGGGAATCGAAGATAATCGAGTTGTGGCCGGGTGATGGAAAACAAGAAGTATGACTGATCACGGTGCAAATCCCTTGCGCGGTGAAGCTCAATGCCATTCTGACCGACGATACGACGAATGTAATGGCCGGTTGCCAGACAGTCACCGCCAAGGTCACGGGCCGTTTTCAGGAGATCGGTGAATTTTACCCTCTCATTGCAGCGAATGCAGGGAATCGGTGTGGCCCCGGCGAGATAACTGTCAGCAAATTCATCGATCACGGATTCGCGGAAAATCGACTCATAATCCAGGACATAATGTGGAAATCCCATTTCATCCGCGATTCTGCGCGCATCGCGGATATCCTGGCCGGCGCAGCAAGCCCCCTTTTTCCCCAGCGCGGCACCCTGATCATAAAGTTGCAGGGTGATGCCGATAACATCGTATCCCTGTTCATGCAGCATGGCGGCGACCACCGAAGAGTCGACACCTCCCGACATTGCGACGATGACCCGTGTCGCCGATGGGGTTTTGGCGAATCCAAGCGTATTGCCTTCAGGCGTTGCATCCTGATGAATTGCCTCGTGATGTGCGCCTGCCGTCGCGGTCGTGGCCATTCCCATCATATCATTCCAATGATTTTCACCGACAATATAAGGGATTGAAAGGCACAATTTAACCTGCGATGTAAAAACCTCGGTAAATTCTGTGATGTTGATTTATAGGTAGTGGCTCAGTTTGAAGGGTTAGGCCCGAATCTGGGTGACGGCCAGATCAGGCGGCATCCTGAAACTGTCTGATTCCGTTATGGAATTCAACGCCTTTGATAATGTTGGCGAGATGCTCTGACCCGGACAGGCGTCGCCACTTCGATTTGGCGGACATCATCAGTTTATCCGCCATGACCCATGTGGTCTTCCGGATCAGATCTTCCGGGTGCGGTTCTGCACGGCCCAGAAGACACTCTCCACGGGATTGGCGGTTCGGATCTGTGTCCAATGCTCCGCCGGGAAGTCAGTCAAGGCGAATAATTCGTCCGTGTTCGGGTTCAGCTTGCACACCGCTTGGCTGTCTTTGCGCCCGTCGGATTTGACGAACAGATCAAATGCGGCCGCGGCCGATGCCGCTTATGGCACCGAGAGCGCCTGGAGCACGACGTGGTTCGATACAGACAAGGCGATCCTGACAGATGATCCCCAGGGCGTGGGCAAGGTGATCGATGCGTTGTGTGATCTCCGGCGAAAGAACACAGGACACAGTGAGATCATCGCTGCCATCGGCACTTTCCGCAGCCACCGCCAACGGATGCGTTATCGGGAGGCCCGTGATGCTGGTGCCCCCATGGGCAGCGACCCCAAGGAGGCGGCGAACACAATGATCGTCAGCACCCGGTTCAAATGCAGTGGCCAGAGATGGGACCGGGCCGGTGGCCAGGGTGTTCTCACTTTCCGTGCCCGGCTCAAATCGGGACGCTTTGACAACGTCTGGACCCAACTGACCCACAGACGGCGATATACCCATGCCCATCTCTCGGCCAACGACAATCGCACGCCCCTCGACAGGGCCGTCTGACTCGCCAGATGAAACCGATCAGGAATAAACCGTGGTCCAAACCCAGCCATATGGGAATCACTCCCGATTGACTTTCAGTTATTGATTAATACATTGCAACAACATAACAATCGTGCCCTCCATCGGTTGGATAAGATTGGGGGAAATTCTAATGAATAAAGAAGAAATTATATTTCGTGTTCATTACGACATAGAACCGGACGGAAATAAATATTTTGGTAAGTGTATCAATCTGGACGGGGTCTATGTTGAAGGGGATACTGAGAAAGAAACAAGATTATTACTTCGAGAGGCTGTAAAAACTCATCTCCAAACACTTGTTATTAATAATCTCCCTATTCCAAAAGAAATTATTTCTGTTGAATCTTCTCAATCAAATGTGCCTATGTACGGCACCCACAAAACAACAGAAGCGATGGAAGTTGCTTTTGTGTGAGATTAAATTGTGGAAAAGAAAATTTGGGATCAGCTTAAGAATGTAACGGCTAAAGAATTAATTCAAGCCCTGAAAAAAGACGGGTGGGAAAGACAACTCAGCAGAGGAGCAGTGCAAAGTTTTTTGAATTTAGAAACAAATAAAATCCTGACTATTCACTATCATCCAAAGAAAACTTACGGGCAAAAACTTTTAAAAGAATTAATTTCTCGGGCGGGATGGACAGAGGAAGATTTGCGACGTCTTAAACTTATCCGTAAATAATACTGTACCTGATCAGACATATTTGAGATTCTGAGGGGTGTGCGGGCACAGCCTTGAGATCGTGGGTCTGACCGGGGAGAATCACAAACCGGATCAGATGTCCGACAGCATCGGTGAGGGCCACGACCTTGCGGGTCAGTCCTCCTTTTGAGCGGCCGATTCATGCGGATTCCGCTCCCCTTTCACCCACCTCGTCTGCGCGTGTCGCCACCTTCGGCGTGCAATCCCGACAACAAGACACGACAAGCGCTCATGAAGCCAGGCGATTTTCAACGGGCCTTAACATTATAATTTAAAAGCTGACCAGTGAATAAGCTCGACAACAAAATCTGCAAACTGATTCTTTGCTGCCTTGTCGAAGACATGAGCGTTCGGGCAAAAGCTCGTACTGCAGATGTTTCCAAAAATACCGTTAGCAAATTACTTGTTGATGCGGGTAAAGTCTGCGCGGATTATCAAAACAAAATCGACCAAAAACTTACAAAAAGAAAATTTCAAACTGATCCACTACCGATTTATATTGTTGGTTTGGGACCATTCCAAACAGTGGTAAGATTATCCCAGTTCGTTCAACTGAATCTCAAGACAAGCACTGCTGCTCGGGGCGACACGGTGCCGGGTCGTTGATGAAACACTGACATGGCAAAAAATGTAGACTCTGATGATGCCCAAATCATGGCTCAGGTGAGCGCACAAATGCGTCACCTGAGCGCGCAAATCCGCTCTGCCGATATCGCCTACCATCAGAATGATGCGCCAAATCTCGATGACGGGGAATATGATGCCCTCAAGGTGAAACTGAAGGCGCTGGAAGCGCAGTATCCGTCGCTGGTGCGTGCTGACAGCCCCAGTCAATCTGTTGGCGCACCGGCCGCAGAGAGGTTCCGTAAGGTTACGCATTCGTCACCGATGCTGTCGCTCGATAATGCGTTCAGTGCCGATGATCTTGGCGAGTTTGAAGCCCGGGTGCAGCGTTTTCTGGGCCAATCACCCTCAGACACGCTTGAATTCACTTTTGAGCCCAAGATCGATGGCCTGTCAGTCGCATTGATCTATCAGGACGGGCGGCTACAGTCTGCGGCGACGCGCGGGGATGGCTCAATCGGCGAAGATGTGACGGAGAATGTGAAGACAATCAAGGATATTCCTCAGGCCATTCCAGCCCCACCGGGCATTATCGAGATTCGCGGCGAAGTCTATATGGCACATAGCGACTTTACTCATCTCAATGACATGCAGATCGAAAAAGGCGAACGCACTTTTGCCAATCCCCGGAACGCCGCCGCAGGATCTTTGCGCCAGCTTGATCCCCATATCACCGCGGCGCGACCATTGAGATTTTTTGCCCATGGGTGGGTCTCAGCCGATGCCATGTTCGGCGACAGCCAGATGGAGGCGATGAAAACCATCTCCGCGATGGGATTCACCGTAAATCCGCACACCAAAATCTGTGTCGGTCATCAGGCCATGATGGCAGAATATCATCGAATCGAGAAAATCCGTGCGTCACTCGGCTACGATATCGACGGCATTGTGTTCAAGGTCAACACTCTGGGTTTACAAGCGCGTCTCGGCAACAGTTCAACGGCACCGCGATGGGCGATCGCGGTCAAATTTCCAGCGGAGACTGCCTGGACAGTCCTGAATGCGATCGACATTCAGGTTGGGCGAACAGGTGCCCTATCCCCGGTTGCGCGTCTTGAACCGATTACTGTGGGCGGTGTGGTGGTCTCGAATGCGACCCTGCATAACGAAGATTATATCAAGGGAATCGGTGCTGACGGATCTCCGATTCGTAACGGGCGCGATCTCAGGGTCGGTGATCGGGTGAAGATCTATCGCGCGGGGGATGTGATTCCCAAGGTGGCAGACATGGATCCTGCGGCACGCAAATCCAGTTCCGTACCGTATCGTTTTCCCCGATATTGCCCTGATTGCGGGTCAAAGGCCCTTCGCCTTGAGGGAGATGCGGTGCGCCGTTGTACCGGCGAGTTTGTCTGTCGCTCGCAGCGGTTGGGACGATTGAAACATCTGGTTTCCCGGCCGGTATTCAATATCGAGGGGTTGGGAGACAAACTTATCGAACAATTTTTTGAGTTGGGCGTGCTGACTGAACCGGCAAACATCTTTCAACTCCGGAACAAACTGGCTGCCAACGATATCAAACTCAGTGAACAATCAGGCTGGGGAGAAAAATCGGTGGCCAAACTGTTTGCTGAAATTGATTCAAAGAGAGAGGTGCCGTTGGCACGGTTTATATTTGCTCTTGGTATTCGTCATGTTGGGGAAATCGTTGCTGAAAGGCTGGCACGACATTTCTTGGCATGGGACAGTCTGGTCAAGGCAATCGACAGGTCATTGCATGCTCAAGTGGGCGAAGAGAATGAACTCGTATCGGCCGAAGGAATTGGAGAGAAAACCGCAGATGCACTGCGACGCAGTTTCCGTGATCCAGTGGCCCGTGGGTCGATCAATCGCCTGGCGGCGCAGTTGACGATTGTGCCGGAATCCATCCGGCCAGATGGCCAACGCCCACTGGCAGGTGTCACCATCGTGTTTACCGGCACACTTGAACGCATGACTCGCGCTGAGGCCAAAGCGCGCGCCGAGGCACTTGGGGCCAGAATTGCCAGTTCAATTTCCTCAAGAACCGGGATTCTGGTTGCTGGCAACAAGGCGGGCTCCAAAGTACGGAAGGCCACGGAGTTCGGGGTGCGGATCATCTCTGAAGAGGCTTGGCTTGAGATGCTTGATCGGGAAGAGACCAGCTTTCACCCCAAAACACGCATTCAATAAGCAGGCGATTCAATGGAAGGGAGCTTGTAAGCCATGAATAACAGCTACGACACCGGTCGGCTGAATTTGCCCTTCGTCGGCATTCCGACCTTTGCCAAGGCACCGTATCAACCGGATTGGACACAGATCGATGCTGATGTGGCTGTTCTTGGAGCACCATTTGATTTTGGGACACAATGGCGCG
Source organism: Paracoccaceae bacterium (assembly GCA_965221815.1). GTDB lineage: Bacteria > Pseudomonadota > Alphaproteobacteria > Rhodobacterales > Rhodobacteraceae > JAPOXR01. The sequence goes on from OZ244915.1 coordinate 1,055,694, forward strand.
CGGGCGCACGATTTGGACCGCGCGGCATACGCGAAGCCTCCACCCTGTTTTGCTTTGGTCATGCCGGTGCCTATGACCATGAGGACGACACGACATATCTTGCAGACACGCGCATCGTCGATCTCGGTGATGCCGATATCGTCCATACTGACACGCAAAAGAGCCACGCCAATATCGAATCAGGGGTTCGGGCAATTCTGGAAGCAGGTGCGTTGCCCGTCACTCTTGGCGGAGATCATTCAGTCAACATTCCCTGCATTGCCGCATTTTCGGACCAGGAACCAATCCATATTGTACAGATTGATGCGCATTTGGACTTTGTCGATGAGCGCCATGGTGTCCGCTTCGGTCATGGCAACCCGATGCGCCGTGCGGCGGAGACGTCATGGGTCAAGGGGATGACTCAGATCGGCATCCGTAACGTCTCGTCAACTGCCAAGGAGGGTTTTGATGATGCACGGCGCATGGGAAGTCACATCATTTCGGTGCGAGAATTCCGGGCGATGGGTGCCGGAACCGTGTTGAATCGTATCCCTGAGAATTCGCGGATTTATATCACCATCGACATTGACGGATTCGACCCTTCAATTGCGCCAGGGACGGGCACTCCAAGCCACGGGGGACTTCTTTACTACGAAGTTCTCGAGTTTCTTGGTGCGCTGGCCCAGCGTGAAACGATCGTCGGAATCGATCTTGTGGAAGTTGCCCCGGATTATGATCTGAGCGGCACAACCTCGATCCTGGCGGCACAATTGCTGCTCAATCTCATCGGGCGTGTGACCGTTTGACACATATCCGGAAATCACCGAGGAGGAATAGGAAAATCACGACAGGGCAGTGTGTTCGATGAGATATTTCCAGAAGTGATACGCAGGCGAGGTGGTCAACCAGATATCGGGTTTGGTAAACATTGTTTTGATCTTTAAATATTCGTGTTTGGCCACCTCTTTGTTGCTATGACGCAACAGAAAAACTATATTTGTTCTCATAAATGCCTCTAAGCGCCCTTTGTTCTTAATTTAGGAATAAAAAAAGAACATACATGTTCCAACTCTGAAAATGTGGAACAAAATGAAAAAACAAATACGACGATTTCCACGCCGTGCAATCGTTCGCAATGTTGCCGACGGCATCGGTTTTCTCTCAATCATTATCACGACAATTGCCTTCATTTACATTTATAACGGTTTCTCCTGACAGCGTGTCAATTCGTCATGACCCTCGAGATGTGCCGTGGGCGTTGCGCGTTGGTTATTTGACATGCTGGGATGCTTGATCAAACCCAGGGAACCATCGATTGGCACGACGGCACCCACATGTTGGTCCGACCTCAAAAGGTGCTTGTTTCAGCATCTTCTGGTATATGTTGAGCATGGTTCTGGTTTCGACCATTGATCTTCGGCCAGTGGGTCCGCCGGGGACGGGTCAACACCGATGACGCGGGCGCGTCGTGTTCCGGGAGGTGAAAGGGCAATTGGTCACTGTTGATTTCAATCGATCTCATGCACACAAAAAGTTCACCATGATGCCGCATGCATCGTGATCGTTTTGCCCCTTCGCCAACTGGGCGTCTCCATCTCGGTCATGCATTTTCGGCATTAACCGCCTGGGAAAATTGCCGGCAATTCGGGGGTGAATTCATCCTGCGGATTGAGGACATTGATACGGAGCGATCACGCGAATCTTATGTTGACGCCATTTTTGAGGATCTGGAATGGCTCGGACTGAGTTGGCCTTCACCCGTGATGCGTCAGTCTGAACGTATCGATGTCTACGAAAGAGCATTGGTTTCGCTGATTGATCTCGGCATTTGCTATCCCTGTCGATGCACGCGCCGTGATATCCAGAATGCGTTGATGGGCCCACAAGAATCATCGATCGGCGAATCAAGGCTAGCTCCGGAGAAACGGATATATCCAGGCATTTGCCGACATCGATCAATTCAGGAGGCCGGACCCGGAGATTCCATTCGACTCGATATGAAAAAAGCTATTGACAGTCTCGGGGGTCGCGAGGCCGCTCGCAGAATCAGCTACCGGGATGTTGGCCCGCAATGCGACGGTCTTCATTTTCTTGATCCAGACAATCTGATTAACGCACATGGTGACATTGTCCTGGCCCGCCGGGATATCAGGACTTCGTATCATCTGGCGGTGGTCGTCGATGACCATTATCAAGACGTGACCTGTGTGAGCCGTGGCGAGGATCTGTTCGGCGTCACTCCAATTCACCGTCTTTTGCAGGGACTGCTGCAGTTGAAGCCGCCGGTCTGGCACCATCATCGCCTCATACGTGATGAGCATGGGCAACGCCTCGCGAAACGCGCCGGTTCAACCGCCATAAGCGAATTTCGCAAATCAGGTCATAGCGTGCGCAGTTTGAGGGAAAAGATCGGCTTATGAGATCGGGGATCAGCCTGCGGGCCGCGGGATCAGTTCTTTGGGCAGCGATTCAAAAAAACAACTGCGCGCTCCAGTGTGGCACGCAACACCAGTTTGCTCGACCGTGGCCAGCAGACAATCGCGATCACAATCTGCTTTCATTTCAATCAGATGCTGCGTATTTCCGCTTGTTTCACCTTTGACCCAAAGGCATTTCCGTGATCTTGACCAATATGTCATACGCGAAGTCCTGAGTGTCTGTTGCAATGATTCCCGATTCATCCACGCGACCATCAGCACATCGCCAATCTTCGCATCCTGAACGACAACCGGTATCAACCCTGCTGCGTCAAACTTGAGCCCAGAAAGTTTCACAATTTGACCTCATCTTCTATTTCTGTCTTTTGCCCCCTACATTGAGTTGGGTAACCCTCCATGCGGTGCGCGACGAATGAACGACTCCTCTGACCTTGTAAAGCTCTACTCCCAAAGGATCCTGGCTCTTGCTGCAGACATTCCTTTGACAACACCGATTGAAACTCCGCAGGCGACGGCCAAGGTCCGGTCTCCACTGTGTGGCTCGACTGTGACCGTTGAAATCAAGGTTCATCAGGGAATCGTCACTGCTTTTGGCCAAAATGTAAAGGCATGCGCCCTTGGCCAGGCATCGGCATCAATTCTCGGCAGGAATATTGTCGGGCGTAACCGCAAAGAAGTTGCATTGGCCCATCACGAGCTGAAGGAGATGCTGACGAATCATGGTCCACCCCCGGCGGTGCCTTTTGATGAATTATGCGTTCTGCAGCCGGCAAGAGATTACAAGAATCGCCATGCTTCCATCATGCTTGTATTCGACGCGACGCTCAAAGCATTCGATCAGGCTGAATTGGACGGGATCACGGGCCGTTGATTTGTGAACATCCATCTGAGTTTTGAATCGGTGACGCGATGCATGGAAGCCCGCAGAGATTCAAGATCTGTCTTTCATGCGACTCCAGTGGATCATTAACCGTTTATTCCAGCAAGTGTACTTGAGCCGGACGCATCAATGCGATCGTGTCCACATGAATTCAACAGTCGATGACAGGAAGCTCAGCCAAACGGGAAAGACGATTTATGTGTTCTCTTGCGCGGTTTGGTGTGGTTCCGGTCCAGTCTCCGATATCTCCTCTGTGTCGTCATGAACGTTTGTGTCGACTGTCTCGTTGATCCGGGCAACTGAAACCACTTCCTCGCCTTCTGCCAGCCGGATGATTCGGACCCCGCTCGAGGTTCGCGACTGGTAAGATATGTCTGCAACCCGGCATCTGATTGACTGACCGCTATTTGTCGTTAACATGATCTGGTCTTCGATATTGACGGTGAGGAAGGCAACGATTCCACCGCCACCCATCCCGTTGACGCCGAGTCCACCGCGTCCAGTCAATCGATAATCAAAGGATGACGATAATTTTCCGCTGCCGTTGCCGGAAATCGTCAACAGCAGACACTCGGCGGCGACCATTTCCTGATAGACTGCGCGCGCGCGTATCTCTGTCTCATCCAGTTGCAATGCGCTGTCATCGGGCGGGTCTGCTCCTTCGGTATCCCGATTGCGACTGCGCCAGAATGCGGCACGGATGCGCAAGAAAATATTACGCCTCGTTGTCGTCACATCGTAACCGGGGATGATCTCCATCGCGACGACTTGGCCACCATTACAAAAACGGATTCCTCGTACACCTTCGGAGTAACGCGACCGGAAAATCCTGAGTTCCGATACCGAAAACCGGATGACTTGACCATTTGATCCAGCCAGCATGACATCATCACCAGTTTGACAGATTCTGGCATCCACCAGGGAAACACCTTCCGGAAGACGTACAGCGATTTTGCCGTTGGACATCACATTGGCAAAATCCGACAGGCGGTTGCGACGCAGTCGCCCCGCAGAATTCACGAGGATAATCTCCCGGTCATCCCAGAATTCCTCATCGATATCAATGGGTGTGATTGCGGCGATCGAAACGCCAGGATCAATGGGAAGAATATTGACGATCGCCTTGCCGCGTGCATTGCGGCTGGAACGCGGAAGTTTCCATGTCTTGAGCTTGTAAACATAACCGCTGGTTGTGAAGAACAGGAGGGCATGATGCGTGTTCACGACATACTGTGCGGTGACGAAATCTTCGTCTTTGGTTGACATTCCGGAGATGCCTTTTCCGCCGCGCTTTTGTGCCCGGAACTCGGTCAATGGGGTCCGTTTGATATATCCACCATTGGTGATCGTGACGACGACATCCTCAGGCTCGATCAGATCCTCGTCGTCGATATCGTCTGTATATTCCGAGATCTGGGTGCGGCGCGGAACGGCAAACAGTTCCTTCACTTCGCGCAGTTCATTCGCAATGATCGATCGAATGCGTGATGCGGAAGCGAGGATATCCAGACATTCACGGATTTTCTCCGCCAGTTTCTGGAGTTCATCACCGGTTTCACGAATTCCGAGAGCAGTGAGACGTTGCAAGCGCAACTCGAGTATCGCACGCGCCTGCTCGTCTGACAGGCGGTAGGTGCCGTCATCACGGATCGCATTGAGCGGATCATCAATGAGCTGCACATAGTCGGCGATTTCTGTTGCCGGCCAACTTCTTTCCTGCAGCCGTTCGCGCGCTGCCGCCGGCTCGGAGGATGAACGAATGATATGGACCACTTCGTCGATATTGGATGCTGCCACTGCCAAACCGCAAAGGAGATGACTGCGCGCCCGCGCTCGACTGAGTTCATCTGCTGTTCGCCGACTGACCACTTCTTCCCGGAATTCGACAAACGAACGCAGTATCGTATCGAGCGGCATTCGTTCTGGACGTCCACCATTCAACGCCAGCATGTTACAGCTGAAATGCGTCTGCATCTGGGAATTCTTCCACAACTGGTTCAACACGACTTCCGCCGTCGCGTCGCGTTTGAGGTCAATGACGACACGCACGCCACTACGATCGGACTCGTCACGAATACTGGAGATGCCTTCGACCTTCTTGTCGCGGACAGTTTGTGCAATCCGCTCAATCATGCTCGCCTTGTTGACCTGATAGGGGATCTCTTCAATGATAATCGCCTGGCGATCTTTCTGAGTCTCTTCGATTCGCGTCTTGGCGCGGATGACGATCTTGCCACGACCCGTTGCATATGTTTCGGCCGCGCCATGCCGTCCCTGGATAATTCCACCCGTTGGAAAGTCGGGAGCGGGGACATGCTCCATCAGGGCCCCGATCGATATATCTGGATTGTCAATGAGTGCCAGAGTGGCATCAATGACCTCACCCAGATTATGCGGCGGAATATTGGTTGCCATACCGACGGCAATTCCACCGCCACCATTGATGAGGAGGTTCGGGAACCGCGCCGGTAACACCATCGGTTCCTGATCTTTACCGTCATAATTGTCCTGAAAGGTGACGGTATTCCGGTCGATGTCGGCGAGCAGCCACTGGGCTGCTTTTGCCATGCGCACCTCGGTGTAGCGCATTGCCGCCGGATTATCCCCATCCATCGATCCAAAATTGCCCTGCCCGTCAAGGAGCGGCAAAGACATGGAAAAATCCTGTGCCATGCGCACCAACGCGTCATAGATCGCGGCATCGCCGTGTGGGTGATACTTACCCATGACATCTCCGACCGGTCGCGCCGATTTGCGGAAAGCCTTGTCGTGGGAGTTTCCGGTTTCATGCATTGCATACAAAATCCGCCGATGAACCGGCTTGAGTCCATCACGAAGGTCGGGAATGGCACGTGAGACAATCACGCTCATTGCATAATCGAGATAGGCCGAACGCAACTCGTCTACAATCGAGACTCCAGGACCCAATGGCGGCGGATTGTAAGTCTCACCGTTGGGTTCATCGGGGGGATTGTCGGCACTATCATTCACGGCAGAGATTCATTTCGCATGTGTCAAATCTTGTGGTTGTCACCCTATCGTATCACAATATAGGTGTAAATGCCGCGCTTTATTGTTGAGTCCACCCGATTGTTTCCAAACGCGTCGATGCCGCGTTGGTGATACGCATTCACATCCAGGGACCGTGACAAGACAGGCGCACGAATCGCGACCTGTCGATGCAACGATTACACGGATGTCTTCTTGCCCGAATATCCTCGGCGGGACGTCAGATTATGCGACAATGCCGACATCAAACTGCGATGGCGCCTGTTACGAGATTCGGCAGTTGGGTTGGGCTCTTCGGAGGAAACTGCAGGGATGACGACGGTGATCAAAGATCAGTGTTTCACAGGGGGAATGATCGGCAGGTCGGTCGCTGCACGTCAATTCCCCTGTTTCGCTTGAACCGACTGTCATGCCCCGAAAAATCTGAGGAAAGATATGTGGACAAACAGGCGGTGCCTGCTGGTCGCGTTCGGATTTCCTTGCGGTCAATCCTAAAACGGGATGTCATCATCGTCACCATCGTTTCCGGTGCCGTAACTCCGTTCACCAAAGCCAGAGTCGAAAACTCCCTCCCTGTCTCGACCAGAATCAGATGTTGAGCCCTGAGCGGTTTGCGCCGATTCTCTCGGTGAGCGCGGCGCGGCAAGTGCAGATGATGCCCCAACCCGTTCCTCGCTTCGGCCATGGCTGCCTTGATCAAATGAAGACATGTCACGACGCCCACCCAACAACACCATCGTCCCGCCAAAACCCCTGACGGCGACCTCTGTTGTGTAACGTTCCTCACCATTCTGGTCCTGCCACTTTCGCGTTTCCAATGCACCTTCAATATAGACCTTTTCGCCTTTGTGGAGATATTGCTGAACAACTTTCACGAGTCCATCTGCATAGATGGTCACATTGTGCCATTGGGTTTTTTCTCGCTTCTCACCACTGTTTCGGTCTGTCCACCGTTCGCTTGTCGCGATACGCAACCGACAATATTGCGCACCGCTGGGAAACTCGCGGGTTTCCGGATCCGCGCCGAGATTACCTAAGAGAATAACCTTGTTTACTGATCCAACCATGATTTTCTCCAGATCATTTTCGGCGGGAAGTTGCCGATGCCCCTGGCGCGATGTGCAGCAGAGGTTGAGGCATGTCCCAACTATGTAAAGTGTCTCTTGGAACTGTCAACTGTCGACATAACGATAAAGATAGATTCACGCAGAACGTGGGATTCTGTCGCCTATAGCCGATCTCCGTCTTGAAGAAAACGCACCGCGCATTTTTTACGACATAACAATCGGCACGATATCCTGATTATCGAAGTGGGAAGGGTCACACCAGTTAGAGGGGTTTATAAAGACCCGTTGACACAATACAACATGATGCGTTTTTATTGAAAGACTGACGCAACATAATGCGAGATGTCAGTTCATCTTGATCAGCCCCAGTTATCAACTCAAATCGCTCGCATCGAATACGCCCCCGGCGGCGGCAAGCGGACAATCGCACTGGATTGACTGGACAAGATGGCAAGTGACGCAACAACGGGTGCCTCAGTTCGAAACTGAACAAACCATATGCAGTTCATCGTTGCCTCAGCCCGTGGTTGCTTATATCGACACGCGTTTGAAGGAGCGGGTATGACTGACGTCACCATGATTAGCGTCCGTGGGGCGCGTGAGCATAATTTGAAGTCGGTCGATGTGGATATTCCACGGAATCAGTTTATTGTGCTGACGGGCCTGAGCGGTTCCGGAAAATCCTCACTCGCCATGGATACAATCTATGCTGAGGGACAACGACGCTATGTCGAGAGTCTGTCGGTCTATGCCCGTCAGTTTCTCAATGTGATGGAAAAGCCCGATGTCGATTCCATCACCGGCCTGTCGCCAGCGATCTCCATTGAGCAGAAAACGACGAGTCGCAACCCGCGCTCCACCGTGGGAACGATCACAGAAATCTATGATTATCTCAGATTGCTATTCGCTCGGACCGGAATCCCGTATTCGCCTGAAACGGGTTTGCCGATTGTTCCACAACAGATTTCGGATATCATCCGGCAAATCAATAAATATCCCGAAGATTATCGCCTGATCATCATGGCACCGGTGGTCCGAGACCGCAAGGGTGAGTTCAAGAAGGAGTTGATGGAATTCCGTAAACAGGGGTTCCAGCGGGTTCGAATTGATGGCGAGATTCATGACCTGGACGATCCGCCGAAACTCGGAAAGACCTATCGTCACAATATTGACCTGGTCGTTGATCGACTCGTCTTGCGTACGGGAATTGAAAGACGATTGGCAGATTCGCTGCGCACCGCGCTTGATCAGGCGGATGGCATCGTTCGGATCCAGTTCCTGCACGAATCAGGGGAACCGGAAGAAGTCACGTTTTCTGAGAATTTTGCCTGCCCGGTCTCGGGTTTTACAATTCCCGAACTTGAACCCCGGCTGTTCACCTTCAATGCCCCCTTCGGTGCCTGCCCCGATTGTGATGGATTGGGTCAGGAAAACTACTTTGATGTTCGCAAGATTATCCCCGATCCATCACGTCGCCTGATCGATGATGCAATTGAAGCCTGGCGTCGTCTGATGCCCGACTATCGCTATCAGACTGTACAATCACTGGCGGCGCATTATGACGTCAATCCAAGGTTACAATGGAAAAATTTCCCGGAATCCTTTCGTGATGTCGTGCTGCATGGGTCAGGTGGTGAAGCCATTGAGTTTTCTTACAGCTCGCGCAACAAGGACTACACGGTACAGCGCCAGTTTGAAGGCGTGATTCCGACCTTGGAACGGCAATATCGAAATGCACAATCCTTCTCAGCACGCGAGCATTGTGAAAGATTCCTGTCAAGCCGGGATTGCCAGCGATGCGGTGGCTATCGATTGCGTCGTGAAGCCCTTGCCGTCAAAATTGCGGGACTCCATATTGGTGAAGTCACGGATATGTGCGTGACTGATGCGCTGGACTGGTGTCAACAGATTCACCCAGCTCTTTCAGAACAGAATCAGGTCATCGCTGCACCGATCTTGAAGGAAATCAGGGAGCGATTGGGATTCCTTGTGAATGTCGGTCTTGGTTACTTGACCCTGTCGCGGACTGCCGGGACTTTGTCAGGGGGTGAGAGTCAGAGAATTCGGTTGGCGAGCCAGGTTGGAGCCGGGTTGAGTGGGGTTCTTTATGTTCTCGACGAACCATCGATTGGGTTGCACCAGCGAGACAATACGCGTTTGTTGGGCGCGTTGAAAAACCTGCGCGATCAGGGAAATACTGTTGTCGTGGTCGAGCATGATGAAGAGACGATGCGGGAAGCCGATATGATTATCGATATCGGGATTGGAGCCGGACGCCATGGGGGGCGACTGATTGCTCAGGGGACGGCCACCGAGATTGAAGCGGTGACTGAATCATTGACCGGCCAGTATCTCAGTGGGCGCAAGACGATTTCCTATAATGCTGAACGGCGAAAAGGCAGTGGTAAATTCGTCACTGTTGTTGGTGCACGTGCCAACAATCTCAAGTCAATTGACGTGAAATTTCCACTCGACAAATTTATCTGTGTCACGGGAATTTCTGGAAGTGGCAAATCCACTTTGACCTTCGAAACGCTGTTTCGACATGCGGATGCCTATTTTAATTCATACCGTACAGCGCCGGACAATTGCGAGAGGGTCAAAGGGCTCGAGTATCTTCAACGAGCGATTGATATTGATCAGCGGCCAATCGGGCGGACCAGCCGCTCCAATCCAGCGACCTATACAGATGCGTTTACGCCGATCCGCAACTGGTATGCGGGCCTTCCCGAGTCCAAAGCGCGTGGGTACAAGCCGGGACGATACTCATTCAATGTCAAGGGAGGACGGTGCGAAGCCTGTCAGGGGGATGGTGTCAAGAAGATTTCAATGCACTTTCTGCCTGACATTTATGTCTCGTGTGAAAGCTGTCGTGGAACCCGTTACAACCCGGAGACATTGGAGATTAAGTTTCGTGGAAAGTCGATTGGGGATGTTCTGCAGATGACCATCGATGACGCCCTGGATCTTTTCTCCGCAATCCCTGCGATTTCAAACAAGCTGAAATCCCTGTGCGAAGTTGGGCTTGGTTATATCAGTTTGGGTCAATCATCACCGACTCTCTCGGGCGGCGAGGCACAACGGGTCAAATTGTCAAAAGAACTGTCGAGGACTCATCGCCGTGGAACACTCTATGTCCTTGATGAGCCGACAACGGGTCTTCATTTTGATGATATCAAGAGGTTGCTGGAGGTCCTGCACAGTCTTGTCGATTCGGGCAATAGCGTGGTGGTCATCGAACATAATCTTGATGTGATCAAGACGGCCGATTGGATCATTGATATGGGACCAGAAGGCGGAGATCAGGGCGGGCAAGTCATTGCCCAGGGCACACCCGAAGATATTGCCCGTCAACCAGACAGCGAAACCGGCAGGTTTTTGGCCGGGATTCTTTAAGAGTTGACCGGGTCCGGCGGAATAACGTGCCCCACGCCTGATCAGCATGTTCCTGAAAAATGACCAAATGATATTCGTGTGTTCTATCGCTGTATCACAATGAAGATATTGCATAACAGCCAGGGCGGGAGATCTGTTGCGGCGTGGTGATCACATCGAACGAACCGATGGGATCAGTTCCGCCTCGGAGAAGAGATGGCAATCGGCTTTATTCGCTGGTGAATTTTCGCATGATCCCCGAAAAATCGATGTCAGATCCTGCTTCCTTTTCCACGAATTCTTCATAGATTTGCATGGCAAGTGTGCCGATCGGTGTCTCGGTATTGACGGACTGGGCTGCCTGGCGAGCCAGACGCAGATCCTTCAGCATCAGTTCTGAGGCGAAACCGGGTTGATAATCATTGTCTGAAGGAGAGTTGGGGCCAATGCCGGTGGCTGGACAATAGACATTCATGCTCCAGCTCTGTCCTGAGGACGCCGAGACAACCTCAAACATCTTCTGGCGATCAAGACCGAGCCCATCAGCGAGTGCAAACGCTTCACACGTGACAATCATGGTGGCCCCGGCGATCATATTGTTGCAGATTTTCGCCGCCTGTCCGGCACCAGCCTGACCGCAATGGACGCGGCGACTCCCCATTATGTCCAGCAATGGCCAGACATGTTTGATATGTGCCTCATCCCCACCGGCCATAAAGGTGAGTGTCCCGTTCTCAGCGCCCACGACTCCCCCCGAGACCGGCGCATCCACAAATCCGAGATTGTGCATTTCGGCTTTGTGCGCAACAGCACGGGCAGAGTCGATATCGACTGTTGAGCAGTCGATGAGAATGCTCCCCTGAGCCATTATGGGAAGGATTTGGGCAGCCGTCTGACGTAAGATGGCGCCATTGGGTAACATGGTGATGACGAATTCTTTTTTCGTGGCGGCCTGTTCGGCGGATTCAGCCGGCGAGATTCCGGTCGGGCAGGGGGCGGCAATGTCGTATCCGGTTACATTGTGACCTGCGGCGACCAGGTTGCGTGCCATCGGCGCGCCCATATTTCCAAGGCCGATAAATGCAATAGTCAATGATTGTTCTCCTCTACGTCTGGCCGATTTCAGAGACCGGATCGCACACGTCTTGTCGATGCCTGATTGAACCGAACCGTAGGCGTGCCCGATGTTATCCATTGTACGCCCTGAGGAACCTCGGCAGGGGCAATCGTCATCACATTGTCTGCATCTTGGAGATCAGGCGTATCACGAACGGCCCATGGCCTTCGAGATGGTGCTCAATATCATGGTTCAACTCTTCGCATTCAATCCAGTGTCGGAAAATTCAATACGGCACCTTCCTTGATGCCGGATGGCCAGCGCGACGTCACTGTCTTGGTTCTGGTATAGAAGCGGAAGGCATCAGTTCCATGCTGGTTCAGATCACCGAAGATAGATTTCTTCCAGCCACCAAAAGTGTGATAGGCGAGCGGCACAGGGATCGGGACATTAATGCCCACCATTCCGACATTGATTCGGTCTGTAAAATCGCGTGCGGTGTCACCGTCACGGGTAAAGATCGCGACACCGTTGCCGTATTCATTGTCCGTCACCAAATTCACGGCATCCTCATAAGTATCCGCCCGCACAGTGGAGAGCACCGGCCCGAAAATTTCCTCTCTGTAGATTTGCATATCAGCGGTCACACGATCAAACAGATGCGGTCCGACAAAAAATCCGTTCTCGTAACCCTGCAGGCTGAAGTTGCGCTGGTCAACCACCAGTTCTGCACCCTCGTGAACGCCGGACTCAATGAGTCTCAGCACCCGCTCTTTTGCATCTTTGGTAATCAAAGGACCATAATCGATATCGTCACCGGCCGTGTAAGGACCCACCTTCAAATTCTCGACTCGTGGAATCAGACGGCTGATCAGTTCATTTGCCGTATTTTCACCAACGGGAACAGCAACGGATATAGCCATACAGCGCTCACCTGCGGCCCCGTAACCAGCGCCAACCAAGGCATCGACGGCCTGATCGAGGTCAGCGTCAGGCATGATGACCATGTGATTCTTGGCGCCGCCGAAACACTGTGCCCGTTTTCCGGCAGCAGTTGCCTGCGAATAAACAGCCTGGGCAACCGGGGTTGAGCCGACAAATCCGACAGCACCGATGTCTGGATGGCCAAGGATGGCATCAACAGTTTGCCTGTCCCCGTTGATGACCTGCAGGACCCCATCCGGGAGTCCGGCTTCCTGCATCAGTTCAGCGAGCATCAAGGGGACCGAAGGATCGCGCTCTGACGGTTTGAGAATAAAGGCGTTTCCACACGATATTGCCGGCGCAAGTTTCCAAATGGGAATCATCGCCGGAAAGTTAAACGGCGTAATTCCAGCAGCAATGCCAATCGGTTGTCGCATGGAATACATGTCAATGCCGGAACCGGCGCTGGCGGTGAATTCACCCTTGAGGAGATGCGGGGTGCCAATACAGAATTCGGCAACTTCGAGTCCCCTCTGGACATCCCCACGTGCATCAGCAAGTGTTTTTCCATGTTCGCGTGACAGGGTTGCTGCCAGCTTGTCCATATCGCGCTGGAGAAGACGGACGAATTCCATCATCACCCGAGCACGTCGTTGCGGGTTGGCGCCAGCCCAACCGACTTGAGCGTGGCCGGCAGATTGCACGGCATCATCGACTTCGCTTTCCGATGCAAATGGCACTTGAGCCTGAACTTCACCTGTTGCCGGGTTGAATATATCGCCAAATCGTCCGGAATTGCCCGTCACATTCTGACCGTCGATAAAATGAGACAGTTGATTCATCTGCACCCCTTTCTGTCACTCCGCACAAATTGCCGCCACGGCACAGCCAATTAACGAATCGCTGACTGCGGGGCAAACAGAATGAAAACGCCATATGAGATGACAAGGTCCAGACTGCCGCGCCAGGTCGACCTGGCGCTTGCGATGAGATAATGGCAACTGGCCACTGCAGAGCGGTGAATGTATCCAGCATCGTTTCTTTCTGATGTGGGCAATTTGGCACCGTGGCGCCCTTCATCTCGGTTACACAAGATGACACAGCCCAGCCAATTGTGATGAAAGCAACGTTGTGATGGCATCAGGGTTTCACTTTTGGTTGGTCACAAACAGAGAAATAACGGACGTAGAATCAGGGTGATGCGGAGCGACACAGAATCAGAAGACGGCGGGTGAATTGACAGCTGTTTTCGGGTGGCGTGGAAAGCTCCGGGATGACCACAAGGGCCCCATCACGGATTCATCGGGATATCACAGGCACTCCATCTTTATGACGACATCCCGTTTCAATTGTCACGTGGACTCCGTGTTCAGGAGCTGTTCACCCGTTCAGCCCGCACTTCCAGCAGGTTGCGGGCCTCGCGCCCACAAACCACCGCAATCAGATGGACGGGCTCATTACCATCCCGGTATCGGTTCGCGTAACCCCGATCCCGCATCTGGGTGAACGCCTCTTCCATCTTCGTCGCAATGTCCGTGTCCGTCTCCGCCATCTTGAACTCGAGGATGAACACCTGCCCGCCCGTTTCGACCACCATGTCGGCGCCCCCATGGCTGGAGGCTTCTTCCGCGCGCACATCCACGCCGATCGCCCGGAAACACATCTGCAGCAGACTGGCAGACCAGGCCTCATAGCGCGCCAGATCCCCCGTGGCGTGCCACTGGTAAGGAATGCTGGCGAGGTACGCCTTGAGGGTCTCCGCAAAGCCTTCAAAGTCGTTGGCTTCGAGACGGGATTGCAGTGTCGCCGCCGCCTCCGACGGCATCCGGTTCTGTGGGCTCAGATCGGCCAGCAACTCGTCATTCAGGCTGAGGCTGACCTCCTGATTGGGAGAGTCCAGCCGGAACAGGGTGCGGTGGCCCTTGCGGATCTCCTCCGTGATGGTCAGATAGCCCGTCTGGAACAGCAACGCCTCGGCGCTGATCTGCTCGATCTCAAACTTCGAAACCCGTGACCGGTCGATGATCCGTCCTTCCAACTCCATTGGGCTGGTGGACCTGGTCTTGAGGATCTCGAACAGGAAGGTCGGCGAGCCGGTCTCGAACCAGTAGGGTTCAAACTCCCGATTATCCAACAGCAAGAGGACATCGAAGGGATTGTAGAGCCGCTCCTCCCCCCGCCAGTTATAGCCATTATACCAGCGACGGATCTCATCGCGGTCGAGCCCGTCGAGTTCAGGGGCAAACACCGTGTCGATATCGTCATCGGTATACCCGCAGATCGTGGCAAAGCGGGGATCCAGGCTGATATCCTTGAGATTGTTCATGTCCGAGAACAAACTGACCTTGGAGAACATGCTCACCCCGGTGACAAAGACAAAGCGGACATGCGCCGCACTGTCCTTGATCATCCCGTAGATCCCACGCAGATAATCCCGGTTGGCACGCGCCCGATCGAGGTCGGGCAGCCCATCCAGGATCGGCTTGTCATACTCATCCACAAGGACCACCACCGGTTGTCGGGACTTCCCATGAAGGTGGTAGAGGAGAGTTCGCAAACGTTCGGGAGGGGCTTCCGCAGGATTGGGTGGGTCCAATCCGGCGGCATGTTCGATCAGGCCGAGTTGATTGGTGAGGTTGCGCTCAATATCCTTGGGCTTATCATATTTCCTGCCAAAGCTCAGCCGCACCACCGGATGGGTGACTGACCAATCCCAGTGATCATGGATGTCCAATCCCCGGAACAATTCCTCCTGACCCGTGAACAGGGCCTTGAGCGTGTCCACCAGCAAACTCTTGCCAAACCGCCGCGGCCGGGAGAGGAACCAGTGATCACCCCGATTGATCAGGTCCCGGATCAGCGGGGTCTTGTCGACATAGTAGCTGTCGGTTTGCCGGAGCCGGGCGAAGTCCTGGATGCCGATGGGCAGGCGTTGACGGGTCATGGGGCCAGCCTCCTGTAATCAATCGCGCCCGCGGGAGTCCAAACGGGCGATGATGGGCCCATCGCGGGACAGTCTCCTCCCTCTTTACGCTGCCCGTTTGTCTTTGACCAGTTCATGACGCGTCCAGCATGGATCCATGGCGCATACCCGGCCTGACCCGACACCCGTGTTTTGACCCCCATGTCGTGACTCCCGGTTTGGAATATCAGCAGGACAACTGTTGTCAGCATAACATCTCAGTATCCGCTGCAGCTTGGTGCGTTCAGAGCTTGCTGATTGATGTCGGGCTTCCAAAACCTGTCGTTTGCAAATCAACTGTTGTGCTATGGAAATGTTAATTTGCGCCGAAAAAGCATTCTGTAGGGCACCACAACCTCCGTTGGTGTAATCTGACCGCTTTCCGCAGTTTTATAAACAACAACTTATCCGACCAAACCCCTCAGCTGGCGATGGCCAGCACCCAATTCACAGTGGGACCCATGAGGTTAAAATGTGACCGCTGCGTTGCGGCGCAATCAGGAAGGTCAACCAGTTCCACAG
The DNA here is from genome assembly GCA_965221815.1 of Paracoccaceae bacterium. Classification (GTDB taxonomy): domain Bacteria; phylum Pseudomonadota; class Alphaproteobacteria; order Rhodobacterales; family Rhodobacteraceae; genus JAPOXR01. The sequence goes on from OZ244915.1 coordinate 1,071,910, forward strand.
GTCTCCGAAGCAGGATCACCACAAGGCTTGCCCCGAGTTTCAGACCCGGACACGATCCAAGTTAATTGTCAATTGGTGTCCGGCGTATTAAGCAGGAATATGGACTGGAAGAGAATTCAGTTCAGGAATGTACTGTTCGTTTGATTTCTCTGTGACAGAGGGGGAGTGCAGACCATGCTCGTCAAACAGATACTCGGCTCAAAGCCAAGCGGACGTGTTCTCACGATCGAGTCTCGAATGGCTGTGCAGGATGCGGCAGAAATCCTGTCCAAGAATCGTGTGGGTGCTCTGGTCATCATATCGCGAGACGGGATGCCAGCCGGTGTGATTTCCGAGCGTGATATCGTTCGCGAGATTGGACGTCTTGGCGCGGCTGTCCTGCGGAGTGAGGTGGGATCGATAATGAGTTCTGAAGTCGTCACCTGTACACCCGGTGATACGGCTGACCATGTCTTGCGAACGATGACCGAAGGGCGTTTCAGGCATTTACCGGTTATTGAAAATAATCGGATGATCGGCGTCATATCCATAGGTGATGTGGTCAAGGCACGACTGGAGGAGTTGAATCTGGAACGTGATGCCTTGGAGGGCATGATTGCAGGATACTGACATTCTGATTCGACAGGGGCGCAAAAGTGATTTGTCAGTGCATATCGGCGGCACCCTGCACCTGATGAGCCGGCTTTGGATCCGGATGGATTTTCCGGCGGAAAACGGAGTCACGCGATGATAGTCGCCCTGTATCCCGGGACCTTTGATCCCGTGACCTACGGACATATCGATATCTTTCGTCGTGCGGCAGCGTTGGTTGACCGGTTGATCGTCGGCATTGCTGTCAATGCCGATAAGGATCCGCTTTTCAATTTTGAAGAGCGGGCTGCCATGGTCAGTGAAGCCGCTCACCTGGTCAACCGTGATGTCGCGATTGAAGTCACTGCGCATCCGTTTGATAACCTTCTGGTTGACTGTGCCACCGAGGTCGGCGCCAGACTCATCATCCGTGGGTTGCGGGCAGTTTCAGATTTTGAATTTGAATATCAGATGGTAGGAATGAACCGTGCGTTGAATGCCGAGATTGAAACGGTGTTTCTGATGGCGGATGCACGATGCCAGTCAATTTCATCCAGACTGGTCAAGGAAATCTCGCGGCTTGGGGGCGATGTCTCGAATTTTGTGCCCGACTTCGTCGCCGATGCATTGTATAGAAAGCACCATATAAGCGGCAGCATGACCAAGTGACCCTTGCTGCCAAGGCATTGACATTGTTTAGGAATTGTTCATGAAAAAACTGTTGGCTTTTTTGACAGCCACTGCGTCTGTTTCGGGAGCAGCATATAGCGAGAATATTCTTGTCATCGAGGTGGCTGGTGAGTCGCGTGGCAAGGTAGAGATTGCGTTATTTTCCGATGTCGCTCCGCAACATGTTGAGCGTATCACGACGCTGGCGACCGCAGGTGAATATGACGGAGTCGTGTTTCATCGGGTGATTGATGGTTTTATGGCGCAGACGGGCGATGTCCGCTTTGGTGACTGGACCAATGATGGTTTCAGTCCGCGTGTCGGGACAGGTGGATCGGACTTGCCAGATTTACCGGCTGAGTTTTCCGAGATCCCTTTCACCAAGGGAACAGTCGGTATGGCAAGGTCACAGGATCCGAACAGTGCCAACTCACAGTTTTTTATCATGTTTGAGGACGCACCGCATCTGAATGGTCAATATACCGTTGTAGGTCAAGTGACCTCAGGGCAGGACATTGTTGACGCGATCAAGAAAGGACCACCGCCGAACGGGATTATTTCGGAAAATCCCGGCTACATGGAGCGGGTCGAGGTCCATCAGGCGAATTGATGCGTTTGATTTGGCCCTTTCTTGCCATTGCGCAGGCACTTGCGCTGAGCGTCGCGGCGCATGCAATACCGCGAGAATGGACAATCGAGTGGCCCCATACAGACTTCAGTCAACTCACTGTTGATGCCGGTGAAATCATCTCTGGCGGGGTTCCAAAGGACGGAATTCCGGCAATCTCCGGCCCGCAGATCATATCCGCATCTGAGGAGAATCGCCTGGCAGAGCGTGAACCGGTCATTGCCATTGAGATCAACGATAACTGGCGGGCTTATCCGATTCGTTACTTGCTTTGGCATGAAATCGTCAATGATCAGTTGAGCGGCATACCAATTGCCGTCACCTATTGTCCGCTGTGCAATTCCGCTGTGGTGTTTGACCGACGGGTTGACGGCGAATTGCGCAGTTTCGGCGTCACGGGCAAACTTCGTTTCTCTGACATGATCATGTATGATCGCGAAACCGAGAGTTGGTGGCAACAGGCTGTTGGTGAAGGGATTGCCGGTGTCCATGCGGGTGACTCGCTGACCGTTTTACCAGCTCTGACGATGGGTTGGAAAGACTATCTCGAGACGGCGGGGAGTGCGGCAGAGGTGATCGCTGAGCCGCGTTATCCGCGCCCTTATGGCGCTAATCCCTATGTCGGATATGACACGTCCGACCGACCGTTCCTCTATATTGGTGAGAATCCTCCGCATGATATTCATCCGCTCGCGCGGGTGGTACGAGTTGGCGACAAGGCCTGGCCACTTGAGCGTCTGCAGAATGGACAAATCGTGACTGAAGCGGGTTATCACCTGGATTGGCAGGAAGGTCAGCGCTCCCCGCTCGACACACGGGATCTTCAATTGGGGCGGGAAATCGGGACTGTCCGTGTCCGGCATGCCGGGACTGGCGAACTTGCCGCCCACGATATTCTTTTTGCCTTCGCCTTTCACGCATTTTTCCCCGAAGGTGAGTGGATGCTCGGCGAGTAGGAGCCCCGACACGCCATGAAGCATGGGGAAGTGAAATCGGGCGACAGGGGGGCGACACCGGACGATTCCAGGATCCTACGCTGAACCCCGGAACGACCAGAAGGCCCCATCACAGATCCATCACGAGCGCCCGGTGGATCGTCTCACTCGCAGGAACGTCCACACTTTTGTCACCCAAGGATTCATTGAGACAAAGACGCTCAACCCTGATAGCGACACTCCGTTTCAATTGTCGCGGGGAACCTGCGTTCAGGAACTGTTCACCCGTTCGGCCCGGACCTCCAGCAGGTTGCGCGCCGTGCGCCCACAGGCCCTTGCAGCCAGATGGACGGGCTCCTGACGGTCGAGGCCTCTGTTCGCATAGCCCCCGCCCGCATCTGGGTGAACGCCGTCTTGAGCGCAGTGGCGGCACCATCTGCGCTTGCAACCATCTTGAACTCGAGGATGAATGACTGCCCGCCGATCCGTACCACCATGTCGGCTCGCCCATGACCGGAGGCCTCCTCGGTGTGCACCTCTGCCCTGAATGTCCAGAAACAATTACACGCAGATTTTTGGTCATGTTATGTAGAGTGTTAATCTGGGTAAGAGGTGCACGACAAACTCAATACTGCTGTTTTGTAATCTCCTGATCGTCCATGTGACAAAGGTTGGAAATCGTCTTTGCGTACGACAGAGTCAGTCTAAGCCCATATCAGTCAAAAGGTGTCGGTGTCTTCTGCCAGTCGAGAAGATCGTCATTGTCGTTTGTCTTTGGTGGTTCGGGTTTGAACCTGGGTTGCGGTTCTGGCATAACTGGTGCCGGTGCCGCCCCTTCCGCGATAAGTTGTGATGCCCGATTGCCCAGATCATTCAACCATTCCGGGCGGTGGACATCTGTCAGGGGGCGATCCAGTTTTGCGGCTTCTGCTCCGAGTCTGGACACAGTCTCGACGAGACTGTTTCGAAATGCTGGATCCAGCGTTGACAGGGCGCGTTGCAGTGCATCCGGATCCTCTTCGGCGGCGGTCAGTATGTCGTAAAGATCCCGTGACACGAATTTTCTTTTTGCACCCATACGAAAGAACAGTTTTTTCGCCAGGACTTCGGCGGTGGGTTCCAGCCGGATCCCCCAGAGCGCATCCCGGTCGGCGTCGTTCTCGGAAGGAATGATGTCCGGGAGCAGCGGCGGTGCGGTGGCGATGCTGAATTCACCTTCACGAAAACGCCCGTTGATTCCCGGATTGACCGCAGGGATGAATCTGACGGCGTCAATGAAGTTTGCTGTCAGCAATTCCGGGATTTTGTCAGCATGGCGGTCGAAGACATCACGCGGCAGACAGAGATCGACATCCGTACTTCGTCGATGGTTTCCCCACCGCGCCGCAAGTGCCGTGCCTCCACCAAGGATCAGGGCATCCCCGTCACCGGCCCGGTCCAGAAGGCTGAACAATGGCGGCACGGCACGTGCAAGGATCTCGGATGCGGGCGGGCTAATCGTGTAATCTGTCATCCCTGGGAGTCGTCCAGCGGCCAGAATTCGCCGTCTTTGTGTCGATGCGGCCAGAAACCACCGCATCTGATTGCCGGTAGGGGGCGGTCCGAAGGCCAGGATTTGGGCTTTTCAGCCCACTGGTTCAGCCACCATGAGAGCCCCCCCACCCGGGTGCCGGATTGCAGGACTCCGCGGGCAATATCACGAATACTCAGTCCGCTCTCGATACGCATCAGCGGATAATCCGTCTCATCCGCCCCGGTCAGCATCTCGTAGAAAAGTGACCGTTCGGTATCGGTCTGCGCGCCCTTTGTGAAGATCCGGAATACGTCCGCACCTGACAGTTTCGGGGTGTATCCGGCGAGATAGCACGCCGACATCCAATCCAGAAAACGATGTTGGGGATCAGGGTCCCGCAGCCGTTCACGCGCGGCGGCGGAATCAAACCAGGCCAGTGGCATCGGGGGATAGGATTCTTGCCGTTCAAGCGGTGTAGTGAGTGGGTCGGGCGCATCAGTTCCGTAACGCCAGTGCCAGCGGGCAAAGATGTCCTCTCGCGTGGGCGGGCGGTCCGGGCGTTCAGTTCCTTTGGTTATTTCCAGGCGGACGATTTCGGCTTTTACCGCACTCTCATCCAGTGGAGACAAGGGAGCGGCCAATTCCTCGAGCCACTCAAGGGGTGTCAGAAAAACCGGAATCCCACGTTGTTCGCAATCTTGTTTCATCCGCCACACCCAGTCCGGATATGTGACAGGAACAGTGTCCAGTCGAACCTGCGCTGGCATCAGATCATCCTTCTCCCTTGATACGTCTGAACCGGCCCTCTGATGTAATACCCCGAAGGACAGGATTCAATGAATGCTCACCTGATCACCGCCACAGACGTCGGCTCACCGGATGGCATGGCAAACACACCGTCGGCGCGAGGATTGGCCGGGTCGGATATGTCTACAAAGCCGACAATTCCCGCCGGGCTATCGGAATCGACTAAAGTCATGCCGTCAGCGGTGACATCAATGATCTCAGCCGAGGTTTCCTCCGCGTTGGGTGTGTTTTCAGCCACCATGAACGCAGCGATTCGGTTGAAATTCATATTCTCTGACAGACCCGGTTGGGTCATCAAAGCAAAAATAAGAACGGTAATTGGATAACGGGTGCCCATGGCAAAATCTCCATTTTGATGCCGACTGGTCAAAAGAGATATTGAAATATGATGACATGAGTATGACAGATTTTTTATCATCCTGATGAAATGCAGACGGGGTTCTCTCCACGGTTTGCAAGACTCTCTCAGCAGGGGGCTTTTTTCCCTGATTAAGAGAATTCAAACCGTCGCCGTCTTCAATTAACGGATGCGTCCATCCACGGATTCCAGTCCCTTCGAGGATATTCAGTTCAACCTATCTTTCCTGACTTGCACGGAGGGTTAAAGAATCTTGTGTATCGGGATTGGCTTTTTCTGGCAAAAATGAGTCTGCAATGGCTTTGGTGAGCAAACGATAAGGAGGTTCCCACAAACTGTGGGGCGTCAGATGAACTGATGGTGTGCCGTCGAGTTGCAAGGCCCGGTAGCCTGAGAGGTGAGCCACCCACTGTTTCTGTACACCCAGTGCCGGTCGTCGTGAGCGACAGGTGACGCGCTATACGCGTGGGTCAGCGGCAGACAGAGTCAGGTGATCACACTGTGAAATGTGGATGTTCCGGCGTGTTGAACCTGTCGTATTGGTCGTGGCAGCACTGCTGGCACCGATTGGATGAGGTTTTTCGTTCAGATGGTCAAATGGGGTATCACTATTGGCGTGTTTATAAACGCTCACAATTGAGTGCGAGGATATTCACCCACTTGCGATCGAGCAAATCATGACATGGCGTTTACGTCCGACCGACAAGATAACCTGATCTTGGAGATCGCGGGCTGTCAGATTCATGGCGTTGTCGGTGACAGGCGTGTTATTCAATCGCACCGCATTGGATGCGATCAGTCGTCGTGCCTCCTTGCCTGAGGGCGCAAGTCCGCTGCGGGTCAAGGCCTGTATGATGGATAAACCTTGTGCAATCTCATCCTGGGTGACCTTGAGTTGGGGCAGGGCGCTCGTGTTCTCAGATGATGAATATCGATCACCAACCGCAAACAGCGACTCGGCCGTACGTCGCGCATCTTGTGTCGCCTCGACGCCATGCGCAAGTTCAGTGACTTTGTCAGCGAGAAGGGATTTGGACCTGTTGATGTCATTGTCTTGCGCCGCACCAAGACGTTTGCATTCATCCGCGTCCAGTTCAGTAAACAGTGCCAAAAAACGGCTGATATCGGCATCCGCAGTATTGCGCCAGAACTGCCAAAACTCATAGGGTGAGAGCAGGTCTGAATTCAGCCAGACAGCACCTTGTGCAGTTTTACCCATTTTTTGGCCGGCGGCGGTTGTCAGGAGCGGAGATGTCAAGCCAAAAACATCACCGGACTCGACGCGTCGGACCAGGTCAACACCATTGACGATATTCCCCCATTGGTCTGAACCCCCCATTTGAAGAGAACAGTCATATTTTTGATGCAAAACCAGGAAGTCATAGGATTGCAACAACATGTAATTGAATTCGAGAAATGACAGCGACTGCTCCCGCTCGAGCCGCGACTTGACCGAGTCGAATGCCAGCATGCGGTTGACCGAAAAATGCCGCCCAATGTCACGCAGAAAAGAGAGATAGTTCAAATCATCGAGCCATTCGGCATTGTTCAGCATGATGGCGTCGGTGGGTCCGTCACCGAACTGCAGGTAACGTTCAAATATCTTGCGGATTCCCGCGATATTCGCTTCGATTTCGTCCGGTTCCATCAAGGGTCGTTCGCGCGCCCGGAACGAGGGGTCACCGATCTTGGTGGTGCCCCCACCCATCAGGACAATCGGCTTATGACCTGTTTTTTGTAGCCAGCGCAACATCATGATCTGTATGAGACTGCCAACATGCAGCGATTTGGCTGTGGCATCAAAACCGATATAGGCAGCGCGTGGCTTGCCACCGAAGTGATGGTCCAATCCTGTCAGATCGGTACAGTCATCAAGAAATCCACGCGTGAGCATCTCGCTGAGGAAACTGGAGTGAGGTTGAAATGTCATTTCAGACGGGTTCCACAAAGATCGGTGCCACGCATATATCAAGCGGCTTCAATTGGGAATTGTCATGATGGAAGGCGATTTCAACCAGATCATCGGCTGTATGTCCGGCACCTCGCTTGACGGAGTCGATGTTGCAGCACTTGTCACCAATGGAGTCGAAGTGCGTGAGTTTGGCCCCAGCGTGTTTCAGGCTTATACGGAATGTCAGCGAGAGACGATTCGTGCGGCCCTCGGCAGTTGGCCCGGGGCTCGATCCGCACAGGAAGCAAGCTTGGTCGTTACGCAAGTTCATCTTGACGCGATCAATGGATTGTCAATTGATTGTCCGGTCGGGTTTCATGGTCAGACACTGAATCATGATCCCGCCCATGGCAGGACCCATCAGACGGGTTCCCCGGCGCGATTGGCGGAGCAACTGGGACAACCCGTGGTTGGCGACTTTAGAGCGGCTGATATGGAAGCGGGCGGTGAAGGTGCACCACTGGCGCCTTTTTACCACTTCGCCTTGGCAAGGCATCTTCGTATCACCTGCCCTGTTCTCTTTCTCAACTTGGGCGGCGTTGCCAATGTCAGCTGGATTGACCCGACATGCACGATCCCCGAATCGAGCGCGGCGGTACTGGCGTTTGATACCGGACCTGCCAACGCGCCGATCAATGACCTCGTTCACGAGAGGGTGGGGTTGCCCTTCGATACGAACGGGGAATTGGCCGATCGGGGTGACATCTGCAGTGCGGTCTTGCAGGATTTTCTCAGAAATCCTTATTTTGATCGTCAGCCGCCCAAATCCCTTGATCGCGATACATTTGCCATGCTCTTGCGCATGGTCGCGGACCTCGATGTGAGCGATGCTGCGGCCACGCTCACAGCCTGCGCCGCCCATGCCATAGCGGCGGGCTTCAGGCATCTTCCTCGTGACGTATCGCTCGTCGTTGCCTGCGGCGGCGGGCGAAAGAATCCGACCCTGATGAAAATGATCACCGATCAATTGACCGTTACGCTAACCGATATCGACTCCTTAGGTGTTGATGGTGATATGCTGGAAGCCCAAGCGTTCGGTTATCTTGCGGTCCGCTGTATGCGTCACCTCCCCACTTCCTCACCTTCGACCACCGGTTGTCGTTACCCCGTATGCGGGGGAGTCATCTATCGCTGACGTCAAGGAGCAAACGCGGCCATATGTCGAAATCAGTCTGGTGAATACCCTCAGATTCAACCCGAAATCCTGTCAGATTTCTGACTGTAGCCTTAGATTTTGGAATCGGTTCGCACGCCATAGAGTTCCATTCTGTGCCCTTGCAGTTCAAATCCGAGCCGGCGGGCAATGCGTATCTGAAGTTCCTCGATTTCGGGGTCAAAAAACTCGATGACCTGACCGGATTTGATGTCAATCAGGTGATCATGATGCTCACGCTCGGCATCTTCATAACGCGAAATGCCGTCACCAAAATCATGTTTGTCAATGAGTCCCACCTCTTCAAGCAGTTTGACGGTACGGTAGACGGTGGCAATGGAGACTTGAGGATCATAAACCAGTGCGCGTTGGTGAAGCTCAGCCACATTCGGGTGATCACAGGAATCGCCAAGCGCACGGACCACAGCACGTCGCTGTCCGGTCAGGCGGATTCCGATCTTCCGGCATCGTTGCTGTAAACTATTCGCCATCACCCATTCTGCGATGTGCATTTGTTCTGAGATTCATACGATAGAATATTGAAAAACAATAATTTTTTCCATGTCATACTGTGCTTGTCCAAGCTGTTCATAGGATGTGCCAACATCATCTTGGCTGAAAGGCAACATGGTGACCTCGCAACCTGAGGTCCGTGAACATACACGGAATCGACGAAGTTGAAAAACTGTTGGTCGGTTTGTCCAGACCATCTGCGTGATTCCTGGCACTGTCCATTTCAGTGAGTCGGGAATCTCGTGTATCATCAAATTTGGCCCTCACTGTCGCTTCAATGGATAAAGAATATTGCGGCCTGTCAACAACTCAAGTTCCACAAAAAGTCGCTACAACACGTTCTGTTTCGGTTGGGGGTACCTGGAATGCGCGATATTCAGGAATGTCATCAAATGGTCGCTGGATCGCGGCAAAGAGATTGTTGAAATGCTCCAAATCACCATTGACGGCATGCTCAATTGCCGTTTCAATTTGATGATTGCGGGGAATGACTGCCGGATTGCAACCCCGCATCAATTTAACGCGGTCAGACGCCGCGCCTGCTTCCTGACTGATTCGTGATTTCCATTTATCAAGCCAGTTTTGTGCATTCTCCTGTCGCGCAAAGAGTGACAGGAAGCTGTCGCAACCCACCGTGTCATCAATACAATCGGCCAAACAACGAAATGCGCGTGTGAAATCGACCTCCGATTCGTCAAGGAGGACAAGAAACTCATTATAGTATTGCTCATCACCTTTGCGTGGCTGCGAAATTCCAATTTTGGCACAGAATTGTTGATGCCAACAGCAGTGGAGGGTCTCATTGAATCGTGACAAAGCCTGTTTGGCTTGTTCGATCGCGTGTTCTCTGTCTGAATCAATCAAGGGTAAGAGCGAGTTTGCCAGTTGCACCAGATTCCATTCGGCGATGGCAGGTTGGCGGTTGAATGCATAGCGCCCGCTGCTGTCAATCGAGCTAAAGACCTTGGTGAGTTTGGTTTCGTCGAGAAATGCACAAGGTCCAAAGTCAATTGTCTCGCAAGCTACCGACATATTGTCAGTATTCATCACGCCATGGATGAACCCGACCCGCATCCAGTCGACAATCAATTTTGCCTGGCCCGTACAAACATAACGCAGCAAAGCCAAAGCGGGATTCTCATTTTCACCAACTGCGAGCTTGAGGCGGCCGAGGACATGATCCAGCAGGAGTTCGAGCCCTTCGATATCCTGCTGGGAAGCGAAATATTCAAAGGTGCCAACGCGAACATGAGATGTCGCGACGCGGGTCAGGACCGCCCCGGGAAGCCGGGTTTCGCGATAGATATCCTCTCCGGTAAATACCGCATAGAGGGACCGTGTCGTTTTAATTCCCAATGCATGCATGGCTTCGCTCACGAGAAATTCACGCAAAACGGGTCCGATCCAGGCTCGCCCATCACCGCCGCGTGAAAAAATCGTTCGCCCTGAACCTTTCAGTTGAATCTCACGCTGCTGCCCACAGTGATCAATGATTTCTCCCAAAAGGTGGGCCCGCCCGTCGCCAAGTCGTGGTACCCAGTTGCCGAACTGATGCCCGGCATAGGCCATGGACAAAGGCGCTGTGCCATGCGGAATTCGGTTTCCGGAAAAGATACCAACGGCTTCAGACGAGGTCAGGTGCGCAAGATCAAGACCGAGATCCCCGGCGAGTGAGAAATTGGCGGCAGCCAATACCGGGCTTTTCACTGGAATCGGATGATGAAGCGAATAGAAACGAGATGGCAGAGACGCATAGACACGGGAGAGTTTCAACCAGTTCGCAGGTTGTGGTGGGGTGTTCACAAAAGTCCAATCCGTTCAGTCAGCAGGTTGAAATATCCATCATCATCGACTGTACTGATAAATTTTGCGTTTGCGGGACGGTTTGTGACGTTCCACCAGTCGACGACCGTCATGCCCATGGTCAGTTCAGATTCCGTTTCAATTTCAACATTGACCATTTTGCCGGAAAAGAGGTCTGGTTGCAGCAAATAGGCAATCACACAGGGATCGTGCAAAGGCGCCCCCGCAGTTCCATACTTTTCGCTGTCGAAACGCGCAAAAAACTCCATCATCTCCGCTGTTGCCAACCCGGCCGGGTTTCCCAGAGATCGGAAGGCGGCAATGCGTTCCGTTGTTGTCAGGGCCTGGTGTGTCACATCCAGGGACATCACCGTTATCGGCACACCGCTGGAAAATACGATATCGGCAGCCTGGGGGTCGACATAGATGTTGAATTCAGCGGCCGGTGTCACGTTGCCCCGTTCAAAATTGGCACCGCCCATCAAGACGATTTCTTCGACACGCGAAATAATGTCCGGTGCGGTCTTTATCGCGGCGGCTATATTGGTCAAAGGGCCGAGAGGACATAGAGTGACCGATCTGGAAGGGTGTTCACGCAAGCAATTAATAATGAACGCGGTGGCATGCGCCTCTTGCAGCTTCATGGTGGGTTCTGGCAGATCGGGTCCATCCAACCCCGTCCTGCCATGGACGTCCTCAGCGGTCACCAGCGGCCTTTCAAGTGGCGCATCGTGCCCGGCAAAAACCTTGATCTCTGTTCGGTTGGCGAGTTCGCAGACTTTTCGTGCGTTGGTTGCGGTCAGCTTGAGGGGGACATTGCCAGCCACTGCGGTGATTCCGATGATATCAAGCTCAGAACTTCCCAGAGCCGTGAGAAGTGCAACCGCATCATCCTGACCAGGATCACAATCAATGATGATGGGACGTTGCGGAGCCATACAGAGCATTCCTTGCCAATGTAAACCGCCGCCCGCAGGCGCGACACCGGTATCTTGCGGGCGACGATATCGTTAGCTCACGGCGATGAGCTTGTCATGCTGTTTTTGTTCTTTGACATTGGTGATCAGCGATCAAAATCTACTTCCTGCACCAATTTCAATGCCTTGGGGCGCAGTGAGGCAACCTCTGCCAGACTGATTGAATCGGCTTTGGGGGCACCCCAGCTCGCCACCAGAGTCGACAGCGGGACATCAAGATCTACCGGATATTCGTAATTGTCTTCCGCGTAGATCTGCTGGGCCTCGCGTGATGCGAGGAATTCCATCAAGCGAAGAGCATTGTCCCGATTGGGCGCGGCCTTTGTCATCGCCATGCCTGAGACATTCACATGTGTTCCGGCATCGTCAAAGACCGGGAAGATGATTCTGACCGAATTGGCCCATTCAGACTGTTCGGAATCCTCGAGCATCTTGCCCATGTAATAGGTGTTGCCGAGCGCAATGTCACATTCGCCTGCCCAGACGGCTTTGACCTGAGCCCGGTCATTGCCTTGTGGTTTGCGTCCCTGATTATCACGCAGGCCAGCGAGCCATGCCTTAGCCGCATCTTCTCCATGATGGGCGATCACTGACGAGATGAGCGCAAGATTGTAGGGGTGGGTGCCCGAACGCATACAGATTCGCCCTTTCCATTTGGGATCGGCAAGGTCTTCATAAGTCGTGACATCGCCGTCCATCACGCGTTCCTTCGAGGCATAGACGACACGCGCGCGCAGTGTGAGCGCGAACCATGAATCGTCGGGGGCTCGAAATTGTGGCGCAATGGCTGACTTAAGAATTGGCGAATCGACATTTTGCGTCACACCGGCATCAACCAATGCCTGGAGGCGTGAGATGTCGACGGTCATGACCAAATCGGCAGGCGAACGGCTGCCCTCAGCCTGCAACCGCTCAATCATTCCCTTGTTGAGAAAGGCGACATTGACATTGATTCCAGTGGCATCCGTAAAGGCATCAAAAAGGGGTTGAACCAACTCCGGCTGACGGTACGAATAGACATTCACCTCGTTACTTGATGCCGCTAGAGGCGCAGTTATGGCGATTGCCAGCGCAACCACCGTGGGAATAAAGTGACGAGTCATAGATCGTTCCTTTGTTAACTTGACTAATTTAGTCATGTATAATGATCGCAACAGTTCGACAAGTCAAAATTCCGTGATTCGCGGTCATGAGATGGTTGGCCATGTCCATTGAGCAGCAAGAATTTCTTAGTCTTTCCCGGATCAATGATTCAATGGCTGACCAAGGCGGTTGCGGATTAACGGGTTGCTGGGATCAGTTCTCCCTGGATTTCGCCAGTTCCCAGTAATGATTCAGAATGGTGAGATCGCACGATTCGAATGGCTTGCCGTCGCGGCGCAATTGCTCTTCCATGGCGATAAAGCGCCGGGTGAATTTGCTGTTGGCGCTGCGCAGAGCCGATTCAGGGTCGATGCCGGCACGACGGGCAAAATTGACCAGACTGAAAAGAAGATCACCAAATTCTTCGGTGGCCCCGGCGTGATCAACCTGGTTGAGCTCCTGCAACAATTCCTCGGCTTCCTCGGCCACCTTGTCAATGATCTCATTGATCTTTGGCCAGTCAAATCCCAGGCGCGCGGCCCGTTTCTGCAACTTGACGGCACGGGTGAGGGCAGGAAGATTTGCCGGAATATTCTGCAATATACTCGTATCGCGCTTGGCCCCGGCACGTTCACGTTCTTTCTGTTGTTCCCAGAGTTCAGTTTGTGCTGCACTTGTCGGGCGTTCCTGATCGGCAAAGACATGTGGATGGCGATCCACCATTTTGTGACAAATCGCGACGACGACGTCATCGAAGTCGAAGAGGTCGCGTTCAGTCGCGATTTGGCTGTGATAAACGGTTTGCAGGAGCAAGTCGCCGAGTTCAGACTTGAGTTCGCTCCAGTCCTCTCGTTCAATCGCATCGGCCACTTCATAAGCTTCCTCGATGGTATGGGGAGCAATGGATTGAAAATCCTGTTCAATATCCCATGGGCAACCCCTTTCGGGGTCACGAAGCTGGCGCATGATTTTGAGAAGATGATCGATATTGGCCATGAGCATTCTTTGATTCTGTCCTGAATCTTATGATTTCATAGCTCTCCCCATTGATGCAATTGGATTTCCTGTTCGGATACGTGGCAGCATTCACACCCATTGATTGATTGCACATAACTCTCTGGCGTTGCGCTGCAAACTGGAAGAGAGGGTCTCATTGGTTTTACGGCCTGCTCTCTCAACAGGACCATACTGAAATTTCGAACAATGGTTTCTCCCTTGCAACGCCACTCGACCCAAGCCAGACAAAGCTTCCACCTGAGTTCATTGCGCACCGCAGGCCACACGGTTTCTTGATTTCCACTGAGCTGGAATCGTCATTGATACATTTGTCCGGCAAACATATGAACGCGGATGATCCAGCGATTGAAGCCGATAATGAAGAACCGCGATGAAACCTGTCTCGCCGGAACCCTGTGTCACATATGATGTGAGCAGGGACAAAAACTGGTGTCTCCCCCTTTGCGGGTGTTAAAGGTTGGTATGCACCTGGTGCGCGCGCCGCGAGGTCTTGACACTCCCGATTGTTCGCAGGCATCAATGCGGTGTGATTGTGGGTGGATGACAGTCTAACACCCGATGATTGGGTCGGAGAGGGGAAGAGCCATGCGCGATGATGATTCGGGCGGGGGCATGTGGCACTGCTGCTTTTGCGGAGTTTATTCCGCGCTCGCTGGAGATCGCGAATTCGGCACGGTGCATCTGGTGCGCCCGGAAGAGTCTCTCTCCCGACACCGGTGACATCAGAGATGTACCTGATGAGTCCTGACACACGCCATCGGGGTCAGAGCGCACTGCCGAAGGAAAGGAATGTCATGATGGTTGTCAGATACATGGCTCTGGCCCTTCTGGCAGCATTCTCTCCGGCAGGTGCCGAAGCGCAGTCGTTGCCGTTTGTCAAGGTGCAGGAGGTTCGGTCTTCCGGCGAGAACGAGGAGCGGCGCTTTTTCGGGAATGTGGTTGCCCGGCAGACAACCGACCTCGCGTTTCAGGTGGGCGGACAGATCATTGAATTTCCTGCAATCGAAGGCGCAACAATCCCGCAGGGCGGTCTGATCGCCCGGCTTGATCAAGAACCATTTGTGCTGGTGCTCGACCGCGCACGGATTCAGGCGGCGCAGTCCCGCCGCACTTTGACGCGACTTGAGAAGCTGAGTGGTACAGCTGTCAGTCAGGTGACGGTTGATGACACCCACACGCAGCTTGAACTGGCGGAACTGTCGGTTGCCGCGGCAGAGCGCGATCTGGAACAGGCAACGCTTGTTGCACCTTTTGATGCGCTGGTCGCAAGGCGACATGTGGCGAACTTCTCGACAATCAGTCCTGGCACTTCTGTGGCACGTCTCCATGACATGTCGGAGTTGCGTATCGAGATTGATGTGCCGGAGATTCTGTTTTCCCGGGCGGGCGAAGACCCCAATGTCCAGCTGCTTGCCAAGTTTCCGGCCAGCGAGACGCTTTTTGATGTCGCGCTCAGAGAGTTCAATGCCGAGACCTCGGCAATTGGCCAAACTTATTCCATTACCCTTGGCATGGAGCCACCTGCGGGGCTTGTGGTCCTGCCCGGCGCCTCCGTTGCCATTCTGGTGCGGTTTCTTGACCAGACCACGCGCATCATCATCCCGTATTCCGCCGTGGTCACAACTGCCGATGGCACGCCGCAGGTCATGGTGTTCACGCCTGTCGGCGCGGATCAGGGCCGGGTTGCCGTCCGCCCCATTGAAATCATGCCGACGTCCCATGGTGAAGTGATGGTCACGAAGGGTCTGGAGGTTGGCGAGGAAATCATCGCCACGGGTGCCGCCTTGCTGGCGGATGGAGACGAGGTTCGCCGGTTTGTCGGCTTCCCGGACTGAGACCGCGGGCATGAGCATTGCCCGTCTGTCAATCGATCGTCCTTTATACACTTGGATCATCATCCTGACATGCCTGTTTGGGGGTCTGCTGGGTTTTTTGAATCTCGGGCGTCTCGAAGATCCGGCATTTACCATCAAGACGGCGGTTGTCTATACACACTATCCCGGTGCGTCTGCGGAGACAGTTGCCCGGGAGGTTTCCGAGACGTTGGAATCGATCATCCAGCGAATGAGCGAGGTCAAGGAGATCCGGTCGCGCAACGAGCCGGGGATTTCGCTCATTTATGTGGATATGGATGACACTTTCGATGGGACAGAACTTCCCCGTCTCTGGACAAAGTTGCGTGAGACAGTCGGGGAAGCACGTCTGCCAGAAGGTGCTGGGCCAGCCGTTGTCAATGACGGGTTCGGTGATGTTTTTGGACTTTACTATGCGGTCAGTGCACCGGGTTACAGCGATGCCGAAATCTATGATCTGTCACATTACCTGAGACGCGAACTGCTGGCCGTGAATGGGGTCGCCGATGTCGCCCTGTCTGCGGTGCCGAGTGAGGTCATCAATGTTGAGCCCAATCTCTCTCTTTCGGCCAATCTGGGTCTTTCCCCGACAGTTCTGAAAGTCGCGCTGGCCAATGCGAACACCATTGGAGATGCCGGCAGCTTTGAACGTGGCAACGGACGTACTTTAATCCGAACACCGGAGGGCAATGACACTCTGGA
The DNA here is from genome assembly GCA_965221815.1 of Paracoccaceae bacterium. Taxonomy (GTDB): domain Bacteria; phylum Pseudomonadota; class Alphaproteobacteria; order Rhodobacterales; family Rhodobacteraceae; genus JAPOXR01. The sequence goes on from OZ244915.1 coordinate 1,088,442, forward strand.
AGAGATTTCGGGGCTCACGATCGGTATCGGAGAAGAGGTCATTTCGATGCGTGACTTCGCGTCGGTCACCCGCGCCCGCGACTCGACTCCCGATCGCATCATCCGGCACAATGGAACCGAGGCCTTCACCATCGGTGTCGCAGGGCTTGCCACCGAGAACATTGTTGCCGTCGGCCAGCGCGTGGATGACAGGCTGGCAGAACTTGGCGAGTCACTTCCCGTCGGAGTCGTGATCGCCCCCATCTATCGGCAACATGTTGTTGTCGAAGAAGCATCAAATGCCTTCCTGGTCAATCTGGCGATGTCTGTTGGCATCGTTGTCGTCGTGTTGGCTCTGTTCATGGGTGCGCGTGCTGCCATCGTGGTCGGGTCAACTCTACTCTTGACCGTGGTGGGTACGCTCTTGTTCATGTGGCTCTTTGCCATTGAGATGGAGCGGATTTCCCTCGGTGCATTGATCATTGCCATGGGGATGCTGGTGGACAATGCCATCGTGGTGGCCGAGGGAATGCAGGTCGCGATGGGGCGTGGACTCCCCTCCCGCAAGGCGGCGGAGACCGCCGCCGCGAAGACTCAGATTCCTCTTCTCGGTGCGACCGTCATCGCCATTCTGGCCTTTGCAGGCATTGGCCTGAGCAACGATGCAACAGGCGAGTATCTTTTCTCGCTCTTTGCCGTCATCGCCATTGCGCTTTTACTGTCCTGGGGTCTGGCATTGACCGTCACCCCTCTGCTGGGGCATTATGTCTTCAAACAGGACGACAAGGGCGGTGAAGACGCCTATAGCGGTCCCATCTTCCGTGCCTACCGGGCCATTCTTGAGGCCTGTCTCAAAGTCTGGTGGCTCGTGATCCCTGCACTGATCGGACTGACAGTTGTCAGTGTCATGGTCTTCGGTCAGGTCAGACAGCAATTCTTTCCGTTCAGCAACACACCGCTGTTTTTTGTGCATTATCAACTGGTGCAAGGGGCGTCCATCCACGAGACCTCCGCTGATCTGGCGATTCTTGAAGACTGGCTTCTCGATCAACCTGAAACTGAGGATGTTACGGCTTATGTTGGTGGCGGTGCCGGCCGCTTTCTACTCACTTATCAGGTCGAGGATCCGAATCCCGGATATGGGCACTTGATCGTGCGGACATCCACGACGGAGGTGATACCCGACCTCATCAATCGCCTGACTGCCTATGCAGGGCAGGTGCTACCGCAGGGGGAGACACGTGCACGCCGATTAGCCTTCGGCCCCGGGGGTGGCAGCCCGATCCAGGTGCGTTTCTCCGGCCCTGATCTGACTGTTTTACGGTATCTGGCAGAAGAGGCTGTTGCGCGCCTCACGGCAGCCTCAGATGATATCGTCGCCCCGGTCATCGATTGGCGGGAGCAGGAACAGGTTCTCAGACCCGTTTATGCCGTTGAACGCGCCCAGCAGGCTGGGATTTCTCGCGATGCGATTGCCGAGACAACGCTGTTTGCCACCACGGGGATCAATGTGGGGTTTTTCCGCGAGGGGGAGCGTCAGATTCCCATTATTTTGCGCAGTCCACGGGCGGGCAACGCGCTTAATGACCAACTCATCTGGTCCGAGGCATTAAATCAACCGGTGCCGTTCGAACAGGTGACAGATGGTCTGAGATTTGAAGCGCAGGATACACTCCTGATGCGTCGTGACCGGGTCTTCACCATCACGGTCAGCGCAGACATCACACCTGGCCTGACCGCCAATCAGGTCCAGCAGCAGGTGCAGACCAGTATTGAAGAGATCGAAATTCCGCGGGGTTTCCGCTTCGAATGGGGCGGGGAACTGGAGAGTTCGGCGGACGCGCAGCAAGCCCTCGGCGGGCAATTGCCGGTTACCATCGTTTTGATGATTCTGGTTTCCGTGTTGCTTTTCAACGCGCTAAGACAGCCCATCATCATTTGGCTTCTTGTCCCGATGTCGCTCATCGGCGTGAGTTTCTCGCTCTATGGAACGGGCCTGCCGTTCAGCTTTACGGCTCTTCTGGGGCTGTTGTCGCTGGCGGGTATGCTCATCAAGAACGGGATTGTTCTGGTCACGGAGATCGACAATATTCGGGAGGCCGCACCGGACCGACCGCTGTCACAATCCATCTCACGGGCATCGGTGTCGCGGATGCGACCGGTGATGCTGGCGGCAGCGACGACCATACTGGGTATGACACCGCTCATCCGGGACGCGTTTTTCCAATCCATGGCGGTGGCAATCATGGGCGGGCTGGCCTTCGCCACCGCACTCACCCTGATCGCCGCGCCCGTGCTGTATTTCCTGTTTTTTGGTCGCAACAGAGCGTAGGGGTGGTCGAACAGAGGCTCTGCACGGGAGCCCCCTGCGGCCCTGTTTCCCGATCTGGGGCAGTCGCGAGCCTCTGCCAATGCTCGGCCATCATCCACCCGGCTCTACCCGTACCTCCAGCAGGTTGCGGGCTTCGCGCCCGCAGACCACCGCGATCCGATGGAGGGGCTCATCGCGGTCCCGGTAGCGGTTCGCATAGCCCCGATCCCGCATCTGGGTGAACGCCTCTTCCATCTTCGTCTCAACGTCCGCGTCCCGGCCCGCCATCTTGAATTCCAGCACGAACACCTGCCCGCCCGTTTCGACCACCATGTCGGCACCCCCATGGCTGGAGGCCTCCTCGGTGCGCACATTCACCCCGATGGCGCGGAAACACATGTGCAGCAGACTGGCATACCAGGCCTCATAGCGCGCCAGATCCCCCGTGGCGTGCCACTGGTAAGGAATGCTGGCGAGATAGGCCTTGAGCGTCTCCGCAAAGCCTTCAAAGTCGTTGGATTCGAGATGGGCACAGAGATCGCGGCCCTGCCCCCGCGCGTCTGCGACCGTCTTGCCCAGATACTGCAGCAATCCCCGGTTCAGACTGACGCACACCTCCTGGTTGGGATAGTCGAGCTGATAGAGCATGTCGAACCCATCGCTCTGCTCATCCACGATGGTCAGGTAACCGGTCTGGAATAATAAAGCTTTCACGTCAATGTCATCGATTTCGAATGTTGACATCAGCGACTCGTCGGCCATCTGCTTCTCCAGTTCCATCGGACTGAGGGATTGGGCCGTGAGGGTCTCGAACAGGAAACGCGGCGAACCGGTGCGAAACCAGTAGGGTTTGAACTTGCGATCTTCGAACAGCAGCAACACATCGAAGGGATTGTAGAGCCGCTCCGTGCCCAGCCAGTTGTAACCGTTGTACCAGGTGCGAATCTCATCCCGGTCCAGCCCGTCGAGCTCAGGGGCAAACACCGTGTCGATATCGTCATCGGTATACCCGCAGATCGTGGCAAAGCGGGGATCCAGGCTGATATCCTTGAGATTGTTCATGTCCGAGAACAGGCTGACCTTGGAGAACATGCTCACCCCGGTGACGAAGACGAAGCGGACATACTCCGCGCTGTCCTTGATGATGCCGTAGACACTGCGCAGCGCCTCCCGGTTGGCGCGGGCCCGATCCAGGTCAGGCAACCCATCGAGGATCGGCTTGTCATACTCATCGACGAGGACCACCACCCGCTGTCCGGTCGTGTGATGAAGGCGATAGAGAAGAGTTCGCAAACGTTCGGGAGCCGCTTCCCGAGGGTGCACCGGATCCACTCCGGCCGCATGTTCGATCAGGCCGAGTTGATTGGCGAGGTTGCGTTCAATATCCGCGGGCCCGTCATACTTCCTGCCAAAGCTCAACCGCACCACCGGATGGGTGACTGACCAGTCCCAGTGATCATGGATGTCCAGCCCCCGGAACAAGTCCTCCTGCCCCGTGAACAGCGCCTTGAGCGTGTCCACCAGCAGACTCTTGCCGAACCGCCGCGGCCGGGAGAGGAAGTAATGACGGCCCGCAGACACCAGCTGCCGGATGAGCGGCGTCTTGTCGACGTAGTAGAATCCCTCGCTCCGGATGGTCGCGAAGTCCTGGATGCCGATGGGCAGAGATTGACGGGTCATATTAGCTGTTCTACACTTTGCGGTGCCCTCCTGAGAGGCGCATACGGATTCGGCGAACAAGCCTCATCAGCGCACTTTTACGACGGCGCGCATCGATGATCGCTGACAAATCCTTTTCTTCTTGATCTTCGGAGAGGGCCGCCCGTATCCTTTCGTCTCTTCGCTGGCACTGTTTGTCGATTTCATCCATCGCTTTCAAGGCTCTTCCCAAATCCTCCTCCGCACTGCCGTGGTGTCCGGCTGTATAGCCATCCACCCAGGAGAAAGCCGATTCGGCGACGCAAAGGGAGATAAAAGCCCGCCGCTCGTCTTCAGTTACCCTGTCACCGAAGACGGAATCCAAGAGGTCTTCCGCCCGCATGATTGCGTGGCTGATATTTTTACCGCCACCGAGCTCTGTCGCTGCCGCCCGTGCGCGTGTCGAGATTTGTACCATATTGGTTACGGATTCTGTTACCTTTGCGGCGGACGACAACTTCATTTTGAACACCTCACTCACATATTATCCGGTAACCAGCTTCCCACATGCGGCGATCCGCCAAGCCTGAAAGACTGTTTCCTAAACAGTTTCCAGAACGTCTATGGGAACATAGGTTTCTGAACAAGGTCAACGGGTATGATTTGCGGGGCGTGCTCTGAAAACTGTGGCGCGTCCATCAACCTGATCTGGATTGACCGCTGAGATTTCTCTATTATGGCGTCCTGCGACTCCTCACAATATCATGACCGTGTCGTGTCTTGTGGGCCGGGAAGCGATCGATCCAGGCGGCTTCCACCAGGACGCGCCGGACATGGCTGTTGCCCGTCTTGGTGATCCCACCGGTGCGGCGGCGTGATCCCGAAGAGTGTTCGCTGGGGACCCGGCCGAGGACGCTCATCAACTCCCGCGGTGTGTCGAAGCGGGTGGTGTCGCCGCGCGCGGCCAGAATCATCATAGCACTCAGGATGTGAAGACCCCGCAAGCTGATCAGGGCGGTCACCACAGGGGCCAGCGACCCGTCCTGGGCGGCGGTGCGAATCTGATCCTCAAGATCACTCACCCGCCGTGTGGACTCCCGGGCGGCATCGACATACAATTGCGCAAATCTGCACCTTGGTCTGCGTGAATGGAATTATTTTTTCTTTGTGCATCCCGAACACCCTCAAGATCGTCTGAAGGCCTTCCCGTGGCTTTCATGGATCTGTTGACGCAGAACAGGCTGGTTTAGAAATTTGCCCCACTTGAAAAGTATTGATGATCTTGTGAAAAAGATCAAAAGAAGTTCGTGGAACCGCTTTCTGTACCATTTCACGGATGAATCAAATTTCCCCTCCATTGCCCAGAGGGGACTTCTCTCCAAGGCCCGGATGCTGAGAGAAGGGCTACCATTACCCGATGCCGCGGGTGGCAACTTGCTCAGTCGAGGTCTCGATGCCCACAAGGGTATCGATGCGTATGTCAGCCTCTGCATGACCATGAATCATCCTCTGAAGTATCTCGCCCAGAAAGCGGGGCGCCTCCCGGACCCGCGCTATCTTGCGATTGCACCGAATGTCCTCAAGCGGGACGGAGTGCGCATTGCCCTGGGCGTCGCCAATGCAACCGAAGTCGAGATTCTGCCGCTTGCAGACGCCTTGGCTCACGGGAAGGTGGATGTCGAAGTCCTGTACCAGCGGACGGACTGGAAGGATCCTGCCGTTCAGCAACGCCTGCAAATGGTCAAAAAGTGGGAAACCCTCGTGCCCGATCATGTGTCCTGCGACCTGATTGTTCGCGTGATGTGATGGCGAGTCGACCGGTCTTCGTTCCTTGCCTTGATGGCAACAGCCTTGTCGATGAGAGGCTCTTCGAGTTTCGCTGGGCCCCGGGGTTCGCGGTCACCCAGAAACAGAAAAATGTTCGGTCCCTGCATACGAAAGCCCGGGCCAGTGGCCTGAAGCGCATTCTTGAGATCTCGTCAAAGTCGGAAGAAAAGGTCGGGCGGCGACTCAGCGCTTTCAGTCTCCAGATCAATCTCAAAAAAGGCACCTATCCGCTCGAAAGCGTCTACCAAGGTTCGAAGGTCTTTGAGCACAGCGGTGGCCCCTTCCCCGATCTCTGGACCCAGGTGCCGCGCGCGGCCAAAAGATTTGTCCGGGCGTTTCAGAATGAGAATGTCATTCGCTTTGAACTGGAAGGCACACGGTACCCCCTGGTACCCCGCAGCGCCTTCTATGATTGGCTGTACATCCGCAGTCTCGTCGATCACGCGGAGTGGATTGATGAGAATGTGAAATTCGATGCCTTCACAGACATCGAGTTCAACCCAAGGACGCAGATCAATTGTCAGGCCCGGGCCTTTGCCGAATTCCGCAGTCTGATGGCGTGCGCCAAGGATGGATCGGTACTGCGGAAGGCGGCGGCGGACTTCAACCACTTCGCCTCCCTTCTGCCGACCGCCCCCTGTGTCAGCCCCAAGGTCCAACCTCTGCCCTTGCTTGATCTTCAGGAGGAACACAGCTTCGCCTGAACGTTTGTCCGCGGGCCAGAGTCTCACCACAATCCACCGTTCTCGTGTTGTTCCCCATTAACGGAGTTGAACGTACAAACTATACGATGCCCCCTGATAGCTTTCACCGTCGATAATGATGCTTGCGAGGTGCATGTCCACGCCGTGACCTTTGCCGGGGCCGACTGGATCACGCGCAGCAAATCGCACGGGCGGTAGTGCACAACTCGGTCAACCCACGAAACTCACCCGTCCAAACAGTCCAACACCTCCATCCAGCCCAGTCTCCGAAATACCAAAGATTCCAATTCTTCAACCGCAACTCGGGTGACGATCTGCCAAACGGGGCCTCCGGCAACCCGGCGGAATAGAAGGTCTCCCTGTGCACAAATGCCCTCAAGTCTAGTGGTTATTCTCAAACATAAGCTTGCTTTTTTGTCTCGTATATGCGAAGTGGTGGTGGTCGCCGGAGAGCGGCCCACGACAACACGATCTATGAGCAGTTCCCATGAGTCGCATTGTACGTCCTCCCATCACACTGACGGACGCCGCGCGCACGCGCTTGACGTCCCTTGCTGCCCATCCCCAAACGCGGCAGAAGCACGCCCGTCGGGCGCGGATCATTCTGTGTCTGGATGCGGGCGACGGTCCCACCGAGACCCAGCGGCGCACCGCCGCCTGCCAGTCCACCGTCTGGCGTTGGTGGGACCGTTTCCTCGCCGCGGGGGTGGATGGGCTGTTGTCCGACGCCACGCGTCCGCCGGGCAAGGCCCCGGTCCCTGAAGACACGGTGCAGGCCCTGATCACCCGCGCGATGTCGCCGCCGCCGGCCCACCGGAGCCACTGGACCCTCAAGGAGCTGGCGGCCACACAGGGTCTCTCCATCTCCACCGTCCATCGGATTCTCACCCACCATGGCCTGCGCCCCCATCAGGTCAAGACCTTCAAGGTCTCCAATGACCCCCGCTTCGGCATCAAGGCTCATGATGTCATCGGGCTGTACACAAATCCACCGGATCATGCCGTTGTCCTCTCGGTGGACGAAAAGACCCAGATCCAGGCCCTGGGGCGGACCCAAAAGCCCCGGCCCCCGGCTCCGGGCCACCCGACCACCCGCACCCATGACGATCAACGGAATGGCACCACCACCCGGCTGGCGGCGCTGGATGTCGCGACCGGGAAGGGGGTGGGACAGATGACCGCGCGCCACCGCTCCGCGGATTTCTGCGCCTTCCTTGATCATGTGGCCGCCGGCCTGGCTCCCGCGGCGGAGGTCCATGTCATCCTCGACAACCTGTCCGCCCACAAGTCGGCTCGCGTGCATGCCTGGCTCACAGACCACCCCAACTGGACCTTCCACGTCACGCCAACCTCGGCGTCCTGGATGAACGCGGTGGAGGGATTCTTCTCGAAACTCGCCCGACAACGGCTGAAAAATGCCATCTTCAACTCCCGCGACGCGTGCATCACGGCGGTTGAGGATTATGTCGCGCACCATAACGCCCACGATGCGCGACCCTTCCACTGGAGCCGGGACCCGGATGACAGTGTCGCATCGTGGAAACGCGGCCACCGGAAACTGCAAGAAAAACAAGCATCTGTATGAAATGAACCACTAGCTTTGAGGATTTGGCAATGGTTATCATCGCAATCAACGACCACCACGATGCGATGTCCGGTTGGCATCCAAGATGCGTAACTCCTGGGGCGGTCTTGTCCTGATAACGGTAAATCCCGATACCTGATTTTGTCGTTCACAATGGAATGACGGAAATGAACAAGATCCGAAAAACGTCAATGACAGTATCGGTATTCCTCTGACGCGAATGGAATTGCCGTTGTGATGACACGGTATTGACCAGTGTACGATTGGGATTTTGTATCAGTCTTTCGACAAAAGAATGGACCGACCTCACATGTTTTATGCGGCAATGAAGATGATTATTCCGCGATAGTCCGACTTTTTTGAATTCCATTATGTGTCAGCAATCAGTGATGTGAAGCCAATCCTGCATGCGGGAGCGAAACCAGGTACGTTGTCTCTTGGCATATTGCTGCGTGGCGATCACTGTTTTTGCCAAAGCTGTTGAATAGGTCAGTTCGCCGCGAAGATAGGCAATCAGCTCACGTGCGCCGATGGCTTTGGAAGAGGGCAATTCCGGTTTCCAATGTGTGAGCGATGCGGCACATTCCTCCAAGGCACCTGATGCGACCATTTGGTGGACCCTCTCGGTGATTCTCTCGGTGAGGACTGAAATGTCAGGATTCAACAGGACAGCAAATGTATCTTTGCGTTTGATGAGCGGTGGTGGAGTCTCATCTTGCCAGTCACTCAACCCTTTGCCGGTTGCGTGTAGAACTTCCCAAGCCCGCAACAGCCGTGCCGGGTTTTGCGGGTCAAGTCTCTCCCGGCACCGTGGGTCCAATTGGTGAAGATGTTCAGCAAACCGGATCAGGCCCCAATCCTGCAAACGCTTCACGCCGGCCGCACGAATTTCTGCAGGTATTTTGGGTATTGGTGCCAGCCCTGCCGTGAGTGCATGAAAGTACAGGCCGGTCCCACCGACGATCAGGGGCGGTGCCTGCGCGTGGCCTTGCAACAAGTCCGCAATCTCGGTCAACCAGTGGCCGACCGAATAATCTTGTTGCCAACCGACATGGCCATAGAGCGCGTGCGGTACCGTCGCTTCGTCATCGTTCAGCGGTCGCGCCGTCAGAACACGCCAACATCCATAAACCTGCATGGCATCTGCATTGATGATGGTGCTGCCCATCCTTGCAGCCAAGTCCATGGCCAACCGTGATTTGCCGGCACCGGTGGGGCCAGCGATGAGAATCGCGTGGCATTCGGGGATATCATTTGGTTTGAGCATGGCGGGCCTTGTGCCTTGCCAAACAGGAAGGCGGTGAGTGTTTTTGGTTGTGTTTGTTCCCGTGTTCGATCAAGTAACAATATGCAATTTCACGTGATCGGAGACAAACTGAAATGACAGAGAGAGACGTTTCATCCGGTCAGCCGAAATATCGACGAATCATGATCAAACTGTCAGGCGAAGCCCTGATGGGAGAGCAGGGATTCGGCCTGCATCCTCCGACAGTGGAACGAATCGCCGAAGAACTGTGTCATGTTCATCAGTTGAACACCGAGATCTGTATTGTGATTGGTGGAGGCAACATCTTTCGTGGAGTCCAGGGCGTGGCACATGGCATGGAGCGGACGAGTTCGGACTATATGGGCATGCTGGGAACTGTCATCAATGCACTTGCGATGCAGTCAACGCTCGAAGCACATGGAATACAGACACGGGTGCTTTCGGCGATCCCTATGCACGAGGTTTGTGAACCCTTTATCTTGCGTCGTGCGATGCGGCATCTCGACAAAGGGCGGATCTGTATTTTTGCCGCGGGAACGGGCAGTCCATATTTTACCACTGATACCGCAGCGGCTCTTCGGGCTTCCGAGATGGGCTGCGACGTGATTTTCAAGGCGACTAAGGTCGATGGAGTCTATGACCGGGATCCTGGGCTTGACTCCAATGCGAAGCGCTACAAGACGTTGTCCTATAATGAAGCATTGCAGAAGGATCTGAGGGTGATGGATGCGTCCGCTCTCGCGATTGCGCGTGACAACGCGCTGCCACTGATTGTGTTTCATATCATGAAGAGGGGTGGTTTGCATGACATACTTCTTGGAGGCGGTACCTATACAATCATTGGTTGAGCCATTAGGTATGGATTGCGCGGTTCTGCACAGGGTAGATGTTGATGATGGACAATGATTTCGAACTGGACATGAAAGCCTTCCGCCGCCGGATGGACGGTGCTATCGCTGCATTGCGGCAGGAATTTGCTTCATTGAGAACCGGTCGGGCATCTTCGGTGATGGTGGATTCGTTGTTGGTGGACGCTTACGGGACAAGCATGCTTTTGAATCAGGTTGCAACCATCAATATTCCCGAACCGCGGCTGATTTCGATCTCGGTCTGGGATAAAGATCTCACCGACGCCGTGGTCAAGGCCATTCAGGAATCCGGCCTTGGAATACAACCGGTGGTTGAAGGCGCGGTCATCCGTCTCCCGATCCCTGAACTCAATGAGGAGCGCCGTGTGGAATTGACTCGAACGGCAGCAAAACATGCCGAAAATATACGTGTTGCCGTTCGCAATGTCCGTAAAGACGGTATGGAACAGTTGCGCCGCGCCAAGAGCGATGGCTTGAGCGAAGATGAGGTAAAATTGTGGTCGGATGACTTACAAGAGTTGACAGACAAGACGATCGCCGACGTTGATAAAGCCTTGCAAGCCAAGCAAGACGAAATCATGGCAGTCTGACAATTCCGCAGGGAATTGCCTCATGAATGCAGGTCTCAATCACTGCAAGATGCCCCGCCATGTCGCTTTGATCATGGACGGAAATGGCCGCTGGGCGGCCAAGCGGAAACTGCCGCGCCTGGAGGGGCATCGTGCTGGCGCTGAAGCTCTGCGGGCCATTGTGCAGGAATGTCCGAAACTGGATGTTCGCTATCTGACGGTTTTCGCATTTTCGACAGAAAACTGGCGACGGGATCCGGCTGAAGTCAATGAGTTGATGGCTCTCATGCGCGACTATGCTGATTCTGAAATCAACCAGTTGCAAGAGAATGGTGTGCGGGTTGAATTTATCGGTGATCTGTCGCGTCTCGACAATGGCGTCGAGGCGCAGCTCGAAACCATTACGCGTGAAACGCGATCCGGCGATCGCCTGCGATTGACGGTGGCCGTCAATTACGGTGCGCGTGCAGAAATTACAGCTGCTTTAAGACATCTGGCTGCGCGTATTGACAAGGGTGATTTGGATCCGGATGACATCAATGAATCGGTCATGCAGACTCATTTGATGACGGCAGATTTGCCCGACCCTGATCTCATTATACGGACATCTGGTGAATTGCGCCTGTCGAATTTTCTGCTGTGGCAATCCGCTTATTCTGAGTTTGAGTTCGTTGATACGCTGTGGCCTGATTTTACGCCCGAAGTTCTCCGCGACATCCTGATACGTTATCCGAACCGTTCGCGGCGGTTCGGTGCCAATGGAAAATGACAATGTCTCCGACGCGCAGTGGCGAGATGACCCCACGGGTGATCTCATCGATTTCACTCGTATTGATCGGATTTGTCTCTGTCTATTGGGGTGGGGTGTTTTTTTTCCTGTTCTGCGGTGTCATCGGCGGCATCATGATCTGGGAAGCAGCGCAGCTTGCCGATCCCGATATCTCTGCGCCTGCAGCCATCATTTTGGGAATTCTGGCGAGCGTTACTTCCCTGGTGGCGGCTTTTCCGGCTATTGATCCTTTACCGGCTGCGCTCCTGGTGCTGGCCGTGCCATTCGTTGGATTGCTGGTTCTCCGCGCCGGTCAGACCCGTTTTTTTGTATTTGGTAGCCTGGCTCTCTTCGCCGTGCATATTCTTGATACGCTGCGTGAGGAGCTCGGCTTGATGACGGTCCTCTGGGTCATCACTACTGTGATTGTGGTTGATGTGTCCGGCTACTTTGTGGGCCGGCGACTGGGCGGGCCCAAACTGGCACCGCAAATCAGTCCGAAGAAAACCTGGTCCGGGGCCTTGGCGGGATGGCTCGGCGCGGTAGGGGTCAGTTTTATATTTCAGCCCTATGTTATTGAATCGACAATATTGTTTGCGCTCTTCCTGGCTGTAACCGCACAGGGGGGAGATTTGGCGGAAAGTTGGCTCAAACGGGCTGCCGGGGAAAAGGACAGCTCAAGCCTGTTGCCCGGCCATGGTGGGTTTTGTGATCGATTCGATGGCATCGCCGGTGCCTCTCTGGGCGTGTGGATCATTCAGGTCTTTGAGACGTCGGCCGCGCAAGCAGCGCTCAACTGATACGACGTCTGTGTTGGAGATGTCGGATGGTTTTCTTACCTTTGTCCCTTCATGAGAATATGATTGATGATTGATCTGATTTACGCGCTGGATGGGTTTTTGTGGACGGTGGTGGTTTTCCTGGCCGCGGTGAGTCTTGTCGTCTTCGTTCATGAATACGGGCATTATCTTGCGGCCCGGTTGTCCGGCATTGAAGTGACGGTATTTTCGGTCGGTTTTGGACCAGCCTTGTGGAAGCGGTTGGACAGCCAGGGAACGGAATGGAGAATTGCCGCTCTGCCGATCGGCGGTTACGTCAAATTTTCGGAGGAAAAGGCACAAAAAATCCCGACTGATGTTGAGCCGGGTAATCCGGCTCCGCTTCAACCGACCCGCGCCGATTCACAGCGGGGTCGTGGGATTCCCTTCGAAGACGCCAGTTTGCCGCGCCGCGCGATCACAGTTGCGGCGGGTCCGATTGCCAATTTTATCGCGTCAATCATCATTTTTGCGGCTATGGTTGTCTATTCGGGCATTGCACGGGACGATGTCGTGATTGATGAGCTCCAGCCGCTTCCGCAGGGCGGCATTGCGCTGCAAGAGGGGGATCGGATTGTCGCGCTGAACGGTCAGAGCGTAACAGATCTTTCATCATTTTTTGCCATCGCGGATCAATTGCCAACAGGATCTGAACCGGTCTATCGGGTTGAGCGTGGCGGGGAGCAGATCGATGTTCTCGGCCCCCATCCACTCCTGCCCTTGGTCAGTTCCGTACGACCGATCTCTGCGGCGGATGAAGCGGGATTGACAGCTGGCGATGTGATCCTGGCGATCGATGGACAGGCCATCAGCAGTTTTGCGGAGCTCAGTGATGCCGTTCAGTCATCCGAGGGTTATGAGATGGATCTGGATGTGTGGCGACAGGGCGTGATCTTTTCGACCCGATTGAGTGGTGAGCTGCAGGATATCATGCTCCCGGACGGGCGTTTTGAACAGCGGGTGCTGATCGGTGTCAATGGCGGGACATTTTTTGAACCCGCGACTGTAAGACCCGGACCCTGGCAGGCTGTCGAAATCGGTATCTCACAGACGACACAGATCATCACGGGGACGCTCAGTGGAATCGTCCATATGGTCAGGGGTGATATCAGCACGTGCAATCTGCAGGGGCCGATTGGTATCGCGCGTGTGTCTGCCGGGGCCGCCGAACAGGGCGGTGAGTCGTTCATCAGGCTGATCGCATTTCTTTCGACGGCCATTGGATTCGTCAATTTGTTGCCGATTCCGATCCTTGATGGCGGCCATCTTGTTCTTCATGGGTATGAGGCTGTGGCTCGCCGTCGCCCGCCCGAAAAACTGACCCGGTATCTGATGATGTTGGGCCTCGCCATGATCATTCTCCTGATGTCCTTTGGACTCTTCAACGACCTGACTTGTTGACAGATCCTTGACCCAGCGTCGGAGCGCACAATTCGGTTGACTTTTGATTGACCGGCACTCTCGAGCCGCAAAAGGGCCGCGCGTGGGTTGTCATGGAGTCAAATCACACAGGCATATCCATTTTCTGGATTGCACAAGGACAATTTGTTTGTCGGACCGATTAATCATCTGGGGCAGACAGCTCCCTGCAGGAGATTTCGATGGTCGTCAGTAAATGTCCCTGTCCCGTCTGGCGGATCTCTGTAGATTTTTCCTTTTGGCTTGAGAATATTTGGATTCTTGAAGTCATTCATCAAGTCCTTGTCGTTTGTATAGAGCAAGCGGGCCCCGCTGACTTTGGCCAATGCCAGCACATGGGGATCATCGGACTTTAAGTCCGATGAAAGCCGCTTCATTTCAGCAGAGACTCTTTCAGAATTCTCCTGACGCACCAAACCTCTACTTTTGGCTTGCTGAAACCATTTTTTAGCTTTGATAACCTTGTCGTTTTCCTCTCCAAGATTTCCACCAATAACGAGTTTCATTTTTCCACTATCCACATGCTCCCGAAATTTCTTTGCAGTTTCAAATGGGTTCTTGGGATCGCCAAACACATTCGCAGCAACGCTTGCATCCACAATTCCGCACATCTCAAAAGCCCAAGTCCCTGTTGACTTCGTCCATGAAAAATTGTCGGTAACTCGGTGGGGCACCGCAGATGTTACCTTCTTCGTCGATGCTGATATCGTGAATCTTGACGCCGGGCCCTATGCGCTCAAAAAACAGGATTGACACGTCCTCATGCGTCAGATCTGTCTTTTTGTCCCGCACATCCATGCGGACCCTGTCAATGAGATAATCACTGTGGGTTTCGACCAAGATCCGTCTGTTCTGGGTTGCGGCGGCGCACAGGATCGAGCCCAAGCCTGCCTGCGCACGAGGATGAAGATGGACCTCCGGTTGTTGCAAGAGCAGAAGCGGGTGGTTGTCCTCAATCAGATTAACAATCACGGGTAGGGACTGACTCACGCCATAGCCCACATCGATAATATTGCGCGCTGACGATCCTCCGTTACCATCATGGATTTTGAATTGCAGCTGGAAGGGATCGCTGTTCTCCTTGCCCAAGGGACGGATATTAATTTGTTCAAACAGTCCGGTCTGTCTGCCATGAGCATCCAAGGCCTGCTTCATTTTCTTCCACTGCTTTTCGCGATCAAGGTCAAAACGCATGGTAGCCAGATACTGAGGAATTCTTTCTTTCGCAGGGTCAATAGATGAATATCCCTGCTCATAATTTCGTTCAGGCCACGAGCGTATGGGAGCCATGGCTACGGGGAATGGAAATACTTTCTCAATATCGCCGGCCTTATCATAAGGGAACAATGCCAAGGCCCTGATTGTCTCTCTTTCCTTCTCAGTAATTTCAGAGGTGCCTGTTTCAGGACGCAAACTCTCCAGTGCATCGTGGATTGAAAGGAGTCCCCATCGTCTATCGGGGTAAAGTTGCTGTTGTATCTTGGAACCATGATCGGTGCGGCCGCCGTACGATGCCCACCAAGCGTTACTCCCGATTGTGGAGCGGACCTTGATGTGGTTGCTTGATGAGCGGTTCCATACCACTGATCCGCTGCAATTCATTATGCGCAACGCAACGATTTCCGGGCCGGATGCTCTCTTCCGAAATGTCGCTCGGCATTTCCAGTTCTCAATTTCAAATCCACCGGAGAATTCTATTTGCGATTCACCGCCGCCTTCGTGAACGATGTCCTGGAACGTACCAAGATCAAAGGGAAACCTCTTGAATTCAGGTAGATAATTCCCTCTGTAGACCGCATCCCAGAGGATGCTTGTCAGTGCCATGAATGATGTTTTGCCGGTGCTGTTCTCACCAACAAGCAATGTCAGGGGAGCCAGCCGAGCGGGTTGCTCCGCGCCAAAGCATCGGAAGTTTTCAACCGTCAATTTGTCCATTAGGCTCTGACTTCATCAGGATCGTAAGCTCCAATCTTATTGATTCCTGAGGAGAATTCCAGCCCTGAATGGTGGGCCGGGGAGTGATTCCCCTCTGGCGGAGTTTGGACCATAATTGATTCCTGATCGTTTTCATCTGGTGAATCAGGCGGCCCTGGCGAGGGGCGTGCGATTGTCATTGGCCGAGAGGTGGGCATGGGCGTATCGCCGTCTGTGGGTCCGTTGGGCCCAGACGTTGTCAAAGCGTCTTGATTTGAGCCAGGTACGGAAAGTGAGAACATCCTCCTGGCCACCGGCACGACCCCAGCGCTGGCCTCTGCGCTTGAGCCGGGTGTTGACGATCATTGTGTTCGCCGCCTCCTTGATGGGGTCGCTGCCCATGGGGCACCAGCATCACGGGCCTTCCGATAACGCATCCGCTGGCGGTTGCTGCGGAAATACCTAATGGCGGTGATGATCTCACTGTGTCCTGTGTTCTATCGCCGGAGATAACACAACGCATTGATCACTGTGGCGCGTCAATCAACCTGAAAATTTGCGACAAACAGGGTGAGAATCCGAGGTTGTGGCGGATGCTGCCCTTTCCCCGCGGGGAAAGGGGCAAAATTCTGCAAGACGCCCCGTTTGACGTCTGTGACCGTTCGGGCGCAAGGCGGCTATCCTTCATTCCAATGGGGGAGCCGCAAACTGTGGGGCATGCATTTGATTATTTGTGATGGTGTCAGGAGTTGCGTATGTCAGTCAATCCTATGTCGGATTCCCCACCCGATGGGGGCTCTCGAGCAAGTCCCGGCGTATGTCTTCGGCAATCTCTTCGACTTCTCGGGCTACCCGAGGATCCAACCCGAGTTCCCGTTCCAAGGCCGTTGTCAGCGGAAGCAAGACATCGGCGGCAGGCGAAGATTTGATGAGATCGCACATCCTCGCGGGTCCAACGCCGACCGCGAGATCAGTCAGGATAACCAGCGACATCTTCGGCAGCATGTTCAACTCGGACAGAATCGATAACGCCCTCTCAATATCCCTGGCGCATGCTTCGTCATCACCTTCCACAAGATGCGCCCGCGCCCGGATCAGATGCCCCTGTAGTCTGCTGTCCGGATATCCCGCCGACGCCTCCGGCAGCGCCCGGTCGAGTAATCCAAGGGCGGCAATTGTCCGGCCTTTGGATAATTCGTGATCCGCCCCCCTGCACAGTGCCAATTCCGCAACGTTGCGCAACGCCGGCTCATCGCTTGTCTCGAAACGCCGGATCACTTTGTCCCAGGCTGCCAAACCGTCCTCGGTGCGGTTCAGAGCGACCAGTAGATCTCCTTCGCAGAGAAGAATATGTGCGACTGCCGCGACACTGCAGGGTCCGCTTTGGTTTCCAAGCCGCCGCAGTGCCTTGTCACAAGCCTCAAGCGCGTCTTCCGGCCGGCCCATCCGGGCAAGCGTCACGCACTTGCCGACGAGGGCTGAGGCAACGGGCCACAAAATTCCCGGCTCGTCGCGGTTCCCGAAACGGCGTTCGATCTCGTTCCAGGTTGCCAAAGCTTCCGCATGGCGGCCCAAGTTGTTCATCATGCCGCCCTGGCTCACGAGTGCCGCGCCCGCCAGAGGGTGACCTTCAACGTTGTCTGTCCCGCAACGCCGCGCAACTTCGTTCCATAGCACCACTGCCTCATCCGCTTTCCCCAGCCGGGCCAACGCTTTCCCCTTGTTGATAAGAGCCCACGAAACTTGTTCACGGTCCGCCGGCGCATCGCTTGTGCCGAATCGCCGGTCAACCGCGTCCCAGAACGCAACGGCCTCCTGCAACCGACCCTCTTCCGCGAGAGTCAGTGCTTTTTCCATAAGTTCCCTCGCGCTCGACGGTGCCGGGGATGCCGTGGAGAATTCACGCGGCGGAGACGCAAAGGGAGGTGTCGCCAGCGAAAGCATTTCCTCACGGTGCGGTTCGAGGGACGGCAGTCCGACAAGACATTCGAACGCTGCTTGGTAAATCGCCAACGTGTCGCCTTCAAACCCGATCGCTTCCCGCGTCATGTGGGAGCCGAATGCCTTCAGCTCGTTGACGGAGTAGTACGCTTCCATGAAGCGGATTAGCGCATCGATCAGTGGTGCCGGTCCGCGCGCCCGGCGCATCAGGTAGTAGATATTGTAAAGCCGTTCCGTCAGGTAATAGAGCTTGCGCCGTGCGCTGCCGCCGCTCACCTCGACCGCACCCTTGTCGATCAGACGGGCCAAATGGGCGCTGCACTTGCTGGTTCCGAGCCGGGCCCGATCGGCGATCTCGCGCGCATTCGCCGGTTTCCAGAGATCGGCAAGGGCGAGATACACTTTTCGCTCCTGCGCGGGAAGCGCATCAAGGTAGCTCTTGAAATACTCGGTATGATCATCGACCAAGTCGAGAAGATTGGCCATTAACTCACGGAACGACAGATTCGCGCCGAACCGGGCGATTGTGGTCAGCAGCCTGGGGCTGCCGCCGGTCAGAATCTGCAGCGCTCGGACTGTCTGCGGCGTCTGCGTCTGCCCCGACACGGTCTGCCACAAGGCCGCGCATTCGTCCGCATCAAGGGGGTGCAGCTGGATCACTCGGAACAGTTCGTAGAGCGCCTCCTTTGGATTGCTCATCTGGTCGAACCGGCTGGTCGCGCTCGCCAGCAGAACGATCCGCGGTTCGGTCTGCAGAATCTTTCGTAGCCGCCAGCCGGCGTCATCATCGTTCATGTCCCTGAACATCATGTTCATGTTCTCGACGATCAGCACGAGGCGCTTGTTGCCTCGGTCGGCGAAGTCCTGCAGCACCCCAAGGCACCGGTCTTCCAGCGCCCGATCGTCCTGGATGATGTGCAACTCCCCGAAGGTGCGGTGCAGATCGGACTCTCCGATTTGGCGTGGCACCTGGTCGGCCAGCCGGGAGACGCATTCGAGCCAGAACTCGCCGGCGGTCGAAACCTCGTAGCTTTCCTCTGCGAACACGACCGGAAAGAAGCGCGCCGACAGGTCGCTATCGCGCACGATCTCCGCAGCCACTCGCAGCAGCAGGCTTGTTTTTCCGCTGCCACGCCGCCCGATCACCATCTGATGGGTGTTTGCGCTGACCGAACATGCACGCAGCGCCTCGATCAGGGAGTCGTATTCGGTCGTCCGAACACAGAAGGTGGTGACCAGTTCGTTGATCGAGAGAAAACCCGGATTGTGCTTTCTTGCGGTTATAACCATCAGCCCGGTCCCGTCCTCACCGCCGCTGGTTGAACACGGGCGCGAAATCTTGCCCATAACGGCCACGCCACCAGTCTTCAAGCAGACTGGAAACGAACCTGTACCCGCCGTTTTCGGGTTCGAGATACTCGTCGTGCAGCAGCACATGCAGCACGTGGTCAACCGGGGGATTCCCGTCTTCGTCGTGCGCGCTCCGCCGCGAGAAATGGTTGCGGTACCCGTCGACCGTTTCAGGGCCCATACCGCCACTGACCGCTGTTGCCGTCAGGATCTCCAGCGCAATCGTGTATCCCACTCTTCCAAGGACCGTCTCCAGTCGGCTCTCATAGTGTTGCAGATCGACTTGCCCCCGAACCCCCTGCATTTCCTGCATATAGACCCGCTCGACATCGTCCAATGCGGCGTCGGTCCGCCCGGTGCGGCGTAAGTGATCGTGAATCTTGTCGAAAAACATCTGCACATGGTGCGGGATACAACACCGCAATCTGCGGCACATTTCCTGCCGAACTTCCGGCGCGAGACCGATTTCATAGGATTCGGCAAGCGCTCCCAGGCAGTTGACAGCCGTTTCCTCGCTCCACGGTTTGAGATCGTCGGCTGAGAAGATGTTGGCCTGTGCACTGAGCCCCGCTTGTTCAAGCAGTGGCTCAAGGCTTATACTGCCCGAAATAACAAACGTGACTTGGTTACGGTGCGACTGTCCCGCCTTGCGCAGCCAACTCAGGAACGCGTCTGTTTCCCGCTTCCCTTCCGGTGTGATGCGCCCCGCCTTGTCCTTCAGAAGTCGGTTAACGAGTATCGGCAACTCGTCGATCGGGAGGACGACCGGCCGGTCGCTGTTCGCGAGGGCTGCCAGAATCGTATCCCCTCTTTGTGGCCAATTGCCGCATCGATCCCGGCGCGCAGTTTGACCTTCAGATCCGTGATCGACAGTTTCTCGATCCGGCTGCCGGTGCTTTTCATCAGGTTCGTGAATCCGGTTGCGATCCGATCCCAAGCCGCGTGTAAAGGCTTCGCCTGAATCCCGATTTCCGCGATCGCGTCCGCTGGATCGGCAGCGGCCTCCAGATCGACGAAGACGGCCTCGATATCTCCCGTTTCGACCAACCGGCGCTGCAACTCCCGAACGAGACTCGTCTTTCCCATCCGCCGCTGTGCCGTCAGCATGGTGTGGGTTCCCTCCCGAACCCGCTCTGACAGCGTTTTGAGCTCCGCCTCGCGGTCGAAGAAGTTGTCTCCATCGACCCAATTGCTTCCGCCTTTTCGCATCATGCCGTTTCTCCCAACAATATGGTTGCCAACAATATAGTTGCTAATTGCCGGTTTTGAAGTCAGGGTTTCACTGGGAATTGTGTCAAATGGCACGCCATCTGCGCAAAACGGCAAAAATCAACCTCACAGAGCGCCGGGCGACACAATGGCACATCCTGTGGGACTTGACGTCCCTCTTATGAAGCCCCGCATGTCAAGCCTTGGGTCAGTCCATTGTGAATCTCCATCCTGGCGGCCGCGCAGAGTGTACACGTGGGCGTCGCGACAGAGCGCGTTCAACTATGGCGCGTCAATTAACCTGAGAATCTGCGAGTCCGGCGGTTGACCGATCAGTATGGAAAAAAGACAAATTCATTTCTGCATAAGTTTTGACCGGAGAAGGGACACATCATATGGTCGCAGCAAAATCATGAAGAGTTATGACGTTGCAGCCTATTTTTGGGACTTATATACCTGACTCCTCGAACCACTACATATTCTATTATCAATTTCTCGTAACCACTACGTATAGTACGATGGGTAGTCAGGTATATAATCCCCATTGCATTGGCACCCTCGCACGGGCTTTCACGGGGCGTAGAGGGCTATGACCGCCTGGGCATGCGCGCGGACATTGTACATTCCGCTGTCAGACCAGCGTTCAAGCCATTGCCGATATGAACACGCGACGAACTGCGCCTCGTCATCGGCAATTGCGGTACTGAATGTCGCGATCTCGCGGCGATGTTGCACCTTGTCATTTTCCGGCACCGGTTTTCTGTCTGGCCATCTCACCGGCTCGGCATAGAGATAGAACAGGATCGGTTGGTGGCGGCGATCTTGCGCCCGCAGACGATCAGCTTCTGTCCGCAGTGCGAAGGCGTATTTGAACAACTGTTCCGCATCGAGGTGGCGGATGAAGCGGGGATTGTCGCGCACGCTCTCGTATCCCGTCATACAATGTCCCCAAACGGGTCGCCAATAAGCCTGGCTCTAAGCTTGGCTCAAGAACAGGACAGACTTCCTTCGCCGGAACGGCTCATCTCTTTTCGATTCCACGCCGATCAGGGCTGTGGGCGTCTCGATGACGCAATCCAGAACCGGATGCTGTTCGCCGGATCACGGGAAGCGCAACGTGGCCTCAAGTCTGAGCGTTTGCTTGGGCCATGTCGCGCCATCGCACCCTGGCAGGGGCGGTATCTCACCCGGGTGGTCCAGGAAACACCCGAATATATTGGCTGCAAGAGCAACCGATGACGCTGGATTGTCGAACTTGTCGCTGGCCATCTCATTCCCTGGCCCCTGGCGCGACTGCGAATGCGGCCTCAACCTGCGCTGGTGGCACACCCGGGAGGAAACGCTGGGACTGACGAAGAATCATGACAAGATCCTGCTTGTTGGTGATTTTCCTGCAATTCACACCGTTCCTCTGTTGATTCCTGACAAATCCATTCGACCCAAGCCAGGTCAAGCTTTGACGCGAGCAGATCATGCATCGCGTCGATACAAGGATGTTGCACGTCAGGGCGGAGAGGTCAGATATTTTCGGGGTTTATAAAGACAAATTGACATACCGCATTATATTGTGGCGGGTTTTCGATCGAAACGCATCATATTGTAGCCTATTAACTATTCTTTGTAAGTCCCATATTTTCCAGCTTTATTTTTTTGACAATCGGGGACGCCAAAGCTAAATGCTCCGACTCCACCTAAGGGGGGTGTAGTAGAGTGATGAGTGCAAAGGGGTTTGCACGTCGCTGTTGGCTTGGCCTCGGCGGCGTGGTTTACGCGCTTCTGTCGGGTGCGTTGATTCTGACAACAACACAAGTTGAAGCGCAGACTTACAGTTACGATGAAGTGGTCATCGAGGGCAATCTCCGAATCGGTGATGAGAGCATTTTGAGATTTGCCGATTTGCCGCCTTCGGGTCAGGTCTCTGCTGATGATCTCGGTGCGGCCTATCGCCGCATGGCCGATGCCGTGCTTTTTGAGGAAATCGAGATCCGGCCTGAGGGTCGCCGACTCATCATCGAAGTGGCTGAGTATCCGATTATCAATGAAATTTCGATTGAAGGGAATCGGCGCATTGAGGATGAACCGCTCCTCGAACTGGTCCAATCCACCCCGCGGCGTATCTATCTGCCGTCACAGGCTGAGCAGGATGCGAACGCGATTGCCCAGCAATACAGGTTTCAGGGTCGACTCGCCGCCGAGGTGACACCGAAGATCATTCGCCGGTCGGACAACCGGGTGGATCTGGTCTTCGAGGTTGTGGAAGGCCGGGTCATTGAGACCGAGAGAATCAGCTTTATTGGCAACAGAGCTTATGCGGACAGTGTCTTGCGCGACGAGTTGGCCTCGCGTCAGGCCGGTATTTTGCGGACCTTTGTCAAGACTGATACCTATATTGAGGAACGTATTGCGCAGGATCGCCAGAATCTCACGGATTTTTATCGCAATCGGGGTTATGTCGATTTTGAGATCGTGTCGGTATCGGCAGAGTTGACGGCGGAACGCGATGCGTTCTTCGTGGTGTTTACCATCGAGGAGGGACCGCGTTACAGATTTGGTGAGATCACCGCCAGCAGTGAAATCGAAAATATCGACGCCGATGAGATGCTCGCGGAATTCCAGGGACAGTCGGGCGGGGTGTTTTCGCCTGATGTGATCCGGGACACGCTCAGTCGCATGGAGTTCCTGGCGGTGAGCCGGGGCGAGCGGTTTGTTTTTGTTGAACCTGAACAGCGCCGCAATGTTGAACAGCAGACCGTGGACTTGAATTTCCGCATCTATCGCGCTGAACGGAATTTTGTGGAGCGGATCGATATCACCGGCAACACCACGACGCTCGATTACGTGATCCGCCGCGAGTTTCGTATCGTGGAGGGTGATCCGTATAACCAGCGTGAGATCGATGAAGCGGTGGACCGCATCCGCGCACTTGGTTTTTTCTCAAGTGTTGATGTCACGACGGTCAGGGGATCCTCACCCAATCAGGCGGTCGTGCGCGTTGAGGTGGAGGAGCGCCCGACGGGATCACTGAGTTTTGGTGCGGCCTGGTCAGAAGATGGCGGTATTACCGGGACAGTTGCACTTTCTGAGCGCAACCTGTTGGGGCGGGGTCAGTATCTCGGCCTCAGTGTCGAGACTGGGGACAATGCAAGCTACGCTGTCACCTTCATTGAACCACGCTTTCTGGATCGTGAAGTGGCACTCAGACTGTCGACGTCGCTGAACACAACCCGTGGTTTCGGTCAGCGTTTCAATACCGAACAATGGAGAGTGGACGGTGATCTCACCTATCCGATCTCAGACACCACCAATCTCACCGTCGGTGGGGGTTTTTCAACCTATCGGATGGAATCATTCTATGGCAATTATAGTGATGATCCGGATAGAAGTCTCTACAAGAAAGGAGATCCAATTGTCACATCTTTTCTGGTCGGCGAGGACTTTAAACGTGGGAAAGGCGACCGGGTCTTTGTCAATTATGGGTTAGATTACAATAGCCTTCGCACCGGCTATGATCGCGACACCGGTTTTTCTGTGCAATTTGGCCAGGAACTCAGCCAAGGCACCAGTGATGATTCAACGATATTGAAAAGTTCTGCATCGCTCTTGGGCCAGACAACATTTATGGGTGGCAAGCTCCGACTGACCGGCGAATTGGAAGGTGGAATTGTTACGGGAGTGAGTGGTGATACACGACTTCGGGATCGATTCCGGATGCATTCCGGCATGATGCGCGGTTTTGCATCAAATGGCATCGGCCCCCGAGATTTTTTCGTTGGTATACGCGATTATGTTAAGAAAACTGGACTACCAATAAACAGAGCCAACCAGTGTATTTTACGCAGCGTAGATCGAGAAGTACAGAGACGTTGTCAAATTCAAAGAGACATCCCTGATAATACTTTGAGTCAGACATTAACTGCGGGTGGCACATTTCCTGAAATACCATACAAGGAACTGAAAAAAGAAAATGTTCTGAAAGGAAAGGAAAGGTTGTTGATTATAACGACTTATGAAGACACAAATGGTGTGCGTGGGAAAGCTCAGACTAGAAGTCTTGAACTAGTCGCCGATGACTACAAAGAAACCCGCGAAAATACTCCAGGAACAGTTTACTCAGTACAAGATTTTTTAGGAGAAAACGAGAAAGTGGACGTTCTTTCTATTAATGATGTCGAACCTGGAATAAGTCATCTTTACACTGATCCGCTGGGCGGCAACTATTTTGCCGCGATGCGATTGGAGAGCCGTTTCCCGCTTGGTCTTCCCGAGGAAGTGGGTGTGAATGGGGGTTTGTTCTTTGATATGGGATCGGTATGGGGATTGGACGATAAACGTTGCGCGAGTTTCGGACGTGGTTGGCCGACCGACCCCAACACAAGTTATTATTTCCTCGGCAAGAACAAAGATAACGAATATGTTGACAAGAGTGAAGTTGTTGCAGGAGAATTGGAAAAAGCCGAAGCGGCCTGTGTGGTGGATGATGGGTTCAAGTTGCGGTCGACGGTTGGGGTGTCGTTGTTTTGGGAGACCATCTTTGGTCCCCTGCGGATGAATTTCTCGCATCCGATCCAGTCCGAGTCGTATGACAGAAAACAGAGTTTTGATATTGGGATCGCATCTACGTTCTGACCATGCGAAACGGGTTGCTTGTCTGTGCTTTGATGGTGTTGTGGGGTCATACGACGACGGCGCAGACGACCCGACATTATAAACTCCAGAGCAATAATGCCGAACGAATCGCCATTCTCGATTTCAACGCCGCCTATAATGGTTCGGAATTTGGACGCCGGATCCAGTCCGAATATACTTTGGCCAACCAGCAGCTAGTGCGCCAGAACCGCTATTTCGACTGTCTGCTGGAAAAAGAAGAACGACTGATCGCCGACGCAAAACCGTCACTTGATGATCAGTCGTTTGGCCGGCGTCGCGACGCCTTCACCGACAAGGCGGATCAACGCCGCCGCATCCAGGACACGAAAGTGGCCCTGGTCGGAGACTGGGCCGAAAGTGAAGTGGCACGATTCCGGGAATCCATTGCCCATGTCAGCGGTGAGGTGGCAAGAGACCGCGATCTGGACGCGATCATCCTTGATAATGAAGTCGTTTGGTATGATAGACGGTTTGAACTTTCCTGGCTGTTCGTGCAGTTGTTGAATCGGGACTTTGGCGATGGAACAGGTGATGGTTATATTTCGGCTGCAGATTATTCGCGCCTCGCTGCCGATCTTGCCGATGAAGCCGATCCGGACTGCGCGGCGGAACTGAACCCCTCATGAGTATGGACACACCCGATCCCGGCGTTGAAATTGATCACCTGACGATCCTACGGATGATTCCCCACCGCTATCCCTTTCTGCTGATTGACAAGCTGGTCGATGTCCGGTCAGGAGAGCGGGCAACCGGTATCAAGAATGTGACCGCGAATGAGCCCTATTTCATGGGTCATTTCCCGGGCAATCCGGTGATGCCGGGTGTTGCGGTGGTCGAAGCGATGGCCCAGACCGCGGCAGTGCTGGTGAATTTCACGCTCGATATGGTTGACCGGGACATTGGAATTTACCTGATGGCCGTGGATAATGCGAAATTTCGCCAGATGGTGATCCCGGGCGACCGGCTGGAGCTGCATATGTCGGTCATGCGCAGCCGCGGAAAAGTCTGGAAGTTCGCCGGGGAGGGCCGGGTTGGCGACAGGGTGGCTGCCGAGGCCATCATCACGGCCTTCTGGGAAGACAATGGCGCGGGCCAGTCAAGTTAGATGGCCATCGCACAATCAGCATCGGTGCATTCCACAGCGATTATCGAGCCGGGTGCCCGCATTGGTGACCATTGCCAGATCGGCCCTTATTGCATGGTGGGCACCAACGTCACACTGCGCCCCGGGGTTCATGTCAAATCGCATGCGGTGGTGACCGGCCAGACGGAAATCGGTGAGGACACCGTAATCTTTCCGTTCGCCTGCGTCGGTGAAATCCCCCAGGATCTCAAATATCGCGGGGAAAGCACGGAATTGCGGATCGGGAAACGCAACCGGATTCGTGAAGGTGCAACCTTGAATCTGGGAACCGAAGGGGGCGGGGGGCTCACGCAGGTCGGTGACGATTGCCTCTTCATGACGGGTGCGCATGTGGGCCATGATTGCAAGGTCGGTGATCGCGTTGTCATGGCAAACCAGGCGGCATTAGGGGGGCATTGCGTGATCGGTGACGATGTGATTATCGGCGGCCTCGCAGGTGTGCATCAATATGTCCGCATTGGAACCGGTGCAATCATCGGGGCTGTCTGTATTGTCCGGCGGGACGTCATTCCCTACGGGTTGGTTCAAGGGACAGGGGCGACATTGGACGGGTTGAATCTGATTGGTCTGCGCCGCCGAGATGAAGACAAACAGGCGATTGCTGATCTGCAGAAAGCCTATCGCCAGCTTGTCGATTCACCAGACCCATTTCTGCAAAGCGTGGCGTCTCTGGGGCAGGGCGGACCCCGTTCCGCGCTCGTGGATGATGTGATTCAGTTCGTCAATACGGGTTCTGGAAGGTCGTATCTGACGCCGGAGTCATAGATATGACGGGGGACCCAACGGGCCGAATTGTCGTTGTTGCGGGCTCTGGACGTTACCCTGATCTGTTGATTGGCGCGTTGATTGGCCGGGAATATGATGTAAAAATCCTGGCGTTACCGGGGTTTGATCCCGACCAGAAGTTTCAACATCTGATTGTCGATTCGCCATCCTTGGAGACGTTTACCCAAAGTCTCGAGTGCCTGCATCATGACGGATATGGCCATATCGCCTTTGCGGGTGCGGTCCGCCGTCCACGCCAGTCGACCGGTGCGCTGGCAGATCACTCAGGATTACCGGACCTCAGGGAGGGTGATGATGCCATCCTGAAACAAATTGTCCAAATCACGGAAAATGCAGGATTTGTAGTGATCGGGGGGCACCAACTCGTGCCTGAACTGGTGGCGGTACCCGGGATCCTCGGTCAGCAATCCCCAAGCGCACAAGACCGGCAGGACGTTGCCCGTGCGGCTGAGATCGTCAGGGTAATCGGGGTCTTGGATGTGGGCCAGGGGGCGGTCGTGGTCAATCGCCAGTGCGTTGCGGTTGAGACTGCAGCGGGGACCAATGCCATGCTTGATTTCGTGGCAAAGACCATCGACAGAGTGAATCCCATGCCCGATCATGCCCGCGGAATCCTGTACAAGGCCCCCAAACCTGGTCAGGAATTGCGTATCGATATGCCGACGATCGGTGCTGACACCGTACGGCACGCCGCCGCTTCCGGATTATCGGGAATTGCCATCGAAGCCCACGCGGTCCTGATTTTGGATCGCAGTGACGTGATAGCCGCCGCAGATGCACACGAGATGTTTGTCTGGGCACGAAATCCAGGGGAAGAATGAATCATCATTATTTCCTGATTGCTGGCGAGGAGTCCGGTGATCAACTCGGCGCCGGTCTGATACGTCAGATTCGGGAGGTCGACAAAGCTGCACAATTTTCTGGTGTGGGCGGCGGGGAAATGATTGCCGCGGGTCTCAATCTTCTGTTCCATCAGAGTGAGTTGGCGGTGATGGGTATCACCGAGATTCTCCCGCGCTTGCCGCAACTTCTTTCGCGCATCAGGCACGTTGCGGATGAAGCCGCATCAGCGAGGGTCAGCGCCATGATCACAATTGACAGCCCGGACTTTTCGTTCCGGGTGGCGCGGCAATTGCGCCGTCGGCTACAGACAATTCCGATTGTCCAATATGTTTGCCCAACTGTCTGGGCATGGCGGGGCCAACGCGTTGAGCAGATGCGTGAACTGTTTGACCTTGTTCTGACATTGCTGCCATTTGAGTCTGACCTGCTCCGCAAAGCCGGCATCGAAGCCGATTTTGTCGGTCACCCAACAGCTGAGATCAAACCTCCCGGTGCGGCCACGATTCAAAGGGTTCGAGATGAGCTCGGACTCCATGAGAATGAACGCATCTTGTTGGTCCTTCCGGGCTCAAGACAAACGGAGGTCACGAGACTGTCCCCGATCTTTGGGCAGGTGGCACAGGAATTCACACGTTGCAATTCGCAATTTCAGATTGTCGTCCCAGTCGGGGCTCTTGTACAGGATCAGGTGAGAGCAGAGACCGCAAAGTGGCAATGCGAAATTCGTCATTTCTGTACAGACCAATATCAACCTGATGACGCTGCGCTGCTCAAAGCAGCATTATTCTCCGCTGCCAATCTGGCGCTCGCCGCTTCCGGTACAGTGACTCTGGAATTGGCAGCGTCAAGAACACCGAGCGTGGTTGCCTATGATGTTCATATCCTCTCACGATTGATTATCTCCAAATTACTCAAGGTGAAAACAGTAGCCTTGACCAACATTATTCTTGATGAACGGGTTGTCCCGGAACTCCTCGGCGCAAGTTGTACGCCGCAACGAATTGGCCAGGAACTTGAAGCATTGTGGGCCAACCCCGCCCTGCAAGAGCGGCAGATTGCGGCCGGGGCCGATGTCATGCGGCGGCTGCGCTCCCCCGCGCGCTCATCTTCGGTTGCAGCGGCTGAGGCCGTCATCAAATTGGTTGCAACGCGGGCAGAGATGCAAGACAGCAGGTCATATCCACTCCGTACTGGAATGGATCATTGATGATCTCGGTGTATCGGATGGTTTGGACGTCAATAGACGCCGCTATGGATTGACATCGCCCGGATTGACGGTGACATTTTGTCAGGAACGAATGAAAGCGATGGATGCGGTGATCAAGAGCAGACTGATCATATCACCACCCGCCAACACTGAATGATCGCAATGTTGATCGCAAAGGTCGTCATCATGGGTTGTCTGGTGACCTGGCCTACCAACTGAACGATGAGGTTCAATAAGACCCTGATGATGTCGTGGAAACAAACCTGTCCTGAGCTTTCGTATCCTTGCAACCGACACGACTGCTGATCCCACGCGGAGGAGTCTCGGTATACGTTGGAGAGTGCGTCAAACTGTGGAGCTGATTGGTGGTCATTCTGGTTTCAGGGCGTGTTGTCAGACAGGTTGTCAATTTCAGAATTATTTGTCAGGTTTTGTGATGGGTATTTGTCAGTCAGGATTTTGCAGGTTGGGATTTCAGGTTTCGGTTACGGCGCGGATATAGGCTTCCTCACAACAAAAGTACACGTTGCGACAGAGGATGGGTGATGTGATGGGAACTCCCTCTGCGGCGTGAAGATCGGCTATGCGCGTGTCTCCACGCGGGATCAGACGCTGGAGACGCAACTGGACCGACTGGCGCACTCCACCGCCGAGCTGCTGCGCATCTCGGAATCCCTGATCGAAAAAAAGGCCGGACTTCAATCACTTGATGAACCCTGGGCCGACACCACCAGCCCCTCTGGGAAGATGATCCTGACGGTCTTCGGCGGCATTGCCGAGATCGAACGCGACCTGATCTCGGAACACACCAAGGAAGGCCTGGCCCGCGCCCGGGCCGCCGGAAAAAAGCTGGGACGACCGAAAGGATCCACCGGCCCCTCACGCCTCGATGGCAAGGAGGAGGATATCCTGAAATTCCTCAAACTGAGAATCTCCAAAAGCGCCATCGCCAAGATTATCGGTGTCTCCCGGTCCACTCTCTACAAATTCATCCGGACTCGCGGACTGAAAACCAATCCTTAAGGTGTAATTTAACACGATTCTCAGCGAAACCCTAATCCAGGCTGGACAAACCCACACATCCTGTGGGACTTGTCGTCCCGACGTTGGGATCGACCCCATTGAGACGCACCCCTCGGATTGTCGCCCGCATGTGCATCGCCAAGGCGCGTGCTGCCCGCCCCACGGGCTGGCTCGACCTATCCCGTGATGTCCTCCGTTTTTACGACCAATTGTCTTCCGATGGCCCCCAGGGCCATGTCCATGTGGTCGAGCCGCGAGAGATGCTCCACATCCAGCACCCGATCCACTTGCGGCAGATGCCAGCCCAGTCGCCGCGCCAGTTCGGATTTTCCGACGTTCTGATCCTGCATGCCTTGATAGAGAATCACCTTCACCGCCGTGAGCGTCGGTAACACAACGCAGACGTCACCGTCAGAAGGGACGAGCACATCATATGGTGGTCGTGCATGCGCGCGGCGACGGCCTCCTCAAGTGCGGACACGGACCGGTCCAGGGCCTCGCGCTGATCGTCGCCAAAGGTCATGAGCTCCGGAAAGTCCGGCGACGTCGCCATCACCCCGCCACCATCTCTCGCTGCATCAAGGAATCCCAACCCTTATGACGGGTTTCCGTCCGACTCAGCCGCAGGTCCGATTTATGACCGAAATGCAACAGATTGAACGCATTTGTCACAATTCACTGAAGTGATTTGTGAAAGAACACAAGAAAAAGGTGCCCAAAATCAAGGGAATCCACTGAATTGATGTGTGATAAACGACAACGGAGTCTGGGCCCATCTCCAACAGGTTGTTGGCCGGAAGGAGGAGGGGATGTCAGAGCTTGAGTTGCTCGAAGGTTCGGAGCGGGAGGTAGAGGCGCAACGGCCGCGACGGGAAGGGCGCAAAGCCGTACCGCTCATAGAACGCGCTGGCGCGCGGGTGCAGCGCATCGACCACCACGGCATAGACGCCGATGGTGTTGCCCGCGTGGACCACCCGACGGATCGCGTCGAGCAGCAGGACTTCGCCGAGCCCGGTACCCTGGCTGCGAAGATCGACGGCCAGCCGCCCGATGACCGCCGCCGGCACCGGATAATGCGGCAGGTGCCTCGCTACTTCCGCCGGCAGGTCGTCCTTCTCGAAGCTCGCCGCGTTCAACGTGTAGTAGCCGGCGACCCGTCCGGGCAGGTGCGCGTGCACGACGAAGACCCGCGCGACGCGCCGCCTTGCGTCTTGAGAAGCCTGCCGGCGGATGTAGTGGTCCAGCGACAGCTCCCCGCAGGAGAAGGACGCGCGGTCGTGATGCGCTCCAAGCGGCTCGACCGTCAGCGGCGCCTCATCCACCGATGCGCGCGCGGTAGCGGCGCGCGGCCCGCTTCAGCGCCGCGTTCGGCGCGGGCGGGTTGAGCAGCGCGTCATGGAAGGCGTCCCAATCCGTCGCCGGGAGCACGATCCGCTCGCGCGTCTCGATCACCCGCTCGGCGGCGGCCACGGCGTTGCGCAGCATGAAACGGCTGACCGTGGTTTCCTCGTAGGCCGCCGCGCGTTCGAGCTTGCGCTTGCTTCTTGCGTCGAGGCGCAGGTGGACGCGCTCGTGCTTCGTCTCAGCAGTTTCGGCCATGAAGATGTCTCCCGCGTGAGAAGGCGATGGACATATGCACCATAACGGCGTACATTGCAAGCGTGTCGGTACACAAACAACAATTCGGGATCTGCGGCTGAGTCGGGCGGAAACTCGTCATCAGGGCTGATTTTTCTTTTCAAAACATCTCGGCGGAAATCGGGTCCCTGAGAGGTCTCAGTTGACCCACGGTCACGCTGTCCGGCAGGCTGATATCGTATCGGCCCAAAATTGAGTTCCATGAACAGACCCGCTGTGTCGCGACCAAGGCCCATGCGTGTTTTATCGGATTCGCCCAGGCCTGCGTCGATAACCGCTATATCGGTGTCTGCCATGGCCCCCTGGCGTTGGCAACACCCGCGCGACGCGCACCTTCGCAAAATGGCCGTGCGCGATCTTCCTCAGCGACAACATCATTGATGAGATCACATGTGATCAAGCCCACCAAACGCGGCCTGTCAGGCCATTGTCATCACAGCTTGGGTGGCCAACACATCCCAAACCATGGGGACGCAGTTGAATGGATCCATGTTCAGTTTTGGCCATGCCCGCCTGCGCAGGGCCGGTCACTTTGCCGATTCATTCATGATCCGGAATGCGACCAGGGCTGTTCCTCTGGTGATCGTCGATGAGGCGGACCGGCTCGCGCTCAAGTCCCGCGAACACCTGTGCCGCATCTATGATGAATGCGGGATCAGGCTGATATGGCTCGGCATGCCAGGCCTCGAAAAACGCCGCGCACGCTATCCGCAACTCTCTTCACGGATCGGTGGTGTCCACGGGTTCAAACCGCTGAACGACGATGGAATGCGGTTCCGGTTCTCCAACACAGGGATCCTTTTGACCTGAACTTCGATCCCGACAGATTCCCGCATGTCGAGCCCCTGTCCCTGATCATCCGCATCACCCGCGGAAACTTCCGGCTGATCGCACGCCTCTGCGCCCAGATCCATCGTGTCATGGATGTCAACGCCGTCACCGACATCGCCAGCAACGCGGTCAAAGCCGCACGAGAAGGCCGCGTCATCGGCCCCACAGACTGACACATACCCATCACAAAAACCTGACAAATCACTCTGAAATTGACAGACAGGTGTTCCACTGTTCAAATTTTTCCGAAATGTGCTCTTGCGGATACGGATTTGAAAGTCTGAGGTGGGAGCCCGGTTTTGACCAACACATCTGCCGGTGTTTGCTGAAACATTTGCCACCGACAGTGTTGACCGTGCTTTCGGCAAAGCCGGTGGAGATACGCTTTCCATTGCGCCGTCCCACGTTATCATTCGGGATCATATTCCTATTGTTTGCGATTGTTGTTTTGAATTCAGTGGTGGCCTTGCGCAGAGCCTCGATACAGGCGTAGCCCGTCTCGATGTCACCCGGATCCGTGATGATTGCTTGACCATCATGCCGATGCCATGCCAAATGAAGTTATTGAATTGGCTGTCACCTAGTTTCGGGCATAACCCCAAGTGCCTTCTGAAGAATGTGCATGACACCCGGGAGGATATGTTGTTGGAGATCCATGATCGTTGGGAGATGGTATGGATGTCATGTATAATCGGCTCCCTGCCAACAAAACAGGACTCAGGTGTAGCGTGTCAATCTGGGTGAGAGGTGCGCGGCAATTGGTCTTCCCTGAGCTTTTGGGCTGTCCGAACGCCACCCCGCGGGCCTCGGCTGCCTTCCCCGTCTTTCTTCCGTCTGCGTCAGGATCCGTGAGTGCCACAAATTGTGGAGACAGGCTGAACCGAATGGCAAGAAAGCACCGCTCACGATCGACCTCCCGCCGCAGCTTTGGTAGACGCGCGGCACGATTTATCATCAGGAGGCTGGCCCCATGACCCGTCAACGCCTGCCCATTGGCATCCAGGACTTCGCTAGGCTTCGCAGAACCGACAGTTACTATGTCGACAAGACCCCGCTGATCCGGGATCTGATTGAGCGGGGCGATCACTGGTTCCTCTCCCGCCCGCGGCGGTTCGGCAAGAGTCTGCTGGTGGACACGATCAAGGCTTTGTTCACGGGGCAGGAGGACTTGTTCCGGGGGCTGGACATCCATGATCACTGGGACTGGTCGGTCACCCATCCCGTGGTGCGACTGAGCTTTGACAGGAAGTATGACGGGCCCGCGGATCTTGAACGCAACCTCGCCAATCAACTCGGCCTGATCGAACATGCGGCCGGATTGGATCCGCCCAACCCCGCGGAAGCCCCGCCCGAACGTTTGCGAACTCTTCTCTACCACCTTCATCGCCAGGCGGGACAACAGGTGGTGGTCCTCGTCGATGAGTATGACAAGCCGATCCTGGATGGATTGCCCGACCTGGATCGGGCGAAGGCCAACCGGGATTATCTGCAGGGTGTCTACAGCATCATCAAGGGCAGTGCAGCGCATGTCCGCTTTGTCTTTGTCACCGGCGTGAGTATGTTTTCCAAGGTCAGCCTGTTCTCGGGTCTCAACAATCTCGAGGATATCAGCCTGGATCCGCACTTTGCCACGATCTGCGGCTATACCGATACCGATATCGACACGGTGTTTGCCCCCGAGCTCGCCGGGCTGGATCGCAATGAGATCCGATCCTGGTACAACGGTTACAACTGGCGCGGGACGGCCCGGCTCTACAATCCCTTTGATGTGCTGCTGCTCTTGCGCAAGCGGGAGTTTGAGCCCTACTGGTTCGAGACGGGCTCCCCGACCTTCCTGTTCGAGACCCTCAAGGCCCGATCCCTCAGCCCACTGGAGTTGGAAGGACGGATCATCGACCGGTCACGGGTGGCGAAGTTTGAGATCGAGAATATCAGCGCCGAGGCGTTGCTGTTCCAGACAGGATACCTCACCATCACGGAGGAGATCCGCAAGGGTCATCGCACCTTGTACCGGCTGGACTCTCCCAATCAGGAGGTCAGCCTCAGCCTGAATGACGAGTTGCTGACCGATCTGAGCCCGCAGAACCGGGTGCCATCGGAAGAGGCGACGACACTGCAATCCCGCCTTGAAGCCAACGACTTTGAAGGCTTTGCGGAGACGCTCAAGGCGTACCTGTCGAGCATTCCTTACCAGTGGCACGCCACGGGGGATCTGGCGCGCTATGAGGCCTGGTATGCCAGCCTGCTGCAGATGTGTTTCCGCGCCATCGGTGTGGATGTGCGGGCCGAGGAGGCGTCCAGCCATGGGGGCGCCGACATGGTGGTCGAAACGGGCGGGCAGGTGTTCATTCTCGAGTTCAAGATGGCAACCACGGACGCGGACGTTGAGACGAAGATGGAAGAGGCCTTCACCCAGATGCGGGACCGGGGTTACGCGAATCGATACCGGGATCGCAATGAGCCCGTCCATCTGACCGCGGTGGTCTGCGGGCGCGAAGCCCGCAACCTGCTGGAGGTGCGGGTGGAGCCTGTCATTGTCGCGTGAAGTGTGGGCTCCACCTTTTATTCTGAATTCCAACCTTTTTGGAAGACGTCCCGTCTATCAGACCCGTTGATCTTGTTCAGAAACCTGTATTTCCATAAACGTTTTGGAAACCGTTGAAGGAACGGTCTCTCAGGTTCACCAAATGACAAGTGGGTGAGGTGTTCGAAATGAAATTGTCATCTGCTGCAAAGGTGACGGAAACCGTGACCGATATGGTACAAATTTCAACGCAAGTTCGGGCGGGGGCGACGGAGCTCGGCGGCGGTCAAAAAATTGACCAGGCCGTGATGCGGGCGGAAGACCTGCTGGATTCCGTCTTCGGTGATCGTGTAACCGAAGATGAGAGGCGGGCGTTTGTCTCCCTGTGTGTCATCGAATCGGCGTTCTCCTGGGTGAAAGGTTATCAGACGGGTTGCCGTGGTGGCTCGGAGGAGGAGCTGAAAAGAGCCTACGACGTGATGGAAGAAATCGAGAAACAGTACCAACGACGAGAGGACAGGCGGCAGGCGGAGATATCCGAAGACTCAACAGAGACGGATCGACCAGCGATCATCGGTGCCAGCCGTCTGACAGGCCCGCTGCGGAGATTTGTTCTGCGGATCCGGGCGTATCTCTCAGGAGAGTCCCGCAAAGTGTAGGACGATCGTATTGTGTCCAAGGAGACGCCGATAATCAAGGACCATCAGCCCCTGTGGCAGCCGCAATCCATACGGCGCGTGTTGATGGAGATGATTGATGATTGCCTGACGAATGCGAAGGAGATGCTTGGTGCTGCGCAGGCGGGCGTCAACAAGCCGTATGTCTTTGACGATCACTCAATTTTGTCCCAGGGATCCATCATCTCCTGAAACAGGATTTCAGCCCGGGCCAGAATATCCTGATGATTTTCGTACTCAGATTTTCGCAATCAAGGGTCGTTCAGGCCTTTCTGTTGAACACACTATCGTCATTGAAAGTCTGAGCTGGCAGAGGTCGATGTTACCAACAATCAGGGGTTTCTGGATTCGTTGTAGTTTCGCCCGGTCTCGCCAATATACATTTGCCGCGGACGACCGATCTTGAGTGCCGGGTCGGCAATCATTTCCTTCCATTGTGAAATCCAGCCAACAGTGCGTGACAGAGCAAAAATTGGCGTAAACATCGAAGTCGGGAAACCGATCGCACTCAGGATTATACCAGAATAGAAATCGACATTCGGATAGAGACGGCGCTCACGGAAATATTCGTCGTCAACTGCGATCCGTTCAAGCTCTCGTGCAACTTTGAGGATGGGATTGTCGGCATCCCCAAGTTCACTCAAGATTTCATCGGCCGATTCCTTCAGGATTGTGGCGCGCGGATCAAAATTCTTGTAAACCCGATGCCCAAATCCCATCAGCCGAAAATCGTCTGATGGATCCTTTGCGCGTTTGATAAATTCCGGAATCCTGTCAGGGGATCCAATTTCATGCAGCATTTTCAGGCATGCTTCGTTCGCGCCGCCATGCGCGGGGCCCCATAAACAAGCAATACCAGCAGCAATGCAGGCGAACGGATTGGCACCTGATGACCCGGCCAACCGGACAGTCGATGTTGATGCATTCTGTTCATGATCGGCATGAAGGATGAAGATCCGATCCAGGGCGCGGCTGACCGCTGGCTGGACCTTGTAGCTTTCACAGGGCACTTTAAAACACGTCCGCATGAAATTTGCGGCGTAGGACAGGCGATTCTTCGGAAATACGAAAGGCTGGCCAATCGAATACTTAAAGGCCATGGCAACAATCGTCGGCAATTTGGCGATCATGCGTATTGATGCAATTTCCCTTTGCATAGGATCACGAATATCGGTCGAGTCATGATAGAAAGCTGACATCGCGCCCATGACACCAGTGATGATGGCCATGGGATGCGCATCACGGCGAAAACCGCGAAAGAAATTTATCATTTGATCATGGACCATCGTGTGAATCGTGACGCTGTGCTCAAATTCGGTGAGCTCCTGCGCAGACGGAAGATTACCATAAAGCAGGAGGTAACAGACCTCGATAAATGACGATTGTTTTGCCAATTGTTCAACGGGATAACCACGGTAAAGAAGATTGCCGGCCTCGCCGTCCACAAATGTAATGGTTGACTGGCAGGATGCCGTTGATGTGAATCCAGGATCATAAGCGAACAGGTTGGCTGAACTGTACAATTTTCGAATATCGATCGCATCCGGACCAGCGGAAGGGCTCAATACCGGCAGTTCGTATTTTTTGTTGCCAACGGTTAGCGTAGCATTACGTTTTGAATTCAAATCCTGATCTCCAATATGATCCGTTGTCAGGCAGAAAAGTTTACGCTCAGAGAGCATCAGCCGCAACGGGAGGCGGCGCAACCCCGCACACTATTGCTCTCGTTAAAGGGGTTTCTACGAAAGAATACCTGACGTAGGTGCGTCAACGGGTAAAAAACCAGAGTAGCATTTCTTGAAAACGAATGCAAATCATGATTGCATGGGTCTGGTCAGTCGGGTGATTTCAGATGTTGAAAGATGTCGGTGTGCTCACTCGCCTTGAGAGGAGCGCAATTTGACAAAGGAGGTGCCATCCTGACAACCAACAGCAATCCCCGCGGATTCGCGCGTGAACAGGCCATTTTCGACCACGCCAGGAATCATGTTCAGGGCCAGTTCAATCTTCGCTGGCTGGTCAATCACACCACAATGACAATCAATAATGAAATTTCCGCTGTCGGTGATGACGGGCTTTTCAGCATATGTTCGGCGCATGAGTAAGACTTCCTCAATCCCATAATTGGCCAATTCATCCCGCAACCTGCGAACAGTTTGTTGCCAGGCAAACTGCACGATCTCCACCGGCAGGGGAAAAGCCCCGAGTTTATCCACAATCTTGGACTCATCACAGATCGTGATCATTTGCTTTGAAGCCTGTGCGATGATCTTCTCCCAGAGGAGGCAGGCTCCACCCCCCTTGATCATATGAAAATTCTGGTCGATTTCGTCCGCGCCGTCCACTGTCAGGTCCAACTCGCCGATATCGTTCGGATCAGTCAATGTCATCCCGACCTCCTGTGCCACCAGACTGGTGGTGTGCGAAGTTGTCGTACAGGTCAATTGAAGGCCTGCCGCAACATGTTTTCCAAGCTCACGCACAAAAAAGTGAGAGGTCGTCCCAGACCCAAGCCCCAGTTTCATCCCATCAGTGATGAATTCATCAATGACCTTACGTCCCGCCAGTCTTTTGGCGTTTTCCTGTGAGGCTATTGCCGCCATTTTGACTGTATGGAAAGCTCAGTTGGCACGGCAGACAGCATGCAGCAGTTGCGGCGAATAATGGGCGAGGCAATCAGAAAATTGCTCAACTTGCGCGTCAATCACCCTGACTCCATCGCTTGATTGTATGACAAAGGACGCATCGGCTCTGGTACCAGGAAGCATATCGTCCACCGCAGCTGGCGCCATAGGTTCTGCTGTGATCCGTTCTCACCAGTCTTTTGAAGACTCGAGGCAGTGAGGCGGTGGGATGGAGTTTTTCTGAGTTGAATCATACTGATAACCGTATATCCAACCGTTAAGCAGTTCAATCAGCTTTCGCCATATGGGAATCACTCCTTTGGAGATAGGAGAGGCTTGTGCATGAGACTGAAGAGCAGCATCTCTGTATGAAGGGAGCACCATCAAGGAGTCCCAGTCCTTATGACGGCTTCCCGTCCGACTCAGTCCTTAATCCCGAATCCGGTGCGGTCAATGCGTCCTGAAAGTTGTAGCCAAGGGCGAATCCGCTATGGGCGCTCATGATTCAAGATCAACTGTTTCCTAAGCATCCCCTCGCGACGGGTCAAATCCCGGCTAGTGATGGCGATACTGCTTTCCGAGTTGTGAGATCCCGCATTGGAAAGCCAGTTGTTTGATCCCAGAACAATGACATCATCAACAATAAGAATTTTCTCATGCGTTGGGAACTCTGCCAAATGGAAATTGCCGTAGCTTTCCTTCAGCTTTTGAAGCCGTTTTAGCGCACGATGCGCAGATTCCGTGATGTTGTGCTTCTGCTGGTATTCGTAGCCGTAGCCCAAGAACACCTTGCACCCCGCCCGAAGTTTCTGGTCAAGAACGTCAACGAAGTTGTTGTCAACGACCCAGTCGCTGATCCAGCCTGATAGAACAACGATTTCCTCAGTCGCGCCGCTGATCCGCTTCCTGAGAAAATCAAGGTGCTCGTGGTCACGGACAATGTGCCACTGTTCGGGCGGCATATTCTGAACATCGGCGCGTATCTTGGAAGTCATGTCCTTAATGATCTTGTCGCGCTCCGAAATTTCATGACTCTGCTTGTTAACATGGCGCAATACGGCCCAGGTTCCCCAAACTGATGCGAGTTGTATCGCAATCAAAAGAGGATTAGATAGTTTTAAAAGTGTCCACGCGGTCCAGGCGAAGCAAAGCCACTGGGTGGCTTGCGGATTGAAAATTATCCGGCAAATCACGATCGAAGAGATAACCACCAATTGCCAGATGATAACCTCCATGATGTGCTCCTTCAGTGAGTGGCGCGTTATTAACTCATCTTTAAGGTTGAGTGCATTTGTGTCAATCTATAAAGGGCCAAATTTGGGGGCTTATATACTTAACTACCCAAAATAATCTCACTGAATCAAGAAGTTAAAAACTTCTCGACCCTACGCGGACAGGTCAACCCGCCCATCAAACAGGCGGCTTATTTTTTGCAATGTACAAAATAAGGAAACACTCGGGATTCAACGAGTTAGCTGGCTGTTGTTTGGGTAGTTAAGTATATAATCCCCAAGTCTTTGGGGTCGTCCAAGGAAGAATGCGCCTCGAGACTTTTGGAAATCCAGCACGGAGAATTCCAGACGCCGCCATAATTGGAGAGTACCGCAACTGCCCCACACTTTGCGGTACTCTCCCAACCCACGACGATTTCGCCGCCCGGATTCACTGTGTGTCCCCAAAATCGCACACAAAACCAATTGAGCCAAGAATGAGTGTAGGAATTGCTGACATGTCCGGTGTCAACTCTATATCGACAGAAATTTATCCAATGACACCTTGTTTGCGCCATATTGAGATATCGTTATTGCTGTAACCCAGTCCGCTGAGTATCGCGTCGGTGTTTTCCCCGACTCGAGGGGGACTCTGTGCCACTTTGGGGCGTTGTCCATTCACTTCAATCGGCAATTTGGGCAATTGCGCTGAGCAGTTCTGGTCCGGGAGCTTGATATCGAAAAGCCCGTTGGCCTGGACATGCGGGTCTTCCAGCAAGTCCTGTGGGCGGTTGATCGGTGCAAAGGGAAGCTTTGCCGCGGTCAGCCTCGACGTCAGTTCTGCAACGGTCATCTGGCAAAATCGACTGCGAACGATTGGCAAGATTTCATCTCTTCGTGCAACCCTTTCACTGTTGGAGACAAGATTCGGGTCTGACAGCCAGTCAGTAAAACCAAAGAACTCGCAGAATGCAGACCATTGTCTGTCGCTGACGACCGCAACAAAGACCTGACCATCACGGGTGTCAAACACGTCATAGATCGCCCAGGCCGATACCCGCGCCGGCATCGGGTCGGGAGCCGTGCCGGTTGCTGCATGTTGCGCAATATGTTGGCCAACCAGAAAAAGCACGGATTCGAAGAGTGATGACGAAATATGTGCACCCCCTTGACCAGACTGCTCCCGTTTCAGCAAGGCAGCCAGAATTCCGATCACACCGAACATGCCGCCTGTGATGTCAACAACCGAACTGCCAGCACGCAAAGGCCTGCCGGCTGGACCTGTCATATAGGCAAGCCCACCCATCATCTGTGCAACTTCATCCAATGCGGTGCGTTGCGCATAGGGCCCGCTGAGAAATCCTTTGGAGGATTGATAGATGATATTGGGATTGATTTGATTGACCTCATCGTATCCCAATCGATATGTGTCCAAGGCACCGGGGCGAAAATTCTCGATGAAGACATCGGATGTCTCAAGCAACCTTCGCATGATCATCTGACCTGTCGCATGAAGGAGATCAAGACAGATGCTCTTCTTGTTGCGATTGAACATCGAGAAATAGCCAGCACCAGAACCTTGCAGCCGCCGCGTCTTGTCACCGCCCAACGGTTCGACTTTCACCACATGCGCGCCAAGGTCACCAAGTATCACGCCTGTTGATGGACCCATCACCATATGGGAGACTTCAACAACCCTGACATTCTCAAGAAAATTCATATGCGAAATTGCCGAAATCTGTCGCTGAAAACGCGGTCTTCGTCTAAAACAAGCCGTGTTAAACCACTCATAGTTGCGTCATATATTAAGGGCAATGTTTGATGCACTGAGGATTTGAGGTGCAGGGAGGTTGCGCATGTGCACAGAGCGAGATGTGGTTGTTTGTGAAGTCGGCCTCCGCGACGGTTTGCAGAATTTAGATCGGGTGCTTGATCTTGGGATCAAAAAACAATGGATTGAAGCCGAGGCAGCGGCCGGTGTGTCCGAAATCGAGGTCGGATCTTTTGTCAATTTCCAACGTCTTCCGCAAATGGCTGACACTGCGGACCTGGTCGCATTTGCCAAGACGATCAGCGGCCTCAACGTCACTGTGCTGGTTCCCAACGCGCATGGTGCAAAACTGGCGATACAAGCTGGCGTCGACAGATTGTCGGTCCCTTTTTCTGCAAGTGAGTCCCATTCCCGAGATAACGTCAACCGTAGCCATCAGCAGATGATCGTGGAAGTCGCTTCGATCCGTGATATGATCAACGCACTCCCGGAAGCGCGGCGGCCATTGCTGGAAGTTGGTATATCGACTGCATTCGGCTGCACAATCGAAGGCGCAATTGCGCAGTCCAAAGTTGTTTCTTTGGCACAACAACTGGTCGCAGTTGGTGCCGATGAAATTGGACTGGCAGATACCGTTGGCATGGCAAATCCGATGATGGTTCGAAATCGTGTA
Organism: Paracoccaceae bacterium; assembly: GCA_965221815.1. Taxonomy (GTDB): domain Bacteria; phylum Pseudomonadota; class Alphaproteobacteria; order Rhodobacterales; family Rhodobacteraceae; genus JAPOXR01. Next base: position 1,130,210 of record OZ244915.1, read on the forward strand.
CGGAGTGTCAAGGATGCCATCGGACGGCACCGACTGACAACCCTTCACCTGCACAATACACGAGGACTCGGCCTGGCGAATGCCGCAGCAGCTCTCGAAGAAGGTATTACGACCTTGGATGCCAGCCTTGCCGGGCTCGGAGGTTGTCCATCTGCACCCGGAGCGACGGGCAATATCGTCACCGAGGACTTGGTATTCATGCTTGAGTCAATGGGTTTCAGGACAGGAATCGAGATTGATCGCCTCATGCAGGTCCGTGAATGTCTGGCCCAACATGTGCCAGACATTCCACTCAGAGGTTTCCTTGCCGTTGCTGGGTTACCCATGGCGTGGACGCCAGAAATCCTCGCCTGATATCAACTGCCCAGAACTGCACCATGCCAAGAGGCTGACGTCATCAGGTCTCAGGACCTTCCGTAATATCAGAAACGGGCGGCTTTTTCCTGCAAGGATTGCGGGTGGCAGCGGTTCGCACCCGGATATGGAGTCTGTACTTATCTCATCGATGATATGGTAAACGCACAGGTGGCATGGGTTAGGCGCGGAAAATGGGTGACGGCCAGATCAGGCAGTAACGGGAGTTTGATCTCTGTTTGAGGAGATTTAGATGAGGATGTCCCGCTCTCTGTTGAAACTCGTCTGAGCGGCGTTGTTGGTCATGGTGATTATGCGGCGTCTTGGAGCGTGTCAAGGTTTCTCCTCTGACGGGGAGTGATTCCCATGTGGCTGGGTTTGGATCCTGGTTGATTCCTGATCGGTTTCATTTGGCGAATCAGGCGGCCCTGGCGAGGCCCCATCTCTGGCCGTTGCACTTGAGCCAGGTGTTGACGATTATTGTGTGTGCCGCCTCGACGGCACCGCGCCCATGGACCACCCCCATCGAAGGGTGGCGACTTTGCGTGAGATTCAGTGGCACCTTTCACGAGATTCAGCACATAGGTCTTCATGATGGAGAGAGTGACGTCTTGGAACACGCGACCTGATCCGGCAGACACACCCAATGATTCCACCCCGATCTGGTCAAATTCCGCGATTGTCCCAGGATTCCGCCAAATCACCAGAACCCCGCCATCAGGATTCAGAAACCCCCTCGTTTTCAATGGGTTGAAAATTCACAAGTCCGCCAGACAAGAACCACTCCCATCGAAGTTATGCACACAAGGTTCCACACAAAGGTGGTGTTGAGTTGCTGTGACATCTGTTAAGAAAAATGGGAACGTGACTCTGGGAGTATGTCAGAATGACAGGGAGCTCCCAGAGTGTTCATCAGAAAAAATAAGTGAATGCATGCGAACTATCAATATCTGAAATTAGTGGATAGACGTGACATCACAAAGGTCATGGAACATATCAACGACAGACGCCTGAGTGTTTACAGGAATGCCGCCGCGCCTGATCTCGCGGGCCTTTTGGCCAGACAAGTTTGGGGAATTACATACGAAAGTAACGAAACAGCCGGGTCGGCTGCCAGCCGACCGGGGCCGAGATGAAGGAAAGGATCAAGATTGACATGCCCGGCCGTTAAATAAGAAGATGGAGAGTTCCGGTAGTGGCTGGCTTGAAATTTCGCTTGCATTTTGCGGGCGAAGCCGGCACAATCGCTGAACGAACAACTTCAACCCTGGAGACATGATCATGAAACAGATTACCCACCCCCCCCCCCCATGCGGCATCGCACAACTTAAGCGCCTGACGGCACTGGCCGCCGCCCTGGTGGCCCTCGCCCTGGCCGCCGGAACGGCGGAGGCCCGGTGTACGACCAGCGATATCACGATGACCAAGGCCTTCCCCGTTGGGGATCTAGGTAGATTCTCCCCCAATCACCAGACCATCATCAGTTTCGAACTGCCCCTGCCCAGCAATTGCCCGATCACCAATCCACCTCTGGAGCTTTGCGTCGTTGTCTGGGACAACAGTCCATGTGATCATGATGCTGACAGCACCAATCAGTGCGATGGGGGTTATGTGGGCGCCGCCGGCGTCGTAACCGGGGCGGTGTGGACAACGAAGGGCCGTGCACAATTCTGCAGCAAAACGCTGCTTTCCGAAAGTCCCATTCCCAATGTGCCGGTTACCCGAGTTACTCTGCTGATCGGAACTGGTTTGGGTGATCCCAACAAGGCCAGAAGCCAAAAACGGCCGAGCTATCTCTCTCTCATTATGTACAACCCGACCCGATCCCTGGTCATCCCGATCAGTAATGATTGACCCTGAACTCGTGACAGGATGACGAGAACGGAGTGCGCATCCGCTGACTGCGTCCCGACCGGACACCTGCCAAGGGCGGTCTACCCAACCGGACTGGTGGACAGCTGTTTCGTTACTTTAGTATGTAATTCCCCAAGTTTGCCTCCGTATTATGTCTGGTACGTACGATCGCCCACGAGGATGGCGGGTGGCAGGGGGGCACGCCCGGATATGAGGTCTGCTCCTTTCTCAGCAATCATGATCGTTGGTGCATTGGTATTCGACGCATTGATTTGCGGCATGATGGAGGAGTCACAGATTCTGAGACCATCAAGGCCTTGCACCCGAAGATCCGGCGAGACAACAGCCATCTCGTCATGACCCATTTTGCAGGTTCCAACCGGATGATGATCAGTTTTGGCCATCCTGCAGGCATAATCAAACAATTCATCATGCGTCTGCACTTCAGGGCCCGGTAAGACTTCCCTGCTGACAAATTGTCGGAGCGCCGGTTGGGCAAGTATATCCCGTACCATTTTCAATCCCTGCAAGCTCACTTCGAGATCTTGGCCCTCGGACCAGTATCGCGGATCAATCAGCGGTGGGTCCAGAGGGTCATCACTTGCAAGGCGCACCGTTCCTCTTGATCGGGGGCGAACATTTGCACTGTTCAATGTGATTCCACTTCCATCAAGACTGACGATTCCCTTTTCAATGCCGGAACCCTGGCCCAGATGCAGCTGGATATCCGGCTGCGCGCCTGCCGTTTCCGAATACCAGAAACCGCCCGCCTCGAAGAGAGAAGCCGCCGCAGGTCCCGTTTTGAAGAGCAGGTATCGCAGGCCGGCCAGTGCCGCCTTATGTGGGCGGTCCCAACCGTCATAGCTGTCGGATCCGTGCAGTGCCGCCAGTGCACAGATATCGATATGATCCTGCAGATTTTCTCCAACCCCCGGAAGGTCATGCGCAACGGACACGCCAATGTGATTCAAGTGATCGGTGGGGCCGATACCCGAAAGAAGCAGAAGGCGCGGTGAGCCGATGGCCCCGGCCGATACAATCACTTCACGTATGGCTTGCAGGTGTCTGTTTTTGCCCTTGTGTTCGACCTCGACCCCTGTTGCGCGACCATTCTCCAGCATAATGCGCAACGCCTGCGTGTTGGCCAGCACGGTCAGGTTTGGACGCAAGAGAGCGGGCCGCAAATAGGCAACGGATGTTGAACAGCGACGCGCTGCCTGTTGAGTGAGCTGATAAAATCCAACTCCGGCCTGTTCACTGCCGTTAAAGTCCGGATTGAATGGGATTCCGTATTCCTGTGCCGCGCGGATAAAGGAATCACAGACGGGGAGTGTTGCCTTTGGCATTGCGACGGAGAGCGGGCCATCGGTCCCATGATAGTCATTGGCAAATCGGTCATTGCATTCCGCGCGTTTGAAGTAGGGAAGCACCTCGCGATGGCTCCAGCCGGCACATCCGTGGGTCATCGCCCAGTGATCGTAATCATCGTGATTGCCACGCGTGTAGATCTGCGCATTGATCGAGGACCCACCGCCAATGACCCTGGCTTGGGTAAACCAGATCGCGCGATCCTGCATCCACGATTGTGGAACCGTCGACCAACCCCAACTGGCCATTCCCTTGGTCATCTTTGCGAACCCGGCAGGCCAGTGGAACAGGAAGCTCCGATCCTGCCCACCGGCTTCAACCAATAACACCGTGACGTCAGGATCTTCACTCAATCGCGCTGCCAATACGCAACCGGCGGCACCGCCTCCGACGATAACATAGTCGGCCACTGATCCTTTTTGAGGTAAGGGCATTTTCGAACTGTTGCTCGTTAATCCTGTGTCACAGCGGGTCAGTTGACATCACGTCATCAGTCAGCGACGCCAATTTGGCGCGCGTGACTGTTGCTTGCGATGACACCAAAACCAGAGGCAGACGCTGTTCATGACAACCAGACGGAAGGTTGAGAGTTGTTTCGGGAATCTGGATTGATCGGGGATCATTGAGTTTGGACCTCAAGCGATCCGGACTTCCGTTGCAGGATCAAAGAATACGACCCTGTCCATATTGATGACAAAGTCGGTTGATGCTTGCGCAGTCACGCGGGCATCGGCCCGCATACGTGCGGTGCATTCGACTCCGCCAATCCTGGTTGTCACATAGGTATCGCTGCCCGCGGGTTCCGAGAGGAGGACAAGACTCGAGAAACGCTCGAGATTGGCTGCACGCTGGTCAGCACCATCAACATCGGTGAGTGCTTCCGGTCGGACTCCCAGGATGACCGATTGATCAACAAACTTTTCAAGCGCAGGTCGCATCAGATCGGACAGGGCGAGTGAGACAGTGGGGCTGTCGGCACCGGTCCTGGCCAGAAGTTTGCCCCCGTCCGCAGCCAGTGTGACTGGAACCAAATTCATTGCAGGTGAACCCATGAAAGTGGCCACAAAAAGATTGGCGGGTCGATCATATATTTCCTGGGAGGTGCCCAGCTGCTGCACATGTCCATTATTCATCACGGCAATACGGGTTGAGAGTGTGAGTGCTTCAATCTGATCGTGCGTGACATAGACGATTGTCGTCCCAAGATTCTGATGCAACTTCTTGATCTCCGTGCGCATGTCAACGCGCAATTTGGCATCAAGATTGGACAAGGGTTCGTCAAAAAGAAAGACATCCGGGTTGCGCACCAGGGCTCGTCCCATGGCCACCCGCTGGCGCTGCCCTCCGGAGAGTTGGCCGGGTTTTCTGTCAAGAAGCCCTTCAATTTGCAGGAGCGCTGCGACCTCATGGAGTGCCTTTTCACGCTTGGGTTTGGGAATGCCGTGCATCTCAAGACCGAAAGTGATGTTTTGAGCAACCGTCATGTTCGGGTAGAGTGCATAGGACTGGAAGACCATGGCGATGTTGCGCTTGGAGGGATGAACATGATTCATCACAATGTTCTTGATACGAATTTCCCCGCTGGTGATCTCCTCGAGGCCGGCAATCATGTTGAGGAGTGTGGACTTGCCGCAACCTGAAGGGCCGACCAGAACAAGAAATTCGCCTTCCTCAATGGCAATGTCGATATCATGCAACACTTCAACAGATCCGTAGGATTTCGTGGCATTACGAATTTCAAGGAAAGCCATGATCAGCCTTTCACTGAACCTGCCATCAGGCCGCGGACAAAGTAGCGGCCAGCGACAATGTAGACGAGCAGGGTTGGCAGCGCTGCCAGAATTGCGCCGGCAAAATGGACATTATATTCCCTAACGCCGGTGGAGGACTGCACAAGATTGTTCAGGGCAACCGTCATGGGCTGCGACGAAAAATCGGCAAATGAGGCACCAAACAGGAAATCATTCCAAATATTGGTAAACTGCCAGATGATGCTGACGACGGTGATGGGACCGGAGCTTGGCAAGAGGATACGCCAGAAAATCTGGAAGAAACTGGCACCATCGATTTGCGCTGCGCGGACAAGCTCACTCGGGAATACCGCATAGTAATTTCGGTAATAGAGTGTCGTAAAACCGATCCCGTAAACGACATGGACGACAACCAGCCCCCAGGTCGTGCCGGCCAGCCCGAAAATGCCAAGAACCCGCGCCATGGGAATGAGAACGATCTGAAACGGGATAAAACAGGCAAATAACATCAGCCCAAAGAGCACCGTATCACCACGAAACCGCCATTTGGTCAGGACATAGCCATTGAGAGCTCCCAGAATTGTTGAGATGGTCACAGCGGGAACGACCATCTTGATCGAATTCCAGAAATAGGGTTTCAACCCTGTGGCTTGTACCCCGACCTGGGCCTCAGACCAGGCTTTGCGCCAGGGCTCTAAAGTCCAGACGTCGGGAAATGCAATCATGTTTCCACTCGTGATTTCAGCCAGGGGTTTGACGGAATTCACCAGCATGACGACGAGCGGCAGGAGATAGAAAAGGGCAAAGAGGAGTAAAACGACGTAGATGAGCGTCCGGGTCACGGCTCCGGTGCGAATCGCAATATCCTGCGTCGCGGCGGCCATTATCGTCTCTCACGCAGTTCGGAATAGAGATACGGGATCATGATGGCAGCAATTGTCATCAGCATGATGGTCGCCGATGCAGCGCCGATCCCCATCTGGTTACGGGTGAATGTATAGGAGTACATGAAAGTCGCCGGTAACTCCGTCGCCCGTCCTGGACCGCCTCCGGTCAACGCAATGACAAGGTCATAAGTCTTGATCGCGAGATGCGCCAGAATAACAAAAGCACTGAGAAAGGCAGGACGCAGCAGGGGGATACAAATTCGCCGATAGAGATTCCAGTTGGATGCACCATCAATTTGGGCGGCCTTGAGGATGTCATTGTCGATCCCGCGGAGCCCGGCCAGAAACATGGCCATGACAAAGCCGGAGGTCTGCCAGACGGCAGCAAGGACCACGGTATAGATGGCAAAATCCCGGTTCTTGATCCAGTCAAACTGAAAACTCACCCAACCGAGAGCCTGCATGGTATTCTCGAGACCTATTCCTGGATCTAGCATCCACTTCCACGCCGTGCCCGAGACAATGAAGGAAAGTGCCATCGGGTAGAGATAGATTGGTCGCAAGATTCCTTCACCACGGATTTTTTGGTCAAGAAGGATCGCCAGCATCAGGCCAATTGCCGTGCAAATGGCCATATAGAGGACAGCAAACACAGCCATGTTGGTCACAGCGACTTCCCAGTGCCGAAGACTGAAAAGTTTCACATAGTTTTCCCAGCCGACCCATCCATAGCTGGGGAGAATACGGCTGTCAGTGAATGAGAGATAGGCCGTAAACAGGATAAATCCGTAGACAAATACCAGTGTCAACGCCAACGATGGCGACAGGACAAGCTTAGGAAGCCAGACCTGCAAACGGTCGCGCATCGTTAATTGGGCAATGACTGTCATGCCATGACGCTATTTGGCAGGCAGCGATATTTCAACATGTGTCGCTGCCTGCTTCTTGAGTTGTGTCGTGAACCTACTGTGCGATTGAGATCGCGCTGACAAGTTCCTCGACAGCGGTTTCGCTGTCATATTCACCATTGAAATGCGCTGTGACGACGTCATAGACAGCATTCTTGACGGCAGCAGGAGCTGCATGACCATGGGCCATCGAACCAAAGAGGTTACCGCTTGAGGCGGCTGCGGCCAGATCTTTCATACCCTGTTTGCCGCAGGCGTCGAAATCAGCATCGGAGACATCTGTACGTGCCGGGACTGATCCTTTGACGACATTGAATGCCGACTGGAATGACGGTGACAAAATGGCGCGGGCCAGAGCGGCCTGCTCAGCCGAGACCGTGCCGCCCTGATCGAACATGGCAAATTGGTCAGCGTTGAATGTGACCTGTTGGGCGGTGCCCGGGAATCGGAAACAGAGAAAATCGGTTCCCGGATTCTTGCCTGCGTTCAGGAATTCACCCTTCGCCCAGTCACCCATCATCTGGAAGGCGGCCTCCCCATTGATGACCATGGCAGTGGCCAGATTCCAGTCACGTCCGGAAAAGTTGTCATCGACATGTGCACGGATGAAAGCCATCCGGTCGAAGGCTTCCTTCATGGTCTCCGAGCCCAGCGCGTCTTCATCGAGATCAATAAAGGCAGACTTGTAGAAGGACGGGCCGCCGGTTGACATGACGACGGCATCGAAAGCTGTAGCCTCCTGCCAGGGTTGACCGCCGAATGCGATGGGGGTGACGCCAGCCGCGGCCAGCTTTTCGACTGCAGCGGTAAACTCTTCCCAACTGCCGGGTGCTGAGATGCCATGCGAATCGAGCAGGGCCTTGTTGGCCCAAACCCAATTGGTTGAATGCACGTTAACCGGTGCTGAGATCCACTTGCCATCATGTTTGGCAAAAGCTTGCAGAGCTGTCGGAACGACGGCATCCCATCCTTCTTGTTCAGCCACATCATTGAGATTGGCCAGAGCCCCTTGCGCGGCCCAGTCGAGGATATCGAAGCCAAGCATTTGCACAGCCGTCGGGGCATTCCCGGCAGTGACGCGTGCCCGGAGGACAGTCATGGCTTGCCCTCCACCCCCTCCGGCAACCGGCATATCGTTCCAACCAATTCCCTGGTCTTCGAGATCCTGCTTAAGCACATTCAAAGCGGCGGCTTCACCACCACTTGTCCACCAGTGTAGCACTTCAACATCGGCAGAATGTGCACCCCCGGCGACAAGTACCGCGGCAGCAAAAGCGCCGATAAATTTTTGATTCAGTCGAGCCATAAGATCTTCCTCTTTCTATGATAGAATTGATTTTGCACTCTGTTCGGGCACAGTGTCTCCAAAACCTGTTTGCCAAAGCAAAAAAACGCTCAATGCACCGTTTGGTTATCTTTTGCAACCAATTCCCAATTGGCAAAAATGATCAACCCGGTCAGTATGCGACAACCCGATCCGCGCATGATTGAAGAGATCACAAAGAGGAACAAAATGCGCATTCGTGAAGCCCCGTCACTGTCAACATCGTGTGTGTCACTGATTGGGACGATCATGAGAACATGAAAGATGCCATCAAGCCCGTCATCGATCAGCTCGAATTCAAGTGATGACCGCTAATCGAACTCAAGCATCGGCTTCTGGGCTCACATCGTGATGTCATGTGGCTGACAGATTAATCATTGTGGGGCGAGGTGATTTGGATATTCCATGCGAATATGGCGGGTAATTTTGGGGTAAGTCTTCGATGCATCATCCATTATGAATGCTTGTTGCTCAGTCTTCTGGAAAACAGAAACTGCATTGCGGAGTCACTGGGCGTCGTCAAGACGCGTCTGCTTTGGCTGGTGCCGATGACCTCACGCGTGGTATCGCGGGACAGCCATGAATCAACATACGGTCTGAAAGCGCTCAACGAGTATATCAAGAACCTGATCAGGATCGCGTTGCCACCAGTTATGCGCTGAAAACACTTCAACCTCGCATTCGCCCTCATATCCTGCCCCCTCAACTGCCCGGCGGATTGCCTTGAGGTCGGCGACACCATCTCCCATCATACCACGATCAAGCAGCATATCCTGAGTCGATTCTAGCCAGTCACACAAATGATATCCGAAGATACGATTGCGCCCTGTCTTGGCAAGAACCTCGGTGAGAGATGAGTCCCACCACACATGGTAGACATCGATGGCAATTCCCAGATTGGGGGCACCGACCCTGTCGCAGAGATCAAGTGCTTCGGCGACGGTAAACAAGCACGTCCGATTGCCACCGAACATCGGGTTAAGCGGTTCCAAGGCCAGTTTGATGTCCATGGTGGCCGCAAATTCCGCAAGACGCTGCACGCGATCTGCGAGAACTGACTGGCTTTCCTTGACTCCCTTGGTGCCGGGTTCCGTCCCACCCGTCACAATCGTCAGGATTTCAGTGCCGAGGGCTGCGGCCATTTCCACGGATGCGCATGCCTCGTCCAGGGTTGCCGGGGCTTCTGCGCCGGTCAGGTAGGGTGTTCGGCAGAGACCAACAACGCGGAGACCGGCGGCGCGAACCCGCTCGCCAATGGCGATGGCTTGCATGCCTATTTCACGTCGCCAGAAGACGATTCCTGCGATGCCGCGTCGGGCGCAGGCATCAATGACTTTTTCGATGGGCCAGCCGGCACCATAACCGTCGAGATTATGCCCGAGCGTTGCCGTGTTCAGAGCAAGGGCCTGGGTCGATTGGGAGAAGTCACGCAACGCCATAGAGTCCGAGCAGGTTTCGCATGCGGCTGACTGCGCACTCCGGATCTCGCAAGAGGCCGGCCTTGTCAGCCAGGCGAAAACAATCCACAAAGTAATTCAGAGGGCGCAGCGACTGGGCGCCTCCCAACATGATGAAATGATCCTGATGCCCGTTGAGCCAGGAGAGAAACACCACGCCTGTCTTGTAATGTTGCGTTGGCGCACGAAAAATGAGCCGGGCCAGAGGAACGGTTGGATCAAGAAGTTCGTGAAAACCCTCGACATCACCTGAGCCAAGTTGGTTGACAGCGGTCCCAACCACACTGGCAAGCGGGTCAAAGACACCGAGTAATGCATGGCTGAACCCCTGTGAGTCGCCCTCAATCAACTCGGGATAGTTAAAGTCATCACCCGTATACATCTTGACAGAAGGCGGGAGTCGTCTTCGCAGGAGAATTTCCTTATCTTTGTCCAGGAGGGACAGTTTGATCCCATCGATTTTTGACTCATGCTGCTCAATGATGGTCAGAACAGTTTCCATCGTTTGAGAAAAATCATCGCTTCCCCAGTAGCCGGCAAGGGCCGGGTCAAACATCGGGCCCAACCAATGGAGAATGACGGATTCATCCGCTGCATCAAGAACCTTACCGTAGGTCTTCAGATAATCACGTGGTGATGTGGCAATGCAGGCGAGGGCCCGCGATGCCATGATGATCAAGCGTCCGCCAACGGCCTGGATAGCTTCCAACTGGTCCATATAGGCCCGTACGACGTCATCGACGGTCGCGGCATCACGGGGTCTGATATGATCGGTTCCGCAACCACTAAAGACAAGAGCATCCGGCAGTTCCACCCGGGTGCGGGTGATCAACTCCAACGCACCATCCCAGTCAAGTCCCATGCCGCGTTGAGCGGTATCCATTGCCTCGGCGATGCCGAGACCGAGATTCGCAAGATAGCGACGAAAGGCTAGCGTCGCTGACCAGTCGATCGCTGCCCGACCCGTTGGATCCGATGACGCAAGGGGGTCGGCAACCACATGTGCGGCAGCAAAAATTGTTCGGGCGGCATCCGTACCGAGCGGTTGCTCGGCTATCGGTGATCCGGTCAGGCTATAGTCGACCAGTCGACCTTGATTGTCGGGCAGTGCAATTTTCATGGTTTCAGAATCTGGGAACCAACATGCCGCCATCAGCGGCAATGCTGAGCCCGGTTGTGTAAGGCAACTTGCCCGTGGCCAATGTCGCGACGATGGTTCCCATATCCTCCGGCTGGCCAACACGGGGCAATAGTGTGAGGCCGTCCTCAGCACGTTTCCTGTACTGGTCGATGACAACAGCGGTCATGTCCGTTGCGATCAGACCCGGTTGCAAATCGTAAACTGCGATACCCTCCCGACCGAGTCTGACGGCCCAACCCTTGGAGATCATCGCAGAGGCAGCTTTTGAAACAGCATACTCAACCCTTGGTTCAGCCACCGCAACGGCATTGCTGGAAGTGACATTAATGATTGCGTGAAAGATATCTTCAGGCCGTTCGCGCGACAGGAGTCGTCTGGCAAATTCCTGGGTGAGGAAGAAAACAGATTTGGTGTTGATCGACAGGCAGCGATCCCAGCTCGCCTCGGTCACCTCGAGGGGATCGCCGCGGTGCATAACACCGACGCCGGCATTCGTCACAAGCGTGGTCAGAGGCCCAAGCGCATTTTCAACCGTATCAAGAAGTCTCGCAAAGCCGCTGCAATCAGCGACATCGCAAATCACTTTAACAGCATCAGCGCCGGCAGCCTTGACACACGCGAAAGCAGAATCCAGTGCTTCACTTGCACGCGAACCATGAACGGCAACGGCGAAACCTTCCTCGGCGAGTGCGATCGCAGCACCGCGACCAATCCCACGGCTTGAACCCGTAACAAGGGCAACAGGCCCAGTCATGAACAGGCTCCATGTTTCATGAGTTCACGGGCAATGATTGCGCGCTGGATCTGATTGGTTCCTTCATAAATCTGGGTAATTTTGGCATCGCGATAAAGCCGTTCGACCTCAAAACCCCTGATATATCCGGAGCCACCAAAGACCTGAACTGCATTGGAGGTGCATTTGACTGCCATATCGGTGGCAAAGCACTTTGCCATACTGCATGTCATCGTTGCATTCTCACTTTGGTCGATCAGGCGTGCAGCCTCACGCACCAAGAGACGGGCAGCCTTTAATTCCTTCGCCATATCGGCCAGCATCCATTGCAGCCCCTGGAAATCAATAATATGTTGCTTGAACTGTTTCCGTTCACTGGCATAGCCGAGTGCAGCTTCCATTCCAGCCTGTGCGATACCCACGGCGAGCGCGGCAATCCCGGCACGCCCTTTGTCCAGCACATTCATCATCATGTAAAATCCTCGATTTTCGTCACCGAGAAGAGCATCGGATGGAAGCTTGACATTGTCAAAATGAAGTGCCCCAACCGGACTTGCACGTTGGCCCATTTTATGCTCCCGAGGCCCACGGGTGACACCTTCGCCTGTCAGATCCACAACAAAGATCGACATACCACGATGACCGGCGCCAGGATTTGTTCGTGCCAGAACAAAACCCAAGTCTGCCACCGGGGCATTATGAATCCAGAGCTTCCCGCCATTGAGAATCCAGCCATCACCTTGACGAACCGCTGTGGTCCGAATTCCGGAGATATCTGAACCGGCCTCGCTTTCGGTAATGCAATATGCCACCCGAATCTGAGTGGTCATAATTCCCGTAAGCCACGCGTTCTGTTGACCCGGTGTCCCATGGGATACAAGTAAAGTTGTAATGAGTTCAACAAGGCCGCATTGGTCAGCGACACTCGCATAACCACGTGCCAGTTCTTCCATGACAAGCGTATATGACAGTGTGTCAAGGCCCGCTCCACCGAGCGCTTCAGGAACACAGATACCAAAGAGCCCCAATTCGCCCATCCGCCTGTAGAGATCATCGGGATATCGCTCACTTTGGTCGAGTTCCGTGGCCAGGGGCCGGATGACATCGTTGGTAAATTCGCGCGCGAGATCACGCACGAGGAGCTGAGAGTCGTTCAGATTCATTGGCATTTCAGGCGCATCTGCTGATTATACGGGCAAACGAGTGGCCAAAACAGGTGTTTACGGCAGATCTTGCCGACATCATATGCATGATGAATTGCATAATTATGACCGCCAGCTCCAATCCAAAACCATTCATCTAGAGTTGTCTTTATTACATCGATCAGACGCTCTTGTAAATAACCATTTGTTTACTTAATGGTGCCTCCTGAAATTCGGCAGCTATTCAACATGTCCGATTGGTTCGGCCAGTCATCGCTTTGATGGAACCCTATGGTCGGCGATTTGTTCCTTGTGCAATGATCGGTGACATAGGAGTAGGTCTGCAGCAAATGACTGACAATCGGAGGTTTGGTATGGATCCTGCCACAAAAAACAAGTTTGGCCGCGTTGATCTTGAGGTCACTGCATTCAGTTTTGGAACTGCTCCTATTGGGAATATTTTCCGTGAAATCGATGAAGAGACCTCCGATGGTATGTTCCAGGCAGCATGGGATTCCGGAGTCCGGTTTTACGACACGGCACCGATGTATGGTCATGGTCTGGCTGAATTGCGAACCGGCCATTCGTTACGATGGAAAGAACGCGATGACTTTGTCCTGTCTTCAAAGGTTGGTCGTGTCTTAAGGCCGGCACGCAAGGACGATATCGACTACGCACCTTGGACCAATGCCGGGCGTTTCAGCATGCATTTCGATTATTCATACGATGGGACCATGCGGGCATTCGAGGACAGTCTGCAGCGACTTGGTTTGGAGCGAATGGAAATCTGTTTCATTCATGACATCGATGTTTTCACGCGGGGTGAAGCACAGCCGGACGTTTTCAAACAAGCTATGGACGGGTGCTACCGGGCGCTTTCGGAATTGCGTGATCAAGGTGTTGTCAAAGCCATTGGCGTGGGCGTGAATGAATGGGAGGTTTGTCAGACGGCGCTTGAACAGCGGGACTTTGATTGTTTTCTGCTCGCCGGTCGCTACACGCTTTTGGAGCAGGATTCGCTTGACACATTCTTACCTCTCTGTGAGCAGCGCGGTGCTGCTGTCGTTGTTGGCGGCGGGTTCAATTCAGGTGTTCTCGTAACCGGCGCACGCGCGGGGGCCAAGTACAATTATGCGCCAGCGCCTGAGGCCATTATGCAGCGGGTTGCGAAGATTGAAGAGGTTTGTGCCAATCACGCTGTCCCGCTTCCGGCAGCTGCCTTGCAGTTTGTTGTTGCCCATCCGGCCATTCCCAGTTTCATTGCTGGAACACGAACTGTTGAGCAACTCAGGAATAATCTTGCTTGGTTCAATCACGCGATACCAGATGACTTCTGGGCCGAACTCAAGAGTCGGAACCTTTTGCGCGCGGATGCCCCGGTCCCGCAATGAAGGGTGGGCATGGACTCTTTTGCGTGGGTATCTCTCGTATCCAGATTGGGCGGCTCAACATGAAGATTGAGTGGGCTGATCAGGCTGTGACATGTTTATCGGATTGTGACAGTCGAATGATGAAGGCCCCAAGACTGGATTCACATTGTGTGCATTCAATTGCGAACAGCGTCTCGGCCCATCACTCGTTATTGTGACCTGATCCCGGTTTCGCCATTGAATGCTTTCTGTACCTGCTCACACCCTATGTGTAGAGAATTGAGGCTCTCATGTCTTCTGATTGAGACTCTGGCATTTTTGAACTCAGATTATTTGCGACTCAACTCACAGATGTGCGACTCAGGCGGTCTGTCAGATGGTGATGCCTGTGATGCGGATGCGGTCCGCGATCTCGCGTTGTTCCCCCTTAACCCGAACTTCCAGACCTTGTCATATGCAACGTGTTGATTTGTTGCATAAGTTGTGATTTCGGGTTGAATTGACTGGGGACGTTGGAGCCGCACGCCGAGTCGTTTGAACATTTGGGCCTGCCGTGCGGTGGGTCGTGTCATCATGGGGAAAAGGTGATCGTCGCCGAGAGTTTGTCGGTTGATACGGCGCGCACCACCGTGCCGCCCCTGATTTCTGCGCTGTTCTATGATCTCTCCCGTGAGAAGGAAGTGCGGATTCCGGCACAGGGAGAGCGGCGCGAGCGGGAACTGCGCAAACTGGTTGAATGTGCGGGGAAACCCGTGGCCCTGTTTATTGATGAGGCCCATGACCTGCACAGCCGTACGCTCAGTGGTCTCAAGCGCTTGATGGAGGTGATCAGTCGCGGGGCCAGCAACCTGTCGGTCGTTCTGATCGGCCACCGGACGGATGTCCTGATATTCGACGGGCTCGGGGACGAAACACGGGCTTATCTGGACTGGTTGATCCAGGAATGCATCACGGACGACACCGACATTGGGTCGGTCATTACACCGGAAGCGCTCAACCTGATTGCCGAACACATGCGGACACCCCTGCAGTTCGCGGAATGTCTCAACCGCTCATTCGAGGGTGGACATCTCATCGGACAGAAACCCATCACCGCTGAAATCGTTCAATCTGTCCTGCTCCCGGACTTTGATGATCTCGAACCTCGACTGACACGGCAGGGAGACTCCGTCAAGTCTCTGTCCGAACAATTCCACACACGTCCGGCGAAATGCGCCGCTTCCTCAACGGCCAGCTCAAACCGGGCCAAACCCGCGAGATCGCATACGCATCGCAGGCATCACCATCTGACAGGTCGCCCGAGTCGCACATCTGTGAGTTGAGTCGCAGATAATGTGAGTTCAAATTGGCCCGAGTCTCAATCACAAGTGATGAGAGTCTCAATTCTCTACACCTACTGTCACTGATCCATCATTTCATCCCGGGTGGCTTCTGCCAGTCGAGGAGATCATCCTCGTCTTTGGAAAGATGTGGTTTGGGTTTGGCCCTGAGTTGCGGTTTTGGTGCAACTGGTGTCCGTGTCGGACCCTCTGCGATGATTCGCCCTGCCACTTCACCCAGATCCGATAGCCAGTCCGGCCGGTGGACATCCGTCAGGGGACGACCCAGTTTCGCGGCTTCGGCCCCGAGTCCGGAAACAGTCTTGACGAGGCTGTTCCGAATTGCTGGATCCAGCGTTGCGAGGGCGCGATGCAGTGCATCCGGATCCTCTTCGGCGGCCGTCCTGATATCGTAGAGATCACGCGAGACGAATTTTCTTTTCTCTCCCATGCGATGAAAGAGTTTCTTGGCCAGGATCTCGGCGGTGGGTTCCAGCCGGATCCCCCACGTTGCATCCCGGTCAGCATCCATCTCCGAAGGAGCGATCTCCGGGAGGAGCGGTGGACTGATGGCAATACTGAATTCGCCTTCCATGGAACGTGCCGTGATCCCCGGATTGATCGCATCAACAACCTTGACGGCCCCAACAAAATTGTTTGCGAGCTGTACGGCAATCTGGTCAAAACATTCGTCGAAAATGTCACGGGCCAGGCAGAGATCGATATCGGTGCTACGACGATGGTTTCCCCACCGGGCGGCCAGAGCCGTGCCGTGCCCCCGCCAAGGATCAGGGCATCCCCGTTCCCGGTCTGGTCCAGAAGGGCCAGCACCGGCGGGGCCGCCCGTGCCAGGATCTCGGATGCGGGTGGGCCAATCGTGTAATCTGTCATCCCCGGGATTCGCCTGTGGGCCAGAATTCGCCATCCTTGTGTCGATGCGGCCAGAAACCACCGTCGATCACGGGGGGCAGGGGCCGGTTGACCGGCCAGTCAGCGGGCATTTCTGCCCATTGGTTCAACCACCAGGACAGTTCACCGACCCGGGTGCCAGACTCAAGCGTTCCACGTGCGATGTCTCGGACACTGAGGCCACCCTCAATGCGCATCAACGGATAATCCGACCCATCCGCGCCGGTCAGCATCTCATAGAACAGCGATCGTTCGGTCTCGGTCTGCACTCCGTTTGTGAAGACCCAAAACACGTCCGCACCGGACAGTTTCGGTGAATAGCCAGCAAGGTAGCGGGCTGCCATCCAGTCCAGAAAAAGATGTTGGGGATCGGGATCCCGCAACCGCTTGCATGCCGTGTCATGCGCAAACCAGGCCAGCGGCATGGGGGGATAGGATTCACATTGCTTAAGTGGTGTGGTGTGTGGATCAGGCGCATCAGTTCCATAACACCACCGCCAGCGGGCGTGGATATCCTCGCGTGTGGGGGCCCGGTCGATACGCTCAGCCCCATGGCTGCACTCGAGGCGTTCGATTTCACGGGCAATCGCGGCTTCGTCGAGAGGTGACGGCACCGCGGCCTGTTGTTGCATCCATTCCAGATCGGGAAGCCAAGTGGTGATCCCGTTGCTCTCACAAATTTCCTTGAACCGCAGTGCCCAAGGGGAGTGTGTCACTAGCGGGGCAAGGGCTGGTGTTTCATGCAGTGGTGGCATCGTGGCCTCCGTGCGTCTCCCCTGTATGTAACTCTCATCCGTATATTTTTCAATGTTCGACGGCGCGTGTTTTAATCTGGATTATGCCTGAAGTCTTCGGGTATCACCCGGTGAGCGCGCGGCAATTGTCTCAACGTTATGATCCCCGGTCAATGACCCGTCATGTCATCCCGGGCGGCTTCTGCCAGTCGAGAAGATCATCATCGTCGTTTGTCTTTGGCGGTTCGGGTTGGGCTGTAGGTTGTGGGGAGGTCTTGTCTTCTTCAGACGGACTTAGAGAAGACAGTTCGGAGAGCAGTTGACCAACAGTTTTGTACAGTTCGGGAATGTCATTGATGGCCGTATTCCAAACTGCGAGTCGATCGATTTCAAAATAAGGGAATTATATACCTGACGACACATCATACTATAAGTAGTGGTTATGAGGGATTGATAATAGAATATGCAGTCGTTCGGGGAGTTAAGTATATAAGCCCCAAAAAATTCACCCGCCAAGCCGCAAGTCTATCCGAATGCCATTGAACGGCCAGGATCATCCCACTGATATGGATTGACCGCTGAGATGTCTCTATTATGGCATCCTGCGATTCCTCGCAATATCATGGCCGTGTCGGGATGCAGACAGTAATAGCGACGGTGGATCAGACTGATATTCGCGGGTTGGGTCCCGCCAGACTTCACTTTCGTCACGGAGCTGCCTCTCTCTAAGATCGCGGGTTGCAGGTTTCAGACTGTGCCGCAGAGCGTGATCGAGGGTTCTCCTTCCGTTCTGCCTGCATCCTGACTCGGTCATGGTTGGCTTCCGTGTCTTTCAGGTCAGGGCTCGGCTGGCATGCGGGCGGGCGTTGACCTCGCAGACGATGGCCCCGATGACGCCGACAAGCTCCCGGGCCACGGCTGTGGTCACCTTGCACTGATGCTTGCGCACAGCGCTGAGACGGCTGTAACGCGCACAGAGTCGTTTCTGGGCCTGCCAGGCGATGGTCTGCACCCGGTCCGGCGCGGCGGCGGCCTTGGCCTGCAGATGGCGTGTCTTGCGGGCGGGGACGCGAGTGTTCCACGCCGCTTCCACCCGGATCCGCCGGACATGGCCGTTGCCGGTCTTGGTGATCCCGCCGGTCCGGCGCTTGGGTCCCGAGGAGCGTTCGCTGGGAACCAGGCCGAGGAAACTCATCAGTTGCCGCGGTGTGTCGAAGCGGGTGATGTCGCCGAGCTCGGCGAGGATGGTGACGGCACTCAGGACATGGATCCCCCGGAGGCTGATCAGGGCGGTCACCACGGGGGCCAGGGACCCGTCCTGGGCGGCGGTGTGGATCTGATTCTCGAGATCCGCCACCCGCCGCGTGGCCTCCCGGGCGGCCTCGACATATTCCTGGAAGACGATCTGCTGCACCGGGCTGTCGAAGGCCTGGGCCTCCAGCCAGCGCGTGTGGGCTTGTGTCCAGCGGCTGCGGCCCGGATAGATGCGGTCGTGCCGGAGAAGGAAGGCCCCGAGGCGCTGACGGGCTTTTGTCTGCAGGGCCTTCATGTCTTCTCGGGCCCGGGTCAGGTCCCGCATCGCCTCCTGTTCCGGGTCAGGAACCCAGACAGGCGTGAGCGATCCGGACCGGTGCTCACGCGCCAGCATCGTCGCATCCCGCCGATCCGTCTTGATGCGATCCGTGGCCCCCCGCGGCACAAGCCCCGGCGCGACAACCACGCAGTGATGGCCGGTCTCCGTGATCTCCCGGGAGAGGCCAGACCCACAAGGGCCGGCTTCATAACAGAAGCTGAGCACGAGCCCATCCGGACTCAGGCGCTTGATCAGGTGCCGGAGGGCGGATCGATGGTTGGGAATCGTCCCCTGCCACTCCGGTCCCGTCCGGCCAGGCCGGGCAATGGCCACCGCAATCGAATCCTTGTGGACATCAAGACCCACATAGGCACTGTATTCAAAGTCTGACATTGACATGTCCTCCGTAACGGGGCCCTCTTCAGGGCCATGCATTGGATCCTGTATACAGGGACAGGATCGGGACAGGTCAATCCATGATGTCTAATTTTTCCGGATAGCGAACCGCCGCCCCGGCCCGAAGGGAGCCGTTTCGATGTCCGAACGGCCGCCGCCGCCCACGAAAGGGCGCCGGGGCCGACGGAAACGACGACGGGGCCACAACCTGGTGCTGCGGCTGCAAGACAACCGGGAGGGCGTGCTGCGGTTCACCCGCGACCCCACGGTTCCCGCCACCAACAACGAAGCCGAGCGGGCGCTGCGCCCCCTCAAGGTGCAGCAGAAGATCTCCGGCAACTTCCGCAGCACGACTGGAGCGCAGAACCACGCGGTGCTGCGAACCGTGCTGGACACCGCCCGCAAGCCGGGCTGGAACCTGCTGGAAACACTGCGGACCCCGCCGGACGAACTCATCCAGCGGCTCGAGATGTCCTGAACCGCCGTGCGGACCAGAAAAACCCAACAAGAACCTGAATAGTTACATATTTTCTTAAAGAACTCACCCAATGAAATCACAGCAGAAAATAAATTAGCGGGAATTACTGTTTGCTTTCCGAGTCCTGTTTTGTCGCCAGCGGGCCAAACCTTCGGCCAGATCATTCGAGTCTGCGGCAATCGTTCCGGCCAGTATGTCGATGACCCGCTCGGTATCCTCACCCTCAGCCGCATTAATCATGAGTTTGACCAATTCAAGGGCGCGGGCCCCGCGCGACAGGATATCAGTCGCCAGGGAATGGGCTGTCGCCATTGCCTGACCCGTTTCCACCACATGGTCGACAAGACCGAGATCATAGGCCTGGCTAGCCGAAAATTGTTCACCCAGGATTGTCATTCGCCGGACAACTTGGGAACCGAAACGCCGCACCGTGCGTTGTGTGCCAGACCATCCGGGAACGATGCCTAGGGTTGTTTCGGGCTGGCCGATCCGAACATGTTCCTCGGCAATCCGGATGTCGGCACAGGCTGCGAGCTCGAGCCCGCCACCATACACATGTCCGTCAAGAATAGCGATGACGGGTTGGCGAAGCCGGGCAAGAGTATCGAATGCGCGGTGGCCGTTGGTGATCCAGTGGCGGCCAAATTCCTGCGGTGACAGCGAACTCCAGGCATCGATATCTCCTCCGGCACAGAAAGTTTCACCGGCTCCCGAAAGCAGGACAAGGGAAGCGTTTCCCGTTTCGATTTTATGGCAGGCGCTGTGGAGTGCTTCAATCATCGGGCCGTCAAGCGCATTGCGTTTTTCTTCCCGATTGAGACAGAGATGCGCGATGCCGTCCCGGACGCTACAGACTATCTGTTCAGACATGATTCAAGATCGATTTTTTCGGGTCGGAAAAGCCGGGAGTCCATAGGTTTGGGGTTGGGAGCAATATGGAGAGTTCCCTCTGTCTGGGCCATGATATCGCGACGCGGATCAATTCCCGGCGCAATCTCGGTAACGGTGAGAGTGCCATCAATCAGCTCAATAACACAGCGTTCGGTCACGAAGGTGACCCTCTGTCCTAGTTCACGGGCCCGTCGGCCGGAAAAAGATACCTGATTGACAGATTTGACCAGTTTGGAGGTGTGGCCCTCTTTGTCAATCACAAGCTTTCCATTGTCGATATGCATCCGCGCGCCCGCATTGAATGTGCCAGAAAAGATGATGCGGCTGGCCCGGGCGGTGATGTCGACAAAACCGCCGGCTCCAGCTGTGCGATGGGGTGTTGATGGCAATCGAGAAACATTGACAGACCCATCAACACCAATTTCAAGAAATGACAACAGGGCACAGTCAAACGCACCCGACTGGAAGTAGGTAAATTGTTCCGGTGACGCAACGAAGGCTTCGGCATTGGCGGTGCAGCCGAACTTGAACCCTCCCAGGGGAATCCCGCCAACGCCTCCTTGTTCAATGACCCAAGTAACAGCACCATGCAAACCTTCCTCGAGAAGAATTCGTGGAACATTGGCTGAGACACCAAAGCCAATATTGACCACCCAACCGGTTTTCAAATTCTGCGCAACCCGCCGCGCGATAATTTTTTGAACGCCGAATTCCGGCAAAGTGAAACTGTCAAGAGGACGGATCAGTTCTCCGGATATGGCAGGATCATAAGCGGTTTCAGTTGTCTGCAGCATATCCGGCACTGCGACCACGGAATCGACGAGTATACCGGGGATGCGTACATCGTGTGGCCGAAGGGAGCCATGTTTGGCAATGTGCCGGACCTGGGCAATCACCGTTCCACCTGTATTATGCGCAGCCAGGGCCATTTCCATGGCACCCAGATAAGCGCCCTCGGATTCAAAACTGAGATTGCCGCGCTGGTCAGAGGTTGTGGCACGAATCATGGCGATGTCAGGGCTGAGGGCAGGAAAATAGAGCCACTCATCACCGTCAAAAGTCTCCCGCCGGACAATGGGCGCCGCGCGGGCAGCAGCATTCATCGCCGCACCTTCCTGCTCGGGATCAACAAAGGTTTCAAGACCCACCTTGGTCAGGACACCTGGACGCAAACCAGCCCCTTCGCGGAGCATGTCAAAAATGATCCCCGATGGCAGATTATAGGCTTTGACAGTGTTTTCAGTGATTCTCTGCCAGATCAACGGTGGTTCGGCATGAGTCGGGCCGGACGGATAACTGCCACCGATAATTGTACCAATACAACCGGGTAAAGCAATGTGATCAACACCTTTGGTGCCAAACATATCGCCTGCGGCAATCGGATGAATCATTGTGAGATTGCCGGGGGACCGGGTCTTGGAAAAACGCTCACCCAAGGCTTTCAAGATGGCATCGGGACAGCAGAGGCCGCTCGAAGAGTTGACGGCAACAACAGCATTATCAGCAATGTTTTCAACAGCTTCTTTCGCTGTTGTCACTTTCGACACAAGGACAGCCCCACACCAGATTGAGAACAAGTAACCATTCAGTTATAATTATGCCAATGGAGCGCAAGTGATTCAAGTCAATTCGGAATATACTGTTTCAGACCGGTGAATCCGATTCGTGCGACCTTGGATGCAACATGCACCCCCTTGTGAATACGGATATGAGGATGTCATGACTGTTTACTTTACGAAAAATTATCAACGTGCGTTTGGGACATTTCCCCTGACGGGGGAAGTTGCATTACGAGCCGTGGAAGCGGCCGCCAGAATCGGCTATCGTGCATTCGACACAGCCCAGATGTACCAGAACGAGGCCGAAGTCGGTGAGGCCCTCGCTACCACCGGGCTTGCACGCGAGGATCTCTGTGTGACCACCAAGGTGTGCAACGAGAATTTTGCCCCTGACAGGTTCATCGCATCGGTTGAAGCCAGTCTGAATGCACTCCGCATCGACTGGGTCGATGTGTTGTTGCTGCATTGGCCGCCGGCTGACGGGGATATTGCCCCGTCACTGAGGCTTCTTGAGGAGGCGCATACGCGCGGGTTGGCCCGTTCAATCGGTATTTCAAATTATACGGTTGCCATGATGGAGGCAGCTGGCAAAATCATCGATACACCGCTCGTCACCAATCAGGTCGAGTTCCATCCTCTGCTTGATCAGAGATCTCTTCTGGCCGGTGCAAATCGAACGGGGATACCACTCTCGGCCTATTCGACTGTGGCGCGAGGTGAGGTTTTCAAATATCCCTTGTTTGCCGATATCGGTGCCACTTATGGCAAGTCTGCCGGCCAGGTCGTCCTGCGTTGGATTCTGCAAAAAGGAGTCAGCGTCAACACCATGTCAACCCGGCCGGACAATATACAGGCCAACTTTGACATCATGGATTTTGTCCTCAGTCATGTTGATATGGCGCGCATTGATGCACTCACACAGACCAACTACCGTATTGTCACCAAGGAACTTGTCCCCTGGGCGCCCGAATGGGATTGATATCGAGCCAAATAAGTGGTCAGAAATGGGCACGTGCGCGAACATGACAGCATGGTCCACTTTCTTTTGGAGATCGGCATGGATTTCCTGTCCTGCAGTCAATCTGTCCCGCAACGCTTCCAAGATTTGCCGGGCCTGTTCGCTGCTTTTATACACGCGGTTGGCGCAGTGGCGATGTTTGTGGACCGGGAACGGCGATTCGACGCCATTCGGCTCCCGACTGTAGAATATTGAGGGCGTCAATCCGGGTGAGTGATACGCGACAATCAGGACGTGATTCCTTATGATGCAATGACGCTTTTGCCTTGGGGGCAGATTTGCATCTCTCCTTCCGTCCCAGAGACTCTCCGCATTCAGACTTGTCAGCTGACATCACATCTCAATACACGATGGATGAGATGGACATCGTGGAGTGGAATCTTCGGAATCCCATTTTGATATGACATGTGCATCTGGCCGTTGCTTGGCCAACTCAGTTGTGAGTTGTATGACAAGGACAGGAATGAGCGTGAAACAAACCTGTTTCCCGACCGGGAGGAGAGGGAGATATCGCACAACCGTTGTCAGCTGGGGCCCGATCCGGAGCCCTCATATGGCTTGAGTGTCAGTGGTCCCGCATTGACAATCATCAACAAATGCCACGAATCATGTCGCTGGCCTTTTCTGCAATCATGACGGTGACGGCATTGGTATTTGATCCGATGAGACTGGGCATGATGGAACAATCACAAATCCGAAGTGCATCGATTCCCCTGACCTGACATTGCGGATCAACGACTGCGAGTTCATCGACCCCCATTTTGCAAGTGCAAGTCGGATGATAGGATGTCCGGCCATATTGCCTTGCATAGGCTTCGAAATCACTCTGGCTCTGAACATTGGAATCAGGATAGCACAACTGGGATATATATTTTTGCAGAGATTTCTGAGCAAAGATTTCCCGGCTGATCTTGACTCCCTCAACCGCGATCCGGAGATCGTCAGGGTGGCTCAGAAAATTTGGGTCGATCAGGGGCGGGTCATCAGGTTTTTGTGAACGTAGCCGTACGGTTCCTCGTGACTTGGGCCGAAGTGTATAGGAATTCAGGGTAATACCGGAGGAACCTTTGGGCACGCTTGGTACACCGGCTTCAGCTCCAGCCCCGGCGAGAAAGTGAAACTGGAGATCAGGTTGGGAATTTGCAGTATCGGTGAACCAGAAGGCACCACCTTCAACAACGTTGGATGTGATCGGTCCTGACTTGAAGAGGGCATACTGCAGACCGGCAAGCACTGCCCGATACCATTGATTGTATTTGTCAAGACTATAGTGACCGGTGAGTTCTGCGACGATATCGATGCCAAAGTGATCGTTCAGGTTCTCGCCAACTCCAGGCAGATCATGCGTGACGGTGATACCGTGCGAAGCCAGATGATCGGCAGGCCCGACGCCCGACAACATCATGAGTTTGGGCGTACCGATCGCCCCGGCGGCGACGATGATCTCGCGTTCTGCCGCCGTGCGGCGATGTTTCCCTCTATGGATATACTCAACGGCTTGAGCGCGGCCTTTTTCAATGATGATCTTGTGTACCGCGGCACGGGTGTGAACGTTGAGATTGGGACGCTGCAGGACGGGTTTCAGAAAGCCCCTGGCCGTTGAACAGCGCCGCCCATCGCGGACAGTGACTTGATAAACGCCACACCCGGCTTGACTCGGTCCATTGAAATCGGGATTGTAAGGTAGACCCAACTCCTGACAGGCCTGTACAAAAGCCAGCGTCATCGGTTGTGGGTCTTGGAGATTGGAGACCCCCAGTCCTCCTTCGGTTCCATGCCATTGATCAGCCAGAATGGAGTTGCCCTCCGAGCGCAAAAAATAAGGTTGGATTTCTTCGAATGACCAACCTTTGCAACCTTCCTCTTCGGCCCAGCGATCAAAATCGTCGGGGACACCGCGCGTGAAGACTTCGGCATTGATGGAGGAGCCGCCACCGATAACACGTGCCTGGGCATAGGGAATTTCACGGTTGTCGGCATGGGTTTGCGGGACGGTGGAGTATCCCCAGAGATGTGGCCCGGACGTCATCTTGGCAAATCCGATTGGCATATGGATCATCGGATGATTATCCCTGCCGCCGGCTTCCAGCAGGAGGATACGAACATCCGGATCGGCACTGAGACGATGCGCGAGAACACAACCGGCGGTACCACCGCCAACAATGATATAATCATATACCGTCTCTGTCATATCAGGATATCCAGTGTGCCCGCTGACCGATGTCAATATGAACCGATTTGATCTGTGTGTATTCTTCGACACCATAGGTCCCCGCTTCGCGCCCCCATCCCGATTGCTTGAAACCACCAATGGGCATTTCCGGGCCTCCCGCAAATGTCGTGTTGACCCAGAACCGACCTGCACGCACGCGTCGTGTGACCTGCAATGCGGTGTCGAGATTCTGGGTCCAGACACTGGCGGCAAGTCCGTAGTCGGTTGCATTGGCAATCGCGATGGCCTCTTCGATGGTCTCAAACGGGATGACGGAGAGAACAGGGCCAAAAATCTCTTCGCGCATGATGGTCATCTCAGGCGTGACATCTGTAAAGACCGTTGGATTGATGTATCGACCACGGGATTGCCGGGGAACATCACCGCCGCAGACGAGATGTGCACCTTCCGATTGGCCTGTCTCGATATAGTGCATAATGGCTTGATACTGAGAGTCCGTCGTGATTGCCCCAATCTGGGTGGAATCATTGAGCGGATCACCGATGACGGCTTTCATGAGTTTATTTGCAACCATTTGACCAAACTTCTTGGCAACAGATCTCTCGACGATCAGGCGGGATCCCGAGACGCAGCATTGTCCGGCGTTGAAACCAATCCCGAATGCCACACCGTCAGCCGCATCTCCAAGCGAGGCATCGGCAAAGACGATCTGAGGGTTTTTACCGCCAAGTTCGAGGCTGAGCTTCTTGAAGTTCGACTGGCCGGCCGCCTGGACAATCTGACGCCCGACCGCTGTTGAGCCGGTAAAGGACAGCATGTCGATATCCATATGGTGACTCATTGCCTGGCCGATCGTATCACCAGTGCCCGTTACCACATTGAAGACGCCATCGGGTAGGCCGGCCTCTGTGAGAATTTCAGCAAGGAGCAGGGACGTTGCCGATGTAAATTCTGAGGGTTTGGCGACAATACAATTTCCTGAAGCCAGTATGTAGGGGACACGCTCACACAGGATCAGGAAAGGGAAATTCCAGGGTGTGATAATGCCAACGACACCAACAGGCTCACGCGTGACAAGGCCCAACATGGTGTCACCAAGATTGTTGAATGCATCACCATGCAAGGACCGTGCCAGGCCACTGGCATATTCCAACATGCCAATGCATCCCTGAATTTCGGCGCGGGCCTGACTGATCGGTTTGCCGTTTTCCAACACCTCCCAATACGCGATATCGTTGACCCGCCTGCGAAGAATCGTGGCGGCCCGGAGGAGGGTGCTTGCCCGTTCCGCTCC
Source organism: Paracoccaceae bacterium (assembly GCA_965221815.1). Lineage (GTDB taxonomy): Bacteria > Pseudomonadota > Alphaproteobacteria > Rhodobacterales > Rhodobacteraceae > JAPOXR01. The sequence goes on from OZ244915.1 coordinate 1,156,843, forward strand.
GCCGAGGCCTGACCAACGGCGATCTTCGAAGGCAACACGCGCCGACATAACAGCTGCATCGAGATCTTCGGGTGTGCAAATGGGCATGATGGTCACAGGTCGATCATGTGCCGGTGATGTCCGGATGAGGGTGTCGCGATTGCCGACAGGGACAACGGATCCATTGATAAAATGCCCAAATTGCCGAGCTGTTGCGGGAAGGGTCAAAGATTTTGGCATCATGGTGTTCTGTTGTCAGGATGTGGTATCAAGGCTGGTACGCCAATCATTCCATCCGGCTTCCACAGAGGAGGGGGCGGCATGCCATTCCGGCATGGCAAGTCCAGTTGCTGGATCCTTCGCCGGAATCGGTAACATCATGATGCGTTTGCAGGCGCGCCGGTAATCTTCATCACTCAGATAGGCTTCCTGAATATCATCCCAGTCGCGGCCATCCGGATAGCCACCGCACATGTGAATGTCTTCCGACGCCACGGTTTTTTCATGGCTGACCCCGGCCGGCATGACAATGACATCGCCTTGCTCAATTCGCACCCGGGACCAACCTCCTTCGCCGACCGAAAGGCTAAATTCCATCCAGCCCCTGGCGCATCCGAGGCATTCATGTGTGGTTGAGTGAAAATGCGCATATTCATAGATGCCGGGATAATCCCAGTTGTTGAACCAGCCGTTTTCACGAAACCGCGCTTTGATTGCATCCGCACCACCTCCGGGAATCGCGTTGCGATGCACCAGCAACGGGAACCGGCTGTTGGGAATCTTGCCCTGCGGTCGTGATGTGTAGAGTTCGGTCGTTATTCTTTGTCTCCGGTTACGACAAGGCGATCTGTGTTTCACGATCACGAGGTGGCAACATGGCAAAACACCTCTTGGTCGGTGACTTTTGGCAGACCATGGGCGGTCGGGACGCCGCAGGAATCATGGAAATCAGATGCGCCGGTGCCCATGCGTGCAATGTCAATCGAAAATGACACCGTCCTTTTGCGGGTGCGGGCATGATTTGAAACACGGCGTGTCCCCATGTGATGAGGATAGATTTTTGTCCGGCGGTCATTTGACCACACTGCGGAGTTTGGAACGATCGATAGTGAGAGCGATTGCCACAATGAGCACGATGCCGAAGACCATCTGCTGTTGTGTGGCATCGATTTCAAGATAGACCATCGCTGCACGAATGACCATCACGATAAGGGTTCCAATCACGGTGTTGATGACCCCACCCACACCACCGGTGAGTGGTGTCCCACCCACGAGGACAGCCACGATGGCCAGAAGGAGAAACCCATTGGCAAGCTGAGCATCGCCGCCCGAGAGTTTGACTGAAAACATCAGGCCGGCAAAGGCGGCAAACATGCCGGAGAGACCAAAGGCAAAAATTTTGACCCGATCGACATCGATTCCCGAAGCCACCGCTGCCAACTCTCCCGACCCCACTGCTTTCAAGGCCCGCCCGAATGATGTGCGTGTTTGCAGGAGCCAGGCAAAGAACGCCAAAAGCAAACCAATGACGAGTTCATGAGGAACTCCCATCGTATTGCCGAACATCCAGCCGAAATGCGCATCACGGAGAGTGGCATCCATGAAGAGGGCGCGCTGGTCGGAAAGCCATTTGGCGATCGAAAGGGCGATAAAGCCAATTGCGAGCGTCGAGACAAAAGACGGAACATAGAGACGCGTGGTCACAAAACCGGAGATGATTCCAAAGAGGCCACCGACCAAAACCACCAGCAACGCTACACTGATTCCAAACTGCGCCAGATAGACTGTGGTCATGACCGTGACCATATTGGCGAGCTGCTGAATGCTCAGGTCAATACCCCCGATATAGATCGCAAAGGTCATGCCAATGGCCATGATCAAGAGAGGGATGACATCCGCCATGAGGATGACAAAGCCACTGACCGAAAAGAAGGCAGGATTGGCAATTCCGACAATGACGATCAGTGCGACCAGGGTGATCCAGGGAAAATGAGGTCTGAGAATTTCGCGGGTCATGATGGTGTCAAATCATGTGGTGGACAAGGTCGTAGAGCGAGGGTTTGGCCCCCGTTGCGCATTCAAATCGCTTCTGGATTTCGCCATCTTTCAGAACGATGATCGTATGAGAGAGGCCGATGGCTTCCTCGAGCGTATCTGCCGCCAACAGGATACCGACACCATTCGCCGACATTTCGCGGATCATCTCATAGACATCTTCCTTGGCACCGATGTCGAGACCGCGTGTCGGATGGTCAAGCAGCAGGATATCAGATCCGCTGGAGCGCCATTTGGCGAGAACAACCTTCTGTTGATTGCCACCTGAAAGTCCACCGCAATCCTTGGCCACCGAAGGGGTCTTGATCCCCAACCGTTCGATCCACTCATTGGCCAACTGTTTCTCCGCCGGCACATTCATGATGCCGAGACGTGCGAATTTGCGGATCTGCGCCAGGGTCATGTTCTCATAGACATTCATGCCGTTGACAATTCCTTCGATTTTTCGCTCGCGTGGAACATGACCAATTCCACGCCTGACACTCGCCATCGGCGAGAAAGCGGTGACCGGTTCCCCTTTGATCTTGACACGTCCAGCACTGCATGGATCACGGCCAAAAACCGTACGCAGGATTGCTTCTCGGCCGGATCCCTCGGTGCCAACCAAGCACAGGACTTCCCCTGCATGCAGGTCAAAGGAGATGTTGCGATAGCTGCCCTGAAGCCCGACATTGTCAAAAGAAACGAGGATCTCATTGGGGTTGTAGGCCTGTTGTTTATGCTCGCGGTAATATTCGTTGTTGATCTCGCGACCGACCATCTTGTGCTGAATGGCATCCAGATTGGCATCATTGCTGTGGACGACGTCAACGACCGCACCGTCCTTCATGATGTAGATCCGGTCTGAGAGTTCGAGAACCTCGGAAATCCGGTGACTGACAAAGATAAAGGAGGCACGTTTGGTCAGGCCTCTCACAATCTGGAACAGCAACTTCACCTCGTCCTCCGCCAGAACCGAGGTGGGTTCATCGAGTAGGATTACCAGATCCCCGTCAATCCGTTCCTCCAGGGTGAGAACCTTGACGAGTTCAACCAGTTGTCGCTGGGCAAAGGAAAGATCAGAAGTGATAGTCGTCGGGTCAATATCAAGTTTCACCTTTGCCAATTGCGCACGGGCGGCTGTCGCCATTGCACGCCAGCTGACGACACCAAATGTCACGAACTGCTTTTCGAAACCGAGGAAAATATTCTCCATGACCGTGAGATTTGGTATCAGGGACTGCTCCTGGAAGACCATTCCAATGCCATGATCCATGGCTTGCCGTGGATTTTGGAATCGTACTCTTTTGCCGTCAATGTTGATTTCTCCGCCATCGGGTTGGTAAGCGCCGTAGATGACTTTCATCAGCGTGGATTTTCCAGCACCGTTTTCGCCAACAAGGCCGACAATTTCACCACGCTGCACTTCGAAATCGACAGCCTGCAAGGCATGCACTCCGGGAAAATGTTTATCGACTGCCTTGAGTTGGTACACCTGTCCGATTCCTACTTCACAAAACTGATCGATTTGCGGCTGGTCGACAGCACAACAGCAGTAATCACCAGGGCACCGAGCACGCCATCTTGTAGCCAACTGGGCAGACCGATCACCACCATGCCATTGGTAATCACATAGACGATCAGAATGCCCACCAACGTATTGGGAATTCCACCAATACCACCCCAAAGAGCAGTTCCTCCCACCACGACAGCGGCAATGGAGATGAACATGAAATTGTTGCCGGTTGCTGTTTCGGCAATTCCAATCCGGTCGACGGCCATAAGGGCACCCAGTGCAAAAAAGACACCGGCCAGGGCAAATCCGAGCACCCGGATCCGTGCGACATTCAACCCGCTGGCTTGCGCCAACTCTTCACCTCCACCGATCGCATAGAAATTCCGTCCTAAAGTCGTGTGGGACTGGATGAACCAGGCAACCAACAGCGCGAGCAGAGCGACGTAACACATGATCGGAAAATTGAGCCAGCGTACGGTCAGAAGTGAGCGAAAGACCTCGTCTTCAATGCGGATACGATCGCCGCCGGTGAGAACGAGAGCCAGTCCGGTCCCAACGAACCCCATGGCCAGTGATACCATGAAGGAGGGAATCCGAAAGACAACATGGATCAGACCATTGGCGAAACCGATTCCTGCCCCGACGAGCATTGCTGCTGGAATGGCCAACCACGCCCAACTCAGGAGTGTTCCGCCAAGGGCAAGAAAGACAAAAGCAAATATGACAGCACTAATCGAGATACTGCCTTCCATCGAGAGGTCGATGGAACCCATGATGATAATGAAAGTGACCCCAATGGCGACCATGAGGCCGGGTGTCGCCGCAACGGCAATGCGGGAGGCATTCCGAATGGAAAAGAAACGTGAGTCGAGGAGGTAAATATGGTCCTTTCCTGCGCGAAAATCCTCCAGCCATTCGAAAACAGGAAAAAGCAGGACAAGGAAAACGAGGACGAGCAGTGGAGCCCATTTGACGACGATATCACGTATCATAGTGCTGAATCGAGCGTCATTATCTGCTGCCATCTCAGCCATTGACCCTACCGTTGTGACGCCGAGTCATTATTGTGCAACGCCTGTCGATGATCCAAGACGCAGACCCGCTAGAATATGGGCACGGACATTGCCATTCCGTGCCCTGTGACTCAGAGGTTACTTGTACATGATTTGGCCATTGGAAGGGCCCCAGAAATCTGTCCAGTCGTAGGTCGGGACATTATCCAGATAGTTTGCCTTGAACTCTTGGGCATCTGCGGGCGTAATGAAGATCGTTGGCCCGTAAAACTCCCGATGCTCGGCCGGCTCTTCGGACGGTTTGAAATGACCGACCGCAGCATGGTAGGCCAGTGAAGCCGTTATGCCGCCACCCCAGTGCGGATTGGTGAAGACCGTGGCCAGGATCTTGCCTTCCGCAACGAGATCAACCGCTTGCGGATTGCCATCATAAGTGACAATTGGCACATCCATACCCTCAGCCCGTAATGCTTCGAGAACACCGTAGCCAATGGTATCGTTGGCACAATGCACACCGGTGATTTCATCACCATATCGTGTGATAAAACCCTGCATGACCTGATTGGCCTTCTGCGTATCCCAGTCCGCAGGCTGGGCATCAAGCAGTTCAACATCCGGATAGTCTTTCAACGCGTTTTTCAGACCATTCAAACGCTCTATTGCCGGATTGTTGGAAGCAATACCGCCGAGATGGACCACGCCGCCTTTGCCGCCCATGGCGTCAAGCAAAATGCGTGCTGTCTGCTCGGCCGGGCCTTCGTCGGACCAACTCATGTGGCTGACATAATTGTCACCAAAATCCCAGGGGTGAAGGTCATCGGTCTTGTTCCAGAGCGTTGACACAAAGGCACCCGCCTCGACGCAGGCTTCCACCACCGGCCGGGCGTGGGAGCATCGTTGGTATCAATGGCCAGAGCCAATTCTCCACCTGTCTTCGCCAGCAGTGCCTTGACATCGGCCAGGGATTTCTCAGACGATCCCTCATTGATCAGGTGCGTCAGGTCATCCTTGGACTTGCCAAGACTTTCCACGAAGGCCTCCCCGCCCGAGACAATTTCGTTCCAGTAGGGATTTGTTCGATTGCGGTAACTCCAGGCAATCGTCGGGTCGCTGTAGGTCATGGCCATGATAGGGGAAGGCCCGAACATACGCAGTGCCGCTGCACCGGTGATTCCGTAAGCTCCAGCAAGCAGAAAATTCCGCCGCGATGCGGTTTCCGCCGCGATGAATCTCTTGATGAATGACATGCCGTTATCCTTTCTAAAAAAACATGTTTGCAGGGAAAACAACCAATTCTGTAGATTATAAGTATCTAAATGGTTACATACAAACCGGTTTGTTGTCAAGTGTAAAATACGGGTTTGTAACCCCCAGAGAATCGCAGTGTCAGGGGGCATTTGGTCAAGTTTCGGATGGTCAGGACTGGCAGTTATGGGATGTCATGCCGGGTCAGGGCCAGGCGGTTTTTCAACAGGACATTGCGGACCGGGTTATGTACCTGAATATTGAGATATTTTCAGGATCTGTGATGATGGCCAGAACATCAGGCCGGGAAGACAGGGTATGAGCGGATCACGCCACGACTTGAGCGATGCGGAGTGTGATATCCGCCGCACGCTCGGAGTCTCACCCAGACTGTCGCAAATTCTCAGATTGATTGACGCGCCATAGCCAAGAGATCAGAAAGGTGGTTGCTTTGCACGTCGTTTTTGTATGAGGACGATTCCGGCCAAAAACATGAGTGCCGGGATGAAAAACAATTCCTTCGGGGGGCGATTGTTTTCAATTTCGGCCAGGATAATTTCAACGGGCAGATCACCGTAAAAGTCGTATTCGAGGCTCAGTGTCTCGAAAAACGATGTGCCCGGGAACGGTTCTTCAAGAAGGAGGGTGCTTCCATCTTCAATCACGGTCAGCCCGTGATGAGCCATTGTCGCCGCGGCATCGCCAGCTACTGCCGTGATTTCGATGACGACGGGGCGCAAATCTCCGGTATCAAAGTCGGGACCATTGACGGTTAAACGGATGTCCGTGCCGGTTGTTGCCTCACCCATCAGCCCGAAGATGGCAGAACCCTCAGCCTGGGCATAACGGTCGCTGATTTGGTCAAGAAAAAAGCCCGGGCGGAACAGCATGAATGCGATGAGCAGCAGGGCTGCTGTCTCCCAGTATCTCGACTTCGCGATGAAGTAGCCCTGAGTCGCCGCGGCGAACAGCAACATTGCGGTCAGCGCGATCAAAAAGACCAATATTGACTTTAACGGTCCCACATCGATCAACAGGAGATCAGTGTTGAAAATAAACAGGAATGGAAGCAGTGCTGTTCGAATGTCGTAGGCAAAACCCTGAACACCTGTCTTGATGGGGTCTCCCCGCGAAATTGCAGCAGCAGCATAAGCCGCCAGGCCTACAGGGGGCGTGTCATCAGCAAGGATACCAAAGTAAAAGACAAACATGTGAACCGCGATGAGCGGAACAATGAGTCCAGACTGTGCGCCGACAGAAACGATCACCGGAGCCATCAGGCTGGACACAACAATATAGTTGGCGGTTGTCGGCAATCCCATGCCGAGAATCAGTGACAAGACGGCAACGAGCACCAGCAGAATGATCAAGTTGCCACCAGCAATGGTCTCAATCACCTGACCGATGATTTGGTGTGCACCAGTCAGTGAAATGGTCCCGACGATGATTCCGGCAGCACCTGTAGCCACGCCAATTCCGATCATGTTGCGGGCACCGAGGATCAGTCCGCTAATCAAGTCGTCCCAACCCCGTCTGGTTTCTCTGCCGAAATAACCATCGCCACGAAAGTACGATTTGAGCGGGCGGTGTGTCAGTGCGACGACAATCATGAATATCGTCGCCCAAAATGCTGAAAGTGCCGGAGAAAGACGGTCAAGACTGTCGGTCCGCACCATCAGGTTCCATACGAGAGCCAGTATCGGAAGCGCGAAATAGGCACCCCCAATCAGGGTTGGCGTGAGACGCGGCGCATCGGGCAACGGTGCCGTGAGGTCATCGACGGCGATATCAGGACATCTCGAGGCGGCATAAACCAGAGCCAAATAGGCAATGGCCAGCAGACCAACCGCGGCGAAGACTGTCTCGCCCATGAACGGTTCGAGAAGGGACCGCAGCCCGATCATCAGGAAAGTGCATATTGCGAGCAGGATGAATCCGGACAGGAAAAGAATGAGGATCATCAGCACGTTGATCTCTCGCCCCTGCTTCCTCAGCCCGGACAATCCCATTTTGAGGCTCTCAAGATGGACAATATAGAGCAACGCGATGTAGCTGATCACTGCCGGAAGAAAAGCGTGTTTGATGACCTCAATATAGGGAATATTGACATATTCCACCATGAGGAATGCGGCAGCCCCCATCACCGGTGGAGTCAATTGCCCATTGGTTGATGACGCCACTTCAACGGCTCCTGCCTTTTCTGCAGGAAAACCAATTCTCTTCATTAATGGAATGGTGAAAGTGCCTGTCGTGACAGTATTGGCAATGGAGGAACCAGAAATCATTCCAGTCATCATTGAACTCAGAACGGATGCTTTCGCGGGGCCGCCCCGCAAGGCTCCAAGCAATGCGACCGCCACCTTGATAAACCAGTTTCCACCACCGGCACGATCAAGAAGTGCGCCAAACAGGACAAACAGAAAGATCATGGAGGTCGACACACCCAGCGCCACGCCAAAAACACCTTCAGTTTGCATCCAGTAATGTCCAAGAGCCTTGCTCAACGAAGCGCCATCGTAATTGGTTGTATTGCGGACCCACTCTGAATTTCCGCCGAAGAATGCGAAGAGAATGAAAGAGCCTGCGATAACGACCAGCGGCAGCCCCAGTGTCCGATAGACAGAAACCATCAGGATCGTCATTCCGATCGCGGACATGATGATATCCTGTTGACTCCAGAGTCCCGGTCTTGCAGCAATCTCAAATCGGAAAATCAAAAGGTACAGGCAGGAAGTCACACCGAGCGTCATGAACACCCAGTCATAGAGCGGGATACGTCTGCGCGATGAACCTTTGAATAATGGAAAGGCGAAAGTCGCCAGTGCGATTGCGAATGACAGGTGAATAAACCGCGCCTGCGCGACAACATTTGCAAACAGGCCCACTCCGGTCGACTGGGCAAGCATTCCCGGCAGTTTCGAGGCAATATAGAGCTGAAACAAGGACCAGGAAATACAGACTATGACGATCAGTCGGCCCTGCCATCCTTCGGCGCTGCGTGCCCCAATATCCGCCTCTTCAGCGATCTGGTCAGCATTTCGATCTGCGCGCGACGGTTCACTCATCTGGGTGTTGCCGGTTGGACGTCATGGGGAGGCCGGCGCCCCAATTTTCTGGCGCGCCGGAACACCGTTCAATAACGAACGGATCAGTTGATCAGTCCGAGTTCCCGGTAAGCGCGCGCGGCACCGGGATGCAGCGGTGCACTCAGACCATCCTGCACCATTTCTTCAACCTCGAGATTGGCAAAAGCCGGGTGCAGCTGCCGGAAATCGTCAATATTTTCCATGACCGATTTGGCGACGATATAAACGGCCTCCTCCGAGATTGACTCCGAGGTGACAAAGGTTGCGCCAACCCCAAAGGTTTCGGTGTCAGTGTCGGTACCAGCGTACATGCCACCAGGAATCGTGGCCTTGCGATAGAAAGGATTGTCGGCGACGAGCCTGTCGATGGGCTCCCCGATGACTGACACGAGCTTCGCATCACAAGTCGTGGTTGCTTCTTTGATTGCCGCCGCCGGGTGGCCGATCGTGTAAATCATCGCATCGATATTGCCATCACAAAGTTGCGCGGCCATTTCCGAGCCCTTGTATTCGGTTGCGAGTGCCAGGTCACCAACATCAATGCCGAAAGCATCCATGACAACTTCCATCGTTGCACGCTGACCAGAACCGGGGTTGCCGATATTCACTCGCTTGCCCCGAAGATCTTCGAATCCGGTAATGCCGCTGTCACCGCGCACAACAAGTGTGAATGGTTCAGGATGCACCGAAAACACGGAACGAATTCCCGGGAACGGATTGTCGGCAAATCTGGACGTTCCATGATAGGCATGGTGTTGCCAGTCGGATTGCGCAACGCCAAATTCAAGCTCACCCGCCTTGATTGTATTGATATTGTAGACCGATCCACCCGTCGATTCGACCGCACACCGAATCCCGTGTTCCTTGCGCGACTTGTTGACAAGACGGCAAATGGCACCTCCGGTTGGATAATAGACACCGGTCACGCCTCCAGTGCCGATTGATACGAATTCCTGCGCCATCGATGCGCTTCCAAGACTCACGGCGGTGGCAAGGAGTGATCCGATAATCGTTCTGTTCATTATATATCTCCAACATTAATTCCCGTCGCGGTTAGGCGACTTTTTAATCCTTGCCAGAGCAGACAGCGTTGATCGGCAGGTGTCAACCCGAAAGGCACGGCAGATGATCGACTCGGTTTCTCGGAATTGATGATCGTTGACACCATCCCGTGCCTTCATTGATCCAAGATACAACAGATTGCCGTTGCGAGGAGAAGTTTGCAATCTGACATTTGTTTTTTAAGGTCTTGAATATCAACAATGTTTATCCGGAATGAAGGGTCGATTATCTGCCGCCCGTGATCTCTGTGGCTGGGTCAGGGTGAACCATTGATCTTGCATCCATTATTTTCTGTGAATTGATTGATGATCAATGATTCTTTTGTCATGCGACCCCAAAAGCATCATATGGTCCTGAAAATCGGGGAGACCGGTCGTGCTGCCAACGAAATTGACCAAGGATTTTCAGAGCTGTCGATCCTCGCACTGTCATGAACGTGCAAATTGCCATCTGCCGGTCAGCGCGACTGTTCTGGATTCAATTCGCATCAATCCGTTTTGACAGCGGCGAAGCAGTGGGACTGCAACTCGTGACGCCCCGACAATCGCCAGTCCGTCAAGAGTTTTGGTCACGGTCATCATCTGCTGATGTCCACTGCGGTGGAGACGTGTCGCAGTCAATATCAGCCCGGTCTGTGTTCCTTGTATCAACCCGTTTCGTATCAAAACGATTTGCCGTTGAGCACCAAATCAGGATAAAGTCGCCTAGCGAAGATATGGCGGGGTGATGACGCAACCCGGGTGGCTTTCGGTGGCAGGGAGAGCAGCATAATATGCAGACGTCGACCAAGCCAAAGCGCAATGCAGAAGCCACCAAGGCTCGGATTCTGAAGGCGGCCAAACATGAGTTTGCCCGTCTCGGGCTTGCCGGTGCCCGCATTGACAAGATCGCCAATCGGGCCGTGGCCAACAAACGCATGATCTATCACTATTTTGGCAGCAAGGAGAATTTATTCTGCGTTGTTCTGGAAGATGCCTATCTTGACATCCGAGCGGCCGAACAGTCCCTGAATCTTTCGATGATGGCACCTCGCGAAGCCTTGGAGAGGCTTGTGCAATTCACCTGGGATTACTATCTCGAAAACCCAGAATTCATTACGCTCGTCAACAGTGCCAACCTTCACAAGGCGCGGCACCTCAAGGGCTCCACGCGTTTACGGCAGGCGAGTCGACAATTCGTCGATATGGTTCGGCACATCCTCGAACGCGGTGTCGCCGCGGGCATTTTCCGCCCTGGCATTGATCCGGTCCAACTCAATATTACCATTGCCGCGATTGGATATTACTATCTGACCAATCGCTACTCGGGTGAGATCCTGTTTGAGCGACCCTATATGACATCCGAGGCCCTCAACGAGAGGCTTGCCTTCAATCTGGAAACGATCATGAATATGGTGTTGCTCTCAACCGCAAAAAGCCAACCAGAGCCATCCTGATTCATCCCCGATCTTCATAACGTGATCTGTTTCCGTTCTTGAAAACCCGCGCAGAGCGGTGAACTGATTGCAGGTCGAGGCAGGGGTGTGATTGCGTTTGAAGCCTGGTCATCCCATTTCCCGAAAATCTTCATTCGTTGCGACACCGATTTTTGGTCAGGCTGTATGAAAGACACGTCGTGTTGCCTGCGATTCTCAACTTATGGAACTTTCGCGGAATGGTATCACATCATGAATTCGTGCGATTGTTTCGGAGCGACCAAGTACCAGCATCATCTCAATGACACCGGGAGCTTGGGTCCGACCCGTCAGAGCCGCCCGCAGGGGACGCGCAAATCGGGCATAACCAACCGATTCATCACGGCAGGCATCACGAATGGTGGCATCCAGTTCATCGGCAGACCAGTTTGTCTTTTCAAGTCGTGCCATGAGTTTTCTGAGTAATGTCTGCCCGCCCGCATCAAGAATCTGTTCGGCATCCTCGTCCAGCGAAATCGGGCGGACCAGCTCCAGAAAACCGAGTTGCGAGTCCAGATCCATGAAAGACCTGGCCCGGGACTTGAGCAGGCCAATCGCTGTGACCGCCCGCGCACGGAGACCCCGATCAAGGGCGGGCCTGTCGATCCGGGTTCGAAATTCCTCCAACATGTTGACAATAATGTCATCGTCGCAAGCAGCAAGATGCGCACGCGACAGACTCAACAATTTGTCATAATCCAACCGTGCCGAAGACTTGCGAAGCCCGCCAAGATCAAACCACGAGAGGGCCTGTCGGGTGGTGAAGAACTCATCATCACCATGGCTCCATCCCAGTCGCGCCAAGTAGTTCCGCATCGCCTCGGGTGGAATCCCGGCTTCCACATATTCATGAAGCCCCGTTGCGCGGCCGCGTTTGGTCAGTTTTTTTCCTTGCTCATCATGGAGCAACGGCACATGCGCAAATGTCGGGAATGTCCAACCGAAGGCGTCATAGACAAACTGCTGACGTGGGGTGTTATTCAAATGGTCATCGCCCCGAATGACATGCGTGACCTCCATGTCATGATCGTCAACCACCACCGCAAAATTATAGGTCGGACTGCCATCGCTGCGCAGAATGACCAGATCGTCAAACTGGGTATTGTTCCAGCTGATATGGCCATGCACGACATCATTGACCATTGTCTTCCCAATTTCAGGAAGTTTCAGCCGCACGCAGAAAGGTCTGTCAGGATGATCGGCGCTGTCGGTATCACGCCATGGACTGCGAAAATGAAAGTTTCCGGTTTTTTCCTTGGCAGCCGCACGAATGTTTTCGATCTCAGCCGGGTCAGAAAAACATTTATAGGCGGCACCGGATTTGATTAAGGACTGTGCCGCCTGTTGATGGCGTTCGTATCGTTCACGCTGGCTGATGGCCGGACCATCCCAGTCAAGACCCAGCCACCTCAACCCCTCAATAATATGGGCTTCCGCATCTTCCTGCTGGCGTGCCTGGTCAGTATCCTCGATACGCAAAAGAAACTTTCCATTGCGACCACGGGCATAGAGCCAGTTGAAAAGGGCTGTACGTGCCCCGCCAATATGCAATAGCCCGGTTGGCGAAGGCGCAAATCGGGTGACGACATTCACCGGGGAAGTCACTTGCTGTGCACCTTCACCTTCATATCACCTGAAAGGGACCATCTGGGTCGATGTACGATGCCGCGCGGCGAAGACATTCATGGACTCAATAACTTCTTAACAATCCGACAAGGCGGCCTTGCACCGTGATTTCATCGGCACGATACATGCGTGTTTCGTATTCGGGATTGGCGGCTTCAAGGGCAATTGAACGCCCGCGACAGCGCAACCGTTTCAAGGTCGCTTCCTCACCCCGTATCAGCGCGACGATAATTTCGCCATTGTCAGCGGTGTCCTGACGGCGAATGACCACTGTGTCGTTATCAAAAATTCCAGCCTCAATCATTGAATCACCAACAACCTTGAGTGCAAAATGTTCACCGATACCACTGACCAGATCGGGCGGAACCGCAATGTCACTTTCTTTGGTGCTGATCGCCTCAATAGGCGAACCTGCGGCAATACGCCCCATCAACGGCACCATAGTATCGCCCATCGCTTCGGCTGCAGGCCAGTCGAATGGCGTTGATATGGCGGGGATATTGGCCGGCGCCTTTGCGGTCACAGTCCCTGTGGGAAATCGGACCACTTCGAGCGCGCGTGCACGGTTTTCCAGGCGCTGCAAATAACCGCGTTCCACCAGAGCCGTGATCAGGCGATGAACTCCCGATTTCGATTTCAACTTCATTGCCTCTCTCATCTCATCGAAGGAGGGCGCGTAACCATTCGTTCGGGTCTGGTTGTCAATATACTTCAACAAATCAAGTTGGCGTTTGGTCAGCATATTTTCCACCTTTCTGCCACTATTGTTTTGTACTTGATAGACAAGTGTTCTATAACTGTTCATAATATGTGTCAAGTGGAGATCTGAGGTCAATATATTCGACCCAGTCGCCAGCGGCACGGTCGGGGTCGTAGGGTGGGCGGACCACCAAGGCGTCGGCTTGCGCCATCACGCTGACCAGTGAACTGTCCTGTTGTCCGAAAATCTCGAGCTGCGGATTGCCTGTTCGACGGTGCTGCCAGGCGGCACGCATAAAATGCTCACGCGGCCCATTGGATGTCACCGCGGTGGCCAGCCGCGCCTTCCTTTTTTGCACAGGATGTTGACCAAGATGCCGCAAGGCACCTATTGCGGGCCAGAGCAGTATCCGGCTGCACACCATCGCCGAGACCGGATTGCCTGGCAGGCCAACAAGTGGCTGTCCGTTGCGCGATGACGCGGCAAAAACCGGCTTGCCGGGACGCATCGCCACTTTATGAAATGCAAGTTCAAAACCCATCTCTCTCGCTGCAGGAATAACCAGATCATGATCGCCCACCGATGCGCCGCCCAAAGTGACGATGAGATCAGCTGCGTGTGCCATTTCGAGACAGGTCTGCAGCGATGACAAATTGTCCTGCGCAATGGGGAGGATATGTGGGATTGCCCCGGCCAGTTTGAGCAATGCGGCCAGGCCAAAAATCGAGGAGGCAATGATGTCGCTGGCCCCGGATGAATGACCGGGCATGCGGAGTTCATTCCCGGTTGCGATGATGGCAACTTCAGGCCGTCGTATAATGTCGACCGTGGCCACATCCATGGCCGCGATCAGAGAGATCAGGTCGGCTTTCAGGATCTGATGGGGTGGAATCTCAGCGCCGGCGCAAAAATCAATCCCGGTCGCGCGAATATGAGACGCGCGGCCCGGCGCACCCGTGATGGTCACCTCGCCATCTTCCATACGGGCATCTTCCTGCACGACGATGCGATCGGCTCCGCTTGGCACAGGCGCACCCGTAAAGATCCGCACGGCTTGCCCCGGCCTGACTGTCTGGTTGCAACCGCGTCCGGCAGCTGACTCACCGATAATCTCGAGACACGCATCTTTGACGGCATCTTCGTCGCGGACAGCAAAACCATCCATCGCCGATACCGCAAAAGGTGGCTGGTTGCGATTGCTGACAATCGGTTTTGCCAGCACGCGACCCACAGCCTCGATCAGAGGGACCGTTTCGATGTCGTCAATGGGTTTGATGAGACTCAAGAGTCGTTGCAGCGCCTCGTCAGTGGTGATCACCCGCTTCCCTCACAAAGCGCCCGGACTTTCCACCGTCCTTAACAACCAGCCGGATATTCCCGATCTCCATTCCGTGGCCAGCAGACTTGACCATATCGTAGACTGTCAGGGCAGCGATCGAGACCGCAGTCAGGGCTTCCATTTCAACACCCGTGCGCCCGGTGGTTCGCACGCGCGCTTCAATTTCGACCCGTGGCGGCGAGTCAACAGGGCGAAGAACAACTTCGACATTCGAAAGGGGCAGGGGGTGACAGAGCGGAATCAGCGATGCGGTCTGTTTGGCCCCCATGATTCCGGCCAATTGCGCGACAGACAGAACATCGCCTTTTTTTGCCGATTGGAACTTGATGATGTCGAACAGGGCAGAATCCAGCGTAACCTGGCCGCGGGCAATGGCCATACGCTCCGTGATATCCTTGCCCGAGACATCAACCATCCGGGCATCACCAGCGTTATCGATGTGAGTCAAACGGCTCATCATCTGGCCTTGCACGAAAGGGCGTGTTTAACAGGTTATGCACGGCCACTTCGTGATCAGCAGCGCGCATCAGACTTTCGCCAATCAAGAAGCAGCGAACCCCGACGGCAGCGAGATGATTCAAATCATCGCGACACGACAGGCCGGACTCGGCGACCACCAGCGATTCAGGTGGCATGAAAGGCAACAGTTCGATCGTCGTTGACAGCGAGACAGAAAAATCTCGTAAATCCCGGTTGTTGACACCAATAAGGCGAGATTTCAATGTCTTGGCTCGCGTCAATTCTTCGGCATTGTGAACCTCAACAAGACAATCCATTCCGCATTCAATGGCAGCCTCCTCGATTTCCCGGGCCATCGAGTCGGAAAGTATCGCCATGATCAGCAGGATGCAATCGGCGCCGGCGATGCGCGACTCCCAGACCTGATAGGGATCGAGCAGGAAGTCCTTACGCAGGCACGGCAATGGCGTCTCAAGAGCGACCCTGCGTAAATCCTCAAGCGATCCCTGAAAGCTCGGCCCATCGGTCAGGATCGACAGGCAGGTGGCACCGCCACGCTGGTAAGCGGCGGCGACTTCACGTGGGGCAAAATCCGTGCAAATCACGCCTTTCGATGGACTCGCCTTCTTGATTTCCGCGATCAGTCCAAAGCCTGTCTCTGTGGCAACGCCGAGAGCTGAATGAAAAGCCTTGGGCGGCGGCGCGTCGGCAACCCTCTCCCGGATGGCACTGAGAGGTCGCGCCGCCTGGGCTTCTTTGACCTCGTCACGCTTGTAACTGGCGATGCGATCCAGAACGGTGGTCATCGATCAATTGGCCGTGGTGACCTGCACGAGCTGCCTTGCGCAGGACTTTGCCCGACCGGAATCAATGGCATCACGACATCGTTCAACCCCCAAGGGTAAGGAGTCAACGCCTCCGGCGACGATCAGGGATGCCGCGCCGTTTAACAGGACCGCATCGCGGTACGCAAACCGTTCGCCGTCCAGCAACCGTTCCAGCGCCGCCAAATTCTCGTTCGGGCTGCCGCCAGCAATCTCTGACATGTCATGACGAGTCAATCCAGCATCTTCAGGATCAATGGTGAATTCTGTCAGTTCCTGGTGATGCAGTTCGACCACATCGGTTGTTCCACAAATGGAAACTTCATCGGACCCGTCTTTTCCGTGAACGAGCCATGCGCGTTTTGTCCCCAGAAGGCCCAGGGTCTCCGCCATGGGGCGAAGCAAGTCACGTGAATAAGCACCAGTCAATTGCCGGCGAACGCCGGCGGGATTGGTCAACGGGCCCAGTATATTGAAGATCGTGCGCATTCCGAGTTCCTGTCGCGCCACCATGACATGACGCATGGCCGGGTGGTGCACCGGAGCCATCATAAAGCCAATGGATGCGGTCCTGAGGGCTTTCTCGGTGATTTCCGGTTCAGCCATGACATTGACCCCAAGCTGCGACAGGAGATCGGCTGCACCTGATTGCGATGAAATCCCACGATTTCCATGTTTGGCAACGGGAATCCCGGCAGCGGCGACCACGATTGCGGTCGCCGTCGAGATGTTTAAAGTTCCCTTGCCGTCGCCACCGGTCCCGACCACGTCAATCGCATGATCGGGTGCCTGGACCGGCCTGCATTTCGTGCGCATGACGCGCGCTGCGGCGGTAATCTCATCGACTGTTTCACCGCGCATACGCAAGGCCACAAGAAAACCAGAGATTTGGGCATCCGTTACTTCGCCGTCCATCATCAGATTGAAGGCATCCTCGGCTTCTGTTTTCTGCAGCGGACGCACGCATGCAGCGGCAATATAGGATTGAAAACGATTATGCATCCCACCCTCTCACTGTCTGCAGGAACTGGCGGAGAATGGCATGCCCGTCTTTCGTTTCAATACTCTCAGGGTGGAATTGCACACCATAGATGGGCAGCGATTTGTGCTTGATTCCCATGATAACGCCGTCGGCTGTCCAGGCGGTCATCTCAAGCTCATCGGGCAGTGAATCCCGGGCAATCGTCAGGGAATGGTAACGAGTCGCTGAAAACGGATTGAGCAGGTCGGCGAACAGGAAATCATTATTGTGATGAATTTTGGAAATCTTTCCGTGGATAATTTCGTGGCATTGTACGATTTTGCCGCCAAATGCCTGGCCGATTGCCTGATGGCCGAGGCAAACACCAAATAGCGGTAGTTGCGCCCGCGCCGCTGATAACACGAGTTCCAGACAGATTCCGGCCTTGTCGGGATCACAAGGGCCTGGAGACAGGACGATAGCATCGGGATCCATGCGCATTGCCTGTTCACAACTGATGGCATCATTGCGATAGACTTTTGGTTCGGCGCCGAGTTCTCCAAGATACTGGACGAGGTTAAAAGTGAAACTGTCATAATTGTCGATCAGCAGAATCATTGCACGTTTCTCAATTCTTCAACCCATCGCCAGTTGATGCGTCGTATCCGGTGAACATGGCGGCATTTTCTGCGGCGCGTCGCAGGGCCTGGGACTTGTCGACAGTTTCTTTCCATTCCACATCCGGGTCACTGTCGTGCACAATTCCGCCACCTGCCTGAATATAAAGATGACGATCCTTGAGAACTGCAGTGCGCAGCGCGATGCACATATCCATGTCGCCATTCGCCGAGAAATATCCAACGCCGCCTGCATAAACACCGCGTTTTTCGGGCTCAAGTTCATCAATGATCTCCATCGCGCGCACTTTGGGAGCGCCGGCCACCGTGCCCGCTGGCAGTCCGGCCAGCAACGCTGAGAGGGCATCCTCGCCCTCAGCCAATTCTCCAGTGACATTGGAAGCAATATGCATGACATGCGAGTAGCGTTCGATCACGAAAGTCTCGGTCGGGCGAACGGTACCAATTCGACTGACACGCCCGACATCGTTTCTTCCGAGATCCAAGAGCATCAGATGTTCGGCACGTTCTTTCGCGTCTCCCAGGAGTTCGTCGGCAAGCTGTTTGTCGTCCGCCGGGTCGGCGCCGCGTGGCCTTGTTCCGGCAATCGGGCGCAGGGTAATCTGACGGTCAAAGACGCGGACAAGAATTTCTGGACTGGCACCGATGATCTGGAAGTCACCAAAATTGAAGAAGAACATGAAAGGTGATGGATTCGTGCGCCGCAAGGAACGGTAAAGCGCAAAGGGTGGCAAATCAAATTCCTGTTTCCAGCGCTGGCTCGGCACGACCTGGAAGACGTCGCCGGCGCGAATATAGTGCTTGGCGCGGTCAACGACCTCCCTGTATGTCTCCCGCGAAAGGTTGGATATCGGATCCCGCAATGCGCGGGGTGTACCCAGATTGCGTTTTTGTGGCTCCTGACGAGATTCAATTTTCTGCACGGCATTCAAGACACGTTCACGTGCCTGGTCAAAAGCATCCTGAGCATTGAGACCGCTGTCAGCCCAGGCCGGACTGACCACCGTAACCTCGCTTTTTACGCCATCGAGAACAGCGATGATTGTGGGTCGAAAAAGTATGGCATCGGGAAGATTCAGGGGATCCGGATTGATTTGCGGCAGATCCTCCACGAGACGGACCATGTCGTAGCCAAGATAGCCGAACAGACCGGCTGAACTTGCCGGCAGACCCGTCGGCAGGTCAATACGACTGCGCTTTATGAGGTGTCTGAGAGACGTGAAGGGGGCATCCGCTTCATCGATCCATCGCGTGAAGCTGGACTCCTGATCACAGCTGATTTGCGCGATGCCGTTCTGACATTTCCAGACCACGTCCGGATCCATCCCGATGATGGAATAGCGTCCGCGTATCTCGCCGCCGGTCACCGATTCCAGAATGAAACTATAGTTGGCAGCACCAGTCAGCTTGTGCATCAGCGATACCGGGGTATCGAGATCGGCGGCGAGTGGAGCATAAACGACCTGGTTCTGCCCGTCCTGAAACTCTGCCCTAAATTTTGAAAAGGAAGGAAAAATTGCCATAATCGGGATATTCAGGGAAGCTGTGCGTGGATGGCATCAATCACTTCCAACTCGAGTTGCAATCCGGCGTCAAGTCGCACCTGGTTACTGTAGAGGGCGATTGTATCTCGGGCGATCGCAGCGGTTAACTGCGTGTTTAATGCATTGAGAGTTTGCACGGCATTCTCGCTTGATTCGTCAAAAGGCGCTTCAGACCGGACAGACAGCACGCCCCACTCTCTGCCACGTCCATAGACGGAGATGTCGCCGATATCTGTCGCAAATGCGGTTTCAACAAGCGTTGCTGGTACATCTGGAAAAAACCCGGTGCGCGTGACGGCCGCCTCAGTCGTGCCGGATAGCGCAAAATCGGCAAACGTGCTTCCCGTCTTCATTGCATCGGCGATTTCGCGCGCCCGCGCCTCCAGTTTCTCTGCGACAATTTGCGCATTCCATCCGGCAATGACCTCGTTCCGGACCTCGTCGAATGGCTGCAGTTCAGGCTCACTGATTCGATCAAGACGCAAGGCAAACAACCCACCTCCTGGAAGCTCGGTCATTTCCGGGAAGTCGTCGGCAGTCGCCGCCAAGGCCGCATTGCGGAAAGCGGCGAAACCGGCAATGCCTTCTGTGATATTCTCGTCGAAATCGACCGTTTCCAAACGCAACTCTGTTTCGGACGCCAGTTCCTCAATCGTTGCACCGCCGGCCAGCAGGTCTTCGTAACCGGAGAGATTGTTGACGATTGCAGATTGTGCATCTTCCAGAGCCAGCTCTCTTGCCAATCCGTCCTTGGCGGTATCAAAAGATGTGAAATGCGCACCAAGAATGGCATTGATTTGAAACAAAGCCGGTCCGAGAGTGGATTCGACTGGCCCAACGATTTCAGCCGACTCGCTGGAGAAGATTGCGTCAGCAGCCGCATCAGTCAAGGTTTCGCGCGTCACGGGTCCGAGAGAGATGTCAGCAAGGACAACGCCCATCTCACTGGCCAGTTCTTCATACGTGATGTCGCTTGTATCAAGCCGCTCCTTTGCCGCCTGTGCCTGTTGCAGGTCGGGAAAGACCAGCCGGGAAATATCCCTGCGCTCCGGGCGGGAAAACTCGGTCTGACGCTGGTCGTAGAGGTCACGAACACGCGACTCGGGGATTGCATCCGTGTCAGCTATCATCTCCGGGTTGATCCATGCGACGGTGAGGTGCCGAATCTCTGGCCGCATGAATTCAGGTTCGTTGTCGCTATAGTAACGGCGTAAATCTTCCTCAGCCGGTTCGGGAATCTCATTTGCAACGATTTCATCGGGGATCGCTGCCCAGGTGATTTCACGGCTTGTGAGATAATAGTCCATCAGATGCGAAACCAGGGGCTCGGAGGGTGGAATGCCCCCACTGACGACCGTTTCGATCAGGGTCCGGGTTTCAGCCTGACGTATATCCCGGTCGAATTCTGCAGCCGTCAGGCCAAGACGATCAAGTACGAAATTGTAAGAGTCGCGGTTAAACGTCCCGTCATCACCACGAAATTGCGGCATTGTCGAGAGGACGGCAAAAATGGTCTCGTCGCTGACTGAAATTCCGACATCTGCAGCTTCATTGTCGATTGCCGCCTCGAGAACTAGGGTTTCAAGGGCCCGTTGGCCAAGTCCTGAACGCACAGCCTGGTTTCCTGTCAAGCGCTGTCCGGTGAGGCGTGCGTAGACATTGATTTCTTCTTGCAACTGCTGATAGTAGTCATCCACGGTGATTTCTTCGTCGCCGACCGTTCCAATCGTTGAGACTGAATTGGTGAAATTGCCGATACCAAACCCGGCAAGCCCGAGAATCAACAGGCCAAGCAGAATCCAAACAAAAATGTTGGCCCCTTTGGCCCGGCGCGATTTTGCCATTCAAATCCATCCTGATCATGCAATCCGGCGGAAATCTGTCTAGGCATCAGCATCACAAGACGCAAGAGTAATGATGCTGTCCGGATGTCAGTCGTCACGGGATCAGAATGTTGGCAGATCGGTCATGTTATGAAACTGGTCGTCGGGGCAGGATACTGCGTTACCAGATACCGCGATGGAATTTCGATCATGCGACGCGTGTCTTGCGCAGTGATAAACCACGGGCACGATCAAAAAGATGCAGTTTTTTGGGGTTGATTCCCAAACGCAATGTGTCGCCTTGACCCGCTTGTGTCTCACGCGATACCGTTGCGATCATCGCACCGCATTCACTCTCGATATGGAGATTGATGTCGGCACCGGTTTTCTCCGAGAGTCTGATCCGCCCCGTCAGCGGACCATTGTCTTCAATCATCAGATCGGTGGGTCGCAATCCGGCAGTAACCGCCGCATTGACCTCAATCTGTTCAGATAAGGGAATGCGCAATCCCGGAGCCACGAAATACAAGCTTCCGGAGTCTCTCTCAATGGCACCATCGACGAAATTCATTGATGGCGTCCCGATAAAATCGGCAACGAAACGTGTACGTGGTGAGTCAAACAGATCGTCAGGCAAGCCAACCTGCTCGATCCTCCCGGCATTCATCAGGACGATCTTGTCCGCCATTGTCATGGCTTCAACCTGGTCGTGTGTCACATAAATTGTGGTCGTGCCGAGGCGGCTGTGCAGTTGACGTATTTCAACCCGCATATGGGCTCTCAATTTGGCATCAAGATTGGACAGCGGTTCATCAAACAGAAAGAGTTGGGCATCCCTCACCATCGCCCGTCCCATCGCAACACGCTGTCGCTGGCCACCCGACAGCTCACGCGGGTAACGGTCAAGAAATTCTGTAAGATTCAAGATGGATGCCGCGTCTTCCACGCGCTGCCGGACCGCGTCTGGGCTCATCTTGCTGATCTGCAGACTGAAGGCGATGTTATCAAAAACCTTCATCGTCGGATAAAGAGCATAATTCTGAAATACCATTGCGATATTTCGATCGCGAGGGTGGAGGTCGTTCATACGGAGACCACCGATCAGCAAATCTCCCTTAGTGATCGTTTCAAGCCCGGCAGTCATTCGCAAAAGCGTGGTTTTGCCGCAGCCCGACGCGCCGAGCAGGACCGCAAATTCTCCCTCTGCGACTGAGAGCGATAGATTCCGGATGACTTCAACGGCACCGAAACTCTTCGAGAGACCACAATATTCGACGGACGACATCAAAAAGACCGCTGGTTGATAGTGTGGAAGGTGTCATGCATCAGGATGAAGGCGGCCTTATTTTCAGGCAGACCCGCAACCCACCGCGTTGGACGGAGAGACGGCAAAGGCACACGTTACCTATGTCGCTGACCCTGCCGGAGCCAGTCCCGGTGAGCGCATCCCGTGGTATTCCATCCGTCATTTTGGACCTCCCGCTTCCAATAACTCGCAGTCAGTTCGGGGGCGCACTGTGAGGGCGCCCCCCTGGAAGCTGACGAATCCGCCAATTCCCTTCGATTAGCCGCTCACGATCTTGTCGGCGGCCTGGGCAATGTCATCCATGGCTTCTTTGGCAGACCCGTAATCGCCGGCAAAGTACTTTCCAAGCCTGACGGGAATCGTGTCATTAGCCAGTTCTGCCCATTCCGGCAGGTCGGGTTCGGATCCCATATCCATGGCGATCGTGTCACGAACAACGTTGAGATGTCGTGTTGTCCCTGGTCCGACGCGTCGATTCGCAAGGATACGCGGATCATCATAAACGGCTGTGCGGGTCGGGCCCGTGCCGCCACCCAGTGCCGTAATCAACACCTGAGTGTCGTGGCAAGTTGCCCATTGCATGAAAATCCACGCGGCGTCAGGATTCTTCGAATTCTGCGACACGGCCAGTGAAGACCCGCCCTGATGACCGACTCCGGGAATCTCCCCAAAGCCGGTGTCCTCGATCGTTCTCAGTGGATTCTTGGGTGCCGGGCACCGTACGGCTTCCATCAGACCCGAGACCTTGGTCGCATTTGGATCATCAAAATAAGGGAAAAACTCACCCCAACTCATCATTGATGCGGCAACGCCCTGGGCAATAGATTGGCCTTGACCATCCCATGTCCAGCCGGTTACGCCAGGAGGCATGGTCTGGTAGAGGCGGCGCCAGTATTCCATGGCTTCAAGCCCACGTTCGTCATTGCCG
Organism: Paracoccaceae bacterium; assembly: GCA_965221815.1. Lineage (GTDB taxonomy): Bacteria > Pseudomonadota > Alphaproteobacteria > Rhodobacterales > Rhodobacteraceae > JAPOXR01. Next base: position 1,180,379 of record OZ244915.1, read on the forward strand.
GAGAATTTGCCGTCGGAATTGAATATTGAGCCCCCATGGCCCCAGAGCCAAGCTGTCCAGTCACATTCAAGCGAGTAGTGGCCGGATTTCATCTGCCCGGTGGCACCATACATTTCTGGCCCCATCGCGTCGGTTATGGCCTTTGCCTGTTCGTAATACTGTTCAAGTTCCGTCGGTGCTTCAAAGCCCATTTCCTCCCAAATGTCCTTGCGATACATCATGATGAAGATTGGAATATCGTAAGGGACACCAACCAGGCGGTCTTCGTACCGGGCAATTCCATCAACCAGGGCAGGAAGGAAATCTTCCACCCGCCAGTCTGGCATTGCCAGATCCGGCTTGTCAGCCAATTGTTCTCTGGGATCAAAGACATCGCGGCTCGTAAAGGCTGCCCAACTCTGATCAATATAATAGAGGTCATAGGTGCCTAACTGGCTGGCGATGTCCAGTGTCAGTTTCTGCAGCACCTGCTCGAGCGGGAGCACCTCTATTTCAACTGTCATGCCCGAGGCCTCTTCAAAATAAGGCTTGAGCTGCGAATTGATGGCGTTTGACGGTGGTGTCGATTCCGTCGCCAACTTGAGCGTGGTGCCACGAAACGGTGTGGAGACATCGGCCACCCAATCGAGAACTTCCTGAGATGGCGATAACATCTCGTCGGCATTGGCCGGCGTGAACAAACCCCCGAACGGACGGCTCATTCCGGTGCCAAGAACTGTTGCGCCAAGCCCGAGTTGGGCCGATGTGGTCAAGAACTGGCGACGGCTGATGCGCCGTCTCACATAATCGTCAACGATCTTGGCCAGATAGCGTTTTCTGTCAGAATCTCGCATGTCATTCTCCTTTGCATTGTTTCCAACAATTTGTTGCAGTTTTCCGGTAAGCTACTCCTTGAGCGAACCGAGCGTTAGCCCGCGGACGAGCTGTTTCTGGACCAGCAGGATAAACAGGAATGCCGGCGCGGTTGCTGCCACGCCGAGCGCAGCCATGTTGCCCCAGGCCGTCCCAGTCGAGGTGACGAAACTGGACGATACCACTGGAACCGTCTTGAGTCCCGTCTGTGTCAATGTGAGCACAAAAATGAACTCTGTCCAGGAAAAGATGAAACACAGCACCGCGGTCGCCGCCACGCCGCCACGCGCCATGGGCAGGACAATGCGTCGGAAAATTATCCATCGTGAAGCACCGTCAATCATTGCACATTCATCAATATCACGCGGTATGTCATCAAAGAAGCTCTTCAGCAGAAGCACTGCAAGTGGCAAATTCATGACCGCATGAATGAGGATGATACCCGTATAGGTGTCCAAAAGCCCGATATCTTTATAGATGAAAAACATCGGAATTGCAACGGCGACTGGCGGCATCATCCGGGTCGAGAGCACCCAACCGACAAATAAATGACGGAAACGAAAATCCATTCGGCTGAGACTGTAACCTGCCAGGGTGGCCACAATAACAGACAGCAGGGTCGAACCCAGTGCGACCACGATCGAGTCCCAAAGTCGGGGTGCCATGAAAAAATTGCCGCCGCCGGGTAACACTTCCTGTTGTCGGAAAAAGCCAAGGGAGATGCCAAAAACTTCCTCGAAATTTCGTAGGGTGGGTTCAAAAATCCAAACGGTCGGGGGTGTATTGAAGATATCCTTGGCATTCTTGAATGCTGTGGTTGCCCAGAAATACAAGGGAAATATGAACAGAGCGACCACCATGTAGGCGGCGAGAGTGCGCGTCATGCGACGGGCTTGCGACTCGACAATCACCAGCGCACCCGTGCGACCCAGATGAAGAGATTGGCGATCACGAGAATCAGGATCAGACTCACCAATGAAATTGTTGCCCCGTAACCCCATTTGATGAAACTGAATGTCTGCTGCCAGGCATAGAGGCTCAGTGTGTAGGTCGAGGTGCCGGGTCCACCGGACGTCATCACAAACATATAGTCAAATATCCGGAACAGATCTATGCCACGGATCAGGACGGCAACGGCAATGACCTTTCCCATCAATGGCAGTGTGATCCGGCGAAACGTCTGCCAGCTTGAAGCACCATCCAGCATTGCCGCCTCATAGGGTTCAGGCGGCAGAGACCGAAGTCCAGCCAAAAAGATCAGGACCATAAAGGGTGTCCATTGCCAGATATCGGCCAGCATGACTCCCATCAGGGCCGTTGATCCAGTTGCCAGTATGGGTTGAGTCCCGTCGAGAATACCGAGACTTTCCAACAGCCAGGTCAACACGCCAAATTCCGGGTCTTCGATCAGCAGGAACATCATACCTGTGATCGCCGGCGGAATCACAAGCGTCAGTGTCAGGAGTGCCCGCAACACGCCAAATCCTTTCTGCTCACTGTCAAGGAGTAGTGCAATGGCCATTCCCAGCACGACCTGAATGATGAGGACGACACCGAAATACGTGAATGTGACGGAAAGAGAGTCCCAAAATCTCTCATCAGAAAACAGCGCTTGCCAGTTATCTGTTCCTACCGGTTCAACCCGGCGTCTGAACGGCGCATACTCGTGGAAACTCAGCCAGATATTGTAGATCAGCGGATAAATCGTGAACACCACAAGCATCGCAAGAAGCGGCGCGAGCCATGGTAAGGCACTGTCTCCGGTCAGAATGCGTTTGATTCCTTGATTCGGCAGGGTCATCGCAGTTTGGTTTCGAAAAATCGCACAAAGTGCTTCGTGTGCCATTGATCAGCAGTCGTCCTGTGCCCTGCACCGGGGGATGTCCGTGGCGGCGACAGCCCATAAGCCAGCACAGGCCCAAGGCCGACAAGTCCCTGAGCCGTGACATGGACATTGGTACCCGCAAGTCGTCTCAGTCTTTTGGCGAGCGGGCACCGCAAAGACGTCCAAGCCACAGATTGGAGTTCTTCAGTTCGGCACATGGTTGTGGCAGGAGCCTTGTCGATGGTCATCATGCCACAGCTGAATTGCCGGCATGCACCGCAATCCTGAATTGTTTCCGCTCAGCTTTTTGTCGCTGACGTGGTGCTGTGGCCCGTGCAAAAAGTATCACCATTCGGCGGCGCCAAGCGCCTATCAATTCAAAGTCCATGTTTCCTCCCCGGAACAGACTACACAATCTCCGACAATTCACAAGCCGGGCGCGACGGGGTTGTGCCCATAAGAGCGGGTGAGGTCGTGACTTGACAGCGGCGGCTGATTCCGCCGATGTTTCCAGTTATCGACGCGCGCACGATAATATTGTGTATAAAAAAGAGAATCGCCGAAGCAGTCTCCTTATGACATCAATTGCTGAGGTGATCCGGTCGCACCGGTTGCAAAACTGTCGAAAATCGACGCTCTTCCAGCCATAATGATCAGGCCAGGTCCTCGCCATTGCGCATTGAGGAGTGGAATATCTGCGATGTCAGTCCGGTAAAGGTCAGAGATTTTGCCGTATCCCACTCAGTGGTTTCGGCCCGGCTGCGCTATAAGGGATTCCGCATGGTGCGATCATTCATCTGCCCATGCTTTGTCTTGCCCCAGCGATTTGTCATCCGACCCGGTTGCCAATCGCAGGCCAATACCGACAACATTGTCTGGCAGGGTTTGGAGTGCACCAGAGGCAACGCCGCGATTGCGAGAAAGGTCACGTGAGCGTGATACCAAAGTGCCAATCTTGGGTATGTCAGTCATCATGATCGGCAGATCCGGCAGGTGGCCGCCATGATACCAGCTCTCTGGTCGACAGGCAGGGAAACTGTCTGATGTGCCGGATCATTTCCTGATGCCGATTTAGGGCGCATATTGCATCTTTTTGGCGCACAATGAAATTGTCATTTTAACAGGAGACAAAGATGCCAATGTCCACAAAACTTTCTGATGAATTCATCAGTCAGGCGCGTCGATATGGTGATGTTGACCATTGCTCGATCCCGAAGCAGATTGAATATTGGTCTACCATCGGCAAGATTGCTGAGGAAAACCCTGACTTACCTTACAGCTTTATCAAAGATCTTCTTCTCGCGCGGCAAGAGGCAACTGACGGTCAACTGGCGCCTTTTGAATTTGGTTAATTCAAATGAAGGTCGTTCAAACAAACCTTTTCAAGAGGGCGATCAAAAAACTGCATTCCAACCACCAAAAGATCGACTTGGACAAGGCAGTCAAAGTTATCATGAAAGGCCCAGAAATTGGATAATTCAAGATGGGAGACCTTTCTGGTGTTCTTGTGTATAAATTCAAAATGGTCAAACAGCTAACCTTGTTGGCCTACACCTGCCACGATCAAACCATTACATTGACGTTTTTAGCATTTGGGACACATGAAAACTTTTACCGTGATCCCAAAAATGGGGCTGATAAAGATGAATGGACAGGATGCCCCAGCCCGGCCCGTAGGACGACGCCCCCCCCCCCCGGAAAACCTTGGGTGTCCAAAGCGTGTAGACAGATTTCGGACAGGAGTGGCTCTGACCGCTCAACCGCTAATAAACTTGCCAAATCGAGGAAAATGCACTATCCGTCATATTTGACAATTAAATAATTATTAAAATTCAGATATGACGGTTAAAGTAAATTCAATGAGCGCACGTCGAGCCTTGAAGGCTCTGGGTGCAAATATCAAGACGGCGCGTCTGAAGCGGCGGATTTCCGTAAAGGGCTTTGCGGAGCGGATCGGCGTGTCCGAAAGCACGGTGGCACGGCTTGAGAAAGGCGATGATGGCGTGAGCATCGGCACGCTCGCCATGGCGTGCCTCGTTCTGGGCGAAATCGACCGTATCTCGGATTTTCTCGATGTCGGTACGGACGGCACCGGATTGCTGCTCGACCGGGAAAACCTTCCCAAGCGGATCGATCGCAAGCGCACGCCCAAGTCGTCGAGCAACAGCCACGACACGGCTGTCCCGATTGGCGACGGCGATGATGAGGAAGGGGTTGGTTTCTGATGCCCGAAGCCATCGTCGCACTGGGCGAGGGAAAGCGGATTGTTGGGCGCTTGCGCTTTGAGAGCGACGGACGCCGCCAGCATTCGCAGTTCGAATATGATGAGACCTGGCTCGTCGCAAAGGACCGTTTCGCGCTTGCGCCGGGATTGCTGCTGCGCGACGGCGGCCATTTTTTATCCGGAAAGGATGACAAGCGCTCAGCGCTGCCGGGGTGTTTTGGGGACGCGGCGCCGGATTCCTGGGGACGTGCGCTGATGACCAAAGCCTTGCGCGACGGTCTCAGCGAGTTCGATTATCTCGTTTTGTCGGATGACCGCACCCGGCAAGGGGCGCTGCGCTTCCTCGGCGAGGACATGGAGCCGCTTTCCGGCCTCACGCCGCCCATTCCCCGGCTGGTCCAACTTGAGCGCCTACGCACACTTGCACAACGCTTCGAACGGGATCCGGGTGGCGCAGAGGAAGAAGCACGTGATCTTGCGGGTGTCGTCGGATCGCTGGGAGGTGCGCGACCGAAAGCCAATGTCGAGGGGGATGGGCATCTCTGGATTGCCAAGTTCACCTCGGCGCAGGACACCAAACCGGTCGAGCGCGCCGAAGTGGCAACACTGAAACTGGCGCGCATGTGCGGGCTGCGCGTGGCCGATGCACGGCTTGAACTGCACGACAGCGACAGTCCGATCGCGTTGATCCGCCGCTTCGACCGCCGCGGTGATACACGCATTCCCTACATCTCGGCGCGCACCGCGCTGGACTGGCAAGGCGAAGACAGCGGTTTCTACACCGACATTGCCGATGTGATCCGCCAGATTTCGAGTAAGCCGGTCGAGGATCTGCATGAACTCTGGCGACGGATCGTTTTTACCATCCTGGTGTCGAACAAGGATGATCACCTTAAGAACCACGGGTTCATCTATGCCGGCGGCGATCGATGGCGCTTATCACCGGCCTTCGACATCAATCCATCCCCCTCCCGGCATCGCGTTCTTGAGACAGGGATCATCCAAGGCGGGTCGTTTGAGGCTTCACTCGAAATCGCGTTGAATGCTTGTGAATTCTTCGAATTGAAGTTGGAAGTTGCCGAGTCTCTGGTGTTGATGATGGCCAAGACTATTGCCGCGAACTGGAAGAAAGCACTGAGAGAGGAAGGCACTACAGCAAAAGATGTTCGGGACTACACAGATGCTTTCGAGCACACAGAGAGTGATAAGGCTCTGAGTATAGCCGCCAATCACTGTTGATGAGGCATGAGGCAGACAAATCTACCATGATACGCATAGGATAAATTGCAACAGTGCTGAGACATCATGGATTGACCTGTCCTGATCCTGGCTTTGTCACCAGGATCCAGCGTCTGGCTCAGGACAGGGTCACATCATAGAGGACATGTCAATGTCAGAAGACAGTGCCGATGTGGGTTTGGATGTCCACAAGGATTCGATTGCGGTGGCTATCGCCCGGCCGGGCGCAACCCGCGTTGCCGGGAACGATTGCGCACTCTCGGCCCGCACGTTTGCGCCTGAGTCCCGATGGCTGGCTCTCAGTTTCTGTGATGAAGTTGGCTCCTGCGGTGAGGGTCTCGATCGGGAGATCATGATAAATCACCGCATACTGGCTGGATGATCATTTTGCCGAAGTCAGCAATATGGTCAGGCAGATGCTTGAGCATACTCATCCAGCCAGCAGAATGTGTTGACTAAAGCCCGTTGATAATTGCCTTGCGTCTTGAGTGTTTGGCGTGTCTTTTTGCCGGGATCGCACGCCGAAAAAGGCGCCACGAGCAGATGAGGCCGGTGACAAGATGACCGCTGATCGCACAGTTTTGACGGATGAGATGTGGGCGCGGGTGGCACTGCTGTGTCCGGGCCAGGTGACCGACCCGGGGTGAACGGCGGTGGACAATCGCCTTTTTCAGGAGGAGGTTCTCTGGCGGTTTTGTACGTGAACGCCGTGGCGTGACCTCCCGCCGCATCTGGGTCGCTGGAACCGTGTTTTCAAGCGGTTCCGGCGTTGGACCCAAGCGGATCTTTGTGAATGTATTGTCAATGCGTGATCCGGTGATCTGGATGAGTCCAGAGTCTCCGTGGATAGTCTCCGTGGATGGTACGATCATGCCAGCGCATCGATGGGCCTCCGGGGCCCAAAAAGGGGGAGCGGAATCCGCAGGAATCGGCCTCTCAAAAGGAGGACTGACCCGCAAGGTCGTGGCCCTCACCGATGCTGTCGGACATCTGATCCGGTTTGGGGTTCTGCCGGGTCAGACCCACGATCTCAAGGCTGTGCCTGAACTCCTGGACGGCCTGACCTGTGAGATGTTGATTGTGGACACGGCCTTTGACGCAGATTGGGTGCTGGCCAGCGACCGACGGAGTTCCGGCGGCAGGCCCAGTCGGACAAGGGTCAGAATCTCATCAAGACCCTCAAGGATCGAGCGGGACACATCCGGCGCTTTGTCTTCAAATCGTCGCGCGAGGTCGATTACAGCCCCCTGAAAACAGATCATGACGTCAAGGTGACACGCTGGAGGAATGCCGCGGACCGGTCTGCGGTCGAGGCCATCCAAGAGTTGGATACGCGTGTTGATGAATTCCTCTAGAGGCTGATGGGTGGTGAAGGTGCCAGATCAGGCTGAGCGGTCGGGCGTGCCTGTCTGCGGCGCATGAGCCGAATCTCCTTGAGAAAGCCGCGTCGCGCGACTCGATAAGGGGCGGACTTCTCATCGATTCGTGCCCATGACCTGCGCCCATCCGTGTGTTGCATTTATTGCATTTGGGCCTATAAGGAGGTTGACAGGACAGGAGACCGCGAATGACGATGATGGCTCAGCGGCAACGACCACCGCGTAAACAGGAAGCGGCGATGGCCCGTGCATCCGGGCAGTTGCTTGCACGTTATGCCCAGAGCCAGAAGCCTCTCAGACTGTATCTGGCTGATGAAGGCCTGGCGGAACCTATTGAATTGCCCGCCCGTGCTGTTGGGCTCTTGATGGATATCCTCGAGACCATGGCGGCGGGGCAGGGAATCACTATCATTCCCGAGAATGCGGAACTCACCACGGTTCAGGCGGCTGAAGTGCTGAATGTCTCCCGTCCCTTCCTGATCAAGCTTCTGGAGGTGGGGGAGATCCCGCACCGTAAGGTGGGCCGACATCGCCGCATTCGAATGGAAGATGTGATGGACTACAAGGCATCCGACGATGCGAAGCGGGAGAACGTGCTCGATCAACTAGTGACTGAGGCGCAGGAACAGGATCTGGGTTACGCCCAACCATGAGCCGTGACACGGCGCTGCTTGATGCCAACATTCTCTATCCGGCGCCGATGCGTGACCTGTTCCTGCAGCTCGCGGTCATGGGTCTTTTCCAGGCCAAATGGTCAGAGGAGATTCACCGCGAGTGGATCAACGCGCTGATGCGCAAGGAGCCGCGGCGGGATCGGGTCGCACTCGAGCGAACGCGGGATCTGATGAATCAGGCGACGCGGGACTGTCTGGTCATCAACTATACGGCTGTCATCCCCGCGCTCACACTTCCTGATCCCAACGACCGCCATGTTCTGGCTGCAGCCATCATCGGTCGGTGTGATGTCATCGTGACGCAAAACCAGAGGGATTTTCTACGCAACACACTGGATCCTTACGGCATTGAAGCCCTGCATCCGGATGAGTTCCTGAGCAACCATTTGGAACGGGAACCCGACTTGTTCTGCGCGGCCCTGCACAGGGTCCGTGCCCGACTCCGCAATCCGCCATATTCGGCCCAAGATTATCTTGCGAACCTGACACAGCAGGGGTTGGTCGTCACGGCGGCAGCGATGAAGCAGTTCCAGGAACTGATTTGACGAAGAGGGAGGGCGGATCTTTTTCGTACATCTGGTCCCATTTTGGGGCATCAGGCGAACTGACGGTGTGTCACCACCACCACCCGCCCGCAGCTGACTCCGCATCAGACGAGTCCAGCTGAGTTCAGGCATTGGCTACCCGCCGTGATCGCCGGCTGAAGCGCAGTTTCCATGATGCGCACCTGTGGCGGGGGGATCGCATATATCCCGTAACCCCCGAATTCCCAGACATTGATCTTGCCCGTGGTTGCCAGTCCGACATGTACCAAGACCAGCAGCAACTGCACCATCAGGAATGGCAGGAAGTAATGCCGTAAACCCATCCTGTTCATCCGAAATATCCCACGAATAGATCCATGAAACTGTCCAGATGAAACCAGCCAATCAAGGCCAGCGGCACCAGGGCCAGAAACAATCCCACGGGCAGCGCACGGCGGGCCACAAAGACCAGACGAGAAGATTGATTGTCTGGACACCTTTTCATCGGCAATTGTCCCCACACCCAGCATCCGCCACGGGAAGGGCAGCCGCAGGGCTATGCGGATCATTGCATCGCTGCGATCCCAATAGCGGCCTGTCTCATCGACAAATAATCAACTCGCCGGATCGTCTGGATCAAGATTGGCCGCCGACATCATTGCTCGACCCGGATCAACGTCAGCGACGGCGATCCGGAGCCGGCCCGTCCTCTCCATGCGATCAATGAGACGCATCGTCCATGAGCAGAGGGCACAATTCCCATCAAGGACGATCACGGGATTCGTCACCGGATATCCGGGATAGCCGTGAAGGGGTGGACACCGTTCAGGTTTGTGTTGGTTAAGGCTCGTGGCTTCGTTTTCGGTGTTGACTTTGGTGTGACCTCCCGGAGTCGGGTCAAGCCGCCCGCTCCCCCAAGTGATGGATTTGCTTCTCCAATCATTAAAGGTGTCCGGACCTTGTTGTCCTTGACTGTAGGATCAGCACCATCGTCGAGCAATGCTTCCATAATCGCTGCGGCGTCTTGTGAATTTCTGTGCCGCATTGCCCAGTGCAGGGCGGTGGAGTCGTCAGGGCCTTGCGCATTGGGGTCTGCACCGGCATTGAGCAATGTCTGCATCATACCCAGAGCGGCATAATGATGCGCCGCGTAATGCAGAGGTGTCCGGCCTTCTGCATTCTTGATGTCGACGTCAGCACCGGCACTGACAAGTGCTTGAATGATATCCAGATGACCGTGAACGGTTGCGAGATAAAGTGGTGATACAGAACCGGAAGGAACTGACGTGTCGGGAATGTTGGGATCACGCCCGTTTGCCAGAAGCGTCCGCACCCTGTCGATATCCCCGGACTTGATTGCTGTGTGCAGATCCAGCGGATTGTCCTTGGCCAACCGCACAATCCCGTCCAGGCGCGATGATGGATCGGGCCGGGATGGAAGCGCCTATTGGGTGGTGTCATAGCTCTCGCGGAAATCATCATTGAGATCAGAACTGAACTGGTCGAAGGGATACCGATCCAAATTTCGACCCGTGGCGTGAATCTGATCGAATAAGCTCGCGGCTGAGGGAATGACCTTCAATGACTCCAGAGCCAGGAGGAGTGACCAGGTTGACATCCGCCGCACATACGGTCCGAAGTCCATCTTCTCGACGCGGCGATCTTCAAACAACACAAGTCCCGTTGCATCGCGGGTGAGCGTTGCACGGAGAGAAGAGGCCATTTCCAGAATCGCATATTCTCCGGCATTACGGGTTCTGGAATCTCGTAGGAAGCGTGTGCGCTCCTCCGCAGGAAGGGCCTGACGAAGTTCGGCAATTTCACGAAGCATGGATCCATATGTGGTTTCAAACACGCGGATCCGGTTTTCACTTGATGCGAGCCAGGTGGCCAAAGAGTCTTGATCCGATGTGCGGACCCGGCCTCCAAACAGTTCATACCTGACTGCATCGGCGATCAGAATCTGGCCCTTGAATCTGTCGAGAAGATCGAGTCGTCCGGCCAAGGATAACGAGATCAGCGGTCCGGTGTCTGGCATGACGACCGTGATCATGACGCAACTTTGGATCTGTCTTCGGTCTCAATGGTTTCCAGACCCAGCAGTTGCCGCACTAGGGGCAAACCTTCACGGACTTCGCGTGCCACCTGGGCTTCACGCCCCTGGTCCCGCGGAAGAGGAAGATCGTGTCGGGCCATGGTCAGAAACAACTCACGATACCCAGACAATTGCAACGACTGAATGACAACCTCGGGTCCGATCTCTCCCGCTGAATAAGCGCGAAGACACTGTGCTGTGGTGATGAGGCGCGTCATCTGTCTGTCCTTCGATGATCCGATCCTTCAATAAACAGCCCAATTTCTTCTGTTGTCGTTTTGACTTCACTGTGGCAATGAGGCTTCAAACGGCTCAAGAGATCATGTAGCATAGACTGTTTTCCGATCTCTGTTGACTGATGCCATGAAATACCTGTTGAGTTTTGCGCCCTGATCCATCACATTGATCCTGCGGCCTATCACAGACGCAAGTTCCCGGCGAAAACCCATCACACGCTTCAGTGTTCCCGGTCCATCAAGGGGAATATCATCCACGATGAAATCAAAGTCGCTGTTCTCAGGCTTGAAATCGTACTCCCGGGCCGCAGAACCGAAGACTTCCAACCGCCGGATCTGATACTTCAGACAGAGTTCTGTGATGTCATTCATCTTGGGGGCAATTTCAGGACGCATACGCTGAACCTCTCACAGCACTAATGAAAGGGGCTTATAACGAATAGTTGATAGAATACAGCATGATGAGTTTTTATCAAAAGGCAGCCACAACATAAGGTGGTGTGTCAACTAATGTATATAAGCCCCTTTCATTTTGAGTCTGGCGGAGAGACAGGGATTCGAACCCTGGGTACCCGCAAAGGCACAACGGTTTTCGAGACCGCCCCGTTCGACCGCTCCGGCACCTCTCCACGGGATCGGTGCATACCACGAATTGCGGGAACTGCAATGCGTGGGAGGCGCTGGACTTGGGGCAACGCCGTTTGATTCCATCCCTCTACATATCTTGGCTGGAGCGAGCGATGATTTTGGTCGCCCTGATTTCCGGATTGGACGGGCACTGCATCTCAGGTGGGCGGTGAAGTTGCCCGTCACCATTTGCGGTAGCAGTCAACGACAGCGAAGCGCTTGGATGTGCCCAATGCCAAGACAGGTGTCATGACGCCACCGGTCAAACGTTCACAATTTTGTAACAATTATGTCGTGCTCTCATCATACTCATATTGCATGTGCCACCGCATCAATTTGCTCAATTGCAGCTCGAAAGGATAATTTATGTTGCTTCTCAATGAATTCGCCAAGGCTGGCGTGATCGGTTTGGCCGCCGCAGCGGTCGGTGCCGTTGCAGCTTCTGCCCGGGATCAGATTCAGATTGTCGGTTCCTCGACAGTGTTTCCATATACCCAGGCCGTTTCCGAACAATTTTCGAATATGTCAGGGGCCGCATCGCCAGTTGTCGAATCAACAGGGACTGGCGGCGGAATGAAGCTCTTCTGTGCCGGGATCGGTGAGTCGCACCCGGACCTGACGGGTGCCTCGCGGGCGATGAAATCCTCAGAGTACGAACTGTGTCAGTCGAATGGCGTCACTGACGTTACAGAGGCTCTGATCGGCTTCGATGGACTGTCAGTTGCGATCTCGCGCGACAATAGCGCGGATTGGGACCTGACGCTGGAAGAGATTTTTCTGGCTCTTGCAGCCCAGATTCCCGTTGATGGCAAGATGCAGGATAACCCTCACCAGAAATGGTCTGACATCAGTCCTGATTTACCCGATAGTTCCATCCTGGCTTTTGGTCCACCACCGACCAGCGGGACCCGCGACGCATTTGTTGAACTCGCGATGCATGTCGGGTGTGAGAGTCATCCTTGGATCAAGAAACAGGGGCTGGCCGAGGACAGTGGCTGGGTGAAGGAAAATTGCAGCCGGATGCGCCAGGATGGTCCATTCGTCGAAGCAGGAGAAAATGACAACCTGATTGTTCAGCGACTGAATGCCGATACCAGTGCCGTGGGAATTTTCGGCTACTCATTCCTTTACGAAAATCTGGATACGCTGAAACCCGTCAAGATCAATGGTGTGAGTCCGGATGCCGAGACGATCGGTGATCATTCATACCCAATCTCACGTCCGCTTTATTTCTACACCAAGAATGCACATCGTGGTGTGATTCCAGGCTTACAAGAATTTATCGAAGAGTATATGTCCGAAGAAGCCCTTGCTTCCGGTGGCTATCTCTCCGAACGCGGTCTTGTGGCGTTGAACGACTCAGATCGGGCAGCACTGCAAGAAGCCGTCATTACCGGTCAAACCATGAATGCCAAATAAATTGAAAAAATAGGTTGAATGTGAGGCGGTGCAGGTTAACAACAGGACCGCCTCCACTTTTTGGAACTTTCCACATGGTCGCTGCTGCCTTTTCAGTGCTCCTCATCCTGGCCGTCGGCTCCTACATTGTTAATCTGCGGGCCGCGCAGTTGCTCAGAAACAGCGGTGAGCGATTGCGTGCGGTCGCTCACTATCATGGACTTTATGGTTTTCTGATTGTCGGACTGCCCATACTCGCCGGTTTGCTGATTTGGTTGCTGATCAAAGGCGAAATGATTCAGTGGCTGGTCGTTCGTGCCATAGATCCCATTCATCTGACTGATCTCACTACGGGGGAGCGACAACTTACTCTGGCAGAAATCCGCTCAATCGCAGGCGGGCGCATTTTTGGTGAACCGGCTCCCTGGATTCTTGAAGCCGCTTCGCATCTCAATCGTCTCAACAACAGCGTCGCCAATGCACTCGTTCCTGTGACTGCAGGGATTGCCCTCATTCTTGCGTTCGTCGCCCGCCGGCGGGTTGGCGCTGAGTTTCATTCACGTGAAAAATCTGAACGCATCGTGATGTTGCTGATGATCCTGTGTGCCACAGTCGCTGTCATGGCAACAGCGGGAATTATTGCTTCCCTGCTGTTTGAGTCGATTCGCTTTTTTACACAGGTCCCGCTCACTGAGTTTCTGTTTGGCCTGAGATGGGAACCTCAGATTCCACTTCGTGAAGATCAGATTGCTGCTGAAGGTGCATTTGGATGGATTCCCGTTATCGTCGGCACCCTGTTGGTAATGACCGTCGCCATCCTGTTTGCCGTGCCCGTTGGTCTATTGTCAGCAATCTATCTCAATGAATTCGCCTCGAGGCAAGCACGTGCTGTCGCTAAGCCGGTTCTGGAAATTCTTGCGGGTGTTCCAACAGTTGTATACGGATTTTTTGCGGTCTTGGTGATTGCACCGGCATTTCGCAGCACCGGGTCCACATTGGGCATTGATATCGCACCCAACACGGCGCTTGCCGCAGGTGGTGTGATGGGAATCATGCTGATCCCGTTCATCTCCTCTTTTGCCGATGATGCACTCAACGCCGTGCCGGCGGATCTGCGAAACGGTGCGCTGGCGCTGGGTGCGACACGCGCCGAGGCGATGCTGCAGGTGCTCTTTCCCGCCGCCCTTCCGGGGATTGCCGGCGGTATACTTTTGGCGGTCAGCCGGGCAATCGGGGAGACCATGATCGTCGTCATGGCTGCCGGTCTCATTGCCAGACTGACTTTCAATCCCCTCGATTCAGTGACCACGGTCACCGTGCAAATCGTGACATTGCTGATTGGGGACACGTCCTTTGACAATCCGAAGACCCTTGCGGCTTTTGCACTTGGTTTGATGCTCTTCATCGTGACGCTGGCAATCAATGTCTATGCGCTGCGTATCGTGCGAAAATATCGCGAAGTCTATGAGTAGGGGGGATCGCGTGGCAACCGACAATATAGGTCACACCGCGATATCGGATATTGTCGTGGCGAACCTTCCTCGTAGAAAGCGCAAACAGGGAATCCTGGTGGCCCTGGGAATCGGTGCCATCCTGACCGCTTTCCTGATGTTATTCATTCTTGTCAGTTCATTGTTTTTTTCGGGTTATCACGCCTTTACCCAAACCCACGCAGAGATTGATGTTTTTGTTGATCCGGCGGTTATCGATGCCGACAAACTTCCACGTGGAAATTTCCGGGAATTGCTTACCAATGCTCTCATTGAGAGCTTTCCGGAGGTGGAGTCACGCAGCGAGAAAACCGAATTATACCGAATGTTAAGTCATGGCACTCAGTTTCAGCTGCGCGACATGATTGTCAATGATTTATCAGTGATCGGCAAAACGGTAACAATGAAAGTGCCGTTGTCGGATCCCTTTGATCAACTCAACAAGGGATTGATCGATCGTGAGACACCTGAGGAACAACGGCGGCTGAATAACCAGCAGATTTCCCAATTTGATCGCCTCAGCGCGACCGGCGTGATATCCACGCCATTCAATTGGAACCTGTTGACAAATCCGGACAGCCGGTTTCCCGAGCTGGCCGGGCTGCGCGGGGCCCTGATTGGTTCGTTTTGGGCTCTTCTGATCTGTTTCCTGCTTTCGTTCCCAGTGGGTATCGGTGCGGCAATTTATCTCGAGGAGTTTGCACCGAAAAACCGGATCAGTGATCTGATCGAGGTCAGTATCAACAACCTGGCTGCTGTGCCTTCAGTTGTTTTTGGATTGTTGGCACTTGCCGTATTTATCGGCTGGTTCGGGATGCCGCGCTCCGCCCCGTTTGTTGGTGGAATGACTCTGGCTCTGATGACGATGCCAACCGTGATTATTGCGGCGCGCGCAGCAATGAAGTCGATACCAAATTCCATCCGCGAAGCGGCTCTCGGTGTTGGTGCTTCGCGCCAGCAGGTGGTATTTGGGCATGTCCTGCCCTTGGCGATGCCCGGTATACTGACCGGTACGATCATTGGATTGGCGCAAGCGCTCGGCGAAACAGCCCCCCTGCTGCTGATTGGAATGAACGCCTTCATCACATCGGCTCCTGCGGGACCCTTTGACAGTTCAACCGCGCTCCCGACGCAGATCTTTATCTGGGCAGACAGCCCGGAGCGCGGATTTGTGAGTCGGACCTCGGCAGCGATCCTCGTCTTGCTCGGATTCTTGATTGCAATGAATAGCCTCGCGATTTTCCTCCGGCGTCGATTTGAGCGGAACTGGTGACAACCATCGCCCATCAAGCCTTTAAATTGCTTTGAAAGGTCAAATCAGTTCTTGACAAGATGTGATAAACAGGAAATAAGTCCGGCCTTGAATCAAGGCCGGACGGTCACAGCAGTCGATCTCGATTTTCCTAACAGAATTGAAAATGATGACGGATATGACTTCGCAAGAATCTGCTGAGGAGAAAAATGAGGCGTTACAGCCGCCCAATTCTGCCGAAACGAAAGACGCTGCTGGAAAAGAGTCTGCAGCATCTCATCATCAGGCTGCATCTGAAATTCCGGAGTCCCGTAAATCACTCACGGAAGATGGAACGGGCGCTCCTGTCCGTTCTGCAGTCATGCGATTTGGTGATAAACAATATGTTGTGTATCCGGGAAAAGATATCGAGCTTCCGGCGCCAAAGGGTTTTGCCGAATCGGCAATCGAGGTGACAGAGGTGATGATGGCAACAGTTGGGACCCCGGAGAAGAACGGGGTCGTCATCGGCAGTCCATTGATTGAAGGTGCCTCGGTCGCTTTGCAACGCATTGGGGAAGTCAAGGTGCGGCGTGAATTGAATTTCAAGCGACGGCGGAGGAAAGGCTCCTCGAAGCGGACCAAGGGGGTGCGGATTCACTCAATGGTCTGTCATGTAGAAGCGATAAATCTGCCTGCTGACACAGCGTTGCAGGTTTAACAGACAGGAGGCGCAACATGGCTCACAAGAAGGCAGGAGGCTCATCGCGTAATGGGCGCGATTCGGCCGGGCGCCGACTCGGCGTCAAGAAGTTTGGCGGGCAGGTTGTTGATCCCGGGAATATTATCGTCCGGCAGCGTGGCAGCCGATTTTGGCCAGGCGAAGGCACAGGAATGGGCCGCGATCATACGATCTTTGCGACCGATACCGGCCAGGTCGAATTCAGACGAGGGTTCAAAGGGCGCAACTATGTTTCGGTGCGACCCTGCGCTGAAACCGGCTAGATTTCAATCGATCTTTCCACCGCTGCCAGGCGGTGGGTTGCGTCGGCTTGACGCGGGCTCTGCATGCGCTTTCTTGATTTGGCGAAAGTGATTGTCCGCTCGGGCCATGGTGGCCCCGGTGCCGCAAGTTTTCGCCGTGAAAAATTTGTTGAATTCGGCGGCCCTGATGGTGGTGACGGTGGGAATGGTGGCAGCGTTTTTATCAAAGCCGTGCCAGGCCTCAATACACTCATAGATTATCGCTATAAACACCATGTCATCGCGGCGAATGGGCAACCGGGCCGGGGAAAATGTCGCCATGGTGCCAAGGGTCACGATGTCATAATGCCGGTTCCAATTGGGACCGAGATACTTGATGAGAGTCAGACAGAGATCCTTTTCGACCTTGTCACCGAGGGCGAGATGCAGCTTCTGGCACCCGGTGGGTCAGGTGGCTTTGGCAATCGACGATTTCTGTCTTCGACCAATCAGGCACCAAGAGAAGCCAATCCCGGACGGCAAGGGCTTGAGAGAACCGTTTGGTTGCGGCTCAAGCTCTTTGCCGATATCGGGCTTCTTGGATTACCGAATGCCGGTAAATCGACTCTCCTGGCCACCGCGACACGGGCTCGGCCCAAAGTTGCCGATTATCCATTCACGACTCTGCATCCGACACTTGGAATGCTGATTGTCAATCATTCAGAATATATCATTGCCGATATTCCGGGTTTGATTGAAGGGGCACATGCGGGTCGCGGAATTGGTGACAGATTCCTTGGCCATATTGAAAGATGTCAGGTTCTCATTCACCTGATTGATGCATCATCGGAAGATATTATTGATGATTATCAAACAGTCATAAATGAAATATCACAATATGGAAGGAGTTTACCAGAGAAACCGCGTCTGACGTTCCTGAGCAAGACTGACTTGTTGTCAGAGGATGAATGCGTGGCGCGGTGCAAGTTATTAGCCGACGTTGCAGGGCAGGATGTCGGGATCATGTCTGCTCTGAGTGGGGCGGGCGTGGAACCGGGATTGCGGCGGGCTGCGGAGCTTGTTGATCACGCACGAGACGACGGGGCGGAGCCTGTGACATGGACGCCGTAACAAGGATCAAGGCAAGCCAGCGGATTGTTGTCAAAATTGGCTCGGCATTGCTGGTCGACCATCAGACGAGACAGATTCGCCAGACGTGGCTCCGGGCGCTGGCTGCAGACATTGCCGAACTGAGCCAACGCGGCACCCGACCGCTGATTGTTTCCTCAGGTTCAATTGCTCTGGGGCGTTCATTGCTTGGGTTTGACAATGGTGCGCTTCCTCTCGAACAAAGTCAGGCTGCCGCTGCATCAGGTCAGATTCGTCTTGCCCGGGCGTATGAGGAGGCGTTGGCGCCGCACGGCTTGGTTGCGGCACAGATTTTGTTGACACTTGACGACAGCCGCAATCGCCGACGTTACCTCAATTCACGTGCGACATTTGAGAATTTACTGTTGTGCGGCGCCGTTCCTGTTGTCAATGAAAACGATACGGTGGCGACGGATGAGATTCGTTTTGGCGATAATGATCGGCTGGCAGCACAGGTGGCGGCAATGACAAATGCCGATTGTCTGGTACTTCTCTCCGATGTGGATGGTCTCTATGATCAAGACCCGCGCATGTCTGAGGATGCACGTCGTATCAGCGAAGTTTCGACGATCACCGCGGAAATTGAAGCAATGGCAGCCGGGACGCTGTCGGGGACTGCGAAAGGCGGGATGAGAACCAAGATCCAGGCAGCGAAGACGGCAACGAGCGCGGGCTGTGCGACCATCATTGCTGATGGTTTCTGTCATTCGCCACTCCGGGCGCTGATGGACGGTGCCGCCTGTACCGTTTTTCTGCCGCGCGGTGATCCGCAGTCGGCACGAAAACACTGGATCGCATCAATGAAGCCGCGGGGTCGTCTGACCGTTGATCAGGGTGCGCTCAGGGCTCTCAAGAACGGTAAGTCCCTGTTGCCAGCAGGCATTACATCTGCTGATGGCGATTTCGGCCGCGGCGATCCGGTGGAGATTTGTGATCCGGAAGGATTTGCAGTATGGACGGGGCTTGCGCGTTATACCCATGCGGAAACTTTACGCATTTTGGGAAAGAAATCCTCGGAGCTCCCATCAATACTGGGTTATCCGGCACGGTCGGCATTGGTCCATCGAGATGACCTGGTGGTGCTGGCGGCAGAGATCGGGTGAGAACGACGCGCCAACAACGTGATCTGTCTGCAATGTGATGGGGCGAGAGTATGAGGATGTCTGACCTGTCCGGCCACATGCAGGAAATCGGTCGGGCTGCCCAAGCGGCTGCCACCGAGATGGCGGTTGCGTCAAGTGCAGCAAAGTCGGTCGCGCTACGGGTTGCTGCGGACGCGATCAGCGACCACAGCGTGCAGATCATCGAGGCCAACCACAAGGATATTGATAATGGTCAGTCAAAGGGACTGACTGATGCGATGATTGATCGCTTGACACTGGATCATGAACGAATTGGTTCCATTCGTCAGTCATTATTGGAGATCGCCGACCTTACTGATCCTGTTGGAACGGTCATTGCAGAATGGTCACGCCCTAACGGACTCAAGATTAAACGTGTGCGGACGCCGCTCGGGGTCATTGGAATCATCTACGAGTCGCGTCCCAACGTCACGGTTGATGCCGGTGCCCTTTGCGTCAAGGCCGGAAATGCCGCGATTCTGCGGGGTGGTTCTGACAGTTGGCATACATCGCAGGCCCTGCATCAAAGCATGTTGATCGGTCTCAAGGAAGCATCCCTTCCCGGGGCAGCAATCCAATCTGTGGCAACGACTGACCGTGCTGCTGTGGGTGAAATGTTACGCATGACTGAATTTATCGATGTGATTGTGCCGCGTGGCGGAAAGAGCCTTGTCGAAAGGGTGCAGAGTGAGGCGCGCGTCCCGGTATTCGCGCATCTTGAAGGAATCTGCCATGTCTATGTCGACGAAAAAGCAGATGTCGAGAAGGCTCGCCGGGTCGTGCTCAACTCAAAGGTGCGGCGAACCGGAATTTGTGGAGCGGCAGAATGTCTGCTCATCGACCGTGAATTTTTCAGGCGCGCGGGTGCCCCGTTTATCACGGATCTGACCCGACACGGAATCGAAGTCAGGGTGACAGCAGATCTGATCGGAATTACGGGAACCGTCGCGGCGTCAGACACGGATTTTGGAACAGAATTTCTCGATACGGTTATCGCTGTGCGGCTGGTCGATGGTGTCCAGGGTGCAATTGATCATATTCAACAGTTTGGCTCGCAACATACAGACGCCATCATTACCGAGTCGGATGCCACTGCCGAGGTATTTTTCAGTCAATTGAATTCAGCAATTCTCATGCGCAATGCGTCAACCCAGTTTGCCGATGGCGGTGAATTCGGGATGGGAGCTGAAATCGGAATTGCGACGGGAAAGATTCATGCAAGAGGGCCGGTCGGCGCTGAACAACTCACCAGTTTTCAATATATTGTCGAAGGTGACGGTACAATCAGGCCTTGACGGGGACGGGGCCATTGATGCCTTTGATCACACAAAAGAGCATGAATGAGGACCCTAATGCATTGACGCCAGGGAAAGTGGCACTAAACCGAAGCCGGGTTGACTGTTAGCACGTCCATCCTTCGGCTACACTCTTCGATGTCGAACTCTTGGCAGGGTTGAATGGACAAGCTATCCCGCTGTGCTCCCCTGATCGAAAAGAACGATCCTCCCGCCTTTCGATTTGCGGTGAAACCGATGACCGGACTGGTCAGGCTACCAGTTCCGCCGTCGCCCACAATCAATATGGACAAAATTCGAGCCATGATAGACGCCAACACCGCCTGAATCGCAATCCCGCGCTGCCGCGGCAATCTGCGCAATTGAACGGCCTTTCATCTGTATATCGGCTGCCATGCCTGAAACATGCAGGGAATTGCTCGCAACGCCATTCGAATGGCTGGCGAGTCTATGGTTGGTTCTCGCCGTGCGGTAACCCGATATCAGGTTGAAAGGTTCATCAGAATCGAGGAGTTTCTGTGTGGCTGCCAGGTTGTCGATATTACGCCGATCCATCCGAATGGACCTGTTTTCACGCCAATCTCGCATGAAGTAATCGATAACAGATAACGCTTCCCTGATGTAATCACCATTGAGCCAATAGACGATGTCGAGCATTTCGCCAGCGCGATGATTTGTCATGCGGAGTCGTCGAATACCGGTCGTTGACGTTCCCAAAGACAATGAGGGACAAGTAAGCACAGCAGCGGCGGTAATCCCACACGCGAAACCACGTCGACTGATTGTCGTTCGATTCACAGGGGGCACCCGGTCGATGCCGGTATCATCGCTGATGGCGACAAAAGCTTTCTGTATTGTGCAGGCACCATCTGCATCCACTTCACCACTGATTCCCCCTACACACCTGCCGGGCCACACCGACGATGCTCAACTTCATCGTCCCAGACTATCATTATTGTCACACTCTAGTAAAATAATTTTCTGCAGTCTTGAAGTCGATAGAAGTTCTTGACTTAACTTTGTCCCCCTCGCAAATGCGACATTATTGGGATAGGGGGTTTGGGAGTGGAACCGTTGGGGAACGGATTGCAGATCAGGAAATTTGCAAGAGTCTCTGCCTGGGCTTTATCGCTGGCCATCAATGCGTTGCTTGTTTCGAGTGTTTCCGCATTTGACTTTGACATCAAATTGCCGGGGCTGGGGTTGATCGAAGAATTAGCCGATCATCCTGAAATTGCTGCATTTTATCGTGAACGTGGTTTTGCGCCGATCTGGACATCAGGCGATCAGGCAGCACAGATTCGACTGCAAACCCTGATGGACTCTGTGTCGGCTGCACCAAATCATGGGCTGCCTTATGGTCAAAATGATCTCGCGCATATCCGGTCGCTGATCAATTTGCCGGATACAGTTGTCAATCGTGCAGCGGTTGAAGCACAATTGAGCGAGATTTATGTCCGGCTTGCCACCAGCCTGAGTTCAGGAGCAATTGATCCGCGTTCAGTTGACAGTTCGATTGCCCGCGAATCGCAACCGCCGGATGTCGAATCGCTCTTGCGCGGTATTTCCGGACCTGATCCAGCGGGATATCTTCGCAATCTTGTTCCCAATACATTGCAATATGTGATGCTGCGCCGGGAGTTGAAGCGGCTTGATCGGTTGATTGAGACCAACGGTTGGGGTGACTTAGTTGAGGCAGAACTTCTTCAGGAAGGAGATGAAGGTCTTGCCGTCGTCCAGTTGCGCAACCGTTTGATCCGCATGGGGTATATGCGGCGGACCCCAGATCCACGTTTTACAGCGAGTTTGAGTTTCGCAGTCAAGCGATTTCAAAAGGATCATGGCCTCACCGCAGATGGAATTGCTGATACAACGACGTTGGAGGCGGTCAATATCGAGCCACAACAACGCCGTCGACAGGTTGTGGCAGCATTGGAGCGCGAACGCTGGTTAAACCATCCCCTTGGCGACAAACATATCAGAGTCAATATCGCTGATTTTCATGCTGACGTGATCTCGGCGGGCAAGTCAATCTTTACGACGCGGGTCGTTGTCGGACAAAGTCAGGCACGGTTGCAGACACCAGAATTTTCAGATCAGATGACACATATGGTGATCAATCCCACGTGGTATGTTCCACGGTCGATCACCACCAAAGAAATTCTGCCGCAGTTGCAAGAAGACCCGGCGGCCGAACCACAGTTGCAGATGTTCACGCAGGAGGATGGAATCATCGACCGCCGTGGGGTTGATTTTCTGAACTATACTGCAGCCAACTTTCCCTATGACTTCAAGCAACCGCCGGGGCCAAAGAATGCCCTTGGCGAAGTCAAGTTCATGTTTCCAAACCGGTTTAATGTCTACATGCATGACACACCGCAGCGGACATTGTTCCAGCGTGAGATCAGAAATTACAGCCATGGCTGTATTCGTGTTCATCGTGCGGAGGAATTTGCCGAGTTTCTGCTGTCGCGTTCAATCGATGATCCACAATCTTATTATCATTCCATACGCGATTCGGGGAAAGAACAGATCTGGGAACTTCCAGCGCCATTGCCGGTCCATATTACCTATCGGACGGCTTTTCTTGGCCGGGACGGGCGCATGCATTACCGCGACGATATCTACGGGCGCGACCAGACCTTGTATGAACGTCTGACACAGTCGGTTCCATTGATAGGGCGTCTGTCTGTCTGAGCCAACCGCATGTGCCCATTGGGCCAACCCTTTTTGTATGGCAATCCATTCGTGAAAGACTCGGTGCGGTTGTGGCCTGCCGGTTCCCTTGAACACTTCCGGTGACCGGAAGTGTCGCTCCGTTATCCTCGGCGCCGTGCTGTTGCATCGGGAGCCTTGTGCGAACTGACGGCCACGGATTCTGACACTTTGTAGGACGTTTCATTGCGGCAAGAGCAAGAGGTGAATGGAAATCATGGCGAGTGGAATGAAAGAACAGTCCTGCGGGCGTGCTTCCATTGCGTGTGTCAGGGCCGTGTTACGGGTGTCATGTCCCTGGGATTTTGATAGGGCGTTCCAAAATGAGATCCAGCATGAATCACAATTTTTGAATTTTATATGATTGTGGGTTGCGCAGACCGTCACGAAAATTATCAGAATTGAAATCAGATAGATGAGTCATCTGGCTTTACAGCCTGGACTTGGAGCGGCGATATTTGAGCGAGTCGCTTTTTGTGACGCTTGTGTTTAGATGGCGGGTAACATGACCCTGACAATCCGTGAAATTGCTGCCGCGCTCGAGGCAAAAGCATTTGGTAACCTTGATCTTGAGCTGTCGGGGATCTCTGATCCTTCGGAAGCTGGTCCTGATGATCTCGCTCTGGCGATGTCATCATCATTTGTCGACAAGCTGCATGATGGGCGTGCCGAAGCGGCCCTGATTGGCAAGGAAGTGGACTGGACATCATTGCCGCTCAAGGCTGCCATTCAAGTCGACACGGCGCGGCTCACCCTTGCCCAAGTTACCGAATTATTCATTGTCCAAGACACACCTGATCCCCTCATTCATCCACTGGCCTGTGTGGCCAATGAATCAACGCTCGGTGCGGGATGTTCGGTCGGGCCTTATTCAGTCATTGATAAGAACTGTGTGATTGGTACGGATTGCCGGATCGGTGCCAATTGCACCATCGGAGAGGGAGTTCGCATTGGGAATCAAGCGGTCATTCATCCCGGCGTGCGTATTGCTCGTGGAATTACCATTGGTGATCGATTGATCGTGCAGTCCAATACTGTGATTGGCAGCGACGGTTTCTCCTTTGTGTCGGAAGGTGAGAACCGCGTTGAAGTCGTGCGCTCAACCCTGCGTAGCGATGTCTTGGAAACCAGCGGTCGCCAAATTCGTATTCATTCTCATGGAACCGTTGTCATTGGTGATGATGTCGAAATTGGCGCCAATTGCGCGATCGATCGGGGGACGATTTCGGCAACCGTGATTGGCGACGGCACCAAGCTCGATAATCAAGTCCATGTGGCGCATAATGTTCGGATCGGCAAGAATTGCTTGATTTGCGGCCAAGTGGGTATCGCGGGTTCAGCTGTCATTGGTGATCGGGTGGCATTGGGCGGCAAATCAGGTGTATCTGACCATATCAGGATCGGTGATGACGTGGTGGCGGCCGGGGCATCCAATATTTACACGCGTATCCCATCGGGAAAAGCTGTGATGGGATCGCCGGCAATTGATCTGGAAAAGAATATAGATCTCTACAAGAACCTGCGCCGACTTCCACGGCTGTTCAAGCGCATCAGGGAGATTGAATCCCGACTCCGGAAGGGGCAGGGAGATGCATGATCCGAAGCCGTTGAACCGCGGGAATAGTTCTTCTGAACACGTGGCGGCGTAACCTTGCCAATTCGACTGCTCCTTCCTTCACCATATTGGCAATGGATACAACGCGTCTGGATTGATTGGACAATCCAAACAGGGAGTGCCCTGCAAAGTCAGGGGCAATGGCTTGCCGGTGGTCCTGACTGGTGGCAGGTTGGGAGACTGTTTAGCGGCGGGTCGCCGGCAACGCGGATTATGGGATGGTGAAGGAAGATAGGGCAGGTTGCGCTACCCTTCTCGCTTAATACCCTTGTGCAAGGGAACTCGGTGATCGTGTGACCTGGTCTCGCGCATGAATTTCAGACTAAGCCTGCCACTGCGCGACGGCAAGACAGAAAAAGCGATCTACCCGCGTGAACAATCAGAAGATTCCCTGCGCCCCGAGAATCCGGCAGGTCTTTGGGCGCCGATTCCCTGACACGGAGTTCTCCAACAAATTTGGATTCGATGGCAAGTGTCGCCCTGTCGCGGTCATTTCGAAGAAGAACCGGCTTCTCGGGACGGTGTTTGTCATGCCCTTCAGCACCGCGATACAGACCCGACCGGACACGTCGGTCAGGCTGATATCACCTCTGAACGACGGTGAGACATGGGCCATCTGCAGTCATCCCACGACTGTTTCGTCGCGGCAGTTGACTCGCCAACAGGTTGGCATGTTGATCTGTCAACAGATCAGCCCATCCCTGTGTCCGCCATCCTCATCATCATGTCCTGCATCGCCACCTGAAGAGACAACCGCCCGCAAATTCAGTGACATCGCCAAATCGCTATAAGCGTGCAACAACGAGAGTACCGCAAAGTGTGGGGCAGGAGAGATCCGGGATGGCCAAGTCTATCGGCGTAGGGACTCTTTACTCATTCCCCTTCAGGGATATCACCGATGGGCTGATCCAGGCTGGAATCCTTGCTGAACTCGGCTGAAAACCGATGACGCCGTTGTTCCATCTGATGCTGGGTGTCATTTGTCACAAATCACTTCAGTGAATTGTCACAAAAGACTTCAGTGGGTGCGGTTGACCGTGTCGTCGGCTGGACGTGCGGGCTCCGCTGACGGGGGCGGATTCTGTCCTGTCTTGAGGGCGCGATAGACTGACATGCGTGGGATCTTGAGTGTGCGGGCAATCTGTGCCTTTGGCATGTTTTGCGCGACTAGCTCCCGGATGCGGTCCGTGTCGATCTGTTGTTTCCGTCCCTGAGAGACCCCTTTCGCCTTGGCCGCGTCAATGCCCGCGCGCTGGCGATCGCGGATGAATTTGAGCTCCAGATCGGCGACCATTCCCAGGACCGTGACCACCAGGCGGCCGAGATCTCCCCCCGTTGTCACGTCGGGTTCGAGCACCCGCAGCGACGCCCCCTTGCTGTCCAGGTCATGGACCAGGTTGAGCACATCCCGCGTCGAGCGGCCGCGCCGGTCCAGACGCTGGACCACCAGCTCATCCCCGTCCTGCAAGAAGTCGAGGATCGTCTGCAATTCCGCGCGACCGGTGCGGGAGGACCCGGAGCCGGTTTCGGTGCGAATGACCTGGCACCCCGCTGCCGCCAGCCGGGTGGACTGGATGTCGAGATCCTGGGTCGCGGTGCTGACCCGCGCAGTGCCGATCCGGGGCATGGGTCCCCTGTCACAATCGGGTGGGTTGGCGCCTGATCGACACACATCTCGACCTGGACAACGGATAGAGACCCCATGACGCACGTGATGATCAGACGCCAAACGAAGATCTCGAATCACGGCGAATCGCTGCAAACCCATGAGGAACCCGCGTCTCATATGTCGTGAGCAGGTACACACTCTCTGGGCACAGCTCATGGCTCTGGCATGTGCATTGCTGACGGGCGCAAGGAACACTTGAATGTGAATGTGGCCCACTCCATCTTCACGAATAAATTCGGAACGCGTCACCCGTGCTACCAGCGGCTGGTCGAGCTGCCAACCTTCGGGCACAGTGTCAACCATGCCGGTCTCCAGATCTGCGATATCGTCTGTTCTGGACTGCTCTACCCGATCGCCTGCTTCGCGTATTGCACGGGTCACGTGACCAACGTCCACGTGCACCCCGGGGCCGGCAGGCTCAGAGAGCGTTACGGGCGAAAGTTGCAGTGTCTTCCAGTACCGATACCAAGAGACACCAGCGGGCCGCTATCAGGGCGGATTGGTCGTCAGTGATGCCATCGGACACCAGACCGGCGCCCGCATGTTCTCTTGACAACCCGGTCGGCCGACTTGCGGCTCGGTTGCGGTTGCGTGCAAACTCCCACGCCAAGCTTGTCTGACACACCATCCGTGGGACCGCTGTCCGAATGGCGGCCTGAATTGCCCCACACTTTGCGGTAATCTCAGCATCAAGGGGTTGGTTCAGGAAAGGGTCAGGCCGGACAGCACGCACGTGCATTCAAATCGGGGAAATGAGACCGGCCGATGTGAGCTGAACGTACAAACTCTATGCTGCCCTCCAAGATTCTCACGAACCCGTAATAGCCTGTACCGAGGTCGCCATCCGCCCCGCGGGAATCTCTTCGAAATCCATGGCACGGCGCGACCGGAACACACCGAACAGGAACATCGCCATGATCGTTGTGAATGCCAGAATGGGAGCAAAAGCCAACTGTGTGAGGTCTTCTGCATGTCCGTAGTGCCACATGATGTGATACAGAAGATAGGCTTCCAGAACAACAAGCAGGAACAGAGCGACAATAGTCATCACAAGGCCAATCTACCGCAGTTTGATGTTCTGATTGACCGACCGGACAATTGTGTCCCGATATGCCTCACCACTTTTGGCTAGTGTTTTGCCTCATACAGATAGTTCCATATCCTGCAACCGTCGGTGGCCCCGCTTCCAGGATGCGACGAGATCCTCGGGGTCCCGGCGCCAGCGGAACGGGTGGGCCTCATGGGCATTGTGGTGGGCGATGTAGTCTTCTACCGCTGTGATGCACGCGTCAAGGGAATTGAAGATGGCATGCTTGAGTCTCTGTCGGGCCAGTTTCGAGAAGAAGCCCTCGACGGCGTTCATCCACGAGGCCGATGTCGGTGTGAAGTGGAAGGTCCAGTGCGGGTGGTCGGCAAGCCAGGCATGCACGTGCGCCGACTTGTGGGCGGACAGGTTGTCAAGGATGACATGGACCGCCATCGTGGGGTCGAGGTCCGCCGCCACATGATCGAGGAACGCACAGAAATCCTCGGAGCGGTGGCGCTCGGTCATCTTTCCGACCACCTTGCCAGTGGCGACATCGAGGGCCGCCAGCAACGTGGTGGTGCCGTTCCGTTTGTAATCATGCGTGCGGGTTGTCGGGTGACCCGGGGCGGGCGGCAGGGGTGTCTGGGTGCGGCCGAGGGCCTGGATCTGGGTCTTTTCATCCACCGAGAGGACCACGGCGTGATCCGGTGGGTTCATGTACAGTCCGATGACATCGTGGGCCTTGATGCCGAACCGGGGATCGTTCGAGACCTTGAAGGTCTTGACCTGATGGGGCCGCAGGCCATGGCGCTGCAGGATCCGGTGCACGGTGGTGGCCGTCAGGCCCCCGACCGCTGTGGCCAGGGCCTTGAGGGTCCAGTGGCTGCGGTTGGGCGGGGGTGGCGACATCGCCAGATCGATGACGGCCTGGATCCGGTCGGCGGGAATGGGTGTCTTGCCCGGCGGCCGGGTGGCATCGCGCAGGAGACCGTCGACACCCTCGGAAAGGAAACGGTCCCACCAGCGCCAGACGGTGGGTTTCGAGAGGCCTGTCTGCCGCATGGTCTCGACGAGGCCACAGCCGTCCCCGAGGGCGAGGATGATGCGGGCCCGCCAGACATGCTTCTGAGGGCTCTGGGGGTGGCTGACGATGTGCTCGAGGCGTGTGCGATCGGTGTCTGGCAGCCGGATCTCCGGCCGTGTCGATGTCCTGCCCATGGGTCTGTCTCCTGCCTTGGTGTTGGCCGCGGGCTCGCGGCGGCAGGATGATACCATAATGTGGGGCAGGAATAGAATCCTTTGTTTGTTATTATACACTAGTGCCGCCGATTCCGCGAGCGCAACCGTCGTGGGAATGTCGCCGATCGCTTCCGCTTGGATATCATCCAGATCAGGCATGTGTAGCCGCGGGGGTGGCAATGAGGTTTTTGTAGTGTGCCGCAATGATCGAGGCGTCAATGTCGGCGTTATTCTTGCCGCCTGATTGCTTCCGGGTTTTATCCCAGGGCGAGTCCGGCTTGTGTGTCATGGCAGAAAGTTGCCATGAGTCATATGTGCCATAGACTTCCCAGATCCTGTCCAAAAGACGGCGGACCTGCGTGTCGTGTTTTGGGATATCTGGAGTCACGACCAACTTGATCTTTCCAGTTCGTGGATCGGCAATTTCGTAATCATCGGCTAGGCGCGTGATAGGGCCACGACCAAACTCGCTGAATTCGTGATAGAGAGACGGGAAGACTGGTCCGTACTGCCAGGCTTCCGCATTCTCGTCGGCGACAAGGGCCCTTTCATGCAAGGCCAGGTGCCAGCCATGCGCGAGGTAGACGAGTTTCTGCAGTTTCAGGGGTGAGATGCCATACTTTCTTCCATAGGTTTTCAGGAAGTAGTTGGCGACGTTCTTGGCGGAATACTGTGCAGACGGTGTGGTGTCGTTCACTTTCCTGCCCCACATCCATTGTTGATCCTATAACGCCAACTTATTTGAGCCTCAACAATCAAGAAAATCAGATGGGCTGCAGCGTCGAGCGTCGGCAATCTGCCTTAGCGCCTTCATTACCCCTCTGCTACCCTTGCCGACCGACATCCCACCCGGACGGAGACTCTCCCATGCTTTTTGTGGACCCTGATAGCCCATGACACCCGAATGGCGGCCTGAATTGCCCCACACTTTGCGGGACTCTCCTTGATGCTCAAATTGGCAGCGGGCAACAATTTGATTTGCACATCACGCGCCTACGAAGCAAGATACCATCGACTTGGTGGTGATAAAATGGCAGGTTTCGAACGGTTCAAACTGTGCTGACCCTGGGAAGGGTTGAGTTTGTTTGATTGTAAGAAACTTCATCGCCTGTTATCGGGTAAAATCAAGGCGATCCATGTCGGAAGTGGCAACCGCGGACAGGATTGCCAGACGCATCGTTAACTCCTGTCCCTCAGGGCAGGGACATTTCATAGACTCTCAAATGCATCGGTAAAGCCGATCAGCGAGACATAGAAGTCCTGCATTGATCTGTCGGCACCGGCAAAAAACACAACATGCATGCGTGCACCGCGCTTCATGCGGTCAAGGTCAGCCTGGGTCACGCCAATTCGTGCCAAACAACCGTCAGCGAGACATGTCGTAAACTGGTAGCGACGCGGCAGGGCATCATCGACTTGTAACTCGAGGCCGTTTTCAATGGAGACACCATGCGGCAGCAAAATCTCGGCACCTGCGGCAAACCGTTCATCCTGATTTTCTTTGAAAACGATCATTGCAGCGAGCAGGGTGCCGTTGTCGCTCACAACCTGCTGACGCAAGCGACAGCGACGATTGTCATCAGGTCCAACGACACAATCGCGTGCCCAATCATTAAAAATTGTGACTTCGGGTTCATTAATTTCGACACCAACGGCCACATCCAGGTCGATCGGAACGCCCTCAGCCACAAATGGCGTCTCTTGCAATGCCGCGAAACCTTCAGCAAAACCGGCCAGAGAAAGATCAAGTTCGATTTCGGTTTCGTTATTGAAACCGGTCGTTATGCTAAATGAGGCATTATCGGCCGCCTGCAATTGATTGAGCAGGGCTTCCTGAAGGCCAATTCGAGCCAGGCAGCCGTCCGAGATACAGATTGCAAATTCATATTGCCGAATGGGTCTGTCATTGACGTTGAGTGTCAGACCGTCGCTCAGCAGGACGCCAAGAGGTACAGCGATCGCGGCACTGGCGACAACTCCTGAACCGGGCGGGACATTGAAAATCTCGATTGTGGCCACACGACCGCCACCCTGATTGGGAATGGCATGTTGCAACTGGCAACTCTTTGTTCCTTCGTCATTCGTGACACATACGGTTTCCCAATCCTCGTACTGCGTGATCTCGGGCTCAACGACGATCTGACCGCCAGAGAGTGCGGGCACGGACAGCTGTTCTGTTGAGTCCTGTGCCACGGCACCGGCGGCGGTCACGACGATGACGGCTGCTGGTATGAACGATTTCAGCACTTGTCTTCTCATTTGGTCGCCTGTGTTCTGATCTCGGGGGTCAATAAATTCGTCCTTCACTTAAGATGTCATGCGAAGACACTATGGGGATGAATGCGTGGAATCAACAAGGTCCTCTATCGGAACCATTATAAAACCGACCTCAAAGTTTATGGACGATAATCTCTTGTGTCAACTTGTCGTGCGTTGGCATTTTCTCCATGTTGAGGCTCTTCAATGCCCTTGGATGAGGTCCGATCGCTCCCGGTGCGCTGACACCGAAGGTGATCACTGGAGATGGTCACTGGGCATCGGGGTCAGTTTGATCCGCGTAATTCGCTGTGACTCCCTGTTCAGGACTTCAAAACGGTAGCTGTGATAAATGAAGACCTGTGATTCCTCCGGAATGATTTGTGCTTCATGGATCAGCAGCCCTGCAAGAGTGGTTGCAATATCTTCGGGCAGACGGAGGTCATAATCCCGGTTGAGATCGCGTATCGGCATTGCACCACTCACCAGATAGCTGTCATCGACAACGACAACCGGTTCTGTTTCAGGGTCAAGATCATGTTCATCTGTAATATCGCCCACGATCTCCTCAAGAATGTCCTCGAGTGTAATCAGACCTTGCAGTGAACCATATTCGTCGACAACCAGAGCAAAATGTGACTCCTTTCTCAGGAATTCCCGCAATTGTTCGTCAAGTGAAGCCGTCTCCGGAACGAAATAAGGTGGTTTGGCAGACCAGGATTGCGCATCCGATGCAAGGGAATTGACGTGATCACTGCGTGCCAGGATTCGACTGATTTCAGAGAGAAGGTCTTTGGCATGAATAACACCGATAATTTCTTCGGTTCCCGCCCGATGGACCGGCAGGCGCGAATGGCCTGATGATGAGCAGGTCTTGATGACAGACTCGAGCGAGGAGTCATCACTGATCATTTCAATTTCTGAACGATGTCGCATCACATCACGAACGATGAGGTTGCCAAGATCCAGGGCGCCCAGAACGCGGTCACGATAGTCCTTACGAATGGCACCACTCGAATGCACCAGGGCAATCGTACCTGCGATTTCCTGTTGCGCGGCTTCAAACGGATTGGTGGAGTCACGCCGCACACCAAAGATTCGCAAGACAGCTTCAGCCAGATAACGCAGAACAGCAACGAGAGGGTGAAAAAGAAAGATAATCACCGAAATGATCGGTGAAACGAGGCGTGACGCCGCTTCAGGATGGGTAATTGAATAGGTTTTGGGTAACAGCTCGGCGAAAAACAGGATCAACAGCGTCATGACCAGCGTCGCCATTGCAACACCGGACTCACCCACGAGTTTGGTGAATAGACTGGTTGCAAGAGCAGCCGCAAGGATATTGACCAGATTGTTGCCAAGAAGAACAGCGCCGATCAGGCGCTCCCGGTTCGCCGTGATGCGCAGGGCGCGTGCTGCCGCCCGGTCGCCATCGTCGGCCCGCAGGCGCAATTTTCCGCGCGAGACTGAAGTCAGTGCGGTTTCGGAGCCCGAGAACAAGGCCGAGAGACAAACCAGTAAACCAATTGCGACAATGTAGATCCAAATGGATGCATCAGCCGGATTTGCGGTAGATTCCATGATTTATCCTGCTTTTGGGTGAGCCTGTGGGTGATATGAAGTCAGTTGGAGACCTGTTTCGCCAGTGGATGATGCTGCAACACGAGTCCACGCAGTCTGTCGGCTGCCACATGCGTATATATTTCTGTCGTCGCGATATCAGAATGACCAAGCAGCACCTGGATTGTACGCAGGTCAGCACCATTTTCAAGCAAATGCGTGGCAAGGGCATGGCGCAGCGTATGGGGTGACACACGAGTCGGGTCCAGCCCCGCAGCAAGTGCTGCCTGTTTCACCACAGCGTAAATCTGATGGCGTGTGATATGTCCCAGCGGGCGATGTGACGGGAACAAAAAACGGGATATGTCGCCCTCACTGGTTGCGGCCAACAGGTCCAGCCATGTCGTAATCGCAGCACGGGCCGGCGTGGTCAATGGGACCAACCGCTCCTTGCCACCCTTGCCTTTGATCAACAACATTTCCGGATTTCCGCGGACCGATGCAGTCGGCATCTCGGCAAGTTCACTGACCCTTGCCCCCGTGGCATAGAAGAGTTCCATCAGGCAATGATTACGGGATCGGATGATCCGGGACTTGCCAATTGTTTTGCTGGCCTCCAGCAGACGATTGACCTCCTCGGGCAAGAGTATGGTGGGCAGGCGTTGGGCTGTTTTTGGGCTTGGCACGTGTCGCGAAGGGATATCGCGACGCCACCCTTCCTCGCAGACGAAGGCAAAGAATTGGCGAATGGCTGACAAGTGGCGGCGGCGAGTCGCTGCAGCAAGGCCAGCATGGGTCAAATTCGCCAGATAATCTTCAATATCCTGACGATTCACCGTCTTGAAGTTGCGCCCCTTCGCCGCAAGAAACCCGGCAAAATGCTGAAGGTCACGGCCGTAGGCAAGACAGGTATTATGGGAAGCAGAACGTTCAGCCTGAGCGGCTTCAAGAAATGCCGCAATCCAACCTTTTGTTTCCTGATTCCCGTCCATTGAACTGCGGTCACTGGATTGACAACTTACCAAATGGGTGTTTCGCCCTCCTGAATCCTGGTGTTCAATCAGCAGGAATTTCAATCGGTATAACGATTGTTCCCGCGGGCGGCTGCAGATCGGCAAAAAAAGCATACCCGACAAGCACCACGGCTGAAATCGCAAAAAGTATGAGCAGCCAACGAATCAACCGCCACATGATCACAACTCCCGATTTCGCTGATGTCCCGTCAGCGGGTCGATATCATGACAATACCGGAATCTTCCAGTGAATAATAATGTATGCTGATGTTGATCGTCGATCTGATGAGTCAGATTGCACAGCAGGTTTCCCTGCGATAGCGCGGTGATGCATTCCTGTGATGCGAGGTTGTCATGCTCTACCATAATCGCCGATTAAACAGATCAATCGTTTTTGTCGGCATGATGGGTGCCGGAAAAACCACAGTTGCCTGCGGCATTGCCCGCTTGTTCAACGTTCCCTTCAAGGACACCGATGTCGAGATTGAAAAGCAGGAGATGGCAACAGTCAGGGAAATCTTTGCAACGCACGGAGAGACATATTTCCGAACAGTCGAACGACATGTCCTGCGGCGAGTCCTTGGTGGGCAACCGGCATCAATTGCATTGGGAGGTGGCACCTATCTGGACCCAAGAAATCGCCGATATGTCGAGTCGCTGGCAGTCAGCGTTTGGCTCAAGGCCGACGAATCAGTTTTGTGGAATCGTGTCAAGCACAAGACGACACGCCCATTGTTGCAAACTGAAGATCCCCGCGCAACTCTTCGCACGCTGATTCGCGAGCGATCCCCGATCTATAAGCAAGCCCGAATCCATGTGATGGCAGAAGAC
This sequence comes from Paracoccaceae bacterium, assembly GCA_965221815.1. Taxonomy (GTDB): domain Bacteria; phylum Pseudomonadota; class Alphaproteobacteria; order Rhodobacterales; family Rhodobacteraceae; genus JAPOXR01. Next base: position 1,214,626 of record OZ244915.1, read on the forward strand.
AGGGCAATCAGGAACACAACCGTGCAAAAAGTCGCCAATCTGTTACTTTCAACATCTCAGGAGTTGGAGATTTTCATTGAATGTAACTGAAAAATCAGGACATTATGTCGATGTTGATCTCGGCGAACGCAGTTACCAAATCCACATTGGAAGCGGGTTGCTCGACCGGATCGGAGACAAGATTGTATCATTTCTTCCACGATCACATGTCATGGCGATTGTCGATGAGAATGCCGCAGAACATTATCTGAATCGTTTGTATGCAGCGCTGGATGCGGCTTCTATCAGCTGTGCGCATCTGGTGTTACCGTCCGGAGAGTCAACCAAATCGTGGAGTACACTGCAAACAACTGTCGAATGGCTGCTGGCTCAGCAGGTCGAACGACAGGATGTTATTCTGGGCTTTGGCGGCGGTGTCATCAATGATTTGAGTGGCTTTGCTGCCGCGATATTGCGGCGCGGCGTCGACCATATTCAACTGCCGTCAACATTGCTGGCTCAGGCTGACAGTTCGGTGGGGGGAAAGACAGGAATAAATTCACCGGTTGGAAAAAACCTGATCGGCAGTTTCCACCAGCCGCGTTTGGTCGTTTGTGATGTCGAACTTTTACGAACCTTGCCGCGGCGTGATTTTCTCGCGGGCTGTGCCGAAGTGGTGAAATACGGGTTGATCTGTGACCGTGATTTCTTCACCTGGCTTGAACAGAATGTCATGAATCTTCATGCAGATCAGTCTGAAACGCTGGTAGCGGCGCTACGGCGTTCCTGTGAAATCAAGGCAAAGCTCGTCGTTGAGGATGAGTGTGAGCGCGGTGCACGCGCATGGCTGAATCTTGGCCATACTTTCGGCCATGCACTGGAAACTGCGATCGGGTACGGGGGCAATCTCTTGCACGGCGAAGCTGTCGCGATTGGATGTTGCCTTGCATTGGAACTCTCCTGTCGTCTGGGCCTTTGCCCACGCAGCGATGTTGTCAGGACCAGATCATTGTTTCGAAATCTGGGTATGAAGACGGAAATTCATGAAATTGATAATGCGATGATGACGGCTCCACGTCTCGTTGAACTCATGCATCAGGACAAGAAGGTGGTTGGTGGTCGACTCAGATTCGTCTTGGTGAGGGAAATTGGTCATGCATTTCTCAGCGATGAGGTCGATTCCGAAACTCTGATCGCGCTTCTCAATGACTCGATGAATCCGTAACCACGGCTGATGTCGTATGCGGCAAATATGCCGACTGTTGAGACGATGACAGCAGTTGGCCAACAGTTCTCAACACGCATTCAATCTGTTAGGAGAGTTGCAAAACAGCAGGTGACACGAGGGCGAGATTGCCAAAGATTATTCCCGTAGAAACATTCGATCTGGTGCTGTTTGGTGCGACTGGTGACTTGGCACGTCGTGAAATCATCCCATCGCTCTTTAGCGGGTTTCGTATTGGTCAGGTTCCGCCTGATTTTCGCCTGATTGGTGTCTCACGTTCGCAACTCAGCGATTCCGATTTTCGTAAATTGGCACAAAAGGCCATTTTTGAAACAAATGGCAAATCTGTTGCGGATGAGGTGTGCCTGGAGGCATTTCTTCAACGTCTCTGCTTTAGCCCATGTGATGCTTCAGGTGGTGCAGGATGGGATCAACTCGCCGCATGGTTGCGACCGGATGTTATACGGGCCTTTTATCTCTCAGTCAGCCCGGTCATCTTCGAGCCGATCGTCACCTCCATCAGCGCGGCCGACCTCGTACATGAAGATTCACGTATCGTGATCGAAAAACCTTTTGGGCAGGATCTGGAATCAGCGCAGCGGCTCAACCATATTCTCAAACAGGCCTTCAACGAGTCTCAGATTTATCGTATCGATCATTATCTTGGCAAGGAGACAGTCCAAAATCTGATGGCTCTGCGTTTTGCCAATATTCTGTTTGAACCCTTGTGGAATTCGCAGCATGTCGACCATGTACAAATAACCGTTTCGGAATCTGTTGGAATCAAGGGGCGCCAGGGATATTATGACAATGTCGGGGCGATGCGAGACATGGTACAAAACCATATCATGCAACTGTTGTGTCTGGTTGCCATGGAACCTCCTGCAACCTTTGAGCCCAATGCCGTGCGTGATGAAAAAGTTAAAGTTATTCGTGCCCTGCAGGATGTGACTGTAGACGATTTTGTCTGTGGACAATATGGAGAGGGCAGTGGTGAAGACGGTTATCTCACGGATTCTCGCCTTGACCACAGCACGACCGAGACCTTTGTGGCTCTCCGCTGCCGAGTCGGCAACTGGCGTTGGGCCAGCACACCATTTTACATCCGTACCGGAAAACGCCTTCGCGCACGGATGTCGGAGATCTCCGTGGTCTTCAAGAGTCCGCCACACTCGATTTTTGGGCAGCGTGAGAGTCGCCGCAACAACGTTTTGACTATTCGTTTGCAGCCCAACGAAGGAATCACGATGCAGGTGACCATCAAGGAACCGGGACTCGGTGGCATGCGTTTGGCCGAAGTTCCGCTGGACATGAGTTTTGCCGACTCGCTGACTCCCGAGATTGGTGCGCTGAAAAATGCGTATGAACGACTGATCATGGATGTCATTCGTGGTAACCAGACATTGTTTATGCGCAATGATGAGGTTGAGGCGGCATGGGAATGGACTGATCGCATTCTTTCTGCCTGGGAAAGTGAAGGTCGGCGGCCCGAAATCTATCCATCGGGCAGCGACGGACCGGCTGCTGCCGGCGCATTGATGGAATTTGGTCGTCAGTGGCGATCGATTCAGGAATAAGACTTCCAGTCACGACTCGTCCAAAAGCGATTTTCAGTGAGGCTTTTTGCGAATGAATCTCGTCGAATGTGTGAATTCTGACGAATGGATACGTCAATCGGTTGCCAAGATGTCCGGCATCCTTGAACAGGCACTGGAATCACGGGGCAGGGCCGTGATGATTGCCGCCGGCGGCACGACACCGGCTGATATCTATGTGGCGCTGGGCAGGATTGATCTTGACTGGAGCGCCGTCACCATCATTCCTTCTGATGAACGCTGGGTGAACGCGACGTCCAATCGTTCCAATCTGTCAATGATCCAGCGGGCTCTGACGCGTGATAATCCAGCCAACAGTGCCAGCTTTCAACCGCTCTTTATGTCCGGTTCGAGTCCGGAAGAAGCGGCGCCGCGCCTGTCACAACAGGTCTCGCAACATGTTCCGACCGATCTGTGCGTCCTCGGTATGGGAGACGACAGACATACGGCCTCACTCTTTCCTGGAATGGATGGGCTGAAGACAGCCATGGCAGATGACGCCCCGATCGTTGTTCCTGCATCCATGCCGGTGACCGGTGAAAGCCGAGTCACATTGACATTGGCGACGTTGCGTCAATCACAATGCGTGATCTTGTTGATAAGAGGAAGAAACAAACGTGTGGCCCTTCAGGTTGCGGGCGAGACTCCCAACCGGTTGACAAGTCCGGTGTCACCGCTTCTCCCGCAAGCGCACGTCTATTGGTCGGAGTGAATCGATGAGCCCTTGGCAAGAACTTGAGGCGGAACGAGAGCGCATATGCAAGGCGGAAATGGCGGGGCTTTTTGTTGCAGACCCGCAGCGTGCAAAGCGATTTTCCGTGACCGCTTGCGATCTCCTGTTCGATTTTTCCAAGACCCATATCGATGATGTCATACTGACTCTCCTGCTCAGGCTTGTGGAAGAATGCGATGTCGCGGGACAGCGCGATCTGATGCTGAAAGGGTATCGAATCAATAGCAGTGAAGATCGGGCGGTTTTGCACACGGCTTTGCGTGAGCAGGATGGGCAGCAGCGTTTTGTCGATCATGTCGAGATTATGCCGGAGATTCACCAGACCCTGGCCGCACTGCGGTCTTTTGCCAGTGATGTCAGAAATGGCATCATTCGCGGCAGCGGGGGGTGCATTGAAAATGTGGTCAATATAGGAATTGGTGGTTCGCATCTCGGCCCGGAAATGGCGTGTCGTGCCTTGTCATTCTGTACCGATGGTCCTCCTGCCCATTTCATTGCCAATATCGATGGTGCAGAGGCCCAAGAGGTTCTTGCCGGGCTCAATCCGAAAACGACACTGGTGATTGTGGCCTCAAAGACATTTACAACCCTGGAAACCATGACCAATGCCGAGTCGGTTCGCCAATGGTTGCTGGCCGGGGGCGGGTCACTCACATCACAATTCGCAGCCGTTTCCTCCGATGTCGAGAAATGCAGGGATTTTGGAATTGCGCCCGAACGTGTCTTTGGTTTTGGCGATTATGTTGGTGGGCGCTATTCCGTTTGGGGTCCGGTCGGGCTGGCTTTGATGATTGCGATTGGTCCGCGGCGATTTCAGGAATTTCTGAACGGCGGGAATCAGATGGATGGTCACTTTGCCACAGCGCCGGCAGCTCAGAATCTGCCGGTTTTGCATGCTCTCACGGGAATTTGGCATAATCAGGTTTGTCGTCATCGTGCCCGTGCAATCCTGCCTTATGATCGTCGGCTGCGGCGGTTACCTGCCTATCTCCAGCAGCTGATCATGGAATCCAATGGAAAGTCGGTAACACGGGATGGAAAAGCTGTTTCACATGGTTCGGCCGCAATCATCTGGGGTGAGCCGGGAACCAATGGGCAGCATGCCTTTTATCAGGCACTTCACCAGGGCACCCAAGTGATACCTTGTGAATTTCTTCTGGCGGCCCGTGGGCACGAAGACGATCTGTCACACCATCATGAGATTCTGATTGCCAATTGTCTGGCGCAATCAGAAGCCCTGATGACCGGGCGACAGCCGGGTGGGGACAAGGAGCTGCATCGGAGATGTCCTGGAAGTCGCCCATCGACCACATTGGTCTACCCACAATTGTCACCATCAGTACTGGGGCAGATCATTGCCATGAATGAACACAGCGTTTTTGTTGAAGGCGCGATCCTGGGGATCAACAGTTTTGATCAGTGGGGCGTCGAACTCGGAAAGGAAATTGCCCTGTCGTTGCTGGCATCTGTCGGAGCCGATACGGGTTCGCCACCGAGCAGCGGATCGACCGCAATGTTGTTGGATTATGTGCGGCAAGAGCGAAGTGCGCTTGCACCATCATGAAGATGAGGAGTGGTCAGTTGAAATCTGCCAGCGGCGACAGGGTGCCAACAGCCAGTTTTGGTAACCCGTATATTTCTCTGCGGTGTGGCTGTTTCGCTGTGCCAATTGGTGTCAGTACGGTTCCGCGTGCGGGCCAGATTGTCAGCAGATTGCTCCGATCACCTGCGCCGGTGAACTGAAAATCTGGAAAATCGCATGGTCGTCAGGCAGACATCCGGTCGCGGTGAGCGTGATCTGAAAGTTCGCGTGAAGTCAGCAAAAAACAGACCGATCGGGTCCACCCGCTGGCTCGAGCGACAACTCAATGATCCTTATGTCAAGCGGGCCCGCCGCGAAGGTTGGCGCAGCCGTGCCGCTTATAAGTTAATGGAAATTGACGACAAGTACCGCATCTTGCGCCCCGGAATGGTTGTTCTTGATCTGGGTTGCAAACCGGGCGGTTGGTGTCAGGTCGCTTCATTACGGGTCAATGCACTCGAAGAACAACAATCCGATTCCAAAGGGCGGGTGATCGGTATTGATCTCGAGACCACAGAACCTCTCGCAGGCGTGGACTTGTATGTGATGGATTTCTTGGACGAAGACGCTGTGGAGCAAATTCATTCGATTCTGGGCACGGCACCGCACGTGATTTTGTCTGACATGGCCGCACCGATGATCGGTCACAAACAGACCGATCAGCTCCGCACCTTACTTCTGGCAGAAGCGACTTTTTCGTTGGCCTGCGAAATACTCGCCGCCAATGGATCCATGGTCGCTAAAGTCATGTCAGGAGGTGCATCCCCGGATTTACAGAATAGGTTGAAGCAAGCTTTTCAAAAAGTCCATAATGTCAAGCCTCCCGCAAGCCGTGCGGGAAGTTCAGAGCGCTACGTTGTGGCCCAAGGCTTTCGTTTGCGGTGAACGGTGCTTGACTCTGCACCAAAGAGCAGTTTTTGCATCAGGGTGGCAGACAGTTACGGGGTGTCGATGGTTCGGAGAGGGATGGTCGATTTGGACTTCATAGAATTGCTCTGATCTGCGATACAGGGCAAATGGCATCGATGGAGCAAGGAATGAAACAGATTGCTGCGCGACAAGTGGGTGAATTCGAAGTTGTCGTGATGAAAGATGGCAGGACGGAATGGGACTATAGTGTCTTTCCAGACGTCGAGGAAAGCCGCCTCACTGAACTGCTTACTGCGGCGGGGAAAAAAGTCATCGAAACAAATTTTCATGCCGTATTACTGCGGTCCAAAGATCAATGCATTCTCATTGATGCGGGTGCGCGCGACCTGTTTGGTGCCAATGCCGGGCAATTGCCAGGCGCAATGCGTGAAGCACGTCTTCAGCCGGAAGACGTACAAATTTTGGTGGTCACACATCTGCATCCTGACCATATTGGTGGGATGATTACAGAAGATGGAACACCGGTTTTTCCCAATGCCGAGCTTGTGGTGACCAATTCTGAGTATGAATATTGGCGGAACGAGAATAATTTTGTCACGGCGGCAGATGACGTCAGGAAATGGAAATCGATCGCCGATTCGGTCCTCGACGCCTATGGCGAACGTGTGAGGACATCGCGCCCCACAGATGATATTGCACCGCACGTTAGTTTTGTCGATTTACCCGGTCACACGGCCGGTCATGCCGGGGTCAGATTGGATTCGGCAGGGGAGCAATTCATACATGCGGCGGATATTTTGCATTGTCAGGATATTCAGCTGGCAGATCCGGGCATTTCATTTGTGCTGGACTTCGATCCGACTCTTGCCGAGCGTTCGCGGCGTTGGGTTTTGGGTTGGGTTGTTTCGGAGGGTGTGTTGTTTTCGGGGGCGCATTGTTTGGATTGTCCGTTGGGTTATGTGGAGTCGTGGGGTTCGGGTTATCGGTGGATTGAGGAGGGTTGGGAGTGATGGATAAGGAGCAGGCGTTGGGAGCGGCGTTGGGTCAGATTGAGCGGAGTTTTGGTAAGGGAGCGGTGATGCGTTTGGGTTCGGGCGGTGTGGTTGCGCCTGTGGCGGTGGTTTCGACGGGGTCGTTGGGTTTGGATTTGGCGTTGGGAGTGGGGGGTTTGCCGGCGGGTCGGGTTGTGGAGGTTTATGGGCCGGAATCGTCGGGTAAGACGACGTTGGCGTTGCATGTGGTGGCGGAGGCGCAGCGCGGGGGTGGGGTGTGTGCGTTTGTGGATGCGGAGCATGCGTTGGATCCGGTGTATGCGCGGCGTTTGGGTGTGGGTGTGGATGATTTGTTGATTGCGCAGCCGGATGCGGGGGAGCAGGCGTTGGAGATTACGGATATGTTGGTGGGTTCGGGTGCGGTGTCTGTGGTGGTGGTGGATTCGGTGGCGGCGCTCACCCCGCGGGCGGAGTTGGAGGGGGAGATGGGGGATGCGTCGGTGGGGGCGCAGGCGCGTTTGATGAGTCAGGCGATGCGGAAGTTGACGGGTTCGATCAGTCGGTCGCGGTGTTTGGTGGTGTTTATCAATCAGATTCGGATGAAGATTGGGGTGATGTTTGGGTCTCCGGAGACGACGGCGGGGGGTCATGCGTTGAAGTTTTATGCGTCGGTGCGTTTGGACATTCGGCGGATTGGGGCGTTGAAGCAGCGGGATGTTGTGGTGGGGAATCGGACGCGGGTGAAGGTTGTCAAGAACAAGTTGGCGCCGCCGTTTCGGCAGGCGGAGTTTGACATTGTGTATGGTGCGGGGATTGGCAAGGCGGGGGAGTTGGTGGATTTGGGGGTTGCGGCGGGGATTGTGGAGAAGGCGGGGTCGTGGTTTTCGTATGGGGATGAGCGGATTGGTCAGGGTCGGCAGAATGCCATTGGCTTTCTGGAGCAGAATCCGGAGATTGCCCAGGCGATTGAGGCCCAGATTCGCACCGCCCATCACGACACCACCACCCCACCGGAGACCCCGACAACCGGGACCGACTGAACGACCACCCCCAACCCCGACACACCAGCGGGCCGCACCCCTGGACCGCAACGGCCACCCCCAATGTCGATCCCGGCACACCACGCCAAACCCCAACCGGTGACCGCGAGTCGCGGCGACTGATGATACATCCCTGGTGAGCGAAAGACTCCACCTGTCTGCTCTGGATTCGCCAAGAGAATTGAATTGAACGGTTCCAAGACTATAGGATATTTTCCTGGACTGATTCCGGCTGGAGGGCTCCCCCCGTATGACAGGTCTGAATGACATCAGAACGGCGTTCCTGAAATATTTTTCGGATTCTGGACACGAAGTGGTGAGCAGTTCACCATTGGTGCCACAGAACGACCCGACGCTCATGTTTACCAATTCCGGCATGGTTCAGTTCAAAAATATCTTTACCGGTCTTGAGACACGCGACTATTCACGTGCCGTCACGAGCCAGAAATGCGTTCGCGCCGGAGGAAAGCATAACGATCTTGACAATGTCGGATATACCGTCCGGCATCACACCTTCTTTGAAATGCTCGGGAATTTCTCCTTTGGCGATTATTTCAAAGAACAGGCGATCAAATATTGCTGGACACTGATCACGAAGGAGTTTGGCATCGACGCTGATCGATTGCTCGCAACGGTCTATCACGAGGATGAGGAAGCGGCAGACTTATGGAAGTCAATTGCCGGTTTCACTGAAGATCGAATTATCAGAATTTGCACCGCTGACAATTTCTGGTCGATGGGACCGGTGGGCCCCTGCGGACCCTGTTCAGAACTTTTCTACGATTACGGAGAAGCGATTCCGGGAGGCCCTCCGGGCAGTGCCGACGAAGACGGAGATCGATTCATTGAAATCTGGAATCTCGTCTTCATGCAATATGAACAGTTTGATGATGGCAAAAGGGTCAATCTGCCGCATCCTTCCATAGATACGGGAATGGGACTGGAGAGAATCGCGGCACTGTTACAGGGAACGAATGATAATTTTCAGACAGACCTGTTTCGGTCATTAATTGAAGCCACAGCTGACATAACCGGCAGTGATCCCGACGGGGCTGAATCGGTCCACCATCGCGTGATCGCCGACCATTTACGTTCCAGCGCCTTTCTCATCGCAGAAGGCGTTATGCCTTCAAAGGAGGGACGGGGGTATGTTTTGCGCAGAATCATGCGTCGCGCCATGCGCCATGCTTACCTGTTAGGTGATGATGAACCGGTCTTACACCGTGTTGTCCCCACGCTCGTCGAGCAGATGGGAAGTGCTTTTCCTGAATTACGACAAGCTCAGGAAACCATCGAATATGTCATGCATGATGAAGAGGAACGGTTTCGCCGCACCCTGGGCCGCGGCTTGTCTCTATTGGGAAAAGAAGTCGATTTACTGCCTGCGGGCGGAGAACTGAGCGGTGAAGTTGCCTTCAAGCTTTATGACACGTACGGGTTTCCACTGGACCTGACACAGGATGTCATGCGTGAGACCGGGCGGATTGTCGATGTGGATGCGTTCGAGGCCGCCATGGATAGGCAGCGCCAGCGAGCCCGTGAAGCGGTCGGTGGCATTGGTGAAGCCGCAGAGGAACGAATCTGGATTGAACTCGCGGACATCTTCGGGGCAACTGAGTTTCTTGGCTACGAGACGGAAGCGGCGGAAGGACAAATTCTTGCTTTGGTTCGTGCGTCTGAGAGAATTGAGAAAGCCGTAGAGGGCGATTCTGTTTTTGTTGTGGTCAATCAGACACCTTTTTATGCCGAAGCGGGGGGGCAGGCGGCCGATAACGGGCAGTTTATCGCAGAAACCGGGCAGGCGGATATCGTTGACACGCAGCGGCGACACGGGCTCATCGTCCATACAGCGATGGTGACACAAGGGTATTTGATGGTCAATGGTTCGGCCCGGTTGACGGTCGATACCGTCAGGCGGCAACGAATCCGTCGAAATCACTCAGCGACTCATTTGTTGCACGAAACCTTACGAAGATCACTTGGAAAGCATGTTGCGCAGCGGGGCTCGTTGAACGATGCGGATCGTCTTCGTTTCGATTTCTCCCATAGCGCGGCCGTCGATCTCGAAACGCTGGCCCAGATTGAAGATCAGGTCAATCAACAGATTCGTGACAATTCTCCTGTCACCACGCGAATCATGACTCCGGATGATGCCATCAATGCCGGAGCCATTGCCCTCTTTGGAGAAAAATACGGTGATCAGGTCCGGGTGGTGTCGATGGGCCGTGAGCGGGAAGCCAATCCAAATCATGGGAACCCCGCCTATTCCATTGAGCTTTGCGGTGGGACCCATGTGCAGTCGACAGGCGAGATTTTTCTCTTTGTGACGACTGGTGAGTCTGCTGTTGCTGCGGGAATTCGGAGAATTGAAGCCTTGACCGGAGAGGCGGCCTACCGATTCCTGCGTCGCCAGGATCAACGTGTCGCAGAAATTGCACTGACCCTGAATGCACCGAGTTCGGAATTGGCGGAAAGAATCCAGTCCCTACTGGACGAAAGAAAGTCCCTGGTTTCAGAAATCAGCGTATTGCGACGTCAGATTGCGCTTGGCGGCACGGGTTCGGATGCTGGAAGTATCAGGATGGTTGATGGGATCCAGTTTATCGGGCAGGAGCTCACAGACGTATCGATGCGGGATTTACGTTTGTTGATCGACAGTCACAGGGAGAAACTCGATTGTGGTGTGGTTGCGCTGGTTTCAGCAATCAATGGGAAAGCTGCCGCTGCGGTTGGCGTGACCGACAATCTGACCGACCGACTGTCGGCGGTGGACATCATTCAGGTCATGACCCCGGTCTTATCCGGGTCCGGAGGTGGTGGTCGGGCCAATTTTGCGCAAGGCGGTGGAGCGGATGCCACGGGCAGTGCTCGGGCACTTGCGGCAGCAGAAGAATTTATCGGAAGGAATTGAAATGAAAGCGTACTGGATTGCACATGTCGAGGTGACCGATTCCGAGACTTACGGCAAATATGCACAACTCGCGACACAGGCGATTGAAGAGCATGGCGGTAAATTTCTTGCCCGGGGCGGGCGGTATGAATTGTTGGAAGGTTCGGTCAAACCACGAAACGTCGTTGCAGAATTTCCGTCAATGGAAGATGCATTGGCTTGTTATCACTCTGAAAGCTACGCTAAAGCCCTTAATTTTTCACGCCGCTCTTCACAACGGGATGTCATGATTCTGGAAGGAATCTGAGGAATCTCGATAGTGGTCTGAGAGTGTAGATCAGTCATCAGAGCGTTCTGTCTCATCGGTCTCCATGATGGAGAGTTTTCATTCTGGAACACTCTACAGTTCACCGCGCAATGACCACGCCATTATGGCGATGATGCGTGTCGACCGTAGCCGGTGGACAATCGATCACAACACCTGTCAGACGGGGACAACACCCCGCGGCAGCGGTCGCGCGTTCGCACATCACTGTGGATATGGCCCAAAGACCCGGGGCCCCTGTCCTCCCCAATCTCATGATGCTGATCAATCAGGTCCTCTGCCCCACATCGCCAACCATCACCCCACGGCGATTCCGCCGCCCGGATTCGTTGGGTCTGCCCAAAACAATCTGCCAAATGGCTGTGCCAAACCGACTGAGCCCGAAATGAGCGGGAATTGCTACTGCCCTGACAAAACCTTTGCCGGATTCCGACCCGCGTGCTAAAATGAGCGGACCCGTCTGACAAAATACATCATGATGACAACACGCAATCTGTTTATCAGCCACTCGCGGAGCTATTCGGGTCAATACGACAGACTTATGTCTCTTCTGACGAACAGATCTGATTTTGACTTTATGAACCATTCAGTTTCTAACGATGATTTAATCCATGATGCTGGCACGGATAATGATCTCAAAATAGCGATCATGGCAAAGATGATGTTTTGTGAAATTGTTTTCAGACTGTTCGAAGTGTATGCGTCCTGCAGTCAGTGGATCGACATTGAGATCGATTTGGCGCAAACGGGGTTTGCGCTTCCCAAGCCCATCATTGCGATTGAACCCTGGGGAAGCGAAAGGTTCTCGGGACGAGTCAAGGATGCCGCTGATCACTTTATCAGGCGGCAGACCCATTCAGTGATTGACGCCATTCGGGAGGAAGCAAATTGACGGAATCCTCAAGACCTGAATTGTTGGAAATCTACAAGCTCCATGCGGAGCTTGCTGACCGAGTCAGCCAGAGACGAGAGGCGGCCAACCGATTGCATATCGGGCTGTTGTCTGGTCTGGGCCTGTTCGTTGGTCTTTTTGCCGAGTTCGGTATCGCGGAATCCCGCACCGGCGACGTGTTTCTGGCCGCGGGAATCCTGGGCGGGATGATCTCCTTTTCCTGGTGGGTCGTGATCCGGTCTTATCGTCAACTCAACACCGGCAAATTCAAGGTGCTCGGTGAACTTGAGGACAAGCTTGCCTTTCCTTTCTTCAGACGGGAATGGGAGATTCTGGGTGCAGGAGAACAACCCGGTCGTTATTGGAAACTCACCACTGTTGAAGCGTTCCTTCCTATCATGTGTGGGATTCTGTCCGCCATTCTCATCATCATTTCCCGCATCGCCGTCTAGAGAGACGCACCAATGTCCGCCCGTCCCGCGGCACGGGCGATCCGGAGCAGGCCGTGGGATGACGAAAACGTAGCGTCTAGACCCATGAGGTTGAGGTGTGGGTGTGTGTTCTCAAATCATCCTCAAGCTCCTCTGACGGCGTTTTTGCGGCGCTTCTGGCGCGATTTTACCGGGGTAGGCGGCGCTGACTGGATTCGGAGGGGAGTGCCGCCCTGAGACTCCTGCGCCCAGATTCCGTTCGATTTGATCGTATCCAGCGTGATCTGTTTCCGCTCAGTGCAACCTTGACCGCCCGAAAGATCATATGTTGAATGGCAGCTCTCAGGAATTTCTCATTATCTGGCGCATAGTGTTGGTCGATGTCCACCTGTTTTCGGGCGGCCGGGCCTCCGGCCTCGCTACTGAGGTCACCCACCCTGTTGAGCACATCGACCGCAACACTGAATTTCTCGGCGGCGATCTGTCTTTTCTCTGTCCTCTTTCTGGCACGTCCCACCATCGATTCCAGTACGGTTAGACAGAAATATGCCATTGTTGACAGTGGTTCCTTGCCCGCGCGATAGCCGAGATATCGATGATACATATTGTCGATGTCAGATGTTCGTTTCAGCATGCTCGCAGCTGATGAGTCTGGGTATCTGAGTGGACGAACTGTGCCAATGGCAGTGATTGTGGGGCATCCTGAAACGAAACGTAATTGTAACTATTCAGGTTCTTTTCGGGTCGGTGCTTCCTGTCCGTCGGGTCTCATTTGACACTGTGTGTTGTTTCCCCCTAAGTTTGGCCCCCAAGACGGCAGAAGCCGCGGTGACAGGCAGCAGACAGGGCAGGGATTTCGTGTCAGGAATGATTGACGATCTTGAGTCATGGGCCCATCGGGTCTCTGCTTTGACGGCGGCCCTCGCGGACCGCGATGCCGTGGTTGCCGAGCTTCGCACCACGGTCGCTGTCCAGGCCGCGCGCATCGCTGAGCTGGAGCGCCGCCTCGGGCTTGACAGTTCCAACAGCGGCAAGCCTCCGTCGCGTGATGGGTTGACCCAACCGACTGCGGAGGCGTTGCGGCAGCGGTCCCGTCGTCGGGCCAGCGACCGCAAGCCGGGTGGCCAGAGGGGCCACCCCGGCGGCACGCTGCGCCGTTCCGAACATCCCGACGTCATCGCGGACCACGATCCTGATGTCTGCACGGGCTGTGGTGCAGCCCTGGACGCCGGGATGTCCGTCGGGTCCGCGGCCCGTCAGGTCCATGACCTTCCGGCGCCTCCTCCGCTCCAGGTGACCGCGCACCGGGCGCATCGGTGTGTCTGTCCCGCCTGCGGCGTGACAACCCGGGCACACTTTCCCGCTGGGGTGACCGCCCCGGTTCAGTACGGTCCCCGGCTGACCGCCCGGGTCGTTTATCTGAGTGTCGCCCAGCTGGTCCCGGTGCAGCGGCTGCGCCAGACGCTGATCGATCTGTTCGGTGTCCAGCGATCACAGGGCACCATCGCGGGACTGGTGACACGGGCCAGCAAACGGCTCATCGGTCCTGCCCTCCACATCCGGGACGCGGTGGCGGCGTCGCCCCCGTCAAGCATATGGACGAGACCGGCATCCGCGTGCGCGGACGCCTCGTCTGGCTGCATGTCGCCTGCACCGGGCTATTGAGCCACTTCCGCGTGGGCACCGACCGCGGCGACGTGATGCGGGACGCGACCGGCGTGGCCGTGCACGACCACTGGCGACCCTATTTTACCATTCCGCGAACCGTGCCCGCCCTCTGCGCCGCGCATCTCCTGCGCGAACTCCAGGACCGGGTCGACTTCGACGATGAGGCCTGGGCCGCGACGATGGCCCGCCGGCTGCGCCGGGCCATCCACGCCGTGAACCTGTCGGAGGGAAAGCCCTTGCCAACGCGGTTGGCCGACCGGATCGGGCGGCGCACTGACAGCATCGTGGCCGCGGGGATCTCCATGCACGAATCCCGGCCGCCACCGCCCACGAAAGGGCGCCGGGGCCGACGGAAACGACGACGGGGCCACAACCTGGCCCGGCGGCTACAGGACAACCGGGAGGGCGTGCTGCGGTTTACCCGTGACCCCACGGTTCCAGCCACCAACAATGAAGCGGAACGGGCGCTGCGCCCCCTCAAGGTCCAACAGAAAATCTCCGGCAGCTTCCGCAGCACGACTGGAGCGCAGAACCATGCGGTGCTGCGGACCGTGCTGGACACCGCCCGCAAGCCGGGCTGGAACCTGCTGGAAACACTGCGGGCCCCACCAGACGAACTCATCAAGCGACTTGAAATGTCCTGAACCGCCGCGCGGACCAGAAAAACCCAACAGGAACCTGAATAGTTACACGTAATTTTGTGAACGTGTGCCGCTGAAAGTTGGGTTACGATCAATGATCTCTGATCGCACAAAGCGGAGATTGAACGCACCCGGACTGCGCTTGAGCAGGCTGGAGTCGTTGCGAAACTGATGCGGCAGACCAAAGCCGAACTGGTGACCCCGCCGCGGTTTGAATCGCTGGCACCTGAACCCAAACCCGGACTCCGCGGTCTGGATGGATTGGGTTTGGAAATGCCGGTCTGATCTCCGGGCATTACGCCGTCATCCATCCGCCAAGGATGGCCCGCAACAGTCAGGCTACTGACAGGGATCATGACCGGCGCCTGTTCGGCGGGGCGGCGAATCCTCTTCGATCCGATCAGCACGGCGTCACACAATACGCCTGTAGATTGGCGATCCCATCGGGAAGTGCCATGGGGTGTCGGATGCTATTGGCGAGTCCTGCCAGGAGATTGCAGCAACGTGCACGCTTGACAATCCAAGGTCCGTTTGGGAGTGGAATGCCAATATAGCGATATCGGAAAACGTGATCTTTCCGGTGAAATAAAGTTGTGGTTTGCGCCCGTTCAGGGCCCGTGTGCCGCACACCATCTGATGGAAGCTGCAGGCACGGAGAAACAGGGATTGCTCCAGGTTCGTTCAAAACCAATTGCCCGGTTCATTGCAAATCTTTTTGGCTCTCATGCCAGTCAGGTCTCTTTCAGAGATGAAGAACTGAAGGTGTGTGCAAAATCTGAGCATGTTATTCATCTTGGTCATCTCAGATCAGCGCCAACCACCCGCAAAGGGCTGATGGGGACGACCCTGACAATCCAAGCCGATGATACGCCGGAATATCGGCTGAGGGGTGCCCGGAACAGTGAAGCTCAGTCTTTTGCTAAGGCCGTGAGGGCCGCATGGATCGACTACAATACCCGGATGTTTCAATCTGAACGGGCTGAAATCGACTGGCTTTTGGCCGTCATCACGAAACTTGATGATCCGGTGAGATATCCAGCAGCTTGTTCTGTGTCACCTCTGCTCGAAATGGCCCGCAAGCTTGATAACAGATTGCTCTCAAAACTTCCCCGTGAAGCCACCGAGGACTGCACCCGTGGACAGATTAAAACAATCCAGACGTTTGTTGAGAACGCGTCGACGTTGCGGGCGGCCGCCATCGCGAGGTTTGAACAACGCCAGATGGAGGAATGGTCGGTCTTCTTTGACACTTTTGAAAACAATCCGCTGACACCGGAGCAACGCAGGTCGATCATTGCCGATGAAGATGCGACTCTGGTGCTGGCGGGTGCAGGATCAGGCAAAACCAGCGTGATCACGGCCAAGGCTGGCTACCTGCTCAAGTCAGGGATTCGAAAACCGGAAGAAATCCTGTTGCTGGCCTATGCGAAGGACGCGGCCCGGGAAATGTCGGACCGAATCAAAGAGAAATGTCACGAGACTCTGGAGGTCCAGACATTTCATGCGCTCGCCTACAACATCATTGGTGAGGTTGAGGGTCGTAAACCCGCATTGGCGGCGCATGCAACTGACGACAAAGCCTTCCGGGCCCTGATCCGGGAGATCCTGAGAGAATTGGTGCAAACCTCAGACGAAGTTTCCAGGTCAATCATCCGATGGTTTTCCTGCAACCGTCTGGACAACAAAAGCGAATGGGACTTCAAGAAGAAACACGACTACTACACATTCGTTGAGAAGTCTGACCTTCGTACGCTCCAGGGCGAACAGGTCAAGAGTTTCGAGGAGTTGATGATCGCCAACTGGCTCTATGAAAATGGCGTCGATTATGAGTATGAACCCAATTACGAACACCAGGTATCCGAGGGGGGTTACAAGGACTATTGCCCGGATTTTCGACTGAGAAAGAGCGGTGTTTACATCGAACATTTCGGGGTGCGTCGGAAGAAGGCGGATGACGGTACATTTCAATACACCACGGCACCATTTGTGGATCACGAACACTATCTGGCCGGGATGGAATGGAAGCGTCATGTTCACCAAGAGCATGGCACGACACTCGTTGAAACGTTCAGTTACGAACGCGAGGAAGGCCGTTTGCTGGATGCACTGGCCGAAAAGATCGCAACCTACGAAAAACGTGTGCCACGGGCACCGGAAGTTCTCTTTGATAGAGTTATCGAATTGCAACAGGCCGACAGTTTCGTTCAACTGATCGGCACGTTTCTGCGGCATTACAAGGGCGGCGGATATCAGATCAGCGCGTGTGTCGAGAAGGGGGAACGGCTGAAACTCGGGAAACGGGCCAAGGCTTTTCTCGCGATCTTTGAATCCGTTCACGCCGCGTATCATAGACAGCTGGATGGACGGGTCGACTTTGAAGACATGATTTTGCAGGCTTCGGACTATGTTGAAAGCGGTGCGTATATCAGCCCGTTCAAGCATATCCTTGTGGATGAGTTTCAGGATATCTCCCGAAGTCGTGGACGCTTGGTCAAAGCCTTGAAGGCGCAACATGCTGATGCGCGTTTGTACGCCGTTGGAGATGATTGGCAATCGATCTATCGGTTCGCGGGTGCCGATATCAGCCTGATGAGGAATTTTGGCGCAGAGTTTGGCGGCGCATTCGATGGCAAAACTGGCGTGCATACAACTGTTGAGCTTGGCAGGACTTTCCGGTCGATTGATCAGATTGCGCATGCGGCCAAACGATTTGTGCTGCAAAACCCCGCTCAACTGAACAAAACAGTTGTTCCGGCAGGCATTGCCGATGCTCCAGCTCTGAAAGTCGTGACAACATTCAAAAATGATGCCGACAGGAGACTGTCACAGGTCCTGCAATCCTTGTCTGCCCATACTGACGGAATCAACCAGGCGACCGTATTGCTCTTGGGGCGCTATCGATTTCTTGAAGAACCTCTCCGACTGCCACATTTACGGCGTCAATTTCCTCACTTGAATATCACGTTCAGGACAATCCATTCATCGAAGGGGCTTGAAGCAGATCATGTGATCATACTGGGTCTGTTCCGGGGGCGTACCGGGTTTCCTTCTGAGATCGTGGATGATCGGCTGTTGTCTTTGGTGTCGCCGGATGCCGAGCCGTTTGACAATGCCGAAGAACGGCGGGTCATGTATGTCGCCCTCACCCGGGCCCGACAAACGGTCACTTTGATGGCCGGGGCATCACAAGCATCCACGTTTGTCCAGGAGTTACTGGAAGACCCCGAATACGGTGTTGTCGATAGTGGAGAAGGGCAAAAGGACAATCATATCTGTGGAGAATGTGGTGGGCACCTTCTGGCGTTTCCGGCCAAAGACGGGCGCATCCGGTACAAATGTGAACATACAGAGCTGTGTGGATTTTCAGTGAACGCGTGTTCTGTCTGCGGCAACGGGCTTCCAGTCAGACAGAACAGGTCGAAAATGAAGACATGTACGTGCGGCATGGAATACCAAGGGTGCCCGGAATGCGAACATGGCTGGCTTGTCGAGAGGAAGAGCCGTTTCGGACGTTTCCTGGGATGTGTGAATTATCCACGGTGTCGAGGCAAAATAAAGCTTTCGCGCGCGCATCTTCATGATCAATCAGACGTTCGAGAGTCAGGTCCAGGAAATTCATGAGATGAGCTTGATGAAATGGCAATCTTTGGATTTGGCCGTAGCGACAATTATGGACAGCGGCCCTTGTCGGCGGTCAAGGCAACCCGGAAATGACGTCGTTGGTTGAACTGTCCGTCGGGTCCCGGTGTATCGGACCCAAACAGTTCGAAGCTGCAGATCTGGCGCCGGGCAAAACGGGTAGGATTTCAATTTCGGATGTTGGGCCTGTTTGTAAGACAATCGTGTGTCATGCCGTCAACATTGACGTGGCGTGCGCTGGCGTGGACGGACGGGCCGTCCCTGTTACCATCTGGCCATTTCGAATTGCTGATGTGTCATGAGTTTCGGTCACCCGCAACTTCCAACCCCACCGTGATCTGGCTTTTTTACAGTCGTGAGAGTCAGGACGTGTCCTGTCCTGCGCCACAATCATGACGTTCGCGCTGATGCAATGATGGCCTTCCAGGCGCGTTGCCTGAGGGCGTTATGCAAGCTCGAGGCGGGTTCCCGACTGGGCGGCGGTTTCTGACTCATTGTCACCACAGTTTGCCGGACTCGCCATGATCGAACAGTCAGGGCGGATGATTTCCTCTTGATCATCAATTGATTACCGCCCCTAATTTTTCTTCAATCTTGTTGATAAAACCCTCAGTTGACAGCCATTTTTGTCCGGGGCCAACCAGAAGTGCAAGATCTTTGGTCATATGTCCGGACTCAACAGTATCGACAACAACCTTTTCCAACGTCTGCGCAAAATGGGTGAGGGCCGAATTGTCATCCAATGATGCCCGGTGACGCAAACCGCCGGTCCAGGCAAAGATCGATGCAACTGAATTGGTGGATGTGGGTTCACCTTTCTGATGCAATCGGTAGTGACGCGTGACCGTACCGTGTGCCGCCTCGGACTCGACGATCTTGCCATTGGGAGTCATGAGTTTGGATGTCATGAGGCCAAGCGAGCCAAATCCTTGTGCCACCGTGTCGGACTGGACATCGCCATCATAGTTCTTGCAGGCCCAGACAAAGCCACCATTCCACTTCAATGCTGCAGCCACCATATCGTCGATCAACCGATGTTCGTAAGTAATGCCTGCATCGCGGAACTTATCGGCAAATTCTGCATCAAATACGTCTTGAAAGAGATCCTTGAATTGCCCGTCATAAGCTTTCAGGATCGTGTTTTTGGTTGAGAGATAAACCGGCCAACCTATTGAAAGTCCATAATTGAATGACGCTCTGGCGAAATCCCTGATCGACTCATCGAGATTGTACATTGCCATGGTCACACCTGAAGACGGGGCGTTAAACACTTCTCGCTCAATGACATTGCCATCCGCCCCTTCAAAGCGAAGGACCAGCTTGCCATCCGTCGGGAAACGAAAATCCGTTGCACGATATTGATCGCCAAACGCGTGACGGCCAATCACGATTGGTTGCGTCCAGCCGGGAACAAGACGGGGGACATTTTGGCAGATTATCGGTGCACGAAAGACCACACCGCCAAGGATATTGCGGATGGTACCATTGGGGGAGCGCCACATCTTTTTGAGTCCAAACTCTTCGACACGTGCTTCATCCGGCGTAATTGTCGCACATTTGATGCCAACGCCGACTTCACGAATGCGGCTGGCGGCATCAACAGTGATCTGGTCACGGGTGCGGTCACGTTCTTCAATCCCAAGATCATAATAGAGAAGGTTAATATCAAGAAATGGAAGAATTAGTTTTGACTTTATCAGATCCCAGATGATACGGGTCATTTCATCCCCGTCGAGTTCGACAACCGGATTTTCCACATTGATCTTGGTCATTGCATGTTCCTATTTGCACAAAGCTGTGCTTCTCATTTAGACTTGGATGACGCAGTCTTAAACTTTGACTCGAATTAGACAAGAGATTGCGTGTGATCAACTGTGCTGGCAGAGCAATCTCCGGGTCAGAAAACAAGGCAATGAGCAGACACGTCCGCCATCCAGAAAAAGTGCGCAACATTCCGTCGCCGGCAAAACGCAAGCCTGCATGGATCCGTGTCAAGGCTCCGCTGTCTGAAGGTTACCAGCGCACCCTGGAGATTGTAAAGAATAACCGGCTGCATACGGTTTGTCAGGAAGCGGCGTGTCCCAATGTTGGGGAATGTTGGGCGCGCGGGCATGCGACCTTTATGATTCTTGGAGACACCTGCACACGCGGATGTTCGTTTTGCAATGTCGCGACCGGAAGACCTGATGAGGTCGATCCCTTTGAGCCGTCGCGCGTGGCCAATGCTGTCGCAAAACTGGGTCTCAAACATGTTGTCGTGACGTCTGTTGATCGTGATGATCTTCCAGATGGTGGCGCTGATCAGTTTGTTCGTACGATTCGTGCAATCCGACGCAGATCAGAGACAACAAGTATCGAAATCCTGACGCCTGACTTTCTTCGTTGTCCGCCAGAATCCGTGGGATCTGTGGTGTCTGCGGGGCCGGATGTCTTCAACCATAATCTGGAAACTGTTCCCGGACTGTATCCTGATGTGCGTCCTGGTGCGCGGTACTTTGTCTCGTTGCGTTTGTTGCAGCGTGTTAAGGAAATCGATCCATCGATTTTTACAAAGTCAGGAATTATGGTTGGACTGGGGGAGGATCACAAAGCCGTTTTGCAGGTCATGGACGACTTGCGTGCAGCCGATGTCGACTTTCTCACGATTGGACAATATCTGCAGCCGACGCCACAGCATATTGCGGTTGACCGGTTTGTGTCGCCAGAAGAATTTGAAGATCTGACATCGCTGGCGCTCGGCAAGGGATTTCTGATGGTTTCAGCATCTCCCTTGACGCGGTCAAGCTATCATGCCGATGATGATTTCCGTCGTTTGCAACAGGCGCGAAAAATACAGACAGGTGGGTAAAGCCAATAGGCGACGCGTCGTGCGTTGGCAACAGTCGGGTTTTTCGGGTGTAACCCGGGATATCGATCTCGGAATCTCTTGAGGAGCAGGGAATGCGACGGCATGAAGAAGCACGGATCTTGCCATATTCAGCGGAGCAGATGTTCGACCTTGTTGCTGACGTCGAATCCTATCCTGAATTCATACCATGGTGTACGAACGTACGTGTCATTTCGCGTTTGCCGCATCCGACTGGAACCGAGATTCGCTCCGAAATGGTGGTTTCATTCAAGTCGTTGCGGGAGAGCTTTCTTTCGCAAGCGGTTCTTTCGCGTGATAAATCCACAATCGAGATCAGATATCTCGAGCGTGTTTTCAAATTTTTTCGCAGTCGGTGGACATTTAGGGAGCGCGGTGATGGCACTTCGCTCGTGGAATTTGAAACGGCTTATGAATTCAAGACAAGAGTCCTGGAGATGCTGGCAGGTGTATTTTTTTGGCGGGCATCGCAGAAGATCGTGACCGCTTTTGAAGAGAGGGCACGCTGGATATATGGTCGATGAGGCTCGAGGTGTTCCCAGGTTCTTGAGCATTTTGGATTGGGTTCAAGCCTGTCAGTCGAAGGCCGTGTCTCGGTTTGAAATCTTTGGGGTTTTCCCGTGCAATTCAGACAGACGTCCGGTCTTGTTTGCCTGTCATGGTCCAGATGCCGCGCGAAGTGGTTCGCGCGGCATCTGGCGATTCGTCCTCTTGCCGGCCAGACCCACCCTGTCTCGGTCGCGTTACTGGTTGCCGCCGAGCAATCCGCCGCCCTCATTGACCCGCGCGCAGCCCTTGCCGCCCATGAACAGGAAGTAGGCGCTGCCTGATTCCGTCCACTGACTCGTGTTCACTGGCGGGGTGAAGACCGGGATCACCAACTCGCCGGGGCCCTGATTGGGATCGTTGGCATTGCGGTTGGTCCAGATGTGGGCCCCGGCCTTGGGGCGCACTTCGATGATGTTCTCACCAAGCACACCGCCGGAAAAATTCATTTTGTTTGTCGAATCCGGGTTACGCCATCGGTTGCCGCCGAGGCCCGCAGTTCGCCACTCCCAGTTGTTGAAGGTGGAGCCGAAATCATTTTGTGAGGTAATAAGTCCTATGTTGATATTGAAGCTCTGCCGCGTCACATTGGGATTGGTGGACGACAGGATCAGCTTCATGCGCCCCGGCGTGGCGCGCTCGCCGCAGCCATCGACGACGGGGCTGCCAGCATTGGCAAGCGAGACGGTGCAGATGCCAGACCAGCAGTTGGGCGGTGTCTGCGCCTGCACCGCCGTGGGCAGGGCGAGGGCCGCGGCCACCAACGCGGCGGCCAGACCAGCCGTCAGGTGGTCAAGGGGGGGGGGGGGGGGGGGGGGGGGGGCAAGTGTCTCATGATGGTATCCTCCAGATCAAGAGTTAAACCCGCGTTGACCTTATCCGATGTGCGTTCAGAAAGCAAGGGGGTGTCCCTGCTCACGACATATGAGATGCGGGCTCCTCATGGGTTTGCAGCGATTCGCCGTGATTCGCGATCTTCGTTTGGCGTCTGATCATCACGTGCGTCATGGAGTCTCCATCCGTTGTCCAGGTCGCGATGTGTGTCGATCCGGGGGTTGCGTTCGGTGATAGGGGTGGCGGTGTCCTGTACAGTGTCAGATGCGTGTCTCCCTGTCGCTGGCATCCTGTCGACGCCCCCGTTCATTTTCGCCCCTTTGGGTGGCCGCACGGCCAGCGTGATGCCTTTGGCCTGGCGAGCGGCCTCATTGCGGCGCGGCTGGCGGTGGCGTGGGTGGCGGCCCTGGCGGCGGAGATTGACACGCGCGACCCCGCCATTGAGGACCGGATTGAGACAGATGACCATCGGGCCCAAACCCGTGCGATCGGCGGGTCGTGAGCCATCATCGCTTTCTGCTTCTGCCCGGGGTGCGGGTCCGCAAGCTGGCGGCCGCGTGATGTCCTCACTATGGCGACCAACACCGCCAGGATCACTCATGACGAGATGACGGCATTCACTGACCGGTGGGTCGGGAAAGTCAAACATCATGCAAACATCATAACGTGGCCATCACCGCCGTCATGCGACGCCTGATCGTCACCGCCAATGCGTGGCGACGCGATCGACGCCACTGGGAGGAACGCACACCCGTCTGACCCCCGCACAGACCCGATCCCGGACTCCCGCCAGCCGTGGCTGAAGCAGGCCAGGCTCCGGAGTGCCCGACGTGGGGAAACAGTGTGGAAAAACATGAAGAACGCTGGGGAATGACCCCAAAAATGACTGGACTCCAGACAGGGATGCTGATCCGGCCAGACATTTCCGGCGGTCCTGTCGAGGCAGGCCCTTGTGTCACAGAGTTATCACATGGTACCATATCAAGGCAGAATGCACACGGAACTGGGGAAATGAGTAATCGGGTCAGTGTCAACGTCGTGGATTTTCAAGCCAACCGACAAGATCGTTATGTCTGTTTGACTCGGGCTCGCCGTGGCCGGTTGCGTGAGGCGATATAGCCATTCACGACTGCTTCAAGCTTGGCCATCGACTCACCTTCAAAAAAGTGACCGGCACCTTCGATTTGACGATGGTGAATGACGATACCGCGTTGATTCTGTAGTCGTTTGACCAACTCGAGGACGGATTCAGGTGTTGCAACTGTGTCATCGGTCCCATTGACGATCAGACCTGAGGACGGGCAGGGTGCGAGGAAGGTAAAGTCCAACATATTGGCGGGCGGTGCGACCGAAATAAATCCACCGATTTCGGGGCGGCGCATCAACAGTTGCATGCCGATCCACGCTCCATAGGAAAATCCGGCAACCCAGCATATTTTTGAGTTGGGGTGGCGGGCCTGCAGGAAATCCAGAGAGGCGGCGGCATCTGACAATTCGCCAATACCATCCTCAAGTGCGTCAGATTGTCCTTGACTCCGTCCAACTCCACGAAAATTGAACCGCATGACGGCAAATCCTCGCCGGTAGAAACTGTAATAGAGTTTGTAGACAACCTTGTTATTCATCGTCCCGCCGTATGCCGGATGGGGATGAAGAATCAGCGCAATCGGTGCTTCTGTCGTTGGTTGCGGATGATATCGCCCTTCGAGCCGACCTTCTGCCCCTGAGAAAATAACCTCTGACATGTGCGGCTCTGCCCTCTGAATCAGTTGCTTCGTATTGTCTTGACCAGATGAAATTTAGAAACTACGAACCGTTCTACCGTTTCGTTGGTCAAAAGTACGAGAATCTCTATCTTATTTGGCAACCTGCGAAGCGTCAACGCATTTGGCGGCGCATATGAAACTAAGCACTAAAGGGCGATACGCGATGGTGGCATTGGCTGACCTGGCTCTCGCGGGTCAGGGCGTGACAATGCCACTCACAACGATAGCGGCGCGCCAGCAGATTTCAACGGCCTATCTGGAACAGCTTTTTGTAAAACTTCGGCGCGCCAAACTCGTACAATCCGTGCGCGGGCCAAACGGCGGTTACCAGCTGGCGCAGGATGCGAACGCAATCAAGATTGTCGCGATTTTACAAGCCGTCGACGAGCGTGTTGGAATCGGTCGCGTCGATGCGGCCATGGGAGGGACTTCCGGCACCAAGGCGCAGTCGCTCACCAACCGTTTGTGGGAGGGACTCTCTGCAAATGTCTATGTCTTTTTGCACCAGGTCAGCCTTGCCGACGTTGTCGAGAATAAGTTGGCACCCTGTCCGGCAGTGCCCAATATATTGAGCATCGTCGATGAATGATGGCGGCACGCGTCTATCTTGACTGGAACGCGACAGCGCCGCTAAGGAAGTCAGCGAGACGGGCGGCATGTGAAGCTCTGGACTGTGTCGGAAATCCGTCATCAGCGCATCAGGAAGGTCGCCAGGCCCGCGCGATTGTCGAGAAAGCCCGCCGTCAGGTGGCAAATTTGTGTGGCGTTGAACCCGATCGCCTGGTCTTTACCTCCGGGGCGACGGAAGCCGCTTCCCTCCTGCTGGCCGATCGGGATCTGAAATCCGCACGGGTTGAACACCCTGCCGTGCTGGCATGGACAAAAAGCTGCTTACCCGTCGATTCGACCGGGCATATTTCTGTTTCCAATCCAAATGAGTCGACGGTGCAGATTGCGAACAGCGAAACGGGTCGATTACAGCAACTGGCCGATGGAATTCGGGTGACTGATGCAACTCAGGCATTGGGAAAAATTGATGTGAAAGGAGAGATTGCAGCAGCGGACTACGCCTTTGTTTCGGGGCATAAAATCGGGGCTCCGAAAGGTGTTGGGGCGGTTATTTGTAACTCTATCGGCGAGTTGCGCGTCCAGTTGCAGGGCGGCGGGCAGGAATTCAACCGTCGTGCGGGAACTGAAAACCTGTCCGGAATCGCCGGATTTGGTGCCGCTGCCGAAGAAGCGCTGGGGGAACTGAATTCGGGGAGGTGGGAAGAGGTTGAATCTCTCAGAAATAAATTGGACAATATGTTGAAGGAGGCGGCACAGGACATAACTATATATGCAGAGTATGAACAGCGTTTGCCGAACACGACATGTTTCACAACTCCTGGCTGGAAAGGGGTCACGCAGGTGATGGTCATGGATTTACACGGATTTGCGGTATCAGCCGGTGCGGCCTGTTCGTCGGGAAAGTTGAGAGCAGGGAATGCATTGTACGCGATGGGAGTCTCTCCAGATCTCGCGGATTGTGCGTTACGCCTGTCTATTGGGCCATCAACAAGCCTGAATGAACTCGAAAATTTTGTTGTCCAGTGGTCACGACTGCGTCACTCAATCGGGTCGGGTTAGAAAAGGGGTCGGATATGTCCGAGCAAGAAGAGGTTGCGCTTCGTGAAGGCGTTGATCGAGAGACAGTCAGGAAAGTTGAAAACGTTGGTGCGACTTATCGGCACGGATGGGAGACTGACATTGAGACTGATTATGCACCCAAGGGGCTGAGCGAAGATATCGTTCGTCTTATTTCCGGCAAGAATGATGAGCCGGAATGGTTGACGGACTGGCGACTCGGTGCGTATCGTCGTTGGACAGAACTGCGTGAGCCCGCGTGGGCAATGGTTGATTATCCGAAGATCGACTATCAGAACCAATATTACTATGCGAAGCCGAAGAGTTTCGAGACGCGTCCGAAATCGCTTGACGAGGTCGATCCAAAACTGCTCGAGACTTATGAAAAACTCGGTATTCCATTGCGTGAGCAAGAAATCCTTGCCGGTGTTGAAGGTGCGGAAAGAGCTCCCGCAGCCGGACGCCCCGTGGCTGTTGATGCTGTTTTTGATTCTGTCTCTGTTGGAACCACGTTTCAAAAGGAATTACGAGAGGCCGGTGTCATTTTCTGTTCCATGTCAGAAGCGGTGCGTGAACATCCTGAGCTTGTCAGGGCTTATTTGGGTTCTGTGGTTCCCGTCACAGATAATTATTTTGCGACACTGAATTCATCAGTCTTTACTGACGGTTCATTCGTGTATGTTCCACCCGGCGTTCGCTGTCCAATGGAGCTTTCCACCTATTTTCGTATCAATGCAAAGGATACAGGCCAGTTTGAACGCACATTGATTATTGCTGACAAAGGTTCTTATGTCAGCTATCTTGAAGGTTGCACGGCGCCGCAACGGGATACTGCGCAACTACACGCTGCGGTGGTCGAACTTGTTGCGCTTGATGACGCCGAAATCAAGTATTCCACTGTTCAGAACTGGTATCCCGGTGATGAAAACGGCAACGGGGGAATTTATAATTTTGTCACCAAACGTGCGGATTGTCGCGGGGCACGATCGCGCGTGATGTGGACGCAAGTCGAAACCGGTTCGGCGGTGACCTGGAAATATCCATCCTGCATTTTGCGCGGTGACGAGAGTCATGGCGAGTTTTACTCCATTGCGATAACCAACAATCGGCAACAAGCCGACACCGGGACCAAAATGGTCCATCTTGGCCGCAACTCGCGCTCCCGCATCGTCTCCAAGGGGATATCGGCAGGGAAGGCTCAGAACACCTATCGGGGGCTGGTTTCCATGCACCCCAAAGCTTCCAACTGCCGGAACTACACCCAATGCGACAGTTTGTTGATTGGCGACAAATGTGGTGCCCATACGGTCCCTTACATTGAGATGCGCAATAGTACGTCTCGGGTTGAACACGAGGCCACAACTTCAAAGGTGGACGAGGATCAACTCTTCTACTGTCGCCAAAGAGGTATGGACGAGGAAGAAGCAGTCGCACTCGTGGTGAATGGTTTTTGTCGGGAAGTGTTGCAGGAGCTGCCCATGGAATTTGCCATGGAGGCGCAACAATTGGTGGCGATTTCCCTGGAAGGATCGGTCGGTTGACAGCACGAAAAGACGACAGGGACAGAAACCCGACAGGAAGAGATGTGACGATTGTGCCCGATGCTGGACCGATCAGAGTGCGTTGCGGAGAAGGAATGGTTTTTCCGTCAACACAATTGAAATTTTTGGACAGGTTTCAGCACAACTTGACTATTTCGGTGACGCAGATGATTGACTCAATGTTGCCGGCGGGACGTGCCCTGCTGACCGCCTGAAATCATATTGCTTCCCACATCTTCCTTTACCAGTTGAGGTTCACCATGCTGACAATTCGTAATTTGCATGCGCAGTTAGAAGACGAAAAGAGATCAATTCTTGAGGGGGTCGATCTGGAGGTTTCGGCTGGCGAAGTCCATGCGATTATGGGACCCAATGGATCAGGAAAGTCCACCCTGTCATATATTCTCGCGGGTCGGGAGGGTTATGAGGTTCTTGATGGCGCCGTACTTCTGGGTGGCGAAAACCTGCTTGAGATGGAGCCTGAGGAGCGCGCCGCCGCCGGATTGTTCCTCGCCTTTCAGTATCCGGTCGAAATCGCGGGTGTTGGAAATATGACATTTCTTCGTACCGCCCTGAATGCACAGCGTAAAGCGCGGGGTGAAGACCCCGTCTCTGCTGCCGACTTTCTGCGTTTGGCGCGGGAGCGGGCCAAGCATCTCGGAATTGGCCCTGACCTTCTCAGGCGACCCGTGAATTACGGGTTTTCCGGTGGCGAAAAGAAACGCAACGAAATTTTGCAGATGGCAGTTCTCCAGCCGCGCATGTGTATTCTTGATGAAACAGATTCGGGGCTGGATGTCGATGCGATGCGCCAGGTTTCTGAGGGTGTGAATAATCTTCGAAACCCTGACCGGGCGATTGTGCTGATCACGCATTATCAGCGACTTCTTGACCATATCAAGCCTGACTATGTCCATATTATGGCGAAGGGTCGAATCGTCGAAACCGGTGGTCCGGAACTTGCCTTAAAAGTTGAGACTGAAGGATACGGTACGATGACCGGGGCGACCGGCTGATGCCGCCTGTTTCAGCTGATATCGGTGCATATCTGTCGCGCTTTGCGCCGTCGGTGGAAATTGCATTACCACAACGACTGTTGACTGCACGCAGCGAAGCTGAGGCGCGCCTGGGAGAACTGGGTCTTCCAAGACGTCAGGATGAGTACTGGAAATACACTGATCCGCAGATATTCTTGCGCCCGTGGGAGGTTAACCCGCCGGAACCACGATCTGTACCAGCTTTGCTGGAAGATGCCTGTCTCGTGGTCCACGAGGGTGGGAACTTTCATTGGCCTCAAAAGGAGCTGTATGACTCGCAGTCAGTGCGCATGTTTAATCTTGTTGACGCGATGAATTCGGCTTCCAGAGAAACCATTGATCTTTTCGGGCGGTTGGAGGGTGAGGCACATGCTGTCATTCCACGCCCTCTGGCCGCCGCCAATACATGTATAGCTTCACGTGGGCTTGTCATTGAATGTCCGGCAGACGGTCAAGCTGCTCTGCAGATTGTACACAGGCCCAATCAAGTTTCCGGCGGGTCAGTCCTGCATCATGTGATTGATGTCTGTCCCAATTCACATTTACGAATTGTCGAGTCAGGCATTGACAGTTCCTGGTCCAATATCGTCTTTGAGATTCGCGTGAGAAAAGGTGCGACATTTGATCTCGTACGCGCAATCGATGGCACTGGTGGAGCGGCCTTGAAGGGCGTCTGTTCAGTGTTTGCCGAGGTTGAGGAGGACGGTTGTTTTAACCTGTTCAACCTGTCCTTGAATACGCCATGGATTCGTAACGAATCGATCGTCAAATTGTCAGGAGATCGATCGCAGACAAGCTTGGCTGGAGCCGTTGTGGGTGGCAGCGGAACTCATCATGATGATACAGTGCTGATCGTTCATGAAGGCTTGGCCTGTCAGAGTCGTCAAGTCTTTAAGAAAGTTTTGCGACACGGTGCACAGGCGGTGTTTCAAGGAAAAATACTGGTGCGCCCCGGCGCACAGAAAACCGATGGCTATCAACTGAGTCAGGGCTTGTTGCTCGATGGTAATTCGCAGTTTCTGGCCAAGCCTGAACTTGAAATATACGCAGATGACGTCGCGTGTTCGCATGGTTCGACATCTGGTGGAGTCGACGCAGCAGCGATGTTTTATCTTCGCTCGCGTGGAATTGGCAAAGCGGAAGCGGAAAAGATTTTGGCTTTGGCCTTTGTCGCCGAAGCTATTGAAGAAGTTGCAGACGCGTATCTTGTTGAAAAGCTGACCGACCTGGCAGCGTGTGGATTCGCCGAGGCGGTCTGATGTCTGCGTTGGCTGATATTGTCACGTTTCATCTACGCCCGCGTTTCGTTGCGCGTAAACGCCTCGCAGAGACAGTGAGTGAAGGGCAGGCATTCTGTTATCTGATCCTGGCCTGCTTGCTGCTCTTTTTTGTTCAACTGCCAGAGATGCTGCGCTCTGTCGCTAACGGCAAAAGTCACCTGCCATTTGATGCTGTGGCCTCGGCACGTTTAATAGGGGCTCTGGTGTTTGCGCCGCTTTTCTTTTACTTTCTTTCTGCGGTCGCTGGCCTTGCCATTCGGGCAACAAATCGCCGACTGGCTTGGAGAGACTCGCGTGTGGCATTGTTTTGGGCCCTTCTTGCATCCGTGCCATCAATGATGGTTCTTGGGTTGGTTCGCGGTTTGACCCAGTCTGCTATCATTCTTTGGCCTCTCTCTGTCCTGGCAGGGATAATTTTTTTGTTATTCTGGGCAAGTGGATTGCGCGAAGCGATATCAGGCCGGTCATGATGTCGTATCTTTTTTTGCAGGAATCTCTGCTCCTGTTCCGACGCGCGTGTCTGACCCATTATCTCGTTGAATGAGGCCATGATCGAACTTTTTTCCCGTCTGGTTTTTTTTTCTGTCGTGTCTCCGAAGCGCGGCGGGCATGTCCTGCTACAGTCGCAGGTCACGCCAGCTGGACTGGTCCATCTTGCTGCGCTGGTGTTTGTGCTCAGCGCGATCGCAATCATACTGGGAAATCTCGTTAATCAAGAGATTCAGGTTTCGGCGCGCTCGCTTATTGGATTACAGGTCTTGAGTTTTGTTGTGATGACAGTCGCAACATATTTTGTCGGAAGACTCTTTGGCGGAACGGGAACGTTCCAACAGACCGTGCTGGTCATTTGTTGGTTGGACATTGTCCTCGCGATTTGCCAAATCATTCAGCTCTTGTTTGTTACCGGACTTTCGGCAATGCCCTTTCTCGGAGGATTGGGTGCATTGCTTGTCAGTCTTGCAACGGCCATACCACTATTCCTGTTTTTTTGGCTCTACGCCAATTTCGTGACTGTTTTGCACGGATTTCAGTCGGCGGCCAAAGTTCTTGGCGTGATGTTGCTTGGAATGTTCGCTATGTCCATTTTCTTGCTTTTCGTGGTATCTGTCATTTCGCCTGCATGACCATGTCCGAACCATATGATGTCAAGAAGATCAGAGAGGATTTTCCGATTCTCTCGCGGGAAGTGAACAACAGACCGCTGGTTTATCTCGACAATGCTGCATCTGCACAAAAACCCAGGAATGTGCTGCAGGCGATTTCTCGAGCGTATGGCGAAGAATATGCGAATGTACATCGCGGCCTGCATTATCTGTCGAATCTGGCCACTGAACATTACGAAGAAGTTCGAAGTAAGATCCGTACCTTCATCAATGCCGGATATGATGATGAAATCATCTATACCACCGGGAGTACCGAGAGCATCAATATCGTCTCCTATGGCTGGGGTTTGCCGAATCTGACACCCGGTGATGAAATCATTCTTTCCGTGCTTGAGCATCATGCCAATATCGTTCCATGGCATTTTCTGCGCGAGCATCGGGGAGTCAAGCTGGTCTGGGTTGAACCAACATCTCAGGGAATACTGGATCCACAGAGGATACAGGAGGCGGTTTCACCGGCGACCCGCCTGATTGCACTCAGTCATATGTCCAACGTTTTGGGGAGTTGGATCGATATTAAGTCAATTGCAAGAATGGCGCATGAGCGGGGAATCGCATTGCTGGTTGATGGTTCACAATCATCGGTCCATGGCCCGGTCGATGTCCGCGATCTTGACTGTGATTTTTTTGCACTCACGGGTCACAAGCTCTATGGTCCGTCAGCGTCTGGTGCCTTGTATGCACGACGTGAACGGTTGCGTGAGATGCAACCGTTCCAAGGCGGAGGATCCATGATTCGTGAGGTGGGCCGAGAGCGAATTACCTACGCTGATCCCCCGCTGATGCTGGAAGCCGGAACCCCGCCGATTGTTCCGATGATCGGATTTGGAGCCGCTCTGGATTATTTACAATCGCTGGGAATGGCGAGGATCGCTTCTCACGAAGCTGAGATTGCTGCCTATGCTTCTCAGGAGCTTGCCAAGGAGCCATGGATAATTCAACAGGGGGTGGCACCCAACAAAGGAGCTATTTTTTCCTTTATTCTGGAGGGTGCGGCGCATCCTCATGATATTTCAACCATCCTCGATCAGCAAGGTATTGCGGTGCGGGCAGGGCATCACTGTGCGCAACCACTGATGGAGTTTTTTCAGTTGACAGCCACCTGCCGCGCCTCATTTGCCTTGTATAATACCAAGGATGAGGTGGATCGATTGCTGGCAGGATTGCGCGTTTGCCGAGAGTTGTTCACGTGATGAGAACGGTCATTGCAGTTCCAAACACGATCTGAAATTTTGACAGAGCATGTCCGTAAGGGAATCGTGATTGCCGGAGGATTAGGCTCGCGCGTTTATCCGATGACCGTATCGACCAGCAAATGTCTGTTGCCGGTTTATAGTAAACCGATGGTCTATTACCCGGTTGGTGTCTTGATGCTCGCCGGAATTCGCGAAATCCTGCTGATCTGCCATCCACGCGACCGGGATTCTTACGAACTCTTGTTCGGTGATGGGTCAAGCTGGGGTATATCGCTCTCGTATCTCGAGCAGCGAGATCCGCGCGGCGGGATTGCCGAAGCATTTTTGATCGGCGCGGATTTCATTGGCAGTGAGTCGTGTGCACTCGTATTGGGTGACAATATCTTTATCGGCAGCCGATTACCCATCATCATGCGACGCGCAGCAGAGACGGTTGATGGCGCAACGGTCTTTGCAACACAGGTTGCTGATCCGCGGCGCTACGGAATCATGACATTTGACTCCGCCGGCCGTCCGAATGGAATTGAGGAAAAACCTGAAAACCCCCGTTCGGATTGGGCGGTGACGGGTCTTTACTTTTATGACAATCAAGTGATCGAATTGGCATCTCGGCTCAAACCCAGCGACCGTGGCGAACTTGAAATCAGCGATGTCAACCAGGCCTATCTGGATGCCGGTAGATTACGGGTCGAAAAACTGAGTCGCGGTATTGCCTGGTACGATGCGGGGACGCCCGACAGTTTGTTTGAGGCGGCCATTCATGTACGTACCATTGAGCGCAATCAGCGTCATTCGGTGCTCGTTCCGGAGGAGATTGCGTTTGACAATGGCTGGATCAATCAGCGACAACTCATACGACTGAGCCAGCATTGCCCGAATAGTGATTACGCGCGTTACCTCGCGCGTCTTGCCACCGAGGACAGGTCCGAAGGGATCGCATATACAGAATAGTTTGACGATCAAAACCGGGCGATCGCTATTCACAAATCCAGACCCAAATCAGACAATATCCACGCATGATCAATTCCCTTTCCAAAAGACCATGGCAAAATCCCTGGTCTGCTGGCAGGAGGGGTTACCCGTGGGATATGCCGGCCCCGGGAGAAATCGACATTCCATTCATTAAAACCTTCAAAAACTCAATCGGTTGAATCAACGACCGGGGATGGGGAGAACCGACACAGGATGGGTTTGTTTTACCGACGATGTGATGCCGATTGACAATCTCATGCCAGATTTCAAGTGGGATCCCTTCGACCCGCCCAAAGCATACGGGTTTTCGGTTTCAATGAATTGAAATGTGGTACAACTTTAAGAATGACATGGTGCCAACTGCAAGGTAAGATACAATCCGCAATTATTGGCATGTGCACCCGTAGCTCAGCTGGATAGAGCGCTGCCCTCCGAAGGCAGAGGCCAGAGGTTCGAATCCTCTCGGGTGCGCCATTTCTTCATATTTTTCAAAAACTTAAAAATCGGCACCCTCGACGTTCGGTGCTTATGCGGGAATTCTGCGTAAGCAGATAAAGCTTTCACTGGACTTGCCTAAGTCGCGTATCTCTTGCGTTGATCACGCGCACGGGTGGTCGCGCCCCAGACCATGGTCACCTCCTTGTTTCAGTGTATTTCTCACGAGGATAGACCACATCTGGAACAGACCATCCACATTCCAGGTTAAACTCTAAGAGAACCTCTTGAATCAACCGGTCGCTACCGTCTGCTCCGTCATTATTGTACCTATAATCATATTCACAAATCCGCGTCAGGTACGGAGTTAGCCATATTGAGCTTGCCGTCCATATTGACCTGATCGAGTTCGATGTACTGGCACCGAGCTTTGAGCGGTCTGTCGTCCAACGTCTTGGATATATTCTTGAGCATCTGGGGTATGACGAGACTGCATCTGGTTTGGAGAGGCATATCCAAACCAGCATCATGGTCTGGAACTACCTCTGACTCACCCGCAAACTTGAGACCACACAGGCCGCCACCGCCCGGCAAACCCTGATCCAGACCATGAAACAGCAATCTCCCATGTCCTGGGAAGATGTCAACATACTGGGCGAATACGATTTCTCCGACGACAAACTGTGCGACACCCTCGGCATTCTCCCCCGAAAACCAAGGACACGCTGACCTGACGTTAGTGGGAGGCCCACAATCGCGATTCGTCCAATCCAGACTGGACAAACCCACGCATCCTGTGGGACTTTACGTACCGACGTTGGGATAGACCCAAAACTGGCCGCCAGTCAGCTACACTCGGGCCCTGACGTGGGTTATGCTCGAATCTGGGTGATGGCCAGATCAGGCGAATGGGAAAATGGAAGGGAAATCCGGAATGGGTGACAAAGCAATTGCATTGATTTCCGGTGCGGCTCAAGGCATCGGTTTGGCGTGTGCTCAAGCACTGGCGGAAGATGGTTTCAATGTTATTCTCGCCGACGTCAAGGACAGTGTGACCGAGGTGGCTGCACAGCTGGGAGGCACCGGCTATATCTGCGATTTTGCCGATTCGGACGCTATTCTTGCTCTGTTTGACAGAGTTGAGACCGAACACGGAAAAGTGTCGGCCTTGGTCAACAATGCAGGAATCGTGATGCCCGGCGATTTCCTGAGTTACGAACTGTCATCATTCGATGCCGTTCTCAATCTTAATTTGCGCGGTCTCTTCGTGGCCATGCAAAGAGCTGCACGCAGCATGGTCGACACCGAAATTGAAGGAACAATCGTCAATATATCGTCGGTCAATGCACAGGTCGCGATTCCTGCGATCCCCGCCTATTGCGCGTCGAAGGGTGCTGTGATGCAATTGACGAAGGCAGCGGCTCTGGCACTTGCCAAAAACAATATCCGGGTTAACGCCGTCGGACCAGGATCGATACCGCGATGTTGGCGGGTGTCAACGCCAATCCAGGAGCTCTCAAGGCCACCATGTCGCGCACCCCGCTGGGTCGTTTCGGTCGGCCACGGGAAATCGGCGATGTTGTCGCGTTCTTATGCTCGTCCAAATCCAGTTATATCACGGGCGAAACCATTTATGTTGATGGGGGTCGTCTGGGTTTGAATTACACCTGCTAAGGACAATCGTCGATGATGCTGAGCGACGCGAGAGCCGGTGCCATTGAAATGAGTAGGCCGCTCGAAATTGATGTGAAGAGAAAGCTGTTGAAACAGAAGTTAAATTCATATTCAGGACGCTGCCGGGATGGACATCATGACGGGTTCGACCGTCAAAATGACGCCCATCATCATACCAGGGCTTTCATGTCCAAACTTTGGGGAAGACTTTACAGGACAAACACTAGCCTGGTTAAACCAATATGTTTGAGGCTTACAGGGGTGAGGCCACACGCATCACATCGCCGGGGAGATACTATCGTTGATTTGAATGGCGCGAAATATGCAATTGACATGTAAAAGGGCCGGTTCTTCTCAATGCATCATCACTCATTTGTGGCATATGGGTCCAGCCCGTAAATCCTTCGTGCATCCTTTGAGGACAGCGGTTCAGATCCTGATGAATGCACCGGCTGATCGGATATAGGGGTCATGCTGAAGAGTGGCTTTGCGGACAATTCTGGAATGCTTCAGGCAGTTCTTGATTGTGTGCCGGAGCCGGTCTTGGTCATCGGTGAGGGTCTGCGTATCGTCTTTGCCAATCGCGCGGCGGTCAGCCTCTGCGGTATCGATCTCATTGGACAACTGTTTGTAGCGGCTCTCCGACATCCGGCTGGGCTTGATTGTGTGACGCAGGCAATGGCAGGGCATGAAAGAGTGGTTTCGCGTATCACGCTGTCTGAAAATGGCGCTGACGCCGTTTACAGGCTCACGGCGGAACGCATGGAAAACCGTGGCCAGGCCGACAAGACACCGCTCATCGTAACTTTGCGAGATGATAGCCACTTAGATGGTGTCGAACAGATGCAGCGCAACTTCGTCGCCAATGTGAGTCATGAACTTCGCTCGCCACTTGCCGCTCTCGCAAGTTGCACCGAGACATTGCGCAATATGCCCGAGAAGGATACGAAAGCACGTGCGTCTTTTCTTGATATCATGACCCAAGAAACAGGGCGTATGGAACGTTTGGTGAGCGATCTGTTGTCACTCTCGCGTGTTGAAGCAAAGGCGCGGGTCAGACCGACCGACAAAGTCAATATACCGAATATTCTCAAGAGTTCTGCGCTGGCCCTGAAATCTGTAGCTGAAGGCATGAATTCGGACATCATAATCTCGTGTGAAGATGAAAACCTCTATGCAATCGGTGATCATGATCATTTAAATCAAGTGTTCATCAATCTCATCGAGAATGCATTGAAATATGGTCGTGAGGGTGGGGGCGTCACTCTGAACTGTTATCGACAGCGTCAATCAGGTGAAAACAGCACCCTTGCAATTGTTGAAGTCACAGACGAAGGTCTGGGTATTGATGCCGTTCATCTTCCGCGGTTGACTGAAAGATTTTACCGCGTCGATGAACACCGATCACGACGCGTGGGCGGCACCGGTTTAGGCCTCGCCATCGTCAAACACATTTTGCAGCGGCATCAGGGCGAGCTGTCAATTGCAAGTCAGGTTGGTAAAGGAAGCGTCTTCACAGTGTCGTTACCTGAATTTCCCAACGATACGGCACATGTGTAAACTGGAATCAGTGAGTTGATGACATGAGATTGTCATATTTCTGCCATGTTCCTGCCGCAATTTTTTGTTTGATGAAGGTGGATGGAAAAGTGGCGTGTTGGAATAATCCATGGATATGGCGATGAGTTCACAGCATCTGATGCAACATCAAAAGATCAAGCTCTCTTCCCAGGATGTTTCGGTCTATTATGCCGGTACACAAGCTCTTTTTGATATCTCACTGGATGTTGAAGACAATATGGTGACAGCCTTGATTGGGCCTTCGGGATGCGGAAAGTCAACCTATCTGCGCTGCTTGAATCGCATGAATGATACCATTGAGAATTGCCGTGTTGAGGGACGAATTGAACTTGACGGCGTTGATATCCATGGTGGTGAAGTGGACCCTGTGCAGTTGCGGGCAAAGGTTGGTATGGTTTTCCAAAAACCAAATCCTTTTCCGAAATCCGTTTACGACAATGTCGCGTACGGGCCACGCATCCATGGGATTGCGGATTCACGCAGTGAGCTTGACGAGATTGTCGAGTCCTCGCTGAGGAGGGCGGCATTATGGAATGAAGTCAGGGACCGCTTGAATTCACCAGGGACCGGTCTCTCCGGTGGGCAGCAGCAGCGGCTTTGCATCGCCCGCGCTATAGCCACTCAACCCGAACTCCTGTTGATGGATGAACCCTGTTCGGCGCTCGATCCAATCGCAACATCACAGATTGAAGATTTGATTGGCCAGTTGAGAGAGACATTTTCAGTTGTTATTGTGACCCATTCCATGCAGCAAGCGGCACGGGTGAGCCAGAGAACTGCTTTTTTTCATCTGGGAAATCTGGTCGAAGTCAACGACACTGAAACAATGTTTACGAACCCGCAGGATGAGCGGACCGAAAGCTATATCACAGGGCGGATAGGATAGTTTGTTTTGAGCAGCGAGACGAAACATATCAATTCGGCATTTGATCAGGATTTAGACCGCTTGTTGACACTATTGATGGCCATGGGCGGTCAGGTCGAGAATGCCATTAGCCAATCAATTCAAGCTCTGCAGATGTCTGACCTCGCACTTGCTGAACAAGTGATTGCCGATGATCAGCGGATTGACGCGTTACAAGAGGAGATTCATACGGCAGCTGTCAATTGTATTGCAATTCGCCAACCGCAAGCTTCTGACTTGCGCATGGTTATTGCGGTCATGCGCATTTCGGACTCACTTGAACGGTCGGGAGATCACGCCAAAAACACAGCGAAAAGGATACCCATCATTACGCAGTATTCGCACCGGCAGGATAAGATTGCTTCCTTATGCCGGTTTGCAAAAACAACGCAGATGCTCCTCAAGAACGCCCTCGATGCCTTTATTCAGACAGATGAAGATAAAGCCCATCAGGTCATTGCTCAGGATTTTGATATTGATCAGATGCATGGCAGTCTGTTTCGTGAATTTGTTACCTATATGTTGGAAGATCCAACGATTGTGACCCCGATACTGCATCTCTTATTTGTCGCCAAGAACATCGAACGAATTGGAGATCATGCGACGGGGATTGCCGAACAATGCGTCTATCTGATCACTGGGAGAATTCCGGATGATGAACGACAAAGACATGAAGATTATGCATATCTGACGGATTCTGTTGAGGGTTAAAATACCGGGGGCAATGAAAATTTGAGTGATCGTGAACCATTGATTTTGATCGTTGAAGATGACGAAGCGCAGCTCAAACTGCTGAAATACAATATCGAGCTGGCCGGATTTACTGCATTGGTTGCGTTATCCGGTAATGAAGCATTGCAGCATCTCAATTCCGATGCACCCGATCTGGTGCTACTTGATTGGATGATTCCTGGCATCAGTGGGATCAATCTCTGCAAGGTTATCAAACAGAGTAAGGATTCTTGCCAGATCCCGGTTTTGATGATTTCAGCGCGGACCGAAGAAGAAGACCGGGTGAGGGGGCTTGACTCGGGTGCTGATGATTACGTGATCAAACCCTATTCGATTTCCGAACTGATGGCACGTATTCGTGCGTTATTGCGGAGAAGTCGGCCGGCGGCATCTGGAACATCACTCAATTACCAGTCTGTTGAACTTGATCCAATCTGTCACCGCGTCACCTGTAATGGTATGGAGGTGCCTTTGCGCCCGACTGAGTATCGTCTCCTTGAAGTTTTCATCGAACAGCCGGGCCGCGTCTGGTCACGTCAACAGCTACTTGATCGTGTCTGGGGACGTAACATCTTCGTCGAAGATCGGACTGTCGATGTCCATATCGGGCGTCTTCGTAAGGCGTTGCGCGCGGCAAATGGAGAAGATCCGTTTCGTACGGTGCGGGGTTTCGGATACGCTCTGGGTTAGTTCATTTTCCGTTGACTTGGTGGGATTGGGTTTCAGGGCCAAGACGGATGGAAACTTTATTCGTCTTGACTGAATACTGGTGGGGCGGACTCAATCAACGACTGTCCTGACGTGTTCGAGTCAGCGTTATGGTCATCTCATTGTCTGGCAGGTATATTAATCCGATAATATATATTATGTTAATTTTTTTATGGCTTGATGACAGTTGCCTGGCTGGGGATTGATGACAGTTGCCTGTTGGCTTGCAAAGAACGGTCATTTCGTCAATTCTATGGCAATGTGGACGTCAGGCAGGACTATAAGAATGGCAACGCTTCTCATCGCGAACGGACCCAATCTGAATATGTTAGGTCAGCGTGAACCTGAAATTTATGGATCGGTGACTCTTGCTGAAATTGAGACACGGTGCCGCGAACTTGGCAGGACACGCAACATTGCGATCGAATTCATACAGTCCAATCATGAGGGAAAACTCATTGATGCCATCCAAAATGCCGGACTGAAAAGATATATCGGTATCGTGATCAATCCCGCGGGTTTCTCACATAGTTCAGTCGCCATTGCCGATGCGCTGCGAACTGTAGACATCAAGATCATTGAGGTTCACCTGTCCAATATTCATAAACGCGAACCCTTCCGCCATCATTCCTTTGTTTCGGAAGTTGCAGACGGCATTATTTGCGGTTTGGGAGCCGACGGTTATGAACTGGCTATTGAAGCACTGATGTCGTCTGCAACTTCCATCGATCCGTAACTGCGCGCAATCAGTTCATGCGCCACAGTCTGGCATCAATCTGGATTCACCGCTTGCGCGTCTGGAATCACAAATCAAAAACAGTGAAAATACAACGATTGAAAACCACCCGGTCTGCAGTTGCCGGATTTGCTGCGCAGGTTCGTTGACTCCAAGGCGTCAACCGCCCTCTCCGACCTTCATGACAACATAACCAATGATTTTGGCACCAGCTTCATCGGCGGCCTGTTTGACCGAGATTTCAGGATTGATGACGAATTTCTGGTTGAGGAGAGTTTCAGTCTGGAAAAATTTTCGTAATCCCCCATCGACGATCTTTTCGACAATCGCAGGTGGCTTGCCCGAGGCGTTGGCTATGTCTGTCAGCACTTGTCGCTCGCGCGCCACGCGCTCTGCTGGGACATCGTCCTCTGACAATCCTATTGGATTGGTTGCAGCAACATGCATGGCAATTTGGCGGCCGATTTCACCATTATCTCCATCAAGGGAGATCAAAACACCGATTTTTCCAATACCAGGTTCGACCTGATTGTGGACATAACTCACAATGCTGTTTCCAGTCAGGCGACTCATCCGGCTAATCGCCAAATTTTCTCCGAGTGCTGAAATCTGCGCAGCCAGTGCGTCGGCGACAGTGCCATCGCCCATTGATGATACCAATAATGACTCTAAATCATCGTAATTAACAGCATGTTGAGCGATATCTTTAACAAACTGACAAAATGATGAATTACGTGCCACGAAGTCGGTTTCAGAATTTATCTCGATCAAAATGCCGGTCTTTCCATCAACGCAGACACCGATCTGTCCCTCTCCTGTTGTCCGACCTGATTTCTTGGCAGCTTTGGCAATACCTTTCGTACGCAACCAATCTATTGCGCCTTCAATGTTTCCGTCCGTCTCCACCAGTGCCTTTTTTGCATCCATAATTCCTGCACCGGTTCGGGTACGAAGCTCTTTGACCAAAGCAGCTGAAATCGCCATTTATTCTCTCCTTGGCTCGGGGTATCCTGTCGCGTAGCCATTCACGAATGGCATTGCAGGTTTTGACAAACGTCGCCAATATTCATGTTGTCGAATCGTGGTTGCTGTGCGATCCTGATGTCGGGTTCCGCACCTTATGTCTGATCATCGGGAGAAGTGTTTTCTCCATTGGACCCGGTCTCCCTAGGTTCCATCGATTCAGTGGTTTGCGTCCCATTTTCCTCTTCCACAACAGGGTTTTCCCCGGCTTCGTTTTTCTGCGATGTTGCGGTTTGTGGAGGCTCTTCTGAGCTGGCACTTGGTCCCTGTTCAGGAATTGTATCCTGCGTCGCTGCAATATCTGCCTGCGAGTCTCTTTCTGCTTTCGAGTTCCCACTTTCAATTGACGGCGCAGAATCTGTCTGTTGAATCACCTCATCGGTTTCGCCGAGATCCATACCGCGCTCATGAATCTCTTGCTGCAGCCCGGAAATCGCCGCCCGTGACATGAGATCGCAATAGAGTGAAATTGCACGCGACGCATCGTCATTACCGGGGATGAGATAGTCAATATTTTCGGGTGGGCAGTTGCTGTCGACGACGGCCGCGACGGGTATTCCGAGCTTGGCGGCCTCGGCAATCGCAATTGCCTCCTTGTTGACATCAATAACGAACAGCATCGATGGCAAACCACGCATTTCACGGATCCCACCCAGCGAAGCATGCAGTTTTGCCTGTTCACGCCGCATTCCCAGGAGTTCTTTCTTGGTCAGTCCTTCGATTCCAGTTTCCAACTGTTCATCAATTGAATTTAACCGTTTGATCGAGTTGGAAACAGTCTTCCAATTGGTCAGCGTACCTCCCAGCCATCGCTGATTGATGTAGAACTGGGCACTTGCACGTGCCGCTTCTTTGATCGGTTCTTGTGCCTGCCGTTTGGTGCCAACAAAAAGGATGCTCCCTCCCCCTGCCACTGTTTCCGACACAATCTTAAGGGCGGCATCCAACATTGGTACTGTCCGCGTCAGATCAATGATATGAATACCGTTTCTCTTGCTGTGGATATACTCGGCCATGAGCGGGTTCCACCGGTGCGCTTGGTGACCGTAATGGACGCCAGCTTCAATCAACTGGCGCATCGTAAATTCAGGGGCTGACATTTGGTTTCCTTCCCGGTTTATGCCGCGACGAGATTACAGGATCATGATCCAACCGGAGGACAGAAGCTGCCTGTCTCAGCAGCATTGCCCAAACTCCCGTCTGTGAATTTGAACAGGCCCTTTACGGCGTCGTGTTCAGCTTGACAAGATCATTTGGTCACCAAATACAATGAAATTGATGCCTGGGGACATTTTCTGGACTCGATATTGGTGTACAGGCTGAACCTTGGTTACAGCAATTGACCGGATTAGTGACTGAAATGATGACACATATGTTGGCGGAAAATGAATTGCTGGTCATTGGAGCCGCCCATTGGGACATTTTGGGTCAGGCGACCTCCCCTTTCACTCTTGGCGACGACCTGTCAGGACATGTTCAGCAGCGCGTCGGAGGTGTTGCGGCAACAGTGGCACTTGCCATTGCGCGCAACAAGGTTCCGGTCAGTCTTCTGGCAGCAACGGGGGATGATATTGAAGGAGAAGACCTCATCCGCCGTGTTGAGAAGGCTGGCGTGAATACCGAATGGATGATCCTCCAATCGTCTATGGTCACCGACAGATATATTGCGATTGAAGATAACGAATCATTGGTGGCCGCGGTTGCCGATTGCAACTGTCTTGAACGCAGCGAGTCAGAGATGTTCGAATCTGCAAAGACATGGCTTCAGAAACAGTCCGCGATCAACTGTCGACCCACCATGATTGTCGATGGGAATATGTCGGCAGACTTTCTTGACCGACTTGGCAACAGCCCTGCGGCTTCGTCAGCCAGAATCGTCTATGTCGCCGCATCGAAGAAAAAAGTTTGTGGACTGCAGACAGTTTCCTGTCGGCACCGTTTGTCACTATATCTGAATCGTTTTGAGGCCGAGCATCTGATGGGCGCGTCATTGACCGACTCACACCATGCGGCGCAAGCACTCATGGCAGCGGGTTATCGTTGCGTCGTGATTACCGATGGTCAGCGGGCTGCGGCTGATGGCCGCGACGACTCAATCGTGACCGTGAAGCCAAAGACATGTATCATGCCGCTTCAGACCGGGGCGGGTGACCGGTTTGCCGCCGCACATCTGATTGCACGACGACGTGGTTTTGAACGTCACCAAAGTCTCATGATGGCACATCAAGCGGCGATGATTGGCAAAGAGGCACATACATAATGCATGACTTGCCAATGGAAGTGACAGAGGAAGTCGCGGACGCAATTTCGAGCGGGATTCCGGTGGTGGCACTTGAATCATCAATCATTGCCCAAGGTCTGCCACAACCCGAGAATATTGTTACCGCTGTTGCTGCCGAGGGTGAAATTCGGAATCAGGGTGCGATACCGGCAACCATTGCCATAATTGACGGCGTCATCAGGATCGGTTTGAACCCAGATGAAATCGAAATGTTGGGTTCAGGTATTGAATTGCCCAAAGCGGGACGGGCTGAACTTCCGCTGATCTTGACCGCAGGTATAACAGCCGCCACGTCGGTGTCCGCGACAATGATCTGTTCGAATTTGGCCGGAATCCGTGTGTTTGCGACCGGTGGAATTGGCGGTGTTCACAGAAATGTTGTGGAAACCTATGATATCTCACAAGACTTGCTTGAGTTCTGCCACACGCAGATTGTCGTCGTCGCATCGGGCGCCAAGGCTGTTCTTGATCTGCGCAAAACGTATGAAATGTTGGAGACTTTGGGGGTTTCAGTCCTTGCCTATGAGTTAAGGGAGCTTCCAGCATTCTGGTCGCGTTGCTCGGGAATTCGCTCTTCAATAGTGGTCGATGATCCCGTGGATTTTGCGAATTCTTTAGCCATGCGCCGACAGTTGGGTATGGGGGGTGGAATTCTTGCTGCCAATCCTATTCCTGAGGAATCCGAGATTCCT
The DNA here is from genome assembly GCA_965221815.1 of Paracoccaceae bacterium. Taxonomy (GTDB): domain Bacteria; phylum Pseudomonadota; class Alphaproteobacteria; order Rhodobacterales; family Rhodobacteraceae; genus JAPOXR01. Next base: position 1,258,721 of record OZ244915.1, read on the forward strand.
TTATCGCAGGTTGAAGCTTGGATTGATGAAGCTCTCAAACAAGCGTCTTTGGAAGACATTACTGGAAAACACGTGACGCCTTACCTGCTGAGCTGTCTGGCTGAGATGTCTGAGGGTGAAACGGTGCGGGCAAATATGAGTCTTGTCCATAACAATGCGAAGCTGGCAGCCCAGATTGCGACATGCTTTGGCAAGCTTGACCTATGAATTGTCAACCACACCTTTGCATTTCAGAATCCATCACAGTCATTTTATGCATGAACCGTCGTGATCGGATTGAGTTGGCGGTTGGAACTTGTCGATTCCACGGGTCTGTCTTTTGTGGGAAGGTCAAATTTTGAAGATATTTTCAGCTCTTCGGGCAAACTTCATTACTGGTCTGGTTGTTGTCGCTCCCGTTGGTTTGACAATCTATTTGGTATGGACCGTAGTAGGGGTTATTGATTCCTGGGTTTTGCCTTTAATCCCTGAGCGATATCAGCCGGCATCGTTTCTTGGCATCAACATTCGTGGTGCCGGGCTCGCCGTTTTTCTGATCTTTACTGTGATTATGGGGTATATTGCCAAAGGTCTCATTGGACGTTGGCTTCTGTCGCGTGGTGAAATGCTGGTGGCCCAAATGCCGGTGGTGCGTTCAATCTACCGCGGATTGAAGCAAATTGCAGAAGCCCTCATTGACAAGTCAGCCATGTCATTTGATCGTGTCTGCCTGATCGAATATCCCCTTGCCGGAACCTGGGCAATTGCCTTTTATTCCAATGATGCTCAGGGCGAGATTCGTGAGAATCTTAACACAGAACGCAAATTTGTCAGCGTATTCGTCCCGACAACGCCCAACCCGACATCTGGCTTCCTACTTTTCGTCCCTGAAGACAGTCTTGTCTATCTTGAAATGACTGTTGAGGATGCTGCAAAACTCGTCATTTCAGGCGGCCTGGTCTATCCAAAAACCGATATCGCCGAACATCCGCAATTGGCGAGCGATTGAGAGCGAGCGGCACGCATCAAGCGTGAATTCACTCCTCATACCACCAAACATCGGGTAAGAATCCGATCCAATCGCCGTAGACTGGCAGTGAGTCAGGGTATTTGAGTTCTTTGCGGTGGGCAATTCTTGAATGGTCGGAGTACCAGACAGGGATCACGTAGCGACCCGTCGTCAAGATGCGATCTAAACCGCGCACAGCTGCCAAGAAGTCATCCTGTTTGGTTGACGACAGCATGGTTGAAATCATATCGTCGATGGCGTCGCTGGCAACTCCCATCCAATTTCTTGAACCTTCGTCGTTCACGCTATCGCGGCCCCAATAGAGGTATTGCTCATTACCAGGACTCAAAGACATGGCACGGCTATACCACGTCATGTCGAAGTCGAATCGGTTTGTGCGCTCCTTATATTGTGCGCTATCAATGACAGTGATTGCGGGGCTAATTCCCAGTCGTAACAGGGCTTCCGAAAAAATATTTGCGATCGCCTGGGTTTCATTGGCCCCTTGTGCCAGGAGAATTTCAAAGGTGAATTCCTTGCCCTGCTCGTTGCGCATAACTCCATTCGCATCAACGAACCAACCCGCTTCCGAGAATCGCGACAGGGCCTTTCGAATATTTACACGATTACGCTCTGAACCGTCTGATTTTGGTAACGAATAACCATCCAGTGCTCCCGGGAGCAATTCATTGCGATGCCGCTCTAAAAGGGATCTGACCTTACCTTCAGCGGGTCCGGTTTGCATACCAAGGGCGGAGTTTGAGAAATAGGATTGAATCCGAGGCTGTTTGCCATCGTTGAGTGTATTATTGATAAACTCGAAATTGAAAGCATGAATCAGTGCATCGCGGACTCGCCAATCACGAAACAGGTCACGCCGCGTATTGAAAACAAATCCTCTAATTCCCGAGGGCCGACCATGCGGTATGACTGACTTGACGATCTGCCCTTCCATGACGGCAGGAAAATCATATTGATTTTCCCATTTGCCCGCATTCCATTCTCTATAGATATCAATTTCACCCGCCTTGAAGGCTTCAAAAACAATCCCCGAATCGCCAAAATACTCGTATCTCAGTTCTGCAAAATTATGACGGCCGCGGTTGAGTCCCAAATCGTTCCCCCAGTAGTTGGGGTTGCGCCTTAATGTGAGATATCGCCCCGGTTCAAAATCATCGAGCAGATAGGGACCAGAACCTGTGGGAACATCCATTGTGCTTGCGCTAAAATCACGTCCCTCCCAGTCAGCCTTTCTCAAGATTGGCCGCAAACCGAGTATCAGTGGCAATTCCCGATCGGCAACCTTGAAATCAAACCTCACTGACCTCTCTCCGGTTTGTTCAACAGAGTCGATCTTACTCCATGCGGTGCGATAGCGCGGATGTCCCTGTGTACCCAACACCTCAAATGACCAGATGACATCTTCTACGGTGACCGGCGACCCATCGGAGAATCTGGCAGTATCGCGAAGCGTGAACTCGACATAATTTCGCTGTTCATCAGTTTCAATTGATTCTGCCAACAATCCATAAAGCGAAAATGGCTCGTCCCAATTTCTGCCCATCAGGGGTTCAAAAACCAAGCTGCGCAATACCCACGGAGCCCGACCTTTGACAATCCACGGATTGAGCGAGTCGAATGATCCTGATGCACCAAAAACGACCTTACCACCGCGGGGTGCATCCGGGTTCGCGTATTGGAGCGACGGGAAGTCAGCCTCAAGCTCAGCTGTTCCGTACATGGCTATTCCGTGTTGTGGGGCTGCTTTGACAACAGTGGCGGCAAAAGAAACCAAAACCAGAAACTTGAATATTATGCAGGCTGCGCAAACCGTAAGGGTTTTTGGTTTTTGTAACATAACGGCAACACCTGCTAAGATTTGTATAGTGAGGGGATATAGCGGTCACAATCCTATTGCCAACTAAAAAATCTAGGAATAATTAGGATGCACTGCTCGATAGGTTTCTTGCCTGTATGAAACCTGCCTCATATTACTCAGCGCCCGCTTCGGCGGGCGTCTTTTTTGCTGTGTCGCAGAGCAACCCTCGCAATCAGATGATTGTTCAACAGAGATTGATGATAGCGCCTTGTCGTAAGTTTAGTTTATTAAATAATCATATAAACTAAATCAACTGATATGATGGAATCGGGGTTGGTTCAGGAAAGGGAGAGTACCGCAAAGTGTGGGGCAGTTGCATTTGATCTGTGCGGGTGCCAGACGTCATGTATGTCCGAAGCTCTGCAGATTTATCAGTTGAAGGTTCGTCTTCTCGGGGTCAGCCCGATGATCTGGCGGCGGGTGCGGGTCTTGGATTCGACGACCCTGCGGGAGTTGCATGGGATTCTTCAGGTGGCGATGGGCTGGGAGGGTCTCCACCTGTCTGCCTTTGAGATTGATGCGGTTCAGTATGGGGCGTGTGCATTGCATGTGGCGAGTCCGGATGTTGCCCTCCGGGATTTCGGGTTTCGTGAGCGGGATCGGTTGTCCTATATCTATGACATGGGCGATGATTGGGCGCATGAGATCCGGGTGGAGACGATTGGCCCGGCGGAGACCTGCCCATCTGTGCCCCGGTGCACCGGGGGATCCCGGCCCTGTCCGCCTGAGGAGTGCGGTGGCCCCCCGGGGTATCGCGTGCGGCGGGATGAAGCGAATGGGTTTGACGCCTGGGAGGATCTGGGGACGATGGTCGCCTGGCTCAGCGATCTGGCCGGGCGGCAGCCCCCCGGCTTGACGGTTCAGGATGTCCTGACCGAAGACATGGAAGCGACCCTGCAGCGTGTCGTGGCGCGGGGTCCCTCTGTGGAGGAGACGTTTTCCCGCCGGTCTGTGAACCGCCGGTTCCGGGCCGGAGATCACCGGGAATTCATGCATCAGCAACTGTGAGGGCGGTGTCCACAACCGATCGATTGTGAACAGGCCCCCCAGACCTGCCCACAAGTTCGTTTGACAATCTTGTGGACAGGGGTATCATTCCGGACACCCTTTGTAAACGCATGGAGTCGGATGTCCCGAACTTTTACCTATGCCCGCGTCTCGTCCCTCGAGCAGACGGTGGACAATCAGCTTCAGGAGATTGCTGCCGCGGGTTTCACGGTGGAGCCGCACCGCATTGTCATGGACACCGTGTCCGGATCTGTGGCGATGGCGCGCCGCCGCGGGTTCCGCCGTCTGTTGGACAAGATGGAGCGGGGCGATGTGCTGATTGTCTCGAAGCTGGATCGATTGGGCCGCGATGCCATTGATGTCAGTACCACCGTGGCCCGGCTCGAATCCCTGGGGATCCGCGTGCATTGCCTGGCGCTGGGGGGTGTGGATCTGACCAGTTCCGCCGGCCGGATGACGATGAATGTGATCAACGCTGTCGCCCAGTTCGAGCGCGATCTGCTGATCGAGCGCACCCAGGCCGGGCTGGCCCGCGCCCGGGCGCAGGGCAAACCCCTCGGCCGCCCCCGGACCTTGTCCCCGGCCCAACAGACCGCGGTCCGGGATCGCATCGCCCGGGGGGCGACGGTCTCGGCGTTGGCCCGGGAGATGGGGGCCAGTCGCCAGACCATCATGCGGGCGCGGGACGCCCACAACGATTCGCAGAAGACGGAGAACAGACAATGAAGATTGAGATCACCGTGGCGATCACGGCCCCGGACGGGACCGTCCACACGGACACCATCGCGACCCTGGACAAGCGCACGGAGACCTCCGGTGATCTCGGCCTGTCCATCGCCGAGGGCAAGGCCATTCTGTTGCAGCTCCAGCAGGACATTGTCACCGCGCAATGCGCGGCCTATTGTGCGGCGCGCGCCTGTTGTCCGGCCAGTGGGCGGAAGCTGCGTGACAAGGGACACCGGGAGATCCGCTACCGCACGGTGTTCGGTGATGTCACGGTGGACAGTCCCCGTTATTATCAGGCCCCCGGGCATGCGGGTGCGGCCCAGACCTTCAGCCCGCTGACCGATCTCCTCCCCGATCATGTTGCCCCGGAGTTGCTCTGGCTGGAAACGAAATGGGCCTCACTGGTCTCGTTCGGGGTCACGGCCGATCTGCTGAAGGATGTCCTGCCGATCGATCAGCGGCTCAATCCGGAGACCATCCGCCGCCATCTGGGACGGATGGCCACGCGGATGGAAGACGAACTCGCCGTGGAGCGGTTCAGCTTCATTGACACCTGTCCCGCCCAGCGCGCCGCGCTCCCCAATCCCGACGGATCGATCACGGTGGGGATCGATGGGGGTTATATCCGCGCGCGTGAAGACGGTCAGACGCATTTTGAAGTGACGGTGGGCAAATCAATCCCCCGGGAGCGTCCGAGCCGCTATCTGGGCCTTGTGCAATGCCATGACGCAAAGCCCAAACGCCGCCTGCACACGATCCTGAAAGACCAGGGCTGGCAGGAGAACCAACCGGTGACCTTCATGACGGATGGCGGGGACACGGTCATCAACATGGCCCAGTTCATGGCCCCGGCATCTGAACAGATTCTCGACGGGTTCCAGATCACCATGCGGATCACGGTCCTGCGGCAATATGTGAAGGGATTGGCGCATCACAATGGCAACGCGGCCAAGGAGCTGGACCGGTCTCTCCGCCGGATCAAGGGCTTCCTCTGGCACGGCAACCTGCATGAGGGACAGGCATTCATCGCAGATCTGGTGGATGATCTGGATGACATCGAGACAAATTATGCCAGCATCAAGGCCCTGCGCAAAGCCGCCGGCGAATTCCAGACCTCTATCGCGAACAACCGGACGATGATCCCGAACTCTGCCGAGCGGCGACGCGACGGAGAACGGGTCTCCACCGGCTTTGTCGAAAGCACCGTCAATACGGTTGTGGGGAAACGCTTTGCAAAGAAACAGCAGATGCGCTGGTCACAACAGGGCGCCCACCTCATGCTTCAGACCCGGACACGAACTCTCGATGGCACCCTGCGTCACACATTCGAACACTGGTATCCCGGCCTGTCAACTCAGGCAGAAACCCGAATGGCCGCCTGAATTGCCCCACACTTTGCGGTACTCTCCAGATCTGCTGCATCCCCACCCCGATCAGACAATTCCAATTTATCGGAATATATTTACGGAACGATCACACCTGTCAAAACATCATCAAAATCTTGCCGTTTTTAACCCCCTTCGTGCGTAATGGGCCACGTCGGGCGCAACTTCCGGACCATCTCCCGGACCCGGACCACGACTGCGGGATCTGAGGCCTCATCGATCATCGTGAAGAGTCGCCATACTCAAGAAAGTCCGAATGCTCTTTATAGATTGTCAATCGTTGCCTTGAGCTTGCCATAATCCACAGGTTGGAAACCTTCCGTGCGTAAGCGGCCCACAGTCACGGATTTCTGATTCTTGAACGTCCGATCAATCTCGGCGGTCGCAATGACAAAAAACTTCCATTGCAAGTGATCAAGCGGGGCGTATTTCTCCGGGTCTGTCTCACACTCCAGGCACAGAACATAAATATCGGCCCAGCGTTTCGGAGATTCAGGAGGAGGTTTCCAATCCCGGGTGCGGCTCAGATTTGTGGGACACGCTCTGACTGATCTTTTTCCTGACATCCGGACAGCGCCCGTCGGAGCGGGTTTGTATCGGTCTCTGTATCGATCTATGTCCATTTCCGCCCACAGGAACACGGAGAGTCGGCATCACGGCTCCGGTTGGGTTTGGCGACAGGGCAGTCAGGAGACACAGGCAGATGGCAGTTCAAGATAAAGAGCGGGACAAAAAGCAGGAGTTCAGGCATCCAGAGGTGGTCGCGTATTTGCGGAGTCTGTCGGCCGCGGAGGCCGCGCTGAACCGACCGATGATCCGCCAGGATGGGGACGGTTTCCTCGAATACCGGATTTTCGATGGAACGGTGATCTGCCGCCGCATGGCGACGACGGAGTTGCCAGGGCATGAGGGGTCCGCGGCGCGGTCCCCTGATCTCCTGCCACGGCTCGAGAAGGAACTGGCCGCGACAGTGGTTGATCTGGATGCCGTCGAGACCGCCCTGCGCGGTGATGCGCTGGTCGCGGCAGCGGCCCAATTGCGACTGCTGCTTGAAGCCCGGGATGACGGCCCTTGATCCCCCGCACTGCCCCCATTGCGGGGGCCGTATGGCGCGCTGGGGAGACAAACGTCCCAAGACCTCTATGACCCGCCTGGGCAAGGTGACGGTGGCGCGGCGGCATTACCGCTGTTCGGCCTGTCGCACCGGCCTCTTCCCGCTGGACGCCGCGTTGCGTCTTGAGGGGCGGACAACAACACCGGGCTACGAGCGGATGGTCATGGCCGCCGCTGCGGAGGTCGGCAGTCGCCGCGCCGTGACGCTCCTTGAAGAGCTGAGCGGGACCCGGGTCAGCCGGTCCCGGTTTGACAGGCTGGCCCGCGCGCTGGGCAGGGAAGTGGTCGCGTTTGAGCGCAGGGATGTCCCCCCGGCGGCGGTGATTCCCACCCGGCCGGTGGTGGCGGCTGACGGGACCGGCGTGCCGATCCGGCCTGCCGAACTTGCCGGGCGCGCCGGCAAACAGGCGGATGGCACAGCCCGGACGCGCGAAGCCAAGCTGCTGCGCATCTGTGAAGTGGCGCCTGACCCCAAGGGCCGGATCAAGGCCGTTGCCGGGAGTATCACCCAATCATCAGTGATCGACAGCGCCCGGGCTCCCACCACCGGTGGGATGTCCGAGTTTGCCGCCCGCGTGAGGCGGGAGGCGCAGCGGCGCGGTGTGCTGGACAGCGCGGAGGCGGTGATCCTGTCCGATGGCGCCGCCTGGATCGAAAAGACGATGCGCACGGTCTTCGCCGGCATGCACCTGACCTTCGTGCTCGATCTGTTCCATGTCCTGGAAAGGCTTCAGGAGGCCCTGAAGGAGACGTTGGAAGACCCCGTGCGTCGTCAGACCACTTTCGACCGGATCAAGGCCCGGATCAAGGCCGGTGAGGCAGCCCGGGTCCTCGCGGCGCTTGCCACACTGGCCAAGAGCTCACCCGCGATCAGGGCGTTCGTGAATTATTGCAGACCCAACCTGCACCGCATGCGCTACGATGTCTATACACGGCAGGGTCTCCCCTGCGGCAGCGGCCTCGTCGAAGGCGGCTGCCGGACCGTTGTAGTCGATCGACTCAAAAAAAGCGGCAGCCGCTGGTCCGTTGACGGCGCCAACGCAATCATGGCTATCCGGTGCTGCCAGATGAACAACCGGGTCGCCGACTTCTTCCACTGGCGCGCTGCAGCATGAGCCACAAATCTGAGCCGCACCCTCCAATCCCACTCCCTGTTGCACCAGGCCCCTTTCTTTTGTGAAATTGAAAATTTCGGGCTGCCAATCTTTGCCAGCGTGTTGTCCTTGCGGGGTTGCAAATAGGCCGAACATTTGACTTCAATTTTCAGCCCATTCTTGCACTCAATATCCACATAGTGCCAGTCCTCAGCTGGCTGAGTGGTTTCCCCCACCGCCCGGCGGACAAGATATTCCGCGAGCAACCCACGCGCGGTCGGACTTGTCATGGTCTCGGGCAAGGCCCATGCGTAAAACGCGTCAACAGGTATCATGCGTCTACCTGTCCCCATTCCCCGGACCGGTGGATGCGTTCCTCCCCCCGTCTATGCACCCGGAAACCCCTTCCCCGACAACCACGTCAGGCCCAGTGCCGGTGCGGATGGTCCGGGCCGCATCAATGATCGCCCGAGCCGTTGTCTCCAGCTCCGGGAGGAGGCCCAACAGCCGCTCGATCTCGGCCTGTGTCTTGGGATCCGCGGCCTCATCAATCATCGTCGTGAACAGGGGCAGCCGGGAGAGCGGCTGCCAGTTGGGGGTGGCAGTCATGGATGTCTTCCTTCGCGGCCCATGACAGAGAGTCCTGCAAAGTGTGGGGTCATGAGTTGCGGGATCTCATTTCAGACACATGTGTGGCAACACATTTTCCTGTATTGGGATTCTCGCTCACGATGAACGACACGGCATCACCGACATTGAAATAATCAAAAAGATCATCGCTGCCAGAACTGCCTGTCTCGTCTACGGTCCAACTCGCATGAAAGAACAGATTTTCACCCCCGCTGTCGGGGGCGATGAATCCGTAATCCCGACCAGAGGGCAAATTGACGATCACACCGGTCTCGTATGTCTCATTCATGTCACCATCGGAAGGTGCCGGGTGATCATCGATATCGGGGGTGGACAGAGGTTCACTTGGCGCATCGGTCAAGAAGATGCCATTGACGATGGGTTCGCGTCCACGGGTCCGATGATGAATGTCTGCGCTGACCAACAACGGATAGGAAACCACATCCAGAAGGTCTTGTGCCGCCCGCAGAGTGATCTGTCCGTCGGATGATTGAACATCCCAGGCGGCAACCATCACCCGGCAGCCCCAGGAGCCCAGGCGATCCGCCAACGGGACAAAATCCTTGTCTCCCGTGACCAGCACCACCACATCGACTTTCTTGAGAAATGCCGCTTCCAATGCATCGATCACGAGGGCCACATTGACCCCACGTTCTTCGGGTGCCTGATGAGAGTGTGACAGAATGACCGAGAAATGCGTTTTCACACGTGCGCGGGCCAGGGCATCTTCAAACTTCCGTTCACCCAAAAGGCGGCCTTCTTTTTTGTCCACTTCGTCAGCCAGAAACCTTCCACGATAATAGTGCGCCTCAGCGATATGACAGAAGTCCGGTTCCGTTTTCTCATTCTTTGCAATTTCAGCGCGCAGGTATGCGTGAAATCCTGGAATCGAGAGGCGCGACTGACGCGGGTGGTGCCAGCGATAATAATCGCTGGCACGAGCGAAGTAGGTGCCATCATAGTAGATGCCGACTCGAACAAAGCCGGTCATTTGCGTGACAACCGCTGCTCTGGGAGATGACTGTATATGCGCGCCACAATCTGCTGAAAGTCCGCGTCAGTGATTTTCAGAACCGCTTTTCTCTCTTTCTGGGATTGGAGCCTCCGAGTCGACCAGGTCATGACATGATTACAAATCACCCAACAATCTCGACCATCAATAGGAGACTCGATCTTTACGGATTCCCTCTCATTCTGATTATTGCTCGTCGTGATCGGCACAACCGTTACGGTTCCATCAAGACGCGATTTTCTGGAAAGAATCACGACAAGGCGTCGTTTCCCGGGAAACTCCTGTTTTTCCAGATCAGACGGAGGTGAGAACCAGTAGACCTCACGAATTTTTGGCGCGTGCCGGAGGCTGGTGCCGGCCGGCTGAGAATTTGTAGTTCTCATCAGTCACCCCTCTGCGCATCAAGGAAGCATTCAACCAAAGTGCCGCCAAAGACTAAGGCCCGTTGACAATTATCGTGCCGCCACCACGCCCGCCATCAGATAAATCCCGGCTGTGAAGCTTGCGCGGGTCTTGTCGTATCGCGTGGCGAGACCCCGGAACTCCTTGATTTTCGCGAAGACATTCTCGATTCGGTGTCGCTCCTTGTCAGCATCGCGGTCAAAGTCCCGTGGTGTGCTTCGGTTTGACCGCGGCGGGATCACCGCCGTCATCTCGCGTTCCGTCAATGTGTCCAGCACCCCATCCGCGTCAAAGGCCTTGTCGCCAATCAACGTCTCACAGGTGAGATCGTCCAGGAGTTCACGCACAGCCTTGAGATCGTGCGTTTGACCGGGAAGAACCACAAACCGGATCAGATGTCCGACAGCATCGGTGAGGGCCACGACCTTGCGGGTCAATCCCCCTTTCGAGCGACCGATTCCTTCGGATTCTGATCCCCCTTTTTGGCCCCGGAGGCCCATCGGTGCGCTTGCATGATCGTGCCATCCACAGACACCATCGACAGATCCAGATCACCGGATCACGCGTTGAAAATACGTTCAAAAAGATCCGCTTTGGCCCAACGCCGGAACCGTTTGAAGACACGGGTCCACCGACCAAAATGCGGCGGGAGATCACGCCAGGGGGTTCCTGTCCGGAACCGCCAGAGAACCCCTTCCAGACAAAGACGATTGTCCACCGCCGTGCACCCCGGGTCGGACATCTGGCCCGGACACAGCGGGGCCACCGGCGCCCACATCTCATCTGTCAAAACTGTGCGATCTGCATTCATCTTGTCACCCACCTCGTCTGCTCGTGCCGCCTTTTTCGGCGTGCAACCCCGGCAAAAATACACGATAAATGCTCAAGACGCAAGGCAATTGTCAACGGGCCTTAAAAAGCCACCTAACATCTTGGCTTCACGGGAAGGGTGTTGGAGGATGAGCAGTCCAAGCGAAACAAGCAGACCGCCAGATTCTTCTGTATTCATTTTTTACTTTCTATTGTGGGACGTTCGTCCCATATTGTGAACATAAGCCATCGGCTTTATTTTATTAAAAACTGAGAAGATGGGGTGGCTAAGCCACCCCTCTCAATTGTAGCCCCACATATAATGGGGCGGTGGTAACCCGACTGAAGCTAGGCACCTTTTAGGCACTGTCTTGCGGACGAATCCCACAATTAGCTGGAAGCTAGTGGAACTTCGTATCGTGGTCAACCCCCGATCTGATTGCGATTCCCAATTTGTTGCATTTCGGCCATAAATAGGGGCATCGTATAGTTTGTACGTTCAGCGACGCTGATATGGATTGACCGCTGAGATGTCTCTATTATGGCATCCTGCGATTCCTCGCAATATCATGGCCGTGTCGGGATGCAGACAGTGATAGCGACGGTGGATCAGACTGATATTCGCGGGTTGGGTCCCGCCAGACTTCACTTTCGTCACGGAGCTGCCTCTCTCTAAGATCGCGGGTTGCAGGTTTCAGACTGTGCCGCAGAGCGTGATCGAGGGTTCTCCTTCCGTTCTGCCTGCATCCTGACTCGGTCATGGTTGGCTTCCGTGTCTTTCAGGTCAGGGCTCGGCTGGCATGCGGGCGGGCGTTGACCTCGCAGACGATGGCCCCGATGACGCCGACAAGCTCCCGGGCCACGGCTGTGGTGACCTTGCATTGATGCTTGCGCACAGCGCTGAGACGGCTGTAACGCGCACAGAGTCGCTTCTGGGCCTGCCAGGCGATGGTCTGCACCCGGTCCGGCGCGGCGGCGGCCTTGGCCTGCAGATGGCGTGTCTTGCGGGCCGGGACGCGAGTGTTCCAGGCGGCTTCCACCCGGATCCGCCGGACATGGCCGTTGCCGGTCTTGGTGATCCCGCCGGTCCGGCGCTTGGGTCCCGAGGAGCGTTCGCTGGGAACCAGGCCGAGGAAACTCATCAGTTGCCGCGGTGTGTCGAAGCGGGTGATGTCGCCGAGCTCGGCGAGGATGGTGACAGCACTCAGGATATGGATGCCACGCAAGCTGATCAGGGCGGTCACCACGGGGGCCAGGGACCCGTCCTGGGCGGCGGCGTGGATCTGATTCTCGAGATCCGCCACCCGCCGCGTGGCCTCCCGGGCGGCATCCACATATTCTTGGAAGACGATCTGCTGCACCGGGCTGTCGAAGGCCTGGGCCTCCAGCCAGCGCGTGTGGGCTTGTGTCCAGCGGCTGCGGCCCGGATAGATGCGGTCGTGCCGGAGAAGGAAGGCCCCGAGGCGCTGACGGGCTTTTGTCTGCAGGGCCTTCATGTCTTCTCGGGCCCGGGTCAGGTCCCGCATCGCCTCCTGTTCCGGGTCAGGAACCCAGACAGGCGTGAGCGATCCGGACCGGTGCTCACGCGCCAGCATCGTCGCATCCCGCCGATCCGTCTTGATGCGATCCGTGGCCCCCCGCGGCACAAGCCCCGGCGCGACGACCACGCAGTGATGACCCGTCTCCGTGATCTCCCGATAGAGGCCATACCCACAGGGCCCGGCTTCATAACAGAAGCTGAGCACGAGCCCATCCGGACTCAGGCGCTTGATCAGGTGCCGGAGGGCGGATCGATGGTTGGGAATCGTCCCCTGCCACTCCGGTCCCGTCCGGCCAGGCCGGGCAATGGCCACCGCAATCGAATCCTTGTGGACATCAAGACCCACATAGGCACTGTATTCAAAGTCTGACATTGACATGTCCTCCGTAACGGGGCCCTCTTCAGGGCCATGCATTGGATCCTGTATACAGGGACAGGATCGGGACAGGTCAATCCATGATGTCTAAGGGGGAACACCGCGTGAACATGTTTACGGATTGTGGTTTTGGAGCACTCTGTAGGCGGTTGAGCGGCCGATTCCGACATAACGTGCGGCCTGGGAGATGGATGTGCCGCGTGTCACGAGGCCGCGGAGTTCCTGTGCTGTTTTGTCGCTCACAGCGGGTCGTCCCAGGGTGCGGCCCTGTTTGCGGGCTGATTTCAGTCCATCCCGTGTCCGTTCCGAGATCAGCCGGCGTTCAAATTGCGCGATGGCGGCGAAGACATGAAACACCAGCTCCCCCGTGGCTGAGCTGGTGTCGATTTTTTCCTCGAGGCTGACCAGGTTGATGCGACGTTTGTTCAGGGTTGCCACGGAATCGATGAGTTCGCGCAGGGATCGTCCCAGGCGATCGAGCCGCACCACCACCAGACTGTCGCCCGGGCGGGCATAATGGTTTCGTCCCAACAAAAGAACAAAGTGCGACATAGGATTTGCGGATTTATCCAATCATGGCAAGTATTTGACCTGATCTCGGACCTCCTGAAATCGACACCGCAGCTGGGGGTTGGTGTCAGGAGGTCACTTGAGGGCCTGTTGCCGCGTCAGGACCAGCGCGGGGCGTGCCATGCGTGTGTTTATAGGACTGGCTATCATGACTCAGGTCAGCGACCATGTAGAAACGGCCGGGAACCCGCCTCTGAAGCGAGGACGGACACGGGTTTCTATGTCGCGCTTTGTTACTTTGTTGGGATAGACTCCAAATCTGCATCCGCTCATTGAGTGGACGGATTCCCTTTGAGAGGATAGAGAACCATGCCGATAGACGCTTCCCCGAACTCCCTTGATGATCTCCTCTTGCCCAATTGGCAGGATGATGACGAATTTGATCCCGCCAACACATCCTTTGCCCACTACACCACTGCCGAGGCAGCGATGAAGATTATCAGGAGTGGCGAGATCTGGCTCCGAAACGTCCGGGTCATGAATGACTACTCGGAAGTTGTTTACGGGTTGGATCTTATGGCAAACGCGTGGCACTCCCAGGCAGGCGAGACGTTCAAGCATGTTGCCAATCATGCTTTCCAGGTGTGATTGACATCCTGAACCAAAGCCTTGGGATGGCTCAAGGAAGATGGCCGGGTCTGGACCATCACATCGCCTGCTTCTCAATTCATGATCCTGTCAATGACTGGAGGGGACGTCTGTCCATGTGGCGTGCCTACGGCAATGTCGCACTGGTGTTCAGACTGTCAGACGAGGTGCTGGCGGACAATGAAACCAATCCGCTGGGGGTGCATTCATGGAAGGTCAAATATCCTGATTCAGCTAGGACCGAAGCGATACTTGGACAGGCAGCACACGCAATCAATCAGCATCGTGATTTCGTGCTCAGATGCGGTCAAAGAAATCTCATGCAGGCCATAACGCAAATGGTTTATACGACAGCCATTACCACCAAGCATCCGGGCTTTGCCGAGGAGGAGGTGCGTGTCTATCTTCGCCCGTCTGCGAAACCAGATTCTGCATTGACGAAGGCCGGAAGGATTGAGTGCATCAAGGGCATTCCGCAGATGATCTACCCGCTGTCGTTATGTGGCAATCACGAGAATGGGCTGGCGGGCATGGACCTGCGGAACATTCTGGACCGAATTATCATTGGCCCCACCCCGTATCCGGGAGTGATACGTGATGCGTTTGTTGAGCTTCTGGACTCCATTGGTGTGGTCGACACGCCCAACAACGCGCCCAACAAGGTCATTGTGTCTGATATTCCGCTTCGCTGAGATCTATACCCTTCCCAGCACCGCACCGATGCCACCGGCCCCACCCCCGTCATTACGGGTAGACCCCAAATGACAAATCCCCTGAACACCCCGATCGCCCCGATCACCGGTCTGAACTGTTCATTTGGCCTCAAAGGCCCGAAGCTGCAGATCTGGATATCTGAAAGAACAGAACGTGGACACATGACCGGGTGACATCGGTTTTCCACATGTTTTTGCGGTGCTCTCCTATCCGCAGCATTTTGTGTGAATCAGGCAGACTGACTCGCGATCTGCGCAATTTTTATTGCTAACCCTGTGGCCTCACGAAGACGAATCAACTCATCGGACCAATCGCGCCGGAGGATGAGCTTATTATTCTTGAATTTTGCTGACTCTCCTTGCGAAACAGTAAATTCAATGAGGCCTTGAAGATTGACAAATTGATTATCCTGGAACTCGATACTGGCACCTTTCGGACCCGCCTCCATTCGGGAGATACCTGCCTGACGGCAGAGAATCTTGATTCGGACAATTTCGAGCAGAGTATTGACAACGGTCGGCAATTGACCAAATCGGTCCACGAGCTCGACCCCGAAACCATCAATTTCACTGACGTCACTGAGCGCAGCGATGCGGCGATACAGGCCCAGACGCACCGACAGGTCAGACACATAGCTTTCAGGAATCTGTGCCGAGACATGCAGATTGATCCGGGCTGCAGCAACACTGGATTCAATTGGTTCTTCTCCATTGGCCTTCAAGCTTGCGACGGTGTCAGCCAGCATCTTCTGGAAGAGTTCAACTCCGACCTCCCTGATATGACCCGATTGTGCTGTTCCCAGCAGGTTTCCACCGCCCCGCAAATCAAGATCCTGGGCGGCGAGGCGGAAGCCGGCCCCAAGGGAATCCAAACTGGCAAGAATATCGAAACGGCGCTGGGCGGCTTCAGTCAGCCGTGAACGCGCACCATAGGTCATATAAGCGAACGCACGAAGACCGGATCTGCCGACACGACCACGAATCTGATAGAGTTGAGCCAGGCCAAATCGGTCAGCACGGACGATGACAATCGTGTTTGCAGTTGGAATGTCAATGCCCGCGGCAATAATGGTGGTTGAAAGCAACAGGTCATATTTGCCATCATAAAATTCTTCGGTGCGCGCTTCCATTTCATCTTTCGGCATTTGGCCATGTGCGACGGCAAATGAAATTTCGGGTACCTCTTTTTCAAGAAAATCAGTAAGTTCAGGAAGATCCTTTACGCGCGGTGCAACGATAAAACTCTGTCCGCCACGATAGTGTTCATGCAAAAGGGCTGACCTGATCGTTACCGGTTCAAATTCCAGGATATAGGTTCGAATGGCAAGGCGGTCTGCTGGTGGCGTCGCGATGATAGACAGGTCACGAACGCCGTTGAGTGCCATCTGTAGCGTTCGGGGAATTGGTGTTGCAGTCAGAGCGAGAACATGCACCGAAGCGCGCAATTCTTTCAGGATTTCTTTCTGACTCACTCCAAAGGATTGTTCTTCATCGAAGATTGCCAATCCCAATCGCTTGAAACTGATGGACTTGGCAAGAAGTGCGTGTGTGCCGATGACAATGTCACAACTCCCATCTTCTATCGATTGATGCACGGCATCTGCGTCCTGCCGACTGACATTGCGTGACAATTGCCTGATCTCGATCGGAAATCCGGCAAAACGATTGCGGAAGGTTTCGAAATGTTGACGGACAAGTAAGGTTGTCGGCGCAACCATGGCAACCTGAAAACCTTGCATGGCAACGACAAAAGCTGCCCGCATGGCAACTTCGGTTTTGCCAAATCCCACATCACCGCAAATCAATCGATCCATTGGTTGGCCCGCCGCCAGGTCACTGAGGACATCCTCTACCGCCTGGATCTGATCTTCGGTTTCACGAAACTGAAAGCGCGCGAGGAACGAGTCCCATGATGTGCCTTCGGGTGCCAAGACCGGGGCTTGTCGCATTGAACGTTGTGCCGCGGTCGCCAACAATTGATGGGCGATATCAAGAAGTCGGTTTTTCAGCCGTGACTTGCGCTCCTGCCAAGAGGCTGCACCCAGACGATCGAGCGGTGCATCCTCAGGGCCATATTTTGTCAGAAGATCAATATGTTCGACGGGCAAATAGAGTCGTGACCCGCCAGCATATTCCAACAGGACACAATCATGGAGGACACCTGCCGCGGTGACGGTTTGAAGACCAAGATAGCGGCCGATACCGTTGTCCTCGTGAACGACGAGATCACCATATGAAATGTCTCTGGCCTCGGCCAGTAACTGGCGCGACGATCCACGTTTGCGAGACTTGCGGACGAGCCTCTCACCAAAAATATCTTGCTCTGAAATGACTGCGTAAGTCTCGGAGATAAATCCGTGTTCAAGGCCAAAAACAGCAAGATCTATGGCACCTTGATATTTTCCAATCTCTGACAGTGAGCAGATTTTGTTGGTGCGCAAATTGTGATCCTCCAGGATTGACCCCAGACGATCTCGTGATCCTTCGGACCAGCAGGCAACGAGAACCGGCGCGGCGCGGCGCAAGTCCATGAGATGCGTGGCAACGCAAGTCATGAACGACAGATCCTGTTGGGCGCGTTCAGGAGCAAAATCTCTTCCTTTCCGTGCGCCTGCATCGGTGACGCGATCACCGACAGGGAGTGGTCGGGACATCAACTGTCTGACATCTCGATCTTGCAACTGATCGGCCACTTCACCTGGCGTCAAATGGAGCTTGGAAGGTTCCAGAACGAATCTGCTGTTGTGCTTGCCCTGCCCGACCTGATGTTCTGAATAAAGGCTGTTCAGATTCCCCCATCGCTCCTGGCAGTGTTTATCGGCACCCTCGTCGATACAAATGACCGATTCTGGGAGATACTCAAAAAGACTGGCAAGCGATTGATGAAAAAACGGAAGCCATTGCTCAAGTCCTGGAATTCTATGACCTTCTGAAACGGCTTGGTAGATTCTGTCATCGCATTGTGCGACACCAAATTGTGCGCGGTAGCGACTGCGAAACAGGGCAATTGAATCGGCATGGAGTGAGATTTCAGACTCAAGTCCGATTTGCACTGACAATGCGCGTGAATCGGACATTTGGGTTTCTGGATCAAAGATACGAATACCGTCGAGGCGATCACCAAAGAAATCGAGCCGAATGGGAAGTTCACGACCAGCCGGGAAGATATCGAGTATACCGCCACGCAGCGCATATTCACCTGCCCCATGAACAGAATCACTCCGTTGATAGCCGGCTCTTTCAAGAAAACTGACTGTCGATTCCATTGTCAGCGTATCGCCGACCTTGGCGTGTAAGGAACGCCCCTCCAGGAATTGAGAATTTGGTGTTCTTTGTATAACCGCATTGACGGTCGCGAGAACGATGCATGGACCCTCAGGGGGATTTTCGATCAGCCGAGTCAAAGTTGCCATTCGCCGCGAAACAATGGCAGAGTGAGGTGAAATACGGCTATATGGCGGGCAATCCCAAGCTGGATATAGAAGGAGCGTGCATTCGGGCGCAAAGAACTCAAGGGAGCTCTGCACGGATGCCATGCGGCGGTCGTCAGTGACGATGTGAAGAATCGGCGAAAGACAGTCCTTGGCCATGGCCGCGACGAGTGTTGCGTCAAACCCTTCCGGTGCGCCGGAAATAACAGTTTTACTGGGGAAGAAATTCTCTGTCATGCTGATTGAATGCGACGCTCGTGATTGTGATCGGTGATATTGTGGCAGGTTCGTATACAACTGGTCTCGGGGCGGCCAATCTGATGACGGTCAGCACCAAAAGCACGTCAGTGGTTTCATGTATACGCCGCGATTGGCCGTCAATGTTGCCAGCTTGCGAGGAACACGCAGGCGGTGCTTCCGGAATATACGTCAAAAAGGCAACATCGAAATTGAGCGCACAATTTCGGGGCATGAGATGGCATCACGGGGACGTCACGTTTGAAGAAGCTGTTATCCGGGGTTGACACTGCTGTACAATAATCTCGGCATATGGAGTTCAAAAGATCAACGCTTATCATGAAAGGATCATGAAGTATGCAAACATCAATTTCAGCCGATTTTCCAGCTTTTCGTGGAAGGCGTTTACGGTCACGCGCGGGCATTCGTCGTCTTGTCAGAGAAAACGAACTGTCAATCACAGACCTGGTTTGGCCAATTTTTGTCCATGACAAGGATGGTTCTGAAACTATTGAGGCCATGCCGGGGGTACGTCGACTCTCGCTTGACCTGGCCGTCGAGGCCGCGGCGGAGGCAACAACTTTGGGGATACCGGCAGTGGCCGTGTTTCCATGCGTCGCTGACGAGTTGAAGACACAGGAATGTGAAGAAGCGTGGAATCCGAATAATCTTGCTAATCGAACAGCGCGGGCCATTCGGCGGGACGTCCCCGAGATTGAAATCATGCTTGATGTTGCCCTTGATCCGTATAATTCGGATGGTCATGATGGCTTGCTGCGTGACGGACAAATTCTCAACGATGAAACTGTCGATTGTTTGGTAAAACAAGCCTTGGGTCACGCTGAATCCGGTGCCACAATGCTGGGCCCCTCAGACATGATGGATGGGCGCATTGGTCGTATTCGTCATGCTTTGGAAAGCAAGGGATATCATGATATCAGTATCATCTCATACACGGCCAAATATGCGTCCGCTTTCTATGGTCCATTTCGTGATGCGGTGAAATCAGGCACGGCCCTCAAGGGCGGCAAAGATACCTATCAGATGGATTTTGGAAATACCGATGAGGCTTTGCGCATGGTGCAACGTGACCTGAGCGAGGGTGCCGATGCGCTGATTGTCAAACCCGGTATGCCGTATCTTGACTTGTGTCACAGGATTTCAACACATTTTGGCACACCCACTTTTGCCTATCAGGTGTCCGGTGAGTATGCGATGATCGAAGCCGCAGCCGCACAAGGATGGATTGATAGGGACAAGGCAGTGATCGAGAGTCTCACGGCCTTCAAGCGGGCGGGATGCAGGGGTGTCTTGACTTATTTTGCTCCCCTCGCCGCTTCCCTGTTGGATCATGGACCGGCGTCATCCAGGGTTGGATGAGAGTGGGGCAATACGCACCCAGATTGAGTGCCCTGTCTATCCTGAACTGATCGGGGATTGCTGGCGTTTTGCTCGCTGATCCGAATCCGAGTCATTTACGTCTGATCACTGCTGATGCCGAGACAGCAATTTCTCCTATGCAATATATAAAAATTGTTCTATATGAGCAAAAAAACGAAATATGAGGAGAGTCAGATGAGCATGATGAAACGTCGCCGTTTTATTGGCGGTATTGCGGCAATGTCGATGGCGCCAGCTGTAGCCGTTGCGGCACCACAATCCAGGAAATTCGCCAAACTTGATGCGATGGCGAATTCAGCCACTCACTTTATGATCAAGAATATCCCTGCGACCAGTGCGATGGTCGAAGAAGCATCGGGATTCATCATTATACCCGTCGTCACGCAGGGTGCCTTACTGTTCGGTGCTGCCGTCGGTGACGGAGTCTTGCGTGTTGGTGGAAAGACTGTTGCCTATTATCAGTCTGTTCAGTTGAATGTGGGACTTCAAGTGAGCGTTAACCAGTTTTCGCAGGCGGTGTTCTTTCTCAATGATGGTGCATTGGATCGCTTTCGCCACTCAAATGGTTGGAAATTCGGAGCGGGTATGCGCTACGTGGTGGTCGAAGACACCCAACATATGAATGTTGATACACTGACCCACTCAGTGGATGTCGCAGGCCTGACATTTGGTGATTCGGGGCTCCATATCGGTGTTTCGATTGATGGCACCAAATTTACACCACTATCCGTGTAGAGGTTCGATGGTTGCTCATGTCTCAAATTCACGCAAACGTTCAATGAGGCTTGACGTATCCCACCGACCGCCACCGCGTTTTTGGATATCCTTGTAGAATTGATCGACCAGTGCGGTCACCGGCAGACTGGCACCAAATTCATCCGCTGCGGCAAGACAAATGCCAAGATCCTTGCGCATCCAGTCGACGGCAAAACCGAAATCAAATGCGCCGTCCAACATCGTCGCGTATCGGTTTTCCATTTGCCAGGAACCCGCGGCTCCTTGACTGATCACTTCGACAACCTGTGTTCCATCGAGACCGGCTTTTTGCGCAAAATGCAATCCTTCAGAGAGACCTTGCAACAATCCTGCAATGCAGATTTGGTTCACCATTTTTGCCAATTGCCCCGAACCCGGGCCGCCCAGTCGTCGGCAGATTCGGGCATAGGCATCAATGACCGGCTCGGCCCGACGATAGGCTTCTTCAGACCCTCCGCACATCACCGACAACACGCCTCCCTCAGCTCCTGCCTGACCGCCGGAAATCGGCGCGTCGACGAAATCCGCGCCAGCCGCACGGGCATCCTCACAAAGTTCACGAGAAATTCGCGCAGAAACCGTCGAGTGATCGACAAATACGACGCCATTTCGCAACGTCGAAAAGGCTCCATCCGGGCCACGGCACACCTGATCCAAGTCGGAGTCATTGCCGACACAGGCAAAGATAATGTCGGCTTCCTGAGCGGCTTTTGCCGGAGTAGGTGCAGCGCAACCCCGATGTTCCTTGGTCCAGGCATCAGCTTTCGATCCGGTACGATTGTAAACCATCACATCATGGCCTGCCGCAGCCAGATGCCCGGCCATGGGGTATCCCATGACACCCAATCCAATAAACGCTGTCTTCACCATCGATTCGGCTCCGTTTCTGATTACCATCTGTCTGCCGATGCCATTAACGCAGACAACGCATCAACGCCAACCGAAGACAGAGGTTGGCAATGAGCGTCTTTCTGACATGGTTGCTCCGCTTGGCCATTGCCCTGATCGCACTCGCGGTCGTTGTATCGGGCGGCATCTACTTCCTTTTGACTCGCTCACTTCCTGACTACTCAAAATCTTACGAAGTGCGTGGGCTTAATGGGCCCGTCGAGATTATCCGCGACCGGTACGCCATCCCGCATATTTTTGGTCGAACCGATGAGGATGTCTTTTTTGGCCTTGGATTTGTCCATGCCCAGGATCGATTATGGCAAATGACACTCTCCAGACGCGCGGCGCACGGACGTCTCTCGGAACTCTTCGGTGAAGAAGCCCTCGCATCGGATCGTCTGATCAGAAGGTTGGACATTCATGGCCTTTCAGTTCCCGCTTTCGAAGCCCAGGATGAAGAAACTCAGGCGGCGCTGATCGCCTATTCTCAAGGAGTCAATGCGTGGCTTGAGATCATCGAAAACAGTATTTTCAACGATGGAGCTCCTGAATTCTTGTTTTTTGACGGTGAAATTCGTCCATGGGAACCATTTGACTCGATTGCCATATTGAATTTGCAGGCACTTGAACTTTCCAGCCATGCAGAAAAGGAAGCACGTCGTGCCCGCGCCGCTGCTCTCGTCGATCCAGATAGATTGAAGGATCTCATGCCGGGTGATCCGGCAAGTGGACTGGTCTTGCCCTTTACTGAATTGTCGGCAATCAATGATGATGCTCACGCGCGTGATCGCCGGCGTAGTTCATTTGCCATATCCAGCAAAACGGGCGGTGCTTCCAACATGTGGGCCGCCGCACCAGACAAGACAAGCGGCGGCGCCTCACTCCTCGCGAATGACCCGCATCTTGGATTCACAGCTCCCTCAGCCTGGATGCTGGCACGTCTTGAGCTGTCTGACTCCGGGGTTATCGGTGCGACCATTCCCGGAATTCCGATGGTCGTTGTCGGTCGTAACATGCATCTGGCCTGGGGATTGACCTCTTCCTATGTTGATGATCAGGACATTTTTCTTGAAAAATACGATCCAGAGAGCGAACAGCGATATCTGACGCCCGAAGGAAGCAGCGAGTTCCGCAGTCGTTTCGAAACTATTGCTGTCAAAGGGGGTACGGTCGAGCGAATTGAACTGAAATGGACCGAAAACGGGCCTGTCATCCCGGCAGAAGTTTTTGGATTGGACAATATTCTCCCGCGTGATCAATTCACCAGTTTGGGATGGACATTACTCAATCAAGATAATCGCTCAATGAGTGCCGGTATTGGTTTGATGAAGGCAATAAATCTCGACGAAGCGCTGGGGGCGGTACGTCAGCATCATTCACCGCAACTGAATATCCTCATCGCAAGCCGGGATGAAATCGCCATGCAGGTGATTGGTACGGTTCCACGCCGTAATGTGCTTCATGAAACGCAGGGGACTATGCCTGCTCCCGGCTGGAAGCAGCGTAACCGCTGGCAGGGGACAATACCATACAATTCGCTGCCACGGTTCCGAAATCCACAAAATGGTTTTCTCGGCAATACGAATAACAAGATCATCGATCGGCAATTTCCCGATAATCTGAGCCACGATTGGGGTGATTCATTTCGTTTTCTTCGGCTTCAAGAGTTGCTCGCCAAGCGGGAGATTCATTCGGTCAACAGTTTTTCCGAAATGCAACTCGACACCCTGTCTTTTGCGGCAAGAATTCTTGTTCCAGAATTTGCGCGTAATCTGTGGCATACCAGTGATACCCTGTCGGATGACAACGCCGTTCAACTGCGCAATTCAGCGCTCAAACTTCTTTTTGGCTGGGACGGTGAGATGCAGGTCAACCGTCCTGAACCCCTGATCTATGCCGCCTGGGCGCGTTCGGTGCAACGTCGCCTGATCGAGGATGAACTGGGTTTGTTGGCACGTGAATTCGCACGTCCTGATCCCAATTTTCTGGAACGGGTGTTTCGAGATGTCGACGGCGCCGCTGCCTGGTGTGACATTGTCCACTCACAGAAAATAGAAAATTGTGATGATATCGCTCTGTTGGCGCTTGATGAAGCCCTGTCTCAGTTACGCAAGACTTTTGGTAACAATGTTGCAGACTGGCGTTGGGGCGATGCCCATCAGGCGCAACATGATCATACAATATTTGGCGGCCGGGCCTTGTTTTCCTGGCTGTTTAATATCCGACAACCGGTATCGGGTGGCGACAATACGCTCAATATGGGACAAATGAGCGGCCTTGGTGAACATCCTTATCGCAGTTTACAAGGCGCAAGTTATCGCGGGATTTATGATTTCTCTGACCTGGACGCTTCACAATTCGTCCTGCCAACAGGTCAAAGCGGACATCCGTTCTCCAGACATTTCGATGATCAGAGTCAATTGTGGAAAGCGGGAGGATATGCGATCATGTCACTTGATCCCGTCTTTGCCCGTGCCAATTCCGTCGGAATCATGACACTTGAACCGGCGCGGGAATAGTCAAACCATACGATGTGGGGCACGACTGACGGAGTTTCAACTGCACATCTGCAAGTCAATTGTCATTCTTCGGGTGATTGATCAACATCCAGATAAATGGGCTCGACGGGTACAATCGTCGAGACCGCATGTTTGTAGACAAGTTGCGCATGTATGTCGCGCTTGAGCAACAGACAAAAATTATCAAATGACGTGATATGACCAGTGAGTTTGACGCCACTGACCAAAAATACGGTGACGGGTGCACGGGTCTTGCGGAGTGTATTCAGAAATAATTTCTGGAGATGAGGAGTTTCATGTTCCATTGGGATGCCTCATATTCGCTAGCTCGAGTTGGAAACTATGTGTTCAGCACGGGTTTGTCCACAGATTTTCATGGAACGGAACGGGAGTGGCGAACAGATGTCCTGCATTAAGATGAAGCGCCAAAAGTTGATCTGTTGACACTTGGTGCCACAAGAGCCAACAAGGCCAGCAGTTCCAGCCGTCCGGCGATCATTGCCACGCAAAGCAACAACTTTGCGACTGCGGGGAGTTCGGCATAATCAAATGTCGTACCTGTTGCTGCGTCAACCAACGGTCCGGTGCTGCTGAGTGCTGCGACTGCGAGGGTCATGGATTTTTCAAGTTCAATACCGAATAGCGACAGCGACAGCACGAGCAAGGCCAGCATTACCAGAAACAGGATCATGAAGATGCAGGCAAGGGCCCCGCGTTCGCCGCGCATCCCTCGGGGTGAATTTGTTTCGGGTGTGATGAGAGAAGGATGCGCAAGTCGTCCTAACTCACCCGCACTGAAGCGCACAATACTGGCAACTCTCATCAACTTGATCCCGCCTGCAGTCGTGGCCACCCCACCGCCGACAAGGGTCATTCCAAGCAAACACAGAAACAGGAATTCAGACGGTTGCGAATCCGTGACCTTGTCCCAGTAAAGTGACTGGAAACCGGTCGTTGAAAGAAATGACAGGGTAGAGAAAATCGTACCCCACAAACTCTTGGCAACTGTGGCAAATTCAGGCCAACTGCGCGCTTCGGCAAGATTCTGATAGTTGAAAAACAATGAACAGAGCAACGCCGTCACCACCAGCAGAAGTGCCAAATAGACTTCCCGGTCAAAGCCACCGAAGAAAGCCTCGCCACCCCGACGTAGCGCCGGAACAGCAAGTCGAGATATGCCCAGCAAAAGGAAAATGCCGATCACTGCCTCGGCTGGAAGCGAATGACCCGCAATCGAATATCCACCGGATTCGGTAATCCCGCTGGTCGACAGGGTCGAAAACGCTGCGATAAGGGAGCCGACAGGTGCTTCGCCAAGTATGATCAAGGTGAGCCACAAGGTGAAAGTCAGGCCAATATAGATTGCACTGAGACTGAGCGAGGTCGCTGCGCGTACGGGTGCCACCGAAATCCTTGCGAGGAATGCGGGCAACCGATTTGTGGATTCTTGCCGCTGGTCGGCAAGCTCGAAGCCGGAGATTCCAAGCGGTGCCATAATTTCTGCCGCCACGAGCCAAATCAGAAGGCCTCCCATCCATGCCACCTGAGCACGCCAGAAATGAACTGCAACGGGGAGTCCGTTGGTGAATTCCGGAGTGGTCATCAGTGCCGAAGTTCCCGTCGTCGTCAGACACGACAACATCTCGAAATAAACGTCAATATAATCGAGAGGGCCGATGGCAAAATGGAGCGGCACCGCCAGCAGGACGGGTAAAGTCACAAAGATCAGGATGAGTTCGATCAGTCGGGCAAATGGAGAACGTTGGGGCGGAATATTGCTGGTCGCGATTCCCAAAATGATCGCAAATACGACGACCAGTAATCCGCAATAGAAGAATGTTCGTGCGATGTGATGATCATCACTCAAACTGGCAATCATTGCCGGGCCCAGCATCGAAGACAATCCGGCGGCAAGATAACTTTTGGCAACTGGTGGAAATTTAAGCAGCCGATTCATTGCCATCCAACTGTTTCAGTAATTCGGGGACATCCCGCGTCTCAGAAAAAAAGACAATATCTGAATGCGTTTCAAGACGTGTGTCAGGCCCGACACCGACAATTTCGCCAGCCTCGTTCCTGATGGCCGCGACGCGGACGCGTGTTGGCAGGCCCGCATTACGAATCCTTCGCCCGGCAAACGCAGCGGAAGGCATCACCCTGGCTTCAATGATCTCGGCTTCCCGATTGCCGACATATCCGACACTGGAAATCTGTCGCCCCCGGCAATGACTGAGAATACCCGACATGACAGTCCCGCGTGGATCAATAGTTGCATCGACACCAAGTTGTTCGGCGAGCGGCATCAGAAATGGGTCATTGACCAGACTGATTCCCACGAGAGCCGGATTCTCTTTTTTTGCCTTGCTCGCGACCAGCAAGTTGGTTCTGTCATCGTGAGTGACAGCGACAACAGCATCGACCGCCCCTACCCCGGCTTCTTCCAAAACCTCCTTGGCCATCGCGTCACCGTAGAGAACAACGGTTCTGGACAGCGCATCGGCGGCGGCCTCGGCCCGACGACGATCCCGCTCAATGACCTTCAGGCGAAAGCGTTGTTCAGCTGCATCAAGTTGACGTGCCACTTGCATACCGACCCGCCCGGCCCCAACAAGGATGACGTTGCGGCATGGCTTCACGTCCTTGCCAAACAGTTGAAGTGTGCGTTCAAAAGTGGCGGCGCGTGTGCAGATAAAGACTTCGTCACCGTAATTCAGCTGGTCATCGGGTAATGCAATTCCAAGACGTGAGTGACGACGAAAACCTACAACGACAGCATCGAGGTCAGGAAAGAGTTCTGACAATTGCCGCAGTGGCGTGTTGAGCAGTGAGCATGAATTGTCGAGTGACATTGCACAAAAGAACAGTTTCTCACCGGTCTTGTCATGATCCGGGGATATAACCGTTCGACGCTCAAGTAATGACGGTTTTTCAAGAATTTGCACTGTTTGTTGTGCAAGGTGATATTCGGGATTGATGAGCGCATTGACGACGGTTGCACCTTGCCGTTCACTGCGGGCTTCCCGCGGCCCTACAGCCTCCATATATCGTGCGTTCTCGAGTCGCGCCATGGTATGGGCGCGTGAGCGCAGTTTTCGCGCCACCAGACATATGACGATATTGGCATGGTCAGACGGCGTGACAGCAATAATGAGCCCGGCATCTTCGGCGCCGGCTTTATGAAGGATTTCGGGATCACCAGCTTCACCAGCAATTCCGGTCGCCTGGATATTTTCGATCAGTTGTCGCAGCAGGTTGGGATCGCGGTCGATGACCGTCAGTTCACAATCCTCGCTGCTGAGATCCAAACAAATTTGGCTGCCGATCTCTCCGGCACCGCAGACAATGACCTTCATATTGCAAAACCTTGTGGCGCAAACCTCATCGCCTTGAAACCAATCGTATGGACGATATCCCGCCCGAAAGCGTGTTGCGCAGACTTCGGTTGATTCAAACTTGCTTTTCTCTTAATCCGGCTACGCGCCCGCCGGATCCTGATCGTGTCACGACTTCGAGTCCCTTGAGTTTGCGGTGCAGGGCTGAGCGTTCCATACCGATTGCGTGGGCTGCTGTGGAAATGTTACCTCCATGGCGATTGATTTGCGTGATCAGATATTTTCTTTCGAATTCATTGCGGGCTTCTCGCAATGTCATTTTCCAAAAAGTCTCAAGAGAATCATTTCCCAACGATGACTGTTTCCCCGTATCACTGACGTCATTCTTGTTGGCAGGCTGACCATCATGCGGCATGAGCAGCAGTCTTTCGACCAGATTTCGTAATTGGCGGATATTTCCTGGCCATGACATGGCTTGCAACAGATCCAGGGTCTCGGTCGATATGTCACGCGGATGCAGGCCAAGCGTCTGACTGAGTTCCTGAATCAACTCTGCGCACAGTTCGGGAATATCGATTCGTCTTGCATCGAGGGGCGGTATCGCAATGGACACGACGTTCAGTCGATTATAGAGATCTTCACGAAAGTTGCCATCTGCAATCTGCTGTTCGACATTCATGGCGGTACCGGACACCACTCTGACGTCAAAAGTTGAGACGGAACCGCCGCCAGAGCGGCTGAACTGTCCGCGCACCAGGGTGCCAAGCAACAGGGACTGGACATGCATTGGCAGGGCGCAGACTTCATCAAGATAAATTGTGCCTCCGTCCGCTTGTTCAAACAATCCAGGAATATAATCGCCTTTTTCCAGAGTTTCACCAAAGAGTTGTTTCTCCATTTCGGATTCCGGGAGTTGGCGACAATTGGCGACAAGGAAAGGGTATGAAGAGCGCGGTGACAGATGATGGATGCAACGCGCGGCATGGCGCTTTCCCGAACCTTGCGCACCCTGCAACATGATACGGGAATTCTTGTTGGCATTCTGCTCGATGGCTTCGGCGAGGTTTCTGGCGGGTGGTGATGATCCGGTAATCTGCGCGGGTTCGGGGCGCATGGATTGGCGTAAACGACGGCAAATTCTTCGTTGGCGCCCCACGGCAATTGTTCTTTTGATGATCTCAAACAGATATTGGGGCATGATCGGTTTTTCGATGAAATCAAAAGCACCAATACGCATCGCGCGGACCCCAATCTCCAGCCGTGCATAACCGGAGAGAACCACGACCGGGACATCCGGCTGGAGCATTTGCAGCTTCTGAAGCAGCCAAATTCCGTCTTTTTCAGGGTCTTCAAGACCGAGATCGATCATGGCCATGTCCGGGACGGCTTTCTTGAACAGCTCTAAACAGCCATCAGCATCGGTGGCCTTGCGCACCGTGCAATTTCTGAGTGTCAAAAAGCCTTCAAGAGTCGCGAGGAGATCTTCATCATCGTCAACGATGACAACTTCACCTAACGGAATATCTGACATCTGCGCTGCCTCATGGTTTGGCGTGGTCCCTTGCCTCACAAACAGGTAACAGAATCACCGCCATCGCACCTTTATGGTCATCATTTTCAAATGCGGGGGCTTCTTGGAGTTTGAATATGCCCCTGTGCTTTCTCACTGCCGCTTCCACGATTGTCAATCCGTTTCCTCGTCCTGGCCCACGCGTGGAGACATTTGCAGCGGTCAGGTCGACACGTTGATTGGGAAGGCCTGTCCCGTTATCCGAAACCGTGATCTCCGCATTCTTTTCGTCCCTCTGGAGCATGACACGAATTTCTCCCTGATAGACTGTGGATTGGGCTTCATCCACGCCGTGCAATTTCCTGTCGTGCTCATTGATCGAGTCAATGGCATTGCTGATCAGATTCTCAAACACATCCTGAATATTCCGTTTGTCAATTCTTGCAAAAATCTCTCCTGAATCGCCCCCGGTGAGTGTCACACGAATATTCGGATGTCGCGCGCGGACGTCATCGACAAAACTTGTAAAGGCGGCACCCAAATCGTGAGGTTCAGGATTCACCTCGCCAAGTACCCCGGGAATCTTGAAGCGGTTAACGAGGTCGGTGACGCGCTCCAGGCTGCTTTCCACTGCAACATAATGCTGGTGGATGGCTTCTTGGCTTTCCGGTGTCAGTTTTGCATCAATATCTGCCATGCCGAACTTCGCCGCTTGCAACGGGCTCTTGAGGTCATGCGCCACTTGCCGTGCCGCATCAACAGCAAATTGTGCCCGCTCCGACTCAGTTAACTGTGTGACATCTTCAATTGAGATCACAAATCCATTGGCACGGGGTACGGATTCATTCTCATCGACCAGTCCACGCCATTTTGCGGCGCGCACCAGCAATTCAACGGTATCAGAGTTTCGCACCAGCGTGACCTTTTTCTGGCTTTCCTTGCCACTGGCATAAGCGTCGAGAAAGTCACCGAGTGCCGCAGAAAACTTTCCGGCAACCTGTTGCAGACTCTGCGGTTCTTTCGCCGCTTTGAAATCAACTTCCAGCATACGTTCAGCCGATTGATTGTAGAAGGCAACGGCACCATTTTCGTCCAGTCCGATAACACCCGAAGAGACAGTTGTCAGAACGCTGTCGAACTTCTGCTTTTCCGCTGCAGTCTCCTGATATTGCAGTTCCAACGCATCCTGTCTTTCAACGAGGCGCAAGACCATGTCCTTGAAGCTGCGCCCCAGCCCGGCAATTTCATCCTCGCCCCTGAAGTCCGGAATTTTCACGTCACGGTCATTTTCACGGACACGATCGGCCAGTGCGGCCAGTTCTTCAACCGGCTTGGACACACGGCGGGCGATTCCGACCGAGACCCGCAACAACAGGAACAGCATCGCCGCCAGTGCAGCGACATAAGCAAGCAACCATTGCAGTACCGCCCCCGCAAGACGACTGATCAATGCGTCACTTCCGGAAATCTGGCTCGCTATGTAGAGTCCAAGAATCTCACCGTTGATCCTCTCCTGACCATAGAGAAAGACGTCCGAACTGCCGAGTAATCGTGTCAGACTATAGAGTTTGTCAGAGCCGGCGCGTCTGAAAACGACTGCCTGAATTGCGTTGGAATTTGAACCTGATACGGACATGTCACACGATGATGCTGCCGCACTCTCGTCATCACCGAGGTTGACGTAACAGCGAAAGCCTGTGGCTTCAGAAATATTCAGGGTGTTTCGGCAATTGGCTCCCACCGATTGCGGGCGGTCACCAATATCTGCGCTGCTGCCAAGCAGGAACTGAATGGCCTCCGGCGCCACGGCATCACAATCAAAGGCAAAACTGTCATGGCCGCGTGAAATCACGGTTCCTAACACGTCAACAACAAACAGATGATCGATGTCAGGTGCCGTTGCCTGATGCATTTCCTGCAAAATTTGCCGAAGTTGTCCACCAACGGGTCGGCTCCCGCCGCCCATGGGCAATTCAATGGCCGCATTGACCGCTTTGAGTGCCCGGTTTTGGCGATCATACTGATTCTGTATGTAACTTTCGGCAGCTGTGGTCGCGCGTTCCATTGGCCCACGAATTTCACTGAAAATACGATCTCCGAGAACAACGATAATCGCGGTGCCAACCACGGCCGTCACGATCGCCGGAATCAGGGCAAGCAATGAGAGCAGTCTGAGGAGACGCAGGTGGAGTGGTGACTGGACCCGGCTTCCGCTTGTGGCCTTCAGCGATCTTCGGGTTGCCTGGTACGCGGCAAAGACAATCAGTGTAAAACACAGGACGAGATCCGTCAGAACGGCGGCAACCAGGGAGATGGTGAGTGTTCCTGAATTAAAATACCCGCTCACCAGCCTCCATGTCACCGCAGCCATTGCCGGAGCAACCAGCAGGAACAGCAACATCGTCCAGTTCCGAATCCGCTTGAGCAGGGCATCATCGGGCTCCAGCATTTGATCCAGAATTGTTGCCGGGCGCAATTCATGCCGATTCACCGGATCGCTCGCAGCCAGAGTCGTGGCGCTGGGCGTCATCGTCTTGACACCATCAGGGCAATCTCACTCGGATATCTTGCGGTAGACAATGTCCAATTCACGAACTTTTTTCCGCAGGGTGTTTCGATTAATTCCCAGAATCTCCGCACATTTCGAGCGATTTCCATCGGTCGCTTCCAACATGGCCATGATCAAAGGTGTTTCGACATCGCGCAATACGCGCAGATATAATCCCGGTGCCGGAAGGTCAGTTCCGTGACTTGCAATATAGGCTTTGAGTTCACGGCTGATTCGATCCCGAAAGGCGCCGAGCGCAGGTTCGGCATCTGATCTGAGAACTGTTTGCCCGAGATGCAACGATTCGGCGATGTCGTCCCAGGTGACTTCATCTTTCGGTTGCGTGAGCGATGCCTTGATGACGGCATTGCGCAATTCGCGAACATTTCCCGGCCATTTGTAAGCAATGATCGGTGGTGGCGGATCGCCCGATACAAAAGCAGGGTTTCGGGCGGCCTTGTCATTGTCGCGAAGAAAATAATTTGCCAGTCGCGGAATATCGGCAAGCCTCTGACGCAACGACGGCACTTCAATGGTCGCACCACAAAGACGAAAATAGAGATCCCGACGAAATTCACCGTTTGCCATGCTGGCTGACAGATCGTTCTGGCTGATACTGATAATTCGTGGGTTACCGACGGGTCGATCCAACAGGTCGGCCAGAATCTGTTGACCGGAATCTGTCAGATCCGCGACCTCTTCAAGCACCACGGTTCCGCCCCGCGCACGCGCGAATAAACCTTCAGTTGCCTGTGGGTTATCAAGTCGGTGCGGACTCACAACCACCATCGGCAGATGGCGGCGATCGCTGCAATCATGAATCACTTTTGCCACCAATGACTTTCCGGTGCCGGTTTCACCATGGAGATGAAGGGCAAGATCACTATTCAGTGATTTCGCGAGTGCCTGGTACATCGTTTGCATCGCCGGGGCACGACCGACCAGGGGTAATTCTTCATCGGATGTGGACACCGTCTCAGTTGCCACGCGGCGCAAATGTTGCAAGGCCTCGCGAACCTGACCAAGCAGCTGCGGGAGGTCAAAGGGTTTGGGCAGATAGGCGAAGGCTTCGGCTTCCTGGGCTTGGATCGCCGTCATAATCGTGTTCTGGGCCGAGATGACAATGATGGGAAGTTCAGGACGTGCTTTCCGCAATTCCCTGAGCGTGTCGATTCCATTGCCATCAGGCATGGCGACATCAGTGATGACCAGATCTCCCCGCCCTTCTGTAACCCAGCGTGATAATGTCGTGAGTAACGAAGTGGTATGGACTTTGCAGCCTGTTCCAACCAGCGCGCGCGATAGAACTTTGCGCACGGCTGCATCATCATCCGCCAACAGAATGGTGCCGGGAGTCATAGCGGGTTTTCCTGCGGTGCAATCGGTAGTGAGACTCGAAAGACTGTTCGGCCGGGACGACTTTCGAATGCGATCCAGCCACCGACATCGTTGAGAATTGTCGATACCAGAGTCAGGCCAAGGCCGGTGCCATTCTGACGCCCACTCACAAACGGTTCGAATGCATTCGCTGCGATCTCGGCATTCAGACCCTTTCCATTGTCAATAATTTCCACATGAATCGGCAGAATTTTTTCTTCACCATCAGAGTCACGTGTTCGCAGGAACGGGTCATAGCGGGTGCGGATATGGATATACCCGCCTTCGCTATCGATGGCTTCGCTGGCATTTTGCAACAGATTCAAAAAGACCTGGAGCAGTTGGTCATGATCTGCCCAGACCTCGGGGAGTGAGGGGTCGAATTCGGTATCGATTCGAAGACCTGCGGCACAGCCGAGATGTGCGCTGCGGCAGGCGCGATCAAGGAGGTCATGCACGTTGAAGGCACGGCACTCATTGAATGCCGTCTGGCCAAACTGGTCCACTCTTTCAATCAGTTTACGGATCCGATGCGCCTCATCGACAATCAGTTCTGACAATTCCAAATCAGCGGATTGCAACTTGATCGACAACAGTTGAGCGGCGCCGATGATTGCCGCGAGTGGGTTTCTGATCTCATGGCTGAGCATATCGGCGAGCCCGATAGCTGAGCGTGCCGCTGACTTCGCACGATTGCCGTGGCTGATTTTACCCTCGATCTCCCGGGAGCGAAAACAGAGAAGTAACCGGCCGGTCTGATCATCAATGCTCGCCAGGGGTGCAAGCTGCAAGGTTGTTGGCAATCGGACCCGGTCGGGTAGCAAAATGACAAAATCATCGACCAAAACCGGTGCCTGACGTTGCCGGGCGTGCAACAGATTTTCCTGCAAAATGCTGGCCTCGGCAGCAAGGTCCATTGCTGTCATTCCTGTCAGAGACCGGGCCGAACGGTTGAACAGCGATTCGGCCGCCGGATTGACATCGACAATGTGATCTGTTGCGTCAACGACAACAGCAGCGACCGGTAGCGATGCCCAAATTCCAAAATAGTCCGCACGCGTGCTGGCATTTGCCGGGTTTTCCGTGAATTGCTGCGAAAGGGGCCTTGAGCGAGATCCATTCCGACGTGGTTTCCTGCTCTTCATGATCCAGTTCTCGCTTCTTTTGCAGTGGTCCAGGCCACAGTCAGATCAGCGGAAATTCCCTCTCTACCCCCATCGCGGCAACATTGCCCCATATATTGGCAACCTGCGCAGTCTGGCAAGTGATGTGATCGTTGTGACATGTTGGCGCAACGAGGCACTTTGGTTTACTTCGTGTCTCGGTTCAGTTTATTTTTTCTGACCCATCAGTTGAAGTCTGACATTTTATGAGGACAGGGATCGTGCAAGGACAACTTTTTGATAGCAGGCAAGGCTCTGTATGCCACAACGCACGATAGTTGGCGGGTGGACCGCGATGTCACGGCGGATATCGTGCGAAGCGATAATGGGTCAGAGTCCCCCGGCCCGTTGGCAGTGGACCCGTTTTTTGTGATGAGAGCTGGTGCAATTGTTGTTGGTGCCGGCTCAGGTATTCGTGCCAAGATGCAACCTCCCAAGCAATATCAGAATTTGGGAAATGCCTCGATATTCGCCACGACACTCAACCGCCTTTTGACCCATCCGCATATCGATCAAGTCGTTGCGGTCATCTCCGAAGGGCATGAGGCACTTTTCAAGGAATGCGTCATGCCTCACCTGGCTGGGACAGTCCTGACGACATTTGGTGGTGACTCACGTACTGAATCGGTCATTTCCGGTTTAAATCGGTTGCAGGATGATTCGTTGACGCATGTCCTGATCCATGATGCGGTGCGCCCCTTCTTTTCGCATCAATTGGTCGATAGAATTCTTCATGCCTTGCATGATCATGAGGCGGTGATTCCGGGCGTTGGTCTCATCGATGCCTTGTGGAAAACCAATGCAAGTCTTGCGGTTGAAACGGTGGATCGCGACGAGATGATTCGGGCGCAGACCCCGCAGGGGTTTGACATACAAACCTTGTTGGATGCCTATAGTCGCTGTGCGAATACCGCTCACGATGATGCGGCCATTGCCATTTCAGCCGGAATCGCCGTGCAGGTCGTGAGTGGTGAGGAGGATAATGTCAAATTGACGACACCAAAAGATTTTGAGCGTGAGGGGATCGCGCCAGCCAAAGTGCCGGATACCCGTTGCGGAACCGGATTTGATGTGCACCGGTTTGGAGACGGCACTTTCGTAACACTCTGCGGTGTTCAGGTTCCACATGACCAGGGTCTGGTGGGACACTCCGATGCGGATGTTTCGGCGCATGCCATTACCGACGCCATTTATGGCGCACTGGCACAGGGTGATATTGGGCGATGGTTTCCACCTGACGATCCACAGTGGAAAGATGCGGATTCTATGGTATTTCTTCGCCATGCCTATGAATTGGCAAGAAAATGTGGCTATGCTATTCGTGCTGTTGACTGTACGATCATTTGCGAGAAACCACGAATCGCGCCGTTTGCAGCGTCCATGCAAGAAAAGATTGCTGAGGTCATTGCGCTGGAAATTGACCGCGTGAGCATCAAGGCCACGACGTCAGAAGGGCTGGGCTTCACCGGGCGTCGCGAAGGAATCGCCTCATTGGCCACGGCAACTTTGACGTCACTTTGAAGCAGCAGGTCGCCACGTGTTTCGGGGTTGGCCGTGTTCCGCGTATGCCCGGCACTGCGGGGGCTGCGGTCGGTGTGATGATCGGTGCTGTGAGTTACAGTCTGGGCGGTGTCGGGGCACTTGTATGGGCGACCCTATTGGCCATTGCGGCGGGATTCTGGGCAACCCGTCAGGTGGAAGACGCTCATGACCCGCCGCAGGTCGTGATTGATGAGGTCGCGGGTCAACTGATCGCGCTCCTGCCGATTCCATTCCTGTTGCATGTGTCTCCGGCCCTTGAAGCGATGAGTCTACCGGTTTGGCTATTGGCTTTCGTGCTGTTTCGCCTTTTTGACATCTGGAAGCCGGGCATCATTGGCAAGGTTGACCGCAGCCAGCGAAAAGGGGCCGTGATGTTTGATGATTTGCTCGCCGGAGGATTTGCCGCAGCAACACTGGCTGCTGTGGGCGGAATTTTTGTCCTGTCTGCCGGCTGACCTCCGCCAGGCGGGCGGGTCGACAGCTCTGCGTTCATGCTGCAGTGAGACAACACCCGTGATCGCTTGACGGCTGGGGTCTGGGGTCTGGCAGAATATTCGACCCTGATATAGTGAACGTGCCCGGACGACGTCAGTGAGAACAAGTCGTACCAGCGTTCTCGTGAGTTTGGAGAGATAAAAATGGATCATGCGGGGACAGCCTGGATTATGGTTGCAACAGCCCTGGTTTTGCTGATGACATTGCCGGGACTGGCTCTCTTTTATGGAGGTTTGGTCCGGGCCAGAAATGTTCTTGGCACCTTTATGCAGACCTATACAATCGCCTGTTTAATGAGCGTGCTCTGGCTGGCATGTGGCTACAGCATTGCGTTTGGAGGGGGTGGTTCCGGCATTTGGGGCGGACTCGACAGGATATTCCTGCTGGGAGTAACGCCCGAAACTCTCTCGGGTGCTCTGCCGGAATATGTTTTTTTTGCGTTTCAGATGACCTTTGCGATCATTACGCCCGCATTGATTGTCGGGGCGTATGTTGAACGAATCGGTTTTAACTTCGTGTTGGTTCTCTCTGGACTTTGGATGCTTCTCTGTTATGCGCCTGTTGCGCATTGGGTCTGGGGCGGCGGCATATTGGCTGATGGCGGCATATTTGGTGCCACCGGAGTCAAGGATTTTGCCGGAGGCATCGTCGTTCACGAGACGGCCGGCATCGCGGCACTGGTGATCGCGTTCTTTCTTGGACCCCGCAAGGACGACAATAAGCCGCCGCATAATCCAGGATTTGTGATGGTCGGGGCGGCGCTCCTCTGGGTGGGCTGGTTTGGGTTCAATGGAGGTTCACAGCTTGCCGCTGACGGCGGTGCCGCATCCGCTATTACGGTCACGCACATTTCTGCCGCGGCCGCTTCATTGGCATGGGCTGCGCTGGAAAAAATCAGATACGGCAAGTCATCGCTGGTTGGGATTGTCACCGGTACGATCGCCGGTTTGG
Organism: Paracoccaceae bacterium; assembly: GCA_965221815.1. Classification (GTDB taxonomy): domain Bacteria; phylum Pseudomonadota; class Alphaproteobacteria; order Rhodobacterales; family Rhodobacteraceae; genus JAPOXR01. The sequence continues at coordinate 1,295,708 of OZ244915.1, forward strand.
CATCGATAACGCCCGCCTCAGGCTTTGTCACACCGGTTGAAGCCCTGGTCATCGGGGCCGTGGCCGGGGTGATCTGTCAATATGGTTGTGGCCTGGTCAAGGATGTCATGAAAATCGATGACAGTCTGGACGTTTTTGCCGTGCATGGAATCGGCGGGATTTTTGGCACCATCATGATTGCGGTATTTGTTCCGGACTCGAGCTGGGTTGCGCAGGTCGGGTCATTGGTTATCGTTGGCGTCTTTACGTTGGTGATCACAGCCATCCTGGTCAAGCTCGTGGCGCTGGTCTTTCCCCTGCGATTGTCGGAAGAGGATGAGATGGTGGGGTTGGACATGGCCACACATGGAGAGCGTGCATACGACTTGACCTCCTGACACGCATCGTCAAACGGGGCGTCTTGCAGACAGAATTTTTACTCCTCTCTCCGCGGAGAGAGGGGCAACATCCGCTGCTCCCCAAGGTTCTCACCCTGTTTGTCCCAAATTCTCAGCGTGATTGACGCGTCACAGACGTCACAAAGAATATCCGCAAATACCGTAGTTCCCATCAACTTTGTGATCACTGGAACCGACAGAACTGATTGTGGGGGCGAGGCAGGCGTCAAGGGCCTTCCTGGTTCCTGGTGTCAAGATGTCTGCATTCTTGGCAAACAGTCCCATGGTCGATTCTCATCGGGCGGTGTGTGCGGGGCACGCGGACCCTTCGTGATCCACAATCACCGCATGATGGCGCTGTACCGTTCTGCTGTTGTATGTTGTAGGCCCCAGTGTGCCTGATGTCTGCTTTCGTCTGGTCAGCGACATCGCGCAAGGCCACGGACTCAATTGCGGCCCGTCATCGAAAACTGGACATGGAACCAAAACAGCAACAACTGTGTCGCAAATCCCAGTCAAGATATGTCAGGACAGCTGCCAAAAACAACAAATCGCTGGAATGACAGGTTCCCAGTCGCGGTGACAAACGATGTGAGATTATCCATTGCGTCTTTCTCCCATGCCGTGAAAAGCTCCCTTGAATCTCAACACAGTCACGTCAAGCTTCCATGTGTTCGCCTGAATTCGTTTCGGCAGCTCAATTTGCAGCTTTGAGCCGATTAGGCCAGAAAGACATATTTTGAACGTGCGATACCGGGTCATATTGGACAAGGTCATGAATACAGGAACGCCCCAAAAGCTGTTGATTATTGATTTTGGCAGCCAGGTCACCCAACTGATTGCGCGCCGACTGCGGGAGGCGAACATCTATTGCGAGATTCATCCGTTTAACGCAGCCCGGGAAGAATTCATTGACGCGTTTGAACCTCAGGCCATCATCCTGTCGGGTGGTCCGGCAAGCGTGACCCAGCCGGATTTCCCGTGTCCGCCCGAATCCATCTACGAACTGGGGATTCCGATTTTGGGGATTTGCTATGGGCAGCAGGTGATGATGCGCCAGCTCGGTGGGGACGTCAGCCAGGGTCGCCATGGTGAATTTGGTCGTGCCGCGCTCTGGCCTGAAGGGGCCGGATTGATCGGCCGTCACAACCTGATGGAAGGCTTGTTTGCGGACGGGCATGAAGAGGTCTGGATGTCACATGGGGACAGCGTCACGCAGCCTGCCGCGGGATTTCGGGTGATTGCGCGTTCACAAAATGCACCATTTGCGGCGCTCGCAGATGATGAACGACATCTTTTCGGCCTGCAGTTTCACCCGGAAGTCTACCATACGCCATGCGGCACACGAATCCTCCGGAACTTTGCGCGTATTGCGGGTTTTACAGGTGACTGGACAATGTCCGCTTTCTGTCGGCGCATCATCCAGAAACTGCGCGATGACATTGGAGACGCAAAGGTCATTTGCGGATTATCCGGCGGTGTTGATTCTGCGGTCACGGCAGCGCTCATTCACCGTGCTTTGCCGGGGCAGTTGACCTGTGTCTTTGTCGATCATGGTTTGTTGCGGGACAATGAGGCCGAATCTGTCACGACAATGTTTCGTGAGAGTTTCAACATTCCGCTCTCACCGATTGACGCGTCAGCGCAGTTTCTTGCCGCATTGCGCGGGATCTCTGATCCTGAAACAAAAAGAAAAACAATTGGCCGCCTCTTTATCGATGTGTTCAGGGAGGAAGCCCAAAAAATCGGTGGTGCCACGCATCTGGCGCAGGGAACCCTGTATCCGGATGTGATTGAGTCACCAAGCGCCGGAGACGGGCCATCAGCCACGATCAAATCGCACCACAATGTCGGTGGATTACCTGCTGAACTGGGTTTGGAACTTGTTGAGCCGCTCCGTGAACTCTTCAAAGACGAAGTACGTGAACTGGGACGTGAACTCGGTTTGCCGGATGAATTCGTACGACGTCACCCCTTCCCCGGCCCCGGACTGGCGATCCGATGTCCAGGAGAGGTCACACCTGCCAAACTGGCAATATTACGGCAAGCTGATGCCATTTTCCTGGACCAGATCGACAAACACGGCCTGTATGATGATATCTGGCAGGCTTTTGCCGCTCTTCTGCCAGTCAATTCGGTTGGTGTCATGGGCGATGGGCGTACCTATGGGGCCGCCTGTGTCCTGCGGGCCGTGACCTCAGTCGATGGCATGACTGCTGACTTCTATGATTTTGAGGGCGTTTTTCTTTCGGAGACGGCAACCCGCATTGTCAATGAAGTGAGGGGCATCAACCGGGTTCTCTATGATATCACCTCCAAACCACCCGGGACAATCGAGTGGGAGTGACGCCGTGACCACACAGTCTCCCTTGTGCCGATAGAATCATACGAGTGACGCCTTTGGGATCACAAATTGTTCGAGGTTCATCTGACTTCATGGTCACTGATCTGCGGGCTTGTCATTCGACGAGCGCATAGCCTGACGAGAGAATCGGCATGCTGAATTTAAAGCCAAAGGCGACGGATGGCACCTGATTGAAAGATGGCAGACAATAAGAGACAATCGATCCGTGCGGCGTTCTGGATGATTGGAACAGTATTTTCATTCAGTGCAATGGCGGTTGCCGGGCGTGAAGCCAGCCATGCACTCAGCAGCTTTGAAATCATGACTTACCGTTCGCTGATCGGAATGATGGTCATGTTGGGTTTGATCGTTGCCACTGGCAAACGGCATCAGTTGCGTCCGCAGTCTTTTCGTCTGCATCTGGTGCGCAACATATTGCATTTCGCGGCGACCAACTTGTGGTTTACAGCATTGGCATCGGTACCCCTTGCTCTGGTTTTTGCCTTTGAGTTCACATCGCCTTTATGGACAGCTGTGCTGGCACCATTGATTCTTCGCGAAATGTTGCCGAAAGTCAGAATCGTCGCGACGATCATTGGTTTTATTGGTATCATGATCATCGCCCGACCGGGTATTGTTGAATTTTCGCCCGGGATGATCGCCGCGGCGAGTTGTGCCATCGGTTTTGCCGGTGCAGCCATCGCCACCCGCAAGCTGACTGGTTTACAGCCTGTTGCAACGATTCTCTTCTGGATGTGTGCCATTCAATCGGTTTTGGGCCTCGCGATTGCCGGCGCAGATCTCAGCATCACATTGCCCTCCTCTGCTCTCCTGGTGCCGATCCTCGCCGTCTCATTATGCGGGCTTTCTGCACATTTCTGCCTGACCAAGGCGCTGCAGATTGCCCCGGCCACGTTTGTCATGCCTCTGGATTTTGCACGCCTCCCGGCGATTGCCGTTGTGGGTTTTATACTTTACGGAGAAACCATTGATATATTTATGATTATTGGCAGTCTCTTTATACTTGCAGCCAACAGTATCAATATTCGTACAGGCATCGTCAGTCAGGCATGAGATCACTCGGCAGTCGCAGCGGTCAACCCTGGTCATATGCAGGACAAACATGAGAGAACCAGCTCAGACTCTGAGAGCCTTCGCCTTGTCACGGCGTCCAGCCAAGAGATGAATGGCGGTGGCCAAGTTTGCGTGATCGTATCACAACGTGTCATTCGCCTTCACGAATTCAGGGCTTTTTCACTTTGGCAAGGACATTCTTGATCCGATGGCGCTCTCGCTATGTGTTTCAGTTACTGAGACGACCAAAATTCAGGCCCTTGACCGACGGTATCTTGCACATCACAGCGTGTTCTCCAACGCTGATCATGTGAACGTCAAAGAACTCGCAGAATGTCTTCAAATAGCTTAGAAAAAGACCTGTCGGTTGGCATTCGAGAGTATGGTTCCCAGTTTCAAGGCACGGAAAGCCTAAGGATTTCGCTGGAGCGAGATCAATGGCGCGATTGCTGAACAATCACAGAGGTCAGAATAGGAAGACCAAGATGACAGGCCCGGAGCAACGCGCCGAACTGCAACGTCGGATCTGGCAAATCGCCAATGAGGTGCGTGGCGCGGTCGATGGTTGGGATTTCAAGCAATATGTGCTGGGTTCCCTCTTTTACCGCTTTATCAGCGAGAATTTCGCCAGCTACATCGAAGCTGATGACGATAACTTCCATTATGCGGAACTGTCTGATGATGCGATCTCGCCGGAAATCAAAGATGACGCGATCAAGACCAAAGGCTATTTCATTTCCCCCAGCCAGCTTTTTGCCAATATTGTTGCCGCTGCGCAAAAAAACGACAATCTGAACACCGATCTGGCCAATATCTTTACCGCTATTGAATCCTCTGCGCGTGGATATCCGTCTGAAGACGCGATCAAAGGCCTATTTGCCGATTTCGATACGACCAGCAACCGGCTTGGCAATACGGTGGCGGACAAGAACGCTCGCTTGACTTCGGTCCTCAAGGGGGTTGCCGAACTGGATTTCGGTGATTTTCACAGCAACGAAATTGACCTTTTCGGTGATGCCTATGAATTCCTGATCTCCAAATACGCCGCCAATGCGGGCAAATCAGGCGGCGAGTTCTTTACACCCCAGCATGTATCGAAACTGATCGCCCGGTTGGCGATGCACGGCCAAACCCGCGTCAATAAAATCTATGATCCTGCCTGTGGGTCAGGTTCGTTGCTGTTGCAGGCCAAAAAGCAGTTCGAAGATCATATCGTCGAGGATGGTTTCTTTGGCCAGGAACTCAACCCCACCACCTACAACCTCGCGCGTATGAACATGTTCCTGCACAACATCAATTACGACAAGTTCAACATCCAGTTGGGTCATACCCTGACATCACCACACTTTGGTGATGACAAACCTTTTGATGCGATCGTATCGAACCCGCCCTATTCAGTAAAATGGATCAGAACAGACGATCCGACACTGATCAATGATGATCGCTTTGCACCTGCTGGTGTGCTCGCGCCGAAATCCAAGGCGGACTTTGCCTTTGTGTTGCATGCGCTCAGCTATCTGTCCAGTCAGGGGCGCGCAGCGATTGTGTGCTTTCCAGGTATTTTCTACCGTGGTGGTGCCGAGCAGAAGATTCGTAAATATCTTGTCGATCACAACTTCGTTGAAACGGTCATTTCACTGGCCCCGAATCTGTTTTATGGCACGACGATTGCGGTCAACATCCTGGTGCTGGCCAAGAACAAAAGCGATACGGATATCCAGTTCATTGATGCCAGTGGCGGGGAATTCTTCAAGAAAGAAACCAATAACAACGTCTTATATGACGATCACATCGCCAGGATCATGGAGATGTTCGACAGCAAGACCAAGATCGACCATGTGGCCGAGACCGTGCCCCATCATAAGGTCGCGAAGAATGACTACAACCTGTCGGTCAGTTCCTACGTCGAACCCCAAGATACGCGTGAGGTGATTGATATCACTGCGTTGAATGCCGAGTTGAAAACGACCATCGCCAAGATCGAGCAATTGCGGTCTGATATTGATGTGATCGTGGCAGAAATCGAAGGTGATGCCGCATGACACTGGACAATAAACTGGGCATCACCCATCAGGTTGAATTGGCCAAAGCGGAAGAGAAGATCAGCAAGCGGAAGGCCAAACAGCTATTTGACTCCGGAGATATTGATAAGGTGGAGGTTGGGACCTTCAGCGGTTTGGCCGTCATCCATGCCTATCTGTTCGAAGAGATTTATACGTTTGCCGGTCAGATTCGTGATGTGAACATCGCCAAGGGCAATTTCCGCTTTGCGCCGCTCATGTATCTGCAAGCCTCGCTCAATCATATCGACGCCATGCCGCAAGGACATTTTGACCAGGTCATCGAAAAATATGTGGAGATGAATATTGCCCATCCTTTCCGCGAAGGTAACGGGCGCGCCACCCGCATCTGGCTTGATCTTATCCTGAAAAAAGAACTGAAACAGGCCGTGGACTGGAACGTGGTGGATAAGGATGAATATCTTTCCGCCATGCAACGCAGTGTGGTGAAAGATGTGGAGATCAAGGCTTTGCTGAAAAGCGCACTGACCGATCAGATTGATAACCGTGCGCTGTTCATGACGGGCATCGATGTCAGCTTTTATTATGAAGGCTACAGCGAATTCAGAATCGAGACGTTGTAGCTGTGAGCAAGCGACACGTCTTGGAGACACTGCTGGATGGTACGACGGTGGAATGGAAGCCGCTGGGGGAAGTTACGCAATATGAACAACCAACAAAATATCGTGTTCACGATACCAATTACAGCGACAATTTTAACATCCCGGTTTTAACGCCTGGAAAAACTTTTATTCTCGGTTACACAAATGAAACCGATGGAATTTACAAAGCCTCAATCTCGCCTGCGATTATTTTTGATGATTTCACAACCGCAAGTCGATGGGTTGATTTCGATTTCAAGGTGAAGTCATCAGCAATGAAAATCATTACTGCTAAAGATAGGCGATATATCCTCAGGTTTGTTTACCATTATCTACAAACTTTGCCTGGAGGCTTAGCTGATGGAGATCACAAACGGCACTGGATTAGCAACTTTTGCAATAAAACAGTCCCTATCCCCTGCCCTGAAAATCAAGATAAATCGCTTGCGATTCAGGCAGAGATCGTGCGCATTCTGGACAGCTTCACCGAGCTGGCCACCGAGCTGACCACCGAGCTTAAGGCTCGAAAGCAACAATACAACTACTATCGTGATCTGTTGTTGGATTATGAGGGCCAAGATATTGCGCATTTGCCTATGGGTGATGAGCGGGTGGGAACCTTCACGCGCGGCGGAGGGCTTCAAAAGAAAGACTTCGTTGGGTCCGGGGTTGGCTGTATTCACTACGGTCAAATTTACACTCACTACGGGACCTATGCCCGAATAACTAAAAGCTTTGTTTCAGAAGAGTTCGCAAAGAAAGCGCGCATGGCAAAGCCAGGCGATTTGGTGATTGCGACCACAAGCGAGAACGATGACGACGTCTGCAAGGCCGTCGCTTGGCTTGGTGATGAGGACATTGCGGTTAGCAGTGACGCATGCTTCTATTCACACAAACTGACCCCTAAATTTGTTGCATACTTCTTCCAAACGGAGCAGTTTCATAGACAGAAACGGGTGCACATTACGGGTGCAAAAGTCAGGCGCGTCAATGCCGACAACTTGGCCAAGGTCTTAATCCCTGTCCCCTCTGCCGGAGAGCAAGAACGCGTCGTCAGCATCCTCGACAAATTCGACACGCTGACAACTTCTATCAGCGAAGGACTGCCACGTGAAATTGAGTTACGGCAAAAGCAATATGAATATTATCGTGATCTACTTTTAAATTTCCCCAAGCCTCACAAGAAAGTGCTTTAAAGTGAGCCGGGCAATTTCCGATATTGCCGAGCAACTCACCGGTCATAACCCTCTTTCAAACGAAGCGGTTGTGGAGCCATCGCCGCAAGAAAAGTGGACGGTCAAGCTCTTGTTGGACAATCTGATCCAGAACGACGACTCCTGGCAGCAGGAGGCATCGAATGCTTGAACAGACAAAACCCATTGTCGAGTCGAAGACGTTCATTGTTCTCAATCAATACACAAGGGAGTGGAAGGGCGCAGACAGCTATCAGAGCGAGTCCGATCTGGAGCGGGAGCTGGTTCAGGATCTTGCCAGTCAGGGATATGAATACCGGCCCGACCTCACCACTCCGAAAGCGATGCTTGCAAATGTGAGGCTGCAGCTACAGGCACTGAACGATGTCCAATTTTCTGATGACGAATGGCTGCGGTTTGTCGGGACCTGGCTGGACAGGCCCAATGAGGGCATCATCGAGAAAACCCGCAAAATCCATGATGACTGGATTCACGACTTTGTGTTCGATGATGGCCGGATTCAGAATATCCATTTGCTGGATAAACGGAACCTGGCCGCCAACAAGGTACAGGTGATCCGACAGTTCGAACAAACGGGACTATACGCCAACCGCTATGATGTGACCATTTTGGTCAACGGTTTACCGCTGGTGCATATCGAACTGAAAAAGCGGGGTGTTGCTATTCGAGAAGCGTTTAACCAGATCCACCGCTACAGCAAGGAGTGTTTCAACAGCGAGAATTCTCTCTACAAATTCCTGCAAATGTTCGTCATCTCGAACGGGACTGACACACGATACTTTGCCAACACCACGAGCCGTGACAAGAACAGTTTCGACTTCACCATGAACTGGGCACAGGCGGACAACAGCCCACTCCGGGATCTGAAGGATTTCACTTCCACATTCTTTCAACGGAATACCCTGCTGAATGTACTGCTGAAGTATTCTGTGTTCGACACGAACGACATCCTGCTGATCATGCGTCCCTATCAGATTGCCGCCACCGAACGGATCCTGTGGAAGATCAGCAGTTCCTTTGCAGCAAAAAACCTGAACAAGCCGGAAAGCGGCGGATTTATCTGGCATACCACGGGATCAGGAAAAACACTGACCAGCTTCAAGGCCGCACGGCTGGCAACGGATCTTGAGTCAATCGACAAGGTGTTTTTTGTCGTGGACCGTAAAGACCTCGACTACCAAACGATGAAAGAATACCAGCGGTTCTCACCTGATAGCGTGAACGGGTCCCGCAACACGGCCGCATTGAAGCGCAATCTTGCCAAAGATGATAACAAGATCATCGTGACCACGATCCAGAAACTCAACAACCTCATGAGGAGTGAAGACACGCTGGAAGCGTACGGAGAGCGGGTCGTGTTCATTTTTGATGAATGTCATCGTGGCCAGTTTGGTGAGGCGCAGAGAAACCTGAAGAGGAGATTTAAACGGTTCTGTCAGTTCGGGTTCACGGGCACACCGATCTTTCCGGAAAACGCCGCAGGGGCCGCCACTACCGCCGATGTCTTTGGCTGTGAGTTGCATTCCTATGTCATCACGGACGCTATTCGGGATGAAAAGGTGCTCAAGTTCAAAGTGGATTACAACGATGTACGACCTCAATTCAAAAAAATCGAAAGTGAGCAAGACGCAGAAAAACTGCTCGCGGCCGAGACAAAGCAGGCGTTGCAACACCCGGAGCGCATTCGTGAAATCTCACAATATATCCTGGATAAATTCCACCAGAAGACACATCGCCTTCACGGTGGACGTCATGGTTTCAACGCCATGTTTGCAGTCAGCAGCGTCGATGCGGCCAAACTTTATTACAATAAATTGAACGCGTTGCAGGATAAGAACGACAGACCCCTGAAGATTGCAACGATCTTTTCGTTTGCTGCCAATGAAACACAGGACGCTGTTGGCGATATTCCGGACGAAGCCTTTGACGTCACGGCATTGAACAGCACCGCCAAGGAGTTTCTGGATGCGGCCATCGGTGACTACAACCGGGACTTCAAAACCAGTTTCGGTGTGGAGAACCAAGGCTTCCAGAACTATTATCGCGATTTGGCCCAGCGGGTGAAATCCAAGGAGGTGGATCTGCTCATCGTGGTGGGTATGTTTCTCACCGGCTATGATGCACCGACTCTGAACACTCTCTTTGTGGACAAGAACCTGCGCTATCATGGTTTGCTGCAAGCCTATTCACGAACAAATCGTATTTATGACGCAACAAAAACATTCGGTAACATTGTCACCTTTCGTGATCTGGAGCAGGCGACAGTGGATGCGATTACCCTGTTCGGCGATGCCAACACGAGGAACGTGGTTCTGGAGAAAAGCTATCGTGAGTATATGGAGGGCTACACCGATGCAGCGACCGGTGAATCCCGGCGTGGCTTTATAGATGTCTTGACAGAGTTGGAGGAACGGTTCCCCGATCCGGCAGACATTGTCAGGGAAGCTGACAAGAAGAATTTTGTCCAGTTGTTCGGAGAATACCTGCGCATCGAAAACATTCTCCGAAACTATGATGAGTTCACGGTCCTGAAAGCCCTGCAATGCATCAATGTCACCGACGAAGCGGCTCTCAAGACCTTTCAGGAGACACATCATCTGAGTGACGATGAATTGACGACCATGCGAGGCATACGGTTGCCAACCGAGCGCAAGGTGCAGGACTACCGCTCAACATACAACGACATACAGGATTGGCTGCGGAACGACAGAACCGCATCAGAAACGGAGAAATCGACCGTTGATTGGGATGATGTCGTATTCGAAATTGACTTGCTGAAATCTCAGGAAATCAATCTGGACTACATTCTTGAACAGATTTTTGAGAATAACAAGAAAATGGAAAATAAGTCCGTGGTCATTGATAATGTACGGCGCATGATCAAAGCCAGTCTCGGCCACCGGGCCAAAGAGAGCATGCTGGTCGATTTCATCAACACAACAAATCTTGATGAACTTGATGATGCTGCCAGTGTGATTGATGCTTTTTTTACCTTTGCACGAGTTCAACAACGACGCGAAGTTGAAGAGTTGATTGACACTGAGGGGCTGAATTTTGAAGCTGCAAAGCGATATATTGCAACTTCGATCAAACGGGGAACTGCCAGCGAGATTGGGACCGAACTCAATGCAATCTTGCCCAAAATGAGTCCTTTGAATCCGCAGTATTTGACTAAAAAGCAGAGTGTTTTTCAGAAAGTTTCTGAATTTGTTGAGAAATTTAAGGGCGTTGGAGGTGAATTGTAGACGTAATTCTTGTGCGGACTGAATCGCACAGCACTGCGTTAATCTGTTGTAACAAATGATGGATGGTTGATGATTTACGAAACTGCTGCAGAATGGAGAAAAGCTGACTTCCGTCGGCTTGTGTTTTTTGGCATGTCGGGTGTGGGAAAAACCCATGTGTCAACAATTCTGCGCGACTCGGGTGAATGGTTTCACTACTCGGTCGATTATCGCATTGGCACACGTTACATGGGTGAACATATCGTCGACAATTTCAAGTTCGAAGCGATGCGCAATCCCTTCTTGGCCGATCTGCTGCGCTCAGATTCAATCTATATTGCCTCAAACATAACCTTTGGTAATCTGGAGCCCTTGTCGACCTACATGGGCAATCCCGGCAGGGGGGGCTTGTCATTTGCTGAATATTGTCGCCGGCAGCAATTGCACCGGCAGGCTGAAATTGCGGCCCTGCTGGATACCCGGCATTTTATTGGCCGGGCTGAACAACTTTACGGATATCGACATTTTGTTTGTGACTCGGGGGGATCAATTTGCGAAGTGGTGGACCCGGAGAACCATGACGACAAGATCCTCAAAGCATTGGGTGAGACTCTTCTTCTGGTTTGGATTCGTGAACCGGAAGGACATTCAGAAAGGTTGCAAACACGATTCAATGAGCAGCCAAAGCCCATGTATTACCGTCCGGACTTCCTGAAAGACAATTGGGATAAATATCTCAAGGATCATGATATCAGCCCCGAAGAGGTCGATCCCGATGACTTCGCGCGCCGCGTCTATCAACGTGCGATTGCCGCGCGTCAGCCGCGTTACGCCGCCATGGCCCGCAATTGGGGCGTTGAAGTGGATGCTGCGGATATCGCCGAGGTGCAATCTGCCGATGATGTTATTGAGGTTATCGCAGCATCGATTGAACGTCGCCGAAAATCAAGTTGACCTGATTGCACCGATGCCGATCAATATTCCGGAAACACTCCCTGCCTATCGCGTCCTCTGTGATGAAGGGGTCATGATCATGAGCGAGTCGCAAGCTCAGCGACAGGATATTCGACCGCTCGAAATCGGTCTGGTTAATCTCATGCCCAAAAAGATTGAAACCGAGACTCAATTTGCCCGGTTGATTGGTGCCACACCACTCCAGATCAATTTGACGCTGATCCGCATGACCGAACATCAACCCAAACATACATCGGCGCGCCATATGGAGGCTTTCTATCAGCCATTTCAGGCTGTTCGGACGCGGAAATTTGATGGATTGATTGTCACCGGTGCGCCGATTGAACACCTGCCCTTTCATGATGTCAGTTATTGGGATGAATTTGTGGAGATCATGGACTGGAGCGAAAGCCACGTGCATGCGATCTTTGGTGTGTGCTGGGGTGGCATGGCCATGCTCTATTACTGGCATGGGATCAATAAAATTCCTCTCTCAAGCAAGGCGTTTGGCTGTTTCCGACACAATAACCTGTTTCCCGCTTCACCTTATTTGCGGGGTTTTTCTGATGAATTTGTGATTCCCGTGAGTCGCTGGACCGGGGTTTCTCACAAGGCTGTCGAAACATCGCCTGACTTGCGGATTCTATTGGGATCGGACAAGACAGGCCCGTGTTTGATTGAGGATTTGAGTCGGCGTGCCCTCTATATCTTTAATCACTTTGAATATGACACAGGAACACTTGCCGAAGAGTTTGCGCGTGATCGAAGCGTTGGTAAACCCATTGAGCTGCCGTATAACTACTTTCCCGATGATGACATGAACCTGGCCCCGCGCAACCGATGGCGAAGCCACGGACATTTACTTTATGGCAATTGGATCAATGAAATCTATCAATCTGTGCCTTTTGATCCCGATGACATTGGCAATCGCGACTAGAGACTAGAGGTGCAAAAACGCAGTTATCATCATGGCAATCTGCGACAGGCTCTGGTGGATTCTGCCCTCGAATTAATTGAAGAAACGGGTCCACAGACATTTACCATCGCGCAGGCGGCAAAACGCGTTGGCGTATCGGCGGCAGCACCCTATCGTCATTTTGGTTCACGACAGGAACTCTTGATCGAGGCGGCGCGCCAAGGATTTGAAATTTTTGCAGATCTGCTGGAATTCGCCTACAATAAGGGCCAACCCTCTGCCCTTTCAGCGTTTGAAAGGACCAGCCTTTCATACCTCGCTTTCGCGCGTAACCATCCCAGTCACTATATCGTGATGTTCGAGTCAGGAATCTCGGTAAATGCCAGCCCGGAACTCGCACAGGCTGCCAATCGCGCAAAAGATGTCGTTCAGGAAGCATCACGCAAGGTGGTTGCGCATTTGCCACCTGAGCGCATGCCGCCGGTGGCCATGGTCTGTGACCATATCTGGGCAATCAGCCATGGAGTTGTCGAGTTGTTCGCACGCGGACCCGTTGGATCCCGCTCGCCATACACCCCGGAAGACCTGCTGGAATCAGGAATTGGAATCTATCTGCGTGGACTGGGTCTGGTCGCACCCGACAATTGAGAGCGAAGCACCGCCTTGCCTTTCAATCTTGTGTTCAAAATAAATCTGGATACCTCTTGAAACGTCTGGCAAGAGATGCCACATCCTTAATGTAAAATGCATTAACATGTGTTATTCGCTGTCAAATTGGACAAACAGATCAGCGGTGCGCCTGAGCATGCAGAATGCCCATAGGCATCAAGGACGCGACGGGTTTTGCGTCAAATTCGGGTCTGACCCGTCATTGTTGGACCCAGGCTTTGTGGAGATATGACCGTGAATAAGGTTTCAGACATTACACAACAGGTTATCGATTGGATCGACATGGGAGGGCGACTCGTGTGGATTGCGATCATGGTTCTTGGCTTTGTCATTTTCTGGCCAATCGGACTCGCCATTCTCTTCTTTCTTATCTGGAGTAAACGTATGTCTCATCACTATAAATCAGTCAAAAAGACATGTGGGCAACGGTATCGGATTCGCCCCACAGGAAATACGGCTTTCGATAATTACAAGGAAGAGACTCTTCAACGTCTTGAAGACGAACAGATCGCTTTCGAAGAATTTTTGAAGCGCCTGCGTGAGGCCAAGGATAAAGCGGAATTCGATAGCTTTCTTGCGGAACGTGCACAGAATTCTACCGGATAAGTATGGCGACTTATTGTCCGAGATACGGGGCTTTGGTCGAAAGGCCAGGGCCCTTCCTCTTGTGATCGAGAGGATCTTTGGACAGTCTTCGAAATGGCAAGTCAGGCACCTGAAAGCAATTTTGTGCCGTAACTATTCCTCAAAGATTTCGGGGGCTGTGTCGGACAAAACGTTCATCAGATAGGTGAAGAGGATTGTCTGGTCGTGGGTCAGCGCAGACACCGCAGATCAACGATTTATCACCCACATGCTGAATTTCACGCAAAGTCACCACCCTTTGCACGGGACTCGCGGAGATGTCGGATCGCGGCTGATTGCAGCTGCCAGTTCTGTCATCAGGTGGGTATCCGTGTCTACAGGTCGGCCTTTCTGATCTTATTCATCTCAATCTCCTGTTGAATTACCTTACCGTCACCCAGTTTTCGGGCATCACTCGCTATTTTCGACGACAATCATTTGCCGATTGGACGGGTTGGCGATACGATGGAATCGGTCATCGAGAGCAAGCCATGCTGCATAAGCACATTGAATTTCCATCGTTTTACATTACCAAGCCTGAGCCCTGCTCGTATCTGGAAGGGCGGCAGGAACGTCGGATCTATACCTTGTCCACAGGCGGCGATACCGAGACTCTCTATAATGCGCTCGCCAAGCACGGGTTTCGTCGCTCGCAATTTTCCCTCTACAAACCGGCCTGTGATAATTGTCAGGCGTGTTTATCTGTCCGAATCCGGGTCGAGGATTTCGTGCTCAGCTCCAGCATGAAGCGTGTTTTAAGGCAAAACGATCATTTACAGCGAAAACTGATGGCACCGATTGCCGACATGACACAGTATGAACTGTTTCAACAATATGTGACCACGCGGCATGTCGATGGCGGCATGGCGAATATGTCCGCGTATGATTATCAGGAAATGGTCGAGGATACGTCCGTCCAGACATGTGTGATCATGTATTTTGACAAGTCCACCCCTGAGCGTTCAACTCTAGTGGCTGTTTGCATCACTGACATTCTCAACGATGGCTTATCGATGTTGTATTCTTTCTTTGACCCCAGGTACCACAGGAGTTCACTGGGCACCTATATGGTTCTGGATCATGTCAGGATTGCACGTTCTTCGCTGACGCAATCGTCTCTTGATCAATCACCCTGTAATCGCAAGAAGTATGTCTATCTCGGCTACTGGATTCCAGGCAGTCAGAAGATGGATTACAAGTCCCGCTTCACGCCACTTGAAGTTTTGCGGGATGGCGGTTGGGTCGAGTTGCACAACAGCGAAGATTATACCCCGGATTTTTTTCCAGATTCATGACAGGACCAATAGCGCTATGGTGCCAGATCATGGCGATTTTCGCATGAGGCACAGTTTCGCCATATCGATCAGTTCCAGTCTACCGGTTGACCTGACCGCGCGCGGCGCATTGGTGATTGCAAACGTTATGGGCCCAACAGGCTCGGAACCAATGTGACGATCTCGGGAACCAGCCACAACAATCCAAGCCCCAACATCTGCACCAGCACAAAGGGTGCAGCTCCACGATAGATTTGCCCTGTTGTGACTTCCGGTGGGGCAACACCGCGCAAATAGAAGAGCGCGAAGCCAAATGGCGGCGTGAGAAATGATGTCTGGAGATTGACGGCAATCATGATCGTGACCCATGCGGGATCGAGTGTCCCACCATAAATCACCGGTCCCACGATCGGTACCACAATGTAAATTATTTCCAGAAAATCGAGAACAAAACCAAGGACAAACAGAATGACCATCACAACGAGAAAAACAACCAGTTCCTGGTCAAAGCTGCGCAAATATTGCTGAATAAAATCTTCACCACCGTAGGAAATGACAACAAGGTTGAGGAATTGCGAACCGATCAGAATGGTAAAGACCATTGATGTCACTTTTGCTGTCTCGCGCACAACCGGAGTCAGGATACGATTCTTGAACAGGGTCCAGATTGAGTAAAACAACCCGATCATCGCTGCAGAATAGGATGCCTGGGCAATGAAAAAGGCAATCCAGTCGGCAGGGCCAATTGAATCCAATGACACCCTCATGTCAAAATTGATTCCGGCCAAAATCATGATCACCACCGAAAAACTGGCAACAATGATCACCTTGCCACTGCGATTTTGATCCTTGAGTGCACGATAACCGGCGAGCATAATGGCACCGGCGGCACCCAGAGCCGCTGCAGGCGTGGGATTCGTGATTCCGCCGAGAATCGATCCGAGTACTGCGACGATCAGCACCAATGGTGGAAAGACGACACGAATCAACTCGTTTTTCGCTAAGGTGATCGTGGCATGCCAGCATCCATAGATCGTCGCTGCCAGTGGGATGGCCAGGATGACCGTCATCAGGCCCGGAGACGTCAAGGGTGAGATGACGGCCAGGTCAGCAATGAGTGCAAGGACAGCACCGGCGGCACCGATCACCAGCGGTCTTTGACGTGCCGATGGTGATGCCCCCCGGGCCGCGGCCAATACCAGAGTCAACAACAGAAAACCCGTCACCACACCCGACGATAGAGGAGGAGCGTTTGCCAGTTTCTCAGCCCGGGCTGCCACCAGTTCTTCTTCGCTCAACTCATGTCGTTCAACCGTACCTCCCCGGCTGTCTATCTCCTGTTGTCGGGCAACCGCACGATCCCATTTTTCTTGACCGTGAAGTTCAATCATCGAACGCTGGCAGGTTTCCGGGACATTGGTGCGCAATTGAGCGGTTTCACCAATTTCTGAATAGCGATCAAGAACAATCGTACGACTGCCCACCAGGCCGCTGACCGAAGCAATGATGACAATCACAACCAGACTGACGGGAACAGCGAAAAACCACGTCAGTCGATGACGCCTGGAAACCACTTCACCACCACCTGCAATGGCGGGCACCGGAGGTGCCTTGGTGGGATTGATCACCGCATAGCCAAAGGCGAGCAATGCATAGAGCAAGGCCAGCATGAGGCCCGGAAGAACAGCCGCCTGAAATAACGTTCCCACCGACACCACAGCGGCCTTTCCGAGATAGGTCAAGGCATCCGCACATCCGGCAGTAATGGCCCGTGTCTCCTGCGCTGTCGAATAAATATCAGCCGCCAGCGTACCCAGGAGAACGATCACGATCGAAGGCGGGATAATCTGACCCAATGTTCCCGAGGCGGCAATCACGCCGGTTGCCAATTCCGGTGAATATTTGTTGCGTAACATCGTCGGCAACGAGAGCAGCCCCATGGTGACGACTGTCGCACCAACAATGCCGGTTGACGCGGCAAGAAAAGCACCGACAACCACAACCGACACAGCCAAACCACCAGGAAGCGGGCCAAAAATCCGTGCCATCGTGGTGAGAAGGTCGTTGGCAATTCGTGACCTCTCGAGCGTGATCCCCATCAACACAAACATGAGAACCGCCAGCAAGGTCTCAATCGATTGTCCGGCGAGGACCCGCTCATTGATCCGATTGACGATAAAGGAAATACGGCGGTTGAGTGCCTCTTCCCACCCACCGGGAAAAACGGGCTGGTCGACTGTCGGTAAATCCGGGTATCGAAAGAGCGAGATGTCAATACGGGATACACCCTCTGCCAGCAGTGCAGCATATTCGGCACTCGAGGTATCGACGGCTGCATGAATCAGCAAACCCTGGCTGTCGAGCGCAGCGACAATTCCAAAAGAGATAATTGCCGATCCACCAATTGCAAAAGCAACCGGAAAACCGGAGAGAATGGCAGCAAACAAACAGAGGAAAGTGATGATGAGGCAGATGAGAATTCCATCAATTCCAAACATTGCACATCACTTTCGAAAGAGATCAGCCATCGAGTCACGACGCGGGTTCTGATGGGTCATTTGGCAGCAGCCTGCGTGGCGGTATCGTAACCTGTGTCGCAATCGGCGTGACGACCGACAGAGTCCGGTCCCTCACGAAACTCAAGAATTGATCGGAAAAAGAACGCGATAGCCTGCAAAATGACCAAACCGGTGAAGATGACCAGAAGGACCTTGAACAGGAAATAGGCATCAAACCCGTTGGGAGAAAATCCAATCGTTTCGACATTCCAGCGCACCGCGCGTGACTTGGCCAGGAGGCGCTCC
The DNA here is from genome assembly GCA_965221815.1 of Paracoccaceae bacterium. GTDB lineage: Bacteria > Pseudomonadota > Alphaproteobacteria > Rhodobacterales > Rhodobacteraceae > JAPOXR01. The sequence continues at coordinate 1,313,844 of OZ244915.1, forward strand.
AGACTGTCAGAAGCCGAAGGTTTCGGAACAATCAGATGGCGCCACATGAAAAACCATGCATAGAGCCACAACAGGAGCATGGCGGGCAACATGAAGAGTAATGCGCCTGCCATATCTATGCAGCGTTTTGCTCTGTGGGAGATCGCGGAATACACAAGATCCACACGGACATGACCGCCCTGGATAAAGGTATAGCTACAGCAGAGACAGACAATCATCGCATTATACAGTTTAAGTTCTTCACCAAACCAACTGAGATCACGGGAAAAAACATATCCAAAAGGTCCCACGGAAATTTCCGCGACCCGAAAAATCCGCTGTAGGGCGATGATGATCACCTGTTGCACCACCATAATGAGTCCGGCCCATGCCGCCGTACGACCGATCCAGTTGCCGATTGCCTCGAAAGTCCTGACGGCTCCCCACATCACAGAACGCCGCCACAAACCGCAACCGGTGAGGATGATCAAGAACAGAAGGAAGACATAGAGAAGTTCACTTGAGGCACCATAATAGACAAAGCGCATCAAGGACTGATTGTCGGACCAATCCAGCCAAAGACCAGGATGAACGAGGGCATATCCGACATGATAGGCCGCGAGGGCAAGTTTCAGGAAAACGCTGGCGATCAGCTCAATCATGGAGCTTTCTGGACTGGATCGGGAGCGTGACGTCCATTCGAGTCAATTGGCGACTTCCCCGCCTCTGACGGGAAAGCCGCACGGTATAAGACAGATCAAAATAGAGCGACGCGGTCGCGTTGCCGGGTGAATTCACCGCTGGATGTGTCAAGCCATGACGCTGATGTCTTGAGCCCCGCAAAATAACTGTCATAAATTGTCTTGTAGAGTGGGTCATCAAGATTTTCATCCAAGACTTTTTTCGACGCCGTGCCAAAAGCATCCCAGACCGGATCAGGGAAGACATTGACTTCGACGCCCGTCGCGATCAGTCGCTGCAGTGCGGCGGAGTTATTCGCCAGGAACAATGTCAGCGTCCATTCATGGGCATGCGCGGCAGTCGACTCAATAATGCCTTGTTGTCCCGGTGTCAGTGAATCAAATACGTCACGATTGGTGGCCAAAGTGAGTCCTGGCCCGGCTTCATGGAATCCTGAAGTGTAGTAGATTTTGGTGATTTCCTGGAAACCCGCCTTTTCATCTGACCAGGGACCGATCCATTCGGTGCCATCAATAGAACCGCTCGCCAGCGCCTGATAGACTTCTGCACCGGGGAGATTTTGTACCGAGACATTAAGTTCACCGAGCGCCTTTCCACCGAGTCCCGGCATCCGGAATTTGAGACCATCCAGATCTTCCGGAGTCTCAATCCGCTTTTTGAACCAGCCACCGCTCTGGGCCCCGGTATTCCCTGCGATGAAGGACTTCAGGCCAAAAATCTGCCCGAGTTCGTCATGCAGATCATGTCCGCCCTGCTGATAATACCAGATCCGAAGTTCGTCGGCTGTCATGCCGAAAGGCACGCTGGAATAAAAGGCGTAACCGGGATGCTGCCCAAGGAAATAATAGTCAGCAGCATGATACATATCGGCCTGTCCGGAGGTCACCGCATCGAAGACCTCAAACGGTCCGACAAGTTCTCCGCCGGCTTTCAGTTCGACGGTCAACTGGCCATCGGTCAGAGCTGTAATCCGGTCCGCACAAAACTGGGCACTGTCATGCACACCTGCAAGGCTGCGCCCCCAACTGGTCACCATGGTGAGGGTTCGCTTGCCCTGCGCAATCGCTGGCGCGGCGAGCCCTGCGGCAGCCGTTCCACCGACGGCTGCTGTGGTCAGGAATGATCTTCTGTCCATCCACTTTTTCCCCATTGTTGTTATCGAGAGATGTGAATGTCTGCCATTATTTTTTGTCGAGGTCAAATCGAAGGTCATCGCGTGAATATGGCAATGTCTGCAGAGACAATTGTATCAATTTCAGCGATGGAGAGGCGTGTCGATGATCCCACCTGTTGCTGTCCATTGGCGCGGCTCTACGCGTCTCCCGGCACAGCGAATGACGGGGCTGAATGCGGGTGAGTTGCAGGCGCGCTGGATATAGTCATCAATCTGTGGTCGATCGACTTCCCAGCTCGCGCGCAATGCAGTGATGGGGCAGTTCTCATCCCTATCGCAACGCAGATCCGCAATGGGCCATGGCAAGTCACCGACGATTTGCATTCCAGCCGAATGCAGGTCACCGGCTTCTCCACCGGCATCGAGGCCAGCCTGCAACGCTGAATCAGACGGTCACCAAGATGGCCACGCGACACGTGGAATTGGTCAACCATGTGCTGTAAAATGTCAGGATTTGCCAATAGATAACCGGCACTGGCTGCATTATCAGTTTGCACCGCGCCGCAGACTCCCAAACTGTGCGAACCGTGATTGTTTGGGGCCTTCACCCCTCGACCATAAAATCCCAGAGGTCGGGCGGGGCATAGCCGCCCCATCCTCCTTCGAGCCTGCAACTCCTGACTCAGGAACCTGGACAGTTACAGAGAATCAGCCCTGATGACGGGTTTCCGTCCGACTCAGCTCTGAATCCTTCATTGCTTACGATCGGGCGGAGGCGCGGGGCGGCATCCCGTATTCTTCCCGTGGACTGGGTTGCAGGGGAGTCGGGTCAGGCCCGCCGCGGCATATCGTTGTTCTTCGACCTTAAAAGCTTGTCTTTGGGCGATTCTATTCAAGCGGACGTTTGGGGACATGGCCACAAACGCTTCGTATTCCACACGCTGTTGACTCATCTGGTTCTTGATTTCTATGGCGTCCAGATTGTCTATTGCGCCTTCTCTGACCTTCTCCCAAAAGAAGCGATAATCAGCTTCTAGCCCCGCAAGTTTTTGGTTCACATCGCGTAGCTTTGCAACGCGACTCGACCCGTTAAAGATCAAATCCACAATCACCAGCAATGCCACAAAGAACCCCGCGACAGCAGAAATGATTTCTGCAGCCATCCAATTTCCGAATATGGGCGTCAGAGACGCAATAAGACCGACCCCGGCTCCAGTGCCAGAAAGAGCGAGGAGTGCCCGACAGATATGCGTGTATTGCCGATATCGCCTTTCAAGCTCCGTATAGTAATGAACGGCGCGGGCCATATCTAACAAGCCATCCCAAACGGCATGATATGTTGAGGACGAAACCATAGTAGATTTATAGTCTCTTTGAAATGTAGAGACAAGTTTATTCTGTCCTCATAAGTTCCAACCCTTTCCGCCCACCAGTGGGCCGCCGTCGCCGAGATCATGCTTAAAGCCGTTCCCGAAGACCGAAGCTTCCTGTTTCTGCCGTCATCTTCACCCTTGCACGGCTGTTAAATCCGCGCGCACTTTTCATCGGGGTTAAGTCAATGTCAATGCCGAAGGCGAATTCTTCGTCAGTGGTGGAAGTGGGGGTGCAAACTGCGGGGATTATATATTTGCATTGACCACCCCCCCCCCTGCTAGAGATCACCCCGCGGCGGGGATTCTCTCGCCTGTGCAGCCCCGTTGTCCCCATCTTCCTTGGGTCAAGCTCTGCGCGGGCGATCACGCTTTTGAAAGGGGAGATCCTCATGAAATATCTGACAGCCCTGGCGGCATTGGTCGCCTCGACTCTCACCCTCACCCTGCCAATGGTGGCACAAGCGCAAGAGCAAGGGTTTCAGGTCTGCAACCTGGCCGGCATCACCCCCAGCTATCCTGACACCCTGACCATCGTTTACGGGGACACCAAAACCTACCCCAGTTGGTTCACTCGCACGACACCAGCGACGACAAGCAATTCGGTCACGGTGACGGCCAGCGGATTGAATCTGGAGCGGGTAAACGGGCTCTACGTCAAGAGAAATGGGACCCTTGTCGAGGCAACAGGCACCGCCACCCGTGCCACGTACAGTCTCGGATTGTTCAAGAGTGACGGTACCTTGTCCCATGGCTTCTACAGTGTCCTGGCATCCAACACAACGGGCTCTGTGCCGACCCAAACGGTGACCTTCCATAGCCTGGAGCCAAACACCTTTTACATTGTCGAGGTGGTTGTCGATGATCTCGAGGGGGAAACTGACCCTCAGCGCCAAGAGCATGCAATCTCCAGAACCTGCTTCCGGACAGCGCCCTGACCGCCGGCCGATCGGACCCACCCACCCAGATCCACTCACCCACCGCGGGGCAGCACCCGTTGCCCTGCGGAAAATTGTATTGTACAATACAAAATCCCCGACAAGTACCCACAATGTTTGCACTTTGTAACGGCTTTGTCAGGCCCCGCAGCACCGCGGGCGCGTGTGATTGGTCATGCGGGCCAGCAGAGGGGCGTTGACAACCCGCGGCCCATGACCTAACCCTGCCCCTGCGCGAACATGACAACCCCGCGGGGGATCATGGATCGCGCTGTCCACCTCACACAGACAATTCACCGCATGGGGTGCCCCGGCCGGGTGCCCGAATCGGTCACGCGGTCACCGCAGCCCCCAGGTAAGTTCCTGCGTTCGCTGTCACGAAATGGGCCTGCGTGACACGATGCCCGGCCGCAAACCCATCTTTGCCGAACCCATGACCGCCCGCGAGCGGCAACGGCGATCCCGCTCGATGCGCAAGGCCGCCCGTCTGGCCGCCCCCGCAGAGCCGCAACCGGATCCGGTTGCCCCGGACGATCCGGTTGCCGCCCTGGCCGCCTGGTCCACCGAGTGCCTGACAGTGCCACCCGGGCACACTTTCCCGACGGGGTGACCGCCCCGGTTCAGTATGGTCCCCGGCTGACGGCCCGGGGCGTTTATTTGAGCGTTGCCCAGCTGATCCCGGTGCAGCGGCTGCGCCAGACACTGATCGATCTGTTCGGTGTCCAGCGATCACAGGGAACGCTGATGAACATGGTCTCCCGTGCGGCCGCGGGCCTCGAAGGCCTCGTCCTCCATGTCCGGGACGCGGTGGCAGCGGCACCCGTCAAGCATATGGATGAGACCGGCATCCGCGTGCGCGGACGCCTCGCCTGGCTGCATGTCGCCTGCACCGGGCTATTGAGCCACTTCCGTGTGGGCGCAGGCCGCGGCGACGTGATGCGGGACGCGATCGGCGTGGCCGTGCACGACCACTGGCGGCCGTATTTTACCATTCCGGGAACCGTGCCCGCCCTCTGCGCCGCGCATCTCCTGCGGGAACTCCAGGACCGGGTGGATTTTGATGATGAGGCCTGGGCCGCGACGATGGCCCGCCGGCTCCGGCGCGCCATCCACGCCGTGAACCTGTCGGAGGGAAAACCCTTGCCGGCGCGGCTGGCCGACCGGATCGGACGGCGCACCGACAGCATCGTGGCCGGTGGCCTCGCCTGGCACGAATCCCGGCCGCCGCCGCCCACGAAAGGGCGCCGGGGCCACAACCTGGTGCGACGGCTGCGGGACAACCGAGAGGGCGTGCTGCGGTTCACCCGCGACTCCACGGTTCCGGCCACCAACAATGAAGCGGAACGGGCGCTCCGCCCCCTCAAAGTCCAACAGAAAATCTCTGGCAGCTTCCGCAGCACGACTGGAGCGCAGAACCATGCAGTGCTGCGAACCGGACTGGACACCGACCGCAAGCCGGGCTGGAACCTACTGGAAACACTGCGGGCCCCGCCGGATGAACTCATCAAGCGACTTGAAATGTCCTGAACCACCTTGCAGGCCGGAAAGACCCAACAAGAACCTGAATAGTTACCCCCTTTTTTGCCATCAATGCTCTGTAGCTGGCCATTGCGCAATCAAAATATCACGGCTGGTGTTGACGCAATAGATTGTGGAAATTAATGCTGCCGCTTCCCATAAGGAACCGTCTTCATGAATATTGGTCAACAGACGACTCCTTCAAAAGACACTGGCAATGGATCCGGCATGCATAATGACGATGAATTGATTCCTGGCGCACAGATTGTCATTGAGGCCCTGAAGGACCAAGGCGTCGAGGTCGTCTTCGGATATCCCGGTGGCGCGATTCTTCCCATTTATGACTGGTTGCCCAGAGCCGCTTCAAATTCGATACATCATGTTTTGGTCAGACATGAGCAAGGCGCGGTCCACGCGGCCGAAGGATATGCGCGGGCGTCCGGCAAGCCTGGGGTGGTGCTCGTTACGTCCGGCCCGGGCGTCACCAATTCCATTACCGGACTCGCAGATGCCAAGATGGACTCGGTACCGATCATACTGATCTCCGGTCAGGTGCCGACTTTCATGATTGGTACTGATGCGTTTCAAGAGGCGGATTCGGTCGGTATATCGCGCCCGTGCACAAAGCATAATTGGCTGGTTAAGGATACCGACGAAATCGCGGAAGTCATCCATTCGGCCTTCCACATTGCGCAGTCCGGTCGCCCCGGTCCCGTATTGATCGATATTCCCAAGAATGTTCAGATTGCGAAGGGGCGCTATCAACCGCCAGGATCGGAACATCGACGCCGCTATGATCCGGTGACACAACCTGATGCGGATAAAATCGCAACTCTGGCTGCATGGATGGAGACGGCCAAGCGGCCGATCTTTTATACCGGCGGCGGTGTCGAAAGATCAGGAGAACGGGCTTCGGTATTGCTGCGTGAACTGGTTGATGCGACCGGCTTTCCAGTGACCTCTACGGTCATGGGACTCGGCTGCTATCCGGCATCCGGAAGGAATTGGCTGGAAATGTTAGGAATGCATGGCAGTTACGAAGCCAATAACGCGATGCATGATTGCGATTTGATGATCAATGTCGGGGCACGATTCGACGACCGCATTACCGGGCGGATTTCTCATTTCAGCCCGCATTCAAAAAAGGCGCATATCGATATTGATCCATCGTCAATCAACAAGAATGTCCAGGTTGATCTTGAGATCATCGGTGATGCCACGCGCGCTCTGGAGATGTTGCTTGAAGCGTGGAATCACCGCGGGCGACGCACCAACGCGGCCGCTCTCGTCGAATGGTGGAAACAGATTAATCACTGGCGCAAAAAAGACTGTTTTGCCTATGAGTTTGATCCGGTGCTGATCAAGCCCCAATATGCGTTGGAACGACTGGAGGCCTTGACCCGGGGGATGGACCGTTACGTCACCACCGAAGTTGGTCAACATCAGATGTGGGCCGCCCAATTCCTGAAGTTTGAAGAGCCACGCCGCTGGCAGACGTCAGGAGGTCTCGGCACGATGGGTTACGGACTCCCCTCCTCACTCGGGATCCAGAAGGCTTTTCCGAATGCGCTTGTCATCAATGTCGCAGGTGAAGCCAGCTGGTTGATGAATATGCAAGAAATGTGCACCGCCATTCAGGAACGTGCTCCGATCAAACAGTTTATTCTCAACAACGAGTATCTTGGTATGGTCCGCCAATGGCAGGAGTTGTTGCATGAGGAAAATTACAGTCAGTCCTACTGCAGTTCACTGCCGGACTTTGTGAAACTTGCAGAAGCGTTCGGCTGTCTGGGAATTTCGGTGTCAGAACCAAGCAGGCTGGATGATGCGATTCAGGAAATGCTGGCTTATGATGGCCCGGTGATTCTTGATTGTCGTGTGGCCAAGACCGAGGGTTGTTATCCAATGATACCAGCCGGCAACGCGCATAACGAAATGTGGCTTGGCCCGCCGGATCGCACGAAAACGGACCAGCAAAATGAATCTGTCCTTGTCTGATTTGCGACGTGATAGACCATGACCAATCTCAATCTCAAAAAGGGTGCGTCCCGCCGTTCGGCTTATGATCTGAGAAAATCGCGCCCGTCGGCGGCCAAAACTCATACCTTATCGATTCTTGTGGATAATGAGGCCGGTGTTCTGGCGCGCATCGTTGGGCTGTTTGCAGGCCGGGGTTTCAATATCGAAAGCCTGACTGTGACTGAAATCGACCATACCGGCCATCTTTCGCGAATTACCGTTGTCAGTACGGCGAATGACGACATCATTCGGCAGATCAGGGCGCAGTTGAAGAACGTGATTTCTGTTCATGAAATCGTCGACTTGACTTACGATGGCCCGTCAATTGAACGCGAACTCGCGTTGCATCTTGTGGATGCGGACGACCGGGATCGTCAGAAAATATGCGCGCTGGCGGACAAGTTCAAAGCGCGACTACTGGATACGCAAACAGGTCAGCTCGTGATTGAACAAACGGGAACGCCGCATGATATCGACAGATTGTTTGATCAACTCCGTCAGATGGGTCTCAAGGAAGTCTCGCGAACAGGTGTCGTTGGCCTCCAACTTGATGATGGGCATTGACCTGTCGTCATTTTTCACGAGGCCATGACAGTTGGTGGCAAACCATGGTGCGATGATCGACGCAAACAATGTGGACGACATGCATGCGAGAACTGTTGGCCTTTGCGACATGGCAAATCACCAAGTGAGAAGAGACTTGTTTTGCTTTTGAATCCGACTTCATTTAAGTTCGGAGGTTCCAGTCAGCACTTTTCATACATATGCAACTTTACGCGCTTTTCAATTTCGTGAAACAGACATCCTGAAAGGAAACCAACATGTCACTCAGACGAAAATCAATTTATCTCGGTGTTGTATTAGCCGCGACGGTGACTCTGACAGCTTGTGACAGCCAGAATGAACTTGCAGGAACTGTCATCGGTGCAACCGTTGGTGGTGTCGTTGGTGATCAGTTCGGCGACGGCAGTGGCAACAAGGTCGCAACGGCAGTCGGCGCAATGGTCGGAGCCTATGTGGGGCAGCGCCTGGGGGCTCAACTTGATGAAACCTCGCGCCTACGCGCCAACGCGGCCGCCCAACGCGCACTCTCGACCGGTGAAGAGATCTATTGGGAAAATCCGAATAATGCCGGTGGTGCCGCGAGCGGATCTTTCATTCCGAAACGATCAGGAGTCACCGCATCCGGACGTGAATGCCGCGAATACACAACGACGATCACTGTTGGTGGACGTGAAGAGCAAGGTTACGGTACGGCATGCCTCAGCCCAAGTGGCGACTGGGAAGTCGTTTGAGGTGACATAAGAAGTTTGTATCCGGATCAATTGCACAGCAAGACAGATAGCGGGCGGCTTATCATGGCCGTCCGTTTTGTTGCGGGATGTTAATTGAAGCGGACAGGGCCTCAATTCCTGTTGATTTGGATTGCCGGTTCCAGTTGTTATTGTCTGCAGACGGTAATCCCGGATGGTTACAGCAGCAAGGGGCATGCCGTTTCACATGCGACTCCCCGTAGAAACTGCTCTATCAACCCCTGCCAGTTGCGCCTCTCCTCAGGTCAAGGATTCAATCAAGGGTTTCGCTGAGAATCGTGTAAAAATACACCCCAGGGACTTCACCACAGGCGGTGATGTCCTGTGGTGTGCGGCTATGTGGCGCTGGTCCACAATTTGTCCGCATCGATCCTGATTTCGCCGTAGAGAATGACGTTGTGCCACTGGATGGGGCTGATGTGCTGCAGGAGTGTGCGGTCGAACGGAAAGTCGGGTGCGGCGGACAGGCGGGAGAGTTCCCGGGCCTGCCAGGTGATAATGCAGGCCAGGATGAGCGTCAGACAGGAGCAGGTCTTCATCTAGTCGTAGACATCGCGGGCATTGATGCGGCCTCTCTGGCCATAATAGACGGCGCGGGCCAAGGGTTAACGCTGTTCTCTTCATGGGTTGCGCGCCCTCGTTGATAATCCAGAGAGCATCTGAATGGCACAGACCTCCTGTCACCGTGGTGAGAGGAGCTATCGGACCACGACGCGAATCTGGGTTAACTCATTTCAGTGCACGCCGCTTGACGCGCAGCGGTCATCGGATTTCTTCGACAGGTCCCAGCCCGCCAGCGCAAGGACCAAGCCCGCGACCACGGCGCGAACCGTGTTCCAGTCCTGTCACGGTCCAGAGTAGGCCCGCCACGCTTCGCCGGCCTCCGCGGGGCCGAGCGGCGTCTCGACCAGCGCCAGTGCCTCGTTCAACGGCACATTGGCGGTCATCGTCGGAACCATCGCGCCCAGAACATAAAGGAGGGTGGCGAGGGCGAAGCCGGTTGCGACCCGCCGCTCCCCGGCCCTCAGGGCCGCCAGCGCCGTGAACATCAACAGCACCGGTGTGCCGAAGAATGCCGACGCAAAGACCCAGTTGCGCACGCTCGCATTCATGGCCTGCATGGCGGCAATGGCGACATTCGGGTCCGCCGCGTCCAGCCCCCACATGGTCGAGCAGACCCAGGCGAAGAAGAAGCCGAACATCGCCCCGGAAAACAGAAGTGACAGGAAGGCCAGCGTCTTGACCATGTCGACCGCGCCGCTGCTGTCTTGCCGAGCGGCTTTCGACATTACGCGCCGTCCCCACCGGACGAGCCCATCCGTCGAATTGCTCGATAGACCGCCCGGCCGAAGCCGCAATAGCGACCTGGGCCACGATCACAGCCGGCCAGATCCTGGGAAACGCAGGATCGACATACTTCTAAGGAAGAAGACATCCTGAGGTTCCTCAAACTGGGAATCTCCAAAAGCGCCATTGCCAAGATTATCGGCGTCTCCCGACCCACACGGGATTGTCCCGAAGTCTGTTGAAACTTTCAAATCAGGGTGGTGTTGCTTCCCCCTGAGCTTGAGGGGCTCGTGATCACCGGTAATTTGAAAGGAACCAACACCATGGCACGATCGACCACACCTTCCAGCCCGTCTGCCACCCCATCCTGTCCATCGCCTGACCTTGCGGCCTGCGACGCGGATATCCACAAGAGTTTTGAACGGTTCTGCCTGACAGCTGGCATCGATGCCCTGGCCCAGATGCTGGATGAGGATGTCACGGACCTGGCGGGTGAGCGCGACGGCCACAACGCTGACAAGCCCGGCTATCGCTGGGGCACGACCCCCACCCAGGTCGGCCTCCATGGCGGCCCGGTGGCCCTCCAGCGCCCCCGGGTGCGCAGCAAGGCCAGTGACGAGGAGATGACGCTGCCGAGCTGGGCGGCCCTCCAGGACCGCACGCTCCTTGGTATCAGTGTGGTCAATGCCATGCTGTGCGGGGTGGCCACCCGCAAGTCTGGTCGGGTCGTCCGTCCCGCCGAGGCCCAGCTCCCGTCCGGCCCTGGCCATGGGCTGGCGAAGTCCACGGTGTCCCGCCGCTACAAGGCGCTCACGGAGGCCCGGTTCCAGGCATGGATGGGCGCGGACCTGTCTGACCTGGACCTGGCGGTCATCCAGATCGACGGGCTGCACCTGCATGACGGGCTGCTGATGATCGGGGCTGTGGGCATCGATGTCGAAGGCCACAAGCCCCCGCTCGGTCTCATCGAGGGGGCCACCGAGAACGCCGCCACCGTGCAGGCCCTGGTGGATGATCTCATCAAGCGGGGCCTTGATCCCGCCACACCCCGCCTCTTCATCGTCGATGGGGCCAAGGCCCTCAGTGCCGTCCTGCGGCGCACCTTCGGGGCCGACGTTCCCATCCAGCGCTGTCAGATCCACAAGGCCCGCAACATCATCGACCGCCTGCCCGACCACTTGCAGGCCGCAGTCCGGGCGGCTCTCCGGCAAGCCTGGGCGCTGGACGATCCCGCGCAGGCGGAGCGGCAGCTGCGCGCCCTTGCCCGTCGCTTTGACGACGAGGCCCCGGCTGTGGCCCGCGCCATCCTCGAGGGTCTCGATGAGACCCTGACGCTGGTCCGCCTGGGCCTGCCTGCAGACCTGCGCCAGTCGCTCGCCAGCACCAATATCATTGAATCAATGCACAGTGTCGTGCGGCAGACCTGTCGGAATGTCAAACGCTGGCGCAATGCCAGGATGGGGCTGCGGTGGACGGCTGCAGGCAGGCTCGAGGCCCAGAAGGGCTTCCGGCGTCTCAATGCCTATCAGCAGCTTCCTCTCCTCAGGGAGGCCCTCGCCCGCCACCGGCGAAGCCATCACCTTGACACGCTCCAGGAAGCCGCATAGTCATCATGACCGGCAACACCGCTCTGATGAGTTTCAACAGAGAATGGGACATCCCCGACCCACACTCTACCGCTTGATCCGGACCCGGGGGCTGAAAGCCAATCCTTAAGGTGTCATTTGACACGATTCTCAGCGAAACCCTAATCACGATTATGCGGGTTGCAAAAGAGCACCTGTATCAACTGCATCCAGTCGTGGTTCCGCATGTTACGCAATGCATGCATGTGCCGCTGCGTACCAATGTATAATTTCCGCAGACGCCACACGGATCGCCCTCAAAGCCCTTAATTCGTGCAGCCTGACTTTCTTTTGCCAATGCCATCTCCCCATTCGACGGCTCGAGTTCAGTTGGTTTCGAGGGCATTGAAGCCGGCTTTGTCGCGTCATTGCCGACATCATTCTTGTCACTGTCAGAAACGAGCTGAAGGCGGTTTCGCAAGTAACCGGCAGACGCCACCTCTTTCAGAGCATCCTTCATTTGCGTCTCGGTTGATCCTTCGTTGGCCATGTCATGCATACCACCACTGATATCATCGAAACGGAATCCCTCGGGCTGGACATGTGCGAGTTCGGTACGATCAAGGTAACTGACACCAAGTTCCCGGAAAATATAGTCTATGATGGACTGGGCGTTCTTGATTGTGTCATTACCTTTCACAGCACCTGAAGGTTCAAACTTCGTAAAGACAAAGGCATTGACAAAAGTGTCGAGCGGGACTCCGTGCTGGAGGCCGATCGAAACCGCAATCGCGAAATTATTCATCATGGCGCGAAAGCCAGCGCCTTCCTTGTGCATATCGATAAAGATCTCGCCCAACGATCCATCCTGGTATTCGCCTGTCCGCAAATAGACCTTATGACCACCAACCCACGCCTTTTGTGTATATCCTTTTCGTCTGTGCGGGAGTTTTGCACGTCGCTCCCGTGCGTAGATCTGGCTCGCGCTTTGCACCAGTTCGACAACCTTGTTGTGCTGGCTGCTGTCAACTTCCTGCCCGTCATCGTCGGCACCGACGGCAACGGCGGCAGCAAGCGGCTGGCTCAGTTTGGATCCGTCACGATAGAGCGCAATTGCCTTGACCCCGAGCTTCCACGACGTCTCGTAGGCTTCCTTGCACTCGGCAATAGTCGCATCGGCTGGCATATTCACGGTTTTTGAAATCGCACCGGATATAAAACTCTGTGCCGCGGCCATCATGGTGATATGACTCTCCACACTGAGAACCCGGCGACCCTTCTTCCCACAGGTGGCGGCGCAGTCAAAAACCGGAAGATGCTCGTCGCGGATATGCGGGGCACCTTCAAGAGTCATCGCACCACAGATATGCTCATTAGCAGCGTCAATTTCATGCTCTGAAAAGCCCAGACTCTTGAGCAGGTCAAAAGCAGGATCTGCCATAGATTCGGCATCGATACCAAGAACATCGCGGCAAAAGTCCGCCCCCACCGTTGTTGGATTCATGACAAATCGAATGTCGAAAGCGGATCGCATCTGTGTCTTGATCCGTGACAGTTCTTCATCGCCAAAGCCAAGCCCCTGCAAGGTCTCTATGTTGATATAGGGCGCCTCATCAATGGATGCATGTCCGACAGCATAACGCACCATCTCGTCAATCTGATTCTCTTCATATCCCAGTGTTCTCAGGGCATTCGGAACTGACCTGTTGATGATCTTGAAGTAACCACCGCCAGCCAATTTCTTGAATTTGACGAGAGCGAAATCGGGTTCAATGCCCGTGGTGTCGCAATCCATGACCAGTCCGATAGTTCCCGTCGGGGCAATAACCGTCGTTTGGGCGTTACGAAAACCCGATGATTTACCTTCCGCAAGTGCGCGGTCCCAGGCTTCGCAGGCAAGTCGTGGCAATGTCTCATCGGGGCAATCTTCGGCAATCAGCGGCACCGGACTCGTCGTGAGCGAATCATATTTCTTGTGACCACCATAGGCTGCATTCCGGTGATTGCTGATAACCCGCAACATCTGTTTTGCATTTCGCCTGTATCCGGGGAAAGGCCCCAGTTCGGCCGCCATTTCCGCGGAAACGGCGTAGGATTCACCACACATCAGCGACGTCAGGGCAGCGCAAAGTGCACGTCCCTGGGATGAGTCATAGGGGATTCCCATATTCATCAGCAAACCGCCGATATTTGCATAGCCCAGACCGAGGGTACGAAACCGATAGGACAGTTTTGCAATGTCGCGGGCCGGAAACTGTGCCATCGTCACCGAAATTTCCAGGACGACCGTCAGTAAACGAATGGCATGGATGAATTGCGCATAATTGAATTGGCCGTCCCGGTAGAACGACAGCAGGTTGAGTGATGCCAAATTACATGCCGTATTGTCGAGAAACATATATTCTGAACAGGGATTCGAGCCCCTGATTTCTCCATCGGTCGGGCATGTATGCCAGCTATTGATTGTATCATGAAACTGAACACCGGGATCGGCGCAGGCCCATGCCGCATGTCCGACATCTTCCCATAATTCCCGGGCTGAAAGCGTCTTGGCAACCGCACCGTCGGTTCGACGCAGCAGGTTCCAATCCCGATCCTGTGCTGCGGCATGCAGAAAATCGTCCGTTACCCGGACGGAATTATTCGAATTCTGTCCGGACACGGTTGCATAGGCCTCTGATTCCCATTCCGTATTGTAGGATTCGAATTCAATTTCCGTGTAACCCTGCCGGGCATATTGAATGACGCGGTTGATATAGGCTTCAGGGACGCGCATGGACCGCGCTTGGCGAATGGCTTTTGCCAGGTCTTTGTTGTCAATCGGATTGCAGGCCTGCTCGCGCACGCCCTCAAAGCTGTTGATTGCGGCGAAAAGAGCACCCAAAGAATCTTTGGTTATTTCTGAACCGGCGACAATGGAGGCAACCTTTTGCTCTTCCCTCACTTTCCAATTGACGAATTCCTCAATATCCGGATGATCGATATCACAAATGACCATTTTTGCGGCACGACGTGTCGTTCCTCCGGACTTGATGGCCCCCGCAGCGCGATCACCAATCTTCAGAAAACTCATCAACCCGCTTGACTTGCCCCCGCTGGCGAGAGGTTCATCACTGCCCCGAATATTGGAAAAATTCGTGCCGGTGCCCGAGCCAAATTTGAATAGTCGTGCCTCTTTCAGCCACAGATCCATAATCCCGCCGTCATTGACCAGATCATCTTCAACCGACTGAATGAAACAGGCATGCGGCTGAGGACGTTCATAGGCACTGTTCGACTTTGCGACGCGGTCGGTGCGGGTGTCATAGAAATAATGCCCCTGGCTTGGCCCTTCGATCCCATACGCCCAGTGAAGTCCGGTATTGAACCATTGCGGTGAGTTTGGGGCCGCCTTTTGCGTCGCGAGAATGTAGCGGATCTCGTCAAAAAAGACCTGCGCGTCATCCTCGGTTGTAAAATGATCGTTCTTCCAACCCCAGTAGGTCCATGCACCCGCAAGGCGGTCGAACACCTGTCGTGCCGAGGTCTCTGAACCGAATTGTTCCTCCGGAGGCAATTTGTCGTTGGCGGCCTTGTCAACAATTGAACGCCACAGGAAACGTGGGATGCCACGCTCGTTGACATTTCTTAACTTCGTTGGGACTCCTGCCTTGCGAAAGTATTTCTGGGCGAGGACATCGGCTGCGACCTGGCTCCACGATGCTGGCACCTCGAGATTTTCAAGACAAAACACGATCGAACCATCGGTATTGCGAATCTCTGAACGGCGTTGAACAAACTCAATTCCTCCGTACGCGCCTTCGGATTCTGTCGTGAACACCCGATTGAATCTCATTGTTTTATCCTCCCACATGCTACTGAAATAAAACGCAAATCGACCCCACGCGCGCCCTTGAACCTGTCAAGATGTTGTGGGAACCGCCGCAGCGTATGCGACAAGTTGCGTTTGAAAGCGGAGACGTTAATAGGAAAGTTGGAATGCAGTCGTCAAGTTGGTTTTGCCTGAAACCAGAAAAAAGTCGCGTATCATGCCGGCGACGCATTGAAACTGTCGAAACTGCGCAAGATGGTCGGGGCGATTGGATTCGAACCAACGACCTACGGCTCCCAAAGCCGTTGCGCTACCAGACTGCGCCACACCCCGACAGTTCAAAATTATCAGGATCTCATGGTGAATGAAAGGTATTCCGGGTCTTGCCAACGACGTTGGGTCGAAGATGACACCGAAAAGGGCACGGGATTGACGACAGCGATTCCGAATCAATTTGTATGTCAGAACGGCTTCTTCCCCATTGACACACACCCGGTCCTTTGACCCGGAAATATTGACAGGTTTTGGCTGACATTCATTCGTTGTCGGGACACTGCCAGGCCGAATCCGGGTGAGAAAGAAGAGAATGACGAATGAGCGAGCCCTTGTTGATACCATATTGATCGGCAAGCCCCCCGTTGATTTCGAGAACTGCAACAATCTCGGTCTCACTCACGATCATTCGATGGCTGAGGGGTTCGGCATTTTCTTCGAAATCGACCAGAACACCCCGCGAATCAAAGAACAGAATATCGAGAGGAATAAAGGTGTTTTTCATCCAGAAGCGCGCTGTCCTCGGCGAATCAAAAATAAATAACATGCCACCGTTGCGCGGGAGTTCGTGACGATGCATGAGGCCTCGAGCCTGATCTTCCGGTGTCAGCGCGAGTTCAACTTTGAAAGTTGCGGCCCCCCAGTCTCCGCGCAAGTCAACACGGTCGGCAGCACAAAGTGCCGCGGCTGAGGTTGCGATGAACAGGAACAAAGGGGATAAGACAAACACGCACCACTTCATTCACCACCATCCTCTCCATCCCATTCGCTATCCGTCTGCTGACGTGTCCCCCTGTCCCCCCGGGTCGACCCTTTTTGAGCCGCCTCCCAGGGGCGTATTTCTGAGACCATGGTCCCCCGTGGCCCCTGTCGAATCCTGACCGCCACGCCCTCACCGGATTGCAAGTCGGCAATGCCATACTGCCGCAGCACCTCCATGTGAACAAACACGTCATCGGAAGAACCGAAAACATTGGCAAAGCCAAAACCACGTAGTTTGTCAAACCATTTGATTCGCGCGGGAAGGAGTGAACTCGTCGTACCATCCCCTGTTGTGTTCGGTCGGTTGTGTGGAGCCGATTCCCTCATCGTCGACGATGACTCAGGCGGGGAAATGGAAATGACTTCCGTGGTCTGAAGACCGCGCGGTGACTCCTGTGCAATCAGTTCAATGGCCGCGCCTTCTTCAACGCCGCTCTGACCGAAATTTCGCAAGACGCTCATGTGAATCAGGATATCGGGTCCGGGATCGTCAGTGACGACAAATCCAAAACCTTTGGCCGCATTGAACCATTTGACGTGGCCACGGTACCTATTTTGAATCTTTCTGTCTCCCGCAGGTTCGTGTCGCACTGGCAGGGAGCGTAGCTGCAGGCTCCGGACCACTGCAACCTCAACTGCCAATACACCAAATCAGCCTTGCTATCAAGGCCAGAATTTGGTGCAATCAAAGCGCACGGTCATGGGGACTGTGCCGTTCAACTCATTCGTCTTTCTGACTGTGAACAAGGAGAAATCATTGTTGATGAAGCTGGGTTGAACAGATCACCGGATAGCGACCTCAGTCGTTCTCATTGATGTTATTGAATCGACTGAAACAACAATAGAATATGAACGCGCGGTGAGATCGTCGTGGTTTTGCCATCGTCATCATTGCAGACGTATATTTGAGATGTCTGATGACCTGACGGCGCTTGCGGTGCACCGCGCGCTATGGGGACAGGCGATTGATAGTCCAGGGAGCATCAGGATGATCGCGTTTCCAGACAAAACGGTCATGCAGACGGTGGTCTCCGTCTCGCCAAAATTCAATCTCACATGGCAGCAGACCAAAACCACCCCAGAATTCTGGCAGTTTGGGATTGTCACCGTGTTTTGCACGTACTTTCTCGAGGCGCGCTTCGAGTCTTCCACGATTGGCCAGGACGGATGATTGGTATGAAGCATAAGCCCCTAACCGACTCGCCAGGGAACGCGACGCGAAATAAGCTTCCGAAATGGCCGCAGTTTCGCGTTTCACCGTTCCACGAACCCGGATTTGTCGTCGCAATGATTTCCAGTGAAAAACCAGCGCGGCCTTCGCAATGTTCTCGATCTCACGTGCCTTCGGACTTGAATAATTTGTAAAGAAAACAAGTCGATCTGTCTCGACCATTTTGATGAGCACCATACGCACATTGGGGAGACCATCAGCATCAACCGTGGCCAAGGCTGCAGCGTCCGGATCATTGGGCTCATCGGAACGCGCCGCTTCAAGCCAGTCACGGATGATATCGAAAGGGTCGTCACCAGCAAATATACCGGTTCGGTCTGTCATTCTCACGGCACCTCGCTGTCTCCGGTTCATCGCCTATTGAAGACAAAATGCGTTTCCAATAAATGTTCAGCCGTACCAACTGCGTGAGGCTATTGCCGATGTCAACAGCATTACTGTCGGGTAAGCGTGGCCTCATCATGGGAGTTGCCAACGACAAGTCGATTGCCTGGGGTATTGCCAAAGCCTGTGCTGATCATGGTGCCGAGCTTGCTTTCTCTTTCCAGGGCGCACCCTTTCGTAAACGGATTGAGCCCCTGGCCGCGTCTGTGGGCAGCCAGCTATGCTGCGAATGCGATGTCAGCAATGAAAAATCGCTCGACAATCTGTTTGTGTTTCTCAAGACAAATTGGTCACAGCTTGATTTTGTCGTCCATGCCATTGGTTTCTCTGACAAACGCGAATTGCGCGGACGTTATGTGGACACATCTGCAGAGAATTTCCGCATGACAATGGATGTTTCCGCCTATTCGTTTACCGCGGTGGCCCGCCGGGCCGAAAAACTGATGCCAGATGGCGGGTCGCTTCTGACACTGACCTATTACGGGGCTGAAAAAGTCATGCCGCATTACAACGTCATGGGAATCGCCAAGGCTGCTCTTGAAACATCAGTCCGCTATCTCGCGGCTGATCTTGGCCCTCAGAAGATTCGGGTCAATGCGATCTCAGCGGGGACGATCAAGACGCTTGCGGCATCCGGTATCGGAGATTTTCGCTATATTCTGAAATGGAATGAACTGAACTCTCCTCTCAGGCGCAACGTAAAACAGGATGAAGTCGGCAACTCGGCAATGTATCTTCTCTCCGACTTAAGCACGGGTGTCACAGGTGAGGTTCTGCATGTTGATGCCGGTTATCATGTTGTCGGAATGAAACGGGCGGATGCCCCGGATATTGATGTCGTGACGGGCAGAAAGTGAAGTTATGAATCAACAACCACAAGACAAGAGTTTTATCGTCAGCTGGGATCAGTTGCATCGGGATGGTCGTGCCCTGGCCTGGCGGCTGGAAGCGATGGCGCAATCCGGTCGAAACTGGAGTCGCCTGATGGCGGTCACACGTGGGGGTATGGCGCCGGCAATGATTGTCGCGCGGGAACTCGATATCAGAGTGGTTGATTCGGTTTCAGTCCGCTCTTACGACCATCAGACACAAATGGAACCCCAAGTGATCAAGGAACCGTTTCTCGAAGATTCCGAAGACATGTTGGTTATTGATGATCTTGTCGATACCGGGCGCACGTTAGATCTGGTTCGCCGATTGTTTCCCGCGGCGCATTTCGCAACCATATACGCCAAGCCCAAGGGACGTCCGTTCGTTGACACCTTTATCACCGAGGTCAGCCAGGATACCTGGATCTATTTTCCCTGGGATACGGCGCTGCAGTATATCGGACCAGTGCGTTCCGAGACGTGACAACTGAATCGGTCGAGGAGCCGCCCACAGGTTCAGTTGCGATAGCCGTGAACCGCTTATCCGCTAGGCCGGCGAGTCACCGATGATTCCACGATATCAACTTCCTGAGATGGCAGAGATCTGGTCCGATGCGAATCGGCTCAAGACAATGTTGAGAATTGAAGTTCTGGCATGTGAGGCATTGGCAAAAGACGGGCGCATTCCCGATACATATTTTGCCGCTGTCGCGAAGATCAAACCCGCGCAGATTGACCCGCAGCGTGTCGTTGAACTTGAACGGAATCTTCGCCATGAAACAGTCGCTTTTGTTGCCCATATCGAAGAACTTGTTGGCGCTGAAAACGCCAGATTTCTTCATTTCGGACTGACATCGTCTGATGTTCTTGACACCTGTTTCAGTGTCCAGTTGAAGTCAGCTGTCGTCTTGCTGATCAAGAAGATCCGACGTCTCTGCGAATCATTGCAACGGCGTGCCGAACAGCATCGCATGACACTTTGCGCGGGGCGCAGTCACGGGGCACATGCTGAACCCACGACTTTTGGCCTGAAGATGGCTTTCGCTTATGCTGAGATGCAGCGAAATCTGAGACGGTTAATCACGGTACGTGACGAAATTTCCACGGGTGCCCTATCCGGGCCTGTCGGCACTTTCGCCGGTCTGGGTCCTGGTGTTGAGGCCCATGTTTGTGAACGCCTTGGGTTACGGCCTGAACCGATCTCCACGCAGATCATTCCCCGCGATCGCCACGCGATGTATTTTGCGGCACTGGCTCTCACGGCATCTTCATTGGAACGGCTGGCAATTGAGATTCGTGGTCTTCAGAGAACAGAAATTCTGGAAGTTGAAGAATCATTCTCGCACGACCAGAAGGGTTCATCGGCGATGCCGCATAAGCGTAATCCAATACTCTCAGAAAATGTCACGGGACTGGCGCGATTAATTCGCAGCCAGGTCATTGCCGCCTTGGAGAATGTTGCTCTCTGGCATGAACGCGATATGTCGCATTCTTCGGTTGAACGCGTCATCGCACCGGATACCACGCTTGCTTTGGACTTTGCGTTGCAGCGTATGACATCGATAATCGATGGATTCACGGTCCATGAAGAGCGGATGAAAAGCAACCTCGATCTGACGCAGGGTTCCCAGTTTTCTCATACTGTGCTGTCGGCCTTGATCGAAGCGGGTGCATCGCGTAGCGACGCATATCATTGGGTCCAGAGATGTGCCGCAAGCTGTCGTCTGGGAAACGGAACCTTCCTGGATGCCCTGCAAGCCGATACAGATGTCACGACGACCATCAGTCGTGACGAACTGCCCACATTATTCAACTATGATCACTTCACTGAACATGTCGATACGATTTTTGCGCGCGTCTTTACCTCTTCTCCGGCACAATGATCGGCAGGACCCATCTCATGCTTCCTCAAGAACTTGCCGACGGGCATCCTCAAGCGACTGATCCATCTGCTGACGGATTTCTGACTCACTCACAGAATTGCCGAGATCACCGGCAACTTTTCGATAAACATCCTCTCGACCCGGTTCCTCGAAATTCGCATGGATGACAGCTTCGACATATTCTGCTGCAGCCTTTCCGGTCAGGCCCAGCTGACTCGCAACCCATTCACCGAGCAATCTGTTGGCGCGGGCATCAATCTTGAAACGAAGCGCTTCTTCATGGACATGTTTGTTTTCAAATGCATCCCGGCGATCATCGAAATGTGACATCAGTTGGCTCCATCTGCTTGCATGATCGCGATATGGGACAGTGAAACAGAAAAAGCAATGGCGGGGGCAGGATATGGCCACCAATTCCTGCTGATTTTCGCCCTGTTCTGTTTGGTCGATATGACGATACGGGCCCGATGAGGATCAGGCAGCCATGCAGATATATGCGTTGGCAGCCATGAAGCTGGCGATTGAAATATCGGATTGCTGTCATGCTTGGACATGGCACAAAGAGCTCATTCTTGTCGAATGGGAAGGTTTAGGCTATCGCCACCCTTGGGACGATTTCCACTGATTGCAGGCGATGGAAACACAATGACGCAGCGAAAACTCATCTATCGCGGACAAACGAAATCGCTCTATGAGTCGAATGTGGAGCCGCGATATCTTCTGCATTTCAGGGATGATGCACCGAGCGGCGGAATCGCGTCATTTGAAGGCAAAGGAGTGCTCAACAATCGAATCTCGGCGCATATCATGCAGAATCTCAACGCTGTGGGTATCAACACACATCTTGTTCAACGCGAAAACATGCGTGAACAGTCTGTCATGATGGCCGATGTCCTCCCGATCCGCTTCCGCATGCAAAACCGTCTGGGTCAGGATACCCGCGACCGATTGGGGCTGAGCGATGATCATCATCTGCCTTACCCGCTTCTTGAATTCTATTTTATAAACGAATCAGGTGATTATCGACTGGTCTCCCATGATCACATCGTGACCTTCGGATGGGTACATCCCGATGATTTTGAGTCTGTTTTCGCACTGACAAACAGGGCCAATGATTTTCTTTGTGGAATGCTGGCTGCAGTTGGCTTCACCCTGATCGAGTTTACAATGGAATTGGGGTGGGTCATCGACAGGGGGTCAAACGGAATCCAAACGGGATTAGCTGGTGAAAGGGAGTTACGAACGTTGATGATCGTTGATGAACTGAGTCCCGATATCTTCCATTTACGCGAAGAACGCAGCGGATTCGATTACCGCTGTGGTCTTCCGGCACACGCTGAGACCGAGCCGCCAAACGTCTATGTTGAGTTGGCCAGACGATTCAATATTCTGCCCGAATTGCCGGCCCTGGATGATGTCAACGAATCCGGTCGTGTGACTCGCATGCGCAGCAAGGGTTGACCGACAAATCACTGGCCACCCAGCCAAGTTGTCTCGGACACCTCCTGAATGTCATACATTCAAGACAACAGAAACGATTCTGTATTTCAACACGATTGGGCGCTTGGATGGCCGACACAAACGGTTCACCTTATTTTTCAGAACTGGTCAATTTCGGATGCTGTCTGAGTCAATTCACTTGCCAGTTCATGGATTCGATCGACCATCGCGGCGAGTCCGTTGGAACGTTGTGCGGTCAGATGTTCACGCAAACTCAACCTGTTCAACTCCGATCCCGCGTTGATACGATTGATGTCGCCGAGAGGTACATCATTATAGAGTGACGCAAGAATGGCAATCAGGCCGCGCACGATCATGGCATCGCTGTCCCCTTGAAAGATGAAGCGCTGTTCGTTGTTGTCTTCGCGAAGATTTGCGACAATCCAGACCTGACTGGCACAGCCATTGACCTTGGTCTCAGGCAAACGCCGGGATTCCGGTAAGGCGTCCATGCTTTTTCCCAGATCGATAATATAACGATAGCGATCTTGCCATTCATCGAGGAATTCAAAATCCTCGACAATCGCTTCAAATTCTGCAGTTGCCATTGTATCCATCCTCACCCGTTACGCGGCGACCACTGTGCTTGTGCCCCGGTGGGATGTCTGGGGCGTTGTCTGCCTTTGCCTGAATTCTGTCGTGTCAGCAAATCAATAGGCTTCCAATCTCATTGCTTTGGCACTAGACTCAAGCAAAATGGCAAAGGAATACCGATCATGAAACATATCTATGCAGGGTTTGCTGCCTTGGCACTCTTGGCGGGCTGTTCTGGAATGGACGCCGGAGGGTTGAACCCCATGTCGTGGTTTGACCGCGACCCCGAACCAGCCACGGCGGCAACAGAACCATTGGCACCGATTGATCCGCGAGAACTCCTCCCGCAGGTCACCAACGTCGAAATCACCAACACTTCCAATGGCGTTGTTGTGCTTGCGCGGGGGCTTCCACCGACGCAGGGATTCTGGGATGCGACTCTGGTTCCAACCAATAATGAGGAGCCACTCGATGGATTCCTCCAATATGAGTTCAGGGCTTCCGGTCCTTCAGAAGACATGGCGGAAGGCACTGAGGAAAGTCGTGAAATTCAGGCTGCACGAATTATCACTGCCGACAAGCTGGACGGTGTGATCGGAATTCGTGTCATCGCGCTGGCGAATCTCGAAGAGATCGCTTTGGAACAGATATAATCTGAGTTTTGCCTTGAGAACTGGTCAACGCAATCCTGCCTTGACAGAGCTTAAGGGCATCCTTCCCAAAAACCTCCCTGCGCCAACCCCTTAATGGGCGGGCGCGGGAGTCTCCTGCAGCGATCGCTTGAAGATCAGAGCTGGTCGCAATTAATTTCCCGCTGATTTCCAGTTCCCGTGCTCTGACATTGAGCAATGCGCGCAACAGGTCAGTATCCTGTTTCGCCGTCGGTGCCTTCTGAATCATGTCATCGATAGCCCCCGCTTTCGCCCGTTCACGCCCCGCTGCCACGGCTTTTATGATCGCCGCGCTTACCTGTGGCCAGTGGCGTGTTTTCTTGATGAATCGAAGCCGGGTGAATTCCTTGGGATGAGTGGGCAGGGTCTGAGCAATTTCGTGAACGGCTTCATCGCTCATGACCCACCGTCGTGGAATATCCCACTTTTGGGCCAACTCCTCTCGAACCTTGGCAACCTCTCTGAGAATCGCGAGATATATCGGTGGACCCTTGCGATTCTTGAGACGTTGCCAGGCGTCTTTGGGATCAGTCAGATACGTCGCGGGATCACTCAGGATAGCCGTTTCCTCCTCGATCCAGGAAAAACGTTCAGTCTGGCGAAGTCGTCGCTCAAGTTCAACAAAGACATGTCGCAAATGATCAACGTCAGAAGCTGCATATTCCAACTGCCGATCTGTCAGCGGACGCCGCGCCCAGTCCGTCATTTGTGATGACCGTCCCAGCTTGATTCCCGTCAATTTGCTGACCACCTGTTCGTAGCTGATCTGTTCACCTAAGCCACAGGCCAGAGCGGCAATCTGCGTGTCAAAGACCGGTTTGGGCAAGATGCCAAGTTTGAACAGGAACAGTTCCATATCCTGCCGGGCCGCATGCAAAACCTTGATCAGATCCGGATCGGCAAAAACCTCCCTGAGCGGTTCGAGATCGAGCGTCGGAGACAGCGTGTCAAAGAGAGCGATGTCCTCGCTGCAATTGTCAGAAAGTACGGCCATTTGCAGGAGGCAAAGTTTGGGAAAATAAGTCTTCTCGCGAACAAATTCGGTGTCAATGGCGACAAATCGGCTGTTACGCGCCGTTTCGCAGAAACGTTTGAGATCAGTCGTTGTCGTATAGGTACGCAACCTGGTCACGGGGACTCCAGTGCAATTGTCTTTATCAATCTGGGCACATTGTTGCACAGGGGTGAGGTTAACAGGTTTGCTGTGATTTACAACCTTCACCAGATTCTGCAAAATATTCATATGCCCTGATTGGTGGTCATGTGAGATGGCAGAGCCAAAAATTTGAAACGGGAATGCACCTGTTGTGTCTTCGACGACAGGTCATGCCATGAATACGGACAACGAAAGGTGACCAATGCGTGTATTGTTGCAGCGGGTTTCATCAGCCGAGGTGACGGTGGATGGGCAGGTCACGGGTCGCATCGATAGCGGGTTGGTTGTTTTCTTTTGCGCCATGAACGGTGACGACTGCACAAATGTTGGTCCGCTGGCCAAAAAGATCGTCAACTTGCGGATCTTTGAGGATGTGCATGGCAAGATGAATCTGTCGCTTGCAAAAACGGGTGGCAGTGTCCTTGTTGTCAGCCAGTTCACACTTGCTGCTGACACGAGTCGTGGTCATCGTCCGGGTTTTTCTGCTGCCGCTGGATCGGAAATTGGTGAGGCTCTTTACGTGGAATTTGCCAATGAATTGCGTCGATACTGCCATGTCGAAACGGGCGTTTTTGGTGCCGATATGAAAGTTTCGCTGACGAATGATGGTCCGGTGACAATCTGGCTCGAGCGCTAACAGTCAGTGCAGGGAACGTTGTGCCGGCATATCGAAATTGGTCCCGCCGCCGTCCTTGCCGCATTGTTGTGAATTATCGTCGTCCGCATATCGTCTCGTGCACTGCTGGCAAATAAATCGCTAATGAATATCCGGCAGTGGGTCAGTTTGAAAATAATTGAAGGGGCGCTTGGAAAGGCGGGTCGACCGCCCCGCGCATGTGTCGGTCGGGCCGCCGTCAGCGACTGCGCCCCCGTTCTTGCCAGCCTGTCATGCATTCAGGGTCAAAACCGATTGATCGGTATGACCAGGGATCTGCCTGGGTTGTACATGATGAGAGAGAGATGGCTTTGCTGATTTAGACCGCGAGAAGTCGAGATCAGCATAGTTATATTGGTGTTCGCGGTTCCAGGTGAGATCGAACTTTCGGCAAGCAGGCCTGCTCCGCAGAACCTTGCACGACCGGTCTCTCTCCAACCACCTGCCTGCGTGTTCACTCCGGCACTACCCACATAATCCCCATCGCAGCGATTATCAAAGTTAGTATCCTGATCACATGGACTGTTGTCCCAGACAACGACGCAAACATTCAGAGGTGGATTGGCGATCGGGCAGTCAGCGGGCAGTCCGAAATTGATGATGACTTCGTCATTGGGGACGAGTCTGCCGACATCCCCTAAGGGATAGGTCTTGGTCATCTTGACATCGCTGAGCGTGCATCGGGCCTCCGCCGTTCCGGCGGCCAGGGTCAGCACCGCCAGCGCAATGCCGATCAGTGCGGTTAATTGACGGGGGGGGGGGGGCTTTGTCTCATGATGAAATCCTTCAATTGTGTAACGGATCTCACTCTACCGCCCTTGCTGTCGGAAGGAAAGAGTGAATTTCAAACTGAGACACTACCGAATATCCCCTGGATTAGACAATGGGTCAGAAAATCGTTAAGCAGTCGCCTGGGTCCGGCGTAGCTCAGCGGTAGAGCAGTTGACTGTTAATCAATTGGTCGCAGGTTCGAATCCTGCCGCCGGAGCCAAGCTTCCGAAACCAACCCGGTGTCATCGTGCAACTGGAGACCGGTGTGCGTGATCAGCAGGGTTAATCATCGTGATTGTATCCCCACCAAGGACAAATATGGTTGATTGCCGATAATGCCGATTCACCACAATCAAACGAAACTGGCTCTCTGTTAGCTCTTATTCCTGCTCCATGTCCAATCGGTGGCACAAATATTCTTGTCTTCGACGGCCTGCACCTGGTCCCTGTCTTTCAAGTCGAGAAGATGGGCTAAAATATTGCGCATTCCGAGTGGAATAACGTGTGCAGGCGTGTCAGGGTAGATCCGAAACGCCAATTCCTGCGCTGACCTGGGAGATTCCTCGAGCAGAGTCAGAATTTGCCCTTCTCGTTTGATACGATGAGCAATGCGTTCATCCAATAGAATCTGAGGATTCGATACGATCTCACCGTGCCCGGGAAAAAATCTTGCCGCCTTGTAAGCCTTCAAACGATGAAGAGAGGTCATATATCTGGCCATATCGCCGTGTGGCGGGGAGATAAATGTTGTTGACCAACCCATCACATGGTCACCCGAAAAAATTCCGTTTCCCTCCTTCCAGGCCAGACAGATATGATCGTCCAGATGACCAGGCGTCCATATGGTTTCCAGGCACCAGCCTTCTCCTTGAATGATCTCACCATCTTCAAGATATTTGTCCGCCATGAAGGATTTGTCGATCCCCTCATCCCCTTTGAAAGACTGTAACAGCCCCCCGGGTCCGACTCGACGCGCTTGGTGCGGCGTGAATGCATAAATCTGTGCATTCGTGATCTGAGCCAATCTGGGTGCGAGTCCGACATGGTCAATATGGGCATGAGTGACAAAAATCCCGTGGACTCGCTGATCACCAACAACATCAAGGATAGCGCGCAGATGTTGTGAATCATCAGGGCCAGGATCAATGATAGCAATATCAGACTTGCCGAGGAGGTAAGTGTTGGTACCGGTGAACGTCATAACGGATGCGTTCCCGGCCCGGACTCGACGTAGCATAGGGTGTAAAGATCCCGCCGGTTGACCCGATACGGACCCTTCTTTCGCAACGCGTTGTGCCAAGTCTCTCACCTCCTTCGACGGTGTTGCCATTGGCCCGTTCGCAACGAAGAGTTCAGCCAGTTGACAGTTGCCACCCATCTCCTGCCATACCCATTCGCTAGTCAGCCCGGCCTGAACGCGATGAACCACACGGCACGACAGTCACCTCTGGTTTGTTGTCTGGCTTCACTGTGTTGGATGGAACAGGAGAGTACCGGACAGTTCTGTTCACGTGGACGTAGCAGAAAATTGTCCACAGGAAAATCAGACGGATCAAGTTATTGTTGATTTTTGCCCGCAACTTATGCAAGTTGGGGAAAATTCCTCGCCACATCACTTGTCTTATGAGAACTGCCGATAAAAGCGACACTTTGCTGCAGTCATCAGATCAAAACACTGCTGACGGAATTTTGCATTGGTTGCGGTTTTCAATGCTGAATCGAACGTTGAAAGCCGCTTTCCCCAAAGGGTTACGCGGCCGCGCGATACTGATCTTTCTTTTCCCGGTGATCATGATTCAGCTGGTGATCGCCGGTGTCATTGTCCAACGACATCATGATCGCGTCACACGCCAGATGGTTGCGAATGTCGAACCGGAAATTCGCCTGGTACTCTCGAGAATTAACTCTGCCGCAAACATCAATGAAGCCATGGATTTGATTACTCCCGTCACCGTGCCAGGGAGGCTTCAAGTCGTGATTTTAGATAACAATGAGGGAACAATAAATGATCGGCGACTGTTTTACGACCTATCGGGTGCTGTCATCATCGATGCCATTCGACAGGCCATTCCCAGCATTAAATCTGTTGACCTGTTTGCCGATGACGGTGATCGAGTCATTATTTTGGCCAACACGACTCTGGGTGACGTGAGTATCGGGTTACTCCGTTCTTCTGTCGCGCCATCAAATCCGCATCAGTTGCTGTTCCTGATGTTGATTTCTGGCATTTTCTGGACAGCGATTGCCTTCGCTTTTCTTCGTAATCAGCTGAAACCAATTATTCGTCTTGCCCATGCATCGCGCGCGTTTGGCCGCGGCAAACATATTGAATTGTCCCCCGCCGGGGCAACCGAGGTACGCGAGGCGACCCGTGCCTTTATTGATATGCGAAAGCGTATAGAATCCCACTTGGAACAAAGAACACAAATGCTCTCAAGCATCAGCCATGATCTCAAGACACCTCTTGCGCGACTGCGCGTGGGTCTGGAACTGCTTCCGCAATCACCAGAAACGACCGAACTGATTGCTGATGTCCATCATATGACGCTGATGGTGCAGGAATTTATTGAATTCAGCCAGCATCAGAGGCTCGAGAGCATCACGGAGATTGACGTGCTCAAGCTCACAGATGAGATCTGCAGGGATTCGCATATTCCGGGCAAGGAATTGTCATTGATTATTGATAAGAGCGTGAAATCAGGAGCGACTGCCAACATCCGCCCGGTTAGCACGCGTCGGGCATTGCAGAACCTGATTCAAAACGCATTTGATCATGCAGATAAGGTGCGTTTGACGGTCAATATATCGCGCGAGACGCTGAACCTGATTGTTGAAGATGATGGGCCGGGAATCCCCGTCGAATCCCGCGAATTGGCACTTCGTCCGTTCACGCGCCTCGATACAGCAAGAAATCTCAGTCAAAGCAGTGGAGTCGGGCTTGGCCTTGCGATTGCCGAGGATATCACGATCCGCCAAGGTGGGAAGCTTGAGCTGGGTGAAAGTAAAAGCCTGGGCGGGCTCAGGGTAACGGTTTCTTTGCCTGCACTCGGCGAGTGATGGTGTCAGTTCAGTGATCTCAATGATCGTGTTCAAATCTTGGTCGTTACCGCTCGAATGAAACTGGTAGGCCCGGAGGGATTTGAACCCCCAACCAAAGCGTTATGAGCGCTCTGCTCTAACCATTGAGCTACGGGCCTCTTTGTCTTGATTAGACGCAACCGGATCAGAGGTCAAACTGAGGATCATGCTCCTGTCTCTGGTAAGATTGAACAGTGAGAGAGGTCTATTGACGCAAACAACTCCCGGATGGCTGCAATAAAGCTGGATAGATTCGGGTGACGCGTTGCGGGTTATTCAATGATTTCCAATTGGGAAAAGAAATAGGCGATTTCAACGACGGCTGTCTCGGGCCCGTCAGACCCATGAACGGAGTTTTCTGACAGGGACAGCGCGAATTCTTGTCGTAAAGTTCCTTCTGCAGCTTCCTGTGGATTGGTTGCGCCCATCACCTCACGATTACGTGCAATCGCATTTTCACCTTGCAGAACCTGTACAACAACCGCTCCTGATGACATCGTCTCGCATAGCTCGGCAAAAAAGGGGCGTTCCTGATGAACTGCATAAAATCCTTCTGCCTGTTTTCGTGTCAGTTGCAGTCTTTTTTGTGCGATGATCCGTAAACCGGATGCTTCCAGCTTTGCATTGATCTGTCCCGTGAGATTGCGTCGCACAGCATCAGGTTTAATCATTGAAAACGTTAATTCGGTCATATGTTGGTCTCACGCGATTACATGTTGCCTGTTATTGCCACATGTGACCATATGCGTTTGATGCAGAATTTCAAGCACTCGATGACGTTGACTGAATAGGCGCGAAGCTGCACATGTGGATGCGTTTTACAAACAAACTGCGAACAAGCCTGAGAAGGTGATTTTCCGGTGATTTGTTTGGCCCGGACCCGTGATCACGCGCGCCCGGGACGTCGCGTCCCCTCTGCTGTTCGGCTCGAGTCGAGATCCGATCAACTGTGGTGTGTCAATCAACCTGCGAATTTCCGATAAACAGTAGATCTCTCATGCCAGATTCCAGGCCGTGCTGACAAACGATATGAAATTTTGGTCCTGTCTCAATTTGGAATTTGAAATTGTACCTGCTCAAACACATGTGAGATTCTGAGCGGCGGCGGCCCAATCCCGGGGACACGACGTGAGGGCGAAGCCCGAACGGAGGGGATCCGAGATTGGGCCGCCGAAAATGTCTTGCCGGATCAGGTGGGGTCCTCCATCGGTTTGTCACGATCAATTTGACAGAGACGGAGACCCCCGCTGCACGTTTGTGGCTGGCCTGGCCCTGTGATCAGAAACGCCAGGATGGGTGATGTCTTTGATCACCTGGCGATGCCGCTGTCCGGATGCGCCAGGATCTTGTCCATCGCTGGCGTCAGGCCATTCGTGATGGCCTGACAACGACAGACGCGGCCCGTGCGGTCAATGTGCCCCGTGCCACCCTGTATCGCTGGGAAAAATCCCCTGATCTGCTGTCGCGCCGGCCCCACCGGTGCCGCCAAGGACCACCCCGCGCGGCGATCCGGCAGCGGATCACAGAGCTGCGCCAGGACTGTCCCGCCTGGGGCCGCGGCAAGATCGCGGCGGTCCCGGTCGACACGCTCACCGCGGCCCTCTGCCCCGGCCGAACTGTCCAACATGTCACCGCTCTTGACCGTCATTCAAAATGGGGATCCGCCAGGGCCGCCACCCACGCCACCGCCAGCCGCGCCGCACGCCCATCCGACACACGGGTCGCCCATGCGCCTGTTCCCATCACCGCCCTCCCGATCGACGGCGGCTCCGCGTTCAGGGCCGCAATGAGGCCGCCTGCCCGGCCACAGGCATCACGCTGGCCGTGCGGCCACCCAAAGGGGCGAAAATGAACGGGGCCGTCGACAGGATGCCAGCGACAGGGAGACACGCATCTGACACTGTGCAGGACACCGCCACCCATCTCACCGAACGCAACCCCCGGATCGACACACATCGCGACCTAGTATCCCACTTTCATTGAATTGATGCCATGTCACTGTGGGTGACATTGTCTTCCTGTCTGCGGTTTTTGTCGAGACAGGGGGTGGCCACAAAGATCAAATCCCCGTTGTGGCCTGAGCAGGGGCTGCGAGTGTGTTCGCTGGGTGGCGGCACGCATTGCGGGGGCAGACTGAGGTGACGAGCGATGACATCAGACGGACGGAAAATCTATCACGTGACGTTGGACGCGGATGCGCGTCATCAGTTGCCGGCTCTTGTGGACAGAGGTCAGGGCTCCAAGGAGCGCCGCAAGCGGGCCCACATCCTTGTGTTGGCGGACCCGGATCGTGCGGGTGGGGGCCGCCGGGATGCGGACATTGCTGATGTGTTGGGTGTGGGCACGGCGACGGTGGAGCGGGTGCGCAAGCCATGCGTGATGGACGGTGTTGAGGCGGCCCTGGAGCGCAAGGTTCAGGTGAACCGCAAACAGCGTCTGCTGGATGGTGCGGGCGAGGCGAAGCTGACGATGCTGGCCTGTTCGGAACCCCCTGCGGGGCAGGCCCAGTGGACGTTGCAACGGCTGGCCGACAGGCGGGTGGAATGGAACATTGTGGAGACGATCTCCCGATCGACAGTCCAGAAAACTCTCAAAAAAACGAGATCAAGCCCGGGTGAAATCAGTGTTGGTGCATTCCGCCCCGGGGGAATGCGGAATTTGTCTGTGCGATGGAAGATGTCCTGGACACAACCAGCCGAGACTTTGCCAGTGATGAAGTTCGGGTCTGCCTGGATGAAACCTCCAGGCAACAAACGAAAGAAACCCGGACACCGCTGCCGACACGCCCCGGGCACCCCGCTGGGTATGACTGCGAAGACACCCGCAACGGCACCGCCAATCTCTTCATGATCACCGCACCCCTCGAGGGATGGCGCCCTGTCAAGGTCACCGACCGCCGCACCCGCAAAGACTTCGCCGACGTCCTGAAAGATCTGGCGGACAGTCACTTCCCCGGCAAAAAGATCGTCCTGGTGATGGACAATCTGAACACCCACACACTCTCAACACTCTATGATACGTTCGCGCCGGCCAAGGCGGCACGCCTGGCCAAGCGGTTTGACATCCATCACACGCCCCAACACGGATCCTGGCTGAATATCGCCGAAATCGAGATCAATGTGCGGGTGCGCCAATGCCGCGCCCGCCGCATTCCCGACCGCGAGACCAGGGTCCGCGAAGTCGCTGCCTGGCAGACACACCGCAACGCCGACAAACGACCCGTCAACTGGCGATTCACAACAGACAACGCCCGCATCAAACTCAAATCCCTGTACCCGTCAATTCAATGAAAGTGGGATACTAGTGTATAATAACAAACAAAGGATTCTATTCCTGCCCCACATCATGGTATCATCCTGCCGCCGCGAGCCCGCGGCCAACACCAAGGCAGGAGACAGACCCATGGGCAGGACATCGACACGGCCGGAGATCCGGCTGCCAGACACCGATCGCACACGCCTCGAGCACATCGTCAGCCACCCCCAGAGCCCTCAGAAGCATGTCTGGCGGGCCCGCATCATCCTCGCCCTCGGGGACGGCTGTGGCCTCGTCGAGACCATGCGGCAGACAGGCCTCTCGAAACCCACCGTCTGGCGCTGGTGGGACCGTTTCCTTTCCGAGGGTGTCGACGGTCTCCTGCGCGATGCCACCCGGCCGCCGGGCAAGACACCCATTCCCGCCGACCGGATCCAGGCCGTCATCGATCTGGCGATGTCGCCACCCCCGCCCAACCGCAGCCACTGGACCCTCAAGGCCCTGGCCACAGCGGTCGGGGGCCTGACGGCCACCACCGTGCACCGGATCCTGCAGCGCCATGGCCTGCGGCCCCATCAGGTCAAGACCTTCAAGGTCTCGAACGATCCCCGGTTCGGCATCAAGGCCCACGATGTCATCGGACTGTACATGAACCCACCGGATCACGCCGTGGTCCTCTCGGTGGATGAAAAGACCCAGATCCAGGCCCTCGGCCGCACCCAGACACCCCTGCCGCCCGCCCCGGGTCACCCGACAACCCGCACGCATGATTACAAACGGAACGGCACCACCACGTTGCTGGCGGCCCTCGATGTCGCCACTGGCAAGGTGGTCGGAAAGATGACCGAGCGCCACCGCTCCGCGGATTTCTGTGCGTTCCTCGATCATGTGGCGGCGGACCTCGACCCCACGATGGCGGTCCATGTCATCCTTGACAACCTGTCCGCCCACAAGTCGGCGCACGTGCATGCCTGGCTTGCCGACCACCCGCACTGGACCTTCCACTTCACACCGACATCGGCCTCGTGGATGAACGCCGTCGAGGGCTTCTTCTCGAAACTGGCCCGACAGAGACTCAAGCATGCCATCTTCAATTCCCTTGACGCGTGCATCACAGCGGTAGAAGACTACATCGCCCACCACAATGCCCATGAGGCCCACCCGTTCCGCTGGCGCCGGGACCCCGAGGATCTCGTCGCATCCTGGAAGCGGGGCCACCGACGGTTGCAGGATATGGAACTATCTGTATGAGGCAAAACACTAGACAACGGATGGTGCCCCCATGACGCACGTGATGATCAGACGCCAAACGAAGATCGCGAATCCCTGCGAACCGCTGTAAACCCATGAGGAGCCCGCGTCTCATATGTCGTGAGCAGGGACATGCCCTTGCTTTCCGAACGCACATCGGATAGAGTCAACGCGGGTTTAGCTCTTGATCTGGAGGATATCATCATGAGACACTTGCCCCCCCCCATAAGCGACTGACGCTGCTCGCCGCCGCACTGGTGGCCCTTGTGCTGGCCCTGCCCGCCGCGGTGTTGGCGCAGACCACTTGCGACAGGAACAAATGCACCGTCGCGCTGGCACGGGCCTCGTCGCCCGTCGTGGACGGCTGCGGCGAACACGCCACGCCGGGCCGCATGAAGGTCATCTTCTCAAGCACCGATTCCAGCGTGACGCGGGCCAGCTTTCCGGTCGCTGGTTATTTCATCCAGGCAACCAGCGATCTCCGGCAGACGGCATTCTCCGACTGGGAATGGCGCTCCTCGGCCAGCAACAACAACCGGTGGACGGACCCCGTCAACAACCGAATCAGCTGGGCCGGCGGCGTGCTGGGCGAGAACATCATCGAGGTCCGCCCCAAGGCCGGGGCCCATGTCTGGTCCAACCGCAACCCTGCCAACATCAATCAAGGCCCCGGCGAGATGGTGATTCAGGAGTTTGATCTGCCCTCTGGATCGACAACTCAATACGCTGCTCCAGGCGAGCCCTACTTCCTGTTCATGGGCGGCAAGGGCTGCGCACGGGTCGGTCCGGGCGGCGACTTGCTCGGCGGCAACCAGTAACACGACCGGGCCCCGCCGCGACCGGCACGGAGCCACGGGTCTCCGCTGCCGGCGGCGGTCTGCACGGCAGAGGCCCCGGCCCTGGTCGGCAAGGGGCCGGGCGGGCCTGGCCGGCAAGAGGACGAATCGCCAGGAGCCGCGCGCACCGGTGCGCGCGGCTCCTGGACCCTGACAGGCAAACAAAACCGGACGTCTGTCTGAATTGCACGGGAAAACCCCAAAGATTTCAAACCAAGACACGACCGAAATTTTCCGTTGGACCATCCCCCGCCGCGAAAAAAATCCTTGAACCTCAACACAGACACGTCAAGATCCCATTTGTGTGCTTTGGGCTCATCCCGTTGGCCCCATTTGCAACTTCGCGCCCATTCCGCCAAGTTGCGCCACGTCGTTCCTGAGCAAGTCATATGTAAATGTTGAATTTGTCGATGACAGTCCCACATCACAAGAATGGATAACCTTGATTATTTGCGTCTGACATATCTGCTCATTCTGGCGCTTGCAGTCAGTGGACTGGTTTATACGCAGTTCCGCAATCGTCTCAGTGAGGCCTTGCGGGTCACCGTGACATGGGTCATGATTTTTTTTGGCCTCATTGCCGGTTACGGATTATGGGAAGACTTCCGAGGTGAGGTAACACCTCAATTCATATCGACCGCGGGAGTTGCATCCGTTTCTCTGCAACGCCAGGCCGATGGACACTTTTATGCATTGTTACAAGTGAATGGGCATGCCACACGATTCTTGTTGGATACGGGTGCAAGCGGCATTGTACTCACCCGGCAGGATGCACGTGCCGCCGGAATCAATCCAGACTCACTTCGTTATACAGGTATCGCTCGGACTGCCAATGGAAGAGTCCGAACCGCGCCAGTCCGGATTGATGAGCTGCGTTTTGGTGATTTGATCAACCGCAACGTGCCCGCGACGATCAATGAAGGAGATCTCCACATCTCGCTACTCGGTCAGTCCTATTTATCGCAATTCGGAGAAGTCACCATCAGGGACCATGTCCTGACGCTAACCACCAACTCAGGAATTCTCCGGTGATGAATGGCTGGCGGCCGTGACGTCATCTGTTGATGAATAGTTCTTTTGTGCCTGGCAGTTCCATTTGCCATTTTCAAAAGCCCAATATTGCAGCCGCGTGCCGGCCTTTGACAAACGTGACCATTGCGCACGCGAGTTCTCCACCTCACTTTCATGGTCAATCGCACAGACGATGGACACGCGTTGGTACTGCGCGGCCTCATCATCTTTGACTCTTGCGCCGTCAAAAAGGATCAGCGATTCGGCAATCGATTCGATGTTCTCATCGGTTGTCAGTAAAATTGGCTGATCCTCATCAAACTCGCCCCCGGCAACCGCATGCGGCAGGAAACTCTCGGGTGGATGCGTCCATAACTGGCGATCGAGGGAATCGATCGCGGAGTCTGAGCCTGCCCGGACAATTGTTCTCCACCCCGCTTCCCGCGATCGCACGAGGAGCCGACGAATATGTTTAAATGACCGATCGTTTTTCACCAGGTAGAAGAAAACCTCGGTCATGAAATCTCGAATTTTCTCTGAATCAATCGATCAATTGTCCTGACACCCCAACCCGTTGCCCCGGTCGGTGCGAGGTCGGATGCGCTGCGTGAGGCAACCCCCGCAATGTCGAGATGAATCCAGTCTGTCGAAGGTTTAACGAAACGCTGCAAAAACTGTGCGGCGGTAATTGCGCCTGCATCCCGGCCACCCACATTCTTCATGTCGGCGATACGAGATTTAAGCATCTTGTCGTACGCATCGTCCAGCGGCATCCGCCAGGCCCGCTCGCCTGCCTCGATAGCGGCTGTCATAAATTCCTTGCTGAATGATTCACTGTTGCTGAACAACCCAGCATATTCGGTTCCCAGGCTGACGATAATTGCCCCCGTCAATGTCGCCAGATCAATAATTCCGCAAGGAGAAAATTCCTGTTGTGCGTACCAGAGAAGATCCGCAAGGACGAGTCGCCCTTCGGCATCAGTATTGATCACTTCGACGGTATCGCCTTTGAGAGATTTCACGACATCACCAGGACGCTGCGCGGTTCCTCCTGGCATATTTTCGACCAAACCAACGATTCCAATGACATTGGCCGCCGCATTCCGACGGGCGACAGCCTTCATCACCCCGGCAACCGTCGCCGCGCCAGCCATATCCATTGTCATTTGTTCCATTTTGGCTGCGGGTTTGAGCGAGATTCCACCCGTATCAAAGACGACACCTTTGCCCGCAAGAACTAGGGGGTCGCCATCCCCCTTGAGCCATTTCAAAATTGCAACCCGCGATGGGCTGGCCGACCCCTGCCCTACGGCCAGTAAAGCCCGCATGCCCAAAGACTGCAGATCGGATTCCTCAAGGATTTCGACATCCACACCATCCTGTGTGAGCTGACAAAGACGTGCTGCGAATTCCCCGGTTGTCAAGACATTCGCTGGCTCATCAACGAGCGTACGCGCCAGGCAAACGCCAGCAGCAAGTGCTTTCTGTGGCTTGTAACTTTTGCGGGCGGCTTCGGAGTCGGTGACAGCAAGAGTTATTGTCTTCCTCTCATTGGTCTTGCTCTTCCCGGTTTTATGTGATGAGAAGCGATATGAGGCCAGTTCAGCGCCAAACGCGATGTCGAAAATGCGCCGAATACCACGCGCCAGAACCAGGATATCGTTATTTTGTGCCAGCTGTGCGATCTGACCTCCCGCCTTGTGCGCTTCCTTGACCTTTGCGTTGCGATCAAGCTTGAGGAGCAGGAGTGAGCTGGCATTGAGTCCGGACGGAAACTTCAGTTCCATCGATTCGCCGCCCCGGAGCTTCATGAAAGCTTCACTGGATGCGGCACGTGTAACGGCACCATGCACCGCTTTGTCAATAGCCGTCGCCGATGGCAGAAGAACACCGTCTGCGTTGGCACATAAGGCAATGATGCCGGTATGCTGCAGAGTGTTCTCAATCGTCAATTTCTTGAAGCGAATTGGCACCGTAAAATCCATCTGTTCACCTGTTCCTGTATCTGCAACTTATCCGTCCAGATTCCAAACTTTTGCTACTCATTTGTCGACTCATTTGCTAGACCTTCGGCACATGTTCGATTTCCGGTCAAAGTTGGATTCTTGTGTCGCGGTTCGATTTCTATGTTCTGGAGCGGCAAATCGCTGTCTTCGTGTTGTTGACTGGTATGCTGATTGTCATTTTCTGGATCAATTTCACGGCACGGGGACTGTCCAGCTTTCTTGCAGATACACAGGCGATCAAACTGCTTCTCCTCTACACATTTCTTGATCTCCCGGACTCACTATACCGTGCACTCATTCTCGGTGCTTATATCCCTGCTCTTTACACCGCCTATCGCCTGTATGCGGATCGGGAATTATGGGCTTTGCAGGCCGCCGGTGCCTCTCCTGCGCGATTACTCGCCCCGTTCTTGGCATTCGGGATCCTGATGATCACAATTTCTTCATTTCTTGTGCATGATATTCTTCCGAATAGCCGCGCTCTTGGTTCAGAGGTCAGAGTTCGATTGCAAACGGATATTTCACAATTTCGAATTAAACCCGGTGAGTTTTTGTTTCCTGCTGACGAGATTGCATTCTACGTGCGCGACCGCTCTGAATCAGGAGAGTTACTGGATGTGTTCCTGCATCATGGCAAACGCGGTGGTCAGGAAGTCACATATATTGCCGAAACTGCGCGAATGGTGGAAGCCGGTGATCAAACGCTGTTCGAAATGCAATCTGGATCTACTCAAATCTGGGATCCGGACACCGATTCAATCCGTATTATCCAGTTTGAAAAGGCTCGCTTTAACCTCTCTGAACTTGCCCGGGAACTGTCGGGTTCGCTGCGTATCGAGAGATTGACCAACTCCGCCAGTCTGCTCAACCAATTGCAACAGGATGAAGCCACAACGGATCATGCCAAGATTCAAAGTACATATGCAGAAATTCATCGCCGGGTGACCTATTCGCTGATGACTTTCCTGTTTCCCTTGATCGGTGCCGCCTCTGTAACAGCCAGCGAGGCCTTACGTTTTCGTCGTTTTGTCCCGATTATCGTTTCACCGGTGATGATTGCAGCGCTGTTTATTCTGAATAACCATTTCCACAATCTCGTGATTTCAACACAGGCGCCGATGATCCTGATGTATGTTCCTTCTATTCTGGGTATTCTCTGTATAGCCGTGATGACAGTCGTTGCACTGAAACCGTATCGCTTTCAATTCCCAGGAAAGCGGCACATGGCATGATTCTCGCTCGATACTTTATGCGTAAGTTCCTGATTGCCCTCGGCGCATCAGCAGGATTTTTGTTGCTTTTCTCCTTCCTGCTGCAACTTGAACGTTATCTGGTAAGACTGACCGAGCTAGGAGTTTCACCCGCAACCGCAGTCCAGCTTGTTGCGTTGAGTACCCCTAACCAGATTTACGACATGATTCCGGCAATCGTCGGGGTCTCGGCATTATGGTTCTCCTATCGCACCAGTGCTGTCCATGAAATGACTGCGGTTCGTGCCGCAGGGACATCAGGTATTGCCGTCTTGGTGGTTCCTGCATTGACGTCATTCGTCATAGGGCTGATTGTCATGACAGTTTTCGGCCCGATTTCTGCCGGTTTATCAAAAAGTTTTGAACAGCGGTTCAGTCAATTGCGCGGGGAACAGAATCAGGTTTTCTTGGAAAGCGGGGGGTTTTTATGGTTTCGTCAAATTCTTGATGGACGACAGACCATTCTCAGAGCTGCGCAGACGAATCGTGGCGTATCATTCTCCGATCTTCATGTGACGATCTTTGATCCGGATGGGAACCCATCACAGAGAATTATCGCAGAACGCGCTGAACTCGTTGAAAATATAGCAAAATTGACGTCATCAAATCTTTTTGATTTCACTGCGCCCGCGGATCAGGTTCCTGGAATGTGCTTATATGACTTTAAATCTTATAATCTCTCCCGTAACCCCCAATCCGCTCCCTACCAAGCCCAGATTTGGCCAATTGGTTGCTTCGAGACGGGCCTCACCGCCAGTCAGGTGAACGACAGTTTTGATCTTCCCGAACTGGTCACATTCTGGCAACTGCCTGAACATATTCGACTGCTTGAAAAATCAGGATTTTCGGCGGTCAAACACCGTTTGCATTTTCATCTGGAACTGGCACAACCGCTTCTGCTGGCGGCGATGGCCCTGGTTGGAGGCGCATTTACCTTTCGGCAACAATATGGAATCAATGCCGTATTGGCCGCACTTGCGGCAACGCTTTGCATTTTAGCTGTGATCTTCATACAAGAATTTGCAAGGATTTTGGGGGAGGTTGAGACCATTCATTACCTGATTGTCGCATGGGCTCCGCCGCTGGCCGCATTATTGACTGCGGTGGGACTCATATCTTTTCGAGAAGGCAAATAGGTGCGGCTTGCCGCACTTGCCATCCTCTTCATCCTGGTCTGTGCCGCGGTACGGGCGGAGGCGGAAAGGGCGACAATTCTCGCAGACAGGATCCTGTATAAGAGGGGTGGTGACGAACTTTCAGCGATCGGAAATGTTGAGATTTTTCTTGATGGGCACCATTTGCAAGCCAGCCAGGTTGATTTCAACCGGGGAATTGTGAGTGTGAAAGGTCCACTGACACTCACAGATCCACATGGCGGGGTCTCCATCGCCGATTATGCTGAACTCGATGAGAACCTTCGCACAGGTGTTGTGCGCGGGATTGAGATGCTGCTCGATAATCAGCTCCATATTGCTGCGGGCACGCTGAAAACAGATGACGAACGCTATGTCATGCTGGGCAATGCTTTGGTCACCACCTGCCGGACATGCGGCCATGAAGAACTGCCGATATGGCATTTTCGTTCACGACACACTGTTCTTGATCGTGAAGACAAGCGCATATACCTGCGTGACGCGGAGTTTGTCCTTGGCGATACCCCGCTCCTGTCTTTTACTTCGCTTGTCCTGCCTTATCCCGGGGTTAAGCGCAAAAGCGGCATTTTGCCACCAAAATTGAATTATTCCAGCAATCGCGGGTTGACGGTGGGTTTGCCGTATTTTCAGACACTTGGTGATCATGCCGACCTGACGATTACACCCTTCGTGAACAACAAGAGATGGCACTATCTTGAGGTCGAGACCCGTCATCGTTTCCAGCAGGGTTGGATTGATGTCACCGGATCTCTGGCCCATGACTTTCGCGGCAATAAAGGGGATCGCGGTCACATCCAGGCGTTGGGCGGATGGGATCTCGGGGCTGGTTTTGCCCTGAGCTTTGACGGCACCGAGGTGTCTGATACGACCTATCTGGATGCGTATGATTATTCGGAAGATAATACGCTGATCAACAGTATCGGAATCAATAGACGCGGCAAGGAGACCTACTTTGCCTACCGCACACGCCAAGTCAAGCAACTCAATCCGAATCCAAGACTCATTCATGAAGCCAATTGGCGCTGGCGCCGCCCGGTTGTTGGAATTGGTGGCATCGCCGGGTTTTCTGTGGATGCCTACTGGCTGGACCGGCCCAATTCCGAAGAATCCCAAATAATGGGATTGGACGACATGGAATGCGACAACACGCCAATGTCTGAGAAATGCATGAAACCACCGCCCGAAACGGCACAAAGATTGACAGCAGCAGCCGATTGGAACCGTCGCTGGAATGCCGCCGATACAGGCTTCGTCGTAATGACATCTCTGTCCGCATCGGTTGACAGGCTTCGTCAAGACCCCTTTGAAAAGAAAACTGGTAAAGACCCTGCCTCTCGTAATGAATCAATGCCGACTGAGAAGGTGACGCGGACTTCTGCAACTGCAGCAGTGGATTTGAGTCTGCCCCTCATTCGTCGTCACAATGGACATACGCAACTGCTTGAGCCGTTCGTGCAGGTCGCCTGGTCTCCGGATGAAAGTGAAAGAAAGAAAGAATTTCTGAATGAGGACAGTTACTTTGTGGAATTTGATGAAACCAACCTGCGCGCGGTTGAGCGATTTTCTGGACATGATCGCAACGAAACGGGCCTGCGCTTCAATGTCGGGGTCAAGAATACCAGCCGCTTCAGCGATGGTCACAATCTCGAATTGCTCTTGGGACGGGTCTTCAGGAATGACGACGATCAACAGTTCACCGAGCAATCAGGCCTCGCCGGCAAACGTTCCGACTATGTCATTGCCGCTGACCTGCAGACCAATAGCGGTGTCAGTCTCAAACAGAGTGTCGTCGCAGGTGACGATCTTGAAGTGGAAAAATCTGTCTCGCGCCTGAGCTATGACTCGGATGATTTCGGATTCAACCTTGGTTATTCCAACCTGGCCCAGGATGAAAAAGAAGGAATGAACGATGACAGCGAGTCATTGCTTGCCGCTGTTCAGGTTGGTCTGGATGATGGCTGGCAGGTTGGCTCCGATGTCAGTCTGGATCTCGGGCAAAAGGCAGAAAGTCATGTCGGCCTCGGTGTCGAATTCAATCGACAATGTCTGGGATTTTCTGCTAGGATGGAGCGGTCACTGCGCACAGAAGCCACACCCAAAGAAAAGAACTCGTTCAGTATCGAGTTTTCGCTGGGAAGCCTTTCAGGCTCCCGCGCCGAATCTTCTGAGACAGCCTGCAACGGCGGCTGAACGATAGGAAATATCATGATTCGTGTTCTCGTTCTCGTCACTGCTCTGGCCGGTTTGTCGATACTGGCCGCACCGGCTGAAAGCAGCATGTTTAGCACTGCAATCAAGGTCAATGGAATTGGCATCAGCCATTATGACCTCGATCAGCGTCAAAAACTGTTGCGCGCGATCAACAGACCGGGCGACTTGACCGCTCTTGCAGAAGAAGCCCTGATCAATGAGCGTCTTTATCTTGAAGAGGCAAATCGACTGGGATTCGCGGTCACTGACGAAGAGATCGCGGCGGGTATCGAGGAGTTCGCCGCACGCGGTTCGCTGGGTCCGGAGCAATTCCTGCGGGAAATCGCAAAGTTTGGTGTGACGCAAGACTCCTTTGTGAACTTTGTCCGTGCCGGTGTCGCATGGCGAAAAGTGGTCAGTGCAAGATTTAACCCGGTTGTTGCCGAGCTCGGTATTCTGGAAGTCGAACAAGCCCTCGCCTTCCAGCCCGCGCCGACCTTTGTCTCGGCGCGAATATCAGAAATCGCATTGTCACTTCAGCCGAATGTCGCCACACGAAGCCGTGATCTCGCCGATCGCATTTCCCGGACCGTGACAAATGCAGGAGAATTTGCTGAAACCGCCAGGTCCCTGTCGATTGCCGAAAGTCGTAACGACGGTGGATCACTCGGCTGGGTGCAAATTGGCCGTATGCCACCCAATGTTCGCGCGGCCATTCAGGCAACGCCCGTGGGCCGTGTGACTCCGGCCGTGGAAACAGATGCGGCGGTGTTTGTTTTCTTTAAACATGAACTGCGTGAAGAGTCTGGCCGGCTCGGGCCTGAAACAACCGATTATGCGGTATTGCGAGTCGCTCCGGGAGTTGACCAGACGGCGCGAGAGCGGGCCAATGCGGTCATCGCAAGGATTGATTCATGTGCGGATTTGCGGGCAGTCTCACGGGAGTTTCCGAGAGGCTATTTTCGCGCCAATTCAATCGGTTCCGGTGACGAATCACGCTACACGCTTCATTTGGCGCGGCTTGATGCGGACGAAACGACCATCGTGCCGATTGGCGGCTCAAATGCGATCGAATTGCTGATGTTGTGCAGCCGCAGGGCATCGCTCCCGGTCGAGCAACGTGAGACAATTCTTGGTCAAAAACGCAATGAAAAAATAGAAGACTATGCTTCCAATCTTCTGGCCAATTTGCGTGCCTCTGCCATTATCAGTCGGGAGTGATGTCTAAACCTGTCGCCCTGACGCCGGGGGACCCGGCTGGCGTTGGCATTGAACTTGCTGTCGCTGCATGGAAGGAACGCCATTCAAATACCGATTTTTTCCTGTTCGCGGATCGCCGCCAAATGGCAGCGCTGGGCGATTCAGTGCAAAGTTGTGAAATCAACCAACCTGAAATGGCAACGGTTGCGATGAAGGACGGTATACCGTTTATCCATCTCGACTTTCCAGCTGTGGTTCGTGCCGGAGAACCCGCAACAGAAAATTCCGCGGCGGTCATCAGGGCAATTGAAATCGCCGCGGACATGGCAAAAGGCGGAAAGATTGACGCTGTTTGCACGGGGCCCGTGAACAAGAGGTTGCTCCGGCAAACCGGTCGTTTCCCCTATCCCGGACAAACAGAATTCTTGCAGCATATCTGCGGTGCAGGAGATGTCGTAATGTTGCTTGCCTCACCGGAACTGCGGACCGTTCCAGTGACCATCCATACGGCACTGCGGACCGTTCCAGCTGAATTGACGACAGATCGGATTGTCCGTACCGGGCGCATAACACATGATGGATTACGCCGTGATTTGGCAATAGATGCGCCGCGCATCGCCATTGCCGGTCTCAATCCGCATGCCGGGGAAGCAGGCCTCATGGGCGACGAAGATGAAAGAGTCATTGTACCGGCAATTCGTGCGCTTGTTGACTCCGGTATTCAGGCATCCGGTCCGCGTCCGGCAGACAGTCTATTTCATGAAGCTGCCCGATCTTCATATGATGTGGCATTATGCATGTACCATGATCAGGCTTTGATACCGGTGAAAACTCTTGACTTCTTTGGAACAGTCAATGTGACGTTGGGGTTGCCCATCATC
Organism: Paracoccaceae bacterium; assembly: GCA_965221815.1. Lineage (GTDB taxonomy): Bacteria > Pseudomonadota > Alphaproteobacteria > Rhodobacterales > Rhodobacteraceae > JAPOXR01. The sequence continues at coordinate 1,358,261 of OZ244915.1, forward strand.
CGGACATCCCCTGACCATGGAACAGGTTTCGACATTGCCGGGAAAGGAATGGCACGCCCCGAAAGTCTTATTCGTGCCATTGAAATGGCTCATGAAATGGCGGCAAACAGGAACTTGGCCGTTTGACTGATCTGTCGTGCCTGCCACCTCTTCGTGAAGTCATCGCTGAACATAAATTGTCTGCCCGCAAGACATTTGGGCAGAATTTTCTGCTAGACGAGAATCTGACAGACAGGATTGCTCGGTTGGCAGGACCGCTCAAGGGACATGACATCCTCGAGATTGGCCCCGGACCGGGTGGGTTAACTCGCAGCCTTGTGCGTGCCGGTGCACGCAAAGTGCTCTGCGTGGAAATTGACAAACGTTTCGTGCCGGCACTTCAGCCACTGACTTCGATTGCTCCAGTCGAAATCGTTCATGCCGATGCCTTGAAATGGAATCCACTGGGACAGTTGAATCCACCGATCAAGGTTGTTTCCAATCTTCCCTTTAATTCCGCGACCCCATTGTTTGCGCGTTGGTTGGAGTCAGTTGACTGGCCACCTTTCTGGACGAGTCTGACCCTGATGTTTCAGCAGGAAACAGCGGAGCGAATTCTTGCTGATATCGGCTCAAAGTCCTACGGTCGTTTGTCGGTTTTGGCACAATGGCGCACGCAGTCCCGTTTGGCTCTCCGGGTTCCAGCCGCAGCGTTTGTGCCGAAACCCAAAGTGAATGCCTGTGTTATTCAGGTCCGATGGCAGCAGGAAAGCTCTGACTGGACGAATCCATATATACTCCGTCAGATTACAAAAGCGGCCTTCGGACAAAGAAGGAAAATGATGCGAACCAGCCTCAAGTCTTTGGGTCCTGATATCGACTCTTCCCTGCGGGCAGCGGGTATCCCTCCGGATTCGCGACCCGAAACGATAACAGTCGCGCAGTTCTGTCAACTGGCACGGCAGCTTCAACGCGAAAGGGAAGGTTCATGACAATTCAATGACATGACTGTGATAGATTACGAAGACGTATCCAATAGATGTGTCGTCGAACCTGGACATAGCGGGCAGATGAACCCACCGTCGTGCAAAGAAGGTCTGTCCTATATTCTGTATGTCGTTGGTGTGGCGAAACACCACCCATCGTCGACGCATGAATCGATGCACGTCTCTCGATGTCAGATGTTGTAAAACCCTATGGGTTGGCAGGTGATGGAGGCGGGCGTTTCACTTCGGAATGTTGATTCATATTCCTGCCGTTGGCTCCATTGGCTTTTTCAGCGGATTGTTGCTGCGCCATGCGTCGTGCTTCCATTTCGCGGGTCGCCTCGCTTAGCATACGGATAAAATGTTCCGCATGTTGTGCATGATTTTCCGCCAGAACACGGTCACCGGCGAGCAAAGCATCGCGCGATAGAGCCTGGTATTTGTCAATGATCTGTTGGGGGTTGCCGCGCACCTTGCCTTCAGGACCTGAACTTTCGAACACCCTGTTCACGACACTGCCGTTGGAACGGCGGTTTCCCTTGCTACGCATCCGCGGTTTGTGGGATTGTCTCATTTTCACTTTTTGTGGTTTGCCTGTGGCATCAGCGACTCCATCGGAGCGACTGGCTGCAACATTCTGGTTCTTGGTTTCCTCTCTTTGCTTCAACAGACCGTTGAGGCAAACAATAGGAAACATCTTGTATGATCTGCATGCGATTAGAACATAATTATCGGGAAGATACAACTCGTTCGCTCAAAGAAGTCAGGTTGTCGTTAATCCTGACACTAAACTGCAACAACTTCATGGCCATGTGATGCCATTCAAACACGCGGGCACAGACTTAGCAACTGCTCTATTTTGCTGAAAGCTGAGTGCACGTGGTCGGCAATCAAGATCATATATCACATCATCGAGTAACAAACCGTTTGCCCTAAAGATGTCGGCAACCGGGCGCAGCTGATTTGGACCAATTTCTGCAACCAGAAAACCTTCCGGCAGGAGACAATCGGCGGCATGACAGGCAATTTCCCGGAATGCCCCGAGTCCGTCGCCCCCATCTGTCAAGGCCTGGCGGGGTTCCCATTGGGTAATCTCAGGTGCCAAATGCTTGATGTCACTATCAGGTATGTAGGGAGGATTGGTCACGATACACGCGAATTTCTGGTCAATTCCTTCCAACCAGTTGCCAAGGCGGAACGCTGCACGCCTTTCGCAGCCAAGTCGCTGAGCATTGCGGCGCGCCACCCGAAGTGTGTGTGGGCAACGATCAATACCCAGGCCGGTCGAATGGCAAAGTTGAGACAGAATTGACAGGAGGAGGCAGCCGCTGCCGGAACCAAGATCCAGAATTGTTGAAGGTTCTTTGGACAAGACTTCAGTCACAAGAATTTCCGACTCAGGTCGCGGATCAAGAACGAAGGAATTAATTTCAAACTCATGATCAAAAAACCATCGTTTGCCAACAATCTGTGACACTGGCTGGCGTTTTACCCGCCTGTCGATGTAGGCTTCGTACTTCCTGGCCTGCTGGTCGCCGACTCGATCATTTGCAACGAATGTTATTTGCTGCTCGTCCGACAAGACCGATGCCAACAACCGTTGTGCATCCGACTTGGCAGCACTGATCCCGGCGGCCTGCAGTTTTGCTGTTCCATCGGCAAGAATCTGAGATACACTGCGCGTCATTTGCCTATTTCTGCGAGCCGCTGCGCATGTTGTGCAGAGATCAGCGCATTGATCATTTCGTCGATATCCCCCTGCATGAAGCGGTCAAGCTTATAAAGCGTGAGGTTGATTCGGTGATCAGTTATGCGTCCCTGGGGAAAGTTGTAAGTCCGAATTCGCTCAGATCGATCTCCACTCCCCACCTGTTGTCGTCTGTCAGCTGCACGTTGCGAGTCTGCTTTGCTACGTTCAATTTCAAACAATCGTGCCCGCAACACGCGAATTGCGATTTCTCGATTCCGATGCTGTGATTTTTCTGATGATACCACTGAAATCTCTGTTGGGAGATGCGTGATCCGCACTGCTGAGTCCGTCTTGTTGACATGTTGTCCGCCAGCACCACTCGCCCGCATCGTATCAATACGCAGATCTGACGGAGAAATATTGATTTCAACTTCACTCGGTTCAGGAAGAACAGCGACCGTCGCGGCTGACGTGTGAATGCGACCACTGCCCTCGGTTTCCGGAACCCGCTGGACACGATGTACGCCTGATTCAAATTGCATCCGCGCAAACACATCCTTTCCGCGCAATTGAACTGAAACTTCCCGAAACCCGCCAAGCGGTGTCTGGTTGCTTGTCAGCAGTTCAAATTCCCACCCTTTTTCCTGTGCATAACGTTCATAAAGGCGACAGAGATCACTGGCGAAGAGGGCCGCCTCTTCACCGCCAGTGCCCGCACGGATTTCGACAACCGTTGAACGACTGCCATCACGATTCTTGGGAATGAGTGCTGCTTGCAGGTTGTTTGTGACGACCCTGAGCGACTCGCGCAAGTTGGAAAGTTCTTCTTCCGCCAGCATCCGCAATTCGGGATCATTTTGCAGAGACTCGATCGCTTGAATTTCTTCCTGGAGGGTGCGGTAACGTCGGATCAGGGATACTGATTCCTGCAATTCGCCAAATTCACGTGACAGAACGGCGGCGTCCCTGCCCACCGCGTGCTGCAATTGTGACTCCAGATCGTGATGACGTGCAAGGATCTTGTCAAGATGTTTGTCAGGGAGCATCGCTCACTTCCCGCCATCAAAACATGGCCATAACTGATTTGCCATGAAAGGCCGAAACTGGGATTTTGACTCTTTTCAGGGGCTTTCCGCAGCTTCCATTTCACTTGCCTTCTGTTCAACAAGTGAAACGATATGCTCGATCAATTCTTCATTTGAGAGCTTATGCGATGCGGCTCCTGAGACATAGACCATGCCCGAATCTTTACCGCCGCCGGTAAACCCAAACTCGGTGAGCAGAGCTTCACCGGGCCCATTGACCACACAGCCAATAATGGAAACACTGACCGGCATACGAATGTGCTCCAGACGCTCCTCCAGTGTTGCGACAGTTGAAATGACATCAAATCCCTGGCGTGCACAACTTGGGCAAGCAATAATATTGACTCCGCGACGACGCAGACCCAACGCCTTGAGGATTTCATACCCAACCTTGACTTCTTCGACGGGGTCAGCTGATAAACTGACCCGCAAAGTGTCACCAATTCCCTGCCACAAAAGACTCCCAAGGCCGATTGCCGACTTGACTGTTCCCGGGCGATAGCTTCCAGCCTCGGTGATTCCGAGATGGATCGGCGCATCCGTCTGTTCGGCGAGCATATGATACGCGGCAACCGCCATGAACAGATCTGATGCCTTGCAACTGATCTTGTAGTCCCGAAAACCCTGTTCTTCCAACAGGCGGATATTATCCAACCCAGATTCGACCATCGCATCCGGACACGGTTCACCATAGGACTCGAGGAGACGCTTTTCCAAGCTTCCCGCGTTGACGCCAATACGGATCGAACAATTATGATCGACCGCGGCATTCACAACCTCACGAATCCTTTCACTCGAGCCGATATTTCCTGGGTTGATGCGCAAACAGGCCGCCCCGGCTTCAGCTGCCTCGATCGCCCGGCGATAATGAAAATGGATATCGGCAACAATCGGGACCGGACTTTCGGCAACGATTTCACGAAGCGCTTTCGAGGAATCTTCATCGGGCACTGAAACCCTGACGATGTCAGCACCCGCCTCTGCACAATCCTGGATCTGTTTAACGGTCGCAGCGACATCGGTGGTTAACGTGTTGGTCATTGTCTGGACTGATATTGGTGCGCCGCCACCAACAGGCACCGAACCGACATGAATTTGTCGTGACTTGCGCCGTTCAATATTGCGCCATGGGCGGACCGTGTTGTGCAAAGAACTATAGTCTTCGTTGGTCATTCAATCACCTGTTTCGCATCAGATTTGGTCATGCATCGCGCAATCACCAGACTCCAAGGGCATTGTGTCACACTTTTGTGTGTTTGCCTATATGCATTCATGCGCATGCCATTGGCTGCTCGACTGTCCCAAAAGGTCTCACGGTCATCATCGAAGATTCAACAATCCGGTTTGTTTGTCATCAAGGTCGAACGGCGCATAATGGTGCCGAAACGGCCCAATCCATCGATTCTATCCAAACGATCAGGGAGGTGAATACAAACCAATCTTGATAATGGCCGGGGGAACCTGGTTTGACTGAAGAGGGTGATAAACCTTGCGGATTTCATCAGCAGCAAGATTGACATTTTTTGCGACTGAAGTCCCCTGCCCGGCAGGCCCATACACTTCATTGCCGACTACGAAATAGACTGAACCGGAATTACCGATCCGCAACTGCAATTTATCGGATGATTGCGGCACTGAAAACTCGTCGCCGGCCAACAATGTGTCTTCTTCAATTGTTGTCCCGTCTTCTGTGGTGACTCGAAACCAGGCATTGCGCGTCGGGACGATGACAACCTGTGAAGAGTCAACTTCGAACTGTGGTTCGGACTGTGGTGCTGCAGCAGTTTGTATCGAAGTTACTGCGATCTCGCTCGCCGCAGTTGCATCTTTGGCAGGTGCAACGTCCGAGTTGGAATAAATTCCAAATTGCCCCCGACGGATTTGCCCCATCGTTGTCTGTGCAGAAAAATTAGGCGGAGAAGCTGTCGTGCCGCTGGCTGCAGAGGAGACGGTTGCAGCCGAAGCCTCGAGCACCCCAACCCCAATCTCAATATCTGCCACGAGGGGTTGAGAATAACTCGCCTGACGAACCGAATTGATGGCATCATAGAATGTCCAGCCCATATAGCCGATTCCCGAAATTAATCCGCAGGTAAGCAACGAGGAAAAAAATGTTTGAAAAACGCGTTTGTCAAAATATGACTCCCGCAGCATCAACAGGCTGGCTTGGTGTCGTTTGGGTGCCGTACGCCCCGCCCAATGCAAACCAATACCTGTAGTCGCCCGCCTTGTCTTCCGTGACTGCGCCGCTTTTTTGCCTGAGTCGGTAATGTTGGGATTGCCGCTAATGCTAGAAACATCCGCTTCTTCACAGAAGCGCTGATAACCAATTTCCGGGTCCATGCCCAGATATTTTGAATAAGCACGAACATAGCCCGGGATGACCCACTTGAATTCAAAACCGTTGATATCGGCCTTTTCAATCGCATGGATGAGATGAGCCCGGATATGGAGATCACGTTCTACATCAATAAGAGACTTGCCCATCGTGGCACGCTTGCCACGCATTTCGTCTCCCAGTCGAACCTGATAATCACTGAAGCCGCGCAGGGCTTCTTCACCAGGATGTGCCATGCTCCAGCTAACCTTTTTCCGCCCCCAACTGGCTCGCAAGTGCTTTCTACCCAAGCTATGGCATCCTGCTGGGAAACGCAAGAATAAAAATTCCGCGCCAGCAGTTCCTGCTTATTTCGGGTTCAGCATCCATGCCTGGAGTCAAGTGATTTTGTAGAACATTCCTCTGTGTTATTCACGTTTGTTCGCACTGTTTCCACACCTCGGTCACAGGGAGACCGGCCCGCTTCAGCCACCGCTGGGCGGGCATCCGGGGTCGGGTCTGTGCGGGTGTCAGACGGGTGTGCGTTCCTCCCCGTGGCGTCGCTCGCGCAACCGCGCATTGGCGGTGACGATCAGACGCCAAACAAAGATCGCGAATCACTGCGAATCGCCGTAAGCCCATGAAGGCCTCGCCTCTCATATAGTGTGAATAGGTACACCTTCTTTGCAAACCGTTCCGATGGGGTTACAGTCATCAGCAGATCCCGGTTGGGGAGGAACGTATGAACAGGATCACCGCCACTGCGCGTGACAAACGACCGGCAACCTACCAGGATGTCCTGGATGCGCCGTCTCACAGGGTGGCGGAAGTGTTCGCCGGCACCCTGCATACGCAACCCCGGCCGGCATCTCACCATGCCTGGGCGAGTTCAGGTCTCGGGGCCAAGATCAGCCCGCCATTCAACTATGGGGATGGCGGCCCCGGCGGCTGGTGGATCATTGACGAGCCGGAACTGCATCTCGGCCCGGATATCGTGGTGCCTGATCTCGCCGGCTGGCGACGCACGACGATGCCGAACTACCCGGATGTCCCTTATTTCGAGATGGCCCCGGATTGGGTCTGCGAAGTCCTGTCACCCTCAACCCGCCGCATCGACCAGAACGAAAAACGCACGATCTATGCCCGTGAAGGCGTCGCACATCTCTGGTTCGTGGATCCCGACATCAAGACGCTGGAAGTTTTCGAACTCCGCAAGGGACAGTGGTTGCTCCTCGTGACACTCACCGGCGGTGCCGCGGTCTCACAACCCCCTTTCGATGCGATCAGCTTTCCCCTGGATGTGCTCTGGCCGGACGGGATCCAGGCAGACGGGGACGGGGAAGATGCGAACAGATGAGGGTTGGGACAGGTCACCCATCAATCGCAGGCCTCACACAGGGGTTGCAAAAGTGGGCAAAGAGCGAACCCGGCCCAAAGATGCAGACAGTGCAGATAGGAAGATAATCTGCAAACTGCTGATCCTTGCCTTCAACAAATATTCCGTCACGTAACTGTTCAGGTTCCTGAACGGGAATTTCTGGCCCGAAAGACGGCTCAGTTCGCCGAGACCTGCTGCCGCGTGGCGAGCCGCTCGATCAGTTCGTCCGGTGGAGCCTGCAGTGTTTCCAGCAAGTTCCAACCCTGGCGGCGGGGCGGTGTCCAGCACGGTCCGCAACACCGCATGATTCCGGACGCCCTCGGGACTGCGGAAACTGCCGGAGACCTTCTGTTGGACCTTGAGGGGCTCAGCACCCGTTCCACTTCATTGTTGGTGGCCGGAACCGTGGGGTCACGGGTGAACCGCAGCACGCCCTCCCGGTTGTTCCGCAACCGCAGGACCAGGTTGTGCCCCTGTCGTCGTTTCCGCCGGCCCCGGCGCAGCAGGCGAGCCATCGTCGCGGCCCGGGGTGCGTCATCGAAGTCGACCCGGTCCTGGCATTCCCACAAGAGATGCGCAGCACAGAGTGCGGGCACGGCCACGTGGAAGTGACTGAGGTGTTCGATGCAGGCCACGTGCAGCCAGGCCAGGCGACCACGCACACGGATGCCGGTCTCGTCCATATCCCGGATGTGGAGAGCGAGGCCGGTGAAGCGTCCGACGGCCGCGCCCGGGCCTGGATCAGGCCCTTGCCGCCGTGCGGGCGGGAGACACGCTGGTTGTGCCAAAACTCGACAGGATGGCCCGCTCCGTCCCTGACGCCTGCGCCATCGCTGATCAGTTGAAAGAAAAAGGGGGCAAACTCGCCCTGATCTCGTCAGTCTACGACCCGACCGATCCCATGGAAAAGATGTTTTTTAACATTCTGGCCCCCTTCGCTGAATTTGAAGCCGACCTCATTCGGATGCACACCCGTGAAGGCATGGCCATGGCCCACGCCAAAGGGAAACTGCAGGGAAAACAACCCAAGCTCTCGAACCGACAGCCCCGCACATTGCGCCGCATGTACGACACCGGCGAATATTCGATCAATGAACTCGCTGAAGTCTTTTCGGTGTCACGACCCACGATCTACCGGACACTCAAACGCTAGCCAGAGGCCACATCACGCCAAAGAAACCCCACCATTTCGCGCTGAAAGTCACACATGTGCCTGTCACCTGGGGGTGTGCTCATCTCTGACGGGATTGAACCGGGATTCCAACTCCCGCCGATCGTCCACCGTCTCCATGTGCGCACGGCAACAGATTGAACGCATTTGTGACAATTCACTGAAGTGATGTGTGACAAATGACACTTGGGGCCCCCTGCGTTGGATCCTGTATACAGGGACAGGATCAGGACAGGTCAATCCATAATGTCTAAGGTACAAGGCCGATCCTGTACCGCTGCAAGATATCCGGCAGTTCCGGGCGGTCTTGCAACAATCCGGTCTCCTCTCCGGCTAGTTTCCCTATAGAGCGCTCGAACACAGCATAGACATCTTCGCCGGTTAGGCGTGAGGTGTACACGATGCCATCAACATCGACATGATCCGCATGGATGGCCTTAGCAAATGCCTGGCCTGCCGCGTGGTTTCTCGCATTCACCGTATCGGTGGGCGCGCCGATCCGGGTGCATCCGTCTCCGCGTAGATCGACCAATGTCAATTTCGTATTCCCCTGCATCCTCATGCGCACCCAGACCCGCGCCGTGATTTCCTTCACTGCGATCTCGCAGTCTTGCCGCCCCCGGAATCTGTCCCTCACCACCGTCTCGACGAACGCCGTGGTGAATTCGGGCGCCGCGTAGAGCACCGTGAAACTACCGTTTCGCGTGCAGAACCGCGAATCGGCTGGGCGGGTCCCGAGCGGGTCCGACCGATGGCGGCGCGCCATAATCCGGTAGCTGGAAGGCATGGGCGCCGTCATCAGGACAGGCGCGATCCGGCTTTTGCGATACGGGCCGCCGCTCATGTGAACGTGGCGCCGAAGCCGGGCGCCGCGTCCAGCACTTCGTCAATGCGGCCGTCCTTGAGCAGGTCAAGCGGCAGCGCAACCGTCTTCTCAAAGGCCCATTCCTGGATCAGGAACACCCAGGCCAGTTCAGGGTCTCCGATCGCGCCCACAACATCCTTGAGACCCGGAACGACCCGTCCGGCACCGAGAATCTGCGCCGCCGGAATGTGCAAACCGGGCTTCGTGGTTTTCCAAGCGATCAGCCTTGCCGTCCGCGCCCACTCGTAAACCGTCGTGCGGGATAGTTCGAGCCGCGCCGCCGCTTCGGAAACGCCGAGGATGCCCTCATCGGCACCTCGCCGGACGACGAACGGCCGCAGCCGTTCCGGCACGTCCCCGATGCCTTCGATTTCCCGTTGGGCGGCAACCGCTTCCAGCGCCGCGGCGATGGCCGCACGCGCCTCGCGAGGATGGTTGCGAACAAAACTCCTGGCGGCGCCCGATAACACCGGGAATTCCTGAAGGAGACGTCCCATCGTCCCGCCCGCCGGCCCGCGCGAACTAGCCATTTCAACCCCCATCCCCTATTTATCCTCGACGTCAAGATTGCACAGACTGTTCAGTTTGTAAACCGCGCCGCCCTCTCGACCAAGTTCGTCTCGGTCGACTCCAGATGAGCGCAGACTATCACTTGAAGGGGCTTTGGAGCGTTTTTGGGGGCCCGAAAGCAAGATTTCAAGCCAGATAGGCCCATGACGCACGAAGGGGATCAAAAACGGCAAGATTTCGTCAGTTTCGAAGAGGTGATCTCCGGCTGAGTCGGATGGAAACCCGTCATCAGGGGAGAGACGCCCCATGAGGCGTTGAATTTTGCGGTCCATGGACAAAGACACATGCAATCGGCACAAAACGGCAAAAATCAGCGCCACAGAACGCACAGCCACACAATGACACATCCTGTGGGACGTGCCGTCCCTACAGAGGGCTCCAAAGCCACAATCCATAGATATATTCCCCGTTTGTTCCCCCTTAGACATCATGGATTGACCTGTCCCGATCCTGTCCCTGTATACAGGATCCAATGCATGGCCCTGTAGAGGGCCCCGTTACGGAGGACATGTCAATATCAACAGAATACAGTGCCTATGTGGGTCTCGATGTCCACAAGGATTCGATTGCGGTGGCCATCGCTCGGCCTGGCCGGACGGGACCGGAGTGGCAGGGGACGATTCCCAACCATCGATCCGCCCTCCGGCACCTGATCAAGCGCCTGAGTCCGGATGGGCTCGTGCTCAGCTTCTGTTATGAAGCCGGCCCTTGTGGGTCTGGCCTCTCCCGGGAGATCACGGAGACCGGCCATCACTGCGTGGTTGTCGCGCCGGGGCTTGTGCCGCGGGGGGCCACGGATCGTATCAAGACGGATCGGCGCGATGCGACGATGCTGGCGCGTGAGCACCGGTCCGGATCGCTCACGCCTGTCTGGGTTCCTGACCCGGAACAGGAGGCGATGCGGGACCTGACCCGGGCCTATCAATCTATCACACTTGATTCCGTGTTTTCTCTCTCCGTTCTGTTTCCTTCCCAGTTCCGCATGGCCTGGATGGCAATGACGGCGCCGGACAGGACCCGACGCACCCGATTACCGCCCCGCGTATCCGGCGCTGCCCGTTGTAGCAACAGGCGGATGTCGGGTTTGTCTTGGGGTTGGCCGGGGGTCGCGCCCCTCACGCTACGGGTGGGGCCGGATCCTGGGCGGACTGTCGGCACCAGTTGGTGAGCGCCCCGTAGACATTGCGGGGTGGTGCGCCCCGGGCGATGGCGAACTTTTGTTGAACTGCGAGAAGACATCGGCGGGACCGTAGCCGGGCAGCTCGCGGCGACGGATCTTTTCCAGCCCCGCGGTGAAGGGGAGCGGCCAGACCGGTCACGGCAATTCAGCCGGGGCCTATAGTTCAAATCCATTCAGCGTCGTCACTCCCGACGATGATATCGCCCACCCCTGCAACAAGCTTGTCGTCAGTCTGCGATCCCTCATGCTCGGCAAATACAGGATCGCGCCCTATCGGGAGGGAGAAGGGTTCATCTCTCTCACATATGTCGACAATGACGGCGGGAATCCCACCAACGAATCCTGTCAGCCCTGAGCGCCGGAGCGGGCGGCGGGCTGAGAGGGCCACAAACCCCCGAACATCGCACGGGAGTGCTTTTCCGCCCCTCTGCACACTTCCGGAGGCCAGAATCGGGCGGGGCGGCCTTGCGGTTCACCAGCACTTGGCGAGCGTGATCCAGTCGGGATTGATGGTCATGCTGGCCAGCGCACCAGAATACCGATGATCACCACGGCGGCGATGAACATGCCGATCACCCAGCGCTGATGGGTGGCGAGGCGCGCCTCAAGCCGCCGTTCCATCCGTTCAAGATGCGCGACATATTCTGCTTGCATCGTCTTTGTCTCCGCTCGGGCCGCCGTGAGCTCGCCTGTCAGTTCAGCGATGGCGATCGCATTCTCTGTTTCGTGATCCATCCTGCCAATTAATCCCTGGGCCACCCCCAGTCAACCGGCAACCCCTTCCCGACAGGTCCCAGCAACCACAGCACAAGGGATTCAAGCCGATGAAACCCAAAAACCGGGGCGCGGGAGATGGGATTCAGATTTGAGATCACCTCAGCGGGACAGAGACGGGACGACGGGGGAAGAGATCCCCCCGCGGCCCAGCCGCCCCACATCCCTGAACCAACCCCTTCACGCCCCTTGCCAACCGCATGGGGGGGGGGGCTATCAATGTATCAGACTTGACTCGTTTTCAGTTGTGTTCATGTTTCTGTTGTTCCAGGCATGGATGGCGAAGACGCTGTTGGTGAGGATTCGGATTCCTTGCCACAGTTTTTCTGTTCCGGGCAGTGGCTGACGCTTTGCGGGATGGAACCCGGCCAGACCCCCGGTCAGGACCACGAACCGTTCGATTGTCATCGTCCGGGCCTCTGCCGGGGGTGCCCGGGCCTTGAGGATGCCCCGTTCGGCCGCACGGACACCGCGCACCGTGATCTCGTCCTTGCCGACGAAGCGGCCCGCGGGCTCATCGTCCCGCGTGCGCGCGAGATGGGTGAGATCCCAGACCCGGAAGGCGGTGATGGCGTGATCGGCGAAGCATTTGCGCAGATCGTCGGCGGTATCGAGATGGCGGTCTTCGATCCGCGTGCCCTGTTTGAGGGCATGGAAGAAGCGTTCGATGCGCCAGCGCAGTTCGTACCACCGCAGCACGGTGGTTGCCGTCTCCAGGTTCGTCTCCCTCTCTTTGTGGGGAGAGATCAGCAGCATCCAGTGCAGGGGGCCGCCCGGCTGGCCCGCCTTGCGGCGGACACGGGCGGGCGGGCTCTCCTCGCGCGCCGAGACGGCGATCATCGGGAGCGGGGGATCATGGCTGAAGTCTTTGGGGGGCCGCAGGGTGACCGCGGTGCAGCGCACGGTCAGTGTGGCCGCCCGCTCCGGGCGTGTGTGCGGCCCCCCGCGGGCCGGCACTGTGATCTGGCGTGTGCCCACGGGTGCCGTGGCCTGGACATGATCCCAGAGAGCGGCCGTGTTCCCATCGGGCCGGACCACCTGTCGCTGGACGCCGCGGCGGGCGCGGACCAGCAGGTCCTGGCCGGTGTGACGCGCCTGCGCCAGCAAGGCCCAGAAATCGCCCTCACGGTCGCAGATATTGATGATCCGGGTGCGCGGGCACGCGGCCGCCAACTCCTGTGATCGTTCCAGTCCCTGCAGCCAGCGGGCCCTGTCCGTGTCATCGGCCTGACGGACATCGGCATCGGCCCTGAACAGGCCGAGCGGTCGTCCGACGGCATTCACGGCCACGCCCACATGCGCCAGGAGACCCTGAACGCCTGGGCCACCCCCGCCGCGGTCATCCCGATCGGACGTCGCCGCCAACCCATCATCATTGAGTGTCGTGGTGTCCTGGATGGCCAGCACCAGCGGTTCCGCCGCGCAGCGTTCCACCGTCTGCTCCACATGCGAATCCAGGATATGGCCCATCGTCACGCCCGGGTGGGACAACAACCGATAGGCCGCTGTCTGTTCGGCGCGGCCGGGGAAGATCACCGGCAGGCTGGCCCCCAGACTCTGCGTCCAGGCCTGCCCCATCTGCACAATGCGCCGCCGCACCCGTCCATCGGGGTGCGGGCTGCGACCATATTCCCGTTCCGCCCAACTGTCACCCCCCTGCAGGGCTCCGGACCAACCCAGACAGCGCCGGGGCTCTGTGCACAGTGTCTCCCGCCACCCGTCGGTGAGCGGTTTCAGCCACACCGCCCGGCGGATCCCGGAGCGGCGCCCGGCCGTCCGTTCCGGACAACATGTCCATCCCGCCGCCCGGTCACTCAGGCCCGACTGATCCGGACCGACAAAAGTCTGCAACAGGACCGGTGTCTGACCATAAGCTTCAGACCAGTCATCCGCGATCCGCGCCGCCGCCACCCGCAAAACCGCCGACGCCAGCTTGCGAACCCGCACCCCGGGCAGAAGCAGAAAACGATGATGGCTCACGACCCGCCCGATCTGGGCCACCCGGGCATCCGCCGACCCGCCAATCACACGATCCCGCGGGGCCAACTGGAGACCCGCAGCCGCAAACCCAAGACCCCCCAAGATCCCGGGCGATGACCGAATCCAGTCCCGCACCTGCCCGCCCGGTGCGCGCGACCACCCTTGCGGATGAGACGCCGCCATCATCAGATCCCAACGCCGCCGGTCATCGCCCGCCGCCACCAGGACAAGCGACCCATCCCCCAGAACTGACAGAGGGCCGTCAACAGCGATCGCCGGCACCGCCGCCACCGCCGCGGGACCCGACTCCCAATCCACCGCCTGCGCCAGCGGAAGACGCACATCCAACGCCACCGCCAGACGCGGCAACATCCGGCGCGCCGAGGCCACGCACAAATCCCCCGTCGAACCACGCCAATCCGTCATCGCACACAAACCGCGCGCCAAAGACATCCGCGTCTGACCCGCATCCCCACAGACCATCACAAACCATTCCGCAACATCCGCCGGTATCGAACGCAGCCCCATCTGCATACGCCCATGACTCGCACACAATCAAACACGAACCAAGTGTGTAATATTGATAGGTCCCGGGCCCGAGAGGACATGAAGGCCCTGCAGACAAAAGCCCGTCAGCGCCTTGGCGCGTTCCTCCTCCGGCACGACCGCATCTATCCGGGCCGCAGCCGCTGGACACAAGCCCACACGCGCTGGCTGGAGGCCCAGGCCTTCGACAGCCCGGTGCAGCAGATCGTCTTCCAGGAGTATGTGGATGCCGCCCGAGAGGCCACGCGGCGGGTGGCGGATCTCGAGAATCAGATCCACACCGCCGCCCAGGACGGGTCCCTGGCCCCCGTGGTGACCGCCCTGATCAGCTTGCGTGGCATCCATATCCTGAGTGCTGTGACGATCCTGGCCGAGCTGGGTGACATCACCCGCTTCACCACCCCGCGGCAACTGATGAGTTTCCTCGGCCTGGTTCCCAGCGAACGCTCCTCGGGACCCAAGCGCCGGACCGGCGGGATCACCAAGACCGGCAACGGCCATGTCCGGCGGATCCGGGTGGAAGCCGCCTGGAACACTCGCGTCCCGGCCCGCAAGACACGCCATCTGCAGGCCAAGGCCGCCGCCGCGCCGGACCGGGTGCAGACCATCGCCTGGCAGGCCCAGAAGCGACTCTGTGCGCGTTACAGCCGTCTCAGCGCTGTGCGCAAGCATCAGTGCAAGGTCACCACAGCCGTGGCCCGGGAGCTTGTCGGCGTCATCGGGGCCATCGTCTGCGAGGTCAACGCCCGCCCGCATGCCAGCCGAGCCCTGACCTGAAAGACACGGAAGCCAATCATGACCGAGTCAGGATGCAGGCAGAACGGAAGGAGAACCCGCGATCACGCTCTGCGGCACAGTCTGAAACCTGCGACCCGCGATCTTAGAGAGAGGCAGCTCCGTGACGAAAGTGAAATCTGGCGGGACCCAACCCGCGAATATCAGTCTGATCCACCGTCGCTATCACTGTCTGCATCCCGACACGGCCATGATATTGCGAGGAATCGCAGGATGCCATAATAGAGACATCTCAGCGGTCAATCCATATCAGCGTCGCTGAACGTACAAACTATACGATGCCCCCTAATGGGTCTCTTTGGCCGGAACGCTTTGCCGGCACCGCCCTCATCCCGCGAAGCGTTCCAGGCCGTCCCATTCGGTCCGCGGCAACGGACGTATGCGGGGGGCGCAGGTGACGATCAGGTTGTCGAGATCGGTCCGGCCGCCGCGGCTGTGCGGGAGCACGTGGTCGAACTGCATCCACAGGCACTGGAACGCGGCATGCTGTTCCGCGTTCCGACTGCCCCAGAGCAGCACCCGCAGGTATTCGCGGTGGATGGCCTTTCTGATTTCCCCGCGCACGAGCGGAATCCCGCAGAACCCGCACCGGAAGCCGTCGCGTTCGATCAGCGCCCTTTCCTGGTCCCGCGTGGCCTGGCGCCTTGGATCCCTTCGGGGGTCGTCCTTTCCCAGTTTCGGGGGCGATCCACTCACCTCCCGGAGGCGGTGGGGTTCGCGTTGGGATCGCCTCTGCAGAGACGTTGTCCATCACACACCCGTTCGCGCGGTGCTCCTCCCTGAGCAAAAATGAAGGAGAATACCGCATAGTGTGAGGTAATTCAGGCTGCCATTTGAGTTCCCGCGGCATGGCGTTCGGACGCCCCGCCAAGCTCCGGACCGACCAAAAGAAACTGGTCTTTGATCTCATCGAAGGCGGGGAATCAATCTCCTCCATGGCCCGCACATTCAACGTGCACCCCGCCACCATCTATCGCTGCATCAAGGAATCTCAACCCTTATGACGATTGACCGTTCCAATCAGCCGTAGATCCCTTTCCACGCGGTTGAACTGGCTCTGGGTCCAAATTCAGTGTGGCAGTGATGTCTGCAAGGATTCCGGCATGTCGGTCCGGCCAGCGTGTCCGATCACCGAGCCAGTATTCGATATCCTGGTCGGTTTCATGAAGCAATGATTCAAAATCAGAAGTGTCGGTTTCCTGCCCCAGATTTGTCGCATCCAGATATCGCTCAAAAATGACGCAGATTTCACGCGTGCCACGTTGCCGGGCACGGATGCGTAACCGGCGTTGGCGCATGATCTGTGATACTTGCTCTCGTGTCTGCTGTGTCAATTTGGATCGATGGGCAGGGCCGTTTCGTTCTTGATCTCTTCCATCGACAGCAATGCGGTCACGTTGAAGATTTTCACCCCGGAAATTAACGCCTGATAAAAAGCGTCATATTCACGTGCATTGGCCACCCGTACTTTCAGGATATAGTCGATATCTCCCGCCAGCCGATGCGCCTCCAGGATCTCTGGCCGTTCGTTCAAAACTTTCAGAAATTGTTGCTGCCAAGCCGCATCATGCTCAGACGTGCGCACCAGGACAAAGAAACAGGCATGGAATCCAAGCTGTTCAGGATCCAGAATGGCCACTTGCCTGCCGATCACTCCTGCCTCGCGCATCTTGCGAATCCGTGCCCAAACAGGTGTCTTTGTTGATCTCACCTTCCGCGCAATCTCATCGAGGGATTGGGCCGCATCCTGCTGCAACTGAATGAGTATTCGGCGGTTTAATCGATCAATCTTCATAATGATCTCACAATTGAATTCCAAAATTTATTATAAAAACGAACAATAACCTGCTTGTATGTTCCAATTGTCGCATCAATCAGAACAATTGTCTATTTGTTTATCGTGGTTATTATCGGGTTTGCGTGTCGTAAATCCAGATTCATGTTTGCTTTTATCCACCACACGCAATTCGGCGACTTCCAAAGCTACGGGGATCACCCGCATGACACCAGGTATCTGCATGGCACCAGGCATGAGCGCGCCACACTGCGCATTGACTTTTGTATCCAACCCAGTTGCTGGCCTGTGGCGAGGTATCGCAGACACAGCGATACAAAACAGACCGGTTGTGATACGCGATGCGCTGTCACTGCCACGATAACATTTCGTACGCCTGGTCTACAGTGACTGGCATGACAGATTTCGCTGACGTTGCAACATGGATCAGGGGAGTGGTTCTCTTCTGGCGGACTCGTGAATTTTCAACCTGTTGAAAACGCGTGGTTTTCTGAATCCTGATGATGTGCGTTTTGGTGATTTGGCGGAATTTTTGGAAAAACGCGGAATTTGACCTGATCGGGGTGGAATCATTGGGTTGGACCTGATCACACACATATGAGATTCTGAGCGGCGGTGGCCCAGTCCCGGGGCTGGCGAGATCACCACCGCCATGCGCACTGTCCGCAACCACCACCAGCGAATGCGTGATCGGGAGGCCCGCGATGCTGGTGCCCCATTGGCCGCGGCGCCGTCGAAGCGGCGAACACAATGATCGTTAGCACCCGGCTCACATCAGGACGCTTTGACAACGTCTGGGCCTAACTGACCCACAGACGGCGACACACCCATGCTCACACCTCGCCAGGATTGCCTGATGATTCGCCAAAAGCAACCGATCAGGAATCAATCGTGGTCCAAACCCAGCCAGAGGGGAATCACTCCCACCGGCATTGGCAAACTTGCCAACATTTCTAAGAAGTTGAAGCCGTACAATCATTTGTCAGCAACCCTATTTTGTCTCAGCAGTTTATACTGGGCCAGGAAGGCACGTGCCCATTGCGGCGGTGTGGGCCAGGTCCAAAAGCCTTTGTCTTCGTCATACCATAAAACCGCATTTGAACCGATATGACCATGTTTCTCGACATGATGTACGAGGGTGCCGTGTTCATAGACATAGCAGTCGCCATCAAGGCGAAAGGCAATATGGATGTCTTTGCCCAGTTACTTGCGGGCAATGGTCACCCTCGCCTTGAGTTGGACTTTCAGAATGGTCTCGCCATCAATGTGACAGGCGATGAAATCGGCACCCTGCCAGTCATCATTCAGGCGCAGACAATTGAAACCGTAGTCTGCCAAGCAAGCTGCAATCTTTGGAAGTTGTAGTTTTCCTTCTGACGGGCATTCAGATCATCATAGATCACGCACTGGAACATGGAGAATCCCGCAACAAAGCGTGGGGCCATTGTGCATTTGATTTCTGATGTTGCTTCTCCCAAGCTGCTGTCGGAAGCGCACTGGTATTGCAAGCTGTCCGTTGACGTCGGGTTCAAGCGACGGCGGTCGCCTGAATCTCGAGCATGAGCGGGGGAAGAACCAACCGGGTGACACTGAGCAGGGTCATGGGCGGCGCGGCGTTGAGTGGCCCGAAGCGCATACCGAGCAAATCAAAGTTCTTGAGGGCTTCGTCCACATCCGTGGCGTAGATGCCGAGCCGTGTGATGTTTGTTGGTGAGACCCATATTGGCGGCTCTTAAAACAGCCTCGAGATTATCGAGGGCAAGCGTCATCTGACCCCACATATCCCCGGCGTGCTGCGGGTGGCCTTCAGCATCAACCGAGGTCTGGCCCGCACAAACCAGATGCCGGCTGGCACCTTCAATGATTTCAGCTTGATTGTAGCCGAACTTCAGAGACCACGGCCACGGGTTGACGGGTGTCTTGTCCATGAAATGTGTCTTTTTCCCTCAAGGCGACGACAATGGATGTCCCTCTATACAGATTCGGTCCGTTTAGGTAAGATACAGAAAACCCAGCCATAGAGGAATCACGCCGTGGATCAGCCGGCCACTTGATTTCTCCTGTCGGTCGCGAAACGTCCCTTTGATTTTTGGCGAAATGTCACTATGTAATCCGTTGCCGACGAGTTCGTGTCGGCTATTCAATGGAGAAATCTTGATGAACACCAAAAAACTTACAGTGGCCAGTGCTGTTATCGCGGCGTTTGCTGCGCATGCAACGCCGACCATGGTATCGGCAGCCGACAGTGAAAAATGTTTCGGTGTGGCGCTGGCAGGAGAAAATGATTGTGCTGCGGGTGAGGGAACAACCTGTGGCGGAACCTCGACTGTTGACTATCAGGGCAATGCCTGGAAACTGGTTCCCGCTGGAACCTGTGTGACCATGGAATTGCCAGGTGACAGAATGGGTTCACTGGAAGCACTCGACAGAGATCTTCCGTCCTGACCTATCGATAATCGATGTCTGCGGTGGCCCTGTTCGGGGAAGTCAGAAATTGTATGATATCAGACAATTGGGCCACCGTATATGACTCTTCCTGCTGCTCCCGGAGTCGGTTTCAAATCCCGTCACTTTGAGTCCGTCATGAACGCACCGGGCAGCGTGAAATGGCTCGAAATTCATGCTGAAAATTTTATGGGTGAAGGGGGTCGCCAACTCGCCCAGCTGCGAAAACTCCGTGAGGTTTTTCCGATCTCCTGCCATGGTGTCGGACTGTCCATAGGGGGTCAAGCGCCACTCGACCAGGAACATCTGCGACGGCTCAGATATCTTGTCGACTGGCTTGAGCCTGCGTCATTTTCTGAACATCTCGCCTGGTCGACGCATGAGGGTCATTATCTCGCTGATCTTCTCCCGCTGCCGTACACGACAAAGACCTTGCGGCATGTCTGCACACATATTGACGAGGTTCAGGAAGCCCTGGGGTGCCCGATGCTGCTTGAAAATCCCTCCGCCTATCTCGAATTTGCGGATGCCGAGATGGACGAGATTGAATTTCTCTCAAATGTGGTGAAGCAGACAGGTTGCGGGCTGTTACTGGATGTCAACAATGTGCATGTCTCGGCAATCAATCGTCAGTTTGATGGCGCGGCCTACATTCGCAGTTTCCCGCTTGAACATGTGGGTGAAATTCACCTTGGGGGTCACGAACAGGATGAAGATTGCGTCGACGACATCTTGCTGATTGATAATCATGCGGCACCGGTCGCAGACCCGGTTTGGAAACTGTTCAATCTCGTGATTGAAAAGGCCGGAGCGTTACCGACACTGATTGAATGGGACAGCAAAATCCCGGAATGGCCGATCCTGGTTGACGAAGCGAATCGTGCCGCGGGAATTCTTGAACGAGAACGCATCGCGGTGGCCTGATGTTCAATCCTGGCGAATTCGTCGATGCCCTGCTTGATCCCAATCAGAAACCTCCTGACAACCTGATGATCAGGGGGCAACCGGCGGGTCGCCGTTTTGCTGTGTATCGAAACAATGTCGTTGCCGGCCTGTCGGAGGTGCTTGCCACTGGATTTCCGGTATTGGCAAAATTGCTGGGCAACGAGTTTTTTGCCGCGATGGCGACCATTTATGTACGTCAGTATCCTCCACATTCACCGATATTGACGCATTTTGGACTCGTGATGCCGGAATTTCTGACCAGCTTCCCACCCGTCCAAAAATATCCATATCTACCTGATGTCGCACGTTTAGAACTGGCACTGCGGAGATCTTGCCATGCCGCCGACAGCAGGCCGATGGAGTCAGAAATCCTTGCATCGATGTCAGAACACGAGATTGAGAATGCCCGAATTGAACTCGCGCCTGCAGTCATCCAACTGCGCTCTGCATATCCCATTCACAGTATCTATATGGCCAATATGCAGAACCGTGAACTCGTCCATACGGGTTCAGAGGATGTGCTGATCCTGCGACGGCAATTCGACCCGGAACCTCTCAGACATGATCCCGGTGGGTTTTGTTTTGTCGATTCAATTGAAAGAAATCTGTCTTTAGCCGCCGCAACCGCTGCTGCGCGTGCGGTTGAACCGCAATTCAACTTGACCAAGATGCTTTCGCTTCTGCTGTCCCATAACGCGATTGTCGGCCTGCATCGCAACCACACGGCGCACGATGTCGGGTAGATAGATGTTTTCCTGTCTTTCCTCAAACACTCACAAACATTCTTGCCCGGAATCAGTTCCTGTCCGGAAGATGTTTCAGGAATGTATCTGACCAGTCCGGGTGCCAACGCGATAATGGCGGGCGATTGTCAATGATGTCCCGCGCCGCCCATTCCATACGAATGGCATCAAGCTCCAACGTGACTTCGTTGTCTGGACAGATAATATAGAAATCCCCCTGTTCCAGACGTGGGATCATATAGGCAACCAGCTGTTCTGGCGACCATCCACCGGGATTCGGTTTGTGGGGCCCGGTAATGGTGAACCCGGGAACCAGCAGATGCGCAGAAATATGACAGGAATCGATATTTCGTAACCGATGTTGAAGCTGTTCGGTATAAGTCTTGAGGGCTGACTTGCTGACATTATAGATGACATTTCCAGGAGGATTGGTAATCCCCTGCTTTGATCCCGTATTCAGGATGATCCCCGGGTAGCGATCGGCAATCATCCGTGGAAGAAAAGCCCGCTCCGCGTAAACTGATGCCCAGAAGTTGACCTGCATCGTCCGGTGCCAATTCTCAATTCCCTCGTCTTCACTTCCCGCAACACGAATGGCGGCATTATTCATCAGAAAATTGACTTGGCCATATTCGGTAAAAACAGATTCGGCCAGGTTGTTGATCGCATCCTGATCGGCAACGTCAACCGCTCTGCAGATCGATGGGCCTACCAGACTCTCTGCAGCCGTCGCCAGCGACTGCGGATCAAGATCGACCAGGACAATTCGCATCCCCCTGCTTGACAGGGCCCTTGCGGTTGCCAGACCAATCCCGGATGCAGCACCGGTGATGACGGCAACTGCATTTTCTCTTATGACCGAATGTGTCATCATATTTTACCCAAATTGTTGTGGCGTTGGCCGATCGCACGGCTGCCAACCGAATCCACCCTCTCGAAACCAGGCGGACGACTTGCGATCAGACGTCTGTCAGCTGCCTCACCTTGTCATCTCTGCGGTCCCGCCTTGTCAAGCCAACAGTCCAAGCATCCAACAGGTCATGAAGCGCTCGCAGTTGTTGAGCCAAGCGCTGGAATCACGGTGCGGCCGTACTCAGCAATAATGTTCTCCTCATCACCATTATCAAGATAGATGTTGAACTGCGTCACCCCGGCAGCCGCCAATTTGTGCAATTTGGCAATATGGTCATCGGGTGTCCCCAGCACCGCGAACTCTTCAACGATCTCATCGGAAATAAAATCGAGATACGGATTGTCAGACTGTCCATGTTTGGAATAATCGTAACCTCTCCGATCCTTGATATAGGCGGTGAGCGAAGGAGGAATATCTTCGCGATCCGTACCATATTTTTCAACAATATCCGCGACATGGTTCCCGACCATGGCCGGGAACCAGCGTGTCGCTTCCCGGCAGGTCTCCATGTCACCAAAGAAGGCCGGTGCCGCGGACATGATACGATAACCTGACATGTCCCGACCGATCTTCCTGCCAGCCTCGAGCGCTTGGCTGGCAAGCCACTTGCAGATCGCGGGTTCAGCAATCTGTAAAATCAGACCATCGCCTTTACGGCCTGCTGAATCAAGGGCCTTGGGTCCATATGCGGCAACCCAGACGGGTAATTCATAGCCCGTGGCCCATGGAAACTTTATCGGGTTGGGGACATCGCCATACTGTTGCTCTTGACCCTTCACGAGAGCCTTGACGACATCGATAAACTCATCCATCCGCGCCAAGGTCGAAGGCTTACGTCCCATGACCCTGACAGCACTGTCACCGCGACCGACACCGATGTCGAATCGTCCACCGGATTGGTGAGCCAGAGAACCAAACAATGATGCCGCTGCCGACCATTCGCGCGTGTTGGGATTGGTAACACACGGTCCAAATCGCATGGTCCTGGTGTGTTCCATACACATGGCCATTGCCGGAAAACTCTCACGCCAGAGGATATGACTGTCATAAAACCAGCAGTGCTTGAAACCGGCCTCTTCAGCCGCGGCAACGAGCGCGCGCGCGCGCGTCGGTTCCACAAATCCCTTGAATGTAATTCCAAATTCCATGTTGCTATCTTTCTTGATGTGAATGGGCTGGCGGCCAAATCCGAATCCCGGCATGCGTGAAGGGCACCGTCTTGGAGATATTGATCCGGATCAGGATCGGGGTGATCGCTTCCAGGCAACGGGCGGCTTCGACATCACCTGCATTGTAGGTGACAACGCCCAGTTGCCCAATGAGCGCCATGACTTTTTTGCGTGGTTGCAGGCCATTGCCACAGACAAGTATGTCGCAGTTTATGGGTTGGTCAAGAGTGTTGAGCGTAACCGCGGAGACATTGTGAAGCGCCCCCATGACGGGGATATCCGGCCCCAGAATGGCCTGCGCGGCTTCAGTCGCCGATCCCTCCGGTGGCATTGTCACTTTCTTGGGATCGCCGTCCTTGAGAGGAACAGCAATATCAATCAGAATCTTTCCAGCCAATGCCTCTTTGAGCGATACGAGGAGTGCATTATGAGCCGACCATGGTACCGCAAGAATAACCATTTCATCAGCGGCGGCAATCGCTGCCTCGTTGTCATATCCTGTGATAGTGGCACTTCCGGGCAAGGCACGGGACATCAAGGTCTCTGCCATTTCAATGGCGCGTACCGCAGTTCGTGAGCCAAGTGCAATCGGCACACCGACACTGGCAAAACGCAAGGCCAGTCCCTGACCCTGTGGGCCGGTGCCACCGACGATGGCAACTGTCATTGAAACATATCCTCCTCATTTGCCCGCAGAAGATCGAGAGCACTCGTCTCTTCCCGCGGGGTCCACTCGAGTCCGCGTATCAGGACCAACGGGTGACGGCTGGATTTGTGAACAACCAGTCCCGAAGCCGCCGCAATTTCATCAGCCAGCGCCGGCTCTGTGACCCTGAGCATGCGCCCCCAGGCGTCTTGCGCCCCGATATTTGAGACCAGCGCCGGCAAGCGATAGAGACCAACAGCCACATTGATCTGCCCGAGTCGCCACGGTCGGCCAAAAGTGTCGGTCATAACGAGGCCCAGAATCTGCTTGAACCGCAGTTCCAGTGTTTGCCCCAACCGCCGCATACTGGCATCAGGATCTCGTGGCAAGGTGACCACGGTATTGTCGGCCGGGATATTCGATTCATCCACTCCGGCATTGGCCGAGATAAACCCCAACCTGTGCTCACATATCAGTGTGCCTTCATCCTGTCCAGGATGACGAAAAGCCCTGACAATTCGGGTGGTTTCACCGAGTATCACCTCGATCTTTTCTGGTGACTTGTTCAATTCATGGGCCAGGCGGCAGGCGTCTTTGGATGGTATCACCGTGTTCAGATCAACAACGCATCCCTCGGCTTTGGAGACCACCTTGTGTGCAACTGCAAGAATATCCCGATCTTCAACTCCCCCAATCGCTTCAAGGCGATCCCCCACGCATGCGGCCAGATCGTCACCAGGATTAATCTCCGGTACGTTGGGAATGGCGATGATCCGGACCCCTTCCCTCACACACTTTCCTCTTCCACAAGTGATTCGTCTTGCGCAAGTGCCTGACTGAGACAGGACGATGTGTCAATGTCGAGTCGCAAACTGTCGAATGAGAGGCGCCGTGCCGTCAGACCTAGCTTGTGTGCTGCTTCGAGGTGCCGGCTGGCTGAATGCGGGCCATAGCAGAACGGGATCGCGCGCGGAGGTGTGGTGAGCAGAGCATTCGTTCCGTCGTAGAGAGATGGGCACACGACGACCTGTTCATCGTGACCCAGCAAGCGACACACATCGTCTGCATCCGGTGCGGCCAGATCAGCCGGGATAATTCCCAGACGGGTATAGTCATGGGCCATGGCCCAGGTTGCAGCCTGTTCAGCAGAAGCACAAAGTGTTCCGCCTGGCCCCTCATCAATCACGATATTGGTGTAATGACAGGCGAGCGTTCGAATCATCGGGCTCGCGGTCACAACAGCCAGATCAAAAGATACAGTCGTTTGCGATACCTGGAGAACAGACATCGTACGACAGAACAACCGCTTGGCCAGTTCAGATCGTTCATGGGCAGTCAGGACTGGGGCGAGGCGCGTTTTGGAATGCGCCGGATCCTTCATTGGCACGACAACCAGAGTCGTCATCGGACATTGCAGGTTGCAGGAGACGGCACAATGTCGAGGAGGGCATTTGCCAGGCGAGTCTTGCCGTCCCTGTCCGGCATGAAAATATCACAGCAGATGGGTTCAATGCCAGCTGCACGGATGAGCTCGGTGTGACAGGCATCCTGGAAATCGATCAACAGGTATCTCGCGATGTCGGTATAGATTGATGACACACCGACCACGTCGGGCCGTATGCCGAGGGCTTTCATCATTTCAGCAGCGGGTCCCTTGACGGTTTTCCCGGCAATCAGGGGAGAGACAGCGACAACCGGTGCAGCGGTTGCCTGAAGGGCTTCCGTGATTCCCTTCACCTTGAGTATTGGCAAAATACTGGCCACAGGATTTGAGGGTGCGATGACCAAGAGATCAGCAAGAGAGATGGCTGTGATTGCCTCCGGTGTCGGCCTGGCGGTCTCGATTCCCTGATAATTGATCGCAAGAACCTGTGGTTCATATCGCTCACGCACAAAATATTCCTGGAAAGCCAGCCAGCCCGCCTTCGACCTGACACGGGTTTGAACCCGGTCATCTGTGGGCAGCAGAATATGTGCCGTGATCCCAAAGCTTGCAGCGATATCCCGGACAATATCGGTTGGGCGATCTCCCCGTCGAAGACGGTCTGTTCGATAGATATGCAAACCAAGATCCCGATCACCGAGAAACATCCAGGTGTTGGCTCCGAGTTCTCTCAGGACCGTCAAGGCCTGCTCGCTCTCCCCCGCAACGCCCCAACCCTGCACACGATTGATCCGCCCCCCAAGTGTATACAGCATGGTGTCGATATCGGGTGAGACCCAGAGACCATGAAACTCATCATCATCAGCAATATTGCCGATGACTGTCAATGCCACCTGCTCGAGTCCGGCAAATCCCTCAGCAAGCTTGGCACCACCAACCCCACCAGCCAGCAGCGTGACCCTGAGGCATTCTGTCATGGCCCGGCAATCGTGCGTGCCGAAAGAAAGCCCAGTGGATTATGGGCGTGTCGATCAACGAGAGGCGCCAACTCATTCGGATCGTGATGAGCATAGACCTCAAGTGTGTCATAGACCGTCGTTCGCTGGACGGGAATGCGTCCGGCCGAACGGATCAGGTCACAGAGTTCCCGCGCTGTGATCTCTTGACCATGTTGTGAACCGGCCGCACGGGAAATGCTTTCGTTCATCAAGGTGCCACCCAGATCGTTGACACCACATGAAAGAAGCGCATGGGCGCGCGCGGCACCGAGCTTTGTCCAGCTGACCTGAATATTTCTGATTGACCCATGCAGCATGATTCGCGCCACGGCATGCATGAGATCGACTTCATCTGCCGTAGGACCGGGGCGAACCTTGTCGCGGTTATCGCGCCAAAGCGGCGAGTCATAATGCACAAAACTCAGCGGCACCAACTCGGTAAACATACCGGTCTCGTCCTGAATCGATCGTAACAGGGCGAGATGTGCCGCCCAATGTTCGGGCGCATCCACATGCCCGTACATGATCGTTGCCGAGGTCGGTATACCGAGCTGGTGGGCCGTACGAATGATCTCGACCCATTCGACTGCGGACAGTTTGTTACGGGTTAACAGTCGGCGAATGTCTGTATCGAGAATTTCGGCAGCAGTCCCGGGCATCGACCCAAGTCCACAGGTCTTCAGATCCGCAAGGAATGCCCGATACGGTATACGACATTTACGCGCTCCGTACCAGATTTCGAAGGGTGAGAAGGCATGAATATGTAAATCGGGTAAAGCAGCCTTGATGGCGCAAATGATCTCACGATACACCGTTCCTGGCATGTCCGGGTGCAGACCACCTTGCAAACACACTTCTGTCGCACCGCGTGCAACGGCCTGTTCAGCGCGTGAGACAATCTCTTCGGTCGACAGCCACTCCGCTCCGTCTTCTTCGCGTCGCTTGGAAAAACCACAAAACCGACAGCCCATGTAACAGACATTGGTGAAGTTGATATTACGATTCACGACAAAGGAGACACGATTGCCGTTTTCAAAATCACGTAGCAAATCAGCCACAGCAAGAACGGCGCGTTTGCTGTGTCCTCGTGCACGGAAGAGTGCGGTGCCTTGTGATTCGGTGATGGTGTGGCCCTCAAGGACCCGGTCGAGAATGGATTGGATTGCAGGTTCCGCCATCATCATCGCCACCCTGGTTCCCTCCTGAAGGTGCCGTGCCGACTGCTCTGTGGTCATGCCGCTTCTCGACATTGTCTCCGGGCGAGCCCGTCCTCACGTACCAGCGTATTGACCCTCTTGTGGATTCCCGGTGCCATGAAGCGGGACGGTTGCCGGATATATCGCGGATAAATTGTCAACCGTTCTTCAAGGGTAAATCCGGCAGCACGACAGCGGTCGGCCAGAGTACGAATTTCCGGCCATTCGTGATGTGGATTGATATAATCCTGAGTGACAGGGCTGATTCCACCCCAGTCATTCAAACCAGCCGCAAGATAATGTATATGACGGGCCTCAAGATTGGGGGGTGCCTGGATACTGATTTCTGGACTCAGGATCAATCGTGCCATGGCAATGGTTCGGAGCATCTCATCGTGCGTCGGTTCAGGATGGTCAGCCATGGCGATTTCCGGTTTGCGCCGAAAATTCTGGATGATGACCTCCTGAATATGGCCATATCGTTGATGAATCGCCTCGATGGCTTCGAGGGTTGCCAAACGCTCTTCCCATGTCTCTCCTATTCCAACCAGAAGACCTGTCGTAAAGGGAACATCGGCAATCCCTGCGCGCTCAAGTGTACGAAGACGTTGTAATGGCACCTTGTCCGGGCATGCATGATGGGCTTTGCCGGTCCACGTTAAACGTCGACTGACTGACTCCAGCATCATTCCCATCGAGGCCGACACGGGGCGCAACAATTCAATTTCATCGGGTGCCAATGTTCCGGCATTGACATGCGGCAGAAGCGATGTCTCATCGAGAACCAACGCGCACATCGCGGCAAGGTAAGATGTCATCCGTCGGTAACCAAGAGCGGCCAGACGTTCTCTCGCGACCTTGTAACGACGCTCCGGTTTTTCACCGAGACTGAAGAGAATCTCCTTGCAACCATGAACTTCCCCCTGCCGTGCGCGCACGCGGACATCATCAGGTGTCAGGATTTGAGAGGCCGGATCATCAGGTGTACGGGCGAATGTGCAATAGCCACAACGATCACGACACAGATTGGTCAGCGGCACAAAGATCTTGCGCGAGTAGGTAACTGTCCGTCCCCAGTACTGATCGCGCTTGGTGGCAGCACGTGCCAGCAGGGTCTTGGTGTCAGTCGCGAGGAGATAAGTGGATGATCCGTGACTCATGCCAAACTCGCTCTGTCCATCGTGTCAAGATTTACGCGCGACCGGCCAACCCCGACTGCAGATGTTCTGGGCATGAAGCTGTCATTGCCTGCAAAATCACGGCGACGCGCTCACCATCAATTTGCGTCCTGAACGGGCCGGAATATGCAGGACTCGAAATCCGCCATGCGCCGGTTGAGGCGCATGGCGGCGGTGTCTTGACTCTCTATTGAGGAATATCACCCTCGATACCTTCGACATAAAAATTCATGCCAAGGAGCACACCATCGTCAGCCCGTTCTCCCTCTTTCAGCCAGACCGTGCCATCCTGTCGATTGATCGGCCCTTCAAAAGAGTGCATTGTGCCCGCAACAATGGCTTCCTTGATGGCGGTAGCAGAAGCTTGCACATCCGTAGGAATACGATCGGAAAACGCACCGATTGCGACCATACCCTCCTTGATGCCATGCCACGTATCGGTCGATTCCCATGTTCCGTCGATCACTGCCTTCGTGCGTTCGATATAGTAGGGCGACCAATCATCGATAATCGAACTCAACCTGGCTGTCGGACCGAATTGTGCCATATCGGAAGCTTGGCCAAAAGCATAAATGCCGCTTTCCTCGGCGATTGTCATCGCCGCCGGTGAGTCGGTATGCTGCATGATGACATCGGCTCCCTGGTCAATCAGGGCGCGTGCCGCGTCGGCCTCTTTGGCCGGATCAAACCAGGTAAAAACCCAGACAATCTTGAATTCGACGTCAGGATTCACCTTCTTTGCGGCAAGATAGGCTGAATTGATTCCACGCACGACTTCAGGGATTGGAAAAGACGCAATATACCCGACAACATTGGTTTCGGTCATATGACCGGCAATATGTCCGATGACAGTTCGCCCTTCATAAAACCGCGCCGAATAGGTCGATACATTCGGCGCACGCTTGAAACCTGTTGCATGCTCAAATTTGACGTCAGGGAACTTCGCTGCGACATTAATCGTTGGATCCATATAGCCGAAAGATGTTGTGTAAATCAGTTTGTGCCCCGACAATGCCATCTGTGTCATGACCCGCTCAGCATCCGCACCTTCGGGAACACTTTCGGCATAAGATGTCTCGACCTTGTCGCCGAGCACTTCCTCGACGGCCTGACGTCCGATATCATGTTCATGGGTCCAGCCATAATCGCCAATCGGACCCACATAGACAAAACCCACTTTGAGCGGTTCTGCCGCCACCCCGATTGGGAGAGTGAATGCCATCAGGCATACCAGTCCCCAATATTGAAACTTATTCATTGTCTTGAGATCACTCCTTCACAGTTTGAGGTTTCATAGATGATGGCGATTGGAAAGTGAAGTGCAGGAGAGTTGAGGTCATGTCTCGGTTGGGAGACGACGTTCAGAGCGTCGGGTGGAAACTCTTGCCCAGACAGGACGGTGCCTGCGTCTGGTGACGATATCGTCTTGATGAGAGCAGAATGAGCACAAGAATCGTGGCGATATAGGGTGACATTGACAGATATTCGACACCAATGGCAACTCCTGCTGCCTGCAGATTGAGCTGCAGGAGGGTCAGGCCACCAAACAGCCAGGCGCCGAACAGGACGCGCCACGGTTTCCATGAAGCAAAAACCACAATTGCCAAGGCGATCCATCCCGCTCCGGCAGTCATCCCTTCAGTCCATTGTGGAACGCGGACCAGTGACAAATACGCACCGCCCAAACCGGCGCAGCCACCACCGACCATAATCGCCGTGACCCGGATCAATCGCACGTTGTAACCAATCGCATGAGCCGCTTCGTGGTTTTCCCCCACGGCGCGGACGATAAGCCCGGTACGGGACGCACGAAAAAACCACCAAAGGACTGGCGGCAGGATCAACCCGACGTAAAGAATGGGATCGTGGATAAAGAGAATTTCTCCGATAACGGGAAGGTCAGAGAGGATCGGGATATCAAGCTTTGGCATTGGCGGTGGCCGTATACCTGTAAACTCTGTTCCCAGAAGCGATGCAAGTCCAAGCCCGAAAAGCGTCAGCGCCAGCCCGCTCGCAACCTGATTTCCCAACAGATACTGCGTGATGACGGCAAAAACGAGCGAGAGAATCGCACCACCCGTCATCCCAACGATGGCCCCGACCAGCGGTGACCCGGTCTTGACGGCACCGATAAATCCACAAACCGCGCCGATGATCATCATGCCTTCAACGCCGAGATTCAAGACACCGGACTTTTCGACGATCATTTCCCCGGTTGCCGCCAGAAGAATGGGCGTTGAAGCAACGAGAATGCTTGCGAACAGTGTGACAAGCGAAATTGACGAGAGATCAATCATGATGGCCGCGCAATTCTTGGCCGGTTCTTGGATTGCGTATTCCACCGTATACGAAAATTGACGAGGATATCGGTTGCCAACAGGAAAAATAACAGCATTCCCTGGAATACCAATATAGCCGCCGCCGGCAGGCCAATCATGAATTGTG
Organism: Paracoccaceae bacterium; assembly: GCA_965221815.1. Classification (GTDB taxonomy): domain Bacteria; phylum Pseudomonadota; class Alphaproteobacteria; order Rhodobacterales; family Rhodobacteraceae; genus JAPOXR01. The sequence goes on from OZ244915.1 coordinate 1,389,434, forward strand.
CCAACTCACCTCCAATATAAGTGATCGCCATCAACAATCCGGCCAGCAAAATTCCAAGCGGGTGGAGTCGACCCAAAAAGGCAACAATGATCGCCGTAAACCCGTATCCAACGGGAAATGTCGTCGTCAGTTTACCCGCTGGTCCGGTGACCTCGAGTAAACCAGCCAATCCGGCCAGCGATCCAGAAATCCCCAGACACAGCACGATCATCAAACTGGGGTTGATTCCGGCGAATTTTGCCGCCCTCGGTGCCTGCCCTGATAAGGTAACCTGAAAACCGAAGATATGACGTTTGAGAATCCAATAGCAAAAGATGACAAGTCCCAGCATAAAAAAGACACCAAAATGCATGCCGGTTCCGGCAATCAGTTCATCATTATGCGTGCTTGCGAGAGCATGAAAACTGCGGCTTTCCGGAAAATTGAATCCGATGGGACTGCGCAAGATGCCGGTCACGAGGCCCGACAGGAGATTGATTGCGACATAAACCAGCATCAGCGACACCAGGATTTCGTTGGCGCGAAAATAGATCTTCAGAAGTGCGGGAATGAGGGCCCAGACCAGGCCACCAACAATGCCAGCCAATCCCATCAAGGGCAGCAACCAGAAGGCTTCACTTGGATACAGGGCAAGCCCCACCGATGCCCCGGCCAGAGCCCCGATGATGTATTGACCTTCTGCACCGATATTCCAGATATTGGCGCGAAATCCATATGACAGGCCGAGCGCGATCATAACGAGGGGTGCGGCTTTCACCAGAATTTGCGGGCGCGTGTAACTGGCCACTGTGTCGTTGAAAATGGGATCCAGAAATATGACCCTGATGGCTTCAAGGGGATTTTTTCCCATCAGCGTAAACAGGGCACCACCGGCAATCACCGTCAGAATCACGGCGAAAAAAGGCGTGATCGCACGAAAGACAGGTGACGGTTCGAGGCGTGGTTCAAGATACGGAATGAGAATTCTCCGTCCCGGTCATCAACAGGCCAAATTCGGCACGTGATGTCGTTTCTGGTAACAAGGGTTCGGATAGGACCCCTGCATGAATGACACAGATCTTGTCGGCAATTTCAAGGAGTTCATCAAGATCCTGACTGATCAGAAGGACGGCCGCCCCCTCCCCGGCCATATTGATGAGTGCCTGTCGAATCGCATTGGCGGCATTGGCATCGACGCCCCATGTCGGTTGGTTGACAACCAGCATTTTTGGCGCCTGCAGGATTTCTCTGCCGATCAGGAACTTTTGCAGATTGCCCCCGGAAAGTGCCCTGGCAGCATGTTTGACCCCCGGCATTCTGACATCGAACTGGGCAACGATCTCTTCGGCAAAACTTGTCGTCGAATCCCAGTCAACGATGCCGTTTCTCGTGAGCGATTTGCGCACACTTGCGGTCAGGAGAGCATTTTCAATGAGAGTCATGTCAATTGAAGCGGCATGACCGTTCCGCTGTTCAGGAGCAAAGACGAGACCCCGTCGCCGGCGCTCATTCGTGGTCTTACCATCAATCCGTTGGTCTTCGAGCCAAATCTCGCCTGTGCTGCTGCGACTCTCGCCGGAAATTGCGAGCATCAGTTCATCCTGGCCATTACCGGCAATGCCGGCGATTCCCAAGATCTCTCCCTTTCTGATTGATAAATTGATATCGGCGAGCGCCGTGTCAAATTGTGTTTGCGATGCAACACTCAGCCCGGAAATACGAAAACATTGTTGGCCAGGCGATATCTGTTTTCGGACCGGAGCAACAATTTCGGACCCCACCATCATCGTGGCGAGGCTGAACGCAGTTTCCTCGCCCGGCAAACAGGTGTCGATGACCTTCCCGCCACGCAGTATGGTCGCACGATCGCATAAATGCCTGACTTCTTCGAGTTTGTGGGAAATGTAGAGGACCGCAATCCCCTCCGATACCAGCTGCCGCAAAGTGTGAAAGAGTTTTTCAGTTTCAAACTGCGTCAAAACTGAGGTGGGTTCGTCCATGATCAGCAATTGTGGCTTTTGCAGCAGGCAACGGACAATTTCGACCCGCTGCTGTTCACCGGCGGAAAGATTCCCGACAATTTGATCCGGTGACAGTGTCAAACCGTAAAGCGCGGACAGTGACAGGATCTTGTCTGAAATTCCACTTATGGGTTCATTTTCGACGCTGAGTAACATGTTTTCAGCAACGCTGAGCGCATCAAACAAAGAGAAATGTTGGAAAACCATGGCAACACCTTGAGCGCGTGCCGCACGCGGATCCTCGGGTGTAAACGGTTTGCCGTTGAATTTCATGGATCCGGAATCCGGGCGCAGCAATCCATAGATCATTTTGACCAAGGTGGACTTTCCGGCACCATTTTCGCCCAGAAGAGCATGGATCTCCCCCGACTCAATGGCAAAACTGATGTCGTCACAGGCCTTCACACCAGGAAAGCTCTTGCTCATGGCGTCAAGTTGCAAGGTGATGTCGTTCCCGTTTTCCGTGTTGGTCATGACTGTCACTTGAGTATCCGGATCCAGAATTGTGACAGATGCCCTGCAGCTGCTCCTCGCCATGAGGGAATGTCCCGCTCTCTGTTGAAACTCTGAATCAGGGTGGCGTTACCTCCCCCTGCGCCAGAGGTCTCAGGGTGAATGGTAAAATCGACAGGAAGCAACACCATGACATCACCTACCACATTTTCCCAGACGTCTGCCACACCCTCGCTCACTGAGGCTACCGATACCAGGCTCACCGCGCGTTTCGAACACTTCTGTTTGATGGCGGGGGTCGACAGCCTCACCCCGATGATGGATGAGGATGTGACTGAGCTGGCTGGCGAATATGATGGCCACAATGCGGAGACTCCTGGTTATCGCTGGGGGTCCACCCGGCCCCAATCGGCTTCCCTGGCGGCAAGGTCACTGTCAAGCGTCCCCGGGTGCGCAACAAGGCGACGAATGAAGAGATGGTCCTCCCGAGTTGGGATGAACTCGCCGCCAATGGCCATCTTGGACAGTAGGCCCTGGCCCTCATGGCCTTGGGGGCAGCATCCGCCGCTCCCCAGGATTCTCACCCTGATTGTCGTAAATTCTCAGCTTGATTGACGCGCCACAAGAAACCTTGACACGCTCCAAGAAGCCGCATATCCACCATGATCAGCAATGCCGCTCAGACAAATTTCAACAGAGAGCGGGACATCCCCGACATCCAGCACATATAGCATATGAGCACTATCACAATGAAACGTCTACTAACCAATCGTACGGTTGGGATTACCGAACTTCGTGAACCTGCCAAGGTCTTTGATAAAGCTGGTGGTCAGCCGGTAGCGATTCTTAAAAATAATGAGTGTATTGGATACCTGGTTCCTGCTGAAGCTGTTGATGGGAATGAACATCAACCAGTCAGTCGGACTCAACTGGATAAAGTCTTGCAGTCCTCAGCTAAGAAGGTTCAACCGGTCTTAGACTATCTTAAAGACAAGTAGTGTATGTATCTCCTTTCGGAAGATGACGTCATTCACATTCATGACCAGGTCCTGAATCCGGATGAACTGCAAGGGTTAGCTGGAGACAAATCACTGTCAGGTGCCCTATCTCGTGTTAAATTCCGTCTCGCCTATAGATTAATCAAAGATCAATTTGACTTAGCAGCTGCCTACGCCGTAGTTATCTCTACGGGGCACGTGTTCAATGATGGAAACAAGCGAACGGCCTTCCGATGTATGGATACGGTTTTGCAACTTCACGGAACTGATATACTATGGAACACGGAAACTGTCGGTGCCAAAATCATAGACGTTACTCAAGGTAAGGTAGACGAAATCAATCTTGCTGCGTGGTTACGTAGTCTTAGCTAGACCGCCGAGGATGTCCCGCCATGCATAAGTGAGTCCTGGGTCATATGTCATCATGACGGGCATGCCATCAAAGAACGGGTGACTTGCAGAGAAACTGAGTGGGTTCACAGACTTTACCTATGACCATTGGTGATTTTTATCAAAACGTGATCATTGGCAACCTACCCCTATCGGAAGATTGGGTGAAGACGCCACAGCAAAAGTGTCAGCTCCCGGTGACAGATGACGGTTACCCTTTCCGGGGGCGTTGGTGTCCTGTTCTATCAAACGCCGGAATTGTTGAGATGACGGTCTGGATTCTTGGGATTTGGTATGAGATGATACACACGGGTTGCCTGGCCGCAAAGAACAATTCTGTTGCGTACCTTATGAGGTGATCGCATAGACAGACTTGCGCCGGTGGCAGGCGTCATCTTGACCTTTTGATTGACGTGACCATCAACGCCCACGACAGAATCGCGTGGCATGGAAGGGGGATTCGTGATGTTGGCTGTATTGAACCTTGTCGAGCGAATTTTTGATCGCATCGATCGTGCACTTGCACCCTGGCTGTTGCCGGCACTGGCGCGATTTGTTTTTGCGGCAACTCTCGCTGTCTATTACTGGAAGTCAGCTGCGAGCAAGCTCGGCGACGGAATTTTTTCACTGAGCGTTGGTGCTTATGCACAGATTTTTCCAAAGGCCATGGAAGCCGCAAGCTACAATCTAGCGAATTTGTCGTTTCCGGGATTGCGCGCATTGATTGTTTATGCCGCGACCTACGGCGAATTTATTCTTCCCTTTCTGATCATCGTTGGACTTTTGACCCGGCTTGCCGCTCTGGGAATGATTGGCTTTGTCACGGTGCAGTCAATCGTTGATATTACGGGGCATGGTCTCAGTGAAAAAAGCATTGGCGCCTGGTTTGATAATGTTCCCGATTCATTGATTCTGGACCAACGTGCATTCTGGATTTTCCTGCTGCTCTTCATCGTTGCGAAAGGAGGCGGGTCGCTGGCGATTGATCGACTCTTGATCGATAGCCGACGTCAAGAACGCTCTGAGAACAGTTCATAGGCCCTCACGGCCAAAGGTGGACTCATTGTTCCTGGCCGCTGGCCACGATGAAATCCGTCCTGTCGAATACAGCAATTCGAGGATCGGTTTTTGTAGAATTGAGTCAACTCATGGAGTTTGAACTGATCGATGATTTCTTGAGGATCTCATTGAATTCACGCCATTCTCGTGAAGACATGCCAGAATCTTCCTGGCTGACATCTTCACCGTCAAGCCTTCTTCTGAGGCAATTCAACTGGGCGGCAGAAAGATGGGCGCCACCAATCTCATAATCGGCAAAGGCGGACCATGCCAGCGGCACCCACTGGCCAATAATTTGACCAATGGTTTCTGCGTAGACACGGATTTCGTACTGCGCATGCGCGTCAGCGCGCAAGGCAACAAATCTGAAGAGATTATGTAAATCCGTTTTCCAATACCATTGCGTGTAGATATTGGCTGGCAGGTTCATCCGCGCAAGTTCGCGTGCCAGGCCGGTTTTTCCTTCATCCGACAGCAATTCCTCGTAATGATTGTAGGCCGTTGCAGCATCCTCCCGGAATGTGGCAATCACGGATTCCGCCTCATCAGGCGGGAGAAGGTGTCCTCTCCCCTGCGCATTTCCTGTTGACTGCGCCGCCAAATTATCGGGCGAAGGAATGTAGAATTCCTTGTCGAGGATTGAATAGCGTGCGGAGTATTCATTAACATTTGCGGTTCGGTGGCGAATCCATTGGCGTGCGACAAATATCGGCAGTTTGACATGCAGTTTGATTTCGCACATTTCAAACGGGGTCGTATGCCGGTGTCGCATCAAGTAGCGAATTAATCCCTCATCGTCGCGTGCTTTCCTGGTCCCGGCCCCATAGGAAACGCGTGCCGCCTGCACAATCGATGAATCGTTCCCAAGATAATCGACAACACGCACAAATCCATGATCAAGCACTGGCTGAATTTGATAGAGGATGTCTTCAAGACCGACGCTCACGGCCCGCCGGGTGGGTTGAGACTCCCTTCTCTGCGCTTCGATTTGCGCCAACTGATCCGCACTGATTGCCATTTTCAATTCATCTCTGTTTGTGGTGCCATGTCTACCTGTTACACCGAAGTCGCCTGCATCGACGAATCTGTGTGTGAATAAGTTGACTTGACTGGCATCATTTGCTGATCGCATTTATGACCTGACAGGCTGGTCAACGAAAGAGAGACAGAACAGTGGGAATCAAATATCTTCATACGATGGTCCGCGTCCTTGATTTAGACGTATCAATCGCATTCTACAAACTCCTTGGCCTCGTGGAAACGCGTCGAGTCGACAATGAAAACGGAAGGTTTACATTGGTATTCCTGGCTCCACCCGATCAACCGAGTTGTCCACTTGAACTGACATATAATTGGGATGGCGATCCCGGCTTGCCGTCCGACAGTCGTCATTTTGGCCACCTTGCCTACGAGGTTGACGATATCTACAAACTCTGTCGGCACTTGCTGGACAATGGCGTAACCATCAATCGCCCCCCGCGGGATGGCCATATGGCTTTTGTCCGCTCTCCTGACAATGTGTCGATTGAACTGTTGCAACGTGGCGAATCACTCCCGGCAGAAGAACCCTGGACAAGCATGCCAAATTCAGGTGCCTGGTAAGCTCTCTCAGTCGAACGCAGAGACAGGTCATTCTATTGATGCGATGTCAGACATATCGGGTCATGAACGATTGCAAGAGACCCGAACACCTACAGACAAGTTGTTAATTGGGAGTCAGGATGAGCCGGTCGTCGACCCAATTTGCGTCAAAATGACAGGAAAGTCTGGTCTATTTTCTCAATCAGTCATGAGAACTGGTGCCTGACGCCGGCCCGTGAGCCGAAAGGCTATGGTTCTCCCAGTTCGCACGATCCTTTTCGGGGCACCTTCGTCAAACATGAAGACACAACGCGATGCGGCTCTTTCAAAGTTGGCAGATTCTTGTGACCTCGTGATACGACAGGCCCGCTGCACCCGTCTTTGACGCGATTGGCCGTGTATCACGGCTTCATACCCATTGTCGTGTGATCGTGTCGTACCAGAACCTGCACGGCATCTTTTTGCGTGCTGGCCATGCACCGATGGCTCTTTTTTCCGAACGCATTGCGTTTCACTGTCAATCACCGACGCCAATGATCGTATGGCGTGGAATGGCCGGTGTGATTTGGGGTTGAAATTCGGGAAAGGAACTGTATTTTCCAATACAGTTCCTTTGGGAAATATGGCGATAAAGGCGCGCGGAATAAACGGATCGGACCCGGGGGCGGTACCCGGCGGCTCCACCAGATCTTCATCATTGGCGAAGAGTGCGGGGCCGAAACAGGATCGACGAACGCGTAAAGGCGGCAGCTTTCGCTCGGTGGGGAACCGCCGTTATCGGTCCGATCTGCACAATTGCCAATGACAATCGTGCTCCGCTCGCCCTCGCTGCGTAAGCCAGCGCGGAAACGCGGAACCATTAGCCCGGTGCTCTAGCATGCACCGGCGGGGTTGCAGGCACCCGGCAACAGAAGCCTGCATATGTTCTTGATCTCATCAACTGCTCGATACAGGTCACAGACCCATACCATGTTGAGACAAAGTGAGAGTTCGCCGTGAACGCGATCAATTATTCTGAGTTTATGGCCGTTGCCCTTCACAATATGGTCTTGTCCATCCTGAAATCTGTCGAGACCGGAGGGCTTCCCGAGACAAACTATTTTGTCATGACTTTTCGTACCGACCATCCCGGGACAGAACTGCCGGATTGGTTACGGGTAGAATATCCACACGAAATGCAGATCGTCATGCAGCATTGGTTCGCAGATCTGCGTGTCGGTCAGGCAGGATTCTGGGTGACATTGAATTTCAACAACAATCCCGAAACGATCTATGTTCCCTCTGCTGCACTGACCAGTTTTGCTGATCCGGCAGCCGGGGTCCAGTTCAAATTCCTGTCATCAAATGCAAAATCGGAACCCTCTGCGAGGATGTCGGGCGATGGTGACGCCCCACAGGCTGACGGAAATGACGACGACAAGGCGGATCAAGGGGCTCCGGCCCAGGTGTTGAGTTTAGACCAGTTTCGTAAAAATACGGACTGAATTTCCATAAAATCTTTCAGACAGTCCGGTATGAGGTATGCAAATGGCACATTCCCGAATCGAATCCGATAGTTTTGGAGATATAGAGGTTCCTGCAGATCGTTATTGGGGTGCGCAAACACAGCGTTCCATCAAGAATTTTCCAATCGGCTGGGAGCGGCAACCTTTATCAATTGTTCATGCTCTGGGGCGAATTAAACAGGTCGCTGCGCAGGTCAATGTCGAATTCAACCTCCTCGACAAGGATATTGGAACCACCATTGCCGAAAGCGCGGCTGAAGTCGCCACGGGGCAACTCGACGACCATTTTCCGCTTGTTGTCTGGCAAACCGGATCAGGCACGCAGTCCAATATGAATGCGAACGAAGTCATTGCCAATCGGGCAATTGAGAAACTGGGCGGCAAACTTGGTTCCAAAACACCGATACATCCCAATGATCACGTCAATCTTTGTCAGTCTTCGAATGATACCTTTCCGACAGCGATGCATATCGCTGCTGTCGCCGATATCCACAATAATTTATTGCCAGCGCTGAATGAACTCGAAAATGCGCTGGCCGCCAAGCAGGAAGCCTTTTCAGATATCATCAAGATTGGCCGTACCCATACTCAAGATGCAACGCCGCTCACGCTCGGACATGTATTTTCCGGTTATCGAAGTCAGGTTAATCTCGCTCAGAAACGGATTTTGTCCTCGCTCGGGAATCTTTATTCTGTGGCACAGGGCGGGACTGCTGTCGGAACCGGTGTGAATGCGCATGAGGGCTGGGCGGATCGTTTTGCGGAACGTATTGCGGAAGTCACAGGGTTTCCATTCCGCACGGCGCCAAACAAGTTTGAAGCTCTTGCTGCACATGATGCGATGGTTGAGATGTCAGGTTCACTGAAGACAGTCGCAGCATCTGGATTCAAAATTGCCAATGATATCCGCCTGTTGGCTTCGGGGCCCCGGTGCGGACTTGGTGAATTAGTGTTGCCGGAAAATGAGCCCGGTTCCTCGATCATGCCGGGTAAAGTCAATCCAACGCAAACGGAAGCGGTCACGCAGGTCTGTATTCAGGTCATGGGCAATGACGCCGCCATCGGCATGGCCGGTAGCCAGGGACATTTCGAGTTAAATGTCTACAAACCAATGATTGCCTATAATCTTTTGCAGTCAATCCGTCTTCTTGGCGACGTACTGACAAGCTTTACCCGGAACTGTGTTGTGGGAATCGAAGCGAATCAGGAGCGAATTACAAAATTACTCAATGAGTCGCTGATGCTTGTAACCGCGCTCGCACCTGAAATCGGTTATGACAATGCGGCAAAAGTTGCCAAGGAAGCTCATCGTAAAGGCACCACACTCGAACAGGAAGCGGAACATCTGGGCTTTGTGACTGCCGCACGCTTCCGAGAGATTGTCCGTCCCGAAAAAATGATTGGTCCGCGTCAGTAGGATATATCCAAACCGTGTCAGATCACCGCTCTGTCTCGATCGAGGGGCTTGGGCGCAAGAAAACGGGGGCACGTCTTTTGTCGCCGTGTCAATTTCGTGACATGTGTGACGCCATTGCCGGAGATGTACGACCGTGGGCGGGACGATCCGGGAGCTGCGTGTTCACACCGGTCCGGGCTACAGGGTCTATGATCAACATCGCGGGGACCTGATCATTATCCTGCTGTGTGGCGATGACAAAGGGTCTCAGATGCGTGATATCAGGACCGCGCAACGCCTGGCTGACCAATGGAGGGAATGACCATGACCGAGACGCTGACTGACTTTGATCCGGCGGACCACCTGTCCTCCGACCCGGCGATCATCGCGTTCATGTCGGATGCGCTGGAAACCAACGATCCGGCCTATATCGCCCATTGTCTCGGCATCGTGGCCCGCGCCCGTGGGCTGACCGAGATAGCTCGGCAAACCGACCTGTCTCGCAGCCAGTTCGACCACCTGTTCAGCGCCGCAGGCAATCCCACCCTGCGCACCGTGCGGGCACTGCTGGATTCCCTCAGTCTGCGGCTCACCGCGCAGCCGGTCGACGAGGGCGGAACCCCCCTGATGGGCCACCAAAATCTTCGGGGCCAAGGGAGTGCGGTTCATTCTCCTGATCTGTGTTGGCGACTCTAGAAGAGTCCAGGATACCAGGATTGGAACTGGGCCTTGAGTGTCCTGCCCAGGACGCGCGTCCGGGTCTGGAGCATGAGGTGGGCTCCCTGCATGACACATGCGAACACTGGTGGTATCCCGGTCTGGCAACCCACGCAGACACCCGAATGACCGCCTGAATGGCCCCACACTTTGCGGGACTCTCCTTGTCTTTAAAAACAATCAACAGCTGGAAAGGATGAGGCAGCAAGACCTGGCGACTGCACAGGTGTTTTTTTGAAAGCACACAGGCGGTTAACCCACGAGAGCAAGAGCCGGGAAAGCCTCGAGAAGCCAATAGGATATGGCGGCAAATTGTCCAGAGACGAGAAGCAGGCCGACGGCCACTAGCAGAAGTCCTATCGCACGCTCAATCAACCCCATCCAGGGTTTGAGTTTTTGCATGTAGTTGATGGATGTTTCAATGAAAATTGCTGCCAGGATGAAAGGCACACCGAGACCCAAAGCATAGAATGCAAGAAGAGTTACCCCCTGGACGAGAGATTCCTCCTGCGCGGCAAGCGAAAGGACAGTCCCAAGAACGGGACCGATACAGGGTGTCCAACCAAATGCAAAAGCGAGTCCAAGCACAAAAGCACCCACGAAGTTGCCGCCCTTGATCCTGAATTGCAGTCGGGCTTCGCGGGCAAGGATAGGCAGACGAAATATGCCGAGGAAATGGAACCCAAAGAAAACAATGACAATTCCCGCGATTTGCCCGAGAAGGACCTGATGCTGCAGAAAGTAGATTCCAAAGGCTGTTGCCGCGATTCCAAGCAACAGGAAGACGCATGACAATCCAAGGACGAAGCCCACAGCGGTTTTGAGAGCGGTACCACGTGCATGACCCGCACTATATTCACCAAACGACAGACCACTGACATAGGCAAGATAGGCCGGAACAATCGGCAGCACACAGGGAGAAATGAAACTGACGAACCCACCACTGAGTGCAATCAGGATACCAACAGTCAGGCTGGCGTCAAAAATTTCCAAAGCAAACAAAGTGTGACCCCGATCAATCTGAGATTTTTGTGCAGTTGCGCCATTCCAGCTTGGATCTTAAGGTGCCTGGTGCATATCTTCGACCCTGCTCTGAACCCGTACGCAGATCCAATTTGGACACGTGCATCCCGGGGTCGTAACGTAGACTGATGCCCATGACCAAACAACTCGATGCCACCGGCCTGCAATGCCCGCTTCCTGTATTGCGAATTCGCAAGTTCCTGCAGGAACTCAAGTCCGGGGACAGATTGACCGTCATTGCCGATGATCCCGTGGCAGCCATTGATGTGCCGCATTTTTGCAGCGAACAAGGACATGCACTGATTGCAGTTTCCGAAATCGAGAGTGGCATTCGTTTCGAGATTCAAAAAAAGTGATGAGACCTCGCCCGGCAGGACAAGGCTTTACGATCCAAGAGATCATCTCTTTCTCAGGCGGCTTCCTGATTCAAATTGTCGTGTCGTGACTCCGACAGGTGATCAAGTAATTCATCGCGCCGTGCCAAGGCACGATGAAAATTCGCCTCCCAAACCGGGCCAAATCCGCGGACCGAAAGCGGCAATTCGGCTAATTCCCGTGCCGCCTCCGTGCCCTGCAACCCGACATTGTCGAGTAACATTTCCATATCGCGTTCATAAATCTGCACCAGCTTGCGTTGCAATTGACGCTCTTTGCCGTAACCGAACGGGTCGAGGCGGGTATTGCGCAGAAATTTCAATTTTGCCAACAATGAAAACACCTTCAATATCCACATGCCAAACTCACGCTTCTCTGGTCGTCCATTTGCCGAACGCGTTGTCAGAATAGGTGGAGCCAGGCTGAATGACATACGAAATTGACCTTCAAATTCGCGGCGCACCAGTTTTTCAGTCTGTAAATGGAGGCGTGCCACCTCATATTCGTCCTTGATTGCCAGAAGCTTGTGATAGTTCAGTATGACCGCTTCTTCGAGTGGTGAGGACTCGAATTGCTCAACCAGATCCTGATAACGGCGCGCCAATGCATTGCCGCTATGGTCAATGAGGTGCTGCCGACGGTATTCATAAGGAGTGATGTTTTGAATTGGCGCAATCGGTTGTGGCAGATTGTCCTGGAGCGATGTCGAATCCGCTGCCCACCATCGGCCAATGGCAAAGGCCATCAAATTGTCATCAACCGCAGCCCCGTTCAAACGGATCGCCTGTTCCAGAGCCTCCAGTGAAAGCGGCAATTGGCCGCGTTGCCAGGCGGCCCCCAACAACAGGATGTTGGCGTATATCGAGTCGCCGAGAATCGTTCGGGCAATCCGGGTTGCATCCAGCATCAGAATCCGATCGTCTCCCAACTCCTGAAACAACCGTTGGCGAAGCTGTTGGCCGGGGATTGTGAACTCCGCATCGCGGGCAAAGTCACCCGTCATGATTTCATGGCTATTGACGACCATCCCGGTCCGACCCGACTCACACATCGCCAGAATCTCAGTTCCAGCAGTTACAATCAGGTCGCCTCCAATTACGCAGTCCGCTTCCGAGATGGCGACGCGTATGGCGGAAATGTCCCGGGGATGTTGTGCAATGCGACAGTGAATGCAGACAGCCCCACCCTTTTGTGCCAACCCCGCCATTTCAATCATCCCGACACCCTTACCATCGAGATAACCCGCCATGCAGAGAATGGCCCCAATGGTAATCACGCCTGTCCCCCCGACCCCGGTGATGACAATATTATGCGTATTTCTGATGGCCGGGAGTGATACCGGAGGGAGTTCAGGAATTCGGAGGTCTGCGGATCTGCTCCGGCGCAACTGCGCACCTGACAACATCACGAATGAGGGGCAGAATCCATCCAGGCAACTAAAGTCCTTGTTGCAACTGGACTGGTCAATGGCGCGTTTGCGACCGAGTTCGGTTTCCAGTGGAACCAGCGACACACAATTTGATTGTTTGCCACAATCGCCGCATCCTTCACAAATCTCAGGATTGATAAAGATCCGCTTGTCCGGATCGTCAAAGGTCCCGCGTCGCCGCCGTCGCCGCTTTTCTGCCGCACAGGTCTGTACATAAATGATGGCAGTCACGCCCTCTATCTCACGAAATTGCTGCTGAACCTGTTCGAGTCGGGCTCTCTCATATTTTTCAATGCTGTCAGGAAATTCTGTAAAATCAATATGTTCCTTTGAATCATAGACAAGCGCAATCTTCTTCACACCGATCGCATCCAACTCGCGTGCGACAATTGCCGGAGTGAGCCCGCCATCATTCAATTGACCGCCGGTCATTGCAATGGCATCATTGTATAAGAGTTTGAAAGTCATCGTGGTCTGCGCCGCGACCGCAGCACGGATTGCCATGATGCCCGAGTGATTGTAGGTGCCATCACCCACATTCTGGAAAATATGATGGCGGCGCGAAAACGGGGCTTCACCAATCCAGTTGGCACCCTCTCCGCCCATATGGGTGAAACCAATTGTGTCCCGATCCATCCATTGGACCAGATAGTGACAGCCGATACCGGCATAGGCGCGTGAACCCTGCGGCACATGGGTCGAGGAATTATGTGGACAGCCGGAGCAAAAATAGGGTCGACGGCTGATGAGCGAATCGGGGTGCTTTGGTGCACTGATACGCTCGAGTCGCTCCACGGCCGCCTGGATATCTTCGGAGGCGCGCCCCTCACGCATCAGAATCCTGCCAATCCTGCGGGCAATCAACACGGGATCGAGGATGAAGTGGGAAGGAAACAATTCCTCACCATTGTCTCCATAGTGTCCATAAACGCGACGGTCTTTGCGCGAATTGAAGATGATATCCTTGACTTGCGATTCAATCAGCTTGCGCTTCTCTTCAATGACAACAATCAATTGCAAACCATTCGCCCAGTTGCGCAATCCATGCGGTTCCATTGGCCACGTCATTCCCACCTTCAGGGTGGTGATACCCAGCCGCCGGGCAACAGCTTCATCAATTCCCAGAAGTTGCATGGCATGCAGCAGGTCGAGCCAGCTTTTTCCCGCTGCAACGAAGCCAATTGCTGCGCCGGGTAAACCATGAACCCGGTGATTAATGTTGTTGGCTTCGGCAAATTTCACGACGGCACGATGCCGCACACCCATGACGCGCCTTTCCTGATCCCTTGGCGTATCAATCAGTCTGATATTCAACCCCCCGGAGGGCATGTCAAAGTCGGGAGAGATGAAGTTGAATTCATTGACATCACATTTTACGACGGAAGTGGCTTCGATGACTTCTTTGACGCATTTGATTCCGACCCAATTGCCGGAAAAGCGTGATAACGCGTAGCCAAAGAGCCCGAATTCGATGACTTCCTGAACCCCCGCGGGAGACAGTATCGGAATATAGCAATCCACCAGCGTCCCTTCGGATTGATGCAGGGTCGTGGAACTTTCGCCGGTATGATCGTCGCCAAGGGCCATAACGACACCACCAAAGCGCGAAACACCGGCGCAATTGGCATGCCGCAAGACATCACCTGAACGATCGACTCCGGGACCCTTGCCGTACCACAGGCCAAAGACCCCATCATGACGGCCTTCACCGCGTAATTCGGCCTGCTGTGTCCCCCACAATGCCGTCGCTGCGAGGTCTTCATTCAAGGCGGGATGCAATTGGATGCACGCTTGTCCCAGTTCCTGGCCCGCCGCGGACATTTGAAAGTCCACGGCACCAAGCGGCGAACCGCGATATCCGGTTACATAACCGGCGGTGTCCAAACCTGCCTGCTGGTCACACGCACGCTGCATCAATACGAGACGGACAAGCGCCTGGGTGCCGTTCAGCAAAGCAGTGGTACAGGAAAGGTCGTATCGGTCGGCAAGCCGAACCTTCTCCAATCCCACAGCAGCCCTCTTCAAAATGTCGTAAATTTTATGCAAAACTAATTCGGATGATTGACAAATTGAAGCCTAATCACGAATTTTGACACATATCCGCTCTGTGATGTTTTCGATTTCGGCCAGGTTGTGAGAGAATTCTATGGATTGGGACAAGTTGAGAATTTTCCATGCGGTGGCTGAAGCCGGAAGTCTGACACGCGCTGCTGATACGCTCAGGCTCAGCCAGTCGGCGATGAGTCGCCAGATCAGTGCACTTGAAGAGACATTGTCAACCACCCTTTTCCACCGTCATGCCCGTGGTCTTCTGTTGACTGAACAGGGCGAATTGCTTTTTGCAGCGACAATCGCCATATGTTCACGCCTCGATTCCGCCGTTGCACGGCTACGAGATTCCCAGGACAAGATCTTCGGTGAGTTACGGGTGACCTCATCGGTGGATTTTGGTACTTTGTGGTTGGCGCCACGCCTTGAATCTCTCTATCGGGCGGCGCCACGCATCAAGATTGATCTGATCCTTGAACAGCGCGTGCTGGATTTAACGATGCGAGAGGCCGATATCGCGATCCGGATGAAAGAACCTTCGCAGGCTGACCTGATCCGCCGCAAGTTGATGTCAGCACAAATGCGTCTGTATGCCACCCGGTCCTATATCAGGACCTGTGGTGAGCCGCGCAATGAAGAGGATTTGGCTGGCCATCGAATCATCTGTCAGGGTGGGAGTCGTCCACCTGACAGCATTACCCAACGATTCGTCGACAGAATTTTTACAGGAAATATTTCTTCGTATCTGACCGTCAACAACTACTATGGCGTATTGCAAGCTGTGCAACACCATCTTGGTATCGGTGTACTCCCAGACTATCTTGAAAAGCACTGCCCGGACCTCAAGCCGATACTGGCCGATCTTTGCTCGGAAGACATCCCGGTTTACCTCGCATATCCACTCGAATTACGGGACTCCAAACGTATTCGGGTCTTCAGGGAATTTGTCTTGACAGAAGCCGGAATTAAACCATGAGATCGAAAAGGCAATATTCTTCACCGAATTTACGCCGCGGCCATCCAGCGTATAATCGCAAGGTTTTTCGCTCAGACTGGATTCATCTTACTGCGCCGAAATGGATGATTCGGAAGGGCATGATCGTTCCGGGTGGATTGTCGTCGCCTTGCGCGTGCGCGCCGCGCATTCTAGAATCCTCTTCATACAGGAGGAACCCGTATGCCCGTCGAAGCTTCTGAAATCAGTAAACGCATTGAGAATGCGCTTCCCGGATCGAAGGTCACGATCACGGATTTGGCGGGGGACGGGAACCATTATGCAGCAGAAGTCATTTATGCCGGTTTCAAGGGCATGAATCGTGTTCAACAGCAACGCGCTGTCTATGCTGCTCTCGAGGACATGATGAGCGGCCCGAATGGTGACTTGCATGCCTTGGCGCTCAGCACAAAAGAGTCGGAGTAAGAGATGTCAGAAGATATCCAGAATGAAATTCAGCAACTGGTCAAAGATAACGATGTGGTCTTGTTCATGAAGGGAAATCGGGGCGTGCCACAATGCGGATTCTCTTCCCGTGTCGTTTCAGTTCTCAATTATCTGGAAGTTACATATTCAGATGTCAATGTCCTGGAAAATCCAGGGATACGTGAGGGAGTCAAGCAATTCTCTGAATGGCCGACGATCCCGCAACTTTATGTGAAAGGTGAATTCATCGGCGGCTGTGATATTATCACCGAAATGACTCTTTCGGGTGAACTCGAGACCCTGTTCGACAATCATTCCATCACATACAGCAAAGAAGCGTCAACGCGATTGCGGGAACATAACAGGTGACAGGGCACAAGATCATACGCCCATCAGGTTGACTGTCAGGTGACTGACTTGCCGCGTGCCGCATCAGCACTGTCACCAAAAATTTCTTCCAATCTGCCGGCAACGACCTCGGAGGAATTGGCGAGTCGCTCAAGAGCAGCGACTGTATCCGGATCCGGCAGTGCATTTTTCTGTCTGAGTGCCGCAAGAGACTCTTTCAATTCCAAGATTTCGCTCTGGAGTTTATTGACTTCATCTGTCAGATCGACTGACCTGTCAGCGAGTCGGAAAGCTGCCAGTAGCAATTGATTGGCCGGAGTGAGTCGATCCTGTTGCTCGGGAGTCAGTTCATGGACTGCCGCCTGGAGGACAACGGCAGCTTTTTTTGCCGCTGCCAACTCCGAGTCGCTGGATGTCACCGTGAATCCCCGACCACCTGCCATGATTTTGAATTCATGCATGATCAAGTGAATCCAATAATGGGGTTAATTCTGCGAGAATCTCATCCAACTCCTTGCGATCGCGCAACCGGGCGTCGCGCAGACTGACAAGTTCGGTTTCAACAGTCTGGAGTCGCTGGACCTCTTGCTCCGCTTTTTCCAGAAGCAATCGATATTCAGCAGCTTTACGCCGTTCTGCGCCAAGCTCAGCGGCCAGTTTTTCCACTTCTTCAATCACTGCCTTGTTGCATGAATCAACCGCCGCTGTCATACGGCGACAAGCGGAATCAATTCGATCAATCAAATCAGCAGTTTTTTTATCCATGCCGGCCTAATCCAACGCACTGTTACACCCGCTATATTGCTCGCGCTGGTAACGCAACAAAAACGCAGTTAGGGATCTCTGGTGATTCTGCGTGCCGCCTTATACGCCTCGTCCCGGTTGTCTGTCCCCACCCTCCAGTCAATATCTGCCGTCAACAGAATTTGGGAGCCATCACTTGGAACTATCTGATCTCATCAACCGCCATCCTGATCACTGGGAGCGCGCCTGCGCGCTGCGTGCTATTTCAATGGATGCTGTGCAAAAGGCCAATTCGGGTCATCCGGGCATGCCAATGGGGATGGCAGATGTGGCAACGGTCTTGTTCGAAAAACATCTGAGATTTCTTGCATCTGAACCTGACTGGCCGGATCGTGACCGGTTTGTCCTGTCGGCAGGCCACGGATCCATGCTGCTTTATGCATTATTGTATCTGACCGGTTACAGCCAGTTCACCCAAGATCAACTCAAGAGATTTCGTCAACTTGGATCGCTGACGCCGGGCCATCCCGAATACGAATCCGGTAGTGGTGTTGAAACGACGACAGGTCCTCTCGGTCAGGGATTTGCGAACGCGGTCGGGATGGCCATCGCCGAAGAATCGCTACGCAGTCAATTTGGATCCAAACTGGTTGATCATCGAACCTATGTTCTCGCCGGCGATGGATGTCTGATGGAAGGAATCAGCCACGAAGCTGCAGGGTTGGCGGGTAAACTCAAGCTTTCAAGGCTCATCATTCTCTTTGATGATAATAATATCTCCATTGACGGCCAGGTGTCGCTGGCAGATGTGACGGACCAATTGGCGCGTTTTCAGTCCTATGGCTGGGATACGCAGACGTGCGACGGACATGATCCCGATGCGATTGATGCGGCATTGGTGGCAGCCAAATCAAGCCGTCAACCTTCCCTGATCGCATTCAAGACAATTATTGGCTTTGGCTCTCCCAACAAGCAGGGGACCGCAGCGGCGCATGGGAGCCCGCTTGGAGATAACGAAATTCAAGACACAAAATCTGCCTATGGCTGGCCGTATGAACCATTCAAAATTCCTGCCCACATTATTGACGCATGGCGTGAAACTGGAAGACGCGGTGGGAGCGAGAAACTGGCGTGGCAACAACGTGTCGATCAGCTTTCACCCAAGCTGCACAATCGATTTGTTGGAACACTGAATGGTGACTTGCCGAAGCGGCTCAATTCTGAATTTGATCGCTTGAAGAAAGAGGCTGCAGGATCCCCAAGATCGATTGCAACGCGTCAATCTTCTGAAATTGTTCTGTCTGCAATCAATCCTGTTTTGCCGACCATGATCGGCGGCTCGGCGGATCTGACGGGATCAAATAATACCCGCACTGCGGATCTGGGAATATTCTCTGACACCAATCGAGCCGGACGGTACATCCATTATGGTGTGCGCGAACATGCCATGGCCGCAGCCATGAACGGAATGGTCTTGCATGGCGGAATCCGCGCCTATGGGGGAACATTCTTATGTTTTGCTGATTATGCGCGTCCGGCAATCCGTCTCTCTGCATTGATGGGTATCCCCGTTATTTATGTGATGACCCATGATTCTATCGGTCTTGGCGAGGACGGTCCGACACATCAACCGGTGGAACATCTTGCCATGCTCAGAGCGACACCACAATTAAGGGTGTTTCGACCTTGCGATACGGTTGAAACCGCAGAGTCATGGCAATTGGCACTGCAATCAAAGGATATGCCGAGTGTCCTGGTCTTCACACGTCAACCCTTACCCACCGTTCGGCAAGAGCATACGCGGGCCAATTATTGTGAACGGGGCGGTTATATCCTTGCCGAGTCTGAGGCGCCCCGCCGCGTGATTCTACTGGCAACCGGTTCAGAGATCTCGGTGGCCATGGCGGCGCGCCACTTGCTGGAAGAAGGTGGAATTGGCACACGTGTCGTTTCCCTCCCCTGCTGGGAACTTTTCGCTGCACAAGATATAACCTATCGTAAGCGTGTGCTCCCACGAGGTCCCGTGAGAATCGGCATCGAAGCCGGGGTCCGCACTGGCTGGGAACAGTGGTTATGCGGCGAAAGAGGAAGTGCAAAGACATCCGCATTCATCGGAATGGATGGTTTTGGTGCATCGGCGCCGGCTGGGCAGCTTTTCAGTCACTTCGGCATCACGGCAGAAGATGTCGTGCGACAGGCCGAGCTTTTACTGTCATGACATTGATCGACCGAAGCCAAATTGGGATGAGTGGAGTCAATAAAGTCCAACTGTATGGATCAGGGAAAAGAAAATGACATTTACACTCGGAATCAACGGGTTCGGGCGAATTGGTAGGAATATACTGCGGGCGCTTTCAGAATCGGGTCGTACCGATCTCCGTGTCGAGGCGATCAATGACCTGGCTCCGGTCGAATCTCTCGCTCATTTGCTGGAATTCGACTCGGTGCATGGTCGATTTCCAACAGATATCAAGGTCGGTAATGACAGTATTGATCTGGGTGCTGGTCCGATCAAGGTGACCTCCTTGCGTGAACCTGATGCCTTGCCATGGGAGGGTGTCGATGTGGCCCTGGAATGCACCGGGTTTTTCACCAGCCGCAGCGATGCAGCGCGGCATTTGGCGAATGGGTCCAGGAAGGTTCTGGTTTCCGCTCCGGCAACCGAGGCCGACAAGACCATCGTTTTTGGTGTCAATCATACCAGTATTGATTCACAGGACCGCGTCATTTCCAATGCATCCTGCACCACCAATTGTCTGGCACCGGTTGCAATGGTTTTGGCCGAGACCGTTGGAATCAAGAGTGGCTTCATGACGACGGTCCATAGCTATACCGGCGATCAACCGACACTGGATGCAATTCACAAAGATCTTTACCGCGCGCGCGCGGCGGCGCTGTCGATGATTCCCACTTCGACCGGCGCGGCACGCGCCGTCGGACTGGTGTTGCCTGAGCTGGCAGGTAAACTGGATGGTGTGGCAATCCGCGTGCCCACACCCAACGTTTCACTTGTCGACCTGACCTTCCTGCCCCGGCAGGAAACAACCGCAGACGTCATCAATTCACATATCAAACAGGCGGCGCAGGGTGCATTGGCAGGTATCCTCGGTTATACTGAAAAGCCAAATGTGTCAGCTGACTTTAACCATGACCCGCGTTCATCAATTTTTCATGCTGATCAGACAAGAATGATGCAGGGAGGCCTGTGTCGCGTTTTGGCCTGGTATGACAATGAATGGGGTTTCTCCAATCGAATGTTGGATACAGCTGGTTACATGGCGAAGCTTTCGTAGGGACAGAAGATTGAGAAAGCGGACATGGCAACGTCTGGATGACCTGGATCTCGCTGGAAAACGTGTGCTGGTCCGTGTCGACTTCAATGTCCCGATACACGATGGACATGTGACGGATACAACCCGAATCAAGTGCAGTCTGCCAACCATAGAAGCCATTCTGAATCAGGGTGGGTTGCCCATCCTGATCTCCCATCTTGGTCGTCCACGGTCAAGATCCGATCGGAACTGCTCGCTCGCCGCCATTGTCCCCTGCCTGGAGACAATCGCACAGGTCCCGGTCGCGTTTTGCCCTGAAACAGTTGGCCCAACGGCCGAGGCGGCCTCCCGGGACTCCCCAAGCGGTACGATCCTTCTGCTGGAAAATCTCCGCTTTGATCCGCGGGAAATACAAAATGATGACAGTTTTGCTGCGTCGCTGGCGCGTCTTGGTGATGTCTATTGCAATGATGCGTTTTCTGCCTCGCATCGCGCCCATGCTTCGATCACAGCCATTGCAACCCGGCTGCCCGGTTGTGTTGGCCGCTTGATGGAGGCCGAACTCAACGCACTGGAATCAGCCTTGTCGACCCCCGAACGACCGGTGATCGCCGTGATCGGCGGTGCCAAGATTTCAACAAAACTCCAGCTGATCGACAATCTGCTTGATCAAACGGATATTTTGGTCGTGGGTGGTGCGATGGCCAACAGTTTTCACAGGGCGCGTGGTTTCCCAACGGGTCGATCGTTGACGGAGCCTGAATTGCTGCCCACGGCACGCAAGATTCTGGCCAAGGCGGCGCAGATCCCCTGCCAATTGGTCTTGCCCTCGGATTCAATAATCGCTGCAGACATGAAAGCGGGTACCGAATCAAGGGAAGCAGATTTGTCTGACTGTCCGGATGATATGATGATACTGGATATTGGAAGCAAGACTGTCGGGCAAATTGCCCGTTTGATCAAACAATCCCGGACATTGGTCTGGAACGGCCCCCTCGGTGCATTCGAGATTCCCCCCTTCGATGCAGGCACACGCTCCCTTGCACTGTTAGCCGCGCAACTGACGCGGGCCGGACAATTACGAACCTATGCGGGCGGCGGTGATACTGTCGCGGCACTGAATCATTGTGGCGCCACCACAGATTTTACCTATGTTTCAACTGCCGGTGGTGCGTTTCTGGAG
The DNA here is from genome assembly GCA_965221815.1 of Paracoccaceae bacterium. Classification (GTDB taxonomy): domain Bacteria; phylum Pseudomonadota; class Alphaproteobacteria; order Rhodobacterales; family Rhodobacteraceae; genus JAPOXR01. The sequence goes on from OZ244915.1 coordinate 1,411,376, forward strand.
TGGATGGAGGGTCGGCAACTTCCCGGAATTGTCGCTTTGGAAAAACACACTCCACGCGCCGATGGTGCCCTTTCCGCCTGCGCCCGCTCGAGCGCCACCTTCGAGTAGCAGCACCACAAACCAGAGGTTCATGTCGAAAGCACCTTCCATGAAGGGAGTAACTCTCAGCCAGCGGACAAGGCGTCCTCGTAATGCCTTGCCTGCCCTGGTATGCCGCTCGTCCCACCACTGCCAAGACTTCGGAGTTCCACGCCGAAAGCGGCCTTGTCGGCAAAACCTTGATTGAGTAGCAAATGAAGCCGTTGCTCAACCTTGCTGTTGAGCGAATCCCATTCCGCCGCTTGTCGTTCAAGTTCCGCACCGTTGTGCGGAGGTTCTCCCCCGGCGCCCTCTTCCGCTACAGAGTCCCCAACCACAAGGAACAAGGCCAAGCGCGACACGCAGCCTCACCCGGTAGCGTACGAATTCAATACGAACAAGGTTCGACAATTTGTTGCCGATACGGCAATGAGCAAAGTAGATACCTTTACGACATTAGTTACCTCGTTCTATAGCAAAACAATCAGGTTGCGCTCGCACTCGGTGCGCCTGTGCAAGCTCGTAAGCAGCCTGCATCCGCATCCAGTGCTCGGCAGTGCCCCAGCCGATGTCCTCCAGCGCCAGCGCCATGTACGCCGACACGCCCGCCTTGCCGTTCAGCAGCCGTGACAGTGTTCCGCGCTCGCAGCCGCGCCGCGCCGCCGTCTCGGTTACGTTCCAGCCCACATCGTCCATGCTCTCGCGGATCAGTTAGCCCAAGTGCGGCGGGTTCAGCATTGGGCCGACGCGATCGCTCGCAATGTCGTTCATGGTCATCGCTCCCCTTGTGTCAGTGAGAGTCGATCAGGTCCACGTCCACGGCCTCGCCATCCTCGAAATAGAACACCACGCGCCAGTTGCCGGAGACACGAACGCTCTACTGGCCCGCTCGGTCGCCCTTCAGCGGATGCAGCCGGAAGCCCGGCGCGTCGGCATCGCCCGGATGCGCCGCCGACGGTGCGAGCCGAACCAATGATGCTGACAATAAACAAGACTTCCTGCATTGCCTTGTGATCTCCTGCCTCCTATAGTGCCGCTCAAGCGCCGCTCGGGCTAAATGCCAATGGTCAAATGGCTTTCTCATCGCCCGACTGTTGAGCGGTCAGGAAGCGCGACAGGGATGCCATTCGGCGCGTTGATGTCACACTCCACGCGCCGGGACTCATGAATAAGTTCAGCTACAACAAGGCGCGTCAACATGGCAAACGGAACCGAAGTCTCTGTTCGATGTGTTGGACCGTCTTCATCACTCAACAAGGAGCCGGTGATGATCCTTGTCGATGACTATAACAAGTGTATCCTTGACGGATTACACGGTGCCAACCTGGCACGAACCAATCGAGAGTCTCTGCATGGTGTCTACGCGATGATCAAGGGCAGTGCCGAACATATTCACTTTGTCTTTGTCACCGGCGTGAGCGCGTTCTCGAAGGTCAGCCTGTTCGTAGATCTCAACAACCTCAGGGATATCAGTCTGGATCCCCGATTTGCCACGATCTGCGGTTATACCGATGACGATATCGACACGGTGTTTGCCCCCGAGCTCGACGGGCTGGACCGGGATCTGATCTGTCTCTGGGACAACGGCTACGGGAAAACCCGGCTCTACAATTCTTTCGATATGCTGCGACTCTTGCGAAAACGGGAGTTTGAACCCTACTGGTTCAAGGCGGGTTCACCAACCTCTTTCTTCGAAACCCTGAAGACGCAACCCGTCAGTTGGTGCGAACAATGACCATCGCGTCTTATTGGATCGGCACAAGCTGGAAAATGAACAAAGTGCTCTCTGAAGCGCTTGACTTCGCCAATGTTCTCAAGGGTGCCGATGTGACCACCGACCATCGCATTCAGTGTTTTGTGATTCCGCCCTTCACTGTATTGCGCGAAGTGCAGGCTGTTCTGGCAGAGACCAGCGTCAAAACCGGCGCTCAAAATATGCATTGGGCCGATCAAGGCGCATGGACCGGTGAGGTGTCGCCACTTATGCTACGCGACTGCGGGGCCGAGATCGTCGAACTGGGGCATTCAGAACGCCGTGCGTATTTCAATGAAACCGATGAAACCGTCGGCCTGAAATCCGCCGCTGCCGTGCGCCATGGTCTTATCCCGCTGATTTGCATCGGCGAAACACGGGAAGAGCGCGAGGCCGGTCTGGCCAGCACTGTGTTGGCCCGGCAGGTTCGTGCATCCCTTGACCCGGTGGCCGCGATAAACCCGGACGCAATCGTCCTGCTTGCCTATGAACCGGTCTGGGCGATTGGAGATGGTGGTATCCCGGCAAGCTCCGAATATGCAGATGCACGCCAGAAAGACATCATCCGAGTCGCTAGCGCGGTCATGGGTCGGCGTGTGCCCTGCCTCTATGGCGGTTCGGTCAACCCAAAGAACTGTGCCGAACTGATCGCTTGTGATCATATCGACGGGCTGTTCATCGGGAGGTCTGCCTGGAAGGTCAATGGCTATCTGGATATTCTATCAAGATGTGCCATGAGACTTGGAGAGGAAAAAACATGAAACTCGCAGTGGCAGGGGACAGTGCAGGCGAAGGCCTTGCAAAAATTCTCGCGGAGCATCTGAGCGGATCGTATGACGTCAGCGAGATCTCGCGCACAGACGATGGTCCGGACGCATTTTATGCCAATCTCTCCGATCGCGTGGCGAACGCAGTACTGGACGGGACCTTTGAGAGGGCCATTCTCGTATGCGGAACGGGTATCGGGGTCGCACTCAGCGCAAACAAGGTGCCCGGCATCCGGGCCGCGCAATGCCATGACGTCTACTCTGCCGAACGCGCCGCCCTGTCTAACAATGCGCAAATCATCACCATGGGCTCGCGTGTCATTGGACCTGAACTGGCCAAGTCGATCGCGGAGGCGTTTCTGGCACAAAGTTTCGATCCAAACGGACGTTCTGCCGACAATGTGCAAGCCATCAATGAAGTTGACGCCAAATACAACAAGGGCTGATCGCGTTCGGCGACATCTACCGATGGAGGCATCTTGCGATGGGCTTAACGCTTTCCTTGAATACCAATCCGCTCGTTAATCGTTTCGCGCGCCCCGCCGACCTGCTCGAAACAACGGCGCGTGATCTCCGGATCCGCAACTTGCAATTGACGCATGAGTTCATCAACCCAAGCTGGAATGCGGCGATCATCCGGCGACTCGTTCGCGAAATGAATAGGTCCAGCGCGCGAACCGGTGTCCGAATTACCTCTGGCATGACCGGGCCATATGGTAGGCTCAACCATTTTGGGCATCCCGATCCTGACATCCGAGACTATTACGTCGATTGGTTCAAGACATTCGCTGACATCATCGGTGATCTGGGTGGACGGGCTGTCGGTACCCAGTTCGCCATCTTTACCTATGAAGATTACGATGATCCCGGCCGGCGAGAGGCACTCATCCAGGTCGCGATCGACTGTTGGACAAAGGTCGCCGAACATGCCAAATCGGCCGGTCTCGAACATATATTCTGGGAGCCGATGAGCATCGAGCGCGAGTTCGGAGAGACCATCGAAAAAGCCTTGACGTTACAGAGACGGATCAGCGCCGCCAATATGGCACTGCCGATGTGGATGATGGCCGATATTGATCATGGCGACGTCACCTCCGCGAACCCTGATGATATTGACCCCTATGCCTGGGCCAAAGCAGTGCCCAAAGTCTCTCCCATTATCCATATCAAGCAAAGCTTGATGGACAAGGGCGGCCACAGACCCTTCACGGCAGAGTTTAATGCCAGAGGCCGAATTACACCCGAAAAGCTGATACGGGCTCTTGCCGAGGGCGGCGCCAGGGACAATGAAATCTGCCTCGAACTCAGTTTCAAAGAGCGCGAGCCGGATGACCGTGTGGTTGTCGAACAGATCGCGGAAAGCATTGCTTACTGGGCACCACATATCGACAGCGGCAGAGATGCGCTGACCGTCTGATGCGACCCGGTTGTTGCAGACCCTGATTCTGGCACTCTACCAAAGCGCCATTGATATCGGACAATGTCCACATCGCTAACCCGCATATCTCAAAGCCGGGGTTCCACAGGCGGGGGGTCTGCGTCTTGGGCATGCGGATCTGGGCGGTGTCATTCATCATGCGGGGTGCCGCGGTCGGGATCGGGTTGGTCGAGGTCGTTGTAATCGTCTTTTTGTGGAAGCTGGAAGCTGCCGGCTTTCAGAATTTTGGGCGGTCAACTCAGGATCATGGCAGCCGGTTTCTCGATCACTTCCTTGAACTTTTTTAACCAAATCGCCCCCAAGGCACCGTCAATAACACGATGATCACATGACAACCTGACATGCATAATGGTCGCGAGCCGCGGACGCCCCTCGTGATCGGGGATAAATTGTTGGGTCCCCTGCCCGACGGCAAGGATCATGCTCTCCGGTGGATTGATGATCGCACTGAAGGACTTGACTCCGAACATTCCGAGATTTGAAAGTGAGAATGATCCACCCTGATACTCTTTACGTGATAGCTTTCCAGCCTTGGCACGTATTGTCAGATCAGCCATTTCAGCTGAGATTGTCTGAATGTCTTTCCGCTGCGCGTTGCGCACGACCGGGGTCAGAACGCCGTCGTTCAACGCAACAGCAACCGAAATATGCACATCATCATACAGTATGATTGTATTCCCATCCCAGGAAACATTGGCGTCCGGCACCGCCTGCAAAGTCATTGCGCAAGCCGAGATCAACAGGTCATTTATCGAGATTTTCCTTGGACACGTCTTGTCAATTGCAGAATTCAGCTGATTACGCATCGCCATGAGCGCATCGATTTCAATATCTGCGTCAAGATCAAAATGCGGAATACAGGCTCTCGACTCACTCAACCGGGTCGCGATGATTTTGCGCATGTTGTTTACCGGCATTGTCTTGTAGGTGAGTCCAAGTTCTTGCGCTATTCTTTCTGCACCCGTTTTGTGTCCCGCATCGATGGTTTGCTTTTGCGCTCCCAGGTTGATGAATTGTCTTGACGCAACCTCGACGTCGGTACGCGTAATTCGACCGCGTGGGCCTGACCCCACAAGTTGCGCAAGATCAATTTTAAACTTGCGCGCCAGATACCTGGCCAATGGAGTTGCCCGAATCCCGTTTTTTTGTGAGCAATCGGCTGAGGGTTCAGCTATGGGTGCTGATTCAATGGGTTCGACATCAGATCCTGGATCGATTTTCTCACGACGCGATGCTGAAATGACTGGCGCGACCACGTCTTCGCCTGCCAAAAAAATCCATCCGATAGCTTGACCGATAGGAATCACGTCGCCTTCTTTCGCTGACACAAAGTGCAAAACACCGGTACCGGGGCTCGTGACTTCCATCGTCGCTTTGTCCGTTTCGATGTCGAGCAATGCGTCACCTTTCTTGACGCTGTCACCTTCTGACCTGTGCCAACTGACAATCGTTCCAAACGACATATCCATGTCGACTCTAGGCAAAATCACTTCGATGGGCATCGTCAGATCTTGCCGTGAACGAGATCCGCAACACGGGATACGATATCATCAACCTGAGGTACGGATGCTCTCTCGAGTTTAGAATTGTAAGGAATGGGATTGTCTGTTCCACCGAGTCGCAGAATCGGCGCATCCAGAAAATCAAATGCAGGGCTTTCCGCGACCATTGCACAGATTTCGGCACCAATGCCGAATGTCTTGACGGCCTCATAGACACAAACAAGTCGCGATGTCTTCTTGACACTTGAAAAAACTGTTTCGCAATCAATAGGACGAATGGTTTTGAGATCGATGACCTCACAAGATACACCAATCTTTTCCAATTCCTCAGCAGCAGACAAAGATCTGTGGACCATGATTGATGTGGCAACGACAGTCACATCGGTCCCTGAACGTTGTATCTCGGCCATTCCAATTGGTACTGTGAAGAAACCGCGGCGGACCATTCCTTTTATCTTGTAAAGAAGCTTGTGTTCGAAAATCATGACAGGATCAGGGTCCTCGATAACCGCCAGTAGCAGGCCCTTTGCATCACTCGGTGTCGCAGGCATGATCACCTTCAGGCCGGGCACATGTGCGAGCCATGCTTCCAAACTTTGGCTATGTTGGGCGGCAGCACCTGTGCCCGATCCGGCCGGAAAGCGCATAACCAGAGGCACCGAAACCTCACCACCAAGCATGTAGCGGATTTTTGCAGCCTGGTTGACGATCTGTTCCATGGCCAGAGTTGCAAAGTCAGAAAATTGAAACTCATAGATGGGACGTAGACCCGTCAGCGCGGCTCCGACAGCAATACCGGCACCTCCAAGCTCTGAAATTGGCGTATCCATCACGCGTTCTTTGCCATATTTCTGGACAAGATCTCCGGTGACCTGAAAGGCACCTCCATAAACGCCAATATCCTCACCCATCAATATAACGCGCGAATCGTTTCCCAGAGCGATGTCCATCGCGTCCCTGATCGCTTCAGAATATGACATCTCTGCCATGTCGCAGGTGCCGGTTGCAGCCTGTGTATTCATCGTGGTCGCGCCGTGTAAACATCGCGGCCAATGTCACTCACCTGAGGGTCAGGACTGTCTTTGGCGAACGCGATTGCATCTTCAATCTCCTTTTGAGCCTTTGATTCAATTGTTGAGGCTTCGTCCGCGGTGAGGACCGCATGTGCGACAAGCAAGGATCTGAAACGGTCGATGGGGTCTCGCGACATCCAGGTGTTGATTTCTTCTTTGGTCCGATACCGGTTCCGGTCAGATTTTGAATGGCCGCGCCATCGATAGGTCAAAGACTCAATCAAACTTGGACCTTGACCCGCCCGCGCCCGCACAACCGCCTTGTCGACTGCTTCGGTGATGGCATTGAAATCATTTCCGTCTACGGCAACTCCTGGAATTGCGTAGGCTGCGGCGCGGTCAGCGATGTTCTTGACAGGCGTCGAGCGCTCAACCGATGTCGACATGCCATATTTGTTGTTTTCACAGACAAAAACCACCGGGAGATCCCAGACAGACGCCATATTGAGTGACTCGTGAAAAGCACCCTCATTATTCGCCCCGTCCCCAAAGAAACAGAGGACCACCTTGCCGGTCTTCAGCCGCTTGGAACTCAGGGCGGCACCGACGGCAATTGGAATACCGCCCGCAACAATACCGTTGGCACCCAGGTTGCCCTTGGCAATATCTGCAATATGCATCGATCCACCACGACCTTTGCAGTATCCGGTCTCTTTGCCGAAGAATTCGGCGAACATCCGTGAGACATCTGCACCTTTGGCAACGCAGTGACCGTGCCCACGATGTGTGGATGTGATTTGATCGCTGGCCGCCAGTGGCATACAACTGCCAACGGCACTACATTCCTGTCCGATGGACAGGTGCATCGTTCCGTGAATCAATCCGCGCATGTAACTGTCTTCTGCAGCCGTCTCAAATTTTCGAATCAGGTACATTTTACGAAGCGCGTCCTTGAGCTGATCCGGTGGATATCTGGTCAGCGCGAACGGTTCATTCTGTCTGTCTTGCTGTGTCATGAAGTCAATATGCTCTCTCTGGCATGACATGAAGATCACATGATCATGCCATGTCCTGACTTGGGGGATTGCGGGGATTGCAACATCTGCTGTCGGGAACAGTTTGCAATGCCGATCAGCCCCAAATTACCCATTTCGTTCATCGCAACTATCTCTGCAAAGAGGAGACACGGAGGATTACCAGCACGGTTTTGACTCATTGGATTTCGGTCACACTGACACCGTCGCAGACGTTGTTGATTTGATTAAGAGGGCGCACAACAGCCAGGTTTTCTATTGCTAGTGCATGTCCATTATAATCTGCCTTTCTGCACTCTCAACCAATATTCCAGCACAAGGTTCACGGGATCCGATACCGCTCCTTGGCGCAGGTGAATCATAATGGCTGCCCCGGTTTAGATGAAGTCAAAACACCATTTCAACTGTACACCACCGAATCCGTCGGTTTATCCATAGGTCGCTTAAATGACCCCCTGGTTTTGGCCATGACTGTGCCTTTGTATGTATGAAAACCCCTGCCCGGATCGCGGCCTTGAAGTGACACTGATGGCATCATGGCCTGTTGGTTCGGTCTGAGAAATCTGCTGTTTTCTGTGCTTTGCCAACGGGTCAATCGGAACCAGCTCAACTGGCCATTACCAAAAACAGCGAGATTATTGACACCGATAAGGAAATGCACAATAAAACAATGGTCGGGCCGCTCAGCTATGCAACAGGACCGTCAGGGAGGGGGATCATGAACAATTCCATTTATCGCTGCCAGCAATGCAACCAAAACACCGGAACTTGCCGTGCATTTATTGTCAGGGACACAGATTGAACAACAGCATCCCCTTACGCACATTAACGAATGAGGAGAATCCAATGAGTAAATTGATGAAACCATCACGAAGATCGTTCCTAAAAAGTTCTGCAGCTTTGGGAGCATCGACTGCCGTAACTGGCTTGGCTTTGCCCAGCCTTGCTGATGGGCATTTGCCCGATCCCGCATCGGTTCTCGACGATATCTCAGTCGCGAAATACGTGCGTGAAGATTATCAGCAACTCTACAACATGAGCGGTGCACCGCTCTGGGACCCCAACAAGGACTGGATCCGGACCGTCGATTGGGAAAAAGCACGAAGCGAATTGGCCGGAACGACCGTTCGGTTCGCCGTCGGTGCGGCCGATGCAGAATCCGCAGCTGATGGTCTCGTACCTTTTGAAAAGCTTTCAGGAATCTCGGTTGAGTTGGTTCCGATTCCCGATGACAGCTTCTATGACAAGGCCCTGGCCGAGTTCATTTCAGGCAATGCAAGCTTTGATGCTTTGCAATTCTTCTCGCCATGGCTGGGGGATTTCGCCGCTCCTGGATTCCTGTATCAACTTGATGACTTTGCCGAAAAGTGGGGCCTGCCACTGGATGATTTCTACGACACCTACAGTCTGAACTATGGCTTTTTCAATGGCACGATGTACGGAATACCCTTTGATTGCGATATTCAGATGGTTCATCTGCGTAAGGGTTATGTCGAAAAGGTTCTTGGTGGACCGATTGATAAGGCAAATTCGGTGCCAACCTATGATGAACTGATCCGGCTCTCGGCAGAGCTGAACAATGTCGAGCCGGGCGTATCGGGCGTCGGCCTCATGGCCGCACCGGGCTTCTGGTCAACCTACACTTGGGAGCATATTGCGGCTCAGGCTGGCATGATGCTCTTTGACGAGAACTGGGAGCCGATATTCAACGGTGATGCCGGAAACAAGGGGCTCGACATCATTCTCGAACTGGCGAAGAATGCCAACGAAGGTCATGCCGGTGCAGGCTGGCCAGAAAACCGTGCTGCATGGCTCGGTGGTCAGGTCGCGACCAATATCAGTTGGCAGGATTCGGGCACACAGGCAATGCGACCGGATCAATCACAGATTGTTGACGATTTTGTCACGATTTACGAACCACGGATTCCCGATGGTCGCTTTGCTCCCCCGAATATTGCCGGCTCAACCTCTTGTGTCTCAGCGTCGGCGCAAAACCCGGAGGGCGCATTCCTGATGCTGGGCTTCCTGACGACGGCATCGATCATGGCAATGAACGAAGCCAATGCCAACGGTGTGGCACCAGGATACAAATCGGTTCTTGAAAACGCCGAATTGCAAACTGTCTCGCAGCCCGCAAAGGTCTGGGGTGATTCTCTGCATCATGCATGGTGCTCACCTCGCCTTCCCGGCGCGTTCCCGATCGAACAGGCCATCGGCAACGAGGTCAACCGAGCGGTCGTTGGGCAGATTTCCGGTAAAGAGGCGCTCGATAACGCCGCGGCTGCCGTCAAGACAATCATGTCGGAAAATGGCTTCTATCAAGGCAACGATCCGGTCGAATATGCGGCTGCGGCACCGGGCCTATATGTGGGCGAAGGGCGAGAACTCCCGTTCTAAATGCCTGGGTTTGGCAAAGGCTGGCCCTGCAGAAACGGGGTCAGCCAGTCCATCATCAAACAGTGCCAACGCCGGAATACGGGCCAATCGCCAACATCTGTCAATGTCACTGAAACAGGCCCTGATTTTCTGTTCCGGGAAATAATCCAAACAACCCCCATCTTTTTGTGGCTCCCAATTTAACACGATGTAAAAGAGTGAAGTGAACGCACAACACGTGAAATAAATGCACGACTCCTCCTTGTCGGACATACGGTCAGCGCCAGCGACCACGGCAGTGACAAAAACGAGATTCCGACATCGGAGCAAATGGCTGAGGGCCTGGTTCCCTTATCTATTGGTTGCACCAGCAGTGATCTATTTACTGGGAATCACTCTCTATCCTGGCATTTATGCCATTGTGCAGAGTTTTTATGCCGTCAAATTTGGTCCATGGAATCCGGTGGGATTCAACAATTATGTGAAACTCTGGGGTGATTACCAATTCTGGGGAGCTCTCTGGAACACGCTGTTGATGGGAACGATTTCTCTGACCTTGCAATGTGTGCTGGCACTGACACTTGCTTTCCATGCATATCGGGATCCTTGGGTTCGCGGATGGCGCATCATTTTTCTTGTACCGATGCTATTCATGCCGTCAGCAGTCGCCTTTATCTACAAGTTGATGTTCCTCGATGCCCGGGTCTTCTCCGATATCCTCATTCGTTTCGGCCTGGTTGATGGCAATTTGGCAATTCAATCGTCCATTTGGGGCAGCAGGGCACTGCTGATCCTGACAGACGTCTGGCAATGGACACCTTTTCTGTTCATTATCTTCGTCGCAGCGCTTCAGGGTCAGGACGAAGAAATCGAGGAAGCGGCACGACTCGACGGGGCAACCTGGGCAAAAATATTCTGGAATATTTCACTGCCGCTGATGCGCCCTGTCATTGCCGTTGCTCTGGTTATCCGGGGTATTGATATTACGACAATGTTCGCAAACGTCTTTATTGTGACCAAAGGTGGTCCAGCCTTCGGAACTGAGACAATCAGCTACTTCATCTATCGCACAGGCTTCAAATTCTTTAACTTTGGCTATGCCTCGGCGGCATCCGTCATCATGCTGATCCTGACGATTATTGTCGCACAAATTGTCGTGAAGCGCGCATTCAAATCAGCGAGGGGATGAAGTATGGCTTCAATCCGGCGGGTGAAGGGTGAAAATCTCTATATTCGCTATCTGATTCTCTCCTGCTGGGGATTGTTTTGCCTGATGCCGGTCCTTTGGTTCCTGTCCATCGGGTTTCGCCCGCGTACAGAAATCATCACGGCGCAACCAATCTACTTCCCAACATTGTCGCTCGATGCCTGGCATATGATCTGGTCGGATTGGCCCATGGCCAAGTATCTTCGTAATTCTGTTGCTGCAATTTTCGGATCGGTCATGATCGATCTTATACTCGCTATTCCCGCCGCCTATTCACTTTCTCGTTATGAATACAGGGGGCGGGAGGATATCGGATTTTATATTCTTTCCACCCGCATGATGGCACCGGCAATCGTGGCGATCCCGATCTTCTTTCTCTTCCGTAATCTCGGTCTTCTGGATACAATCTGGGCACTGATGCTGGTCTACGCGGCGATTAATCTCTCCATTGTCACGTGGATTATCCGATCATATATGACGGATATTCCAAGGGAACTTGAAGACGCCGCACGCACGGATGGTGCAGGAGACCTGAGAATTCTCTGGGAGATCATCATTCCTGCCATTCTTCCCGGCATCATCACGGCTGCAGTGATCGCAATGATTTTTGCGATCAATGAATTTCTTTTCACTTTGCTGATTGCGTCCACTCCTGACGCCTACACCATGTCGGTTGCACTGGCCAACTTCACCGGTGGCTCGGATGGTGTCATTTACAATGCGATTGCTTTGGTTGCGTTCCTTGCATTTGTGCCGGTTTTTCTGGTTGTCATTGCAATCCAGAAGCACTTGTCCCGTGGTCTGACCATGGGCGCGGTCAAAGGGTAAAGACAATGGCACAAATTAAACTCAAGGGAGTTACGAAACGTTGGGGGGCGGTCTGGGGCGTCCGAAAAATCGATATTGAAATCGCTGACAAAGAGTTGCTTGTTCTTCTTGGACCATCGGGCTGCGGCAAGACGACAACGATGCGAATGATTGCCGGTCTCGAAGATCCCTCCGAGGGTGAAATCACATTTGATGGTGAGGTGATGAACGCGGTCGACGCGCGCGATCGTGACGTTGCAATGGTTTTTCAGGGTTATGCACTTTACCCCAACATGTCAATTTACGAAAATATTCGCTTCCCGCTTCGCATGCGCAACGTCCCCAAAGACAAACAGGACGAACTGGTCCGCCGGGCCGCAAAAATGGTAGAGTTGTCCGACTATCTGAACCGCAAACCGGGCGCACTGTCCGGCGGGCAACGCCAACGCGCCGCTCTGGCGCGGGCAGTTGTACGCGAACCCCAGATTTTCCTGATGGATGAGCCGCTATCAAACCTTGATGCACAGTTGCGGCAAGCGATGCGTGTACAAATCAAACATATTCAACGTGAACTTCAAATTACCACTGTCTATGTGACGCATGACCAGATTGAAGCCATGACACTTGCGGATCGGATTGTCGTCATGCAGGGCGGCGCCGTTCAACAGGTTGGCACACCAGACGAAATCTATAGCGATCCAGCAAACACGTTCGTCGCTTCATTCATTGGAGCTCCACCAATGAACCTGATCGACGGAATGATCAAGGATGGCAACTTTGTTGCAGATCATGTCGAAGTTCCTGATGTCGGTATCAAGACGACAGGACAGATCAAGCTTGGAATTCGACCGGAAGATTGCGCGGTCGTCAGTTCTGCGGAGCAACAGCACAATATGAAGGGTGAAGTCTATGGTGTCGAACCGACTGGCGACATGACTGTCCTGACACTGCGCGTTGGCGAGAAATATTTGGAGATCAAGGCTGATCGAGATTACCGTTCTGAACTGGGTGTGCAGGAGAATGTTGTTTTTGACACAGACCGCCTCTATTTCTTCGATTCACAATCCGGGGAGCGGGTACGTTGAGTCATGGCGTTTGACTATACATCGGTTGGCTTCTTCACTTTCGACTGCCTCGGTCGACCCGTAAACGCGATTCCTCCCGGCGGCGATACATTTTTTATTGATGAAATGGCCCTCGCCGTTTCCGGAGCAGCTGGAAGCGCCGCTATTGTCGCCGCGAAACACGGGCTGTCTGTGCAGGCTGTTGGCGGCGTTGGTCATGACGATATGGGAGATTGGGTCATTCAACACCTCAACACGTTTGGTGTGGATACCAATAACATGGAACGGGTGGCCAACTTTGCAACCTCTTCGTCGATTGTCACAACTCGCCCCGATGGAGCTCGCCCTGCCCTCCACCGAAAAGGGGCTACCGGCGGTTTCTACGTCACGGATGAGCAGATCGATAGCGTGCTTGACACGCGGATTCTGCACATTGGCGGTGTCGGTTTGATGGATGCCATGGACGGAGGGCGTACAACCGAACTGATGCAAGAGGCAAAGAAACGGGATTGTATCACGACCCTGGACGTCTTTGCCGCGACCCAAAAGGATTTCAAGTTGGTGGAACCCCTCCTCCCTTACACGGACTATTTTATGCCTTCCGAAGAGGAAGCCATGGCGCTTTCTGGTCTCACCAATTTTGATCATGTCATTGATTTGCTGTTAGAAAAGGGAGCCAAAGCCGTTATCCTCACATTGGGCCCCAAAGGTGCAATGTATCGTGACCGGGACGGACTTTCATTTGACATACCGGCTTACGATGTCGATGTCGTCTGCACATGTGGGTGCGGCGATTGTTTCAATGCGGGTTTTGCAACCGGCTTGCATCTGGGGATGGAACCACAGGATTGTGTCAGGATAGCCCAAGCATCCTCTGCACAAAATGCCATGGGATTGGGCTCACAAGCCGTGGTCAAATCCCTGGAATCCACGCAGATCTTCATGGCGAAGACAATGACAAAATGCTAGGATCAAAACAGACTGCGACGTTGAGGAAGATATGAACGTAAGGAATCATCCTGATCCAACTGTGCTTGCAAAAGATGCTTTTCGTGGCATGCGTTATGCCCTGAGACGTGGCGCAAAACTTGTCGTTGAGGGAGTCCCTCAACAACTTCCCGAACACTTTGAATCTGCCTCCTCAGAACTTTTGAACTCGGCGGAGAATCTCGCGAAAAGGATCGATCGCATCGCTGAACATATTCTGGGGTTGGAATTCGACGCACAATTGTTCGGCCCACCATCATTTGCAACCGGTCTGAATGCCAAATCGAGTGATCAGCGACTCTCACAGGATGCTTCAAACCTGTTTTTTGCACTGACTCTGTGTGCCAAACATATGCAGATTTCTGATCTTCTTGTGAGTGAAACACTGTGTGCGCAACTGATTGCGGAAGATGCATCTTTTGATTGGCCATTGGGCAAACAGGATGCTGCTTCACTGTGTTCAGAGCTTTGCCACCGGATTGTCTCGATGAATATTCTTGGTGATCCCCCCGGTATTCCAAGTCAACATAATGCCTGCCGTCGTATCGATATCAAGAACGTTGCATTTGCCACTTCTCTCTGGGTGTATCTTGAGAGGGGTTCGTATGGCGACAGTGAAGAGGATCTCATCAAGATGTGCTGTGATGTGACCCTGCAGAGATCACCGACACTCGCGGAAGCAGAAGAATCGGCAGTTACGGAATTGTTCCGTTATGCCTTGAGTGTCGTCTAGAGGTCCGCAATGGAACTCACCAAGGCACAGTTACCGCGCGTTTCTGATTCGCCGGTCAGAAAGTCTGCACGGCGGTTGAGATGGTTCAAGGAAACAATGCATCTCCAGGTCAGGGCGCTCTCCCGGCAAACGGGAATTGTTTACGCTATTGATGATGACGAGGTTCGTGCCCTTTTTCTCAGATGGTTAGATGCTTTTGAGAAACAGAAACCGTCCACGCAGGAGGATCGCGCAGACTTTGTAGATTTTGCATCAGGTTTGATGCTTCGCGAACTGGTCAAGTCTAAACCTGTCTCGGTGACCTCCCTGCCCGATAACGCAGACAGATCCAACCCGGCTTATTATTGGCCCGAAGGGTTCCTTTATGTCGTGCTCTGTCTGAATATTCGCGCAGCTATTTTTGAGCAGGAATTTGATATTGAAAAACATGTTTCTCCTGACATGGATAATTTGCAAACCTGGTGGTCCTTCAAGGAGAATGTCGAGACTGAAGACCCGAACCTGGCCATCGGGTTTTTCGATTTATTTGCGGGTGCTGTACCGAATTGGGAGATGCCTGGCTTCTTTTCCGCCCGTAAGGAGTCAAAACGACATGACAAGTTCTTTGAAAAATACGCGGTTCGAAAAATTCAAGACCAGTAAATTTGTTGCCATCTCGTACAGGCTCCATCATTTGGTGACGGCATTGTCGGCAAAAAGGGCCCGGCCTCAATGAATCTATGAATCTATGAATCTATGAATCTATGAGATTTAAAGTCCCAACCAATTCAAACACAAGTCATTGAGAGAGGCGACATCGCTGAGTTTCAGGAAGAATGTCCTGAAAGTTCAGCCTGTCACACAAGGCCCTGGTTTGGGGGGCCTTGTGTGGGTGGTGTTGGTTTATTCGATATAGCCGATATCTTCGAGCAGTTCTTGTTGAAATTCTGCGATGGTATCGAGGGCGTCTTTGGCGGAGATTTGGCCGGTGATGGCTTTATCGAATTCTTCTTGTTGTTGGGTGAGCATTTCGAAGAATTCGGGAATGTGCCAGACGTCTTTTTGCCAATCGATCATTTCGACATGGGCCCGGTTCCAGGGACGCAGATCGTTGTAGCTGGGATCGGCCATGACGCTCATCAGGCCGGACTGGCCGCCATTGGCGACGGCGGCGATCTGGGTCTCGGGATGCAGCCACCATTTCACCACATTCAGGGCTTCGTTGACCACCTCTTCCGAGTTCCAGGTCGTCAGGACAAACGGTTGTCCCCCGATATTGCCGGTTCTGTCAATCGATCCGTCAGCCTGACGCGTCCCGGGCGCCGGACCAAAGGCGGACTTGTCGTGCACGGTGGAGGCATTCGGGTCCAGAACCGGTTCACCGAGTCCCACCCAGTCAATGATCGCCCCCACCTTGCCCTGCATATACAGATCCTGGATCACAAAAATATCCATCTGACCGGTCTGTGCCACCGGGGGCATATATTGGAGGTAGCTCACATAGTCTTCCAACGCGGCCACCGCGATATCGGAATTGACGACACCTTCCGCCTGGGCCGCCGGAGCCTTCGACTCATCCCAGATGTCACCCCCACGCTGCCAAATGAACGCGTTGATCTGCATGGTCGAGAAATCGTAACCCTTACCTGCTTGATAAGCGATCCCGTAAAAGGGCTCACTCAACTCGTCTCCCGCCAACATCTCACCCGCATCGCGTCGGAAAAACTCCCCGATCTGTCCCCATTTGGTCCAGTCCGTGTCCTGCCAATCCTCATAACTGCACGGCAGATTGGTGCCATAACGCTCCGCGAATGCCGCCATCTCACCGGCGTGACAGAAGATATCCTCACGGTAAAACGTCACATATGTATCCGGGAATTGTGGAAAACCATAATAGTTCACACCGGGCGCCGGAACTTCCCCCACCGCTTCAAGCTGCGCACGGGTCCGGTGCGGATACGTCGAATATGCGGACACCAAGGCCGGATGCAAATCCTGCATGATGGCCGTCAATTCCGGATCCGCCTTGATCTTGTCCGTCAGATCCATGTAATAACCCCCCTCGACAAAGGCACCCAACCATTGGCTGTCCGTGACAATCATCTGGTATTTCTGCTCCCCCGAGGTCAGCGACGCCGCAACCCGCTCATAAAAGCTCGGCCACGGAATAAAATCCATATCCAGCGTCGTATTGTGACCATCGGGCGAACGATAGGTCTGGTCAAAATGCTCCTTCATGAAACGCGTGGGCGGCCAATCCGGCGCCGCCATCGTGATGGTAATGTCAGACGATAGCGCCGGGAACGCACCCAACCCCACCGCCAGAACCGCCGGCCCCGCCAGCACCGCAACCAACTCTCTCGTTTTCATCATGTCCTCCTTATCATCGACGTTCCCATGCCAATCCCACATCTATAACCAAATTGAGCACACCCCGACAAGACCAGATCCAAACAACCGCCTCCTCTTTTGCATTGATTCCTGATTCGGAAACATATGAAGGCGTTGAGCAGGTAATGTGCAAGCCATTGATGACGTCGCTGCAAAATATTGTATTGCAAGTTATCGATGTGGCAGAGCTAAACTCCTGACGTTTGTCTACCGGATGATCGGGTTTAAGCCAACTTTCGCTCGATCGAGAGAAGTCCTGCCATGTTGATTGTGCAGTCATCAGTTACAGCGAATCAATCACCAATCGTATCTCTCTCCTGGCCATCCTGTTGTGCGAGTCCTACCGCGAAGTCAGAGAGGTTGCACAAAATACCGGGGCTGATTTGAGTCATTGGCCACCGGATCTCGGTGAAGGGATACGGGTTCGACTCAAAAAGGCAAGAATCTACCGAAGTTCGGAAAGAGCCGGAGAGAGCTGTTTTCTCAATGCAGAGTGACGAAACGTTCGCGCCACCCGGTGATGGATTTTGGTGATTAATTTTCAACTTGTGGGGAACTTTGTATACTGATTGTTCAAGCCTCAATATTTGCCGACGTCGTGCGTCGTTTGAGAGACCAATTTCTGGTAGGGAAGAAAGACATGAGAACGATCAAGGGACCCGCTTTGTTTTTGGCCCAGTTTGTTGATGACAAAGTTCCATTGAACAGCTGGGACAGCATCACCCGATGGGCAGCGGACTGTGGCTACAAGGGTGTACAGGTTCCGAGTTGGGACAAAAGATTGTTGGACCTAGATCTCGCTGCGGAAAGCAAGGACTACTGTGATCAGTTGAAGGGTATTGCTACCGAAAATGGCGTTGAAGTCACTGAGCTTTCTACCCACTTGCAAGGCCAGCTAGTTGCCGTGCACCCGGCATTTGATGACGCATTTGATG
Source organism: Paracoccaceae bacterium (assembly GCA_965221815.1). Taxonomy (GTDB): domain Bacteria; phylum Pseudomonadota; class Alphaproteobacteria; order Rhodobacterales; family Rhodobacteraceae; genus JAPOXR01. The sequence goes on from OZ244915.1 coordinate 1,429,440, forward strand.
GTTTTGCAGCGGAAGAAGTACGCGGCAATCCAAAATTACGACAGGCCTGGGCCGTTGATCAGGTGTTGAAAGCACTTACCGCCTCAAAGAACATGGGCATATCGGCGCATGCAACTTTCTCGGGTGCATTGGCCTGGCCATACATTTACCCATGGCCTCAACGTCCTGCAGGGTTGGTTGAAATGGCTTTCGATGAACTTGCGAGACGTTGGAAACCGATATTGGATCATGCAGAAGATTGTGGCGTTGATATATGTTATGAAATTCACCCTGGAGAGGATCTGCATGACGGCATCACTTACGAAATGTTTTGGCATCGAACGGGAGAACACGCGCGCGCTTGCATGCTTTACGATCCGAGTCACTATCTTCTGCAATGCCTCGATTATTTGGAAAATATTGACATCTATAAGGAGCGTATACGGATGTTCCATGTCAAGGACGCTGAATTCAATCCCACAGGTCGGCAGGGTGTTTATTCGGGTTACCAGAGTTGGGTTGACCGGGCAGGCCGATTTCGTTCCTTGGGTGACGGCCAAATCGATTTTCCTGCGGTGTTTTCAAAAATGGCAGCTAACGGTTTCGAAGGTTGGGCGGTAGTCGAATGGGAATGTTGCCTCAAGCACCCGGAAGTCGGAGCGCGCGAAGGGGCACAATTCGTTAGCGAACATATTATCCAGGTGACTGAAAAAGCCTTTGATGACTTTGCCGAAGGTGCAACAGACGAGTCAACAAACCGGAAAATGCTCGGAATTGACTGATCGAAAGCCAGAGCATTCATTTTATCATTGTGTTAACAGAGTTTTCTTACATTCAAGGCAACGTATGTTTCTGTACCGGTGCCAGAATGCGAACATGTTTTGTTCTCGAGCAGGGCTCATCTGTTGATTGTGAGGGAGACGTTCAATGGAACGAATTAGACTCGGTATGGTGGGCGGGGGTAAAGATGCCTTTATTGGTGCTGTTCATCGCATAGCAGCCCGGATCGACGATCAATTTGAACTTGTCGCGGGCGCCCTGTCGTCGACACCAGAAAGATCGGTAGCGAGCGGTGAAGCTCTTGGGCTGAAGCGCGTTTATGAAGATTATAAGACCATGGCAATGCGCGAAGCGAGGCGTAAGGACGGGATTGAAGCCGTCGCTATCGTGACACCCAATCATGTTCATTTCAAAGCATCGCGTGAATTTCTCAAACGCGGAATTCATGTTATTTGTGACAAGCCACTGACATCGTCTCTGCAGGATGCCAGGAAATTGGTCAAAGCCGTTGAAGATAGCGGTGTCATCTTTGTGCTCACCCACAATTATACGGGATACCCAATGGTACGCCAGGCACGGCAGATGATTGTGCACGGAGAGATTGGCAAGATCCGTGTTGTGCAGGCCGAGTACCCTCAAGATTGGCTGACCATTGATCAAGATAACAAGCAGGCACGCTGGCGTACCGATCCAGCTCAATCCGGATTGGGCGGGTCAACTGGAGATATCGGAACTCATGCCTACAATCTCGCTTGCTTTGTCACCGGTTTAGAAGGCGAAAGTCTGGCAGCGGATTTACAGGCCTTTGTTTCGGGTCGCCAACTTGATGATAATGCTCATGTCATGCTTCGTTTTAAGGGTGGGGCACGCGGTATGCTATGGTCAAGTCAAGTTGCTCCCGGCAACGAGAACGCATTGCGTATCCGAATTTATGGCGATCTGGGCGGTCTCGAGTGGGCACAGGAAGATCCGAATTATCTTTGGCATACCCCTTTCGGGAAAACAAAACGGCTGATCACACGGAACGGCGCTGGAGCCGCTAACTCTGCAGCGCGTATGAGCCGTGTTCCCCCGGGTCATCCCGAAGGTTATCTGGAAGGTTTCGCCAATATCTACAGCGAGGCTGCGGAGGCAATCATTTCTGCACGCGCTGGACACTCGCCCCCAGATGAGGTTCTCTACCCGACTGTTTATGATGGGCTCAAGGGAGTCCAGTTTGTTGCAGCCTGTGTTCAGTCGGCGGCACGCAATTCTGCCTGGGTCCGACTGGATTAACGCCCATGAGTGACTTTTTTCGCGGTATAGAACCGATCAAATACAGGGGGCCTGATACGAAAGAGGAATTTGCTTTTCGTTATTATGATCAAAATAAACTTGTCATGGGTAAACGCCTTGCGGAACATTTACGATTTTCAGTCGCTTGGTGGCATAGTTTTGCCTGGCCCGGGAATGATCCATTTGGATCTCAAACCTTTGAACGACCCTGGTTTGGTGATTCAATGGAGCATGCCAAACTCAAGGCCGACGTCGCGTTTGATCTTTTCACGATACTGGGACAACCCTATTTTTGTTTTCATGATCTTGATATTCGCCCCGAAGGCAGGAATTTTAACGAGAGTCGCCGAAATCTTGAAGAGATTGTCGACTATATTGGTCAGAAAATGGTCAGTGCAAAGACAAAGCTCTTGTGGGGAACAGCAAATCTATTCACGCATCGACGTTATATGGCAGGAGCTGCAACCAATCCTGATCCGGAAGTCTTTGCTTATGCAGCGGCGACTGTAAAGAACTGTATAGATGCCACCCATAAACTTCGCGGTGAAAATTACGTCCTGTGGGGAGGCCGCGAAGGTTATGAAACTCTTCTGAACACTGATCTCAAACGCGAACGCGACCAAGCAGGGCGGTTTCTTGGAATGGTCGTCGAATACAAACACAAGATTGGTTTTAAGGGCACAATTCTTGTCGAGCCAAAACCTCAAGAACCGACAAAACACCAATACGATTATGATGTGGCATCAGTGTATGGATTTCTCAAAGATTTTGATCTTGATGGCGAAGTCAAACTGAACATTGAGCAGGGTCATGCAATCCTGGCTGGGCATTCTTTTGAACATGAGCTTGCGCTTGCTGCCAGTTTGGGAATTTTAGGCTCAATTGATATGAATCGGAACGATTATCAATCTGGCTGGGATACTGACCAATTCCCGAATTCTGTTTCCGAAGTGGCGCTGGCCTATTACGAAATTTTGAAAGCAGGTGGATTTACGACCGGGGGAACCAATTTTGATGCGAAGCTTCGCCGTCAATCGCTTGACCCCGAAGATCTCGTGCTTGCCCATGTGGGAGCCATGGATGTGTGCGCCCGCGGCTTGCAGGTCGCCGCAGCCCTGCTTGAAGATGCTGAGCTCGAAGCAGCACGGATGGAGCGTTATTCAGGTTGGGATCATATGGAGAGTCTCTTCAAGGATGGGCTCGAAGAGTATTTTCAATATATCACAAGCAATGATATCGATCCACAACCTCGATCCGGTCGACAGGAGCGGTTGGAAAATCTTGTCAATCGCTATGTCTGAATGAGGGTGTTGCAAACGCGCAGTGAATTCGCAAGGCTCTCAAGCCGACAATCATTTTGATTGAATCAGTTCCATCGGATCAACGCAATTTGCAACTTTGTCTTTTCACTTGGTGTCAGCCAAGGCTTTCGTAATCAGTGATAAACTGCGTCAAGTGAAAAGAATCAGGGTCGAGTTCACCCGTTTGGCACACCTGGATTGATTGTACAAAATCCCGCCACCGGGTTCGCAAATTCATATATCAGCAAGCCTTGTGTCGATACTTCCAGCGCTTCTCTTTAAGAATTTTCCTGCAGATGAGCAGCCATTGCATCAAGAATAAGTGCAGCAGAAACGGCCCCCGGGTCTCGATGCCCGAGTGAACGAGCCCCGAGGCGCGCAGCACGTCCCTTCTTGGCCAACATATTCACGGTTTCTTCTGCACCTATTTTGGCAGCTTCAGCGGCAGTTGTGAACACCTCCAAAACTGATTGTGGAGTCGTTCGCTGTATCGCCTCGGACGCAGGGCCCCACGCATCCAGCATTGTCTTCTCGCCTCGCTCAGCTTTCCCACGTTTTGCAATTCCATCTGCCATTGAAACCACGATATCCCGTGCTTCATTAGCGCCTACTGTCTCTTTGCCTTTCAATATTGCGGCGGCCCGCATGAATGCCGTAGCGTAAAGCGGACCTGACGAAGCACCGACCTCGTTGAGAAAAGCTCTTGCAGCTGCATTAAAGACTCCAGTAGGGGTTTCGCCGGCCAGATCGTCCAGTGCGGTTCGGATCGCACCAAAACCTCCTGACATTGCAATCCCGTGGTCAGCATCCCCAATCTCTCCATCGAGTGCGCATAACTGATCCTTTGAAGCATCCATTGCCGCTGCAGCCGCCAACAACATTGCCTTTATATCATCTCCAGTCATACTTCATCCCACACGAAACATCGCGCACTGGCAAGGTCTATCGATCAATCGCTGTAACTCATCGTCGAGATGTATCAAGGTCACCGAAGCACCAGCCATCTCGAGCGACGTGCAGTAATTTCCAACCCATGTTCCAGATGTTACCAATCCGGCATCCCCGATACGCGCTTGCACGCGCCGATTCATGATATAAAGCTCCATAAGCGGTGTTGCACCCATACCATTGACCAAAACAGCGACACTGTCGCCTTGACGTGCCGGTATCTCCGCAAATATCTGATCCATAATCTCGTCGACGATTTCATCCGCTGGCTTGACTTCTTCGCGTTTAACACCCGGTTCGCCGTGGATTCCCATACCCACTTCCATTTCACCTTCGGGAAGGTCGAAATTCCATCGTTGAGTTTGAGGAAGCGAACATGGGTTGAGCGCGACGCCCATCGTGAAAGTTCTTGAATTCGCATGTCGTGCGATCCTTTCGACCTCATCAAGACTCATCAGTTCGTCTGCCGCAGCACCAGCGGCTTTAAAGACAAAGAAATTTCCGGCAACTCCGCGCCGATTTTCGATCTCGTTCTTCGGGGCAGAGGCAACGTCATCAGTTGTCAACACGGTTCTGACTTCAATATTTTCCATCTCAGCCATTTCGGCTGCCATGTCGAAATTCATGACATCTCCGGCGTAATTCCCGTACATAAACAGGACACCTGCTCCACGCGAAACCTCTTTCACGCAGGCCAGTATCGGATCGGGTGGCGGAGATGCGAATACATTTCCGACAGCGCAAGCATCTGCCAAGCCTTTACCAACGAATCCAACAAAAGTTGGCTCGTGCCCTGAGCCACCCCCTATGACCAATCCGACTTTTCCAGTGCGCGGGCCGTGTTGTGCGACTATAGCACGGGGTGAGGCTGCGGATACGCGGATGAGATCGGCATGGGCAAGTGCTATCCCCTCGAGCATTTCATCGACTGCGTTATCCCCATGGTTAATAATCTTTTTGGTCTTCATAACTCTGCCTTCCCATCAGAATACGAACGATTAGTTAAAGCCGGTGGGACAATCAATCGTGCGAATGACCATATATTTTAGGATGCCCTCGGCGCGTGTTCTTCCACGTATTTCTCGTAAGAACACAAAATTGTTGCAACGTTCTTTTGGTATCCTGAATCGCTGCTTTAAGTCGGAGAAATAATGCCTTTCTGCAGAATAATGTTACCGTATAAACGCGTCTCAGAAGTCTGTACAACGCAATAAGACTGGCGTGCTTGTGCATAAAATGCGTGACGCTCTACACTGCTTATTCTGACAGGATTGTCTGCCATGTCGTTTATGATTTGCTGAAATTCGGAGACAATGTCGGGGACCGCATCAGGGTCATCAACGACTTGCATGGTACGGGCTGGCTGTTTCACATAAGAATCAAGCGGCATAAGACTGAGAATTGCGTGCAAGGCTTCTGTTGAATTGACCCCGGCCAATCGTTCAACGCGCACCCCACAATTCTCTGCAGGAAAATTCGAATCGGCGACAACCAATTCATCACCATGTCCCATCGCCTTGAGGTGACGCAATAGATCCGGTGTCAGTAAATTTGGGATTCCAATAAGCATTTTTAATTCAGAAATTCCTAGATTCTAAGGGATATGATTGAAAGTGGGTGACGGAAGGACACAGGCGGCATATCAAGACGGCTACAAAACGTCGTCAATTCTCAGAGAGAACAGGAGATATGCCAATGACCACCTCTACAGTCACGCTGCTGCACAGTCCAGCAGAATCCTCCTCAGACGCCCTCACGGAGGTTCTGCGCACCGGAGCCCGCGCCCTGCTGCAGGCGGCCATTGAAGCCGAGGTGTCAGATGTCCTGGCCGCTCACGAGGCGCAGGTCGATGACCAGGGCCGTCGCCGCTTCGTCCGGCATGGAGACTTGCCCGCGCGCCCCATCCTGACTGGGATCGGTCCGGTGCCCGTCCGGGTGCCCAAGGTCCGCGACCGGGGCACGGCCGCCAATGGGCCGGGTCGGATCCGCTTTGCCTCATCCATCGTCCCGCCCGACCTGCGCCAGGCCAAGTCGGTCGAGAACCTGCTCCCCGTCCTCTCTCTCAGGGGCCTCTCGACGGGGGACGTCAAGGACGCCCTGGCCCGCCGGCTCGGACCGGACGCCCCGGGACTGTCGCCCGGGGTCATTGCGCGGCTGAAACGGTCCTGGGAACAGGAGTCCGATGCCTGGCGGCGCCAGGACCTGTCCGGTCGCCGGTTCCTCTATATCTGGGTGGACGGCATCTCTCTCCGGCCCCGGCTCGAGAGCGATCCCCCGGGCATCCTGGTGGTCATCGGGGCCGACGCGGACGGTCGCAAGGAGATCCTGGGGATCCAGGACGGCTTCCGGGAGAATGCCGACAGCTGGCGGGACCTTTTGCGCGATCTCAAGGACCGGGGGCTCCCAGCCCCCGGCCTGGCCATCGGAGACGGGGCCCTCGGCTTCTGGACTGCGGTGCGGGATGTCTTCCCCGAAACCCGCGAACAGCGCTGCTGGGTCCACAAGACGGCGCATGTCACCGGGGCGCTGCCCACATCCCTGCAGGACAAGGCCAAGAGGGATCTCCAGGACATCTGGATGGCCGAGACCCGGGTCGACGCCGAAGCCGCCTTTGAGCGCTTCGTGACCTCCTACAGCCTCAAATACGGCAAGGCGGTCACCAAACTCACCAAGGACAAGGCGGAGCTGTTCACCGTCTATGACTTTCCGGCCGAGCACTGGCGGCAGATCCGCACCACCAATCCCGTCGAGAGCGTCTTTGCCACGGTGCGCAACCGGACCCGTAAGACGCGGGGCTGCCTGAGCCGGAGGACGGCGCTCGTCATGGTCTTCAAACTGGTCCTGTCAGCGCGAAAGCGCTGGAACCGGTTGGCAGGATCGGAACGCCTGACTGAGGTCATCGAGGGGATTGAATTTCGCGATGGAATCCGCCAACTGAAGGACGCCGCCTAGGATCGGCCGTCACCCACTTTCAATCATATTCCGATTCTAATTCTGTGATGGTATTTTGCAAGTTGCAACTGCTCTCACAAAAATTCTAAGTTAATGATATAATTCGTCGCGCTGCTCTCATGGCGGAAAAGTCTTGCATTGAATTCGAGTGGTTCCGACCAGAAGAGATCACAAATACAGTGAAGATGAGAGGATAATTTGCGGGCATGTCTCATTTACGGGTCGATAATCTACGCCGTAGCTTTGGTCAGGTCGTAGCACTCGACAGAATGACTTTCGAAGTTGCAGATGGTGAATTCTTTTGCCTTCTTGGCCCGTCCTCCTCTGGAAAGACGACGACCTTACGCGCGATTGCGGGGCTCGAGAAACTTGAACATGGCAGGGTCCATTTTGCTGGTAAAGACGTTACCGAGCACCCCGTGCAGGGCCGTGGATTTTCAATGATATTCCAGACATTTGCACTCTATCCGCATCTCTCGGTTGAAGCTAATCTCGCACACCCTTTGCGAAGGACAGGCATTAGCGGTGAGGAATGCAGTCGGCGCGTAGGTGAAGTTGCAGAACTGTTGCGGGTAACGCATACACTTAAACGCAAGCCATCAACTCTATCTGGTGGCGAGCAGCAACGTGTGGCGATTGGGAGAGCCATCGTTGGGCGCCCTAAATTGCTAATGCTCGATGAGCCTTTGACCAATCTAGACGCGAAGTTACGGGATGAAATGCGCACTGAGTTTAAACGTCTTCATCGCGAACTTGGTATGACGATGCTTTACGCGACGCCAGATCAGCTGGAGGCTTTGACGATGGGCGATCGGGTGGGTGTCATCAAAGACGGTAAAATTGTCACGACAGGCAAGTCACGTGATCTTTATCGAGCCCCCAAGGACCTCTACGTTGCTCGAATGGTTGGGTCGCCGCCAATTAATTTTTTTGATGCAACTGCACCTAAAGATGGTCAGATTTCATTACCATTTGCCGAGCACGTCGTGAAAGTTCCCCATGTTTCAGGTGGGCAATCCGTGGTTGTCGGGCTTCGTCCACACGATATTGATCTCGCAGAAGATGCAACCGCGGGGATACCGGCACAAATTCACCTCACCGAACCGCTCGGCGATGTCACAATTCTCGATATCAGATCCCGCGAAACAGACATGAAGATGGTCCTGCCCGAAGAAATCGCTGCGCGATACGGGGTCGGTGACCAAATCAATATTTCTTTCAATTCAGAAAATCTGCACGTTTTTGACTCATCGACTGGATTGCGCACTGTCATGGGATAGAGAGAATGCAGGATGGCGCAAGGAACTGATCCCCAGTGACGCGCAGTTTTCGGTAGCTGATATATTAAATTTCAGATGCTGAAACTACACGACGTCATTGTGTTAGTTTTGTCTTTTCTGTCGTAACTATTCAGGTTCTTGTTGGGTCTTTCTGGTCCGCACGGTGGTTCAGGACATCTCGAGCCGCTGGATGAGTTCGTCCGGTGGGGTCCGCAGTGTTTCCAGCAGGTTCCAGCCCGGCTTGCGGGCGGTGTCCAGCACGGTTCGCAGGACCGCGTGGTTCTGCGCTCCAGTCGTGCTGCGGAAGCTGCCGGAGATTTTCTGCTGCACCTTGAGGGGTCGGAGCGCCCGCTCGGCTTCGTTGTTAGTGGCCGGAACCGTGGGGTCGCGGGTGAACCGCAGCACGCCCTCCCGGTTGTCCCGCAAGCCGTAGGGCCAGGTTGTGGCTCCGTCGTCGTTTCCGCTGACCCTGGCGCCCTTTCGCGGGGGGAGGCGCGCGGATCCGTCATCGCGGCGGCGGCGGCGATCAGCTTCGCAACGCGGGTGGCGGGACGTCCCCCCAGCCGGCCCCGGGCGCGGGCGGCCGTCAATCCGGCCGAGACGCGCTCCTTGATGAGGTCGCGCTCGAACTGCGCGAGGGAGGCAATCACCCCGAAGCTCAGGCGCCCGACAGGCGTGGTGGTGTCAAACCCCTCGGTCAGTGAGCGCAGACCGATCCCGCGTTTGTCGAGATCTTCCATCAGTTGCACGAGATGCTTGAGGGAGCGGCCCAGCCGGTCGAGCTTCCAGACCACCAGGATATCGCCCGCGCCGACCTGACCCTCTGCATGGCCCCGCAGGGCCTTGAGACAGGAGTCCAGACCGGGCCGTTCCGTGGTCACACCGGAGACCCGATCCTCGTAGATCTGTTCCGGGTCCACGCCCGACGCGATGAGCGCGTCGCGCTGCAGCGCGGTTGATTGCGATCCATCTGCCTTGGAGACGCGGCAATAACCGATCAGCATGTTCGCCCCTATCCCCCGTCATCCCTGAGTCTCATAAACATGTGTTTGTGAGACTTCCGCAGACTATGCCAGTTGGGCCGGTCTGGCAATCCCAGAACCGGTTCGTGAAACAAAGTTTGAGAAAACAACAGGGTTTGTCTTTTGGAACAGGTTGCGGTGTGGCGCGGCCGACAAACTGAGATTGTGTGACAATCAGAGTGAGAATCCGGGTTACGCCGGTGTCACAGGAGGGCGGGGGTGTCAGACGCGGAAAAGGGCCCGTGACCCCGGTCTTATCCTTCTGCCTGTCAGGGTCCAGGGGCCGCGCAAACCGGTGCGCGCGGCCCTTGGTGATTCACTCCCTTGCCGACCAGGGCCGGGGCCTCTGCCGTGCAGACCGCCGCCGGCAGCGGAGACCCGTGGCTCCGTGCCGGTCGCGGCGGGGCCCGGTCGCGCTACTGGTTGCCGCCGAGCAATCCGCCGCCCGGCCCGACCCGCGCACAGCCCTTGCCGCCCATGAACAGGAAGTGGGCGGTGCCGGCGGCTGCGTATTCCGATCCTGAGGGCAAATTAAAGACCTGCACCACCAGCTCGCCGGGGCCCTGGTTGGGATTGTCGCGTTGGCGGTTGCTCCAGATGCGGGCGCCGGCCTTGGGGCGGACCTCGATGATGTTCTCGCCCAGCACGCCGCCGGCGAAGCCGATTCGATTGGCAGCGGGTTCCGACCAACGGCCTCTGTTGAGAAACGCGGCGCGCCACTCCCAGTCGGTGAAATTACCTGTCGTTCGGTCCGTATTGCTTCCCTGGATCAAATAACCAGCGGTTGGAAAACTGGCCCGCGTCACGCTGGAATCGGTGCTTGAGAAGATCACCTTCATGCGGCCCGGCGTGGCGTGCGCGCCGCAGCCGTCCACGACCGTGGCATAGTTGACGGGTGCCATGCGGACGGTGCAGATGCTGTTGTTGCAAGCGGTCTGCGCCAACACCGCGGCGGGCAGGGCCAGCACAAGGGCCACCAGTGCGGCGGCGAGCAGCGTCAGTCGCTTATGGGGGGGGGGGGGTATCCGATAAGTCATGAGATTGTCCTTGTGTTGGGTCAACCCGCCGAATGGGACCCAATATGCCACCCGCCGGGTCGGAATGGGAGGGACTATAGACAAGCGGCCGCGGACAGTCAAGACCGGGACGACTCGCCCCGCCCGCGTCGGGACGGACCCATAGAGACGATGTGACAAATGACACATTGATGCCAATCCCGGTGAGATCGTGGTAGAGACCTGTCAGACCTGCCGTTTCCAGAGACACGGACAAACATGGGGAGACACCATCAATGCAAACCCGAACAGGTGGGTGCCCGTCCACCGCCCGCCACCGCTGCACATCTTCCCTGTCGGGTCTCCTGACGGTGATCGCGGTGGGTCTCGCGATCAGCCCCGATTTTGCGCCCGCGCAATCCTTGTCCCCGCTGCCTTCCCCCGGCCCGGTCGGGACAATCAGTGGTCCGGCACGGGCCATTGATGGGGATACGCTGGAGATCCGCGGGGAGCGGATCCGCATGTTCGGCATCGATGCCCCCGAATCCACCCAGACCTGCACCTATCGCGGACCTTGCAACATTTCATACTTGTATCGGTAATCTGGCTGGTCTATATGGCGGGTCATGCAGGTTGGTCTTCGCCATTTCGATTCGCAGACGCTTGACTGGTTGGCTGGGGCGCTTCGCTCCGGTGGTCTGAGTCGGCACGCGTTGGGCCGTGGGCTGTGCGCGCGGACGGGCTGGTGCGACGTTCGGGGAAAGCCCTGCCTGTCAGCGGCGGCGAAGGCGTTGCCTGTCTTGGCGGCGCGGTTGGGGCTGGAGCTTCCGCCGCCCCGTGCTGTTCCCGACCCCACCGCTGTTCCTGCGGTCACGGACGCGGACGTTCCTGACACGGCGGTGGCCTGCGCGCTGGAGGATCTTGGCCCGGTCTGGCTTGATCCTGTGGGTGGTGCTGGCGACCGGCGGCTCTGGGAGGCGATGATGGCCCGCCGCCATCCGCGGGGCTGGGCGCGGCCACCCGGCGGGCAGGTGCGCGACTGGATCCGTGCGGCGCGCCACGGCGTCCTTGGCGGCATTGGCTTCGGGTCCGCGGCCTGGAGGTTGGCGGCGGCGCGGGTGGCGGACGATTGGGAGGCCCGGTATCTGGTCCGTCCCGTGGCGGCCGACACCCATGTCGGCCCGGAGCACAGCGGATACTGCTACCACCGGGCCGGCTGGACCGTCGCCGGGCGCGGCAGCGGGCGCCGGGGCGCGGTCGGCACGGTGCGGGTGCGGGCCCTGGAGGACGGCTGGCGCGCGGTGCTGCGCCACGTGGAGCGGCGCCCGGTCGGCGCGCTGGCGGGCGCCTATGACGGCATGGACATCGACTGGGCCGCGCGTGAGTCCGGACGATCCGGCCACACCGACGGGCGGATCCGCCGCCGGATCGTTGACATGGGGCGCGCCTGGTTGGAGAATATGGGGGAGGAGCTACCGGTCATCTTCCCGGTGGCGGCGGCGAAAACGGCCGCGTACCGGCTGCTGTCGAACCCGGGGGTGTCCATGGATCACATTCTGGAGCCGCATGTCGCGGCGACCGCCGACCGCTGCCGCGGCGCGCCCGTCGTGCTGGCCATCCAGGACACCACGACCCTGAACTACACCCGCCTGGAGGCGACGGAGGGCCTGGCGGAACTCGGCGGTGGCGGCCGGGGCAGCGTTGGCATCCTCGCCCACGCCGGGCTGGCGGTGACGGCGGAGGGCCGCCCGCTGGGCCTGTTCGCCATGAACGCGGACTTCCGCGACGCCCCGGAGGAAGACAGCGCCCGCTGGGTGGACGGGCTGGACCGGGCGCGGGAACTCGCGGCCGCCTGCCCGGACACGCGGGTGATCTCCGTGTGCGACCGCGAGGGCGACTTCTGGGCGCTGCTCGCCCGTGCGGCGACGCACGGCGACGCGATCCTGGTGCGCGATGCCATCGGCGAAAAACAACTGGAATGAAATCCCCTATACAAGTGTGAACCGTTGCAAGATCGCGGGCGGATCATCGCCTACGGCCACGAGGCCGCGGCGGCACTGGCCCTTGCAGTCAATCAGCGCACGGTGACCAGCCGGGGTGTTGAGCGCGATGTCTATGGCCGCCTGGTGGCCATCTGTGCCATCGGCTTCGGAGAGCAACAGATGGATCTCGGAGCCTGGATGGTGGCGTGGGGTGCGGCCGTGGCTGCCTATGCGGATCGCTACACGGCGATCGAGGATCAGGCCCGCGAGACACAACAGGGAATCTGGCAGACTGAATTCCAGATGCCGGAAGATTACAGGAGGTCACAACGTTGAGACGATTGAAGTTCACCCATCATCAGGACGTTTGGAGACTGACAATGGAGAGGCGACATGTCTGTTGACAAAGCTGTACAGACACTTGCGGGGCTTGATCGGGAAGGCTGGCAGGTCTTTGATGCCCCGACACTGGAGCGTGTGATTCCCGGCAGGGCGGGTGGCGCACTCACCACGGAGCTGATGGCACGAGGATTCCTGTCTGAGGTCGGCGAAGGTCTCTGGATCTATCTGCCCTCACGCTGTGAGGGTCGCCTTGAGCGGCTCGCCCTGGCCCTCCGGGCGGGCGACGCCTGTTATATGAGCCTACATTCCGCATTGAGCGAGTACAGCATCATCCCGCAGATGGCCATCGGCTGTCTTACTGTCATGACAACCGGCCATGGTGGGGATGTGTCCACAGACTGGGGCACGATCAGCTTCACGCATACCGACAGAACACCCACCGAGATTCGCGCCAGAACGGTCCACTGGGGCCCGCCCCTGCGCCGCGCCAAACCGCGTCTTGCACTGGAGGATTTCCGACACGCCTGTACAGATCACGCGGCGGTTCAACTGGATTATGGTGAACTCTTGGAGATTGAGCACGAAATGCATCTACCACCCCCAACGGAAGAAGAAGAGCGTCAACTGGACTACTGGCTCGCATTGGGAAGACAACTGGCGTCTCCCTGGAGGAGCGACTGCGACGGAGGACGAATCGCACGATGAGCGGCGATCGATTCCACGGCAGGGTCTCTCAGGCGGTGAACGAGATTCCCTGGGACGTGTCACGGACATTGATCGAACGCGAACTGTTGCATTATGACCTGTTGCAGGCACTGGACGAAGTTGGCCTTCTCAACAATCTGATCTTTCATGGCGGGACGGCCCTGCGCCTCTGCCATGGTAACCCGCGTCTGAGTGAGGATCTCGACTTTTGCACAACATCCCGCTTGACCGAAGACACCACTCTTGCCGTCAGTCCGGCAATCGTGCACCATCTGAAGAGCCGTTATGACCTTGAAGTGAGGTGCAAACCACCAAAACTGCGCAAAGCGCAGGAGGGCATCAATGTCCTGCGCTAGTGGATTCATGTTGAACCTTGGCAGGGTGCCCGCGTCTGGGGGCACCCGCCATGGATCCGTGTCAAGCTTGAGGCAGCAGAGATTACCGAATCGCATTTTGAGGTGAGGAGTCTGAACCGCAACTACAGCGTCACCGATGCGGCTGTATCTGTTCGTCTCAATGTCGCGACGATCAACAGCATTCTCGCCGACAAGCTCATCGCATTTTCGACAACACTTCCGCTCTATACACGCTGGCGCGATATCTGGGACATCGAGTGGATTGAAGGGCGTGGTGCCCAGATCAGTGAATCACTGATTCTGGAAAAACTGAAGAACTATGATGTGAAGAAATTCGACTCCATTCTCTCTGGGGCCATTCGCAGACTATCTCCTCTGCTGGCGGGGCCTGACATGGGTACAGCACTACGTCCGAATTTGCCCCCGGCATATGCAGAGCAAACGGTGCTTGATGCCGGATGGAGAAACGGTGCGGCTGAACGCATGAATGCACGAATGGAGAATCTACAGAAGATGATCCGAGCGATCCAGTTGGATCCGGATCGCTCTCCGAAGCCACTTCCTTCCAAAGACGAGGATGATCTCCTCGACTGGCAGAAGCCACCCGGGATGACATGAGGGATCAGTGACAGGAGATGACAAAAGTGAATGTCTTTCGCCAGACGACCATTGCTGTGGTCCTGAGCGCCGTGGGTCTTACCTTACCGGCGCAGGCCGGCTTCCAGATGATTCTGGGGGACTCCGCCATTGAGACCGTCACGGGCAACCCTCCAGCCGTCTCACGACCGGCCACACCCCTGCAACCCCCGACACTGCCGGACGCCGCCGAATGCACGGCCACAACCCGCGCTGGCGAACCATTGTCCGCCTTCGCCCGGCGCGTGACCGGCCAGGACACGATGTGGCGTACCATCGCGGACATGAACCGGCTCGACGATCCCGATCGCATCGGGGTCGGCTGGACGCTGGCCTATCCCTGCCCGGCCGGGACAGAGAATGGTGCGGCGATCGCCGCCATTCAGACCGGCGGCGCACGACTGAAAAACGGGAATGGCCAAGCGGGACCGGACAGCCCCGCCGCCGGGACCCGTGCGCCGACGCCCCACGTCGTGGAGGAGGCGCCCTGGTCTGATGAACACCCGCCCTCGGATGCCGACCGGGGAAATCCGGCAGTTCCGGCCCGCCTGCGGGATGTCCCGGTCACCCCGCCAGACGCGACAACGGGCGGGCAGACTGCGGGCCCGGAGGGACCGCATACGGATCCACCATCCGCGCCAACTGAACCTCTCATCGCCGATCAGCATCATGACGGCGTTGATCAGCGGCGGGCGGCGGCCGACACGGAAACGCGTGCCGCTGCTGCAGATCATCCGCGGAACTCCGGGGATGTCCCGACAGCCGGCCCCGAGGTCACAGCATCAGCGGCCCCGCAAGGTTCCGCAACCGGCACGCCCGCGGCACCCTCATCATCGGCCAGAGAGTTCAGTGCCGTCTGTTCAACCACCGTGACGGGTGGCGACACACTCTCATCGATCGCGGCCCGCACCCTTGGAGACAACACGCGCTGGCGGGAGATCGCGGACCTCAACCGCATCACCAATCCCGATCACATCCTCGTCGGGGCGGACCTCGCACTCCCCTGCGGTGGCACGGTGACAGCCTCACCGTCATCGCCTGTTCCAACGCCTGCCGTGCCGATCATCGTTGCGGAAGACGCCGCCGCGGCGGCGGAATCCCCTGTTCTTCCGATCTGGCGCGCCGCCGCCGGGGACCGGTCTAGTGGTTATTCTCAAACATAAGCTTGTTTCTTTGTCTCGTCTATGCGAAGTGGTGGTGGTCGCCGCCGCCGGCCCACCGGAGCCACTGGACCCTCAAGGAGCTGGCGGCCACACAGGGTCTCTCCATCTCCACCGTCCATCGGATTCTCACCCACCATGGCCTGCGCCCCCATCAGGTCAAGACCTTCAAGGTCTCCAATGACCCCCGCTTCGGCATCAAGGCTCATGATGTCATCGGGCTGTACACAAATCCACCGGATCATGCCGTTGTCCTCTCGGTGGACGAAAAGACCCAGATCCAGGCCCTGGGGCGGACCCAAAAGCCCCGGCCCCCGGCTCCGGGCCACCCGACCACCCGCACCCATGACGATCAACGGAATGGCACCACCACCCGGCTGGCGGCGCTGGATGTCGCGACCGGGAAGGGGGTGGGACAGATGACCGCGCGCCACCGCTCCGCGGATTTCTGCGCCTTCCTTGATCATGTGGCCGCCGGCCTGGCTCCCGCGGCGGAGGTCCATGTCATCCTCGACAACCTGTCCGCCCACAAGTCGGCTCGCGTGCATGCCTGGCTCACAGACCACCCCAACTGGACCTTCCACGTCACGCCAACCTCGGCGTCCTGGATGAACGCGGTGGAGGGATTCTTCTCGAAACTCGCCCGACAACGGCTGAAAAATGCCATCTTCAACTCCCGCGACGCGTGCATCACGGCGGTTGAGGATTATGTCGCACACCATAACGCCCACGATGCACGACCCTTCCACTGGAGCCGGGACCCGGATGACAGTGTCGCATCGTGGAAACGCGGCCACCGGAAACTGCAAGAAAAACAAGCATCTGTATGAAATGAACCACTAGCTTGTCCGCCGGATGGCGCTAGTGTATAATAACAAACAAAGGATTCTATTCCTGCCCCACATCATGGTATCATCCTGCCGCCGCGAGCCCGCGGCCAACACCAAGGCAGGAGACAGACCCATGGGCAGGACATCGACACGGCCGGAGATCCGGCTGCCAGACACCGATCGCACACGCCTCGAGCACATCGTCAGCCACCCCCAGAGCCCTCAGAAGCATGTCTGGCGGGCCCGCATCATCCTCGCCCTCGGGGACGGCTGTGGCCTCGTCGAGACCATGCGGCAGACAGGCCTCTCGAAACCCACCGTCTGGCGCTGGTGGGACCGTTTCCTTTCCGAGGGTGTCGACGGTCTCCTGCGCGATGCCACCCGGCCGCCGGGCAAGACACCCATTCCCGCCGACCGGATCCAGGCCGTCATCGATCTGGCGATGTCGCCACCCCCGCCCAACCGCAGCCACTGGACCCTCAAGGCCCTGGCCACAGCGGTCGGGGGCCTGACGGCCACCACCGTGCACCGGATCCTGCAGCGCCATGGCCTGCGGCCCCATCAGGTCAAGACCTTCAAGGTCTCGAACGATCCCCGGTTCGGCATCAAGGCCCACGATGTCATCGGACTGTACATGAACCCACCGGATCACGCCGTGGTCCTCTCGGTGGATGAAAAGACCCAGATCCAGGCCCTCGGCCGCACCCAGACACCCCTGCCGCCCGCCCCGGGTCACCCGACAACCCGCACGCATGATTACAAACGGAACGGCACCACCACGTTGCTGGCGGCCCTCGATGTCGCCACTGGCAAGGTGGTCGGAAAGATGACCGAGCGCCACCGCTCCGAGGATTTCTGTGCGTTCCTCGATCATGTGGCGGCGGACCTCGACCCCACGATGGCGGTCCATGTCATCCTTGACAACCTGTCCGCCCACAAGTCAGCGCACGTGCATGCCTGGCTTGCCGACCACCCGCACTGGACCTTCCACTTCACACCAACATCGGCCTCGTGGATGAACGCCGTCGAGGGCTTCTTCTCGAAACTGGCCCGACAGAGACTCAAGCATGCCATCTTCAATTCCCTTGACGCGTGCATCACAGCGGTAGAAGACTACATCGCCCACCACAATGCCCATGAGGCCCACCCGTTCCGCTGGCGCCGGGACCCCGAGGATCTCGTCGCATCCTGGAAGCGGGGCCACCGACGGTTGCAGGATATGGAACTATCTGTATGAGGCAAAACACTAGGCGACCACCCGGCGAGTCTGAATGGGTAGGCCATAGCCGAACGCCAATGGGCATGCAAGACCGGGACCGGTAAGGGGGTGCGGCTCAGATTTGTGGGACACGCTCTGACTGATCTTTTTCCTGACATCCGGACAGCGCCCGTCGGAGCGGGTTTGTATCGGTCTCTGTATCGATCTATGTCCATTTCCGCCCACAGGAACACGGAGAGTCGGCATCACGGCTCCGGTTGGGTTTGGCGACAGGGCAGTCAGGAGACACAGGCAGATGGCAGTTCAAGATAAAGAGCGGGACAAAAAGCAGGAGTTCAGGCATCCAGAGGTGGTCGCGTATTTGCGGAGTCTGTCGGCCGCGGAGGCCGCGCTGAACCGACCGCTGATCCGCCAGGATGGGGACGGTTTCCTCGAATACCGGATTTTCGATGGAACGGTGATCTGCCGCCGCATGGCGACGACGGAGTTGCCAGGGCATGAGGGGTCCGCGGCGCGGTCCCCTGATCTCCGGCCACGGCTCGAGAAGGAACTGGCCGCGACAGTGGTTGATCTGGATGCCGTCGAGACCGCCCTGCGCGGTGATGCGCTGGTCGCGGCAGCGGCCCAATTGCGACTGCTGCTTGAAGCCCGGGATGACGCCCTTGATCCCCCGCACGGCCCCCATTGCGGGGGCCGTATGGCGCGCTGGGGAGACAAACGTCCCAAGACCTCTATGACCCGCCTGGGCAAGGTGACGGTGGCGCGGCGGCATTACCGCTGTTCGGCCTGTCGCACCGGCCTCTTCCCGCTGGACGCCGCGTTGCGTCTTGAGGGGCGGACAACAACACCGGGCTACGAGCGGATGGTCATGGCCGCCGCTGCGGAGGTCGGCAGTCGCCGCGCCGTGACGCTCCTTGAAGAGCTGAGCGGGACCCGGGTCAGCCGGTCCCGGTTTGACAGGCTGGCCCGCGCGCTGGGCAGGGAAGTGGTCGCGTTTGAGCGCAGGGATGTCCCCCCGGCGGCGGTGATTCCCACCCGGCCGGTGGTGGCGGCTGACGGGACCGGCGTGCCGATCCGGCCTGCCGAACTTGCCGGGCGCGCCGGCAAACAGGCGGATGGCACAGCCCGGACGCGCGAAGCCAAGCTGCTGCGCATCTGTGAAGTGGCGCCTGACCCCAAGGGCCGGATCAAGGCCGTTGCCGGGAGTATCACCCAATCATCAGTGATCGACAGCGCCCGGGCTCCCACCACCGGTGGGATGTCCGAGTTTGCCGCCCGCGTGAGGCGGGAGGCGCAGCGGCGCGGTGTGCTGGACAGCGCGGAGGCGGTGATCCTGTCCGATGGCGCCGCCTGGATCGAAAAGACGATGCGCACGGTCTTCGCCGGCATGCACCTGACCTTCGTGCTCGATCTGTTCCATGTCCTGGAAAGGCTTCAGGAGGCCCTGAAGGAGACGTTGGAAGACCCCGTGCGTCGTCAGACCACTTTCGACCGGATCAAGGCCCGGATCAAGGCCGGTGAGGCAGCCCGGGTCCTCGCGGCGCTTGCCACACTGGCCAAGAGCTCACCCGCGATCAGGGCGTTCGTGAATTATTGCAGACCCAACCTGCACCGCATGCGCTACGATGTCTATACACGGCAGGGTCTCCCCTGCGGCAGCGGCCTCGTCGAAGGCGGCTGCCGGACCGTTGTAGTCGATCGACTCAAAAAAAGCGGCAGCCGCTGGTCCGTTGACGGCGCCAACGCAATCATGGCTATCCGGTGCTGCCAGATGAACAACCGGGGCGCCGACTTCTTCCACTGGCGCGCTGCAGCATGAGCCACAAATCTGAGCCGCACCCCCGGTAAGGCGCGCGCGGCGGGACGATCCCCTTGAGACGATGTGAGACGATCTCCGACGATGCCAATCCCGGTGAGATCGTGGTAGAGACCTGTCAGACCTGTTGCTTCCAGAGACACGGGGAGATCTCGAAGATGCAAACCCGAACAGGTGGATGCTCATCCACCGCCCGCCACCGCCGCACATATTGTCGGGCGGGTCTCCTGACGGTAATCGTGGTGGGTCTCGCGATCAGCCCCAATTTTGTGCCCGCGCAATCCCTGTCCCCGCTGCCGGCCACCGGCCCGGTCGGGACAATCAGTGGTCCGGCACGGGCCATTGATGGGGATACGCTGGAGATCCGCGGGGAGCGGATCCGCATATTCGGCATCGATGCCCCCGAATCTACCCAGACCTGCACCTATCGCGGGCGGATCATCGCCTGCGGCCAGGAGGCCGCGGCGGCACTGGCCCTCGCAGTCGATCAGCGCACGGTGACCTGCCGGGGTGTTGATCGCGATGTCTATGGCCGCAGGGTAGCCATCTGCGCCATCGGCTTCGGAGAGCAACAGATGGATCTCGGCGCCTGGATGGTGGCGTGGGGCGCGGCCGTGGCCGCTGATGCGGATCGCTACAAGGCGATCGAGAATCAGGCGCGCGAATCGCAACAGGGAATCTGGCAGAATGAATTCCAGATGCCGGAAGATCACAGGACTTCTCTCGATCGAGCGAAAGTTGGCTTAAACCCGATCATCCGGTAGACAAACGTCAGGAGTTTAGCTCTGCCACATCGATAACTTGCAATACAATATTTTGCAGCGACGTCATCAATGGCTTGCACATTACCTGCTCAACGCCTTCATATGTTTCCGAATCAGGAATCAATGCAAAAGAGGAGGCGGTTGTTTGGATCTGGTCTTGTCGGGGTGTGCTCAATTTGGTTATAGATGTGGGATTGGCATGGGAACGTCGATGATAAGGAGGACATGATGAAAACGAGAGAGTTGGTTGCGGTGCTGGCGGGGCCGGCGGTTCTGGCGGTGGGGTTGGGTGCGTTCCCGGCGCTATCGTCTGACATTACCATCACGATGGCGGCGCCGGATTGGCCGCCCACGCGTTTCATGAAGGAGCATTTTGACCAGACCTATCGTTCGCCCGATGGTCACAATACGACGCTGGATATGGATTTTATTCCGTGGCCGAGCTTTTATGAGCGGGTTGCGGCGTCGCTGACCTCGGGGGAGCAGAAATACCAGATGATTGTCACGGACAGCCAATGGTTGGGTGCCTTTGTCGAGGGGGGTTATTACATGGATCTGACGGACAAGATCAAGGCGGATCCGGAATTGACGGCCATCATGCAGGATTTGCATCCGGCCTTGGTGTCCGCATATTCGACGTATCCGCACCGGACCCGTGCGCAGCTTGAAGCGGTGGGGGAAGTTCCGGCGCCCGGTGTGAACTATTATGGTTTTCCACAATTCCCGGATACATATGTGACGTTTTACCGTGAGGATATCTTCTGTCACGCCGGTGAGATGGCGGCATTCGCGGAGCGTTATGGCACCAATCTGCCGTGCAGTTATGAGGATTGGCAGGACACGGACTGGACCAAATGGGGACAGATCGGGGAGTTTTTCCGACGCGATGCGGGTGAGATGTTGGCGGGAGACGAGTTGAGTGAGCCCTTTTACGGGATCGCTTATCAAGCAGGTAAGGGTTACGATTTCTCGACCATGCAGATCAACGCGTTCATTTGGCAGCGTGGGGGTGACATCTGGGATGAGTCGAAGGCTCCGGCGGCCCAGGCGGAAGGTGTCGTCAATTCCGATATCGCGGTGGCCGCGTTGGAAGACTATGTGAGCTACCTCCAATATATGCCCCCGGTGGCACAGACCGGTCAGATGGATATTTTTGTGATCCAGGATCTGTATATGCAGGGCAAGGTGGGGGCGATCATTGACTGGGTGGGACTCGGTGAACCGGTTCTGGACCCGAATGCCTCCACCGTGCACGACAAGTCCGCCTTTGGTCCGGCGCCCGGGACGCGTCAGGCTGACGGATCGATTGACAGAACCGGCAATATCGGGGGACAACCGTTTGTCCTGACGACCTGGAACTCGGAAGAGGTGGTCAACGAAGCCCTGAATGTGGTGAAATGGTGGCTGCATCCCGAGACCCAGATCGCCGCCGTCGCCAATGGCGGCCAGTCCGGCCTGATGAGCGTCATGGCCGATCCCAGCTACAACGATCTGCGTCCCTGGAACCGGGCCCATGTCGAAATGATCGATTGGCAAAAAGACGTCTGGCACATTCCCGAATTCTTCGAAATGCTCACCCAACAACAAGAAGAATTCGATAAAGCCATCACCGGCCAAATCTCCGCCAAAGACGCCCTCGATACCATCGCAGAATTTCAACAAGAACTGCTCGAAGATATCGGCTATATCGAATAAACCAACACCACCCACACAAGGCCCCCCAAACCAGGGCCTTGTGTGACTCTGCTCTCATAATTTAACAGGCTCTTCACATGCCGGAAGCAGCATTCACTCAAGGCGGCTTTGGTGCCTGGATCCTTGACCCGAAGCGGCGTGGAGCACTGCTCGTTACGCCTGCACTTGCCATCCTCTTTGTGATGAACATATTCCCGCTTCTCTGGTCGTTCGGCTTGAGCTTTTTCAACTATAAAGCTTCCAGCCAACGGATTCCTAAATTTCGGGGTCTTGACAATTACGCTGATGTGCTGACCGACGACAAGGTGTGGGAGCGATTTCAAACCACCGCGATCATCGTTGGATCATCAGTGGTCATGCAATTGGTTGTCGGTTTCCTTTTGGCATTACTGCTTGCCAAAACCTTTCCACTTCGCCGCATCATTTTGATGCTAATCCTGACGCCGATGATGTTGTCTTTCGTGTCCGTCGGCGTCTTCTTCAAACTGTTTTATGAACCGACTTTCGGTGTTGTCAGTTACGTCATGAACATATTCACCGCGGAGCCATTTGTAACACTGGCCACGCCATATGGTGCGATCGCCGGAATCGTCATTGCAGACGCATGGATGTGGTCACCCTTTGTCATGCTCCTCGTGCTTGCAGGACTTGTCTCGGTTCCGAAATATCTCTACGAGGCAGCTGAAATCGATCGTGCAAGCAGGTGGCGGACATTTCGTACCATCACATTCCCCTACATCAAATCGCTGTTATTGCTTGCTGTGCTTTTCCGGACAATCGAGACCTTCAAACTCTTTGATATCGTATATATCATCACGGAGGGTGGCCCTGGCTCTTCGACAGAGACAATTGCCGTCTTTCTTTACCGGACTGCCTTTCAGTTTTTTAAAACCAGCCAGTCTTCGGCTCTCGCTTATATTGTACTGTTCATCGTGATCGTGCTGACCAATCTCTACTTGTACGCTGTCAATCGGCGTGTCGCCGAGGCCGAGGTCGAATAATGGCAAGAAAATACCGCGAAATCGGTCAGGCAGGTTGGGGACACACCTTATTCGCCGGGTTCATTGGACTGGTTTATTTCTTCCCGGTATTCTGGATCATCTTAACCGCCTTCAAGACCCGGCCCGATGCCCTGGCGGTCCCGCCTAAATTGTTTTTTACGCCGACCTGGGACAATTTTATCGGTGTTTTTTATCGCGCTTCAATAACAACCGGGACCAGTCAGGCGACTGATATGGGACTCTATTTTTTTAACTCGATCTTCATTGCTTTCACTTCGGTTGGACTGGCTCTGATTGTTGGGACGCTCGCATCCTACGCTTTTTCCCGATACCCCCTCCGCGGCAACGATATTTACCTTTTCATTATCCTGACGACGCGCATGATGCCCCCGATTGTTGTCATCATTCCGATTTTCCTGATGTTTCGGCTGAGCGGGTTGGCGGGAAGCTACTGGGGTATCATTCTGCTCTATACAGCCTTCAATATTCCTTTCTCGATTTGGTTGGTGAAGTCGTTCTTTGACGAATTAAACCCGGAAATCGAAGATGCTGCGCGCATGGACGGCGCGACCGAAAGGCGGGTCTTCTTTAACTTTTGTATCCCGCAGATTCTTGCCGGACTTTCTGCAACTTTTGTCTTTGGATTGATCCTGACATGGAATGAATTCCTGTTTGCACTCCTCCTGACCGGCGTCGAAACACGTACGGTACCTGTTGCCATGGCCCGAACGCTTGGCGGTGAAGTTGGTGTGGATTACGGGCTCCTCGCGGCAATCGTCACGCTTTTCTTGATTCCGATCTTTTTTGTGACCTTCATATTGCAAAATCAGCTTTTGCGCGGCGTCACATTTGGAACAATTAAAAAATAATGACCATTGAACTCCGTCAACTCACTAAACGATTCGGTGTGCTGACCGCGGTCGATGCGATTGACCTGCAAGTCGGTGACGGCGAGGTGCTTTGTCTTCTTGGTCCTTCAGGTTGCGGAAAAACCACCACTTTACGCATGGTAGCTGGTCTTGAAATGGCGACCGAAGGTGACGTGATGCTTGATGGAAAGCGCGTGAACGATTTGAGTCCGCGTCAACGCAACGTCGCGATGTCATTTCAGTTTTATGCGCTGTATCCCGCACTCTCGGTGGCGGAGAATCTTGCCTACCCTCTTCATGCTGACAGACTCTCCAATTCCGAGATTGAGACACGCGTTGCTCAGGTTGCAAGTACGCTACAGCTTGATCGTATCCTGAAACGCAAACCGAGCCAGTTGGCAGAAGGTGAAAAACAGCGCGTTGCGGTCGGTCGTTCAATCATCCGTAACCCAAACTGTTTTCTTTTTGACGAGCCTTTATCCCGCCTTGATGTTCAGCTCCGCGAGGAAATGCGCGGTGAAATCAAGCTTGTCTTGCAAAATCTCTCGCGCCCGACTGTCATCGTGACCCACGACCAGCTTGAAGCTCTGACAATGGCAGATAGAATTGCTGTGATGCGTGATGGCCGAATAGAGCAGGTGGATACGCCTCACAATGTTTTTCAGACACCGTCAAATCTGTTCGTTGCTGGTTTTATTGGGACACCCCAGATGAACCTGATTGCCGCACAACTCAAAGATTCTGATCATCACGGACAGGCGAATTTCATTTTTGAGGGTGGGCAGACATTGAAAATCAAGGTTGACCCGGCGATCTCACGGCTTGCACCCGGATCAAAAGTGACATTGGGGATCAGGCCACGAAACCTTAAAATGATCGATGAACCAGCGGAAGACAGTCTTTCAACCCAGGTCGATTTGGTGGAGCCAATGGGAGCTGAAACGCTTGCCCATATGCGAGATGGGTTTCATAATCTGAGATTGGTGACCGATTGGCGCGTACCGTTATCAGAAGGCAATAAAATTCATGTGCGCTTTCCACCGCGGGTCACTCATGTCTTTGCTGAAGACGAGAAGGTCATCAGGAGAAAATCGTGACCGCAGCGCAGGCGAAATTGATTGAACGATGCATAATCGGGATCTGTGTGCTCTCAATTGTGTTTATCTTTCAGCCGTTTTCTATCCATTTGTTCTCGGTTGGGAGCGTCACAGTGGTCATTGGTGCGCTCGCTTTCAACCTGGTGCCACTCTGCCGTGAAGGCACACCAATTCGTGAGCTCCGCAAAGCCATAATCATTATTCTTGTCATTCTGACCATTGCCGCTGCACTTGGTATTTTGACAGCTATACTGTACGTTGAGTATTTGGAGAATTTGCGATGAGATGACTGAATGATATCTGACTTATATTGTTTATCTAATTGATTAATAATGATTATTATCCTCCCCGTCTGATCGTCCTCTCAGCAAATCAGATCCGATGGACCCGCGGCATTGTTGCCGCATAAATTTATAAAACCTTGATATTGTGCAGCAGGTCCATTCCCGACCGGGTCTGGAATTGGCAACTCGAGCCAGATATTGCCTCTCTTGACAGAATCGATGACGTTCCCATGCGCGTTTCAATGTCGGCGACATTGAAATGACCATTATCAGTCCGAGCCCCGGAGATTGACAGGGCGAATTGTGTGATCTTACAAACACAGTTTCTCAAAAGGACAGGCAATGGCGTCAACCTCCGGCGAAACCCGCGAGCGGATTGGGGTCAGTTGGCGCGCAGAGTGAAACTGATCATACGGGCGCAGAATCGTCCACATCGATCAATGGCAAGGATTTATGGTTTCTCCCACTGGCCGGTCTCAGCGGATTTGAGGACCGCATCGGTCACAAGATCCGTCTCATGAGCGTCGGCAAATGTTGGTGTTGCCGGATCACCGTCGAGACCCTTAATGAAATCTGCTGCCTGGTGAATAAAGCTTTCACCGTAACCGATTGACAAACCGGGCACCCACCACTTGTCCATATAGGGATGTTCGCCATCCGTGACGTGTATTGACCGCCAACCACGTTCTGTTCCTTCATCATGATGATCAAAGAGTTGAAGTCGGTGCAGATCGTGCAAGTCCCAAATCAAGGATGCATTTTCGCCGTTAATCTCAAAAGTGTAGAGCGCCTTATGGCCCCGCGCGAAACGGGTCGCTTCAAAAAGCGCAAGAGATCCATTGCGAAACCGCGCCATGAAGGCGCTTGCGTCATCAATCCTGACCTTTTCGACCTGTCCTGTCAGGTTATGCTTCCGTTTTTTGATAAATGTTTCGGTCATCGCAGTGACATTCTCGATCCTGCCATTCAACCACATGGCAGTGTCAATGCAATGCGCCAGCAGATCGCCGGTCACTCCGGATCCAGCCACCGACTTTTCGAGTCGCCAAAGTGCCTCCCCGCCCTGCGGTAAATCTTCAGAAATCGTCCAGTCCTGAAGAAATTGTGCGCGATAGTGAAATATCCGCCCAAGTTTGCCGGAATCAATCAAGTTCTTGGCATGGGTTATCGCCGGGATTCGGCGATAATTGTACCAAACCATGTTGGGAACCCCGGCCTTCCTGACCGCATCAACCATCGCCCGAGATTCAGCGGCTGTACGACCCAGAGGCTTTTCACACATCACCATCTTGCCAGATTCTGCAGCAGCAATCGCAATATCATGGTGCATGTCATTCGGTGCTGCAATATCAATAAGATCAATGTCCTTTCGCGCAACAAGCTTCTGCCAGTCGGTCTCAACACCACCATATCCCCATTGATCGGCGAAAGCCTGCGCCCGCTCTCGATTTCGTGCGCAGACAATCGAGAGCTCGGGTCTGTATCCGAGATCAAAAAAACGGGATGCCTGCATGAACGCGTTTGAATGGGTACGGCCCATGAAGCCATAACCGACCATTCCAATCCGAAGTTGTGTCTTGCTCATCTTATTCGCTCCAGCCATGCGTCTCACGCACGCGCAACATTATCGCAAGAATATCATTCCATGTCTGCTGGCTCTCGAGAACCGTGTTTGGAAACATGCATCCATCCCAGCAAATATGACGCATGGCTCGTGTCGCCGCACCTTCTGAATCATTCATCCAGAAACCGGAATGTCTGATGACGTCGAGCTTTCCCTTCGGGTCGGTCGCCAGGCAATGTCGACCTGTCTTGTCATGGGTACCGGTTCCGTGCACAGTGCCGTCGTTCTGGGCGACGTGAAAATCAATGGTATAGCCACGTAATGCGTCAGTGATTGTGCGAAGGGCATCATCCAGCAGATCCTGGTCATCCAATTGTTGCGACGTCATCAACGCGTGCTCCGGCGCATTGACTCCCAAAGCATAAAGCATGGTATGGGCAAGATCAGCCTGAAAACCCAGCGCTTCGGGGCGATCAGTGGCCTCAAAAAGATCCACCATATGTTTCCATGAATGCATACCACCCCAACAGACTTCACCTTCAGCAGCAAGGCGCTCGCCATGGTCAACAGCAATATCACAAGCTTGTCGAAAGGTTTCAGCGATCGCGGCTGTATGTCTGACCGGATCTTGTGCCCATGTTGCAACATCCGTCGCCGTATCTATGCGCACAACACCACCCTCCCGTACACCCAAATCCTTCAAACGCCTCATGATGTGACAGGATTTTTCAACGGCTGTGAGAAAAGCCTGGCGCCCCTCACCGGGATCAATTGCAGAACCACCGCCAACAGGTGGCCAAACAGGCGCAACTGCCGAACCAACCGAAAGCCCACGATTTCCAATATTATCTGCCAACGACTTGATTCCATCATCATCAATATCGATGGATGTGTGCGGCTCGGCCAGAAACAAATCAACGCCATCAAACTTTTGACCATCGACATCTGCCGCTTCGGTTAAGTCCAGCATCCTTTCAAGACTGATGGGCGACTCTTCCTCACCCTTACCGACAAGACCCGGCCACATCGCATTATGAAGTTTGGGAAAGGTGTTACCTGACATAGTATTCCTCCTGAGATCCGTTTGTCCCCACCTGGTTTCAGGTCAAAGTTTTAATTCAACTCTCTGTTGGCACACGATAAAGATTGTTCCATAATATATTGTTGGGGTCTATGCCATGTTGAAGCCGAGTGAGGAGTGACTCAATGAAAATTGGATTCTGCATGCTGCTTTGGACCACCTCGATCGGTGCAGAACATAAGAGGCTGCTCGAGGAAATCAAAGCCACAGGCTATGATGGGGTCGAAGTTCCAATCTTTGACGGAATGCCTGAGGACTACTTTCAGATCGGGAGGATGCTTGACGATCTTGAATTGGGCCGAACGGCAATCTCGGTGATTCCGACTGCAGACAAGAATATTCTCAGTCACGACGCTGCAGATCGTCAGCGTGGCGAAGATTATCTCAAATGGCTCGTGGATTGTGCCGCTTCCCTCGGCGCTGATGGTATTGGCGGGCCACTTCACCAGACTCTTGGTCATTTTTCTGGCACGGGGACAACACGGGATGAATTCGCATATGCGCGTCAAGTGCACCAAACTGTTGGCGATTATGCACAAGCCAATGGCCAGGTCATTGCGCTTGAGGCCGTGAATCGGTTTGAGACATATTTTGCGAATTGCATGGCGGATCTTTGCGCCTATACCCGGAGTTGCAACCATCCGGCAATCAAGACGATGTACGATACCTTCCATGCCAATATTGAAGAGCAGGATCCCATCGGTGCCTTCACGCGTCATGCTGACGAAATCGTGCATGTTCATATCTCTGAAAATGATCGTGGTGTTCCAGGACGCGGACATATTCCATGGATCGAAACATTAAAGGCAATCAAGGCCAGTGGTTATGACCGCTGGTTGACAATCGAGGCATTTGGTCGAGGATTACCTGAACTTGCGGCGGCGACCCGGGTCTGGCGCGATTTCGCCGAATCCCCCGAAGCCTATGTTCGCGAGGGTTTTGAATGCATTCGCCAGAACTGGGATGCCGTATGAACGATTTTCATGGAAACATCGCCGTTGTTACCGGCGGTGCCCAGGGGATTGGAGGGGCCGTCGCAGACGTCCTGCATTCCCGCGGTGCACGCGTGGTGATCTGGGACATCGATATGTCACTGGCTCAAGAAAAAGCGGCTGAATTGGGGGGTCAATCAAGGGCGTTGGAGGTCGATGTAAGCGACTGGGACTCGGTGTCCGCGGCTTCCTGTCAAACCCACGATTTAGCAGGTCGGATAGATATTCTGGTTCACTCTGCCGGTATCGCCGGACGCAATGATACGGTCGAACAATACCCTGTCGCCGAATTTCAAAAAATTATGTCAATCAATATGTTGGGGACTTTTTATACCAACAAGGCCGTGATTACTTCGATGCGACGATTAAATTACGGAAGAATTGTCAATATCGCCTCAATCGCTGGAAAAGACGGCAACCCTCAAGCCAGCGCGTATTCCGCCTCAAAGGCTGCAGTGATTGGATTTACCAAGTCGCTTGGCAAAGAGTTGGCCGACCTGAACATCGCCGTGAACTGCGTGACACCCGCAGCGGCTCGGACACGCATTTTCGACCAGATGAAACAGGAGCATATTGATTATATGCTGTCGAAAATTCCGCGTGGCCGTTTTCTTGAACTCAACGAAGCTGCAGCTTTGATAGCCTGGCTTTGCACAGCAGAAAACTCGTTCACAACAGGAGCTGTATTTGACCTGTCAGGAGGCCGCGCCACCTACTGAACATGCGCAGATCTTGACATGGTGGATAACCTGAAAGGTGAATGAGTCAGATTTCCAGCCGGTAAAATTCAATTGCTGTTTTGCCAAAAATCTGCGCTCTTTCCGCAATCGACAGATGTGAGGTCAATTCAAGTGCGGCATGATGCCATCTGTCATATTCACTGCGCAGCCTGCATACAGGCCAGTCTGAGCCCCACATGATGCGATCGGGCCCGAATATATCGATGACATGTGAAATATAGGGGCGCAACTCATCGATGGTCCAGTTCTCATTGGCTTCCGTTATGAGACCAGAGAGCTTGCAGTATGCGTTTGTTTCTGTGGCAATACGCGCGATGCCGGTGGACCAATACACGAAATTTTCCGCTGAATGTTCGGCAATCTGCGGCTTCATGCAATGGTCAATCACCACACGCATGTCGGGATGACGCAAGAACAGTTTCAGAAAATTATCGAGATGTCGGGGAAAACCCAATGCATCGAACGCCAAGCCCAGTTCGGTCATGGTTTCATATCCCCACCGGATCTCGTCCCGCAGCATCCAATTGATATCCGGAATGTTTTGAATCATCGGGCGAAAGCCCTTGAGTTTGGGATGACGTGCAAGTCGTATCATCTGAGTTTGGTGCTGCCGATCTTCAAAATCAATCCAACCAACAACACCAGCGACATGCGGAGTCACATCGGCAATGCCCAGAATATACTCGGTTTCCTCGAGACTCGCCGCAGCCTGTACAATCACGGTATGGTCAATGCCTGACTTGTCAAGATGCGGTCGAAGATCGTGAGGCCCATAAACGCGTGACAGGATGGGGTCAGACGGTGGCATCCAACCGTAATCACCACGTGCAGGATTCCAATAATGCTGATGTGCGTCGATACAGGTCATCGTAAGTCTCACGGAAAGTGAATCACTGATACCAGCACCTCAAAGCTCTGGCTACGACTGTTTCGTGCCATATCAGAATGGCTGTCGGTTTCTCAGATGCACTGAGCAATGCTCGTACATCACGGCAGTGGACGTGGACAACCCTCTCGTGTCACCTGGAACGGATTCGCAGCGTGACATTTTGATTTCATTCGGGTTTGCATATCGGAAGAAACTGGTGAATTAAGGACTCGATGGCAGACCCGCGGGCGTTGATCCGGACGATGGCAAAATTCTTGAAAAAGATCAGAACATCCAGCATGAGCACTGTCGGCTTAACCTGCTTTGCGATCCTGCTCTACGGCTACCTTTCCTTCACTGCATTGCAAGGTCCATACGGTATCTTCCAGCGCATTCGGATCGATAACCAGATGATCGAACTCGAAAGGGAACTCAGTCGTTTGCAGTCGGAAATAGACCGCATGGAAAATCTGACTCACCGCTTGTCCGATGATTATCTGGATCTGGATCTACTTGATGAGCGGGCCCGCATTGTTCTAGGATATGTCGGTGCCGATGAATTGATCATCGAATGACACATAACTGATGTGTAGAAGTCACCCGCCACTTACAATATGAATGGTGGGTGAATTTGATGCGTGAGGGCCTCGCTGCATGACTGACAAAAAATCGAGAAACAAGAAACCGGCAAGAAGAAAACCGCGTGTCAATAAGGACGAGCTGTTTGCGCATTTCAGGACAATGCTGCTTATCCGTCGCTTTGAGGAGAAAGCCGGCCAACTCTACGGCATGGGTGAGATCGGTGGTTTTTGCCATCTGTATATTGGCCAGGAAGCCGTTGTGACCGGTCTCGAGGCCGTTGCCGAAGACGGAGACAAACGAATCACCGCTTATCGCGATCACGGCCATATGCTGGCCTGTGGCATGCATCCAAACGGCGTGATGGCTGAACTTACCGGTCGATCAGGGGGATATTCACGCGGCAAGGGTGGCTCGATGCATATGTTCAGCAAGGAACGTAATTTCTACGGGGGGCATGGAATTGTTGGTGCGCAGGTGCCGATTGGAACAGGGCTCGCATTTGCTGACAGATATCGTGAAAACAGTCATGTCACTTTTACCTACTTCGGCGATGGTGCCGCCAATCAGGGTCAGATCTATGAGTCGTTCAACATGGCATCATTGTGGAAATTACCCGTCATCTTCGTCATTGAAAACAATCAGTATGCAATGGGGACATCGACCCAACGCGCCTCTTCCACGCCTGAATTCTACACCCGTGGGACGGCGTTCGAGATCCCCGGTGAAATGGCCGATGGAATGGATGTTCTGGAGGTCAAACAAGCGGGGGCCCGTGCCGCAGCACATTGCCGTGCCGGAAAGGGGCCGTTCATACTTGAACTGTTGACCTATCGATATCGTGGACACTCGATGTCCGATCCGGCAAAATATCGTACCCGTGAAGAAGTTCAGAAAGTCCGTGGCGAACATGATCCGATCGACATGGTTCGGGCTCGGCTCCTCGGTTTGTCAGGGGTTACAGAAGACGATGTGAAGAAGGTTGATGCAGAAGTCCGTACAGTCGTTAATGAAGCTGCAGAATTTGCGCGTTCAAGTCCAGAGCCTGAAGCGCACGAATTATACACGGATATCTGCCGCTAGACGATGTATCAGTTATTGAAGTCCATCGCCGCATTGTAAGGAGAAGCTATGAAATCCGAACTGCTGATGCCAGCCCTGTCCCCGACCATGGAACACGGGACATTGGCAAAATGGCTGGTATCTATCGGTGACCAAGTGTCGGCAGGTGATATCCTTGCGGAAATCGAAACTGACAAGACCACGATGGAAGTGGATGCACACGAGGACGGGACGATTGTTGAGCTTCTGGTTGCTGAGGGGGCTGCAGATATTCCCGTCAATTCAGCGATTGCGATACTGGAAGTTGAAGGAACAGCAGTCACGACATCTGAGACTCCGGTGCCGGGATCTCCTGTGGCCAAGGCGGAAGTCGCGCCGATTCCCCCGACTGCCACGACCATCATTGAGCCGGAATTCACCGGGGAGACAGAAAAAACGACATTGCGCATTGCCTTGCGCGATGCGATGGCAGAAGAAATGCGCCGCGACGAAAGCGTTTTCCTGATGGGAGAAGAAGTCGCAGAGTATCAGGGCGCATACAAGATTTCGCAAGGGTTGCTCGAGGAATTTGGTGCGCGACGTGTGGTCGACACACCAATCACCGAACATGGGTTTGCCGGCCTTGGAGTCGGTGCCGCCTTTGCCGGGCTCCGCCCCATCGTTGAATTCATGACCTTCAATTTCGCGATGCAGGCCATCGACCAGATTATCAACTCGGCCGCAAAGACTCTTTACATGTCAGGTGGACAGATGGGGTGCCCAATCGTATTTCGAGGGCCGAATGGAGCTGCCGCGCGTGTTGCGGCACAACACAGTCAGGATTATGCCGCATGGTATGCACAGGTTCCGGGACTTAAAGTTGTACAACCCTATTCAGCTTCGGATGCAAAAGGCCTGTTAAAATCGGCAATTCGTGATCCGAACCCGGTGATCTTCCTGGAAAATGAAATTCTCTATGGCCATGAATTTGATGTGCCCAGAGACAAAGATTTCACGGTGCCGATCGGTAAGGCACGAATTTGGCAGGAAGGTAGCGACGTCACGCTGGTTTCTTTTGGCATCGGTATGTCTCACAGCTTGCAGGCGGCATCACTTCTGGCTGATGCCGGTATCAGCGCTGAGGTTATTGACTTGCGCAGTCTGCGGCCTATGGACACGGAGACCGTGATCACTTCGGTGAAAAAAACCAACCGCTGCGTGACCGTGGAGGAAGGCTGGCCTGTCTGTTCTATTGGGAGCTATCTCAGTTCAGTCATCATGCAGGAAGCGTTTGACTGGTTGGATGCGCCTGTCATCAACTGTACGGGAAAGGATGTTCCGATGCCCTATGCTGCCAATCTCGAAAAACTTGCACTGATCACGCCTCAGGAGATTTTTGAAGCCGCACGTACAGTGACTTACAGATAGGTAATGACGCCATGGTGCAATTGATTCGACTCCCCGCCCTGTCCCCGACAATGGAACAGGGATCCCTTTCGACATGGCATGTCAGTGAAGGCGACTCGGTTGATGCAGGCGATTTGCTGGCCGAGATAGAAACCGACAAAACAACAATGGAGTTTGAGGCCATTGATCCCGGAGTGATTGGCAAAATTCTTGTTCCCGCCGGTCCGGATCCGGTGGCGGTCAATGAGCCGATCGCCGTTCTGCTCGAAGGCGGAGAATCCCTTCCTGATGACTTGAGTGCCTTGACTGACAGTATCGCTGATTCGGCACCAGTGCTGGCCGCAAGTGAAATGACCGCGCCGGTACAGCAGGCAAGGCAAAAGACAGGCGCGGCATCATCTTCTGCCGACAGCGTCACACCACTTTCTGGAGACATATCACCGACAACTGACTCAACGCCGGCAATGCCCACAGCAACACGAATATTTGCTTCACCGCTCGCCCGCCGATTGGCAGAGGAAAAAAATATTGACCTCGCAATGATCACGGGAACAGGCCCGCACGGACGCATTGTAAAGGCAGATATTGATCACGCGCCCGCGGCAACAGTGTCTGCGGTTGTGCCACCAGCAACTGCGCCTCAATCCGATATTGCCGCACAATTTCATGAACGTGAGATGGTTTCAGTGCCACTTGACAATATGCGCCGGACAGTGGCCGCCCGCTTGACTGAAGCCAAACAGACCATTCCACATTTTTATCTGCGCCGAGAATTTATCATTGACCCGTTGCTCGATATCCGGGCCGCAGCCAATACGGCGCTTGCAGAGCAGAATTTTCGGATATCAATCAATGATTTTGTCATTCGGGCCTCGGCACTTGCCTTACAGACCGTCCCGGAAGCCAACGCCATTTGGGCGCATGACCAGATTCTACGCCTTAAGCCCTCGGATATTGCAGTTGCTGTGGCGATAGACGGTGGATTGCTCACCCCCATTATACGCGATGCTGAATCCAAGTCGGTCCAACAGATTTCAGTCGAGATGAAAGCCTTGGCCGCGAAAGCGAAGTCAAAAAAATTACTGCCGGGAGAATATACCGGCGGTGCATTTTCAATTTCCAATCTTGGCATGTTCGGAATTTCAAGTTTTGATGCTGTTATCAACCCGCCACAGGCATCAATCCTTGCCGTTGGTGCGGCGCAACGCAGAGCCATCGAAAAAGATGATGGGTCAATTGGATTTGCAACCCTGATGCCGGTCACACTTTCGTGTGATCATCGGGTTATTGACGGTGCCGTTGGAGCCCAGCTGCTGGAAGCGATGGCGACAAAGATCGAAAACCCGATGTCGTTGCTGTTGTAGAGCAGTTGCCTGACAGTCGTACAATGGAGCGTTTCGCTCACAAATGTGCGTGGTGACAATCTCAGGTTGTATCTCTCGCTATCGAGGGATGAAAATACTGATCCATGGTTTCCGATGGTTGGTCACAACCGGCTTCACCAACAACGCGGGCCGGTATTCCGGCAACCGTTTTGTATGGTGGGACATCCTGCAAAACCACGGAACCGGCAGCAATACGTGAGCAATTGCCAACATTGATACTGCCCAGCACGATCGCACCCGCACCGAGCAAGACACCCTTGCCGACCTTTGGATGTCGGTCACCGCTCACTTTACCAGTCCCGCCAAGCGTGACCGAATGCAGCATGGAGACATTGTCTCCAACGACACAGGTTTCCCCAATCACAATTGCATGTGCGTGATCAATCAATATCCCCTGCCCCAGGCGCGCATTTGGATGAATATCAACGCCAAATAATTCCGATACCCGGGTTTGAATCAGGCAGGCAAGATCCTGCCGTTCCTGCCTCCACAACCAATGGGCAATCCGATAGCATTGCAAAGCCTGAAAACCCTTGAAGTACAGGAGCGGTTGCAAAAAAGTATGGCAGGCAGGGTCACGATCAAAAACAGCAATAATATCGGCCCGCGCCGCTCTTCCGATTCCCGGATCAGCTTCATGCGCCTGCAATGCTGTCTTCCGCAGGTCATCTGCCATCAGATCGCTGGAGGTAATTTTTTCGACAAATCGATTGACCAGCGATTCTTCGAATGAGTGATGTCGCAGCACAACCCGCTCGCAAACCGGGAGCAACAAGGATTCCTGTCTTCCCATCGCTTCTGCTTCTTCACGAATACGCAGCCAGACCCGATCTGAATTAAGACTCATCAGATTGTTCCTCCGCTACGCC
Organism: Paracoccaceae bacterium; assembly: GCA_965221815.1. Lineage (GTDB taxonomy): Bacteria > Pseudomonadota > Alphaproteobacteria > Rhodobacterales > Rhodobacteraceae > JAPOXR01. The sequence goes on from OZ244915.1 coordinate 1,465,254, forward strand.
AATCAAACATCGTGCTGGCCAACCGACAAGCGCTTTTGCCATGATGACCTCGTCAACTCGATACAGCGTTTCTTGTTGGACCGAGACATGGAGATGTCACAGCAAATCAAAACTCACCCTGGTCTCAACATGGTATCGATCGGCTTCAATTGCCAGCCTCAATCTTTCGCCAGGCACGAACATTGACCCGGTGGTCCTTATATGTCTTGGCAAAGGCATGACCACCGGTCCCGTCGGCAACAAAGTAAAGATAATCCGAATGGTCGGGATTCAGTGCAGCCTGGATGGATTGTCGGCCGGGATTGGCGATGGGTCCGGGCGGCAGACCGGGATGCAGGTACGTGTTGTAGGGCGTGTCACGCTCAAGTTCGCTTTTTCGTAATCCACGTCCAAGCGGGGCCTTGCCATCGGTCAGCCCATAGATCACTGATGGATCAGTCTGAAGAGGCATATTGTTGCGCAAGCGATTGACAAATACTGAGGCAACCAATCCGCGCTCATCCGCCAAGCCGGTCTCCTTTTCAATGATTGATGCAAGAATCAAGGCCTCTTGCGGATTCTCAATCGGAAGATCCTGTGACCTTCGACTCCAATTGTCCGCGACAATTCGTGACTGTGCCTGTGCCATACGGGCAAGCAGGTCATCGCGCGCCAACCCACGTGCGACTGAATATGTATCAGGGGCCAGACTGCCCTCTGGAGGAATGACCGGATCATCACCAGCAAGAAATACGGCAAGCTTGAGTGATTCGACGACCTGCCAGGATGTCAACCCCTCGGGAATCACGACACGATAATCGACAGAACTGCCGGATTCCATCATCGATGTCGCAATTTCCGGAATATCCTCGCCGGGAAGAATGACGGCCCGCTCAACATAGTCAAGGCTCCCTGCCTGTCGCTCCCCAAAACCCACTCTTCCACCATTGATGCTGGCGACCAGGGTGATACGGAAACGTGGCTTCGAAGCCTCCGCATCAGTAATGATTTCAAGAATCCGGTCCATTGATGCACCCGCGGGAATTTCAAATGTACCAAAACGAATGATCTGGGCACGTTCGGTACGTCTGGCACCTTCGCGGAAGATCAATGGAGCAGGAATGGGGCCACTTGCCGCAATCAATCCTGCTTCGGCAAGACTGGCAGCAACATGTGCCGGTGCCGCGCCGCGCTCAATTTCAAAGAATGAGGTCGCCGTATGCGAACCGGGAGCATAAAATTGCTGTTGCGCCGATGTCACGACAACAATGACCCCACCAACTGACAACAGGATCACTGAAATTGCGGCAATGGCAAAAAGACGCCACTTTGTCATGGCCTGAACCGGGAAAACAGGATTGATGCATTGGAGCCTCCAAAACCAAAGGAATTCGACAGGGCAAATTCGATTGGACGCGGCTTTGCAATCATCGGTGCGAGATCGAAAAGGGGATCGACAACAGGATCTTCGAGATTGATCGTTGGCGGTGCAATCTGGTCAATAAGCGCCAGGATACAAAATATAGCTTCAATCGCACCAGCGGCTCCGAGAAGATGTCCCGTTGCAGATTTGGTGGAAGAAATCGTCACCTCAGATGCATGGTTTCCCAGCAATCGGCCAATAGCAGCAATCTCGATTGGATCTGCCATCGTCGAAGTGCCATGCGCATTGATATAGCCAAGCTGCTCCGGTAAAACTCCGGCTCTATCAAGAGCCATCTTCATTGCACGGAATCCACCGTTGCCATCCGCTGCCGGTGCCGTGATGTGGCTGGCATCGCCTGACAAACCATAGCCAACGACTTCTGCGTAAATGGTAGCGCCACGATCGATCGCATGATTTCGTTCCTCAAGCACGATGATTCCGGCGCCTTCACCCATGACGAAACCATCCCGGGCCGCATCAAAAGGACGGCTGGCGCGAACCGGTTCAGCACTCCATTTTGTCGACAATGCTTTACAGGCACAAAAACCGGCTATTCCCAGTTCACTGATTGGACTTTCAGCCCCGCCGGCCAGCATGACATCAGCATCACCGAGGGCAATCAGTCGCGCAGCATCACCAATCGCGTGCGCACCTGTCGCACAAGCGGTCACCACAGCATGGTTGGGCCCCTTGAATCCATGGCGGATAGATACCTGTCCAGATGCCAGATTTATCAGGCAGGAAGGAATAAAGAATGGAGATATACGCCGCGGGCCGCGCGTGCGCAGCGTTTCTGTGGCTTCCGCGATGGAGGACAGTCCACCAATCCCCGAACCAATCAGGACTCCTGTGCGGCCACGTTCGTCTTCATTGCTGGGCTGCCACCGGGAATCGGCCACTGCCTGTTCTGCTGCAGCAATGGCGAACAGAATGAAATCATCAATTTTTCGACGCTCACGTTCTGGCATCCAATCTTCAGGGTCAAAACTGAATTCTTCATCACCACGTGGAACTTCACAAGCATAATCCGTTGCCAAATGGCTGGCATCGAACCGGGTGATCTTTCCAGCCCCGGAGTCGCCCCGCAACAAACGTTTCCATGTGGCCTTAGCATCACGCGCCAATGGCGTGACCATGCCAAGGCCCGTTACCACGACTTGGCGCAAGGCTTATTCTCCAAATTGGGGCAGGCATCCTGCCATCGACGCACCGGTGATATCCTTGGGAATGCAATGAAATCCCAGGGCCATCATAAAAAGGTCCAATCGCGATGAATTACCGACGGCCCGGCTGTGCCTTGTCCGGAGACTCACAGCGGCCTGGGGCCCCGGCTGATTGAGATTTCTGCCTGGTTACAAATCAAACCGTGAAGTTATCATGTATCGGCATGTTTGGTGATGAATTCGACGGCGTCACCAAACGTGTTGATGGCCTCAGCATCTTCATCCGTGATTTCGATGCCAAATTCTTCTTCGAACGCCATAACGAGTTCGACAGTGTCAAGGCTGTCAGCGCCAAGATCACCAATAAATGACGCGCCAGTGCTGATCTTGTCATCGTCAACTCCTAAATGGTCAACAACTATTTTCTTCACACGGGCCTCAATATCGCTCATATCAGTTCCTTTATTCCACGCCTCGTTTTGGAGATCGCTTCCGCACAGTTCAGAACCATGCGTGACTTAACTTTCATATCGGTACGGCTATGCAGCATTTGCCAAGCAAACAGTTCCCAGAGTCTGGAAATCCGGCCATGACCGTAATGCATTGGTACCACATTCGCGCATATTTTTGCAAATACAAATTGTGATATACAGGTTCATAACATCGCCATTCCACCATTGATGTCCAAAGTGGCACCGGTGATGTAAGCTGCCTCTTCCGATGCAAGAAACAACACGGCAGAAGCCACTTCATGCGGAAGGCCGGCGCGAGCCAATGGAATCCGTTGAAGAATTTGCTCCCTTTGGGAGTCATACAGGGATTCCGTCATTTCCGTCGCGATCAATCCCGGTGCAACGGCATTGACAGTAATCCCACGCGATGCGGCTTCCAGGGCGACGGATTTAGTCAGGCCAGTGAGACCTGCTTTCGAAGCCACATAGTTGGACTGGCCTGGGTTTCCCGTGGCGGCAACGACCGAGGTGATATTGATAATCCGCCCCCAACGCTGGCGCATCATCTGCTGCATGGCACGGCGGGTCAAGATCATCGCCGCAGTCAGATTGACGGCGAGCACATCGTCCCATGCCTTTTCGGTCATGCGCAGCAGCAAACCATCTTGTGTCACCCCGGCGGCATTCACCAATATTGAGATCGACCCCAGCGCTTCTGTCGCGGATGACAGCATCGGCTCCAGTGCCGACTTGTCCAGAAGATCACAATGGATGGGCACAAAATCATCGCCCAGCTGATCACGAATCTCTGCAAGATTTGCCTGACGGCGCCCGGTGCCGGCAACACGGGCACCGCGGGCGCAGAGTGTCTGGACAACGGCTTTGCCAATTCCACTTGTCGCACCGGTGACGAGAGCAGATTTGCCACTGAGATCGAACATCTACCCGTCCCCGATGTCATCAGCCAGAGCATGAATCTCGTCCGGCGCAATGCAGGCGTGTGTTGCAATTGTCGACGCCGTTCGCCGGATCATTCCACAGAGAGCCTTGCCGGCACCCAGTTCGATGATCGATGTCACACCCTCTTGTTCCAGTCGCATAACCGTTTCTCGCCATCGCACCCGGCCAGTCACCTGTTCAACGAGCAGGCGCTGCACAGTATCCGCGTCAGCCACCGGTTCAGCCGTTACATTTGCGATGATCGGAATTGCGGGATCATGAATCCTGACCTCTGCAAGCTCATGTCGCATCGATTCCGCTGCGGGTTGCATAAGAGAACAGTGAAAAGGTGCCGAAGTGTTGAGACGAAGAGTTCGGCGCACACCATGGGACGCAGCCATATCAATCGCACGAACAATTTGTGCGGCATGTCCTGAAATGACCGCTTGCTTCGGATCATTGTCATTTGCAACCTCGCAGACTCCCTGCTCTGCTGCCTCTCTGGCAATCATCTCGACGACCGGAAGGTCAACCCCCAAGACAGCCGCCATGCCCCCTTCCCCAACCGGGACAGCCTTCTGCATGGCTTCACCGCGCCGTCGCAACAATCTTGCCGTGTCGGCCAGCGACAACGCACCGCTGGCACAAAGTGCACTATATTCACCGAGGCTGTGACCCGCCAGAAAAGCGACCGAACCGAGATTGAATCCCACGGATTCGAGCGCCCGGAGTATGGACATCGAGGTGGCCATGAGAGCCGGTTGGGCGTTGATCGTCAAGTTGAGCCATTCCTCGCCTCCGTCTTGCCACATGAGTTGAGACAAATTTTGTCCGAGAGCTTCGTCAACCTCCTGAAAAACCAATGATGCGGCTGGAAACTGTTCAGCAGCTTCACGCCCCATTCCAATAAATTGAGATCCCTGGCCCGGGAAAACCAACGCATATTTCACAGAAACCTCTCCCATGAGCTCATAGCGGGTGACGACATAACGGACGGCACTGCGTGTCGAAATTGGACTCGCCGCACTTGGGTCCTGTTTCCCGACACCTGATCAGCAGGTCAATAATTCGCAATCCGGAATAGGCGGCCATGATCATTTCCGGTGATAGGTAATCTGCGCCACATCAGTTGTCCCGGCAGCAAATCCGGCGGCACTCGCCGCCAAATAAAAATTCCACATTCGTTTAAATCTGTTGTCAAATCCCAAAATCGAAATCTGTTCCCAACTTGCATTAAATTGTTGTCGCCAGACCCGCAGGGTACGGGAATAACTATCGGCCAGACTCTGTTTTTCAACAACACGCAAACCGGCCGCTCGCCCCTGTTTGACCAGGGAGTCAGGGCTCAGCAACATCCCTCCCGGGAAGATATATTTTTGAATGAAATCGGCCCCCTGGCGATACTGAGGAAAGAGACGATCGGCGATCGTAATGGCCTGCAACGCGGCACGACAATTGGGACGCAGGCGCGCACGCAACGACGCAAAGAACAACGGCCAGTATTTCTCCCCGACGGCTTCAATCATCTCTATTGAGACAATCCCATCATAGGTTCCGGTTTCATCACGATAATCGCGCAAACAGACTTTGACCCTGTCCGCAAGGCCTACAGAAAACAATCGCTGTTGTGCAAATTTCTGTTGTTCCCGTGAGATCGTCAAGGCGGTGATATGCGCACCGCGCTCCCGGGCGGCGAACTCAGCGAATCCACCCCACCCGCATCCGATTTCAAGGATTTGATCCCCCGGCGAAATCGCGAGACGATCACAGATAGCCGCATATTTGTTGCGCTGTGCCTGCCCCAGGCTTTCACGATTGCTGCAAAACAAGGCTGACGAATACGTCAATGATTCATCCAGCCATAAACTGTAAAATTGATTTCCAAGATCATAATGGTGTGCGATGTTACGCTGAGATCCCGTCTTGCTATTATTTCGCATGAGATGACGGACGCGTTCTCGCAGACGAAAGAGGCCGGTCCCTGGAAGTTTGCGGGCAAGATTTTCATTATTCATAAGAATGACATCAAGCAGATCCTGAAGATCCGGGCTTGACCACCATCCATCCATGAACATTTCGCCAAAGGCCACTTCTCCGCCGACAATCAATCTCCGATAGAAACTGGGATGATTGATCTGCAATTTACCGGTTGGACCGGCAACTCGTCCTTCGGCGCGGAACTCACTGCCGTCGGGGAGACGCATTTCCATTGATCCACGTTCAATCTGGCAAATAACCGCCTGAACGAGATCAAGCGTCTTGTGATCAATTGCCGTTGGCCCGCGCCCTTTCTGATCAGCCCCTTTCAGGCGAAACCTCTTCGGACCTGGTTTTTTTTGACCGCTGTTCATGTGTGAGAAAAAGCGGAGACGCTCCAACTGTCCAATCACTGTGGCGGCTCCAATTGACTGCTCACGCGGGAAATCAGCAAGAAATATAAGGATCGGGGCAGGAATGCGAGACATTTGAGAAAGCCCTGCATGACAAAGGGAAAAGCAATTTCAAACTGACTCCGTTGCATGCCACGGACAATACGACCTGCGGCCTCGGCTGTGCTCATGATAAAGGGCATTGGAAAATGGTTCTTGTCGGTCAGACGGGTGGCAACAAATCCAGGGTTGCAAACCTGAACCCGGATCTCGGTTCGGCGCAGATCACAGCGCAAATTCTCGCCAAGATGAATAAGTGCTGCCTTGCTGGCCCCATATCCCCACGCATCAGGCAGACCACGATATCCTGAAATCGACCCCAATAACAGAATGTGCCCTGTGCCCCGGCGCCAGAAATCCGGCACGCAGGCGGCCAGGACGCGCAACGCTCCCGTAACATTCACATCGATCATTGTCTCCAGGGATTCAAGGTCAGGTTGTCGGGCCGACATTGGCTCATAAACCCCCGCACAGTAGATCAGGCCATCAACAGGGCCAATTTGTGTATAAGCTCTGTCAACGTCGCTATTTTCAGTCACATCGCAACCCATCGCCATATGGGTCCCTGCCCCGCCCGAGACCGGTTCCAATTCCTTCAATAATTCTCCGAGTGCATTTTCATCTCTGGCAGAAATGGCCAGAACAGCTCCTGCCCGCGACAAAGACTTGGCCAATTCACGACCAATTCCCGTGCTCGCACCGATCAGCCAATAGCGTTTACCATCAAGTTGATTCACGGTGATGACGGATCCACAAATTCCGCGGTGGGTTTATGATAGTAAGCCGCTGTCAATTCGCCGACTTTCAGGCCAAATTTTGACATGCGAACGCGGTTAATCATCACATTGTTCTGCATCAGATAAAACCAGTCATCCATCGAAACGACGATATCAGGTTTACCACTTCTCTTGATTCGATAACGGTAACGCATCACCGCTGCATTTCCACATTGCCCGCCTTGTGCTTCTCCCTCGACATCTTCCGAAGTCGCCGTGAATGTCGCATTGTCAACAAAACGAAAATTCCAGTTTCGCTGACCGCGGGTTCCGTCACTGTAGTAACAATCCTCTTCCAGCACACCACTTTCACCGGACCAACTCGCACGCATATCGAGCGAAAAATGTTGTTCCACGCGACCCGAAAGTCCAACAAAGACGCCGGCACCGACCATCGGGCCGTTCAAAAAAGTCCGCAAGTCAAGGATCGGTTTTTCAGCTGAATAATCCTCAAGACGTTGCGACCCGAATTCAAAAAACAAACTTGCCAATGGAAAAAATCGTGACTTCAATTCCTGTCTCCTTCATCGCTGACAAAAATCCACAAAACCGGAATGGCAGCCAATTTCAATAGACACGGCACCAGCGCATAGGCAACTGCCAGAACGTCATGCCCGTCAGCATTTGAGCTCCCTGGTGTGTATCCCGCCAACGCCAATATCGGCATGGTGATGCCGGCTGCAACTGCGAGCGCTGACTTTTGTAAAAAAGTCCACAGGGAGAAAACTTTCCCTCCACCTCCGCGAATCCGCGCCGCCAGCATTGCCGGCGCCAGAATCATATCGGCCCCAAGTGCCACCCCCGTACACCCGGCGATGATATAAAATGCAAGAATGTCGCCTTCTCCCAGAGTCCATGCCCACATGAAAATCGGTACGGACAGCGACATTCCCCAGAGAAGCGCGGATTTGCGCCCGATGTGACGCGCAAGGCTTGCCCATATGGGTGCCGCGCATGCCGCAGAGGAAAAAAAGACAATCAGGAGCAGACCGGCATGAGATTTGGCAACAAGGATGTCAGTCACAAAAAACAGAAACAGGGTCGATGTCACGGCCGTGGGCAACGCATTGCAAAAGCCGAAGATCAGGAGCGGACGTACCGCTTCACTGCCCAGTGCCGCAGCAAAGCCGGCATGCGTGCGCATTGACCGCGAAGCCTGCCAATTGCCACGCATCCACGAGAGAGACGCCAACATGACGACGGAAAAAAGCATAGCATAGCCAACGTATTCCGTACTTGCCCCCAATATCATCCCAAAAAGTGCGGGGGCAGCAGCAGCAAGACAAATGCCCATCAATCCCCCGGCCTCCCGCCACAGCGCGATCCGCGTATAAAATCCACCGGCATTTTCCGCCTGTGCCAGACCATGGTCGTAGAGAGCAATCTGCAAGGCACTTAAACCGGTAAAGGCAGACAGCAATCCGAAAATGAGACGTGGCAAAGCCTCTCCCCAGTCTGGTGGTGTAAACAAAAGGAAGATCCCGACTGACAGCAGAAGACCCGACAGGATGGTCCAGTATTCGCGTTTCTGTGGCCAGCGATCAGCCAATTTGCCGATCAGTGGGTCCTGTATCGAGTCGACGGCGCGTGATGCCAGCAGGACAAGTCCCAGAAGACCGAGCCCAAGCCCCATCTCCTCCGCGAAATAAAGTGGAACATGGATATAGAGCGGCAATCCGGCAAAGGCGAGAACCGTTGCGATCATGGCGGGTGGGAGAAGTTCGCGCCAGCTGAGACTCGTGTCGGCCCGCCGATTCATCGCGTGACGCTGTCCTCTGGCGGTTCGGCGCGCGGGCGGTAGCGAACACCCCTGAACCATAATCGCAGTGCCTGCATGTGAATCAGTCCAGTGATACGTGATGCCCCCAAAGGCCGCCGCAGGAGTGAACGTACCAGTTCGCGATTACAAAACGGTCGGCGGACCCCGACGATGGATGTTTGCAACCCACCACCTTCATGATCGTCATAATGGATCCGGATCGAAATTCGTTTCCCATCGATCAAAAAACGGAAGCGATACGCACCGACGATGTCAAAGAAAGGGGAGACGTGAAAAGTTTTGCTGGCAGTGATCCAGGATGTCCCATTCAGTTCAGAACGCGTTTTGTTCGTGCAGAGATAGGCATGGCGATCACCAAAAGTATTGTGAACCTCCGCCACAACCGCCGACAATTGATCCCGCTCATCAAAGGCAAGCCAGAAACTGACAGGGTTGAAACTGTAACCCCAATAGCGCGGATGGGTGAGCAACAACATCTGCGACGGACGGTCGCATCCTTCGGCTTCAAGCAACTGTCGAATTCCCAAGATCCCTTCAAATTCACCGATACCGTGATCACGTGGCTGCAGGGAAATCAGATTGGGGCGTCCGTACGCAAAGAGTCGTGGTCCGGCACCAGCGGCGAGCATCCGCTCATTCAAGAGAAGATAATCCACATTATAGACAAATCGATTGGCCACGGGGATTTGGCGCGCATGGCTGACCCGGGCGCGTACGACCGATGACGCCGTTATTTCCAAGGTGCCGACACTCCAAGCTTGGCGGCCACATGCAAAGCGCTGGCAAGTCCATCTTCATGGAATCCCATGCCGACCCATGCACCGCAATAGAATATTCCGCCACGCCCCTGGATCGCACCAAGTTTCTGCTGCGCCCTGATGGCCGCAAAATCAAATTGCGGATGGGCCAGCACATGTTCAGTAAGTATCTTATTCTCATCGAGTCGCGCCGGAGGATTCAAAGTGACAATCAGGGGGATGCTGCTGGAAATTCCCTGAAGTGAATTCATCCAATAGCTGACCGCTGCCTGTGCACCATCTTTCTCCGCCTCGGCGTCGGCCAGATAGACCCAGCTTGACCAGCAGGCGCGACGTCTGGGCATCAATGTCGAATCTGTATGAAGGACGGTGCGGTTCGGTTGATACGGGATGGCCGCGAGAATGTCGTGCTCCTCTTTTGTGGCATCCTGCAAGAGCGACAATGTGATGTCGGCGTGGCAGGCGAAAATCACATTGTCGTAGGTTTGACTTGCGTCTCCAACGGCCTTGACATGAATTCCGCATGGATCGCGCCACACCGCTTCAATCGGTGAACCCGGGCGTATTTCAGCGTCCATTCTGGCTGCCATCCTGGTGACGTAGTTCTCCGAACCGCCCTTGACGGTCCACCATTGATGCTGATTGTGAAAGGATAATAATCCATGATTGTCAAAAAACCGTGCCAGTGCCTGCGCCGGGAATCGAAGCATTTGATTGCGCGGCGTGGACCAGATGGCACCGCTCATCGGCAACAGGTATCTTTGTTTAAACCACTTCCCAAGACGCCGGTAGGCGATAAAATCGCCCAACGAGAAATCGGGGTTGGCATGGGTATCGGCCAATATGTTGCGATTAAAGCGACGAATATCACCAATCATTTGCCAGAATTGAGGACGGAACATATTCTCCGTCTGCGCAAATGCGGCGCGCAGATTGCGGCAGCCGAATTCGAACCGGCCTTTATCCAGAGAAACGGCAAACGACATGTCGCTGGGCTGTATTGGAACGTCAAGCTGTGCAAATAATGATGAGAGATGCGGATAATTGACGTGGTTGAAAACAATAAACCCAATGTCGACCGGAATTTCTCTTCCGTCAATTGCAACATGAACCGTGTGTGCGTGCCCGCCGAGTTGCGGTCGGGCTTCGTAAAGCACGACATCTGAAGAGCGCGACAGGAGCCATGCAGCACCAAGTCCTGAAATACCCGCGCCAATCACTGCAATGCGACGAATTTTCCCGGCTTCTGATCTGTGGTTGCGCGTCATCGTCGATTGCACATATATCTCAGCAAAATATCTGTATCACATGACTTGTGTCATGCAGAAGACGAAAAGTTCACTTGACTGGGCACCTCGAGGGGGTTTGATCAGGCCACCGGGCAGATATCCTTTGGCACCCTTTGCACCGGCGGAGAACAGGAAATTTCAGTATTCTTGATTTCATCATTGTTCCGAGTTGCACCAACCAACAAGAAGCCTATATATACACCGGTTTCATGAAAGGTGCGCAAGTCGACCGGTCGCATTTGGCTGCAGCGGCGCAAGGCACCTTGGATCAATCATTCGCGGCAGGGAATTAAGAGAAGAAAGATATGCCTCTTTACGAGCATGTGCTTATTGCACGACAAGACTTGTCACAGACGCAAGCGGACGAGTTGGCGGATAATTTTGTCGGAGTCCTGACCGAGGGTGGCGGCAATCTTGTTGAAAAAGAAAGCTGGGGCCTGCAGAGAATGGCCTACAAGATCAATCGTAACCGCAAGGGACATTATTTTCTGCTGAAAACTGATTCACCAGCGGCGGCGGTTCAGGAAATGGAGCGACTGATGCGGCTTCATGACGATATATTGCGTGTCCTCACGGTGAAGGTCAAAGAACATACTGAAGGACCATCGATCGTGCTCAGACGGCGCGAAGAGAGATCAACCAGGAACCGTTAAGCCGCATTCGGCAAAGGAAAAGACATGGCCAGGAAAACATTTTATCGTCGTAAGAAGGTTTGTCCCTTCTCCGGCGACAACGCTCCTGAAATCGATTACAAGGATGTCAAACTCCTGAAAGAGTTTGTTTCAGAACGCGGCAAGATCACACCGAGCCGAATTTCTGCGGTATCGTCCGGCAAGCAACGCGAGCTCGCAACAGCGATCAAGCGTGCGCGCTATCTTGCCCTGCTCCCCTATACAATCAAGTAGGAATTTCACATGGACATTATCCTGCTGGAACGGGTGCCCAAGTTGGGCCAGATGGGAGATGTGGTTTCCGTCAAGAATGGATACGCACGGAATTTTCTGCTGCCGCAAGGGAAGGCTTTGCGTTCATCCCCAGCCAATCTCGCCGAATTTGAGTCCCGCCGCAGTGAATTGGAGGCGAGGAATCTTGAGTTGAGAACTGAGGCTGAGAATGTGGCTGAAAAGCTGAGAGAACACGAATGTATCTTGATTCGTTCGGCCTCTGAGATCGGTTCGCTTTATGGTTCGGTGACCACCCGTGACATCGCCGAGACAGCCGGCATTGACGGGGTTTCGGTGAACCGTCAGCAAATCGCACTCGAACGTCCCATCAAGACCCTGGGTGTCCATGATGTGACAATCATTCTTCATCCGGAAGTGAGCGTTGACATCCAGGTCAATGTGGCGCGAAGTCAGGAAGAAGCCGAGATGCAGGCGCGTGGGGAAGATATGACCGTCAGCACCAGTCATGACGATGAAAAACCTGCTGACACGGTCCCCGCAGGCGCCGCAGCCGAAGATACGGCCACAACGGATGCGGGCACGCCTGATGAAAACGGGAGCCATCCAGACGCTGGTGCGGTCGAGGAAAGCAATCCGGAGGTGAATGGAGAGCAGAACAAGACGACATCATCCACATGACGAATGGGGAAGGTGTATCAGTCACCGCTGCCCGGCGGCGGGCCGGATAGATAACCCCCGGTGTCAACGGCTCCCGTGATCAGGTCGTGCCTCAGTTTGAAATTCGAAATGGGTGTACGACAAATTTGGGAGCTTATATACATAGGTAGCCAACTGGCCCCACCTAACCCCCTGATTTCATTGTATATTCTGTATCCAACAATCTCCAATTCCCCAAAATTCTAACCCGGAAACAACCTCCAAACTGTCGCTACCGGGTTTCCTTGTCGGGATGGCTTATTGGGCTACGGTCATCCTAACTGGAATTATTAGTTGAAAAGCTCCACAAGGATTTCCTCAACAATCCCTTCAAGTCGTCCTTGATTTGCTGTCAGCTCTCGCATTTCAGATTGAAAAGCGTTCATAGAAGTTTGAAAAGTTTGACGATCTCTTATCGCTTGGTCGATAGACTGCGTTGCAAAATCCATGAAAATTTTACGATCATCTGTTGATCGGTCTAGAAATATTTTACGATCTATTGAGGCTTGATCTACAAATGTCTTACGATCTTGCGCCGCAACTCCATCAGCAGCATCAATCCGACTATTGATACCGTTTGTTAAATATACAACTATCGCCATTAGCGCGATAACAGGCACAATAAAGGATGCTGAAAGTGTCAACACTTTACCCCAGCTCATCTAAATTCTCCTATTGCCTAAAAATTATAATAGTTGGTTAGAATACCTATATCAAGTCATTTTTAGATTGATGGTTATTACTGTCAACACTATCCTCCCCTTCCTCACCGGGGAATTTTTGGTAAGTTATTGTTATCGTTGGTGAATTTTGGCTACCTATGTATATAAGCTCCCAAATTTGTGCGGGGACTTTGCTTGGGTCAGGCAGTGCGTCGTTCCCAGCAGTCGTCGAAGCGATTGCTGTGAACGACGCATCGCAGAGCGATGATGTTGTTGGTGCTACGGAAGGTCCAGTGCATGCCGCCGTTCTTCAGGCGGTCAGCGATGACTGATTTGCATGCTCCCTCGACCACGCCGGTGGAGACGCACAGGCCTTGGGCCCGGAACCGGGGGCGTCCATGCGTGCGCGATTGCTCTGGAAGTCGGTGATGTTGCGGGTGACTTCCCCGCAGTGGTCGGCATGTTTGTGAAGCTCACCGATCACATGCTCGTCGACGAAGTTCCATATCCAGACGGCACCGTCGCCGAGAACAACCCGCCGTTCGACCCCGAAGACGTCACGACGTTTCATCTCGCGCAAGACCCGCCGTGCCGTCCGCCAGCTTGCCGTGACGCCCCTCGCTCTCCGCTTTACGCACCGGAATCCCGGTCACGTCAAGACCAAGATAGAGCGTCGCCACAGTCGGCGGCTCCACCTCGATGACGTTTCTCTCATCACGCGCGATCTCGCCACCCGGTGCTTCAGTCTGGCGTTCCACCGGCTTGGCTTCGACCTCAAGACCGGCAAGTTCGCGCAACAGCGTGCCGCTTTTGGCGAAGCTCAGCTCCGCCGCCGTCACATGTCAGTTCAGCTGTACCTGCTCAAACACATGTGAGATTCTGAGCGGCGGCGGCCCCGTCCCGGGGACACGACGTGAGGGCGAAGCCCGAACGGAGGGGATCCGGGACGGGGCCGCCGAAAATGTCTTGCCGGATCAGGTGGGGTCCTCCATCGGTTTGTCACGATCCATGTGACAGAGACGGAGACCCCCGCTGCACGTTTGTGGCTTGCCTGGTCCTGTGATCAGACACGCCAGGATGGGTGATGTCTTTGATCACCTGGCGATGCCGCTGTCCGGATGCGCCAGGATCTTGTCCATCGCTGGCGTCAGGCCATGCGTGATGGCCTGACAACGACAGACGCGGCCCGGGCGGTCAATGGGCCCCGTGCCACCCGGTCTCGCTGGGAACAATCCCCTGATCTGCTGTCGCGCCGACCCCACCGGTGCCGCCAAGGACCACCCCGCGCGGCGATCCGGCAGCGGATCACAGAGCGGCGCCAGGACTGTCCCGCCTGGGGTCGCGGCAAGATCGCGGCGATTCTGCGCCGGGACGGACATCCGATCTCGACAGCCACGGTCGGGCGTGTGATCGCTGACAGGGTCGCACGCCAGCCGATCGCCCCGGTCAGTGCTGTCACGCAGGACAGCCAAACGAAACGGCGGACCCGGCGACGCGGTCCAAGTCGACACGCGCACCGCTGCCCTCTGCCCCGGCCGGACCGTCCAACATTTCACCGCTCTTGACCGTCATTCACAATGGGGATCCGCCAGGGCCGCCCCCCACGCCACCGCCAGCCGCTCCGCACGCCCATCCGACACACGGGGCACCAACGCGCCCTGTCCCATCACCGCCATCCCGATCGACGGCGGCTCCGCGTTCATGGCCGCAATGAGGCAGCTGGCCAAGCCAAAGGTCTCACGCTGGCCGTGCGGCCACCCAAAGGGGCGAAAATGAACGGGGCTGCCTGTAGGATGCAAGCCACATGGAGACACGAATTTGACAATGTGCAGGACACCGCCACCCATATCACCGAACGCAACCCCCGGATCGACACACATCGCGACCTGGACAACGGATGGAGACCCCATGACGCACGTGATGATCAGACGCCAAACGAATATCTCGAATCATTGCGAATCGCTGCAAACCCATGAGAAGCCCGCGTCTCATATGTCGTGAGCAGGTACACCCCTTGCCTTCCCCGCACGGGATCGGTATCCTCACCCCGTTGATCACGCCCGCCGTGCGGGTCCCACAGTCCCAAGGAGATACGCCATGTCCCGACTGCCCCCCCCCCTGACCTTTCTGACCACCACCCTCCTGGCCCTCACGCTCACCTTCCCCACGGCCTTCGCCCAGGGCCGACCCACCAACCCCATCCCCGCCATCAAGGCCGAAGCCCACCCCACCCTCTGGGGCGGCCGGGCCGTCTACCGCATCCTCCTGGCCAACAAGGCATACGACCGCGTGACGGGCGGGGCCCTGTCCATCACCTATGAGATCGTCTGCACCCTGACAGCGGACCTGAACGGCCAAACCTGCCCATCCGTCCCCACCCTGCGCCGCAAGACCACGCTGCCCTGCGGGGAGGACGAGGCCGGCCTGATCCCCTCGGTCAATCTCGGCACCGCCCCCTATGCCGGCCTCACGACTCCCTACACCCTCACCCTGACCATCCGGGCCATCGACTTCCTGGCCTGGAGTGACGCCACCATCGACCGCATCAACACCCAATACCCCCAGCGCTACCAGTACAATTCAATGACGCGACGGTATGATCGCGTTGACGGAGACACCTGCCCCAAGACCAACCACACCCCGACCCGGGTGACAGAGGCAGCCGGCGCCAAATGGACCGCCACGGTCACGGTCATGCGATGACAACCCTAACCCCATGACCGGCGACCACGCCGAGGCTGATTTTCCGACAACTGCCAGTGTCGGAAAATCAACCACGGGAAGGATCGAAAATCTTGGCTGTCACCATTGAACAACAGACACGGCATCCCGGTGGGCGACTCAAACGCCTTGCAGGATAGGATCCACGCCCCCAAAAAGAGAGCCAAAAGGCCCGCCCAAAAGGTACAGGGGGATAAAGTGTTTTGAGACACTACCCATAATCAGAAACCTGTCTTTCCATCGTGGCAATATTTCATCTTTCCTACCTTGCTCAGTTAAGCCGTTTTCTGGTGTCTATGCTGCGCCTGGGTCGTCTCATTCATAGCCAGACAACGTTTACGCGAACCGCCGGACAGAAACCCCGGCCTGATCGAGTCGATTGCGCACAGCGGCAGCGATTTGCACGGCTTCAGGTGTATCGCCATGAACACAAATCGTCGATGCATTCACCTTGACCCTGACGCCATTGCGTGAAGTGAGAGTGCCGGTTTCCACCGCGCGCAAGATATTATCCGCACAGATTTGTGGATCGCGAATCAGGGCATCGGGTTCATGCCGAGAGACCAGGGTCCCATTATCTTCATAGGCGCGGTCGGCAAAAATCTCGGCAGCATATTTTGCTTCCGCAGAAAGCGCCGCTTGTTCAAGGCAGGTCGACGCAATGACAATCAATGTGAGCGAAGGGTCATAATCATGAACGGTCCCCACCAGCAATTCAGCAAGTGACAGGTCACGGCTTGCCATATTGGCAAGCGCACCATGCATTTTGACATGTCGGACTGCCTGCCCCCTGAACCGCGCAATCGCTTGCAGCGCACCAATCTGGTAAATCACCATGGAACGCAACTGCTCCGGTGGGATCCCCTTAATCTCGTAGCGCCCAAATCCAGATAAATCGCCAAAGCCCGGATGGGCTCCAATCCCAACCTTGTTTTTGTCACAGGCAATCACCGTTTTTTCCATATGCAACGGATCACCTGCGTGGAACCCACAAGCGATATTGGCCGATGTCACGGTTTGCAAAAGTGCATCGTCATGTCCCATTTTCCAGGGGCCAAAACTTTCCCCAAGATCAGCATTCAAGTCAATTCTCATCAGTCTTCTCCGGAAACCACACCGTCAATGAGCGAATATGACATCAAGTCCGAGATGTCTCTTGGGTCACGGAATGCCGGCTCCAGTTTCGTTGGAAGGGCCGCAATTTCCCGCCGCAGCTCTGACAATTCCCCGACGGCCCGATCAAGCTCCACCAGCCGCATTCTGAATTTCATATCTTGCGGGATCTGCGCAAATATATGGAGATCCGCGCTGATCACAGTGGCGATTCGCGGATAGCCACCAACAGGTTGACAATCCGCCAACAAGATCGCTGCAATTCCGTCCGCAGCAACTTGAATATCTCCGGCGACGATTGCATCCGAGACAATTGACGTGCCCAGTTCCGCATCCATTGGCCCATGCGTGCTCTCAAGGCGAACACCAACACGATTACGTGTTGATGTCACAGTAAATTCAGCCTCTTCCAGCGCACGTCTGTCATTGTCACGAAACAACCCGGTTTGCGGGCCCGCCATGATACGAATCGTGCGTTGCGAAAAGTAAGCGGGGCGCAGAAGGCGCACGGTATCCTCAGACCATTCCGCGGCGACGGGATCGATCCGGTCACCGATCTGAGGTCGCCAACCGAGTTCCGCCTGGGCATGGGCGGAACGTGACCCGAGCAACACGGGCCCCTGAATCCCTCCGGGCAAGTGCAGATAACCATAAGCTCCTTCACGAAACGCGCCGAACTCCAGACAATCATCATTTGCAAGATTGATGGTCTGGCGCCATGGCGCGCGGTGGCCATTAACGGTCAGCTTCATCTCGGCGCCGGTACACACAACCCGATTGCACCCCAATGAGCGAAACCTGCTTCCGGCAGAAGCCATTTCAAGTGCTGCAGAGCCATTCTTGTTTTGGAGAAGAGCTTGCCCTTCAGCCAATGCATAAGGATCCATTGCACCGCCTTTGGTCACTCCAAAACGACGATAACCGGGCCGCCCTTCATCCTGCAGTGCCGCCCCTGGCGGAATTTGTTCAATCCTGAGGCCGGGCATGTTCCAGGCGATCCCAGAAGGTTTCCGGTGAAATCTTTCCAGCCTCTTCTGCACTGACAGGATAGAAACGCACGCAATCACCGGGTGCCAGCAGGAAGGGTATTTTTCTGTCGGGCAGGAATGTCGGCACAGGAGTCATGCCAATGCGCCTCCATCCGGTGGGTATGGGCGTTGCTGGCAGAACTGTCTGGCGGTTGGCAACGAGTATGGAGCCGGCGGGAACCGGGTGCCCATAGGATAGCCGACGTGGCAGGTCAAAAATCTTCGGCAATTCTGCAAGATATGCGAGGCCAGGTGAGAAACCCAGGCAGACGACATCAAGATCCAATGACGTATGGGAATCAATGAATTGGCGTTCTGTCTGACCCGAGAGTCCCGGAATTTCGGTCAAGTCGGGGCCGTGCTCGCCACCATAAACCACCGGAAGTTTCCAGCGCAGGCCTTCCCGCGATCTCTCGGTTTTCGTATCCCAATCGATTTCGGCAAGTTGGTTCCGGCACCAATTCTCAACCTGTTGAGCAGGAATCACTTCGGGATCAAAATGAATCAACACCGATTTCAAGGTCGGAGCCGTCTCGCAGACACCACGCGGTGCCCGGTTCATCACATGATCAAAAGCCAGAACCTGGCGACTGGTGCGCCGCGAATAAGACGCACCGAATTCAACAAGCAGCGCCTGATCACCAACCGGACATATGCGGGGATAGCGTACCCGTTCAATCATTGTCAAATCCAGATACCACGCGAACCCCGATTGAAGGTCATTCTGTCGACAGAGAACCAAATGTCCATGTGACATCTGCCAGGACTGCCGTATGTCTCTCAGTCTAAATGCGCAATCACATGACGAACAGGCCCGGCCCTTCACAAATATCTGATCATGTGTTCACCATGCAATATTGGCAAAAACCCTGATATCAGCAGTATATTGGCTCTATCCATGTCATCACAACCAGCATATCGCGACTCCTTTTGCCCATTTGACGCGATGATCTCTTGGTACAATCAAATGTGTCAACATATCATCCGCTACATATCCTTCCGATACGGAACAAGCTGCTTGCCATGCTCTGACTTTATGCCGTGAGCCAGATTGTATAGAGGATGCCGTGATGATCAGCCGCTGTGATCTGGGAAATTGCCAAGACCCGACTGGTTTCAGTCGTCCTGTGCCGCAATTTGTCCCCTTCCCTGCATCGCCAAGGCCATGCAGGGTCCGTGGAAAGCCGTGGGTGAAAAGACCTGCCCATCACGAGGTCTCAGTTAAAGGATGGTTTTTTGAAGACTGAAGCGCTGCCTGTCAGAATGGTTATCAATGGTGATCTGCATATACCTTCCTGCCTTGGATTCATCGCACTTTATGTGCAGCGCCTTGACCTTGACAGCCAGGTCACTCATGCCAACCGTCACAGCATTGCCCTGGGATTGCAGGGACATGCGGAATTGATCGATATGCTTGAAATGGCCTGCTGGCTCGGGCCTGAAACTAGCCAGATTCAATCGGTGACAGTGTCAGCCGCCAGATACGCATCAACATGAACAGCACGACAAAGAATATCCCAACAGACCCGAAAAACTGCCTGACAGATTGGGTACCCGTCGGTTTGACCAACCATATCCCTCGCGGCGCGGTTGTTCGCGCATGTCTTGATCAATTCGACACTGCCATATGGCGCGGCGAAGACGGTGTTGTTCGGGCTTGGGAGAATCGCTGCCCCCATCGTGGAATGCGTTTGTCCTATGGTTTTGTCCAGGGAAACCGATTGACATGCCTGTATCATGGCTGGACATTCGGTGGTGACGGAATCTGCCACATGATCCCTGCCCATCCCGACTTCACACCGCCTGAGACGATCCACACCCAGACCTATCAAACATGTGAGACGGGTGGCTTGATCTGGGTCGCGCTGGCCGCAATGCCAGTGCCCGCCCCCGTGATCAAGGGTACGTGGACCCCTTGTCGCTCATTACATTTTGGTCAGCAGATCACGTTGGCCGCGCTCTTGGCTGATTCTGGATTGAGCTCCACACCGCTCACCAAATACGCAATCTGCGCGACGCGCAAAGATCAAACCCGGATCGTCCTCGCCATTCAACTGATGGGAGAGCATGGAATGATGGTGCATTGTTCCATAGCTTCATCTGATCATGGATCTGCCCTTCATGACACCAGTCGCTGGTTGATGGCACGCCGCGCAAAAATTGAAGGGACAGTTCAGGAATGACCAGGACGACCATTGACCCACCTGAAATGCGCATCGACCCGTTCACCTATGCGCATTGGTATGCTCTGGGGCGGGAAGAGGATTTTCCCGAAGGTTGTGCCCTCAACACCCGTCTTCTGTCACATTCGATTGGCATCCGGCGAGACACAGACATTGTGAACGTCACCGGACCGCAGGGACGTGCATTGCCCATCCAACATCGCTACGGTCATGTCTGGACAAGCTTGAGTGACAGTCCTCGTCCCCTGTTTGATATACCGGAATTCACCGAACCGGGACGGCGCCTGGTCACGGTGGGCGGTGTCCGGGTTCGGTGCTCGGGTCTTCGCGCCGTCGAAAATTTCCTTGACATGGCACATTTCCCTTTCGTGCATACCGACATTCTTGGAGTCGCCGAACACGCAGAGGTGAAAAAATACGATGTGAAAATGGATGTTGAGAAGGATGAAATCTGGGTCACACAATGTCAATTTTTCCAGCCGATTGCGGCCGCCGCTTCCGTGGCTGGAGACATGGTCCACTATCAATACCGGGTCCCGCACCCTCATTCAGTGATCCTTTACAAGAGCTGTCCGGTCGACCCCGACGGCTGGGATCTGATTGGACTCTTTATCCAGCCGTTGGAAGAAGAGGAATGTCTCGTGCATTCCTTTCTTCTGGTCTTCGATGACAACAATACAGACACAGCATTGCTGCATTTTCAGCAGAATATTTTCCTTCAGGATCGTGTCATTCTTGAAAATCAGGTGCCGGCACGGTTGCCGCTTGATCCCCGTCAGGAAACACCGACCCGGGCTGACGCATCTTCAATTGCCTATCGCCGCTGGCTCAAGAGAAATGGCGTGACCTGGAGTACAACGCGAGGCGCGGAGATCGCATGATCTGTGATCTCTTCCAATTCACCATGTCTCGTACTGGCAGCAAAGAAATGGTCTGACATGAAACTGTATGATTATGTCTTGTCCGGTAATTGCTACAAGGTGCGGTTACTGTTGCATTTTCTTGATATTAAATGTGCTCTTGAACCGGTCGATTTCTATCCCGGTCGCGCCCACAAGTCGCCATCTTTTCGGCGTATCAATCCACTGGGGCAGCTCCCGGTTCTTGAGCTTGATGATGGAAAAACCCGAATCTGCGACAGCCAGGCCATCCTCATCTATCTGGCTCACAAATTCGATCCGAGTCGGCATTGGTTTCCTGTCAATGATCCTGAAAATCTAGGCCGCGTCGTCCAATGGCTCACATTTGCCAATCGTATCACCGCTGCATCATCACGTGCACGGCTCCATGACATGCTGGGATATACATGCGACATCACCGCCACACGTGCGCATGCGCACCGGGCTTTTCGACATCTTGAAGATCATCTGTGCCATCAGGAGTTCGATGGAATCGATTGGTTGGCGGGAGCGCAGCCAACCCTCGCAGATGTTGCCTGTTTCCCTTACACGTGCTTGGCGGGTGATGGTGGGATCGACATTTTCATCTATCCAGCGATCCAACGCTGGCTTCGCCGATTTGCCACTCTTCCTCGATTCCACCCCATGCCGGGAATCAATATCCGCTGATCACACCGCGTGAGTTGGCCGGATGCGCCGACCTTTTCACTTAAGTTTCAGTGAATGTCTGTGTATGGTCCTGAGACCGGAGATCACTCCAAAAGCGACAACGACATCCACGAAACGGGCGATACGATGAGCGATATCCACAAGCCAAATCCCGAATTTGTTGCCACGGCGCATATTGATGCAAAAGGTTACGAGGAGATGTATTCTCAATCAATAACTGATCCCGATAAATTCTGGGCTGATGCTGCCCGACGGCTGGATTGGTCGCAAGACTTCACGCAAGTCAGATCCGTTAATTTTCAGATTCCTGATGTGTCGATCAAGTGGTTTGAAGATGGACGAATCAACGCCGCCTGGAACTGTATCGATCGTCATTTGGAAAATCAGGGAGATCAGACGGCCATCATCTGGGTTCCCGATGAGCCAGACGATCAGGAACAATATATCACCTATCACCAGCTGCATGAAAATACCTGCCGAATGGCCAATGGTCTGAAGACACTTGGGGTCTCTCGGGGTGACCGCGTCGTGATCTATTTACCCATGATTCCGGAAGCTGCGTACGCCATGCTGGCCTGTGCACGTATCGGTGCAGTGCATTCCGTGGTTTTTGCCGGCTTTAGTGCCGAAGCCCTGGCAAGCCGGATCAAGGATTCTGATGCCAAACTGATCATTACTGCTGATTGGGCACCGCGCGGCGGTCGCAAAACGGCATTGAAGAACAATGCCGATGAAGCCCTGTCAATGTGTGCCGATGACGTTCGCGCCCTGGTGGTGCGCCATACCGGAGAAGAAGTGAATTGGCAGGAAGGAAGGGATATTGATTATCACGAATTGACAGCATCAGTCAGCGATGAATGTCCTTGCGAAGATACCGGGGCTGAGGACCCGCTTTTTATCCTTTACACCTCCGGCTCCACCGGAACACCCAAAGGCGTTGTTCATACAACCGGTGGATATCTTCTGTATGCGGCGCTGACCCATGAAACCGTCTTTGACTATCATAAAGGTGACATCTTTTGGTGCACAGCGGATGTGGGATGGGTAACTGGACATAGTTATATCGTCTATGGGCCTCTCGCGAACGGCGCGACAACTCTGATGTTTGAAGGCGTCCCAACATATCCAGACTATTCCAGGTTTTGGCAGATTTGCGAAAAATTTCAGGTCAACCAGTTTTATACCGCTCCCACAGCGATCCGTGCATTGATGGGGCACGGTCAGGAATGGGTCGAGAAATGCGATCTTTCATCCATTCGTGTTCTTGGAACGGTCGGTGAACCGATCAACCCTGAAGCCTGGTCATGGTATCACAATACGGTTGGCAAAGGGCGTTGCCCAATTGTTGATACCTGGTGGCAGACTGAAACCGGCGGCCATCTGATCACGTCACTGCCCGGAGCGATACCAACGAAACCCGGATCCGCCACCCGGCCATTTTTTGGAGTGGTGCCTGCCATTCTCGATCCCGCATCCGGCGAAGAAATCACAGAGACAGAAGCTGAAGGTGTGCTCTGCATCAAGTCGAGCTGGCCAGGTCAAATGCGCACAATCTATGGCGATCACAAACGATTTATGGATACGTATTTTCGCCAGTATCCCGGCACCTATTTTTCCGGTGACGGTTGTCGGCGGGATAAGGATGCCTATTACTGGATTACCGGCAGGGTTGACGATGTCCTCAATGTCTCGGGGCATCGTATGGGTACGGCGGAAATCGAAAGTGCGCTGGTGGCCCATAGTTCCGTTTCGGAAGCGGCAGTCGTCGGCTTCCCGCACGATATCAAGGGACAGGGAATTTATGCATATGTCACCCTGATGAAAGGAGTTGAACCCAGCGATGCACTCAGAGCCGAATTGATGCAATGGGTGCGCCATGAAATCGGGCCGATTGCCCGCCCCGATTTCATTCAATGGGCCCCGGGGCTGCCAAAAACAAGGTCAGGCAAAATCATGCGCCGTATACTCCGCAAGATTGCCGAAAATGATTTTGCGACACTCGGTGATACGAGCACTTTGGCCGAACCGGCAGTGGTCGATGAATTGATTGCCAATCGCGTCAAGAGATGAATGCTGTCGTATGGAAGCGGCAGAACTGATGTTGACAAGACTGAAACTGTGAGTCCCCCCATCATTGCACCGTCCTTGCTGAGTGCAGACTTTGCTGCCCTCGGCGATGCCTGTCGATGTGCCGAAGACAGTGGTTGTGATTGGCTGCATCTTGATGTGATGGATGGACATTTCGTTCCGGCCATCACTTTTGGCCCCATGGTGTGCAAAGCACTGCGCCCGCATATTCGGGGATTCATGGATGTGCATCTGATGATCTCACCGGTCGATGATCAACTGGCCGCATTCGCAGATTCAGGGGCAAATCATATGACCCTGCATGTCGAAGCGGGCCCACATCTCTATAAGTCCTTGCAGACGGTACGGGAGCTTGGCTGTTCAGTTGGCGTCGCCATCAATCCGGGAACACCGGCAGTCGCAATTCTTCCAGTTGTGGAAATTATTGATCTGGTCTGTGTGATGACCGTTAATCCCGGTGCGGGCGGGCAGGCGTTTATCCACAGCCAGCTCAGCAAAATCCGTGAAATCAAGTCAATGATCGCTGGCCGCGCAATCAAGATTCAGGTCGATGGAGGAATTGATGCACGGACCGGATACGAAGCAGCGCGGGCAGGTGCTGATATCTTCGTGGCAGGGTCACAATTATTTTCCGGAGAACCGAACGATATGGGTGATCGGATTCGATATTTGAGGCGCGAAATTATGCGTGGTCAGGCGTGATGCGCTTTGGCGGGCCCTTACGGGCTGGAAACAGACAGAAATAATTTGATCAGTCAGGAGAATTTACAGTGGCAGTACGACCTCCCATTTGCAATTTTGGCTGGAAGGCCATGGATTTTGCTCTTCCCTCAACTGACGGGGCGACATTATCACTGCGTGATATTGCTGGCCCTCAGGGGACGCTCATCATGTTTATCTGCAACCACTGTCCTTATGTCACTTCGGTCCAGGATCGCCTCGTCTCAGAGGCAAAGGCGATGCAGATGCTTGGAATCGGTGTGGCTGCGATCTGTTCCAATGACGCCGAAACCTATCCGGAAGACTCCTTCGAGAAAATGGTAACCTTTGCACGCGTAGGCGGATTTACCTTTCCTTACCTGCATGATGAATCTCAACAGACCGCACGCGCCTATGATGCGGCCTGCACACCTGACTTCTTTGGTTTTAATTCACGTCTTGAACTTCAGTACCGTGGGCGCCTTGATGATGCCGGACGCGGTTCCGCCCATGCCGGTACACAGCGCGACCTGTTTCTTGCGATGGAACAGATCTCCAGGACTGACAGGGGCCCAAAATCACAGATTGCTTCTATGGGGTGTTCGATCAAGTGGAAATCTGCCGCCTGAAAAGCCGTTGCTCATGACCGCAGAACTGTAAGGTGGATATTCTGTGTTTTTCACAGGATTCCACCCTCCCCCGACAACCGCTCCCTCTATCGAAGCTCACTTATTGATTTGATGAACCATGGGATTCTCAAATCGCGTCGCCACCGGCAAATCCCCATTGCTATGACGATAAGTGGGCGTTATTCAAGCGGGATCATTATTTCCAACAAGACCCAAGACTAACGTCTCAATATGTGCGGCATCCAATTTGGCCTGGACGATCTGGCGTTGTGGACTGTCCTGATCAATAAATGCATCTGGCATGACCATCGGGCGAAACTTGAGTCCGGAATCAAATAATCCGGTTTCAGCCAAAAGGTGGGAAACCTGTGCAGCAAAACCGCCAATCGATCCTTCTTCGACTGTCACCAGGACTTCGTGATTGCGTGCCAACTGACACACCATGTCAGCATCAAGAGGTTTCACAAACCGGGCATCAGCTATGGTGACATCGATATTCTGTTGTTGCAACGAGTCAGCAGCAACCAGGCAGTCGGCGAGTCGGGTGCCGCAAGACAGAATGGCTGCGCGAGTCCCTTCGCGTAAGATGCGCCCGACACCCGGTTTCAACACCTCTCCCTTGAGGGGAAGCTCAACACCGGTTCCTGCACCGCGCGGATAGCGAAAAGCAATCGGTCCTTCATCCCATTCCACCGCCGTCTTCACCATATGGATGAGTTCAGCTTCATCGGCCGGGGCCATAATCGTCATACCCGGAATACATCCAAGATAAGACAGATCGAACGCACCACAATGGGTCGACCCATCTGCGCCGACATATCCGGCGCGATCAATCGCAAAACGAACCGGCAGGGTCTGAATTGCCACATCGTGCACGATTGAGTCAAAGGCGCGCTGGAGGAAGGTGGAATATATGGCGGCAAACGGGCGATAGCCCTCGGCTGCCAACCCGGCCGCAAATGTGACCGCATGTTGTTCGGCGAGACCAACATCAAAACAGCGATTAGGAAACTCTTGGGCAAATTTATCCAGACCCGTTCCCGATGGCATGGCCGCCGTTATCGCAACGACACGCCGATCTTTCCGGGCCGCATCGATGAGGCTGTCACTGAACACCTTGGTATAGGATGGTGCCGACGGTGCGGACTTCTGTAGTTTCCCGGTTTCAACGTCAAACTGGCCGACGCCGTGATACTTGTCGACTGATTTCTCTGCGTAGGGATATCCTTTGCCCTTGGCAGTCTGCACATGAAGAAGTATCGGCCCCTTGTTGTCATGGTCACGGGCGTATCGAATAGACGTGACCAGCTCATTCATATTATGGCCGTCGATGGGGCCAATATAGCGAAAACCCAGATCACGGAAAATTCCGCCGTCGCCGATGGTCTTTTGCGCATATTCATCGGCCAGCTCGGACAATTTCGTTGCCACGGCATTGAATGGTGGCGGCAAGGATTCCTCAATCTGCTCACCGAATCGCCGCATCTCCATAAATTGTCGCGTTGCAAAAATGCGTGACAGGTATTTTGATACCGCGCCAACGGGCGGAGCAATCGACATCTCATTGTCATTCAAGATCACGATTAAGTTATGGGCCTTATCTCCGGCATTGTTCAGCCCTTCAAATGCCATTCCACCCGTCAAGGCACCGTCGCCAATCACTGCGACGACATGGTGATCGAGTCCATCGAGATCGCGCGCCACCGCAAATCCTAATGCTGCCGACACCGAGGTTGAAGCATGAGCTGCACCGAATGGATCATATTCACTTTCAGCCCGTTTCGAGAAACCTGACAATCCTCCGCCCTGGCGGATGGTGTGCATCCGGTCCCTGCGACCTGTCAGGATCTTGTGGGGGTAGACCTGGTGCCCAACATCCCAAATGATCTTGTCTTTTGGTGTTTCGAACAAATGGTGCAATGCAACCGTCAGCTCAACAACGCCCAGACCGGCACCAAGGTGACCACCTGTTTCCGAAACAACTGCAATCAGCTCACGTCGAACTTCATCAGCGATCTGCCGGAGTTGTGCTGGACTCAAATTACGCAGATCGGCAGGACGACTAATTCTATCGAGTGCAGGTGTTGCTTCTGTCATACAGGAGTCTCCGAACAGGAGTTGCAGTTGTCCCCAAATTTCACAAAGGGTTGAACAGATGTCGCGAATCGACCTTAATCTTTTGAAACAAAAGGTAAGTTCTCCTCGAGTCAACAGGCTATAATTCTTAAAAACTGTCCTGTCAAACTTCTGAAGTCCCGGGGGGTGCGGCTCAGATTTGTGGCTCATGCTGCAGCGCGCCAGTGGAAGAAGTCGGCGACCCGGTTGTTCATCTGGCAGCACCGGATAGCCATGATTGCGTTGGCGCCGTCAACGGACCAGCGGCTGCCGCTTTTTTTGAGTCGATCGACTACAACGGTCCGGCAGCCGCCTTCGACGAGGCCGCTGCCGCAGGGGAGACCCTGCCGTGTATAGACATCGTAGCGCATGCGGTGCAGGTTGGGTCTGCAATAATTCACGAACGCCCGGATCGCGGGTGAGCTCTTGGCCAGTGTGGCAAGCGCCGCGAGGACCCGGGCTGCCTCACCGGCCTTGATCCGGGCCTTGATCCGGTCGAAAGTGGTCTGACGACGCACGGGGTCTTCCAACGTCTCCTTCAGGGCCTCCTGAAGCCTTTCCAGGACATGGAACAGATCGAGCACGAAGGTCAGGTGCATGCCGGCGAAGACCGTGCGCATCGTCTTTTCGATCCAGGCGGCGCCATCGGACAGGATCACCGCCTCCGCGCTGTCCAGCACACCGCGCCGCTGCGCCTCCCGCCTCACGCGGGCGGCAAACTCGGACATCCCACCGGTGGTGGGAGCCCGGGCGCTGTCGATCACTGATGATTGGGTGATACTCCCGGCAACGGCCTTGATCCGGCCCTTGGGGTCAGGCGCCACTTCACAGATGCGCAGCAGCTTGGCTTCGCGCGTCCGGGCTGTGCCATCCGCCTGTTTGCCGGCGCGCCCGGCAAGTTCGGCAGGCCGGATCGGCACGCCGGTCCCGTCAGCCGCCACCACCGGCCGGGTGGGAATCACCGCCGCCGGGGGGACATCCCTGCGCTCAAACGCGACCACTTCCCTGCCCAGCGCGCGGGCCAGCCTGTCAAACCGGGACCGGCTGACCCGGGTCCCGCTCAGCTCTTCAAGGAGCGTCACGGCGCGGCGACTGCCGACCTCCGCAGCGGCGGCCATGACCATCCGCTCGTAGCCCGGTGTTGTTGTCCGCCCCTCAAGACGCAACGCGGCGTCCAGCGGGAAGAGGCCGGTGCGACAGGCCGAACAGCGGTAATGCCGCCGCGCCACCGTCACCTTGCCCAGGCGGGTCATAGAGGTCTTGGGACGTTTGTCTCCCCAGCGCGCCATACGGCCCCCGCAATGGGGGCAGTGCGGGGGATCAAGGGCGTCATCCCGGGCTTCAAGCAGCAGTCGCAATTGGGCCGCTGCCGCGACCAGCGCATCACCGCGCAGGGCGGTCTCGACGGCATCCAGATCAACCACTGTCGCGGCCAGTTCCTTCTCGAGCCGTGGCAGGAGATCAGGGGACCGCGCCGCGGACCCCTCATGCCCTGGCAACTCCGTCGTCGCCATGCGGCGGCAGATCACCGTTCCATCGAAAATCCGGTATTCGAGGAAACCGTCCCCATCCTGGCGGATCATCGGTCGGTTCAGCGCGGCCTCCGCGGCCGACAGACTCCGCAAATACGCGACCACCTCTGGATGCCTGAACTCCTGCTTTTTGTCCCGCTCTTTATCTTGAACTGCCATCTGCCTGTGTCTCCTGACTGCCCTGTCGCCAAACCCAACCGGAGCCGTGATGCCGACTCTCCGTGTTCCTGTGGGCGGAAATGGACATAGATCGATACAGAGACCGATACAAACCCGCTCCGACGGGCGCTGTCCGGATGTCAGGAAAAAGATCAGTCAGAGCGTGTCCCACAAATCTGAGCCGCACCCAGTCCCGGGTAGTATCTCACTTTGAAATTTTCTCTTGGCTTTACCGAGGCAAAGGCGGTAGAGGGGGAGCCATCATACAACTGGAGGAATCCCCCATGCGACGTCACCCCCCCCCCCCCAATGGCATTCGAACACGGCGCGCCGCCGCATCGCTGATCGCCGTACTGGCCCTGCTGGCCGCGCCCGCAACGGCGCAGGTGGACTGGGCCACGGTCTTTGACGGCGAGGCCGGGCAGGTGCACTGCCCCCCGGGCAAGACCCATCATACTGGTATTTCATTCAGAACACAGCCCGGAACCGTGAAAGCCGATCGAGCCGATGTTCGAATAGGTTCGACGTTAGATCTTGCTAATATCAAAACATTCATTCCAGCTCTGGCAACCCAGACGAGCATTCCGGTCTCTATCAGAGTGTATCAAGGCAATACTTCCAGAGCTGTTGACATGATTGGGACCATAACGGCGGACACTCCGCTGGCACCTGTCACCCGGACATTCACCGGCCTGCAATCGAATGCGCGCCATGCCGCGGATCTGGTTGCAGGGAACAATGTCAATAACGTCATCCTAACCACCTGCTTCAGGACGGGGGAGACGCCAGCGGACATGTCGCGACCCCTCGGCCACCATGACGACATCAACCACGGCGACTGGGCGAGCGGTTGCTTTGCCTTTGCGGACCGCAAGGGCCCCAACCACCGGAAAAAGGTCATAGCCTGCTTTTGCGGGGCGCGGAACAGTTCCGGCGATTGGGCCCGGACGGACAGCGCGGACGGCTTCACATACATGCTCCCCGACGCGCGCCGGACCGAGCTGGGCTGCACCACGAACTGACCGGCAGCAGACACCATCCACACGGGGCGGCCGGCGGGCCGCCCCGTTTCGTCATTGCGACGATTTCAAACTGAGACACGACCAGGTCCCGCTTCAACCGTGAAATGATGTCAACTTTCTGATCAGATAACCAGACGTGGTACGGGAACCTTGCGTGATGGTATGTCCTTGCACAACTTGGGACGTTACAAGACCCGCAACCTGTTTTCGTATCGTCTGATGTGATGGCCATTGAGAACCATCCCGTTATCGCCGCGTGAGGCAATCATGTCGACCGATTGATTACAGATCCATCCGGTTTCCCCACGATCGCGCTGTATTGCCTTGGATTTCCTCTGTTTCGTTGTGATATGGACATGAGAGTTACCGCTTTACTCGTTCAACATTTGCTGTAATTGACTGCTATGACTTCAGGATGTTTTATATAAATTGGTGAACATCCTTCTTGTCAGGTGCCAGCCGGAGGAGTGACAGAGTGGTCGAATGTACCGGTCTTGAAAACCGGCGTGGGGGAAACTCCACCGTGGGTTCGAATCCCACCTCCTCCACCAGACTCAATAGGAAAATTCAGAAAATTTCCTTATTTTGACCTCAAGGATCGCCAGCGCAGCAGCGCACAACGCAACAACCAACCGTATTGGAAATACCAGATCCTGTCAGCTCGGAGGCCGCATAGATGGAACAGCGGCGTGGGCGAAAATGGAATGAAGCGCAGGTCTCAACCTCGACAGACAACCCAACCGCGCAATCGGGCAGCAATTCCGAAGGGAATTACACACTTAAATACATGAAAATGTTTAAAAACAACAATTTAAAAAAACAGCAAACAAGCCGGAATTGGATGAAATGGTGATAAAAACTGCAAAAAGATTGATCAATGGGAAGCCACCGGCTGAGTGGTACGAATCTTGTTGACCGGCGGTGCACAGTTCGATAACAGATCAGGCACATTTCCCTTCCACTCCATCGGCCATTCGAAGCGATTGGTCTTTGCAATTGTCACGGTTTACTGACAATATGAGACTGTTATTGGGCGGGAAGACATGACGCGTGCGATCCACATTATCGTCACCTTAACGTTATTTTGGCTATTCTCCGCATCGGTATCACTTGCCTTTCAATCGTCAGGAAAAGCGCTGATCATTGTTGATCACGCAACCGGACTGGTTCTGGCTGAAAAAAATCCCGATGTCCCTCTGCCCCCCGCCTCAATGTCCAAAATCATGACCGTTTTCATGGTCTTCGAAGCTGTATCCGATGGTCGCCTCGCGCTGACAGACAGACTCCCGGTCTCCGCAGATGCGGTCAAGTATCGCGGCTCTTCAATGTTTCTTAAAGCCGGCGAACGCGTGACTGTTGAAGACCTGATTCGCGGTGTTATTGTCCTGTCGGGCAATGATGCGAGTGCTGTGCTGGCTGAAGCCATGTCACCAGATGGCACAGAAGCCGGATTTGCGCGCCTCATGACCACACGCGGACAGGAAATCGGACTCACCCAATCGATTTTCAAGAATTCCAATGGTTGGCCACATCCAGATCATCGTATGAGCGTCCGTGACCTGGCAACGGTGAGTGGCGAAATCATCACGAGATTCCCGGACCTCTATGCATATTTCGGTGAACGTGAGTTCGCCTTTGATAATCGTGTCCCGGAAAACCGGCGGAATCGGAATCCACTGCTCAGGCTGGATATTGGTGCCGATGGTCTCAAGACGGGCTATACGAGCGAAGCCGGTTACGGTTTGACTGGCTCCGCCAAACGCGGCAATCGACGCATCGTATTCGTGGTGACTGGTTTGAGCAACCGTGCGATTCGGGAGCAGGAATCAGAGAAGATAATCAACTGGTACAATTTCCAATATGCCGACAAGGAACTGTTCAGGTCGGGCAACACCGTGGTCTCAATTCCTGTCTTCATGGGTGACAAACCCAAACTCGCCACGACAGTGGCCGAAACGGTCAGTGTGCCGGTTGCCACCAGGTCCGGTCAGGATACTGGAATCAATGCCAATGTCATTTATGACAATCTCTTGGAAACACCAATATCCAAGGGTCAGGTTGTTGGTCGACTTGAGGTGCAACTGCAAGAATTTGACACAATCCTGACCTTTCCGCTGATCGCCAATGAGGATGTCGGAGACGGGGGATTCTCTGTGCGTATGAAAACTGCCCTGGCCAATTTGGCCACAAAGATTGGACTCGACGGGTTTCTTGATCGCTGATCATGGAAAAAGGAGGGTTGATTTCCATTGAGGGTATTGATGGTGCCGGTAAATCACGACAAGCTGGGCGTCTTGGCAAAAGTCTCTCCGTTGCAGGTGTTGACAATATCGTCACTTTTGAGCCCGGTGGAGGCATTGGCGGCGAGCCATTCTATCAGTTGCTGGCGGGCAAGAGTCTTCGCGGCCTCGGGGCGGCGACCGAGGCGCTTCTGTTCACCGCAGCCCGGCGGCATCATCTCGACAGTCTTATTCTTCCCGCCATGGAAAACGGTAAAATTGTCATTACCGATCGGTTTGTCGATTCAACGCGGGTTTATCAGGGATTTAACGACGCGCAGCTCGCCCGGAAAATTGATCAACTCCACGATTTGATGATCGGAATTGAACCGGACCTGACCATCGTAATCGATATACCGGTTGAAACGGCCTTACAGCGCGTACACCAACGCAGCGGCGGTGACACAAGACTGGAATCATTCGGTGAGAAACTTGAAGAATTACGAGAAAGATTTGTTGCCATCGCACAGGCCAATCCGCATCGATGTTCAGTTGTTGATGGTAACCGCGATGAACACCAGATCGCCGCCGAAATACTTGTTTGCGCAAATGAATTGCTATCGTGAACAGCGCACCGTTTCCAGAGCCTGATCGCCTGGCGGGCACAGAACATCCGCGCTTTACCGAGACAATCTATGGACAAAGGGTTGCCGAAGAGCGGTTTCTCAACGCATTTTGCTCCCAACGGCTCTTGCACGCCTGGTTGCTAACGGGCCCAAAAGGAGTGGGTAAGGCAACACTGGCCTGGAAGATCACCAAGTTCCTCATGATGCAGGCCGCAAAAAAGCACCCCGACCCCGCACCTGTCAATCTCGATGTTGATCCGAATCATCCGGTGATACGTCGTATTCTGGCACTTTCAGAACCGGGGCTCTCCCTTGTCCGTCGTTCAATTGACCCCCGCGGCAAGCACCTCCGGCGTCAGATTACTGTTGAAGACATCCGATTGCTGGGAGAACAGTTCGCGCTGACACCTCCTGATGGCCTGCCATTGATTGCAATCGTCGATGCGGCTGACGATATGAACAATTTCGCCGCCAATGCACTCCTCAAACTGCTGGAGGAACCTCCGGCGAATACCTTTTTTTTTCTCGTGAGCCATTCACCCAACCTGTTGCTTCCGACTATCCGTAGCCGATGCGGGGTCTTGCGCTGTTCGAGTTTGAACGCCGATATGTTGAAACTGGCCGTAGAGGCCGCGACTGGACTCGAAATCAAAGACCAGGCCGCACTCTTCGAACTGACCGGTGGATCGGTCGGAGATGCAGTGCAGCTTCATGCCAACCGTGGACTGGAAATCTACAGCCGACTGGTCAAATTACTGGCGATAGAGCCGAACCTGTCGGGCCTGGAAGCCACCCAACTCGCCGATGAATGCACCGGACGCAATGCGGATACACATTATGAAACCGTCACGACGTCCCTGCTCGTGTTGCTCGCGCGTCTCACAAAAGTGGCGAGTGGAATCCACGTCAATGAAGCCGTTTCAGGTGAAGCGGCATGTTTGACCCGACTGGCACAATGCAGGTCCGGAAAATTCTGGTCAAATCTGCACACAAGATTGTCCCGTGATATCGGACATGCACGAGAGGTCAATCTTGACCCGGCTTCAGTTGTGTTGGATATGTTGTTCAAAATCGATCAGACTGCTGCTTAACCGACAAATTGGGATTGTTTGATGAACTGCCGCTCGCATTTGGTGGATAGCCACTGTCATCTCGACTTCCCTGATTTTTCCGATGATCTCGATAGGGTCGTCCAACGCGCCCACAATTGCGGTGTCACCCGAATGGTGACAATCTGTACATCCTTGACTCGTTTTGACAATGTTGCCGAGATCGCACAGGCTTACTCCGGTGTCTTCTTCGCCGCCGGCATCCACCCGCATTACGCTGCGACTGAGAAACAGGCGAGTGTCGAGCAGCTATGTGCATGCGCTCAGCATCCGAAAATGATCGGTATCGGCGAGTCCGGACTCGATTACCACTATACACGGGAATCCGAACCCGCACAGAAACTGAGTCTTGAAACGCATATTGCAGCCGCCCGTATAACTGGACTTCCACTCATCATCCATTCACGAGATGCCTGCGATGACATGGCAGATATTCTGATACATGAATTCAGGAATGGAGCGTTTTCTTGTGTCATGCACTGCTTTTCTTCCAGCGCAAAACTGGCAAGGGTTGCACTGGATTTGGACTTCTATCTGTCAATCTCAGGCATGATCACTTTCCGAAATGCCAAGAGTCTTCGCCAGATTTTTGCCGCTGTCCCGCGCAACAGGCTTCTTGTTGAAACCGATGCGCCCTATTTGGCTCCAGTCCCGAACCGCGGTCAACGCAATGAACCGGCTTTTGTTGTTGATACTGCGCGATCTGCAGCACAAATCTTCAACTGTCAATTTGACGCGTTTGCGCAGCAAACCACACGAAACTTTGACACCCTCTTCACCAAGGCAGGATGCTGGGCAGAAGGTTCATAATGCGACCCATCTCTCACATTTCTGATCGAAACCTGTTTCCCTGATGGCGCGACTTGTTTTTCGTATTCTCGGATGCGGTTCATCCGGAGGTGTGCCGCGCCTGGGGGGCCTGTGGGGAAATTGCGACCCGGCGGACCGGCGCAACCAACGGACCCGCTGCTCGTTGCTTGTCCGCCGAATTGAAGGTGACAAATCGACCCGTGTCTTGATTGATTCGTCTCCCGACCTCAGACAACAATTGCTGAACGCTGAGGTTGGGCTGCTTGATGCCGTGGTCTATACTCATGCACATGCCGATCATGTGAATGGACTTGACGACTTGCGCATGATTTTTCACAATCGAGGTGCTCGTCTGCCTGTTTGGGCCGATGATGCAACGCGCGATGAGTTGATCAAGCGATTTGGCTATGCTTTTGAGCGCCCTGTCGGCAGTCTTTACCCACCGATGCTTGAAATGAACATATTGACAGGACCTGTAACCGTCACCGGGGATGGTGGAGACATCACTCTGGATCCTTTTGTGGTTGAACATGGTACGATATCAAGTAATGGGTTTATCATTGGGCCGCTGGCTTATCTGCCTGATGTTTCGGCGATTACAGAAGAGGTCTGGAAAAAACTCAGCGGGATCAATTGCTGGATTGTGGATGCACTCAGGCGTGAACCTCATCGAACACATACCCACTTGGAGCAAACGCTTGAATGGATTGAAAGGGTCGCACCCCAACGCGCGATTCTGACGAATATGCATAATGATCTCGATTATCAGACTGTGCTCAATGAAACACCGCCGCATGTCGAACCCGCCTACGACGGTTTTGAGATCAGCTACGACCTGACTGCTTGAATATTCTTATCGAAATCACCGCACCAGTCTTTCTGGTGATTGGCGCGGGCTATCTGATGGTGTGGCGCGGGATCTTTACCGACAGTCATATTCATGGAATCATGATCTATACTCAGGGTTTCGCCATCCCCTGCCTGTTATTTGCAGCCATTCTCAACATGGATCTTGCGCGGACATTGCGACCCGCACTGATTCTGTCATTTTATGGTGGCTCCACTGCCTGTTTTATCTGTGGACTTGCCGCTGCCCGCTGGTGGTTCAAGCGCAGCTGGGAAGACTCAATTGCTGTCGGATTTGCTGTGCTGTTCAGCAATACTGTCCTTCTTGGTCTTCCGATTGTCGGGCGTGCCTATGGCGGAACCGCTCTTGAAGCGACTTTTGCCCTCGTCGCGCTGCACGCCCCCTATTGTTATTTCGTGGGCATTACCGCCATGGAAATGGTGCAATCAGAAAGCTCCGGTATCCGCTCAACAATCCGGCAGACCGGGCGCGTGATGTTCGGGAATGCACTGATGCTGGGCATATTGCTCGGTTTCATTTTCAATCTCCTTGATCTCCCTGTGCCAAGCATCGCCCATGAAGCGCTGGACATGATTGCAGCAAGCGCCCTGCCCGCGGCTTTGTTTGGTCTCGGCGGCGTCATTGTTCGCTACCGGCCCGAGGGCGACCTTCGCCTCATCCTATTCATCGCGACGACATCACTGGTCCTCCACCCACTCATTTCCTGGATATTGTCCGCATTCATCTTTGCACTCGAAACCGACCTGGTCCGCAGTGCCGTCATCACCGCTGCGATGGCACCTGGAATCAACGCCTATATCTTCTCAAGCATGTACAAACGGGCACAGCGGGCCGTCGCCGCCTCGGTCCTGCTGGCCACTGGTCTATCGGTCTTCACAGCATCAATTTGGCTCTGGCTGATGGCTTGATGGCACGGGTGGCATGCGTTCCATCCGTGTAACCTCAGACCTGTCCGTTGTCAGTGATGCACAATGCAGCCTCACCAGCATGCCACACCAACCGCTATGTGCTGCTGAATCTGATGTCCTGTGGTCGCAATTCTGCCGTCAGCCAATAGGCGTCATTCACCCGTGTGGCGAAATTCCTCGAAGTCTTTCTGAACGGCGTCGCAAAAGCTCGACGGAGGCCAACAACAGAATAGAGAGAGCCACGAGAACTGCCGCAACTGCAAGGATGGTTGGGGAAATCTGCTCTCGCAGACCGGTGAACATTTGCCATGGAAGTGTCTGCTGCGCGGCTGAGCCGACAAATAACACAACGACAACCTCATCAAATGACGTGATGAAAGCAAACAGCCCGCCGGAGATGACACCAGGCAGGATCAGTGGCATCTGAATACGGAAGAATGTGCGGACCGGTCCGGCACCGAGTGTTGCCGCGGCCCGGGTCAGCGAACGATCAAATCCCACCAAAGTTGCGGTTACGGTGATAATCACAAATGGCGTTCCAAGTGCCGCATGGGCAAGCACCACACCCCAGTAGGTGCCTTGCAGACCAATACGAGAAAAGAAAAAGTACATTCCAGCGGCGGAAATAATGAGTGGGACAATCATTGGTGAAATCAGGATCGCCATAATGATGCGTCTGAACGGCACATGTGACTGTGACAATCCAATCGCCGCGAGAGTCCCAAATGATACCGATAACAATGTAGCCATCGGTGCGATCCGAACTGAGTTTGCCAATGCCTGTTGCCAGTCAGGATTGGTAAAGAAATCGACATAGTGTTTCAGGGAATAGGCCTGCGCGTCCAGTGCAAGCATACCGGGTGTATAGGTGAAGAAATCCTCTGCGTTGAAACTGAGAGGAATAATGGCAATGATGGGTGCAATCAGGAAGAAAAAAACCAGCCCACAAAAAATCCGAAAAATATAGAACCAGATCCGTTGTGCAGGCGATGCATATTCAGGAAGGGCCATTCGTTGTCACTCAACCCAGCTTGACATTGTCGATGCCGACAATCCGATCATAGAGCCAGTAAAGAACAAGCACCGTGATCAGAAGAAGGGCACCCAGTGCAGCGGCCAAGCCCCAATTCAAAGACTGTGAAATATGAAAAGCAATGCGATTTGAAATGAATGTGCCGGTGCGCCCGCCAACAATTTCAGGCGTGATATAGTAACCAATCGACAGGATAAAAACCAGTATACAGCCTGCACCAATTCCTGGAACAGATTGCGGAAAATACACGCGCCAAAAGGCCGTCCAGTCATTGGCACCAAGAGATTTCGCCGCACGGACATAGGAGGGCTGGATGGTTTTCATCACAGAATAGAGCGGCAAAATCATGAAGGGGAGCAAGATATGCGTCATGGCAACGATCGTCCCAAACTGATTATTGATCATTGCCAACCGCGATTCATCGGCGACAATTCCCAACCAGACAAGAATATCATTAATGACACCCTCCTGCTGAAGTAAGACCTTCCATGCAGATGTTCGCACCAGGAGTGATGTCCAGAAAGGCAGTAGAACGAGGATCAACAGCAGGTTTGATGTCCGTATCGGCACATGTGCCAACAAATATGCAATGGGATATCCCAGCAAAATGCACGTCACCGTGATCGCCAAAGACATGAATGCCGTGCGTTGAAACAGCAAGAGGTAGATGCGCTTATCCTCAGCCTGTGATTCGATCCCATCGTGCGTCAGCTTAAGATCGACCGCCGTGAGATAGTAGCCCGACGTATAGTGAGGCGAAAAAACCTCTATGGTTTCCCAAATATCAATTCGCATCCAATCATCGTCGATATCTGCAAAAATGTCAGAAACAAGAATCTGATCAAATGACTCGGCGGTTTTTGCCGCTGCAATGAGTTGTGTCCTGTATTCTCCCTCATAAGTTTGAATCCTGATCGGACCAGCCGTCAGGTCACGATAGAGAGCCAGATAGACACTGTTCCAGGGCACTTCTTCTGCCGGAGAAACTCCATCCATATCGGCCAGAGTCTGGACGAAACCTCCGTAGACAGACGTTGTTTCCGGCAAAATGGCGGCGATTTCTGGATCGATGTGAAAATCAGATAATTGTTCAATCGGGGACTCTTTGTGTGGACCGGCCATCAGGGACATCCATGCAACTGGATCGCCCCAGATCGCATCATGCTGGACAAATCGGTCAGCATAATCACTGCCAATCCTGTCGATACGTCGGCCGGATTTACGGAATAGCGAAGCGATTCCGGTTGTCTCATAATTCAAGCGAGAACCGATACGGGTATGCAGGCGCCGTTCGCTGGCTTGACGCAAGTCATAGGCCAAGGCCGCATACACGGATTCCGGCGGCACGCTTGAATGGTCATGCCAGTCCTGTTCAATGGCAGCCACTGTACGCGGAAGAGTTTGTTCAACGATCTGATTTTCGACAGACCGGAACAACATGTCTCCTATCGGTGCGACGAAGGAGACAAGAATAAATAGCAACAAGGGAAGAATCAGTAGCAGAGCACGAATCTTGTGAGCACGTAATGCGCGACTCAACCCGGCTTTAAGCGGGCGGCCATCTGCTGTTAGAATTTCAGGTGGATTCGACATGGTTAAGGATCAATAATGGCCATTGCATGACAGGCAGCCATTGCTGGAAGTCATTTTCAAGAGACTGACACGACTCCTGAGGCGTCCTCAAAGACCAGAATCTCAACACATGGGGCTTCATTTCCAAATTGACTACCGAGTCGCCGAAATTCGTTCGGATCACAAGAATAAATGGGGTTTTGAGATTGTGCGGGGCTTGAGGATGGTTCGGACAGGTCCCGCAAGACCTGTCCGACTGTGTTCCGGTTTATTTGGCCAGCCACGCTTGAAACCGGGCATCCAGATCGTCACGATAATCCGCCCACCACACATAATTGAAGAGGAACGTATTCTCGGCATTGTTCGGATCCGTGGGCATATGGGGCGCCATGTCAATGCCGAGTTCGGCATGCGTGGACACCAGGGCAGCCGAGGATTCGCGCGCCGGACCATACGAAATATACCGGGATTGGTCGGCAAGGCGCTGCGTGTCCGTCGCAAAATGCACGAAATCCAACGCCCGCGCCCGACGATCCTCCGGCAGGCCTGCGGGAATCACCCACCCATCAAGGTCAAACATCTGCCAGTCCCAGGCCATGCCCACCGGCTGATTCTGCTCCTCAATCAACGAGAACAGACGCCCATTATAGGTGGAACCCATGAAAATCTCGCCATCGGCCAGCCATTGCGGGGTATCCGCACCCGCCGACCACCAGATCGTGTCGTCCTTGATGGTGTCCAGCTTGGCAAAGGCCCGCTGGATCCCCGCTTCGGTCTCCAGAACATCATAGACATCCGCATAAGCCACCCCATCACAGAGCAGGGCCCATTCCATATTGGCAATCGGCCGCTTCTCGAGCGCACGCTTGCCCGGATACGTGGCCAGATCAAACACATCGCACGCCCCGGTGGGCAGGGCCACACCGGCGGGAACCTGATCGGTACGATACCCAAAGGTCGTCGAATACACGATCTGGGGAATAAAACACTCCGACACAATCAGATCACCAAAATCCTCCGTGGGCAACGTCCCGTCCGGGGCCGGAGCCAGCAAGGCATTGTGATCAATCACCTCAATCAACCCCTCATCACACAAACGAATGGCATCGGCTGGCACCACATCCACCACATCCCACGTCACATTATTGGCCTCGTCCATGGCGCGCAACCGCGCCGTCGCCTCGTTGCTGCTCTCCTCCCAGATAAACTCAACGCCATGCCTCTCCGCATACGGATTGGCATACGCCTTGACCTGACTGGCCTGATACGCCCCGCCCCAGGAAACCACCGTGAGGGAATCCGCCAGATGCCCATCCGCAGTCGCCCCCAAAGGACCCATCAGACAGGCCAGACCAGCACCAGCCAACGCAAACCGTGTTGTCAACATCATCAACTCCTTTTCTCTATCTGCTGTTGATCTCTGAATTGCTCTCAAAAACTGTCGACCGATCTCACGACGAGTCCGGTACAAAAGCCCGACAATCTTCCGCACGCCAGCCGATTTCAATCACGTCGCCAGGTTTTTGTCGGCTTTGGTCGGGCGCATTTCTTGTCTTGATGACAAAATCGTCGTTATCAGCCACTTTGATTCGGGTCCGGTAGATATCACCCATATAAATGAATTCCTGCACTTCCGCTTTCAGCGTATGCGCATCCTCAGTCAGCCGATTTCTATCGAGTTCAACACGCTCAGGGCGAATGGACACGACTGTCGGTTGGCCCGGTTGATCGATATCGACGGGGATCGTATCGATCAAATCTCCGTTACTGAGCCGAACCACCGCCATATCTTCAGAAATGCTATGAACAACGCCTTCCAGCGTGTTGTTTTCTCCAATAAATTGAGCAACAAAGCTGTTTTGCGGGGATTCATACAGTGTATCGGGCTCATCCACCTGCTGAATGACGCCGTCTTCAAAGACGGCGACTCGATCAGACATGGTCAACGCTTCGGTCTGGTCATGAGTCACATAGACTGTGCAGATCCCGAGATCCTTCGCAAGTTTCGTAATTTCAAACTGCAGTGACTCACGCAACTGCTTGTCAAGCGCGCCGAGCGGTTCATCCATCAGCACCAATTCGGGCTCAAACACCAGGGCCCGCGCCAAGGCAATTCTTTGCTGCTGACCACCCGACAACTGTGCGGGCCGACGTCCGCCAAATTCTGCCATCTGCACCATGTCAAGTGCGCGGGTAATCTTTGTTTCCCTTTCGGCTTTGCTGATGCCACGGACTTCAAGCGGGAAAGCCAGATTCTCGGCAACTGTCATGTGCGGGAACAGCGCATAGTTCTGAAAGACCATACCGATTCCCCGCCTGTGGGGTGGGATATGGTTAATCGGTTTGCCGTTGAGGGTGATCTCGCCATGGGTTGCCGTCTCAAGGCCAGCTAGCATCATCAGGCAGGTTGTCTTTCCTGACCCTGACGCGCCCAACATGGTAAAAAACTCACCCCTGGCGATCTGAAGATTCAAGTCTTTGACCACAAGTGTCTCGCCGTCGTATGACTTTTGAACTCTGTCGAAAGCCACAAATGCAGTGGCTTTACTTGCAGTCAAACTTAACTCCTTCTATAAAAGATGTCCGCACCCGCCGCGTATAACAACACGGTAGCAGATCCCTTTTGGGAGTGCAAGCCCATGAGGGGTCCGCGTCTCATATGTAGTGAGCAGTACAGTGTGGGACTTTGAAAGGGGGCTTATAAAGACCATTTGACAGAATATAACATGATGCGTTTTTATTGAAAGATTGGCGCAACATAATGCGGTATGTCAATTCATCTTTATAAGCCCCTTTGAAAGGATATGAGGCGGCGGCAAAATCTGTCGCGAGAAGGCTCGGAAAGGAATTCACACACACGCCGCGTTCGGGGTGCATCAGCGGCAAATATGTTGAACGGCTCGACTGGGCGGGCGGGCGCTATCCAGTGATCGAACGGGCCAAGGACTTTTCGCTGGTGCTCTGGCGTGAGGTGATGAATCGCAATCTCGGAAAACAAATCAGCGGTACCATCCGGGGCAACCGGATTTCATGGACGCTTGGCAAGAAGCGCGGCATTGATGGCAGATAAAGCATGAAATTTACATCATTAAGGCGAGAAAGTGATTTTAATGCGTGAAATACAATGCATTAAATATAAATTATCTTGAATGAGCGTTAATGCGTGATATATGGTATATTAGGATAGAAGAATACAGTTAGTGGATGAGATGTGACGCATAAAATTGATTTCGGCCTCGCATCCAGTGAGGCCATTGAGGATGCGCTCAGCGAAAGGATCGAAGAGATTCGGCTGAAGCGTAATATCACGCAAAGCCGCCTCGCACGGGAGGCTGGCGTCTCACGCAGCACCATCACCCGCCTCGCTCAGGAGGGAAAGGGCGTCTCCCTTGATAGTTTCATCCGCGTCCTCAAAGCGCTGCAACTGGCAGACAATTTGAGAGCTCTTTTGCCCGACTCTGGATTGAGTCCGCTCGAAGAACTGGAAAAAAGCAGCCAGCCAGCCCGGCAACGCGCCCGCGCCAGGAAACGGGATCAGAAAAAATGGACGTGGGGAGATCAGGGGCAAGATGATGGAGAATCATCATGACCACCGCCAGTGTTGAACTGTGGGGAAGGCGCATTGGCGCCGTGACATGGGTGGTGGATCGCGGGATCGGCATCTTTCAGTTTACCCCCGAATTTGGAGCAAGCGGCATTGAAGTTTCCCCCTTGCAAATGCCGTGGCAGGAAACACCTTACGAATTTCCGAGCCTGAGCAGAGAGACATTCAGGGGACTCCCCGGCATGCTGGCCGACAGCCTGCCGGACAAATTCGGCAACGCCCTGATCAATGTCTGGCTGGCAAACCAGGGTCGTCCCGAAGCGAGTTTCAATCCGGTTGAGCGCCTTTGCTATACCGGGACACGGGGTATGGGCGCACTTGAATACAAGCCGGCAATAACAGGTTCTCCAACAAAAGCACGAAAAGTCGAAGTGGACCGGCTTGTTGACTTGTCGAACCGGATTTTGAGTGACCGGGAAAACCTCGCAGGTAATTTAACCGGCAAGGGTGATGCGCGGGACATTGAAGATATATTGCGCGTCGGGACTTCCGCCGGCGGCGCCAGAGCAAAGGCGATCCTTGCATGGAATGAAGAAACCGGCGAATTCAAATCCGGCCAGGTTAAGACGGATAAAGGCTACACCCATTGGCTCATGAAGTTCGACGGCGTGGACGAAAACAAGGACAAGGAACTTGCCGACCCGAAGGGATTTGGGCGCATTGAATATGCCTATCATCTTATGGCGGACAAAGCCGGTATCATCATGATGCCGTGCCGTCTACACGAAGAAGGCGGGCGGGCTCATTTCATGACCAAACGCTTTGATCGCACCGACGCGGGAAACAAGCTGCACTATCAGTCTTTGTGTGCCTTACGGCATTTCGATTTCAACATGGCGGGCGCTTATTCCTATGAGCAGGCCCTTCAGACCATCAAATCCCTGAATCTTCCGGCTGAGGATATTGAACAACAGGTGCGACGCACGCTGTTCAACATCATTGCGCGCAATCAGGATGATCACGTCAAGAATATCGGATTTGTCATGGACAAAAAAGGTGAATGGCGACTCTCGCCGGCCTTTGACGTCGCTTATAACTACAACCCGCAAGGTTCCTGGACGTCCAAGCATCAAATAAGTCTGGGCGGGAAATGCGATGGATTTGATTTGAGCGATCTTGTCGCATTTGGCGAGTTTGTCGGACTCAAAACACGCAAGGTGAAATCTATCATCGCTGAGATCATTGACGTGGTGAAGCAGTGGACCAAGTTTGCAGAGCAGGCGAAGGTTCATGATGAGCATGTGGCTCAAATCCAGCGCACACTCCGGGTCACTGAATTTGATAGGGATTGAGCTTTAAGGCTCGGTTTCCTGTAATTGACACATGAATTTCCCCGCTTGCCGCTCTGTGGGCGGCTTGATCTTCCTTATAGCGCCACGAGCAATCACCGCATACTAAAAATTGACCCAAACTGACTGAGTTCATTCAGATTTCTGCCAGCTTTCCTCACTATACGGAGCGCCTGAGCGCACGCAATCTGACTTCGCACAAAACAAGGTCAATCCATGTCGCCGCAAGTCATTTTATACGGTCATATTCTTTCAGTGCTCGCCACCATTGCCGGGGGCATGTGGATTGCAACGCAGTGGGTAGCCGTACAATTTGACTATAATCCCTATCTCGGCCCCACCTGACTTAGCGTCTTTGAAACGCCAATCTATTATCCCTGGCGTCTGTTTGAATGGTGGTATACGTTCTGCGCCTACGCGCCCGAAATTTTCAGAACCGGCGGCAAGATTGTCGTCGGTGCCACCTTCGCCAGCATCATCATTGCCGCGCTGCTATCGGTCTAGCGCGGGTGCCGTGTAAAAA
Source organism: Paracoccaceae bacterium (assembly GCA_965221815.1). GTDB lineage: Bacteria > Pseudomonadota > Alphaproteobacteria > Rhodobacterales > Rhodobacteraceae > JAPOXR01. Next base: position 1,509,926 of record OZ244915.1, read on the forward strand.
AGCTGGCCACATTCGGATCGTCGGAATGGCCGAGCAAGCGCACCATGAAACGCGCCGAGCGCGGGTCACTTCCAGAGATTCGGTTTTCAACGCCTTGCAGATGAGCTTGCGATCATCGAAATCGGTATATTCGAGCGGCATTCTTCGCTGGTAATACCAGCGACTTCCACGTCGTTTCAGGTGCTGATCCAGGTTCCTCATCACGGCCATATCGTAGTTCCTTTTGTAAGGCCCGTTGACAATTATCGTGCCGCCACCACGCCCGCCATCAGATAAATCCCGGCTGCGAAGCTTGCGCGGGTCTTGTCGTATCGCGTGGCGAGACTTTGGGCCTCCTTGATTTTCGCAAAGACATTCTCGATTCGGTGTCGCTCCTTGTCAGCGTTGCGGTCAAAGTCCCGTGGCGTGCTTCGATTCGACTTCGGCGGGATCACCGCCGTCATCTCGCGTTCTGCCAATGTGTCCAGCACCCCATCCGCGTCAAAGGCCTTGTCGCCAATCAACGTCTCACAGGTGAGATCGTCCAGGAGTTCAGGCACAGCCTTGAGATCATGAGTCTGACCCGGCAGAACCACAAACCGGATCAGATGTCCGACAGCATCGGTGAGAGCCACGACCTTGCGGGTCAATCCTCCTTTCGAGCGACCGATTCCTTCCGATTCTGATCCCCCTTTTGGGCCCCGGAGGCCCATCGATGCGCTGGCATGATCGTGCCATCCACAGACACCATCGACAGATCCAGATCACCGGATCACGCAGTGAAAATACGTTCACAAAGATTCGCTTGGGTCCAACGCCGGAACCGTTTGAAGACACGGGCCCACCGCCCAAAATGCGGCGGGAGATCACGCCAGAGTGTGCCCGTGCGAAACCGCCAGAGAACTCCTTCCAGAAAAAGACGATTGTCCACCGCCGTGCACCCCGGGTCAGTCACCTGGCCCGGACACAGCGGGGCCACCCGCGCCCACATCTCATCTGTCAAAACTGTGCGATCTGCATTCATCTTGTCACCCACCTCGTCTGCTCGTGCCGCCTTTTTCGGCGTGCAATCCCGGCAAAAATACACGATAAGCGCTCAAGACGCAAGGCAATTGTCAACGGGCCTTAGTACAAAATCTTAAGAGACTACGAGTTTCCATGACTTACCGGGTAACAAATTCAGATATTACAGTGGCTTACAAAGTTCGTTATCTGAATTCATGGTGCGGTCGAGAAGACTCGAACTTCCACGGGATATTATCCCACAGCGACCTCAACGCTGCGCGTCTACCAATTCCGCCACGACCGCAATCGCAGAGCCGACGATGCCATATACGACCGAAGTTTCAACTTGTGAAGGCATCACCTTCTGTTTTTGGGAGAATCCTTCAATTCGTCGTGTCATCGTCTGACTCGAAACCCGGTTTTGAGTCCCATAGGTTGCGTACAAAACGGTCATAATCCCGAATGATGCCAAACGGCAGCGCAGTAGAGCGCACATTTCCACAGACTTTGTCGAAAGTCCCATCAACACTGTCATTGGCAAGCGTTTCGATAAGCACCAGCAGATACGCGAGTCAAAACGGGGCACTGACCTCGTGCTTCAGACCCCCGCCCGCGGCGAAACCTGGCAAAACCCATACGCACAATGGTACCTCCTCATGAATCACACATTCTGAAACCAGAATGGCTGCCTCAACTCCCCGTATTTTGTGAGACTTGCATACAGCACAACAAAACCGCAAAATACCTCGCTCCAACCCAAATGCTGTGAGGTCTCCATCGCCTGATCGAAAATTACGCACCCGCATTCTTGCCCAATTTATGCGTATAAGCGGCATTTAATCGGCGACGAAGATCCGAAATGAATCCCTTTGAAATCGTTGTATCATGGGCGATTGAATGCCATAATCCAACCTCATTGACGTAACGGCGCATCATTCTGAGCCCCTCCTCAAAATGGTCCCAGGTCAACCCCATGGCTTCCGGCCTGATATCCAGCCCGATACTGGAGATCGTATCGAGCATCTCATCGGCACCATCTTCATGCAACATGGAACCGACCAGAACCCCCAGACCAACAGGCTGCCCGTGCAGGAATTTCTTTCCGGTCATTTTCTCCAGCGTATAGAAGAGGAAGTGATCGGTACCTTCGATATGCCGCGGGCACCAACCCGCACCGTGATAGGTTGTTCCCCATTGCAACCCATCAACCAATGTTGCGATTCCACGGTCATTCATGGCGCGAATATGATCGACATTGTCGATAATGGCTCTCACCTTGGCGAGTGATTGCTGCGCGAGCCCCTCATCAAACCGCCACTTTTCCTCAACTCGCCCCTCTCTTTCGGCGTAACGCCAATCGAGAACACCGGTATGGAAACACAGAATATCTCCAATGCCCGACCAATTGAGCACAGGAGGACAGTTGGCAAGAACATCATAGTCGATATAAATCGCTTCCGGGACCGCCCAACCGCGATAGACAACCTTCCCGTCACTCCTGACACCGGATCGCTGTCCATAGACAGCATTGACGGAAAGTGCTGTTGGTGCCTGAAAGAGTGGAAGGTTCAAACGCCATGAAAAATACTTGGCAACGTCCAGAGCCTGCCCGCCACCAAGACCAACGATAGCGCGAACTTCACCAAATCCAGCAACCTCTCGTTCAAGGACGGTTTGCTCAATTGACTGACAAAAATAAGGTCGGCAGTCAGCATCTTCAAAATGATAACCGAAGAGCGGCCAAAGATCCTCCATCGTCACTACGAGGAATGGAGGATTGACGAAGTGACGAAATTCACCCAGCAGCCCACGGCCAAACACGGTGGGGAAACCATAGCTCAGCGCATCAACAGCATGAGAACAATGTTGCCCCGGCATATGCCCCCCCCCCTATCCGCAGATTGCCAGTCTCACCACAGGGCACAACAAAATGACAACCATGTATCGACAAGAGGTTGCCGTTGCCCAATATTGCGGCAGGAAACAGGCATTTAAGACACTCCTGCCAACAAATCGAAAGATATTTTCCCGGCAGACTGGGATTTATTGGAAACCCGCGTCATCAGTAAGTGGCGCTCAGGCCGCCATCGACGCAAATCACTTGTCCAGTCACATATTGAGCACGGTCAGATAACAGATAAACAAAGGCCCCGGCGCAATCTTCAGCGGTCCCTGGACGTCGCAACGGGATTCGGCCCGCAGCAATATAGTGAGTCTTGAAATCCTCCATCTCGTGCTCGTGCAATCCATCTTTGGTCAATGCCATGCGCGTATCAATGAATCCGGGTGCCACCGCGTTCACACGTATATTGCCTGCGCCAAAATCGACTGCCATGGACCGTGTCAACATCAGCATCCCTCCCTTGGCTGTCGCATAGGCGGCTGAACCCGGCACACCAAAAAACGCCTGCGTTGACAATGTATTGACGATTCCCGGAGCGCTGGACTGTTCCAACATTGGCAGCACTGCGCGGGTGACGCGCAATGCTCCGGTCAGATTGGTATCAAGAACTTCGGCAAACCGTTCGTCGGTCAGCGAACGGGCATCGTTGATATCGAGGATGGCGGCATTATTGACCAGACCATCCAGCATCGGCCAATCTCGGATTTCTGACAAGGAGTCTTCAAGACTGGCAGGATCGCTGACATCCAGACGATTGTGGCGTAAGTGATCTGCATATTTCTTCAACCCCAAAACGGCCTGATCCAGAACCTTATCATCCCTATCGGTCGCCAGGACATATGCGCCTTCGGCCAGACAGGCTCGCACCACAGCGAGGCCGATCCCACGCGCCGCGCCCGTGACCAGAATTCGGCGGCCTTCAAGAATCATCCCAATTGCCTCTCCACGCCAATATCTGGGCTTCCCGTGCATGTTTGATGTCACTCCAGCTCAATTGCAACCCATCACCATCTGCACGAAAACGCGCAACTTCCTCGCGGATGGCAACCGCGACATGTTCCGCTTCGCCATCGGTCAGGTTACATGGATCGAGATAGATTTCCTGATGCTCAATCAGATCGTCACGCACGATAATCCGGGGAGAACGTGCCGCCAGCCGCGCCGCCAATTCCCAAGCATTCAGGCCTGCGACAACCGGATCAACCATCATACATAACCGGGTAATCGGATTGCCCGTCCAGTCTGCATGACGGGCCAGCGTCATTCCCGGGATATCGGAAAGAGACCGTGACCAGAGTGCAACTCGTTTCTCCTCTGCGGCCTGCGCCGCCCGATGATCGCGCGTCTCCCAAAGCTCCAGCGCTGCGATTGCACCGACGATGCTTTCCTTGCCAGCCTTCATCGTGCGCCCAATGCCGCGATGCTGCAGATAGGTCGCGCGAACCAGATCCGTTTGTCCAGCAACAATCCCGCTGGTGACACCGCCCAGAAATTTATGGCCCGAATAAATCACAGCCGATGCGCCCATAGCGAGCGGTCCTGTCAGATCATATTCCGATGCCATATCAACAATGGCAGGCACTTCATATTCCTGACAACAGGCAATGAATAGATCCATCGGCAATTCGTTTTCACGCACAGTATGATGTGACACGACATACATCGCCGCCGCCGCCCCTCGCTCCAGTGCTGCGCGCAGATGCCATTCCTCACAGGCGGCTGCAGTACCCACTGGCACGACATGCGCACCCGCGAGGCGAATGGCCTGATCCACCGGTGCACCGTAATTGACCATATGGCCCAATGGCAGCAGAACACGCCGCTCCTTGTCTGTCTGCGGAAGCATCTCAATTCGCGCCAGATCGGTACCGGTCAGGCAGGCCGCCACGGTTTGAGTCATGGCGGCGGCCGAGCAAGCCGTTATACATCCGGCCTCGGCGCCCGTCATCCGCGCGATGACCGCACCCGCGCGTGTCTGCAACTCATCCATATCGACAAAGGATGACATAATCTGATCCACCAGAGCACGGGTCTCAGCGGCAACACGCGAGGCGCCGATACCTGTCTTTGTTCCCGTCACATTGATGACAGGTGTCAGACGCCACCGCTCAAACGGATCATCCGTCATATCAGACGCTCCTTATCTCTTCTCTGCAAGTCATGGCCAATGGCGAAGCCGTAACTCATTGCAGCCGCTGCCCATCAGCTTCTCGAAAGACATACAGATTGTCTGGGCAAATACTCAACGTCACCGTCTGTTTCGGTAAAAATTTCCTTCGTTGGTCTCTGCGGGTCCGCGCGGTCAGGACAGTCCCATTTTCGGTGACAAGATGAACAAGTGTCTCGTGGCCAAGATCCTCCATTCGTTGGACACAGGCAGGTCCGATCCCAAAACCATCACGCGTATCGATGAAGACATGTTCGGGGCGAATTCCAATCAATGCGCCGGGAGGTGGCACCACCCTGCGATCTTCCGATACTGCTCTGTTGAGAATTCTCTTGGCCACCACAAGATTCATACGCGGACTGCCAATAAAACCGGCAACAAAACTGTTGGCCGGATCATCATAGAGTTCAAGCGGCGTACCAACCTGCATGATTTCACCACAATTCATCACCGCAATCCGGTCTCCCATCGTCATTGCCTCGACTTGATCATGCGTGACATAGACTGTCGTGGTTCCAAGTTGCTTTTGCATCTGAGATATCTCTCCGCGCATTTGCACCCTGAGTTCAGCATCCAGATTGGACAAAGGTTCATCAAACAAAAAAGCAGAAGGTCTGCGTATCATTGCGCGTCCGAGTGCCACCCGCTGGGCCTGCCCTCCCGATAATTGGCGCGGTTTCCGGTCAAGACAGTCATCAAGGCCCAGCATATCAGCCACACGACTCACCTCATCTGCAACAGTGGCCTGCGCAGTCTTACGGAGTTTCAGGCCGAATGAGAGATTATCCCTGACCGACATGTTGGGAAATAAGGCATAAGACTGAAAAACCATCGAAATATTGCGTGTGGCAGGCGACAGGTCATTTGCACGTTCTTTTCCGATCATCAGGTCACCCGAGGAAATTGTCTCCAACCCCGCGATCATCCTGAGAGTGGTCGATTTTGCACACCCTGATGGACCGACCAGCACCATGAATTCACCCGCAAAAACATGCAGGTTCAGATTGCGTATGACCTCCACATCACCGTATCGTTGCGATGCATTAATGAATTCTATTTCACTCACGATAGCAAATTCCACTCAGGTGAAATCGAAACAATGGCTTCAATTTCAACTGAAATATTGCCGGGAAGGGAACACATCCCAACCGCCGCGCGCGCATGCCGCCCGCGGACTCCAAAAATATCGCAAAAAAGATCAGAGCACCCATTGATCACTTCTGGATGCTCGGTAAAATCGGGAACGGCGTTGACCATACCAAACAGTTTGTGAATTTGGCGCACATATTCAAGAGAGCCAAGAATTTCCTTCATGGCGCTGATCAACACAAGGCCGGTTCGCATGGCATGGTATCTGGCATCCTTCACGGAGATATCGCGGCCAACTTTGCCGCGCGCGAGGTTCCCGTCTTCCAGCAACGGCCCCTGACCGGAAAGATACAGGGTTGTCCCGTCGATTGAACCGAGATCAAAATTTCCTACCGCTGCTGGAACCTGAGGAAGGCGCAGACCGCGCGCTGTTAACCGGTGCTCGGGAGATAATGAATGACGGATTTCTGTTTCTGTTTTTGCCCTCATCCTGAAAATGCTCCTTCAATCCTGTTCCGGATATCCATCAGGAATAACTCCGTCACTTTAAAATCATTGGCAATGCCGTAAGCCAAATTTTCGTGTGTGACGAATTCCATGAGGCCGTACATTACGTCAAAAACATCATTCCAGGTGATATCGAGTGCGGCGGGACGAATATCGACGCCGAGCTTGACAATCGCATTCAAAACCTCTTCGTATCGACTGGCATGCATCATCAAGCCAATGACAAGCCCCAGGCAGACCGCTTGTCCATGCAGGAATTTTTTTCCGGTGCGCGCTTCCAGTGCATAAAAGATATAATGTTCAACACCTTCGATATGGCGCGGATTCCAGCCCGTACCATGATATGATGCACCTCCCCATTTCAGCGCATCGACCATGATTTCAATCCCGCGCTGACTAAGAGCCTTGATCTCATCAAGTGCAGCCAAAGCCGCTTCGGCCTTCGATAACGAAATTTGCGCCAAGCTCTCATCGAAAAGCCAGCGTGTTTCACACTTTCCCCGTTTTGCAGCATAGCGCCAATCCATAACCCCGGTGATGAAGCAAAAGATGTCCCCGACACCGGCAATATTCAATGCACGAGGTGCCGCTTCAATGATATCGAGGTCAACATAAACCGTTTCAGGGACTGCCCAGCCCACATATTTCACCAGACTGTTCTCACGTACTCCGGCACGGTGGCCGAATACAGCGTCAACTGACAGCGAGGTTGGGAACTGAAAAAGTGGAAGATTCAAACGCCAGGCCATATATTTTGCGGCGTCAATCGCCTGTCCACCACCGAGTCCGACGATGGAAGATATATCAGACAACAAGGAAAGATCGGTTTCGAGTCGGGAACGCTCCATAGACCCGACAAAATAGGTCTCAGCACAAGCTGGCAGATGTGCACCGAAGATGGGCCACAGATCTTCCATCGTGACAATTAGCATTTTCGGGCAGACAAAATGCGGAATCTCCGCCAACAGGTTCCGCCCGAAAACGGTGGAAAACTGCACGATATCGGATTCCTTGAATGACATCCTTACCCCTTAACTGCGCCGAGGGTGAGCCCCTTGACGATATGTCTTTGGGCCACGACAGCAAAAACCAGCATGGGGAAAATCGCGACAATCGATGCCGCCGTCATCGCCCCCCAATCGAGTGCTGCATAACCGCGAAAACTGGTAACTCCCAGGGTGACCGTTTGCGCTTTTGAAAATGTCAATCCGAGTGCGATGGCCAATTCGTTCCATATCCAGATTGCGTTCAAAATCACAGTTGCCATCAGTCCCGGCAATGTACAGGGAATATAAATCTTCATCAAAATCTGAAGGTGGGTGGCGCCTTCCATCCGGGCCGCTTCGTCGATCGCTGGATTGATCTCGCGGAAAAAGGAACTCAGAAGCCAGATCGAAAGTGGCAGTACATGGACCTGATACATCAGGGCCAACCCGACATGCGTGTCATATAGCCCGGTCCATTGGTAGAACGAAAACATCGGCAGCACGAACAGAAACTCGGGTAACATGTAGGCCAGAACCAACCAGGCACCCACAAGATTTTGCCCCCTCACCTTCATCCGAACAATCGCATAGGCTGTGGGGATCGCAATCGCCAGCGACAGTGCAACGCCGATGACGGTAACAATGACGGAATTTATGAAAGTGGATTTAAATGTCTCATGTGTCCAAAGTTTGAGATAATTCGCCGTTGTCGGATCAAAAATCCAAAGCGGCGGGTTGGCCAGCCCGTCGCGCTTGGTCTTGAGCGATGTCGCCAGGACCCAATAAACTGGGAACAGACTGAACAGCAGCATTATGCCAGTGAATATATACGCCCATCCTGTCGCAAGGACGACACCCGGCCGGGTGGGTCCTGTCATCAGGGAAGCAGGAATGAACGTCACCTCTCCTCCATCCGCTGCTGCAGCATTTGAAGGGCCAGTGCAACAATCAGTATCAACAACGAGAACAGGATAATCGTGGCCATCGCTTTGCCGATCTGCTGATAGCTATAAGCCGTCCGGTAGACAAAGGTCTGGACAACCTCAGTAGCAATTTGTGGGCCACCCCCGGTGGTCCCAAATACGATGTCGAAAACTTTCAGCGTGTCGATAGCGCGAATGATGATCACGGTGATAAGAAGCGAGCGCAACATCGGCATTTTGATGCGCCAAAAGATGATGAATTCGCTTGCGCCTTCTACCCTAGCGGCTTCAATTGGACTGCGTGGCAAGCCACGCAGTCCTGCCAGCAGGATAATGAAAACAAAAGCCGTCTGCCACCAGACATCCACTGCAATGATCGAGGGCATCGCGGTCGCAACGGCACCGTAAAAGGCCGAGGGGCCAAGACCAAACACTCCCAGCAGTTGGTTGACGATCCCAAGAAACGGATCGAACATCACTTTGGACATCAAGGCAACCACAATTCCCGACACCATGAGCGGCAGCATGATGAGCGCACGTATGAGGTCGGTCCGGATCGAGAGTTTGTCCACCTGTGTTGCCAGATAAAAGCCAAGCACAACTTCAATGATTGTTGCGGACGTCGCGAAGACCAGAGTGTTTCTCAGGACCGTCCAGAATTCCCCATCACCAAGAAGTGCCGTGAAATTGGAAAACCCCACATAGTCGAACTGATTGCCCCAGTTCCAGTTTGTTAACGAGACCACCACCCCGAATCCAATCGGGTAAAGCGAGGTCAAGGCAAGGACCAGAAGACACGGCAGGATAAACCAGAATGCTGATGCATTGTTGAGCGATTTGAGCATAACACTCATCTCACCTCATGCAGTTGCAACGGACTGAACAGACAGTTGAACAGAAACTCGATTATGAACACCGCCCATTGTAACCAATTGTTCACCGCAGACGCGTTCAATGATCCGGGAGGTTTGTCAACAGTGCATCTGTTGTCTTTCCACGAGGCAGGATATGTTTCCATCCTGACCCGATAAACTCTGGGCCACATGGATTTGTAGCCCAGAGTTCCAGATGGCTTAGTTTGCCATCATCGTCTTGAAATCAGCCTGGGCGGCGGCACCGGCTGCCGCCGGATCGGCACCTCCATAAATCGCCTGAATGACATCAACGATTCGCAGTGCAAATTCACTCCAGCCCGCCCGCTGGACCACAGATGTCTGCGAGTTTGGCATGGCTGCAGCCACCGCATCAACATAACCTTGCGGGAAGCTGGAGGCATAATCAGCATCATTCCATGTCGACAGGCGCGGGGCTCCCCCATGCAACTTCCCGATTGCCGTCGCATTATCGGGATGTGACATATATTGAATAAACAGCCATCCGGCCTCCGGATTGGCTGCATTTTGGGGAATTCCATAACCCCATTGCCAATGGGCGGTATAGGGTTCACCCTGTTCATTATCGACGGGAATGACCGAATAGCCGATCTGACCTGCGATCGGGCTTTCATCTGGAGCCTCGAAGCCCGGGGCAAACAGGCTGGCGTCAATGAAGAAGGCTGCACCTCCTGCCTGGAAGAATTGCGAGGCATCGGGCCAGTCCATGGCCTGAATATTGACAGGCCCGGCCTTCATCAGCTCCGCATAATTGGCAAGCCCGCGAACGATATCGGGATGATCCATCTGGGGTTTGTCCCACCCCCCGGCGAACCAGATATTATAAGGAGCAGAGCGGTCAGCAGGACCAACCGAATTATTGACAAAACCGGTGATTGTGTCGATCAATGTATCAGATCGAATGCCACGCAACACCGCACCTGCGACCGCGCCATTGCTGTCTTCCTTGATTTTGTGGGCCGCCGTTATCAACTCTTCCATCGAGGCTGGCATCTTGCCGTCAAGATATGTGTTCACATGATCCATGTTGGCAAACAGGATATAAGTTTCAAACGAAGCCGGAATGCCGTGATACTCCCAATTGCCTTCAAGATTGTATTTGGTTGAGTCCAGAAAACCCGCCGGTATATCGGCCAAGTTATAGTCCGGAGCAGTCAGGTCAGGATTGTCGATGAAAGCCTGCAGGGAATGGACAAGCCCGTTGCTATGCTGGGTGTATGCCGTCGAATCCATCGGCAAGAAATAGACATCCATTTGCGAATTGCCGCCTGAACCTCTCAGCGCGACCTCCATCCGATCAAAATAAAGATCTTCAGCCATGGTCTGCAAATTGACCGCGATACCGGTATCGCTTTCGAACTGATCCAACACAGCACGCACTCCATCGGTTACAGGATGTTCCGGCATCATCACCGTGACGGACTGACCGGAAAGCTGATCCCATGAAAATTCTGCCTGTGCATCCGGGGCAGAAAAACCGACCGCCAGAGCTGAAACAGCACTCAGGAGTGTTGTATGAAATAGAAAGTTGCTTCGTTTGCTGTTCATTGTCAATTCCTTTTGCGAACAACCCAAAATGGGTTTTGTACACATGCGATGGCTTCGCAACCCGCGTGGCAGCTGAACTGCCCCACAGTTTGCGGCTCTTTCCATGCGTTTCGATGTGGATAGAAAAACATCACCAACCTCCCTAATTATAGAATAGGCTGCTTAGATATGGTATGTTAGGTGTGCACAAGCCTTGTTGTCAAGTTGAATATTTTCCGCACTTGACCCGACTCCAGGATTCTATTGAATTACGAAAACCCTTATCTCTTATAGCCAGGGTCGTTGCATTGTTGATGAGCACATATAACTTTTGAGGATGACCCAAAATCGCTACCATAGGCCACCCCACCGAAAGGTGGCTACTTTGCGTGAGATTCAGTGGCGCCCTTCATGAGATTCAGCAAGCGTATGCATACATGGGAACAATTCCACGGATGGATGGAGTTGCGCAATCTTGATCAAGGGCATGGACTCACTCAGGCTTACACGATCGGCTATCGATTTATTGATCGCCATGATGACATGTGGACCAAACGGTTCAATGATTTCAAGAAAAAGCGTCGTCCTGCGTTGCGCGGTGGTGCCGGTCTGATGGGAAGTACTGTTCCTGAGCTTGTGCGGAAATTGGGAATCAACACGACAAAGATTGCTTTTGTTCCAGGACTATCTTCGAATGAAAACATCGCATCTTCTAGCGGCGTACTCTCAAAGCTTACATGTTTTTGTGCACAAAAAACAAATGTAAAATTCATCCGGAATGCAATTACAAAAAAACCCCACGAGCCACTGCACACGGGGAATAAAGACAAAATTCAACGTCGTGAGATATTGGATGGTGCCGAATTCAGTTCACATGGTTTAAGCGGGTTGGACAATGTATTTGTTTTCGATGACGTAATCACAACTGGAGCTACACTTTCGCATATCGCACGGGCAATCCGTGAAGAAAACCCGTTTGCCGAGGTCTACGGGGTCGCTCTCTGCAAGCCGGATAGCCAAAACTATAACCGCAAAAATTTTGACAGAGAACTCACAAATGACCATATTCCAAAGCAATGGAACAAGATATGGAAGGAGAGTGAGTAATGAACTGGCTAAATGCAGGATAGGATTATAGGCCCATGTCAAACTATGTGTCATTATCTGCCATCCCCCTACTTGCTTTGACGAAGCTCAATAAAATTGGATCAGCAACAGCATTGAATATTATTGATCGACCTGTCACCGAGAAGAGTTCTAAAGGCTGCCGTGAGTACCTCATTAGCCGACTAGCGGCAGTAAAAAATCTGCCTTGCGTCACATCCATCGATATTGACCACGCGTGGAGTGCCAGTGAGGATGAAATTGAATCAAGCATACAGATGGGAATGAAAGTGATAACTTTCCATGATGATGCTTATCCTGCTCGCTTGAAAAACATCCCAAATCCGCCAGCATTGCTATTTATAAAGGGGAGTGAACAAGCGATACATGCTAATTTGAGCTTAGCGGTAGTTGGTACACGCGAACCGACTTCTTTCGGGATGGAAGTGGCACGCAGAACAGGAAAGACGGCAGCTGAGGGGGGTTATGTAATTGTGAGCGGTCTTGCAAGTGGGTGCGATACGTATGCACATTTAGGGTGTCTTGAGGCAACCGGCACCGGTTTGGCAGTTTTGGCGCATGGGTTAGACAGAGTCTATCCTGAGTCGAATCGGGGACTTGCGGACCAGCTTCTCGACCATGGGGGTTGCCTGGCGAGTGAGTACCCTGTCGGAAAGGAGCCCGCACGATACACTTTTGCCGCACGTGACCGGTTACAAAGTGGTCTTTCAGATGGTGTTTTGGTGATTGAAACCGATGTTCGTGGGGGAACAATGAATACTGTTCACTTTGCGAGTAAGCAGAAAAAAAGGATCGCCTGTATTGAGCACCCAAAGCAATATCAAGATGATAAGAAAACGAGAGGCAATCGGAAATTGATCAATGAGAGAAATGCCTTTTCTATACCAAACGGAAAGGCACTGATTGAATTTTTGGATTGCATAAAACCAACAAATGCAGCCGCCTCTGAAGTCCGATGTTCAGTCCGGAGAGAACACCGGTAACGAATTGGGTTATGCTCGAATCTGGGTGACGGCAGGGAATACGAAACCTCACCGACAGCCTCCTTGCAATCCTAGCATAAAACGAAATGAACGCGAGAAATACAATCTCGAGTCTGTGACATTGATGGCGGCAGGACACCTGTTGCGCGGCCATCTCCCACACCAAAATGGCTTGCATTTTTTTGTAACAAATCCGGCCAGAACGGCCAATTGGTCGCCTCAAGAAAATCAGTGAGACACCCCGTCAAGTGCCTGGCGGCGATCTCATGGCAGGAAAACCGCTCCTGTCAGGTCTCACGGCCCCATTGAAGATAACCGTCGATCGCACTGTTTCGTGCCATCGAAAGGTCTGACACGACATCCGCCAATTGACTTCTGTCTGTGAGCAAAGTTCTGAGTGAGTCAGCAACAGTTTCCGCATCTCCCTCCTTGAGATTGCAGGGGTCAAGCTGGAAGTATCCCAGTTCGACTTCGTGGTCGCGGACTATTATTGGAGGTGTTTGGCGTGCCAGAGCAGATGCCAAGCCGGACGCATCGACACCAAGTTGTTTGGCATCGATCTGAACCTCCAATCGGTCAAGTGGATTCCCGGTCGGATCGGCCACAATCCTTGGTGTCACACCATCGATTCCGGACAGTGTGCGCATCCAGATATTGAGCACCGCAGTTTCGTGTTCCCTGATGCTTTTGTGATCGCGGGTCACCCAGGCCTCGAGAGCTGCGATTGCACCGGCAATGCTCTCTTTGCCGACCTTCATTCCGCGCCCAATACCCGTATTCTGCAAATAAGCCGCACGCACGAGGTCTCGGCGTCCGGCAACGACACCAGAGGTGGGGCCACCAAGAAATTTATGCCCGGAGTAAATGACCAAATCAGCACCATCTGATAAAAATCCACGAAGATCATATTCGGAAGCGGCATCTACGATGACAGGAATATCTGCCGCATGCGCAAGTTCGGCAAATCGTTTGAGAGGAACCTGCCCATAATGCACGACATGGTGCGATATGACATAAAGTGCAGCAGCAACTTCCGAGGTCAGGGAAGCGCGTAGTGAATGGTCAGTGCACAGGGTCGACTGCCCCACGGGACGCACCGTAGCACCCGTGAGTTCGATAGATTGTGAAATCGGCGCGCCGTAATGGCAGAGATGACCAATTTGCACGACAATTTTTGACTTGGGTCCGGGATCCTGCGGCAAAGCCTCAACCCTTCCCGGGGCCATGCCGGTCATGCAGCCAGCAATCGACAGGGAAATTCCAGCCGAAGCGGATGCGGTCATGAACCCCGCCTCGGCCCCGGTCAGACGTACAATGCTCTCGCTCGCACGAGACTGCAATTCATGCATATTCACAAAATGACCCATGATTGCAGCGGTCGCGTCACGAATCTTCGGTGCCGCAATCGATGCACCAAGTCCAGTCATGGTTCCAGAGGCATTGATGATTGGTGTGAGCCCAAGTGGTGGTGTGTCAGTCATCGCAGACCCCCCAATGAAAAGATTCCTTCAATTTCAACGGTAATCTGGTTGGGAAGTGATCCGACACCAAAGGATGAACGCGCATGGACTCCCTGGACGCCAAAGATTTCTGCCAGAAGGGTTGAGGCTCCATCGATCACATAGGGGTGACGTTCAAAGTCTGCCGTTGCATTGACAAGGCCGAGTAACTTGATCACGCCAGAGACCTTATCCAGAGAACCAAGTTCAGCGCGAAGTGACGCAAGCATATTGATTGCAACAAGTTTGGCATGCACGTGGGCGGTGTCCGCATCGAAATCAGCACCAACCTTACCACACAGAAGTTTGCCGTCCGAAGTGACCGCTCCCTGCCCTGACACGTAAGCCAGGTCATTGTGTATACGGACATTGCAAAAGGCACCGATTGGTTCAGGTGGCAAGTCAGGTAATTGCAAACCCATTTGGGCAAGTCGTGTTTCCGGTAATTGCAAATCAGTTTTGAACATTCGGTTTCCTGCAATAAAGTTGATGCGCGGGCCCAGCCTTGACAGGCGCGGGAATGTTGGTGGCACAAGCGGCGTCGGCAATGGGGCACCGGGTGCGAAAGACGCATCCCGAGGGCGGATCCAGCGGGCTCGGGATATCACCAGTCAATATTGTTCGATCACGCGCGGCCTGAGGGTCGGGAACCGGCACGGCAGACAAGAGCGCTTGCGTGTAAGGGTGGCCAGGCGAGGAATAAACGTGCTGTGCAAGGCCGATCTCGGCCACACGACCGAGATACATCACAACAATCTGATCACACAGATATTCCACAACTGACAAATCGTGTGCAATGAAAAGCATTGTGAGATTGTGACGCTCTCGCAGCTCCAAGAGCAAGTTCAAGACCTGGGCCTGGATAGACACGTCCAGAGCCGAAACACTCTCGTCTGCCACGATGAATTCAGGGTCAAGCGCCAGCGCCCGGGCGATGCCGATCCGTTGGCGCTGACCACCGGAGAATTCGTGGGGAAATCGGGACATGGCGTCCGATGAAAGACCGACCTCGTCAAGCAATGTGGCGACTCTGTCTTTGCGTTCAGAAATTGTCCCAATACCGTGGGCACGTAATCCTTCGGCGATAATCTGACCCACTTTGAAACGGGGATTCAGTGATGATATGGGGTCCTGAAAAATGATCTGCATGCGCCTGCGTGTTGCGCGCAGGGCCCTGCCATCGAGTTTATTGATATCTGTACCATCGAAAATCGTCTCTCCTTCACTCGGTTCGATGAGGCGCAATAATGCCCGGCCAAGTGTCGTCTTGCCAGAACCACTCTCTCCGACGAGTCCGGTGATCGATCCACGCGGAATGTCAAAACTGACATCACTGACAGCATGCACAATTCCACGAGAGGTGTGAAACCTCTTGGAGAGGTTGCGAATGCGTAAAAGCGGGTCTTGCGCAGCATGGTCAAACATGGACGGGCTCGATCGGATTCACGCAGGCGACATGATGGTTGCTGACTGCTGCACGGAGGTCCACGGGCTGATGACAATCCGCGACAACGCGCCCGCAACGCGGTGCAAACGCACAGCCGGGTGGCATGGCATAAAGCGACGGAACTGTACCGGGAATTGGAAGAAGTCGCTCGGTCTTGGTCCGGCCGGGTGTCGGGATCGAGGTCAGAAGCCCCGCCGTGTAGGGGTGACGGGTCTCCGCAAACAGTTTGGAAGCATCCGCCTGTTCGACAATGGATCCCGCATACATGACGGCAACATCGTCAGCCATTTCAGCAACAACACCCATGTCATGCGTGACAAATAGGATTGACATGCCCAAATCTTTCTGAAGACGACGCATCAGGTCCAAGATCTGCGCCTGGATGGTGACATCCAGTGCCGTCGTCGGCTCGTCTGCGATCAATAGCGCCGGATGACAGACCAGAGCCTGCGCAATCATGGCACGCTGGCGCATGCCACCAGACAATTCATGCGGATAGGTGGTCAACCGCGCCGCTGCGGCGGGAATTTCAACGAGCTCCAGGATTTCAAGAACGCGTTGGTGTCGCGCTGCTGCATCAAGGTCCGTATGCAATAACAGCATCTCGCCAATCTGGTCGCCAATGGTGAATAACGGATTCAGCGAGGACATCGGCTCCTGAAAGATCATTGCAATCTCAGCACCGCGCAGCGCACGCATCTGCTGCGGCCTGGCAGTATCAATTCGTGTCTCCTGACCGTCGCGCGATTTATAATGAATCGTACCGCCAGCGATCAAGCCATTGCTTGGCAACAGCCGCATAATTGCCAGCGAGGAGACGGACTTTCCTGAGCCGCTTTCTCCCACGATCGCCAAAGTGCGCCCCTTCTGCAACGAGAAGCTGACATTGCGGAGTGCAGCGACCGACGACCCACGCACACGGAATTCAACGCGTAAATTCTGGACATTGAGGATCGTGTCGCTCATGCCGTCCTCCGCTTGGCGGGCCTGACCGACGTACCCAGAACCGTCATTCGTGGCTCAAACGACTGGTCGAGTTTAAGTGTGGCTCCCTGACTGTCGGTCGCAATCATATTGCTGTCGATCAGCTCAAACACAGTCAAATCGGCATGTTCGCCCTGTGTCAAGCCGGTGCGTGCGCTCAGGCCCAGAATCGTACGTGGACGACTGGTTACAGAAGCAACAACTTCGTCAAAAGGCAATCCCACGGCGAGCAGCTTGGTCATTGTTGTGGCCAGATCATACACAGGGCCATCAATGTTACGCTTATGCAGATCGGTGGAGATTGAAAACGGCATGAGCTCGTTGTCGATTGCCCGGCGCGCAGTCTCAAAACAGAATGAGGCCTGCCCGTGGCCGATATCCATCCGCACGCCCTCCTTGGCCAACCGTTTGGCCTGCGCGAAAAGTGCGGGTGTATCGGTTATTGATCCGGCATGTTTGCCGTTAAAACAATGGGTTACGATGTCACCAGCGCTGAGAATATCAAAAACTTCATCGATCAGCGGTAGCGGCTCGCCCACATGCACCATCAAGGGTTTACCGATGATTTCGGCGACACGTTTAGCAATCTTCGCGGGGGCGATTCCCCAAGCACCGGTGATAACACCTGATGCACGAACTTTGATTCCACAGATCACATCGGCATGAGTCTCGGCAACCTTCAGCGTTCGCTCGACATCGATAAATCGAAGATCAACAAGTTCTGGCACACGGTTACAGGCCACGAGCCCAATGGATCCGATATTGAGAAAGGCCTTGATGGTCTCAACCTCTTTGTCGATGACATATTCGCGCAACCCATGGAAAGTCGCCTCACCCGCCGAACCCGCGTCGGCCATGGCGGTAACACCGGTGGCGCGTCCGGCTTGTGAGGCCTGCACAGAAATGTCCGTTCCACCATGCCAAATATGGACATGAAGATCGCACCATCCCGGTGACACGTAGGCGCCTTTTGCGTCGATAACCTTGGCACTTGATCGGGCGCTTGCTGCCACCCGGCCCTCATCGTCAATATAGATCTCGTTCGGTGATCTGTCGAACCCAATGGCACGAAAATTTTTCAAGGTGAGGGCCATATCACAAGTCCTTTGCCAACCGTGGGTCAAGGGCATCTCGCAACCCATCCCCGATCAATTGCAAAACCAGAACCGAGATCGAGATGGCGACGCCCGGATAGAGTATCAGGAATGCCGCTTGGTCAATATATTGCCGACCTTCGTTGATCATCGTACCCCAAGTTGGTGTTGAGGGATCAATACCAACACCAAGAAAGCTCAACCCCGCTTCGGCCAACATGGTGTAGGCAAATATGAAAGTCGCCTGAACGATAATCGGAGACAGAATGTTGGGAAGCACATGACGAACCATGACCGCCGGGGTCGAGACACCGAGTGCCGTCGCGGCCTCGACAAAAGGCAGTTCTCGGATTACCAATGTTGAGGCGCGGACAATGCGGGCAATTCGTGGTGCGTACACGATTGCAAGCGCCAGGATAACATTGACAGCCGAACCGCCCAGGATTGAAACCAACGCAATCGCCAATAAAATATCCGGAAAGGCCATCATGGCATCGATCAGACGTGAAAGTGGTGCATCGAGTTGCCGAAAGAAGCCAGCGCAGAGGCCGAGTACAATACCGACCAGTGACGACAAAGCCGCAACGCCAAGCCCGACACTAAGCGATACACGACCCGCGAAGAGAAGACGCGAAGCAACGTCCCGACCAAAAGCATCTGCTCCCAGAATAAAGTCAGCCCCGGGAGCCGTGAGGCGATCACGAACACTCATCTTGGCAGGATCGCTTGGTGCAACGACGGGGGCAAAGGCACACAACAATGCGATGATCGCAAAGATGATGAGCGCGAATAAAACCGCCCGACGCGCAAATAAAAGCTCAAGAAACTTGGCTTCGAATGCGGCGGACGATGGGTGCGTCGCCATCAGTATTTGACCCGTTTATCGACCAACAGATAGGCGAGGTCGGTCAACAGGTTGATGAGAACATAAAATGAGGCAACAACGATCAGGGTGCCTTGAATGACGGGATAGTCCCGGCGCAAAACCGCACTGACCACGAGGTTACCCATACCGGGTATGTTAAATACGCGTTCAGTCACAACTGCACCCGAGACGAGCAACGCAAAAGTCAGGCCGATGACGGTAATGATTGGAATAGCGGCATTCTTAAGGGCATGGAGCAAGATAACGCGGCCCTCGCCCATACCCTTGGAACGTGCTGTGCGGATATAATCCTCACCCAGAATGTCCAACATTGAAGCACGGGTGAAGCGTAAAATGAGCGCCGAATTGACAATTCCCAGGACAATTGACGGCAACAAGAGATGACGCATGCGCTCCCAAAACATCGCGTCAGGACCGCCATATCCGGAAGCCGGGAACCAACCGAGGTCGGTGGCGAGATACCGTTGCAGCATCAGTCCCGTCCAAAAACTGGGCACCGATGCCGCGAGCATGGCGGTGCTGATGGTTGTCTGGTCGAGCAACGAGCCGCGCCGGTATGCCGTGTATATTCCAATCGGCACAGCGATCAACAATGCAATGAGCAACGAAAAAAGCGAGAGAAAAACGGTGGGTTCCGCCCGACCTAAAAGTACGTCTGTGACGGGTTGCTTGAAGAAAATCGAGGTTCCCAGATCACCGCGTAGAGCTTTAGAAACAAAAGCAAGGTACTGAACAATGATTGGGCGATCGAGACCGAGCTGGGCTCTCAATTCAGCAGCGTCCTCGGCAGTCGACTCAGGCCCCAGCATGACAGCGGCCGGGTCTCCTGGCGCCAGACGAACAATGATGAAGGCAATGGTCAGAACGAGAAAAATGACCACGACCATCCCCAAAAACCGACGCAGGAGATAATTTCGCATTGTGGCGTACCATGTGGGGGTCGCACGTGGCGACCCCCAAGCTTACCGTTAGTTTACTTTAGCATTCCAGAAAAACGGCCATGGTGTGGCGGTGATCCCTTCAAAACCCTTCGCTGAACCCATCAACGCGTTGAATGCACCGATCTTGATGAAACCGACATCTTCAAACACCTGATTCTGAAGTTGAGCAAATAATTCGCGACGTGTCGTTGGATCAGTCTCCGTCGTGAACGATGCCAGAATTGCATCCTTTTCAGGATTCGACCAACCCAGACGCGAAGACTTGGAATACAGGCTCGTCAGTGCCGGCTCCGGCAGAAACGGTGAGTGTGTGATGTAGATGTCCCACAGCGCCGGGTCGTTGCGCCGCTGGCCCAGTGTCGCCCAATCGACGACATCCATTTGCACTGTGAACCCTGCCGCTTCGAGCACCACCTTGGCGACTTCGGCCATCTTGAAATGGAATTCGTACTGCCGTGAAGTCAGGATCCGGAGCGGCGTGCCATCATAATTTGCGCTTTCGAGAAGCTGTGCCGCTCTCGACTGGTCGTTTTGGTTGAACAATTCAACACCTGCGTCAGAACGCCATACCCAACCTTCGGGATACATGGGTCCATCGACAATAAAGAAATTGTCGTCACCGAATGCTGCAAAAAGCATATCATCGATAGGCAGCGCCGCTTGCAACGCTTGACGCATCGTCTTGTCGGTCAGAAGCCCGGCCTTGTGATTGATTGCCCAAATTGGCCACCCGAATGGTTTCAGAAGGATTGGATCCGCTGCTTCCGATGCTTCCAGCCTTGCAAAACTCTCTGCTGGCAGGCCATCGGCGAATACGACTTCCCCGGCGAGAAGACTTTCAACTCGAGTACTCGCATCCGGAATGGGGACAAAGCGAATCTCGTCCGGGATCTGGTTGCGCGCCCCTGAGGCGCCATTGGATGGCTCGCTACGGGACGAATAACCATCAAATCGAACCAATTGCAGATATTGATCAGGAACATGCTCTGCGATCATGTAGGGACCGGTACCAACAATGGTGTCGATCGTCTCCCCGATGATCTCCTCGGGATAGACAACTGCAGCAGAATTCGAGAATGCCAGCAACGACAGAAGCGGGGAATATGGCTCGTTCATGGTGATCGTGACCTCATAGTCACCCGTTGCATTGATGGATGCGACTCTGTCGGCCACGCCCTTGCCGCGCGGTGAAATCGTCAGCCAGCGATTGAGTGAGGCAGCGACATCTGCTGAATCCATCGACGAGCCATCATGGAAACTGATGCCCTCGCGGATCCCGATGACATAGGTTTTGCCATCATCTGAAATCGTCGGCAGATCGGTCGCGAGGAGCGGCGCAATGTTCCATCCGGAATCAAACGTATAGAGCGTCTCAACAAAATGCTGTGTCACAATCGAGACTACATCTTTGGTCGAAATCATCGGGTCAAATGTATCCGCCTCACCGATGATACCGACGTCGATCTTGGCCGCATATACCGGCGCAATAGATGTCGCACCTGCAAGCATTGCACCGAAAAGTATGTGTTTCGGTTTGGATAGACAACACATAATTAACCTCCCTAATTATAGAATAGACTTCTTAAATATGGTATATCATATGTGCACAAGCCTTGATGTCAAGTTGAATATTTTCCGTATTTGCCCTTTCTTTGGGATACGACTGAATTGGAAAACCCCTTGCCCCTACAGAAAGGCTGTTGCATAGTTATGGAAATTAGAACTAAAGTTGGCGCATTGGCTTTGAGGACGTGATCACGATTGAAAGATAGAGACGAACCCGGACAGTATGGTGATGTGTTGCGCCTGGACGAGCATGGACCACGGACAACAGTTACCCGGCAATCCAAAAAACGTATTGGTGCGATTCACCGTGCCTTGCAGATTCTTGACCTTCTCACCGAGCGTGCGATGCCGATGAGCACATATGAATTGGCGCGCACGTTGGGTGCGCCCGCCTCGACAATCTACAAGATCACAGATGAATTGGTCAGCTGTGCGATGCTGACCCGGGATAAGGAAGGTCGCATCTGGCTCGGGCCACGATTGATGCGCTACGGACTGACCTATCGTGCCCGTATGGATGCATTTGTCACCGCAAAACGTGTCATGGAAAGGCTGTGCACCGAGATTGGTGAAACCGTGCAAATCTGCGCACGTGATGAAGATATGATGAGCGTAATCGGAATGGCCCGTGGCAAGGGGCATTTTAATGTCGCCTCCGATGTCGGGACGCGCGTTCCGTTGAACTGGACGGCTTCGGGACGCCTGTTGCTCGGCCATCTCCCCCACGAAGAGCGGCGGGCCATTTTTGAGCGAACGGCTCGTCCATCCGAAACCGGATTGGCAGACACTGATCCCGACCTGCTGGCACGGATATCCGGGGATGAGTTCAAGGCGCGGGTGGCCGTTCAGATGGGGGCATCGGAATATGCAGTCGCCTGCATTGCTTCGCCGATCCGTGACACCTTCGGAGCTTGTCAGGCCACGATCTCCATTGTCCTGCCCGAATCACGTGCCCAGGCCGAACTGCCTCAATTTATTGCCGCCGTAACTCAGGCGGCGCAAAGCGTCGAACGTGCCATCATTCTGGATGGAAACCTCGAATAAATTGCTCTTGACCCATCTTATCGTTGCTTCGCATTGAATTCACACCTGTTGCGCACACCCCTCGTGCAACAGGTCTTTGGCAGCTTCGCACCTGTGGCAAGAACTTCTGGCATAATACATATCAGCAGATATGTGTTCGACCCCAGAACGTCCAAAGACATAGAGATCGATCTCAGAATCCAGGCAAGCATCATATTCGCCCGTCTGCACAAGTAGATCTGAATTGAACTTTTCGTGAGATTGAGTTTTCATAATGTGATCTCCAAAAACAATTTCACATACTGATCGCAAGCCACCTCCCGTATCCCTGAACCCGGCGGAGCGCCGCAAAAATTTGAGCCGTATTCAATCAAAGCAGAAAACCCATCAACAACAATAAAGCCGGACAGCAAATGCCACTCATTCGGAAGGACAACATCACCGGGGCCAGCGTCATTAAAGACACCAGAGAACCAAAGAGCCGGCTCCCGGCCCGGGAAGATCCCAAGATCAAGCAACAACAAATAGGGACCAAATCCGCATGGCCAATTGCAGTGCAAGACCCCGGCAGGTGGCAACAAGGTTCAGGGTTATGATGTGAACCCGTGAATGACGTGTTGCGGCAAACAGCATCGTGTTGTGACGCGACAATTCACTTCCGATCACAATTGACGCTACACCCACTGTAACTGAGAGAGTCATCATCAACAGACCCAGCATGATTTGTATTTCCATGTTTGGCTTCTTGGAACTCAACCAAAAGAGCTCCCAGGCCTTGCATTCTGGGCTTTGGTCGAAATGCGTCTCTGACCCCGAATGTCCGCGCGGTCAAACTGCGTCCATCTGAAACGAACGCATATCACACCGCTGGCATCGATATATCGAATGCTGGCTTGTATATTGGCAGGAAAGCGTGAATGGTTGATTGTACAATTGTGGCGGAGTCAGCATTGGTTGAATGGATCATTTCACAGGGTCTGACAGACTATGCCGACGCCATCTCGAGAATGGAGAGACGCGCTGAATCCATCGCTTGTCATCAAACCGATGAAATGATCTGGCTCCTCGAACATCCACCGCTCTTTACGACCGGAACAGCGGCGTGCGAAGACGATTTTGCCGACGATCCACCATTTCCCGTCTTTCAGACCGGACGGGGTGGGCGCGTGACTTATCACGGGCCCGGTCAGCGAATTATCTATATCATGCTGGACTTGAGGCAACGCGGTCGTGATGTACGCCACTTCGTACGACAATGCGAACAATGGGTGATCGAATCACTTTCACAACTCGGGATCGTTTCGGGCCGAAATCCACCTCACACCGGTGTCTGGACCTGGCACCAAGGACACCAGTCCAAGCTGGCTGCAATGGGGTTTCGTATCAGGCGATGGGTGACCTTTCATGGGATTTCGATCAATGTGAATCCTGATCTCAACCATTATCGGTCAATCGTTCCCTGTGGAATCCGTAGCCATGGTGTGACCAGCCTGGCTGATGTCGGCTACGAGATTGATATGGCAGATCTTGATACGGCATTGCAGATGGCTTTTGACTCATGCTTTGAAACCCCGCCATCAAGGTGCTTGTTCGACCCGGACAGTCTTTTCGACGGTTGAGAACGGAAGTGGCTTCGCTTAAAATCTATGTGGGGTGGCGGAACCCGATGGATTCGCCGGGCAGAACAGAGCTGGAGTATTGGAATGGCTGACATAACTGCGCATGCAGCAGAACAACATGACGGAAAAGAATCCGGATTCTTTACGCGATGGTTCATGTCCACGAACCATAAGGATATCGGTATTCTGTACCTCGTCACTGCCGCACTTGTCGGTTTTATATCGGTTGCATTTACCGTCTATATGCGGATGGAGCTGATGGACCCGGGCGTCCAGTATATGTGTGCAGAAGGTGCCAGTCTCATTGCGGCAACGGTTGAGAATTGCACACCGAACGGCCATCTGTGGAATGTCCTGGTCACCGGTCATGGCATCCTGATGATGTTTTTTGTGGTGATCCCTGCCCTCTTCGGTGGGTTTGGAAATTACTTCATGCCATTGATGATCGGCGCTCCTGACATGGCATTCCCCCGTCTCAACAATCTCAGCTACTGGATGTTCGTCGCCGGTACGGCGCTTGCCGTCGCATCGGTCTTGGCTCCGGGTGGCAATGGCCAATCGGGTTCCGGTGTTGGCTGGGTATTGTATGCACCACTCTCCACACGCGAAGCCGGGATGTCGATGGATCTGGCAATTTTTGCAGTGCACCTGTCGGGTGCATCGTCAATTCTTGGCGCAATCAACATGATCACGACTTTTTTGAACATGCGGACGCCGGGTATGACTTTGCATAAGACCCCGTTGTTCGCCTGGTCGATTTTTGTGACCGCATGGCTGATTCTGCTGGCACTGCCAGTCCTCGCAGGGGCGATTACAATGCTCCTCACTGACCGCAATTTCGGTACAACATTCTTTGATCCTGCGGGTGGTGGTGACCCTGTCCTGTATCAGCATCTCCTGTGGTTCTTTGGACATCCAGAGGTTTACATTATCATCGTGCCGGGTTTCGGAATTATCTCCCACGTCATCTCGACTTTCTCCAAAAAGCCCATTTTCGGCTATCTTCCAATGGTCTACGCGATGGTGGCCATTGGTGCGCTCGGATTCATCGTTTGGGCCCATCACATGTATACGGTGGGAATGAGCCTCACTCAGCAATCCTATTTCATGCTGGCAACCATGGTCATCGCGGTGCCGACTGGCATCAAGATCTTCTCCTGGATTGCAACGATGTGGGGCGGTTCACTGGAATTCAAAACCCCGATGCTCTGGGCGCTCGGATTTCTTTTCTTGTTTACCGTGGGCGGCGTGACCGGAATCGTTCTGGCGCAGGCGGGTATCGACCGCGCTTATCACGACACTTACTATGTGGTGGCGCATTTCCATTATGTGATGTCACTGGGTGCCGTTTTCTGCATATTTGCCGGGATCTATTACTGGATCGGAAAAATGACGGGGCGGCAATATCCGGAGTGGGCCGGCAAGCTTCATTTCTGGATGATGTTTATCGGGTCCAACATCACTTTCTTTCCGCAGCATTTTCTGGGGCGGCAGGGAATGCCAAGGCGCTATATCGATTATCCGGAAGCCTACGCTTACTGGAATGAAATCTCGTCTTACGGGGCTTACCTGTCTTTTGCCTCTTTCATTCTTTTCATTGGTATCGTTGCCTATACCCTGTTGGCGGGAAAACGCGTTGATGACCCGGCCTATTGGGGTGAACATGCTGACACTCTGGAATGGGTGCATTCCAATCCACCGCCGCACCATACGTATGAAACCTTGCCACAACCCGAGATGTGGCAGCGAAGGGTGCATGGTTAGGGCTTGCAGACATTTGATCGTGAAATTTACCGGATTGGTAGTCACGAAACTTTCAGGATCGTCAGGTCCAGGGACGGTGTGGCAATTGAGGTGTAATCGTGTGAGTCAAGACAGAACAGTCTTGTCGGACAAAATGAGGAAGTGGATGACACCTTTCTGTCCTACAACAGGACCGATCCCGGAAGAACCGCAGATAACCGGCTATGCGTTAAAGGGAAGAGGAATGGACAGGCCGCTGAACCGGGTTGGCTCGAAGTCGCCTGCGGCGTTGTGGCGCAGCTCGACAGTGATGGGAAGATGCTCACACAACGCACTTTTGTGTGTCTTCAGGAACCGGGTAAAACAAGTTTGAAGCGCTCGATCAGCCAGGACGTGTGGCATGGGATGCCGCAGGCGGCGCAGGGTCGAGAGCTGAAGCTTGTCGCCATCGCTGATGGCACCAAGGACAACTGGAGCTGTCTGGAGAGTTTGGCCCGGACATCAGGCTCACCCATCTTTAACGTTGTGTGTCATGATGCCTGGGGTGCAGGCAGCTGGTCCGGATCCAGGCCGCCCCGGGCGATGATATAATTCTGAAAACTGGGGATCGGACAGGTCAGGCTGTCCGTGTCAGGATTGTCCTGCAGCGCCCCGCAATGGATGAGATGCGTGACATACGACTCCGAATCATGACCTTTGGGAATGCGCCATTCACGTGAAGCCCCGCTGTCGGCATATGCGTCAACCCAATCGATCACCTGTCCGATGGGTGTGTGTTGACCCGCCATCCGGGCCTTCTTCAGCTCCCACATCACACGTCCCACCAGCTGGCGTGAGATGGCCATGTCCCGGCTGAACTGGGTGGCATAATAGCCGTGCCGGAGGGTATCGCTGCGCGCCTGCACCCGGTCCCAGTCGGTGATCCTGTCGAGATCCCCCTCCACATCCGGCTCCAGCACCGCCTCGGCGAGGGCCTGCTGGGCCCAGTGCACATGCCGGGGCCAGCCGTCGGTGGTGTGCACCATCTCCAGCGCCCGCGCGCGGCCCCTCTCCATCGTCATCCCGAAATGGGCACAAAACCGCTCCAGGAGTGTGGTCGATTCCGCGGGGGTCAAACACCCGAGAGAATGCGCCCGCACCCCATGGGTCAATCCCAGATCACGCAACCGCGATGGGGTGTCGCCCAGGCCCGCACAGACCAGCGTGAGGGGTAATTTGGTCCGGGCTTCATGGATCGCCTGCAAAAACCGGGAGTATGTTGAATCGCGGCTGGGCGAAAGGTTCTGGGCTTCATCCACTGCCACGATCACCGGTGAATCCCATTGTGATGCGGGAAAAGCCTGATGCAGAGACCCAATGGTCTCAATATTGTGGGATTGAAACAACGCGGCCAGGTTCAGGGATAGGTCGGCACCCCCCAGCACATCCAGAAGGGCCAGATTGCCCAGCGTGCGGGTCGCCGTT
Source organism: Paracoccaceae bacterium (assembly GCA_965221815.1). Taxonomy (GTDB): domain Bacteria; phylum Pseudomonadota; class Alphaproteobacteria; order Rhodobacterales; family Rhodobacteraceae; genus JAPOXR01. Next base: position 1,537,279 of record OZ244915.1, read on the forward strand.
TGGGCCAGTTTTTTCAACTGTGACTTGGGCGTGGTTCCCAGGGCCCCGATCGCCTGCAAAACGTCCCCGAATTGATCACAGAGTTCGACACTGGAAATTTCCAGGGTTTTCGGCACATGGGGCTGCACATTCTGTGTCGCCAGCTCCCGCAGGACCGAACTCTTGCCCGCGCCGGGCGCGCCCTGGATGATGATGGCGTTCCCCGGCACCGCCTGTTGTCCCGACCGGACCCGCTCCATGGTACGGCGCGCCTTGGTGAGAATCTCCCCGAGCAGATCCTCACGCCCCACAAAGACCGGGGGATGATCCTTGGCCCCGTCATCGACAAAATCCTGCAGCGCGTCCCGTTGAAACGCGGTCATCCGGTCACCTCTTCAACAGCCGGACGGAGGGTTGATGTGCCTTTTAAGAGGCCCATTTCAATACATTCTGCCAGCCGTTCGTACTGACGGATCAGATTTTTCCGCTCCACACTCTCAAAAAGCTGAGGATCCTCTTTCTGAAGCACGAACATCCGGGATCTCTATTCGGGGATCAAGCGTAGCCGCCCGACGGCATGGCGCGCCGATTTTTTTGTGAATGTGGATCTGAGCGAGCATTTCCGTAAGCCCAGATGGCCGCCTGCTCCCGCAGATCTTCATCGGATATCTTGTGTTTCCTGGCAGCCTCATACAACGCCTCCAGATCGGGGCGGGGTGGAGCGCATTTGATTGCTGATTTTCTGTCTGCCATCTGTCCTTTTCCTCTCTCGTTAACATTTTAATTGCCACGGCGGACAAAGCAAGACATCTGTCGCCGGGGTCAGACCTACAGTTTATCAGAAACCAGTCCAGACCGCGGATTCTCACCCTGTTTGTCGTAAATTCTCAGCTTGATTGACACGCCATACATCCGCGTGTTCCGTCTCAGAGGTCTCCATGATAGAGAGAGTGACGTCTCGGAACACGCGCCCCTCTCTGGCAGGCAAACCCAACGACACCACCCCGATCGGGACAAATTCCGCCATGTTTCCAAGAATTCCACCAAATCATCAGAACGCACGCCATCAGGAAACAGAAAACCGAACGTTTTCAACAGGTTGAAAATTTACGTATCCGCCATACGAGAATCAATCCCCTACAAATTGGAGACTCGCTTTCCCTGCTCAAGGTAGCTTCTGGGCCAAAACCAAGAACAAGAAGATCCCGCCGATGGATCCAGAGTTGAAGGGTTGTTGTCTTGTCTTTCGGGGGAATGTTCCGGATGCTGTTGAAAGTAACCCTACGCGCTGCGAAACCGGGCTTCGATATATTTACCCACCTGTTGAAAATCCATTTGCCCCGGATAGAGCTGTCTGAGTTCTCGCATCACCCGCCCCTTATGGCGAATCTCAGTCGCCCCGGTGGATTTCATGGCAGCCTTGATGGCCGCGGTCACTTCGTCATCGCTGAGTTGCAGCGGCAACAGTTCGGTCAGAATGGCGATTTCCTGTTTTTCGCCATCAAAGAGGTCAAGCCTTCCGTGCTCTTCGTAGCCCCGTGCACTTTTCTCACGTTGCCTGATCATCGTCTTGATGATGTCACGGATATTGTCATCAGGAACCCATTCTGCCTGACCAGTGGCACGTAGCGCATTGTCCTGATCGGCAATCGCGGTCTTGATGAGGCGTAGCATCCTCAACCGCAATATATTGCCTTCTGACTCAGCCAACTTGAGCTGATCATTGATAAGATTACGCATGGATGCGCATTCGCTCCGGAAACTTCAATCGCACAAATATAGGGAGATGTCGTTTCTCACGCAATTGCCGTCGCAACTTCAGTTGCAGCTGCCAGGCGACTCACATCCACATGCGAATCACCATGTCTCCACGCTGCTCACAGCACGTATCTCGAGAATCGTCCCGTCACCGGACATACCGTTGACCATCCCGATCTGCCCAACAATCATTGGGCATTGAATGGGGGTATAAAAGGAAGGTCGCACGATATATGACGGCTCTGATCGACACCAAGACTGGGACTGCCGTGATGCCATTTCCTGAATCATCTCATGCAACCGGTTGCGTCGTTCTGGCGGATGGGACGGTTTTCCTGGGCGCAGGATTTGGCGCCGAAGGACATGCCGTCGGCGAAGTCTGCTTCAATACCGCAATGACCGGTTATCAGGAAATTCTGACCGACCCTTCCTATGCCGGACAGATCATCACATTTACGTTCCCCCATGTCGGAAATGTCGGCACCACGCATGAGGATTGTGAATCCGTGACCCCATCGGCATGTGGTGCAATTGTCAGATGGCAGCCCACGAAACCGTCCAACTGGCGCTCCGAGTCGCATCTGTCCGATTGGATGTCCGAACGCGGGATGATTGGTGTCGGAGATGTGGATTCCCGTGCATTGACACGAAAAATTCGTGAAACAGGTGCCCCCCATGCCACGATCATCCATTGCCCAGAAGGACAGTTCAATATCGCCGAATTAAGACAATTTGCCGTTGGATTCCCGGGGCTGGATGGTGCGGACCTCGCATCTGAGGTCACCAACCCGCAGGGCTATGACTGGCGCAGCAAACGCTGGCAATGGCCGGAAGGTTTTACCGAGTCCAGGGGATCAGAATTCCAGGTGGCAGCCATTGACTATGGTGTCAAAAGAAATCTGCTGAGATGTCTCACGGATATTGGCGCAAGCGTCAAAGTCTTTTCTGCTGAGACACAGGTCGATGACATCATCGATGCCGGGATTGATGGGCTGTTTCTCTCCAACGGCCCCGGTGATCCGGCAGCGACCGGTCAATATGCGGTGCCCCTCATCCGCGACGTTATTAAACAGTCCGACCTGCCTGTTTTCGGGATCTGCCTCGGGCATCAAATGCTGGCCCTCGCCCTTGGTGGACGCACGATCAAGATGCAACATGGCCATCATGGGGCCAATCATCCCGTGAAGGATCTGAGGACCGGGAAAGTGGAAATCACATCCATGAACCACGGGTTTATGGTTGATCGCGACTCACTCCCGCAAGATGTCGAAGAAACCCATATTTCCCTTTTTGATGGAACCAATTGTGGTCTGCAGATGCGGAAACGCCCGGTTTTTTCTGTCCAGTTTCACCCCGAAGCCAGCCCAGGACCACAGGACAGCTTTTACCTGTTTGAGCAGTTTGCCGATTCAATGCGGGCACGCCGCCAACATCATGCCAAATCGAGATCCGGACCACAGAATTCTTGCTCTTCTCCTTAGTTTTTCTCCTGGTCGACAAGTTTTCCTTCGCCAATCCACGGCATCATTGCACGAAGCTTGCTACCAATGTCTTCAATCTGATGGGCATCATTGACCCGTCGCGTTGCCTTGAATGAAGCCTGGCCAGCCGCACATTCCTGCATCCACTGGGACGTAAAACGTCCCTTTTGAATATCGTCCAGAACCGCGCGCATACGCTCCTTTGTCTCAGCACGTGGCAGAATCCGCTGTCCGGATACATATTCTCCATATTCGGCCGTGTTGGAAATCGAGTAATTCATATTGGCAATACCGCCCTCATAAATCAAATCCACAATGAGTTTGACCTCATGCAGACATTCAAAATACGCCATTTCAGGCGCATATCCAGCCTCAACCAATGTCTCAAACCCGGAACGAATCAACTCGACAAGACCACCACACAGAACCGCCTGCTCACCAAAGAGATCGGTTTCACACTCCTCTTTGAAGTCGGTTTCGATAATTCCTGAACGGCCGCCACCAATGGCCGAACAATAAGACAATGCAGTTTCCAATGCCGACCCGGTTGCGTCATGATCCACGGCGACAAGGCACGGCACGCCACCGCCTTTGAGATACTCTCCCCGTACCGTATGGCCCGGCCCTTTCGGGGCAATCATAACAACATCAATGCCGGGTTTGGCTTCAATGAGTTTGTAATGGACGTTCAGACCATGCGCGAAAGCAATCGCAGCACCCGGACGAAGATGTTCATGGACATGGTTTCGATAGGTTTCTGCCTGCAGCTCATCAGGCATGGTAAACATGATCAGATCACACCATGTCGCGGCCGCGGAAATACCCATGACCGTCAAACCCGCCGCTTCGGCCTTTGCGGTGGACGATGAACCATCACGCAGAGCCACGGCCACATGACGCGCACCCGAGTCTTTCAAATTGAGCGCATGCGCATGACCCTGTGAGCCATAACCCAAAATCGCAATTTTCTTGTCCTTGATCAGATTCACGTCGCAGTCACGATCGTAATATACTCGCATTATTCTCTCCACATTTGATGTCATCCCCGCGCATAGCACCCGCCTTTCAGGGACTGTAACGGCCGCTGTCTTTGGGGGAACATACGGCCAATTTCAAGCCAATATCACTCGTCATCGACCAGGGACCTGACCATAGCGGCCTCGGTTATCCGGGTTCGATGATCGCCAATGATCAACCCGACTGCAGGCCAATCGTTTGTTTCATATGTCTCCAGACATCCTGATTCATACCCATGCGCATCAATGGGTTTCGCAAGGATGTTGTTGAAACAATTCCGGACAGCCCCCAGCGACGCAATTGACGCAATTGGGACGATTCGACAGACGAAATGCAATCAAGAACCATGACACCAAAAAGTCGCGCCGCAATCGGCGCATGACGGTGCCTGTGATAACGATCCAACATCTTCTGGGCGCCCAGTGTCAGGCGGCCCTCACAGGCATATCGTCGTAGGGCACAGATATCGGCCAATGTCATGTTCAGGCCCTGCGCGCCAATGGGCGGTGCGACATGAGCGGCTTCACCAATCAAGATCAGCCGCTCCCCTGTAAACCGGGTCGCGACCTGACAATAGGCAGGCCAAATCCGCCGTCGACCGGAGAGCGAGAGTTGCCCGCGCAATCCCAGAGAACGTTCATTTGCCGCGATTTCAAATTCTTGGGAATCCAAGCGATAAAGATGTTCGGCTTCCTTTCCAAATTCCATCCAAACTGCCGCAGAGGCTGGGTACCCCTCGATATCGTCAATCGGAACAAGCGTGAATGGCCCGCCAGGTGCCAAAATCTCAATGGTCTCATTGTCATGGGGACGTTCATGCGTCAGATTAAAGCTGAGAGATTTCTGGCCAAATCCATAGCGCCTGATGGCAATTCCCGCTGCCGTGCGCAGTGTGGAATTGCGCCCGTCGGCAGCAACGACCAGTTGTGCACGAATACGACCTTCTCCCTCGAGTTTGACAATCGCTTCTGACAACCGGGAGGACATTCCAGATACCAAGGCACCGAAAAGGATTTCAGCATGTCTCAGGGTCGATATCCGTCGGACGAGTGCATCCGAGACGATCTGATTGGGTAGTGCATAACCAAAACAATCGAGGCCAATCATATCCGCACGAAATTCGCGGACGAACGGGTTGTGCGCGGCATCCTGAGGATCTTCGGCAATACGCATGACGGTCAGTGGTCGTGCATATTCCCTGACCTCGTTCCAATCAAGAGCGACCTGCAAAAGCCCGACAGAATCCCCGATATATGCGGTCACGCGGTTATCTTGTGGACTCTGACCTGTCTCCTGTGCCGCACAACAAACGGTTTGAAAACCGTCATTCGCCAGGACTGAGGTTGCAATGAGGCCCGCCAGCCCTCCGCCAACGACCGCAATCTCGCATTCATGCATGGCCAAGTTCGTCGCGCCGGGACTTGCAGTTTCGATTCTCAGGCTGCGTCGGCAATCGCCGCCGCAAGCTCATTGGCAGCAAGACGCATCTGACTTTCATCATTGCTTTCGACCATGATTCGCACGACCGGTTCAGTCCCCGATTCCCGGACGACAAGGCGGCCGTTTCCTTTGAGGCGGGATTCACCTTCACGCATGGCAGCACGCACTTGGCGATCCCTGAGTGGCCGTTTTCCTTTACGAAATGGGACATTGATCAATGTTTGTGGAAGGGGATCAAAAATCTGTGTCATTTCGTGCGCTGAAACCCCGGACTCCACCATCGCCGCCAAAAACTGCAAGGCGGCGATCAGACCATCACCCGTCGTCGTATAGTCAGACATGACAATATGTCCGGACGGCTCACCCCCCAGTTTAAATCCGCCGCGACGCATGGCCTCCGTGACGAATCGATCCCCGACGGCCGTACGTTCAACCTTGATCCCAACACCATTGAGATACTGTTCCATTCCATAATTTGACATGATGGTCGTCACCAGCGTATTCTTTTTCAACCGCTTTTTGACGAGCCAACGCTCTGCCAAAAGTGCCAGCAGCTGATCGCCATCAACAACTGATCCCGTCTGATCGATGACAACGAGCCGATCAGCGTCCCCATCCAGGCAAATTCCAACGTCAGCGCGCGTCTCCAGAACTTTAGCGACTGCCTGGTGCGGATCTGTTGTTCCGCAGCCGGAATTAATGTTGTGCCCGTCCGGATCGACTGCAACCGGCAACACTTCACCTCCAAGTTCCCACAAGACTTCGGGTGCTGCACGGTAAGCCGCTCCGTTGGCGCAATCAACCACCACACGCAGACCATTGAGGCGCAATGTCTTGGGAAAGGTTGTCTTGGCGAATTCCACATAACGTCCAAGACCATCGTCAATTCGTTTTGCCCGCCCGATATGTTCCGGGTCAATCGACGCGACCGTGCCATTGCAGATCCTCTCGATCTTCTTTTCAGTCGTCTCTGAGAGTTTGTAACCGTCTGGTCCGAACAGTTTGATTCCATTATCAAAATACGGGTTGTGGGATGCGGAGATCATGATCCCGAGATCAGCGCGCATCGAACGCGTCAATAAACCGACCGCCGGCGTCGGAACAGGTCCCAGCAACAACACGTTCATCCCTGTCGCGGTCAGTCCCGCAGTCAAGGCATTTTCCAACATATAACCGGAGCGACGCGTATCCTTGCCAATCACGACACGATGTTTATCGGAATGATTGCGACGGAAATGGAGGCCTGCTGCCATGCCGACACGCAGTGCCGCCTCGGCCGTCATTGGTGGCGTATTGGCCCGTCCACGAATACCATCCGTACCAAAACTGATCCTGTCTTTACCGTCCATCTTCGGTCCTGTTCTTCATTGAGGCCCCGCACCGGTCTGTCGCCCCTCGCGTTACCAGACCCCTCCTTGGCCATCAAATATTGACCCGCACGACACATGCCGCGCAGAGAGAGCCATCCCGACAAATGATATCTCTACTGAGGGCCGCGATAAAACAAGTGCCGTCCGATACTCGCGGTCATAATCAATTCCGATGCCCAATAGGGACTGACATCAATGGTATGGAAATGCGTGGCACCATCGGTCACTGTGGTACTGTAACCGGATAGCATTTTCACTGCCAGTTTCTGAATGTCGATATAGACATCCAATTCATCAATATTCTCCTTGAGTCCATCGCAATGGTAGGAAAATTGACATTGGTTGAGAAGGCCGGTTCCCTGTCGTACCACCTTGCAGACCGTGTCGGGATATCGTTCGGATTTGACTCGATTCAAGATTGTTTCCGCGACGGCAATACGTCCCTCTAAAGCTTCACCGCGCGATTCAAAATAAATCGCTTGCGACAAACAGGCTATTTCATGCAGCGATGGTGGGCGTCGTAGCGGGCGTTTTAACAATCGTGGCGAACTCAGAAAATTGTGTAGGGCTTCGTCACGGACCCATTGAAGCCCGGGAACATAACCGGCCCGATTGGCCACGGCCAAATTCCCGGCTTGTGCGATTGGCGGGAAATTATCAGGCCGCAACAAAGGAGGCTTAAGCGCGCCGTACCGGGCTTGTTTTCTCGCCTCGATGACTTGTGTGATCAATGGGAAATTATCAGGCCGCAACAAAGGAGGCTTAAGTCCGCTGTATCGGTTTTGTTCTGTCGTCTCAATGACGTGACTGTCCGGAACTGGGATATCGGGCAGTTGCTGCGTTGGACTCGCACGAGAAAGCTGGGCCCCAACAGTTCTGGCACTGGGCCTGAGAACCGGCCTTCTGAAAGTCGATGATGTCGACTCTGGAACATCGTCGCTGATACTGGCCACATGATCACCCGTCTTGCTGCTCGTATTGGCGAGCAGTGCAATCGGATGAACGCACATAACAGCTACAACGACGGCGATGTTACACCGCTTGAGCAATCGCCACCTCACCGCTGGGAAACGCCTTTGGGATGGGAGTTTGCCCCAATATAAATCCCCTGCACGATCATTATTAATCGCGGTCAAAGCCTGTGTCACACTTACGACTCCTGCCCGAATCCGTACGCCTTAACGATGCCGAATGTTTCTTCATTCGTTGTCAACCGTTAATTCGTCTCATTTAACCAGCAAATGGTGCGTTGAGACCCGGGCCTGCAAAGCTCTCCAGTCTCCACCCGCCGATAAGTCCTCTCCTCCTTTTGATTGATGGTACAGCCAGGCCACATCACCTGTTGAAAACACCATCAGTGGGCATACAATTCCGTCTCAGTTGGAGGCAGAATGGTTCGGCGGGTATCAATTCCCCGGCGAATTGTCAAATGAACTTATTGATTATCCGGGTCTTTTGCTTTGTCAGTGGCAACAATGACCGCCTGTGCCGCTGCTAAACGAGCAATCGGAACACGGTATGGCGAACAGGAAACCGAGTCAAAACCAAGTGCGCGGCAAAAGGAGATGCTTTGCGGGTCACCACCATGTTCTCCACAAATGGACAGGGGAAGATTGCGCCCGCTTGCCTGCGCCCGCTGCACCGCGATTTGCAAAAGCTCACCAACACCCTCTTTATCGAGCGTCCCAAACGGGTCATTCGGATAAACACCCTGCGCAATGTAAGTTTCCATGAATTTCTGGGAATCGTCTCGGCTCAAGCCATAGGTCATCTGTGTTAAATCGTTCGTGCCAAAACTGAGGAAATCAGAATTGGTCGCCAAATCACCGCTGCGCAGGGCGGCTCTCGGGGTTTCCACCATGACCCCCAGTCGATAGCAGAAGTGAATCCCGGTCTCTTCCATAACAGATTTTGCTTCGTGATCGACGCAATTGCGGACCAGTTCGACTTCGCGGTTAGCGGATACGAGCGGGATCATGATTTCGGGAACCATTTCGAGTCCCTCGCTGTGCACTTCCACTGCGGCCTCAAAGATGGCCCTGGCCTGCATTTGATAAATCTCCGGCATAACGATGCCGACACGCACACCTCGCATTCCCAGCATGGGATTGAATTCTTTCAGTTCGTCGGTACGCTGAATAACATATTTGACATCACAATTCAGTTCTTCTGCCATGCGCTCAAACTCCTGAACGGCACGTGGAACAAACTCATGCAACGGGGGGTCGAACAGCCGGATGCAAACCGCACGCCCGGCCATCTCGCGGAATATCTCGATAAAATCGCATTTTTGCATCTCAATGAGCTGGCGTAGCACGATCCGGCGCTCTTCGGGCGTTTCTGAAAATAACATTCGCCGCATGATCGTCAGTTGTGACTTCTCGAAATACATATGCTCAGTTCGACACAGCCCGATACCGTCGGCCCTGAACGTCTTGGCAACACGTACTTCGTCGATAATATCGGCATTGGCGCGCACGCCCATGTCACGAATATCGTCAGCCCATGATAGAAAGGTTTCAAAATAATTGTTCAATGTTGGCTCGACAAGACAGGCACGCCCTTCCAGGACAGTCCCCTGGGTTCCATCAAGCGTAATGCTGTCACCTTCGCGAAGTTCCACTCCCATTGCCGCCTTCAAAACGGGAGGGTCTGTCGCTGAATTGTCTGTATGAACTATTTGTATGTCTGTGGCACCAACGACGCAGGGCACCCCGAGACCGCGTGCAACCACCGCTGCATGGCTGGTGAGTCCCCCACGGCCGGTCAATACAGCCTGCGCCATATGAATACCCCGAAAATCATCGGGCCCTGTTTCGGCACGTACCAGAATGCACGCATTTCCGGCGGCGGCAAACCGTTCGGCGGTGCGTGACGAAAACGCGATCATGCCAGTGGCAGCGCCAGGACTTGCCGGGATACCCCGGGCGATCACCGCGTTGTCTGATCCAGATGCAATCTGCGGGTGAAGCACGGTGTTCAAACTTGTCGGTGCAACTCGGGACAACGCTTCCTGTCGTGAAATCACACCGTCATTGGCCAAATCAACAGCCACACGAATCGCCGCCGAAACATTGCGCTCTGCTGGAACCGAGTCGAGAAGCCAGAGTTTCATGCCATCATATGCAAACTCAATCTCCTGCACGTCACGAAGATGAAGACGCAGGGAGGACAACATTTTTGTCACCTGAGGCGCCTGTTCAGACAAATGTGTATGAATCAAGTTGCACCCGCCTTGATAATGCCATTTCTGCCGATGCATCACTCTGAGCTGTCCGGATTCTTGTGACTCACCGGTTTCACGGACAATCGAGGATATGGTGCCAAATGCCGTTCCCTCTTGCCCCGCGCCAGCGATCATGGATTGCACGATCAATCCAAGTCTGTTTTCTCCCCCGTTGGCCATGTCGGCATCGCGTAACGCAGCACGTTCCGGCGATTTCCATGCGTGGAACGTAGCGATGAAGACCGCTTCAAGCTGCCGGAAAGGGCATTGCGGAAACGGATTGCCGGTCTCCTGCTCATAGAGATCAAGCAATGCCGACACACGATCCTTTTGTGATGCAGAATGCCGCTCCTCGATCTCCGTCACGACTTGTGGTGAGATCGCTCCAATATCCACAGCAAATGAATGGATAAAGTCTGCGTATCGAGATGTCGCACACTCATCACCAACCTGTCGTGCAAGACTTGCCTGCGTTGCCGGCGACATTCCGATATTGAATCGTGCCTTGATACTGCCCCAGCCTGAGCGGTTGGGGCTTGGGCGCACCGCGAGAAGCTGGCTTGACGGAAAATGGGCAAGCACGATCTCGAGGCCTTTGGGGGCGCCCGAAACGATCCGTTCAACCTCCGCAGCCGCGACAGCAACAGTTGGCGGTACAGGGAATTTCCATTTCGCCAACTGGTTCAATCGTTGTGCACGTTGTCCAAAGTCTGTACCGAGATCCGAATCACCGTTTCCAATGACGACAATCCCTGTTTCGTCTGCCAATCCCGACCTCGCAGATTCATTATTCTGCACCGCAGCATAATCCTTTTGCACCAGCAAAGCAAAGGCGTTTTGCAGCACCAGAATGGTCCCGGCCTCCAAGATACTGTCAATATCCGCATTCCAGCGTCATGATCCCTGCCTTGTGGATATCATGAGGGTCTTCGGATCTTGTCACTGGGATCGCGCGCGATCCCCGACCAACGATCACGTTTTCAGTGTACCTGTTGCCAACAGATATCAGGACTCAATGCGAGTCAGGTCAGCAATGGCGTTGGTTGAATGACAAATGGCCGCGAGAAGCCGAAGGCGATTTTCCCGTAAATCCACATCATCTGTATTGACCCGAACCTGTTCAAAGAAATGGTCGATAGGCTCTGACAGGGATGCCATCGCCTTCATCGCTCCGGCATAATTCTCTTCGCCCAAATCCATCGTGATCGCATGATTTGTATCCTCGAGTGCCGTAAAAAGCGCAACCTCACTTGGCGCAGTGGCGCGTTTGGCCGTAGGTTCAGGCGGTATCTTTGCGACGCGGCCTTCGGATTGCAGAATGTTGTAGGCGCGCCGAAACCCGTGCAGCAGTCTTTCCCCATCTGCAGTTGTGAGGAACATGCTCAGGGCGCGTGCGCGAACTGTCAAAAGTGTCAGATCATCTGAATCTTCCTTTGCCGCACAAGCCCTGATGATGTCATGGCGGAGACCTTGCGTCCGCAAAAACACAGCCAGTCGGTCCATGATGAATGTCATGACTGAGCCGACCACAACATGCCGATTCGGCCTGGATTTTGTGAGGCCGGCCAGTCCTTGTTCAGCATATCCATCCAGCGCAACGTCAAAGATATCTGCCATCCGCAAACGCAAGTCATTGGCGAGGACGACCCGGACAATTGCCAGCGCAGCACGGCGCAGGGCAAACGGGTCTTTCGATCCGGTCGGGACGTCTCCAATTGCAAAAAAACCGGCAAGTTGATCGATTCGGTCTGCCAGCCCCACAGCTATGGAAACTTCCTCTTGGGGCATCTTGTCTTCGGCGAGCGCCGGCAGATAATGTTCCTCACATGCCGCCGCGATGGCTGAATCCATGGACAAAATCTCTGCCCAACGTCTTCCAACCATACCTTGCAGTTCAGGGAACTCGCCAACGGTTTGGGAGACCAGATCGATCTTGACAAATGACGCTGCGCGCTCGGCCATCTCTCCGTCATAACCGAGGTCGCTCGCGATGCGCCCCGCCAGTGCCCGCAGTCGCTGGCTCTTGCATGCCATATCGCCGAGTTTTTCATGATAACTGATCGTTGCAAGTTTTTCCCGCAACATGTCAATGCCACGATCACCAGTGATTTGACGAAGATCATTGCTCCATACAAACTCAGCATCAGCAAGACGGGCATTCAATACAAGCTGGTTTCCCTTGAGAATTGTGGCGCCGTCATCCGGGGTTTGCCGGTCAGCCACCACAATAAAATGCGTGACAGCAGCGGTCTCTTGGTCACATACCGACAGAAATTTCTGATGCGAACGCATCGTGGTGACAAGAATCTCACGCGGCAGACATCGATATTTTGGATCAATGTCTCCAATCATTGGGACCGGCCATTCGACCAACCCTGCGATTTCCTCAAGAAGTTCGGCATCTTCAACCAGTTTCAATCCACGATCATTCGCCAGACGGCGCCCGTCCTCACGAATGCGCTGAAGGCGCAACTGTGAGTCAAGGATGACGAATCTCTCCTCGAGGAGCGACATATATTCATCAAAAGATGTAAAGCTGAATCGGGTGGGCGACATGACGGCATGTCCGCTTGTTGTGCTGCCGGCAGTCATTCCACTGATACCAAAATCGAGACGTTCAACTCTGTTATCGATACATAACACGGCCGTGACCGTACGAATTGGGCGGACCCAGCGGAAAGACCCTGTTCCCCACCGCATCGATTTCGGCCAGCGAAACGTTGAGATGGTCTCAGGTAGAACCCGGTTGAGAATTTCTGCCACTTCCTGCCCGGGTTGCGCGATCACCGCGAAATAGAATGCGCCTTTTTTCTCTTCATGAATCTCAAGTTGATCGGGGTCAATACGCGCGCTCCTGGCGAAACCCTGGATTGCTGCCGATGGTGAACCCACCCTGGGGCCCCGCCTGGTTTCTGTCGTTGCCGGACTTGTATCAGGCAAATTTCGCAGATCAATTGCCAGACGGCGGGGCGTCACATAGGCAGCATGGGACTCTGGCGTGATTCCCTGCGCATTGAGTTGCCCGATCAGTTGCTCGAGAAAAGCTTCGGCCCCGGCACGTTGCATGCGTGCGGGAATCTCATCCGACTGAATTTCAAATATGAGATCTGCCATGCCCGAGTGACTCAGCGCGTTCTGAATTGCCGCCAGGCATATCCGCGCCCGTCAGGATAAAGGGCTGCCACCAGGTCGACACCTTCCGCAACCTCAGATTCGACCAGGAATGCCTGTGCATGCCCTGTTTCCAGATCGCCACCGATCTCCCTTGCGTTAAAACAATCGAACCAACTTGGAGCGGTCAAAGGTATCGGATCGAGATATGTGACATCATCAATATGACCGAGACTCTTGATGTCGGCCTGAAAACAGGCCCGAAATTTCAACGGACTTGACGTCCCGCGAATTCCGTTGATGGAACTCAACATGATCGGGCGCCCAGGATCACCTTCCAGTTTCAAAATCGCCCCAAATCCCTCAACCGGTCCTTCGAAGCGGGAATATTCGGTAAAGGTTTGCGTATACCAAAGCCAGGCACCGGCAATTATGGCGATCCCCAGCAATCCGATGGTCGTCATACGACCGCTCATTGCGCCGATTCCTGTGTCAGATGACCGCCACCATCCTCTGTCTTGAGGTAGGCGGCAGCGCAAAGCTTCGCGAGATTACGTATTCGCGTGATCAGCGCCTGTCTCTCGTTGACCGACAGCAATCCACGTGCATCCATCAGATTGAAAAGATGGGAGGCCTTCACGCATTGATCATATGCCGGTTGAACCATGATGATATGTTGACCGGTTTTGGGGTCAATGGGTGGTTGGTCCAGAATGTCACGGCAGGCTGTTTCGGCATCAGCAAAATGACGGCGGGCGACCTCACCATCACAAATATCAAAGTTCCAGCGAGAATATTCTCGCTCTGGTTGGGCAAACACATCTCCATAGGTCAGTGGCAGGCGCGACTCAGGGTCATTGAAGGGCATGTCCATGACATGTCTGACGCCAATGACATACATGGCCAGTCGTTCCAATCCATAGGTGATCTCAACAGGAATCATTTGGCATTCTTGTCCACCAACCTGTTGAAAATATGTAAATTGTGAAACTTCCATACCATCACACCAGACTTCCCAACCCAAACCCGAAGCACCGAGGGTGGGGCTTTCCCAATCATCTTCGACAAAGCGAATGTCATGAAGCTTGGCATTGATCCCCGCCGTGACCAAAGACCCCAGATACAAATCACGAATATCTTGCGGCGCAGGTTTGATAATCACCTGAAACTGAAAATAATGTTGCAGACGGTTCGGATTCTCACCGTAGCGCCCGTCAACCGGGCGGCGTGAGGCCTGAACATACGCTGCTGCCCAGGGTCTGGAGCCCAGTGCGCGCAAAGTGGTTGCCGGATGGAATGTTCCTGCACCCACTTCCATATCATACGGTTGCAGTAAGGCGCATCCGTTTTGCGACCAATAATGCTGCAGCCGAAGAATAATGTCCTGGAAACAGCGCGGCCTTTCAGCGGATTCGATGGTCATTCTGTTGTTTTCGCTGTCCGATATACGCGCGTCATGAAAAGCCCGAGGTGATGAGTTTTTGCCGCAGGATACGGCATCTCCGTCTTGAAACTATCTCGCACAATATTTAGCATCAACTGATTATTTTGTATCAACGGCTTTTCTCAGTTCTCAACCGGAAGCCAATATTCCAAAGCCAGTATTTCATGCGTCGAATTCTCATTATCATCTTATTGTTGCCATGTTGTTTGCTGGCCAGTTCCGGCGTGCAGGCACAGGATCGCAACTGGTGGCTGCAGCTCCAGTCCTTCAGGGGCTATAACGAGGCCAATGATCTTGTCGGCCAGATCTCTGGGCGCGTGTCTGGACTGCGCATTTTCCGCTCTCTCAACAATCGCTATCTCGTTGTGTCCGGACGTTATAGCAAGGGGCAGGCTGCACAACTGCGTGGCCAACTCATTACTGGCGGGCTCATCAAGGATACCAGCAGCATCACGACGGGCAAACATTTCCGGGAACAGGTCTGGCCAACAGCAAACCGGTCAGAGGTGGTTGAAACACAGCAAGCGGATACGATTCGTCGTGGTTCTGAAGACGCATTTGCGGCGCAAACCGCTCTGCAATGGTTTGGAGACTACAGAGGTGCGATTGATGGAATTTTTGGCACCGGCACGGTGGCGGCGATACGAAACTATCAGGAGCGTATCGAAACACCCGTCACAGGCCAGCTGACACGCAGTCAGTTCAATCAGTTGACTGCGTCATATGAGCAGGAACTTGAGTATTTCGGGCTTCAACCCGTTATCCGCACCGCGGCAGGAATCGCAGTGGACATCCCGGGAAACATACTCCGCTTCTCTCGGGTTGAAGAGCCGTTCATCTATTTCGAGCCAGTCGGCAACAACCCGTTGCAGTTGTTCCTGATCAGTTTGACCGGGAGTTCTGCCACTTTCGAATCGCTGTTCGAATCAATGCAAATGATTGATTTCATTCCAGATGGCGGTCAAACACAACTCAGTCGAGACCGTTTTGAAATCCGGGCAAGCGATGGTTCGATCAGCGCCTATGCCGATGTCCGACTCTTTGATGAGCGAATCAAGGGCTATCTGCTGATCTGGGATCCTGTCAACGATGCTCAAATGGGACGTGTGACGAGAGCGATGTCGAACAGTCTGCAGGAATCGAGTGCTTTGACGCTGACAATGCCGACTGTAGATGGCAACCGATCTTCATCGTCTCCGCTGGTCAGACTCGACATACCCCAACCACGATTTCGCCAATCTGGTTTCTTCATCGACCCCCAGGGAATTGTAGTGACAAGCAGTGTCGTTGCTGATTCATGTGAGCAGATTTTTCTTTTTCCCAATCATGAAATGATGCTTGGGCCCGTCGACAAGGTGGCAGACATCGCACTGATTCTACCTGTTGACCGGCAAACCCCCCTCTCCTACGCAAGGTTGCGCCGTGGCGACCCCGCCAAGGGTGAGGACATGACACTGTCCGGTTTTTCCTTCGGCGGCGAACTCGGTTCTCCGTCGCAAACTCCTGCCATTTGGAATGGGCATGACCCACGCAATGCGTCAGTGGCGCATGGTCTCGTCGCGGTCGATGCCTATCGTGGTGATATCGGTGGTCCGGTTCTTGATCGATCCGGCCTCGTCGTTGGTGCCCTTGTCGCGGATATTGAGGCCGGAAGAAGACTGCCGTCAGGCATGCATAGTGTCGCCAAAAACAATGCCATCTCAAGACTCGCAAGTCAGGCCGGGATTGATCTTGACCACGCCGATACCGCAGCAGAATTACACTTTGCTGATCTTGCAAGGGAAGCCAGGGACATCACCGTACTCGTCGAGTGTTTCTAACGGTTCCCTGGGTCAGATTGTCTCGACATTGGCGTCGACGGCAATCGACTGGCCAGAAACATTCTGACCAAGATCTGAAATCAGGAAAGCCGTCATCGCCGCGACATCCTCAGCGGTGACCATGCGCCGCAACGAGACAGATGAAACAAGTTTATTCTCAATTTGTTGCGATGTTGTTGACAACAGTTCTGCCCGCGCATCAATGACATTTTGTATGCGTTGCCCCGCGACAATACCAGGCAACAGGGCATTGACCCTGACATTGTATGGCCCCAGTTCCTTGGCGAGACACTGGGTCAAACCCACCACCCCGAATTTGACTGCTGAGTAAGGCGCACGATACGCAAATCCAAGCTTTCCCACCACCGATGACATATTGACGATGGAACCACCGCCAGCCTCTTTGATATGGGGGACAGCTGCACGGGTGCAAAGGAAATGTCCGGTTAAACCGACATCCAGACAGCGTTGCCAGTCGGTCGTGGATATTTTCTCAACCGACTCGGTGGGCCCGGCGATCCCGGCATTGTTGACAAGTGCATCAAGCCCACCAAATAAAGATATGGCATCGCTCATGAACTTCTCGACGCTCTCTTCATGCGCGACGTCGGTTGCCGAGGCCATGACCTGCGGCAATTGCAGGGCCGCTGCCTGAAGTGCGTCCTTGTCAATGTCACATATCGCGACGTGGCAACCAGCCGCGTCAAGGGTTCGGGCTATGGCAAAACCAATTCCGGAAGCAGCCGCAGTGACCACTACCCGCTTGCCAGCAAGGCCGGGAATTTGCATGCATTGGTCCTTATCAATTTCCAAAAGTGAGCGCATTTACAAGACAACATAACCAACAAAAATGTCCGTCGAGCAAGTCACATACGCGAACACATACAAATGTTGCAATCGGATCATCAAAAGTCAGCGGTGACAAGTCAAGTTTTCATCAGGAGTTTTCGTGATTCAGATACCAATTCTTGATTCAACGTAACTATTCAGGTTCTTGTTGGGTCTTTCCGGCCTGCAAGGTGGTTCAGGACATTTCAAGTCGCTTGATGAGTTCATCCGGCGGGGCCCGCAGTGTTTCCAGCAGGTTCCAGCCCGGCTTGCGGTCGGTGTCCAGTCCGGTTCGCAGCACTGCATGGTTCTGCGCTCCAGTCGTGCTGCGGAAGCTGCCAGAGATTTTCTGTTGGACTTTGAGGGGGCGGAGCGCCCGTTCCGCTTCATTGTTGGTGGCCGGAACCGTGGAGTCGCGGGTGAACCGCAGCACGCCCTCCCGGTTGTCCCGCAGCCGTCGCACCAGGTTGTGGCCCCGTCGTCGTTTTCGTCGGCCCCGGCGCCCTTTCGTGGGCGGCGGCGGCCGGGATTCGTGCCAGGCGAGGCCACCGGCCACGATGCTGTCGGTGCGCCGTCCGATCCGGTCGGCCAGCCGCGCCGGCAAGGGTTTTCCCTCCGACAGGTTCACGGCGTGGATGGCGCGCCGGAGCCGGCGGGCCATCGTCGCGGCCCAGGCCTCATCATCAAAATCCACCCGGTCCTGGAGTTCCCGCAGGAGATGCGCGGCGCAGAGGGCGGGCACGGTTCCCGGAATGGTAAAATACGGCCGCCAGTGGTCGTGCACGGCCACGCCGGTCGCGTCCCGCATCACGTCGCCGCGGCCTGCGCCCACACGGAAGTGGCTCAATAGCCCGGTGCAGGCGACATGCAGCCAGGCGAGGCGTCCGCGCACGCGGATGCCGGTCTCATCCATATGCTTGACGGGTGCCGCTGCCACCGCGTCCCGGACATGGAGGACGAGGCCTTCGAGGCCCGCGGCCGCACGGGAGACCATGTTCATCAGCGTTCCCTGTGATCGCTGGACACCGAACAGATCGATCAGCGTCTGGCGCAGCCGCTGCACCGGGATCAGCTGGGCAACGCTCAAATAAACGACCCGGGCCGTCAGCCGGGGACCATACTGAACCGGGGCGGTCACCCCGTCGGGAAAGTGTGCCCGGGTGGCACTGTCAGGCACTCGGTGGACCAGGCGGCCAGGGCGGCAACCGGATCGTCCGGGGCAACTGGATCCGGTTGCGGCTCTGCGGGGGCGGCCAGACGGGCGGCCTTGCGCATCGAGCGGGATCGCCGTTGCCGCTCGCGGGCGGTCATGGGTTCGGCAAAGATGGGTTTGCGGCCGGGCATCGTGTCACGCAAGGCCATTTCGTGACATCAAACGAAGAGAGTTACCTGGGGGCTGCGGTGACCGCGTGACCGATTCGGGCACCCGGTCGGGGCACCCCATGCGGTGGATGGTCTGTGTGAGATGGACAGCGCGATCCATGATCCCCCGCGGGGTTGTCATTTTCGCGCAGGGGCAGGGTTAGGTCATGGGCCGCGGGTTGTCAACGCCCCTCTGCTGGCCCGCATGACCAATCACACGCGCCCGCGGTGCTGCGGGGCCTGACAAAGCCGTTACAAAGTGCAAACATTGTGGGTACTTGTCGGGGATTTTGTATTGTACAATACAATTTTCCGCAGGGCAACGGGTGCTGCCCCGCGGTGGGTGAGTGGGTCCGACCGGCCGGCGGTCAGGTCACTGGATCGTCCCGTCGGTCTGGCCCGCGTGGTTGACCCGCGCGCAGCCCTTGCCGCCCATGAACAGGAAGTAGGTCTCGCCTGTGTGCGCGTAGTTCCGGTTGCCGGTGCTGCGCTGCACCTTGATGACCGGAATCACCATCTCGCCCGTGTTGCTCCAGATGCGGGCACCGGCCTTGGGCCGCACCTCGATGATGTTCTCGCCGATCGTGCCGCCACCAAATTGGATGTGTCCGAAATTTCCTGGCCCCACAGCATTCCAACTGTTTCGAGACCCGCCGCGCCACTCGAAATCACGGAACATGTCGGCCGACCCGCAGTAATTCCCGCTAATTTATTTTCTGACTTTATTTCAGCAGTTTAGTTCTTTGCCAAAATATTTTTTTCGCAAACTCTTCGGGTCTTTCTGGGGCGTGTCTTGGCCCTGCCCGGTGATTCGTTTAGGGTTGCCCGCAACAATGAACACAATCGAGCAGTGTCATGCCCCCAAAGAAAATGCGTCATCTGCAGAAGATGGACGTGATGATTTCCAAATTACGTCAGGTGTTTCAGAACATTCCGGAGCCGGTGGCCAGCCGTGGCCTCACCGTGAGGGATTGTCTGATGGCGGCCGTCGCGATGTTTCAGTTCAAATATCCCTCGCTGCTTTGCTTTGACCAGGAGATGCGGGGTGAGCGGACCGATGCGACGATCGTCAACAATTTGAAATCACTGTATCAGATCGGGCGGGTCCCCTCTGACACCACGATGCGCGAGCGGTTGGACAGGGTGGATCCGGATCGGTTGCGGCCGGCCTTCCGCACCTTGTTTGCGCTGCTCCAGCGCAGCAAGAAGCTTGAAGCCTTCCAGTATTTTGACAAGAGCTATCTGCTGTCGATTGACGGGACGCAATATTACAGCTCTCACAACGTCCATTGCGATCAGTGTTGCCGGAAAGAGCACAGAAACGGCACTGTGACTTATTATCACCAGATGCTCGGTGCGGCCCTGGTGCATCCGGATCTTCCGGTTGTGGTGCCCCTGGCCCCTGAGATCATCCGCAAGCAGGATGGCGCCACCAAGAATGATTGCGAACAGAATGCCTGCGCGCGGTTCGTCACGGCCTTTCGCCGTGAACATCCCCATCTTCCTGTCGTCATCCTCCAGGACGGACTGGCATCAAAGGGGCCCCATATCAAGATGCTGCGTGCTCATGAGATCGGTTATATTCTGGGGGCCAAGCCGGGGGATCACACATTCCTGTTCGCCTGGCTGGAAGACAATCCCCGCGTCCAGGTGACCGAGAGGTGTGAGACAGGCCCCAAAGGGCAGATCACCCATCATCGCTTTCGCTGGGTGAATGACGCGCCGCTCAATGAGACCCATTTCGATCTCGGCGTCAACTTTCTCGAATACACCGAGATCAACCCGAAGGGTGAAACCAAGACCTTCTCCTGGGTCACCGATCAACCACTCAATGACCACTCAATCATGGAGGTGATGCGTGCCGGCCGCAGCCGGTGGAAAATCGAGAATGAAACCTTTCAGACTTTGAAGAAGACCCGCGGCAGTGGCCTCTCTTTCGCACATAACTTTGGACACGGCCAAAAGAACCTCGCCAGCGTCCTCCCCACTCTCATGATGCTGGTGTTTCTGATGGATCAGATTCTCCAGACCCTCTGCCCTGCATTCCAACGTGCTCTCGCGACCAAGAAGCGAAAACTGTATCTGTGGCGGGCGATGACCGCCCAACTCATGAGTTATCAAATCCACAGCTGGGAGATCTTCTGGCGTGGACTGACTGAGACCCTGCAGCGCCCGGCGCTCGCCGACATCCTTCCCGAACCCTGAACCCCGCCGCCTGTGAGGCCCCTCACACACCCACGTCATCTTCAAAGTCCATCCCCACATTGCCATCCCATCACTCCGCGACGATTCCGCCGCCCGGATGCGCTGTGCCTGACCCAAACGATCCGCCAAATGGCTGTGCCAAACGAGCTGAAACCGGAATTAGCGGGAATTGCTGGCCGACCCGTGCGATGCATCTTTTTCCACATTCAAGTAGATAAGGGTCTTGAAGCTCGCCCGCTCCACGTTGGGGCTGGTGCTCGACAGGATCACCTTGAAGCGGCCTGGCGTGGCATGATCGCCACAGCCGTCCACGACCCGGCTGCCGTAGACACCGGCAACCCGGGCGGTGCAGATGCTGTTGTTGCAGTCGGGCGGGGTCTGGGCGTGCACCTCACCTGCGGGCAGGGCCAGCACAAGGGCCAGCAGGGCGGTAGTGAGACCGGCTGTCAGGCGGTCAAGGGGGGGGGGGGGCAGTGTCCGTGTCATGGTCTCTCTCCTTGTGGCGGGTCTGCCAGGTGGCCACAAGACCCACCTGGCAGATTGATCAATGGGGCGAGGGTACAGCCGATCGGGCCGGATGGCAAGGTCACTTCAGGCGCAGGCATATCGGATCGGGCGTTTTGGAGACTCCAAAAGAATCAACTGTGTGCCACCCCCTCCCGTGGGACATCTCCACAAAGATTGCCTTGTAACTATTCAGCACCGCAATTCGTTCCCAAGGCGCATAAACAACCAAATGCTGTGGTTTCCAAGACAAAATCTGTCACCGGCGACTATCAGGTCCAATAAATTGGATACGAAGCACGTACACGACCACCAGATATCCACAAAACCCCACATCAGAACAACAGATCGTAGCTGAATAGTTACGATTATTCTTGTATTTTATTTGTTCCTTAATTGTTTCCTGTGAAACAGCTTTCAATCCACACGAACATCCATCCGATTTTCTGATCGAATGACCCTGGCTTCATGAAAATATGACATTGCGTTTCACCGCGGTGTCGGTGTTAAGTGTCTGTAAATCTGACCCACAGAATTGAATCAAGGACCTGGCCTCATGCTGCGTCCGGATGTCTGTTCCGATGGTTTCGCCAGAGTCTTTAGTCATACGGAGGGGGAAATGGGCGGTATCGTCAATCTCGGCGTATTTGTTGCGGATGTTGCGTTTCGTGCGATCCGCCAACCCCGAATCGGTGAAACACTGATCGGTCGCGGATTTGCCCTTGGACCTGGCGGGAAAGGTTCCAACCAGGCGGTCGCGGCAGCCCGGCTTGGAGCTTCGGTCTCGTTTGTCTCCAGCCTGGGCGACGACTCCTTTGGCAAGATGGCACTGGAGCTGTGGGAGCGGGAATCCATTCGATTCATCGGCAATGTTGACCCGGAAAGTTTCACCGGTGCTGCTTATATTTTTGTGAATGAAGTGACCGGCGACAATGCCATCATTGTGGTTCCTGGTGCCGGTGACAATGTTTCCCCCCAACATGTCGAATCGGTTCAATCAGAAATTAAAGCTGCGGACCTCTTTATGACACAGTTGGAAACGCCCGTTGAGACAGCGCGCCGCGGTCTGCAAATTGCAAAAGACGCGGGCATTCGGACCTTGTTGAATCCAGCACCTGCAACATCTCTTGATGATGGCATCATTTCACTTTGCGACTACTTGACCCCCAATGAGGCGGAGGCAGCTGATCTCACTGGTCAATCCGTCAGTACAGTGGAAGACGCTGTCCACGCCGCTTCACTCCTGCGAAAGCGAGGTGCTGGGACGGTCATCATTACACTGGGCGAAAAAGGTGCATACTTTGATGACGGTGCTGAGAGATGTCACATTGAACCCTTCAGTTTTGCCCCCGTCGTTGAAACAACGGGTGCCGGGGACAGCTTTTGCGGTGCTTTTGCCCATGCGATCATTACCGGCATGGATCCACGCCAATCCGTACGTTATGCCTGCGCCGCGGCAGGTATTTCAGTAACCCGAAAAGGAACGGCACCCTCAATGCCCACATTTGAAGAGGTCCAGAATCTTTTGTCACGCGGATAGGTTTAAGCTCATAACCTCGAAACACGAATTGCAATTCGAAATCAGGAACAACCGGACGTGAATCATCGGATCAAAGTCCGGCCTGATGAAAATACGCACGGCGACCGGTCATGACAGCCCTGACGACAAGTGGCGTACGATCGATTCGAGACCGGGCTGGCGGAGAGACAGGGATTCGAACCCTGGAGACGGGTTACCGCCTACACGCGTTCCAGGCGTGCGCCTTCGACCACTCGGCCACCTCTCCATTCTGTCTGCCATACATTCCTGTAACTGCTCTGTGCAACTTGAGCAAAAACATTAGCAGGGACGCCAAACCAATCGACTGATCAGTGAATCCACCGCAAAATGAAGACTGCATGACCTGTCTCTCTTGCAGTGAATCCTGTTCATGTTGCGAAATCCCATAGAGTCAGACATTCAGTATCAAGACCTTGGCCACCCTTATTCTCGGTGAATCAGACTCATGAGACCAGCGGGCCGCTCCCGCCTGAATCTCGGTGAAGAATAAGTGGTCCTGAGTTTAACTCGTTTCAGGTCATTGCGTCAACTTCACCGTACAGGTATTTCTTCCCTATGCGGATCTTTTCGGACTACAATTCGCTGCTTGATCGTGATCGTGGTGCAGCGGTAGCCATCGGCAATTTCGATGGAATCCATATTGGACATCAGTCGGTCATCGAACGTGCACGGCAATTCGCAGATGCCAGGCAAATTCCCCTGGGTGTCATGACATTTGAGCCACATCCCCGAGAGTTCTTTAGTCCTGAAACCCAACCCTTCCGGCTCATGAGCCGCAAAGCCAAGGCCCGCCAGTTGAGAATTCTTGGTGTCGACATTCTCTATGGGCTGCAATTTGACGCAGAACTGGCCGGAATGAGTCCCGCGCGTTTTGTTGATGAAATTCTCAGGCAAAGTCTTGCAGCAAAAGCCGCAATTGTCGGCAGTGACTTTCGCTTTGGCAAGGACCGATCAGGAAATGCTGACAGCCTCGCAACCTTGAGCCATCACTCAGGTTTTGAACTGATCAAAGTACCGATTTGCACCCAATCAGACATCGAGATTTCATCAACGGCTGTGCGCGCAGCGCTCTCTGCCGGCAATCCCGATGAAGCCGCTTCTCTGCTCGGCCGCTGGCATCAGATTGACGGGGTGGTCGTCAGGGGAGCACAACGTGGCCGCCAGCTTGGATTCCCGACTGCCAATCTTGAAATGCAGGGTCTCCATGCACCACGGTATGGAATTTATGCCGCGATTATTGACATTCTGTCAGGTCCCCACAAAGGTCAGTATAGCGGAGTCGCGTCAATTGGTGTGCGGCCCACATTTGGTTGTCATCCGGTCAATCTTGAGGTGTATCTCTTTGATTTTGGCAGTGATATCTATGATGAAGAGATTTCCGTCTCTTTGGTGGCCTTCCAGCGGGCCGAAATGGAATTCGAAAACCAGGCATTGCTTGTTCGACAAATGAAAGAGGACTGCAACACGGCACAGAGGATCCTTGACCAACTGGCGAAATAGATGGAGCCGACTGTCTGCTGTCCGCTGGTGGCAACGGGCATGGACGCGCGCCGATACGGGCACGATCCGCCCGCGATTCTGGGAACGATTTGCCCTTTCTGATCTCAACAGCCATGAGTGGGAAGCCCTGTGTGACAGGTGCGGTCGGTGTTGTCTGCTGAAATTTCACACCACTGACGACAGCCAGGTCACCTTTACCAATCTCAGCTGTCGTCTTTTGAATACCCATACCTGTCGTTGCAAACATTATGCGAGTCGTAACAAGATTGTATCTGACTGTGTCACGCTGCGCCCTGATGATATTGAACAGGTGATCACCTGGATGCCCCCGACCTGCGCGTATCGACTTGTTCATGAGAAACGTCCGCTTTTTGATTGGCATCACCTGATTTCCGGTGATACCAACTCCGTCCATGAAGCCGGAATTTCAGTCAGGAATCGCTGCATTCCGGAATATGAAGGTGATTCCGACAACCTGGAACGCCATGCGGTTGAATGGCCACAACACATGGCTTGATATGTCGACCAAGCCGGTTGAAATTTTGACCACGGGAAATTCAGAGAGTGACGTTGCCAGACTCATCGGTACAACGCCAATTGCCCTCTGAACGGTTGTCGTCCCATGCACATTTCAAGAGTCAATCGGCGTGATGTCACCTCGCCGCGGAAAATATGCCAACAGCCATTGCAGGGTGCCTCGGTATGCCAGCCCCCGTCAGTTTGCGCCATTGCAAAATCACGCCCGCAAGGTCCGGATTTGTTGCTTTCAGGTGCGTTCCTGCCTAACCTGATTCTGATGATTCCTGAAACTCTTGGCCGAGGAGCGTAACATGCCCCAGCAGATCGAGCCCAAACTCCTGACCGGTAATGCCAATGTTCAACTATCAAAGGATATCGTTGGGTATATGTCAGGTCAAAGCGGGAGGGAAATTGGCCTGGTGGATGCCAAGATCGAAAGATTCAATGATCAGGAAGTTTATGTCGAAGTTTATGAAAATGTCCGGGGCGAGGACATGTTCATCATTCAGCCCACTTCCAAACCGGCCAATGACCATTTGATGGAAATCCTGATTGCCGCTGATGCCCTCCGCCGCTCATCAGCTGCACGAGTCACTGCTGTCATTCCTTATTTCGGATACGCTCGTCAGGATCGTCGGACCAAGGCACGCACCCCCATCTCGGCAAAACTTGTTGCGAATCTGATCACGCAGGCCGGGATCTCACGGGTTCTGACAATGGATCTGCATTCGGCGCAGGTTCAGGGATTTTTCGATATACCCGTGGACAATCTCTATGCATCGCCAATCTTTTCTCTCGATATTGCGAACCAGTTCCTGAGAGCGCTGAATGACATAGTCGTGATTTCGCCAGATGTCGGCGGAGTTTCACGTGCCCGTGAATTAGCCAAGCGAATCAATGCCGGACTCGCCGTCGTTGACAAGCGAAGGCAAACGGCAGGCGAAGTCTCAGAAATGACGATTATTGGTGACATCAATGATCGTGTCTGCATCATTGTTGATGATATCTGCGACACCGCCGGGACCTTGTGCGCTGCTGCTGACATTATTCTGTCTTCGGGTGCACGCGAAGTTCACGCCTATGTGACACATGGCGTGATGTCAGGAGATGCACTCTCGAAAATTGCGGCATCCAGCCTGAAGAGCGTCGTCATCACGGACACCATTCTGCCGACCCAAGAAATTCTTGCATCGGAGAAAATGCGGATTATCTCAACCGCACCTCTCTTTGCCCAGGCGATACTCAATATCGCCAATGGCACATCTATCTCTTCTCTCTTTCAGGCAAAAACTCTGGACTGGCTCTACGGTCGCGGGTAATGCACCCCGAATTCGTGCCTATAATCCCAACTGAGAGGTCAGGTTCCTGAGGCAGGCCAGACGCGTTTCAGCAAGATCGCGCTGTGAGCCTGCACTCCTGGACAGTTCATCTTCGGCCTTCTCAATATGTGTCTTCAGCATTTCTGACGTCAATTCAGCACGCCGATAGGCCTGCTGTGCCAGGACGGATGTTGATGCGGCATTGACCTCAACGAATCCCCCCGTCACGACATATTCATCGACCCCGTCTGATCTCTGCGTACGAATGATCCCAGGGTTCAGTGTGGCAATCAAAGCCGCATGACCGGACATCGCCGTCATGTCGCCTTCTGCGGCCGGCAGGTCAACTGCATCGGCGTCTTCGGAGGCCAGCACCCCCTCGGGAGACACCAGTTCCAGACGTATGGAATCTGCCATTGTCGATCCGTCCTTTGTTCAGGCCGCTTCGGCAGCGAGTTGCTGGCTCTTCTTGACCACCTCGTCAATTCCTCCCACCATATAGAAAGCGGCCTCAGGAAGATGGTCAAATTCGCCGGCCACGACACGACGAAAACTGTCTATGGTCGTCTCAAGTGGAACCTGAACGCCAGGGGATCCTGTAAAGACCTGAGCAACATCAAATGGTTGAGACAAGAATCTTTGAATCTTTCGGGCACGAGACACGGTCACTTTATCCTCTTCTGAGAGCTCGTCCATACCGAGAATAGCGATGATATCCTGCAGAGACTTATACCGTTGCAAGATGCCCTGTACGTCGCGAGCCACATTGTAATGTTCCTCACCAACAACGGCCGGATCGAGGATCCGCGATGTTGAATCCAGGGGATCCACGGCCGGATAAATCCCCAGTTCAGAAATGGCACGTGACAGCACTGTGGTCGCATCCAGGTGCGCAAAAGATGTCGCCGGAGCCGGATCCGTCAGATCATCGGCCGGGACATAAATCGCTTGGACCGAGGTAATAGAGCCACTTTTCGTGGAGGTAATTCGTTCCTGGAGCGCCCCCATGTCAGTCGCCAATGTCGGCTGGTACCCCACCGCCGACGGAATCCGCCCCAAGAGCGCCGACACTTCCGAGCCCGCTTGCGTGAAGCGAAAGATATTATCGACAAAAAACAGGACATCGGTGCCCGATTGATCTCTAAATTGTTCCGCGAGCGTGAGGCCGGTCAGTCCGACACGGGCCCGTGCGCCTGGTGGCTCGTTCATCTGGCCGTAAACAAGCGACACTTTTGACTGACTTAAATCATCAATATTGATTACACCGGACTCGATAAATTCATGATAGAGATCATTACCCTCACGGGTGCGTTCACCGACACCCGCAAAGACGGAAAACCCCGCATGAACCTTGGCGATATTGTTGATCAGTTCCTGAATAAGGACTGTCTTTCCAACCCCGGCACCACCGAACAATCCAACCTTACCTCCCTTTGAATAAGGTGCGAGGAGATCGATCACCTTGATGCCCGTGATCAGCACTTCTGTTTCAGTTGCCTGTTCAGCATATTCGGGTGCAGGCTGGTGGATAGGCCGGCTTTCGCTTGATTCAACGGGGCCCTTCTCATCAATCGCTTCCCCGACGACATTGATGATCCGCCCAAGAGTGGGATCACCGACGGGGACCGAGATTGGCCCACCGGTATCGCGTACCGTTTGTCCACGCACCAGTCCTTCCGACGAATCCATTGCGATCGTGCGAACGATATTTTCGCCCAGATGTTGGGCCACTTCCAGAACCAGGCGCCGGCCTTGATTTTCTGTTTCCAAGGCGTTCAGAATTTCAGGCAAATGGCCGGGAAAACTGACATCGACGACGGCACCGATAACTTGAGTCACTTTACCTTCAGCAAGTGTTTCTGCCATGATACTCCCTCAAATTTTCAGAGTGCCTCTGCACCTGAAATGATTTCAATTAGTTCCTTGGTGATCGCCGCTTGGCGAGACCGGTTATAGACAATGGTCAAATTGTCGATCATGTCGCCCGCGTTACGCGTCGCATTGTCCATTGCGGACATGCGTGCACCCTGTTCAGAAGCCGCGTTTTCCAGCAAGGCAGTGAAAATCTGGTTGGCAACTGCCTGTGGCAACAACTCTTCCAGAATCTCCGACTCCCCCGGCTCAAAATTATAAAATTGACTTGCAGTTTCATTCTTCCCGATCGCATCAACAGTTACCGGAATCAGCTGACGCGCAGTGGGAACCTGCGTAATGACCGATTGAAAGCGATTGAAGAAAATGATCGCGACATCAAATTCATCTTTTGTGAACATTGTCCGGATCTGCAGAGCAATCTTTTCGGCAACTGCACTGTTGATTTGTCTTTGATCCGTCATATCGACATGACCCACAAACCTGTCCTCGAATTCCCGCCTCAGTTGTTCACGCCCTTTACTGCCGATTGTCATGATCTTCACGGTCTTACCTGCGGCAACAAGTTCCCGCGCCCGGTCGCGTACCATCCTCGCGATTGATGAATTGAATCCACCACACAGACCGCGTTCAGCTGTTGCTGCAATCAGCAAATATGTCGAATCGCGCCCCGTGCCTTTCAACATGCGTGGCCCCGATTCGCTATCCTGGAGCGACACCGCAAGATTTGCCATGACGGCTGCCATGCGCTCGGCATAAGGACGCGCACCTTCTGCGGCTTCCTGGGCACGACGCAGTTTTGCCGCAGCGACCATCTGCATGGCCTTGGTGATCTTTCGCGTCGATTTGACACTTTCGATGCGGATCTTGAGATCTTTTAGGCTCGGCATTGACCAGCTCCCGGCCTCACCGACTAAGCGAACCCATCAGCATATTCGCCGATCGCCTTTTGAATCCGTTCGGCGAGTTCCCCGTCAACCTTGCGGTCATTGTCAGTGATATCGGCAAGAAGTTCCTTATGATTGGCCCGCAAATATGTCACGAGACCTTCCTCAAATCGCACCACATCACTGATCGCAAGATTATCAAGAAACCCTTGTGTTCCCGCGTAAATCACACAAACAATTTCGGCATTGGTGAGCGGAGAATACTGTTTCTGCTTCATCAATTCCGTCAGTCGGGCGCCGCGATTGAGCAGTCTCTGCGTGGCGGCATCCAGATCAGATCCAAATTGCGCAAAAGCCGCCATTTCACGATATTGTGCCAGTTCGAGTTTCACGGTTCCGGCCACGGACTTCATCGCCGAGGTTTGTGCCGACGAGCCGACCCTCGAGACACTGAGGCCGGTATTCACCGCCGGACGAACCCCTTGATAAAAGAGTTCAGTTTCCAGGAAAATCTGCCCATCGGTAATCGAGATCACGTTGGTTGGAATGTAGGCGGAAAGATCACCCGCCTGGGTTTCAATGATCGGCAATGCCGTCAACGATCCTGACCCATTATCCTCATTCAGCTTCGCCGCACGTTCCAGCAGGCGCGAATGAAGATAGAAGACATCGCCGGGATAGGCTTCCCGACCCGGCGGGCGGCGAAGCAGCAACGACATCTGGCGATAGGCAACCGCCTGTTTCGACAAATCATCAAAAATGATCAGTGCATGCCGCCCATTGTCACGAAAATATTCAGCCATCGATGTCGCTGCATAAGGCGCCAGGAACTGCATTGGTGCCGGGTCGGATGCGGTTGCGGCGACCACAATTGTATAGTCCAGCGCCCCGCTTTCATCGAGTTTCTTGACCAATTGGGCGACTGTTGAACGTTTTTGCCCGATCGCGACATAGACACAGTAAAGTTTACGGGATTCATCCTCCTTCGCAGCATCGTTGTAGATTTTCTGGTTGAGAATGGTATCAAGAGCCAGAGCCGTCTTGCCGGTCTGCCTGTCACCGATAATCAATTCCCGCTGCCCGCGCCCAATCGGAATCATGGCGTCGACCGATTTGAGCCCGGTCGCCATCGGTTCGTGCACCGAACGCCGCGGAATGATTCCGGGCGCCTTGACATCAGCCACCGCACGCGTTGTCGTATCAATCGGTCCCTTATTGTCGATCGGATTGCCCAACGCATCGACAACACGACCGAGCAATTCATTGCCCACCGGCACGTCAACGATTGACTCCGTCCGTTTGACTTGATCGCCTTCGCGAATATTTCGGTCATCGCCAAAAATAACAACGCCGACATTATCCGATTCCAGGTTCAGGGCCATACCGCGAATGCCACCTGGAAATTCAACCATCTCACCAGCTTGAACATTGTCAAGTCCATAAACCCGTGCGATGCCATCCCCGACACTGAGGACCCGGCCAACTTCTGCGACCTCGGCTTCTTGTCCGAAATTCTTAATTTGATCCCTGAGAATGGCGGAGATTTCCGCGGCTTCGATTCCCATCTATTCGGCCTCTTTCAATGCGTTCTTGAGGTTTTTCAGTTTTGTTCTCACGGTGGAGTCCACGAAACGCGATCCGAGGCGCGCCGTGATACCGCCAATAAGGCTTGTGTCAACCCGGACTTCGAACCGGACATTTTTCCCCGAAACATCGCGCAAGACGTCCTGGAGGTCCGAGATCTCCTCCGCGGTCAGATCCCGGGCCGCCACGATGTCTGCAGTCATGGTCCCGTGATGCGTATCAAGCAGCGATTCGAGATGGTCCACCATTGCCGGAAGTGCAAAGAGCCGGCGTTTCAAAGCCATTAAAGCCACACAATTATGCATGAGTTGGCCAAGCCCGATCCGTTTGGAAATTGCCGTGACTGCCGAAGCCATTTCACTCCGCGTGTAGACTGGAGAGGTAATCAACTGTCTGAATCCGCCATCTGCATTCAACAGGCTGCGCACTCCGGAAATATCATTCGGAAGGGATTCGATATTCCCTTCGTCAAGAGCCAACTCAAACAGTGCGGCGGCATAGCGGCCCGCAATGCCGGACGTTACAGAAACGCTTTCGGTCAAAAGTAGCAACCTCGAAAAATGACTCTGGCACCTTGGCTCATGTGCAATGGCAAAACCACGATTGGTCGCAGTTTCTTCGCAATTGCGAAAGCGCACTTAGTCGAGACGGGGACAATTGGCAAGGTGTCCGCCGGAGCAACAAGCAATTGCCCCACGTCATTAGTCTGTTCTGGTGCCTTGGTAAAGAGTTATCGGCACGATACGCCGGCCTTCAGCATGATGTACGGGGAATGATTTCCCGGATTGCGCGCAGCGCAAGATCGGCGAGCATCATCACATCAAGGTGTCGAAACCGTTGTGATCGCGGTTTGAAACGGGTCGTGTCCCCGGTGCAGCCATTCCTTCCAACGCTTTCAGTTTGCTGGCCACTGTTTCTGCAAGAGGTGGTCTATGCGGTTGAAAAACACGTTTATTCACCTCAGCCAACAAGACCCCGCCGGCAAAGCGAAACGCATAGCGGCTTCCCGTTCTTTCCAATAACTGCGCCATGCGTATCCAGAATCTGTGTTCACTCGGTGGTGCGAATAGTGCCGCGCGAATCGCGATGACACCAAATCGTCGGTGGCCCAGCAATCTGGTGAGTTGACTCGCCGTAAAAGGACGGCCTGAGCCAAAGGGTGTGAGATCACGTCTGGCCCAAATTCCCGCACGGTTGGGAACGATAATCAGCGCGCGTCCCTCCGGCGCAAGGACACGCCAGCATTCATCGAGTACACTTGCCGCATTCAGGCTGGTTTCCAACCCGTGCATCATTACGATTCTGTCAGCCATTCCCGTGGTCAATGGCCATTCTGATTCGTGCGTCAGCACTGTTGTAACGGGTCCATTGACCGGCCACGCCAATGCGCCCTGACGCTCCGGCATCAGTGAGATCAAGCGTGCGCAGCGTTTGATGACCGGTTTGCAGACGGGTGGTGTATAGCCAAAACCGACCACAGTCATTCCCTGTAAATCATCCCAGGTCTCCGCCACCCGTCGCGTCAACTGTCGGGTGGCAAAGCGTCCCAGCGCTGCCCGTCGATAAAAATTCTCGATTTCCAAAACATCTGGATGCATGACAGTATTGTCTACGTTAAATGCTCAATCGACAACAGATCTATTGCAATAATCTAGGCCCGACCATGCAACCTGAAATTGTGACCATTCCATGTCTCAGCGATAACTACGCCTATTTGATTCACAATCCCAAGAACGGTGAGACTGCGGCTATTGACGTCCCTGAGGCACGCCCTGTCCGCGACGAACTTCAGCGCCGTCACTGGACCCTCAATGCGATTCTCATTACGCACCATCACAGTGACCATATTGATGGGGTCAGTGAACTGCGCAAGATTTGCGATGGCCATGTCATTGGCAGTCAAAACGACTCGGCCCGCCTGCCTCCACTCGATAGAGCGATCAGTGACGAAGAGAGTTTCTGGGTTTGCGGGCTGCCGGTCAAATCTGTGCCGGCATATGGGCACACAATTGGACATCTTGCCTATCTCTTTGAAAATGCCGTATTCACAGGTGATTCACTCATGGTAATGGGATGTGGCCGATTGTTCGAGGGAACCCCTGAAATGATGTGGGATACGCTCTGTCGACTCTCTCAGCTAGCGGGGGAAACCCTGATTTGCTCGGGTCACGAATATACCGAAGCCAACACTAGGTTCGCTCTCACCGTGGATCCCGAAAATGACGATCTCGTGGCACGACAGGACGCGATCCGGCGTGCGCGACAGGCAGGACGGGCAACTGTCCCGGCGAAATTATCGCTTGAATGTGCGACCAATCCATTTCTGCGCGCCGGGAATCCGTCGATTAAACGTGCCGCCGGGATGCCAGCGGCTTCGGATCTGGAGATGTTTGCCGAACTGCGCCGACGCAAGGACAACTTTTAGCGCATCGCACGTGCCGGCGAGAGCCTGGCGTTGCCAAATCCATCAGGCTCCCTGTCATCCTGACATGATACGCGGGAAGGCAGGCGGCAATTGAGGATCTGTCGCTCCGCTCTTGGGGGAGTGGTTCTCGTATGGCGGACTCGTAAATTTTCAACCTGTTGAAAATGCGTGGTTTTTGGAATCCTGATGGCGGGCGTTTGGGTGGTTTGGCGGAATTTTTGGAAAAATCCCGGAATTTGACCCGATCGGGGTGAAGTTGTTGGGTGTGTCTGCCGGATCGGGTCGAGTGTTCCAGGACGAAAATTCTCCATGATGGAGACGTATGAGACGGAACACGCGGATGACCAATCGACACTCTGACATCTCTGTTGCCAAGACCGATACGGACAGAGCGCAGGTGCGGCAGCGGATCGCGGACACCCTGCAGGCCGCGGCGACGCAGTTGCAGGACACGGGGCTCAAAGAGGATCTGGCCCGCTTGTTTCGGGAGGATCCGCATCAGGCGGCGCTCGATGATCATGGGGACCGGTTGCAGATTGATGGGAAAAGTGATCGCCAGGTGGCGGCCTCGTCGGGTCAGGCGACGACCCTGTTCGGGACCGTGACCTTTCCGCGGGCGCGGTCTCGCCCGTCCGGCACGGGGCCGTCCGTGGTGCCGACAGAGCAGGTCCTGGGCCTGACCACGGGTGGGGACGGGCGCGGCGGTCGGTCTCTCGGCGGCGATCATGGCCAGCCTGCCGGCACGGGATGGGGCGGATCTGTGGCAACGGATCTGTGGTGCGGGTCCCGCAACGCGCAGTCTGATCCGCCTGACGGCCGAGGTGGGGCCGGAATTTGAGGATCAGGCCGATGATCGGCTGGAAGAGGTACGGGGCGACGAGAGCCGGCATGATGATGCGGTGGCCCTGCGGGTCTCGCTGGATGGCACGATGCTGCGGATGCCTGCGGAAGAGCGGGATGGACAGGCTGATGAACATGGCTGGCGTGAGGCCGCCTGCGGCGTTGTGGCCCAACAGGGCAGCGCGGGGACGATGCTGACACAGGGACTTTTGCCCGGCTTCCCGAACCCGGCCAGACCTGTCTGAAACGCCCGATCAGCCAGGAGGTGTGGCATTGGATGCCGCAGGCGGCCGGGCAAGACAGAGAGTTGAAGATTGTCGCCATCGCCGATGGGGCCCGGGACAACGGGACTTGTCTGGAGAGTTTGACCCCGGATATCCGGCTCATCGATGTCGGGCAGGCCCGCCAAGTCTCTCAAGGCCGCGGCCGATGCCGCTGATGGGGCCGAGAGTGCCAGGAGCGCAGTATGGTTCGACACACACAAGGCGATCCTGACAGACGATCCCCATTGCGTGGGCCAGGTGATCGATGCATTGCGATATCTCAAGCGGAAAAGCCCAGGGGCTGGCGAGATCACCACCGCCATTGGGTCTGTCCGCAGCCACCGCCAGCGGATGCGTGACCAAGCGGCCCGCGATGCCGGCTCTCCCATCGGCAGCGGGGCTGTCGAGGCGGCAAACACAATGATCGTCAACACCCGGCTCAAGCGCAGCGGCCAACGATGGGGCCGTGCCGGTGGCCAGGGTGTTCTCACTGTCCGGGCCCGGCTCAAATCAGGAC
This sequence comes from Paracoccaceae bacterium, assembly GCA_965221815.1. Taxonomy (GTDB): domain Bacteria; phylum Pseudomonadota; class Alphaproteobacteria; order Rhodobacterales; family Rhodobacteraceae; genus JAPOXR01. Next base: position 1,572,111 of record OZ244915.1, read on the forward strand.
GCTTTGACAACGTCTGGGCCCAACTGACCCACAGACGGCGCCACGCCAGCGCCTGTCCCGTCGCGGCCAACGACAATCGCACGCCTCTCGCCAAAGTCGCCTGATTCGCCAAATGAAACCGATCAGGAATCAAGCAGGGTCCAAACCCAGCCATAGGGGAATCACTCCCGCTCTTGGTGGCGCGCTTGTGTTTCAACCCGTATCGCCTTATGGTAGCCCCATCTGTGGCGCAGAAGTAACGAGACCCTCGGTGCCGCGCCAAATTTGCTGGAGACGCTACGTTGCCACCTGCATTCTCTCCTGAGTTAGAGAAAGCGATCCATGAGTCAATGAGTCGTGCGCGCGCGCAGCGCAGTGAGTATGTTTCACTTGACCATCTGCTCATCGCACTCATTGATGAACCTTCGGCTAATCATGTCATGCAGGCCTGTGGTGTTGATCTTGCCAAACTGAAGGAACGACTCGAACAACATTTTCGTGACGTCCTCCCTACCGCCAATCCTTTGGATTCTCATGAATCCGAGCCGATGCCGACACCCAGTTTTCACCGTGTGTTGTCGCGTGCCCTTGAACATCTCAAGTCTGCTGGCCGATCAACCGTGACGGGGGCGAATGTCCTCGTTGCCATTTTTGGCGAACGCAAGAGCACGGCCGTAAAATATCTCAATGATGCCGGGATGACTCGGTACGACGCGGTCAACTTCATCTCACATGGAATCGCCAAGAACCCACGCTACCGAACTGCGCCGACCATTGTCGGCGCGGATGCGGCCGACACTGATAACGAGAATGATGACAGCGACTCAAAGGGCAAAGAGAATCAGTCAGCACTTGAGAAATTTTGTGTCAATCTGAACGACAAAGCACGTGAAGGTGAGATTGATCCGTTGGTGGGCCGCGGCAAGGAAGTTGAGCGATGCTTCAAGGTCTTGCTGCGTCGTACCAAAAATAATCCATTGCTGGTGGGTGACCCTGGAGTCGGCAAAACGGCAATCGTCGAGGGAATCGCCAGACAGATGAGCGAAGACACATCGCCTCAGGCGATGGCAAATACGGTCATCTATTCACTTGACATGGGGGCTTTGTTGGCAGGTACGCGCTATCGTGGAGACTTTGAAGAGCGGATTAAAGGTGTTCTCAAGGAGATTCAGGAAATTCCACACGCAATTCTCTTCATCGATGAGATCCATACTGTCGTTGGTGCAGGTGCGACCAGCGGCGGATCAATGGATGCCTCAAATCTTCTCAAGCCCAGTCTGCAGGGCGGTGATTTACGTTTCATCGGTTCGACAACACATAGAGAATTCAAGAAATATTTTGAAAAAGACCGCGCGCTGTCCCGTCGATTTCAGAAGATTGACGTCAGTGAACCAACGCGGGATGAAACGATCGCCATTCTGCGCGGACTCAAGCGACATTATGAAGAGCATCATGAAGTACGTTACACCGAGGAAGCTGTGAAATCAGCGGTGGATCTCAGTGGCCGTTATATCGGTAATCGCCGTTTTCCTGACAAGGCAATTGATGTGATTGATGAGGCCGGCGCAGCGCAGCGCCTGATGCCGCCGTCACGACGGCGCAAGACCATCAGCCCCAATGAAATCGAAGAAATCGTTGCATTGATGGCACGTATTCCGTCTCGACGCCTGACCCGTGGTGACAGTGAACTTCTGCGTGATCTCGAAACCAATTTGAAACATGTGGTTTTTGGTCAGGATGAGGCGATCTCAGCGCTCTCTGCGGCGGTTAAATTGAGTCGTGCCGGTCTGCGCGACGCTGAAAAACCTGTCGGCTCCTACCTGTTCGCTGGCCCGACTGGCGTGGGCAAGACCGAGTCGGCGCGGCAACTGGCTGACACGCTGGGCGTTGAATTACTGCGTTTTGATATGTCCGAATATATGGAAAAACACGCTGTCTCTCGTCTTATCGGGGCACCACCTGGCTATGTCGGATTTGACCAAGGGGGCTTATTGACTGACGGTGTGGATGAAAATCCGCATTGCGTTTTGCTGCTTGATGAAATCGAAAAGGCCCATATCGACGTGACCAATATTTTACTGCAGGTGATGGATCACGGCAAATTGACTGATCATTCGGGTCGTACTGTTGATTTTCGCAATGCGGTCTTGATCATGACCACAAATGCCGGGGCTGCCGAACAGGCCAAGGAAGCTGTTGGATTTGCCCGCGAACGACGCGATGGTGAGGATACCGCTGCGATTGAAAAACTCTTCACCCCGGAATTTCGTAACCGTCTGGATGCGATTATCAGCTTCAAGCCGCTGGGCATTGAGACTGTGATGCGCGTTGTCGAGAAGTTTGTTGACCGCCTTGAAGCCCAATTATTTGAACGCAATGTCCAGATTGAATTGACCGAAAATGCCATTCGCTGGTTGGCAAAACGCGGTTATGATCCCAAGATGGGGGCACGCCCGTTGGAAAGACTCGTGCAAAACGAGATCAAAAAACAACTCGCTGACGAAATTCTCTTTGGCAGTCTGCAACACGGGGGATTGGTCACAGTCAAGCTCGAGGACGACAAACTCGCACTCGAATTCCAGCAACATAAGCCGAAGCGAATCACCGGACAGAAGGTCCCGTTGATCACCTGACCACAGTCGAAGTCAATGATCTGACGATTCGCGGCATGCAATGCGCATATCCGTCGATACAAGTTGGGTCTGTCATTTGTCACACATAACTTCAGTGAGGGTTGTGTCCACCGCTCGCGGCGACGGACTCTTTACCTGTCTTGAGGGCGCGATCGACCGACATGCGTGAGATCTTGAGCGTGCGGCCCATCTACGCCTTGGGCATGTTTTGTACGGCCAGCTCCCGGATCCGGTCCGTGTCGATCTGTTGTTTCTACCCCTGATAAACCCCTTTTGCCTGGGCAGCATCAATGCCCGCGCGCTGGCGACCCCGGATGAATTTGCGTTCCAGATCGGCGACCCTCCCCAGGACCGTGACCACCAGGCGGCCGAGATCCCCCGCCCTTGTCACGTCGTGACCAAAAACCTGCAGCGAGGCCCCTTTGCTGTCCCGATCAGGCACCAGGTTGAGCACATCCCGCATGGAGCGGTCGCGCCGATCCAGGCGATGGACCACCAGCTCATCCCCGTCCTGCAAGAAGTCGAGGATGGTCTGCAATTCCGTGCGACCGGTGCGGGCGACCCCGGGGACGGTCTCCATGTCCATGACCGACCCTGTCCGCTACAACAGATTGACGTGATATCTGACCGAAATGCACCGCACTGATCGCATTTGTGACAGAACGCGAGACAAAAGTGCGCAAAATCAAAGGGCAACCACTGAAGTGATTTATGACAAATGACAACCTGCCCTGTAATGAAGCCGGAGAATGCAAATGCGCAGTGAGGAAGATGCGGGACGCCGCGTCACCGTCCATGCATAAATCTTCAACACTCTACCGGAGTGGCGAGGCGGGCCTTGGAAGTGGCTCCCCTTGAAAAAACACCATAATGGTTCTATGTGAAGTCTCGTGACTGAAAAGCGAAAGCCAACCTATGACCTGGAAGCGATCAAATCGACCTTCAGTCCTGCAAGGAGTCTTAACGCGACCGGTTCGGCGATCCGCTCAGCTGCAGAGCTTGGGTTTGGACGCGCGGAGATTGTTGAGGTTATCCAGTCCATCGACAGGCGCGACTTTCAGAAGTCGATGACTTCCTATGCCGATCATCGCGTGTGGCCGGATGTCTACTACGTGCCCTCAGATGTGGGCGAACTCTATGTGAAGTTCACGGCGGTCGTTGTGAGTGAGTTTTTGTTATTGTCCTTTAAGGGGAAAGACAATGACGGGTGCAGTTGAAAATCATCCGGTGTGCCCTGAAACCGGGGCGCCGATGTATCGAGATACGCGGCCTATGACGATCGTCTACAAGGGCGAGACAGCCACGTTCGACATGCCGGGTTGGTATTGTGATGCAAGCAACGAAAGCATCCATGACGGTTCGGACATGAAAGTGTCTGACCGTGCACTCACCGCGCTCAAGGCCAGAGTTGAAGGGCGGTTGGCGCCACAGGCTGTTCGTCGAATCCGCAAACGTCTGAAGCTGACGCAGAAGGATGCAGGGCGTCTCATTGGCGGTGGGCCAAATGCGTTTCAGAAGTACGAGAGTGGCGATATTTTGGTCAGCCATGCCGTGACAAGTGCCCTCTTGTTGCTGGATCGGGATCCGAGCGGCCTCGAAGTCCTCCAACAGAAGGACAAGGCGACGCACGCTGCCTGAAATGGCCTACCCTGCCCTATACATCTTTCGCAGAGCCATAACCCGCCAAATATGTTGACACGCCCTATGCCCTCTTATGAAGCCCCGCATGTCAAGCCTCGAGTCAGTCTATGGTGAATCTACGTTGGGATCTACCCCACGTTCCGCCGATTGCGACCCCGATGAGATCGACCAAAAAGGAGGCGGGCGCAGCAATTGCACCCGCCTCTGTCTCCGTGCAACTAGGAGGAGAATTGCACGGTGGGAGAAAGACTTAGAAACTCAGTTACTTGGCCGCACCGAGGACGATTTCAGCTGACTCGATCTGGGTCCGCTTTGCAATCTCGGTGTAAGCTGCGATATGTTCAGCAGCTGATTCAACGGTCGCCGAAGTGAGATCCTTGGCAGCACTTGAAAAACTTTCGGGATCCTGTCCGGCACGAAAAGCCACTTTTGACCGCTCAAGCGATTCCAAAGCCCATTGACCGGTCAGTTCGGCCACACTTCCAGTTGCTTTCAGTCCGGCAACCACTAACGCTTCACCGGTCTCGAGGGACTTTCGGGCCGCCTCATAGACCGCCGCTGGATCGAATGGATTGCGCGGGAATACATCTGCCCAGGCCGTCGCAAACTCTTCAAATTTCTTCATTGCTCATTTCCTAACAGGTCGCTTCATCATCGATACCTGTCATATAGATGCTGCAATGCAGCATTGCAAGAGAAAAATGCAGCATTGCAAAATTTTTTGTGCGGGACTTATGATAACAGACCACGAAGCCGCGACAATCGTGGCCACTGACTGTCTCGTCCGTTCACTGCCAACCGGATCGCCTTCTCCTGGCCGACCAGAACCACCAGGCGACGCCCCCGGGTGACGCCGGTATAGAGGAGTTTTCGTCTGAGCATAATGTAATGTTGGCTCATGATGGGAATGACAACGGCCGGAAATTCAGATCCTTGACTCTTGTGGATGGTCACCGCATAGGCTGGCATGAGACTGTCAAGGTCTTCAAAACCCAACTCGACCAGTCGTCCATCAAAATTGACTGTGATCGTTTCCTTGTCTCTACGAATCGCCACCACAAAACCAATGTCACCATTAAACACTGACACTTCGTAATTGTTGTGGGTCTGCATCACCTTGTCACCAACGGCGAATTCCCGCCCGAATTTTTCGACGGCTTGGTTGCGGTCCGGCACCAGCTCAGCCTGTAGCAGCCGATTGAGCTCCTGCACCCCGAGCGATCCGCGAATCATTGGGCTCAGTACCTGTGAGTCCTGAATAGGATCCAGGTCAAAGCGATCGGGAATACGCTCGCAAATCAACTTAAGAACTTTGTCTTGTGCATCTTCCGGTTCCTCTGCAGGAACAAAGTAAAAGTCGCTATCTTCACGCGGGCGAGACAATTCCGGCATTCGACCGGCATTGATCTGGTGTGCATTGGTGACGATGCGACTCGCCGCTGCCTGGCGAAACACTTCCACCAGACGGACGACATTAACCGAGCCGGATTCAATAATATCATCCAGCACTTTTCCCGGACCAACCGATGGCAATTGGTCGATATCACCCACCAGGACAATAGCCGCCTGATCCGGAACTGCTTGAAGAAGCGCTCGCATCAATTGCACATCGATCATCGAGGCTTCGTCAATCACCAGAAAATCGCATGCGAGGGGGTGCTCCCTGTCATAACGAAAACCTCCGGTTTCCGGATCAAAATGCAACAATCTGTGAATTGTCGCGGCGGAACGCCCTGTCGCTTCTGACAATCGCCGCGCGGCGCGGCCGGTCGGTGCGCCGAGTTTGATTCGGACTTTTACAGCTGCAAGAATTTTTAGGATGCTGTTGACGATCGTGGTCTTCCCAACTCCTGGACCGCCGGTAATAACTGTAAACTTACCGGAAACCGTCAGGCGAACAGCGTGGGATTGACTCTTGCCAAGGCGAATACCGCTCTTCTGCTCAAACCAGGGGATCGCCTTGCTCTCATCAATCTGTTTCCATGGCGGCGAACCTTGTCTCAAAACCCTGATACGTTCGGCAATTGATTCTTCGGCCGCGAGCAGATGCGGCAAAAACGCACATGGATGATCGTCAACCGTGCATTCGGTCAAACCCCCATTTGTCAATTCAGCCTGCAAAGCTCGTTGGACAAGATGACTCCGGACCTCGAGCAGATCTGTGGTCTGTTCAAGCAACTCGTCGATGCGCTTTCCACAACTTCCCTTGTCTGCCGCTTCCTGTGTCAAATGGATGAGCCCGGCACGAACCCGTCTTAAATCAGCGCGATCAAAGCCCAGCTTCATGGCGATGGCATCAGCAGTCCTGAAGCCAATGCCACGAATATCGTTGACAAGAATATAAGGGTTGTCGCCGACTGACTTGATTGTCGTCGCACCGTAAGCCTTGAAAATCCGAGTCGCGAGCGCGGCACCGATCCCATGATCGTGCAGAAATAGCATGGTGTCACGTTGCCCACGGTGACGATCCCACGCATCCTTGATTGTCCGGGCTCGCTTGGCACCAATTCCTTCAACTTCTCGCAATCGACGGGGCTCGAACTCAATCACATTGAACAGTTCTGTCCCAAAATGGTCGACAAGTTTGTCGGCATAGACCCGACCGATTCCGTCAATGGCTTGCGAACTCAGATAGGTTCGCATTCCCTGCTGGCTTTGTGGTGAAGACGCGTGGATAAATTCAGCCGAGAATTGGTGACCGAATTTCTTGTGATGCACCCAACTGCCAGTAGCTGAAATTGTCTCTCCTTCGCTGATTGCCGGTGCGCGACCGACGACGGCGACGGGGTCGGAGACACCGCGCGCCTGAACCGACAAGACAGAATATCCATTGTCTTCATTATGGAAGACAACACGTTTCACCTCGCCCGAAATCGTCACGGCTTCGTGATCAGTTCCTGTCGATAAACTGTTGATTTTATGCTCCACAAACCACAACAAGCATCAAAGAGTATTCCCGGCTAAAGCGTCAAGGTTCAGTCAGTTTGAACTCGATTCGCCGATTCCTTGACCTCCCCTCCGGCGTGTCATTCGACTCCAGTGGACGAAACTCCCCAAACCCCGTCGCAACAACCCGGTTGGGAGGAAAATCATACTCTTCCGTCAACAGGCGGACAACCGACAGCGCACGCGCCTGGCTGAGGCCCCAATTGTCGATATATTCTGTACCCTCCCGCAGGCTCTGATCATCTGTATGTCCGTCCACTCTGAGCACCCAATCAATATCAGCAGGAAAACCCTCGGCAACCTCCGCAATGAGACGTGCGACCTGACCAATCTCCTGTTTACCAACCTCCGAAAGCTCCGCCTCCCCCGATTCAAACAGGACTTCGGCGGCCAGCACAAATCGGTCTCCGGTGATGCTGACTCCTGCCCGCCCTTCAAGCACCTGCCGTAACCGACCAAAAAAATCCGAGCGGAATTGTTCAAGATTTCGCTTTTCGCGCTCGAGCCGTTGACGTTCTCTCTCTTCCAGCTTTCGCCGGTTCTCTGCCTCTGCCGCCTTTTCTGCCAGGGCTGAATTGAGTTGTTGTCCAAGGGAGGAGATTTGTGCCTCCGATTCGCTGACCCGCGCTTCAGACTGATCAAGTGTCGATTGCAGGTTCGCCAGCTGGGCGCGCAATTCGCTTAACTGGCGGTTGAGTTCAGTCGTCTGTGCGTCGGCCCGCTCTTTCAGGCGGGCAAGACGATCGATCTCTGCACGTGTTTGAATTCCTTCCTCTTCGCGGTCGGCACGCACCATGGCCAATTCGTCTGCGAGCGATTCAACCTGTGCTGTCAAGCTCGTCACGACATTATCCTGTTCAACAATTCTGCGTTGACGGCGCTCGGATTCCTCCGACAGGTCACCAAGCGAAATTCTGAGTTCCTCGATCTCCTCCAATCTCCGAAGAATTTTCTGATCAGCTGCTGACAACCGCGACAGGACTGCCCGTCTCGCCTCCTGTTCCTCCTCCAGCGTACGACTCAGGGTGGCGGCGCGTTCTTCGGTGTCGCCCAGTCTGATTTCGAGCAGTGCATTGGCGTCTTCAATGGCCCTTAAAGACTGACGTAATGTCTCAATCAGCGAACTGTCTGCTTCCGATTGGCGCACCAACCGATCAATTTCGGTCTGTTTTTGCGTCCGGGTCCTGTCGGCACGTTCGAGGTCCGCCGTTAATGATTCGATCTGCTGCTCAGCAGTGCGCAAATTGGTACGGGAATCGTCGGCCTTTTGGCGAACCTCAGCGAGTCTGTTTGTCTCGGCCGCAAGTTCAGTTTGCAGACGTGCAGCCAGCGATTGAAACTCTTGTCTCTGATCCTGCAACGCGGCAATGAGATCAGCCTGCTGTTTCTTTTCTCTTTGGAGGGTCGCAAGCAGATCCGCCAGCGATTGGATCTCACTCTCCTGACGCTGCACTGTCGCCTCTGATTCGGTTCTCTGGCGTGCCAAATTGTCCCGTGTTGCTTCCAATTCATTGTTCAGCGCTGCGACCTGCCTTCGAAAAATCTCGACGCGCTGTTCATATTCTGCCAATTCTGCGAATCTCTCACCAAGATCCTCCCGCAACTGCATCTGCGCCAACTCCGATTCACCGATGCGATTGGTGAGATTGGCAATCTGTGCTTCATCGCTTTCATTGCGTGCAGTCAGTCTGACAACCTGCTCTGATAAACCTGCCAGCGCATCGTCCCGCTCCTGCAATTGGCTGGTCAAATCGTCAATCTGCGCTTCATCGCTTTTGCGTCTTGTGGTGAGTTGTCCGATCTGCACAGTCAGGCGCTCAAGCGTGTCATCCTGCGACCGGAGTCGGTCGGTCAGATCATCAATCTGCCTGGTTTGCTGCGCCAATTCATCAGATTGCGTGCTGATCGTTCCACTGAGTGTGAACTGAACGATCATGAACATGGACAAGACAAACATGAAGACCAGCAACAGGCCCGTCATGGCATCGACGAATCCGGTCCAGATTGATGAGGTGACGCGCTGGCCTGTCCGCCGCAACAGAGCCATGGATCACTCCTCCGATCCGTGTGGGTCTATCCCCTCCTGACGTCGCCGCTGTGGTGCTCGGCGCGGCGTCTGCCCACGTATCGTGGCAGAGAGCGTTTGTATTTCCTCGTGAAGTCGTTGAAGCATATCCTGCCGTGAGGCCAGATTGTCCTCGTTCATTCTCAACAGTTGCACGTCGATACTGCGAAGCAGCATGCGGGATTCTTCGTCAGATAGATCAATTGCGGCCTTGGCCAGCAATTCACTGATCTGATTCTGTCGTTCCATCAGTTCCTGGAGCAGCTGGGCAATTGGTGGGCCCTCATGACTGCGTTCTTCCTGAAACTCAGTCAATCGTTCGATACGATCGGCAAGAGATGCCACGGAGCCCGTCAATCCTGCAACGGCCTGAATCGTTTGAAGCCGTTCCTCCTCCACACGACCGAGGGTATCATGCAGAGCCGTCAGATGTTCCAGAAGGGCCGCAATCGCCGTTTCTGACAATGTTTGTTCACCGCTTTCAGAGTCAATCAGAGATTGACCGAAACCGACTTTGGTAATTCCCGAAATCCACTCTTCCAGCTCCCGATAAAAACGGTTCTGGCTGTGACCGGCAAATAAATCCAACAACCCAACCACCAGGGATCCCGCCAATCCGAGCAGTGATGAGGAAAAAGCTGTTCCCATTCCACTCAACTGTTTTTCGAGTCCTGCCGTCAATTGACTGAATACCTGCAGGCCGCCGGCGCCCTCAGGGGCCAAAGAACGAATGGTATCAACGATGGCAGGAATTGTGATCGCGAGCCCAAAAAAGGTTCCAAGCAATCCCAGAAATATCAGCAGGCTCGAAAGATAGCGCGAAATATCACGCGCTTCATCCATGCGTGAAGCAACAGTGTCCATAATTGACCGTGCTGATGTCGTGGAAATCTGGGTGAGCGCCGAGCGACTGCCAAGCATTCCCGCCAAAGGTGCCAGCAACCGGGGTGGACGGCCACGAAGCAAGCGCAGAATTCCGCCTGGCGGGGAGTCCTGAAGAAAACTCTCAATCCACAGGACAGCAGTGGCAATCTGGGCCAGTTGCCAGAAACAGGCAAGAACACCGATAAGAAACACACCGAGGATGACACCGTTCAGATACCGGTTCGCCAAAAAGATCGGCTCAACGAAGCCGAATGCGGTATACGCCCCGCCTGCCACCAGCCCCAAAGCCAGCAACATGAGGAGTGTCTGCTGTAAAGGCATGGCGAACTGGGGCTGATCCCCGCGCTGCCCGATCTTCATGGGCGCTGCTCCAACCGCCTCAGAATTCCCCCTCTGTAAATTGAAACCATTTGCATATCAACCATCGTAATGAGGCGGGATTGATTCCCCTATGGCCGGGTCTTGACCCTGGTTGATTCCGATGGGTTGCATCAGGCGCCCGTGGCGCGGGGTGTGCGATTGTCGTTGGCCCAGAGATGGCGTCCCGAAATCCTGATGGGCTGTCATGGCCCCGCCCCGGCGCATAATGGTGCAATCGTCAGAGAATACGGTCAGAACAGGACGGAGTGATCGATGCCCTTCACCCGCCCCACGATTGGTTGCCTGGACAAAGACGCGCTTGACGCGTTGTTTGCCACCTTTGAGCCACAGGATCTCTGGGCGGCCAGTGACCCGCTGAAAGGGCCGTGGCCGGGGATTTCGTCGGGCCGGAAGCCGACAAACTGCTCACTGATCTGGATACGCTGACATCCATTCTGCTGAACCTGCGCGACAGATTCGAACAATGGCATCCCGGCCTGACAACAGGCTCTGAAACCAGAATGGCGGCTTAGTAGCCTCACATTTTGCAGGACTCTCCGATTAACATCGTTCCGGCTCTTCAGGAGTCATGCAGATCCCCTTCAGACCAAAGGCTGCCCAAGTCTTCTCATAAGGCCCTGTCTGGCATCCGGTCAGCGCGAGGATCGATACGATAGCGAGGACAAGACATGTCCGTTGACGGCGGGGGCTTGGTGAGACCCTGACTACAGGGACCGGATCGTTCGGCCTTATCAGCATACAACCCATCCAAACCAACCTCACGAAGGTCTCAAATCGCTCTGACACATCTCCCCCGACATCCGGTGCGCACCCCGCGGTTCGCGGGGGCACAATGCCGGACGGCACACCGTCCAGAGCCGTTGCGTTGAGAGTGTCTGCATATCTCATCGACGTCGTGAAATCAACGAGCTTTAAAAGGATGGGTCATCCGTCTGAAACCAGGAAGCCTGACCTTGGTCACTGCCCTGATGCAACGTCACCGTGAAACGTCTGGATGGCAGAGCATGTCCATTCTGATCATGAATCCTTCGGCTGAACAGAAACCTCGAGGCCTCGTTCACGCTTGGCAGGAACAGATCCCATCGTGTGCACCTCTCACCCAGATTGACGCGCTATGGTGTTGAGGATCGCCAGAACGTGATCAACAGCGATAGAAACAGCGAAGATTCAGATCGCCTGAATTGCTCCACACTTTGCTGTACTCTCGTTTGTGCTCTTGATGTTCAAAAAAAACACTTATAACTGCGAAAAAACACAAAAAAGTTTTTTATAAATGGATTAGCCTCCATGCTTATTGAATTCTCAGTCCAAAACCACAGGTCCTTTCGTGGCATGCAAAGATTCCTGATGACCGCATTGAACAGCAAAACTCCTAATTCCATGGCCACAGGCAATAGCAGCATTCCTCGCGTTCTGCGGCAGGCATGTCTCTTTGGAGCCAATGGGTCTGGAAAGTCTGGTCTTGTCAGGAGCATGATGACAGTTCGTGACTTCCTCCAACACTCGTTCAGGGATGAAAGGTTGCTAACCAAGAAATACGAACCCCATCTCTTTCATTCCGAGTGGCGTAATGCGCCAACAGAGTTCGAGGTAATTTTTCTGCATGACGATAGTCTGTTCCAGTATGGTTTTGCCTACACTGCCGAACGAATCTGGGAAGAATGGCTTTTTGAACGCCCTTCCGCGACGCGCAAGCAGCGCCAGATTTTCACCCGTGAATACAGACCTGAAAGTGATGCCTATGCGTGGGAAATGAACCCAACGCACCTCAAAGGCGAACGCCAAAGCTGGAAAGAACAAACGCGCGACAATGCCCTCTTTGTCAGCACCGCTATACAGCTGAATGCCGAGTCCATGAGGCGTCCTTTTCACTGGCTGACCAGTAAGTTTCGAGTCATTTCTGGCGTGGATTCAATCAGCAATTACACCGCGCATCACCTGCACGAAGGGAAAGAGGATTGGAAAACCGCAGTACTGACCTTTCTGGCTGATACTGACATGCGGCTGGAAGATGTGGAAACGAAAGTGCAGGATATTTTTGAAACGCCCCACTTCAAAAACCTGCCCACGAAACATCAGGAGGCAATGAAATCTCTGTTTCCTGAGGATGCAAAGTCAATAGACGTTTTCACCTATCGCAACGATGAGACAGAGACTAAGATACGTCTGAACTTCGACGATGAATCTTCAGGCACTCGCGCGCTGTTCAACCTCAGCGGCCCGATCTTGGACTCCCTTGAAAATGGCCATACACTTGTCGTTGATGAACTTGATGTGCACCTGCATCCACTTGCTCTCCGCCATATCGTGCGGATGTTTTCCTCTCCCCAAACCAACCCCAACCAAGCCCAGATCATCTTCACCACCCACGACCCAAACGTCACAGAAGAAGAGTGTATTGGACGCGATCAGATCTGGTTGGTCAATAAGGGCGATGACCTTGCGTCGTGTCTCACGCCCTTCTCGGATTACAAGACGCGTGATGCGCAGCCTTTCCGAAAGGGCTATCTGCAGGGCCGATATGGGGCGGTGCCGCGTCTGGTAGGGTAGTAGAAACCATGGCCAAGAGCCGGAGCAGGTCATCACGGGAACTGCGACGGCAGCACCCTAACCTCGAAGAACGAGAACGGGTGTTGATCGTTACCGAGGGCAGCAAGACCGAGCCCGAGTATTTCCGCCGCCGATGTCCGTTACGATGGAGACTTTGGAGTGGCGTCTGTCGCCATCTCCTATGGCGACAATAAAGGCGACGCTGAATGGGCGGCTGGTTTCAGTTTCAATGTGGAGCCGGTCACTGTTGGCGCTGGTTTCGACAGTAACGGGGTCATGTCCATCGGCATGGGCTTTACGCAAGGCCAGATTTCGATGAATGCGCTGTATTCAACGGATAGCGATCATGACGAAGCTGACAATGAAGCTATGGAAAGAGGCAAAGGGGCAGCCAATAACAAGAATGCTGCAACTTTCAAGATCGCCAATAAGATGGACTTGAAAAACCAAGCCATGGGCGTTGATGTCAGTTATCAGATGTCAGAGGCCACCTCTCTTGTCTTAGTAGCGGCTCAGCACAAAAAAGAGAGCGCCACGTGGTACTATACAGACAACTCTCCGGGAGCAGCGGCTGATAATGTGGATCTACCTGTAGAAGCCGAATGGAGGAAGTCTTCCACCACCGTTGACGCCTTCGGTGTCGGCTTCTCCCATGATCTGGGCGGCGGTGCGACCCTGAAAGCCGGTGCGGGCTCGGTTGACAGCAACGCGGTGGCCGATCTCGGTATCACCATGAAGTTCTGATCACTGATCAGAAACCAAGAGTTGAGGGGCGGCTGAGAGGCCGCCCTCTTTTTTGAAACAAATAGGGGTTATAATCGAATCTGGGTGACGGTTAGTTCAGGCGGCTTCCTGAAACTGTCTGTGATCCCGTCCTGGAATTTATCGCTTTTGATGACGTCGGCAAGGTGCTCTGAGCCAAACAATCGTCTCCACCGCGATTTAGTCGACATCATCAGCTTGTCCACCATGACGCGCACGGCCTGCCGTCTCAGGTAGCTGCGTGTCTGCCGGGTGCGGTTCCGCACCGCCCGGAAGACGCTCCCCACTGCTTTGCTGTCTTTGCGCCCGTCGAATGTGATGAAGAGATCAAACACGGCGGCCTTTTTGTCTCTGCCACCCCGGTGTCCCGGAGATCTGATTTCGCCTTGTCCTGCCGTGACTTCGGAAGAGCATGGGTGACATTGGCTGTCTTGTGCACCCCGCAGCGTGGCTCCGGGTGGTGGGATAGATGTTCCGTAGCTGTAACGACTTGCAAACAATGCGCTCAAGAAGAGTGAACATTTTGGGGATTGTGACAGTCAGGTGGTGTTTGTTCCTGCACTACGCGTGATCGTCCACATGCGATGTCTGCTCACCCGGCATTTTTCGTACCGATCAGGCAAGCTGTCTCATTTTCGATCGGTTACCACGTGGAATCGCTGGACCGCACCGCACAATGTTTCAAGCGCGGGATCTCCGATTCCCAGATGTCTCAGACGATTGACGGTTTTTTCCAAATACTCCCGATTATGCCCACGGCCACCACTTGCTGTTGCAATGATGCGGGCCTGCTGATCCTGTCTGATCTGACAATATTGACGATGATGACGATCAACAATGTAGGTGATGGCCTCGAGAGAACCGTATTCCTCCACCTCAATCTGAACTTTTGTCTCGATATAGGCAGACGAAACCAGTTCACGACGCCGCAACGCAGCCAGAACTGTCTCCGTGTCTTCATCAGCAATCCTCATGGCCTGACCCTGACATACCGCACCCTCTTTTTGGTCGAGCGCCAACACCAGGCCCGGACGATCAGGCGTTCCACGGTGGTGCACGGACCACATACAAAAACTTCGGCAGTAGCCGCTCAGGGTTGCGGGTCGCACTTGTGCCGGCACAAAACCCGGATCCCACAGCAAGGACCCGTAAGCAAAGACCCAAACATTCGATCGCGTCATTTCTTACCCCTCAAACTTCAATCGGTTATATATGAGCACGAAACAGGCGAAAGGGACTCCTCCTATTGGCGATTCGGATCATCACGGTTCTCGTTGTTGTCCTGCTGGCGACATGGTCTGGCTACTGGTTTATGGCCAGCCACGCACAACGCAAGGCCCTTGACGCGTTGGCTACAGACTTGCGCAGCGCGGGCAAGAGCTTGACCTATGAGACTCTATCGGTGCGCGGTTTCCCCAACCGTTTTGACATGACGGTCCATCATCCCGTCTATATTGATCCGGTTTTGAATCTTCGCTGGCAGGCGGAATTCGTGCAGCTCCTGTCTCTGAGCTACCAGTCAAACAAGATGATTATAGCCTGGCCACCGATTCAACAGATACAAATCAATGATCAGCCATTCGACATCTTGACCGAAAAAATGCGCACGAGTCTGTCTTTTGACTCCATCAGTGACCTGCAACTCGATACCGCCATTACTGAATCAGCGGAACTGACACTCTCAAATGCGCCCGCATGGCAGATACATTTTGGTGATTTGCTCGTTGCACTTCGCCGCTCTTTTGAAACCGGTCAACGTGTTGAGTTCGCCATAAGTGCCCGTCATTTACCCAAAAATTTCGCCGCACAACCCGAGAGTTGGCTGGAGTCACTGATGGCGGATCTGGCTTTGGTCGAATTTTCTGTGGCCATCGATTTTGATGGGCCGGTTCCCGCCAACCCGTGTGCGGCAGACAGCGCCGCAATCAAGCGGATCGTGGTTCAGGACAGCCAGCTGCGCTGGCAAGACGGTATGCTGGCCCTGAATGGTGATCTGGCATTGACCAACGACAAACTGTCCGGATTTATCACCCTTGAGACCGATGAAACCGGATTTTCTGCTCTTGCGGCCAAAATTCCAAAGACTCCGGCACCTTTGCCTTTTTCAAGGGACGAGATTGCCCTTGCCGCACTCGCCCTGGACTTTGTGATGAGCGGGCCCGCCACCCTGCAGTTCGAGGATGGGTGGATCGTCTATCAGGATCGATTCCTGATTCCCCTGCCGCCGCTTCAGTTGTGTCCCGAAGGTTGATTGATCAATCGGGTGCCCCGGAATGCCGTCCGAAATCCATTTCTTTCGTATCCTGCCCCGCTTCAATCACACCCTTGCGAATCTGACGGGTGCGGTGAAAATACTCCTCCAGCATGGTGCCATCATTGAGGCGAATCGCCCGCTGAAGTGCGTGCAGCTCTTCAGAAAAACGCCCGAGAATATCAATTGTGGCGTCCTTGTTGGTCAAAAAAACATCCCGCCACATGACAGGATCCGAGGCGGCGATCCGGGTAAAGTCACGAAAACCTGCGGCTGAATACTGAATCACTTCTGAATTCGTCACCCGATGCAGATGGTCGGCGACACCCACCATCGTATAGGCGATAAGGTGCGGGACATGTGACGTCACGGCGAGGACGACATCGTGATGTTCAGCATCCATGATCTCGACATGGGTTCCCAGTTTCTGCCAAAAGTCCATGAGCCGCTGCAGGGCCGCCATGTTGACCTCCTGGGGAGGCGTCAAAATACACCATCGATTGGTGAATAATTCGGCAAAACCGGCATCGGGCCCTGACTCTTCAGTTCCTGCAATCGGATGCGCTGGCAGAAAATCGACGCCATCGGGGACCAGAGGTGCCACATGACGCACCACGTGACCCTTGACCGAACCCACATCACTCAAAGTCGCACCGCGCTTCAGTTGCGGCGCAATTCTTCGAACCAGAGATTCAAATGAGCAAACCGGTGTGCACAAAACCACCAGATCGGCATCTTCTACTGCCGCCTCAGGTTGGTTAACCATGATATCAGCAAGACCCAGATCCTTGGCCCGCGCACGAGTCGTCTCGCTACGTGAATAACCAATGATCTGCTCTGCTGACTCTGTCTTGCGTATGGCAAGTGCCATTGATGATGCGATCAGGCCCATCCCGATCAATGCGACTTTTGGATAAATCACGTGCGGTAATGCGCGATGAAATCGGTGATGGAAGCGGCAACTGCACGGCAGGCCGATTCACTGCCAATTGAAATGCGAAGACAATCTCCCAGCTGATAGGCAGTCATCTTGCGCACAATAATGCCACAAGAGCGGAGCCACCGGTCACATTCATCTGCCTCGGTGTCTCCGGCAAAACGGGCGAGCACAAAATTTGTCAACGATTCATCCACGGCCAGGCCAGCTTCACAGAGTTTCGACCTGAGCCAGTACCGCCACCTTTCATTATGCTGTTGACAGAAACGCACATGCTCGTGATCCCCGACAGCCGCCGTGGCTGCCATTTGCGCCGGTCCACTGACATTGAAAGGCCCACGGATCCGTGCCACCGCGTCGATAATACCCGGCGGACCATAACCGTAACCAATCCGCAAGGCCGCAAGGCCATGAATTTTTGAAAATGTGCGGGTCACGACGACATTGCGACGAGTCTCTGCCAATCTGGCAGCCATGTCATGACCGCCGGCAAATTCAGCATAAGCACCGTCCACAACCAGGATCATATTGCTGTCGAGTGAGTCGGCGAGCTTGACCAGATCATCATCGGCAAGCATGTTGCCTGTCGGATTCGAAGGGTTGGCCAGGTAGATCAGTCGCGTTCGTGCGGTACACACATCAAGAAGCGCACTGACATCAATTTTTCGTTCGGGCTCTTCCGCCTGAATTGGAACAGCTCCCACCGCGCGCGCGAAAATCGGATACATCAGAAATCCATGTCGGGTATAGACGACTTCTGCGCCAGGTTCACAAAAGGCTTGTGCGAGCAACCCTAAAATCTCGTCTGATCCCGCACCACAAACAATCCTTTGAGCATCGAATCCGTGTGCTTTCTGGATCGCTTGGCGCAATGCAGCATGATCTGATGATGGATATCGTCCAAGCCCATCCCAGGCATTCCGGAGACTGTCCCGGGCTGCAGGACCCGGTCCAAACGGGCTTTCGTTGGAACTGAGCTTGATGACGGAATCGAGTCCATCGATTTTAGCCTCACCGGCTTCGTAGGGTTTGATAGATGCCAACCCGGCACGGGGCTGAACCGCTGCTTCCATGATCATCACTCCCTGCCGCCGATCCCCTGCTCAACTGCAAATGCTGGTCCAAGGAACCGAAAGGGACACTTCCCCCAATTCACATCGCTTGACGTCTGTATTACAGTGCAACAGCCCCTTTGGCGAATGGTCCGCATCCTGTTTACATGAAATTCTGCGGATCAATGTCGATGACAACACGGATTGCCGCCGGAATATTGAATTGTGCTCGCCAAACCGCAATGGCCTGCTGGAGCGGCGCTCTTCGTTCTGCCTTGATCAGCAGACGATAGCGGAAGCGACCACGAATGCGGGATACAGGCGCGGGTGCCGGCCCGTAGATCTGCGCCCCGATATCGCGCAACGGCACCGCTTTTCTGAACATCAACCGCCCCAGTCTCTCGAGGTCAGAACTGTTTGGACCCGAAAGGATGATTCCTGCATAACGACCATAGGGAGGTGCGCCGGCCACCTGCCGCTCCGCGGCCTCAGCCGCCCAGAACTCCTCTTCACCACCTGACACGATGGCTTCAATGACCGGATGATCCGGTTGCCAAGTCTGCAGGAATGCGATCCCCCGGCCACCCTCGCGTGTGCGCCCGGCACGGCCCGCCACCTGCGTCATCAGCTGAAATGTCCGCTCGGCAGCCCTGAGATCAGTTCCATGGAGTCCAAGATCCGCATCCACTGCACCCACCAGACCCAGCAAGGGAAAATTGTGTCCTTTGGCGATAATTTGTGTGCCAATGATCACATCTGCGTGACCATTTCGTACAGTTTGAAGCCGCGCACGGAAATCTTCGATCGATCCAAAAAAATCCGAAGACAGGACTTCAATTCTGGCTCCCGGAAATAATTCCTCAGCTTCCTGTGAGAGTCGCTCAACTCCCGGTCCAACCGCCGCGAATTGACCGACTTCACCGCAGGCCGGGCAATGATCTGGGCATGGAGTCATACGACCACATTGATGACAGACCAGTTGATTGATGAAGCGATGTTCAACGAGTCGTGCATCACAATCATCGCAACCGAGCTGGAAGCCACAGGAGCGACAAACTGTCAGCGGGGCAAATCCACGACGGTTGAGAAACAACATGGCCTGGCGGCGCTGGGTCAACACTTCACGAACGGCAACCGCAAGGGCTCCCGAGATCCACCGGCCTGGCGCAAGTTGGGCCTCGCGCAAGTCGATACAGTTGATTTCCGGCATTTGTACCGCCCCGGCGCGCACCGGAAGATTCACGCGATCATATTTGCCATCTTCAACATTCTTCCAGGTCTCCAGCGCGGGTGTTGCCGACGCCAGTACCGTGGTTGCACCGCAGATGGACGCGCGGAGCACCGCCATATCACGCGCATTATAGATCACCCCATCTTCCTGTTTATAGGATGTATCATGTTCTTCATCGACGACGATCAAGCCGAGATTCCGAAAAGGCAGAAACAACGCTGAACGGGCGCCCACAACCAGTTGAGTCTGACCATCACCCGTCGCGCGCCACAACCGCCTGCGCTCTGCTGGCGGAATGGCTGAATGCCATTCCCCCGGCGGGGCACCAAATCGCACTGTCACACGTTCGATGAATTCTGCAGTCAAACCGATTTCAGGCATCAGAACGAGTGCCTGTTGTCCAGCTTTCAGAGTTTCGGCGACGGCTTCCAGATAGACTTCGGTTTTTCCCGATCCTGTCACCCCCTTCAACAGGACTGTGGAGTATTCCCGTGCCCTGACCCGCCGCTGCAATTCTGTCGCCGCATCACGTTGTTCGGCTGAAAGCTCAAGTCCTGCGCGACCCGGATCCAGCTGGTCATATGGCCGATCAAACAATTGGATCTCGCGCACGAGACTCCCGGCTTCAACAAGACCGTTAATGACCGACCCGCTTACTTTGGCTTCCTGGCAAATTTGCTTTGCTCGCAACGGCAAACCCTCGTTTTGCCTGAAACAATCCAGCACCCGCTGACGAGCGGGGGTGATCCTTTCGGGGATATGGCCAGTCGGGCACAACACCGGAACAGTCGGACGGTCACCGAGAATCCCCGGTGCCCGCGTTGCCAGACGGAACATCAGGTTGAGCGGTGTCATCGTGTAGGCAGAAGCCTGGTCAAGAAACGTCCGCATATTTGTGACCAGGGGTGCTGCATCAAGCTTGCGCAAAATCCGCTTCAGCTTGCGCGTGTCAATTTTCCCCGTTCCCGGAGCCCAGACGACACCGATCTCGTGCCCCCTGCCGAGTGGAACTTCGACCAGGTCCCCGATCTCAACACCGCCCTCAGGCACCAAATAGTCCAGGAGACCACCGACCGGACGGGGTACGAGGACCCCGACACACATATGCTCTTGGCAAGGATATGAAGACGACTCAGATGGCAACGGGACGTTCCAATTTTGCTGACTTGTGAGTATAGGCAGTGACCAACTGCAACAATCTGACGATGGTGCGACCAATGAAGTTTTTCGTAGATACAGCGGAGATTAACGCGATCAGGGAATTTGCTGCGACCAGCCTTCTGGATGGAGTGACGACCAATCCAACCCTTATCATGAAATCAGGCGGCACCCACGAAGACGTCATTGCCGAAATTTGCCAACTGGTTGATGCGCGACCGGTCAGCGCCGAAGTCATTTCCACAGATATCGAACCCATGTTTAACGAAGGCAAGCGACTTGCTGGAATTGCCAGCAATGTCGTGGTCAAGGTGCCATTGACCTGGAATGGGTTGCGGGTTTGCGAGAATTTGTCGCGTGAAGGCATTCCCGTCAATGTCACCCTATGTTTCAACGCCAACCAGGCACTGCTCGCTGCCAAGGCGGGTGCGGCTTATATCAGCCCTTTCATTGGCCGACTAGACGATATCGGGCTTGATGGAATCGATCTCATCTCGGATATCAGAGAGATTTACGACAATTACGGATTCACGACGCAACTGTTGGCCGCGTCGGTGCGATCACCCCATCACGTCACACAATGTGCTCTCGCTGGTGCCGATGTCGCAACGGTCCCACCTTCCGTGTTACGGAAACTCTGCGACCATCCTTTGACCGATATTGGATTGGCAAGTTTTCTCGCAGACGCCGCCAGGGCGAGGCCTGCCTGACCGCGCCACGCGGGTAGTCTATTGTCAGTCATCATGTCAGAGCAGGAGGATCTTGCGGCCATTCGTGCACTGATTCGACAAAGGCCCGATATCGTCCTGCATGATACTGATCTCATGCGTGACCTTGCGGCACATACGAAGGGTCATTTTGGTGATAATGTGGTCGATTTCAGGGATGCCGCGCTTCATGTGATATCTCGCCGCCGCGATATTCTTGAGCAATCGAACCGCACCATCACCCAGAAGAGTCAGCAGAATCTTGCGAGCGCCAAACGGATTCAAAAAGCCACTCTCACGCTCATTCAGGCCCCGCATATCGACGCATTCTGTGCCACCCTCAAAGATCCGGTGCAGTCAATTCTTGAGGTTGACCACATTCTCATCCTGGTTGAATCGCCGTTTCCTTCTCTCAAACCCAACCCACATTTTGGCCCGGTGAAATCCTGTCATCATGGCCTGGTTGCGGAATATGCGGGTGGTAAGAACAATCTCAAGTCCAACAGGATCGTGTTGCGGAGTTGTCCGCAGATTTCAGCCAACATCTATCCCCGCGTTTCGGGGCCCGAAATCCGCTCGGAAGCTCTGCTTCCCCTTAATCTCGGCACAAGTCAACAGAATGACTCGCTCATGTTGCTGGGATCACAGGACCCGCACGCGTTTCAACCGGGTATGGGAACCGACCTTCTTGCCTATTTCCAACAGGTGGTCGAATCCCTGCTTCGTCGCTGGTCCGCCTGATGAAAATGACGGATCAATCACCCACAATCAGCTGCAAAATGCCCGATGCAACCCGAACCACAAACGCCTGAGGCGACGGAAGCATCGAAATTACTGGCTGCCTGGATTCTGCATCATCGAACCATGGGTTCAGCGCCCCAGACCTTAACCGCATATGAGCGGGATGTGACTGGTTTTCTTGACTTTTTGACCCGTTATTCGGGTCTTGTCCCCGATCTTGATGCCCTGAGAGGAGTGAATATCTCCGTGGCGCGCGCGTGGATGGCGAGCGAGCGTCGGCGCGGCGTTTCACCCCGCTCACTGGCGCGGCAATTGTCGGCTGTGAAAGGTTTCTTTCGCTGGCTTGGAAACACCAGAAAATTTGATCCGGCAGCATTATTGGCGGTCAAGTCACCACGGTTTGAGCCCTCTCTTCCCCGCCCGCTGAAAGAAGATGCAGCCCGCGATCTCCTCAGGTTTGTCCGACAATCGGATCACCCGGCCTGGATTCAGGCACGCGACGCGGCACTATTGACACTGCTTTATGGTTGTGGACTGAGACTGTCCGAGGCGCTTGCCCTGACCTGGGCCGATGTCCCCTTGCCGGACAGCCTTCGTATTCTCGGCAAAGGCGAAAAGGAACGGCTGGTCCCGGTCCTCCCGGTCACCAAAAAGGCCATCGATTGCTATGCAGAGATATGCCCTTTTGCGCATGATTCAAACACAGCACTCTTCTTGGGAGTCCGTGGCGGGGCATTGAATCAGCGAACGGTCCGTCACATCATGGAACAGGCGCGTGCCGCGTTAGGGCTTCCGGCCACGGCAACACCACATGCATTGCGACATTCCTTTGCCAGTCATCTTCTCCGTCAGAGCGGAGACTTGCGCGCGGTTCAGGAACTTCTTGGCCATTCGTCCCTGTCAACAACGCAAGCCTACACCGAAATCGACCAGGCCCAACTGATGGACACCTACCGCCGCGCCCATCCACGCGACAATTGAATCGCGATCCTCATCAAGACCAACAACCCCACTCTCTTATGGGCTTGAGTCGCAACTCTTTTTCCGGGCAGCTCTCTGTTCCGCCAGGCATCATCAATGTCTTTTTGTGATCAGCACGCGTCAGAGACCCGGGCGGTGTGTCCTGCTGCAGACAGTTTTCTGTGCAGCAGCAGGGTCATCATAACGGATCGTGATGCCCAGCTTTTCCCGGGTCCGTCAATCTTGATAGGGGCAATTCAGCCTTGCCCATGCCGATCACCACGGGCAGTCGCTTTGCCATTCCCCTGGCGAAATCTGATACCATACTGACACGCCAAATACCGCGATGACCTGCGCCGTATTGTGCCTATTTCCCTGAAATCGATTCCTGATACCAGCGGACGATCTGTTGGCGTTCCTCGGTTTCCATGAAGGCAATATTTGCCGGCGGCATGGATTGGGTCAAACCCGCATGCACATAAATCTGGCGAGCATTCTTGGCGACATCTGCGGGCGACTCCAGAATGACGCCTTTGGGTGCAATATGGACATTTTCCCAGAGCGGCTCGGCGGCATGGCAACCCGCGCAACGCACGGCAACCAGTTGATGAATCTCCTCAAACTGCGGGTGATTGACAAAAGGGCGCAATTGCGATGTTGACGACTCACTCGGCGCCCGATCATCGCTACGGCTGGTGATGCCCAGCGACGACAAATACATGATTACGATAAAGATCACGGCGCTGACTGCCCATGTCCAATGCGGACTCCCCTTCCCGGCATGGCGTGTATTGAAATAATGGCGAATCGTCACGCCCATCAGGAATACCAGAGACGCGATCAACCAGTTATATTCGGAGGCGAACGACAGTGGATAATGGTTGGCCAGCATCAGGAAGATAACAGGTAATGTCAGGTAGTTGTTATGGGTTGAACGCAACTTGGCGATGCGGCCGTATTTGGCATCAGGGTGACGGCCGGCACGCAGATCCGCCACCACAATTTTCTGATTGGGAATAATGATCATGAAGACGTTAGCGGTCATCACCGTGGCGGTAAATGCTCCAAGATGGAGCAATGCCGCACGCCCTGTAAAAACCTGGTCATAACCCCACGCCGCCGCCACAATCAGAACAAACAGCAACAGCATGAGCAATGTCGGGTGATCGCCAAGTCGGGAGCGACACAGCAAGTCATAAATTGCCCATCCCAATGCCAACGAGCCCCCTGAAATCAGAATGGCCTGGACCATCGTCAGATCCGCCTTGGCCGGATCAATCAGATAGAGTTCAGCACCGGCCCAGTACAAAATCATCAGAAGTGCCGCGCCGCTGAGCCAGGTGCTGTAGCTCTCCCATTTGAACCAGATCAGATGATCGGGCAGTCGCGCGGGCGCGACAAGATACTTGTTGATATGATAAAATCCTCCTCCATGGACCTGCCATTCTTCGCCATAGGCACCTTTCGGCAGGTCAGGAGATTGACGCAAACCAAGATCAAGGGCGATAAAGTAGAAAGATGACCCGATCCACGCCATCGCCGTGATGACATGGAGCCAGCGTACGGCAAATGACAGCCATTCCCAGATGATGGCAAAATCGGTCACGTGTCAGAATTCACTGAATCGGCCTGAATCCGCTGTCCCTAACTGCCTCGATAGGTCGAGTAACCGAATGGAGACAGCAGCAACGGCACATGATAATGCTCATGCTGAGACAGCCGAAAACGTACGGGCACCTCATGGAGGAAGCGGTCCTGCTGGGCCTCAGACCCGTGCGTTTCAACAGCTTGCGATGTCGGGCTCAATGATGCCAGATATTCACCGGCATGAAACAGCAATTCATAGTCGCCCAATCGAAAGGCAACGTCGGCGAGCAGTGGTTGCGGTACGCGGCCGTCTTCGTTGGTGGTGAATGATCCAAGATGGAGCCATCCACCCGTGTCGTGGCGCGACAAGTCGATGCGTAAATTCGCCGCCGGGCGACCACGCGCGGTATCAAGCACATGTGTTGTCAAACGTCCTGGCATCGCTGATGTCCTTCTGCCGGAATTTACAAATTCTGCTAGCCATAACTCGCGACACCCGTGCCGGCCAATGCCGCAATATTGAGCAGACCACGCGTTGTAATGGCCGGTGTCACAACATGTGCCCGGTTGCCCATGCCCATCAATATGGGGCCAACTTCAAGCCCTGAAACCACAGCCTTGAGCAAATTGCGCGCTGCACCAGCACCCACTGTATTCGGGTAAATCAGTGTGTTCGCCCGACCCTTCAGCCGCGAATTGGGCAACAGGCGCTCGCGCAGTTCTGCGTCGAGCGCAGTGTCCGTATTCATCTCACCCTCATATTGAAATTCATGGCCTTCTGCATCCAGTTGTTCCATGACGTC
Source organism: Paracoccaceae bacterium (assembly GCA_965221815.1). Classification (GTDB taxonomy): domain Bacteria; phylum Pseudomonadota; class Alphaproteobacteria; order Rhodobacterales; family Rhodobacteraceae; genus JAPOXR01. The sequence goes on from OZ244915.1 coordinate 1,597,380, forward strand.
ACGCATCAATTGGCCGGAAACGCTGTTGAGATTCCCAAACTGCGAATCAGAGCAAAGAGCGATTTTGGGCTCGATTCCAAATCTGCGAACATGACGGGCGGCAGCAAGGACCGTTGCCTTGACCTGACTCACAGTCGGATCAGTATGCACCTGCGTATCGGCAATGAATAGCGGGCCGCCATCAAAAATAAGTAATGACAGGGCGCCAATCGGACGCAGTCCATCCTGCGCCAGCACCTGTCGGACATAGTTGAGGTGCCAGAGATACTGGCCAAATGTCCCGCAAATCATACTGTCAGCCTCCTGACGGCGGACCATCACCGCGGCAATAACCGTCGTATTGGTGCGCATTATGGCCTTCGCGAGGTCTGGTGGTACACCGCGTCGGCGCATAATGTCATGATATGTCGACCAGTATTCATGAAAACGCTTGTCACGCTGCGGATTGACCAGTTCAAAATCGCGCCCGGCAGCAATTGACAATCCGGCAATTTCAATTTTCCGCTGGACGACATTGGGACGCCCAACAAGTATGGGCTGATCTCCAATATCCTCAACCACCAACTGCGCGGCCCGCAATACCCGCTCATCCTCACCTTCGGCAAAAACAATGCGACGCTTGATCGAGCGCGCTGCCTGAAATGCCGGACGCATAAAAAACGACGTCCGATACACGCGCTCCTCAAGTTTGCTCCGGTAGTCGTCAATATCCAGAATCCGCGTGGCGACGCCGGAATCCATTGCCGCCTGCGCAACCGCTGCCGATACCGATGGCAACAACTGTGGATCAAATGGTTTGGGAATCAGGTAGCGGGGGCCAAAGGTGAGCTTTTCCCCCTGGTAAACGGCTCCCACTTCGGCCGAGGTCGTGCCCCGCGCCATCGCTGCGATCGCCAGTGCGCAAGCCAGTTTCATCTCGTCATTGATTTCAGTCGCCCCTGCATCCATCGCACCACGGAAAATAAACGGGAAACAGAGGACATTGTTGACCTGATTAAAGTAGTCAGAGCGTCCGGTTGCGATGAGTGCATCCGGCGCGGCCGCCAATGCGGTTTCAGGGAGAATTTCCGGATCCGGATTTGCCAGCGCAAAAATGATCGGTTGAGCTGCCATTTGCTTGACCATCTCGGGAGACAGCAACCCCGGCCCGGACAGACCCAGAAACAGGTCGGCATCCTTGATGGCTTCAGCAAACGTGGTCTGCGATGTTTTCTGGGCAAATTCCGCCTTTTCGGGCGTGAGATCAGGGCGAGAGGTGCTGACAATGCCCTTGCTGTCACACAGCGTGATATTGTCTCGCCTTGCGCCCATCGTCATGAGCATATTGAGACAGGCAATCCCTGCAGCCCCCGCACCAAGGGCAACGATTCGAATATCCTCGATTTTCTTTTCGACCAGTCTCAATGCATTGCTCGCAGCAGCAGCAACGACGATCGCCGTACCATGCTGGTCGTCATGAAAAACCGGTATGTTCATCTTTTCCTGACATAACCGTTCAACCAGGAAACAGTCGGGCGCCTTGATATCTTCAAGATTGATCGCACCAAAGGTTGGCTCGAGCTTTGCGACGAGTTCGGCAAGTCTTTCAGGATCGTCTTCATCAACTTCAATATCAAAACAATCGATCCCGGCGAATTTCTTGAACAGCACCGCCTTCCCCTCCATCACGGGTTTGGAGGCCTGGGCACCGATATTGCCAAGGCCGAGAACAGCTGTCCCATTCGAGACAACGGCAACCAGATTTCCCTTGGCCGTGTATTGTCTTGCCCGACTCTCATCGTCACAGATCTCGGTGCAGGCATGCGCCACACCCGGTGAATATGCCCGGGCAAGATCACGGGCCGTTGACATCGGTTTGGTCGCCCTGATCTCCAGTTTTCCGGGTTTCGGAAACTGATGATAATCAAGTGACTCACTCTGAAATGTCTGTTCCTGCGGGTTAACGGTCATCGTCGATCTCTCTTCTCTTTTGCCGACATGTCAGTTGAGCCCATTGACGCACGTGCCTGACCTTGGGAGTGTCCCGGATGATGCTGAAACTTTGCATTCCGTGTGGTGTGGCTGCCCATGAGCTTGATGGGCGGGGGAATTTGAAAACCTTGAAAAGGAAACAACAACTTGACGACCTCTACCATAGTTTCTCAGGATTGTGCCACACCTGCTAGATTTGAACAAACTTGAGACATGACGATTAGATAAATTAAGGACGCCATTCAGGACAACTTGGCCGGAGAGAGACGTTCCCCATTCGACCGGTGAATGCAGATTCCGGTCAGCCGGGACAATGTGACCCAAGTATACCATTTCCTTCCGGAAACTATCAAAACACCAACTTTTGGTCTGGATGCCCTTGAGACCCCATCCAATCCCTGGACATCTCTGCATCGATCTCGTTCAACTCTTGATCTCCCCGTGGCACAGTGACAATCAGTTCGATTATCGTGAATCGAGACAACACGCACTGATCTCACGCTTTTCCAGAAATTTGAAATTTTCCCGGCAACCGCATATTGTCATCGCTTCAACATCAGCGGCATGGCTCCATACAGGCGGACGTCTTGCAGAATGATCTTTGGCAACGGGCCTTGACGGTCAATGTGCCATTACGGAACATTCGGGCTGACAGTATCGATGCCCCCACATGGGATGACTGACATGACCAAGTTTGTTCTCATCGGCGCGGGAAGTTTGCAGTTTGGCACCGGAATGCTCGGTGATATTTTCAGTTCTCCATCACTCAGCGATGCGGAAATCATTCTTCACGACATCAACGAAACAGCTGCCAAGCGCGTCTTGGCAATCGCCCAACAGCATATTGAATCGAAACACTATCGCCATCAAGTGCGGGTCGAACCTGATTTGGGACGGGCTCTACAAGGCGCCGACTTCATCGTGATCTCCATTGAGGTCGGAGACCGTTTCAAATTGTGGGATCTCGATTGGAAATTGCCCCAACAATATGGTGTCACCCAGATCTTCGGTGAGAACGGGGGTGCCGGCGGGCTCTTTCACGCATTGCGTATCATTCCACCAATTCTCGAGATCTGCGGCAAAGTCATGGAGACGGCACCGACGGCGACAGTTTTCAATTTCTCCAACCCGATGAGCCGAATTTGCACCGCGGTGCACCGCAAATTTCCTGACCTTAAATTGATCGGGATGTGCCATGAAGTCGCAAGCCTCGAGCGTCATCTGCCCCCGATGCTCGGCGTGGCGAGATCCGATATTCATTACCGTGCAGGTGGGCTCAACCACTTTTCGGTCCTGACGGAAGTGACCTATTGCAAATCCGGCAAATCGGCATTGGAAGATGTCATGGCGGCAGCGCCTGACTATTTTCGTCGGTTGGTGGGTTATTCGGAACTTTTGAGCGCCTCGCAGTTGACCGGCAAAATCGTTGACACCGAAGGCTGGATGACAATCGATACCAGTCATGTCGACACGTTGCGTGAATGGTCGGATCGATTTCTGTTTCGTGAGATTATCAGGAAATTTGGTGCCTTGCCGATTACCTCTGACAGTCATTTTGGAGAATATATTCAGTGGGCACACGATTGCGCCGATCACCGTGGTATTCTCGATTTCTATCAGTATTATCGAGAGAGTTTAAGCCATCGAGAGGCCCGCATTCGAGAGGGTGTGCATGAACGTGCAGTGCCAATCATCGAAGCCATTCTCACCGGAACAGCCTACGAAGAGGCCGCAGTGAATATACCGAACGGTGGATTTATCGCTGACCTGCCGCCGTGGATGGTGGTCGAAGTGCCCGCCATGATCGACGCAGGCGGCATCCATGGTCTGGCGGTCGAGGTGCCCTCCGGAATTCGTGGGTTGTTGACCAACCAGATCGGAATCCATGACCTGACGGTGCAGGCGGTCCTTGAGAAAAGTCGAGAAATGGCCGTGCAGGCATTGCTTGTCGACCCGGTGATCACGGTTTCACGAGGTCTCACAGATCTCGTTGATCACATGATTGCCGTGCAATCACCATATCTTGATTATCTGTCATGAATCCACGCAATGACGCGTGATCCTGCCGTAACCACATCATCACCGCAGTCTCGGCGAGGCGGGGCTGTCTCCGCATGTCCCCGTTCACCGGAACGGACGCGTCAACAGGGCGACTTTCGACGTCGAAACAACTCGGGTGGCATCGGGAGATGGCGGCTGTCGAAGTCCTCACGCAACACGATTGTCGATTCCCGATTGGACCAGACCACCCCGTATTGACCCGGTCCTTCAAATCGCGGGGCCTTGTGCCGGCCTTCATATCGCCGTGGCGCGATATTGTAGTGACATCCCGCAAGTGCGGTGAAGGGAATTCCACAACATGTTCCTGACGCATCAAGATGCACATGACCAAAAATAATATGTCGAAGATCGGTTGCGGTTTGCAATGTCTTGAAAAATGCTGTGCGACGGCGCAGGCGATGCGCATCAGTTGAAATCTGAAGATCACAGATATGATGATGCAGGACGAGAACAGTTGCCTGGTTTCCGGCGTCCCGCAGTTTTGCCTCCAGCCAATCCAGTTGAGGCTGTACCAGCAAACCGGAATCCTGCCCCGAATCCAGTGAATCCATGACAAGGACGCGATGGTCTCCGATGTCGATGCAATGATCATAGTAACCACTCGGCGCGGGCGGCGTATCACTGAACACCTTGCCGAATGCTTCCCGGCAATCGTGATTACCCAGTGTCGCAATCACAGGCATCCGCAGTTGCTGACATGCCTCGCGCAACCGTTGATAGGCCGCCCCATCGCCAGCGTCAGCCAAATCACCGGCAGCAACACAAAATTCCGCATCGGCGTGATATTGATTGACATGCGCAATCAGGGAGTACAACCGTTGCGTGGTGTCAACGCCTTGCGCAAGTTGCCCTTGTGGGACCAGATGCAAGTCCGAAATCACAATGAACTTGAGCATGATCCGTCTCTCATATCACGTCAGGAACTGCCGTTGACTGATCTTGATCTGCAGCAACCCGCCCCGGCTGCCGCCGCCATTCCTGCCAGATCGAGTCCCCGTCAAGCCGCTTTGCCAATTGTTCACGCACGTCATTCCAACGAAAACGTACCGAATTCATCACGATTTCCCGATCCAGCTTTCTGAATTCATCCGAGACGGGAGAACATTCCGCGAGCGCAACAGGGCTGCGTGAAAAAGCCCCCTCTCCGATCCCGACATTACCCCAGACAACGTGTCGGCAACGCTGTTGAAATTCCGTCAGAATCTCGTCCTTGAGATCCTCGGCAATGTTGCCGATAAAGGTGTCATCGACGCAACAACGGTGACAGTGAACCGCGAATCGCGCCCGATCTTCCGGGGGGCTGCTCCCAACTTTCGCGGCGGCGTAAACCGACAGATCTGACAGACAGGCCGCATAGACCTGCCACTTTGCCTGATTCAACGCCGGCGCAAATTTCTTATCCTTGAAGATCATCACATAGTCGCGCCCCATCCGGGTCTTGAGATAGCCGTATAAAGCGGTCTGAGCGACGTAAGCCGCGCGCGTCTGCAAAAACTCGACAAGCGATTCGACTGAATCAATAGTCGAAGAATCGAACCGAATACGAAAGATACGGATGAACCTTGCCAGGAATTCCTTCCCCCAATCTATCCATTCACTTCCGGACCTGTCTGCTGTCATGTTCCTGTCACATGGCTGAAAACGATGCTTAATAATTTAGTTGCACGAACCACGGGTCAGCAATATACACCGCGCGCAAGTGCGGCAAGCTTGGCGGATATGCCAGGATTGCCCAAGACGGCGAACTATCAGGGTCGCTACAGCAGGAGGTATCATGGCTGAAAAATCCCATCAACGGGCGGAACACTGGCGCAAAACAAGACGACTCACGATTTGGGTACTTGTTCTTTGGGTCATCTTCGCCTTTGTCGTGCACTGGTTTGCAAAAGATCTGAACGGTGCAAGTTTTCTTGGATTTCCTTTGGGCTACTACTTTGCTGTCCAAGGGTCACTGGCAATCTTCGTGATTCTTATCTTCGGTCAAAACTGGATCCAGGATATGATTGACGAAGAGGCCGGATTGTCAGACTGAGGAGGAGTCATAGTCATGGCAACAATGTCCAAAGACGAATTTCTGAACAATCTTCCGAAAGTGTATGGCTTGTACACCGGGGGATTCATTGTTTTTATCATTCTGATGGCAATTTTGGAGCAACTTGGTGTTGCCGCCTATACCATCGGGATTCTCTTCGTGATCTTTACCGTGGCGATTTATGCGGTGATTGGCTTCATCTCCCGAACGATGCAGGTGGATGCCTACTATGTCGCAGGACGCGAGGTCCCTCCGGTCTTCAACGGCATGGCCACAGCAGCTGACTGGATGTCGGGTGCTTCTTTCGTGGCGTTGGCAGGTGGGATCTACTTCGGTGGTCACGGTTATCTCGCCTTCGTGGTGGGATGGACCGGGGGATACGTGCTCGTCAACTCTCTCATGGCACCCTATTTGCGCAAATTTGGCTGCTACACCGTCCCTGACTTCATCGGAACGCGTTACGGGGGAAATCTGGCACGTTTTGTGGCTGTGGTCATACTGGTGGTTGCCTCATTCACCTATGTGACAGCCCAGATCAATGCCAGCGGCACGATTGCCGCGCGCGCCTTGCTCATACCCTTTGAGGTCGGCGTTTGGTTCGGTTTGCTCGGTATCCTGTTATGCTCAATGCTCGGCGGCATGAGAGCAGTCACCTGGACACAGGTGGCACAGTATATCGTGTTGATCATTGCTTATCTGGTTCCCGTTATCTGGATGTCCAACGTGCAGGATTTCGGAATCATTCCGCATTTCACTTATGGCGATGCCGTTGCCCGGATTGCCGAGCTTGAGACACTTCTCGGTGTTGGCACGGCCGCAGGTGGAGATGCCCCGATTGGTGGCGTCCGAATATTGACCAACCTGCATAATGATCCGGGGACAGGACTGGCCAGTTGGAAATTTGTTACACTGGCCTTCTGCATGATGGCTGGAACAGCGTCTCTTCCGCATATCCTGATGCGGTATTTCACCACTCCTTCCGTGCGTGATGCGCGCAAGTCGGTTTCGTGGTCGCTGCTCTTTATTTTCCTGTTGTATTTCACGGCTCCCGCCTTGGCGACATTAACCAAACTTCAGGTCCTTGACCCGGAACTGGCGACTGGAATCATTGGCAAGAGTATTGAAGAGGTGCAGGCGCTGTCCTGGGTGCAGAACTGGACTGCGGTTAATTTCCTGGCGATTGCCGATTTCAACTCGGATGGCATCTTGCAGATCAATGAGTTCTTCATGCGGCCGGACATCGTTGTCCTCGCGACACCGGAGATCGCGGGACTACCCTATGTGATTTCAGGACTCGTTGCTGCGGGCGGGATGGCGGCAGCCATGTCAACAGCTGATGGTTTGCTCCTGGCGATTGCCAACGCGCTCAGCCATGATCTGTACTACAAGATCATCGATCCCAACGCCGACACGAAGAAGCGGTTGATCGTGGCACGAATCCTGTTGATCTTGATTGGTGCAGCCGCCGCATTTGTTGCGAGTTTGAGATTAACGGGTATTCTTGGAGCCGTTGCCTGGGCCTTCGGGTTTGCCGCATCGGGACTCTTCTTCCCGCTTGTCCTCGGAGTCTGGTGGAAACGCGCCAACCGCGCCGGTGCGATCGCTGGCATGGTTTTTGGCTTCTCAGCCGGAACGCTCTACCTGTACCATGTGTATTTCGCTGGCGGCACGCCGTGGCTCGGCATTGACCATCTGCGCTTTGCCATGATCGGGATGCCAGTCAGTCTGGTCGCCATGGTCGCTGTGAGCCTGATGACGGCGGAGCCAGATGCCGAAACACAGGCGATGGTTGACGAAGTTCGTGATCCGACTGGAAAGACTATACTCGGCTAGTGTAGCCAGCACGTTTTTCCGACAACAAGTTTGTTGATAAATCTATGAAGGGGCGGGAATTCTCGCCCCTTCCTGTTTGTCACAAGCGGGAAATGAACATGCGCCACCAGAAAGACGAGGAGAGCCGGAGAACATGACTGGTGGCATTGCAGCTTTTCCCTGGTGGGTGCTTCTTGTTGACTATGCCCTCGGCATGATCATGTGGACCTTGATTGGCCGTTTCGGAATGAATCTGTTTCTACCGCTCAACAGTGAATTCTTTTTCATGAAAATCTTTGTGCGGCTGACCGATCCCATCCTCAAAGTTTTTCGACCTGTGACCCCGGGCTTTCTGTTTGAACCGATGATCCCTTTATTCGTCGCCTGGTTTTTCTTTTTGCTGCGTTTCTACGCGATGCCGTTACTGCTCGGCTATTCGGTGATGGGTATGTTGTCGTTTCCATTGGAAAGTGAAATTGCAGCCGGTCTCTACGCCATTTTCGGTCGATGATGCGACATGGCCATGAATTGACTATCTCCCGGACACAGGCCTGATTGCCTGTCACGCCACAATTCCCGGTTCATATGTTCGAATTTCTTTCGGCAAGATGCGCTTCGATCACGCGCAACCGCTGCAGCACTTCTTCCCTGTAATCATCTGTTGCACCGGCCTCTTCTTCATAATGTGACTGTTGCATGGCGCTGACGATCAATCCCACAACAAGGTTCATAACGGCAAAAGTGGTCACCACAATGAATGGAATAAAGAACGCCCAGGCATAGGGATATTCCACCATGACAAATCGAACGATTCCCATCGACCAGCTCTCAAGGGTCATGATTTGAAACAATGAGTAAGCTGATCTGCCCAATGTGCCAAACCATTGTGGAAAATCACCGCCAAAGAGTTTCGTGGTCATCACCGCCCCCATATAGAATATCAACCCACAGAGACCGAGAACCGACCCCATTCCGGGGAGAGCATTGATCAGACCCTCCATGACACGACGAAGACTTGGAACCGCAGAGACAAGCCGCAGGACACGCAAAATGCGCAATGCCCTCAGGACCGAAAATGTATGTGCAGCCGGGACCAGCGACACCGCGACAATCACAAAGTCCATGATGTTCCAGCCATCGCGAAAGAAGCGCCTGCGATAGGCGTAAAGTTTGGCGATGATTTCAATCGTAAAGATCGCAAGACAAAGCTTATCCAGAGTGACAACCAGATTGCCGACCAACTCCATGATCCGCACTGATGTTTCCATCCCCAGCAGGATGGCATTGAAGATGATGACGCCAATAATGAAACGTTGAAAGCCCGGTCGCTCCAACCCCCGAATTAACCATGCGCGCATATTTTCCACCACCTGTTGATCAGTTCGTTTCACACAACACCAGCTTGTCAGGCCACGACATTTGATCCGGGATCGGATAAACGACGGCCAATCCTGCACCGGGAATCCGCCGCAATGGGTTTGGAGGATGGATTGGCTGCCAAACGCCGCCCGAACCCTCTCCGGATGATTGAATTTGAATCCGCATGTTTCGTGTGCTCTTCACGATAAATCGTCGACATGCAGATCAGCCCAATTGATGATTACACGCCAAGATGTCGCATCGTCAATTCACGATTCAGGGCGTTGATATCCCCTTGCCAGACCGTCGCGCCGCGCTGCAGGATATAGGCATAATCGGCAATTTCCCGCAATTCACGTAAAGACTTGTCAACCACCAGGATCGCAAGGTCGTTTTCCTGTTTCAGGGTCGCGATCGCCGCCCAGATTTCATGTCTTATGACAGGTGCAAGCCCTTCGGTGGCCTCATCAAGCAGCAAGAGACGCGGATTGGTCATCAGTGCACGACCGATGGCAAGCATTTGCTGTTCGCCTCCCGAAAGGGATATGGCCAACTGATCACGTCTCTCACCGAGACGTGGAAACAAATCCGTCACTTTGGCATATGTCCATATCCCCGGGCGAGATGCGACCAGCAGATTCTCCTCCACTGTCAGATTTGGAAAACAGCGCCGACCTTCGGGGACAAGACCGATCCCCAATCGCGCGATACCATGGCGGGGTCGGGAAGCCATATCCTGCCCATCAAAATGGATTGTCCCCGAACCGATATTCAGCAATCCACAGATTGTCCTGATGGTCGTCGTCTTGCCCATACCGTTGCGCCCCATCAGCGCGACCAATTGCCCCGCATGAAGCTTGAGATTGACATCAAAAAGAGCCTGGCTGTCGCCGTAGAAGGCTGTCACATGTGCCATTTCTAGGAGTTGTCGTCCCAAACATCATCTCCGAGATAAGCTTCACGAACAGCTGCAACGGCACGAACGTCCTTGGCGGTACCGGTTGCGATGATCTTGCCATAGACGAGCACAGATATACGATCAGCAATTGCAAAGACGATATCCATATCGTGTTCGATCAACAGGATCGGTGCTTCGTGGCAGAGACTCCGCAAAAAAGCTGTCATTTTTGCCGAGCCGCTGGCCCCCAATCCCGCCATCGGCTCGTCCATGAGAAAAAGACGCGGCCGTAGCGTGAGAGCCACCGCAACTTCCAACTGACGTTTTTCACCATGAGAGAGTTCAGCTGCCAACATCTCAGCGCGTTCCAGAAGCCCGACTCTTTGCAAGGCCAGCTCGGCGACCTCACGTAATTGCCTGTTCGCGGTCACGTTGCGAAAAAACCGGTAGGGACTCCCCTGCGCACCAATCGCCCCCAACAGAACATTCTGCAGAACCGTATCCTCCAGTGCCAACGCTGAAATCTGAAAGGTGCGCGCCAGTCCAAGCCGGACACGATCCGCCGTCTGAAGTTGTGTGACATCCTGACCGGCAATGAAAATCTTCCCACTTTCCGGTTTCAGAGTGCCGCATATCTGCTCAATGAGTGTTGATTTTCCAGCGCCATTGGGTCCGATCAAGGCATGAATTTCTCCCCGTCGCAAGTCAAGCGTGACATGGTCCGAGGCGCGGAGCGCACCAAAGTTCTTGCAAATGTCCTGAACCGAGAGAACCGTTTCAGCCATGACGCCGAACCCTCTCTCCGGCCAACCAACTGACAAGTCCACCCTGCGCAAACAAGACCACGACAAGTAACAGAAATCCAAGAAAGATAAGCCAGTAGTCAGAGATTCCGCCCAGCAGATGCTCAAGGATAATAAACATTCCGGCTCCTGCAACGGGCCCACATAAACGCGCTGTTCCGCCGAGGATCACAAAAATCATGATCTCTCCGGACGTCTGCCAACTGAACATGGAGGGACTCACGAACCGATTGAGATCAGCAAACAGAGCCCCTGCCAGGCCAGTAATCATTCCTGACAAAACGAAAGCCGTCAGCCGCAGGCGAAAAGTTGCGATCCCGACCATCTCCACGCGTCTCGCCGATTGACGCACTGCGTTCAAGGCAAGCCCGAAAGCCGAATCCTGGAGTCGCGAGATCAGAAAAATGGTGACGCAAAGAACCGCATAGGCGATCAGGAAAAATTGGAAGGGGTCCAGACTGTTCAAGCCGGGAAACTCGTTGCGGATCGCAATCGGCAGCCCATCCTCACCGCCATAAGCAGGCCAACTGATTGAAAAATAGTACATCATCTGACCGAAAGCCAGTGTGATCATAATGAAATAGACGCCGGAGGTTCGAACAGAGAGTGCGCCAATGAGCAAGGCAAGACATGCCGATACAATCAATGTCGTAACCCAGATGACAGGCATTGACCGGCTGCCATTGATCACGATAAACCCATCGATCAAAGGCGCGTAGTTCAGCGCATGACTTGCCAGAATACCCGCGGTGTAACCACCGATTCCAAAAAACGCAGCATGCCCGAGACTGACCAGCCCACCCAGGCCAAGTGCAAGATTCAATCCAACGCCCGCGAGAGCAAAAATCGCCACGCGCGTTGATAATGTAATCAAGAACGGGTCGTCGACTGCGCGGGCATAGACCGGAACGATCAACAGGCTCCCCAACAACACCAAATTGACCACAGTTTCACGGCTCAAGTTGCGGCTCCATAGAGGCCGGTTGGCCGCCATACCAAGACTGCCGCCATCAGGATATAGATCAGCATTGAGGCCAGTGCCGATCCCATCAAAGTCGCGTCGGCCGTGGAAAGAAACAGCTTGAAGATCGATGGCAACAGTACACTTCCGAGTTTCTCAGTCAACCCCACCAGGATCGATGCAACAAGCGCACCCTTGACCGAACCAATGCCGCCGATCACGATCACGACAAAAGCCAGGATCAGGATCGGTTCACCCATGCCCACCTGCACCGATTGCAGTGCGCCGAGCAGGCCACCGGCAAGACCCGCCAACCCGGCCCCAAGCGCAAAAAGCAATGTATACAAGACAGAGATATTCACACCGAGGGCGGCAATCATCTCCCGGTCACTCTGGCCAGCACGAATTTGCATGCCAATGCGCGTTTTCAGGATCAGAAGCCGTAAGCCAAATGCGAGACCCAGGCCGATGACAATAATTGTCAGACGATACAGCGGGTATTGAAGACCACCCGGCAATGTCACCGGTCCGGAAAGATAAGCGGGAACATTGAGATAGAGCGGGAAAGATCCAAAAACCCAGCGCGTTCCCTCGGAGAAAATGAGAATCAAGGCAAAGGTTGCGAGAACCTGATCCAGATGATCACGATTATATAAGCGACGCAGTATTGTGATCTCGACAAGTGCCCCGGCTGCCGCTGCCGCCGCCAGACTGGCAACCAGAGCCAGCACAAAGCTCCCCGTCCATCCCGCAACCGTCGCGGCAGCAAAAGCGCCAATCATGAAGAGTGAACCATGCGCGAGATTAATCAGCCCCATGACACCAAAGACCAGTGTCAGACCGGCAGCAGCCAGAAAGAGCATGATTCCAAACTGGACGCCGTTGAGAATCTGCTCAATCAGAAGTACGAAATCCACAGAAACGCGCTCGCCTGCGGTGCGGAAACGGGTTCCGCGTCAACTGTCCCTTACATCTTGCAGTCGGGAGCGTGAACGTCGGCATGGTCTGTCAGAACCCGGTCAATCACGCGGTTGGTGTATATGCCGTCCTCAAGAACCACTTCACGTACATAGATATCCTGAACCGGATGATGGTTGGGTCCAAAGGTAAAATCGCCACGCACCGATTCAAAATCCGCGGCGCGCAGGGCTGCACGAAATGCATCCTGATCTGAAATATCAGCTTTCTCCATTGCGCTCAGCAACAGATTTGCCGTGTCAAACCCTTGTGATGCGAAAATCGATGGCAGCCGACCGTATTCGGCCTTGAATGCCGCGACAAAGGCAATATTCGCTGGATTATCCAGATCCTTGTTCCACTGACTGGTATTACGGACTCCCAGGGCCGCGTCGGCAACGGCGGCCAGCATATCCTGATCAAAGCTGAAACCCGGCCCGACCATTGGAATGGTAATTCCGCTGTCGGCATATTGCTTCACAAAAGAAATACCCATGCCGCCAGGCAGAAAGAAAAACACACTGTCGGCACCAGACGCACGAATCTGTGCGAGCTCAGCGGCGTAATCGGTCTGTCCTAATTTCGTGAGGAGCTCGCCAGATATTTCACCATCATACAAGCGCTTGTATCCTGCGAGTGCATCATGTCCTGCAGGATAATTTGGGGCGAGGATAAAAGAGTTCCTGTAGCCTGCACGATTGGCATAACCGCCGGCCGCTTCATGCAGGTTGTCATTTTGCCAGGCAACGTTAAAGTAGTTTTCGTGGCACCCCTTTCCCGCCAGTGCCGAGGGGCCAGCATTGGGTGACAAATAGAATTTTCCCTGCGCCGTCACTGACGGGACAACAGCCAGCGCAAGATTTGACCAGACGATTCCCGTCAGGACATCGACCTTGTCAGATTGAACCATCCGATCAGCCAACTGAACTGCAAGATCGGGTTTGCGCTGATCATCCTCGATAACCACTTCGATATCCATATTTTCGGAGAGCTTGATCGCGAGCATGAACCCGTCGCGAATCGCCGTCCCCAGTGACGCGCCTCCACCGGACAGCGTCGTGATCATCCCAACCTTAACCGGTTCCGCGCAAGCGACCGACGCCGAAATTGCGCTGGTCATTGCCAAGACTGACATCAGTTTCTTCATGATGGTCTCCCTGATTGATGAAGCTCAAGAACGCCGGGCAGCCCAACGGTGACGTGCGATTGCCTCACACGCAAGCTGAATCGTGCCTCTCCGTGTAACCTTCTCTTCGTTCCTTTGACAGTCCCAGTCTTAGACTGAATTGACCGGGATTTGAACCTCCTGCTGTCCCGCCGTGAGTGATTCCCCTCTGGCTGGGTTTGAACCACGATTGATTCCTGATGGGCGACATCCGGTGATCAAGCCCCTGGGCATGGGCGTGGCGCCGTCGGTGGGTCCGTTGGGCCCAAACGCTGTCAAAACGCCCCGATGTGAACCGGGCACGGAAGATGAAAACGCCCTGGCCACTGCGCTTGTGCCGCGTGCTGACGATCATGATGTATGCCGGCACGACAGCGCCGCGGCCTGTATTGTGTTCGCAAGAGATTGTCGCGCCTGCGCCATGTAAGTATCGGTCTTGGCAACAGAGGTGTCAGAGTGTCGATCAGTCATCAGAGTGTTCTATCTCAGAGATCTCCGATTATGGAGAGAGTGACGTCTCGGAATACGTCACCCGATCTGGCAGACAGACCCAACGATTCTATCCATATCGGGTCAAATTCCGCCACATCACCAGAACGCACGTCATCAGGACTCCGAAGACCTCGCATTGTCAATGGATAGACAATTCACGTGCCCGCCAGATGAGAACCACTCCCCATGTCATCCTATCATCCAGGGTGGTTTCTGCCAGGTTGAGAAAATCATCGTCGTCCGAACCTGATTTGGGTTTGACTGCAGGTTACGGGGTGGACTTATGCTCTTCAGACGGACGTGGAGAAGACAGTTCGGAGAGCAGTGTGCCAATAATTCGGCTCAGTTGAGGAATATCTTTGACCGCCGTATCCCAGATAGCCGCATGGTCTATCTGATGGGACACATGAGTCAGCCGATTGCGTAGACCTATCGCCTTGCGCAAATCGGGGATCTTTTCCGCCAGATCGGGTGCGACAGAATCGAGCTGGTTTCGTGCCTCGCCAATAATAATGAGTCTGCGTTCAACGGAATCCTGTTTTTCCCTGTTGGCAAGGTCGGCGTCAAATTCCAGCCCCGCTGTAGATTCCTTGATTGCTTCAACACACTCTTCCACATCGGTCAGCACAGACTTGGCATCACGACTCCATCACGACTCATAGACAAGTTCCCGTGACTCGTTGATCGCCGCGCGAAAATAGTGATTCTTTATCCCACCCTCAGTGAGAAGATCGACCTTGCGGCCCAGTATGGATTCCAAGTCAAATGCCAACCCGAAGTAACGCCGTGCAACTCCTGGCAAAAGGGGCGGGAGGAACTCAACAAGAAAATCGGCATCACTCGTCTCTGGATCGAAATCCGTGCCGCGTGCAGCCGAACCGAAAACTTCCAGGCGGGACGCCCGATGTTTCCGGCAAACCGATACGATCTCGCTTTTTTTGTCCAGGATGGCATGATGCACGCGTTTCACCTCCCGCATGAGTGAACACCGCCGCAAAATATCACATCCTGCCGATGATTCCAGCATCGTTGCCGATTCGGGCGTGATTCCCCTCTGGTTGGGTTTGGATCACGGTTGATTCCGGATGGGTGGCATCCGGCGATCAAGCCCCTGGGCAAAAGACGTACGATTGGCGCTGGCCCAGAGATGGGCATGGGCGTGTCGCCGTCTGTGGATCAGTTGGGCCCAGACGTTGTCAAAGCGTCCCGATTTGAGCCGGGCCCAGAAGGTGAGAACGCCCTGGCCCCTAACACGACCCCATCTCTGGCCACTGCGCTTGAGCCGGGTGTTGACGATCATTGTGTCCGCCGCCTCGACAGCACAGCTGCCTATGGGGGCACCCGCATCGCGGGCCTCCCGATAACGCATCCGCTAGCGGTGACTGCGGACAATGCCGATTGCGACGGTGATCCCGCTGTGTCCTGTGTTCTGTCGCCGGAGATCACACAGCGCATCGATCACCGAGCCCCCGCAATGGGGATCATCTGTCAGGATGGCCTTGTGTGTGTCGAACCCTGCCGTGCTCCTGGCGCTCTCGGCCCCCGCAGCGGCATCGGCAGCGGCCTTGAGAGAGGGGTCGGCCGGCCCGACATCGACCCGCCGGATATCCGGGTCAAACTCTCCAGACAAGTCCCGTTGTCCCTGGCCCCATCGACGATGACGACACTCTTCAGCTCCCGGCCCAACGCGACTGCATCGCGCAGATCGATCTCCGCCTGATGCGGATCCTCCCGAAACAGGCGGGCCAAGTCATCCACGCGACCCGTGTCCGGCCACTGCGCAGCGACCGTCTGCACTGTGTCCGCGACCCGCTGTCGCGCCCGATCCCTGTCCCGATCGGTCTTGGCAACAGCATTTTCAGAGTGGCAATGAATCCGCCGCGTGTTCCGTCTCAGAGATCTCCATGAGGGAAAGTATTCATGCGGGAACACGCGACCCGATCCGACCGACACACCCAACAACTCCACCCTGATCGAGTCCCATTCCGCGATTTTTCCAAAAATTCCGCCACATCACCCAAACGCCCGCCATCAGGATCCCCAAAACCACACGTTTTCAACAGATTGAAAATTCACGCGCCCGCCAGACGCGCACCACTCCCTCCCGTCAAAGGTTCAACCGGCATATTGCGAGATGGATTTGCCAAGCCATCAAACAGACCATAAATCTGCTTGCCCTTCACGCGGCTTTGTTCCAACTGGAAAGTCAGGACATCAGGTCATTATGGAGATCCATTGCGTTGAACTATCGCGGATTCTCATTGCAGGAACTGACGCTCGAATATTCACCGCGTGCAACCGTCGGTGGTGACTTTGCGCATTATCTGGAAGCCTACGCGGCACTGAGTGCGGCGGCGCGTCATCAGTTGTCCGTGCGGGAAAATCTCCCCTACGGTCAGGCGCCGCAGCAGATTCTGGATTATTTTGATGGCCCCGATAACAGCGCACCGCTCCATATCTTCATTCATGGCGGCTACTGGCAGGCACTCGACCAGCGCGTCTCATCGGGCATGGCCCCGGGAATCGTCGAAGACGGTTTCGCCTTTGCCACGCTCAATTATACATTGGCACCGCAAGGTCGGATTGGCGACATGGTTGACGAATGCCGATCAGCGCTCGACTGGCTCAGCCAAAATACAAAAGAACTGGGGTTCGACCCATCACAGGTCATCCTTTCAGGACATAGTGCCGGCGCGCATCTCGTGGCCATGATATTGAGCCTTTACGGGAATCGATTTGGCAATGGTAACCTCTGCGTGACCGACGCAATTCTCATCAGCGGTGTCTATGATCTTGAGCCCATTGCACTGGTTCCGGTGAACGATGCGTTGCAACTCACGGCGCAGGAAATTGATGAATTATCACCTGTTTTCCATCAGTTTCCTGAATCTGTCCGGGTTCGCGTCACAGCTGGCGAGGGTGATACCGGTGAGTTCATTCGCCAGAGTCGAGACTATGCCGAGCGACTTCGCAAGGATCATCGCCATGTGACGTTTGACCTGCAACGGGGGCGACACCATTATGACATCATCATGCGCCGTGAGACGTTTCAAATGAAGCCTTGACATTGAGTTGCGCCACCTTGTTTCCGGCAAGTTGAACACGTTTTGTGGCCAGACCAGCCGCTCAAGATATCACCAAATTTGTGACATGTAGCCGTTGGCAATGGCGCAGATCTGTCAGACCCAAATGCCCGCGCGGAACCTCGTGCGGCGAAGCGGTGTCGTCGGAGAGACAACTGTGTGTTCCGCGCAAATCATGTCGACCCATCAAGGCGGTGTCCAACCATCACCACTGAAGCGGCTGTCAAAACAGATGCTCTGGTGAAAATACAGACTTCATATCATATATTTACAAGAAAAATATGGCGGAGGCGGTGGGATTCGAACCCACGAGACAGTTTCCCGCCTACTCCCTTAGCAGGGGAGCGCCTTCGACCACTCGGCCACGCCTCCTGATCCGTTCATAACGCAACTTGTCTGACTGAAACAAGTTGAACAATGACTCGTAACTCATCGGAGTCAATCCCCTTATGCACACGATCATGGACCATAATCCACCATCACAAGCCTGTGACACCCCATGGCAACAAGCCGTACCGGATGTCATGGTGACATGCGAAACGCGATCCTGCCCTTGTTGGGTGCGGCTCAGATTTGTGGCTCATGCTGCAGCGCGCCAGTGGAAGAAGTCGGCGACCCGGTTGTTCATCTGGCAGCACCGGATAGCCATGATTGCGTTGGCGCCGTCAACGGACCAGCGGCTGCCGCTTTTTTTGAGTCGATCGACTACAACGGTCCGGCAGCCGCCTTCGACGAGGCCGCTGCCGCAGGGGAGACCCTGCCGTGTATAGACATCGTAGCGCATGCGGTGCAGGTTGGGTCTGCAATAATTCACGAACGCCCTGATCGCGGGTGAGCTCTTGGCCAGTGTGGCAAGCGCCGCGAGGACCCGGGCTGCCTCACCGGCCTTGATCCGGGCTTTGATCCGGTCGAAAGTGGTCTGACGACGCACGGGGTCTTCCAACGTCTCCTTCAGGGCCTCCTGAAGCCTTTCCAGGACATGGAACAGATCGAGCACGAAGGTCAGGTGCATGCCGGCGAAGACCGTGCGCATCGTCTTTTCGATCCAGGCGGCGCCATCGGACAGGATCACCGCCTCCGCGCTGTCCAGCACACCGCGCCGCTGCGCCTCCCGCCTCACGCGGGCGGCAAACTCGGACATCCCACCGGTGGTGGGAGCCCGGGCGCTGTCGATCACTGATGATTGGGTGATACTCCCGGCAACGGCCTTGATCCGGCCCTTGGGGTCAGGCGCCACTTCACAGATGCGCAGCAGCTTGGCTTCGCGCGTCCGGGCTGTGCCATCCGCCTGTTTGCCGGCGCGCCCGGCAAGTTCGGCAGGCCGGATCGGCACGCCGGTCCCGTCAGCCGCCACCACCGGCCGGGTGGGAATCACCGCCGCCGGGGGGACATCCCTGCGCTCAAACGCGACCACTTCCCTGCCCAGCGCGCGGGCCAGCCTGTCAAACCGAGACCGGCTGACCCGGGTCCCGCTCAGCTCTTCAAGGAGCGTCACGGCGCGGCGACTGCCGACCTCCGCAGCGGCGGCCATGACCATCCGCTCGTAGCCCGGTGTTGTTGTCCGCCCCTCAAGACGCAACGCGGCGTCCAGCGGGAAGAGGCCGGTGCGACAGGCCGAACAGCGGTAATGCCGCCGCGCCACCGTCACCTTGCCCAGGCGGGTCATAGAGGTCTTGGGACGTTTGTCTCCCCAGCGCGCCATACGGCCCCCGCAATGGGGGCAGTGCGGGGGATCAAGGGCGTCATCCCGGGCTTCAAGCAGCAGTCGCAATTGGGCCGCTGCCGCGACCAGCGCATCACCGCGCAGGGCGGTCTCGACGGCATCCAGATCAACCACTGTCGCGGCCAGTTCCTTCTCGAGCCGTGGCAGGAGATCAGGGGACCGCGCCGCGGACCCCTCATGCCCTGGCAACTCCGTCGTCGCCATGCGGCGGCAGATCACCGTTCCATCGAAAATCCGGTATTCGAGGAAACCGTCCCCATCCTGGCGGATCAGCGGTCGGTTCAGCGCGGCCTCCGCGGCCGACAGACTCCGCAAATACGCGACCACCTCTGGATGCCTGAACTCCTGCTTTTTGTCCCGCTCTTTATCTTGAACTGCCATCTGCCTGTGTCTCCTGACTGCCCTGTCGCCAAACCCAACCGGAGCCGTGATGCCGACTCTCCGTGTTCCTGTGGGCGGAAATGGACATAGATCGATACAGAGACCGATACAAACCCGCTCCGACGGGCGCTGTCCGGATGTCAGGAAAAAGATCAGTCAGAGCATGTCCCACAAATCTGAGCCGCACCCTGAGCAGGGAGGTAGTGGGTCAGTTTGAATTTCATTCTTGCTTGACCGACGGCAAATGCAGTAGAGTGAGAGCCGTCACACAATTGGAGGATTCATTATGAGAATAGGGCGCTTTACCCCCCCCCCCCCCTGACATTTCTGGCCACCGCCCTGCTGGCTCTGCTGATCATCCCAGGCCCGGCCGTACAGGCGCAGACCGCGTGCACCCCCACCACATGCACCCTCACGCTTGCATCGGTCTCACCGGTCGTCGATGGCTGCGGCGTCCACGCCACACCCGGCCGCATGATACTGACCCTTAAGTCCAACGGCGGAGACAAGAACTGGCCAACCCTACATGACCTGACGGGAGGCCATGAATATCGCAGCGGTCCGGGTGATACATTCACCGACCTTGAGTGGCGCACCCCGTTGGTCAACAATAACCGATGGACTCTGCCTACTGGTGACTTTTTGGGCTTTGCCTCCAGGAGAGATGGTACGCACATCCTCGAGGTCCGCCCCAGGGCCGGCGCCCATATCTGGTCCAACCGCCAACGCGACAATCCCAACCAGGGCCCCGGCGAGCTGGTGGTGAAGACCTTTGTTCCAAAAGGGAACCGCTCCCAGTACACGCATCAAGGCAGCGCCTACTTCCTGTTCATGGGCGGCAAGGGCTGTGCGCGCGTCAACGAAGGGGGAGAGAAGATCGGCGGCATTCAGTAGCGCGACCGGCTCAGCCGAACGACTTGCTGAAGGTCGCCGGAAAATTCCGAACATTTCAAACTGACCCACTACCAGCAGGGACACCCCCTTGCTTTCTGAACGCACATCGGATAAGGTCAACGCGGGTTTAACTCTTGATCTGGAGGATACCATCATGAGACACTTGCCCCCCCCCCCCCCCCCTTGACCACCTGACGGCTGGTCTGGCCGCCGCGCTGGTGGCCGCGGCCCTCGCCCTGCCCACGGCGGTGCAGGCGCAGACACCGCCCAGTTGCTGGTCGGGCATCTGCACCGTCTCGCTTGCCAATGCTGGCAGCCCCGTCGTCGATGGCTGCGGCGACCACGCCACGCCGGGCCGCATGAAGCTGATCCTGTCGTCCACCAATCCCAATGTGACGCGGCAGAGCTTCAATATCAACATAGGACAGATTGCCTCACAAAATGATTTCAACTCCACCTTCAACGACTGGGAGTGGCGAACTGCGGGCCTCGGCGGCAACCGATGGCGTAACCCGGATTCGATAAACAAAATAAATTTCTCCGGCGGCGTGCTCGGCGACAACATCATCGAGGTGCGGCCCAAGGCCGGCGCCCACATCTGGAGCAACCGCAATCCCAACAATCCCAACCAGGGCCCCGGCGAGCTGGTGATCCCGGTCTTCAGCCCGCCAGTGAACACGAGTCAGTGGACGGAAGACGGCAGCGCCTACTTCCTGTTCATGGGCGGCAAGGGCTGCGCGCGGGTCAATGAGGGCGGCGGATTGCTCGGCGGCAACCAGTAACGCGACCGAGACAGGGTGGGTCTGGCCGGCAAGAGGACGAATCGCCAGATGCCGCGCGAACCACTTCGCGCGGCATCTGGACCATGACAGGCAAACAAGACCGGACGTCTGTCTGAATTGCACGGGAAAACCCCGAAGATTTCAAACCGAGACACGGCCTTCGACTGGGTAGTGTCTCAGTTTGAAAATTGCTTGCATTTTCGTATGAAAATATAGCGATTGTGTTACATAGTATATAGATACTATATACCCACTCCATAGAAGGAGACAGATATGCCAATCGGACCGCAAGGCCAGAAACGCCCAGCCGACGTCGTTGGCTGTGCAGTTCATGTTGCGAAGATTGCAACGGGCGAGATCGAAGACACAATCAGCAAACCTCGTCAACCGCGTAAAGCCATTGGTGGACGGATCGGCGGTCATCGGCGGGCAGCGTCTCTGACACCCGAAAGACGGAGCGAGATCGCGTTAGCCGCGGCGCAAGCCAGATGGGAAGAGTGACTCCACTCGACGACGCCCCCCCTATCGCTACTTCTGCTCGCTGAGCACGGCGACGAACGCTTCCAGAGCCGTGCCCTCTTCAGGAGTCAATGCTGCGGTTGACTCCGAACGCGCGGCAAACCGGACACCTTCATCGAACAGCGTTGCATCCTTCGGCGTCGCCAATCCCGCCACCTGCATGAGACCGGATTGCGAGACCTTGAAATAATTTGCGAGTTGGTAGGCTGTTCGCAGTTCTGGCCTGTGATTCGGGTCGCTCTCGATTTCCACGAGGTCACCCATATCCACATCTGCCTCATCGGCAAGCTGCTCCAGACTCATGCCCCGCTGTCGCCGCATCAGATTGACGAACCGGCCGAATGCTACGTTCGGACCCTCTGCCTCGCCCACCTCTGCGGGAATACGCTCGCCATCAAACACTGGGTCGACCGCCAGCCGGCCTGCACCGATCTCGGCGACGCCCTCGCGCTGCGCCATGCGCAAACACCAGTCTTTGCTGATTTCGATCTTCATTTCGACCTTCCTTTCGCGATAAAGGCCCGCGCGCCCTCGGGACTCATCTCGAAGTAGCGCAGATTCTCATAGCCGGGATCGGCGCCCAAATCCGTCATGCCGCAGGTATTGGCGTAGAAGCCGTTCGCCTGCGGGAGCGAATGAAGCCCAATTCTTCCATGAAACTCCAGTTCTCCGCTCAGCGTCACAGCGGCTCCGATCAGGATGCTGCCGACACCGCGATAGCGCGGAGGATTAAACAGCTCGGGGCGGTTCCACGGTGCGTTCTCGACAAATTCCACATAGACGAGATGTTGTCCCCTCTGACCTTCGAGCCGGCCCTGATGCTTCACTGCATCTACGATCATCATACCTTGGGTGAGTCCGTCGCAAACAATACTGAAACCCGAACTGGCGAGCATTCCCTGCAGCGCCGCCGTCTTTCTCCGCCAGTTCCAGTGCCGGCTTTGCGGCCAATGGGCTCGCTCGACACCGGCCCGCTTCAGTCGCTGCATCGCCCTGAACAGCTCCGGCAACCACTCTCCTTCCCAATCCGTCAGTTGCTCCTCGGTTATCGCGTCCCAAAGTTCAGCGGCTACAGGCTCGCCGCTCGACACGTCCAACAGATGAATCTCCGTGACTTCCGCCGTCATAACATCATGACCTCGGCCTTTTCCTTCGTGGCCTCGTTCTCGAAAAACAGCTTGTCGCCGCTCTCCAAGCGCACTTCGATCGCCTGATACATCCGCAGGGCCTGGCGTAGCAGCGCCGTCTTGCTCAGCTCCCTCTTCTCGCTCAAGGCTTCCAAGACCGCCATCTCCGCTTCCGTAAGGTTGAGCGTCATTGTTCTTCTAGCCGCCATCGCTCCATCCTTCCGTGTATCGCTCGGTAAGTCCGAGTATACGCATGCCGTGACCAAAAGCCAAGCAAAAAATTAATTATTCAACTCTTTTCAGCTACAAATAACTTATATATTACATTCATGAACACCTGCGCCAGTCGGCACGAGATAAACCCGTTCCGCTCGACACTCTGTGCATCTTCAAGCCACCGCGCCACGGCTGTCGCGTTCATCAGGTTTACGCCTGCTTCGCCGTTCCGCAGAAACCCACACGCGCAGTTTGAGAATGCCGGCGCTCGGCAACGGGCTGCACCACATGCATGCTGCAATATCGATACAACTGCGCCCATGAAGAGAGCACGATGAACATGGCCGGGATTGACATTGTCCTGTTCCCAAGAACCCCGTGAAATGATCGTCACCCAGTTTCGCCCATCACCCTCACGAAAGTAGTCCTGCGGAAGCGGTACGGTCACAACTATTGGCCGTGTCGCTACGAGTCATTGCGTGGCCGTTGTGCATGCATCTGTAGCGATGATAAAGGTCTTTCAGTTTCCAACTGATCGGCTTTCGATTTGGCGGGGGGATCGATTGAGACGATTTTGTCCGGATTGCAGGTATCGTGCGTAATGTCTTGCATCGTCTGAGGTCATACTTTTGGCAAAGTATGACGCGCAAAGTGCTGCGAAGGCAGCGCGTCACTTCGGATATACGTGCAATATTCCTGGGAGATCTGATCTCAAATGAGATCATCCTCTCTGGAACATTTGAGACACACGAACTGAATTGTTTGGCGCGAACTCTCTTTGCCACCCCCCCCCCTGAATTCGACGGCCTTGGACATTGGGGCCAATATTGGCAACCACGCGATCTATTTTGCGAGATATTTTCAGCGCGTCATTGCGTTTGAGCCCAACCCGATGGTTGCATGTGTGTTGCGTGCCAACACGTTCGCGGCCGGGAACAAGGTTGAAGTGGCAGAAATTGGCTTGTCGGAGACTCAAGGCCAATTGAATTTCAGGGTCAATGAGGACAATCTTGGTGGATCAGGCGTCACGGACTCGGAAACTGGAATGACAATTGATGTCGTCACACTCGATTCGATGGTTGCACCCATGAAAATCCAGAATGTTAAATTTATCAAGCTTGACGTTGAAGGGCATGAGGAACAGGTGTTGAAAGGTGCATCAGAACTGATTTCAGCGTCAAAACCCACCATCGCATTTGAAGGCCATTACAAACAATACCCCGACCAATGGCCGCCCATCGCACGCCTCTTGAGTGAGTACGGCTATCGCTATGTCTACCGATTCACCGACACGCGGACTGGCGGAGCGAGGATCCTACGAAAAATAACGCCGAAGCCCCTCCGCCGTGAGGGAACATCATTGGTTCTCAAGGAGGCTCGGCCCACGGAGATCACGAATACAAATCACAGTATGCTGATCGCAACAATCGACCCAATTGGCTGACTGATATGAACGAGCCCCTGTCATGGCTCCCGGTATCATCTCGCAGCAGTTGCTATCTGGTACCTTCGCGCTGTGTTGCAAACTGACAATTCTCCTTTCTGCATCCACCAGTCTCTCAAGAGTTTTTTGGCTTGACAGAAAATGCCGTCGTGATAGCTCATGGCAGCTTGATATTGTGAATTCATGATGCGCATTGAGAGGCGCAGCCCTGACCTTTTGGAGGACCCTGACATGCCGCTTGATCTGAAGCCCCCACCGAACGATCTGCGAAGCTTCTGGCTACCTTTCACTGCAAATCGGCAATTCAAAAAGGCTCCACGACTCCTCGTTGCAGCTGATGGGATGTATTACCGCTCGCACGATGGTCGTGATATCCTCGACGGCACCGCCGGTCTCTGGTGCTGCAATGCCGGACATAACAGCCCACGAATTGTCAAAGCCGTTCAGGAACAGGTTGCCACGCTCGACTTTGCACCGTCATTTCAAATGGGTCATCCACAAAGTTTTGCGCTTGCCAACCGACTTGTCGATATGGCACCCGACAACATTGAACATGCATTCTTTACCAATTCAGGTTCGGAATCGGTTGAAACGGCCCTCAAGATCGCACTCGCTTACCATCGCGCCCGCGGTGAAGGGCAGCGCATACGGTTGATCGGACGCGAGCGCGGCTATCATGGGGTAAATTTTGGCGGTATATCGGTCGGCGGCATGGTCAATAACCGCCGGGTCTATGGCCCTATGCTGAACGGCGTGGATCATATGCGGGATACGCATTTGCCGGAACAGAATTCGTTTAGCCGCGGTTGCCCCGCATATGGTGCTGATCGCGCTGACGATCTGGAGCGATTGGTTGCATTGCACGGTCACGAAACCATCGCCGCTGTCATCATTGAACCTGTCGCAGGTTCCACCGGCGTTTTGGTCCCACCTGTTGGCTATCTCGAACGTATACGGGAATTATGCACAAAATATGGGCTGTTACTGATTTTCGATGAGGTGATCACCGGCTTTGGTCGGCTCGGTTCCAGTTTCGCCGCCGAGCATTTTGCGATCGCACCCGATCTGATCACTTGCGCCAAAGGCCTGACCAATGGCATCATTCCCATGGGAGCCGTGCTGACAACAG
This sequence comes from Paracoccaceae bacterium, assembly GCA_965221815.1. Taxonomy (GTDB): domain Bacteria; phylum Pseudomonadota; class Alphaproteobacteria; order Rhodobacterales; family Rhodobacteraceae; genus JAPOXR01. The sequence goes on from OZ244915.1 coordinate 1,623,189, forward strand.
ATGACGTTCATGACGCTTTCATGACCGGTCCGGAACATCTCATTGAACTGTTCCATGGCTACACCTATTCCGGGAATCCCGTCGCCTGCGCCGCAGCACTGGCCGCCTTGCAAACCTACGGCGAGGACAGGTTGTTTGAGAATGCCGCCTCACTGGCCCCCTATTGGGAGGAGTCGATCCATGCACTGCGAAACTGCCGGAATGTGATCGATATCAGGAATATCGGCCTGATGGGGGCCATCGAACTTGCACCGCGTCCCGATGCCCCAACCAAACGGGCTTATGATGTCTTTGTCAGGGCCTATGAAGCCGGTGCCATGATCCGCATCACGGGTGACACCATCGCCCTGTCACCACCGTTGATTGCTGAAAAAGAGCATATCGATCAACTCTTCAACATCCTGGGCGATGCACTCAACGATACCGACTGAGACAACCGACACTCATGTCAGAATTTGGAGGCGAGGATCTTGGCCCGATTGAACGATAATCTGAAGATCAATGGAGAACGCCTCTGGGACTCGCTGATGGAGATGGCGCAAATCGGACCTGGCGTTGCGGGTGGCAATAATCGGCAGACGCTGACTGATGAGGACGGTGAGGCCCGCGATCTGTTCCAGTCGTGGTGCATTCAGGCCGGGCTCGTGGTCAACACCGACCGTATGGGCACGATGTTCGCGCGGCGTGAGGGGGAGGATCCCACGGCACTGCCCGTCTATGTGGGGTCACATCTCGACACCCAGCCCACGGGCGGAAAGTATGACGGTGTGCTGGGTGTGCTGGGTGGTCTGGAAATCATACGAAGCCTGAATGATCTCGGCATCCGGACACGCCACCCCATCGTGGTCACCAACTGGACCAATGAGGAAGGGACACGTTTTGCCCCGGCAATGCTGGCTTCCGGCGTCTTCGCTGGTATTCATGACGAAGAATGGGCGTATAATCGTGAGGATGCCGAGGGAAAGCGTTTCGGGGATGAACTGAAGCGAATTGGCTGGCAGGGCAGCGAGATCACCGGAGATCGCAAAATGCATGCCTTTTTCGAACTGCATATCGAACAGGGGCCAATTCTGGAAGCTCAAGGTCATGAGATTGGTGTTGTCACTCATGGGCAGGGCCTGTCATGGACCCAGGTCACCATCACCGGAAAGGACAGCCATACCGGGTCCACGCCCATGAATATGCGCCGCAATGCCGGTCTTGGCATGGCCCGGATTCTCAATCTCGTTGATGAGATTGCGTGGGATTTCGCGCCCGATGCGGTGGGTGCAGCAGGACATATTGATGTCTATCCGAACAGCCGCAATGTGATCCCCGGCAGAGCCGTATTCACGATTGATTTTCGCTCACCTGACAAACCCACCATAGAGGCCATGGAGGATCGATTGAAATCCGCAGGGCAGGTCATTTGTCAGGACATGAATCTCGATGTGGAATTCGAGAAGATTGGCGGCTTTGATCCCGTCGAATTTAACGCCGACTGTGTCATGGCGGTCCGCAACGCTGCTGCTCGACTCGGCTATTCTCATCAGGATATTATTTCCGGTGCCGGACATGATGCATGCTGGATCAATCGTGTCGCTCCCACCGCGATGGTGATGTGTCCCTGTGTCGATGGCCTGTCCCATAATGAAGCAGAGGACATCAGCCCGGAATGGGCGACTGCAGGCGCCAACGTGCTGTTCCATGCGGTGGTCGAAACGGCAGAAATCATTCCATGAGACATGCTCTGTTCCACACGCAATCAACAGTCGTCACGTCAGTGACAGAGGCACAGGTCGGCATGAAACACACTGATTTTGGCACAAATCAGATGGTGACATAGGAGAATCGAGATGTCCAAGGTGATCAAGGGTGGAACGGTCGTCACAGCTGACCGCACGTGGCAGGCGGATGTTCGTATCGAAGACGAAAAAATTGCCGAGATTGGTAATGATCTGAAAGGTGACAGTTATATCGATGCTGAAGGGGCTTATGTCATCCCCGGAGGCATCGATCCGCATACACATCTGGAAATGCCGTTTATGGGCACCACAGCCGCTGAAACCTTTGAATCAGGAACCTGGTCAGCGGCGGCCGGTGGCACCACCATGTTGGTGGATTTTTGCCTTCCCGGTAGCGATGGTTCGATCAGGAATGCCATTGGTGAATGGCATCGTAAATCGGCGCCACAGATCTGTGCGGATATCGGTTATCACATGGCGGTGACGGGCTGGAACGAACACATTTTCAATGAAATGAAGGATGCGGTCGATTTGGGCGTCAATTCCTTCAAACATTTCATGGCTTACAAGGGGGCTCTCATGGTGGATGATGACGAAATGTTCGCCTCATTCAACCGCTGCCGCGAGCTTGGTGCCCTTCCCATGGTGCATGCGGAAAATGGCGATATCATCGCCGAATTGCAGCAAAAATATCTGGAGATGGGCATCACTGGTCCCGAGGGTCATGCCTATTCCCGCCCCGCTGAGGTTGAAGGCGAAGCAGCCAATCGGGCAATCATGATTGCCGATGCGGCGTCCGTCCCACTCTATATCGTGCATGTCTCGTGCGAACAAGCACATGAAGCCATCCGTCGAGCGCGCCAGAAAGGGATGCGGATCTATGGCGAACCCTTGATCCAGTTCCTCACATTGGACGAGAGCGCATATTTCTCTGATGACTGGGATCATGCCGCGCGGCGGGTCATGTCACCTCCCTTCCGCTCAAAGGAACACCAGGATGGGCTATGGAATGGTCTTGCGGCAGGCTCGTTGCAAGTTGTCGCCACCGATCATTGCGCATTCACGACTGCGCAGAAGCAGCGGGGGCGGGACAATTTCACGCTCATTCCCAATGGGACCGGGGGGCTGGAAGAAAGGATGGCCGTCTTGTGGACCGAGGGTGTTGAGAAAGGGCGGCTCACGGCGAACGAATTTGTCGCCGTGACGTCAACCAATATTGCCAAGATACTGAATATCTATCCCACCAAGGGGGCGTTACTCCCCGGTGCCGACGCCGATATTGTGGTATGGGATCCGGCGATCAGCAAGACAATCTCAGCGACGACGCACAAATCAGTCCTCGACTACAATGTATTCGAAGGGTTCGAGGTCATGGCACAGCCGCGCTACACCCTGTCGCGCGGCGAAGTGATCTGGGCCTGGGGACAGAATTCTCAGCCACAGCCGGGGCGCGGGCGGTTTGTGCCGCGACCCCCTTTCCCGGCTCCGCATCAGGCGGTCGCCAAATGGAAGGAGCTCAATCGTCCCCGAAAGGTTGAACGCGACCCGTTGAATATTCCGGCAGGAATTTGACCGGCGCGGTGCGCTCCTTTCATTGGCCTTTTCCATAACATGTCAGAACACGCCATATCTGCCGTCGATCTTGGCCTCGAATTCCCGACCCGCGATGGTAAAATTGAAGCGCTGCAACAGATTAATCTCGAGGTTAAAAGTGGAGAATTCATTGCTCTGATTGGCCCGTCCGGTTGCGGCAAAACCACGTTCCTGCGGATCATCGCCGCACTTGAGAAACCGACATCGGGGGTTATCCGGGTCAATGGTCTTTCCCCTGAGGACGCAAGAAAAACACGCAGCTATGGCTATGTTTTTCAGGCAGCCGGACTCTATCCATGGCGTTCTATCGCTGCCAACGTGCGCCTGCCCCTGGAAGTGATGGGATTCGATCGCCGTGAACGCGATGACCGGGTGCGTCACGCGCTCGATCTTGTGGGGCTGTCAGGATTCGAAAAACAATTCCCATGGCAACTCTCCGGGGGGATGCAACAACGCGCATCCATTGCCCGCGCCCTGTGTTTTGATGCCGATATTCTGCTTATGGACGAACCTTTCGGGGCCCTGGATGAAATCGTTCGTGACCATCTCAACGAACAACTTCTTGCCCTATGGCGGAAGACGGGCAAGACTGTTGGCTTCGTGACCCATTCAATTCCCGAAGCCGTCTATCTGGCATCGCGTATCGTGGTCATGAGTCCGCGGCCGGGTCGCATCACGGCAGTGATTGAAAATGACCTGCCGACGGAACGGCCACTCGAGATCAGAGATTCATCGGAATTCATTGCCATTGCACAGAAAGTCCGTCAGGCGCTTCGCGCCGGAGGCGACAGACATGATTAAGGTTGCGGCGCTTGTTCTGCCAGTTACCACCATCGTGTTGGCGATTATTGGTATTTGGTACCTTTTTGCTTTCTCATTGAATTCCCAGTGGGCTGAGGATCAGGCTGCACGGGCGGGCGCGGAACTCACGGCCACCGAACTCTGGGCCGCAACGATGTCACAAGACAGGCCGAGACTGGCGACCCCACACCAGGTGGCGGCAGAACTCTGGGACACCACAGTCAACAAGAAGGTGACGTCGAAACGAAGCCTGATTTTCCATGGCTGGGTGACTCTCTCTGCGACGCTGCTGGGATTTGTCATCGGCACCATGCTGGGAATTCTTTTGGCGATTGGAATTGTGCATAATCGAGCCATGAATCTCAGCGTCATGCCATGGGCCATCGCCAGTCAGGCCATCCCCATCCTCGCACTGGCACCGATGATTATCGTTGTCCTGCATTCAATCGGACTCTCCGGGTTGCTGCCCAAAGCCTGTATTTCAGCTTATCTGAGCTTCTTTCCGGTCGTGGTCGGCATGGTGTCAGGGTTCCGCAGCCCCAATCAGATGTCCCTTGATCTTCTTGATACCTATGCCGCCAGTCGACCACAGATATTCTGGAAGCTCCGCCTCCCCGCCTCCATGCCGTACCTGTTTACTTCGCTCAAGGTGGGCGCTGCGGCGTCACTCGTCGGCGCAATCGTTGGGGAACTCCCCACCGGTGCTGTCGCCGGACTTGGTGCACGTTTGCTGGTCGGCAGCTATTATGGGCAGACGATACAGATCTGGTCAGCTCTTTTTGCCGCTGCCGCACTGGCGGCGCTGTTGGTTGGCCTCATCGGACTGGCGCAAAAAGTCACTCTCCGGCAAATGGGAATGGCCCGCTGACTTATCTCTTCACCGGCTTCGTCATCTGGGGAGTGGCCTGGTGGCTCAATGCCCGCCTCGCCGCCCGTGCCCAACGCCGCATTGTGCATTTTGCCGTTCCCGCAATTTTTGGGGTTACCGTTCTGCTCGTCTGGGAATGTCTGGTACGCGGGCTCAATGTTCCAGGAGTCATCTTGCCGGCACCCTCGGTCATCATCGGCGCATTTGCCGGCAATGGTGCAATGCTGTGGGGCGACCTGATGCAGACTTTCTTCAAGGGTGCTCTGTCCGGATATGTGATCGGCTGCAGCGCCGGGATTCTCACCGCGATTCTGATCCATCGTTCACTGTTTTTGCGGCGTGGTATGCTTCCAGTAGGAAATTTTCTTGCGGCCCTGCCGATTGTTGGCACCGCCCCCATCTTCGTCATGTGGTTTGGTTTTGGCTGGCAGTCAAAAGCGGCGGTTGTTATCGCCATGGTTTATTTTCCGATGTTGATCAATATGGTCGAGGGGCTGTCCTCCTCTGACGCCATGCAACGGGACCTGATGAAAACCTACGCGGCTTCCTACTGGCAGACAATGTTCAAATTGACCCTTCCGGCGGCCATGCCATTTGCTTTTAATGGGTTGAAAATCTGTACGACATTGTCACTGATCGGTGCTATCGTTGCCGAATTCTTCGGGTCGCCCACGCTGGGAATTGGATTTCGCATCTCGACCGAAGTCGGTCGACTGGCATTGGATGTCGTCTGGGCAGAAATTATTGTTGCGGCGGTAACCGGCACTGTCTTTTACGGACTGGTCGCCGCGAGTGAACGCGGGGTGACCTTTTGGCACCCCTCAATCCGGGGCCGGTCGGCCTCATGACCAAAAAAGGAGTCGAATCATGAAAAAGATTGCTGCCGCGTGTCTCGCGGTTGGACTGGCAACGGGGGCCGCTTCGGCAATGGACGAAGTGACCTTGCAGCTCAAATGGGTCACGCAGGCTCAGTTTGCCGGATATTATGTCGCTCTCGACAAGGGCTACTACAAGGATGAAAATCTTGATGTGACCATCAATGCCGGTGGCCCCGATATTGCGCCGCCCCAGGTTCTTGCCGGTGGCGGCGCAGATGTGATCATTGAATGGTTGCCTGCGGCCCTGGCAGCACGCGAGAGGGGTTTACCGCTGGTCAATATTGCCCAACCCTTCAAATCCTCGGGGCTTATGCTGACATGCAGCAAGGAGTCCGGAATCAGTTCACCTGCAGACTTTCCTGGCCGGACTCTCGGCGTGTGGTTTTTCGGCAATGAATATCCGTTTCTGAGCTGGATGAGCCAACTCGGTATTCCGGCTGATGGCGGTGGCGGCGGTGTCACCGTGTTGAAACAGGGATTCAACGTTGACCCCCTCCTTCAAGGTCAGGCCGATTGCATTTCAACGATGACTTACAACGAATACTGGCAAGTCATTGATGCCGGCATTTCTGCCGATGAACTGGTGACTTTCAAATACGAAGATCAGGGTGTTGCCACACTGGAAGATGGTATCTATGTCCATGAAGAGCGCCTTTCCGATCCCGCTTTCGTTGACAAGATGGTACGTTTTGTTCGGGCATCAATGCGCGGATGGAAAGACGCCGAAGCCGATCCGGATGCTGCCGCTGAAATCGTTCTCGACAATGATGCGACGGGTGCGCAGACAGAAAAACATCAGAAACGGATGATGGGCGAGATCGCCAAACTCACCGCAGGGTCAAATGGCTCTCTGGATCCGGCTGACTTCCAAAGGACCGTTGACACGCTCCTCGCCGGAGGCTCCGATCCCGTTATCACGATGCAACCTGAGGGTGCTTGGACGCATCTCATCACCGATCAGGCTCTGTAATCGATTGCAAAAACAGTTCCAGACCCGGTTCATACCGCGAATGAACCGTGGGGTTCACGTTCGTCGAAACGGGTCTGGGTCATAATCCACACGCTCGAGATAAAGGCCTGTTGCCGGGGCCACGGGACCGCATTTGGAGCGGTCACATGCGTGCAAGGCATCGCGCAGTTGATCGGCGCTCATCGCACCGGCGCCAACGCGTTCCAGACTGCCCACGATACTGCGCATTTGGCGATGCAAAAAGCTCCGCGCCTCGGCCCGAATGTGCAACTCGCGCCCATACAGTACAGGAATTTCCTGGATCGTGAGTCGGTCGAGGGTCTTGACTGGTGATTCAGCCTGACACTGCGCCGCACGAAAAGTGGTGAAGTCATGGGTTCCGATCAAGTGTGCGGCGGCCCGTTGCATTGCCGTTGAATCGAGATTGACAGCAACCCGCCAGACCAGGCCAGGGGCATGGGCAAGCGGCGCACGACGAATGATGATCCGGTAAAGATAGACTCGCCGGACGGCCGAAAATCGTGCGCTAAAGCCAGAATCAACAGAGGCGACGCACAAAACAGACACCCTTGCGGGACGCAAATGCGCATTCAACGCATCATACAATCGTCCCTCGTCCCAGTCACGGCGTAAATCGCAATGAACAACCTGGCCATAGGCATGGACTCCGCTGTCGGTCCGACCCGCAGCTGTCACATCAGATGCATCCGGGTCAAGTTGACGGAGCGCCTTTTCAAGGGTTCCCTGAACTGAATCGCCGTTGGCCTGTCGTTGCCATCCGATAAACTGACTGCCGTCATATTCTATAATCAAAGCGTATCTCGGCATGGGCAGGATCCATTACAGGTTCAAATGCAGGGCCCCCGGGTCTCGGCGAGACACCGGTTGCGTGAAGCTACATCAAATCCCGGGGGATGTGCAGTTGCTGTTGGATATGATGCACGTCTGCTATACGGAAAACAGACCATCGGTGATGTCGTCCCATGAATGGCGACCTTGGGTGTCAGTCGCTGACTCAACCACAAAACCTGGCACGACGCACGATAACCATTGTGACCTTCGCTGATCCGTTTAAACTGTTACAAAATTCATTGAGTCCCACATGAGCCGACCGGTTGTGATGCTGTTTCGTGATGACCTGCGTTTGGCGGATCATGAAGCCCTCACCCGGGCCGTCGGGTGCGCGGCACCTGTTATCTGTGTCTATGTGCACGATGACCGTCCGCCCTTTGCACGTGGCGGGGCGCAGAAATGGTGGCTGCATCATTCACTGATCGCGCATGCACGTGCTCTGGAATCAGTCGGTGCCCCTCTGAACATCCGAACCGGACCCGTCGAAAAGGTGGTGGATTCGATCATTGAGGAAACCGGGGCAGATCGTGTTTTCTGGTCACGCCGCTACGCACCGCATCACGTGCAATGCGATACCCAAATGAAGGCGCGATTACGCAGGAGTGGAACGTGCCAGGCCACCAGTGCGAAGGGACGGTTATTGATGGAACCCTGGGAGATTGGAACTGCCAGTGGCGATCCATACCGCGTCTTCACGCCTTTCTGGAACTGTTTGCAGCGGCAGTTGCAGATAACCGAACCGCTTCTCGTACCAAGCGATATCCCCGGCATCAAACTCAACAACAGTCAGACAATCGATGATCTCAAACTCCTTCCGACTCGACCCGACTGGAGTCAAAAGTTTCATGATCTGTGGCAACCCGGTGAAGACGGTGCCACAGAAAAACTGGATATTTTTGTTCAACGCACGGCAAATTATGCCACTGCGAGAGATTATCCATCGCAATCTGCAACATCTCTCCTCTCGCCACATTTGCAGATGGGTGAGGTCAGCCCACGCCAGGTCATGACCCGACTCATGGAGCAGCAGGAGAGGGGTAAAATCAGCCATGATGATTTCATGAAATTCTATTCCGAATTGGCGTGGCGGGATTTCAACAGTCATCTTTTATTCCACATGCCCGAATTGACCGATCAGGAATTCAAACAGGAGTTTCGCAACTTCCCCTGGCGCGATGATCCCGATGGCTTTGCTTGCTGGACACAAGGGCAGACAGGCTACCCCCTGGTTGATGCCGGCATGCGCGAGCTCTATCAGACCGGAACGATGCATAATCGTGTGCGTATGGTCACGGCATCCTTCCTGACCAAACATCTGCTGATTGACTGGCGCATGGGCATGAACTGGTTTTGGGATACGTTGCTTGATGCCGATATCGCGTCAAACAGCATGAATTGGCAATGGGTTGCCGGTTGCGGGGCCGATGCCGCGCCCTATTTCCGGATCTTCAACCCGACCATTCAGGCGCGGAAATTCGACCCGGATGGGATCTATATCCGAAAATGGGTCCCAGAAATCGCGGCGATGCCGACGCAGAAATTGGCCAATCCGTCGGCGGCCCAGGCCGGAATTCTTGGTGATGCCGGAATCACCCTCGGCACCACCTATCCCCGTCCTATTGTTGACCATAAACCCGCGCGTGAGCGCGCACTTGAAGCTTATGCCAATCGGCCGTGACGACGCTGCTGACGGGGTCCGCCACGCCATGAAAGACCGGACCTGACGACGATCTCCGCATCCATCGCCTCGGGCTGAAACAGGCAGCTTTTTGATACGGTTGCCCGGCAAATTCAACGCCTCTTGACGGTCTGATGGGACGCAAGAGTGAGATTGTACAGCATCCTCCGGCGCTGTCATGGGCGCGCGCAACCAACCGGCGCGTATACATCGACCCGTGTCGTCAGATTCACGGCCTCCCTGATTGTCGATCAGGGGCATATGCTAGACATGAGACACAGGGTTCCATATAGGCCCTTGCAGCCCGTCATTTGACTTGCCCTGGGCCTTTCTGGTGGCAAGACCCCAACCCGAGAAACACCCATGCCCAAATCATCCGACGGCTTCCGAGACACGTTGCAGTTGCCGCAAACAGACTTTCCGATGCGCGCAGGATTGCCGCAACGGGAGCCCGAATGGTTGCAGCGTTGGGAACAGATCGGAATCTATGCGCGTCTCCGTTCACGCGCCAAGGGTCGCCCTGTCTTTGTGCTCCATGATGGCCCCCCTTATGCCAACGGCCATCTCCATATCGGTCATGCCCTCAATAAGATCCTCAAAGATATGGTCGTTCGTTCGCAGCAGATGATGGGCAAGGATTCGCGTTACGTGCCCGGTTGGGACTGCCATGGATTGCCGATTGAATGGAAAGTCGAAGAGCAATATCGAGACCGTCACGCCGCCAAGGACGATGTGCCGATTGTCGCACTGCGCGCAGAATGTCGCCGCTTTGCCGAAAAATGGATCGATATCCAGCGCGATGAATTTCGCCGTCTGGGCATAACCGGTTGTTGGGATGATCCTTATCTCACCATGGACTTTCACGCCGAGGCTGTCATTGCCGAAGAATTCATGAAACTCCTGATGAACGGATCCCTTTATCGGGGTTTCAAACCGGTGCTGTGGTCAACTGTCGAAAAAACCGCCCTGGCAGAAGCCGAAGTCGAATATCATGACCACAAGAGCGATGTGGTCTGGGTGCAGTTTCCGATCATTTCACAGGCCGGTGCCAGCGATCTGACAGACAATCAAACATCTGTGCTCATCTGGACCACCACACCCTGGACGCTGCCGTCCAACCGCGCCATTTGCTACAATCCGGATGTCAGTTATGGACTCTATGAGGTCACAGAGGCCGCCGAGGACAATTGGTTGCAACCCGAAACGCGCCTTTTGATTGCCGACAATCTCTCTGAATCCTGTATGGAAAAAGCACGCGTCGGATCCTGTTCGCGTCTGCGCTCATGTGCCAAAGAGGAATTGGCCCAACTGGTCTGTAGCCACCCGTTCCGTGGATTGGTATCGGCCGACCAGCCCGAAGGAAATCGCTGGGACTATCCGGTCCCGCTGCTTGCTGGTGCACATGTCACGGACACGGACGGCACCGGCTTTGTCCATACTGCACCGTCGCATGGCGTTGACGACTATCGCATCGGCATGGCGCATGGGCTGGACGTTCCCGACAATGTTCAGGAGGACGGGAGTTTTCGCCCTGATCTGCCGCTCTTCGGTGGCCATACAATTTTCCGCGAGAAGGGTAAGACAGGGAGTGCCAACGACACCGTCATCACCGCTTTACGGCGTGCCAATTGCCTGGCGGCGCGAGAAACGATGACACATTCTTACCCGCATAGCTGGCGTTCCAAGGCCCCATTGATCTATCGCAGCACGCCGCAATGGTTTGCCGCTATTGATCGCTCCCTGGGAGATGGAATGGACCAATATGGAAAGACCATTCGTGAAAGAGCGTTGAAACTTATCGATTCGCAGGTGCAATGGACCCCGCCGACCGGCCGTAACCGCTTGTACGCCATGATCGAACAGCGTCCCGACTGGGTATTGTCGCGCCAGCGTGCCTGGGGTGTCCCCCTGACATGTTTTACCAAGATTGGAGCTGAACCCGAGGATGAAGACTTTTTTCTCAAAGACGACAAGGTCAATCAACGAATAGTCGCGGCATTTCTCGAAGACGGTGCCGATGCCTGGTTCCAACCGGATGCCAAAGAACGATTTCTCGGCGATGACTATGATCCTGCTTCCTATAGTCAGGTTTTTGACATTCTTGATGTCTGGTTTGATTCGGGATCAACACACGCCTTTGTCCTGCGCGACCGGAACGATGGCCCCGAGGATGGTATAGCCGATCTTTATCTGGAAGGAACCGACCAGCATCGCGGTTGGTTCCACTCATCGTTGCTGCAAGCCTGTGGTACACGCGGTGAAGCCCCCTATCGCGGTGTTCTCACGCATGGATTTACCCTCGATGAGCATGGTCGAAAGATGTCCAAATCCCTGGGTAATACGATCGCCCCTGAGGATATTGTCCGCCAGAATGGTGCCGATATTCTTCGTCTGTGGACCGCGCAGTCAGACTATCGTGTCGATTTACGCATTGGGCCGGAAATTCTACGCGGTGTCACCGACAGTTACCGCCGCATCCGCAACTGCTTTCGCTTCATGCTGGGGAATCTGTTTGACTTTGTGCCCGGCGATAACGTTCCTTTTGTCGAATTGCCTGGGCTTGAACGCTGGGTTCTCCACCGCGTCTGCGTGATCGAAGGCAACGTGCGGGACGCCTATTCGGCCTACGACTTTCAGCGTGTCTTTCAGACCGTGTTTGATTTTGCCAACACGGATTTGTCCTCGTTTTATTTCGATATCCGCAAAGACACGCTCTATTGTGAAGCCGCCGGGAGCCGGAAACGCCGATCGGTCCAGACGGTCCTCGATATCCTCCATCAACATTTGTGCACGTGGCTGGCGCCGATACTGGCGTTTACCGCTGAGGAAGTGTGGCTGGCGCGATTTCCAGGAGATGATTCATCGGTCCATTTGCAGGATTTTCCACCCGTACCCGAAGAGTGGAAGGACCAGAAACTGGCAGATGAATGGGGCATTGTCCGCGACGCACGACGCGTCGTCACCGCTTGTCTGGAATTTCAGCGGCGCGACAAGATCATCGGATCGAGCCTTGAATCCTGTCCGACCGTGATCGTCAGTGATCCTGATACCTGCGCGCTCCTCGAGCGTTTTGAACTTGACGATATCTGCATTACGTCGGGAATGAACCTGATCAACGACCAGACGCCGCGCCGTGGCGCTGTTTCAATCCCGGAGGTCCCAGGAATATGGGTCGAACATGCGCCGGCTGAGGGCAAGAAATGTGATCGTTGCTGGAAATTTTTCACGAATCTGGTACAACGTGCGCAAGGTTCAGTTTGCGCACGTTGTGCGCAGGTCCTCGATGAACATGGTGGTGCATGAGACTGTGGCGCCTGATGCGCCACAACCCGCGTTTTTGAAACTGGATCGAATTCTGCACGGGATCAAGTCTGTTTCCTGGTGGGGTGCTGCCTGTCAGATCATCTAGACGTTGAAGAGGATCCGCAGGACATCGCCATCCTTGACCCGATAGTCACGCCCTTCGGCCCGCAATTTTCCTGCTTCTTTCGCCCCAATCTCTCCACCATGAGCAATAAAATCGTCGTAGGATACGGTTTCTGCGCGTATGAAACCCTGGCTAAAATCCCGATGAATACGTCCCGCCGCCTCAATCGCCGACATCCCGCACGAAAGTGTCCAGGCACGTGTTTCCTTCGGTCCAACAGTGAAAAATGTAATCAGACCGAGAAGCTGATAGGCGGCCGAAACGGTTCGCTGCAAACCCGACTCGTGGCATCCAATCGATTCGAGAAACGCGGTCGCTTCCTCCTCATCGAGGCCAACAAGTTGTTCTTCGAATAATGCCGAACAAACCACCCAGGGACTTCCCCGGGAGGCCGCATGTGCGCCAACTTCACATGAATAGGCATTACCCTCGGAAGCCGCCCCCTCATCCACATTACAGATATACAGCACCGGCTTCGCCGTCAGTAAACCGAGACGTCGCCAATGCCCCAATTCAACATCTTCAATCAAAGCCTCGCGCACCGGTTTACCGTGTTCAAGCACATCCTGCGCTTGTGCCAGTCGATGGTCTTGCGTCCGGGCGTCAGCATCACCTGACTTTAATCGCCGCACCAGCCGCTCGCGCTGCCGAAGCACCGAATCGAGATCCGCCAGCATCAATTCTGTCTCGATTGTGATGATGTCGTCTATCGGATTGACCTGTGTTGTGACATGGGTGATGTCAGGATCATCAAAGCAACGGACCACATGTGCAATTGCATCAACTTCACGAATACTCGCCAGGAAACGATTGCCGAGACCCTGGCCTTTTGATGCCCCGGCAACCAAACCCGCAATATCGACAAAGTGAGTCTTCGCCGGAATCATCTTTCTGGACCGGGCCAGAGCAGCAAGCTGTTCCAGGCGAAAGTCGGGAACCGCAACTTCACCGCTGTTCGGGTCAATCGTGCAAAAGGGATAATTTTCTGCCTGCGCCGATGCAGTTCCTGTGAGCGCATTGAAAAGAGTCGACTTGCCCACATTGGGCAATCCAACAATTCCCGTTTTTACTGAAATCTTTCGTCACCTTGTGAATTATGAAGCGCATTGTTACAGTGCATGCAGACAATAGTCTCTGCCAGAACCCAATCCCGCTGGCGCCAACTATCCCGACCGATCAGTGAATTCAAGCCAGTTGAAATGGGCGGGTGGCCGTCGCCTGATACGGTGTCTGGGTTTTGACGGAAACCGGATGACAGCCGCAAAGACCATCATCAATGGCACGACCTGCGCGCTGACGAACCGGCACTGTTCATGATCCATCATCATAGACAATGATGCGACTTTGTCTTATGCCGATTAGCGATGCACAGATGTTGGCAACCTCACCATCTCAACATTGTGCCCTCATGCGCCCGGGAAATAAAAATGAGAATGTTCACCAAGTTTTGTAAAACTTGTGCAATTCTTGGTGCTGTTGTGACGTTCCTTGCAACGGCCATAACCCCGTCGACGGCGGAGACAATCCGCTATGCCGACAGCGATCCGTCGAGCTGTCTGCGCTGCCGTTTCCTGATCGAAAGCTATTTTCCTGCGCTTGAAGATGCGACCGACGGAGGATTGCAGGTGACAGGGTTGTTTGGTGCCGTTGTTGGCTCGAACAAGGAAAATCTTAAACTGACCCGCGACGGCGTGGTCGAGTTCAGTGCCACTTTCGTTGGCTATCACAACAATATTTTTCCAGCGCAATCAGCCTTTGATCTTTTTTCTCGTGGACCCCGGGAATTTGCCAATCAGCTCTATTTTTATCGTCAGGCTTACGCACGCATTCCCGAGATTCAGGATGAACTCGCCGCACAGAATCTCAAGTTGATCATGATCAATCCCTTACTTCATCTTGCCTTCGCTTCGCGCAATGAGATTGAATCCGTCAGTGACATTCGTGGCCATAAATGGCGGGCCGGCACCAAATGGTTGTTGCGTAACCTCCGGTCAGCCGGTGCCTCTCCCGTGTCGGTTCCATGGAGTGAAGTTTATATCGCCTTGCAAACGGGTGCGATTGACGGTGTCCTGACCAACTACGACGGGCTCGACAATGCAAAATTTCATGAGCCTGCGCCGCATATACTGATCTCTCCTGAACTGTGGATGGCGAACCCGATGATCACCATTGTCAATCGTGATTACTGGGACAGTTTGCCGCCGCACGTGCAGCAGATATGGGAAAAGATATCGCAGGAAGCAGAGTTGGAATGGGGTCAACGGTTGCAGGCAGCACGCTCAAACATCATCAATTCGCAGCGGGAAAACGGTGTCACCATCAATGAACTTTCCGAGGTCGATCTGGTCAATTGGGAAAATGCTGCCAATCTCGATGAGATTGAAACCCAATGGATTGCCGAGGCCAGGGCCGCGGGACTGGAGAATGCCGCTGGCGTCCTCATGGCGCTCAAGGAAATCCATCAGGAAGCCCTCGCACGCGACAATCAATGAGCAGATCGCAGAACGGACACCAGGCACGATCGGAGCAATCGGCGCACAAAATTATCAGAGGCGGGGGACGATTGCTCAGCCGGGTCAATGCCTGTTTTGCAACCATTGGTGGGTGGCTGCTGTTGTTGATTGCCCTCATGCTGACCGTTGATGTGACGTTCCGCAATCTGTTCGAACCGTTGCAGATGATTCCCCTTCTCTCAGTCTTCACCCTGATCGCCGTCACCTATCTTGGCCTTTCGGCAGCCGAAGAAATGAACGAACATGTGCACCTCAAGTTCCTTGTGACCCGGTTGACCAGCCCATTCCGGCACATTGTCAATGCCCTCACTGTCACGGGGAGTGGATTGCTGGCTGTCGCCCTGATCACCAATGCCGTCGACAGTTTCATGACGGGGGAAGGCAGCGAAGGTGCCATCACATTCAAGCTCTGGCCAATCAAATTTGTCATGGTTGTCGGTGCCGCTTTGTTTTTTGCCGAAACCTGCCGCAAAATGATAACCCGTCAGCCGTCTGCGTGATTGCGATGACAGATGTTATCAGGCCACCTTGAGATTCCTTGCAGCCGGCACAATCATGATCAGCATGGACCGCGCCATGTCTGCATGCTCACGACTCGTGCCGGCCAGAACCAGGACATCTGCTTGTGTAAGGATGAGATCCTTTCACAATTGGGGTGCCATGAACTGGACAGGCGATTCAGGACATAAAGGGCTGGAGCATTTGTGGATCCATTGACGTCTGGAATTCTGTGCGGAATCCTGCTGCTCTTCCACTTTGGAATTGGCGTGAGCATTGGCCTGTCGTTTATTCTCTCCGGGTTTGTGGTTTCACTGCTGCTGCTGGGAGTCGCAGCGTCACTCTCGCTGCTTGGTGAGGCCGCCTATAGCGCGATCGCGCGCCCGAGCTGGGCGGCCATACCGCTCTTCATTCTGATGGGCTGCTTCTGCGCACGCGGCGGGCTCGCCAGGATGGCCTATCTTGGAACCTATGCCCTGGCGCGCAAATTGCCAGGCGCGCTGATGATCGCAACCTGTTTGAGCTGCGGACTCTTCGGTGCGATTTCCGGCTCGTCAGTTGCAACCACCGCTTTGTTTGGGAGAATCGCATTACCGGAGATGCTCAGATTCAACTATGACTCGGCACTTTCGGCAGGTTGTATCGCTGCGGCAGGCACCTTCGCTTCAATGATTCCGCCCAGCATTTTGCTGATTATCTATGCGATGTTCACACATCAATCGGTGGCCGAACTGTTTGCTGCCGGGATTATTCCGGCGCTCCTTACAGTCACCGCCTATTGTCTGACCATTTTCGTTTTGGTCAGAAGAAAACCGTCTCTGGCACCGGCCAGAGATCCGACCGAGATTCTGGGAGCCGATATCAGTCGGCGGCGTGCAGTCATGGGCATGTGGCCAATCTTCATCATCGCCGGGATCGTTCTGGTTGGTCTTTATGGTGGATTTTTCACACCGACAGAAGCTGCTGCCGTTGGAACCATTGCGAGTCTGGTGGTGGCATTCGGCTTGCGCCCGAATGCCTGGCAAACGACGCTCATCAGCAGTATGCGTGAATCGGCACGCATAACAGCGATGCTGTTTCTCCTTGTTATCGGCGCACTTTACTTCAGTCGTGTGGCAGCGATTACCGGATTTCCCCAGGAGATTGCCCGTACAGTCACTTCTTGGGCATTACCGCCATTCGCCGTTCTCCTCGCAGTGATGCTGATCGTTTTTATCCTCGGAATGTTCATGGTTCCGGTTGGTGTTTTCGCACTGACCTTGCCGATTATGTTGCCGGTCTTGCTTGAGCTCGGTTACGACCCGGTCTGGTTTGGTGTCATCATGCTCAAACTCACCGAAATCGGTGCTGTCACTCCTCCCGTTGGCCTCAATATCTTCGCGATGAAGGCCGCCTGCCCGCCATCCGCGCGTCTTGGGCTGGGTGATATCTCGCGTGGCTGTGCAATTTTCATCATTGTCGATCTGTGCATTCTGGCGGCCCTTGTTGCTTTTCCAAATCTTGCATTGTGGCTCCCCAGCCTGTTGTAATCTGCCAGGCATAACTTGACGTGAAGTCGTTATTGTCTCAATGAGATGAATTGATTAGCTAGGGATCCCCCGGTCATTGGAGAGTTTGCAGACGAGGCTGGCACATGCATTTCATTCCATATCTCACCTTCAACGGAAATTGCCGTGAGGCATTACAGCGATATGCCGAAATTTTCAGTGGAGACATTGTTGCCATGCAACGATTTGGTGACGAGGAAAGTTGCCGTTCAATGCCTGCGGAAACCCAGGAATTGATCATGTTCGGTCATTTGAAAGCCAATGAGGCAGTGTTGTTCGCATCCGATGATCCTTCAAACAGCTATGAGCTCCCCCAGAGCATGCATATCTCCGTCAGTTTTCCAACCGTGTTGCAGGCGAAAGAGGTTTTTGACCAGCTGAATGATGGTGGTGAGACACTGATGCCGTTTGAGAAGACCTTTTTTTCCGCGGGTTTTGGCATGACAAGGGATTGTTTTGGTATCTTGTGGATGGTGAATGTCAACGATCCTGATTCCGACTATTATTGAGCGCGGTCCAGGTTGTCCTGATGACAACACGCATTGATCAGCGATTTGCATCGCTCCGGCAGGCCAATCGAAAGGCTTTCATCACTTATATCATGGCTGGTGATCCGGATGCGGATTCGTCAATGGAGCTCCTTCTGGGTTTACCAAAGGCCGGCGTGGACATTATCGAAATGGGCTTTCCCTTCACCGACCCGATGGCCGATGGGCCGACCATTCAGCAGGCCGGAAACCGCGCACTGGCTAATGGGCAAACACTGATCAAGACCCTGGATCAGGTACGGGTTTTCCGTCGTGAAGATGACACGACACCCATCGTTCTGATGGGTTACTATAATCCCATCCATCATATCGGCTCAGTGGAGTTTCTCAACGCCGCCAAATCGGCAGGTGTTGACGGATTGATCATTGTCGATTTACCTCCCGAAGAAGATCAGGAACTCTGTCTGCCTGCAATGGAAACCGGGTTGAATTTCATCAGGCTTGCAACACCAACGACCGACGCACGGCGCCTTCCCGTTGTGCTCCATAACACGAGTGGATTCGTCTACTATGTCTCGATTACCGGGGTTACCGGAGCCGGTATCCCGCAAACAGAAGCTGTCGGGCGTGATGTTACCCGAATCAAGGCCGCCACAGAATTGCCGGTCTGCGTGGGATTCGGCATCAAAACACCTGAAGTTGCACGCAAGATTGCACAGACAGCCGATGGGGTCGTCGTCGGTTCATCGATTGTCGAGAGACAGGGGCGCAGGGAATCACCTGAATCGATCCTGGGATTCGTATCGGAACTCGCCGATGGGGCACATGGTTGCTGATTGTGACTGTCCCGCATTCGATCCCCATGTCCTGGGACTCGGTCAAGACGTGGAAGATTGAAAGTGAAGTCAAATGACGGTCATCACCCATATCGATGATCTGAAACGTCTTTACCGCCGCCGGGTTCCACGGATGTTTTATGATTATGCGGAATCCGGCAGTTGGACAGAGCAGACATTTCATGCCAATGTCATGGACTTTTCCCGCATTCGTCTTCGCCAGCGTGTTGCTGTGGATTTGAGTGATCGTAGCACGTCTTCGACAATGGTTGGCCAAGATGTCGCCATGCCGGTGGCGCTTGCCCCTGTTGGCATGACCGGAATGCAATCTGCCGATGGTGAGATCAAGGCGGCACGTGCAGCGGCCAAGTTTGGCATTCCTTTTACTCTTTCAACCATGTCAATCTGCTCAATCGAAGATGTCGCGCAAAAGGCCGAAAGGGGATTTTGGTTTCAACTCTATGTGATGCGCGATCAGACCTTCGTCGAAAGCCTGATCGGACGTGCCCAGGATGCCGGTTGTCGTGCTCTGGTTTTGACACTCGACCTGCAGGTTCTTGGTCAAAGGCACAAGGACATCAAGAACGGACTTTCGGCACCGCCACGCCCGACCCTGACGGTCATGGCAGACCTCTCCACCAAATGGCGCTGGATGGCGGGAATGGCAAGAACGCCGCGTCGAAGCTTTGGCAATATCATCGGTCACGTCCAGGGCGTGAAAGACACATCATCCCTGATGGACTGGACGGCTTCACAATTCGACCCTTCCCTGAACTGGGACAAGGTCAAGAAAATCAGGCAGATGTGGAGCGGCCCTTTCATTCTCAAGGGTATTCTGGACAGTGAAGACGCACGACGTGCTGTTGACTGCGGTGCTGATGCGCTCATTGTCTCAAACCATGGCGGTCGGCAACTTGATGGTGCATTGTCTTCGATTCGTATGCTGCCGGCTATCGTCGACGCGGTGGGAGATTCGATTGAGGTCCATTTTGATTCAGGCATCAGGTCAGGGCAGGATGTGTTGAAAGCGCTCGCACTCGGCGCAAAGGGCACCTATATTGGCCGTGCCTATATTTACGGTTTGGGCGCAATGGGAGAAGCGGGGGTTCGCGCTTCACTTGATGTGATCCATAAGGAACTCGATACCACGATGGCACTGTGTGGAAGAACACGCGTCGGTGATCTCAATCGTGACAATCTCATCATGGAACCCGGTTTCACTACGGTGACAAATTAGGGCAAGACGACTCTTGCACTCGAGACGCATTCAAAGGTAAAGGCGCGTTTCAGCAGGCATACACCCTTGGAGGATGCCCGCTTTCA
Organism: Paracoccaceae bacterium; assembly: GCA_965221815.1. GTDB lineage: Bacteria > Pseudomonadota > Alphaproteobacteria > Rhodobacterales > Rhodobacteraceae > JAPOXR01. The sequence continues at coordinate 1,643,185 of OZ244915.1, forward strand.
ACTGAAATGGAGACAAACATCATGGCTAGCGAGATCCCAGATCTCAGTGCCGAACTGCGTTCGGGGACAGGCAAGGGGGCCGCCCGTCAAGCAAGGCGCACGGGATTTGTACCTGGAATCGTCTATGGGGGTGGCATGGATCCCATGGCGATCCAGATCGACTTCAACTATCTTCTGAAGCGACTTAACCAAGGTCGCTTTCTGTCGACTCTCTTCAACCTCAAGATCGCCGGGCAGGAGGATGTCCGGGTGATTTGTCGTTCGGTGCAACGGCATGTCGTCAAAGACCTGCCATTACATGTCGATTTCATGCGGCTGAAAGATGGCTCCCAAATCAACCTCTTTATTCCGGTGCGCTTCATCAATGAACAGGATTCTCCTGGCCTGCGCCGTGGCGGTGTCCTGACTGTTGTGCGTGGCGAGATCGATCTGGTCGTTAATGCCGGCAATATTCCGGCCGAAATTGTCGCTGATATCTCAGGGCTTGATGTTGGCGATGTGGTGACGATTTCCAAGATTGAGCTCCCCGAAGGCACACGCCCGCGCATTGCCGACCGCGATTTTGTGATTGCCAATATCTCGGCACCATCAAGCTTGCGCTCGGCAGACGAGGAAGAGGAAGTCGAAGAAGAGGAAACAGAAGACGACACTGAAGAAGAATGAATTGTTCCGGCCCCTCCATCGGGGTGAATCGACCGCATGCGAATTCCCATGAATCCGGGTGGAGATATCCGTGAATTGAGAATCGTAGACAGATGAGACTGATCATCGGACTTGGTAATCCCGGGCAACAATATGCAGGTCATCGGCACAATATCGGCTTTATGGCCGTCGACCGGATTGCGTCGAATCATGCGATGGGTCCGTGGCGGGCAAAATTCAATGGGCTGATGATTGTCGGGCAAATCGACATACATCGCGTGATCCTGCTCAAGCCACAAACCTACATGAACAATTCGGGCTTATCTGCGCGTGCCGCGATGGATTATTACAAACTGACCGCCGCCAATGTTGTCGTTCTCCATGACGAACTTGATCTCAGGCCTGGACAATTACGCACCAAGACCGGCGGTGGGACCGCTGGCCATCGCGGTCTGCAATCGTTGCAGTCGCATCTTGGAAATGAGTTTTCTCGCATCAGGATTGGTATTGGCCATCCCGGTCGTAAAGAGCTTGTGAACCGCTACGTCCTGCATGATTTTACGGGGGAGGAAACCGCAGGGTTTGACAATCTGCTGATGGCCATCAGCAAATCAGCACTGTATCTTGCGTCAGGAGATTTCGCCAAATTTACCTCTGCTGTCGCGCAGCATCGCAACTCTCCATCGCATATCGATCCGGGAATCGTTCAGCCGGCACCGCCACTAGAAAAACGTACCGCCACCAGTCTCATTGCACAACTGGCCCAGCGTTTCGGTCGTTGATCACAGATTCGTTACATCTGCATGGATCAATGAGGCTAGTATCCCATACTCATTGAATTGATGGATATAGGGATTTGAGTTTGATGCGGGCGTCGTCTGTTGTGAATCGCCAGTTGACGGGTCGTTTGTCGGCGTTGCGGCGTGTCTGCCAGGCGGCGACTTCGCGGACCATGGTCTCGCGGTCGGGAATGCGGCGGGCGAGGCATTGGCGCACCAGCACATTGATCTCGATTTCGGCGATATTCAGCCAGGATCCGTGTTTGGGCGTGTGATGCACTTCGAATTGTCGGGCGAGACGCCCGGCCTCTGCGGGAGGATAGCGGTCATAGAGTGTTGAGAGTGTGTGGGTGTTCAGATTGTCCATCACCAGCACGATCTTTTTGCCGGGGAAGTGACTGTCCACCAGATCTTTCAGGACTTCGGCGAAGTCTTTGCGGGTGCGGCGGTCGGTGACCTTGACAGGGCGCCACCCCTCGAGGGGTGCGGTGATCATGAAGAGATTGGCGGTGCCGTTGCGGGCGTATTCGAAGTCGTATCCAGCGGGGTGCCCGGGGCGTGTGGGCAGCGGTGTCCGGGTCTCTTGTGTCTGTTGCTTGGAGGTCTCATCCAGGCAGACCAGAACTTCATCAGCGGTAAAGTCCCGGCTGTATGTGTCCAGGACATCCTCCATCGCGCAGACGAAGTCGGCGTTCGCCTGGGGCGGAATACACCAACATTGATTTAACCAGGGCTTGATATCGTTTTTTTGAGAGTCTTGTGAACTGTCGATCGGGAGATCGTCTCCACAATGTTCAATTCCACCAGTTTGTCCGCCAGCAGTTGCAACGTCCACTGCGCCTGTCCCGCCGGAGGTTCTGAACAGGCCAGCATCGTCAACTTCGCCTCGCCCGCACCATCCAGCAGACGCTGTTTGCGGTTCACCTGAACCTTGCGCTCCAGCGCCGCCTCAACACCGTCCATCACGCATGGCTTGCGCACCCGCTCCACCGTCGCCGTGCCCACACCCAACACATCAGCAATGTCCGCATCCCGGCGGCCCCCACCCGCACGATCCTGATCCGCCAACAAGAGGATGTGGGCCCGCTTGCGGCGCTCCTTGGAGCCCTGACCTCTGTCCACAAGAGCCGGCAACTGATGACGCTCATCCGCGTCCAATGTGACCTTATAGGTTGTTCGTCCGTCTGATGTCATGACTCGATGCCTCAGTCTGCCCCCGCAATGCGCGCCGCCACCCGGCCACAACACACCCGCAACCCCTGCTCAGGCCACAACGGGGATTTGATCTTTGTGGCCACCCCCTGTCTCGACAAAACCCGCAAACAGGAAGACATCCCACATTGAAACAACATCAATTCAATGAAAGTGGGATACTAGTGTTTTGCCTCATACAGATAGTTCCATATCCTGCAACCGTCGGTGGCCCCGCTTCCAGGATGCGACGAGATCCTCGGGGTCCCGGCGCCAGCGGAACGGGTGGGCCTCATGGGCATTGTGGTGGGCGATGTAGTCTTCTACCGCTGTGATGCACGCGTCAAGGGAATTGAAGATGGCATGCTTGAGTCTCTGTCGGGCCAGTTTCGAGAAGAAGCCCTCGACGGCGTTCATCCACGAGGCCGATGTCGGTGTGAAGTGGAAGGTCCAGTGCGGGTGGTCGGCAAGCCAGGCATGCACGTGCGCCGACTTGTGGGCGGACAGGTTGTCAAGGATGACATGGACCGCCATCGTGGGGTCGAGGTCCGCCGCCACATGATCGAGGAACGCACAGAAATCCTCGGAGCGGTGGCGCTCGGTCATCTTTCCGACCACCTTGCCAGTGGCGACATCGAGGGCCGCCAGCAACGTGGTGGTGCCGTTCCGTTTGTAATCATGCGTGCGGGTTGTCGGGTGACCCGGGGCGGGCGGCAGGGGTGTCTGGGTGCGGCCGAGGGCCTGGATCTGGGTCTTTTCATCCACCGAGAGGACCACGGCGTGATCCGGTGGGTTCATGTACAGTCCGATGACATCGTGGGCCTTGATGCCGAACCGGGGATCGTTCGAGACCTTGAAGGTCTTGACCTGATGGGGCCGCAGGCCATGGCGCTGCAGGATCCGGTGCACGGTGGTGGCCGTCAGGCCCCCGACCGCTGTGGCCAGGGCCTTGAGGGTCCAGTGGCTGCGGTTGGGCGGGGGTGGCGACATCGCCAGATCGATGACGGCCTGGATCCGGTCGGCGGGAATGGGTGTCTTGCCCGGCGGCCGGGTGGCATCGCGCAGGAGACCGTCGACACCCTCGGAAAGGAAACGGTCCCACCAGCGCCAGACGGTGGGTTTCGAGAGGCCTGTCTGCCGCATGGTCTCGACGAGGCCACAGCCGTCCCCGAGGGCGAGGATGATGCGGGCCCGCCAGACATGCTTCTGAGGGCTCTGGGGGTGGCTGACGATGTGCTCGAGGCGTGTGCGATCGGTGTCTGGCAGCCGGATCTCCGGCCGTGTCGATGTCCTGCCCATGGGTCTGTCTCCTGCCTTGGTGTTGGCCGCGGGCTCGCGGCGGCAGGATGATACCATGATGTGGGGCAGGAATAGAATCCTTTGTTTGTTATTATACACTAGGCGCACGAGGCATGCCTGATATATCCTATCGGTGGTTTGCATGTGTCGCTCGCCTTTCTATTTCCGCTTTTGCTTCTTTGGCGTATTCCTCAATGAACTTTCTCGGGTTGAAGAACAGGCGTCGCATGACCTTTGGCATGAACCCGAGTGAGGTCACCTCTTCTGTAAATGTACCAACTGTGCTGCCATTTTCCTGTTTGAATTCGGCAATATATTGCCCTGAAAAATTACCATCAGCGCCTGTCTGAAGAACAAGTCTCATGGGTGGTGTTTCCTCGAGAATCCGGAAACGAATTGTTATGCGCGGCATCTTGATCTCTTCGGTCCAATTCCTTCTGTCATCGGCCATTTTGACCGCAGCGACGTCCGTGCGCCAGTTCGGCTGACTTTCGACATCCCGGTACACGTCCCAAACCGCTTCAATAGGCGCATCGTAACGGATTTCAACTGTGCTACGGGTGGTGGCGGGTATCAGAAGCAAGCCGATGGCGATGGCCAGCAATGCGGCAACCGCCACAAAGATCCAAGTCAAGCCCATGCATCAACTCCAACCCTGATCCCGTTCATTCGACCATGCCATTCTTGAGATGGCACGGGCATCCAGACTATCTCATATGCAGGATGCGTCAAGATCTTGTCCCTGCTCACTACATATGAGACGCGACCTCCTCATGAGTTTGCAGTGATTCGCAATGATTCGTGTGGCGCGACAGCCGTTCAGGGGGCTGTTCCCCGCGAGACCGGGTGGCACGGGCCACGTCTGTTGGCGTCAGGCCATCACGCATGGCCTGACGCCAGCGATGAACGATCTCCTGACGCATCCGGACAGCGGCATCGCCAGGTGATCAAAGACAGAACCCTCGGGCATGTCTGATCACATGACCCGGCACACCACAAACGTGCATCGGGGGTCTCCTTTTCTGTCACATTGATCATGACAAACCGATGGAGGACACCGCCGGTTCCGGCAAGACATTTCTAACGCCCGGGACTGGGCCACCGCCGCTCAGAATCTCACATGTGTGTGATCAGGTGCAGATCGCGTCGTCGAAAGTCAAAATGCCGTAGTGCGAATGCGTGCTGTTATCCAAGAGTAGGCCAGACGGGTATTTTGCCCTTTGGCGGTATGCCCTGGCAGCCCACCGAAATTTCCATAGAAAAATGGGTGACAGCGGGTTATCAAGAGACCATCAGAACGTATCGAGATTCTTTATGTCCATTTCTTTTGAAGACTCCATCAATGTCCTCGGCGGGCCACTCGAACCCTGTTCGCTTGATCCCATGACGGGATTTTTTCGTAATGGATCCTGTGACACTTGCCGTGATGATCATGGCAGCCATACCGTCTGTGCGATCATGACCAAAGAATTTCTTGCTTGGTCAAAATATGTCGGCAATGACTTGTCGACACCCGTTGCCGCCTATGGATTTCCAGGGCTGGTTGACGGCGACAACTGGTGTCTCTGCGCCTCACGCTTTCTTCAGGCAGCGCGTGATGGCGAAGCCCCACGTGTCCGACTCGCAAGCACGCATCGCAAAGCACTGGCAATTGTTCCTCTCGATATACTGAAGGAACATGCAATCGACCTCAACTGACAGTTGACACTGTTGATAATTCTGCGCGAATTTTTGCTTCTCGCAACCGTCATCAGATCATCGATCTGACCCCGAGACGGCAAACTTTCAGTTGGATTACGGTTTCAGGTATGCACATATCCCCAGCCTGTCATCAGTCAGGATCATCGGCAAGCCATTGCTCCGCGCTTTGTGGGACTCACCCTGCGCATATGCATCTGGCGCGTCAATCAGCCTGATATGGATTGACCGCTGGAATTTCTCTATTATGGCATCCTGTGATTCCTCACAAGATCATGACCGTGTCGGGATGCCGGCCGTGATAGCGACGGTGGATCACACTGATATTCGCGGGTTGGGTCCCGCCAGACTTCACTTTCGTCACGGAGCTGCCTCTCTCTGAGATCGCGGGTCGCAGGCCGAAGACTGTGCCGCAGAGCTTGATCGAGGGTTCTCCTTCCGTTCTGCCTGCATCCTGACATGGTCAGGGTTGGCTTCCGTGTCTTTCAGGTCAGGGCCCGACTGCCATGCGGGCGGGCGTTGACCTCAGAGACGATGGCCCCGATGAAGCCCACAAGCTCCCGGGCCACGGCTGTCGTGACCTTGCACTGAGGCTTGCGCACAGCGCTGAGACGACTGGTGCGCGCACAGAGGCGTTTCTGGGCCTGCCAGGCGATGGCCTGCACCCGGTCTGGTGCCCTGGGCGGCCTTGGCCTGCAGGTGGCGCGTCTTGCGGGCCGGGACGCGCGTGTTCCAGGCCGCTTCCACCAGGATCCGCCGGACAGGGCCGTTGCCGGACTTGGTGATCCCGCCGGTGGGGCGCTTGGGTCCCGAGGAATGCTCGCTGGGAACCAGCCCCAGGACGCTCATCAGCTGCCGCGGTGTGTCGAAACGGGTGATGTCGCAGCGCTCGGCCAGGATCGTCACGGCACTCAGGATATGAATGCCCCGGAGGCTGATCAGGGCGGTCACCACAGGGGCCAGAGACCCGTCCTGGGCGGCGGTGCGGATCTGATCCTCAAGATCGCTCACCCGCCGTGTGGCCTCCCGGGCGGTCTCGACAGATTCTTGGAAGACGATCTGCTGCACGGGATTGTCAAACGCCTGATCGGCCAACCAGCGCGTGTGGGCCTGTGTCCAGCGACTGCGGCCCAGGTCGATGCGGTCGTGTCGGAGAAGGACGGCGCCGAGGCGCTGACGGGCCTTCGTCTGGATGGCCTTCATGTCCTCCCGGGCCCGGGTCAGATCGCGCATGGCCTCCTGTTCCGGGCCGGGAACCCAGACGGGGGTGAGACTCCCGGATCGGTGTTCGCGCGCCAGCATGGTCGCATCCCGCCGATCCGTCTTGATGCGATCCGTGGCGCCCCGCGGCACAAGCCCCGGCGCGACGACCACGCAGTGATGGCCGGTCTCCATGATCTCCCGGTAGATGCCATACCCACAAGGGCCGACCTCATCGCAGAAGCTGAGCACGAGCCCATCCGGGCTCAGGCGCGAAATCAGGCGCAGGAGCGATGACCGACGGTTCGGAATCGTTCCCGGCCACGCGGGTTGTGCCCGGCCGGGCCGGGCGATGGCCACCGCAATCGAATCCTTGTGGACGTCAAGGCCCACATCAGCACTGTATTCATATTCTGACATTGACATGTCCTCCATGGCGGGCCTTCTTGGGGGCCCCTGCGTTGGGTCCCGTATACAGAGACAGGACCGGGACAGGTCAATCCATGATGTCTGAGAATATCCGCCTTCCATTCGTGCAGAATCGTCACCTTCAATTCCGTAAAGACCACACACACCCTGTTCAGATGCGAAGGTCATCATTCGGCGATGACTTTCTTCTGACATTGAACCGACAGGCATCCGTGATTACGGGCAGAAGATTCATCAACTCATTCCGATCGGCTTTGGACAGGTTGGCTTTGGTGCCCTTTTTGTAGATCGCGAGAAGGAGTGCCGACATCTCATCACCACCCAAATAGTGCATTGTGCGATAATCGTCTCTTTTCCCGTTACCAAACGCGGATGGCACAGTTCTCGTGCACCACCAGTCTTGGGCAACACGTCACTGGCAAGCGGATCCAGAGTCAATATTCACGATGGCACCCACCTCATGCTTTAGGCCCGCACGGCCCTTCGGTTTCTTGTGTTGATTCCTGACCACGCGTCTCTCTTGCATCTTGATGCCGAGGAACAGTCAAGTCAATTGACGGACGACGCGCGGGATAGCACGTATACTTGCGGTCGGAGGTCTTCTGTCGCGCCCGAAGATCCCGAAACATCTTTCCGACGTCGTATCCGAAGCCAGCTGCATATTCGTCTCGAATGGCATGAACTTCGGCCATGATCGGGTCAACCTGTATCGTCTTCATGATCGGACTCCGCGAGTTCGTTGGGTGTACAAATGACCGGCGGTTCATAACCAGCTTGGCGGCAGACCCGTTCGATCCGGGAGCGCATCACAGCATTCGCAATATGTCTGAAGTTCGTAACTATTCAGGGGTGTACGACAATTTTGTGATCAAGCGTCATTTCCAGCGTGTTCCTTGTGTTTGCAGCGCATTATCTTGTCAACGGGCCTTAGAAAATATCGAAAAACGGAGGTTTGAATTTGCCGATATAGGCTAAGTCGCCATTCAGCTTCAGCACAACATCATATGTTGGATGAGTCCCGCTATATGAAAACGTCAGTTTAAGCGAGGTATCTGGCACCATAAAACTCTCTTTTGAATGGTGATAATTCTGTGTCTCTCCTGTCCATGTGATTTCAAGGTGGAAAGGTTTCCGCCAATCAGGATCAGGAGGGCTATGAAAAGTGAACCGGGACTCACGATCCGACAGGTAAACGTCAGTAACGAAAGTGCCTCGTCTGTAGAATAGCCCTCGTCGTCCGTCATCTTCGACGACCTTTCGTTCCCATCTGTCCCTTACTTCAGGCTTGAGCAGGTTGAGAAGTGTCTCGCGCTCTGGTCCAGACCGACAAACAATGTATTTCAAGTAGTCCAAGGGCAACCGATCCTGCACCAGAACCTCAGAGTGCCGTGCGTTCAGGACTTTCGACCGCCGGTTGGACATTCCCAGACGGCCGACAGAACTGTCATGATAAATGTCCCTGAAGTTCATTTCTTCAAGATATGCAGCCGAGGTGCCTGTCTTCGATTCTGGAGTCAGTCGACCACGGGAAAAGCCGACGCCCTGCTCCATCAGCAAGCGGGAACTGAACAGTAGATAGATGGGTACCGGCATATGCGCGCCGTACTTGATTTTGTTGGTAGGACGTATTCCTTCGTTGCTATACTGAGTGGGTGTACGAGGACGAAAATACAGACGCACCCACCGCCGATCCTTCGATGCCAATTGGTTTATATGACTTGGGCTGCTGCTATCTTTCTTGATAAGGTTACCATTTTCCGCTGCCGCCCGGGAGAGTAATTCTCCACAATTCAGTATGTCTGCTGCATTCTCCACATGATCGGAGCGAAACAGGAAGTTGGGCCACCATCTACAGCGCGCTTCGAGCCAGTCGACTGATTTAAGCCCCTGAATATAAGCCTTTATTGCATCGGCGTCATGCTTGAGTGGCAAGTACAGTACTCTCAGCCCGGCTCGCCGCCAATTGGTTTCGGTGTATGGGCGGCGGAACCATTTGAAGTGCTGCCCGTGGGCGCGTGCTTAACTGCCTTGCTTTGTCTGATATCGCTATTGCCCGGACATAATCGAGCTGTTCGAATATAGGCATCAGGTAAGACAGATGACGATGGGCCGGAGCAATGCGACTATGGGTAAGCCCATGATCCCGAAGCTGTTGCCAGAAATCAACTAACTCCTCCTCAACGATCCGGGTGGTTGTTCTACCGGATGCCACAATTACGATTGCCGGAGGTTCCATCTCAATACGGACTGTGTATTCAGTCTGACGTTTCCAAGTCGTGAACTCCTGCTGTTGCTCCAGAACATTTATGATGTCTCCCCAGACTTCATTAAATGGGAGTGCCGATGGTTCTGACCTGAGCCATGCCTTGATTCGGTCGGCATCAAGGCGCTCCGGAGGACCAACATGACTCTGACCAATGTGAAGCCATATTGATACGGACAGTTTACCAAGATATCGCTCCATCAGCGGCCTGACTTGTTTCTCAAAATTGAGCTCTCCATTCCCGCACCCGAGCATCGGAAATGCATATGATGCGGCGCCAATCCGGGCACAGGATGCCTTGAATTTCCGGAGACCTGCCTCAATATATTCCGGTCGAGACGGATGCCGCCAGTGTTCCTTGGTTGGAAAGTTGAGGATCCATTTGTGCGGTGTCTTATAGAGGAGCAGCTTGCCGATTGTCAGGCGCTGGTGTTCGCAATGATCTCGGTATTGACTGAACATCTCAGGGTAGATTTGTTTGAACCGGAGCGCAATTCCCTTTCCCATCACGCCGCGGGTGTTAACAGTGTTGACCAACACCTTAGCTGGCGACTCGAAGAGATCACCGTTTGTATAAACAATCATGTGTTACCTATGATTTCTGCGAGAGTTCGTGACTTTCTCCCGCTACGGGTGGGATGGACGTCATTGTCGACACAGTGACGCTCTACAACACAACTCAATATCTTGAAAGACTGGCGCAGACGTGCATGAATCGTAAATCTAAGGTTTGGGGTAACTATTCAGGTTCTTGTTGGGTTTTTCTGGTCCGCACGGTGGTTCAGGACATCTCGAGCCGCTGGATGAGTTCGTCCGGCGGGGTCCGCAGTGTTTCCAGCAGGTTCCAGCCCGGCTTGCGGGCCGTGTCCAGCACGGTCCGCAGCACCGCATGGTTCTGCGCTCCAGTCGTGCTGCGGAAGCTGCCGGAGATTTTCTGCTGCACCTTGAGGGGGCGCAGCGCCCGCTCCGCTTCGTTGTTGGTGGCGGGAACCGTGGGGTCGCGGGTGAACCGCAGCACGCCCTCCCGGTTGTCCCGCAGTCGCCGGGCCAGGTTGTGGCCCCGTCGTCGTTTCCGCCGGCCCCGGTGCCCTTTCGTGGGCGGCGGTGGCCGGGATTCGTGCATGGAGATCCCCGCGGCCACGATGCTGTCAGTGCGCCGCCCGATCCGGTCGGCCAACCGCGCTGGCAAGGGCTTTCCCTCCGACAGGTTCACGGCGTGGATGGCCCGGCGCAGCAGGCGGGCCATCGTCGCGGCCCAGGCCTCATCGTCGAAGTCGACCCGGTCCTGGAGTTCCCGCAGGAGATGCGCGGCGCAGAGGGCGGGCACGGTCCCCGGAATGGTGACATAGGGTCGCCAGTGGTCGTGCGCGGCCACACCGGTCGCGTCCCGCATCACGTTGCCGCGGCCCGCGGTCGCACGGGAGACCATGTTCATCAGCGTTCCCTGTGATCGCTGGACACAGTGGCGGAATGTGGAGCCACGGCGGTGATCCCGCCGCGGTCGAACCGAAGCCCGCCACGCGACTTTGACCGCGACGCCTACAAGGAGCGACACCGAATTGAAAATTTCTTTGCGACAATCAAAGAGTTCCGGGGTCTCGCCACGCGATACGACAAGACTCTTGCAAACTTCGCAGCCGGGATTTATCTGATGGTGGGCGTGGTGGCGGCACGATCATTGTCAACAGGCCTTAGAAACAACACCGATGACCTCACGAAATACCGACCTCAAAACAACAAAATCAGCCCTTGCTAAAAGGTGGGGAGCCCCCCCCCCATCAACGTTTCGCAAGTGGTGGTGTCTTTATCGACAATTCCTCCCCGATTTCCATTTATTGGTGAAACCCTGCAAAGCCTTCTCAATCAAAGTGTAAAACCTGACAAAATTGAATTGTGGATCCCAAAATCCTACCGCAGATTTCCCGATCATGTATTCTGTCTTCCCGATGTTCCTGATGGGGTCACAATTGAGACGACCGATGACGATTTAGGGCCCACAACGAAAGTCCTGCCAAGTGTCCAGAAATACCGCGGCACTGACACGCAAATTGTATATGTCGATGATGATCAAAACTATTGGAAAGATTTCCTAAAATCACGCCTTGAAGCCGCTGTAACCAGGCCGGATGAATGTATTGCCGCAATCGGTCATGATGTCGGATTTTATCTTCTTGACGATGCCGGCGAGGGAAGAATCCATAAGCGCGTTGATAATTCATTTATATCAAAGGTGTCTGGTACAAGATCGCATTTGCCGCGTGTTAATTATAGACGAGGTGGGTTACGAAATCTGCCCAGCAACCTCCCCTACTGGATTGCACGAGAAATTGCTTTCCGCAATCAAAAGGGATCGGCATGGATGATTTGGAAACCTGATTGCGGTTATGCGGATATTGCAGATGGTTTCGCTGGTGTATTGATCAAACCTGACTTCTTCGATGATTCAGACTTCGACATTCCCCCGGTCCTATGGGCCGTTGATGATATTTGGTTATCTGGTTGCCTGGCCCGTAAAGGAATCCCGATCTGGGTAGAGAGGTTGGTGGCAATACACGGGTCAGAAAAGAATACAACTGGGAGCGGGAGTCTTGCCGCTCTGGCTCACTCGGTTATTGACGGGTTCGACAGACGGCAAGCAAATCAGAAGTGCATTCAATATTTCCAGGAAACTCATGGGGTCTGGTTATAGCAACTGTCAACAGTTGAATACAAATCCTGCAGGCAGTTCTGCATGCAACCATCAAAATATAAAGGCAAAAGTTGGCTGTGTTGTTCCTACAGAACAGTGTTACGCCGGATCAGCGGATGATCTGAAATCGCGTCAATATCCTTGTCACCGCGCCCACACAAATTCATGCAAATGAGGTGATCATGTGGGAGGTCAGGAGCCATCTTCATCACATGCGCCAGTGCATGGCTGGGTTCAAGTGCCGGAATGATTCCCTCGAGCCGACAGCATAGCTGAAACGCTTCCACAGCCTCATCGTCAGTCACCGCGACATATTCAGCACGTCCGGTTTCATGGAGCCATGCATGTTCCGGACCGATACCCGGATAGTCGAGCCCCGCCGAAATCGAATGGCCATCCAATATCTGACCATGTTCATCCTGCAACAGGTAGGTGCGGTTGCCATGCAGGACACCCGGTCGTCCGCCATTCAGCGACGCACAGTGGCGCATCTCTTGATCAACGCCCTCTCCACCGGCTTCGACACCAATGATCCGGACATCGCTGTCATCAAGAAACGGATGAAACAAACCCAACGCGTTGGAACCGCCGCCAATACAGGCCACCAGACTGTCCGGGAGTCGACCCTCACGATCGAGAAACTGCTGACGCGCCTCTTTGCCAATGACCGACTGAAACTCGCGCACCATATAGGGATACGGATGGGGACCGGCCACCGTGCCAATACAGTAGAATGTATCGTGCACATGTGTCACCCAGTCGCGCAAGGCTTCATTCATCGCATCCTTTAATGTTCCGCGACCTGACGTGACTTCATTGATCGTGGCACCGAGCAACTGCATGCGCAGAACATTCGGCCCCTGCCGTTCAACATCATGACATCCCATGAACACCACACAGTGGAGACCAAAACGCGCACAAGCCGTGGCCGTGGCTACGCCATGTTGGCCAGCGCCGGTTTCGGCGATAATCCGTGACTTGCCCATACGACGGGCCAGTTGAATCTGTCCCAGAACATTGTTGATCTTGTGTGCACCTGTATGATTCAATTCATCGCGTTTGAAGTAAATTTTTGCGCCACCAAGATATTCAGAAAACCTCTCGGCAAAATACAGTGGCGAAGGCCTGCCAACATAATTGCGGCCCAGTTCATCAAGTGAGTCCCAAAAGCCCCGGTCATCGCGCGCCACCTGAAACTCCGCATCCAACTCCAGTAACAGCGGCATCAGGGTTTCTGACACGAATCGACCGCCGAACGCGCCAAACATTCCTCTCTCGTCAGGACCCATCATCAAACTGTTGACATCTTTACTCCGCATGCTCTCCTCCAACAGCCTGTTTTACGAACTGCATCATCAGTTGTGCAGACTTCTTGCCAGGGGTTGATTCAACACCTGAAGAGACATCAACCTGTTGAGCACCCGAAATCCGGACGGCCTCTTGCACATTTCCAGGATTCAATCCCCCAGCGAGCATCCACGGAATCGGTGACCCCCAACCCTCAAGAAGATGCCAGTCAAAACCGATACCATTGCCTCCTGGCATCAGGGAGTCATCTGGTTCCGGCTTGGCATCAAGCAAGAGCTGGTCAACGACATCCAGGTAGGTGCCTGCGACATCGAGATCCCCCTTCGTCCTGACACCCACGGCCTTCATCACCGGTATCGCAAAACGCCGGCGAATTGCAGCGACCCTCTCCGGTGTCTCGTTTCCATGGAGTTGCAAGAGGTCGGGTTCGATGGCCGTTACAATCTCATCAATCTCATGATCATTTGCGTCCACAAACAGTGCCACTTTCCTGGTATCGCCAGCGCGGCGGGCGAGAGACCGCGCTTCCACAGAACTGAGGCTTCTTGGTGATCGTGGATAGAACACAAACCCGATATAGGCAGCTCCCGCGACGATCGCTGACTCGACATCGTCGGGCCGACGTAAACCGCAAATCTTCACCTGAACATGATTTCCTGTCATTGCCGTCATTCCAACAAAGCGAGGATATCATCGCCGTCCTTGTTCTGCTCTTTTTTGAGTCGGCCAATTTCAGATTCAAGTTTGGCAATCTCACGCCGACTGACAGAGGCTTCCCGCCGATGTCGGCGTTCACGCATCCATTCCCATATGAATCCGATCAGCAACCCTAGGACAATACCGGCAAAGATAACCAGAAACAGTGGTAATTCCACCGCGCGCAGCATGGGAAAAAGGGCAGAATATTCATCAGGAACCAGACGCAACGCAACCATGTCACGATTCGCCAGCGCAACAAAGATGAGCAGGATTCCAATTATCGAGAGGAACGACCAGCGGAGCAGTGACATCCGCAGTTTCTCCCTTGACGGCGTTTAGAGATGTGGATTGAGCCGCTCATGTATCTCCTTGCTGGGACGAAAGTGCGGAACGGCCTTGGTCGGTACGAACACGGACTCTCCCGTCGTCGGATTGCGCCCGACACGACTTTGTCGTGTGCGCACAGAGAAGCTACCAAAACCGCGCAATTCAACACGATGTCCTTCGCTCAGGGATGCCGTAATCTTGTCGAAGATCGTCAAGACCACATCCTGAATGATGGCGCGGTTCAGGTCGGGATGTGCTTCAGCAATTCGATTGATCAGTTCAGCCCGTGTCACACTCACCCCTTCTCCTGGCACCCAGTGGTTTCAAGCCCCGTGCTATCCATGACCAACAACGACATTTGGCGAGGTGATCGAAATGACACGGCCATTGCTCGACTGATCATCACACCGTCAGCACAGATTGGTCAGCATAAGACGATTATGCACAGATTTACGGATGATCCACAACAGTTTCTGCCCCTTCATTCCGCATTTTCACTCTTGCCAAGATCCTCGCTTTCATCCGTCGCCGTCACGGCATCCCCGGCATCGGCTTTGGCAGCCGCCTTCGCTTTGGCAGTCGTGGCTTTGGGTTTAGCCCCCTTCTTTTCCTTTTTTTTGGCCGCGGCCTCTTTTGTCACCTTGCCCGTCTTCTTTGCATCAGCTGTCTCAACCGGTTTTTCATCACTCTTTATGTCCTGATCACCAACGATATCCTGGCTCTTCAACGCCGCCCCCAGAATGTCGCCGAGGACAGCCCCGGAATCTGAGGATCCATATTGTTCAACCGCTTCTTTTTCTTCGGAAATCTCGCGGGCCTTGATTGACAGATTGAGCTTGCTTTGCACCTTGTCAATACTGGTGACCTTGGCATCGACACTGTCGCCAATATTGAATCGGTCTGGCCGCTGTTCTGATCGTTCACTGCTCAGGTCTGAACGTCTGATATAGGATTCAATCCCCTGATAGTTCACGCGGATACCACTATCTTCGATCCCGGTCACTTGCACAGTTATCACGGAATTTTTCTTGATACCCGCGATCGCCGTAGAAAACGGATCCGGACTGAGTTCCTTGATCGACAAGGCAACCCGCTCCTTGTCGACGTCGATCTCAGTGATGACAGCTGTCACCATGTCGCCTTTCTTGTAGGATTTAAGAGCCGCCTCCTGATCCTTGTCCCAGGTCAGACCGGAGAGATGAATCATACCATCGATTCCATGTTCCAATCCGACAAAGACACCGAATTCGGTCACCGACCTGACCTCCCCTTCAATCTGCATTCCATTCGAATGAGACTCAGAAAAAGCCAGCCACGGATTCTTCATCGTCTGTTTCAGTCCGAGAGAAACCCGCCGTTTTGTCGAATCGATCGCCAGCACCATCACTTCGACTTCCTGTGATGTCGACACAATCTTGCCGGGATGCAGGTTCTTCTTGGTCCATGACATCTCCGAGACATGCACCAATCCTTCGACCCCCGGTGCCAATTCGACAAAAGCCCCGTAGTCGGCAATATTGGTCACCGTGCCGATATGTCGCGATTCAATCGGGAACTGTTCCTCGACTGTTGCCCAGGGATCCGGTCCCAACTGCTTGATGCCCAATGAAATTCTGTGCTTGTCACGCTGAACCTTGATCACTTTCACGGTCAGAGTCTGACCAACTGTGACAATTTCCGAAGGGTGGCTGACGCGTCGCCACGCCATGTCAACAACATGTAACAGACCGTCAACGCCGCCAAGATCAACAAATGCACCATACTCGACGATATTCTTGACCACCCCCTCAATCTCATCGCCCTCCTTCAGACGATTGAAGATCTCTGCCCGCTGTTCTGCGAGACTTTCTTCAAGAATCGCACGTCGCGACACAACAATATTGTTCCGTCGACGATCCATTTTGAGGATCAGGAACGGTTGTTTGACTCCCATCAGTGCCGCCGCATCGCGCACCGGGCGCACATCAACCTGAGAGCCCGGCAGGAAGGCGACGGCACCACCAAGATCGACAGTAAACCCGCCCCTGACTCGATTGAAAATGTGGCCTTCGACACGTAAATTCTCGGCAAAGGCTTTCTCCAGACGATCCCAGGCATCCTCACGGCGCGCCTTGTCGCGCGAAATCACCGCTTCGCCACGTGAATCCTCCACCCGGTCAAAAAATACCTGTACCGAATCTCCAACCCGAATCTCTTCAGTCTCACCCTGACCGAATTCCTTGAGGTCAACCCGACCTTCCATCTTGTAGCCAATATCGATAATGGCCTGACCCGCTTCTATGGCAATGATCTTGCCACCGATCACGCTTCCTTCCTTTGGGGTTTCCTGATCGAAGCTTTCTTCAAGGAGGGCTTCGAACTCCTCTTTAAGTGCCGTTTCAGTCAACTTGTCAGGCGCTCCATATTTTCATCTGAACCGGCAGACAGCCAGTATGTCTCATTGCAGCTATGCATTAGTTTTCACGCACGAATCATTGCCGGCACGGATCGTCCGCCCGGTTCCCAGCCGCTCATTCACGGCGTCAAAAGCCTTTGAGGCTGCCTCATGTATAGTCAATTTTGACGTATCAAGCAAGAGGGCATCATCTGCTTTCCGCAATGCGGCGAGTCCCCGAAGTCGATCTCTTTGGTCTCGTTGTCGAAGATCTGCCAGGACGTCTTCGAATGTCAGCTTGAAACCAAGTTTGGCCAGTTCGCGGCAGCGGCGGTCGGCACGCACTTCCTCGCTTGCCGTGACGAAGAGTTTCACCTCGGCATGCGGCGCAATGATGGTACCGATATCCCTTCCATCCAGCACCGCACCGCCGTCGCGGCGGGCAAATTCCTTCTGAAATGTCAGCAAGGCCTGACGCACGGCAGGCATTGCTGCGACCAAAGAGGATTGGCGTCCGATCTCAGCGGAACGCAACCCATCGATCAATAAATCTTCGGCGGATAAATTCTGCGCGATGTTTCCAGCCAATTCTTCATCAATCGAACCGGCCTGATCAAGCACCAGTTTTGTCACCGCCCGATACAGGAGTCCGGTATCAAGATGCGCGAATCCATAATGTTGTGCGAGAGCATGACCAATCGTCCCCTTCCCCGCCGCCGCGGGGCCATCGATTGCAACTGTGAATGAAGACATTCATTTCTCCTCGGCGTGGGGCACAAATCGCACTCAAGCCGCTGTCATGACAGGCGGGACGTCATCGCAATTAACGACTGAAATCTGCTGCGCAATCATCTATATTCGCCTCAGTTACAAATAACTTGCCGTTGCATGAATGACCACTGAGACCCACAGCTTTTCGCTGACATCACGCAAATCACACAGCCTGCGCGGAGAAACAACCGTACCAGGTGACAAATCGATCTCGCACCGCGCCCTGATCCTCGGCTCACTTGCCGTCGGACCGACTCGGATTTCCGGTCTCCTTGAGAGCGCGGATATCCATTCCACAATCGGCGCCTTGAAACAGTTCGGTGCTGAGATCGAACGACATGACGATGGACACTGGTCTGTTCACGGTGTGGGGACGGGAGGCTATGCCGACCCCACCGACGTCATTGACTGCGGCAATTCGGGGACCAGTGTCCGTTTGTTGCTCGGTGCCATGGCAACAACACCGATTACCGCTGTATTTACCGGGGATCATTCATTGCGTGGACGCCCCATGCGCCGGGTCACCGAACCGCTGACCGCGTTTGGCACGCAGTTTTCCGGACGTGCCGAGGGCTTGCTGCCGATCACCGCAACCGGCACTGCAGATCCAGTCCCTGTGACCTATCGCCTGACCACACCGTCTGCGCAAACTGCATCAGCTATTCTTCTCGCCGGTTTGAACGCGCCCGGACCAACCCGGGTCATTGAGGCAGCCCGCACCCGCGATCATACAGTCAGGATGCTCCGCGCTTTTGGTGCGAGAGTTGACGTCGAGGAGTGCCATGACGGGCGACATCTTGTCGTTACGGGTTACGCTGAACTGCAACCGCAGTCGATTCATGTTCCGGGTGATCCGTCAGCAGCCGCTTTTCTGATTGCTGCGGCCCTGATGACGGAGAATTCTGACATTTGTCTGAGAAATGTTGGAATGAATTCCACCAGAACCGGATTCCTGACGACAGTCAATGAAATGGGAGCGAAACTCAGGATCAATGAAACGGGAAAACAGGGCGGTGAGCCCATCGCCGATATCCGCGTGCAACATCAGCCCTTGCGCGGCATTGACGTCCCGCCAGAGCGTGCACCATCGATGATCGACGAATATCCAATTCTTGCGGCACTCGCAGCATGTGCCGAAGGGGAAACGGTGATGCATGGAATTGGCGAATTGCGGGTGAAAGAGTCTGATCGAATCGACGCGATGGCACGCGGGCTTGAATCGTGTGGCGTGAGCATCCGCGAGACGGAAAATAGTCTCTCGGTAACGGGGCGCGGTTATGATGGTATCAAGGGAGGTGGCATCTGCGAGACACGCCTGGATCACCGGATTGCCATGAGTTTCCTATGCCTGGGCCTGGCGGCGCACAACCCCATAACGATTGATGATGCAAGGCCAATCGCTACCAGCTTCCCCGATTTCGTGGAACTGTTATCTTCACTTGGCGGCTGTCTGGGTGATCGCGACCGTGAGTGAGTCACTCCCGCCTGAAGGTCAGATAGATCGGCTTGCGCCCCTCTCGGCAAGCCTTGGCCTCATAGCGCGTTGACGGCCAATGATTCCATGGAATCTCCCAATCGCGCTTGTTCGAAGCGGCCCAGGAAAAGGAAGAATTGATCCTGACTTGTTCCAATGCGTGTCGCGCATAATCGGCAACATCGGTGGCTAGCCGTAACTGTGATCCGCTCGTCATCACCCGGGCCAGGGGGATCAGGAATTCCGGGTTCATGAAACGCCGGCGATGATGACGTTTCTTCGGCCAAGGGTCGGGATAAAGCAGAAAGGTCCGGTTGATTGACCCATCTGGCAGAATATCCATCACATCGCGCACATCGCCGGGGTGAATTCGAATATTGGTCAGCGGTTGATCGCGCAATTTCCCGAGTAATGATGCAACGCCGTTGATAAAGGGCTCACAACCCAGAATATTCACGTCCGGATGACGCCTGGCCTGATGCACCAGATGCTCTCCGGCGCCAAAGCCGATCTCCAGCCATACCGGGCCACCCCGACCGAACAGCCGGGGACAGACGATTTCTGATGGGGCCGACAAGGACGCGGAGGACAGGCGCAGCACAGACAGTGATTCTAGATTCTCGTCGAGCAATCGACGCTGGCCGGGACGGAGACGTTTTCCATACCGTCTGCCATAGAAATTACGAAACGGTCGCGTGGAATTCACCTGCACACTGCACGCAATTCAGCAAACAACGGCATCATTGTCAGAGGAGCGATCCGAGTTCATCCACGAGATCGATACGCTCCCAACTGAATCCACCATCATCGTCAGGTTTGCGACCGAAATGGCCAAATGACGCCGTTCGCTCATAAATCGGACGGTCAAGCCGGAGATGATTGCGAATTCCCCGCGGTGTCAGGTCCACCAGGTCGCGAAGCTTGTGCGCCAGAGCATCAGGATCGGCCCGTTCCGTGCCAAAAGTATCGATCAGCAGCGATTGTGGCGTGGCGACGCCAATGGCGTAAGAGATCTGAATACAACATTTGTCAGCGAGACCCGCCGCCACCACATTTTTTGCCATATAACGCGCGACGTAAGCCGCTGAACGATCAACCTTGGTTGGGTCTTTTCCCGAAAAGGCACCACCACCATGTGGCGCCGCCCCACCATAAGTATCGACAATAATTTTTCGCCCGGTCAGGCCACTGTCACCATCCGGTCCACCAATGACAAATTTTCCTGTCGGATTGACATGCCAAACAGTCTCTTCGGTGATCCATTCTGGCGGCAATGTCTGGCGAATCGTCGGCTCCACGATCGCCCGTACATCCTCGGAGGTCAGACGATCATCATAATGTTGTGCGGACAGCACAATTGATGTCACCTCCGTCGGCTTGCCGTCCCGATAGCGCATGGTGATTTGCGACTTGGCATCCGGGCCCAGTCGTTGTTCCCGGCCCTCCCTGCGGGCCTGTGACAGTTTCAGGAGAATTTGATGCGCATAGTGGAGCGGTGCGGGCATAAAATCCGATGATTCATTGACCGCGAAGCCAAACATGAGCCCCTGGTCGCCCGCGCCATCGGCATCAACACCTTGTGCGATGTCGGCAGATTGCTGATGCAGAAGGTTGAGGACTTTCAGATGTTCCCAGTGAAAACCATCCTGTTCATATCCAATCTTGCGGACACATTCCCGCACAATCGATTCAACCTGGTCATTGAGTCTGGTCGGGCCCCGCATTTCTCCGGCAACAGCGACAAAATTCGTGGTGGCGAGTGTCTCACACGCCACGCGCGCCTGCGGATCCTCAGCCAGATAGGCATCAAGTACGGCATCTGAAATTTGGTCGCAGACCTTGTCAGGATGCCCCTCTGACACCGATTCTGAAGTGAAGAGACGTTCGCGTTCAGCCATACATTTTGCTCCCAGCCAAGTAACGCAGTGATAAATGCCAACCGATTGAACGGTGCCGGAATTAGCAATTCACCGTATTCAGGTCAACGCGCAATCATGAGATTGCCAATATCAGAATTCGAGATCAATCAAACTCATGGATAAAGCCGATAGCGCAGGACCATTCCGACCCATGTCAGGAGAACAATCATCAACGGCAGATCCCCGGTCTGTGAATAGAGTGTTGGCCGTAGTGGCCGCGGCAGTGGCACGTCAATCTTTCCTGACACGTCGACAGGCAGGGAATGCAACACACGACCCTTGCCATCAACCATCGCTGAAATACCTGTATTTGCCGCACGAATCAGCGGTAATCCAAGCTCGATCGCACGCATCCGCGCCTGGACAAAATGCTGTTGTGGCCCCGACCATGTGCCAAACCAACCATCATTGGTAACATGCAACAAACCATCGGGACGCGGGTTACGACGGATATCCCGTGGAAAAATCGATTCATAACAGATCAGGGCAAGCCATCGACCGGCAACACCAAGATCAAGAAAACGATCGCCTGAACCCGGATCAAATCGACCTTGCAACCGCGATGCCAAACCTTCCAGACCGATTGATTCAATCTGATTGGCGAGGGGGACATATTCACCGAAAGGGACCAGTCTGCGTTTGTCATAGATGTCGACTATACTTCCAAGCGAGTCGATCACCGCAAGGCTATTGAATTGTCTCGAATCCGTGCGCCGGCGGATACCAATCACGGCCAATGCCCCGCGCGCGGCACCAGCAATGGCTGAAATGCGCTCTTCTTCACGCAGGAGAAAGGTTGCCGCAGTTTCCGGCCATATGACAGCCACCAGATTCTCGGGAACATCTGCCGCCGTCATTGTGATGAGCCGGTCAAAAAATTGTTGTGAATGACCGCGGTCCCATTTGAGTTCCTGTGGCACATTGGGTTGCACAATACGCACCATTGGCAAGTTTTCGCTGGTCTCGGCCCCCCGGTGCAACCGGGCCTCACCCAAGATCCACAGCGCGGCGATCCCGACCAGTGTCAGTAGCCAGCCAAGCCAGGGCTGTCGCATGCTGCACCACGCACCGGCCGCAAGCACGGTCACGAATGTCAGGCCATGCGGACCGTACCAGGCGAGCGACTGCGCAACCGGAGTCTCTGCCCACACATAGGCGGGCAACGCCCATGGAAATCCTGTCATGAACACTTCTCGCAACAAACCGGCAAGGGTCATGGCGACAGCGAGGGCAATTGTGCGACTGGCGTCTGATCGACCCAACCACCAGGCCGCTGCAAACGCCGCGGCCCAAAAGAGCGCCAGACCACTTGTCATCGCGGCCAGTGCAAATGGTGCCATCCATCCGTCTCTTGATGCGTCCACCAGAAAAGGTTCGACCAGCCAGGACAGAGAAAACGCAAAATATCCCAGCGCAAACAACCAACCGAACAAGGTGGCCTGGCGCCAGCTTTTGCAGGTCACGAATGCGGCAATGGAAACGGCAAAACCAAGCAGCGTAAAGATGGGTAAAGAAATCGGCGCATGACCGAGTGCAGCAATTGCCCCGGCACCTGGCAGCAGAACAAATCTTCGTCTGCCGGCTTCCGGCCCAAATTGCGATCTCAGACCGCGCAGTTTCAACTGCCGCGGGCTACGTTCTTGCGGACCCGGATCTGGCGGATGAGTTGACGGTTGGCGGCGACAATTTCAAAATCCAGATTTGCCGTCTCATGTCGTACCACTTCGCCGGTGACCGGAACCCGTCCGGCAAGGACAAAGATCAAACCACCGAGCGTATCAACTTCATCATCCAAAGCTTCGACCAGACTTTGGCCAATAGTGAGTTTTTCACTCAGGTCATCCAGTTTCAGCCGCGCACGACACAGATATGAGCCGTCAGCTTCTTCGCGGATCAGCTCGTGTGCGGATTCATCATCATGCTCATCAGCGATGTCACCGAATATCACCTCAACCAGATCCTCAATGGTGACAAGTCCGTCGGTGCCACCATATTCATCGATAATCAATGCCATATGAATGCGTTGTGCACGCATTTGCTCCAGCAGAGCCGCTGCGCGCATGCTGCCAGGGACATAAAGCAACGGACGCAGCATTTCTTTTGTGAGTTTGAAACGTGCGTTATTGCTGCCGTTAAACCCATGCTGCAATGCCAGATCCTTGAGATGGATAAATCCGCAAGGCGAGTCCAACGAAGATTGATAGACTGGAAGCCGGGTTCGGCCGCTGTCCCTGAACAACTTGACCAATGGTCGTAACTTGATATCGATGGAGACCGCAACAATCTCCGCCTTGGGAACCGCGACATCCTCAACCGGTGGATTGTGACCGTGAAACGGGTCCGTCCCGGATGCTGCCTCAGCGTCATCGACTGGCAGGATATTGTGATTCTGTCTGCGACCCGCTTGACCCAGTCTCACGAGCCATCTGTCGATCATCCCCGGACTGTTAACGCTTTCACCTTCCTGATTTGTCGAATGATCTGATGACGACGATATGTTGCCCTCTGCCATGCCTTCGGTTGTTTTCTTGTTCATGATCTAAAATTCGGTCAATTCCGATTCCATACCGCCTGAGTGCCCGCACAGCCATGCGGGTTTCCTATGCCGAGAGCGGCCAGTGCGCATGCTTCCCGCTGTTCCATTTGCGCCGCTTCCTGATTGGTCGTATGATCAAATCCCAGCAAATGCAGACTGGCATGCACCAGCAAAAAAGCAACGTAATCTTCGAGCGGAGATCCGAATTGAGTTGTTTCCGCCGCACAAGTCTCCCAGGCCAGTGCGATATCGCCGAGATGGATGGGTGCACTGTTATCGTGTATGCCGCCCGGACACGTCGCCGCCGGCCATGACAGGACATTCGTTGGTTCCTGTCGCTGTCGAAAACGGAAATTGAGATCGGCGATACGATCATCCGAAGCCGCGAGCACGGCAATTTCGTATGCGCTTGCTGTCCGTCCCGCGCCCAATATCGCGGCCGAACAAGATATTTGCGCAATCCGGTCCAAATCCATGACGTTCCAGTGCGGGTCATCAACGACAACTTCAACTGTCGCGTACATCAACATCTCGCTGATAAGCATTGACGATCCTGGCGACCAGACCATGCCGCACAATTTCCGAGGAGCAAAATTCGGTAAAGGCAATTCCTTGCACACCGCTCAAGACCTTCTGAGCTTCTATGAGGCCGGAGGTCGTCCCGGACGGCAAGTCAATTTGCGTGACATCGCCAGTGACGGCCATCCGTGATCCAGGCCCAAGTCGTGTCAGGAACATTTTCATTTGCATGCGCGTCGCATTCTGTGCCTCATCCAAGATGACAAATGCCTCGCTCAAGGTTCGCCCACGCACAAATGCAACCGGTGCAATCTCAATTTTGCCCTGTTCAAGATAATTGTTCAACATCTTCTGATAGAGAAACGAACGCAAGGCGTCGTAGAGCGGTTGCATAAAGGGATCGACCTTCTCCTTCATGTCTCCGGGCAGGAATCCCAACCTCTCACCCGCCGTGACCGCCGGACGGGACAAAACGATTCGATCGACAAGCCCATCCATCAGCATTGAAACAGCCAGGGCGACGGCAAGATAGGTCTTGCCCGTCCCGGCCGGCCCGATACCGAAAACCAAATGATTGGCCCGCAACTTCTGGACAAAATCACGCTGCCCGGGTGAGCGTGGTTCTACCACCCGTTTCCTTGTCTTGATCTCGTCATCGGAATGTGTGAGGGGCAGCACTGCCGCCGTCGGAACACTGCGGCGAACCGCATCATCTAGATCACCTGCTTCAAGGGCACGTCCCAACTCGAGAAGGTGGTAGAGATAATCCAATGCGCGACGTCCAGCTTCCCGCTGTGAATCCGCACCTGTGAGAACCAGTCGATTGCCACGTCGGACAATCTGAATCCCGAGTGCCTCCTCAATCATGCTCAAATTGGCATCATGAGGCCCACACAATTCAATCAAAAACCGATTAACAGGAAACTCAACGAGGATTCCGTCATTTTCTCGTTGACTGACTGTTACCAATAATGACTCCACTCAAATAAGTGATGACTGCGCGTTAGGGGAATCATCGGCAAATGTCGAGTGTTACAGATTGGGGCATGCCAAGATGCCCCGCCCTGTCACACGTTTGCCAATATTGTATCAACTGAACCCCCATACCAGGGATGTCTCGGAAAAGCCCACGGGTAGCCTACGCCACCACAATTTCACCGGACAGAGAATTGGCCTCAGCCGATGAGATATACACCTCTGTGACTTCGCCAAGCATATCATCGTCAGCCTGACAATGGACGGCATGCTGATATTCCGACTTGCCCACCAATTGCCCCCGCTTGCGACCTCGCCGTTCAAACAAGATCGGCAATCGGCGTCCAATCATCGATTGGAGAGCCATTTCCTGCTGAGATCGCAACAATGTCTGCAAACGATCCAATCGATCCGCTGCTGCTGCCGAATCCACCTGAGGTCTATCGGCGGCCGGAGTTCCGGGTCGCGGTGAATAACGAAATGAATAGGCATGCCCGTATCGTACCTGCCGTACGATTGACAGCGTCTGTTCAAAGTCAGACTCGCTCTCGCCGGGAAAACCGACGATAAAGTCTCCCGACAGGAGGATATCGGGGCGTGCCGCACGAATTTTTCCGACGATGTCAAGATAGTCCGCCGCGCAATGCCGTCTATTCATCGCCTTGAGGATCTTGTCGGATCCCGTTTGCACCGGCAAATGCAAATATGGCATGAGTTTGTCACATTCCGCAAATGCCGCAATCAGATCGTCTGTCATGTCCAAGGGATGTGATGTCGTAAAACGGATTCGGCAAAGACCTTCGATCCGGGCCAGGCGGTTGATAATTTCGGCCAAAGACCACTGCCGATTGTCTGCGCCAATCCCATGATAGGCGTTGACATTCTGCCCCAACAGCACGATCTCGCGGACACCCTGTTCGACCAGCCGTTCAGCCTCCTGCAGAATTGATTCGACAGGTCGGCTTGATTCGGCACCGCGGGTATACGGGACAACACAAAACGAGCAGAACTTGTCGCAACCCTCCTGTACCGTCAGAAAGGCAGACGCACGTCGCTGGATTGTCGATCGTTCCGGCAGGGAATCAAATTTACTTGCCCTGGGAAAGTCGGTGTTGGTCTCGCGACTGTCAGTTCGAACCATCTCGGCCAGCCGATGGTAGGATTGTGGGCCGACCACGAAGTCAACCAGCGGTTGTCGACGCATGACCTCCTCGCCTTCGGCCTGCGCAACACAACCAGCGACAGCAATCCGAAGATTCGGGTTTTTCCTTTTACGCGCCTTGAATCGACCCAATTCCGAATAAACCTTCTCGGTTGCCTTTTCCCGGATATGGCAGGTGTTGAGAATCACGAGATCAGCATCTTCAGCACGATCCGTATCCACATATCCTGAATCCGTCAGAGCCTCTCTCATCCGCTCACTGTCATAGACATTCATCTGACAACCATAGGTTCGGATGTGAACGCGCTTTGGTCCGTCTCGAATCAACTGGTCACCCATTGCTATTTTTGACCGGATATTCGGAAACAAAACCTCAAAGAGACTTGTGTGTGCCGTCACAAAGTGGCTTTTTCCCCGACGCCTTGCAGCCACAAAAGTAGACCCGTCCGGTCTCTTCGGCGGTATATTTTATCGGCGTGAATTCGGTTGATGCATGACTGCCATCGCAAAATGGCTGCCGCGCACTCCTGCCGCAAGCGCACCAGAAATAAGTCTTGCCAGACTGAACCTCAACGGGGTACGGTTGGGTCAGAGCTCCAGTTTCTTTGGACATGATATTCACCACTGTCAATTTCGTGTTTCTGCCGTGACGGAAATTCGACAACCAAGCGGGTGCATCTTATAAGGCAATGTCGAAATTGCGCCAAGCAGTATCTGTTATGAATCTGAGCGTTCCCCAACATATCCATTATCAACGTGTGTCTTGCTACCGGACCATCGGCGCAGGTCATTATGTCAGGAGAGCCCTTCTGCCAGTCGTCACTTCACTTTTTGTTGCCGGTTGCACGATACCGCCCGAGATTGAGGATTTGATGGATTCGCAACCTCGTGCCAGTGACGACGCGTCATTTTCATCAACGGAGACCCTTGAGCGTATCGGTGCCGAGGCGGGGACCCGGGTCCAGCCGCCGCCCCTGTGACTGACCTCATGAGTGGCAGGAATAATCAGGAAATCAATCCCGGAGATGTCGGGTTCCAGGAATCCGCGTGGAACAGAATCCTCTTCGGTCGTACGAAGTCACCTGCATCTTTTGAGAACGAATTAGGGGATCATCATCAGTTGCCAGGAGCGATCTCGTGAGAGAAACCATGAATATCGGCGTGGCCGGACTTGGAACTGTAGGAACAAGCACCATCAAATTGCTCGAGGAGAATTCAGAACTGATTGCCACACGTTGTGGAAAACATCTCTGCGTAAAAGCTGTTTGCGCGCGCGCACGCGGCAAGCCACGCGGTATATCGCTCGAAGGGTTTGATTGGGTTGAGGATGCCACGCTTCTTGCCAGCCGACCTGACATCGATCTGTTCGTCGAGCTCATTGGAGGCCATGACAATACTGCAAAAGCCGCTGTTGAAGCGGCAATCAATGCCGGCAAACATGTTGTCACCGCCAACAAGGCTCTATTGGCGATTCATGGAAACGCTATCGCAAAAATGGCGGAAGATGCGGGAGTTACCCTCAGGTTTGAGGCTGCCGTTGCAGGCGGAATTCCGGTGGTCAAAAGTTTGACCGAGAGCCTGGCTGGAGAGCGCATACGGCGAGTTCTTGGCGTGATGAATGGAACTTGCAATTTTATTCTCACGCGTATGGAAAGCAACGGCAGTTCATATCAAGAGACTTTTGCCGAAGCCGACAAGCTTGGCTATCTTGAATCGGATCCTGACCTCGATGTTGGGGGAATCGACGCCGGACATAAACTTGCATTGCTGTCCTCGATTGCTTTTGGCACTCAGGTCGACTTTGCCGGAATGGATATCGAGGGAATCAAACGGATCTCCATAACCGACATCGAACTGGCGCGGGATATGGGTTATCGGGTCAAGTTGCTTGGTGTTGCACGCATGTCTGACTCCGGCCTGGAACAACGGACCGAACCTTGCCTGGTTCCGGCCAATTCACCACTTGGACGTGTTGAAAATGCAACCAATATTGTGCTTCTCGAAGGTGAAACAACGGGTCCTGTCTATCTGATGGGTGCGGGTGCCGGTGGCGGCCCGACGGCTGCAGCGGTCATTGGCGACATTATCGATATCGCACGGGGCCGCACGATCTCGACCTTTGGTCAGCCTGCTTCAACACTCAAGAAAGTTGCATCCACGCGATCTTCTGCTGAATTGGCATGGTATATCCGCCTATTGCTCGTCGACCAGCCAGGGGTTCTGGCCAAGATTGCGGCTGCCTTTGGTGATGCAAATGTGTCCATCAACCGTCTCCGGCAATACGGTCATGACGAGAATGGTGCGCCGGTGCTCATTGTGACCCATCACACGCGACGCGAACAACTGAACCACTCACTCAATGCAGTCCGCAAGACCGGGCTGTCACTGCGTGAACCGGTCGCCATCCGCATTGAAGACGGTTGAATGAACGACGGGGCTGCAAGTCATCCAGCAAGAGGACAATCCCTTGAGACCACCCGACGAATTCCGTGACCGCATGTTGTCACTCGGCTTGGCACGCGTGTCGGAGGCGGCGGCCCTTGCCGCAGCAGAA
This sequence comes from Paracoccaceae bacterium, assembly GCA_965221815.1. GTDB lineage: Bacteria > Pseudomonadota > Alphaproteobacteria > Rhodobacterales > Rhodobacteraceae > JAPOXR01. The sequence goes on from OZ244915.1 coordinate 1,671,993, forward strand.
TATATCGGTCGTGGCAACGAGAAAGCGGCAGATCAAGCCGCTGTGGATGCCATGCGCTCTCAGTTAAACATGCTGGATATTGATGGCATCGTTGTTATTGGTGAAGGTGAGCGCGATGAAGCGCCAATGCTCTATTGTGGTGAATCCGTCGGAACCGGCAATGGTCCTGCAGTCGATATCGCACTTGATCCGCTTGAAGGGACATCACTCACGGCAAGGGATATGCCGAACGCTTTGACAGTCCTCGCCATGGGCCCGCGCGGTTCGATGTTGCGTGCCCCTGATGTCTACATGGATAAAGTCGCGGTGGGTCCGGGGTATCCGGAAAAGATCGTGACGCTGGAGATTCCACCACGCGACAGAATTACCCGGCTTGCGGAGAGTCGATCTTGTTCAACGACCGAAATCACTGTCTGTATCCTGGAAAGAGACCGCCACGATGCGTTGATCAAAGAGGTGCGATCAACTGGTGCCGCGATTCGTCTCATCGGCGATGGAGATGTGGCGGGTATCATACATTGTACCGATCCGCTGCGCACCGGCATCGACATGTATATGGGTATCGGCGGCGCCCCGGAAGGTGTGCTCGCAGCGGCTGCACTCACATGCATGGGAGGTCAGATTGAAGGCCGGTTGTTGTTTCGCAATGACGCCGAGCGGGCACGCGCCGTCAAGTTGGGGATCACTGATTTTGACCGCATCTATAGCCGGCAGGATATGGTGCGCGATTATGTGATCTTCGCTGCGACCGGCGTCACTGATGGCACATTGCTACCTGGCATTCGCCGTCAGCCAGGTTACTACGAAACGGACACGATTCTGCTGCGTTCGAAAACAGGTTCCATGCGTCGAATGACTTATCGCCACCCGATTGGTGGAAGAGTTAAACCGTCAGAATAATCACCAGAACAATCACTTGACGGAAGCCACTCTGCCATGAACCACACCTCCGTTCCGCGCGCCTGTCTAGGCGTCACGCACTCAGTGACGGGGAGATACTGGTGTGACCTGGCTGAAGATCAGGGTCGCATGGCTCAGGCAATGGCGCAGCGAACCGATATCGCGCCGCATCTCTGCCGAATCCTCGCACGCCAACAGGTTTCGCTTGACGATGCAGAAGACTATCTCGAACCGACAATGACCCGGTTGATGCCTGACCCCTCTTCCCTGCTTGATATGGACAAGGCGGTTGAGAGATTTGTCGCTGCGTTGGAGAATCACGAAAATATCGCAATATTTGCTGACTATGATGTTGACGGGGCAAGTTCCGCAGCACAGTTGATCTGGTGGCTGCGTTATTTTGATCGCAAGGCCAGCCTTTATGTGCCGGATCGTTCCCGTGAAGGATTTGGTCCCAATCCTGATGCAATGCGCAAGCTGGCTGAGTCACACAGTCTCATCATTTGTGTTGACTGCGGCACCTCTGCACATGATGCCATCGCTGCTGCCCAGGATACGGATGTCATCATTATCGATCACCATTTGGGCGAAGACAAGCTGCCTCATGCGACAGCGATCATCAACCCCAATCGTCAAGACGAAACCAGTGAACTCACTTATCTGTGCGCCGCAGGCGTCGTCTTCATGTTTCTTGTGGCCCTGAATCGCCGGCTCAGGAATAATGCGGTCGAGGTTTGTGACCTCCATGGTTTCCTTGATCTTGTGGCACTGGCCACCGTTGCTGACGCATCGCCCTTGATCGGACTCAATCGTGCTTTGGTCCGACGGGGGTTGAAGGAGATGAGCTATCGCAAACGTCCAGGCATTCGTGCCCTCGCCGATGTGAGCAACTTGAAAACGAAACCGGATTCCCATGCGCTTGGTTTTCTCCTTGGCCCACGCATCAATGCTCCGGGTCGTATTGGAGAGGAATCAGACCTTGGTGCCCGGCTGTTGGCAACTGATGATGATTTCGAAGCGGAGGCCATCGCTTCCGAGGTCGAAAGGCTCAATCAAAAACGACGGGCCATGGTCGATGCGGCAGCGAATGAGGCCCTTGAACGGATCGCCGCCAGCCAGAATAATGAACCCTTAGTCTGGGCCGCCTCAAGCAACTGGCACCCGGGTGTTGCGGGAATCATAGCAGCGCGGCTTGTCGATGCATCAGGAAGACCGGCGATTGCCATCGCAATCGGTGATGAAACAAGCAGGGGGTCGGCCCGTTCCGTGCCCGGATTCGACATTGGTGCTGCCATGCACCGCTGTCGAAACGAAGGCCTGCTGATCAGCGGTGGGGGCCATAAAATGGCCGCTGGCCTTGAGATTGAGACTGACAAGATTGAACCCGCCATGGCCCGCCTGTCAGAGATCGCCACCCATATGCACAAAAATGGGGATTCGGTTCAGCAATATCCGATCGATAGCGTCATTCAACCTGATGCGGTCACTATCGATATGGTCAGATCATTGGAGGCCGCCGGGCCTTACGGCAGCGCGGCCCCCGCGCCCCGTTTCGCCTTCCCGAATCTGCTGGTCGTCTATCGCCGTTGGGTCGGGACGGGCCATCTTCAGCTCAGACTGCGTGGAGAAACCGGGGCAGAGCTGGAAGCCATCGCATTTCGTGCCGATCAGTCGCCGCTTGGACAGTTTCTTGACAGGAACGGATTACCGCTTGTGCATATTGTTGGACGCCTGCAGGAAAACAATTTCAGAGGTCAGATCCGCGTCCAGCTCCAGGTTCATGATGCCGCTCTCGCAAAGCGCTGAGCTGGCGACGATCACTGAACAGGTTGAAGCCAAGAGCCAGATCACGTCCGGGGTTGAAAAGAGTGATCTGTGAGATCTGGAGACAATGGTACGGAGTCCCCGGGAGTTTTGTCATCGGTGAATGTGACCAGGACGCCAGAGGATCCTGCCGGCACAAGCGCAGCACAAGGGCGGTGCCTTCATCGTCGACATGAACGGGCTTGAGCCCTGTTGCCTCTTCGCGACTGCGCAGCTGCCAGTCAGTTTTGCCTTGACCTTCATGACAGGTCATTTCCTTCACAGAATTTGTCCTGTCGGATCTGAGTTCCTTATGGCTGGCACGGCGAACAGTCACGATCCGTACTGTCTCCTCGGATCGTGCCAGTGACTGAATTGACGACACAATTCAGACACCAGCAATAATCGTCCGGCTCTTGCCGTCCTGCCTCGAATGCAGATACCGGACTCACCACCTGCCAAAGATCACCTTGCAGCTTCAAGATCGAGGTCATGCCCATTGAGGATCGAATATTTATGACCCCGTTGTCAATCATGTCTTCAGGGACGCCATGCGTGCGTGTCTGTTCAAATGGTGAAAAGCCACACGGAATGCAGGGAACGTCAAATCAAAAACTTGCGCCAGATTGAGACTTCTGCTATCGGCGGATCAGTCAGTGCGGTCCCTTCGTCTATCGGTTAGGACGCTAGGTTTTCAACCTAGAAAGAGGGGTTCGATTCCCCTAGGGACTGCCACTTTCGTCAGTCACCGAATAGTTCTCGGGATGAATGAGGCGGTCACTTTCGCAATATTGCATCTCCCTGTCCTGTGCCCCAAAGACCGTTTCCCGTGGCAAACATCTTTTGCGGCTCATGAACAATTTGCCACATTCGCTGCTTGCCCGCCCTTCACTGCGGATAACCGGGAAACCGCCCCATGATTGACCGACCAGCCTTCACGCTTGGAATTGAAGAAGAATATTTGATTTCCGATGCGGAAACCCTGTCTTTGATTCGTGAGCCTGATGAAAGGTTTATCGAAGAGTGCAAGGTCAAGACCCGCAACAAGACAACCAATGAATATATGCAATGCCAGCTGGAAGTTGGCACGGCACCCCACGCGACAGTGTCTTCGGTTTCCCGGGAACTCGCTGATTTGCGGGGCACAGTGGCTGAGATTGCGCGGCGTTTCGGTTATTCGATTGTTGCGGCTTCTACGCATCCATTCGCAACATGGCGCGATCAAACCCACACACGCAAAGAACGGTACGATACATTGCGTGAGGATCTCGGCCAAAGTGCCCGACGTCTGCTGATTTGCGGAATGCATACGCATATTGGAATTGAGGACAATAATCTGCGTATCGACCTGATGAATCAGGTGTCCTATTTTCTACCGCATTTGCTCGCGCTTTCCTGTTCATCGCCCTTCTGGGAGGGAGACGACACCCTGCTTTCGTCTTATCGGCTGACAGTTTTTGACTCGCTTCCGCGCACCGGTCTCCCAGACACATTGAATTCGTTTGCCGAATATGAATGCCTGGTCAGCCATATGGTTGAGGCTGGATGTATTGAAGATGGTTCCAAACTCTGGTGGGATATCCGTCCGTCGAGCAAGTTCCCGACCATTGAACAGCGAATTACGGATGTGTGCAGCCTGCACGAGGATGCGATGACAATTACCGCTGTCTACCAGTCGTTGATTGCCTATCTTTTTCGACTCAGATCAATGAATCAGCGTTGGCGCAGTTATCCGCGAACGCTGATCAATGAAAACCGCTGGCGGGCACAACGCTACGGCATGGGACAACCCCTGGTGGATCACGGCAAAACGGCCTTATGTCCGTTCAATGAACTGGCTGAGGAGATCATCGAGCTGGCATTGGAAGATGCAACGCAACTCGGTTGTGAACGCGAACTGGTACGGGTCCGAGACATTGTTGCGCGGGGAACCTCAGCGGAACGACAACGCGCAAACTTTGCCAAGGCCCGAAACGAAGGTCAGTCCAAGGAAGATGCGCTCCGTACCGTGACCCGAAAACTTGCCGAGGAGTTTCTCCAGGGAATCTAAGGCCCGTTGACAATTGCCTTGCGTCTTGAGTTCTTGTCGTGTATTTGTGTCGGCATTGCACGCCGAAAAAGGCGGCACGAGCAGACGAGGCAGGTGACAAGATGAATGCAGATCGCACAGTTTTGACGGATGAGATGTGGGCGCGGGTGGCACCGCTGTGTCCGGGCCAGGTGACTGACCCGGGGTGCACAGCTGTCGACAATCGTCTTTTTCTGGAAGGGGTTCTCTGGCGGTTCCGGACAGGAACCCCCTGGCGTGATCTCCCGCCGCATTTTGGGCGATGGAACAGTGTCTTCAAGCGGTTCCGGCGTTGGACCAAAGCGAATCTTTTTGAACGTATTTTCAATGAGTTATCCGGTGATCTGGATCTGTCAATGGTGTCTGTGGATGGCACGATCATGCCAGCGCACCAGAAGGCCTCCGGGGCCAAAAAGGGGGATCAGAATCGGAAGGAATCGGCCGCTCGAAGGGCGGTCTGACGAGCAAGGTCGTGGCTCTCACGGATGCTGTCGGACATCTGATCCGGTTTGTGGTTCTCCCCGGTCAGACTCATGATCTCAAGGCTGTCCCTGAACTCCTGGACGACCTCACCTGTGAGATGTTGATTGGCGACAAGGCCTTTGACGCGGATGGGGTGCTGGACACAGTGGCGGAACGCGGAGCCACGGCGGTGATCCCGCCGCGGTCGAACCGAAGCACGCCACGCGACTTTGACCGCGACGCTGACAAGGAGCGGCACCGAATCGAGAATGTCTTTGCGAAAATCAAGGAGTTCCGGGGTCTCGCCACACGATACGACAAGACTCTTGCAAGCTTCGCAGCCGGGATTTATCTGATGGCGGGCGTGGTGGCCGCACGATAATTGTCAACGGGCCTTAGTCATTCAGCGCGGCGTTTGTGCATCATGCCGTGCGATTGATTCTGAATGAAACCTGCGAGAGGACAGCTCTCACACATTCACACGGCGACAATGAAAAATCTTGATCATACTGACGCCGTGTGTATCGCGGCAACGCTACGTCCCAAGGTCACATCAAATTCCGCATCGGACATGGATTCGGACAAATCTTCCGCCAGCGCGCGGGAGAAACTTGCGACCATGCCTCTATTCCGTGCCAGTCTGCGGCAGGCCTCGTCGCGCGTGTAACCTCCTGAAAGTGCCGTTACCCGGATCGTATTGGGATGCATCACGAGTTCGTCATAAAGCCCATCCTGCTCCGGAAGCGTGAGTTTGAGCGCAACTTCGCGGCCTTTCTCGAGTGTATCAAGATGCCGCACCAGTGCAGTGCGCAATAGATCTTCACATTCTGCCTTGCGCGGACTGTCGATGGCGACTTCGGGTTCGACGATCGGCACCAAACCATGATCTCTGATCCGGGAAGCCAGCTCGAATTGCTGATCGACCACAGCAGCGACAGAATCGGGAATTGCATCATGTATGACGGAGCGCATCTTGGTCCCAAAAATGTTTCTTTCACAAGCATGTTGCAAGCGTGTGTCTATCTGTGGAATTGGCTTCATGAGGCTGATGCCATCTGTCTCCATCTCGAGGCCGACATCGATCTTGAGAAATGGAATGATACGTTTCCTTTCCCAAAGAAAATCTGCTGTCAGCATGCCCTCGATCGACGACTCCATGGTCCCCTCGAATAAAATGGCTCCGATGATTCGGCTATTGTCAAATTCGGGAGACGTGATGATCCGGGTGCGCATTGCATGAACCAAGTCAATCATCTGTTGTTCATCGACATAGCGGTCAGCACCAATTCCATAATTTTCCAGTGCCTTGGGTGTTGAGCCGCCACTCTGGTCCAGTGCTGCAATAAAACCGCGCCCCGTGGTAAACTGTTCAAGCTGTGCCTGCATTGTCATGTCTTCCTCCGTGTCATGAAAATATCTGCCTCTCTCCTGGACCAACCCGCATTTTGAATGTGTAGCAGAAAAGGAGAATGTGTTCCGGCATGGGCAAAACCCGCAATGATGGTGGCTGCTGATGATTGCCGTGCCGGCGGGGATTCCCAGATACGCATGGGGTCTGATGATCGCTCCGTGCCCCATACAGACGCGTATCAGCTCTCAATGCCGGATATGTTGCCTCCGATCAGTTCAGTGAAAATTGCCCGAATCTGGCGCTATGGACCCGGTCAACGCGCTATGAGCCGCTGCTTTATCAACAATATAGGCCTTGATGATGGGCATTCCCAAGTTGCGCGGGATCTTATCCCTGCCATACATGTTGTGTCAATGACGGCAAAAATCTCATACAGTTTCGAATCAGGAAAATTGTCGCCGAATATGGGGTTGTTGTGGGTCCATGACACGCATGCAGGTCTTGTCCGGCCGGGAGAAATCCACCCAACAACATGTTGCAAGCAGGGATCGCAGGCGTTGGTCTGGGCACCATCTGTGATAAGAGGACGTGACCGGATGAGATGCTTTGACCCGTCAGTTTCAGCAACAGGTTGCAATGGGGCAAGCGCCAAATGACGAAAAGTCCGGCTCCCGAAACATCTGTACGAGATGCCTCCACGGTCATCCTGTTGCGCCGCCAGAATTCCGAGCCACAATTACTGGTCGGGCAACGCCGCAAGAAAGCTGTATTCATGCCCAACAAATTTGTATTTCCGGGCGGCGGCATTGAGGCCACGGACTCGATTGTCCACCTTTGCGGATACCCGCGCGCCCAATGCCTTCAGCGATTGGCTTATCGATCGCACGCGGGAATCGTGAAGAGTCTCCTGTCCTGCGCGATACGGGAAGTGTGGGAAGAAACCGGAATCAGACTTGCACAGCATAACACGACACAGTCACTGATGTGGCCTGATGAATGGGAGTCATTTATTCGGAACGGGTTGATTCCATCTGCCCGCGGGCTTGAGTTCCTCTATCGTGCAGTGACCCCGCCGGGGCGAGTCCGGCGATTTGATGCACGATTCTTCCTGGCCGATTTTGATCATATTGATGTGGCGAGCGATCCCGATAGGTTGCAACCTGCCTCAAATGAGCTGAAAAATCTGAAATGGGTGCCCTTGACCCATTGTGATCAACTTGACCTCCCCGCGATCACGAAGCGGGTGATCGCACATCTGTATCGTGTCTTGCGGGGTCACAAGGGCGTGACAGGCGTGCCTTTCATCTACACAAAAGATGGGCGGCGTATCACTGAGATGATCAACAATTGAGTGGAAAAATCTTATCTATTCGATCAGGCAGCTCATCAGATAAGGTCGCATCGACTGATAACCCCAATTCATGCTCAGGTAACTTGAAAACTGTTGTCCAATATGACAGTCAAACCGAAATTTCGCCGGAACTTTTGTAGGATTCACCATGCTCGACAAAACCAATCTTGTTTCATTGCTTAAAGACCCATCCCTCCTCGCCACAAAAGCATATATCGGCGGTGAGTGGATCGATGCCGATGATGGTACAGAATTTGATGTCATCAATCCGGCGCGCGGTGATGTCGTTGCCCGCGTACCCAATCTCGGCATCGCCGAGGCCCAACGCGCCATTGATGCTGCGGCAGAAGTTCAGGCCGAATGGGCGGCACGCCCTGCCAAAGACAGATCCGCCATCATTCTGGAATGGTATCGTTTGATGATCGACAATGCCCAGGATTTAGGGATGATTCTGACTGCCGAAATGGGCAAGCCGATTGCAGAGGCCGTTGGCGAAGTGAATTTTGGCGCATCATTCTTGCAGTGGTTTGGTGAAGAAGCCAAGAGGATCTACGGAGAAACTGTTCCCGGACCCCAGACTGACAAAAGGTTATTTGTCATCAAACAACCGGTCGGTGTTGTCGCCTCCATCACGCCATGGAATTTTCCGAGTGCAATGATTGCCCGAAAGATGGCTCCGGCGCTTGCCGTTGGCTGCACATTTGTCGGTCGACCGGCAAGGGAAACACCCCTTTCGGCTCTGGCCATGGCAGTGCTCGCTGAACGTGCAGGTGTGCCAAAAGGGGCATTTTCTATCGTCACATCCACTCATTCGCGTGAGATTGGGGAAGAATTCTGCACCAATGAAAAAGTCCGCAAGATCACCTTTACCGGTTCCACCGAAGTCGGGCGTATTCTGCTGCAACAGGCGGGTGGCCAAGTGAAGAAGGTGTCAATGGAACTTGGTGGCAACGCCCCCTTTATCGTCTTCGATGATGCTGATGTGGATGCAGCGGTGGAAGGTGCGATGATGTCCAAGTACCGCAATAACGGCCAAACCTGTGTCTGCGCCAATCGCATCTATGTGCAATCCGGAATCTATGACGAATTTGCTGAAAAACTTGCCAAAGCAGCGAATCGACTCAAGCTCGGCGATGGACTGGACACGAAGGTCGATACCGGTCCGCTGATCAACCAGGATGCGGTTGACAAGGTTCGGTCGCATGTTGCCGATGCAACAGCCAAAGGCGGAAAGATCCTCGCCGGTGGAAAAGCGCATGAACTCGGTGGTTATTGGTTCGAACCGACAGTGATCTCCAATGTCACTCAGGAGATGCTCATCGCGCATGATGAAACTTTCGGCCCGGTTGCCCCACTGATCAGGTTCGACAGCGAAAACGAGGTGATTGCACTGGCCAATGACACGATCTTTGGCCTCGCGGCATATTTCTATGCCAAGGATACATCGCGCGTATGGCGCGTCGCAGAAGCACTCGAATTCGGGATTGTTGCCGTCAATACCGGACTCTTCTCAACCGAGGCTGCACCTTTCGGTGGAGTGAAGCAATCCGGTCTGGGTCGCGAGGGATCACATCATGGTGCCGATGACTTCCTCGAATTGAAATATATTTGCCTGTCAATCTGATGTCACAGCGCCCATCCGTCAATCGGTTGGATCGAAACACTGGACGTAGATTGAACGCGCCTGACTGAATGGTGATTTTGCGCAATGCCAGTGCCGGAAATATCGTGAAACAGAAAAAAGGCGCGTCTCGGGGACGCGCCTCGGTCTGTCACAAGCCACCGATCCATACGGTGGCGAAGTGAGGTTATTTGCTGGTGATCTTGGTCGGGCCCTCAGCCTCGATCTTGATCGTTCTTGGCTTGAGAGCTTCTGGAATTTCGCGTTTGAGGTCGATATTCAGCATGCCGTCGACATAGCTGGCACCAACAACGCGGACATGATCAGCAAGAGCAAATTGCTTACGGAATGCGCGTTGTGCGATACCGCGGTGCAAATATCGGCCATTCGCCGATTCCTCTGACTTTGTTGCCGTGACATGAAGTTGATTTTCACGAACTTCGACATTGAGATCAGTGGCAGAAAAGCCCGCCGCGGCAATCGCGATCCGGTACGAATCTTCTGACGTCTTCTCAATATTGAACGGTGGATAAGATGTTGGGACGACATCCTCAGAGAATGCTTTCCCAAGCAAATCATTGAAACGGTCAAATCCGACCGAGGTGCTGTAAAGCGGTGTCAGGTCAAAACTTCGCATGAGTACCCTCCATTGAGCGATAAAGTTGCATTTGCCCTCCATTATGGACGGGCTGTTGACTGTCTCAGCCGGTCAATGCCGCGCGTCGACAACAGGAATATGGGAATCTCCAACTCTCAGTTCAAGGGTCACAGGTCTCAAAACAATCAGGACCAGGACTCGTTGCGTCAGGGCACAAAAAAGGCATTTCCATACTCTGCAGACACACAGAGAGGCGAGGGCGTGGATTGACGCGCCATAGCTTTGGGTCACAAGGTGGATACAGGCGTGATAGCTGCCTATCAACGATCAGATCGGATGGAGAAACGGCGTGAGTTTCACGCTCTCTGATTGGGGTATGCTACGGGTCAGCTAGAGTCCGTAGCTGTTGCGTATCGTGTCATTAAAGACCCGTATGGCGTCAGCACTCCGCCTTCCTCGTGTATCACTTACGTCAATGATCCAAATGGTTTCGCGCTCTACGGTATAGAGTATAGCAAAGGCTGTATTACCAAGCTGATATTGGCGGACCTGTTCATAATCTTCAAATACCCTTCCACTGAAGGGCTGGTCTTTCAACACTGCCTCAGCCTTCACTAAAGATGCCATTGCCTTACCGTAATCAAGTTGTGGGTTTTGACGGTAATAGCTGTGCATCCATCGCAAGCCTGGCTCGGACGTTTCAAGATAGGTAATCTCCATCATGTCAGATGATATTAATCACCAGACTTTGGAAACTCTGTTTGTCCATCTCCCTTGAGCCATTGGTGAACAGCTGAAGGTGTTATTCCTTGAGCTTCCTGTGATACCAGTTCCAGACCAGTCTCAACCAGTTGACGGGTGGCTTCACGTTCTTCAACAAAGGAACGGATGGCACGATTAGCCACCCATGAGGCTGAGCGATCGTCAAACTTGGCAATACGCACAAGACTTTGCTTGAGGTCTGTATCAAGTCGGGTGGTAAAACTGGTGGTTGTCATGGCTTCTCCTTGTGTTTGTCTCATAGACAGACAGTGTAAGACAAAGTCTATAAAATTTCAAGTTATTGAAAAGCGTAAGAGATAACCGCATCTGGCCTTAATTGCGCGGTGAAGTGTGCCTATCGATGCGGCGCGCAATTTGGTGCTGCAAGCTGTGGTTCACAGGGTGAGGTGTGAGCTCTCACGGGTCAACGAAAACGCTGGAAGACAGTGAGCGGAACCCGCAATATGTGACGGACATCGAGTCGACCTCTGCAACCCGAGATTATTGCTCTGCCTGCAAAGGACCTAATGTCCATTTTTTGATCCTGTCACGCTGAGCCATGGCATATTGTCGGAAACACCGGGCGGGACGCTTGGAAGTTTCTGGGTCGGCCGCACGGGGTTGAGGGAATGATCAACCGACCGAACTGGATCAGCATGTGCCGCCACGACTGCGGGGTGCCCCGGCCGCTGAGAGACTGGCGCGGCCGGGGATGACACGCCGTCCATGACCAGAGACGACACAATGATTTTGGAGTAAAATGGACCGATTGGGAAATTTGGGTGAAGCTCTTACGCCGCCGGGACAGTTTCCAGCCGTGACATTGGCCTTGGCGAGGGACCACCAGTTGCCCAATCGAGCAATTCGACCGTATGGACGATTGGAATGTCTGTCCCTGCGCCAATCTGCATCATGCAACCAATATTGCCAGCGGCGATCACATCGGGAGAAATTGCCTCAAAATTTTGGACTTTCCGCTCCTTCAGCTGTTCAGCGATCTGCGGTTGCAAAATGTTGTAGGTACCGGCCGAGCCACAACAAAGATGTCCCTCTGCTGGCAATACAACCTTGAATCCGGCTTTTTTCAGAAGTTGTGCGGGCAATGCCGTGACCTTTTGACCATGCTGCAGCGAACAGGCAGAATGGTATCCCACACTTATTTCCTTGTCCGGACAACTGGGAAATCCCAGGTCGGTGAGAAATTCTGAAATATCCTGAGTCTTCGCCGAGACCATCTCGGCCTTCGGAGCCAACGGTTCGTTGCGGAACATGTGACCATAATCCTTGACGGTGGTGCCACAACCGCTGGCATTGATCACCACGGCATCGGCACCCGCCTCAAGCTCACGGCTCCATGCATTAATACAATCAGCAGCAAAACGGTGGCTTTCAACCTCGCGTCCCATATGATGCGAGAGAGCCCCACAGCAGCCGGCACCATCCGCGACCACAACATCGCAACCCAGCCGCTGCAGCAGGCGAATCGTGGACGTGTTGATGTCGGTATTGAGCGCTTTCTGGGCACATCCGGTTGCCAGAACCACGCGGCGCTTGCGCGATCCGGTTGCCGGGAAACATTGCGGATCATCACGCCAACTCACCGGTGGAACCTCTTTGGGTGCGAGTCGTAGCATCGCACGCAGACGTGGTTCGGGAACTAGAGAAGCGAAAGGCGCGGCCAGTTTGGCTGCGACCAGTGACAGACGGAACCGCATTGGATAGGGGAGTATCTCCGCGAGCATCAGTCGCAGCAGTCGATCATACAGGGGACGTTTGTAGGTCTGCTCAATATAGGAACGGGCGTGATCAACCAAATGCATATAATGCACACCTGACGGACAGGTCGTCATACAAGCCAGACAAGAGAGACAGCGATCGATATGGAGAACGGTTTTCTTGTCTGCCGGACGACCTGATTCCAGCATTTGCTTGATCAGGTAGATTCGTCCGCGCGGAGAGTCGAGCTCATCACCGAGAAGCTGGTAAGTCGGACAGGTCGCGGTGCAGAAACCGCAATGGACGCACGTCCGGAGAACCTCGTTTGACCGCGCTGTTGACGGATCTTTGAGCTGCTTCTCAGTGAATAGAGTCTGCATTTGATATCAACATCCTTGCTCTGTCAGTTCATCAGACCAGGATTCAGAATCCGGCGCGGGTCAAACTTTCGCTGTAAGCCTTCAAAGAATGGACTGAGAGATGCCGGCTGTGGATGAAAAGGAGAAATGGCCCGGCGTGTTTCCTGGTCAGCTCGGATCAGTGTCGCATGACCTTTGGTCAACTCACAGACCGCGCGCAAATCGACACCTTCGGGAATGAGCGCCCAGATCAAGCCGCCGCCCCAGTCATAGATAAAATCTGCGTCGAGTTGCGCGCGAATTTGTGCTGTCACATGGGGCGCATCGCCGGGTTTGACTGACACCCGCCATACATTTCCATCCTGTCCATGGAATTTCTCCACATCGCGCACCCACTTCCAGCCAGAAGCGACTCGTGCTGGATCAGTTTCAATTTCGGCTTCACCGAATGGTTTGAGCAACTCCTTGATCCGCTTCGCTCGGTAGCGCACCGAATCGGTGAATCCCTCAACGCGAATCATGGTCACCGGATCACCATCCATTCCAACAGGAATATGTGCTGCTCCGGTCACTTCAAAGGGAGAACATAATGCCCGCGTTAAGGCCTTGATTGCGTCGTCATCTCTAAGACCGTGCAACAGCAGACAGGCGCGGCTCTCGCTGTCTGGAAGGACCTTCAAGGCAATCTCGGTCAATACACCGAGTGTCCCATGACTTCCCGCCATCAATCGCACCAGATCATAACCGGTGACATTCTTCATAACGCGGCCGCCATTGGCAATTATCGCACCATTGCCATCCACAAAACGAACTCCCAGCAAATAATCACGGCAAGCACCGGCCTGTATGCGTCTCGGGCCACTCGAATTGGACGCGACGACACCGCCGATTGTGGGATCCCCTTCAGTGCCAAGCAGATGGCGATAATCCATCGGTTCAAAAGCCAGTTGCTGGCGATACTCAGACAGGCTGCGCTCGATTTCCTGCAAGCTTGTCCCGGCAGCCACGACCAATGTCAGAGATTCGGGTTCATAGCGGCTGATACCGGTCAGACATGACGTCGATAGCGTCTTGCCTTCCACCGGCCGACCCACATCTTTTGTCCCACCCCCGTGAATGACAAGCGGTTCACGAGATGATGCAATTGCCGCCGCCAGTTCATTTTCGTCGGCTGGTGTCATGCCGCCCTGCGGGAACGCGAGACATCCAGCGGAAACACTTTGGCAGGGTTCAGGATCCATCCCGGATCAAAGACGTCCTTCACTCGCATCTGTGCTTCGAGATCATTCTCACTATATTGACATGTCATCAAATCGCGTTTCTCAATGCCAATTCCATGTTCGCCGGTCAAACATCCTCCCACCTCAACGCAAAGTTTCAGGACATCCGCACCCATGGCTTCGCAACGTGCGAGTTCATCATCCGAATTGGCGTCAAACATGATGAGAGGATGGAGGTTGCCATCGCCCGCATGGAAGACATTGGCAACTTTCAAATCATATTTTTTCGACAGTTCGGTAATCCTGGTCAATACACGGGGTAATTCAGAAAGCGGTATGGTGCCATCGAGACAGATATAGTCAGCAAGCCGCCCCATGGCCCCGAAAGCCGCCTTGCGCCCGGCCCAGATCTTCGCCGACTCCTCACTGTTACTGCTTTCGCGCACGACCTCGGGCTTGTGCTTGGCTGCCACTTGCTTGATGAGACCCAGTTGCATGTCGATTTCTGCGTCGGAGCCTTCAACCTCCACGATCAACAGCGCCTCAACATCCGGATAACCCGCCCCAACGAAGTCTTCGCATGCGCGTATGCAAGGTCGATCCATATATTCAATCGCCACCGGAAGGACACCGGCACGAATGATGTCGGCCACACAGGAACCGGCGGTTTCACATGATTCAAAGCCGAACAAGACAGGGCGGGCACCTTCAGGTTTGGGAAGAATGCGCAGAGTCGCCTCGGTGACAACGCCGAGCTGGCCTTCCGAACCACAAATCACTCCCAGTAAATCCAAACCGCCAGCATCAAGATACCCACCGCCGATATCCACAATCTCACCAGCAACAGTCACCATTCTCACACCCAACAGATTGTTGGTCGTCACTCCATACTTAAGACAATGGGCACCGCCAGAATTCATCGCGATATTTCCGGCAATGGCACAGGCCAGTTGGCTTGAGGGATCCGGGGCATAAAAAAACCCCTCGCCCTCCACTTCCTGGGTCACCGACAGATTGGTGCGCCCAGCCTGGACACGAATGAATCGATTGTCGAAATCTGTCTCCAGGACCCGATTCATTTTCGCAATCCCAAGGATAACGCTATCCGCTGTCGGCAATGCGCCGCCAGCCAGCGAGGTTCCAGAGCCGCGTGGCACGACGGGAACATTCTCGGTGCTGCACACACGCATGACAGCAGCCACGTCTTCAGTGGAGGTTGGCAGGACAACAGCCAATGGGGGGCAGGTATAGGCCGTCAGAGCATCGCATTCATAACCTTTGACTTCATCGGGGTTATCAATCACCAACGCCTCTGGCACTGCAACCTTCAACTTGTGGACAATCGAGTCCTTTCGACCAATGATCTCGTTACAAGGTGCCGGCATTTCCATCCACACATCCTCCCCGTAATCGGCTCAACAGATGTATCAAATTAAAACGCATGAGCTGTAATGTCGAATCCAATAGGATCGTTACTGCCCTCACAACAACGTGAATTGGCCAATTCATGGTGAAGTCGGTCACTTGAAATTCCCGGCTGTTCCGGCTCTCGATTTTTGAGATTATTGTGCGCCGCAAAAAAGGACGTATCCCAAATGCGTGGCAACAGTATGGGGCGTCCATCAACCACAATCGTGCCTGCTCAGCCAGCCAGTTCTTATGCTCACGTAATGGTGCCAATTCTCAGGTTAATTGACGCGCCATAGCCATCTGTCCAACGCCCGGGCGGGCAGCATGGAGAGCGGTTGCCATCGGGGTGTACGGGTGCCGTCATGGGGCCTCCTCACGTGATCACAGCCGGCTCCACCCGCACCTCCAGCAGGTTGCGGGCCTCGCGCCCGCAGACCACCGCGATCCGATGGAGGGGCTCCCTCCGATCCCGGTAGCGGTTCGCATAGCCCCGATCCCGCATCTGGGTGAACGCCTCTTCCATCTTCGTCTCAACGTCCGCGTCCCGGCCCGCCATCTTGAATTCCAGCACGAACACCTGCCCGCCCGTTTCGACCACCATGTCGGCACCCCCATGGCTGGAGGCCTCCTCGGTGCGCACATTCACCCCGATGGCGCGGAAACACATGTGCAGCAGACTGGCATACCAGGCCTCATAGCGCGCCAGATCCCCCGTGGCGTGCCACTGGTAAGGAATGCTGGCGAGGTACGCCTTGAGCGTCTCCGCAAAGCCTTCAAAGTCGTTGGCCTCCAGACGGGATTGCAGTGTCGTCGCCTCTTCCGATGGCACCCGGTTGTGGGGGCTCAGATCGGCCAGCAACTCGTCATTCAGGCTGAGGCGGACCTCCTGATTGGGAGAGTCCAACCGGAACAGGGTGCGGTGGCCCTTGCGGATCTCCTCCGTGATGGTGAGGTATCCTGTCTGGAACAGCAGAGCCTCGGCGCTGATATTCTCGATCTCAAACTTCGCCACCCGTGACCGGTCGATGATCCGTCCTTCCAACTCCAGTGGGCTGAGGGATCGGGTCTTGAGGGTCTCGAACAGGAAGGTCGGGGAGCCCGTCTCAAACCAGTAGGGCTCAAACTTGCGATCTTCGAACAGCAGCAACACATCGAAGGGGTTGTAGAGCCGCTCCTCCCCCCGCCAGTTATAGCCGTTGTACCAGCGACGGATCTCATCGCGGTCCAGCCCGTCGAGCTCGGGGGCAAAGACGGTGTCGATATCGGCATCGGTATAGCCGCAGATCGTGGCAAAGCGGGGATCCAGGCTGATATCCTTGAGATTGTTGAGACCCGAGAACAGGCTGACCTTGGAAAACATGCTCACGCCGGTGACAAAGACAAAGCGGACATGCGCCGCACTGCCCTTGATGATGCTGTAAACACCCTGCAGATAATCCCGGTTGGCCTTCGCCCGATCCAGGTCGGGCAATCCATCCAGGATCGGCTTGTCATACTCATCGACGAGGACCACCGCCTTTTGTCCCGTCTGGCGATGAAGGTGGTAGAGAAGAGTTCGCAAACGTTCGGGCGGGGCTTCCGCGGGGTTGGGCGGATCCAATCCGGCCGCATGTTCGATCAGGCCGAGTTGATTGGCGATGTTGCGTTCGATCTCCGCGGGCCCGTCAAACGTCCCATCAAAGCTCAGCCGCACCACCGGATGGGTGACCGACCAGTCCCAGTGATCATGGATGTCCAGCCCCCGGAACAAGTCCTCCTGACCCGTGAACAGCGCCTTGAGCGTGTCCACCAGCAGACTCTTGCCGAACCGCCGCGGTCGGGAGAGGAAGTAATGGCGACCCGCAGACACCAGCTGCCGGATGAGCGGGGTCTTGTCGACATAGTAGAAACCCTCGCTCCGGATTGTTGCGAAGTCCTGGATGCCGATGGGCAGAGATTGACGGGTCATGTGAGCTGCCCCACACTTTGTGGTGTTCTCCAATCGTCACATTGAACGGACATTGGGGTTGGGGTTAAAGAAGCGAGGTCATTCATTACGACAGCCCAGCGTTCCAATCAACTCAGATCCCAAGATCTAGGTCAGAGATTGCGCTGAGGGGCAGTTTGGACACAGGGTCAGAATTTTTAATCTCCGAAGTATTGCATTGAAAACGCAGAAGAATAGACGTCTCTTGGGATGGAATGACTGGTCTCCTTCAAGCGATTTATTGTCTTGTGAATGCTGTCGCCAAACAATTCTGCAAACTTCCGACTTCCTCTTGACAGTTCTTGACCTCAGAAGCAATAAGCCCTAAGCGCAGTGACCATACGCCTTTATGAGTAAGAACCCACGCGACGACGGTACGCGGTCTGTGCGACCGACGGTTGACACTCTCGCCAGCGCGGCGGGCAAGATTGCCCAGCGTGGGCCTGCACCTGTGCATCTTTGGAACCCGCCTTTTTGTGGTCAGCTTGATATCCGAATCGCCCGCGACGGTACCTGGTATTATCTCGGCACACCTATCGGCAGGCAAAGGCTGGTCAAACTGTTCTCATCGATCATCAGAAAAGACAACGACCGGTATTATTTGGTCACACCCGTGGAAAAGGTCGGGATCTGTGTTGAGGATGTGCCTTTTATCGCCACCGATTTTGACATCAAGGGCTATGGCCGCGGCCAATCGGTGACTTTCCTGACAAATGTCGATGAGCAAGCGATCGCCTCTGCCATGCGACCCGTGCGTGTCGAGCGGGCAGCGCAAACTGGTGAAGTGTCACCTTATGTGACGGTGAGAGCCAATCTCGAAGCGCGTATTGACCGCAAGAGCTTTTTTCGTCTTGTCGACATCTGTTGCCATGAAGACCGAGATGGCGAAAGCTGGTTTGGACTCTGGTCAGAAAACACGTTCTTTCCGTTCATTCCCTCCGCAGAAATCGATTAGACGGAACTTCATTCCTGAAATCCGCCGTGAGTTTTACACAACCCATTGAGAATATGTGGTTATTGCGTGCGCGTGTGTCATTCTGTGCGGGATGTATGTTGCCCTGTATGGATTCGGCATCCCCCTCAGCGTCAATACTCGGGGATGTCCCGGAGTGTGTTGAAACTCGTTTGAGCGGCGTTGCTGACCAATCTGTCCAAGATACCGCCGCCCCTCGTTGATACGATACGCGCCGCCATCAAGGGCAGGGTGATGTTCCCGTCAATCGACGCGCGCTGCCCCATGGCCATGTGGCGGCAGGCCTCGAAACATTGTGATCGCTGGACATGGTCCGCATTTTCGGGCGCAAGGTGGAGCGGATGCGCGATCTGGTGATTGCGGCGATTGTCACCCGCGTCACTGATCCGGCAACGAGATGCTGGCCATGCCACCCTCAACGTGTTCACGCCACCCAACAATCCTGACCACACCTTCACCATGATGGCAACACCACCAAGAGGCCAGGCCGCGCCTTTGAACTGCTGGAGATCGATCCAGACAAGCATGTGGCCATGTCAATGACAGGTTGAATCTGTCCAAACTGAACACCAGACCCTTGTATTTATGGGCCAACAGGAACAATTATCGTCAAATCAACCCATGAAGTTCAGGCTAATGTGCGGCTGCCCAGTTATCAGCGAAACCGGCGTCAACGGTGAGTTTAGGAGAAATCTGTGCCGCCGGACGGTCGGCATTGGTCATCACATCACTGACCACCCGAATGACATCCTCAACAACATCTTCACGCACCTCAAACAGCAATTCATCATGCACTTGCAAAAGCATCCTGGCGGGCATGCCAGCGATGGCAGCAGGAATCCGTATCATGGCTCTGCGGATAATGTCAGCGGCGGCCCCCTGAATCGGTGCATTGATCGCACTGCGTTCTGCCGCGCCGCGCCGCGGGGGTTTTTCATTGATATGAGGCGTGTGAACCTTACGGCCGAAAATTGTCGTGACAAACTGATCACGCCGTGCTCTCTCGAGTGTTGAGTCCATGTAACTGCGAATCCCTGGAAACTGGGCAAAATATCGGTCGATGAACTCGCTGGCTTCCGATCTGGAAATCTTCAGATCACGCGCCAGACCAAAACCCGAAATCCCGTAAATCACGCCAAAATTGATGGCCTTGGCACGGCGACGAATCATCGGGTCCATTCCGTCAATCGGAACACCAAATATTTGCGAGGCCGTCATGGCATGGATGTCGTGTCCCAGATGGAAAGCGTCCTTCAAAGCAGTAATGTCAGCAACATGGGCCAGTATACGCAATTCGATCTGACTATAATCCAGCGACACAAGAACGTTGCCGTCCTCAGCTATGAAAGCCTCGCGAATTCGCCTTCCCTCTTCTGTTCGAACCGGAATATTCTGGAGGTTGGGATCTGTTGACGCGAGACGACCTGTCAGTGCACCTGAAATCAGATAAGACGTGTGAATGCGGCCTGTCCCGGGATGAATCTTGTCGAGCAGTGAATCCGCATAAGTCGATTTTAACTTGGCGATTTTTCGATATTCCAGGACGAGGGACGGCAATTCATAACCGTCGGCTGCCAGCTCTTCCAGTATGGGTGCCCCCGTGGCAAAACCCCCCCGGCTCAACTGTTTGGAATGGGGAAATTTGAGCTTTTCGAACAGAATCTGTCCCAACTGTTTGGGGCTGGCAACATTGAATTCCTCACCCGCCAACGAATGAATGGCCGCCTCGAGTTCAGCAATTTGTGCAGCAAAGGATTGCGACAGGCGTGAGAGTTGTCCCCGGTCGACCTTGATTCCTGCCCGTTCCATGTCAAGCAACACGCTGACAAGTGGCCGCTCTTCTGTCTCGTAGACGCGTGTCACCGCCGCCTGATGCATTTTCGGGCGTAAATTCTGCCAGAGTCGAAAAGTGATATCCGCATCCTCGGCGGCATATTTGACAGCCTCCCTGATCGGTACCTGGTCAAAACTCTTTTGTGATCTGCCAGTTCCGATCAGATCTTTAAGCGGTGTCGGTTGGTAATCCAGATAACGTTTGGATAGCGCGTCCATCGAATGGCCATGGAGCCCGGCATTGAGCGCATATGACATCAACATCGTATCATCGAAAGGGGCCAGGCAAATGCCATAACGTGCCAGAATCTTGGCATCGAATTTCACATTCTGGCCGATTTTCAGGATCGAGGGATCTTCCAACATCGGTTTCAGGCGCGTGAGGGCTTCGTCGGGATCCAGTTGACTGGTCGGCATGCCATCTGCCTGATCGAGGAGCATCATCTCCTCAGTATGGCGCAAAGGAATATAACAGGCACGATTGGGGCCAACCGACAGACTCACACCAACGAGATTGGCCTGCATTTCGTCCAGACCATCGGTTTCCGTATCAACTGCGACATGGCCACAAGTCTGCGCCAACGCAATCCAATGCTCCAACCGCTCATACGACGTGACTGACTCGTAAGCGTCAAACTCAATCTCGATCCCGGTTGCATTCATGTTATCCGGAGGGACTGATTCCGGGGGCTTAACCGATAGATACGCGGCGGCGCGCCGTACAATGGTCCTGAATTCCTGTTGCTGCAAAAACTTCAACAACTGTTCGGCAGCGGGCAACTTGACCTCGAGATCATTGAAACTGATGTCGATGGGGACATCATCGGCCAAGGTGACCAGTCTGCGTGATAATCGGATGGCATCAGCATTGTCGATCAGGGATTGCCGCCGTTTGGGCTGCCTGATCTCCTCGCATCGCTCGAGCAACTGGTCCAGGTTGCCGAATTCCTGGATCAGCAGTGCCGCCGTCTTGACTCCGATTCCCGGAGCCCCCGGTACATTGTCGGTACTGTCGCCAGCCAGCGACTGCACATCGATGACCTGTTCGGGTTCGACAAAAAACTTTTCGTACACCTCTTTACGACCAATGGCCTTTGATTTCATGGGATCGAACATGGTGACACCACCACCAACCAGCTGCATCAAGTCTTTGTCGGATGACAGAATGGTGACTTCACCGCCAAGGTCACGCGCCCGTGCCGCCAATGTTGCGATGATATCGTCCGCTTCATAACCTTCCAGTTCCAGGCAGGGAAAATTGAATGAACGAACGGCGTCACGCGACATCGCCAATTGCGGCACCAGATCCTCTGGCGCTGGCGGCCGGTTGGCCTTGTATTCACTATAAATCCGGTTGCGGAAGGTCTTGCCGGGATGATCGAAGATCACCGCTGCGTGAGTCGGTGGTCTGTCTTTTTCGCGATCCTGCAAAGTGCGCAGGAGCATATTGCAAAAAAAGTGAATGGCCCCGACTGGCACCCCATCGCTGCGGTAGCGGTTTCTTTCCGGCAGAGATCGCTCCGACATGAAAAACGCCCGAAAGACATATCCTGAACCGTCAATCAGCTGCAGATGACAGCCATGACCGAAATTTTCCATGGCAGTCAAACGCGCGACTGAGTCGGTTGCCACGCCAGCACTTCAACCATCGGTCGAGTCTTTGAATACAAACCGCTTGTCGCAGTATCCGCACTCGATCCAACCCGGATCTCGTGGAATGACATACCAGACTTTCGGATGGCCGAGGGCACCGCCACCGCCGTCACAGAAACCTTGGGATTGGTGACGAACTCGACTTCCGGGGCATCATGTGAAGAGTCCATACCCAGTTTCTGCCTCACGCGTTTGTTACCGCCAGAATGGGTCCGAGCCGACGGCCGCCCACAACATGCACATGGAAATGCGGGACCTCCTGTCCCCCATCCATACCGGCATTTGAAATCAGGCGGTAACCTCCCCCGCCCGAACCAGGGTCAATGCCCATGAGCCGCACAACCTCACCGACAGAATGCACAAAGTCTGCCATTTCTTCGACTGAAGCCTCTTTCGAGAATTGTTCAAAACATATATAAGCGCCCTTGGGAATAACCAGCACATGATCCGGTGCCAGTGGCGCAATGTCACGGAAAGCCAGACTATGGTCTGTTTCAAGGACCTTGTCGCAGGGCAATTCGCCACGCAGAATTTTTGCGAAAATATTGTCCTGATCATAAGAAATCGACATCGCACATTCCTTCACAACCATCGATTGTTGATTTCCATAAATGACCCTTCGGCGCAACCCATCTTCTTGAGCTGACAGGCTGGTTAAGCCGGACCTCTGGGACTTTCATCTCACTTTTCAATCCCACACACCCAGGACAGATATGAGTCTTCAAACCCGCCCCGGTCCGGAGACAAGCACCCATGGCCTGTCCCCTCCATTCAAATCAGCCCGTATGCACGGAATCTTGTCATCAGATCGGCATCGCAGCGGGCCGACATTTGACTGACAATTTCCGCTGCCGCGGCACAACCCAATTCCGCACAACGGGTTAAATCCAGGTCACGAATCAGGCCAAACAGGAAGCCAGCCGCAAACAGATCACCCGCCCCGGTGGCATCAACAAGCGGCACGTCATATGCCGGAACTGACATGCGTTGGTTGCCACGGGTCACTATTGCGCCATCTTGGGCCAGCGTGCAGGCGACAATATCCACCAGATCCGAAGTTTCATTGAGCGCTAAATCAAGATCGTCCGTTTGCGCCATTGCGAGCAATTCGGCGTGGTTACAAAAGAGCAGATCGATTCCCTCTTCGATCAGGTCCAGAAAACCCGCACGATGGCGAAACACGCAAAATGGATCAGACAGTGTGAGAGCTGATTTGACACCCGCACGGCGGCAGCAGCGAACCGCCTTGCGAAAAGCTTCCTGACCCTCAGCGCCGTCAAAACGATAACCTTCCAGATAAACCCAGGCGGAATTTTCGATCATCGCTTCGTCGATATCATCCGGGCCGAGATGCTCGGCGGCTCCAAGATAAGTGTTCATCGACCTCTCGCCATCAGGTGTGACCAAAATTGTACACCGCCCGGTCTCAAATCCAACGCTGGCGGGCGCAGGCTGCGTCAGACATATGGCATTGAGGCGCGCAAAATCTGCGGTAAAGACGCGACCGAGATCATCCTCCTTCGTCTTGCCAATGAAGGCCGTCCGCATTCCCATGCCCGCCAGACTGGCAACTGTATTGGCCGCCGAACCACCACAGGCACGATCAGCGTGTTCAATGAGGTCGTAAAGCTCTGCGGCGCGGTCAAGGTTCACCAGTTGCATGATACCTTTCTTGATCCCATGGCATACGAGAAAATCCTCCTCCACATGAGTCAGAATATCAACCAGCGCATTACCGATGCCAACGACATCGAGATTCCGGCTCATGCAGGCAACGCTGGAGCAGAATCAGTGGTTTTGTCCTTGAAGTCGCACAGATCGCTGATGAGGCAAGACCCACAATCGGGACGGCGTGCTTTGCAGACATAGCGACCATGGAGGATCAACCAGTGATGTGCGTGGGTCTGGAACTCTACCGGCACATTGTCTTCAATCGCACGCTCAACCTCCTCTACATTTTTTCCGGGTACCAGCCCGCTGCGGTTGCCGACACGAAAAATATGGGTGTCGACGGCCTGTGCAGGATGACGGAACCAGATATTCAGAACCACGTTGGCTGTCTTTCGACCGACACCGGGAAGTGACTGCAGGGCCACCCGCGATGACGGAACCTGGCCATCATATTCCTCGATGAGAATGCGCGACAATCTCATCACGTTGCGGGCTTTGGTGCGAAACAGCCCAATCGTCCGGATATGTTCGATCAGTTTGTCTTCACCGAGTGTCAGCATGGCTTGCGGGGAATCAACGATACGAAACAAGGATTCAGTCGCCTTGTTGACGCCTGCATCCGTCGCCTGTGCCGACATGACGACGGCAATCAGCAGCGTGTAGGCGTTCACATGGTGCAACTCGCCCTGCGGTGCGTCCGTCTGGGTCTGAAAGCGGGAAAAAGCTTCGTGAATCCGACGATAATTTTCCGATATCGTCACTTTGGCTGACCCCGGGAAAGCCCGTTATACATGATTTGGTCCCATCATTTGTCGTTGCCAGCGACTCTGCCACCATTGGAATGTTGATTGCGCATGATTCGGGTCGACATCGTAACACGTTCCATTCATCTGGCGAATGGAAGGACATGCCATGAACCCGAAAAATGACAGAATCTATCATTACAATGTGATTGCCCGTTCACTCAAGATCATTGACACCGCAGGACGGGACATGTCACTGGCTGAATTGGCACAGCAACTGGACATGAGCCCGGCGCATTTTCAACGGGTCTTTTCCCGTTGGGCAGGTGTCTCACCCCAACGTTATCAGCAGTATCTCAAGTTGAACCGTGCCAAAGAACTGTTGCGCAGCCAGGCCAATCTGCTCGAGACCGCGAACGCTCTCGGCTTGTCAGGGTCAGGGCGACTCCATGATTTACTGTTGCGTTGGGAAGCGATGAGTCCCGGAGAATATGCACGCGGCGGTGCCGGGTTGCGAATCAGCTGGGGTTGGTTTGACAGCCCATTTGGTGACATGCTGGCGATGGGAACCGCACGCGGGCTTTGTGGGCTTGCATTTGGCGACGAAGTCGGTCGGGACATAACGTTCAACGGACTCGCGCAACAGTGGCCTCACGCCCAGCTGGTCAAGGATCCAGAATTTGTGCGTGACTGGGTCAATTCTGCCCTTGCACAGCAAGGGACAATTCAATTGCATGTAATCGGTGGACCCTTTCACATCAAGGTTTGGGAAGCTCTATTGGATGTACCGGGCGGCAAAGTCAGTACCTACTCCGATCTTGCGCAACATGCGGGTGTCCCCAAAGCCTATCGTGCTGTCGGGACAGCAATCGGGCGCAATCCCATCAGTTGGCTCATTCCCTGCCACAGGATCTTGCGCAAGTCCGGGGAATTGGGCGGCTATCGCTGGGGTCTTACGGTCAAGCGCGCCATGCTGGAATGGGAATCCGTCCGTCATGACCCGAGCCTCGTCAATTCCGATCATCAGACGATGTGAGGGCCATTGCCTGCCAACTGTCTTATCGTGACCGCCAGCCTCATCAACTGCACAGACGCAGCGTCAGGTGCACCAAATTGTCAACCGATCTTTTCGCGGATTTCATTGAGAGATTGCGCGTTCAGGCGGTGATGGTCACGATCGGACAGCTGCGTCGCGATTTCCTTGCCAGCCATTTCAATTGCCTGGTTGATCGCTTCGCTTCGGACAGCTTGCAGGGCCGCTTTTTCAGCGGATTCCATTTGTTCACGCGCCGCCGCCAACCGCCTCTCACCAACATCACGGATTCGTGCTTCCGCCATCTCAATATGGAGGCGCGCATCGTCCCGGGCCTGAGCGATAATTTGCTCCGCATGTTTTGCCGATTCCTCCGCTTCGCGGCGTGCTGCCTCGAGCGATTGGGCTGACTCCGCGCGCAGGGATGCAGCACGATCAATCTGGGTACGAATCTCCCCAATCTGGCCGTCAATCAGTTTTCCGGCAAATTGCGGTGCCTTGAAATAAATGATGATACCGATGAAGATCACAAGTGCTATGGCGACAACAAAATCGGTATTGTAAAGCGAGAAAAAAGGGCCCGATGCCGCCATGACGGGCGATGCTGCCATCATTGTCAGTAAGGCCAATCGGCAAGTCATCCGCGCGCACTCCCTGCCCTGTCGGCCCTTTTCGCTGTTCCTGGCGAGAGTATGAGTTCTACGATATCCGGCACCGAAGACGAGACGATTTCCTGAATCTGCGCGGGCGCAGCCGCACGAATGGCAGCAATCTTATGTTCTGATTCGTTCCCCATTACCGCAATCTCACCCGCAACACGTACGGTCTCGGCCTCTTGGAGTTCACGAATGCGCATCCGTGCTTCGGCACCGCTCTCTTCTGCCTTCGATCGCGCGTCTGCAAGGGTCTGCTGGGTTTTCTCTCGCAGAGTTTCGCTTTCGGCAGTCGCCCACTCCGCTTCATCGAGATCCTCACGAATGCGATCCTTCCGGGCATTCTGGATGGACTCGATTCGTGGCAGAGCCACACGGCTGATAAAGACAAACAGAATCCCGAAGAAGATGACCAACCAGAAAATCTGGTTGGGGAACGCCGTGATATCAAGTTGAGGTATACCCGGCTGTCCGGCGGCGGAATCCGCTTTAACGTCACTCATTCACGATACCCGGTCTATCCATGACCCGAGAGCTGGCATGCTCACAGAGCGAACATCAGAAGCAATGCGACCAGGAAAGAGAAAATTCCGAATGCTTCTGCAAAAGCAATTCCAATGAACAGCATGGCCGTCTGCGACGCAGCCGCTGACGGATTGCGCAAGGCACCCGACAGATAATTCCCGGCAACATTGCCAACACCAATCGCCGCCCCTCCCATGCCAATACAGGCCAGGCCGGCACCAATGAGATTTCCCAGATTCGACAGATCGCCTTCCACTTCAATACTCCTTAACGAGGTTTGAAAATCTGATCCTAATGACTCGGATGCAGCGCATCACGAAGATAAACACATGTCAGGATCGTAAAAACATATGCTTGAATAATTGCCACCAGCAGTTCCAATGCATAGATTGCCGAAATGGCGACAATCGGTACAAATGCACCGAATCCCAAAATCCCGGCGAAAGCGGCAAACACCTTTATCATGGCATGTCCTGCCATCATGTTTCCGGCAAGCCTGATGGAATGACTCACAGGGCGGACAAAATAAGACATCACTTCAATCACCGCGAGAATCGGACGCAGGGGCAGCGGTGCTGCAGAAATCCAGAACAATTTCAAGAAGCCCAGCCGATGTTTGTAGAATCCCAACACTGTGACCGACACGAATACAGTCAGGGCCAGGGTTGCCGTCACCGCAATATGCGAGGTGGTCGTGAAACTCATCGGGATCAGACCCAGCAGATTGGACAAGAGGATGAACATGAAAATCGTGAGAATGATTGGAAAAAACTTCAAGGCATCACGACCGGCCACGGTCTCCACCATATTCCTGACAAACCCGTAAACCAGTTCGACAAACATCTGCCCGCGACCTGGCACCTCCGCACGCCGCATCGTCCCCAATAGAAAAAATGCTGTCACCGCGATGACCGTCAAAAACATCCATAATGTCACATTGCTGGGCGTATACCACAACAGTTGCGTCTCGCCGAAGAGCGGCGATATGACAAACTGATCCATTGGTTTGACGACCAGTCCCTGACCTTCAGCTGCCACTCTCGCCCCTCATCCGTAAATTCGAACACATCTCAGTTGCACGACCG
Organism: Paracoccaceae bacterium; assembly: GCA_965221815.1. Lineage (GTDB taxonomy): Bacteria > Pseudomonadota > Alphaproteobacteria > Rhodobacterales > Rhodobacteraceae > JAPOXR01. The sequence goes on from OZ244915.1 coordinate 1,699,749, forward strand.
CTCCTCCTGCTGCCGCCTGAATTCACGCGCTGAACGCATCATCAGATTTACCCCGGCGGCAAATCCCAGTAACGTGAATGCGGCAAGCAGGATGGGAAGGTATCCAATCAAACTGCCAAGCCCATATCCAATTGCGGCACCAACGCCAATCCCCGCCACAAGGTCAATTGCCATTCGCCACGCCAATTGTGCACCCTCGGCCGGATGCGGTTCAATGGCTTGTGGCCTCAATTCTTCCTTTGCAGCTGCAATCCGTGACTGGATCGTCCCGCTCATTTCAGACTTCTTGGGATGCGGCATCAGTTCCGTTTCAAGACATACGGACGCGCGGTGGATACTCAGACTGCCAACCTCTGTCAAGACATCGCGCGTCACCAACGAGGACGAACGCGAACCTCCCCGCGTTCATCATTCCACGCGGGTTTTTTACACAACAGCGGTGAAAACAGATTCCTGCATCGACGACCCGCCTGTAATCACTTTCCTCTCGACTTTCCCAAATGGTTCATAATAGGAAAAATTCCATGGTCGCAATGGAACATGTTTTCGATGAAATGACGGGAACTGGCAACAGTCCATTACCGTCATACCAGGCTTATCGCGCGTGGTTCGATGGAGAAAACCTGAGCGATTTGCGCCGCAAATCGCGCGATGCCGAGGATTTTTTTCGCCGCACCGGGATTACCTTTAATGTCTATGGCGATCACGAGGCCGAGGAAAGGCTGATTCCATTCGACATTGTCCCCCGAATCATCTCAGCGTGGGAATGGTCACGTCTGACACGCGGGATCGAACAGCGCGTACGGGCCATCAATGCCTTTCTCCATGATATTTACCATCGCCAGGAGATTCTGCGGGCCGGGCGCATTCCGATTGAACTGGTTGCGGCAAATCCCGCGTTCCTTCCACAAATGATCGGCGCGGCTCCACCCAAGAAAATTTACACGCATATTGTCGGAATCGACATCGTTCGCACCGCACAGGATGAATTTTTTGTTCTCGAAGACAATGCCCGCACACCGTCTGGTGTTTCCTATATGCTCGAGAATCGGGAAACGATGCTGCAGATGTTTCCGGAACTGTTCAGCCGTATTCGGGTCAAACCGGTGCAGGACTATCCAATCAATCTGCGCCGTTCACTCGCCGCTTGCGCACCCGCAGATTGCGATGACGACTGCACCGTCGTGGTTCTCACACCTGGCTTACATAATTCGGCATATTTCGAACATGCGTTCCTGGCCGATCATATGGGTGTTGAATTGGTTGAAGGCTGTGATCTCAGGATTATCGATGGAAAGGTCGCGATGCGGACCACCGAGGGCTACAAACCCATCGACGTTCTCTATCGCCGCGTCGATGACAGTTTCCTTGATCCCCTCAGCTTCAATCCTGACAGTCTGCTTGGCGTGCCGGGGATCATGGGAATTTATCTGGCAGGGAAGATTACCATTGCCAATGCACCGGGGACCGGCATCGCGGATGACAAGGCGATTTACAGCTATATGCCGGAAATCATCGAATTCTATACCGGGGAAAAGTCCATCCTCAAGAATGTGCCCACCTGGCGTTGCTCGGAACCCGAAGCACTGGCCTATGTGCTTGAACATCTCGATGAATTGGTGGTGAAGGAAGTTCATGGTTCCGGCGGGTATGGCATGCATGTCGGCCCGGCGTCTTCAAGACGGGAACGAACAAAATTCGCCGCCAAACTCAAGGCCCGCCCCAAAAATTACATCGCCCAGCCCACGCTCGCCCTGTCCACCGTTCCGATCCTGACGCAAAAGGGGCTTGCACCCCGTCATGTCGATCTCAGGCCCTATGTGCTGGTCTCTCCTGACAAGATCACCGTCACCCCTGGTGGCCTGACCCGGGTTGCCCTGAAACGCGGCTCATTGGTTGTCAATTCCAGTCAGGGAGGAGGCACCAAGGATACATGGGTGCTGGAAGACTAGACGATGCTCGGAAGAACGGCTGGCGGCCTGTTTTGGATGTTTCGTTACCTCGAGAGATCCGAAAACACAGCGCGACTCATCGAAACCGGTTTTCGGATCGGCCTCACGCGCAGGACAGGTGAAAATGAAGAATGGCAGAGTGTCTTGCAAACCGCTGCCGTGGACGATCTCTATTCCCGTCATTATGCGCAGCTCGAAGCCAGTAAAGTCATTGATTTTCTGCTCAGAGACGCAAACAATCCGTCTTCCGTCATGTCGTCTATTGCCACCGCGCGCCACAATGCACGTCGCGTGCGCACCGCGATTACCGGTGAAGTCTGGGGCGCCATCAACGATACATTCCTTTACCTGAAACAGGCGCTCAAACGCCCGGTCTCCACGCGCGATCTGCCCGCGTTGTTGTCAACCATCCGCCAGCAATCGCAACTGGTTCGCGGTGCAACCCATGGTTCAATGTTGCGCAATGATCTATTTGATTTTTGCCGCCTCGGAACATTTCTTGAACGCGCTGACAACACCGCACGCATTCTCGATGTGAAATATTACGTTTTGCTTCCCTCGATCAGTCAAATCGGTTCCAATCTTGACAATATTCAATGGGAAACCATCCTTCGTTCCGTCGGCGGACAGCGTGCCTATAGAACTGTTGATCGTGGAGACCCCTGTCCCAAGGGAATTGCGAATTTTCTTATCTTTGACGGCAGAATGCCGCGCAGCCTGATGTTTTCAACAAGCAAGATTGCCACCAACATGCACTTTCTTGAAAAAGTTTACGGGATACGCCAGACCTCTCATGATCATGCCGATCAATTGATCGCGCGGCTTGAGAATGGCAATATTGAACGCGTGTTCGAAGAGGGGCTGCATGAGTTTATCTCCGACTTTCTACGCGATACCGCGCGCCTCGGCACACAAATTGAGAGCGACTATCGCTTCCTGGAGTAATCCTGTGCATCTGACAATTGAACATTCCACGACATACGAGTTTGAGGATACACCGGATTACGGGCTTCAGCAGGTCCGTCTGAAACCCAAGGATTCGCCAAGCCAGCGAGTCGAGAATTGGGAATTGTCAGTGACCGGGGGAGAGTTTCAGGCAGAGTTCAACGATCATTATCGCAATGTCGTCACACTTCTTTCGATCGACGCCCATGCCGAGTCCATTACGGTGCGCTGTCAGGGTCTCGTCGAGACCACTGACACTTCGGGCGTTCTCGGCAAACATCGCGGCTTTGTCCCCTTGTGGTACTTTAAGCAACCGACCGATTTAACCCGAGCAGGATCCGAACTGCGGGGTCTGACGCGAGGTCTGCGCGAGACGGCGGCCGAACCCATTGCCTGTTTGCACGAACTCTCGCGACGGGTCGCTGACACAGTTGTTTACCAGACCGGTACGACGGATATCCAGACCACTGCCGAAGATGCGGTGCAGCGTGGCCATGGCGTGTGTCAGGACCATGCCCATATCTTCATCGGTGCCGCTCGCCATCTGCGATTTCCTGCCCGCTATGTATCCGGATACCTGATGGCCGCGGTCGAGCAACCTCAATATGCCGGCCATGCCTGGGCCGAGATTTATGTTGAATCGCTGGGATGGGTCGGCTTTGATGTCTCCAATCAGGTGTCTCCTGACGCGCGCTATGTACGTGTCGCCACAGGCCTTGATTATCATGATGCCGCGCCTATCTCCGGTCTGCGTTTTGGCAAGGGCGGTGAAGCCATGTCCGTTGAAATTTGTGTGCAGCAACAGTGACGTCTTCGGCAATGAATTGGCATCCTGCAGTTCATATCTGGCTTCACGATGAGGTGACTGTTTCGCCTCCGGAGTTGCTGCGTCAGATAATGATGGCCAGACGCACAATTGAGGCGCGGCGATATTGACCTATTGCGTGGGGCTGAAGCTTCGGCGCGGATTGGTGCTGATGTCCGACACCCGGACCAATGCCGGCGTCGACAATATCAGCACTTTCAAGAAGCTGTTTGTCTGGGAGAGTCCCGGTGAGCGGTCGATCACCATCCTCACGGCGGGCAATTTGGCGACGACGCAGTCGGTGGTCAGTATTTTGGACCAGCACACAAAAGACCAGGACGTGGAAAGTGCCAGGACTATTCTGACCGCATCCTCAATGTTTAACGTGGCGCAAATAATCGGCGCGGTCCTGCGTGACGTCACTGCCCGTCATTCACAAGAGACCGTCGTCAATGCCGAATGCCCGTTTTCCGCCACGCTCATTGTTGGTGGCCAGGTGAAAGGTGAGGAACCGCGATTGTTCCTGATCTATCCCGAAGGCAATTTCGCCGAGGCGGCCGAGGATACGCCCTATTTCCAGACCGGTGAAACCAAGTATGGAAGGCCGATTCTGGTGCGCGCCTTTGATCCCGACATGAGTTTTGAAGACGCCGCGAAACTGCTCATGGTGAGCTTTGATTCAACGATAAAAGCCAATCTCTCGGTGGGTTTGCCGTTAGACATGCATATCTACCAGGCCGGCAGCCTGCGCACCGGGATATGTCGCCGCATTACACCCGACGACAGTTACTTTGAAATGATTTCGACATCCTGGGGAGAATCCTTGCGACAAGCGGTCGTGGCTCTGCCCCCATACATACTGGACTGACACGCCGGTCTTTGTCAGTCGGTGTCATGCTTGAGCAAGATCAACATGGCCGCCACCGTCGCCGCAACACCGGCGATGACCGCGAAACGGGGAAACCCGTGTCCCAAAGTTGCTTCCCAGGCAATGACCCAACTCGGCGTGAGATATGTATAAGCCATGACTTTTGCGGAAGGCAGCCGCATCGCCGCATAATTGACCGCGACAAAGGTGAGTGCTGTTGAAACGACGGTGAGATAGCCAATTGTCATCCAGACGATCGCCGGTAAAGACACCCAATCAATCACGGCAACTTCTTTCCGTCCATAGATCAGCATCAGCACCGCACCGGCCATCATCGTTCCTAGTGTTTTGCCTCATACAGATAGTTCCATATCCTGCAACCGTCGGTGGCCCCGCTTCCAGGATGCGACGAGATCCTCGGGGTCCCGGCGCCAGCGGAACGGGTGGGCCTCATGGGCATTGTGGTGGGCGATGTAGTCTTCTACCGCTGTGATGCACGCGTCAAGGGAATTGAAGATGGCATGCTTGAGTCTCTGTCGGGCCAGTTTCGAGAAGAAGCCCTCGACGGCGTTCATCCACGAGGCCGATGTCGGTGTGAAGTGGAAGGTCCAGTGCGGGTGGTCGGCAAGCCAGGCATGCACGTGCGCCGACTTGTGGGCGGACAGGTTGTCAAGGATGACATGGACCGCCATCGTGGGGTCGAGGTCCGCCGCCACATGATCGAGGAACGCACAGAAATCCGCGGAGCGGTGGCGCTCGGTCATCTTTCCGACCACCTTGCCAGTGGCGACATCGAGGGCCGCCAGCAACGTGGTGGTGCCGTTCCGTTTGTAATCATGCGTGCGGGTTGTCGGGTGACCCGGGGCGGGCGGCAGGGGTGTCTGGGTGCGGCCGAGGGCCTGGATCTGGGTCTTTTCATCCACCGAGAGGACCACGGCGTGATCCGGTGGGTTCATGTACAGTCCGATGACATCGTGGGCCTTGATGCCGAACCGGGGATCGTTCGAGACCTTGAAGGTCTTGACCTGATGGGGCCGCAGGCCATGGCGCTGCAGGATCCGGTGCACGGTGGTGGCCGTCAGGCCCCCGACCGCTGTGGCCAGGGCCTTGAGGGTCCAGTGGCTGCGGTTGGGCGGGGGTGGCGACATCGCCAGATCGATGACGGCCTGGATCCGGTCGGCGGGAATGGGTGTCTTGCCCGGCGGCCGGGTGGCATCGCGCAGGAGACCGTCGACACCCTCGGAAAGGAAACGGTCCCACCAGCGCCAGACGGTGGGTTTCGAGAGGCCTGTCTGCCGCATGGTCTCGACGAGGCCACAGCCGTCCCCGAGGGCGAGGATGATGCGGGCCCGCCAGACATGCTTCTGAGGGCTCTGGGGGTGGCTGACGATGTGCTCGAGGCGTGTGCGATCGGTGTCTGGCAGCCGGATCTCCGGCCGTGTCGATGTCCTGCCCATGGGTCTGTCTCCTGCCTTGGTGTTGGCCGCGGGCTCGCGGCGGCAGGATGATACCATGATGTGGGGCAGGAATAGAATCCTTTGTTTGTTATTATACACTAGGACGAAAACAATTGGTGATTCGCCACGATTGAAAAGGCGTTGCAATGGCGTTGAGAGCCCATGACAGATGCAGCCAATCAAGAATATCGCTTCACCGGTGCCCATACGAAATGCCAGCACCGATTCCACATCGGCACCGAATATGACCCAGGCTGCACCCGCCGCCCCGAGAGCAAGGGCCAATGTGCTGTGCGGCGCGATCACCTGACGCAACAGGACATAACCAGCGACACCGGACAGGATGGGTGTGAGCGTGAATACGGCGCTAATCGAAACAGGAGATGCGGTCTTGAGCCCCTCAAACATGAGCACAAAATAGGCGGCCATGAGTCCACCGATGATCGCATAGCGCCATGGTTGAGCCGCGTCTTTCCATTTCAACCCGACAGAAAATGCCGCGAACATTCCCATCAATGGCACCGCCAGGACAAACCGGGCGGCCGTCACTGCAACAGGATCAATTTGATTGGCAATCAGTGAACCAAGACTGAATGATCCCGCAATTCCCAACGAGAAACCGAACATGACGAGATGGCCGCGCACGGCCTGGCTAAGTCTGATCATTGAGCCCATATCTGGCTGGTTCTGCGTTCATCGTTTCCTCAATCTGCAAATTTTTGGAGCTTATAGACATAGGCAGCCAAAATTCACCAACAATTACAACAACTTAACAAATTTCACCCGTCGCAACAGTTTGGAGGTTGTTGCCGGGTTAGAATTTTGGGCAATTGGGAGGCAATGGATTAATAAAATACAATTTAATCAATATTTTAGATGGTAACAGTTGGCGACCTATGTCTATAAGCTCCAAATTTTATTCCCCCGCATTGCCAGCGTCGCGCTCATGGTGTCTGCCAATGCGTTTCCGTACACCGCCCTGGCACAACAAGCGACAGCGACTCGACAAAGCCCTGAGGCAGGTTCAGCCGAGATGATGCCATCTCTGTACCTGATCACACACATATGAGATTCTGAGCGGCGGCGGCCCAGTCCCGGGGACACGACGTGAAGGCGGAGCCCGAACGGAGGGGACCCGGGACCTATCAATATCACACACTTAACTCCGGGTCGCGTTCCGTACGTATGGCGCGTCAATCAACCTGAGAATTTGCGACAAACAGGGTAAGAATCCTGGGGAGTGGCGGATGCTGCCCTTCTCCCCGCGGGGAGAGGGAGACGAACCTGGAGACGGCGACTACCGTCCTGCGGTGGTCCGAACTGCGCTGGCGCATCGAAGACCGCCATCTCGAGACTCCCGACGATCTGCGCAAATGCTTCGCCGATCACGCCATCACCGCGTTCTGGATCTGGGATCTCACCCATCTCGCGTACACGCGGGCCAGTGAGCCCGCGCGCCGCTTCGTGTGCCAGGACGAGATCACGGTGCCCGGTGTCCTCGCGACCGAGCGGGGCGTCCTCAAGGCCCGGGCACCACCGACGGCGGCCCGGGCGATGACGATCGAACGGTGCGTGGTCCTGACCAGTGGTCTGGCCGGGTTCCATCCCGCAAAGCGTCAGCCGCTGCTCGGAACCGAAAAACTCTGGCAAGGAATCCAAATCCTCACCAACAGCGTCTTCGCCATCCAGGCCTGGAACAACAGAAACATGAACACAACAGAAACCGAGTTAAGTCTGATACATTGATAGCATCCTGTTCCCGCCAAGCCCTGCGGTCGAGCCATGTCGCGCCGCGGACGCAGCCGATAATGGCGCAGGCCGGACCGACCAGGAGCAGGACAAACGGATGCCCGGCGTATTCACCCAAGACACTGGGGGCGAAAAACCTGACAACGGTGCCCAGCATCGGTGACGGCGGGGGCCGATCACATGGGCGGCAGACGGCAAGCCGGTCTGTCCGACGATCATGGCATCATGGGCATGTCAGCCAATTACACCCCCCGGCCACATAGCGGATTTGGCGCGGCGCGCTTTGCCCTTTGAGATGGATGTTCAAGATGACCACGCGATTGTTGGCATTGGCGGGGAAGGCCACGCTATACGACACTTCATCGGGCAGGTTGACAGGACCCAGACTAAGGCAATCGATTGATGTAGGGGTGGTCGTGCAGGTTTTGGGTCCAAGGTCTGGTCTCGCAACGATTTTTGTTAGCTGTACGTCATCGACGCCGAAGTCCTTGGGATTGTTGAGGTCTCTTTTCTTGATGATTTTTTCCCCTGGGTTATCTGGGTCGTCTTGGACGATTAGGTCGCAGGTGACACCGTTTTCGGGGTCATAATCGACAAAGGTCCAGATCATACTGCTGCCGCCCAGCGCCTTCACGACCGGGTCTTCGATTAGTCGCTTGCAGACAGTCTTTTCCGTTGTGCGCCCGGCCGCCATGGAGGTCAGTGTGGCACGAAAGTTCAAGGTGAGGCCAGTGGCACCGGTGGTGGTAATGCGTTCAATGCCGCTTGGCCAGACAAACGTATGGTTCCAGGCCTGGCCTGTGTAGATCGACTGGGTGGCCATCCCGGTTTCCGGCGCCTGCGCGTGGGCCGGGCCGCCGGCCATTGCCACCAGCAGGGCGGCGCCCATCAGGGACTGGATTCTGTGTCTCATCAATGTCATGGATTCTCTCCCGGTTGTGACGTCCGGGATCTTCGATACCCCCCCCCCCAAGATTTTGTCAAGCGTATGTACCTGCTGGTAGTGTCTTCAGTTTGAAAACCATGCCGGCCGGAATGGAAAGAGGACGACCCGCAGGCCGTCCTTGTCCGTCTGATCATCCGGGACGGTGATCAAACGTGTCGCAACGGGTGTTCGCGCACCGCCAGGCCGTCCACAGCTAGGGTCGAACGCTGATTGGGGTTGCATCCCATGGGCCGTTGCACAGGACGCAGCCTTGATGTCCCGGCCGTGACCGCGGCCTTCATCCAACATAAGTCTTAGCTGTCAAGGTCCGGACATCCACCTTCTTGTCTGCGCTGTTGGCTCCCCGTGGTCTGACCCGCGAGGATGCGGGTACCACCCCGCGTGCCGTTGCACATGCAGTCTCTGATGTCCTGCCGGGTGCGGGCCACCCGGAAACAGCCGGTTCCACCCACTGGGACTATATGTCCTCGCTCACCCAGCCTGTTCGCCGGACCGCGAGGTAGTGTTCCGTCAGATTGGAAACCCGCCTCTTCATTCGAGAATTCGCCACGGGTCTTGACACAAGCCCTTGCCAACGTGATCTCTTGGGGATCGCCCAAATGAAGAACAGCGACATAGCGCGTGTTCTTTTTGAGACCAGAAAACATGTTATTGCCACCCATTATTGAAGAGGATACATCTTCAAGTCTTCCAAGATCCACCCGTTTGTCTAATGCTTGACCGGCTCCTGAATTTTCGAATATCTCGATATAAAGGTTTGACGGTCTCTTACTCGGTTGAATATCTCCCCCAGTATTCCCCAAATAATTAACAACGAACTGATCTTGTCTGATAGAAACTATACTTGGTATTTGGTGACTGTTAACTTCTTCCAAGGCACCCTGCGTGCAAGCCTGCGGGCCGGTTGTCGCCGGAATGACCAACTGCACCCAAGCCAGCCGGTTTGGCTACACCGCCACCTTTGCGCCCGCCGCCAACTGCGGCCCGCCCCAGTGGCCGACCGCCGCGATGCGGGACGCCTACAACAACGGCGATAAACGCTTTCCACCCTATGCCGAATGGTGCGAATTCACGGTTCAGAATTGACGGTCCCAGGCCGTCGGGATCCGGCCCGTCAATGAACAGGAGATCATGGACCTGAGGGACCCTGGGGCCATGAAGACCATATGCGCTGTCAATGAGGACAATCGAACCGGACATGTCGAGAATTGCGACTCGGACGTTATTGAACTCAGGGAATTGTTCATCCCTTCTTGGGGGTCGATTCCCTATCATGCAACTTGATCATGTCGGCGGTCTTCCCAGCAAGCGTGATCTGGATGGCGACGAGGGGGTTGTATCCGTGCGTGGCCATCGAGCTCCGGTCGCTTGAGATCCGGCATCAGGCCGTGGCATGATGCCGTGTCCGGAAGCATCCGGACACTTTCATCTTGACCGTTGCCATCCGGATTGTCCGTTCTCCGGCATTGTTGGTGAAGCTGACGTCCGGGTCGCTCATGAAGCGCCACACAGCTGGTGCCGGCGTCGCAGGCCGCGACGGCGACCATCTCCACGACGACGGTCCTCCGGAGGTTGTCGCCCGTCTGCAGGTTCGGCCTCATCCGTCTGCGACGGCGGGAGGCCGGAACTTCGGCTCGTCTTGCGGGTCGCCCGTTCCAGCAGGGCGGTGATCAGGACACTCAGCGGGTGTAGCCCAATTTTGTTGGTCAGGTGGTGAGAGCCTGATTCGCTTTCCAGTCGAGCAGGTCGGGCCGCCGGAGGTTCATGACGCAGCCCTTGAGCGCGCGCATGGCGTTGGTGCCCCTCTTTGACCAGCGGGTGCCGGGGCGCTTGAGCCGCAGCCCGAACGTGCGGCACCCAGCCTCCACGACCCCGCTTCCGACCTGGATGCCCCGCGGCCAGCATTCGTCGTACCGCATCCGCTCCATGTTCCCGCGGAAGGACCGCACACACGCGGCGACCTCACCGTACCGGGCGCGGAACGGCTCAAGCTCCCGGACGACCTTCGCGACCCGGCCACAGGGAGACACGCATTCGACACTGTGCAGGACACCGCCACCCAGATCACCGCACGCAACCCCCGGATCGACACACATCCCGACCTGGACAACGGATGGAGACCCCATGACGCACGTGATGATCAGACGCCAAACGAAGATCGCGAATCACTACGAATCACTGCAAACCCATGAGAAGCCCGCGTCTCATAGGGTGTGAGCAGGGATAGGGTCTTGACGCGTAGGCGACAAACAATTAACCACGCCCCTTGCAGATTTTCGTCTCTGCTCCAGATCATACATGTTATGCGCTTGACCAGCGCGCACCCATGAAATCGCCGCACAAAAAATCTGTTCGCTGACGAAAAGATGACAAAGACCGCGCACGGCTTAGGGATCCCATGCAAGATGTTTGATAATCTTTCCGACCGGCTATCGCGTGTCTTTGGTGGACTTCAGCGACAGGGAACGCTGACTGAACAAGAGGTGGCATCGGCCATGCGCGAGGTGCGTATCGCGCTGCTTGAAGCTGATGTCGCTCTTCCGGTGGTCAAGTCATTTATCCGTTCGGCGAGCAGACGAGCAACCGGCAGTGCCGTTCTGCGTTCAATTTCTCCCGGGGACCTGGTGATCAAAATTGTCCATGACGAGTTGATCGGATTGCTGAAAGGTGACGATGATTCTGATGCTGATCTCAGAATCAATAATCCACCGGCAACAATCCTTGTCGTGGGTTTGCAAGGTTCAGGAAAGACGACATCCACCGCCAAGATTGCGAAATTCCTCAGTGACCGGAATCAGAAGAAGGTCTTGATGGCATCGTTGGATACCCGTCGGCCTGCTGCGATGGAACAGCTGCAATTGCTGGGTGAACAGGCCGAAATTGACACGTTGCCGATTTTTGCGGGTCTGTCTGCAACCGAAATCACGGAGCGCGCCGTCCGCCGCTGTGAAATCGGTGGTTATGATATTCTTCTCCTCGACACCGCAGGCCGGATGCATATCGATCAGGAATTGATGCACGAGGTGGTGGAGATCCGCGACATTGCACAGCCACGGGAGACGTTGCTGGTTCTTGATGGATTGACCGGTCAGGATGCAGTCAATACGGCGGGTGAATTCGACTCCCAGATTGGCGTCTCTGGAGTCGTTCTGACCAGAATGGAAGGTGACGGTCGCGGCGGTGCCGCCCTGAGCATGCGTGCGGTGACCGGACAACCGATTCGATTTGTCGGCACCGGGGAGAAAATCGAGAATATCGAAAGATTCGACCCGGAGCGCGTCGCGGGGCGTATCCTCGGCATGGGTGATATTGTCGCTTTGGTGGAAAAGGCGGCGGCGACAATTGAAAGGGAATCCGCTGAGCGCGCCACAAAACGTCTGCAGAAGGGAATCTTCAATCTGAATGACTTTCGCCGTCAGCTTGAATCGGTGGAAAAGATGGGTGGTATGCAGTCAGTGATGTCCAGTCTTCCCGGAATGGGCAAATTTGCGGCAAAGCTTGATCAGTCGGGAATGGACGAAAACATGCTGCGTCGCTCGATTGCCATTATCAATTCGATGACCAGGCAGGAAAGGGGCAATCCCTCTCTGTTGCAAGCCAGTCGGCGTCGTCGTATTGCCATGGGTGCAGGTGTGACAGTGTCGGATGTCAATCAGTTGATCAAAACCTACAAGCAACTTGCGCAGGCAATGAAATTATTTGCAAAAAAAGGTCGAGGAGGAATCACATCTCTGCTTGCGGGTGCCGGAATCATGCCAGGTCGCATTCCCGGAATGCCGTCACCCGACATGATGCCAACCGATGCGTTGAAGGACGGTAATTTCGCTGCAGAAATGCAAAAACTCAACTCCCTGATGGGAAAGCGCTAAAGGCCGAACTGTGACCATGAAGTCTGCAGCGTGTCAACAGTCAGGAGACAGAGAAAACTCACAGAAGATCTCCAGCCCAGATATCGGCAGGGACGCCGATTCCCTTCTCGCCATATATCGCAAACAGATTGATGAGGTGGATGCACGTCTGATCACTGTGCTGGGCCAACGATTTGAACTGACCCAGTCAGTCGGGCAACTGAAGTCTGAGGCTGATCTGCCGCCCTCCGATCCACAGCGCGAGGCCAGACAGGTCAGGCAGTTGCGGGTGCTTGGTGAAAAAGCGGGAGTCGATCCGGAGTTGATCGAGAGATTATTCAATCTCATCTTTCAGGAAGTGGTCACACATCACAAACGGCTGAAACGCTGACAACCGACATTTGCTGTGGCTTTTGTCACCCCCGGAGAAATAGACAGAGTTCAAGGAAACAGACGAAAATGGCAATGAAAATTCGACTTGCACGCGGTGGCTCCAAGAAACGTCCGATGTACCGCATCGTGGCGGCAGATTCGCGGCGTGCACGCGACGGACGATTCATCGAGAAACTTGGAACCTATAATCCGTTGCTTCCCAAGGACAACAAGCAACGCGTGCACATGGACATGGATCGCGTTCATCACTGGCTTCAACAGGGCGCAAAACCGACTGATCGGGTGGCGCGCATGCTCGAAGCCGCTGGCGTGCTTGAAGCACGCCAGCGAAATAATCCGAAGAAGGCCGTGCCACGCGCCAAGGAGTAGCCGTTGCCACCGCTTGTTGCGGCTTGAGACCTCCCTGCCCGGCTTCTCACTCTGATCTGGCATCACGTGACCCACCAAAACCGCAGACCCGATTTGGCATCTCTTGTCTGTGTCGGCGCCATTTCCGGTGCCCATGGTGTGTCCGGACGTCTGCGAATCAAGAGTTTCTGCCAGACGGCCACGGATATCTTTCGCTATCAACCCTTCTATGATGCGGCGGGACAACGTGAGTATATTTTCAGTTTTGTCGGATCAAAGGGCACCCAGCTTATCGCTGAAATGCAAGATATTGCAACGCGCCAACAGGCGCAGGAACTCAAGGGAACACGCCTGTTTGCCGCGCGCAATCGTTTTCCCGCGACAGAGCCGGATGAATATTACCATTCCGACCTTATTGGGTTGACAGTGGTTGATGATGATGGGCAGTTTCTGGGATATGTCCGCCATGTCGTCAATTTTGGAGCAAGTGACGTGCTGGAGGTTGTTGGCGATGGAAAAAGACAGATACAGATCCCGTTTACCAGATCGGCGGTACCCATCGTCGATCTGAACACCCGGCGAGTTGTGGTCGACTGGAACGAAGACGCCGCGTGACCCAGCCCACTTCCGTTGCGCCCTGGTGCGCCAAGGTCATCACCCTTTTTCCAGAACTGTTTCCTGGCCCCCTCGCTGCTTCACGCGTGGGAAAGGCGTTGCAGGCCGGTCTTTGGCAACTGGAAACCATCAACCTGCGCAATTTTGGTCACGGAATCCATCGTCTGGTCGATGATCGCCCGCTTGGCGGAGGACCGGGCATGGTCTTCCGACCTGATGTGGTTGCATCCGCTCTTGATTCAACCGTGTCCGATTGTCAGGACGATCGCAATCTGTGGCCGCTCATCTGTTTGACGCCGCGTGGACGCCCCTTGCATCAAAACGATGTTTACCAATGGTCACAGGCACGTGGCGTGACTTTGTTATGCGGAAGATTTGAAGGCATCGACGAACGCGTGATACAGAAATATCGGTTTGATGAGGTCTCACTCGGTGATTTTGTCCTTTCAGGCGGAGAAATAGCTGCGTATGCCTTGATTGATTCCGTGGTACGCCTTATACCAGATGTTCTGGGGAACGCAGAATCATTGAAAGAGGAATCCCACTCCAAAAGTCTGCTTGAATGGCCGCAATATACCCGACCTCGGGTATGGCAAGGATTGCCGGTCCCGGGTATCCTGTTATCGGGTCACCATGCCGAGATAGCCAAATGGCGGGAATTGGAAGCGCAGCGCGCCACGCAGCGACGCCGCCCCGACTTATGGCAGGCGTATCAGGCGGACTCAGAGGCATCGACAGATAAGTGATGAAGCAAGAATGTTTCAGAGAAATGTGAGCGAGAAATTGCAATGAACATGATTGAACAGATTGAATCGGAACAGATTGCCGAATTGGGACACGACATTCCTGACTTCAAAGCCGGTGACACGATACGGGTTGGTTTCAAGGTCACCGAGGGCAACCGGACACGAATACAGAATTATGAGGGGGTCTGTATTGCACGCAAGGGCGGCAATGGAATTGCTGGTTCATTCACTGTGCGTAAAATTTCGTTCGGCGAAGGCGTGGAGCGGGTCTTCCCCCTCCATTCTACCAACATCGAGTCGATCTCCATTATTCGGCGCGGTCATGTCCGAAGAGCCAAACTCTATTATCTCCGCAGTCGGCGGGGCAAGTCGGCCCGGATCGCGGAAAAGACCAATTACCGTCCGCAGCAGGACAAGGATAAGGGCCACGACTCATGAAAACGGATATCCATCCTGATTATCACGACATTTCCGTCAAGTTGACCAATGGTGACATTGTCGAGATGAAATCAACCTACGGAAAACCGGGCGACACATTGACGCTCGATATTGATCCCTCGGTGCATCCGGCATGGACCGGGGGCGGGACACATCTGGTTGATACAGGTGGACGAGTCTCACGATTCAAGAAAAAATATGACGGGTTCGGATTTTAGCACGATCCACGAATCTGCGCCGAGTCTTATGCACTGCCGCCAGCCATCAGTTCCATGATGCAGGTCAAGAGGATTTTCCGGGAGGATGCATGGCGCGCTGAGAGGGATTCGAACCCCCGGCCCCTTGATTCGTAGTCAAGTGCTCTATCCACTGAGCTACCAGCGCACGCCTCTCTAGCGAATACGCTTTCGGCGTGCAACCCGCGGCTGTCTTCGCGGGAGTGTTTCCCATATGGCGGGTTTTGACCATGGTTGATTCCTGACCGGGTGCTTCCGGCGAATCAGGCAGTTGTGGCGAGAGGGGTGCGATTGTCGGGTAGTGTCTCAGTTCGAAATTATGCTCTGTACCTGATCAAACACATGTGAGATTCTGAACGGCGGCGGTCCCGTTCCGGGACCGCCGAAAATGTCTGGCCGGATCCGGCGGGGTCCTCCATCGGTGTGTCAGTCTCCATGTGACAGAGACGGAGACCCCCCACTGCACGTTTGTGGCTGGCCGGGTCCTGTAATCAGAAACGCCAGGAGGGGTGATGTCTTTGATCATCTGGCGATGCCGCTGTCCGGATTCGCCAGGAGATCGTCTCTCGCTGGTGGCAGGCCATGCGTGATGGCCTGACACCAACAGACGCGGCCCGTGCAGTCCATGGGCCCCGTGCCACCCGGTCTCGCTGGGAACAATCCCCTGCGCGGCTGTCGCGCCGACCCCACCGGTGCCGCCAAGGACCACCCCGCGCGGCGATCCGACCGCGGATCACAGGCCGGCGCCAAGACTGTCCCGCCGGGGGCCGCGGCCAGATCGCGGCCATCGGGCACCGGGACGGACATCAGATCTCGACGGCCCCGGCCGGACTGTCAAACATGTCACCGCTCTTGACCGTCATTCACAATGGGGATCCGCCAGGGCCGCCACCAACGCCACCGCCAGCCGCGCCGCGGGCCCGGCCACAGGCATCACACGAGCCGTGCGGCCACCCAAGGGGGCGAAAATGAACGGGGCTGCCTGTAGGATGCCAACCACAGGGAGACACGTATACGACACTGTGCAGGACACCGCCACCACGATCACCGAACGCAACCCCCGGATCGACACACATCTCGACCTGGACAACGAATGGAGACCCCATGACGCACGTGATGATCAGACGCCAAACGAAGATCGCGAATCACTACGAATCACGGCCAACCGATGAGGAGCCCGCGTCTCATAGGGTGTGAGCAGGGATAGGGTCTTGTCTTGGAGCCTGACATTCGCTATGATGAGGCTCCATCAGCAATACAACTGGAGGATTCCATCATGCGATATACTTTACCCCCCCCCCCCTAAACGCCTGACGGCGATTGTTGCCGTTCTGGCCACGTTGCTGGCCGCACCGGCCACTGCCCAACTGGTCATTCCCGCCACCACCGGGCAAGATGCCTGCACACAGGACGGCTTCTTGGAAGTGCGGTCGAGCGAGTTGACATTACCGCAAAGAAACATCTCAGCAGCCGCTGCGCAGCTTTCCCTGCCCGAGATCACATTGGCCAAGATCAACCAGTGGGACGGCGCGGCTTCATTCCGCACGATGGGTATCTCGGTGCGGGAAAACCGGTCCAGATCACCTCTAATGCAGGAAACGCGCTATCAAGTTCGGAGCAGCACGCCTATAGCCGCCCAGATCGTCAACTTTAACAGTCTGAAAAAGAACACGCGCTATGTCATCAGCTTGTACATGTTCGGGCAAGCCGACAGCCCGTTGGTCCGCATCTGCTTCAAGACCCGTGGCGAATTCTCGAATGAAGAGGCGGGTTTCCAATCTGACGGAACACTACCCCGCGGTCCGGCGAACAGGCTGGGTGAGCGAGGACATATAGTCCCAGTGGGTGGAACCGGCTGTTTCCGGGTGGCCCGCACCCGGCAGGACATCAGAGACTGCATGTGCAACGGCACGCGAAATGGCGTCCCTATCCTCGCCGGCCAGACCCAGCTGAGCCAACAGCGCAGACAAGAAGGTGGATGTCCGGACCTTGACAGCTAAGACTTATGTTGGATGAAGGCCGGGATCTGACAGCGTCGCCGTGAGGAACGTGACCAAAGCGGCATCAGTCGGAGTCGTTCAGCAAGCCGGCACCAGAAGAAGAAGCAGGAAAGACGACCCGAAAATCGTCTTTCCTGTGATCAAATCCTGCAATTTTCAAACTGAGACACGACCATCGATTGTAATACCCCATGTTACAATCGGATTTGGAACGTCCAAACCTCTTTTCGGGAAACGAAAGAGACGTTTCGGTGGACCTCAAAACTTGTGCCCCGGCAGCTGGTTGAAAAGTTTGGTCAACCATGCGGGATCCCGATACTTTTCCAGTAATTCCCGCTCATTCCGGTTTCAGTTCGTTTGGGTCCGGCCCAACGAATCCGGACGGCGGATGCGTCGCAGGTTGATGGGATGACCATGTGAGGATGGACTGTGAAGATGACTTGGGGCAGGTGGCATCACAGGCGGGGTTCAGGGTTCGGGGCGGATGTCTTTGAGCATCGGTCAGTCGGCGGGGGTATTTTTTTCTGTGGCGTATTGGGCCGGCCGTCCGGGTTTGCGCTGGAGTTGGCGTGTTTCCTTGCGGCGGGGGCTCTCAGCATTCATCTCGAGGATCACGGCTTTGTGGCACAGGCGACCTGTTGCGGCAACGGCGGTGGTGTCATCGGGGAACACTCTGTCCCCTGCACTGAAGGGTGGGTTGGCGGTGATCATCAGTGAGCGTTGCTCAACGCGGATCGCGATCCGTTCGAACAGGACAGGGGTTTCCGCGTCATCCCGGCTCAGATCGGTGAAGTCATCGAGAATCAGCAGGGGGAACGTGTCCCGTGATCTGAGCCGGCGTTCCCGTTTGCGTCGTGCGGTTGGCCGTGTCGGGACGCGATCGGGGGTGCGGCCAGGTGGCTCTTGCCCACACCGGGCGGGCCAATGGCGATGCCGCGCGCTCCCGGGTGGATCCGATCACCCGTCGCCGTGCGGAAACCCGCCTTGGCCGCGGCTGTTTCAACTGTGTCTGTTTTTGATCATTCAGTCAGAGCCGCGTGTGTGCATCTGTCATCTGGCACCCGGGCCTGCGGCTCTCCCCATGGGAATGAAGGATGGCAGTCTTGCGCCCGAACGGTCGCAGACGTCAAACGGGGCGTCTTGCCGACAGAATTTTTTGCCCCTCTCCCCGCGGGGAGAGGGGCAGCATCCGCCGTTCCCCAGGATTCTCACCCTGTTTGTCGCAAATTCTCAGCTTGATTGACGCGCCACAGGGCACTGCTGTTCGGCCTGAAATACACGGCGGCTTCCATCATTGATGAGCACCCCGTCTGGTTTCTGGCTCTGTCGGTTGCGGTGCTGATCGTTGCGACCCGCAGCCTCGAGCGTGGCATTGATTGCTGGCTTCTTCTGGCCCCTGCGGCTGCGATAGCGGAGATGATACTGTCATAACCCATCTTTAACGTTGTGTGTATTTGCGCCAATCCATGAAAGGCCACATTTTCGTCGTGGCACGACAAGTGGGCCCGACGGCGGGACAGCCGCGGCACGCTGAGGGATGATGTCAGGTCACTCGACCACGGCGATGCGTCTGACCGGGCTTACGGAGGTTCAGAATGGCGATTAACGGACTTGAAGGGGATGTCCCGCTCTCTGTTGAAACTCGTCTGAGCGGTGTTGCTGATCATGGTGATGATGCGGCGTTTTGGAGCGTGTCAAGGTTTCTCCTCTGACGCTGTTTGATGAGGGCCTCCCTGAGCAGGGGGAGTTGCTGATAGGCTTTCACGCGCCGGAAGCTTTTCTGGGCTTCAAGCCTCCCCGTTGCTGTCCAGCGCAGGGCCATGTGCGCATCCCGCCAGCGTTTCACGTTGCGGCAGGTTCGGCGCACGACACTGTGCATGGATTCGATGATGTTGGTGCTGGCCAGCGACCGACGGAGTTCCGGCGGCAGGCCCAGTCGGACAAGGGTCAGAATCTCATCAAGACCCTCGAGGATCGAGCGGGACACATCCGGTGCTTTGTCTTCAAACCGTCGCGCGCGGGCCCGCAACCTCCGTTCCGCCTTGTCGGCATCTTCCGTTTCCCAGGCTTGTCGGAGAGCCGCGCGGACGGAGGGGTGAGATTGGGCAGGCCGCCGGTCGATGATGTTGCGGGCCTTGTGAACCTGACAGCGCGGGATGGCCACATCCGCCCCAAAGGTGCGGCGGAGAGTGGTGCTGAGGGCTTTGGCCCCATCGACGATGAAGAGGCAGTTTCCCTTCGGATCCCGGCCGCGGGCGATGAGGTCGTCGAGGAGCGCCGGCACAGTGGCGGCATTCTCGGTCGCCCTTCAAGGACCCCCAAGGGGTGTTTGTGCCCGTCGATATCGATCCCCACAGCCCCGATGATCAGCAGACCTTCGGTGAGGTGCAGCCCATCGATCTGGATCGCCACCCGGTCCAACCCCGAGAGGTCGGCTCCCATCCACGCCGCGAACTTGGCCCGGGTGAGGGCCGTGAAGCGCCGGGAGATGGCCGATTTGGAAAGGCCACTGCCCGTACCCTGGGGGACACCACTCTGGGGCTGGCGAACAGCCTCGGCGAACCTGCGGCGAGCTCATCCCAACGCGGGAGGACCCTCTCTTCATTTGTTGCCTTGTTGCGCACCCGGGGACGCTGGACCGCAACCTTGCCGCCATGGAAGCCGATTGGGGCCGGGGTGGACCCCCAGCGATAACCGGGCTTCTCCGCATTGTGGCCATCGTGTTCGCCAGCCAGCTCAGTCACATCCTCATCCATCATCGGGGTGAGGCTGTCGACCCCCGCCATCAAGCAGAAGTGTTCGAAACGCGCGGTGAGCCGGGCATAGGCAACCTCAGTGAGGGGTGTGGCCGACGTCGGGGGAAATGTGGTAGGTGATGCCAGGGTGTTGGTTCCTTTCAAATGACAGATGGTCCCGAGCCCCTCAAGCTCAAAGGGAAGCAACACCACCCTGGTTTGAAAGTTTCAACAGAGAGCGGGACAATCCCGAGAATTGAAGCCATTCCTCTGGTTGAGGCGATAACGCAGCTTGAAATTCCGGCCGACATCGTTGACCACGATGCCGCAGTTGCACATGTGATCGCAGCGGCCGTGAGCTGGATCGAAGGCAAGACCGGCCGCCCCCTCATGCGCCGTCGCGCGCGGATGGAAGGATCCGGTCACGCTGGACAGCGTCCGGGACATTGATCCGGTTCCGGCGGCGGATCGGTGATCACCTTTGAACGGCGCGTGAGCTGGCGTGGGGCACGTGCACTCACCCCCGCGGAGTGGATGGCGGCCACTGTCCGGTCAACCGCGAACGGGTTTCTCTTGCTCGCAATTCCAGGCACGGAACCGGGCATGCAACCCATTGTGCCGGATGGAAACCCGCACAACCCGATCGGCGGTCGGCAATCGTCGGATGCCAAGAATGATGGCCATCACGCCGAAAAGCCATGGACGTCCAGTGCCCCGCAAGACGCGGCGGATCCGGGTCCGGGCAATCGGACACGGACGATCAGCTACTGGTGCAACCCTGCGCTGTGCGCCAGGAGGCAGGCATGATCCACTTGTAGATCGCGTCACCGGTCAGGCGGGAGTCGATCGCTTGACCGTTCGGCTCCAAGGTGCCCGTCCGTTTCCAGACGTCGTTTCTGTTCCGCGCCCCGCACAGGCACGCAATGATCGCGCTCCGATCGCCACCAAAGGCATAGCACCCACCCGCCCAATCGGAGTGGCCAATGTCACCATAGTGACCGAGGGTCCGGTTGAAGTTGGTTTCATTGAAGTCGGTCCGGAAGCAATCAAACGCGATATCGTAAACCTTGCTGTTGACGGTTACATAGAGTTTTATCCAGTGGCGTTTGCCCGGGTTCAGGTCAGTGAGTGGCACCATTGCCCCTGAAAATAAATTGCCATTAGTGACGTTTTCGAGCGAATCCACCCCACCGCTCCCTTCTTCCTGACTGTACTGATAAGAGACCGACAAGGACGTGGCCTCCGCCGGCGCTCCTGACTGACTTGTTAAATTCGTCCAATTTGATCCCGATATGACAACATTAGCCGCTGTTGTTGTCAGATTCTCTATCTGAAACCATGGAATGCCGGTAGTTCGGGTTATCCCGGACGGACAGGAGGCCTGCACATGTGCCTTGCCGTCAAACGCGGTCACCCAATCGACCTGCGCCATCGCGGGCGGTGTCACTGTGAGGGCCACCAGTGCGGCGGCGAGTAGGGTTAGTCTAGCGAATAAGCGAGGGGGGGGGGGGGGGGGGGGGTAAAGTATATCGCATGATGGAATCCTCCAGTTGTATTGCTGATGGAGCCTCATCATAGCGAATGTCAGGCTCCAAGACAAGACCCTATCCCTGCTCACACCCTATGAGACGCGGGCTCCTCATCGGTTGGCCGTGATTCGTAGTGATTCGCGATCTTCGTTTGGCGTCTGATCATCACGTGCGTCATGGGGTCTCCATTCGTTGTCCAGGTCGAGATGTGTGTCGATCCGGGGGTTGCGTTCGGTGATCGTGGTGGCGGTGTCCTGCACAGTGTCGTATACGTGTCTCCCTGTGGTTGGCATCCTACAGGCAGCCCCGTTCATTTTCGCCCCCTTGGGTGGCCGCACGGCTCGTGTGATGCCTGTGGCCGGGCCCGCGGCGCGGCTGGCGGTGGCGTTGGTGGCGGCCCTGGCGGATCCCCATTGTGAATGACGGTCAAGAGCGGTGACATGTTTGACAGTCCGGCCGGGGCCGTCGAGATCTGATGTCCGTCCCGGTGCCCGATGGCCGCGATCTGGCCGCGGCCCCCGGCGGGACAGTCTTGGCGCCGGCCTGTGATCCGCGGTCGGATCGCCGCGCGGGGTGGTCCTTGGCGGCACCGGTGGGGTCGGCGCGACAGCCGCGCAGGGGATTGTTCCCAGCGAGACCGGGTGGCACGGGGCCCATGGACTGCACGGGCCGCGTCTGTTGGTGTCAGGCCATCACGCATGGCCTGCCACCAGCGAGAGACGATCTCCTGGCGAATCCGGACAGCGGCATCGCCAGATGATCAAAGACATCACCCCTCCTGGCGTTTCTGATTACAGGACCCGGCCAGCCACAAACGTGCAGTGGGGGGTCTCCGTCTCTGTCACATGGAGACTGACACACCGATGGAGGACCCCGCCGGATCCGGCCAGACATTTTCGGCGGTCCCGGAACGGGACCGCCGCCGTTCAGAATCTCACATGTGTTTGATCAGGTACAGGACCGATTTTTCAAACTGACCCACTACCCAATCGATCACAAACTTGAAGTGACCCGCCATTTCCAATATCCTTTATGATGATGGAGAGACAGGATCCGATGGCAAATTTCAAACGCTCCCAACTCCAGCACTTTGTGGATGATGGTGAGAAGGACCATCCCCCAGTCTTTACCGGTCGACAGGATATTCTGAACCATGTTCTCACCAAGGCCGCCCGCACATCCGCCCGAAAAAGCGGTATTCCCGGCAACACCACTGTTATCACGGGCGCGCCCGGCGCGGGAAAGAGCTCGGCTCTCGGTGAGCTCACCCGATTCAATACGAATCTTTCCGAAGAGGGGCCAAAGACCCTGCATATCTCCAGTGTAGAACTTGAGGAGAATTTTTCCGACGTCTTAATGGCAATCGGGGCCCTTGGACAGACGAAAAAAAGCCAGTTGAAAGCGCTTGCGTTGAAGGGTGCGCGCCGGTTGGGGGGACTCGCCCTCCTAGACTTCGCGGGTTTGATCAATATCAATATTCAAGATGTTAAAACCCTGTTTCAGAAGAGCGAGGTTCGAAACATTGGATCGCTTCATAAGGCGTTTCCAGCATCAAATTGGGACAGCGCGGTCATTGTCGCGATCGATGAAGCACAAAATCTCCCTTTGGGACGCGGTACACCCCAATCGAATTTTCTGCGGGCGCTACACGAAGCCGTGACAAAACTTCCCCTCACACTGGTGCTGGCCGGACTGAGTGATACCCAACCGGTGATCCGGTCCATGGGGCTAACGCGCAGTCTACAACCTCATACGCTCGGATGCTTTACGCCGAATGAACAGGCCGAACTCACCGACCGATGGAGCGCACATTTCGGCATCACGATCGGCGGCCAACGCGCACGGATTGACCAACTAATGATGCCCACCGACGGCTGGCCGCGTCATGTCCACTGTGCGCAGCAGGCCCTGGCGGAGGCCCTCCTTGTCAAGGGAGTCGATGGCTATGCCGATAAGATAGAGGATTGGACCGCGGTTCAGCGCCGTTCCGACACACTCCGACACGGCTACTACAGTGAACAATACAGCGCGGTGATGAAAAATTCCTCTCAATTAACGGCACACGTGCTTTATGAAGCCGCGCGGGCGCAACGCACGGGAGTCGGTTTACCCGTTAGTCAAGTCGTGGATGTCGTCGAAACCTACAACGGCGCTAAACCGGGCAGCGCATGGCGTGTGCCGAATGAGGAGTCTTCACACTCCTACGTGGCCCATCTTATTCATTGCGGGGCACTGGAGGAGAACCCAGAGACCGGGGCGCTGACCTGTCCGATCCCGAGCTTTCAAAACTATATCCTGCGGTGCGGAGGTCTTGATCCGGCCACGCTTGAACAGACATCGATTGAGGAAAAGTCTTCGTTCAAGAAAGAGGATGACGACTCATACACCCCACCCAAACCCAAACCGCCCGGTACCGACGACGACGATCCCACTAAAATCCCTTAACCCAAGGTTAACGTGATCGAGCCTGATCTGTTAAAGATTCGGGAAAACCAGAACCGATCTTCAGTCTTGTTTTTGAGGTTCACCGAAACGTCTCTTTTGTTTCCCGAAAAGAGGTTTGGACGTTCCAAATCCGATTGTAACATGGGGTATTACAATCGATCACAAGCCCCTAAGAAGCGCCCGTATAGGCGCTCTTCCCGTTCTTTTTTAAAAACCCGCCCAAAAACAGGGGATTATATACCTGACTACCCATCGTACTATACGTAGTGGCTACGAGTGATTGATAATAGAATATGTAGTGGTTCGGCGAGTTAAAGTATATAATCCTGAAATAAATGGTTGATACGCCCGGCGGTCTCCTGTAGAGGGGCCGTGATCCTCTGCCTCTACCGAATGACGGGAGTTGGTGATGGCAACGCCACAACAAGAGGATTTTCTGATGCTGACTTTAGGACATGAAATAAGACGTGCGGGATGCGGTCTGTTGGCCGCCCTGCTGCTAGCCTTGGCTGCCCTTCCCGCGCCGGACATCGCCCGGGCTGCGGAGGGGGGCGACACGGTGGCCGATGCGACGACGCCCCGCCCGACGATTGCGCTGGAGAAATGCACCGACCGCGCTACGCCATCGCCTGCCAGACTCCCTTCTGTCTGCGGGTGCTCACGACGGGATGGGACACGCTCCCGTCCGATCTGACGGAGATCCCTGAAGTGTTCGTGCAGTTCAGCCGGGATATTCGGGACCGGAATGGTCAACGTCTGCCCGCCAACCGCACCGCGGTGACGTTGGATCCGGGCCGGGACCACGATCAGACACTCTGGTTCCAGACCGATGACGGGCCCCTCTTTCTGGAGTTCGTGGACTTCACGGCATCCCTGACCACAACCGCAGCGGACGCGGCCCCGTTCGACCGGGTGCCCGCGCAGAGCCGGGTCGTCTATCGGATGGCGGGGGCGGACTGCCGACGCCCCGGGGCGGGCTGGTGGTTCGGCGGCGGCTGGTAGCCATCAACGCTCCTCCTTCGCCGCCTGGCGACCCTCTTTACCGGACCTGCCGCGGCACAGACCCCGACGGCCATTCCGGATGTCACGGCCGCGGCGTGGCCCCACCCGATCGGGGACTATCTCCTGCTGCGCGTCATCATCACGAACTCAACTAAGGCCCGCCACCACGCTGCGGACCGGGATAACTCGCATTCCTTGCTGGGAGCAGGAGGAGGCGTCCTGCACTACAGGGCCTGCCCCTCTCTCAAGACCGCTGAGGGTGCCGAGAGCGTCAGGAGCACGGCGGGGTTCGACACACACAAGGCCATCCTGACAGACAATCCCCATTGCGTGGGCACGGTGATTGATGCGTTGTGTGATCTCCGGCGAAAGACCACAGGACACAGTGAGATCATCACCGCCATCGGCACTGTCCGCAGCCACCGCCAACGGATGCGTTATCGGGAGACCCGCGATGCCGGCTCTCCCATCGGCAGCGACCCCACCAAGGAGGCGGAGAACACAATGATCGTCAACACCCGGCTCACATCGGGGCGCTTTGACAACCTCTGGGCCAACGACAATCGCACGCCTCTTGCCAGGGTCACCTGATGATTCTCCAGATGAAACCAATCAGGAATCAACCACGGTCCAAACCCAGCCATATCGGAATCACTCCCTACCTGAACCTGGGTGCTGGCAGTTCAGACGATTCTCTACCCACGTCTTCACACCGAGCAGTCAAATCCTGAAATTGACGATCCGTCATTGGTTTGAGAATTTTTGTCTTCTGAATGGGTCACCTGTCTGCACGACTGCGCGATGTGGGAAAGGCGCCGGTAGTCAACATTCCACAACTGCAAATCATGCGTTTCAATTTTGGCGCGCCTGGGATTCATCCGCACAATTCTGCCCGTGTATACCGTTCCCTTGACGATAAAACTCACCGCGTCGCCTGTTTGGTATTGCGTGCGGGACCGTGCCGCTTCCCGAACTGCTCTGGCACTCTCAGGCGCACAGGCTTTCGGCACCGCATTCAACCGGACGGCAATCTGCTTCCATAACGGACCATGACCCGCTGCGGGGCCGGCCATGACATGTGCAATCTCATGCAATATTGTATCGGTGACTTCCGCTCTCCGGCCAAAGATGGCGTGCCGCAATGAAACCCCGATCAATCTGTTCTTGTAATCGCAGACGCCGAGGCGTCTGCGTGTGCTGACAAAGCGAAACCTCCACCCCGACAATCCATATTGATTCATCAATTCATCAATTCATATGCGCGCTGTGTCACTGCCCACAAGGAGGATACCCGCCAATGACGGCTGGTTTCAATAGATTCATCGAGGTGATTGAGTGACACATAATTGACCCGCCATGTCCCTGCACCGTCGCCGAGAATACACGCCGTTCTGGGGTTAAGCTTATCCACGATCCCCGTGCGACACCGTTTCCCATGATGAAACACAACTCGATCACCGATATCAAAGAAGATCTGTAAATCCTTGATTTCCAATACATCCAGACGGGTCATTTCCGGATTTCCGAAAAGCGTCTGTGCCAACCGGTTCTGCCCTTGGGATTCCATCATGGGACCACTCTGGTTGCACGGGTTGATGAGCATTGGATGTGTTTATCCGTGCGCCGCCGTAGCCTCATCGCAGATGTCGGTGGCGCTGCAACTTGTCGGGCGAAAGACCATCGTGAAAACCATGTTCATATCACCCATGACCGGGCGTAGTCTCAAAACCGCTGGACGAGCCGAACAGCCCGCTTCACCCACAAATTGTCAAAAAGGCGCTTGGCGAAATAGGCACCGGCAGCGCGTTTGCTGGCCTCACCCATCGTCGGATACGGCGCGATGGTCGCGGCGAATGCGCCCAATTTCAATCGATTGGCAATTGCCATGGACCATAAATGTATCTGTTCGCCGGCACCGGAACCGACAATCGACGCACCAACCGGTCGCCCTTTGAAGATGATCGCTCTGACGGCACCTTTGCCATGACCTTCCGCCAGGGCCCGGTCGTTTTCGTCATAACCGAAAGACACGATTTCAATTCCCTTGCCATACTTCCTCCGCGCGTCGTCCTCACTCAATCCCACCTCGGCAATTTCCGGGTCTGTATAGGTGGCCGAAGGAATGTGATCATGGCGCACCTTCGACTTGAGGCCAAAGAGTGCCGACTTCAACACCACCGACGCGTGATATCCCGCCACATGGGTAAACTGAAAACCCCCGGTCACATCCCCGATCGCATAGACTCTGCGATTGGTCGTCTTGAGCGATTCATCAACCGTGATTGCCGGACCACTTGTTTCAATCCCCGCCACTCCCAGATTGAGTTTGTCGATATTGGGTTTTCGCCCCACAGCAACCAGTAATTTTGTCCCCGTGACCGTCAATCCTTCCGCACCATGAACAGTCACACTCCCGGAATCTCCCTCAACCCGCGCGGCGGCAACACCTTCGTGAATCACCACACCTTCATCGCGAAGCTGTTGCAGGACAATATCTGCATGTTCAGGATGGGAGCGCCCGAGTGCCTTGATTCCTTCAATGACTGTCACGAGGCAACCCAAACGACGATGGGCCTGGGCCAGTTCCATACCGATGGGGCCACCCCCGATAATCACCAGATGTTCGGGTTTCTCGCGCAACTCAAAGATCGTCTCATTGGTCTCATAAGGCACATCGCTGAGCCCGGGAATCGGCGGCACCAGCGGTGATGAACCGGTCGCGATGATGAAACGGCGGGCAGAAATTCTATGATCCCCGGCAATCACCTCTCGCGGCGAAACAAATTCACCATAGTGAGAGATCACATGGACGCCCAGACCTTCAAATCTCTCGATACTGTCATGCGGCGCAATCTGGGCAATGACCGAAAAGACATGATCCTTCGCGCGTGCGAAGTCGATATCCGGTGTTACAGGCGTGACACCGAATGCCGCACCACTGGTCATGGCATAAGCATGTTTTGCCGCCCCGATCAGGGCTTTGGATGGCACACATCCGTAATTCAGACAATCACCGCCCATCTTGCCCCCTTCGAGCAAGACCACCTTGGCACCCATCTGCACCGCACCGGCGGCGGCTGACAAACCTCCTGAACCCGCGCCAAGTATACACAAATCAGTCTTGATCGAATCCATATCTTCAATCCTTCCGTCGGCGGATGGCCTTGATGACAATCGGTAAAAGAGCCAGCGCACAAAGAGCCAGAAGAGGCCCGAGGATTTCCCTTTGCCAGATGATGCCGAGATTGGGCGTCGCACCCGACTCGATGACTTCTCCAAGACCGGTACCAACCCAGGTATAGACAGCGGTACCAGGAATAATCCCAAGCACAGTCGTCATGATGAAGTTGCGTAAACGAACACCCACGAGAGCCGGGATCAAATTGGCCGCAAAAAACGGCACAACGGGGACAAGGCGCAACAGAAACAACACGCTGATTTCGTTCTCACGCAAGCCATCGCGCATCGACTTGACAGATCCGGATGACGAATCCAGCTTGCTCGACAGGTAGTTCCCCAGCCCCAGACGTGCTGCCAGAAATATGAGAACAGCACCGGTTGATGCCGCCACAATATTGTAGATGACGCCGGGATAGATCCCGAAGAGAAATCCGCCGGTCAAGGTCGCAGCCAGCGCGCCCGGCAATGAAAAGGCAACAATCACGATATAACACAGGACGAACAACATCGACATCAGGGGGTAGTTGGCATCCCGCCATGCGTTCAGAGCTTCACGATTTTCGGCCAGTGACTGCCAGGATAACTGATCACGAAACAGGATGAACACAAGAGTTGCAACCACAATAATGATGATGAGCGGCAACATCCGCCGCCAGTCAAGACGATTCTTGCTGTCTTCCGGATGGGCCATAAGAAACTGCCTTTCCTGACACTGACGAGATCCGGAACGGCAGCAGACTTCTGCTCACATTACCGCAACCTTCGCCACCAGTCATTGACAATGAAGAGGGTCAACATGTATACGCAAATGCTTTCCGAATGACAATCGATGCGGTCGTCACTTCCGGCCCTCTCAGTTGGAGTCATCGAAATGAAACGAACGTTTCAGCCCAGCAATCGTGTTCGCAAACGTCGCCATGGATTCCGCGCGCGTATGTCCACCAAGGCCGGCAGGCGAATCATCAATCGTCGTCGGCAGCGTGGTCGCAAGGTCATCAGCGCCTGAGCGCTGCTCACCCGATGCGGTGCCCCGGTTGGCGGGCCGCATTGTGTCTGTCAGCAAGACCAATTGTCTGTAGGCTTCAGCCATCTTCGCGCCATGACCATCGTGACATTGAAACGCCGTCAGGACTTTCTCAAAGCCGCCCGCGCCCGCCGTTGCCGACGAACGGCGTTTACATTGTTGGCCAACAAGCGGACTGCAGAAAAGGATGCTGATTGCATGCGCCTGGGTCTGACCTGCTCAAAACGTATCGGTGGAGCCGTGCTCCGCAACCGGGCCAAACGACGTCTCCGCGAAGCGGCACGGATAGCCCTGCCGCAATATGGCCATCTCGGCTGGGATTATGTCTTGATCGGCATTCCCCACCATAGCGTTAACCAGGAATTTTCATCACTCTTGTCAGATCTTTGTACAGCACTGCGCCGCATTCACGATCCAACGCGACCCGTATGAGACCCGTCACATGAGTCCCCTCGCTTTTGCCCTCTCAGTGCCAATTCACCTCTATCGGATCATTGGCAGTCCATTGGTTGGCATGCATTGCCGTTTTCACCCAACCTGCTCGCAGTATGCTCTGGATGCTTTACACAAACATGGGGGTATTCGCGGATTACAACTCACCTTCCGGCGGATTCTCCGCTGTCATCCATGGGGCGGATCAGGCGTTGACGAGGTCCCGGACTGACCTGGGCAATCGACATGCAGTCAGATCAATGCCCGCACCATGAAACCCGTTGCCGACAATGTGGACGCAAATCAGCTTGACCATAACCCGTCAATCTAGTTGAAGGCTTCGGTTCCCTCCGAAGCGAATGATAATGGACAATCAGAACAAGAATCTCATACTTGCAACTGCCCTGAGTTTTCTCGTCGTGCTCGGCTGGTTCGTGCTGTTCCCACCCGAAGAAATGACCACCCCGCCACCGGCACAGCAAGGTGGTGAGCCACTCGATATTCCCGGCCCGGACATCGCTGCCGCCCCACCTGCGGCCGGAATTCCGGCAACGCACGCTGATGCCGAAGGCGCAGTTCCTGAAAATGTTGACAAGATCCGGATTCCTGTTGAGACATCCCGTCTTGTCGGTTCAATTTCGTTGCAGGGAGGGCGCATCGATGATCTGCTGCTCAGCCAGTATCGTCAGACTCTCGAGGATGATTCAGAACTGGTGCGTCTTCTCTCGCCGGTGGGAACTGCGGAGCCCTATTACGCACTATTTGGCTGGGCCCCGGCAGGATCTCTCGACTATAGTGCAGTCCCGGGGGCCTCAACTGAATGGCAGCTTGAAAGCGGCTCAGCCCTCACCCCGGACGAAACGGTGACACTGGTCTGGAATAATGGCGACGGGTTGACGTTCCGGCGAACGCTGTCGATTGATGACGGCTACATGTTGTCAGTATCACAGAGTGTGGTCAATGAAGGATCACGTACGGTTCGGCTGGCACCTTATGGTGTGATTGCGCGGCATGGAGAGCCCGATGTTCAGGGTTTCTTTATTCTTCATGAGGGCGTGGTTCAGATGGCTGATAGCCAGCTCGAAGAAACGGACTATTCCGATGTCCCGGACTTACCCTTCGATACGCGTGAGCGTGCCAACCTGAACATACAACCGGTCAACGCCAATGGCTGGATCGGATTTACAGACAAATACTGGATGCTGACGCTGATTCCGCGTCCCGGACAGCCATTTGACGCCGTCACAAAATATTCCGAAGCCACCGATATCTTTCAGACCGAGGCACGGATGCCGACTGTGGAGGTCGCGCCACGGGAAAGCTATGGCACCGACACCCTGTTATTTGCCGGGGCCAAGGAGTGGGAGCTGATAAAAGGCTATGAGGATCGGTTCGGGATTGAACGTTTCGTCGATTCCATTGACTGGGGCTGGTTCTTCTTTCTGACCAAGCCCATCTTTCTGCTGTTGCACTGGCTGAACGCCTATGTCGGGAATATGGGGTGGTCGATCATCTGCCTGACCTTCATTATCAAGGCCGGACTCTTTCCGCTCGCCTACAAATCCTATGTATCGATGGCGAAAATGAAAGAACTGCAGCCAGAGATGGAAAAAATCAAGGAACAGACCGGCGACGACAGAAAAGAACTGCAGCGCCAGATGATGGAGCTTTACAAGACACGAAAGATCAACCCCGCAGCAGGTTGTCTGCCTATCCTGCCACAGATCCCGATCTTCTTCTCTTTATACAAGGTGATTTTCGTCACCATCGAGATGCGGCACGCCCCGTTCATTTGGTGGATTCGTGATCTTTCGGTGCCCGATCCCACTTCAATCCTGAACCTGTTCGGTGCTCTGCCCTGGGGTGCCCCGGATCCCGGATCCCTGATATCTCTCATTTCTTTGGGCGTCCTCCCGATTCTTCTTGGAATCAGTATGTGGTTGCAACAAAAGCTCAACCCGGCACCGACCGATCCCACTCAGGCAGCGGTTTTTGCCTGGATGCCGTGGGTCTTCATGTTCATGTTGGGGCAGTTCGCGAGTGGACTGATCATCTACTGGATTGCCAACAACATGATCACCTTTGCACAGCAATATGTGATCATGCGCAGTCAGGGGGTGAAACCGGACATACTTGGGAACATCATCACGAGTTTCAAGAAAAAGGAAAAAAAGGAGCCGGTGATCAAACAGAGGAATTCCCGCAGCGGTGGTCACCAACAGGAAAGCCATCAAAAAAAGTCACGGAAACCACGGAAACGCACGTCGCAAGGCAGGAAAAAGAACGGTTAGTCCGATTTGGGGTTTGAGCCCCTGATCAATCGTCACAGCGACAGAGCAATACCATTCCTCGCAATTGGCAAATGCCGTGCCTGATGTTCTGCCCGGGCATGGAACCTTGCCACTGACAATTTGAAATGAAAGACCACTGGATTGAAACCGGCAATTGTCCTAATGGGTCAGTCACCCCAAGTTCGATACAGGCCCCGGAGCGCAATGAAGTGGAGCATCACCAAAAGGTTTCTGTCTTTGCTGCGGCCCCGGGTCGTTCGACAACCAGAAGGGCCAG
The DNA here is from genome assembly GCA_965221815.1 of Paracoccaceae bacterium. Classification (GTDB taxonomy): domain Bacteria; phylum Pseudomonadota; class Alphaproteobacteria; order Rhodobacterales; family Rhodobacteraceae; genus JAPOXR01. The sequence goes on from OZ244915.1 coordinate 1,732,010, forward strand.
GAGGCTCTTTTCCGGCGATTGTCGTTTTTTGCTGAGCGCGCCAACTGTTGACTGTTTACCGCCTGCTGATCGGCCAGAAGTCTGTTTTACCGGCCGCTCCAATGTCGGAAAATCCTCTATCATCAATGCTCTGACCCATCAGCGACGGTTGGCACGAATATCGAATACCCCCGGCCGGACCCGCGAGATCAATCTTTTTGCCGTCGGGAATGCGCATCATCTCGCCGACCTGCCCGGTTATGGATTTGCGCGTATGTCCAAATCTGTCGCGGCCCGATCGGCCCTGTCAATCAACGACTATATCATGCAGCGCGCATCTTTACGCCGGGTCTTTCTGCTCATTGATGCACGAAGAGGCCCTATGGACATCGATGATTCATTCATGCACTTTCTTGATGAAGCCGGTGTCAATTTCCAGATTGTCGTCACCAAACTTGACAAATTGCGGGCACCACAGCAGATGCAATTGGAAGACACAATCCGCACTTCGCTCGCAACCCATCCGGCTTCATTTCCGCAGGCTATCGGGACATCTGCGGTGACCAAGAAGGGAATTGATACATTGCGATGTCAAATCGCCGCCATCAGGTAAAGACGATCAGCAGAGCCAGATCGACTGACAAATCGTGTATGTGAGTGATGCAGAAGCGGTCCACAATGAAATCAAACCAGACCGACACCGCGCGGACATTGTCCGAAGCTCTCCCCTATCTGCAACGTTATGAGGGGGCGACAGTCGTCATCAAAATCGGTGGCAGCACGATTTCGGACAACACCATACTTCCTGCTTTTGCACGCGACATTACCTTGATGAAACAGGTCGGGGTCAATCCCGTGGTGGTCCATGGCGGCGGCCCTGAAATCAGTCAACTGCTGTCCAGACTGGGGATAGAGTCCGAATTCGTTGACGGCAAAAGGGTTTCTGGGAGTGACACGGTTGAGATTGCTGAAATGGTGCTGGCCGGTTCGCTCAACAAGCGCATCGTCCAGGCCATCAACAACCAGGGTGGGCAAGCCGTCGGAATTTCAGGCAAAGATGCAAGTCTGATGGCATGCACACAGACTGATCCCAAACTCGGCCTGGTTGGCGTTCCGACGCGGATCAATGTGCAATTGTTGCAGGTCTTGTCTGCACACCAGTTCATTCCGGTCATCGCCCCGATCGGGGTCGGCAACAACGGCACAACGCTCAATGTCAATGGAGACACTGCGGCCGGAGCTATCGCTTCCGGCCTCAAGGCCGACCGGTTGTTACTGCTGACCGATGTCGATGGTGTCATGGATGCGGACGGGCAATTGCTCACGCAACTTTCTGCAGATGATATTAGTGAGTTACGGGAAAACGGGACCTTGAAAGGCGGGATGATTCCCAAGGCCGAAACTGCAATTGCGGCACTGCGCGAAGGCGTCAGAGCTGCAGTCATTCTCAATGGTCGCATCCCCAATGCCGTGCTTCTGGAGTTGTTTACCGATCTCGGTGCCGGGAGCCTGATTCGTCTATGAACTTTCGTGACATTGCTGCGAAGGCCGCTGCATTTTACCTCCACATCTATGGCGGATTCACCACTGGATCCAGCGATACCGCCCTGCCACCCGACACCAAATCACTTCTTCTCCTGGGACCCAAGGAACCTGGTTTCTGGCCATATGTGAGTGCTGAGCCAGAATTTCTGGATGGTCAGTCCAATCCCCTGGATCGCTGGTCACGGCGTGCCATTGACACCCTTGCAAGTGATTGTGCGGCGCAGTCCCTATTCCCCTTTGGCGGACCGCCATGGCTGCCCTTCACGAGTTGGGCTCTGCGCACGGGGCGTTGCTGGGTGTCGCCTATTCAATTTCTTGTGCACGACATGGCCGGACTGATGGTTTCGTTTCGCGGCGCCCTTGCCATTCCCTATCGGATCAAATTGCCCCGGCCCCCTCTTTCTGCATCTCCATGCGCAAGTTGCCCGGACAAACCCTGTATCACGGCATGCCCGGCGAACGCACTTGATGATGACCATTATGACAGTCAGGCCTGTATTGACTATACTGGCAGCCAGGCGGGTCATGATTGCTTGATGCGTGGTTGCGCCGTTCGCCGGATCTGCCCGGTCAGTATGAAATTTCCACGGCATGAAGCCCAATCGCACTTTCATCAAAAAGCGCTGATCAACTCGCGCAATCCGCCATGAAACTGATTATTGTCCGCCATGCAAAATCAAGCTGGGACCCGCCAGAAGTTGGCGACCATCACAGGCCTCTGGCTGCGCGTGGACGCAAGGCTGCGACACGAATCGGTCAATGGCTCGCAGATGGCGGGCATATTCCCGCTTCTGTTCTCTGTTCAACTGCGACCCGGACACGGCAGACTTGGGAATGTCTCAGTTCGCATTTCCCCAACACACCCGAAATCCGATTGACAGACCAGCTCTATCACGCCAGTGTGCGACAGATCTGGGCCGTGTTGCAAAATGACGGATCAGTGGACCTGCCGACTCTCATTATTGGACACAACCCGGGAATTGGTGAATTCGCCGCCTCTTGCCTGCAAGCCCCACCAAGAGATCATGATTTCAGGCGCTATCCAACCGCCGCCACAACAGTCTGCACATTCCCGGCAACCGGATGGCAGCAGGTCTCCATGCAAAGTGGCCAGCTCATGGCATTTGTGGTGCCACGGAAATTAGCTTGAACTCTTCATCCGGCTGAAACAGCGCAAATCGCAAACCTGCTGGTCAGTGACCGAGGATCTGGCTCAGAAAGAGTTGCGTGCGTTCATTTTGTGGATTGTCGAAAAATTCTTTGGGTTGATTCTGCTCCACGATCTGCCCTTCATCCATGAAGATCACGCGATCCGCAACCTGACGGGCAAACCCCATCTCATGGGTCACGCAAATCATTGTCATACCATCCTCGGCAAGCTCGATCATCGTGTCCAGCACCTCCTTGATCATCTCAGGATCCAATGCAGAGGTTGGTTCATCGAACAACATGATCCGTGGTCGCATACAAAGAGAGCGTGCGATTGCCACCCGTTGCTGTTGGCCGCCCGACAGCTGGCCAGGATATTTGTGTGCCTGTTCAGGGATCTTGACCTTTTCAAGAAAATACATCGCGGTTTTCTCGGCATCACTGCGCGGTGTCTTTCTGACCCATATCGGTGCCAGTGTGCAGTTTTCCATGATCGTCAGATGTGGAAACAGATTGAAATGCTGGAAACACATGCCAACTTCCGAACGGATCTGGTCAATACCCTTAAGATCTGAGGATAATTCAGTACCTTCAACAATGATCGACCCTTCCTGATGCTCCTCGAGGCGATTGATACAGCGAATCAGCGTTGATTTGCCTGAACCCGACGGCCCGCAAATCACGATTCGTTCGCCATGCCCGACGGTGAGATTGATATCGACAAGGGCATGGAAATTTCCGTACCATTTATTCATGCCGGAAATTTCAACAGCATTATCGCTTGTTGGTTCTGGCGACTCGTTTGTGCCGGTCATCGTCATACCCCTTGATCCATCAAAGCAGCCTTATCGATCGTGGCCGGTTTCCAGTTTCCGCTCAAGATACATCGAATAACGTGACATCGCGAAACAGAATACGAAGAAAATGACGGCAACAAATACATAAAGTTCCCACACAATTCCGTTCCAGTTGCCGTCCGCGCGAATTGCGTTGGACAAACCCAGTGGATCAAGCAACCCGATAATTGATACCAGTGTCGTGTCTTTGAACAGGCCGATGAATGTCGAAACGATCCCCGGAATTGAAACCTTCAGTGCCTGCGGAAGAATGATCAGGCGCATCGATTTCCAGTAATCGAGGCCCAGCGCATCGGCCGCTTCATACTGTCCTTTCGGTAATGACGCGAGGCCACCGCGCACAACTTCCGCGATATAAGCCGATGCGAATAATGTCACCATAATGATGACACGTAGTATCAGGTCAAAATTGGTGCCGGGGGGCAGGAAAATATTCAGCAGCGTCGATGCCACGAACAGCAATGTAATGAGCGGCACACCACGAATAAACTCGATGAAGCCGACGCAGATCGACTTCACAATCAACAGGTCCGACTGCCGACCCAGAGCCAGAAGAATGCCGATTGGCAGCGAGCAGGCAATACCGGTGACACCGATTGTCGTCGACAACATGAATCCGCCAAATTTTGCACTCTCAACTGATTCAAGATGAAGAAAAGGAATGATTCCCTGCAAGATTCCTGCGAGTGGCCCGGCCAGGAAGATCCAGAAGAGCAAGGTGATCAGCACCGCGCCAATAATCCCTGGAAGTGACCCGAATGTGCGCGCGATCGCGAAGAAGGCGGCACAGCCAACTGCCAGCCCCAACGGGATGACAGCAATGTCCCACAAGGAACCGCCCCATAACAACCAGACTCCCAGAAAGGGATAGGCTGCAGAAAACCACAGCATCTTTCGCGGGAAACGCGTGAACAAGATGGGGGCCAGGGCAACAAACAGCAAAATCAGGGTCAGGTTCGGTCGCCAGTAGCTATCACTGGGGAAGAATCCGTAAAGCAGCTGCAGATAGCGCTCACGTATGACGGCCCAACACGCGCCGCTGACACCTTCACCATAGGTTGCGGCAATCGCCTCCCGGCATTCCCTGAGTGATGATGCGGTCCAGGATGACTGGAAAACCCACGGCACCGACTCGACGAGGAAAAATGCAATCGCCAGAATCGAAAGAATGGTGAGAACCGAATTCAACCATCCGCCAAACAAATTTTGGCGGGCCCATGCGACAAGTCCAACATACATTTTTGGTGCCGGACGGACCGAAGCCATTTCTGTTCGCACATAGGAAACAGAGTTCATCTCAACGCTCCACCAGCCTGACGCGATTGTTGTACCAGTTGAGCACCGCTGAAACGCTCAATGAGATAAACAGATAACACAGCATCAGCAGCAGGATGGTCTCGAGCTCTCGCCCGGTCTGGTTCAAGGTAATTCCACCCAGGGTACCGGTCACATCCATATAGCCAACGGCGATGGCCAGCGAGGAGTTCTTGGTCAAGTTCAGGAATTGTGAAATCAATGGCGGAATGATCACGCGCAATGCCTGCGGGAGAATGACAAGACTCATGGTCAAGCCCGGGCGCAGCCCCAACGAATAAGCCGCCTCCGTCTGCCCTTTGGAGACCGAGGTAATGCCGGCACGAACAATCTCTGCGATGAAGGCCGCTGTATAGAAAGACAGGGCCAACCAGAGGGCAATCAGCGAATTACGCATATGAATGCCCCCGCTGAAGTTGAATCCCTTTAATTCAGGATATCCCAGGTGAAAGCCGAGATAGGCGAGCAGCGCCACGGGCGGCAGAACGATCAAGGACAGACGAATATACCAGGTTGTTGGGAGCGCCCCGGTTTCAGCCTGTATTCTTAATGCGCGCTGCCGCACTTTGCGGGCAATCAAGATACCGGTCCCGAGGACAGCCAGAAGGGCGAAGAGGTCCAGACTCACGTCGAAGAGTCCGAAGATCGAAAGATCACCAAAACCGTTGGAGAACAGCGGTTCAGGAACATAAATCCCCCGATTGGTGAGAGCCACCGAATCCCATAGAGACATGGTCGCCGTGGCATCTTCTCCGCGGAAGTCGCGTGGACGTGGCAGCGTCTCGATCAGGATCACCATAAAAAAGACAATCCACAAGAGCACGGGCACATTGCGGAACATTTCCACAAAGACTGTCATCAGACGGGCAACCAACCAGTTCTTGGAGAGGCGCAACACACCCACAAGGACGCCAATGACCGTCGCCAGCACACAGCCCATCGTTGCCACCAGCAAGGTATTGAGCAAACCGACGACAGATGCCCGCAAATGAGTTGAGCGGGACGTATACTCGATCAGGCGCTGGTTGATGTCGTAGCTGGCAGGTTGACCCAGAAAAGAAAAATCGACATCCTTGCCGAGTGCATTCAGATTTTGAATCGTATTGTTGATCAACCATGCGATCAACAACATGAATCCCATCAAGGCGATTACCTGGATTGTCATCGACCGATAACGGGAGTCATTGATGAGCATGCTGAGCCGAAAGCCCGGCTTCTGAGGACCCGGACTGGTCAGCATACGAAATTCTTCAATTCATGACGTATGAAGCCACCGCCGACGCGACGGTGGCTTCGAAGCTGTTCAGGTTTGACACCCATGAAGCAAAGTTTGGCGAACGATGATTATATCGCCTTTGCCATCAACTGAAAATCAACGGAAAGGTGGTGAATAGAGCAGTCCGCCGTCCGTATAGAGCGCGTTGAGACCGCGGCTCAGACCAATGGCGGTGTCCGGTCCGATATGCCGGTCAAAAATTTCACCGTAGTTTCCGGTCGCACGAATGGCATTTGCTGCCCAGTCGGCGGAAAGGCCGACCATCGCACCATATTCTCCCTCAGTGCCCAGCAGTCGCGCCACTTCAGGATCATTGGTATTGGCCATCATTGAGTCCACATTGGCGGCGGTAATACCCTTCTCCTCAGCGATGATCAGGGCATTCAGAACCCAGCGGGCAATATCAGCCCATTGATCGTCACCATGCGCCACAAGCGGACCGAGTGGTTCTTTGGATACGACTTCCGGAAGCACGACAAGCGAATCGGGATCTTCGGACGTTGCACGCGTTGCCGCCAGACCCGAACGGTCGGTGGTGTAGACATCGCAGGCCTCGGCAAAGAACAATTCGCGGGCTTCAGCGTTGGTTTCAATCGGCACCGGCTCATAACTCATATTGTTGGCACGGAAAAAATCGGCAAGGTTCAACTCGGTGGTTGTGCCGGTTTGAATGCAGATCGTTGCACCATCGAGCTCGAGTGCGGAACCCACGCCCAGTGATTTGTGGGTCATGAAGCCCTGACCATCATAATAGTTGATACCCAGGAACGTGAATTTCAGATCCACATCGCGTGAGTAGGTCCATGTGGTGTTGCGTGACAGGACATCGACTTCACCAGCTGCGAGGGCAGTGAAACGGGTCTTTCCCGTCAATGGTGTGAATTTCACAGCCTCGCGATCTCCAAAGACCGCAGCGGCCAATGCTCGGCAGTAATCGACATCAAAACCGGTCCAGTTACCGTCAGCATCGGGTGCAGCAAAACCGACAAGGCCGGTATTGACACCACACTGGACAAACCCTTTGGCTTTGACATCGTCCAAAGTGGCAGCTCCCGCGACGCCGGACACAAGACCAGCGACAGCTGCGACAGCCATCAAACGGCGATAATTCATTTCAATCTCCTGATGAGTTCATATTGAGCACAGATTTAGCACGCGGCCAGCTGACAAAAGCATCTGACTGCTCACAAAAGGCCTAATGCCCCGTGCACAAAAGTCAAGCACAATCCTTCCCTGGGGAGTGATTCCCCTATGGCTGGGTTTGGACCCTGCTTGATTCCTGATCGGTTTCATTTGGCGAATCAGGCGACCCTGGCAAGAGGCGTGCGATTGTCGTTGGCCGAGAGGTGGACCTGGGCGTGTCGCCGCCTGTGGGTCCGTTGAGCCCAGACGTTGTCAAAGCGCTCTGATGTGAGCCGGGCCCGGGCAGTGAGACCACCCTGGCCACCGGCACGACCCCATCTCTGGCCGCTGCGCTTGAGCCGGGTGTTGACGATCATTGTGTGTGCCGCCTCGACAGCCCCGCTGCCGATGGGAGAGCCGGCATCGCGGGCCGCTTGGTCACGCATCCGCTGACGGTGGCTGCGGACAGACCCAATGGCGGTGGTGATCTCGCCAGCCCCTGGGCTTTTCCGCTTGAGATATCGCAATGCATCGATCACCTGGCCCACGCCCTGGGGATCGTCTGTCAGGATCGCCTTGTGTGTGTCGAACCACGCCGTGCTCTTGCCGCTCTCGGCCCCATCAGCGGCATCGGCCGCGGCCTTGAGAGACTTGGCCGGCCTGCCCGACATCGATGAGCCGGATATCCGGGGTCAAACTCTCCAGACACGTCCCGTTGTCCCGGGCCCCATCGGCGATGGCGACAATCTTCAATTCTCTGTCTTGCCCGGCCGCCTGCGGCATCCCCTGCCACACCTCCTGGCTGATCGGGCGTTTCAGACAGGTCCGGTCGGGTTCGGGAAGCCGGGCAAAAGTCCCTGTGTCAGCATCGTCCCCGCGCTGCCCTGTTGGGCCACAACGCCGCAGGCGGCCTCACGCCAGCCATGTTCATCAGCCTGTCCATCCCGCTCTTCCGCAGGCATCCGCAGCATCGTGCCATCCAGCGAGACCCGCAGGGCCACCGCATCATCATGCCGGCTCTCGTCGCCCCGTACCTCTTCCAGCCGATCATCGGCCTGATCCTCAAATTCCGGCCCCACCTCGGCCGTCAGGCGGATCAGACTGCGCGTTGCGGGACCCGCACCACAGATCCGTTGCCACAGATCCGCCCCATCCCGCGCCGGCAGGCTGGCCATGATCGCCGCCGAGAGACCGGCCGCCGCGCCCGTCCCCACCCGTGGTCAGACCCCGAATCGGCTCTGTCGGCACCACGGAGGGTCCCGAACAGGGTCGTCGCCTGACCCGACGAGGCCGCCACCTGGCGAGGACTTTTCCCATCAATCTGCAACCGGTCCCCATGATCATCGAGCGCCGCAAAGGCCTGACCCAACAGCCCGCGGGCCCAACCCGCGACCGCATCACGCAGATCACGCTCCGCCGGATGCGGATCCTCCCGAAACAAGCGGGCCAGATCCTCTTTGAGCCCCGTGTCCTGCAACTGCGTCGCCGCGGCCTGCAGGGTGTCCGCGATCCGCTGCCGCACCTGCGCCCTGTCCGTATCGGTCTTGGCAACAGAGATGTCAGAGTGTCAATCAGTCATCCGCGTGTTCCGTCTCATACGTCTCCATGATGGAGGGTTTTCATTCGGGAACACGCGACCTGATCCGGCAGACACACCCAACGACTCCACCCCGATCGGGTCAAATTCCGGGATTTTTCCAAAAATTCCGCCAAACCACCCAAACGCACACCATCAGGATTCCAAAAACCACGCGTTTTCAACAGGTTAAAAATTTACGAGTCCGCCATACGAGAACCACTCCCCTTCCCTGACCGGTAATTCCCACTGTCTCGGATCATCGTCGGATTTCCGAAGAGAGAATCGCAAACTGCAGAGCCATCGGATGCCAAGGGTTGCGGAGACCAGTCGTGCCGTAAAATTCATCACGTGAAAATTCCGACAATGGCCCTCCCGCCTGACAACGCGCGCTCGAATCCAAAGGGTTGCTGAACAGATCGCGGCAGGGAAGCGGATGTCCCCATTCCCCGACACAGATACCGGCATGCAGACTGATGGTCCCCCGCTCCTCTATCAGATTGTGACGATCAGTTGTTGGCTGGGCACTCGGGATCCTGGCACGTGGCATCAACCCGACATTTGATATCCTCCCAGCGATTGCGATCCTTCCGGAACCGCCTTTGCCAAACCCCTCAGGAACCGCTTCGTCGATGGGATTTGACACCGATAGAGATGCTGAAAGCTGCCCGGCACAGCAGAGTCGCTACGCCCGCCACGCATGGTGGAGCCCGTCGCTGAATCCATGGGGCTCCGTCCCATCGTTCGGTACACGAATCACATTGGCCGCCACGCGTTGACACATCCTGTCCGCCGATGCCGCGTGGGCAATTCCCACCAACCTCCTTGGGTCTATCAACCCGCCGTGATAGCGGTGCTCCTCTTCATGTATCTTGAACCAGAACAGGGTTTTTCCTATTCTGCACATCAATGATCTCTCTGTCCCGCTGTTGAAGAGGTGACATCATGACTGCGTTTCAACGCGAGGCGTTGCAGGACTTTGTCGATGATGGAGCCAAGGATTATCCCCCGGTTTTTATTGGGCGTGAGGATCTACTCGGGGAGATTCTGACCAAGTCACGGCGCGCTATGGAACGGGTTCAAGCGGGAAAGCAGGTGGCACCGGGTCACACTGTCATTATCCAGGGTGCGCCCGGCGCGGGCAAATCCTCGATCTTGCATGAGCTGGTCTCTCGTTCAGACACAGGGAGCGCTTCGCGCACGGTCGTGATATCGAATGTCCATTTGCAGCAGGCTTTGCCGCTTGTCGTGCAGGCCCTGGCCTTTGCCGGATCCACATCCAAGGAGAACTGGTTGCACACTGTTTCCCAGTACGGGCCCAGTTGGATTCAAAGAATTGATCAGGTCAGCGCGTTCGGTTTTGGAGTCAGCTTGAAAGACATTCCTGAAACTCCGCAGCCCCAGGATCTTTTGTCCCTGCAGAAACTGGTTCCAGCGGACATGTGGCAGATGCCAGTGATCCTGGCCGTGGATGAAGCCCAGAGATTGCCGCCCGGGACCGACACGCCACAGGCCCTGTTTCTGCAGGCTGTGCATGACGCGTCGACGTCGCTCCCCTTCACGCTGGTTTGTGCGGGCCTTGGTGATACCCAGTCGCGTCTGCGTGATCTGGGATTGACGCACGGGATCCGCGCCCATTCCCTCGGTTGCTTGACCTGCGTGGAATATACCGAACTCATGATCCGCTTCTGTGCCCATTTCGGGATGAAGATGGGGACGTGCCTGGAGCGGGTGCTGGCGGTGGTGCGGACCACTGATGGCTGGCCGCGGCATGTACACTGGGCGCAGCAAGCTCTCGCCGAGGCAGTGCTGGAGCCGGGCATCACAGGGGATTTCGACAGGATCACGGACTGGGACCGGGTGCAGGCACGCAGCGATGAGCTGCGGCACGGCTATTATGCCACCCAGTTCAGCCGGGAAATGGCCCGGTCACGGAAACTGGTCGGACGCGTGATGTTGGAGGTGAGGAACGCCGAGCTGGAGGGGCGGGTCCTGCAGGAAGATGATATTCAGGAGACAATACGATCTCTCACTGACAAAGGATCGCATCTTAATTTCAGACTTCCCGACGGCTTCTCTCCCGAAAGTTTTACGACGCATCTCATTCATTCTGGCGCGCTGCAAGAAGATTCAGACAATGGCAGCATGACCTGTCCAATCCCCAGCTTTCAGAATTATATCATCACACGGGGCGGGTTGGATCCCAACCAACTGGGAGAGTCCCGCAAACTGTAGGGCTGTTCAGCAACCATTCTGGTTTCAGAAAATGTTATCATACCAAACTACCCCCGTTCAAATGTGCTTCACAGTATCGTTCGCATGTCTTACACAGTCGTGCACCTCGCTCGCTTCCGTCTTGGCATGGTCCCTCCCGGTCTTCTTCAAGACCGGGAGAATGCCGCGACGGCGCAGGCGATGACCAACCGAACCCAATCCCTCCCCAAAATCCACTGGCCATCGCCGCCAACCTGTGGCAAAGAGAAGATGTCACAGCTTCAAATGGATTCTCATCCTGATTATCGCGCACCTCTCACCCAGATTGACGCGCTATAGAAATCACCCGCCAATAATCCGATAAACTCCTAAGGCCCGTTGACAATTGCCTTGCGTCTTGAGCAATTATCGTGTATTTTTGCCGGGGTTGCACGCCGAAAAAGGCGGCACGAGCAGACGAGGTGGGTGACAAGATGAATGCAGATCGCACAGTTTTGACAGATGAGATGTGGGCGCGGGTGGCCCCGCTGTGTCCGGGCAAGGTGACCGACCCGGGGTGCACGGCGGTGGACAATCGTCTTTTTCTGGAAGGAGTTCTCTGGCGGTTCCGAACAGGAACCCCCTGGCGTGACCTCCCGCCGCATTTTGGGCGGTGGAACAGCGTCTTCAAACGGTTCCGGCGTTGGACCCAAGCAAATCTTTTTGAACGTATTTTCAATGAGTTATCTGGTGATCTGGATCTGTCGATGGTGTCTGTGGATGGCACGATCATGCCAGCGCATCGATGGGCCTCCGGGGCCAAAAAGGGGGATCAGAATCGGACGGAGTCGGTCGCTCGAAAGGGGGATTGACCCGCAAGGTCGTGGCTCTCACCGATGCTGTCGGACATCTGATCCGGTTTGTGGTTCTTCCCGGTCAGACCCACGATCTCAAGGCTGTGCGTGAACTCCTGGACGATCTCACCTGTGAGACGTTGATTGGCGACAAGGCCTTTGACGCGGATGGGGTGCTGGACACATTGGCAGAACACGAGATGACGGCGGTGATCCCGCCGCGGTCAAACCGAAGCACACCACGGGACTTTGACCGCGATGCTGACAAGGAGCGACACCGAATCGAGACTGTCTTCGCGAGAATCAAGGAGGCCCAAAGTCTCGCCACGCGATACGACAAGACCCGCGCAAGCTTCGCAGCCGGGATTTATCTGATGGCGGCGTGGTGGCGGCACGATAATTGTCAACGGGCCTTAGAATTCCTGCTACCAGGCAAGAAGTTGTAGAGGAGGTCCGCAAGGTCTTCGATGCATTGTTCCTCCGCAAGGTTCATTCGTCGCCCCACAAACATGAGAGAGGGGCGGCAAACATGTTTTCGCCAAAAGGAACGACTTGATCGTGGTCATATAGCACCATGCCTTGAACGAACCTCTCGCCGCAGGCACCTGCAAGCTTCCGCATCCCCGAAAAGTCACCTGCAGAAACGGTAGCCGATGATTTTACCTCGATCCCGACAACGTCACCGCGGCGGTTCTCCAACACGATGTCGACCTCGTTCTTGTCCTTGTCCCGGAAGTGCGAGAACGTGCATCGTTGTTCGCTCCAAGTGGCAATCTTCTTAAGTTCTCCGAGAACGAAGGTTTCCAGTATCGCCCCGAAACTCGCCTTGTCCTTGCGGCCCCCGTCCGGTGAAACGTCACGCATCGCAGCCAGGAGGCCCGCATCATAGAAGTGAAGCTTGGGAGACTTGGTCAGGCGTTTCAGCCGATTTGTGAAACAAGGCTGCAGAGTCTGGATCAGATAGAGGCTTTCAAAAACACCCACATACTTCTGAGTGGTCACATGGTTGAGGTCTACACTGGCTCCGATGGCGGTGTAGTTCACTAGCTGTCCCGAGTGTTCGGCGAGCACGGAGAGTAGTTTTGGCATGATAGAAAGCTGCGCGATCTGAGCCACATCCCGGACGTCACGTTGGACGATCGCATCAAGATAACCCTGATACCAATCCTGCTTTCTTGACCATCGTGTCCTGCCGAGAGCTTCTGGATATCCACCGGAGAGAACGGCTTCCATGAGGTCGTCTCCTACGATCATCTTTCCGGCGTTCGGTTTTTTGTGTGCGAAGGCTCGATCAATGAACCCTGATTTCGTGCCAAGGATTTCGGCCTGCGAAAGAGGCAATAACCGTACGACCTCCATACGGCCGGCGAGGGAGTCTGCCACTTTCGGAAGCGTCATGAGGTTGGCTGACCCGGTCAGGAGGAAGCGACTAGGCGTTTTGTCGTCGTCGACCAGGCTCTTGATGGCCAGCAGAAGGTCTGGCACGCGTTGAATCTCATCGACAACGGCGCGGTCCAATCCGCGGACGAAACCGACGGGGTCATCTATGGCCGAACGCAGGACGTTGGCGTCGTCCAGTGTCAGGAAAGGAGTCTTGTCGCCGGCAATGTCGCTTGCGAGCGTCGTCTTTCCGGATTGGCGGGGACCCGAGATGAGAACCACACCGGGTGTCGGACATCGCCTCCTCGACTCTGGTCTTCGCAAATCGTGGGTACATTCCGGCGAGGCTCCTCTTCGACCCATTGAAATTACACAACCGACCGATTGAAAGTGAATCCTCGTCTGATTGGGATCAAACCGCCGACTAGAGCCTATCTCCATCTTTGAGATTCAGGCTTCCCTTGGCGGTCGTACTTTGATTTCATGTTGTTGAGGCAGCAGTGAGGATTGAAGATGGGAAAACCACATCCAATGGAGTTGCGTACACGTGTTGTTGCATGTGTTGATGACGGTCACGGCAAATTGGCGGAGGTGATCGGATGGATCGCATCACATGTCTCGGCTCATCGGGGTATCACGCTTGACGCGTTGGTCGCCGATCTGGCGGAGGTCCACAACATAACCGTTCACCGCAGCAGTGTTTGGCGGGCTCTGCCCGGTCTCGGGCCTCTGTCACTGTCATGTCGGCGGGGTCGCCAATGATCTTCCATATGCGCTGTCCATCGTGCTGGCTGTGCAGGAAGAACCGCTTCTGGCCACTGGGCAAAACCCTGACTCCAAAGCCCACGAGGGCGGTATCCCGGATGTTTCTTGTATTCTTCTTCGGACGCAGGTCGCGCACCCGCGCGTCCGTCAGTCGTGGCATAAGTCTGTTCCTCCATCCGGTTGCGGCCGCGGATGAAAACGCGCAGATTTTGTCCGAAACCTTGACTTCAAGAGGAAAAAAGGGGGATTATATACTTAACTACCCGAACCACTACATATTCTATTATCAATTGCTCGTAACCACTACCTATAGTATTATGGGTAGCCAGGTATATAATCCCCGAAAAAAGAAACCCTGTTTTAGAGACTTGGCACCGAAGGTGCGGACTTAGATGTGTTAATCTGAACTTCACGTGTACTTGAAGCGCATTTTTCCTGACTTGGCGAGGGTGAAGGAGGAGATTCCGGCGGGTGCGACCTGTCACGGCATTGGGACATTTTTGGCGGGGTTGATGATATCGCGCAGTTCCATGGCCCGTCTTTGCGGCGGTTGAGATCCAGTCCCACTCGCCGGTCGATCGCCGCGCACAATCTGGGGTTCAGGCAGATGATCAACCGCTCACCGGGAAAGTTCGGGCTGGTGGTGATCACCACAGGCTGCCAGCGGACAGCTCCGCGGGCACCAAGGACGCTTCATCTGCTTCGTCCGGCGGCAACAATTTGCGGATCTCTAGGCCGAACTTCCAGACCTTGTCACATACAACGTTTTGATTTGTTTGCATAAGTTGTGATTCCGGGTTGAATTGACTGGGGACGTTGGAGCCGAACGCCAAGTCGTTTGAACATTTGGGCCTGCAGCGATGGGTCGTGTCACCATGGGGAAGGCTTGGGTGTATTAGGGTCTGGAAGTTCGTCTTAATAATACCAGATTCTCAGTCACCGTACTGATCTCGCCCTAATCCCCGCACATGCGGCTCATTATGCAACTGTTGGCGCAAATTATCCAGCCACTCATAATCCCAGCCCAGAGTCTCTGCGACCGCTTGATCCCACATTCGGCGCACTTCGCATTCGCCGTCTCGGTATTGAGGCACTACCATGTCACAGGTATGTTCCCAATAGGTGGCAAGCTTAGTGATCGTGGACTTATCATCTAAGTCAGGCACACGTATATCTTCGTAGGCGCCAGGGTTGTATTTTGGAAAGCTAAGCTTTTTTCCAGAATTCCCTAGCAACTGAATGCGTCCAGCAGTTGAGTTAAGAAACACAGCTAGTGCCTTAGCCTGTTTAGCACCTAATCCTGGGACTGGGTGCCATCCACCACTTCCAAGATAACTCGCTTCGTTAGCTACTGCGCTTAAGCGAGCAGTACTCGTATCTTGCCCTGCAGTAACCAACAGATATCCGGCATGACGCAGCAACTTTTGTGTCGCCGTATTCTCAATTTCACCATATGTCCCGGCATCTCGTGCATCTTTTGTCGAAATCAGGTATTTGTCCGGTCTTGCACAAATTGTTTTCTGCGCGTCCTCACCCTTGGAGTACAATACAGGGAAACTGCCAGGTGTGTCAGCAGTCGATTTCCTCAATGGGCGCGCTCCCCCACCAAGCACGGCCGAAGGAATGATCGCCTGCGCCTTGATTGAACGCAAACGTTCATTATGGGCAATTTCGTAAGCTGCTTCTGCCAAAACCGGTGACCGAAACACCGCCGCCGACCAATCCCCTTGCGCAATCCGCTCCTCTGGCCACTCAGACACTTCACCCCAACCGTCCGAAAGTAAACCGGAATTCGTCGTATTCTGAAGAACCTGATGGAGCGCAGCAGCCTCACCCTCATCCAAAGGCATACGATCCAAATTGATAATTCGCGTTGGCGGTTTGTTTCCCTTGCAGCGGCGCAGAATAATCATGCTTTCGTTGATTGCGGTATGCTGACTGAGGTTAAT
Organism: Paracoccaceae bacterium; assembly: GCA_965221815.1. Classification (GTDB taxonomy): domain Bacteria; phylum Pseudomonadota; class Alphaproteobacteria; order Rhodobacterales; family Rhodobacteraceae; genus JAPOXR01. Next base: position 1,747,969 of record OZ244915.1, read on the forward strand.
CTGCCCCGGTTGATGGGAAGTCAGCAATGTATGGACGTGAAAGCGCTTGGCCAGCAACCGACGCTCATGAATGCCTGAAGTGCCAGTTAAGGCGATTGTTGGGCGCACCATAGCCAGAACACCATCGTTTGTGTTTAAGCACCGATCAGCCATAGCGACAAACAGTGGTCCCAAAGCATTCTTATCAACAAAGTCCTTTAAGTCAGGGTCCGCTGCCACCAGCCTTTGTTCCAGTTCATCGACTTGCTTGCGTAGCGCCCTTTGGTCGTCCTTATGGAACTTCTCACCCATCTTCGAGCGATTGGTAAATGGCGGATTCATAACAACAATCCGTACATTGCAGGCCGCGCTGACTGCATCCTCTAATAAGGGATCATCGTCAGTCAGCTGCAATTGGGTGTTCTCCCACTGCTCATCCCCAAAGTCGAACCGTCCCGAAGGTCCTGATGGCACGATCGATGGCTGGCTGAGCAGCTCCAGAGAACCCGCCTTGACGGCCCCCTCCACAGGGCCGTAGGGCATTCTGTGCAGTTGCATTTTTTTGTATGTCACGCTCTGATTGCCTGCTGTCAACTGTGCAGCAGCAAGCTGCAGTGACACAGGATTCATATCCAGCCCGGCCACCACCGATTCCACCGCATGGCGTTGAAACCTGGCCAATTCCAAATCTGATGCGCCATGATCTTGCGCTCGACGTTTCATTTCTGTCAGCAGGGCAGCAAGTAGTGTACCCGAACCACAGGCGAGATCGACACTGCGATGGGCATCCCAGGTCTTGGTGTCTGTCCAATCCGCTTTCGAGTCCGTCGCATCCAAAGTCAGTCGCGCCAGTAGGCTTGCCGCAGGTGGGCGGGTAAAGAAGGCACCGTCCGAGGCCTGATTACCCATCACCTTATTGAACAATGCACCCGCATGATCCGTTCCAAGATCTGCATAATGTTCTGCAATGCGCTCAGCTTCTCCGGCCAGATGACGCAGAGCACGGTTGAGACCCGCCCGGCGGCCCGCATCGCGGACCACCTCAATAACTTCGATCGCCGGTTCAATAACAGGTAAAAAGTCATGACGGGTTATACGGTTCCATTGACTATGGAATTTATCAACCGCCTCCGGAGCATTTTTGATTGAGTCCATCCCATCGATATGCGGCAACCAGCCACCTGCGGCAATGCGCTGATGAAGCATCGCTGCATTCATCAATATCAACGCGGCAATCGTGCAGCCATCTGCTTGAATCTTGCTCCCAACACCGGATTTATGATCAAGCTTATCGACACCAAAATGCCTGTCCAGCAAAGCGTTCAGCTCGTCGCCAACAAGGCAGCGCTTGGCTTCTCTGATACTGTCTTCAAGGATATTGACATCCCGCTCTGCGCGGTTGCGGGCCAGCCCCGATTTGCGCAGCAGATTGGCGGAAATCTCGATATTGTCCACATCATCCAGCAAGGAACGCTGCCATGCCAGCTTCTCCTCTTCGCGTTTCTTCTTGCGGCTGTTCGGATCAACTTTAAGACCCTCCTTGCCATTGAGCATGTTGCGGGCTTTCTTCTTGGATTTGTCGGGATTGACCGGACCAGGGGTACCATCGCTCGCGGCCTTGTCCCGAACGATCACACTTTTACGTAATTCCAAGCTGCCGTCGCCGCGCTGCTTGCCGCTGACAATGGTTTCGGCAGTGGCCCCAGAAGTCGGCAATGACATCGCGCCATCATCGGTCGCACTGGGCAAAATGTCTCGGACAGGGACAAACACGTCTGATGTTTTTATCCTCCCTTCAAGCACTTTGGCCGCATCACGCTCGGCCGTTCCCGGTTTGCCGATATGTCCATGATATTGTGTGCGCATGTCTTCACCGCCAAAAGCAATCAAAGTTGCTACATCGGCTAATGGCGCAGGCGGTAAATACATTTCCATTAAATCAGACAGATTGTCTTCAATACGCGCATCATGAGCACGCAGTGCCAACAGAATCTGCCCGAGTTCTTGCCAACCATCCTCTGGTCCTGAGTTTTGTAACCAAGTCTCCGCATCCACGTTGGGCGGGATGAGAATCGGACAGATGATATAACCGAGTTCCTTATCCTCAGCGCGACGCATCACACGACCTACCGCCTGGATCACATCGACAGGAGATTTGCGAGCCTCCAAAAAACCCACCGCAGAGAGATTGGGCGCATCAACACCCTCTCCGAAAATACCCACATTGATAATGCCGTGGGGTTTATTGTCCGTCGCGGCCATTAATCGGCCCTTGGCATTCTCACGCTCCGCGACCTTGTTAGAAGCATCAAGATGTTCGAGTTGGTAAGCAGCAAACTCGGGTTTGTCATCCTGCTCCTCCAGACGCTGCTGCACCCAATTATGGACCAACTGAGAATTCAATGCCTCCACCATCTCTTTGGACTTCGCGATCATATTCATGAAATTGATCGATGAACGCACCTGAACTCCGTTCTTACGCAGCGCACCTCCCATCACCAGAGATAATACAAGCCCGCGCATAAATTGCGCTGTGGAGAGTTTCTGACTGTTCGCCGCCAATGCATTTGCCGTTTTGTACGCGGCCTCGTCTTGTACACCGATAGCAATGATCTTGTAGTCCGTGAGCCAACCGTTCTCGACTGCTTCGGCATAAGATTTGCGCGCCAACTCCACGCCAAACACCGACTCATCGGCCATATCCCGGACGATCCAGTCTTCGTTCTGGCGTGACCCTCTCTTGATGTTGTCCCCATAAACACGCGGCGTCGCAGTTTGGTAAACACGAAATTTGGCTGGAAAACGTTGATCATAATGACAGACGGTAAAGTCCTTGATTTTGTCTTCCAGATTGACCTGACGGCGCAAACCTGCGGTACGGTGTGCTTCGTCAGCAATAAGAACACTGATCCTGCGTGTTCCACCCAAAGCATCTGCAATCCGGTGAGACGACTGATAGGTACCAAAAACCACTCCAATATTGGCATCTTGCGCCATAACGCTGTCAATCCATTCGCCAATGACCTTATCGTCAGTAGTGACAGCGCCCTTGACCTCGTTAGCTGACATCTGACTGAGGTCAGCAGTTGGGTCTGCCTTTAAGTCCCTCTCTCGTTCAACACCTTGATCTGAACAGACAGCGAGAACTTTCATGGGCCGTGTTCGATGCGCGAGGAATTCGCTACGCAACTGAGCAACCAGTGCGATAGATGGGCAGAGAACAACCGAAACCTGTCCACTGGGTGTGAGTTCTTCGATGATCCTCAGAGCAATGCGTGATTTACCCGTTCCACAAGGTAGAATGATCCGCCCACGGGCGCGACCCTCATGACTTTTGGCCGCGTGTTCCTGCAATAGGGCAACGCTATTCATGACGACCTCATCCTGCATGGCATTTCTGGACTGACCACCTCTGTCGCCACCCAGAAAACTACCTGACTTCATCTGTTCCAATTGCTTGCGAAGGTCAGTCTGGATGTAAATCGGTTTGACTGGCTTATCCGGATTCATGGCCTTCTCAGCATTGCTGCCAAGACTGGTCTCTCCATTGGTGACAAGCCAACGTTCTTTCCAAAGGTCGCGATCAGAAGCGCTGACAAACTTATCGATCTCATGTTTGCTGACATCGGCACCACGCCCATACTCATCCAGTTGGCGAGACTTGCACTGGATAGCGACCAGTTCACCATCACTGGCACGACGGGCCACCACATCAATACCGAAGTCAGGGGACTTGCCATAAATCGCCTCACGGTCAGGCCAATCCATCCATGGCCACGCATGACTAAAATCCCACTCAATGATCAGAGTTGCGCACTTCACGGTCAAGCGCTCCAGCCACTTGCCGTCTGTTTGTTGAGGGTTGTTCGTTTCAATTTCCTGCAGAGCTACCCGGAGGCACTCTCCAATTTGTTGCTCGCTCATCATGTCTTCCCAGTCAGATATACGCTTTGGTGCTTTCCTTGATTCCTGTTGCATGGTGAATTGACCCTATCATCGTTGACGCCTGACGCGAGAGAGCGATTCAAATTCAGAGCAGAGTTTGAACTCCTCCCAAACGCATTGTGCGGCTGCATCCGCCTCGCTGTCTCGGCCCCATTGCTGCGCCTGCCACTCCTCGTCAAGGCGCGACAGATCCCAGGCCCGCTCCGGGGTCAGGTGATCCGTGACCACCGCTAGGCCGAGGAGACATGATCCCGTCAACCGGATCAATTCCTGCACAGCTGACAGGGTGAAGTCGGAAAATTCTGCGGCCAGGTTGATGAGGTTGGTCAGACTGTCCGGTGATTGCGCAATCGGCATGACGCCCGTGCCAATCGTCATCGGCGCGTTCAATTGGGTGGTCGCCCAATCCAGAATGGGATTCCAACTCCGATCCTGGATATCGACAAGTTCTGGCGGCGCGATGGCACGATGACACAGCAGCTCATGTGCGGCATAGCGACTGAGACAGGCAAGGAGTTCAGCACGTGACGTGGCTATTTCATCGATGGCCCGGAATGCACGACGGGTGAAATGCATCTCCTCAAATTGAATGATGTGCGTGCAACTCTCCCATTCCCTCAATAGCTCCCTGGCAAGTTCACGGGTGGGGACCGTCAACGGGTTGTTGGCGGGGGTTCGGACTGCGGTATCATCACGACACAATGTCAAACCGTGCGCGCTCTGGCTGAGTGACAAATGGCTCCAGTCCTTGCGCGGTCGCCATTCAGGCATGACATTCCGCCAAAGTGCCAAAGTCCAGCTGCTTGTCATCCCAGCCCAGCAGCTGAAAACGTCGACGCATATGGGGTGGGAGAGGCGCGTGGAATCGTCGTGTCTTCCCATTGCCGGGATGAGAGAACTCCAGTAACCCGGCATGCAGCATCATACGCCTCCCCGAATGCAGCGACCCGTCATGAATACGCTGGCCATACTGACGATCTCCAACGATGGGATGTCCCATGTCTGCGAGATGGATGCGCAACTGATGATTGCGACCGGTCAAAGGCTTGAGAGCCACCAAAGCGAGCTTCTGCCCCAACCCGTCTATGACCTCATAATTGGTCAGCGCCGTCTGGGTCTTGTCGGTCTCCTGAACCCACATTTCGGATTCGATGCACCCACGCGTGACCTTCGGACAGCCGTGAACAATCGCAAGATAGAGCTTGGTGACGCGCCGCAATCTGAAATCTTCCGACAAGGCGGACGCCGCGCGGCGATTCCGTGCCATGACCAGAAGCCCGGAGGTCTCCTTGTCAAGACGATGGATGAGTTTCGGCGTCGAATCTTTCGTTGCAAAACAGGCGGTCGCATAACCTGCCAAATGGCGCCGCTGGCTGGTTCCACCCTGAACTGCAATGCCAGGCGGTTTATCAAATACGATGATATCGGAATCCTGATACAAGATTGCGGATTGAAACCAAGGGGGAATCTTGATGCTCTGTTCGAACCCTTGCGATGGATCATTGCGGGGGGCAAAATCCAGCGAGACGGGTAACCGCACCGTTTGCCCCTCTTGTAGCCGATCAGAAGGTTTCGCCCGTGCGTCGCCAATCCTGATCATTCCCTTTCGACAGAGTCCCTCGATCTTGGATTGAGGAAGTCGACCAAAGCTGCGGCGCAACCAACGGTCGAGTCGCTGCCCCGAATCGTCTGAACCGACCGTTCGGGTTTCGATCTTGTTTATCCCCATACCCATCGTCCCAGAACAATCCCCGCCGCCAATGCCGCCAGAGACAGAATCAGCGTTGCAGCGACATAGATAAAAGCCTCCCCTGTTTTGCCCCCTTCCATCAACATCCATGTCTCCAAGGCAAAGGCGGACATGGTCGTATACCCACCGAGAAAACCCATTGTGACGAAAGGCGCTGCACGCGAATAGTCACCACCTGCGAACCAGGCGACGGCAAATCCCATCGCCAGACACCCGACTGAATTGACCATGAGTGTACCGAAAGGGAATGTTGCTCCCACGATCCGGGTAACCAACATGGAGGTCAGGTAGCGCCCGAGCGCCCCCAGCGCCCCGCCTGCAGCAATCTGTAGAAGCATCCACGGGATATTGGACTCATCGTCAAGCATTGAAACGCCACTTGGTCGTCCCTGCAGTCGAGGAAGCGACAGCGTCGTGAACGTGCCATTTCCACACTGATCCGGGGCTTCGCGAACAATCCGGTTTCACGACGTTCACCTTTTTGAGCGGAGTTTGGCGAAATATTCCAGGCGTCTCTTCAGATCACGCTCAAATCCGCGCTCGACCGGCATCAGGTAGGACTTTCGTTTCATTCCATCCGGGAAACAATTTTGCCCGGAAAATGCATCTGGTGAATCATGATCATATTGATAGTTGGCGCCGTAGCCAAACTCCTTCATCATTTTGGTGGGCGCATTGAGAATATGTTTCGGGGGTGGCAAAGAACCGGTTGAACGGGCATCGCGCTGTGCTGCGCTGAACGCCTTGTAGGCCGCATTCGATTTTGGCGACAGGGCCAGATACGCGACCGCCTCGGCAATACCCAATTCGCCCTCCGGACTCCCGAGCCTTTCATAATTCTCCCAGGCCGCCAGACAGAAGGACAAGGTCTGGGGATCGGCAAGTCCAATATCCTCGGTTGCCATCCGTGTCACGCGCCTGAGGATATAGCGCGGATCTTCGCCACCATGCAGCATCCGGGCGAGCCAGTAGAGTGCGGCATCCGGATCAGAGCTGCGGACTGACTTATGCAAGGCAGAAATCAAATTGTAATGCCAGTCGCCGGATCGATCATAACTCGTTGAACGCCGTGCGACAGTCGCTGCAACCTGCGCGGCATTGAACTCTGTGTCGGGCGCCTCCAGCCAAATCTGTTCCGCCAGGTTGATCAATGCCCGCCCATCTCCATCAGCCAACTGAATCAATTGCGCCCTCCCGGCTGCGGTCACGGGCAGTTGGCAGTTGAGGCGCTTCTCGGCGCGACACAGCAACGCATCAAGGTCTGATTCGGTCAGATGATGCAATGGAAGGACTTGCAGACGCGACAGCAAGGCCGGATTGAGCTCAAATGATGGATTCTCGGCGGTGGCAGCAATCAGCGTGAAGGAACCATCCTCGAGACCTGGCAGAAACCCATCCTGCTGACTGCGGTTGAAACGATGAATTTCATCAACAAATATGAGCGTGCCGGCCCCATCCTGGCGTCGCAATCGTGCCTCACTGAAAATCCTGCGTAATTCTGCCGTGCCCGACTCGACCGCACTTATCTGCACCAGTTCCTGATCGGAATTCGCTGCCAGCAATCGCGCCAGAGTCGTTTTTCCACATCCCGGTGGTCCCCAGAATATCAGGGATGTGACCGTCTTTGCCGTTATCAGCCGACGGAGCGGACCGCCATCCGTCAGGAGATGTTGCTGCCCAAAGACGTCTTCGAACTTTGCCGGGCGCAGAATATCAGCGAGAGGGCGCGAATCCTCGGAGCGGCCAGATTTAAAACCGCGTGCCGTCCGGGAACCCTGCGGCATGAACAACGTCAGTCAGTTATCGATTGATTTCGACCCCGCGCAAAATCGGGCGCGCCTACGAGTCATCCTCGTCTGTCTCTTCGGTCGTCCGCATCCGGTCAGCAGCGCCCTTGGCGTCCGGGTCGCGGTCAATGAATTCAATGATCGCCATCGGTGCTGAATCGCCATAGCGAAAACCGGCCTTGAGAACGCGCGTGTAGCCACCATGTCGATTCTGGTAACGCGGTCCCAAAACGTCAAACAATTTCGTCACATGCTGATTCTGGATCAGTCGCGATGCGGCCTGGCGACGCGCATGGAGATCACCGCGTTTTCCCAGGGTAATCAGCTTCTCAACGATCGGCTTGAGTTCTTTTGCCTTGGGCAGGGTCGTCCGGATCTGCTCATGTTCAATCAACGAGCCTGCCATATTGGCAAACATCGCCTTGCGATGCTCGCTCGTACGGTTGAGATGGCGGTAGCCACTCTTATGACGCATGGTTCCAACTCGCTCCCTGATTGTTCCGCAGCATCATTTCACTGCGGTTACGCAACCTGCTGTGCAGCGTCAATGCTCAATAGCTGCTATCATGCTGTTTTGACAACTCTTCAAGATTATCCGGCGGCCAGCCTGGATTCTCCATTCCCAAAGACAGGCCAAGATCCGCCAGCATTTTCTTGATCTCGTTCAGCGACTTCCGCCCGAAATTGGGCGTCTTGAGCATGTCCGCCTCAGACTTAAGGACCAGATCGCCAATATAAACAATATTGTCATTCTTTAAACAATTGGCCGCGCGAACCGAGAGTTCAAGCTCTTCGACCTTGCGGAAGAATTCCGGACTATGGAGATCAGTTGTCGGAGCTTCCTCAGATTCGATCGACTGCGGCTCGTGGAAATTGATAAATGGTTCCAGCTGATCCTGAATGATACGGGCTGCATATGCGAGTGCATCTTCGGGATTGATCGAGCCGTCAGTACTGACCTCGAGCACGAGTCGGTCATAGTCAAGTATTTCACCTTCGCGAGCGGGTTCAACCTTGTAAGCAACCCGTCGTACAGGCGAGTAGATCGCGTCGATCAGAATCGTCTCCGCATCGCCATCACTCACCTGCTGGTCGGCCGTCACATAGCCCTTGCCGACATTCACAGTCAGTTCAGCGTCAAAAGATGCGCCCTCGTCCAAATGGCAAATGATATGGTCGGGATTCAGGATCGTAATCCCATTGATACATTCGATATCACCTGCACGCACCGCACCCGCTTCTCTTGCTCTCAGATTCAGACGCCGTGGTCCTGAGACCTCCATGCGCAACCTGACATCCTTCAGATTGAGGACAATGTCGGTGACATCCTCACGAATTCCCTTGATCGACATAAACTCGTGAACAACGCGATCGATACGTACACCGGTCACAGCAGCGCCTTGCAGGGACGACATCAAAACCCGCCGCAGAGCATTGCCGAGCGTCAGACCAAAACCCCGCTCCAGCGGCGAGACAACAATCTGAGCCTCACAACTTCCGTCCGAACCCGGATTGATGTCGAGACGTTTCGGCTTGATCAGCGCATCCCAATTATTTTGAATCATTGCATATCTCCAAATTCGGTCGGCGCCTCGCTTTCGCGGCGCAAATGTCGAGAATCCAAGCGATCGCGCGGAGCGATCAACTAAACGCGGCGACGTTTGGGTGGGCGGCAGCCATTATGGGCGATCGGGGTCACATCACGGATCGCTGTGATCGTAAAGCCCGCAGCTGCAAGTGCCCGCAGGGCACTTTCACGCCCCGAGCCGGGACCCTGAACCACAACCTCAAGAGTTTTCACTCCATGTTCGGCGGCTTTTCTGGCAACATCTTCTGCCGCCTGCTGCGCTGCATAAGGGGTTGATTTTCGTGACCCCTTGAATCCCATCGTGCCGGCCGATGACCAAGCGATCGCATTACCCTGCATATCGGAAATTAAGATCTTGGTATTGTTGAATGATGAACTGACATGGGCGACCCCCGTGGGGATGTTCTTGCGCCCTTTTCGCCGACCGCGGCCTCGTTCTACTGCCAATTTTTGACTCTCCGCTACTTCTTCTTACCGGCAATCGGTCTTGCCGGACCTTTACGTGTCCGCGCATTGGTATGCGTCCGCTGTCCCCGAACCGGTAACCCACGGCGATGACGGAGACCACGATAACAACCGAGATCCATCATCCGCTTGATATTGATCTGAACTTCCCGTCTCAAAGCGCCTTCAACCATGTAATTCCGGTCAATATGCTCACGCAACAACAGCACTTCACTGTCACTGAGATCATTAAGTCGCCGTGACTGATTGATTTTCAAGGTCTCACAGATATTGCGAGCCGTCGCATGTCCGATACCATAGATGCTGGTGAGCGCGATAGGAACACGCTTCTGAGTGGGAAGATTAACACCTTGAATACGCGCCAATAGTGTCGTCCTTTTCCTACTGTTCCTGCAATTTCCAACTCACACCAACAAGCGACCATCTGACCTTGTGCAAAGGATCGCAGGGATCACGCCACCAACCTGCAGCAGCAATGTGATTGAAATTTGAAAAAACGGGTCTGTCTTTCGCCATGCCGCCCTTACCGATTTTGATTTCCACAGTCAAGGGGTTCACAGAAAAAATTTACCGAATGCGCCTGACTTCATGAAATCCACAGCCGTGAGATCGCGAGTCTCGCCGGGCCGAATTGCAAACCCGACCCAGATTGCCAATCGCACCCGCGAGAACAACGACTTTACCGGTCCAGTTGCGCATCGATCAAAAAAGGCAAGGTCGGGCTTGCCCGTATTGCTTGACCCGACGAACACCGCAACAAGGACACCGGTCAATTTTGACGGCGATGATCGGCCCGCAGCCTATTGCCGTCAGCACAAGATTTCCTGATGACATCTTATTCATCGCGCATGGTTTCCGATAACATCGGCAACAGGGCTGCTGACGACAGACATGATGGTCTGCGCACGCGTGATGGGCCGTGCCGCCGCGACGGCCGTAGACATCATACCCGTCATGCGGAGTCAATCCCTGTGAAAACGCAAGCCTAATCCCCATACGCGACCGATGGGAGCCACGTCGTCAGTGCCGGGAACTGGAACACGATCATCAACCCGACGAGTTGCAACACAACAAAGGGGATGATGCCACGATAGATATGTCCAAGTGTCACACCCGGCGGACACACGCCCTTCAAATAGAACAGAGCGAAGCCAACTGGCGGGGTCAGAAACGATGTCTGCAACGTGACGGCGGCCAGAATCGCAAACCAGACGATGGACGGGTCACGAACCTGATCAAAACCCGGAACGTCAAGATCAAGACCCAGGATGACCGGCAGCATCAGTGGCATGACGATAATGGTAATCTCAATCCAGTCAAGGAGGAAGCCGAGCAAAAAGATAATTGACAGGATAAAGAGAACCGTCAGGTAGGGATCATCAAAGGCCGAAAGAACCAGGCCCTCAATGATCTCATCGCCGCCATAGCGACGCAGGACAAAAGCAAAGAAATTTGCGGCAAGAAAAATACCGATAATGTAACCGGTGGTGTTGACCGTCGAATAACTGACTTCGCGCATCACTTTGAAATTCAGCTTCCCATTCACCAAAGCCAGAATGGTGGCACCGAGAGCACCGAGGCCGGACGCTTCTGTCGGTGTTGCGAATCCAGCAAAGATGGAACCCAGAACCAACAGGATCAGAAATAATGGCGGCACCACGGCAATCAACACCTCTTTGACCGCCTGCCAGCTGATGTCCTCCCTGTTTTCGGGGGCTGGCATCGATGACGGGCTGACCAGGCCATATACGACGATAAATACGATGTAGAGCGCCCCGAGAATCAAACCCGGAAAGAATGCCCCCATAAATAAATCGCCAAGCGAAATCGCCAACTGATCTGACATGATGACCAGCATGATCGAAGGCGGGATCAGTATTCCGAGGGTTCCGGCAGAAGCGACCGTTCCGGTGGCAATTGGCTTGCTGTAATTCTGCGCCATCATCGCTGGCAATGCCATGACGCCCAGAAGTGTCACCGAGGCACCAATCACACCGGTTGAAGCCGCGAGGACAATGCCGATCAACATCACTGTCAAGGAAAGCCCACCGCGCAAACCACCAAACAGCTTCTGCATCGAGTGCATCATGCGCTGTGCAACGCCCGACTGATCAAGCATCAGCCCCATAAAAATAAACATTGGCAAAGCAACAAGAACCGGATTCTTGACAATGCCACCAAAAAGTCTGCCGGCAACCGCCCCAAAACGCTGATAATCGATCCCGGTACGATCAAATTCAATGACATCGCGAAACGCGGCGCGGAACGGATCCAACAGTATTTCTGCGATCAGGGCAAAAACCAGACTCACCCCAACGAGCGCAAATGCCACGGGCACCCCGCGGAACAGCATGAAAATAAATGTGAGGAACATGGCCAGAATAGCCAGTTCGTTCAATGTCAGAAATTGACCGATGAATCCCAGGATGGCCATGGTCTAACAAGACCGCCCGGTCAATCGAATGGCCGTTGGAGAGTCATTCATCGCGACACGATTCATCAGTTCGCAGACCAAGCTAGCCCGGCACCTGCCGCCGACCAGCGAAAATGCGGGCGCCGACAATCAGGACAATGGTCAAAATAATGCCAGCCAATACGGTCCATTTCATGGTTTCCGGCCCAATCTGGAAAGTTCCGAATACCGGAAGCCGACTGATCTCACGGTTCGACAGTTCTGCCGGGCTGGTCAGGCGCATGAACCACCAAATGCCGTAGTAAGCGGCCAGGTTCATGATGAAGAGGGTTGATGGGAGCGCGACCAGGAGCTGCTTCCATAATGCCGGACGGGTGAGTTTTCCGAGGAACCGAACATAGGCCGACCAGGTCGCAACGCCGATGAAGAGAAACGCGATATTCATGAACCACTTCAGCAACCACAGATTATGCAGTCCATTGGGACTGTCTGAGCCTTCGTCATTTGAGAAAGACTGTATCGCATAAGGCAGCGTGGTGTCCCAACTCAAAATAACGAAGGGCAGAAACAGCCAAACAAGGGCGACAATTTCAATCCGGTATTTGGTTTCAGGTTCAAACCGGTCGTAGAAGATGTCAACACGAACGTGACTGCCCACCGTGACCGCATAGCCAATCGCGATCAGGGACGCAGAGCCATAGAGCCACCATTGCAGGTCATCAAGCCAAGCCTGGTTGAAGCCGGCACTTCGCAGGACAACCTGAGTGCAAATGGCAATCATGAGCAGGGGAAAGAGCCAAGCGAAGCCGTTCGATAAAAATATGATCAGCCGATCGCCCCGATTATGCTCATGGCGTCCCGCCGTGCTGGGATCAGTCGCAGAAACAATTTCATCGGTTGTGGTCACGCGATCCCCTATTCATGCTTGGCAATGACATCCATCTGGCGCATGTCCCGAAAATACGGGGCAGGATACGACCGCCCCGCATCAAGTTTTCAACCTCGCCTTAATTCCTTGGGCGTGGCAAGTAGATATTGTTGAACCAGATCTTGTAGCCTTGACGGAATTCCTGGAGATCATTCCATGCCTTGGCAAAGAACTCGTCTTCGGCCGCGAGTTCAGCAGCGACCTCATTCCACGCAGCTTCAAAAGCGTCGATCATTTCGGGGTCCCACTGCTTGATCGTCACGCCATGTTCTTCGACATTGGTCACCATGGCCGGGAAGTTCCGCGCTTCGCCTTCAGCAAAGTTATCCGTGATATTCGCCATGCAGGCATACCTGATTTGATTTTGAGATCTCTCATCCAGAGCGTCCCAACGATCCTTGTTGATCAACAATTCGAAAAGCGTGGCAGGTTGGTGCCAGCCAGGGAAATAGTTGTATTTCGCGATATTGTAGAAACCCAGATTGGCATCAACAAGCGGCATGGAAAACTCGGTTGCATCGATTGCGCCCCGCTCGAGAGCCGGGAATATGTCACCGCCTGCGAGAAGTGACGTCGAGACACCAAGTTTCTGCATCACTTTGGCACCAAGGCCAAAGAACCGCATATTCAAACCATTCAAATCGTCAAGGGAGGTGATTTCGTTCTTGAACCAGCCTGACGTCTCTGGCGCATACATCCCGCAAAGTTCCACATGGACATTAAAGTTGTTGGTCTCATACATTTCACGCATCAAAGCCAGACCGTCGTCATACAGCATCCACGCCAGAGCCTCACCGGGCTCCGGACCGAACGGAACAGCAGCAAAGAGACCAGCGGCATTCATCTTTCCCTGCCAGTAACCGGATGTCGTGTAAGCTGCATCAACCGATCCATTTGATACGGCGTCGAGTGCCTCAAGAGCCGGCACCAGTTCACCCGGATCGAAATGTTCGAATTCAACTGATTCAGAAATCGAGTTGATCTTGTCAACGAAACTGACCCCGGCGGTACCCAGGATCGGCAAGTTCTTTCCGAATGCCGATGTCATTTCAAAAACTTCCTGTGACTGGACCGTCGTCGCAGAAAGGGCGACAAGACCTGCCGCTGCCAACACTCTAAGTTTCATTTATACTACTCCATTAGAATTCAAAGGTCGCACCGCCTAACAGATAATTTTTGTGATGACCAGAAAAATCCCACATAGCGGACAATTGACCGCGATGTCGCCCCGATTGGTCGACGGAATGGATAACTGACTGGCCCTGCTCGCCATCAGAAGTGGTACGAAGCTTCTCATGGCGGTTGATTCCCGCGCCGGGTCATGCCGCTGAATTCGGGATATCCCACGTCTCCGGGTTGGCGCTCTTTCGGGATCACCTTGTCGCTTGGCGTTACTTGACGGGTTTCCACAACTGGGAACTGCAGAAGAGTAACAGGCAACCTGAAACCTCCAGGCCTTCCTTCTTTCGAGTCATCGTTGCGCTGAAAGTCTGATCGCGATCCACCGCGTAGATCTTGCCACCCCCATACCGGCCATTGCCGAGCGGTTTCATATTCCAGATGATCCTGACATTCAGTGCTGGATCATCCTTGATCTCCTGTCCGGAATCGGCAAACGCACGGCGCACCACGCCACAGACCTTCTCTTCGCACGGATAGATTTCGACATGCGCATATCCCCCATTATTGCCCGCGAGGGTCTGATAAATCCCGAAAACCGATTCCGCCCCGACAGCGACGGGAAATATCGTCAGCGCGATGACTGCAAATGTCCGAAGAACGCGCATGGGGTCCCCTCTCCCAAACCGAGGTTCGCATTCATAGCACCCGCAATCGGGTCCGTATGGCTGCAGATTAAAACCCTGGATTTGGAATTTCAAATGGCAACACCGTCGAAGGGAGTGATTCCTGACCCTTGCGCGATCTGTCCCTCCCTGTAGTGTGATGTGGTGGAGATGACCTGCCCGGAGATTGAAGCGGCGGGGTGGGTGATTGCCGCGGCGAAAAACGCAGGGGAAACCGCCAGCGTCGGCCATGTGGGATGGCCTGGACAACTGGCTGGCGGGGCAGCTAGCGCAAATAAATAAGTATGAGCTATCGATGCCTTCGCCTCTCGGAGTGTTTGCGAAAAAATCGCAAATTGCTCATGAAACGCGGTTCAGATGATTTTCAGCAGAGAGCGGGATATTCCCCCGGTGGAATCAACAGGAAATTGAGGTGACGACAATCATAAAGACCGGAAGAGTCGCTGTAGCGGCGATGTTCCTGACAGTTTACGGAAGTGGAGCCTATGCATATGATTGCAAATCTCCAGATATGAATGTCATCCAAGCGATAGAAAAGGCTCAAGACAGAGCTTCTGGTGGGAGTGCGGCTACAGCTCGAAACATCATTGGAAACGGGGGCCAGCAACGCTTCGGGATATTCAACACTCACAGATAGCAGTGTCTGCGAGTGCTGGTCTGACTATTGCCTAACCGAACCCCCGAACAGTGATGTCACCGCCAGCCCGAAAACCGCCCCAAAACCGACACCCAAACCGGTTGATGAGAATGTCAGGACCATCCAGGCGATGCTCAATAGCTGCGGCTTCAACGCAGGGTCGGAGGATGGTCTCTGGGGTCGCAAGACCGCATCTGCCGCGGCGAAGTTCGTTTCGGCGCACGGTGGAACCCCGTCAAGTGACAAGTCAAGCCTCATGGCGCAGGTGGATGGTCACCGGATCGGCGATGCCGGGCCCTGTCCCGGCGATACAGCCGCTGTAGCGGAGGAACCTGAACCCCGCCCGGAAACCGGGACAGGTCGGGATGTGGAAAAGGCTCAACAGATCCTAGACGCGGCCAGCGATGATGACCCGCCCGATCTGAGGGGTCTTGATCTCGCCGGGGGTGATTTCTCCGGTCGGAGTTTCCGGGGCGGAAAACTGAACAACACAGACTTGACCGACACCAACATGAGCAAAACCGACCTGTCAAACACGGACATGACAGGTGCGAAACCCAAGAGAACGAACTTCAGATTCGCAAAGTTTGACGGGAGCAAGCTCGACAATCTCGATGCCCGGGACAGCATCATGACAGGGGTCTCACTGGCCGGAGCCAGTATTCGCGGCTTGCGCTGGAGCGCCGCCACCAACCTGACCCTGACACAACTGGCGGCAGCCCAGGTCAGCGTGGCCCATTGGGTGAAAGCTCTCACCGAAGAAAACATCAGCAATATCACCGAAAGATTCCAGAACGCGACCGACAAGATCATATCGGGAGGAGACAAATTACTTCCGATCTCGGTGGAAGACGATGGCAGCTTCCGCCTGGGTGCCCCGAAATATTTCAAGGACGAATAGGCCTGACCCCCTCCCCCCATGACAAAATTGTTCATGACATGCACCATCGGATGGCTTCTCATGGCACTGTTCAGCACCCTCACCCCCGCGCAAACGGCTGACACATGGGAAGACATCGAAATCAGATTACAGGAATTCGGTTTGACCGCCTCCGAGATGGAAAATCTGAAATCGGCTTTCGGGGGCGAAGATGCGGCGGCAGTCGAAGACCTGATATCCGGCTTCGACAAACTTCAGGAACTCGGCATTGATGGAGTCTCAGACCTGAAAAAACTGAGCACAATCATCGAATATAATGATGCCACCAATTCCGGCGCATTGGATTGGTGCGATACGCAAAAACACGGCCGGTCTCAGGTTCACAAAACAGACGAGACTGGAATTATGGTCATCTGTACAATCCGGGATCGCAGTGAAAGTCTGTTCACCCGCCAAATTTGGATAAGCCAGGATTTACTCGAAAATTATGATGACACTGATATGTGGTGGGACAAAAGGCCTCTAGCTGATAAAACTGGAGTATCTGACCTCTTGCTCTATATCCCCACCGAAACCACCCAGAGACTCGTCACCTGCGCGGATGCCCGGGCCGCGCTCGACAACCCGGCGCGGGTGCCAATCAACTCATCGCCCCCGGGGCTGACGACTGCCGGAATTGAACCACAGAACGGCATCTCCTGGCATTTCCGCCATCAGTGGGTTGCGTTCGTGCTGAACTCTCTCCCGGCGGCGGCGGCCATCGGGAGATCAGCCCGGCAGGCCGATCAGGACGGCGAGGACACCAAATCCCAGCGTGGCGGTGGCGATGATCACCCCGCTGACGGCCAGCAGCATCCGGGTCTCCCGCTTGGCCATCTCTGCCTCCATTCCGGCGAGTCGGGCATCGATGCGTGATTCCATGGCGTTCGTCTCCGCTCTGACGGCTGTGATATCTCCTTCCAGCCGTGCGATCTGTCGGGCCAGATCGTGGATGTCGGGTGTCCCACTGATCCCAACAAACTAAACCTTTGCGCCGCCCCGGTCAACCGGATGAAAACGATGACAGCCGAGAATGACAGTGATCGGGCTCGTCTGCGGGTTGATTTGACCCCGTTTGACACGGACAATCTGCGCAGACAGATCGGCCTGTGGGCCGTCGTCGTGGTGATCATTGGTGTCCTCATCCGTTGGCCCGCCTGACCCCGAACCGCCAACTGACAGTGGAATGGTAAAAAACCTTGCACCACAGATATGAAGGTTGAGGTGCTGGTGTGTGTTTTGGGGGGCCTCTCCAAACTCTCAAGCCCCTCTGACGGCGTTCCAGCGGCCCCTGACGCGATTTGCCGGGGCCGGGCGGCGGCGTGATTTTGCTCCACGTCAGTTCAAATTCGGACGAGTCATTCAGGTGTTTGGCATGCGATGCCCAGAGATTACCGGACTGCAAGATTCCTTCGCAGGCCTGAAGGCTGGTATAGTGGAACAAATCGGGGAGGTTCTCCGACATCGTCATCTCACAATAGGGATGGTAGCTTTTATCAGCCAACTCCATAATGATATGCGAAAGAAATGGAATGGCTACCAATAGCTTGGCCGCAAATTCAGTGAGTGATTTTTCGCATGACCGCAAGATTCGGACGTGGATTTGTTCCGGTTCTGCACAGGGAATGGCCGTGCGCACCCGCGCAACCCTATCGCAAGACCTACAGGCTAAAACCCGCCGAGAGTTGGTTTGACGCGGCCACGACCGACAAGATGAGAGAACATTATGTTCGGGACAATGCGGGGATCGTGGTGCCGGTGGGTGCACTGGTGGCACGTGAACTGAAGGCCGAAGGGGCTGATGAGGCGGTGTTCGTGGAGATATGGGGAGACGGCCGGAAGGTCGAGCTGGTCAATCAGGACCTGATCTGTGTTGCCCGGATTGTTGACGGGATGACGGACAGTGTTGAACACGGCGTTGAGACAGTCAGGATTCTGATACGGGTCCACGAAAGGCGGGGAAACTTCAGAGGTGTCCCGGATGTCATCGCGGTCTTTCCTGATGGGCGGATCGCCGCCCGCGAGATCAAAAGAGCGGGCAAGGACAAGGTCGGGACAAACCAGCACGCCTGCGCCGACACGCTGCGCGACCTGTTCGGGTGGAAGCTCGACTTGGCTCTGGTCGAATGGGGCTGCCGGAACTGAACCTGTGGTCGGCACGAATGGTGAGGGTTACTCAGAGACGTTGGATCGGTCCCTGAGACCCTGACTTCGCCAACGCCCGCGTACGCACTTTCCACCGTCACCCGTCAAACTCCACGGCATTTGTGTCTCCGGCCCCGTTTCAGCCTAATTTCACAGACGCCGCGGCTGTGATCCTTGTGTTATCTCTGGCGCAGGATCTGGCGAATCACATCGCTTGTTGGGTCATGGTGGGCGGAGATTTTGCAGAGATGAGGGGTTTCAAGGTGATGCAACAATCGCAGCTGACTTCGCAACACCAAATGTTGATGTGGCATTCACCAATATCCATGAACTTCTAACTGGTGGTCAAAGAAGCGACATTAGGTTCAACAATGTGCCGTTTACTTCCAATGGTTTTACATCAGGCAGCCGAACACGCGGCGGGAATTACATAGATGGAAACTTCTACGGCCCGAACCACGCAGAAGCCGGGGGCGTGTATGAGACTGATAACGGCAACAAGTTTGGCTCTTTCGGGGCGAAACGCCAGTAGTTTAAGCTTGGTCTCTGGTAACTATTCAGCACCACAATTCGTTCCCAACGCTCATAAACAACCAAATGCTGTGGTTTCTGAGACAAAATCTGTCACCGGCGACTGTCAGGTCCAATAAATTGAATACGAAGCCCGCACACGACCACCAGATGTCCACAAAACCCCCGCATCAGAACAACAGATCGTAGCTGAATAGTTACCTGCCGTCTTTCAAATGAGAGTTGATTTCAAAATCATGTTTAGAAATTCCCTATCCCCTTCTTTGTTTCTGTCGAACAAGGCATTGCCGAATTCAAGAATATAATTCTCCATAATGAGAAAGGGTTATGCCCGAATCTGGGAATGTCGTTTCGTCAGCACCTGAAAGACGTGCCAGTCGTCTTGCTCCATGTTGTTGAACACCTGATCAATGAAGGCGCGGTCAATCTTCTTTTGAAACAGATCGCTCATTGATTTCACGAAGATCATCCGTAGTTTTCGCCACCGCAGAGGTTCGTCAAGTCTTGAGGGCCACAAACGTAAATCGAATTTATTCTCGTAGGGGTAGCCGGGGATTCCTCGCCAGCGTTCGGCAAATCGCGCCCGTGGCAATTGTCTATCCACGCGTGATTCGGGTGCTGCCGGTCACTGGGTTCCAGATTGCATCCGTCCACTCGATTGCAGATTGACCGCCGTGATCATCGTCTGCCGAAAGGATCAGGTGGCTTTTACCAGTCAAGGAGATCGTCGTCTGAACTTGATTTGGTTTGATCACGCGGGGGCGTTGCCTGTGCAAGTGAGGTGGAGTGTGGAGTCCACATGCTTCCGGTCATTGCGGGGCGATCCAGACCTTCTGCAGGTTCTGAGAAAGTGCGGGCATCCTGTGGGCGGCGTCCGGGTGCCGATGGAGTGCGCATTTGTATGAGAATCGCATCAGAAGATGGAACAAGTCCAGATCTTTCCAACCCTTTCAGGAAACCGATAGTCCCCAGAGCATGAACATGCGGTTCCGGAAGAAAGATTCGTCGCATGGCCCGCATATCTTCGCTGAGGACGACAACAGGGTCGCCAGCTGCTATCCATGAGTCCAGCCCGTCATACGACGTCATGAAATCAGCGATGGCCACTTCACCGGCATTGGATTTTGGTTCTTCTCCGCGTTCTCGCCGTTTGCGTTCGGCCTGCCCCGTATCGGTCGTCACGATCGAAAATGGCGGCTGGTGCGTTTCAATGAACGCCTTGACCTCCTGATCCTTGCGCCAGGTGGGATCGGATGTCATTTCATCAAACATCGCATCAACAATGACGATGTCCATGTCGATTTTCAGAAGCAGATCAAGACTGTTTGCAACCCATAGGGAGTTGATGGGCCCCGCATCAGAAATCAGCAGTTTGCAACGTGTCATGACTTAGCGTTGGCACGCAGGAGTCGGGCGAACATCTCCGCTTGCCGCTCAATCTCGCCCGCAGGCGGGCGCGGCATCTCAAAGCCACGGGCACCGGCTTCAATGAGCAGTTGCACACTGTCGCGAATCCCTGTCCGCCGACAGGTTTCCCGGGCACTGATCTTCCCCTGCGACCAGAGCTTGAGGATGGCATCGTGATCAGACGTTCTGGATTCCCTGTCAGGCCGCATAGACCCGTTCCTTATATGTGTTGATGGCAACGAGGAGATAGGAATTGGTGATGACACCATCCTCAACCAGAAAGTCGGCATCACTGTTGTCGGGATCAAAATCATCGCCGCGGGCTGCCGACCCAAAGATCTCAAGCCGCGCCACACCGTGCCGGCGACAGATCACCGTGATCTCGTCCTTCCGAACGGCAATTTCAGGACGCATGAACTGAGCCTTTCGTTTCATACAATTGAATATATAGGCTGTCAGGCCGGTGGTGGCCAGTCACGTCCCATCCACAGCAACAGGAAACAGTCTCCGTCATTGTCGGGAGAATCACAAGCTGAATAATGATCCGGAATCTTCGGGTTCCGATTCTGCCGGGGGCTTCGGGGTGACTTCCCGAAGCCGGGTGAACCCATCTGTTTCGGCCAGCGCCGTGCGGCCCTGGTCATCACGCGCCGCCGGATCGGTGCCGGTAGTGAGCAGGACCGGGACAATCCGACTGGCATCACCAGGAGTTTTGTGTGCGGCGACCCCGTGCAGTGCCGTCGAACCTTGCGGTCCGCGCCCATTGGGATCAGCCCCTGCGGCGAGAAGATTCTGAACTGTTTGCGGGCGGGCACGATGCGCCGTAAGGTGCAGCGGAGTCCAGCCGGTACCATTCTTCATGTCGACGGCAGCCCCCCCCCCCCCCCGCCGCAATGAGCATCTGAACGATCTCCGGTTGGTCATACCAAGCCGCGTGGATCAGGGGTGTAGCCGATCCGGAAGGTGCGGACATGTCAGGAATGTTGGGGGCCAGCCCGTCTGCCAGAAGCAACCGCATCACGCAGATCAAGCTCCGCCTGATGCGGATCCTCCCGAAACAGGCGCGCCAGATCCTTCCACGAGACCCGATCCGGCAGGCACACCCAACGACTCCACCCAATATCTGGTCAAATTTCGTGATTTTTTTAAAATTCCGCCAGATCACCCAAACGCACGCTATCAGGATTCAGAAAACCGCGCGTTTTCAACAGGTTGGAAATTCACGAGTCCGCCATACGAGAACCGCCCTCACCGTCGACTGGCTCACCGCCAGTCTCCAACCGTATTGAGGCCCTGTCTGCCACAGATCTATTGGCTACGCATCAATATAGAATGCGCCATCCCAGCGACTTCGCATGGGTTCCGCCGTATCCGTGGCGACCTCAGCACCGGAATGATCCTGGCTGCAGCGGCAACCGATAGCATACGACCGCGCGGGATCCTCTGCGGGAACTTCAGGCAAAACAGTCATAGACTTCCTGCGCACGGATTCCGTGCCCAAGGTCCCAAACCCGCCAGTTTCTCGGTCGTAGATCTTCAGCCTCCAGCAGTTTGACAGCAAATGGCGCCGCTGATACTTGACCATCGCAAGACATGTGAATCTCGCCCTCCTGATATCTCGATCTGTGCCGTGGGACGACGATACGAATGCTTTGCGCATGACCCGGCAGACAGCACATCGTGCCCACTGACCGGGGAAGTCAGGCTCGGTTGATCGCCAGTGCGCGACTCGACCGCCAACGAAAGATGCGCCTCATGATCAGCGACGACCTTAAACTTGATTATGGTGATGTTTTGATTGTGCCCGGGCGAAGTCCGGTGGCCAGCCGCAAACAGGTTGAACTGGCGGTTGAGGCTGACTTTCGCGGTCACGTCACGCGCTATCAGGGCGTACCGATCATGGCTGCCAATATGGACGGGGTCGGCACGATGGAAATGGCTGACGCATTGCGCGAATACGGCGTCTTCAGTTGCCTGACCAAGTTCTACGAAGCTCAGGAATTGATTGATTTCTTCACGTCTGACCCGTCCCGCTCAGCCTTCAGTGCCATGACCATCGGAATCGGTGACGATGACTGGAAGAAATTTGCGGCGGTCAACGCGCGGGCGGGGGATTTACTCGCTTATGCATGCCTCGATGTTGCCAATGGCTATACAGACCGTTTTGTTGGCTGTGTTGAAAAATTTCGTGATCTTTACCCCGACAAGGTCCTGATCGCCGGCAATGTCGTCACACCTGAACAAACTGTGCGCCTGATTGATGCAGGGGCTGACATCGTCAAAGTCGGAATCGGCGGGGGAAGCGTCTGTGAAACCCGAATTAAGACCGGAATCGGCTTTCCACAATTCTCGGCAGTCCTAGAATGCGCGCGTGCCGCGCATGAGGATGGCGGACGGATCGTCGCGGATGGTGGCTGCACGACACCGGGAGACGTGGCCAAGGCACTCGCCGCCGGGGCTGATTTTGTCATGCTCGGCGGCATGTTCGCTGGCCATAAGGAAGGCGGTGGTCGTATTGTTGACCGTTTCTTCAGCGGTGAAGAAGTCACCGAGGATGGCGATCTGGTTATCGCAAAACATCAATATGTCGAATTCTACGGGATGAGTTCCAAAACCGCCAATGACAAGCACTTTGGTGGCTTGAAAGACTATCGATCGAGCGAGGGACGCACCGTCTTGCTCAGACTCAAACCCTCTTTATCCGACTCCATACATGATTTGCTGGGCGGACTTCGCAGTGCCTGTAGCTATGTCGGGGCTGAAAGCCTGAGCGAAATCAGTCAAAAAGCCCGCTTTGTCCGATGCAGCAACACGCATAATCGTATCTTTGAAGAGATGGCCCTGGAATAGAATCGTGGTGGAGCCGAGGGGGGTCGAACCCCTGACCTCGTCATTGCGAACGACGCGCTCTCCCGACTGAGCTACGGCCCCATCTCGCGCATGGCAATAGCCATCTCACGGACATCCTGTCAAGGCAGAACCTGCAAGCCGCATGCAACCGGATCTGGTCTTGACCAAACCACTGAGGTGGCATCTTGAGTGACGACTGGCAAAATCAGCATGCGCCCTCGGTTGATGATCTTTCGGCGGTCGCTGAGCGTGCCATGGCATCGCTTCCCGACCCCTTCCGTCAGATTGGTGTGCAACTGGCGATCACCGTGGAAGACGTCCCCACCGCGGATGTCTGCGCGGAATTTGATCTCGAGGACGTCCATGAACTGACTGGAATATATGTCGGTGAGCCCCTGACCCAACAATCGATACTGGACCAATCAGCGGGGCCGAGTCACATTATCCTTTACCGGCAGGCCATTCTCAATGAGTGGGTCGCGCGCGGCAATGTGACACTGTTTGAGCTGGTTCTCCATATTGTTGTGCATGAACTCGGACACCATATGGGCCTGACCGATGATGACATTGCCCGAATTGACCGCTGGTGGGAGTGAGCAGGATCGCCGCTTTTCAACTCCGCTGTGCCCCACATATGCGCGCAACCGATCGGGCCTGTGAGAGCGCAGCGCAGCTCATTGGAGGCCTAGCGACAGCGAACTGACCGCAATTCGTGATGACACTCTTCCCGGTCCGCAACTGCCGGCACGGTCTCATGCCCGCGCGACGCCGTGACCAATTGTCACGAGGCCTGTGCGCCAGCTCTCAGCGAATCAAGACAGGAGGCGATCGCTGCTGCAACCTCATCGGGTGTTCCATGACTCTCCAATTGCTGCAACAAACCGGCATGATAATAGTAACCTGTCAATGGGGAGGTTTTGCGGTAATATTCCATCAAACGGATCCGCAGCGCCGCTTCGGTATCATCATCACGCTGACGAAGCTGCGAATGACAATCGTCGCATTGTCCCACGATCCGGGGCGGGTTGTTGTTGAGATGAAAAACCTTGCCACAATTGGTGCAGGACAGGCGTCCGGAAATCCGCGACACAAGAATTTCTGGCTCCACCACCATCTCGATGGCCGCATCAAGGCATGTCCCGGATTCCCGTAACAGTTGCTCGAGTGAATCAGCCTGTGCAAAGGTTCGCGGGTATCCATCAAATACAAAGCCGCCCCGTCGATCCCCGTCGAGACGTTCGGCAATCAATGCCGTCACAATTTCGTCGGAAACGAAAGCCCCGGATTCCATGATGGAAGCCACCTTGCGCCCCAATTCACTGCCTGACACGGCGGCCTGGCGAAGCATGTCACCCGTCGACAGCTGAACCATATCCCTCTCGCTGACGAGCCGTACCGCTTGGGTTCCCTTCCCTGCGCCCGGTGGCCCGATCAGAACAATGTTCACCTGTTACGCTCTGGCTTGTTCCGCCGTCGACGGCCGCGCAACTGCGACCGTTCGATCAAACCCTCATATTGATGAGCCAACAAATGCGACTGCACCTGATTAATCGTATCCATCGTGACTGACACAACGATCAGGACCGACGTGCCACCAAAATAGAAAGGAATCGCCAGCTCGGCGCGCAGGATTTCCGGCAACAGGCACACAAGCGTGAGATAACCTGAACCCAAAACCAGAATCCGGTTAACAACATAATCAAGATATTCCGCAGTCTTCGGGCCAGGGCGGATTCCGGGTATGAAGCCATTCTGATTTTTCAGGTTATCCGCGACGTCCTCGGTCTTGAAGGCAACATTCGCCGTGTAAAAATAGGCGAAGAAAATGATCATCGCCGCAAAGAACAACAGGTAGAGTGGTTGCCCGGGACCGAAATAGGCCAATAGTGACGACATCAGCGGACTGGCCGAATTACCGGAGAAGGTCGAGACTGTCGTCGGCAACAGCAGCAGCGATGACGCGAAAATCGGCGGGATCACACCTGACGGGTTGATCTTGAGAGGCAAATGTGACGAGCCCCCCTCGTAGATCTTCATTCCTGCCTGTCGCCGTGGATACTGGATATGGATTTTTCGCAACGACCTCTCCATATAGACGACGAATCCGATCACCACCACGACCATGATGATCACGCCAACAATCACCACTGGTGACAGGGCACCAGAGCGGCCCTGGCTAAAGAACTGGGCCAGGGCAGACGGGATTTCAGCGATAATCCCGGCAAAAATAATCAACGAAATTCCGTTGCCAATTCCCCGTGCCGTAATTTGTTCACCGAGCCACATGAGAAACATGGTGCCCCCCACCAAGGTGACCACGCATGAAATCCGGAAAAACCAGCCCGGATCAACCGCCAGACCCCCTGTCTCAAGGCTCACCGCCAAACCATAGGCCTGGAAGGTTGCAAGAAGCACGGTCCCATAACGGGTATATTGGTTGATCTTCTTGCGCCCTTGCGCACCTTCTTTCTTGAGCTGTTCGAGCTGTGGCACCATGGCGACCATCAGCTGCACAATAATGGAGGCAGAGATATAGGGCATGATCCCCAATGCGAAGACGCCCATGCGACCGATTGCCCCGCCGGTAAACATGTTCAACATGCCGCCGAGTCCGGCCGAAGCGGCATCAACAAATTCACGGAGGGCAAGCGTGTCGATGCCCGGGACGGGAATGAAAGTCCCGACACGGTAGACAATCAGCAGACCGAGGGCGAAAAAAATCCGTTTGCGTAAATCCGAGGCTTTGGCAAAATCGGACCAACTCAGATTTGACGCCATCTGCTCAGCTGCAGAAACCATCGCTTGTCTCCTTGCCCGTTACCGCAGTCGTGACCTAGCTTGCACGCGAGTCCTCATCTGCGTCACTGGAATGACCATCTGCCTGCGCATCCGCAGGCAATTCTTCGGCGGCTGAAACACCTTGATCGCGTGTGGCCATGATGGTCAGCCTGCCACCTGCCGCCTCGACCTGCGCAATCGCCGCTTTCGATGCTCCGGTCACAGCAAGATCCACTTGGGTCGTGATCGTACCATTCGCCAGCACCCGTACGCCATCACGCAAACGTCTCACCAATCCGCTTGACAGCAGAACAGCCTCATCGACCATCTGCGATGCATCGATCCGCCCCGAATCAATATAGGTCTGCAACTGGCCAAGACCGACAATTGCATGTCGCTTGCCATTCGGATTTCGAAAACCGCGTTTCGGCATCCGTTGATAAAGCGGCATCTGCCCGCCTTCAAAACCTGCGAGGGAGACGCCTGAGCGGGACTTCTGGCCTTTCATGCCACGACCTGCAGTCTTACCACGTCCTGAGCCGGGACCCCGACCGACCCGTTTACGCGGTCGTGTCGCCCCGGGATTGTCCCGCAATTCATGCAGTTTCATTGCCGTTCTTTCCCGCCTGTTTCGTCTCGCGTGCTGCACGACTCTCCGGCGCAGGGCGTTCTTCAACAATCTCGACCATATGAGAAATCTTGGTCACCATTCCACGAATCGAAGGCGTATCCTCGAGTTCGCGGGTACGGTTTATACGCCCAAGACCCAGCCCACGCAAAGTCTGCCGTTGTTTTCTCGGCCTGCGGATCGGCGAGCCGGTCTGCCTGACAATAATCGTTCCAGCCATTTCAGTCTTCCTAGCTGCGCGCTGCCTCAGCCGTCGGTTTTCGCAAAATTTCCGACACTTTTTTGCCGCGCCGTGACGCCACCAGGCGCGGACTTGCGACTTTGTTCAGCGCGTTCATCGTCGCCCGGATCATGTTGTAGGCATTTTGTGATCCCAGCGACTTGGCAACCACATCCTGGACACCGAGCATCTCAAAAACCGCCCGCATTGGACCACCGGCAATAATTCCCGTACCCGGCACAGCCGTGCGAAGAATGACCTTGCCGGCACCATGACGTCCCTCGACATCGTGATGCAGCGTGCGACTTTCACGCAATGGCACACGGAACAGATTACGCCGTGCCTTTTCGGTGGCCTTGCGAATTGCCTCCGGAACCTCCTTGGCTTTCCCTTTGCCAAAGCCGACGCGCCCTTTCTGATCACCAACCACGACCAGCGCCGAAAAACCGAAACGTTTTCCGCCCTTCACCGTCTTCGACACCCGATTGATGGCAACGAGCTTGTCGGCAAACTCAGGAGATTCGTTGCGCGATCCTCGGCCTCTTTCTGGTTTCGCCATTCGCTAGACTCCCTAAAAGTTCAACCCACCGGCCCGCGCCGCCTCGGCGAGTGCCTTCACGCGTCCGTGATACAAATTTCCACCCCTGTCGAGATAGCAATCCCTGACCCCGGCCTCGACAGCCCGTTTGGCAATCAGTTCCCCCACCTTGGCTGCCGCATGACAGTCACCGCCATGATTCAGGCCGAGTTCACCTTGCAGGGACGAAGCGGCTGCCAGGGTTCGTCCGGCTTTGTCATCAATGATCTGTGCCCCGATATGACGATTGGAACGATGGACCGACAAGCGGACGCGGTTGACGGCCGATTCGCGCAACCGATGGCGAACCCGCGATCGACGGCGCCTGAACAAACGTTCTTTCTTTTGCGTGTTCATAAGATGAATTGCCTGTTTGATTTGCTCATTTCTTCTTGCCGACCTTCAGATGCACCGCTTCGTCAGCATATCGTATACCCTTGCCCTTGTAAGGTTCAGGCGGTCGTGCATTGCGAATTTCAGCGGCAAACTGGCCGACCTTCTGCTTGTCGATTCCTTCAATCACGATTTGTGTGTTCGATGGAACCGAGACGGTCAGCCCTTCGCGCGGGGAAAATGCAACATCATGGCAGAGTCCCACCGCAAGCGACAACTCGTTGCCCTTCATCTGAGCACGGTATCCGACACCATTGATCTGTAATTCCTTGCGAAACCCCTTGCTCACACCGTCCACGCAATTGGCAAGAATCGCGCGCGATGTCCCCCATAACTGACGGGCGCGTTTGGATTGACCACGCGGTTCGACCGTCATTGACTTGTCGTCAACGCTGACTGTCACCTCTGACGACAGTGAAAAGCTCAACGTTCCCTTCGGACCCTTGATGTCAATCTGCTGCCCCTTGAGTGACGCGGAAACACCCTGGGGAAGCTCTATCGGATTTCTGCCAACGCGCGACATGGCTTCCCTCCTAAAAGACCGTACAGAGAATTTCACCGCCGACATTCGCCTCACGGGCTTCGGCGTCAGACATCACTCCGCGTGCGGTCGAAACAATGGCCACACCCAGTCCCTGGCGGACAATCGGGACTTTTCGAACCCCCGCATAGACCCGCCGTCCGGGCCGTGAAATCCGCTTCAACTCACGAATGACCGGTTGACCGTCATGATACTTCAACGATATCTTGATTTCCTTGTGACCGCGGTCATTCTCAACAATTTCATAACCGCGAATATATCCCTCTTTTTTCAGCACATCGAGGACCCAACGTCGCAATTTCGATGCCGGTGCATTGGTGGTTGGCCGACGACGCGTCTGCGCATTGCGGATACGCGTCAGCAGGTCGCCAACAGGATCGCTAACAGCCATGACTTTCCTCCCTACCAACTCGACTTGATCATTCCCGGAATCTGGCCGGCACCACCAAGTTCACGCAATGCAATACGCGAAATCTTCAATTTGCGATAATAGCCCTTCGGACGCCCCGAAATCTGACACCGGTTATGCAACCGGGTTGGAGACGAATTACGCGGCATTTTGGCCAGCCTCATGGTAATCTTGAATCGCTCTTCAATATTCAGGTCCCGGTCCGCCAACAGACCTTTCATTGCTTGGCGCGTTTTTTCATGCCGCGCCACCATACGCTGGCGTTTGCGCTCACGCTCCACCATGGCCTTTTTTGCCATCAATTCGCTCCCAAAGACGATTCACCGGTGAACGGCATATTGAAACCTCGCAACAGGCTTCTTGCTTCGGCATCCGTCGACGCTGTCGTGCAAATCACCACATCCAACCCCCTGATTTCATCAACCTTGTCATAATCAATTTCGGGGAACACGATATGTTCACGCAGCCCCATGGAAAAATTTCCTCTGCCGTCAAAGGATCGCGGCGACACGCCACGAAAATCACGGATTCGTGGCATGGCAATCAACACCAACCGATCAAGAAACTCATACATTCGGCTGCCACGCAAGGTCACCTTGGCACCAATTGTCATGCCTTCGCGCAGGCGGAATGAGGCAATGGACTTGCGTGCACGGGTCGGAATGGCCTGTTGTCCGGCAATCAGGGTCAGATCCTCAAGCGCCGATTTTGCCTTGCGCGAATCCTTCACAGCTTCGCCAACCCCCATATTGAGGACAATCTTCTCGAGCCGTGGCACCATCATGGCATTCCTGTAACCAAACTCACTCCGCAGCGCTGGATGAATTTCATCATTATAGAGCTGTCTGAGTCTTGGGACGATATCAGCCATCGATCACTTCCCCGGTTGATTTTGAAAATCTGACCTTCTTGCCCTCCTGTATACGAAAGCCGACACGGGTCCGCTGGCGTGTCGTCGGATCAATCAGCATCAGATTGGACAAGTCGACCGAATTCTCCTCACTGCGGCGCTCGCCCTTCTGGGCACCCCGCGGTTTGACATGTCTCAAAGTCACTGCAACGTCGGTCACAATGGCCCGGCCGCGCCGGGTGTCGACAGAGCGGATCACACCCTTTGCTCCCTTGTCGCGACCCGAAATGACAACCACCCTGTCGCCGCTTTTCAATTTTGCAGCCATCACAGCACCTCTGGTGCGAGTGAAATGATCTTCATGAAATTGCGGCTGCGTAACTCACGCACGACAGGTCCAAAAATCCGTGTTCCCACCGGTTCATCATTATTGTTGAGAATCACAGCCGCATTACTGTCAAAACGGATCGCCGTCCCGTCGTCTCGACGCACTTCCTTGGCCGTCCGCACCACCACCGCCCGGCGGACATCACCCTTTCTGACGCGCCCCCGCGGAATGGCCTCCTTGACCGACACGATGATCACATCGCCAACCGAGGCAAAATTGCGGCGTGAACCACCAAGCACCTTAATACACTGGATCTTGCGTGCGCCGGAATTATCGGCCACGTCCAGATTCGTCTGCATCTGGATCATGTCGTTTCTCCTGACCTTTGGAGATGATTCTCATCTGTCCCCATGGTTTCGTTCGATGTGGAATGTCAGACCGAACTTTCGGTCACCACTTCCCAGCGTTTCGTCTTCGAAATCGGTGCGCATTCGCGAATGCGCACGATATCCCCTGTCTTGGCACGATTATCTGCATCATGTGCCGTATATTTCTTCGACCGTCGTACCGTCTTCTTCATCATCGGATGCGTGAATCGGCGCTCGACCAGAACCGTCACGGTGCGGTTACAGCGATCACTGACCACCTGACCTGTCAAAACGCGTTTTGGCATAACTAACTTCCGCCTGAACCGGAGTCCTGGCGCGCCCGTCTCATTTCGCCAAGGACTGTCTTGACCCGTGCCGTCTCCCGACGAACGTCACGGATACGGGCCGTATTGTTGAATTCCTGCGCCGTGCGCCGGAACCGCAAATTAAAGGATTCACGTTTCAGCCTGATGAGTTCATTGGTCAACTCATCAGACGTTTTCTCACGCATTTCTGCTGCGTCCATCTCGACTCAACTCCAGTTCATTCACTGCGCCCAGTCGGCGCGTTCAACGATACGCGTCTTGACCGGCAGCTTCATTGCCGCGAGGCGAAGCGCCTCCCTTGCCACAACCGGCGTCACACCGTCAATCTCAAACATGACCCGTCCGGGCTTGACCTTCGCCGCCCAATATTCGACGGATCCTTTTCCCTTGCCCATGCGGACCTCGGTCGGCTTTTTTGACACCGGAACATCAGGAAAAATACGAATCCAGACGCGCCCCTGTCGTTTCATATGTCGTGTCATTGCGCGCCGGGCAGCCTCAATCTGGCGTGCAGTGACGCGTTCAGGTTGTGTCGCCTTGAGACCAAATGATCCAAAATTGAGACTATGGCCACCTTTCGCGAAACCGTGAATCCGCCCTTTATGGGCCTTCCGATATTTCGAACGTTTTGGCTGCAACATCTCTTCACTCCGTCAACTTACTGCGGTCGCCGCCGTGGCATGCTGCCATCGCGCATCTCTTGTTCCCGCCGATCCCGCGCTGCCGGATCATGTTCCAGAATGTCACCCTTGTAGATCCAGACCTTGACCCCGATGACACCATATGGAGTGGAAGCGGCATAAGTCGCATAATCGATATCAGCGCGCAATGTATGCAGTGGCACCCGTCCTTCCCGATACCATTCGGTACGTGCAATTTCGACACCACCAAGCCGTCCAGCCACATTCACCCGGATACCGAGCGCGCCCATACGCATCGCATTCTGCACCGCGCGTTTCATCGCGCGGCGAAATGACACCCGCCGCTCCAACTGTTGTGCCACCGATTCCGCAACCAGCTGCGCATCAACCTCGGGTTTACGGACCTCGACTATATTCAGATGCGCGTCGCTCCGAGTCATCTCGGACAGCCGCTTGCGCAGTGTCTCGATATCCGCCCCCTTGCGGCCGATGATCATACCCGGTCGTGCGGTATGAATGGTGACACGGCATTTGCGGTGCGGCCGCTCGATGACGACACGGCTGATTCCCGCCTGACCACAGGTGTCCTGAATATATTCCCGGATTTTCACGTCTTCCTGCAGCAGATCACCAAAATCCTGACTCTCCGCATACCAACGACTGTCCCAGGTCCGGTTGACCTGCAGGCGCATGGCAACAGGGCTCACTTTCTGGCCCATCAGATGTCCTCCTCGCGCAGTTTGACCGTCAAACGCGAAAACGGTTTTTTGATCGGGCCCAGACGCCCACGCGCACGGGCGCGGACACGTTTCATCATCAGGCTCTTTCCGACATAGGCTTCGGCAACCACCAGACGATCAACATCAAGCCCATGGTTGTTTTCCGCGTTGGCAACGGCCGACATCAGGCATTTCAAGACATCCTGGGCGATTCGACGGCGGGAAAAAGTCAGCTCGGCCATCGCCGCCTCGATATGTTTTCCGCGAATGCTTGCCGCCACCAGGTTCAGTTTCTGCGGGGCGACGCGCATCATTCTCACGACCGCCATGGTTTCATGACTTGCCAATTTTCGTTGCCGCTTCAATTTTCCCATGAGTCAGCTCCGCTTTGCCTTGCGATCAGCAGCATGACCATGAAAAGTTCGGGTCGGAGAATATTCTCCGAACTTCTGCCCGATCATATTTTCGGTCACGAAGACGGGAATGAACTTCCGCCCATTATGCACACCAAAGGTCAGTCCGACGAATTGCGGAAGAATCGTCGAACGACGTGACCAGATACGAATCACATCCTTTCGCCCGGACTCACGTGCCCGTTCAGCTTTCCGCAAGACATCTGCGTCGACGAAGGGTCCTTTCCAAACCGAACGCGCCATGATCAGCGTCCTTTCTTCCGCGCATGTCGGCGCCGGATTATATATTTGTCTGTAGACTTGTTGCGACGGGTGCGCATACCGCGGGTCGGGCGCCCCCAGGGAGTCACCGGATGGCGACCACCACTTGATTTTCCTTCACCGCCACCATGCGGATGATCAACCGGATTCATCGCGACACCGCGGACTGACGGGCGTTTGCCCATATGGCGTTTGCGGCCCGCCTTTCCGAGATTGATGTTGGCATTGTCAGAGTTGGAGACTGAACCGATCGTCGCGCGGCACTCTTGCGAAACCATTCTCAATTCGCCGGAGGACAGACGAATTTGTGCATATCCACCGCCTCTGCCGATAAATTGTGCGTAGGTTCCGGCCGCCCGTGCCATCTGGCCGCCCTTTCCGGGCTTTAATTCAATATTGTGGACAATCGAGCCAATCGGCATGCCGGAAAAAGGCATCGCATTGCCAGGCTTGACATCAGCCCGATCGCTTGAAATCACCCTGTCGCCAGCCGCCAATCGTGCGGGTGCCAGAATATAGCTCTGTTCACCATCCTCATACTGAATCAAGGCAATGAAGGCTGAACGGTTGGGGTCATATTCGATTCGTTCGACTACAGCCGCCACGTCAAGCTTGCGCCGACGAAAATCAATCTGCCGATACAATCGCTTGGCACGCCCGCCCCGGCGCCGCATTGTTATGCGGCCTGTATTGTTGCGTCCACCTTTTGACGTCAGGCCTTCGGTGAGGGACTTGACAGGGCGGCCTCTCCACAAACTTGAACGGTCCACCAGAACCAAGCCGCGTTGGCCGGGTGTCACTGGCTTATATGACTTCAGCGCCATCTTCCTGCCTTCCCTTCACCACCGCAGCAACAATGGGTTGCCATGGACTGCCAACGTCTTCCCCACATCGCATTACAATTCTGCCGTCACGTCGATCGTATAGCCTTCAACGAGCCGAACATATGCCTTCTTCACGTCTTTTTGGCGGCCAAGACGCCCACGAAAGCGCTTGGTTTTGCCCTTTTTCACCAAAATATTGACGGATTTGACCTTCACCTCGAACAAAGCTTCGATCGCCTGTTTGACGAGGGGTTTGGTCGCCCGCATCGCCACCTCGAAGACCACTGTATTTCCCTCCGATGCCATCGTCGATTTTTCGGTAATGACAGGACGTCGGATCAGGTCAAAATGTTGCGGAGATGCGCTCATGACAATCTCCGTTCCAGGTCCTCGAGACCCGCCGTGGTAATGACCAGGGTATCACGTTTCAGAATATCATACACATTGGCCCCCATCGACGGGAGAATATCAACCCCATCGATATTGGAAGCGGCCCGGGCAAATTCCGGATTCACCGTCGCCCCGTCGATGATCAACACCCGCCCCCAATCGAAGTTTTGCAACAGATGACTCAAATCCGCTGTCCGCGCTGTTTCAAGCGATGCTGCACCGAGAACCACCAATTCTCCTGCACGCGCCTTCGCCGACAATGCATGGCAGAGACCCAGAGACCGGAATTTCTTGGTCAATTTGTGCGCATGATGACGAGGGACAGGCCCCTTGTAGACTCCGCCCTTGCGGAAAATTGGTGCATTGCGATCACCATGACGCGCGCCGCCGGTTCCCTTCTGTCGATAGATCTTGCGACCGGAATAGCTGGTCTCAGAACGCGTTTTCACTTTGTGCGTGCCCTGCCGCGCGCGTGCGCGTTGCCAGCGAACCACGCGATGGAGGATATCAGCCCGGACCTCGAGACCAAAAATGGACTCCGGCAATGTCACGTTACCGGCTTCTTCACCGCCCAGCGTGATCACCGAAACATTCATTTTTCAACCCCATGGGCATCATCGTCCGTCTCAACATTCCCTGCTGCCGTTGCGTCAGGTCGCGGAGACGCCGTCTTCGTCCCCGGTTTCTCTGCTGACTTGTTCCCGGTAAACTCACGGATTGCCCCGGGGCATGGAACATTCTCGGGACGCGTTTTCTTGACCGCATCGCGCACTGTGACCCAACCTCCCTTGGAGCCTGGAACAGCACCTTTGACCATGATCAATCCACGCTCTGCGTCGGTACTGACAACTTCAAGATTTTGTGTTGTGACGCGCTCTGCACCGAGATGACCCGCCATCTTTTTTCCCTTGAAGACCCTTCCTGGATCCTGACATTGACCTGTCGAACCATGCGAACGGTGGCTGACAGAGACACCATGCGATGCCCGCAAACCGGCAAAATTATGTCGCTTCATGGCACCGGCAAATCCTTTACCGATCGACACCCCGGAGATATCGACACGCTGGCCAGTGACAAAATGGTCGGCGGTGATCTCTGAACCCACCTCGATCAGATTTTCAGGGCTGACACGAAACTCGGCGATCCTGCGCTTGGTCGGAACATTGGCAACAGCAAAATGCCCCCGCATCTGGCGTGATATCCGGCTCGCCTTCCGGCTGCCAGCACCCAGTTGCACGGCGGTATAACCGTCTCTGTCAACCGTACGTTGGGCAACCACCTGCAGTTGATCGAGATGGAGCACGGTCACCGGAACCTGTTTGCCATCTTCCAGAAACAATCTTGTCATGCCGAGCTTTTTTGCAATGACCCCAGAACGCATTGCCACGGTTCCTCCTACAGTTTGATTTCCACTGCCACGCCGGCTGCGAGATCAAGTTTCATCAGGGCATCGACAGTCTGTGGCGTGGGATCGACAATATCAAGCAGACGCTTGTGGGTACGAATTTCCATCTGTTCCCGTGACTTCTTGTCGATATGCGGCCCCCGCAAAACAGTGAATTTTTCAATCTTGTTGGGCAACGGAATGGGACCCCTGACATCCGCTCCTGTACGTTTCGCTGTCTGGAAAATCTCGGCCGTGCTGGCATCCAGAATACGATAGTCAAAGGCTTTCAGCGTAATGCGGATTTTTTGGCTCTGAATCATATCGTTGCTCCAAAAGCGAAAGCGCGGCGATGCCGCGCTTTCCCTTCATCTTACTTGATTATTTTCGAGACAATGCCGGCCCCCACCGTGCGGCCGCCCTCGCGGATCGCAAAGCGGAGTTTTTCTTCCATGGCGATCGGCGCAATGAGGTTCACAGTGAAGGTGATATTGTCTCCCGGCATGACCATTTCGGTTCCCTCTGCGAGTTCCACGGTCCCGGTGATATCTGTCGTTCGAAAATAGAATTGCGGACGATAGTTGGTAAAAAACGGCGTATGGCGGCCGCCCTCATTCTTGGTCAGAATGTAGGCCTCAGCCTCAAAAACAGTATGCGGAGTCACCGAACCGGGTTTACACAGAACCTGGCCACGCTCCACTGCATCACGTTCCACGCCGCGCAGCAATGCGCCAATATTATCTCCCGCTTCGCCGCGATCCAGCAGCTTACGAAACATCTCGACCCCCGTGCAGGTTGTCTTGGAAGTCTCACGAATGCCGACGATCTCCAGTTCGTCACCGACAGTGACCACACCGCGTTCGACACGACCGGTCACCACGGTGCCACGGCCCGAGATCGAAAATACATCTTCAATCGGCATCAGGAACGGTTGATCGATGGGGCGGTCAGGCGTCGGAATGTAGGAATCAACTGCATCCATCAGCGCCTTGATACTTTCGCCACCAATCTTGTCGTCACTCCCTTCCATCGCCGCGAGCGCCGATCCCTGGATGATGGGAATATCATCGCCGGGAAACTCATACTCAGTCAACAGCTCGCGAACTTCCATCTCAACCAGTTCAAGGAGATCGTCATCATCGACCTGGTCGACCTTGTTCATGTAGACGACCAGAGCCGGCACACCGACCTGGCGGGCAAGAAGGATATGTTCACGCGTTTGTGGCATCGGTCCGTCAGCTGCACTCACCACCAGAATTCCACCATCCATCTGGGCCGCGCCGGTGATCATGTTCTTCACATAGTCAGCGTGACCCGGACAATCGACATGCGCATAGTGACGGTTCTCGGTCTCATACTCCACATGGGCCGTCGCAATGGTAATGCCGCGTTCTTTTTCCTCAGGGGCATGATCAATCGAGTCATATGACTGAAAATCACCGAAATACTTGGTGATCGCCGAAGTCAGCGTTGTTTTGCCGTGGTCCACATGACCAATGGTGCCGACATTGGCATGTGGTTTGGTACGTTCGAATTTTTCTTTTGCCATCCTAATCGTTCCTTAACTAACAAAGTCTCTTCCTACCGGCTTCCGGTCAGGCATATTTTGACTGAATCTCTTCTGAAATATTCCCTGGAACCGTCTCATAATGCGCAAACTGCATGGTGAAATTAGCCCGACCCGAGGTGATCGAACGAAGATTGTTGATGTAGCCGAACATGTTGGCCAGCGGGACCTGCGCATCGATAACCGATGCATTACCCCGCATCGACTGGTCACGCACCTGGCCACGTCTCCGGGTCAGGTCACCGTTGACCGGTCCGGTATATTCCTCAGGCGTCACCACTTCGACCTTCATGATCGGCTCGAGGAGACGTGCCCCGGCTTTGCGCAAACCCTCCCGCATCGCGGCGCGTCCCGCCAGCTCAAATGCCATGACCGACGAATCCACCTCGTGATAGGCACCATCAAGCAGGGTGACCTTCAGATCAATAACCGGAAATCCGGCCAATGGTCCGGAATCGCAGACTGTCTTTACGCCCTTCTCGACACCGGGAATATATTCCTTGGGAATGTTGCCACCGACAACCTTGGATTCAAAGCTGAAACCCTCACCGGGTTCAGCCGGTTCAATTTCCATCTTCACGCGCGCGAATTGACCGGCACCACCGGTTTGCTTCTTATGCGTGTAGTCGATTGCCGCCTTGTTTGAAACCGTTTCGCGATAGGCCACCTGCGGTGCGCCAATATTCGCCTCAACGCTGAATTCACGCTTCATCCGGTCAATCAGAATGTCGAGATGCAATTCGCCCATTCCCTTCATGATCGTCTGACCGGACTCGATATTTGATTCCACCCGGAATGACGGGTCCTCTGCGGCAAGACGCTGCAGGGCCTGCGCCATTTTTTCCTGGTCGGCCCGGGTCCTGGGTTCAACCGCGATCTCAATCACCGGATCAGGAAAGTTCATGGTCTCGAGGACGACCGGGTCGGCGCGCGAGCAGAGCGTGTCGCCGGTTGTGGTTTCTTTCAAGCCGGCAATTGCGATGATGTCACCGGCAAAGGCCTCATTGATCTCTTCCCGGTTGTTGGAATGCATGAGCAACATCCGCCCGACCCGATCCTTCTTGTTTTTTGTCGAGTTGAGCATTTCCGACCCGCGGCTCAATGTTCCTGAATAGACGCGCGCGAAGGTCAGGGTGCCGACATGTTTGTCATCCATGATCTTGAATGCCAACGCCGAAAATGGCTGACCGTCGTCGGCTTTCCGGCTGATATTGCGGGTCTCGGTCTGATCGCCTGGCAGGAAGCCGATATATTCCGGCACATCAAGGGGACTGGGAAGAAAATCGATGACGGCGTTCAGCATGGGTTGGACGCCCTTGTTCTTGAAAGCCGAGCCTGCCAGAACCGGGACGAACGTCATGTTCAATGTGCCCACCCGGATCAGGCGCCGCAGCGTTTCCACATCCGGTTCCTCGCCTTCGAGATAACGTTCCATTGTGTCGTCATCGAGTTCAACTGCGCATTCGACCATTTTCGAACGCCATTCTTCAGCCTGGGACCGCAGGTCGGGTCGAATGGCCTGACGTGTCCAGGTCGCACCCAGATCTTCACCTTTCCATGTCCATTCCTCCATGGTGATGAGATCGATGATTCCCTCAAACTGGTTTTCTGTCCCGATGGGAATCTGGACCGGAACCGGCAAGGATCCCGTTCGCTCAAGAATCATTGAGACACATTCAAAAAAGTCAGCGCCGACCTTGTCCATCTTGTTGACCAGAACGATTCGTGGCACCTTGTAACGGTCGGCCTGTCGCCATACGGTTTCAGTCTGCGGCTCAACCCCGGCATTGGCATCGAGAACACAGATCGCACCATCAAGCACGGCGAGCGAACGTTCCACCTCGATCGTGAAGTCGACATGACCGGGTGTATCAATGATATTGAACCGGTGTTTTTCCGACTGTGATGACTGACCGTCCTCGGTGCGCTCCCAGAAGGTCGTCGTGGCGGCGGATGTAATGGTGATCCCGCGCTCCTGCTCCTGTTCCATCCAGTCCATCGTCGCGGCACCATCATGGACCTCTCCCATCCGGTGCGACTTGCCCGAATAGTAGAGAATACGCTCGGTCGTCGTCGTCTTGCCGGCATCAATATGAGCCATGATTCCAAAATTTCGGTAATGGCTGAGTGGATATTCTCGGGGCATTTGCGTTCTACCAGCGGTAATGACTGAAAGCCTTGTTGGATTCAGCCATCTTGTGAATGTCTTCGCGGCGCTTGACTGCACTGCCGCGCTCGTTGGCAGCGTCCATGAGCTCGTAAGCCAACCGCTCTTCCATGGTGTTTTCGCCACGGCTGCGGGCCGCAGCAATCAACCAGCGTATCGCCAGCGCATCGCGCCTCTCGGGGCGGACTTCAACCGGAATCTGGTAGGTCGATCCACCGACCCGCCGCGATCTCACCTCCACTGTCGGTTTGACATTCGCCAAGGCTTCGTGAAACACCTCGAGCGGTGCACGGCGCATTTTCTCCTCGACCCGGTCAAAAGCGTTGTAAACAATCGCCTCTGCCACCGATTTCTTGCCATCCTTCATGAGATTGTTCATGAATTTGGTGACAGTCTGATCACCGAATTTTGCGTCAGGCAAGATATCTCGCCGATCTGGACGTCTCCGTCTTGGCATGAACTGATTCCTTACTTCGGACGCTTGGCGCCGTACTTGGAACGGCGCTGGCGGCGGTCCGAAACCCCCTCGGCGTCACGTACCCCGCGGAGGATATGGTAACGGACACCCGGGAGATCCTTGACACGACCACCGCGTATCAGAACGACTGAATGTTCCTGAAGATTATGCGACTCGCCCGGAATGTAGGAAATGACCTCATAGCCACTTGTCAGACGCACCTTGGCGACCTTGCGCATTGCCGAGTTCGGTTTCTTGGGGGTCGTCGTATAGACACGCGTACACACACCCCGGCGCTGCGGGCATCCCAACAGGTGCATCGATTTCTGGCGTCTTACCTTGGCTTTCCGCGGCTTGCGGATCAGCTGCTGAATCGTTGGCATACCGACGTCCTGTTAACCTTTTTCAACTCTCTCATTCTGGCGCACGTCGCCAGATTTTTGTGAATCAGAATGCGTCCGCCTTCGTTTCGTCGGCAGTCACGTCGTCAGAGGATCTTGAACTTTTTCAAGATCGTGAATTCCTCAACACAGCTTAACCTTCCGGCGAAGTCACCTTCCCCGGCAAGCGCCCGACCCTTTGCCGTGATTCGCGCACGCTGTCAACAAGAAAATTGAAGCTTCTTTACGACAACCGCAGGGTTCAACAGAACGGGTTGAGTGGGGATTGACGTTCACCCCGGGAAACGCACCTGCGGTCCGTCACGTGTGAAATGATGTCTCTTTTTCCTCTCACCGTCAGGGTTTCAGATGAATGGTTGCGCTTTTTTGCCCGATGATACGACCGGCAGGAAACCGCCCTTTCCTTACGATCAGCCCACAGGGCACTATCCCCT
The DNA here is from genome assembly GCA_965221815.1 of Paracoccaceae bacterium. Classification (GTDB taxonomy): domain Bacteria; phylum Pseudomonadota; class Alphaproteobacteria; order Rhodobacterales; family Rhodobacteraceae; genus JAPOXR01. Next base: position 1,788,194 of record OZ244915.1, read on the forward strand.
TGCCGTGATGCGCTACTTGCCACCAGGCATAGCGTCACAGTGTCAAAAGGACTCGTATCCTGATTGTCGTGTACCTCTCACCCAGATTGACGCGCTATGCTTCAAGTTTCTCCCGTGATAACGGGGATGGACTGATGATCGGAAATGCGGTTCCCCCATTTATGGCATTTCCCCGCGCAGGTGGGGCGAAGATGATAGAGAACAGGTACAGCGAAAACTGAGGACAAAGGCTTTGACGGGGTGACCTGGGCGCCGCGGATCTCCTGGTCTCCTGGGCGGTGATCGCGGCGTGTGGGGTGATGACCGTTCTGGGCGTGATGTGATCGGCCTGGTCCGAAGGCGGTGCGACGACACCCGAGAACTGCCAGATGCTCTCCAGGGAGTGCAACCGGCGGAACGGCGCGCGGCCGGTTACGCCACCTCAGAACGGCCATTCCAATGTCGGGTCGAGAGATATCTTTTCTTCTCCCGGCGCAAAGGGAAGGGACCGCGTGGGCAGAGGTGGGGTCGGCAACATATCAAGCACGAGATGCCAGTAAGCCCAGGACCGCAGATCAAACATCCCCGGCCAGGCCTTGCGCAAGGCCTGGCGAAACGCATCGTCACCATAGACGGCGCGGACTACGCGCACGTCTCTGGCCAGACCGTAGATCATGACATGGTTCAGGAAGAGAACGTCATTGCGCAGAACCGCGGCGGGAGTTTGAAACCACACCACTCTTTCCGCGATTTTATGAAGATCGTTCTCAGAAACGTTCTGTTCAAAATCCAAGGTCCGACTCCGTTTCATTGATTTCAACCCCTTCAATCGAGAGCGGTTGCAGTGTTTCAAAAACGGGGAATGCATGGAGATCAACCGCACGAATCGCATGGTTTAATCGCTTACGCATGTCATTCGGGACGCACGCGAGATCGCCATCCCCATAAAAGCTTAGAGCCTTAAGTGTTAAAAGAGGTTGGAATTTCGGACCATACACAGCCATCGCTGCGCCAAGAGCTTCTTCAAGATGAATACCCGCACGCAGCGCCGCGTCGATGTCGATATAGTCTTTCGCGGCGCTCCGTGATTGCACAGTCTTTACTTTCGTGGCGGCAATATCCAGTAAGGATGCGATCCTTATTCCAGGACCGGCGGCGCGGTCCGGGGCCTGGACGTTGGAAATCGGCAAGCCTCCAAAAAATGAAACCTGAACGGAACCCTTGAGATCGAGAACGCACGTCAATGTATTCTGTTTACTTTGGATCATCTCTCCGTCTTTAAGATAGGGGATTGTCTCTTTCAGCCGGTCCGGGTCAAAAGGAGAGTTCGAAAAGAAATCAAAATCGATCGATTCACGATGCCCCAACCTCAACGCGAGCGCTGTACCGCCATATAAGACAAAATCAGGCGGGGTCGGTTGCAATGTTTCCCACAAGCGCTTCTGTGGATCCGGCAAAATAGTCGTATTAAAGGATGTTAAGGACATTAAGAGACGACCGCTCTGAATCGTTCCGACACCGTTGTTCGTATCCCAGCCGGCGGAGGACGGAATCGAGCCGCCGGTGTGCGTGTCATGACAATGTGCCTTCCAATTGTGTAACGGCTCTCACTCTACCACCTTTGCCGTTGGTCAAGCAAGAGTGAATTTCAGAGTGAGGTACTGCCGAAGACACAAATCATGTCCGGAGTGCGTCGCCTTGCACCGTGCGTACGAAGAAGACTATGAGAACCATCCAGGACACTGCTCTCGCGGGCTTCGGCATCCGGATCGTGCGAATATCGCTTCCGTCAGTTTCCCCGATCTGGCGAAGTCCCGAATGCCGATGGGCATGTGTTGACGCCTCTTGATGCATTCCTTCACGAAAAAGCAGCATTTCCCGGGCCAACGCATATCGTGAGTTCCGAAACAATCTGTTGCGCCGGCTGCTGTTCCATGCGCTGCCCGGCGTCAGGATGCGGCACGGCTTCTGAAACCGGACAGGCGACAACCGCTGTACGATTGCGTTGCAATCGCGCAACGGTGTTGCCCATGGAAATGACAACCCCGACACGAGTGGCCTCGCGACAGTCAACTGAACCGAACCCGTTTGAAACTGATATCAGCCCTCGTCATCGTCGTCCCACGTATCTCCATCGAATTCACTGCCATCGTCTTCATCCGGAATCTCGTCCTCGCCCGCGACCATGGAGTCTTCGAGTGGCGGGTCTTCCATGAATTCCTGGTCATCAAACGTCTCGAGCTCTTCGTCATCCTGCCATTCCAACTGCGCAAACTCTCCGCCCTCTTGCAGACCGCCATGCGCAGCTGCGAATTCCTCCGCCGCAATTCTCTGCATCTCCATACGCTGTTCAATCAACGCGCGGTCTCTGTCGCCGGCGATGCGCCGCATGTCATTGGAAGCTGCACCGGTTCCAGCCGGAATGAGTCGGCCGACGATGACATTTTCCTTAAGTCCTCTCAGCAGATCCGTCTTGCCCTGAACAGCAGCCTCAGTCAGCACGCGGGTTGTTTCCTGAAAGGATGCCGCCGAGATGAAGGAGCGGGTTTGCAGGGCGGCCTTTGTCACCCCGAGAATCACCGCCTTTCCCTGCGCCAGCCTGAGTTTATTCTCCAGTGCCGTTGCATTGATCGCGATAAACTCGTCGCGGTCAAGCTGTTCACCGGCAATCAGGGTGGTATCACCCGGATCTGTCACCTCAACCTTGCGCAACATCTGCCGCAGGATAACTTCGATATGTTTATCGTTAATCTTCACACCCTGCTGACGATACACATGTTGCACCTCTTCAACGAGATGGTCAGCCAGAGCCTCGGTTCCAAGGACATCGAGTATCGATTGCAGGGGCGGTTCCCCCTCGGTAAGACTGTCACCCTTGCGGACCCGGTCACCGTCCTGGACAAGGAGATGTTTGCTCTTGGAAATAAGATATTCCACCTCCTGACCGGCATCATCCGCAGGGGAAATTGTCACCCGACGTTTCCGTTTGTAGTCAGGATGGAAATGAACGGTACCATCGATGGCGGCAATCTCACATGGATCCTTGGGTGGACGCGCATCAAACAGCTCTGCAACTTTCGGAAGACCACCCGTAATGTCGCTGGTCTTGGTGCTTTCGCGCGGCACCCGGGCGAGAACATCACCGCGTCGGACGGTTTCTCGATCACCCGTCGACAAGACGGCACCCACCGGAAGCGGATAACCAATCGCGCGGGTCAGGGATGTCGCAAGCCAACCCGACCCATCAGACTGGCTTCCAATCTCCCCCTGTACCCGATTGACGCACCCGGTCTGGGCCAGCATTTCAGCAAGACACGGGTCCCACTCAAACAGCGAATCCGCCTTCCTGACCTTGTCCCCATCGCCGATCAGAATCCGCCCCCCACAGGGAAGCATCATGGTTTTCATGTGGCCCTTGGATTGGAGTTCCAGCGACGACGAATCGACAGCGGAGACGATCTGGCCAACACCATCAACTTTGAGCAAACTGCTGTCGCCGAATGCCACGACGCCACCAGAAGGAGCTTTGACGTCGCGAATTGCAGACGACCAGGCAAATAAAGCCGCTCCTTTTTTGACCCTGTTGCCGTCGGCCACCAACAGTTCGGCACCAAGTGGCAGGGGATGTTCGGTCATATGGGTATACTCAAGGACCGGCCCACCAGCCGCCTTGTCATCACAAATGGTCCCGTCATGGCCGGAGAACGACAAAGCCGATGCCGGACAGGAGTGAAAAAGCTCTTCCCCTTCAACAACCTGCTGACCCTCCGTGACCAGAAGTCGTGCACCCAGTGGAATCTTCCGTGTAACCGGTTTGGCGCCGCTGGCCGGATCCAGAACAAGGCTGCCATTTCTGACAACAAGATATGTTTCGGACACACCATCCTCGCCGACAGAAATTTGTGTCCTGATGTCTGACAGATGAACAGTCCCGGTATGTTTTGCCTTGTAATGCGTCCGATATTTTTCGTGACCCGGTACAGCGATCAACTCATCAGTGCGCACGGCTTCACCGATCTGTGACAACAGCCGCGCTCCCGCCGGAAGCGCCAAAGGATATTGACGCGTTTCGGAAACCTTGACAGCCAATCCGGGTTTACAAATTAACCGCGCTTTCGGTAGCGTAGGCGTCTTTTCAAAAAGATAGCTGTTGGAATCATCAATTTGCGGAAGGCTGACGGCCCCACCATGTTCCGCTTCGACAATATAGTCTTGACGGGCCCAGCTATATTCAATGCGGACTTTCAGCTGTTTCGCAAAATCTCCGAGTTGCTGCAAGGCCAACTGGCCGACATCGGTATGCGACTCCACCATCTCCTCTTCACCAGGAACAGCGCCGTAGCAATGGGCGGAAATCCCATCTTCGGCCGTGCATGTCATCGGAGAATAGATCTGAACTGGCCCACATTTGGCTTTCTCAATCGCCTTGGCCGCCGCACGATCAATGATATCACCGGTCGTGACGATCACTTTGCCTTTCTTATCCTTGATCTCCTGAGCTGCGACACGCCCCAACAGAATGTCACTTTCGGACAAGATTCCCTCGTAAAGCAAAGCGATCAAATCACTGGATACGGGAGTTTGCACAGCACAACTTCCAGCCTGGATTACACCCCCTTCGGTCAGATCCGAAAAAGAGACATCAGTTGCTGCCGTTCCATTTCCCTTGTCGGCGATCCTGTCGGCCACCAAGCGCACCAGGACTTCAACATGTTTTGGATCGATAAGCCGGCGCGTATCCGGATAGACCGTCGGGCCCTCTTCCCGCAGATAAGCCACGAACGCCTGCAACATGTTGGTGAGCACCAATCGGCGGCGGTCCGCCTCGGAAAGATCACGTGAAGGCAGACGTGACAGGCTGACATCGGTACCACTGACGACAATTCCGGGTTGAGAATTGGCCGGGCCCTCGACAACGATCTTCTGCGTCATTCCGGTGGTTGCATCGGTTTCTTCGCGGAAGGATTGTCCAAGCTTCAGATCATGAAATTGCGCCTGACCATCAGTTTCAGCGATGATCTGCAACGAGTGGGGATCCCAATTGAAAAGAATCTCTCCGTTGCTGACTTCATCGCCGTCATTCACCTGAAGCTTGGCACCACGTTCCAGCTTGTAGCGGATCGCGCGTCCTGTCGAGTCCTTCAACAGCAGAACACCGTTGGTGCCAACGACAACTTCCTCACCGGATTCGGAGGTGATTGACTTGACTTCATTCAATTCGACCACTCCGGCATATCCGGCAGAAGACGACTGCTGCTCACGTTGTGCAATTCCGCCAACATGGAACATGCGCATGGTCAATTGCGTACCCGGTTCGCCAATCGACTGGGCGGCAATGATACCCACCGCTTCTCCGATATTGACGGCCTCACCACGCGCCAAATCACGGCCATAGCATTTGACACAGACACCATCTTCAGCTTCGCAGGTCAACGGGGAGCGAACCCTGACCGACTGAATCCCGGCACGGGTCACCTCTTCGGCAATGCCCTCATCGATCATTTGATTGCGACCAACGATCACTTCATCCGTGTTTGGATTGCGGATATCCTCGGCCGAGACTCGACCCAGAATACGCTCGCTCAGCGAGGCAACCACCACGCCATCGCGCAACGACGGGCGCACCGTGATCGCTCTCTCCGTACCACAATCCTCGAGACGCACAATGCAGTCCTGGGCCACATCCACCAACTTGCGGGTCAAATATCCCGAATTGGCGGTCTTGAGGGCGGTGTCCGCCAAACCCTTGCGCGCACCATGTGTTGAGTTGAAATATTCCAGAACCGTCAGACCTTCCTTGAAATTGGAAATGATCGGGGTCTCGATGATATCCCCGGACGGCCGGGTCATGAGTCCGCGCATGCCAGCAAGCTGCTTGATCTGCTCCTCGGACCCGCGGGCACCCGCATGCGCCATCATGTAAATCGAATTGGGCTCAGCCTCCTGCACATCATCGTACGAGTGCGTTGACTTGATCCCTTCCATCATCGCACCGCGAACGGAGTCTGAACATTCTGTCCAGGCCTCAACCACGCGGTTGTAACGTTCCTCATCGGTGATGTTGCCATCCCAATACTGATAGTCGAAATCCTCGACTTTCTGCCGGGTCTTGCTCACCAATTCCTGCTTGGCCTCAGGAATCAGCATGTCATCCTTGCCGAAAGAAATTCCCGACTTGCAGGCTTCGCGGAATCCCAGAGCCATGATCTGATCACAAAAAATGATCGATTCCTTCTGGCCACAGTAACGATAGACCGTGTCGATGACATCCTGCACTTCCTTCTTGCGAAGCAGCCGGTTCACCAGACTGAATGGCGTGTTGACGTTCAGTGGCAAAAGTGAGCCGATCATCACCCGTCCCGGTGTCGTGTCAAAAATCTGATATTCCTCAAGATACTCGCCGTCGACTTCATCAATTCGCTTCGTCTGTTTGATCCGGGCACGAATTCTGGCATGAACATGCAAATGCCCGGAGAGCAACGCATGCTCAACTTCATCAAGCGATGAATAGACCCGTCCCTGACTGTCTTCTGATCCTGGTTCTGTCGTCGCGGCGCGCGTTTCCCCAATCATTCCCGCCCGCTCCATACTGAGATAGTAAAGTCCCAGGACCATGTCTTGTGAAGGCACAATGATCGGTGCGCCATTCGCTGGCGACAGGACATTGTTGGTCGACATCATCAGAACGCGGGCTTCGAGCTGTGCCTCGAGCGAGAGCGGCACGTGCACTGCCATCTGATCGCCGTCAAAATCGGCATTGAATGCCGAACAGACCAAAGGATGGAGTTGAATGGCCTTGCCTTCCACCAGAACCGGTTCGAATGCCTGAATGCCCAGGCGATGCAGGGTGGGTGCACGATTCAACAAGACCGGATGCTCGCGGATAACCCCCTCGAGAATATCCCAGACATCATCCTGTTCCTGTTCAACAAGTTTCTTGGCCTGCTTGACAGTCGAAGATTTCCCGAGCGTCTCGAGCTTCGAGTAGATGAATGGCTTGAACAGTTCCAACGCCATCTTCTTGGGAAGACCACACTGATGCAATTTGAGATCCGGTCCCGTCACGATGACCGAACGGCCCGAGAAATCAACACGTTTTCCGAGCAGATTCTGCCGAAAACGTCCCTGTTTTCCTTTCAGCATATCGCTCAGGGATTTCAACGGGCGTTTGTTGTTGCCAGTGATCACGCGGCCGCGGCGGCCATTGTCAAATAATGCATCCACGGATTCCTGCAACATCCGCTTCTCGTTACGAATGATGATGTCCGGTGAACGCAACTCAATCAGTCGCTTGAGCCGGTTGTTACGGTTGATGACCCGGCGGTAGAGATCATTGAGATCGGATGTCGCAAAACGTCCGCCATCAAGCGGTACGAGAGGCCTCAACTCCGGTGGGATAACCGGAATCGCCGTCATGATCATCCATTCAGGACGGTTCCCCGATTGCAGAAAACTGTCATAAATCTTGATGAATTTGGAGAGTTTTTCCCTCTTGCTGATCGCCGTGGCACTCTTCAAATCCTCCCGCAGCTGCAGCACCTCGGCCGCCAGATCGATTCCCTCGAGCATCTCCCGCACGGCTTCAGCACCAATAACAGCCTTGAAACTTCCCTCACCATAAACTTCGGCTGCCTGGTTCAGTTCATCTTCATTCAGTAACTGCCCATACTCAAAGTCGGTCAGGCCGGGTTCGCTGACGAAGTAATTATCAAAGTACAGAACCCGCTCAATATTCTTCAGACTATTGACATATTGGACGTCTTTTTCACCGCCATCATTCATATCCCGGATCTTGCGCGGGGGTTCACCACCATGCGTGACCCAGAGATGCGCTGCCATGACCGTAGTGATTCGCGACGGCAGAGATTTCAGGAACCAGATATGAGCGACCGGTGCGGCCAGCATGATATGCGCCATCCGCTCGCGGCGAACCTGCTGCAGCGTCACCTCGACACCGCACTTCTCGCAAGTCACGCCGCGATACTTCATCTTCTTGTACTTGCCGCACAAACATTCGTAATCCTTCACCGGCCCGAATATACGGGCGCAGAACAGCCCGTCCCGCTCAGGCTTGAAGGTCCGATAGTTAATCGTTTCCGGTTTTTTGATCTCACCGTATGACCAGGCAAGAATCTGCTCGGGTGATGCCAGGGAAATCCTGACCTCGTCGAACGTATCCGGCACATTTTGTTTTTTGAGTTCTCTCGGTAGGACTTCCAGATTCATGATTGCCACATCCTTTTGCTCAATTTCTCAGCCATTACGCCTAAATCAACCATCATCGTGAGAAACCAACTCAATATTGAGGCCCAGACCTCGCACTTCCTGGACCAGCACGTTAAAACTCTCGGGGATCCCCGAAATAAAATTGTCTTCGCCTTTGACAATCGATTCATAGACTTTCTTGCGTCCCTTCACGTCGTCGGCTTTGACCGTCAGCATCTCCTGCAAGGTATAGGCCGCCCCGTAGGCTTCGAGTGCCCACACCTCCATTTCACCAAACCGTTGGCCACCAAACTGTGCCTTGCCACCGAGTGGCTGTTGTGTCACCAGGCTGTAGGGTCCGGTGGAACGGGCATGGATCTTGTCATCCACCAGATGGTGCAGTTTCAGAAGATATTTCATTCCCACCGTGACGGGTCGTGAAAACTGTTCCCCGGTGCGCCCGTCATACAGGGTCACCTGCCCGGTCTCGGACAACCCGGCCTGTTTCAATGCCGCCGTCACATCAGCCTCCCGTGCACCGTCAAAAACCGGAGTCGAAACCGGCACGCCGGACGAAACATTGCGCGCCGACGCGACCAGCTCCTCATCCTGCATGTCAGCAAATTCTGTGTCCCAGGACTGATCACCATAGGCATTGCGCATGGCATCACGCACCGGCTCGATCTGACCGGTCTGGACGTAATCATCGAGCGCCTGGGTCACGGCCTTGCCAAACCCGCGCGCGGCCCATCCCATGTGGGTCTCCAGAATTTGCCCGACATTCATCCGTGACGGCACACCCAATGGATTCAACACAATATCAACCGGCGTGCCATCAGCGAGGAACGGCATATCCTCCATTGGGACGACTTTGGACACGACGCCCTTGTTGCCATGCCGACCGGCCATTTTATCCCCGGGCTGCAGTTTGCGTTTGACCGCAATGAAAACCTTGACCTTGCTCATGACACCAGCCGGCAGGTCATCGCCGCGGCGAATCTTTTCGACCTTGTCCTGGAATCTCTCTTCCAGAACCTTCTTTTGGGCATCAAAGCGCGACTTGAGGGCCTCCTGGGTCGCTGCATCCTTTTCATCACTCAGCGACAGTTGCCACCACTGCCCTTTGGTGAGGGTGGCAAGTAACTCCTCGGTAATCTCGGTATCCGGCGTCACACCCTTGGGTCCCTTGACGGCCGACTTGCCAAGCAGCAGCGATTTCAGGCGCGCGTAGATATTGCGCTCAAGGATCGAACGTTCATCGTCGCGGTCACGCTTGAGGCCCATAATCTCGTCGCGCTCAATCTGAATTGCTCGGTCATCCTTGTCGATGCCATGGCGATGAAAAACGCGCACCTCAACGACCGTACCCGAATCACCCGCCTTCAATCGCAGCGATGTGTCACGAACGTCCGCGGCATTTTCTCCAAATATTGCCCGCAGCAGCTTCTCTTCCGGGGTCATGGGAGAATCGCCTTTGGGCGTGATCTTGCCGACCAGGATGTCTCCCGGCCCGACCTTGGCACCAATATGTACGATACCGGCATCATCAAGATGATTGAGGGCCTCATTGCTCACATTGGGAATATCCCGGGTGATCGCCTCCGGCCCCAGCTTGGTGTCACGCGCGTCGGTTTCGAACTCGTCGATATGGACCGAGGTGAACACATCATCGCGCGCAATCCGCTCGGAAATCAACACGGAATCCTCGTAATTGTAGCCATTCCATGGCATGAATGCGACGAGGACGTTTCGTCCAAGGGCCAGTTCTCCAAGATCGGTCGAGGGGCCGTCGGCAACCACGTCCCCCCTTTCGACGCGATCGCCGACATTCACCAGAGGCCGCTGATTGATGCAGGTATTCTGGTTGGATCTCTGGAACTTGCGCAGGCGGTAGATATCAACCCCGGGATCACTGGGATCCATCTCCTCGGTCGACCGCACCACGATACGGGTCGCATCGACCTGATCGATGACACCCGCGCGATGGGCAGTGATTGCCGCACCGGAGTCGCGTGCCACCACCGACTCGATTCCGGTTCCGACAAACGGTGCTTCCGAACGCAACAGGGGCACCGCCTGCCGCTGCATGTTGGAGCCCATGAGAGCCCGGTTGGCATCGTCATTCTCAAGGAATGGAATCAGCGATGCGGCCACCGACACCAATTGTTTGGGAGTCACATCGATGCGGTCAACTTCTTCGCGTTGACTGGCCTTGATCTCACCTTCATGGCGCGTGTTGACGACATCATTGACCAAACGCCCATTTTCATCAACGATCGCGTTGGCCTGTGCGATCCGGTGATTTTCCTCCTCGGTCGCAGTGATATATTCGACCTTGTCCAGAATCTGACCGTCTTCGACGAGCCGATAAGGCGTTTCAATAAATCCGTATTTGTTGACCCGCGCGAAGGTCGCGAGTGAATTGATCAAACCGATATTGGGGCCTTCGGGAGTCTCAACCGGGCAAATTCGCCCGTAATGGGTCGGATGAACGTCGCGGACTTCAAATCCGGCCCTCTCGCGCGTCAAACCGCCCGGCCCCAGAGCGGATAGCCGCCGTTTGTGGGTGACCTCAGACAGAGGGTTGGTCTGATCCATGAATTGCGAAAGCTGTGACGAACCAAAAAACTCCCTGACCGCCGCGGCAGCTGGCTTGGAATTGATCAGATCCTGCGGCATCACGTTGTCGATCTCAACCGTCGCCATCCGTTCACGGATCAGTCGTGTCATGCGCATCAATCCAATCCGATACTGATTCTCCATGGACTCGCCGACAGAGCGAACCCGGCGATTCCCCAGATGATCGATGTCATCGATTTCACCCTTACCATCCTTCAATCCGACCATGGTCTTGACACAGGAAAGGATATCATCGGTGCGCAGAGTCCGCTCGGTATCGGCCGCGTCCAGATCGAGTCGCATATTCATCTTGACACGCCCGACTGCCGAGAGATCATAGCGGTCAGGATCGCGAAAGAGCTGATCAAAAAGCAGCTTGGCGGCATCCTCTGTCGGTGGCTCGCCGGGGCGCAGAACCCGGTAGATTTCGAAAAGTGCCTCCAACCGTGTCTGGTTCTTGTCGAGCGCCAGCGTATTCCGGATATAGGGGCCGTTATTGGTGCCATCGATATAGAGAGCCGGAATCTCTGTAATGCCTTTCTGCTGCAAATCGAACAGATTGCCTTTGAAAAGAATGCCGGAATCATCAAAAGTTCCGGTCAATTCGTCGCCTGCTTCCAGCAGCACCAGACCGGTCTTCTCATCGATCAGATCTTCCGCAACATACTGGCCATTCAGGAATTCCGGCGGCAACAGCAAATCCCGGTTGCTCGCCGTCTCGATGAGATCTATCGCTTCGCGCGGCGTCAGGATCTTTCCCTGTTCGGCATAGACTTCGCCGGTTTTGGCATCAATGATATTGAATGGGACCTCCTGCCTGATCGGAAATTGATCGAGCGGCAACCGGGCTTTCCATCCATTTTCGGCCAGACGATAACTCACAACCGGATAAAAATGCGCAAGAATGGATTCGTGATCCAATCCAAGTGCCAGAAACAGCGTTGAAACCGGCATCTTTCTCTTGCGATCAATACGTACATGGACAAGATCTTTCGCATCGAATTCGAAATCGATCCATGATCCCCGGTAGGGAATGATTCGGCACTGGTACAGGACTTTGCCGGAGGAGTGTTTCCGACCCTTGTCACTGTCAAAGAAGACACCGGGCGAGCGATGCATCTGGGACACCACGACTCGCTCAGTCCCCTTGATGATAAAGGTTCCATTGTCGGTCATCAGTGGGATTTCACCCATGAATACGTCCTGCTCCTTGATATCCTTGACATCGCGTGCGTCGGTATCTTCATCGATATCAAAGACAACCAGGCGGAGTTTTACCTTTAATGGAGCCGCATAGGTAATGGCACGTTTCTGGCACTCGTCGATATCAAATTTTGGCTCTTCCAGCACATAGCTAACAAATTCGATCTCTGCTGTCTGATTGAAGTCCTGAACCGGAAACACGGACTGAAACACGCCGCGCAAACCTTCGTGATCGATGCCGCCTTCACCGCCACCCGAATTCAAGAAGAGATCGTAGGACTTCTTCTGAACCTCAATCAGATTCGGCATCTCAATCGCTTCCTCGATTCGACCATAATTGCGGCGCACGCGTTTTCGTTGTGCTGCCAATGTCGAAATAGCCATGGAGCCATTGCGCCGTGATTTCCCGTTGACCGGGACTGCCTTCGGTTGGTTCGGAACGCCATTCTTTTTCGGTTTACGAGACATGCGTGAAATCCCTGTCCAATACCGCCGCGAGGCGACCATCGCGGATGCGATGTTCACGGCAATGGGTGCTAACGTTGCTCAATTCCTGCAGGTTACGCCCACAACCTGCGCCCGAACATCCGTCCACGCCTTCAGCAGGGCTGTATCGTGGCAGCCCTGCTGAAGATGTGAAATCGGTCGGAGCCACTTTGCTCCGACCACAATCTTCAAAAATTTTTCGGCCTAGCGGACTTCAACTTCCGCGCCGACTGCCTCAAGCTTGGCCTTGACCTCTTCGGCTTCCTCTTTGGAGACTCCTTCTTTGACGGCCTTGCCTCCCGCCTCGACAAGTTCCTTCGCCTCCTTGAGACCGAGGCCGGTCATCGCCCTGACCTCCTTGATAACCGGGACTTTCTGTCCACCTGCAGCCACAAGAATCACATCGAATTCCGTCTGTTCTTCCGCCGCTGCAGCCGCGTCACCACCGCCATCAGTGCCCGCCATAACAACCGCACCGCCAACGGCAGGTTCAATTCCATATTCGTCCTTGAGAATGTCCTTGAGTTGCTGTGCTTCCAACAATGTCAGCCCAACGATGTCCTCGGCCAGTTTTTTGATGTCTGCCATATTTCTCGATTCCTAATTTCCTTGCTGTGGCCCGACGCATCTTCATATCGCGGAGCCGAAACTCACTTTGCCATCTGCTAAGCAGCTGCTCGTTCTTCGATCTCGCTGACAATTGCGGCAATATTGGAGGCGGGCGCACCCACCGCAGAGGCTATCCCCGATGCCGGTGCAACCAGACATCCAGCGATCATGGAGAGCAGTTCTTCCCGTGAAGGCATCGACGAAACCGACTTGACGCCAGCCCGGTCGAGCAGGCTATCGCCCAAAGCTCCACCCACAATCTCCAATTTGCTGTTGGACTTGGCAAAGGTCTCTGTAACCTTTGCCGCTGTTACCGGATCCTCTGAGTAGGCAAGGACCGTCATGCCACCCAAGATGTCTGCAACGCCGGGGCATCGCGACGTCTTCAACGCGATCTTGGCGAGCCTGTTCTTAGCAACACGTACCGAACCCCCGGCTTCCCGCATACGGGTCCGGAAATCTTCCATCTCGGCGACCGTGAGACCGGCATAGCGCGATACCACGACAACGCCCGAGCTCTCAAAGATGCGGCCGATGTCATCGACCACCTGTTCTTTCCCGGCTCTATCCACGTGTTTGCTCCAAATTTAGGGAGGGATGAACCTCCCGGCTCAATTGTGCCGATCCTGATGACCAGCCTGTATCCTCGACTTCAGGTCCAACTGCACACCCGGCAAAACCGCGTGGGACAAGTTTTCCCGTCTCAGGCAGGACTTACGCCGAAAGCGCCCACCGTCTCGGACAGTCCGGTGTCCCGCTCTTCGCACGACACCGAAATCCCTGCCGCATCTCTGCGGCCGAAAATCCCCTAGTTTCCTGTGACCGAACCAATCTCGACCTCAATTCCTGGTCCCATTGACGAACAAATGGCAATTTTTTCGACGAATCGACCTTTGGCACCGGTTGGTTTCGCCTGTTTTATCGCATCAAGAAACGCGTGTATGTTTTCCGCAATTTTGTCGCGTTCAAACGACATTTTGCCAATTCCGGCATGCACGATTCCTTCGCGTTCTGCACGAAACTGCACCTCGCCGGCCTTGATGTTCGCCACGACGCGCGCCACATCCTCGGTGACCGTCCCGACACGCGGATTGGGCATCAGGTTGCGTGGCCCGAGAATCTTGCCAAGCCGCCCGACGATGGGCATCAAGTCAGGAGTGGCAATGCATCGGTCAAAATTGATCTCACCCTTCTGCACCGTTTCCATGAGATCCTCGGCGCCGACGATATCGGCACCGGCCTGCGTCGCCTCTTCGGCCTTGGCACCACGCGCAAAGACAGCAACGCGAACCGCCTTTCCGGTTCCGTTGGGGAGCGCGACCGTACCACGCACCATCTGGTCAGCGTGCCGTGGATCAATACCGAGATTGACCGCAACTTCGATCGTTTCATCGAATTTCAGCGGAGGTTGCGATTTGACCAGTTCCACGGCCTCTTCAACCGACATCGGCGCTTTATCAGCAACGGCTTCACGGGCCGCTCGAATTCGTTTTCCCTTCTTCGCCATCAACCTAGCCTTTCACTTCGATTCCCATGGAGCGCGCCGAGCCGAGAACGATCTGCATCGCCGCTTCCACATCATCAGTATTCAGATCGGCAAGTTTAGCAGTTGCAATCTCACGAATCTGCGCCGCCGTGACTGAAGCCACAATGTCCCGTCCCGGTGTCCCCGAACCTGAATCGGTACGTGCAGCCCTCTTGAGATACCAGGAAGCCGGTGGCGTTTTGACAGTGATCGCGAACGACTTGTCCTGATAATAAAGCACCTCGGTCGGGCATGGGCTCCCCGCTTCGAGCTCCTGGGTTTGCGCATTGAACGCCTTGCAGAACTCCATGATATTCAGCCCGCGTTGCCCTAGAGCGGGACCGACAGGAGGTGCAGGATTCGCTTGACCCGCGGGAATCATCAGTTTCAGTTTGCCAGCAAGTTTAGTCGCCATCAGTCTATTCTCATGCCCTGCCCAGTGCCTGCCCTTGATCCGGTCAGACCAGTTTGGAAACTTGCGCGTATTCGAGATCCACGGGAGTCGCGCGCCCGAAAATTGAAATTGACACTTTGAGCCGTGCTGCCGTCTCGTCGACTTCCTCGACCATACCGGTAAAACCCTCAAAAGGACCATTAATCACGGAGACTTCCTCACCAACGTCAAATGTAATCAGTGCCCGCGGCTGCGCCGCACCCTGTTCCGCCCGCCTGAGAATGGCATCCACTTCCTCATCACGCAACGGCGACGGTCGCCCGACCGGCCCCAGGAACCCCATGACACGGTTCACAGATTTGACGAGATGGTAGCTGGCATCTGTCATTTCCATTCTGACCAGCAGGTAACCGGGCATAAACCGATTCTCACGACTCACCTTCTTGCCGCGACGCATCTCAATGACCTCTTCGGTTGGCACGATGACCTGCTCAATCTTGTCACCCAGTCCGGCGCGCGCGGCTTCAGCTTCAATCTGTTCGGCTGCACGTTTTTCAAAGTTCGTGAGAACGCTTACCGAATACCAGCGCAAAGCCATTCCGCTCACCCCTGCCACAAACTGGGAGAATCACTATTACTTCAGATTTTCAGGTTGTCGCCACAACAAAAAACACGCGCCACCGCCCGCAAAAAGGGCACCTAGCGCGAATCATGTTGTGGAAAGTTAGCCCATTGAAAAACCAATCGCAACCGCATTTTTTTTTTCGCACCTGCGAATTGAGTCGTGTCACTGTCACGGGTTCGCCGCGATGGGCCGCGACCTGCAATCGTCGTTTGGCGTCACGCCATCACGTGCACATATGGTCTCCATCTGTTGGTGATGTCGCACGATGTATCGGTCAGGGGGTGCATGCGGCAATATGGGTTGCCGTTTCCTCGGTCTCCTCTGTCCCATCGCCATTGAATTGATGCCATGTCAATGCGTAGAAAATTGGCGGGCCAAATGAACTGATGCGGTCCATTGTCGTGAACAGGCTCATCTAAGCCATAGATTCTCTGGGTCAAGTTTGATTGAGAATCAGATCTTAATAGTAATTTCGTGGAATTTCTAATAGCAATTTTACGCGCCTTTTATTAGAAATATCATCAATCCCCTATTTGTGAATTGTATGGTAGCGGCATGATCGACACAGAGACTTTCCTGACACGACATTTGATCCCGGAACTGCATGATGCACTTTTGAGCGCACGAATTGTAAATCTTATTGGTCCGAGGCAGGTGGGAAAGACAACCTTGGTACGTGACCTGTTTGATCGCGGCAAGTTCATCACACTGGATGACAGCACTACGCTTGAGGCCATAAATGCAGATCCAATTGGGCAGTTACAAACTCTTACAGCTGATCTTGACGGGGCTCCACTCATCATTGATGAAGCGCAGCGCTCACCCAGACTTTCGCTCGCAGTGAAGCGTATTGTTGATACAGATCGCCGAAAAGGCCAATTCGTTTTTACAGGGTCATCAAATGTTTTCACCACTGCAAACGTAGCAGACTCGCTTGCCGGGCGCATGAGGACTCTTAAACTTTGGCCGCTCACAGCAGCAGAATGCGTACGCCAGCCAGTTTCACACTTGATTGACTGGGCGCTTCAGGATGCACCCAATCTGAAGCAGATCACGGCAAGTCCAACACAGCGGGCCGAATATGTTGACCTGATTTTACGTGGTGGATTCCCAGAGATCAGAAACCTTGACCTTCGATCTCGCCAGCGTCAATATCGAGACTACCTGGATGCGATAATTGATCGCGATGTCGCCGATATTATCCGTATCCGGAAAACGGATGCCTTGCGCCGATTAATTGATCAGATGGCTGTTCGAACAGGCCAAGAGTTGAACATTGCTGGACTTTGTAAATTGATTCAAGTTCGGCGGGAAACCGTCGAACAATATCTCGACGTCCTGCTAAGACTGTCCATGCTAAATCAACTTGGTGCTTGGTCCTCTGGTGAGGGAAAGCGTGAAATCAAAAATGCCAAATTTCATTTTGTTGATAGCGGTATCTTGTGTGCTCTTCGTCGTTTCGGAGAAAATGCATTTGATATCGGGGCACAACCAGAAGCGTTGGGTAGTCTTCTGGAGAGTTACCTATTTAACGAATTGCTGCGTTCGCTGCCGTTTCAATCAAAGGATGTGCGACTCTATCACTGGCGCAGTGCGGATAAACGCGAAATTGATATTTTGATTGATGCTGGAGATCGGCTGGCCGGAATCGAAATAAAAGCAGCAGCGTCAGTATCCTCAGATGACTTTCGACACTTGAAATGGTTTTCGACCGATGGTCCAGGGCGCAACCGGAGCTTTTCTGGGATCGTTTTTTACCTTGGTGAAAATACATTGAGTTTCGGCGATAACTGTTTTGCGCTTCCAGTCAGCGCGCTGTGGGGCGAGATTGAGCGCTGAGTCGGTTCGGTCTTTCTCTATCAAGACTTGCGGGCATGGTGTTTGGGCTATGAGTTTTCCAAATTCGCTAAAAAAGCGGACCGAGTGACGGCTTCACACCCTTTTGACAAGAGGTAGTGAATCTGGACACCAGTTTCATTGGATCAGCAACAAGAGGACTCCCCACCTTTTCGCAAGGGCTGATTTTGCTTTTTCGGGGTGGGTATTTCGTGAGGTCTTCGGTGTTGTGTTTGGGTCTTCACGTGGTGTGATTGTGTCCGGTCCGTGAGGGGTCGAACAGGGTTTGGGTTCGCTTGGACGCAGTTCCGGCGCAATGTCGGCGTCTGCACCTCAAACCACCCCCACAGGGCCACGCACGATACACGTGAAATACCATTCTCAGGCTTCCGTGTTGAGCGCGAATCGCCGACCAACGATCACAACAATATGGCCATAGGAGCCCTGGCGCGGCGAACCCAGGCAAGAATTGCGCCATTAACACTTTAAAACGACCGTTACATCAGTCAGATGAGTTAATATGACCGTACTAACGGCTATTTTATTGAATCCTGACCACAATTGAATATGATGGCAGGGACCGCAGATGAAGGGATCTGGTTATGCCATCCAAAGGCCGAAGTTATTCGAAGCTGACAAAGGAAGCGCTGAAACTGTTGGGACAGAGCATTAAGCTCGCCCGAAAGGGACGGCGCATGTCCGAGAAGGATCTTGCGGAGCGGGTCGGAATTGCAAGAAGCACGCTGCAGAAGGTCGAGAATGGCGACCCGGTCGTTGATATCGGCATCGTCTTCGAAGCAGCGGTGTTGACCGGTGTGCCGCTTTTCGAGCCGGAAGCGACATCGCTGGCGTCACACTTGCGCGGGGTGCGGGACAAGCTGGAGTTGATGCCAACCTATATTCGAAAGCCAAAAGGGGAAGTGAGGGATGACTTCTGAGCGTTTCATGCCCAAAGACGCTTTTGTCTGGATCTGGCTTCCCGAAGCCACGCATCCTTTGGTAGCCGGACGCATTGAGCGGGTCGGAGATCAATATCTCTTCAATTACGGCCGGTCCTATCTCGGGCGGGAGGATGCCATTCCAATCTTTACACCTGAATTACCCTTGCAGGCAGGCCAGATAGAGCCTGCTGGTCCGTTGACCATTGCCAGTGCATTGCGAGATGGCGCACCGGATGCGTGGGGTCGTCGGGTGATCATAAACCGTCTGGCTGGCGGGGCAGGATTCTCGGCGGATGGCTTCCTGAACTTCGACGAACTGACATTCATGCTTCAGTCAGGGTCGGATCGGATCGGTGCGCTCGATTTTCAGATTTCAGCAACAGATTATGTGCCCCGCGAAAAGGCCAACCCGACACTCGATGAACTGCAACAGTCGACCGAGATGGTGGAAGACGGCGTGCCGTTGACACCGGCTTTGGCAGAAGCACTGGAACAAGGGACGGCGATTGGAGGTGCCCGGCCAAAGGCACTCATCGACGATCAAGAGCGGAAATACGTCGCGAAATTTTCGTCATCGCGCGACCAATATAATGTCGTCAAGGGCGAGTTCGTTGCCATGCGTCTGGCCAAGTTGTGTGGTCTTAATGTGGCACCTGTCAGCCTGACACAGGCACTCGGCAAGGACGTACTTCTGATCGAGCGATTTGATCGTACGAAAGCTGAAGCAGGATGGTGTCGCAGGGCCATGGTCTCGGCCTTGACGCTTCTCAGCTTAGACGAAATCATGGCTGCGCACGCCAGCTATCAAGATCTGGCCGAGATCATCCGTGCGCGCTTCGAGAATGCGCGGGCCACCCTTCATGAGCTGTTCGGGCGGATGGTCTTCAACATCCTCGTCGGGAACACCGACGATCATGCGCGCAACCATGCAGCCTTCTGGAACGGTGAATGTCTGGCACTGACACCGGCTTACGATATCTGCCCACAATCTCGGGCAGGCCGCGAAGCATCGCAGGCGATGTTCCTCTCAGGTCCTGAGCGGCGGAGCCAGTTGATCCACTGTTTGTCGGCGGCAATGCATTTCCATTTGTCCGAAGAAGAGGCATCGGTGATGATTTCCCGACAGATTGGCTGCATCAAAGGTCAATGGAATGATGTTTGTGATGAGGCGGGGCTTTCGCAAGTCGATCGCAACTTCTTCTGGCGGCGGCAGTTTCTGAACCCAATGGCTTTCGAAGACCTGCAGAACAAGTTGCCGGTCATGGCTGCGGTATTGGGCTGAAAATGCTGCTGATTCTCATGACAGGTGCCACTGAATCTCACGCAAAGTCGTCACCCTTCGGTGAGGGTGGATTTTGTGACTGTGAGGGGCATGTCGTTCCCCTCAATCTCAATGGGCTGTAGAGCGTCAATCTGGATGCAAGGTAGACAACAATCAGGATACGAATCCTGTCACATCATGACTCGACCAACTGCGCTGGAGGCATCGGCGTTCAAACTGCCCGACATTCGGCCCCAAAATACCCGGTAAATGCATCCTAGAATCGTGACTTATATCAATATATCAAAAATTTGCTTACAAATTTCTCTGGACGTTCAATCTCATATGCGGCTTTCACGCCACTATGATTCCAGTTCGATGGGACTCTCTTCCGAGGATTTGAGCCAGTCTTCAATAACCCGCGCTGCATGGCGTGACAAAGCCAAGATTTGCTGATCCTCGTCACGGGTCAAGCCCGATCCGATGAATGTCGCACCCGAAATCGGCTCAACAACGGTAAACTCCTTGGGCGGATCGGTGAGGACTTCACCCTTCGAGTCGTCCCATACAGCCGCGCGCAGAACCATGCCTGATTTCATCGATGCAATGACCGGAATCCCCGCGGGGGCCAACAGGACCTCTTCAACGGCAATTGTCAAATGGTACCATTTGTTACCCTCGTACCGATCAAATCGCTCACGAATTGCCTCAGTCAGGACGGTTTCGACAGTCTCCTGATCGATCTGACGTGACGCATCGGACCAACGCGTTCCATTAGCCGAAACTTTCACATGGGCGAGGCGAAATTCACCGATTGGCGTCGGCGCGGGTGGCAGTTCCGCAGGCGGGTCGCAAGCCGCGAGTGCCACACATGCAATAACGGCATAGACTGATTTTCCAAATGACATTTTGCTGATCCTTCCAACTGTCATAGGGCAGACCCTTATCGGCAATACTGGCTCACTCGAACGACATGGCAACGACAGGCGCGTATCCCGGGTGATCCACCCGCGATTGTACCCATTCTCGTGACCTTCTTCTACGCTGACCGGCCTGGATCTGCAATTGGCTATTGAATGGGTTGCTTGTTGTCGTGCCTTCACCATCAAATGTGCTGACCCCCGCCGCTTGTCGAACCGTCTGTTGAAACAGTCACGCCGAAATGGGACCGCAAACAGAGAGTGAATGCCTTCCCTGCTGGGGAGTTCTGGTCTGCCTGTTGCGGGACCGTCCTTGGTGCTAGCCGGGCTGACTCGGGGTCTGACCATGGGTGGAATGGCGCCTGCTGGCACGCGATGGGACAGATCTCTGGCAGCGGATTTGTGGGGTGGATCCTTCAACCAGACGTCTCATATGTCTCTGAAACAGGAATCAACCATGGCCCAAACCCGGCCCTATAGGAATCACTCCCGAGTCGAAGAGATGGATTTGATATTCATCACATATTGCGGACCCTGATCGTGTTCTGCATTGCAGGAAACAGTCTCCCACCTCCACCGCCGCGTGGGTCACTTGATAAATCATCCCTCGGTGATCGGTCTGCTCCGGCCGCATGATTCACTTGTGGCGCGTCAATCAACCTGAAAATTGTGATAAACAGGGTGAGAATCCGAGGTCGTAACGGCTTAAAATCATCCCGGATTCAAAAGTTCATGCGATTGCCCCTGCTGGCTATCACTGTCTGCCCGGCAAATCACCTGTTAAACTCCTGGATGGTCAGAAGGCAGAGCTGTAATGTTGTGTAGCCAATCGCGCAGGGCGATGTGAGAAACATTTGATGGATCAAGACTGTCACCGCATTCCCGTGAAGGCACAACTGGCCACGCAGCCGCTCGGTATTGCCGGAATCGTTACGGCCGCACGGCGCAATGTGCTCGAGATCATTCCTGAATTGGCGACGCGGCAACCGATGGTCTCCGGCAAGGTCTTCAGACGCTGGCACATGGTAATGGATCCGGATGGTCTGAGACACA
The DNA here is from genome assembly GCA_965221815.1 of Paracoccaceae bacterium. Classification (GTDB taxonomy): domain Bacteria; phylum Pseudomonadota; class Alphaproteobacteria; order Rhodobacterales; family Rhodobacteraceae; genus JAPOXR01. The sequence goes on from OZ244915.1 coordinate 1,809,850, forward strand.
TCTTGCGTGACCGGGTCGACGATTATCCGAAATCAGAAGTCGCAAAGGGAGTTGTGCGGCCGGCGATTGGCAACAGTTTGTTTGTGGCCGAAGGCAGTGACTGGCTGCGACAACGCAGAACTGCCGCCGGTGCTTTTACCAGCCGTGCCATTCGGCGCATCGGTCCGGTCATGGCAGCCGCCGCCGAACGACTGGTCTCACGCGTCAAATCCGCCGCACCAGCCACTCTCGATATGTGTGACGAGTTCACGGCTGCAACCTTTGAAGTGATCAGCGATGTGACCTTCGGTGACGGTGTTGCCATGCAGCGTGACCTCGTCAATCGTGCCATCAGTTCTTATCTTGCCGGTGCAGCGCGTGCCTCGGTACTGGATATCATCGGAGCCCCGGCCTGGATACCGCGACTGCGGACCCTGGTCACTGATCCGGCGGTGTACGACATGAAACGAATTGCCGAACAAGTGATTGCCCAAAGGGCCGCCAATTCCGAGAATGATGGCGACGATCTCCACAGTTTATTGGCGAACGGACTCGACCCGGAAACCGGACGTCCCATGACTCGGACAGAACTGCGCAACAATCTTCTCACCTTTATCGTTGCCGGACATGAAACGACCACATTGGCATTGACCTGGTCGCTGTATCTCCTCGCATTTGATCAACAGATCCAGGATCAGGCGCGTCGGGAAGTTCAGACAATGATTTCAAGAGAGCGCCTGTCCGCCGCAGACATTTCCCGGCTGCCAACAATTCGACAGATCGTCCTGGAATCCATGCGTCTTTATCCACCCGCTGCACTTCTGCTGAGAACGGCCCGCGTTCAAGACGAAATCTGCGGACGCGAGGTGCGACCCGGAGACATGATGCTGCTGCCAATTTATGCCTTGCACCGGAATATCTGTTATTGGGACAATCCGGATGGTTTTGAACCGCAAAGATTTGCAGATTCCAAAACCGCCAATTCACCTGCATATCTTCCTTTCGGCGCGGGTCCGCGTGCTTGTATCGGCTCTGGCTTTGCCATGCAGGAAGCGATCATCCTGCTCGCTGCACTCATCAGGGACCTGCATTTTATGCTTGCGCCGGGCCAACAACCAGAACCGGTGATGGTGCTGACATTGCGCCCCCGGAACGGAATCCGGTTCAACGTCGCGCCGTTAGGATAAGAATCACTGAACCCGCACATGGCCATTGCGTAAGGTATGGCACCTGTGCGTGATGCTTACGGATCATGTTCCAGTCAATGCAATTTGCCGTCCTTGGGAAATCCGCGCGGCGGCCGTGTTCCCACCCTGCCGCGCCGACCCAGCCAGGGCTGAAGTTCTGTAACCGTGCGCTGTCGTCCACCGGCATCACGCCATTGCAACCCGTCAGCAATCGCAAAGACTTGCATATCGGCCAAGTCACCCACATCCGTCTTTTGCGCACGCACACCCTTCCCCCGCGCACGCGTCGGAAGTTCTTCAAGTGGAAAAATCAGGAGCTTTGAGCGGTGACTCACGGATGCGACATGGTCACCTTCAGCGACTGTACAAACTCTGACCATATCAGGCACATGCAGATTCATGACCTGTTTGCCCTTCTTCTGAACTGTCAAGGTTTCCCCTTCGTCGACAAGAAAAGCATGACCAGAGCTTGATGCCACAAGCAATTTGCGTCCCGGCTCGTGGACAAACAGGTTCACAATACCGCATTCATTAGGCAGATCCACAATCAGCCGTACGGGCTCACCCAGGCCACGCCCACTCGCCAACGCGGCGGCAGTCAAAGTATAGAAGCGGCCATTTTCGGCGCACATGATCAACCGATCCGTGGTGCGCGCGTAAAATACGAACTTTCCTGCATCTCCGTCGCGATAACGAAATTCCTGATCGAGCGGCACGTGGCCCTTGACTGTACGAATCCAACCGGCCTGTGAACAAATCACCGTAATTGGCTCGCTTTCAATCATCGATTCCATCGAAATGGTCTCAATGGTTTGCAATTGTGCGAAGTCGGTGCGGCGGTGGCCGCTCCCTGACGCCGCAAACTGCTGGCGAACTTCCCTGATTTCCTCTGCCAAACGGCGTGTTTGCACCTTTGGGTCCTCGAGCAGATCGCTCAGTTCCAATCGCTCCCTGGTCAGCGAGTCAAACTCACGCTTCAGCTCCAATTCTTCCAGCTTGCGCAGACTCCGCAAACGCATGTTGAGAATTGCATCAGCCTGTACCTCCGACAGGGTAAACTCATCCATCAGCATCTTCTTGGGTGAATCTTCAAAACGGATGATCGCAATGACCCGATCAAGATTGAGAAAAGTCGTGATAAAACCCTCGATAATCTCTGCCCTTCGATCAATCTGCGCCAGACGGTGCCTTGAGCGGCGCAACAGTACATCCCGCCGATGGTCAAGGAATGCCGTCAACACGTCTTTGAGCGAGCAGACACGCGGTGTTCTTCCATCAATGAGAACATTCATATTCAATGAAAAACGAGTCTCGAGATCGGATTGTCGAAACAACGTTTCCATCAGTATGTCGGGATTGACGTTGCGCGTCCGTGGTTCGAGGACAATACGGATATCTTCGGCCGATTCATCACGAATATCAGCGAGCATCTGAATCTTCTTGCTTTGGATCAGTTCAGCAATACGTTCAATCAGACGCGACTTTTGCACCTGATAAGGGATTTCGGTGATGACGATCTGCCAGCTTCCCCTTGCCAGTTCCTGACGTGTCCAACAGGCCCGAAGACGCAGACTCCCACGCCCCGTCTGGTAAGCCTCAAGGATCTTGTCTTCCGGCTCAACGATCACGCCGCCCGTTGGAAAATCAGGGCCGGGAACATGTTTGACCAAGGTCGCATCGCGTGCATCCGGTGATTTCAACAGATGAAGACAGGCATCACAGAGTTCACCGATATTATGCGGCGGAATATTGGTCGCCATGCCAACGGCAATGCCACTGGCACCATTTGCCAGCAAGTTTGGAATTTTCGCCGGAAGCACCACGGGCTCTTCCAGCGTACCATCGTAATTGGACTGAAACTCCACCGCATTCTCGTCGAGCCCATCAAGGAGGGATTCGGCTGCGACCGTCAGGCGTGCCTCAGTATAACGTTCGGCAGCCGCCCCATCACCATCGATATTGCCAAAATTTCCCTGCCCGTCGACCAGCGGATAACGCATGTTGAAATCCTGCGCGAGCCGCACCAGTGCATCATAAATCGCCTGGTTGCCGTGGGGATGAAAATTCCCCATGACGTCGCCGGAGATCTTGGCTGACTTGCGGAATGCACTTGTTGGCGAAAGTTTGAGTTCCCGCATCGCAAACAGGATACGCCGATGGACCGGTTTCAATCCATCACGCGCATCAGGAAGTGCCCGATGCATGATGGTTGATAAAGCATATTGAAGGTAACGGTCGCTGATAGCCTCCTTCAACGACTCGCTCTGTATCTGCTGTTCTTCTGCTGCCCTGTTCATAGGAAGACTCCTTAACGCAGTCCCTGCATTCATGCCAATCATGGAATAAACATGTCCGAACGGAATGATTGGGGGCTTATAAAGATGAGTTGACATACCGCATTATGTTGTGCCAGTCTTTCAATAAAAACGCATCATGTTGTATTCTGTCAAATGGTCTTTATAAGCCCCAATGATTGGAATCGCCGCTGCGATGAAGCGATCACCGGTGCAGAAGGGAGTAGTGAATGGGTCGCTCAGCACTGGCCGCCCCATCACCTGATCATCTTGTGACGAGGTAGCAGATCACCACTCGTCGCCACCAACTGGCGGGCCTGGGCCGTCGGGCTGACATAAAACCGTTGGGGTCACGTTTTTCCAGATGCAGGTGATTCGCGTTGACGTTAAAGTCGAGAGGATGAATGCACGTGGTGAAATATGAAGGTAAAAAACGCCAAAACCTGCACGGTGCTGATTACGGGCTGCTCATCCGGCATTGGCTACGATGCGGCCCATCGTTTGCGAAGTCGCGACTGGCATGTCGTGGCATCCTGCCGCCAGGAAACAGATTGTGAAAGACTCCGGGAGGAGGGGTTTACCAGTCCCCGATTGGATTACGCCGACGAAAGCTCTATCGAGTCGGCCGTCGCTGCCACTCTTGCGGCAACCAACGGACGGCTTGACGCATTGTTCAATAATGGTGCCTTCGCAATTCCCGGTGCAATCGAAGACGTACCCCGTCAGGCCATGCGTGAGATTTTTGAAACCAACTTTTTTGGCTACCATGATCTGACATGCCGGATTCTTCCGACCATGCGCCGGCAGGGTTTCGGACGAATTGTCAATTGTTCGTCGATTTTGGGTTTCATAACCCTGCCCTGGCGTGGCCCCTACAATGCAACCAAATTCGCGCTCGAAGGTCTGACCGACACTTTACGCCTTGAGTTGCGTCAGACCGGCATTCATGTCGTGTTGATTGAGCCGGGGCCCATTACAACGCGAATTCGTGAAAACTCTCGCCCCCATTTCGAAAAATGGGTCAACTGGAAACAATCGCCTTATCTTGATCATTACCGGGAGAAACTGATCCCGCATCTATCGGCGACCCAACCGCCCAAAGTGCCGTTCGAATTATCCCCGGAGGCCGTTACGCGCAAGCTGATACATGCCCTCGAATCACCGCACCCAAAACCACGATATCTGGTCACAACACCGACCTATATTGCGGCAATCCTGAAACGCGTTTTGCCCGCAACAGCGGTCAACAGATTGTTCGCCCGGGCCGTATGAGTTTTGCAGATGCGAGATGATCCGTTTTTCATTGCTGCAGCAGTTGCCTCACTCGCGGTTGTCGTTGTCCTTGCGATCGGCATCGGCGGCTACGCGCGGGGCGGTGAATTTAATCGGAAATATGCCAATCGGTTGATGCGTCTGCGAATCCTGACCCAGGCAATTGCTGTTCTGCTGATTTGTCTATTCGTATTCATGAAAGGGAGGTAGCGACGAACGATGGTTGTTTTGAATAAAATCTATACCCGCACAGGTGATGGCGGAGATACAGCACTTGGAGATGGAACGCGCGTACGCAAGGATGACAAGCGGGTTGAGGCTTACGGCACCGTCGATGAGCTCAATTCAGCAATTGGCGTGGCGCGGCTGGAAGCATCAGCCGAACGCGCCAGCAAGCTTGCGACCATACAAAACGATCTTTTTGATCTTGGTGCTGATCTCTGTCGCCCTGAATCCGAGCGCGAGCGATCAGGCGATAATTCTCCCCTTCGTATGACCGCTGCGCAGACCACACGGCTCGAACAGGAAATCGACACAATGAATGCAGCGCTCGCCCCACTGCGCAGTTTTGTCCTCCCGGGCGGCAGCCGCGAAGCCGCCAATTTGCATGTCTGTCGGACTCTTGTACGACGGGCCGAACGACTGACAACAAGTCTTGCTGAACAGGCAGTCATCAACGAGCATGCACGCACATATCTGAACCGGCTGTCGGACTGGTTTTTTGTCGCTGCGCGCGCGGCAAACGATAACGGTGCCGACGACATTCTCTGGGTTCCCGGGGCCAACCGAGAATGAAGACAGGCGGTAAATTTCAACGGATCATACCGATTACCAGGGCTTGAACCCACTATTTTCTGCCCGGATTCATGGCAGCAGGACCCGGCCCTGCTGCCAGCTGAACCAATGCCGAAACGCCGGCTTTCCTCATCCGAACTTCCAGACCCTGCCACGCGTCATGTATTGATCATGTTGTATCAGTTGTGATCCGGGGTGCATTGACTGGATACACTGGAGTCAAATACCGAGCTGTTGAAACGCCTGTGCCTGCAACGTGGTGGACCGTGCCGCCATGGGGATGCATTGGGTGTCCGGGAACGGGGCGCCTCCGGGCTGTGGGCGATGGTGCCCAGATCATCCAGAAGGAGTCACGCCATGCCAGAACCGGGCGACTCCGGTGATCAATCCATATCAGCGGAGTTGAGCGTACGAACGATACGATGTCCTTTAAGTCCAGAGCGCCGCGAGCGGGAAGCTGATGGCATCAAAAGGGGGTTGTGAGACCGGCTCGTCATCAACCAGCGTCGCCAGCAGAATCCATTGCCCCTTGTGCCGTCTGAAAATCTCCAGGGTCTTCGGACCGGGATCGACAAACCACAAATGCGATACGCCCTCGCGGGCGAAGATGCCGCGCTTCTCGTTCATATCAATACGGCGGGTTGACGGCGAGAGCACCTCGCAGACCCAATCGGGGGCAATCTCGCAGTACGCGGTCTCGGGATAATCCGGCATCGTCCTGTGTCGCCAGCCAGCGAGATCGGGGACCAGGATATCCTGATCGAGATGCAGTTCGGGTTCACAGACAATCCGCCAGCCACCGGGACCGGCATCACCCGGATTGAAAGGCCCATCCAGCCGCCCGAAAAGACGCGAACTGGCCCAAGCATGGGGCATTGCCGGTCTGGGTTGGGTGTGAAGTGTCCCGGCCAGCAATTCCGCCACCCTATGGGGTGGCGCATCGAGAACGTCCTGATAAGTGGCCTGTTTCTTGGCGCGCACTGAGGCCGTGATCGTGCCCATACGCTCCTCCAGAGCTTTTTCGCCGTTCTCACAAGACTAATCATTTTTTGCAGGGCGTCAATCAGTTTGATTGGCGCACCACAATTTTCAGTGATACGTCGATGCGTGGCCCAACGTTCCCTGTCGATAACGGTCTTGGCAACAGGGGGTATCAAACTGTCGCCAGGGCATCAGAGTGTTCCTTCTCATATGTCTCCTTGGCAAGAGATCACCTTCGGGAACATCCGACAATTCCCGGTCACCGGTTCCAGCGATTCCACCGAAATCTGGTCAAATCCTGCGATTATCCCCATGATTCCGCCCAATTACCGCTATGCACCCATGTCAAGTGCAGACAGTCACACAACGTCAGCAAGTTAGAAATTCACGGCGTCGCCAGACCAGAACCACTCCCCATTGATTGAACCCGGTCCCTTGACACGCCCACACCTCCGCACGCGCCACGGCCGCGGCGTTCCTGATCCCGTTCCCGATCTTCCAGAACGTGTTCGGGAACCATGGGCAGCGAGGAGGCATCCCAACCTCAGGCCCGGTCCTGATGGTCAGCTGTCCACGAGGCCGGGATCCGGAACACGGTGGAGCCGTCCCGCGTTTTACATGTGCTGAGGATTCCCGAACCTTCCGGTTGGACGGAACCTGCCAGGAAGGGATGAATGCCGTGCCAGACCGTCTACAAGCGCAGTGCAGCGGGCACGAACAATATATACGCCGTCAGATACCCTGTTCCGTATCAAAGCCTTGGCGTGAGCGGCACGTATCCGTCAGCCAGTGGCTTTGTGCAGTTACCGGAAGCCCTGGCCTCATCGCTGGCATCGACGCTTGGGCATACCACAATTCTGACTTGCCACTGAATTCACCCCTGTGAGCGATTGTATCCCGTCAAAATGCAGGCCAATTTGCACAAGGATCAGCTTTGATGACAAAGTACCTGTCTCATCCATGACAGATCATGTATGATGGCTCTGGCAGAATCACTGCAGATTGCAGTGATCTCAATATCTTGCCATGTTCCGTTTCCCCGGAAAATTCTCTCCTGACCGGGGTTGCGGAACTCTTGTGTTCAGAATCAGAGAAAGTGACGGAGATGCGCCAATGAAGGTACTTGTGCCGGTCAAGCGAGTCATCGACTATAATATCAAGGTCCGAGTGAATCAGGACGGATCCGGTGTCAATCTCAACAATATCAAGATGTCAATGAATCCGTTCGATGAAATCGCACTGGAAGAGGCCGTACGGCTCAAGGAGGCAGGAAAAGCCGAAAGTGTCATCGCTGTGTCAATCGGCGTTCCCGAATCCCAGACGATTCTGCGAAAGGCCCTGGCGGTCGGTGCCGACCGCGCTATCCTCGTTGAGGCCACAGACGACCCGCATATCGATATTGAACCCCTCGCCGTGGCAAAAATTCTCAAGGCGATCACCACGGAAGAGAAGCCGGGGCTCATCCTCATGGGAAAGCAGGCCATTGACAACGATATGAATGCAACGGGCCAGATGCTGGCAGCCCTGCTCGGATCCGGTCAGGCCACCTTTGCCTCGAAACTGGAAATCGATGGCGACACGGCAATTGTCACTCGTGAGGTGGATGGCGGTCTGCAAACCATCAAGGTCCGTCTTCCTGCGGTTGTCACGGTTGACTTGCGCATGAACGAGCCACGATACCCGTCACTGCCGAACGTCATGAAAGCAAAACGTATGCCATGCGATATCCGGAATCCTGCCGAGTTTGGTGTGGATATCAACCCGCGTCTTGAAATCACCCGAACGGTGGAACCAAGAGAGAGAGAGTCTGGCATCATCGTCGATTCCGTTGATGCGCTTGTCAGCAAACTCAGAGAAGAAGCAGGAGTTATCTGATGGCCGTTCTTGTCATTGCTGAATTGAATGGAACGCAGCTGGCCACAGACCTGACGGCAAAGACGCTCACTGCAGCCGAACAGCTCGGGCCCGTCGATATCCTCTGCGCTGCCGCAGGATGCGGTGCAGCAGCCGAGGCGGCGGCGCAGTTTCAAAATGTCACGAAAGTTCTGTGTGCCGATCACCGCCACTATGGAAATGGGTTGGCCGAACCGCTGGCCGAACTGATTGCCGGGTTGGCCTCGCAATACAGTCATATTGTCGGACCCGCCTCGACCTCTGCCCAGAACATCATTCCGCGTGCGGCTGCTCTCTGCGATTGTATGATGATTTCGGATATCTCGGCGGTCATCAATGAAGATACATTTGAGCGGCCGATTTATGCCGGCAATGCGATCCAGACGGTCCGGTCCAAGGACACGATCAAGTTCATCACTGTCCGAAGTTCGGCTTTTGATGCGATGCCGACTGGGGGTTCAGCTGAGATTGTACAGATTGAATGCACCGGTGACCCTGAACTCAGCACATGGCTCAATGATGATTCAGCGGCCACCGATCGTCCGGAGCTCACGTCCGCAAAGATCGTCGTGTCCGGCGGTCGCGGCCTCGGGTCACCCGAAGATTTTGCATTGATTTCCTCGCTCGCCGACAAACTCGGAGCGGCCGTCGGTGCGTCTCGCGCTGCAGTCGATTCCGGCTATGCCCCCAATGACTGGCAGGTCGGACAAACCGGCAAGGTCGTGGCTCCGGACCTCTATATTGCGATTGGCATCTCTGGCGCCATCCAACATCTCGCAGGAATGAAAGACTCCAGGGTCATTGTCGCAATCAACAAGGACAGTGATGCCCCGATCTTTCAGGTTGCAGATTACGGACTGGTTGCTGACCTCTTCAGCGCGGTGCCTGAATTGACTGAAAAGATTTAAACTCACTTCTTAATCGGGCAGGAAAACGTACATGACCATTCAATCGATCAGTGTCATTGGAGCGGGCCAGATGGGCAATGGAATTGCCCATGTTTTCGCTCTCAATGGCTACCAAGTCGTGCTGCACGACACATCCGAGGACGTGTTGCAGCAGGCATTGCAACACATTGCCAAGAATCTCGATCGCCAGATTGCCGGAAAGAAAATCAAGAGTGAGGACAAGGACTCGGCGCTGCAGCGCATTTCGACGACAGTCGAACTGCAAGATTGCGGCGATGTTGACCTCGTTGTCGAAGCGGTTACCGAACGCGAGACGGTCAAAGCAGCGATTTTCGAAGATCTGACACCCCACCTTCGCCCCACGACAATTCTGACCTCCAATACGTCATCGATTTCAATTACCCGCCTGGCTTCAAGAACCGATCGACCGGATCGCTTCATGGGTTTTCACTTTATGAACCCGGTTCCCATGATGCAGCTTGTCGAACTGATCCGCGGCATTGCGACCGAGGAAACGACCTATCAGACACTCCTCGGCGTCGTTGAGTCCCTGGGCAAGACACCGGCATCAGCATCTGATTTTCCGGGTTTCATCGTCAACCGCATTCTTGTGCCAATGATCAATGAGGCTGTCTATGCGCTGCTCGAGGGAATCGGTTCGGTGGAGGCCATCGACTCGTCCATGCGATTGGGTGCCAACCATCCGATGGGACCGCTGCAACTGGCCGATTTCATTGGTCTCGATACCTGCCTTGCGATCATGAATGTCCTGTTCGACGGTTTGGGAGATTCCAAGTACCGGCCCTGCCCGCTCTTGACCAAATATGTCGAGGCCAATTGGTTGGGGCGCAAGACCCAGCGTGGCTTTTATGATTATTCAGGTGAGACACCGATACCCACCCGCTGATCGCGCAGGTCAGAATTTTTCGTGAAATTTCTGGCTGATCAGGCTATCGAGATCCGCTGCCAGCGATTCCGCATCCATCCCACGGATATGGACATCAATTGTCGTGCCCTTAGAGGCGGCCAGCATCAGGAGCCCCATGATTGAATCGCCGAATGCCGACACACCATCCTTGTAAACCTCGGCATCGGCCTCATGGTTTTCGACGACTTCAACGAACTTGGCCGCAGCGCGCGCATGCATTCCCTTCTCGTTGATAATTGTGAAACGTCTCCTGACTTCTCCCACGCCATCCCCCTAATCGAAAATTTGAACATATTTGCGCCCAGACTCGGCAGCGCGCGAGGCGGCAACCTGCAGACCGGCCCGTCGCGACTTCACCAGTTTAACGAGCATTGGCAGATTGGCTCCTGCCAGAATCACCCGATCCGGGGGCCCGCATGCCTTCATTGCGAGATTGGCCGGGGAGCTTCCATACAGGTCGGTGACAACAACGACGCCCTTGCCCTCATCAACCCGTGCGACAGCTCTGCAGATTTCTTCCTGTTTCTGCTCTCGATTATATTCGCCACTCAGGGAGACTGCGGTGATTCCCGGCTGTTCGCCGACAATCTGAATCAGACATGCCAGCAATTCGCAGGCCATGTTTCCATTTGCCACAATCACGACACCGATCAAGCCGCTGTCTCCTGAACTGGCCCGTATGCATGCATCCCAATCCCCGCTCTTCACAATATTGCTGTCAAAATTGCAAGTTGATTTCATATTTGGTGGTGTCTCAGTTTGAAATTCACTGTACCTGCTCAAACACATGAGAAGCCCGCGTCTCATATGTCGTGAGCAGGGACATTCTCTTGACTGTCCGCGGCCGCTTGTCTATCATCCTTCCCATTCCGACTCGCCGGGTGGCATGTTGGGTCCCATCCGGCGGGCTGACTCAACACACGGAGAGAACCATGACATATCGGAGCCCCCCCCCCCCCCTGATTCAGGCGTGTGCCGCCCTCCTGCTGAGTGCGGCCCTCGCCCTGCCGGCATCGGCACAGATAGAACGTGCGGCCCGAGTTTCACAGGTGTCGAGTCCCGCTAGCACTTACGTCAACGATCTGAACCAGAACTTGGTCTTGCCCGCCCCCCGAGTGAACAACCAGACCTTGGGCGGCGTGGTCAACAACCTGACGATCGAGGCCCTGGACTCTCCGGACGGGACAACCTTCGGCGTGGGGCCCAGTTCCCATTGCGCCCACAGTGCGGGCGTCAGCGGCGGGGTCGAATTCCACAACCCGACCGGCACCTATTCCCGTGGCGGGCCCATCGCCATCGCCTGCCAGACCTATACAACCCGCAAATGCTCGCGGTCCGTGACCTTCATGGGCCGGACGTTCACCGCCAATCGCGGGTACCCGCGGTGCAGTGACGCTGCCGCCGACACGGACGCCCTGACTGGCGAATACACGGGGCGCACACCGCAACAGCAAGACAGCTCGTACACCCCGACCCGGACCCCCAGCAACGGCATCTTCCGGGTGCGGATCTGGGGCAAGGTGTGTCATGCAGCAATTAGCAATGCGACACGCTGTTGGGACTTGAAAAACCCCACGCCGCCCCCGGCCTTTACTTTCCTTGCCAATACCGCAGGCTACGGGGCCACCTTTCGGACCGACCGCCATTGCGGCCCGCCCAGCTGGCCGACGCCGGAGCTGCAGGCGGCCGGTGCGCCGGCCTATGCCAAATGGTGCGACATCACGGTCGATGTGCGGTTCTGACGTCTGCTGACGGCCGGCAACACGCATTCGAAGGGCGGGCGGTGATATGATGACTGCCGATCGCACAGTGTTGACGGATGAGATGGGCGCGCGGGTGGCACCGCTGTGTCCAGGCCAGGTGACCGACCCAGGGTGCACGGCGGTGGACCCGTGTCTTCAAACGTTTCCGGCGTTGGACCCCCGCGAATCTTTGTGAACGTCTTGTCCATGCGTGATCCGGTGATCTGGATCTGTCGATGGTGTCTGTGGATGGCCCGATCATGCCCGCGCACCGATGGGCCTCCGGGGCCCAAAAGGGGGATCGGAATCGGAAGGAATCGGCCGCTCGAAAGGGGGATTGACCCGCAAGGTCGTTGCCCTCACGGATGCTGTCGGACATCGGATCCGGTGTGGGGTTCTGCCGGATCAGACTCATGATCTCAAGGCTGGACCTGAACGCCTGGACGATCTCACCTGTGAGATGTTGATGGGCGACAAGGCCTGTGACGCGGATGGGGTGCTGGACACAGTGGCGGAATGTGGAGCCACGGCGGTGATCCCGCCGCGGGCAAACCGAAGCCCGCCACGCGAGATGACAAGACCCGCGCCAGCTTCGCAACCGGGATTTATATGATGGCGGGCGTGGTGGCGGCACGATCATTGTCAACGGGCCTTAAGCCACTACCTCATATTTGAAGTCTTGCCGCGGACTCCATCTTCTAAATTTGACCTTGCTCGCACGCTTTTCTGCCGGCTCAGGAGGCGCTGCAGGAAACAGTTCAGATGACGGCATCTTCCTAAAGGGGCTTATATACTTACGTAACCAAATCAGTTCATGAGTATCAATATTTTATGCTTCAATCCTTATCTAGTGTTTTGCCTCATACAGATAGTTCCATATCCTGCAGCCGTCGGTGGCCCCGCTTCCAGGATGCGACGAGATCCTCGGGGTCCCGGCGCCAGCGGAACGGGTGGGCCTCATGGGCATTGTGGTGGGCGATGTAGTCTTCTACCGCTGTGATGCACGCGTCAAGGGAATTGAAGATGGCATGCTTGAGTCTCTGTCGGGCCAGTTTCGAGAAGAAGCCCTCGACGGCGTTCATCCACGAGGCCGATGTCGGTGTGAAGTGGAAGGTCCAGTGCGGGTGGTCGGCAAGCCAGGCATGCACGTGCGCCGACTTGTGGGCGGACAGGTTGTCAAGGATGACATGGACCGCCATCGTGGGGTCGAGGTCCGCCGCCACATGATCGAGGAACGCACAGAAATCCGCGGAGCGGTGGCGCTCGGTCATCTTTCCGACCACCTTGCCAGTGGCGACATCGAGGGCCGCCAGCAACGTGGTGGTGCCGTTCCGTTTGTAATCATGCGTGCGGGTTGTCGGGTGACCCGGGGCGGGCGGCAGGGGTGTCTGGGTGCGGCCGAGGGCCTGGATCTGGGTCTTTTCATCCACCGAGAGGACCACGGCGTGATCCGGTGGGTTCATGTACAGTCCGATGACATCGTGGGCCTTGATGCCGAACCGGGGATCGTTCGAGACCTTGAAGGTCTTGACCTGATGGGGCCGCAGGCCATGGCGCTGCAGGATCCGGTGCACGGTGGTGGCCGTCAGGCCCCCGACCGCTGTGGCCAGGGCCTTGAGGGTCCAGTGGCTGCGGTTGGGCGGGGGTGGCGACATCGCCAGATCGATGACGGCCTGGATCCGGTCGGCGGGAATGGGTGTCTTGCCCGGCGGCCGGGTGGCATCGCGCAGGAGACCGTCGACACCCTCGGAAAGGAAACGGTCCCACCAGCGCCAGACGGTGGGTTTCGAGAGGCCTGTCTGCCGCATGGTCTCGACGAGGCCACAGCCGTCCCCGAGGGCGAGGATGATGCGGGCCCGCCAGACATGCTTCTGAGGGCTCTGGGGGTGGCTGACGATGTGCTCGAGGCGTGTGCGATCGGTGTCTGGCAGCCGGATCTCCGGCCGTGTCGATGTCCTGCCCATGGGTCTGTCTCCTGCCTTGGTGTTGGCCGCGGGCTCGCGGCGGCAGGATGATACCATGATGTGGGGCAGGAATAGAATCCTTTGTTTGTTATTATACACTAGTGTCTATCAAAAAACCCCCTTTTTTTGCAGATTCCAAGCGTGTGCGTTCGATTTTTTTCTGGAAGTCGAAGTTTTTGGGTCCAATCGCCCCAAAATTCCATACCCAATCACTTGTGTTGGCCGGACGGGCGATCACAAAGCGTCCCGACGCCTGAGGAGACGGACTCCGCCTGTCAGTTTGCTGCGGATTTTTTTGACCGGGTGACTCAGCGGCGCGGCGTCGGTGCTGGCGTTCGAGACGCGTGCGTTCCTTGTCGCGGAGGAGGCGCCCCAGGCGCACGAGATTGGCCGCGATGATGGAGAGACCCACCATGCGCGCAAACCCGTCGGCGCCAAAGGACCGGATCCGCTGCAGGCCATGATGTTCCAGCCTGTTGATGGCCGATTCAATCGCCGGGTGCTGCTGGCGGGCGGCGGCGAATTCGGGGGTCTGTTCGCGTGCGCGCTCGTTGGCGGTGGGACGGCCCTTCTTGGGCAGCGCCACCAACTCGAGAGTTGATGACAACGCCTCATAGACTGTCGGGCTCCAGAAGCCTTTGTCGAGACTCAGTTCCTGTCACATCGGATCGTGATCTTGCAAGGTGCGGATGCAGGATACGATAACATCGCGATCACCGCCCTCCCAGAGGATCTGATGGCCAAGAATGAATTGATGCTGGTCCTCAATCACACAGACCGGCACCCCGAGTTCCACCGGGGTGCCCGCCTTGCCCTTCGCGATCCAGCGGGTGTGCGGCTCGAACACCGAGACGATCTTATCCTTCTGGGGAATGGTCTCGCCCTTCAGCAGGCGGCGCTCGACCTGGTCCCGCAGACGGTGCGCAGAGCCTACATATTCGTCACTTTTTTCCAGCAGGAAGCCGGCATACGTGTGATCCAGTGCGATGCGCATATCGGTCAGCTTGACGATGAGATGATCGACCCGTTTCAGATAGGCGCGGATTGTTGTTTCATAGAGGGTGTGGTGACGGCGGATACGGCTGGCCTTCTGCCAGGCCGTCTTGAGCGCTTTCAGCCAATGCTTCGCCTGCCGCCACCCCGCGACACCCAGGAGCTTGCAGACGCGGACCTGCTGCTGGATCGCCGCCCGGATCGCATCCCAGAGCAGACGCAGGTCCGTCGGATATTCGACATCCGTCTCGACCACGAAGCTGTCGCCCCGCGCCTGCAACCCCGCATCCATCGCATGACCCACGGCCCTGTGACCCAGCCGGACGATCGCGGGGTTGATCCGCGCCAGGACATCGTCTGTCAGAAGAGACATGGTGTTCGCCAATGTCGGCGCAGACATGGGGGATGGATCCAGGACAGGCGACAGACCGGCCAGACTCCGCAGGTCCCGGTGGTTGGAGGCCAGATTCGCCAACCGGTCAAAGTCGATGTCCAGACCCGGCTTCATCACGGCAAACACCAGGATTTGCCAGACGTCCATGCCCGGCCGGCCATGCGCACCGTTGACCCGTTCGCTGTGACTCTTCCGAATGAGATCCAGAACCTTATCCCGGGTCTCGGCGTCACACCACAGCGCCTGCAAGGCATAACAGAGCCCCTCGGTATCGTCCCGGGACTGGGGGTTGAAGGTGAGATTCTCGATCGGGATGGCACCCAGAGGGGGTTGCGGATTCAAGGTCTGTCGCATAAGGTTCCCCCAGTGTTCTCTCGCGGTGCGTGAGAGACGCTACGGTTGGTGAAGATTTGCAGATTTCGTACAAATCTTGTGTCATAATGGCAGAATTGTACCCTATATCGCGAATCTTCGCCAGCAAAAATGCACGAATAAAGTGCGTTTTTTCAAGATCTTACCAGAGAATTTCGGGTTTTTTTGCAGACACTACCTATGTCCGAACCCGCAATTCGCATCGCACAAATGCACAAATACTATGGCGCATTTCATGCGCTGAAGAATATCAATCTTGAAATCGCCAAGGGCAAAAAAGTGGTTATCTGCGGGCCATCGGGATCAGGGAAATCGACTCTGATCCGCTGCGTCAACCGCTTGGAAGAGCATCAGGCCGGTGACATTGTCGTCATGGGCACGCCGCTGGATGACAATGTCGACAATATCGACGAAATCCGGCGTGAGGCTGGCATGGTGTTCCAGAACTTCAATCTGTTTCCCCATATGACGGTGTTGGAAAATTGCATGTTGGCACCGGTTCTGGCCCGTAAGATCGACCGGAGTGAGGCGCAAAAGACAGCCACGCAGTACCTGGAACGGGTCAAAATTCCGGAACAAGCCCACAAATATCCTGGCGAGCTGTCAGGCGGTCAGCAGCAACGCGTCGCGATTGCGCGGGCTTTGTGCATGGCACCCGAGATCATGCTGTTTGATGAGCCCACCTCGGCACTGGATCCCGAGATGATTTCCGAGGTGCTCGACGTGATGGTCGGATTGGCCGAGGAAGGCATGACCATGGTCTGCGTCACCCATGAAATGGGTTTTGCGCGGCGCGTGGCGGATCGGGTGATCTTCATGGCCGAGGGTGAAATCATCGAACAAGGAGCGCCCGATCAGTTCTTTGACAATCCACAAAACGAACGGACAAAGCTGTTCCTCAGCCAGATTGTGGCTCATTGACCGGTGCGGTTGGCATAGTGTTTGCCCGTCTGTGATGTCTGGAGGGTTGGTCATACGTCGCCGGCCTTTCGTTTCATGACGTGTCAGGGTAGCCACACCGCAAGGAGTGCTTAAGACCCGTTGACAATTATCGTGCGGCCACCACGCCCGCCATCAGATAAATCCCGGCTGCGAAGCTTGCAAGAGTCTTGTCGTATCGCGTGGCGAGACTTTGGGCCTCCTTGATTGTCGCAAAGACATTCTCGATTCGGTGCCGCTCCTTGTCGGCGTCGCGGTCAAAGTCGCGTGGCGGGCTTCGGTTCGACCGCGGCGGGATCACCGCCGTGGCTCCGCGTTCCGCCACTGTGTCCAGCACCCCATCCGCGTCAAAGGCCTTGTCGCCCATCAACATCTCACAGGTGAGGTCGTCCAGGAGTTCTGGTCCAGCCTTGAGATCATGAGTCTGACCGGGGAGAACCACAAACCGAATCAGATGTCCGACAGCATCCGTGAGAGCCACGACCTTGCTCGTCAGACCGCCCTTCGAGCGACCGATTCCTTCGGATTCTGATCCCCCTTTTTGGCCCCGGAGGCCCATCGATGCGCTGGCATGATCGTGCCATCCACAGACACCATCGACAGATCCAGATCACCGGATAACGCATTGACAATACGTTCAAAAAGATTTGCTTGGGTCCAACGCCGGAACCGTTTGAAGACACGGGTCCATCGCCCAAAATGCGGCGGGAGATCACGCCAGGGGGTTCCTGTCCGGAACCGCCAGAGAACCCCTTCCAGAAAAAGACGATTGTCGACAGCTGTGCACCCCGGGTCAGTCACCTTGCCCGGACACAGCGGTGCCACCCGCGCCCACATCTCATCCGTCAAAACTGTGCGATCTGCATTCATCTTGTCACCTGCCTCGTCTGCTCGTGCCGCCTTTTTCGGCGTGCAATGCCGGCAAAAATACACGATAAGTGCTCAAGACGCAAGGCAATTGTCAACGGGCCTTAGAAAGTGACTGACAAGCGCAACATCATCCTGTTCATGGTCGACCAGCTGACGTCATTTGTGCTGAAGATCTATGGCGGTGCGGTGTGCAAGACACCCAATGTTGATGTTTTGGCAGCAAGAGGCATGGTGTTTGAAAACGCCTATTGCCCCTATCCGCTGTGCGCACCATCGCGGTTCGGCATGATGGCAGGGCGTTTGCCATCGCGTATCGGTGCGTATGACAATGGGGCTGAATTCATGGCCGCAACCCCAACCTTCGCGCATTACCTCCGTGCGCATGGCTACTACACCTGTATTTCCGGCAAAATGCACTTTGTCGGCCCGGATCAGTTCCATGGTTTCGAAGAGCGCCTGACGACCGAGATTTACCCGGCCGACATGTCTTGGACCCCCGAGCCCACCTTCACAGACGTGGCAGAAGATGATGAACGCGCCTATGAGTTCGGTGTATCGACCATCGATACCATGCGCGACGCGGGGCCAGTCGCACGGTCGATGCAGATCGACTATGATGAGGATGTCATCCACCACGCCACGCGCGAGCTGTTTGCCCGCGCCCGCAGCGACGATGACCGCCCCTTCATGATGACTGTATCCCTGACCCATCCCCATGATCCCTACGTGATCACGCAGGAGTATTGGGACCGCTATTCTGATGCGGATATTGAAGATCCTCGTGTGTCTCATATTCCGGTTGAGGCGCGTGACCCGCATAGCAGGTCTTTGTACTACCATTACGGGCAGGAAAAATGCAGCCTCAGCGATGTTGACTACCGTAACGCCCGACGCGGGTATTACGGAATGATCTCATATGTTGATGATCTGTTCGGTCGGCTCATGCAGGCTTTGGATCAAAGTGGTTTTGCCGGCAACACCGTGGTTCTGTTTGCGTCGGACCATGGCGATATGATCGGCGAGCGTGGCATGTGGTTCAACAAGACTCTGTTTGATCCGGCCATCCGTGTATCTTTGATCATTGCACATCCTGACTACTCCGCAGGCCGTATTTCTGTGCCTGCGAATCTTGTCGATATATTCCCGACACTATGCGAGATGGTTGGAATAGACCTGGACACGATCAAGACGCCTTTGGACGGCCACAGCCTTGTTCCCGCGTTGCGGGGCAAGCCGGTTGATGCGCCGGTTTTTGTTGAGCATATTGACGGCGGTACGGCGGCCCCCAGGGTCTGTGTGCGGGATGGCGACAAGAAGCTGGTGATTTCCCGCGCGTACCCGCCGCAATTCTACAACTTGGGCGCCGATCCTTTGGAGTTGACCAATCTGGCAGGACAGGGTGACCCGGATGAAGACCGGCTGACCCGTCTGGTTAAACAAACCTGGTCGCTGGACACGCTGCCATCCGACGTGATGGCCAGCCAGGCGGCTCGCAAAATCGTGGACCAAGCCCTGTCGCAGGGACGCGAAGAACTTTGGGACTTCACGCCTCGACCACTCACGCAAAACACCAACTATGTCCGCCGAGGTGACGCGTTTCCTACCGTCGAGCGGCGCGGATATTTGAAATACACTGGAAAAAGGGCTTCAAAATGAGCTTCAATGTCAAACTTTCGGGTGTCATGCCCGCGCTGATCACGCCGTTTGGGGCGGATGACACAATCAACTTTTCGGCCTTCGAAAACCTGCTGACACATTTCCGCGATGCGGGCGTGTCGGGCTGGGTACCAAACGGCTCGACCGGCGAATATTTCAGCCAATCGACGGAGGAACGTCGCCGGGTCCTGCAATTCGTCAAGGACTTTGCCAATGAAGATGAGTTTCTGATCGCGGGCACCAATGCCCCAGCTACCCGCGAAGTGATCGAGCAGACCGCGCTGGCCAAGGACATCGGCTATGACAACGTGCTGCTTGCACCACCATTCTACACGCGCCCCACGCAAGAAGAACTGATCACACACTATGAAACGGTTCTGGCTGAAGTCGATGTGAACATTGTGCTGTACAGCTATCCATTGAAAGACGGTGCCGATATCTCGTTCGAGCTGATGGACCATTTTGCCGACAACCCGCGGGTCATTGGAATCAAGGAAAGCTCGGGCGTGTTGCAGCGGGCAATCGATATTGCCGCGCGCTATGAAGGTAAAATCCAGTTGATTTCAGGTTCGGACGACATCGCGCTCGACTTCATGTTCTGGGGTGCCGAAAGCTGGATTTGCGGGCCGTCCAACTGCATGGCCAAGGCCTGCTGCGAGTTGGATCGCCTGTACAAGGCGGGCGAACTGGTCGTAGCAAAGGAACTGATGAAAAAGCTGTACCGTGCCATGAATATTCTCGAGAGCGGCAAATATGTGCAAAAGGTCAAGTTCGGCGCTGAGTTGCAGGGGCTGGATGTTGGCGAATGCCGCGCGCCGTTGGGACCACTGGCCGAAGCAGAAAAAGCCGAGTTCACCGAAGCCATGCAGCCTATTCTGGCGATGTAAACCAAGCGTGGGGTGAAGGCCGGTTCCGGCCTTCCTTCGCTATTTCAAGGTGCCATCTGGTGCGACAAGATCCATCCAAACACTGTCTTGTTGTGGGTGCCGGTATCGTCGGCTCGGCCATCGCCTATGAGCTGCAAAAGCGCGGCTTACAGGTCACGCTGATAGACGCAAATGAACCCGGTCAAGGCGCATCTTTTGGCAACTTGGCGTCGATTGCCGTGACAGAATTCATGCCGGTGTCTCGCCCGTCGGTCTGGCGGCAGACTCCCGGTTGGGTGCTGCATCCCAAAGGTCCGGTCCGGGTGTCTCCGGGCTATGCCCTGCTTCTGATTCCATGGTTTGCGCGGTTCTTCTGGGCCGGACGTCCATCAAAACTGCGCCAGCTTGAGGCGACAGGCGCGATCCTCTGCCGTCGGTCTCTGGCCGATACCGAGCGGCTGATGGCCGATCTGGGCCTGTCCGAGGATCTCAGCAGAACTGGCTGCTTGTCGCTCTATGCCAACGAGGCTGAGTTTGCCGGCGATCGTGAGCGGCTGGACATGCTGGACCGTCATGGTTTCGGTTATGAAGTGCTGGACCGCAATGTCCTGCACGATCTGGAACCAGAAATCGCGCCGGTGATTCAAAAGGCGGTGCTGTTGCCAGACAACCGCACTGTACGCGATCCCCATAACGTTGTCATCCGCCTGACCGAGGCTTTCGTCAGGCAGGGCGGTCAGATTCAACGCGGCAAGGTTACGGGCTTTGAGTGTGCTGACCGTATCACCAGCGTGACTTTGGCAGAGGGCCGTAGAATAAAGGCGGACCAGGTCGTTCTGGCCGCAGGAGCCCATACGGGCCGGTTGTCCAAACAGCTAGGCGAGCCGATCCCACTGGAGACCGAGCGCGGCTATCACACTCAGATCAATGCGCCGGGCATTCATCTGGAGCACTCGATCATTTGGCCGGCCATGGCATTCATGGTTTCTCCCACCGCAGGAGGTATCCGCGTTGGCGGCACGGTCGAGATGACCGGTTTGGACGCACCCCCAGATTGGCGGCGTTCGAAAATTACCATGAAGCGGGCGCGTAAAGTTCTGCCGAATCTACATCTTGAGGAGACAAGTGAATGGATGGGTCATCGCCCCGCCTTGCCGGATACTGTGCCGGTTATGTCCGCCTCTGCCAAGGTTCCTGGAGTCTTCTATGCAACTGGCCATGGCCATTTGGGTCTGACCTATGCGGCCACCACGGCCAGTCTGATGGGGCAACTCATCGCCGGCGAGAAACCTGACATTGATCTGCATCCCTATCGGGTTGATCGATTTTAACACAGAAACAGGAGCAGACCATGGTTGCAAAGACATGCCTTATCATTGGTGGCGGGCGCGGAATGGGTGCCGCCACCGCACGCGAAATGCACGCGCGGGGCTACAAGCTTGCGCTGATGTCTCCTTCTGAGTCCTGCGAGTTGCTGGCACAGGAACTGGGCGACGTCGCGCATCGTGGTAAGGCCGAGAACGCAGCGGATACGCGGGCGGTCTTTGACCTTGCCATGACCACTTATAGCCGTATCGATGCCTGCCTGATCCATGTCGGCGGCCCACCCAAGGGTGATCTGCTGGATATCCCGGAGAAAGATTGGGACCGCGCCCATGATTTGGTTCTGAAACCAGTCATCCGCATGGCCAAACTGCTGACCCCGGTGATGGAAGCGCAGGGTGGCGGCTCGATTGTCAACATCACCACCTTCTCAGCTTTCGAACCGTCGCTGATCTTCCCCACCTCCAGCGTCTATCGCGTTGGCGTGTCCAGCTTTACCAAGCAGTTTTCGGATCGCTACGGTCCGGCAAATATTCGCATGAACTGCCTACTCCCCGGCTTCACCGACAGTCTCGATCTGCCGCATAAATTTGCCGAGATGTCCGCCCTTGGTCGTCTGGCGCGGGCCGAGGAACAGGCAAAAGCGGCCGCCTTTCTGCTGAGCGATGACAGCAGTTACATTACTGGCCAATCTCTGCGTGTCGATGGCGGCGTCACCCGGCATATGTGAAGATCCACGTGCCATTGTGATATGTTGTTAACAACATATCACAGTTAATGTTGACTCTTGATTTCAACCCATTGATCAGGGTCAGTCTGTGTCGTTGTTGTCAACATAAAAGCTCGAATATTGATCTCTTGGGCTGATACGACCGGCCCGGCAGGACAGTTTCGGCGCACAATCTGGTGGTATGCCCTGCTGCTGACGGGATGATGCGTCCTGTCAATCCTCGCTGTGTTCACATGAGCGAGGAGAATTTCATGACACGGATTGAGCAGGCTCCATTACAGGAGCCATTCTGGCTGGATCACCGCCAGGCAACATTCCTGCACGCTTTGACCGTGCAGAGCATGACGCGTCTGACCCGCCGCTCCCCAGGATTCTCACCCTGTTTGTTGCAAATTCTCAGCTTGATTGACGCGCCACACCGCAGCCAGTTCCACGCCGACGCATGGTGCCGGATCTCAAGCTATCTCAGCGCAATGGCCGCGCTTGGATACAACCTCCTCGTCGCCATCCAGATCACACGAACCAGCAACGCCGTCCGCATGATCGACCTGCATGACAGCCAAGCCACCCTCAGGGCGGGGTGAGCAGTTACCGAAGTCTTTGCAAAGGAAATGACACACTTGAGTTGACAGGAATCAAAAGACCCAATGATATCCAAGCATTTGAAGTCTCAATGAAATATCTGGCAAAATTCATTGTAGAATACCAATTCTTCTGAACTCATGGAGGGTCTGTCAACCCCCTTTGCAAACGCCGGTGGTCCCGAGGCTTTGATGGCGGGTCTGGACAGTGTTATGGAGCGATTGAGCGATGCTCGCAAAGCGTTCGGGAGAGATGTGGAATGACCCGTCCTCTGCAAGGTACATCCGTCCTGTTGACAGGGGCCACTGGATCCATTGGTCAGGCCGTTGCCCGCGAACTGGCGACTGCAGGTGCGCGTGTTTTGCTGCACTATCACAGCAACGCCATTCATGCCGAAGCGCTGGCGGCGCAGATCGGGCAAGGGGCGATTGCGCTTTCAGCCGATCTGTCCGATCCACTGGGGCCAAACGCGTTGTGGGAGGCCGCTGAGGCCCAAGCGGGCCGTATTCACGCGTTGATCAACAATGCCGGCATTCTCACAGCGTCATCCGTAGATGATCCTTTGGATGCTTGGCATCACGCCTGGCATGGTGATCTTCAGGTCAACTTGATGGCTGCCGCCGATCTGAGCCGCGCAGCGATCCGGCATTTCCGGGCGCAAGGCGGCGGGCGGATCATCAACATGGCCTCGCGCGCGGGGCAGGGCGGTTACCGTACCGAGGCGATGTCTTATGGTGCAACCAAAGCAGCCCTGATCAACCTGACACAAAGTGTCGCACGCGGTTTTGGCGCTGATGGAATCACGGCTGTAGCTATTGCGCCGGGTTGGGTGCGTACCGGAATGTCCGACGATTACATTCTCAAGCATGGCGAAGCGGCAGCCCTTTCGGGCATCCCGGTGGGCCAGATGGCCGAGCCGGAAGAACTGGCCGAACTTGTCGCGTTCGTATTGCGGCCGTCGCAGGTGTCGCTCACTGGGGCTGTTCTGGATGTAAATGGCGCAAGTCAGATGAGGTCATGATATTGCGATTTATGGGAAAATCCGTTGTGGTCACCGGCGGGGCAGGTGGTATCGGCAGCGCGATCTGCCAACGCTTTGCGTCCGAAGGCGCTTTGGTCTGTGTCACAGACGCAGATTTTGCAGGGGCGAAAACGGTCACGGGGAACATACATGCCGCCGGAGGCCAGGCAAAAGCCCACGCGTTTGACCTGACCGATCCCGTGGAAATCCAGGACTTCGTCCGGGATTGGACCAGCACAGGGTGCAAGATAGATGTGTTGTGTAACAATGCCGGGCTGATGCGGCGGGGTGCGCTAATGGAACTGTCTGTCGAGGATTGGCGACAATCCTTCGCCGTTAATGTCGATGCGCTGTTCCATATGTGTCAGGCGGTCATCCCTGTGATGCAGGACCAGGGCGGTGGGGCCATCGTCAACACAGCGTCGCAATGGGGGATGTATCCGGCGCCCGGTCATATCGCATACAACACCACCAAGGCGGCCGTAGTCGCCTTCACCCAGAACCTTGCCCGCGATTATGCGCCTGACAACATTCGTGTGAATGGCGTGGCACCGGGCGAGGTTCGAACGCCAATGCTGGAAAGCAATCTGGCGAGGTCGGGTCGTTGTCTCGAAGATCTAAACGCGCTGGTGCCGTTTGGCCGGATTGGTGAGCCTGATGAGATTGCCGCCCTCATCGCGTTCATGGCCTCGGACGAGGCAAAATACCTCTGTGGCTCTGTGGTGGAAATCACCGGTGCTCAGGCTGTGGCCTAGAAAACGGAAAGGACGACACCATGCGCTGGTCCAGAACTCTGCAAACGGTCGATGTGCATTGCGCTGGCGAAATCGGCCGTATCGTGACCGGCGGGGTGCTGGACATTCCCGGAGCGACCATGGCCAACAAGCTGGATCATCTCAACACAGTCGATGACAGTTTGCGCCAACTGCTGTGCTCAGAACCGCGTTCGACCCCGGCGGGGTCTTTCTGTTTGCTGGTACCCGCCTGCGATCCAGCAGCTGACGTTGGGTTCATTGTCCTGCAACCGGATCAAGCCCATGCCATGTCAGGCTCGAATGCAATGTGTGCGGTGACCGCTTTGCTTGAGACCGGGGCGATCCCGATGACTGGGCCCGAGACCATCGTGACGCTGGACACGGCAGCCGGCCTGGTGCAGGCGCGGGCCAGTTGCGTGGATGGCAAGGTGACAGTTGTTTCACTGGATATGCCGCCATCTTTTGTTACCAAAAAAGACGGTGCAATCGAGACCCCAGACTGGGGGACGATCCGCTACGACCTGTGTTTCGGCGGCGTCTTCTATACGCTGGTGGATGTGGATCAAATCGGGTTGTCGATCACTCCCGACAACGCGCGTGATCTTGCCACGCGTGGTATCGCCCTGCGCAACATGATCGCCCAAACCGAAGAGGCGCAGCACCCAATCACTCCAGCCCTGAACGGGTTGGCCTATGTCATGTTCCGGTCAACCGAACCGGATGGCGCGATACGGACCTGCACAACCCTGCGTCCGGGGCGAGTCGACAGATCACCCTGCGGCACGGGATCGAACGCCAACATGGCCGTGCGCTACGCGGCGGGGCTGGCTACGCCTGGAGACATAGCCGTGTCGCGCTCCATTATCGGAGGCGAGTTTACCACGGAACTTTTGGGCATCACCAATGTGGGGACATATGAAGCAACCCGAAACCGCGTGTCAGGTCAGTGCTGGATCTATGGATTCAGTCAGCTCGGTTTGGACCCAAGTGACCCCTTCCCCGCAGGCTTCCGATTGTCAGACACTTGGGGCGGATAGGCTCACGACTGATATCCAATAGAGGACGGTTGCGTTGTCTTGAAGAAGAGCGAGCACGACCGTTTGAGGAGGCGTGCGCTACCCATCAGTCATAAATTGTGTTGCAACAAAGGGGTTTATATTTTGACAGCGAAGCGATCAGACGGCTGAATTCTGGCCAGAGGGTCATCTGCTGCCCCACGCCTCACCTGTTTCTGTCTTTGTCCTTGGCTGGCTGGTGAATCGGCATCATTTCAGGATGAAAGTCATTGCACAAAGTCACCATGACAGCCCCCGCGATACCGTGCCGGCCGCGCGCCCGAATCAGCGGAAACGTCACGCCGCATAACGACTCTGTCTGTTGTGGCAGCCGCGCAGTTTCTGCGGCGTCCAGATCGACAATCAGTTTGAGTCGCGCCTCACAATATCTCACGGCAAGGAGACCGACACCGCGTGCCTCGATCATTCCGGCAATGGTTTGTGGTGCTGACAACACAACCTGTTCCCCGATGCGCCGCGCCAGCACCTTGTCATCTGAGACGAGTTCCCCACCGCGTGACATCAGGTCAAGGGCCAGTGTCGATTTGCCGCTCCCTGATGTGCCCATGATCAAGACGGCAGCACCCGCGACTGCGACCGCAGTCCCGTCAATATACTGGTCCTGATGACTCATGAGGCAATTTCGCTCAATCCGGAGTGATGGAACTCCCGGTCGAATCGACGCGCCACAGCCTGAATCTCAAACCGGGCACAGTCAGGTCAATAGCCTCCTGCGCCGGATGCGCCATCAGGGCCTGTGTCTTCATCCCCGAGAAGCGAACGGATTTTTGCCAATCTTGCCGTGGCGGCCTCAACCAGCAACCGGGCATCGCTTGACAAAGTGACAAGGTCGAAACCCCATCCAATGGCATCGGCAGCATATTCGGCCGAACCGCAATGAATACCGGCAATGACATGATGGCGTTTGGCCGACTCGAGGATACGTTTAATGGGGTCCAGTATTTCCTTTTCCCTTCGGTCAAAACCAACCCCCATGCGCCCGTCATGGAGTCCAAGCGCAAGATCGGAGGGGCCAATATAAATCCCGTCAAGACCGGGAGTGGAAACGATCTCGTCCCGCTTTTCATAGGCTTCCGCTGTTTCCACCATCGCCAGACAGACGATCGTATCATTGGCTTTTTCGACATAGTCTGAACCGACAGAAACTGACGCGCGTATCGGGCCAAAACTGCGGCTTCCCTGTGGCGGATAGTGGCTATAGGCAACAAGGGTCTCTGCCTGCTGACGATTATTGATCATCGGGCAAATGATTCCCAGGGCACCCGCATCCAGTGTCTTCATGATGATTCCAGGTTCCAGCCACGGAACACGGGCCAGCGGCGCCACACCACTCGCACGCAATGTACTGAATATTGCCAATGCGTCACGATAATCCAGAAGCCCATGCTGCATGTCAGCTGTCAAACTGTCAAAGCCGAGCTCCGCCTGGATTTCGGCAGCGAAAGAACTTCCCATTGTGAGCCAGCCATTGACGACTGGTTTGCCTTGCGCTTTCAGCTCTCTGATGGGGTTTGAAATCATTCTCTACTCCGTTCTCTCAGTCGCAGATGATCATGGGATCCGCATTGCACCAATATCTCTTCGTCAATAAAGGCAATTTTTGATTTTGCAAACGGGAGGAAAAAATGAGTCCGAATACCGTACGCCTGACGATGGCGCAGGCGCTGGTCAGGTTTCTGTGCAGCCAGCGGGTCGAACTGGAAGATGGACAGGACTTACCCCTGTTCGCCGGACTGTTCGGGATCTTCGGCCATGGCAATGTCACCTGCCTGGCAGAAGCGTTGTGGAAACATCAGGATCAACTTCCCGTCTGGCGCGGTCAGAATGAACAATCAATGGCGCTGGCAGGGATTGCCTTTGCCAAGGCCAGAAAACGACAACAGATCATGGTGGCAACGAGTTCCATTGGTCCGGGTGCAACCAATATGGTCACTGCGGCCGGGGTCGCTCATTCCAACCGTTTGCCACTCTTGATTCTGGCTGGTGATACATTTGCCAATCGAAGACCTGATCCTGTCTTGCAGCAAGTTGAACATTTTGACAGTCCGGGCACCACCGTCAATGACAGTTTCCGTGCAGTCTCCCGCTACTGGGATCGAATCACCCACCCGGAACAAATCATCTCGTCACTCCCGCAAGCGGTCGGCACCATGCTGGATCCTGCAACATGTGGTCCAGCCTTCATCGGCCTGTGCCAGGACACGCAGGAAATCGCTTATGATTACCCGTTGAAATTCTTCGAGCGAACCTGTCATTTGTTACAGCGCCCGCGCCCCGACGCCGTCAGCGTCAGGCGGGCTGCAGAACAGCTCAGGCAGGCGGCGCGACCGCTCATTATCGCTGGCGGCGGGGTTCATTATTCACTCGCCGAAACAACGCTCGCCGACTTTGCACGTGCCAGAAACATTCCTCTGACCGAGACCATTTCCGGCAAGGGAACCGTCACCCACCAGCATCCTGCACATATCGGTCCCATTGGCGTGATTGGATCTGAATCGGCCAATCGCCTCGCGCAGGACGCTGATGTCATCCTTGCAGTGGGGACGAGACTGCAGGACTTCACCACCGGATCATGGACGGCTTTCGCACATGATGCCGCGTTTATCTCCATCAATACCGCGCGCTGGGACGCCGCAAAACACCGATCACTCGCTGTAGTTGGCGATGCACGTGAATCCCTCGTCGAACTGGACGCACAGCTTGGGGACTGGGTTGCTGATCACGGCTGGCTGGCGAGTGGCCAAAGCGAATTTGCCGCCTGGAACAAATTACTGGACGGGTTACAAAAACCAACCAACACACCCGTGCCGACTTACGCCCAGGTGGTCGGTGCAGTGAATCGATGGGCACCTGACAATTGCCGCATGATCACGGCTGCGGGGGGACTTCCCGGAGAAGTCACCAAGGGCTGGCGAGTCAAGAATCCCGACAGTTTTGACTGCGAATTCGGGTTTTCCTGCATGGGATACGAGATCGCCGGTGGTTGGGGCGCAGCAATGGCCGCGGCAATAGATTCGCCACCGATCGTGCTCGTCGGCGATGGTTCATACCTGATGATGAACTCTGACATCTATTCTTCGGTGCTCAGTGGCCACAAGATGATTGTCATCGTGTGTGATAACGGTGGATTCGCCGTCATCAACAGGCTGCAGAATGGCAAAGGTGGTGAATCATTCAATAACCTGATCGCCGATTGTCGCGTCAAGGAACCATTTGCCGTGGATTTTGCTCAACATGCCGAAGCGCAGGGAGCCCTGAGTCGCACCGTCGAGTCGATTGCAGATCTCGAGTCCGCTCTGCAGTGGGCATTGGAAAACGATCGGACCACAGTCATTTCTATAGTCACGGACGCTTATCATTGGACCCCGGGCGATGCCTCCTGGGATCTCGGTGTGCCCGAGGTCAGCGAACGGAAAGAGGTGCAGGCGGCGCGCGCTGAACAGGAAGGCATCAGGGCACGTCAACGGGTTGGGGTCTGACGATGCGCGCACGTCTTGGCATTGCACCCATTGCATGGACAAATGACGATCTGCCGGAACTGGGAGGCGATACGCCCCTGGAAACCTGCCTCAGCGAAGCGCGGGCTGCAGGCTTCTCGGGGATCGAGACCGGTGGCAAGTTTCCTGACAATGCTGACGAACTGGGACCCATCCTTGCAGAACATGAACTCTCAATTTGTGGTGGATGGTACTCGGGTACCGTTCTTGGCAACGACCTCGAGGCCGAAAAAGACCGGGTATGGGCACAATTAACGCTGTTCAGAGAGCTCAATGCCCCGTGCCTTGTCTATGGTGAAACGACGGAAACAATCCAGAACAAACGAACAACACCGCTCCATGAGCGCCCGCGGCTCGATGACGATCAGATGCGCATCTATGGTCGTCATCTGACATCCTTTGCCGAATGGTGTGCCGAATCAGGAATGCCCATTGCCTTGCACCATCACATGGGCACAGTCATCGAGTCGGAAAGCGATATCGACTGTATCATGAACTGGACGGGCGAAGCGGTAGACCTCCTGTTTGATGTCGGGCATCTCGCGTTCGCAGGAGGTCGCATTCTCCCGACACTTGAACGACATGTGGGACGAATCGCGCATTTTCATGCCAAAGATGTTCGTCGTACGGTCACGGATCAACTGGATCGAAATCACGAAAGTTTTCTGGATGCCGTCCTGAAGGGGGTCTTTACGGTACCGGGCGATGGCGATCTTGATTTCTTGCCATGTGTGAACCGCCTCGCTGATCATGGTTATGAAGGATGGTTT
This sequence comes from Paracoccaceae bacterium, assembly GCA_965221815.1. Lineage (GTDB taxonomy): Bacteria > Pseudomonadota > Alphaproteobacteria > Rhodobacterales > Rhodobacteraceae > JAPOXR01. Next base: position 1,839,637 of record OZ244915.1, read on the forward strand.
GTGGTCGAGGCTGAGCAGGATCCGGTCCAAGCCCCGCCCCTCGAATATGCCAGAACCGGCTTTCAGACCATGCAAAACCATCTTCTGGAAGCGGGTTATGAGATCCTGGATATCCATGAGGCCCGCAGCAACTGATCACGTTTTTGGAAGGCGGACACGCTCAACCGACAGATCGGTCAGGTCTTCGCAAGAGGGGCATTGCAAACCCACCGGTAAAATGCTTTCATTGCGGCGAATTATTCAGGGGTGCCCAAAGCAGCACCTTGGGAGGGGTGAATAATGGGGCCAAAGATCCTTTGCTTGTCGCTTGCTCGTGCAACGATGCGTTTTTTGTGCAGCTTGTTCACCAGGACTGACCCAAGATCCATTTCCACGACTGCAGGAACAGACGACATGTCTTGTTGCGCCACACGCCCCGGTCCGGTGTGTCCGGCTCAGGCAATAGAGAGCACCCGGAAGGTCATTTTCGGCACCGGGAATTTCCGTAGGAAACCAGGACTCGGAGTTAGGGTCACATGCCCATCGCCCGATTTGGCTTCGCACCCATCATTTCAAGGAACAACGTTTTCATGAACCTGTCAGCGGATACCGGCCAAGAGAAACCCGTATGAATCGGGTCGATGGCAAGGTCGCCGTCATCACCGGTGGTACGCAGGGGCTTGGTGCTGCCATCGCGCTTCTCTTTTCCCGGGCGGGAGCAGAAGGCATCATGATTGTCGGGCGGGGACGGGAGAAAGGTCAGAAACGCGCCCAAGCCATCACTGGTGAAACCGGGGTTGTGGTTGAGATGTTTCCCGCCGATCTCGGTGAGATCGAAGATGTTCGCCGCGTCATTCCGGCTGCAGATGCAAGATTTGGACGCGTGGATATCCTGGTGAACGCTGCCGGCCTCACCGATCGCGGCAACCTTTTGAGTACCACACCCGAGCTTTTCGACGCCATGTTCGCTGTCAACACGCGAGCGCCATTCTTCCTGATGCAAGATGCTGTCAAGATCATGGAACGCGAGGCTCTTGAAGGACGGATCATCAATATCGGTTCTACCTCATCGCGGGCTGGCCAGCCATTTATCGCACCATATTGTGCATCGAAGGCTGCTCTCTCGACCTTGACCCGAAGCGCTGGCTACGCACTGATGCGAAACCGTATTCATGTCAACCAACTGGATATCGGTTGGATGGCATCAGATCATGAACGGGCCCTGCAGTTAGAGGAATCGGGTGATCCTGACTGGGAAACCAAGGCGTGTGCCAATCTTCCCTTTGGGCGACTTCTCGACCCGGCGGAAGTCGCCCGTGCCGTCTTGTTTCTGGCATCCGAAGATTGCGGGATGATGACAGGATCGGTCATCCATTTTGATCAGTCTGTCTGGGGCGGTTACGATGGTCAGGCTCCCGGTCCGGCCACAAAATTGACCGGGTAAAAAGATGAGTGTGCGCGTTGCCATCATCGGAGCTGGTATCATGGGCAGCGATCATGCCCGGATCATAGCTGAGGAGCTCCCGGGCGCACATTTGCAGGTCGTCTGCGATGCAAGAGAGGATCGTGCGCGCAGCGTTGCCGACGCGCTGGGCGCATCAGACGTTGCCACCGACGCCATGGCCACCATTACACGTCGCGACGTCGATGCGGTGCTGATTGCGAGCCCGGACGACACACATGCCCCCTTGGCCATTGCCGCGATTGCGGCGTCCAAGCCGACACTCTGTGAAAAACCACTCGCCCATACCTCCCAGGAATGTCTTGAGGTGATCGCGGCTGAATTGCAGGCCGGACTTCGGCTGATCCAGACGGGATTCATGCGTCGATTTGACCAATCCTATATGGCCATGAAAGCAGCATTTGACGAAGGAACTCTGGGCAAGGCCGTCATGATGCACAATTTCCATCGAAACATGGCAGCCCCGGATTGGTTCACGGGCCAAATGGCCATCTCCAATTCAGCATCGCATGAATTCGACATATGCCGCTTTGTTCTTGGCACGGAATATGTATCCATGACCGCGTTCCAAGGACAGAAAACGAAGTCGATAGCACCTGTCATGATGGTTCTGGAAACTATTGACGGTCAACTCGTCAGCATCGAGGTCAACAACAATGCGTCCTATGGTTACGATGTCCGCGGCGAACTGGTCGGTGAGCGCGGATCGGTCAGTCTCAGCACGCCCGTACATGCCAGTTATGACTTGGCGCTGCATTCAACCCAACCCTATGATGCGGATTGGCGAACGCGTTTTGCAGAGGCCTACCGGCGGCAGAACAGGGCATGGTTGAACAGCATCATGACAGAACATCCGGATTCGTCTGCGGCCAATACCTGGGATGGATACTGTGCGACCCGCATAGCAGAGGCGGGAATGGCATCTTTGAAAACCGGGGCTCGCGTTGACATCGCGCGTGCCGAAATGCCCGCGCTGTATACGCATGAAGGGCAGAAGACTGAAAGCTTGAGAGGAAAAGACAGATGAGCCTCCTGGAGCTCAGGAGCATCACAAAGAACTTTGGTGCGATCCATGCATTGCAGGGTGTTGATCTTGACGTCGCCCGCGGTGAAGCTGTTGGGCTGATGGGAGATAACGGCGCCGGCAAGTCGACGCTCATGAAAATAGTCGCCGGAAACTTCCTGCCGACCTCGGGTGAGATTCGGATCGAAGGTAATATGGTCGAATTTCATAAACCCATCGATGCAAGGGAATCCGGGATCGAAATCGTTTACCAGGATCTTGCGCTCTGCGACAATCTGACTGCCAGTGCCAACGTGTTTCTTGGCCGCGAACTCAAGAAAAGGTTGGGGCCATTCTCGATGCTTGACCACGCTGCGATGTACAGGCAAGCTGGCGATCTCTTCACCGAAATCAAGTCAGAAACGCGTCCACGTGATCTGGTTCGGCAAATGTCAGGAGGCCAGCGGCAAGCTGTCGCAATCGCGCGGACACGCCTGTCGGATCCAAAGCTCGTGTTGATGGATGAGCCCACCGCGGCAATCTCAGTTCGCCAGGTGAAGGAGGTTCTGGCACTGATCCATCAGCTGAAGGACACGGGGCATGCCGTGATCCTTGTCTCCCACAGGATGCCTGATGTCTTCGAAGTCTGCGACCGCGTGGTCGTATTGCGACGCGGTGCCAAGGTCGCCGACAAACATATCAGTCAAACCACACCGGAAGAGGTAACTGGACTCATCATCGGGGCTATTGAATCAGCATGACCAATTCATCACCACATCAAGAAGACCATGCCGCGATCGATGAGAGTATTACCTCACGCCAGGAGGTCTCTGGTTTTGGGGCAATTATCCGTACGCAGCCCTTTTGGGTCTTTCTTGCTCTCGTGGCGCTTGGACTGATCATGAGTTTCGTCTCTGATGCTTTCATGACCGAGCGCAACATGTTCAACATCACCCGCAACATGGCGTTTTTCGGGATTATGGCACTCGGCATGTCCGCAGTGATTTGTACTGCAGGCATTGATCTCAGTGTCGGATCGCTGGTTGGACTCACCGGAATCGTCACCGGCCTGATCATGCGGGCGGGCTATGGCATCGAACTTGGATTCCTGGGTTGCATGCTGGTCGCCGCTTCCGTCGGCATGGTCAATGGCATACTCATCGCGTATCTCCGAATGCCACCTTTCGTGGTTACGCTGGGCATGCTTTCAATCGTCGTTTCTCTGGCCCGGGTCGTATCCAACAACCAGATGATTTACCAGTTCGGTCCGGATCAGGATCTCTTTGAATGGATCGGCGGCGAAAGCGTTCTGGGCGTGCCCAATGTGGTCTGGGTTCTGATCATCCTGACAGCAGTCTTCTGGTGGGTTTGGCGTTTCTCGACCTGGGGCCGCTGGGTCATTGCCATCGGTGGCAACGCACATGCTGCCAAACTCGCCGGTATCCCCGTCGAGCGAGTCGTTGTGTCAGTTTATGTTGTATGCTCACTTTGCGCGGGGCTCTCGGCGTTTCTTTTCGTGGGCTACACTGGTTCTGTTACCAATGGTATGGGCTTCACCTGGGAACTGACCGTAATCGCGGCGACCGTGATCGGGGGCGCCAATCTGATGGGCGGAATTGTATTTGCACTGGGCGCACCTATAGGTGCCGCCCTCATCGAACTCATCCGAAATTCGCTGCTACTCGCGGGCATACCGGCGTTGTGGCAGCAGTTTTTTGTGGGGCTGTTCCTCATTCTTGCAGTACTCCTGGAACAAATCCGCAACCGTGGGGGTAAATGACCCCGAATTCCCCTTCTTCAAGACTCACAGGAGGATAAAATGAAGAAACTGTTGTTAACTTTAACGGCGATGGCGGTCATGACGCCAGCGATCGCAACCGCCGAATATACTTTTGCGCTGGTGCCCAAGGCGATGAACAATCCGTTCTTCGACCTGGCGCGTGATGGCTGTTACCAGGCCCAGTCAGAGCTGGCCGATGTGACTTGCGAGTATATCGGACCCGGTGAGCACACCGAACTGGAGCAGATACAGATCGTACAGGACCTGATCACCAAGGGAATCGACGGAATCGCCGTCGCTCCATCCAACGCACCGGCCATGGGCAAGGTGCTGGAGGCAGCTGTCGCAGCCGGCATTCCCGTCATGACATGGGATTCAGACCTGCTGCCTGAAGACGCTGGCTTGCGGACGACATATGTCGGCACCAACAACTACGATATCGGCGTGAATCTGGCAAAGCTGGTTCAAGCTCGTCATCCTGATGGCGGAACGATCTGCCTCCAGACCGGTGGCGCGGCGGCGGCAAACCACAACGAGCGTCTGAAAGGTGCACGTGATACGCTTTCCGGAATGGATAGGGGTGCCCCTCCGGGCACGGCTCTCTCGGGTGAAGGTGGCTGGACGGAGATTGCGGGCTGCCCGCTGATCACGAATGACGATGGCAACGTTGCTGTGCAGGGTATGACCGACATTCTGGCAGCCAATCCCGACTTGACCGCCTTCCTCTCCACCGGCGCATTCACCCAGTGGTTTGACAACGCGTATCGTCAGGCTGCTGAACCCTATAAAGCCAAGATGGATACGGGCGAACTGACGATCGTTGTGGCCGACACACTGCCGATGCAACTCGCGCAGACCCGTGACGGTCTGGGCAATGGCCTCGTCGGGCAGCGTCCGTACGAGATGGGTTACAAGGCCATGTTCGTCCTCAAGGACATTGCCGAGGGCAAGTCGGTTGACGATCCGATCTTCACAGGTCTTGATGTCTGCAACAACGACAATATCGATACCTGCGTACAATAGGATCAGTCCAGACGAATACGATTGGACGGCGCTGCCACAGCAGCGTCGTCGATTTCGGCAGATCGATTCAGGAATCTGGGTGATCAGGCAGAACGATCAGTTGGAAGTTCGCCGCCCGATCCGGGTCTCGAGGCTGCGGAAGAGCAATGACAATCCAAAACAGAGAATGAAATACAGCACCGCGGCGGCGATCCATGTCTCAAACAGTAATCGCGTGGAATTGGCCATCTCGACGGCGCGCAATGTCAGGTCAGGGACCGAGATCAAGGAAATGATCGCACTATCCTTGATGAGGGTAATAAACTGATTGGCAAGTGGTGGCAGTGTTTTCCGTAAGGCTTGCGGGAGCACAATGAAGCGCATCTCGTCGCTCCAGCGCATTCCCAGTGACCGCGCGGCTTCTCTCTGCCCTGTTTCGACTGACTCAATTCCCGCGCGAAGGATTTCGCCGACAAAAGCGCTTTCAAATAACGCCAGCACGATAATTCCTGAAATTAAAGCAGGAAATTGCCGCATGTCGCCGAACAAGAATGTCCAGACTGCAGCATTCTCAGACCTGGCGATCGCGTAAGCCCAGCTTTCAATATTGAAGAAGGAGATCAACTGCTCCGACAGAAAGAAAAAGAAAATAAAGATGACGACGAGCGGCGGAATATTGCGCAGCAGCTCGAGATAAGTGCGGGCAAGCATCCGTACAGCAAGATTGCGTGATGTCCGTGCGACTCCCAGGATCAGCCCGAACAGAATTGCCAGCAGACTGGCATAAATGCTGATGCGAATGGTGTTGACGAGACCAAGGATGAGGACGTTCGCAACCCATTTTTCGGCCGTGTCATCATATCGGAACAGGTAATTGGGAACGCGCGCCCAATCCCACTTGTAGTTGAGTTTTCCATCGATTTGCTGCCAGACATATCCAACAAACAGGAACAGCAAAACAACAATGACCAGGTCCAGCCAATGCAACCGCGCCTTTTTTGAACGCATGGTTCCGTTCAGGTTTCAAATCCGGAACTGCCGAACCCACGGGCTCGGCAGCATTTTTTCTTGAGGGATGTGCCTACTTGTCCCACTCTTGTGTCGTGAACCAGTAGTCGTGGCGTTCTTCCAGCCACCCGGTGCGCCAGTGATGTGAAATCCAGTTGTTGAAGTAGTTCAGAGCATCCGGATCACCCTTGCGCAGGGCGAAAGCTTCACCCCGCGGGTCAAACAGCGTCTCAAACGGCACAGTGAGCGTCTCCGGATACAGGTTGGCTTCTCGTGATGGTCCAGCCGGTTCGGCCCCCATATAGGCATGGGCCTGTCCATTGCGAACTTCCTGTTGGGCCGCCCCATCCTCATCAAATTGCAGGATCTGTGCTTTCGGAAACATGACGGGGACCACCGCTGACGGCGTTGCGCCGCGCCGCAGGGCAAAGATGACATCTTCACTATTGAAGTCTTCCATCGTGAATCCCTCGGTCATCTGACGGTTCGCAAGAATCGCCAGACCGGAATAGGCATAGGGTTCCGAAAAGTTGACGGTCAGATTGCGCTGTGCCGTCACTGACATCCCGGAGATAATCACATCGAATTTTCCGGCCACGAGAGCCGGGATGATGCCATCCCAGGCCGTGGGAATAAATTCCGGCTCCACGCCCATATCTTCGGCCAGTTTCCGGCCAACATCAAGCTCAAATCCGACCAGTTCACCACTCTCATCACGCATTGACCATGGGACAAAAAGTGACAGGCCTATCTTGATGACGCCACGCTTCTTGATCGTCTCAATCACGCTCTCTCCCGACAGCGCCTGAGTCGTGCTTTGCGTCATCCCCGGCGGAGCTGCGACAACAGCTGCCACCAGGCCTGCCAGTGCCATTCCGAGATATCGTCTTGTCAGTTTCACAATCAACTCCTTTTCTTTCTGTGAATGTGACCATTATCGCGACGCAACGGAAAATTTTTGTTCCAGCTGCGTCACAAAAATTGAAAGGATGAGCGTCATCACAAGATAGATGGCTGCCACGGTCAACCAGACTTCAAAGCTCATGAACGTATCCGAAATGATATTCCGGCCCATGGTGGTGAGTTCAGCAACCGCGATGACGCTGACTATAGCCGAGCTTTTGATCAGGTGCACGGCCTCCCCGGTGAGCGGTGGCAGGACGAACCGAATCGATTGCGGCAGAATGATGTAGCAGTAGCTCTGCGTCCTTGACATGCCGATGGATTGGGCGGCTTCCCATTGCCCGGCCGAAACCGCGAGAATTCCGGCCCGAAAAATCTCGGAGATAAGGACTGAATGATACACTGCAAGGCAAACGATTGACGCCGTGTAGCGATCAAGGCCAAAGACCGGCCCGCAAACATAATAGATGAGATAGAGCAGGACGAGCAGTGGCAGATTTCTGATGAATTCGAGAAAACCGGTGGCAACGGCCACACCAATGGCGAGTGACGACAGGCGCAACAGAGCCACCACAAGACCCAAGGCCATCGCAAGCAGAAAAGATCGCACCGTCAGATCAACAGTCCTGACCAGTCCAGTCACGAGTTCGCCGGGTTGAATTCCGTTATGCGTCTGCGCAAGGATATATTGGGGAATTCGGTACCATTGCCAATTGTAACCCATGGATGCGGCACCGTTGACGGCCAGCTGAACAATCAGCCACATGACAACAAGATAGAGAAAAATCGATACGGGGCGGGAATTCATGATTGATGCCCACAAATTCATGCTCAATGGTTTGTGACCACTGAATGCCGTCAGCATCTTCAATGGACCAGAATCCTGTCGAGAAACATTCGACAGCGCGCACTTTCTGGTTTGCTGAAAAAGACCTCGGGCGGTGCGATTTCCTCGATCGATCCCCCCTCCATGAACACCATCTTGTCGGCAACCCGGCGCGCGAAACCCATTTCATGTGTCACGCAAATCATCGTCATTCCGGTTGCAGCGAGTTCGGTCATGACATCGAGGACTTCATTGATCATCTCAGGATCCAGGGCTGATGTGGGTTCATCGAACAACATGATTTTAGGTTCCATGCACAATGCCCGTGCAATCGCCACCCGTTGCTGCTGACCACCAGAAAGCTGTTCTGGATACTTGTCCGCCTGTTCCGGAATATGAACCCGTTCCAGATAATGCCGGGCCCTCTCTTCGGCGTCGGTCCTTGACATTTTCCGGACCCGCACCATGCCGATGGTCAGATTGCCCAGGACTGTCAAATGGGGAAAAAGATTAAATTGTTGAAACACCATCCCGACTTCCATCCGCACCGCGTGAATATCCCGATTGTCTTCTGACAGTTGGACTCCATTCACTATCAGGCTGCCGGAAGAATAGTCCTCAAGACAATTGATACAACGGATGAGAGTCGATTTGCCGGAACCTGACGGACCACAGATCACGACTTTTTCACCGGTCTCGACGGAAAGATCCACCTGGGACAGAGCCTGAAAATCTCCGAAATGCTTGTTCAGCCCGCGAATATCAATAATCGGGTTGGGTTGGGTCATGCGTCAAGTGCCGGCAGGATGCGTTGTTCCGCAATGATACCGATTTTACCTTCCTGACCTGCAATCGATCGAGGTTCACCTCGCCGAACCCGTCAATAGACGAGACGGCTTCCGTGTGCAACCATCAAACCTCTTATCCTCTGATTGTGCCCGGCACATCCAAATTGTTGGACTTTGCGATTGAAATACCTTATAAAAGGACTCAACTATTTGTTCGCTGTTGGTACATCATGGAAGTTGGAGACAATACGCAACTGGAAGGATCCCTGCTCATCCGTCCCTCCTCGACCGACCATCCGCTCTACAGCAATATCGTTGAAGCATGCCGATCCGTCTATGACCCTGAAATTCCGGTCAATATCTATGATTTGGGACTGGTCTACACGATTGAAATCGATTCCGATGGAAGCGTCGATGTGATCATGACGCTCACCGCGCCGGGCTGTCCGGTCGCCGGGGAAATGCCCGGCTGGCTCGCAGATGCGATTGAACCGTTGGAAGGCGTGCAAAAAGTCAATGTCGAACTGACCTGGGATCCGCCGTGGGGAATGGAGATGATGTCCGATGAGGCACGTCTTGAACTGGGTTTCATGTAGCAACGAAACCTGATCTTATGATGCAATGAAATGAATTGCTGTTTTGTGCAGTACCATTGAAGAGGCCTGAATGTTTGCAACAGGAAATGCACCTGCAGTCACACTGACGGACACTGCGGTTCGGCAAATCAAACAACTGATGGAGACGGCTGGAAAAGCCGGGTTGCGCATCGGCCTCAAAAAAGGCGGGTGCGCGGGAATGGAATATACAATGGAATATGTCGACAAGCCTGATGAACTCGACGAAGTGATCGAGCAGGATGGCGCGCGCGTGCTGATTGCGCCGATGGCGCAGATGTTCTTGTTTGGCACTGAAATCGACTATGCGTCCGGATTGCTTGAATCCGGTTTCAAATTCAACAATCCCAACGTGACCGAAGCCTGCGGCTGTGGTGAATCGATCAAGTTCCAGGAAACTGATTGAGGCAGGTTTTTCGTTGAACCCGGCTCGTCAATAATGAGGTTTGCTGTTGCCCCGATTTCTGGTGGCCGGTAACTGGAAAATGAATGGGCTTGCCGCTGCCATCGAAGAGGCAAGTGGCGTCACTCCGGATCCTCATCGCAGCGACTGCGATATCGTGATTTGCCCACCGGCTGCCTTGCTCACGCGCCTGTCCGAACGCCTTCGTGGAACCGCAATCAGGCTTGGCGGCCAGGATTGTCATCCCTCCCCCTGCGGTGCGCATACAGGTGACCATTCGGCAGAAATGCTTGCCGATGCCGGGGCTGAATTCGTAATCGTCGGACATTCCGAGCGCCGCCAGTGCTATGGAGAAACGGATGATGTTGTGAATCGGAAGGTCCGTGCCGCATGGCGCGCCGGACTGACAGCCATCGTCTGTGTCGGTGAGTCGGGTGAACAACGCGCAGCCGGGCGGGCACAGACAGTGGTTGGCGCCCAGATTGAAGGAAGCGTTCCCATTGAGGCCACCGCAACCCGCCTGGCCATCGCTTACGAGCCTGTCTGGGCGATCGGCACGGGGCGGAGCGCGTCACTGGATGACATCATCGAAATGCATGATTTTGTTCGGCGCGTCTGCCATGCGCGGCTGGCACAGGATGAGGCAGCTGGCATGCGCCTCCTCTATGGCGGATCCGTGACGGCTGACAATGCATCCACAATCCTGTCGCTCCCTGAGGTCAATGGTGCATTGGTTGGCGGGGCGTCGCTCAGGGCATCAAGCTTCAATGCCATCATCAGGTCTCTGCCCATTACCTCAAATCGCTGAAAGATGCCCAAGTCATCATGTTCCCTGGGACTCAGTTCCAGACCCGGGATTCAGTGTGTTCCTGCAACGTGATCCTGGCCGATGGCGGTTTGCACACTGTCCGGGCTCGACCTGTCATTCATGGGTCCGCCGTGGCGCGTCAATCAACCTGAAACTATGTTCCGGGAAAAGCCGTCAGGTATGAATGACCCGATCAAATGCGTCCAATACGCTCTCATGCATGGCTTCTGACAGCGTTGGATGAGGGAATACGGCATGCATCAGATCGATTTCAGTGGTCTCGAGTTGGCGCCCCACAACGAATCCCTGGATCAATTCCGTCACATCAGCACCAATCATATGTGCCCCGAGAAGCTCACCCGTCTGACGATCAAAGATGGTCTTGACAAAGCCTTCAGTCTCTCCAAGCGCAATGGCTTTTCCGTTGGCTGACCAGGGGAAACGCCCGACACCGATGTCCCGTCCTGTCGATTTGGCGACGCTTTCTGTCATACCCACCGAAGCGATCTGCGGATGGCAATAGGTGCAGCCCGCAATCGTCTCGGGACGCACGGGGTGAACGTCCAGACCTGCAATTCTCTCGGCGACGGCGACACCTTCATGACTGGCCTTGTGGGCGAGCCATGGCGGCCCGGCGACATCTCCGATCGCCGATATTCCTGCGACACCCGTCCGGCAAAACTCATCGACAACGATATGCCCCCGGTCAGTCGCCACATTCGCCTCCTCCAAACCGAGATCCTCGATATTTCCGACAATGCCCGTTGCCGAGATCACCGTGTCGAACTCTTCGGTAACTTCCTTGCCGTCCATAACAATTGTCGCCGTTGCACTCTCTTTGCCGCGTTCGATCTTGGTGACTGCAGTCTGCTCTCGTATCGTCATTCCCTGGCGTTGAAACTCCGCCTTCGCCGCGGCAGAGACTTCCTCATCTTCAATCGGCAGAATGCGCTCAAGCAACTCGACAACGGTCGTGTCGGCACCAAGCGCATTGTAGAAACTGGCAAACTCGATGCCGATGGCACCCGAGCCGATCACCAGAAGTTTCCCGGGCATTCTCGGCGGTTTGAGGGCATGCCGATAGGTCCAGATCAGCTCCCCGTCGGCTTCCATTCCGGGAAGTTCACGCGCCCGGGCACCACTCGCCACAATGATCTCCCTTGCCGAAATTTCCTCTTCACCCGTGTCCGATGCAATATGGACCCGACCTGGTGGATTCAGGCGCGCCGTGCCCATGAAGACCTGGATTTTATTCTTCTTCATCAGGTATCCCACACCGCCATTGAGCCGTTTGGCAACCGATCGCGAGCGGGAGACGATTGCATCGAGATCAAAACCAACCTTTTCAGCTGCCAATCCATATTCCCTGGCACGGTTCATCTGTGCGTAAATCTCCGATGACCGGAGCATCGCCTTGGTCGGAATACATCCCCAGTTGAGACAAATCCCGCCGAGATTCTCACGTTCGATGACGGCAACTGACAGACCCAGCTGAGCCGCTCTGATGGCGGCAACATAACCTCCCGGGCCGGTGCCAATGACTGCGACATCAAAATTTGGTTCCGACATTTGCTCTCTCCCGATTGTCGCTCGAATTCTTAACTTTCGGCCTGAAGAGTCCTGATCAGGCCGGCATAACCGACATTTTCCAGCCATTTCTCTTCATCCGGTGTGGATGGACGCGCCAGTGCTTCATTGCGGTAAGGAAAACGTTGAAACTCGCGGATGATACGCCGGTGGGCGCGCGCATGAATCAGGTTCAATGCGCCTGTTTCTTTCATCCTCTCTTCAATGTAGCCCACAGCCTGGTCCTGATCAGCAAGCCGCTCTGAATGCATGAACGGCATATAAACAAACAGCCGTTGTTCTTCGTCAAGTTGAAGATCAAAACCGGCCGCGATCATCTGGCCTGCGATTCGCAATGAAAGGGCGTCACTGTGGAAAGATTGAGCAGAACCACGAAACATATTGCGTGGAAACTGATCAAGCACGATGACCAAGGCCAGCGACGGCCCGCATTCCTGTTCCCAATCTGATTTTCCGCCACCGGCTGCGCAGCACCACAAATCATGGAAACGCGTGGTAATGGCCGAGTCAACATCCTCACTCGCCATAAATCTCTGCTGGCCTGTCAGGGTTTCAAACCAGAAGGACAGAATGTCATCGGCGTCGGGCATCAAATTTCCTATCTCGTCACAATTCCGTCAATCTTTTGCACAATCCTGCCTCGCTGTTACAGAAGCGTGCGTGCAAATAAAACCGCCTGCTCCAGTCCATCGGGTGCAATTGAATGGGCTGTGCCGGACGATACATGTGTTCTGACCGAGAATTCTGCTGCCTCCAGGGCCGCTTCTGCCTCCCGCAGGCAAGCAAATGGGACCACCGGATCGGCGTCACCATGCACGAGAAGCACCGGTGGGCGCGAAACAGTCTCACTTTGCAGACGCTCAGGCGCCAGCAGTCGCCCCGAGAAGCCAATCACTCCCGCAAAACGGCGCGCATGACGCGCGGCGTAATGCAAGGCAATCATTGTTCCCTGTGAGAAGCCGAAGAGAATTGCTGACTCTTCACGAAGATTCAATCGCTGCAATTCGCTCTCGACCATTTGCGCCAGAATCTCTGTCGATGCCTGCAATGACGATTCCACCGCCGCTTCGTCTGCACCATCCATCCAGGGAATGGGAAACCATCTCCGCCCATTCGGGAGTCCGGGACAAGATTCAGGCGCATTCGGGGCTACAAATTCACAGTCAGGAAAAGGGATGGCCAGGGGACGCGCCAACCCCATGAGATCATCGGCATTCGCCCCATATCCATGAAGCAGGAATATCACGGAATGCGACTCGCACGACATTGCGCTCTGCCGCAATAGTGTCATGTCCATGGTCAACGAACTCCCTCTCGATTCTTCATAACCCTGTAATAGGACCAGAGAAGCTGCGCCGCGACGGCGCGCCATGGAGACCATGACTCCGCCATCCGGCGCAAAACCTGATCTGTTGGCCGTTCTGGCAGTTGAAAGAGAATCCTTGCACTCTCGCGCAGTGCCAAATCACCGGCGGCGATCATATCCGGTCGCCCAAGAGAAAACATACCATAAATCTCCGCCGTCCAGCGCCCTACACCCGCGACTTGAGTGAGCCGCTTGACCAGTCCGGCGTCATCCAGTTCGCCAAGGGCCACAAAATCAAGATCTGCAGCGGCCAGGGCACGGGCATACCGCGCTTTCTGCCGCGACAGGCCACAGGCACGCAATGCCTCATCGGTGCAGCAACCGAGAGATTCCGGTTCTGTCAATCCGGCGGCTTTCAGCCTCTTCCATATGGAATCAGCTGCGGCCACTGAAACCTGCTGGCTCACAATCATCCCGAGCAACGACTCGAATCCCTCAGCCCGCCGCCGCAAGGGCAACGGCCCCACCAATTCGGCCGCATCGGCAAAATGCGGTTCTCTTTGCGCCAACAAATGAACGGCACGGTTGAGATCCGATTTTGATTCGATGGTTATATGCATATTTTCCATATTCAATGCTGGCAGCAGCTCTTGACCAGTCGTGTCAACAATCAGGCAAAAGCCGTACCTGTCCAATCGACTGCTTTCATAACGATTCCCGGAACGCTTGACCTGTCAGCGGTACGATGCGTCTCACATTGTGTCAATTGCAGGAACTGGTCAATCGATCGGTCGCGACTGTGGAGAATCAGTATCATTCCGGTCGGTCAGATGCCCATGCGTCAGATTTCCTCGTACAAACTGACGCAACATGCTGTGGGACACGCTGTTGTTCAGACATCGGTGGTTCGGCATCCCTTGCCGTCACAGCCTGACGAGGATACGAAAGTCGGGATGGCAGACACAACAAATCCACGTCAATTTCGCAACGTGACCGCATTGATCGTGGCACAAATGACGATTGGCGCACAATTACCGATGATCTTTACCATTGCCGGTCTTGCCGGTCAATCAATGACGCCTCATGTCTGCCTGGCCACATTGCCGATATCCCTGCTGGTTTTCGGTTCCATGACATCGGCGACATGGATGAGTCAGACGATGCAGCGATTTGGCCGCCGCACAGGATTCCTGATCGGGTCACTCGGGGGTGGACTCGGTGGCATCACTGGCAGCTATGCGCTGATGATCGACTCCTTCATCCTGTTCCTGGCTTCTTCCTACTTCACCGGAATTTACATGTCCGCACATGGATTCGTCCGCTTCGCGGCAGCCGACACGGCGTCCGAAAGCTTTCGCCCACGCGCCATATCTTATGTCATGGCGGGCGGATTGGTGGCAGCTCTGGTCGGGCCGCAACTGGTGAAAGTGACGGCCGATGCAATGGTGGTTCCATTTGCCGGAACCTATATTGCGGTCATTATCGTCAATCTTGTGGGCAGCTTCGCTTATATGTTTCTCGACATTCCCCGTCCAAAGATCAAGGATTCCCATCACCAACACATCCGCAGCTATGGTGAAATCCTTCGAACACCGAAAATTGCCGTGGCCATTGTTTGTGCGATGGTCTCTTATTCGTTGATGAATCTCGTGATGACATCAACTCCGCTGGCCGTCGTTGGTTGTGGATTTGGCACGGATCGCGCGGCTGACATTGTCTCGTCGCACGTCTTGGCCATGTTCGCACCTTCATTCTTCACCGGCCATCTGATTTCCCGCTTTGGATCACAGCGAATTGTCGCTGCCGGTCTCATGTTGCTGGCCTGTGCCGGCATCATCGGATTGGCGGGTGTCGCGTTAACAAACTTCTTTGCCGCGCTGATATTACTCGGTTTGGGTTGGAACTTTGGATTTATTGGTGCCACGGCGATGCTTGTTGAAGCGCATCGCCCCGAAGAACGTGGCAAGGTTCAGGGGTTGAATGACCTGTTGGTCTTCGGATGTGTCACCATCGCATCCCTGGCTTCGGGGACACTGATGAATTGTACCGGTGGCACCGCAACTGAGGGCTGGGTCGCCGTCAACTGGGCGATGTTGCCCTTTCTCCTGCTTGCCGGCATTGCGTTGATCTGGCTCACATTCAACAGACAGTCACCATCAGGAAGACCGGTATAGGTTTGAAGAGAGCAACAGGCTTCCGTCAACCGATACCAGTAACCCGGTATTGAGAAAGAAGCGGTATTCCGCCTCCGTTTTCGGATCGCGGCTGTCACCATCTCCCTGTCAAGCCACATATAGCGAGACGCACACGGCGCACAAACTCGGACTCATCCAATCCTCCGGAATCCACCCGGGCGATATTCACCCGCGCCCGCCGGAGCGTCGAATCCGCTCTCCATCCCGTCAGCAATGCTGGAAAAATCGACGCCGGAAGCTCACTCCGATGAGACCGCGCCCGATCAATACGCGCGGCAGCAGTGGTAACCGCCCAGTGCTGGGTCGCCATATCAGTCAGAAAGTATAAACGTCCTCGAGCCTTCAATGTCGCCACAGCGCGCAGATATGATGCCACGCCGCAACCCCATGCCAAGTCACGCACCGTTTCCTCACATGCCAATGGCCTATCCAGGATCTGCGCGGCCAGCCACATCACTTCACCCGCTGTCGAATCGATATATTGCGCAAATCGTTGCCGTTCATCATGGCCATCCGGCACACTCCTTTCGGATTGATAAGCATCGAGAAGTCGATGAAATGACGCTGTGGGCAAACGGCATTGATCCATCAACTGATCGAGGCCCTCCGCAACATGGTGACGTGGAATATCGTTACCTGAACCGGCCGTGTCCACGATGTCATGCCACCATTGAAAACGGATTGCCGCCGTTGCCGGGTCCGGTGCTTTCCATGTGATTCGTGCAGCTTCCAGATTGAAAGCATAGAGAAACAGCAGCAGGCATCGCTTCTCTCGCGGCGCGATCTTTGCGACGGCAGATCGATCAGGATCGCCGGATTCGACAAAGCCCAGAATCGCCGTGCAATCACGGTGCTGGTGCTTGGTCTCTGACAAGTTTCCACCTGATGGAGTCGACCAGTGCCTCGAAGGATGCATTGATGATATTGGCGGACACACCGATCGTGGACCATCGACGCCCCAGTTTGTCTTCGCTGTCAATGATCACGCGCGTGACCGCTGCAGTGCCGCTATTGGTGATACGGACCTTGTAATCAACCAATCCCATATCATCGACGAAAGGCTGATACATACCCAGATCTCTCTTGATTGCTGCGGCGAGTGCATGAAACGGCCCATGGTCCTCACCGCCATTGGTGCCCAAATGACCCGACGAGCGGCGTCTGTCTCCAGCGATATTCAGAAGAACCTCTGAATGTGAGGTGGTTCGCACCCTATCACCGTCATGTGCATGCCGGACCGACACTGAGAATTCCTCAATCGCAAAGAAATCCGGTAGCAGGCCCAGCATTTTTCTCGCAAGCAGTTCGAACGAAGCCTGCGCATTGTCGTAGCTGTATCCGACATCTTCCCGCCGTTTCACTTCGGCCAGCATGTCACCGATACGTTCGTCATCTGGATCAACGTCAATGCCAGCTTCATGAAGGCGGGCCACGAGATTTGACCGTCCGGCTTGGTTCGACATCGGGATAAAGCGTCGATTCCCAACGTCGTTGGGGTTGACATGTTCATAGCTTGTTGGATTACGCACGACGCCAGATGCATGAAGCCCCGCCTTGTGAACGAAGGCCGACGCACCCACATAGGGCGCGGACTTTTCCGGTACGCGATTCAATATGTCATCAACAAGTCGGGAAATCTGCGTCAGTTGGGCAAGTTCCGAGGCCTTTGTTCCTATCGAAAATCGTGACTTATAGGGCTCTTTCAAGGTCAATGTTGGTAACAAAGACACCAGATCAGCATTGCCGCAGCGTTCGCCAAGCCCGTTCAATGTGCCCTGAATTTGCCGGGCACCGGCATCAACGGCTGCCAAGGCGCCTGCCACGGCGGTACCGGTATCATTATGCGTGTGAATTCCAAGTTGGTCACCAGGAATGCCGGCTTGAATGACCTGTTCAGTGATCACGCCAATTTCGGCTGGAAGAGTTCCACCATTGGTGTCGCACAGTACAATCCAACCTGCGCCATTTTCCAATGCCGCCCGAAGACAATCGAGTGCGTAAACACGATTCAATTTAAATCCGTCGAAGAAATGCTCGGCATCAAAAATCGCCTCGCATTGATGCTTGGCAAGATGTCCAATCGACTGCGCGATATTTTCAAGATTTTCAGCGCACGAAATACCGAGCACACTCTCAACATGAAACTCACTCGTCTTGCCGACGAGACAGATCGATGTCGCTCCGGAATTCATCAATTGTGCCAACAGATTATCATTGGCCGCCGAGCGACCCGTGCGTTTGGTCATTCCGAATGCGGTCACCTTTGACCGGCGCATGACAGGCGGATCAGCAAAAAACGCACTGTCGGTCGGATTGGCACCCGGCCAACCGGCCTCGACATAATCGATTCCAAGCGTGTCCAGCGCCGCGGCGATCTTTCGCTTGTCGTCCAGCGAAAACTGGACGCCATGGGTCTGCTGGCCATCACGCAATGTCGTGTCATAGATGACCAGACGTGGTTTTCTCATTCTTCCCAATCTTCCGTCTTCAAAGATGGATCCAGCTCCAGTTTTGCCGGATCAAATCGGTCATTGACGTCCCATTGGGTTCCATTGGGTTCATCGCTGATGTCAATGCCCGCTGCATGCAAATGGTTACGAATCAAATCTGCAGCGGCGAAGTCTTTCATCCGCCGTGCCACTGTTCGCTGCGCAATCATTTTCTCAATGACCCCCCGGCTTGTGTCCATCAGTCGCTGACTTGTTGTCGCCGTTGATAGGCCCAGAAACGCGACTGACGATTTGACTCCTTCGGCGTCACCTGCTGCGACGAGAGAATGGATTTCGCTGATTGCCTCCGGTGTGTTCAAATCTTCAGCGAGGGCCGCAATCACGGAATCTCGTGGCGGTTGCACCCCGGAATTGACGACTGCCGACAATTTTCTCCATCGGCGGAGGACGTTGTGCATTTCATTCAGCTTTCTCTGAGTCCAATCGAGTGGTTGTCGATAATGTGTGGACAGCAGGGTGAGACGAATGACATCTCCATTGATGCCCTGATCGCGCAAATCCTTGACCGTGATGAAATTTCCCTGGCTCTTGGCCATTTTCTGGCCTTCAACCTGAACGAATCCGTTATGCATCCACAGGCGGGCAAATTCACTTCCCTTGTTGGCACACAGACTCTGTGCCGCCTCGTTTTCGTGATGTGGAAAAGCCAGATCGATTCCGCCGGCATGGATATCGAAACTCTCCCCAAGGAGTTTATGACTCATGGCCGAGCATTCAATATGCCAACCGGGACGTCCCCGCCCCCACGGTGAATCCCATCCGGGCAAATCGTCCGAAGATGGTTTCCACAAGACAAAATCCATGGCGTCACGCTTGTAAGGTGCCTGCTCAACACGGGCACCGGCAATCATATCTTCAAGCGACCGATGGGCGAGACTGCCATATCCGCTCCAGCTCTTGACTGAAAAAAGCACATGACCTTCGGCTTCGTAACCATGCCCACCACGAATGAGATCGCCAATCATGGCGATCATTTCGGGGATAAACTCTGTGGCACGCGGTTCATGACTCGGTCGGAGGACACCAAGCGCGGCCATGTCCTCGTGGTACCAACTGGTCGTCTGAGCCGTGATCGTTCGGATGATTTCAACGAGGGGACGTTTGTCACCTCGACTCCGCATCTCGGCGGCACGCGTGTTGATCTTGTCATCAATGTCCGTAATGTTACGGACATATGTGACGCAATCGTCCCCGAAACGATGCCGGAGAAGACGAAACAGCACGTCAAAAACCACCGCTGGGCGCGCATTGCCGATATGCGCACGGTCGTAAACGGTCGGACCGCAGGCATAGAGGCGGACATTTCGTGGATCTATCGGCTCAAAGGCCACGCGTGCGCGCCGGCGCGTATCGTAAAAAGTCAGATCCGTCACACATCCGCCTCCCATAACAGCCGTTACCGCCTGAGCCGGGATCGCATCTCTCAATGTTAAAGAATCGAACGGCCCGGCTGAGGATATCAGCCGATAATGCAAATCCTAATTGTTGTGCATACCGTTGTCATACTCGTTCTATAGACTCATTTTGCCAATTTGGCAACAGTCCCGAAAACAGGTGCAAAAGGCCATCCTACGCGGGTGAGTCAATGCTGGCCTGATCCCCGGGTTCACGGCAATTGAGGGTGGCGAGTTGCCTCTCCCTCAACAGTCGGATTGACATGTCGTCACGGTGGCAGCAGATCGGTTTTCCTGAAGATGTCTTTGGCAAGGATTTGATATGCGTTATTCCGATCTCTCAGAATGGTCTATCAGAATAGGTCGCTGGGCCGCGCAGTATCATGATACATTACGCGTGCGACCGGTCAGGGCCCAAACGGCACCAGGAGATATCCTGCGCGAGATTCCGGCACAGGCACCGACCAACCCCACGCCTGTCGATATTGTCTTTGCCGACTTTGAGAAACTCATTCCGGACGCCATGACCCATTGGCAGCATCCGCGTTTCTTTGCCTACTTTCCTGCCAATGCAGCACCGGCTTCCATTCTCGCTGAACAGATCATCAACACGATGGCCTGTAACTGTATGCTTTGGCAGACATCCCCGGCCGCAACTGAACTGGAACAGCGCATGGTTGAATGGTTGCGCGGAGCCGTCGGATTGCCGGACAGATTCACCGGAACCATTCAGGATAGCGCCACAACGGCGACCTTATGCGCCCTATTGACGATGCGTGAGCGCAGTCTTGACTGGCAGGGGCTGTCTCATGGGCTCGCCGGTCAAGACATCATTCGCATCTACGCCTCGCCGGAAAATCACTCTTCGGTCATCAAGGCAGCACGGATTTCCGGTATCGGAGACGCGAATCTGGTCCAGGTGGCAACCGACAGTCAATTGGCGCTGTGCCCGCGTCGCCTGCGTCAGGCCATTGAGCAGGATCTGGCCGCTGGCATGCGTCCCGCAGGCCTTGTCCTCTGTGCCGGTGGCACTGCCAATGGTGCTTTCGACCGGATCGCTGACACCATTGCCGTGGCGAAAGAGTTTGGACTCTATTGTCATGTTGATGCTGCCTGGGCCGGTTCAGCAATGATCTGTCCGGAATTCCGTTATCTTTGGAAAGGGGCAGAACTCGCAGATTCAATTGTGATCAACCCGACAAAATGGCTCGGTGCGCAGTTTGACTGTTCTGTACAGCTTCTCGCGGAACCGCAACTTCAATCGACGACGCTCAGCCTGCGCCCGGAATATCTTCAATCCGGCAATCAGAACGGTATGATGGATTTTCAGGATCTGACTCTTCCCCTTGGCCGTCGCTTTCGGGCACTCAAATTGTGGTTCGTGTTTCGGGTCTATGGCGTGAGCGGATTGCAAGGGATGATCCGCAACCATGTCAACTGGGTCAAAGCGCTTGAAAACAAGTTGATTGCCGATCCGGAATTCGAAATCGTCACCTCCTGTCCACTGGCCTTGTTTACTTTTCGCTACGCCCCAGAAGACGGTGATGCTGATTCCCTGACAACGCGTCTGCTCAGCAATATCAATGACGACGGACGGATCTACCTGACGCCATCTCAATTCAAGGGGCGCCCGGTCATCCGCATGACTGCGGGCACCTTTTCATGTACGAAAAGTGACGTCATGTCGGTGTATGACATCATACGCGAACTGGCATCCGAGATCACATCGACCACAGACACCCCGCAACAAAGATCAGACATCCAGAAACCTCTCTGACATATCGACGATGGGAATCCCGGGACCTGAACGGCGTCGTGAATTTTACTTTCGGCCATGGTCTGATTAGGAACAAGACAGAGAAGGATTTGCTGCCTGTTGCGTTGCAAATCGATATTCGCCTCTCACGCCAGGGTAAGGAGGGAGCGAGAGGCGTCTTGTGGACAGGAGAATTGACATGAATAGAATTGTAACAGGATTGGCGGGTGCAGCACTGTTTGCAGCCCCGGCGCTGGCTCAGGACAATATGGACAAGTTGACCAACATGCAGCGGACAGATGCCATTTTCACCTTCATCGAACAGAATGATGAAGTGGCGGAATCGCTGCGTGCCATTCTGCCAAGCCTCAATGTTCCGGACGGGTTTGAAATCAGCCTGTATGCAGTCGTCCCGAATGCGCGTTCAATGGCCGTCGCACCGCAAGGGACAGTCGTGTTCGCCGGCACACGAAAAGAAAATGTCTGGTCCATTGTGGACCGCGATCGCAACCGGGTCGCCGACGAGGTCAAGGATTTCGCCCCGTCAATCGCCTTTGACATTCCCAACGGCCCCTGCTTTTCACCCGACGGATTTCTCTATATCGCAGAACGCAATCGCGTGCTGGTCTTCCCTGCCGCCGAGTTTTTCTTTGAAGGCCCGGATCCGGCTGTTGGCTACGTGGTCGGTCAAGGGGACCTGATTCCCGAAGAGGAAGAGAGCTTCAACCATTCGGCGCGGGTCTGCCGCGTTGGCCCTGACGGGAAGCTTTACATCTCACTTGGACAGCCGTTCAATGTGCAGCCATTGGACAAGCTTGAAATGTATGACGAAATCGGAATTGGCGGTATCATTCGGATCAACACTGACGGTACGGGCCGCGAAGTCTACACGCGTGGTGTGCGCAATTCAGTCGGTCATGATTTCAATCCGGCGACCGGCGAATTGTGGTTCACCGACAACCAGGTCGATGGCATGGGTGACGACATTCCGCCAGGTGAACTCAACCGCCAGACGGCGGCAGGCCAGCATTTCGGCTTTCCCTGGACCAATGCCCGTGTGGAAATTCCGGATTACAAGGATGTGCCGCAGCCTGAGGGCGTGACGTTTGTCGAACCTCAGCTTGAATTGACCGCACATGCTGCTGATCTGGGTATGAGTTTTTATCGCCATGACAGCTTCCCGGAAAAATACCATGGTGGAATTTTCTGGGCGCAACACGGGTCCTGGAACCGGACAACCCCGGTGGGGGCACGGGTCATGTTCACGTCACTCGATGACGAAGGCAATGCGGTCAAAGCCGAAGTCTTCGCCGACGGATGGCTCAACGAGAGCACCGGAGAATATCTCGGTCGGCCAATGGATGTCGCCTTCCTGCCCGATGGATCCATGCTGGTATCGGACGACTTTGCCGGCGCAATCTGGCGTATTGCTTACGCGCCTCGTACTGCGGCCAATTGAACGCGGCTGCCTCACTGATCCTCGGCGGGCTGATGTTCGCCGGGATCGCCACCCAACCGGCCATGGCCGCCGACCTGGCGGCCGGGCGACTGGTGGCCAATATGTGCATGACATGTCACGGGACCGACGGTTATGCCCGCCTTCCGAATGCTCCGCACATCGGCGGCGAACCGCAATCCTATCTTGAAGCGCAGCTGATGGCGTTCAAGACCGGCAGCCGTCAGCACGAGATGATGAGCGTGGTCACCGCCGGGCTTTCAGCACAACAGATCGCCGATGTCTCTGCCTGGTATGCCGCGCATACAGCGGTTGCGGCATTGCCGAAAGGTTCCCATGCGGCGGACGCGCCCGATCTTTGTGTGTCCTGTCACGGTGCCGACGGAATCTCGACCCTTTTGGACGCACCCCATCTTGCAGGTGAAGACAGAGCATATCTTGACGCACAACTCAAGGCGTTCAAACGCGGCAAACGCCGCCATGACATCATGACTGAAATCGCGGTGTCACTGAGCGACGAGCAAATTCGGGAATTCGCCAATTGGTACGCTTCGATCAGCCTTGAGATCAGACCGCCGGAAGGCAAAGAAGACTGAACTCAATCCTTGTCGCGGATGATGCTGTCCCATGCATCATAAGCGGCACAGGAGAGAACGGCGAGCAGGATGATCCAGAATGGCAACCCGCCCCAGAAACCGGCAAATCCGGTTGAAATTCCATGCGCGAGGCCCAGTGTGAAGGACGCCATCATCAGAAGCGCAATCACCGCCATCAGTATGTTGATCGTTTTACCCATCGTCCCTGTTCCCTAAACCGTTGCTGTCTCCACTGCAAGTGACGTCAAAATCCACCGGGCGGTGCGCAACAACCTGTCATCCCTTTCCGGAGCACCGATGATCTGTACCCCGATCGGAAGTCCGTCTGCACTGATCAAGAGGGGCAGTGAAAGACATGGCAATCCGCACAATGTCCAGATCGTACTGCAGACTGGATTCCCTGTACCACTGGCAAGTTGCGGGGCATCGCCCA
The DNA here is from genome assembly GCA_965221815.1 of Paracoccaceae bacterium. Taxonomy (GTDB): domain Bacteria; phylum Pseudomonadota; class Alphaproteobacteria; order Rhodobacterales; family Rhodobacteraceae; genus JAPOXR01. The sequence continues at coordinate 1,863,446 of OZ244915.1, forward strand.
GCGCAGCAGGTGCAATGATGGCATCAAAATCCATGAAGAATTTCGCGAAATACTCTTGCGCTGCCGACATCTTGCGCAATGCATTCCGGTAAGTCTTACGACCAATTCCCAGGCCTTCATCAATGGCTCCAAGAATTTGCCTGCTCATCAGTTCGCCATGCGCGTCTTTCAGCCGTTTCAGATTGCGGCCGATTTCATAGTTCTGAATGGTGCGGTGGGCGTCCAGCAATAAATCAAAATCCATCGGTGCCGGCAGTTTTTCGACGCGTGGAGACAGCAATGCGACCACATCCTCGAGCCCTTGTCGGGCATCATCCTGCAACTCCTGATGGTATGTTGCCCCCATCCAGGCCAACATCGGTTCGACCGGCGGTTCGCTGCGGCAGCCCGCAAGCATGCTGGGACGCGGACGCGCAAGAGTCGCAGGGTCGGATGAATCACACGCCGCCATGGCATCAGCGAGTGCAGCAACATCTTCCAAATCCCGGGCGAACATACCAATCTGGTCGAGCGTCTGGCTCGTGCGCAGAACCCCGCTACGTGAGATCAGCCCCCGCGTCGGTTTAAAGCCGAACACACCGCAAAATGATGCCGGACGGATAACGGATCCATTGGTCTGGGTTCCAATCGTCAAAGGCACCTGAAATCCCGCCACCGCGGCGGCTGACCCGCTCGAAGACCCTCCGGGGCTGCGTGCGGTGTCATGCGGATTAACGGTGCGGCTGGGCTGCATGAACGCCAGTTCAGTTGTGACCGTCTTTCCGAGAATGACCGCGCCGGCATCGCGGAGTCGATCGACCAGGAATGCCTCGCGGCGGGGAATCCGTCCCTTGCAGGCGGGGGTTCCTCTCTCAGTGGGAATCCCCCTGGTATCAACGATATCCTTGATGCCGACAGGCACACCATGCAGAGCACCGACCGGTCGGCCAAACCAGCGGATGCGGTCAAGTTCCCGTGCCTGTTTCAGTGCCAGATCGGGATCAAACCATTCCCAGGCCGCGATTTCGCTGTCCGTCTCCTGAATCCGTTCCAGGCATTCCCGCACCAGTATCTCGGACTTGAGCTGGCCCGTGCGTATCCGTTCCGCCGCGGCAACAGCAGAGAGCGCCGTCAGTTCAGACGAATCAGGCCGCTGCATTCGGCAAGAGCCTACGGAATATACTCACCGAACAGATATTCTGGAAACCAGAGCGCAATTCCGGGAAATTGATACATCAGGACCATCGAAAAAATCACGATGGCGAGATAAGGCAGGATGCCCTTGAAAATCTCCGCCAGTTGAATGCGCGCCCGTAGCACCCCTTTCAGATAATAGGCCGACATCGCCATCGGCGGCGTCAGGAACGATGTCTGCAGATTCAAGGCCACGAGCATCGCAAAGAAATACGGGTTCACCCCGAAAATATCCAGCATTGGAAGGAATATCGGCACAAATATGATCAGAATCTCGGTCCATTCAAGCGGCCAGCCCAAAAGGAAGATGATCAGTTGCGCGAGGACCAGAAACTGCCAGGTCTGCAGGTCCATTCCAAGGATCAATTGTTCAATCACTTCCTGGCCGCCGAGATACGAAAACACGGATGCGAAAGTCCAGGAACCGACGAAAAGCCAACAGACCATCGCCGTTGCCTTCGCCGTCAGGAACACGCTTTCTCGCAATCGCCGCCAGGTCAAGGTGCGGTATATCATCGCCAGGACCAGTCCACCCAACGCACCCATTGCCGCAGCTTCTGCAGGTGTTGCAAGCCCACCCAGTATCGAGCCGAGAACCAACATGATCAGCACGGTCAATGGAACGAACGAAATCAGCAGGTTCCAGTAAATTTCACGGGCCGGTGGAAGATCCTCATGTTTGGGTTTTGGTGCGATGTCGGGATTGATCAAAGCGCGGGCCATCACATAGACAATGTAAAGACCGGCAAGAATCAGGCCCGGGAATACAGCGGCTGCATACAGGCGGAGTGGTGACAGTTCTGCAATTGCCGCATAGACGATCAGCATGATCGATGGCGGAATCAGGATTCCCAGCGTCCCACCGGCACAAATCACGCCGGCGGCAAACCGTCTGTCGTATGATGCATTTGCCATGGCCGGGAATGCAAGCAGACCCATGAGCGTGACAACAGCACCGACAATTCCCGAAGCCGTGGAAAAAACCGTGCAGGTGACCAGCGCTGCAACTGCCATTGAACCCGGCAGATTATGCGCCGCCTCCCGCAGCGAATAAAACAACCGGTCAATAATGCTTGCCCTCTCGACCACATAGCCCATGAACAGAAACAAAGGAATCGCGACAAGCGTATCATTCTCCATAACCGAATATGTGTTCTGGTTGAGGAGATAAAAGATATTGTTGTTGATCAGGTCGGCGAAACTGTCGATACCGCCCTGGTAGTATGCATAATAGCCGAAAGCGACGCCCATCGCGACCAGAGTGAACGCAATGGGAAAACCAAGCAGCACCATCAGGATGAACAGGCACAGCATCAGGATTGCGACTTGGGGATCGGTCATGTCAACATTCCTTCAACTGTCTTCCACGCGTTGCACGACCACCAGTCAACCAGCCGTGTCACCTTCCTTGATCAGCACGTCCTCTGTTTCCCGGACATCGTCAACCCGCTCCATCCAGACGCCTGTCCGCATCGCATGCCAGCAACGCAGAAGTTCGGCGATTCCCTGAATGATCAGGAGTCCACCGGCAACTGGAATCAGGGTCTTGAAGAAATAAATCTGTATGCGTGCCGGGCTGTTCCAACTGACTTCCTGGTAGCGCCAACTGTCAGCAGCGATTTCGTAACCGAACCAGAATAGCGCCAGCATTCCTGGAAAAAAGAACAAGAGATAGAGGACAAAATCGATCCGTGCCTGCCAGCGCACCGGGAACAACCGATAGATCACGTCGCCGCGGACATGCGCATCCTGAGCCAGCGCGTAAGGTCCGGCCATCAGGAAAAGTGCTCCATACATCTGAACCATCATGTCAAACGCCCATACCGTCGGTGCGTTCAGGACATAACGGACAAAGACTTCGTAAGAGACCGAAAGTGTCAGGATGAGGATGCACCATCCAAACGCGCGGCCGACCCATACACTCAGCGTTTCGACGGAACTGATAAAACCCTTCATGGGGCTGAATTCGCATTCCGGGAACCGCGACCGGTTCCCGGATCCATGATATCAATCACTCACGAACCAAAAGTATGTTCGTAGGCAAGCTGGTAATTTGGCTGGTTGAGATTGAGGTAATTCATCACCACCTCGGCATAGGCCTTCTGGCTCTCAATCACCCTGGCGAAGAAGGGATCCTCACCCGAAATCCGATCAATCACGATATCCCAGGCCTCGAGCTGCGCCTTCATCACGGAGTCGGGCGTCCGATACACATTGACGCCTTCCTGATCGCGCAATGTGATCAGATCTTCCGCGTAACGTTTCGTGTTGTGCCAGTAGAAATTCGAACTTTCCGCTTCTGACGCGTATTTGAGTATCGCCTGAAGTTCGGGGGCGAGAGACTCGTACGTATCACGGTTAAAGGAAATTTCAAAGAATTCCTGACTCTGATGGAAAGACGCAAGATGATAATGTTTGGACACATCCTGCATACCAAAATCCCGGTCGGATGTCGGGTTGTTGAATTCGGCAGCGTCGATCAGTCCAGACTTCATCGCCGGCTGGATTTCACCGCCCGGGAGTTGAACAACTGACATTCCCATCTCGAGCAGAACGTCGGCCGCAAGACCCACGGTGCGATACTTGAGCCCATCCATCTGCGCTGCATCGGTGATCTGTTCCTTGAACCAGCCGAGCGGCTGCGCCGGCATCGGGCTATTGAAGAACGACACGACATTCAGCCGAAGTTCGGCCATCAATTCATTGAACAGCTCCTGGCCGCCACCATAATGCACCCAACCCAGAACCTCTTGACTGGACCATCCGAAACACGGGCCCGTTCCAAACAAGGATGCTGTCGGTGATTTCGAATACCAGTAAGCGGGCACATAGTGGCATGCATCGAGAATACCCCGATGTACGGCGTCCTGCATTTGACTTGTCTTGACAACCGCGTCCACGGGAAGAAGCTCAATATTGAGCGCCCCACCCGCCATATCATTGACGCGCTGCACATAGGCCTGCGCATTTTCCAGAAAAATACCGCCACCCCATGCTGCTTGCATTTTCAGGTTGGTACCCGACTGGGCCAAGGCCGGCGCGGCCAGTCCACCGGCCGAGGCCGTTGCAGCCAGCGCCGCACCGCCAAGGAACTTCCTCCGATCAACATTTTCCATTTTGCATTTCTCCTTCAAACTGGCAATCATGTCAGAAATTTTTCCGTTGTTATCGCTCTCATGAGTTGATTGCAAGACGGGATCAAGCTTGCACAGGATGGTTGGGCCGCTTAATGAAACCCTGTTCGTTCGCCTCCTGCGGAAATCAGAATTTCGTGACGCGGCGCCTCTCAAGGGACTGAATGTGATGTTGCGATGGATGATACGAAATGTCATGATCAGTCTATTCTTACGGTCGGACTCCATGGCATTCCTGATGCCATTTTCTGTGTCATGGATAGGGACACGAACAGCAGGACCGCAAATCCAATCCCTGCCCTTGCGCATGTCACCCCATGATGTTGCCCACCCTTGTGAATAGATATCCTTTCGCGCGGGTCGATCGTGCGCAAGTGTCCAAACCGGCTTGTCCAACTCGCGAGCGCTCATGAGGATTAACGATCAGATCGCTGCCGTCACCGAACGTATTCAGTTGCGCAGCACAGACAGCCGCAAGGCCTATCTTGACAGAATTCATCGCGCGATCACATCACGTCCGGCACGGGCCCATCTCTCGTGTGGCAACCAGGCCCATGCCTATGCCGCAATGGGGAATCAAAAAGAGGATCTGGCGGGCGGACGAGTCGCAAATCTCGGCATTGTCACGGCCTATAATGACATGCTCTCGGCGCATCAGCCCTTCGCCGCATATCCACAGATCATCAAGGAGGCAGCGCGCCAAGCGGGTGGGACGGCACAGGTTGCTGGCGGCGTGCCGGCCATGTGCGATGGGGTCACTCAGGGTCAGCAGGGCATGGAACTGTCGCTGTTTTCGCGTGATGTCATTGCCCTCGCCGCGAGTGTAGCACTGAGCCACAACACGTTCGATGCCGCACTCCATCTGGGAGTCTGCGACAAGATCGTTCCCGGCCTGGTCATTGCAGCGCAGACATTTGGACATATTCCGGCAATATTTGTTCCCGCCGGACCCATGGTCTCGGGACTTCCCAATGATCGAAAATCCCGTATCCGTCAGCAATTTGCCGCCGGCGAAGTCGGGCGTGACACGCTCATGCAAGCTGAAATGGAATCTTATCACGGACCGGGAACCTGCACCTTTTACGGCACGGCGAATTCAAACCAGATGCTGATGGAATTCATGGGGTTGCACCTCCCCGGAACATCATTTTTCAATCCCCACACACCCATTCGCGAAGAACTCACGAAAGCGGCCGTCAGACGCGCCCTTGCCATCACTGCGTTGAGCAACGATTATCGACCTGTTGGCCAGATTTTGGATGAAAAAGCCTTCGTCAACGGCATCGTCGGTCTCATGGCCACGGGCGGATCGACCAATCTGCTGCTGCATCTTCCCGCGATGGCGCGGGCCGGCGGCATTGAACTTGATGTTGATGATTTCGCGGATATTTCCGAGGTGGTGCCATTGATGGCAAGGGTCTATCCAAACGGTCTGGCGGACATCAATCACTTCCATGCCGCCGGAGGACTCGCATTCCTCATTCGTGAATTATTGAATGCGGGCTTGTTGCATGAGGATGTTCAGACCAATGCCGGTACGGGCCTCGACAATTATTGCCGGGAACCTAAATTGCGAGACGGCATACTGAACTGGGAAGAGACCCCTTGTGAGTCACAGAACGAGAAAATTCTTCGCCCCGCGGCACGACCTTTCTCGCCAACAGGTGGCTTGAAACGTATCCAGGGCAATCTTGGGAAAGGGGCGATGAAGATTTCGGCCGTGGCCTCAGAGCATCAGTCGATCACCGCGCCCGCACGGGTTTTTTCTGAACCGGACGATGTGAAAGTTGCATTCTCACAGGGCGAACTCAATCAGGACTGTGTGATAATCGTCCGTTTCCAGGGACCCAAAGCCAATGGGATGCCGGAATTGCATGGGCTGACTCCCAGTCTGTCGGTGCTTCTCGACCGGGGATTTCGTGTCGCCCTGGTGACCGATGGCCGGATGTCAGGGGCCTCAGGAAAAGTCCCCGCCGCCATCCACCTGTCTCCGGAAGCAGCAGACGGGGGTCCCCTGGCAAGGATTCAAGATGGCGATGTCGTCACTCTTGATGCCAGGACAGGACGACTCAACGTCATCGGTGTCGACCTGCAGGAACGAGAAATACAGGAGATGCCCGATCACACCGCTTCGGAATTCTGCGGACAACAGCTATTCGAGTTGTTTCGTCGCCACGCCGGTCAGTCTGATCAGGGTGCCTCAGCCATTGTCATGAGAGCTGATCAATGACTCCCGATGACAGCAGCAGATGGCTGCGGCGAGTTTGCCGTGACATTGGTGTCATGCCGGTCCTGACGATCGAATATGCGAAACATTCTGTGCCGCTTGCCCGGGCACTAGCCGACGGCGGTCTGCATGTCATCGAGGTCACTTTGCGGACTGACGCCGCGCTCGACTCCATCAGGGAAATGTCGGCAGTGTCTGGAATTCTGATCGGTGCCGGCACCTTGCTGACCCCGGCCTGTGCCGAGAAAGCCAAAAAGGCAGGTGCGGCATTTGGTGTGTCGCCCGGTTCAACAGACGGCCTCATTCAGACGTGTCTTGATCTCGACCTGCCGCTGCTTCCCGGCGCCGCAACAGCCAGTGAGATCATGGCCCTGTCTGATCTGGGATTCGATTTCGTCAAGTTTTTTCCCGCCGAGACAAATGGCGGGCTTGCCGCTCTCTCGGCCCTGGCATCGCCGTTGCCGCATGTCAGCTACTGCCCGACAGGCGGAATTACAGCTGCGAGCGCTGGTCGCTATCTGGAACATCAGAATATTATTTGCGTTGGTGGCAGTTGGATTGCCCCCGCCGACACGATCATCGCCGAAGACTGGGATCGGATTCGTGCGACGGCGCAGCGAACACGTTCTGACAGACCATCATCGCCTTCAGACAACTGCAGTCCTTGAGAGCGCGCCCGAATGGTGCGCAGACCTTCAAGGTCTGTCAACCTCCGGCAGCGGCAAAACCCGCAGGTCCGCAGACGGTGCGCTGAGACAGGAGCAAAAACATGGTCTGGCCGCCACGGATGACATCTCAATGACAGCGAAATCATCCGTGAAATCATGTGGACATGGTCAATATGCCCTGGTTGCCGATATTGGCGGAACCAACACACGCTTTGCCCTGACGACTGGCGAGGCGATTGATTCCAGTTCGGTTCAGCGGTTTGAGAATACCCGGATCGGTGATCTGAATGCGGCAATTGAAGACTATCTTCGGGCATGCAACAGCCCCGCCCCTCAAGAGGCTTGTATTGCGGTGGCCGGGCCGGTTGCACAAAATCGCGCAGAATTGACCAATCGGGACTGGGAGATCGTCGGGCAGGATGTGAGTGATCGCCTGGGCGGTATCCCCGTTTACCTCATCAATGATCTTCAAGCCGTCGGATATGGATTACATCGACTGCGGAAAGACGATCTGATGACCCTGTTCCAGGGGAGCCACGGGGCGGGAAACCGACAACTGGCCATCAATGCCGGTACGGGTTTCAATGCGGTCGTCGTGCACCATGTCGATGGTCATTATCTTGCGGCCCCATCCGAATGCGGTCACACATCGCTGCCCCATGGCAGTCGGGAGATCGAAATTCTCCGCCAACATATTGAATCCCGGAATGGATTCGCTTCGGTCGAAGACATCCTCTCGGGGCGCGGCGCGAAAATGGTGGGCAACTGGGCCCGGCAGACATGCGGCACGGCGGACAAGACAGCATCCGAGACCTACCATCGAATTCTCGCCGAAACCCTGGGTGCGATCACCCGCGACCTGACGCTGACGCATTTGCCCTTCGGTGGCGTTTTTCTGACCGGGGGTGTGGGTCGCGGAATCGCATCGCAGCTCAATCACTCCGGATTTGTCGAGTCATTTCTGTCCGCCGGCCGGTTTTCAGAATTCATGCGGCAATTCTCGATCCATCTGATCTGCGATGACCAGGTGGCTCTCAAAGGTTGCGCGGTCTGTCTCGGGCAGCAAATTCCGGCTGGAGGTGACATATCTGATCGTGATTGAGTCTTGGCCTCATGCTCTTGCCGCAGAATCTTCGGGGGTTGACCCGCAGGTTCAGCAACTGGCTGTGAATCCCCGCCCGATCCAGTGAAAAGGCATTGAATGCCACGATTTGTTTCGCCAACCTTGATCGACGTGATGCCGATTGATGGCGCGACCCGGCCATGCCAATTCACCGACAGGACCAAACCGTCGGGATGTTCAGAACACGCGCGTGACCTTTTGCATCAGCGGCATGAGCGCATGCATTTCCGGACCCTGGGCCTTTCCCGTCAAAGCCTTGCGGAGTGGCATGTAGAGTTGACGTCCCGTACGCCCTGAAGTTTTCCCGACTGCCCGCGTCCAGCTTTCCCAGGTGCGATCATCAAAAGGAAGTTGCGGAAGGCACTGGAAGGCACCTTCAACAAATTCACGGTCTTCATCACTTACGAGAGGTTGGACCCCGTCGCGCAGCAATTTCCACCAGGTGGCTAGGTCACTGCGCCGGGTCAAATTCCCACGAACCGCATTCCAAAAAGCCTCTTCAATATTTTCATTGACACCACATGCACGAATCTCGTCGGCGATCTCCTCAAAAGGAAGTCGCGCCAGGCTGCGCGCGGTGAGCCCAACGAGGTCGGACTCGTCAAACTTAACCGGTGCTGAACTGAAAGAAGCCAGCTCAAAGTGACCGGCAAGTTCGTCCAGCGAGCCGCAAAGCTGAATGGGCTTTCCTGAACCAATAAACGCCAGTTGCGATAACAGTGCCATCGGTTCGATACCCTTGTCCCGCAACTCCCTGATGGACAAGGCCCCCGTTCGTTTGCCCAGTGGCTCGCCTTGCGGACCGGTCAGGAGTGAGTGGTGGGCAAAAGATGGGGCGGGTTTCGCCAGACAATGCATCAGTTGAATCTGGGTGGCCGTGTTGGTGACGTGATCGGAACCACGCACAATATGCGTAATTCCCATATCAAGGTCATCAACGACCGAGGCCAGGGTGTAAAGAAACTGCCCGTCAGCGCGAATCAGCACCGGGTCGGACAGGCTCGACGAATCGATCGAAACGGCACCTTGTATTCCATCTTGCCATGCGACTCTTTCACCACTCAGGAAGAAACGCCAATATCCTGGTGCCTGACGTCGAAGCCGATCCTGTTCTGCTGTCGACAGGTTCCGTGCATTTCGGTCATAGATCGGTGGGCGCCCCATACTCAACAGTGTCTTTCGCCGCAGCGCAAGTTCACTTTGCGATTCAAAACACTCGTAAAGTCGATCCTTTTTTCGTAACTGATCGGCTGCCGCGTGGTAGAGATCAATCCGCTCCGATTGGCGCTGCACCCGACTCCAATGCAGACCAAGCCACTCCAGATCGCGGTGAATTGACTCGACAAATTCCGGTCGTGACCTCTCTGCATCAGTGTCATCCAGACGCAGGATAAACTCTCCGTCCTCGCCGCGGGAAATCAGAAAGTTGAACAATGCTGTCCTGACATTCCCGACATGGAGATGACCGGTTGGTGATGGGGCAAATCGGGTTATGGTCATGTTGGTCCTTTGCAAACAGTCAAGGAATCGCCGCCGCCCGCTCCTATGTTCCCCGATGACCTTCGGCAAGTGCACATGGCCGCGACAACCATTTGACAGTTTCTATCGGGAAATGCCGCGCCTATGCTGGATCATGCGACTGACCGCCCGACTCATCGCGCCAATGATTGACAATCGGATAGCGCCGATCCAGCCAGAGAGCCCGTTCCGTGAGCTTGAGGCCAGGCGCAGATTGAAATCTCTTATGTTCAGACCCAAAGACCAGTTGTTCAACCCGTCTGACCGTCTCTCCGTCAAAACCGGCGGCCTCAGCCTCCGCGACTGATCGATCCTGGTCGATGAGAATCTCGAGGATACCGTCCAGTTCCTCGTATGGCGGCAGACTATCGGAATCGCGCTGTCCCGGGCGCAGCTCCGCCGAGGGTGGCTTTTCCAGAATCTGGTCAGGTATGCACACGCCATCGGGCCCTTTCATCCAGCTCCTGTGATTCCTGTTGCGCCAGCGGCAGCTTTCAAAAACCCGTGTCTTGTACAAATCCTTGATAGGGTTATAGGCACCGGCCATGTCTCCATAAATGGTCGCATAACCGACAGCGGCTTCCGATTTGTTGCCGGTCGTCAACAACATCTCGCCAAACTTGTTGGAAACGGCCATCAGTAACAGTCCACGTAACCGCGACTGAATATTCTCTTCGGTGAGGTCCTGCGGATGGCCGGCGAACAGACCCCCGAGAGCGCAGTCGACTTTCGCCTGCAACCCGTCAATCCTGATTTCATCAATCTGACAGCGCAGATTATTGGCCAATTCGATCGCATCGCTGATCGATTCAGGCGAGGTATAGGGGGAGGGGAGCGAGATGCAGCGCAGTTGTTCAGGACCCAGCGCATCGGCGGCGATGGTGGCGACAAGCGCCGAGTCAATTCCACCGGAGAGCCCGATAACTGAACGTGAAAAACCATTCTTAAACACGAAATCACGCACCGCTTCGACCATCGCACGATAGTCCTGCTCCCACTGGTCTGGAAGTTCCCCGCGTTGCCCATCAACCGCCTGCCACCCGGCATGGCCCTGAACAAAACAAACCGTTACGCAATCAGCATCAAATACCGGCATTTGTATAGCCAGCGCACCTCCGGCATTGAGCACAAAGGAACCCCCATCGAAAATCTGGTCATCCTGACCACCAACCATGTTCAGGTAAGCCAATGGAAGACCCGTCTCGATGACCCGGGCCACCATATGAGAAAGACGGATATCATGTTTGCCGCGATGGTATGGCGAACCGTTCGCCACAAGCAAAATCTCGGCGCCCGACTCCATCAGTGCTTCGCATACATCTTGCGACCAGGCATCTTCGCAAATCGGCACACCGATCCGTACCGGTCCAATTTTCACTGGACCGCAGATGGGCCCCGAATCAAATAACCGCATCTCATCGAACACACCGACATTGGGGAGCTTGTGCTTCAGGATTCGTCCCTTCAACTGACCATCCTGAAAGATGAAATAGGCGTTGCGCAGTTTGCCATCGACGATAGACGGTGATCCAAAACCCAATGCCGGACCATCCTTGCAGACGGCTGCGATCCATTCAACCCGGCGCTCGCAGGCATCAATAAAAGCATTTTTGAGGACCAGGTCCTGGGGAGGATATCCGGCGAGGAACAGTTCGGGGAAAGCCACCAGATCGGCACGCTCATCCCGCGCCTGGCGCCAGTATTTGACGATGGCCTCGGCATTCTGGCGGATCGCACCGACCGTTGGCCCGGCCTGAACCAGGGACAGGTTAAACCGGTTTGTCAATTCCCACCTTCTTCAACCCCGCAGGGGTCACAAAAAACACTTTTCCCTTTGCCCGTTCACATAAACCCTGTTCAATATTCTGGTTAAGACAGTCCGAAGCATTCCCGAGCCCGTCCTGTCGGGTGTCTCTGAGGACCGCGACGACTTTGCTGGTCGTCAGCTCCTGATCCTTGTGAACCTGCAGAAACGCAGCTGCCACGAGAAACCGGCGGACCTGGGTTTTGTCTACCTGTATGGCAATCAAATGGGGAAGACTCGCAGCACCTTCATCTGCCTGTTTGTCCCGGGCCCGGGCCGAAGATGTCGCAGCATGCATACGCACTATATGATCACCCATGACCGAGACCAGTTCAGGAAGGCTCTCCTTCATAAATTCTTCTGATCCCTCACAGGCGATTTCAATCTTGCCAAGCTTGACTCGCAGCGAAGATGTCACGGTCATTCTCCAATCATGCGGTGCAATTGACCGCGTCGCCGATGATCCCGGACGGCACGTCGCACAGGCAAGATCTAATCGGTAACCTGCATTTCAGTCAACCAATCGTTGTGCCGTCACGAAATGTTCAATTCGTATCACTCATCATGGTTCGCATGGATCGGATGGTTCTGCATAAATTCCTGTATTGCGGTCTATGCCCGGACACTCTGTTTCTGAACTCCCAACTGAAACTGCAATCGCCGGCGCGCTGATCGCGTCACCCAAGTGACTTCAAACCCGTGGGACAAACCACTATGAGACAACCAACAGGGTGAAAAACGGAGTTAAGTTTGCGTATTTTTTCTCACGCGGCAAGCCGTTGTTGTTTGACAGGCGGTGGGCTCGCTTTTGTCATCGCCGTCACAGCATTTGCATCGGAGAATGCAACGTCTCAGGATCGTGATGAAAATATCCGGGGGGAAGAACGGTCTCTCACAACTGTTGTGGTCCAGCAACCGGGCGTGCGCAGTTACACGGGACAGTGGCAATATGGATTGCAGGACGGCTCTGGCACGGTCACATTTCCCGATGGCACCGTCTATACAGGTGATTTTGTCGCGGGGGCGGCGCAGGGAAAGGGGACGATGACCTTCAGTGACGGTCGGGTCTACGAGGGAGATTGGAAACACAACCTTTTTGAGGGTATTGGAAGACTCACCTATCCTGACGGTTCATTCTACGAAGGCAGCTACCAGCAAGGACAACGGCACGGCGAGGGGCAACTCAACCTGGCCGACGGCTACCGGTTTCTCGGAAACTGGGAGAATGGAGTCCAGCATGGACGAGGAGTTGCAGCCTTGAGCGATGGTGCCGTGTTTGCGGGCGAGTTTGTCGCGGGCCAGGCGCATGGCCGAGGTCAGCTCGTACGCGCCGACGGAACCATCTTTGTCGGGGACTGGACAGAAAACCGCTTTACCGGAAACGGGCAATTGTGGAAGCCCGACGGGACGATTTGTCGGGGTGAATTTCGTGACGGCTGGCTGCAGGGCAATGGAGAATGCGCAGTTGCCAACAGTTATTGGCTTTCCGGAACATGGGAACAGGGTGTCTTGTCAGGCCCCGGACAGGGCCGATTTGCTGATGGATCCGCCTATATCGGTTATTTCGACAACGGCGTCTTTGATGGTGAAGGTATCTTACAGCGGCCCGACGGGACCATCTATGCAGGAGAATGGCAACAGGGCAAAAATCACGGTCAAGGCATCATGGTCACGCCGAACGGCACGCGTTACGAGGGCAGTTTCGTGGCCGGGCAGATTCATGGTGCCGGCCAGTTGAACCTGCCTGACGGTTCGGTATTCCAGGCGGAGTGGCGCAACGGCCTGATTGAAGGCAGCGGCACTGCGCTGCTGTCGGATGGCAGCCAATATGTGGGAGAGTTTGCGGCTTCGAAATTCAACGGGAGCGGTCAGTTGACGAACTCTGGAGGCTATAGCTATGACGGCCAGTGGCAAGACGGTGTCAAACATGGAAGCGGAATCGAAGAGTTTCCGGATGGCCAAATATATGATGGTCTGTTCGTGGGTGGCCAGCGCAGTGGCCGGGGTTCGCTGAAGACCCCCGAAGGATATCACTACATCGGTAACTGGGAACGTGGTCAACAGAATGGCCAGGGAACAGCCTATTTTCCCAATGGAGACAAATATGTGGGGCAATTTATGGACGGCATGCCACATGGCGAAGGGCAGATGACATCAGCGGACGGCAAAGTCACCGTGCTGCCCCACTGACCCCGCAAGGGAAATCGACCGCATACGACATGAGTGACCCATCTCCTGTCAATCCCTGCCCACCGGCGTGCAAGTTGTCAAAACGAAGGATCGCATGAGGCTGGTCGAACCGCGCCGGCTTCACAAAGCACGGGCACCCCAGACTTCGACTTGATTGCCCGGAACCGTCATCACTTCGACCCGAAGCTGCAGGCAGGCATGCGTCAACAAGCTGCGCTCCGCTCGGGAGCCAGACAGGTCCTGCCCGTTGAGTGTGTGCATCAATCATCACCACGACATATGTTGAACAGTTTGCGGCCATTGGTTTCTCCGTGACTGAGACGTCGTTTACAATTGGCGCGGTTGCACCGGGCAGACAGGATTGTCGTGGCCAGGACACCACAAAACTCAGCCGGGACTTTTTGCTTGCCACCTCTGACTGTTATTGTCTATGATAGGCTCATGGAAGGACAACTGATTAATCAATCAAGTCTGATCAAGACGGTGAATCCGTCCCGTTTGGGGGGCGCTCTTCGACTTACCATCACGGTCGACTAACCGCTCGTCGGTCTCGACCGTATCTGTTGGGTGCAATGGTGCCCGTGATCAAACACACCTTTCATCATCACTGGAAATCAACATGACAAACGTTTCGGATGCCAATCAGGACAGGGTTCTGATTTTTGACACGACTCTGAGAGACGGCGAGCAGTCTCCCGGAGCCACCATGACCCTTGATCAGAAAATCAGCATCGCCACCCATCTCGACGAAATGGGAGTCGATATCATTGAAGCCGGGTTTCCCAACGCTTCGCCCGGCGACTTTGAAGCCGTTGTCAATATTTCAGAAATTGCCAAGAATGCCATTATCTGTGGGTTGGCGAGGTCGGTCTCTTCCGATATCGACCGGGCGGGTGCCGCATTGGCGAAAGCCAAAAGGCCACGAATCCACACCTTTATCGCCACCTCCCCGATTCATATGCGCCACAAGCTCAACATGTCTCCCGAAGACGTGCTTGAAGCCATTGACTCTTCAGTCAGGCGGGCCCGCAACTTGACCGACAATGTGCAATGGTCACCGGAGGACGGAACCCGCAGCGATCGGGATTTTCTCTGCCGGGCCGTCGAAACAGCCTTGCGGGCGGGTGCCACCACAATCAATATTCCCGATACTGTCGGATATACAGTGCCCACAGAATCCGCGGATATCATCCACATGTTGCTGGAACGCGTTCCGGCTATTGAGAATGCCGTAATCTCGACACATTGCCATAACGATTTGGGGCTGGCCGTTGCCAATTCGCTGGCAGCTGTGATCGCCGGTGCCCGTCAAATCGAATGCACGATCAATGGTCTCGGAGAACGCGCCGGGAATGCAGCACTCGAAGAAATTGTGATGGCGATGCGGGTCCGCAATGATGCCATGCCCTACACGACCGGGATCGACAGCCGCAAGATCATGCAGGCATCCCGCATGGTGTCGGAAGCCACGCAATTTCCCGTTCAATACAACAAGGCGATTGTGGGCAAGAATGCCTTTGCCCATGAGGCCGGTATCCACCAGGACGGCATGCTCAAGCATGCCGACACCTACGAGATCATGTGTCCCGAGGATATCGGACTGTCCGAGACCGTTCTCGTCATGGGCAAACATTCAGGTCGCGCGGCTTTGCGCGAGAAACTCGCGGCGCTGGGCTATGTGGTCGGTGACAACCGTCTGAACGTGATCTTTTCACGTTACAAGGATCTCGCTGACAAGAAACGTGAAGTGTATGAAGACGATATCATTGCCTTGATGCAATCGACGGCAGCCGAAGAATCCAATGCACATTTGCAACTGGATTCACTGTCATTGAGTTGTGGCACGCATCGTCGGGCAGAGGCCACAGTCGAACTCACCTTCAAGGGAAAGCAACATCGAGTCACTGCCGAAGGCGACGGCCCCCTGGATGCCGCATTCAGCGCCGTCAAGAAGGTGTTTCCACATCATGCCCGTTTGAGTCAGTATCAGGTTACCGCTGTCACCGAAGGTATCGATGCCCAGGCCAATGCGAGTCTTCGGCTCACCGAGAATGATCGAATCGTTGTGGGTCAGGCGTCTGACACCGATACCATCGTGGCCTCGCTTCTCGCTTATGTCAACGCATTGAACAATCTTGTCGTGCGCCGCAGGAAGCATGTCACCTCCGTTCACTGAAGCCATCGGCCTCGGATCTGATGCCTGTCCGATTCACCCGTCGCCAGAGCGCAGCTGATCGGACGCAATGCCCTTGTGGCCGGATCGACACCTTCTGTCCATGCACAGATCGGGGCCGATGATGAGAGTCAAATCTGAGACTACAAAATTCTTTACTATACCCAAACAATCACCGTAAGGTTCACCCCAAAGGCGTGAATCAGGCAAAATAATTGGGCTGTCGAGCAACATGGTTTCCTTCCCCACAAATCTTCTCAGAATGTTCAGGTCAGATATTGCAATAGACCTCGGAACGGCCAACACACTGGTATTTATCAAGGACGAAGGGATCGTCCTGAACGAACCGTCAGTCGTCGCCTTCAAAACATCCGGTGGAAGCCGAAAAGTGATCGCAGTCGGAGAAGAGGCGAAATCCATGCTCGGGCGCACACCGAAGGGAATCGAAGCCATCAGGCCCATGCGTGACGGCGTCATTGCAGATTTTGCGGTGGCGGAAGAAATGATCAAGTATTTTTTCCGCCGGGTCACCTCGTCACTGCGGATTGTCAAACCGAATGTGATTGTCTGTGTCCCTTTTGGTTCGACTCAGGTGGAAAAAAGAGCGATTCGTGAGGCGGTTCTATCTGCCGGCGCACGCCGCACCGGTCTGATCAGCGAGCCAATCGCCGCTGCAATCGGTGCCGGTATCGAAATCGGTGGTCCGCATGGCAGCATGGTGGTGGATATCGGCGGTGGAACCACCGATATTGCCATTATTGCACTTGGCGGCATCGTCCACGCCAACTCTATCCGAGTTGCAGGAGACCTGATGGATGAAACCATCATCGACTATCTGCGAATCAAGCATAATCTTATTGTCAGCACCGGGACCGCTGAGGGGGTTAAAAATGTGCTGGGCACGGCAATGGTACCTGCGGATGGTCAAGGCAGCAGTCTGATGGTACGTGGCCGCGATCGTGTGGGTGGTGCTCCCCGGGAAACAGAATTGAATCAAAGCCATATCGCAGAAGCGCTTTCCGAACCGCTAGGTCGCATTCGTGAAGCAATTGCCAGCGTGTTACAGCAGACACCGCCAGCACTTTCGAACGACATTTCCACCACAGGTATCATGATGACCGGTGGTGGGGCGCAGATCGCTGATCTTGACGCAACTTTGCGGAAGCGGACGAATCTTCCGGTCGTGATCGCCGATGATCCACTCCGCTGTGTCGCCAAGGGCACCGGCCTCGCACTTGATCTCAATCCGCAACTTCGTCACGTGATTGATTATGAAAGTTGAACGTCACTGAAAGAATGATGCGATGGATCGCCGTGAGGGTGAGCAGAACCGTTTCGTAGTCAATGTCCGCCGTTTGTATACCGCGATTACAATTTGTGCTCTCGTGCTCCTGTTCCTTGTGTGGCGCGTTGAGGGCGAACGGATGGAAAGGGTGCGGGCCGCAATCGTCGACTCACTTCTTCCAGTTATTGAATTCGGTGCATGGCCAATCCAGTACAGTGTTCAACTTGCCGGCAATCTTGGAGACCATTTGAGCCAATCAAAACGGATTGCAGAACTTGAGCAGGAAGTCACTCAACTTGAACATTGGCGCGTGCAGGCCAGCCTGCTGCAGGACCAGAATGCCAAACTTCGCGACTTGCTCCAAGCGACCAGCTCTCCGACTCCATTCGTGGTGACAGCCCAGGTCGTCGCCGATACCAGTTCGGAATTCAGACATTCGGCAGTCGTCAAGGCCGGATCGGAAAACGGCGTTGAGGACGGCTGGCTCGCACTTGATTCGAGTGGTCTCGTTGGCCGGGTTTGGGGCGTTGACAGAAGGTCGGCAAGGATCATCCTTCTCGCAGATCCGGAAAGCAAGGTTCCGGTGAAAATCGGCAGAGACTCGCGTGGACTTGTTGTTGGAGATGGCGCACTCAGCCCGCAGCTCGCCTTTGTCAGCGCCACCACGATCTCTCCGGGAGAAAAGGTTGTGACGTCAGGAGATGACGGTGTCTTTGTCCCCGACATTCCGGTTGGTGAAGTCGTCGTAGATCCGGATCAGATCTTCCGGGTGCGTTTGCTCGGTGACTTGTGGAATCTTGACTTCGTTACGTTGCGGGCACCGGACATCACCCCCGCCCCGACTGTCGAAGGTGAACTCATCAGTCCAGTTCCGCCGCCTGACTCGGGTCACAGTCAATGACGTCAACCGCAACATTATGGAAATTCAGATTGCTGTTTGGCCTTGGCCTCTATTTGCTGGTTTGTGGCAACGCAGCGCCCGTTTTTCCTCTGATTGCGCCGATACCGCGCCCCGACTTCATTTACTGTTTCATGATTTGCTGGCTGGTCCGACAGCCAGCATCTGTGAGCATTGTTGCCATGGTTACAGCGTCTCTGACAACCGAACTGCTGCTCCTCAAAACCCCGGGTCTATGGAGCGCATTGTTGCTGGCCTTATGTCAATATTATTTCGACAATCATGAGAGAATTCGTGCTTGGCCGTTCTGGCTGGAATGGGCCTTCGTAGTTTTCACCTTTGCTCTCGCACAGGCCATCTGTCACCTGTTGCTGGAAATCACGTTCCTTCCTGCTGCAACCGTACCTTCCATCTTTTTGCATATCGGGATAACTGCCCTCGCATATCCGCCGGTGGTTTTAATGTCCAATTGGGTTTTCCGCGTTACCAAGCCACGATCATGGGAAACCAGAATGTTCAACCCCATCGGACTTGGTGGAGACACGAACTGATGTTCTCGATACGTCCTGAAATCAACCTGGGAAGGCGCAATCTCAGTCGCCGCGCTTTTGTCCTCGGAACCGCACAATTGGGTGCCCTCGCTATCATCAGCAGCCGACTCTACTATCTGCACGTCACTGAATCAAAGGCTCTGGCGGATCTCTCGGAACGCAACAGAATCAGTATTCGTCTGCTCATCCCCGAACGCGGCCTGATCCTTGATCGTAACGGTACGCTGCTGGCAGCCAACGAAAAGCAATACCGGATTCTGATGACCGGGGTCGAAACAGGCGATACCGCTGCGACGTTGGAAAAACTCAGCAGAATTGTACCGATAACCCCTGAAAACCGGGGCAAACTGCTGCAAGACATCTCGACTCGCAGGGAGCATATCCCCACTGTCATCATTGAAGAGGCCTCCTGGGAACAAGTTGCCTCTGTATCAGCCAATGCACCATCTCTTCCCGGGGTTGAGGCTGTGGTTGGCGACCGTCGGATCTATCCAATGGGCGCAGATTTGGCGCACCTTGTTGGCTATGTCAGCAGGGTCAGTCCCGAGGAAATGAACGATCCGTTGAGTCGCGACCCGCTCCTTCAGGTTCCAGACTTTCGCGTTGGAAAAACCGGTGTCGAGAGGTATCTGGACAAAACCTTGCGCGGTCGCGCCGGTCACCGTCGCATTGAAGTCAATGCGAGCGGCCGGGTTATGCGTAAACTTGGTGTCAAGGGTGCCCAACATGGTCCCAGTCTGCAGTTGACAGTTGACAGTTGGCACCAGAATTTCGCCGCCGCGCGCCTATCAGGTGAAACCGCGTCCGGGGTCGTGATGAATGTCCAGAATGGAGACATTCTCGCGATGGTCTCGGTGCCCTCGTTTGACCCCAACAAGCTGGCTTCAAAGATCTCACAAGAGGAATTTGATCAATTGCTCAATGACGAGCGGCGACCTTTGTTTAATCGGCCGACACAGGGAATTTATCCACCGGGTTCAACCTTCAAGATGATTACCGCCCTCGCTGCGCTGGAGAGTGGAGTGGTGACTCCTGACGAAGTCATAACCTGTACCGGATCACTCGAGACTGCCGACCGCTTGTTTCATTGCTGGAAATCAGGAGGTCATGGCGAGGTCGATCTTCAGACGAGCCTGAGCCAATCGTGTGATGTCTATTATTATGAACTCGGGCAGCGGGTCGGAATCGAAAAGATCAACGAAGTCGCACAACGGTTCGGAATTGGTGAAAGGCCGCAGTTTCCTCTACCCAGTCTGTCCAGCGGTCTCTTCCCGACGCGTGACTGGAAATTGCTTCAGCATGGTCAACAATGGGTCATTGGAGATACATTGAATGCTGCAATCGGGCAAGGTTTTGTCCTTGCCTCAGCTTTGCAGCTGACCATCATGACAGCGCGGATCGCCACCGGTCGGCAGGTTGAACCCAGGCTCGTGCTGGCACAACGCGGCCGAAAAGTTCAAGACGAACCGTTCAAACCATTACCGCTTGTGGATACCCATCTCGATTTGATTCGTGAAGGTATGGTCTCCGTCGTCAATCAGCCGTTAGGAACCGCCTATATGTCACGTACTGCCGATGAATCCTTCATTATTGCCGGGAAAACCGGCACAAGCCAGGTGCGCGCGATATCATCGCGCGAACGCACGAGTGGAATTATCAGGAATGAGGATCTGCCTTTCGAGAAGCGAGATCATGCATTGTTTTGTTGTTATGCGCCCAGCCATGCTCCGCGCTACGCGGCAACCGTGATCGTCGAACATGGTGGCAGTGGCTCCGCCAAGGCCGCACCGCTTGCCCGAGACCTCATCATGTGGGCGCAGTATGGTGGAATTCCCCCTCTACAGATGTACCCGCCTGAGGTGCGAGACGAAGTGCGCGAGCAACTCCTGAACCTTAAGCTGCGCGGTATACCGCCCGCAGAACCGACGACAGGGCAACAACGCGTATGACCTTTATCGACGAAAAGTTGCCGCCCGTTGTCGTGCTCACGCACAAATTATCACGCATCAATTGGTTACTCATCGCCTTGATCGCGACTTTGTGTATCGTGGGAGTCCTGGCCCTCTATTCGGTGGCTGGTGGGTCATTTGAACCCTGGGCTTTCCCTCAGATCATGCGGATTCTTGTCGGTTTCGTCATCCTGTTTATTGTCGCTCTCATTCCCCTGCGAATTTGGTTTTCCGTCGTGGTGCCATTTTATGTCGCTGCCGTCGGGCTGCTCGTATTGAACGCCTTTATCGGTATCTCGGCGAAAGGCGCCCAACGCTGGATCGATTTTGGACTGATCAACTTTCAACCATCAGAAGTGGCAAAAATCGCACTGATTATGGCGTTGGCGACCTATTATTCCCTTCTCCCCAAGACCAAAGTTTCGCGCCCCATCTGGGTTGCCCTGCCGGCAGCACTGGTCCTTCTGCCATCTCTTCTCGTTGCGTCTCAGCCTGATCTTGGAACCGGTATTTTGATTATGCTCGCCGGCGGTGTCGTCATGTTCCTTGCCGGTGTTCATTACCTGTATTTTGCCGCTGTCATTTTGGCCGTGATCGGCGTTGTCGCGACTGTCCTCTTGAGCCAGGGAACCACGTGGCAGATTCTGCAGGATTATCAATATAATCGTATCAACACCTTCTTTGATCCATCATCGGATCCCTTCGGTGCCGGCTACCACATTATCCAGTCCAAAATTGCGATTGGTTCAGGTGGGCTTCATGGTCGTGGCTTCCTGCAAGGCACCCAGAGCCAACTCGATTTCCTCCCGGAAAAGCATACAGATTTCGTGTTTACCACATTGGCTGAAGAATTTGGCCTGATCTGGTGCATGATTCTGCTCACACTCTTCGTTATCATTGTGTTGATTTGCAGCATCGCCGCCCTGCGGTGCAAGGATCGTTTTGGGTCACTGTTGGTGTTGGGAATCAGCAGCCTGGTTTTTCTCACGGTGACCACGAATGTCGCAATGATTACGGGGCTCATTCCAGTCGTTGGTATACCGCTGCCGCTCATTTCCTATGGCGGATCATCCATGATGGCCCTGATGTTCGGATTTGGGCTGGTGCAAAATGTCATCATTCATGCGGAGAGATATTGAGACAATGCCAGTGCAACTGCTGTTTTCCGCCGCTGAGCAACTGTATCCGGTCTGGCGCGACCCGCTCGCGCGGCAGCTTGAAGAATGCGGCATTGACGCCGAGATTTCTGATCGGACAGATCATCCGGAAACGATCGACTATATCGTCTGCTCTCCGAATGGTCCGATCAGTGATTTCAGGCCTTTTTCCTCTCTGAAAGCCGTTCTGAGCCTCTGGGCCGGGGTCGAACAACTTCTCGACAATCCAACAATTCATCGTCCTATCGCACGCATGGTCGATTCCGGCATGACCGAGAGCATGACCGCCTGGGTGGTCGGACAGACATTGCGCCACCATCTCGGACTTGATCGCGTCATCGCGAATCAGGACGGGACATGGCATCGTGAACTCTTGCCGGTTCTGCCGCGGGCAACGACCGTGGCGGTTCTCGGGCTCGGTCAACTGGGACGGGCCAGCGCGGCAATGCTCAGCAGTCTGAATTTTCGTGTGATCGGATGGAGCCAGAGAAGCAAAGATCTGAGAGGCATGGAATGTCGTACGGGAAGAGCCGGTCTCGAATCGACCGTCGCCGAGGCGGAGATCATCGTCCTGCTCCTGCCCCACACCAAAACAACCACCAATCTTGTCGATGCCACACTTCTGACAAAGTTCAAACCGGGTGCAGTGATCATCAATTCGGGGCGCGGCGCACTGATCGACGAGGACGCCTTGCTTGACGCGTTGGCATCCGGACGAATCGCGCACGCAACCCTTGATGTCTTTCAGGCCGAACCCCTGCCCCGTGAACATCCCTTCTGGATGCATCCGCGCGTCACCGTATCGCCGCATATTGCGGCCGATACCCCGGTGGAAACCGCCGTTGCCGTGATTGCCGAGAATATACGCCGCGGCGAGAACGGCATGGATTTTCTCTATCTTGCCGACAAGGACAGAGGTTACTGAGCACGGTGATTGCACCCGCAAAGATGGATGAATCTGTCCATCCTGCGATGCCACTGTACACCGCGGATGGACTGGCCGCTGACGGAGCAGGGGCACGCAGGAACTTGCATAGGAAGCAACACAAAGATATCGGACTGCCGGAGGCAGATGCACTGCCCGATGGCTTGGAGTCCGCCGATGCGCCATGTTTGGTCAGTCGTTTCAGACTTTTCCCTGCTGCTGCTCGCGGGTGCTGTCACCGCCCTGATTTGGTGCAACCTTTCCCCTGACAGCTATACACAACTCATTGACGACGTGTTTTGGGAAAACTCCTTTATCGGCCATAAACATGCCCACCATGGCGAGGTTGTCTACGAACTCAGTATTCACTATCTCGTCAACGACATCCTGATGGCATTCTTCTTTGGTATCGCTGGCAAGGAGGTCTGGGAGGCCATCTGGCTCAAGGACGGAGCACTGCGGGGCAAAAAGGCGGTGACACCGCTCTTTGCGGCAGGCGGTGGGATGATCGCGCCGGTCATCATCTATCTCGGTCTGGCGTCTCTGTTCGGCTCGGAAACCTTTTCGGCAGTTGCCAATGGATGGGCGGTGCCAACGGCCACGGATATCGCTTTTTCTTACCTTGTCGGACGCGTCATCTTCGGTCGTGGACATCCGGCAGTCAAGTTCCTGCTGCTGCTTGCCATCGCTGATGACGCTGCGGGTTTGCTCATTCTTGCCATCTTCTATCCCACGGGCGCGCTGGCACCAGCGTGGCTGCTGATGTCGGTTGCTGCCGTCGTCACAGTTTACACCCTGTTCAACTGGCTCCCACGCCAACTTGATCGTGGCCGCCAGGATCGCCCCTTTTCAACTTTCATGCGCAAGAGATTGAGCTTCTGGCCCTATGCCCTGGCCGGGATTGTATCCTACTTCGCTTTTCAGGAATCGGGAGTCCATCCGGCACTCAGCCTGGTCCCGGTCATCGTTGCCATCCCCCATAGCGACCGTGCTTTTGGTGTCTTTACAAAACCTGAATCAGAAACAGATCTCCTCAACCATATCGAGCATCTTCTGGCGGTTCCGGTCGAGTTTATTCTGTTCTTTTTTGGGCTGGCCAATGCCGGCGTGTTGTTGTCCGCGATTGGTGTCCCGACTTTTCTTGTGCTCACGGGATTACTTGTGGGCAAACCCATTGGCATTCTGCTCTTTGGCTGGCTTGCGGCCTATCCGCTCAGATTCGGAATGCCTGACGGGATGAGCGTCTCGGATATCATGATCGTCGGGTTCATCGCCGCAATTGGTTTCACCGTGGCTCTCTTTGTCGCAACGGTCGCGTTCGAGACCGGCCCCATTCAGGATGCCGCCAAGATGGGTGCCCTGCTCAGCCTGTTTTCTGCGGCAATCGCCTTTTTGGTGTCACGGCTTTTCCCCGTCAAGCGCATCGTCTGAATTCGAGATATGGCATCAGGCGCTGTGGCAGATGCAGGGGCATTCACATCAGGCAGGGATGTCCGGGTGGGCAAGTTCCGGATTGGCAATGACCAGCCCATGACACTGATTTCTGGCCCCTGCCAGATTGAGTCACGGGATCATTCTCTCGAAATTGCCGGGCGATTGAAGGCGATCTCCGAACAGGCTGGCATCAATTTCGTGTTCAAGTCATCTTTTGACAAGGCGAACCGGACTTCCATTGATGGAACCCGCGGAATTGGTTTCAAGGCGGGACTTGCCGTGCTCGCTGAGATCCGTGAGCAATTCGGGTGCCCGACCCTCACCGATGTCCATGAAGTCCATCAATGCCAGGCGGCAGCCGAGGCTGTCGACATCCTGCAGATTCCGGCATTTCTCTGTCGTCAGACCGATCTTCTCGTTGCTGCCGGTGAGTCCGGTGCTGCTGTCAATATCAAGAAAGGACAGTTTCTGGCACCCTGGGATATGGAGCAGGTCGCGGCCAAGGTCGCAGCGTGTGGAAACCACCGAATCCTGTTATGTGAGCGCGGCAGTTCATTTGGCTACAATTCACTGATTGCCGACATGCGAAGCCTGCCCATCATGGCCGCGCTCGGTTACCCGGTCGTGATCGATGCAACGCATTCGGTCCAACAGCCTGGCGGGCTTGGCGTCGCATCCGGGGGACAAAGAGAATTCGCCCCGGTCATTTGTCGTGCCGGGGTCGCGGTCGGCGTTGCCGCCGTTTTCGTGGAAACACATGACGATCCCGACGCGGCACCGAGTGATGGACCCACCATGATTCCAATCGCGGAGATGCCGGAACTGATTGCACGTCTGGTTGCGATTGATCGCGTGGTGAAATCGCCTCTCACACATCAACGGTAATTCTCGTGTCAGCTGAGACGATGCAATATTCGATTCCCGCGACATGCAGCTGGGAAGGCGTCACGCAGCCCCTGATCATTCCTGAGGGATTCAGGGAATATGATGGTCGCTGGCGTTTTCCTGATGAGATCAATCTGCCCGGTGCCCTGTTGCTCGGCAGAGGCCTCGCCACCCTGATGAACGAACAGAAGATTCATCCAAAGATTATCGTCGGTTGTGATTTTCGCAGCTACTCGCGACAGATTGCACAGGCACTGACCATCGGGCTGATCAGCTGTGGTATTGACGTTGTCGATATTGGCACAGTGCTGTCGCCGATGGCTTATTTCAGCCGGGTTCATCTTGGCATCGATGCTGTCGCCATGGTCACCGCTTCACATAATCCCAATGGCTGGACCGGCCTGAAAGCAGGTTTTCGTCATCCGCAGACCCTGAGTGAACCTGAGATGAAGCGGCTGCGCGAAATTGTCATTGAGCAGGAATTTTCGGGAAACCGGCCCAGCAATTATCATCAGAACGAGACCATTTTTGGGCCTTACGCTGATGACCTGTGTGAAGAGGTGCGCATCACCCGACCTCTGAAAATCGTCTGTGCTGCCGGGAATGGGACGGCGGGGCAATTTGTTCCATCGATTCTGGAAAGGTGCGGCGTGAAGGTAATGCCCTTGCATACCACTCCCGATAGCCGCTTCCCCAACTACAACCCCAATCCTGAATCACTTGAAATGCTGCATGATATCGGCCGGACTGTCCGCGAAACCCATGCTGATCTTGGATTCGGGTTTGATGGTGACGGTGACCGGCTGGGTGTCGTCGACAATACCGGTGCGCCGATATTCTCGGACAAGGTCGGGCTCCTGATCGCGCGCGCACTGGCCAAGCGACATCCGGGTGCAAGATTCATTGTTGACATCAAGTCAACCGGATTATTCGGTACTGATCCTGCGCTCAGTGCCCATGGTGCGCAAACGGAATACTGGAAAACCGGACACAGCCACATGAAATGGCGGCTGGCCGAAACCGGTGCAATGGCCGGTTTTGAGAAGTCCGGTCATTTCTATTTCGGACATCCGATCGGGCGTGGATATGACGATGCGTTTTTGGCGGCAATCACTGTCTGCCAGTTTCTCGATGACATGCCCGACGCTTCACTTTCCGATACCATTGCCGCGCTGCCGCAGAGTTGGATCACTCCCACCATGTCCCCTCATTGTCGTGACACCGACAAGTATGAGACGGTTGAACGGATCATCAACCGGCTCAAATCATATGGGGCACAAAATGGCCGCCTCGGCGGTCAAAGGATTGTCGATATTCTCACTGTCAATGGCGCGCGCTGTCAACTCGAGAATGGATCATGGGCACTGGTCCGTGCATCTTCAAACACCCCCAATCTCGTTGTTGTCTGCGAAAGCATGTCGAGTGAAGACGAGATGCGCCGGATCTTCGAGGATTTTGATCAACTGATCCGTCAGGAGGGCACGATTGGTCCTTACGATCAATCCCTTTGAAAGACTGGTCCGCAGGTCACTGTCATCGATGCAGCGGCGAACCGGTCGGTGCCAACTCACAGTGATTGAGATCGAAATTCAGACACGCTGCGGAACCCCAATGGCCGAGCCAGATCCCCAATGGGATATTGGCCAATCAGCACGCGCATAGATTTCATCCAACTCTCAATTGTCATAAGAGATGAATTATGCGTTGCAAATCAAGCAGCGTGAAATTACGAAGCTCAACCTGGTGGGGTGTAGCCAAGTGGTAAGGCAGCGGTTTTTGGTACCGTGTACCGTAGGTTCGAATCCTACCACCCCAGCCAATGTCCCTTTTTTGCGGATTTACCCTAAATTCGTCGCCTGAACGAGTCACGACGGCAGTGGTTTCTGCCAATAAATCATAGGGTTGTCACAAGACCACGTCGATCACTCCCTGATCCCAAATGCAGTTCGATAGTACAAAATTGAGCAAGCGGCGTTTCTCCCGCGCCTCTTGGTGTTCGAACAGAGGCTGGGCGTTGCGCGCCAGTTCAAGAGGGTTATGCCTTCGTTAATGTCAGACGGCTCGGCGTGTTGATGGTGCGCAATATCACGCAGACAGCGGTTTTGCGCGGCACGCCATTCCGCTGAATTCCTGTCAAAGAATGCCCCATCGATACGACCGTCGTGTTTATCAATGTACATAGCATCAATCCGTTCACCAAGACGCTTGCATTCGGCGTCCAGCCGGCTGATGGCTTCCTGATGTTCCTGCTGCTCTTACGCATGACTCGCTTGCAAGGCCATACGCGCCCAGTCGAGCACCTCGTTATCAAACCGCAATCTGCCCACCAGCACCTGCGCGAATTGATCTTCAAGGACTTTCTCACGCACAGGCATAGCCCGTGCAGTGATAATAGATGTATTTCTGCTTCTTGATCCCACCGACAATGGCACACCCACATCTGGAACAGGTAATCAGCTTAGAAGATACACGCGCATAGATGACCGCCTGCCAAACAGTGGGTTGCATGTGATCCAATACCGCATTCCGATTGTTCATCATTGTGTGAATTTAGCCTGATCATCATGCCTGCGCAAGGATCCCATTCAGGTTGTCACCATGCCTGTATCGGTCTTCCCAAACTGCACCTGAAGAGCGGCTCATCATCGCCGCTGCAGGAGTTCCGTCTCGACATCCGCCAGTGCATAACGCGCTGGGCGCCGCACCGGGATGAAGAGGGGAAACGTCAGCCTCAATCTCGGATTCTTATCCTGTTTGTCTCAAATTCTCAGCTTGATTGACGCGCCACATGGTTGAAAATTTACGAGTCCGCCATATGAGAACCACTCCCCGACAGACTCCTAGACAAGAGATACATTTGCAGTTTATCCCCGCGTGAGCGGGGAACACGGGAGCGACAGATAATTCTCGAGAGCCCGGACCGGTTCATCCCCACGTGGGCGGGGAACACTCGTGCCGCCACAAGTTCGGCATCGGCTCTCACGGTTCATCCCCGCGTGGGCGGGGAACACCATGACCTTCCCGTGAGCATGGGCCATAGCATCGGTTCATCCCCGCGTGGGCGGGGAACACACCAAATAGACCATCTGATGAGTAAAGGGCGGCGGTTCATCCCCGCGTGGGCGGGGAACACATGGCCTGTAATCAAGCAAATCAAGGTCGTATCGGTTCATCCCCGCGTGGGCGGGGAACACCGCCGCGATGAGGATTCTGCATGTGTCGTTCACGGTTCATCCCCACGTGGGCGGGGAACACTACACTATATCCGAATCACTACTAACGAATCACGGTTCATCCCCGCGTGGGCGGGGAACACTCGCAAGGGGGCAGCAGGTTGCAATCAGCTGTCGGTTCATCCCCGCGTGGGCGGGGAACACGGGTATACCCCCAAACCGAAAACCGCATTATGCGGTTCATCCCCGCGTGGGCGGGGAACACCGTCGAATCGATAACAGAGGCACTCCCGCGGCCGGTTCATCCCCGCGTGGGCGGGGAACACTTGTGGCCACACCCCAGCTAACCTGTTGATTTCGGTTCATCCCCGCGTGGGCGGGGAACACCATCGAAGTGCATTAAAATGCTTGACTGTGCACGGTTCATCCCCGCGTGGGCGGGGAACACCGATTGACCCGCTCAACAGCGCAGCCTGCAAATGGTTCATCCCCGCGTGGGCGGGGAACACCGCCCCAAATGTGGCCACACCCCAGCTAAACCCGGTTCATCCCCGCGTGGGCGGGGAACACCTCAGCGCATCTCTGCGCAATAATTCGTGCCACGGTTCATCCCCGCGTGGGCGGGGAACACGCCGTCGGATTGGACCAGCGCGTCCAGTTCGGCGGTTCATCCCCGCGTGGGCGGGGAACACACTTCGGGCACGTCGGGATCGAGACCCAGTGCCGGTTCATCCCCGCGTGGGCGGGGAACACGGTCTTGAGCGGGCCGTTATCCTGGATGGTCATGGTTCATCCCCGCGTGGGCGGGGAACACTGCATTTAGTGCTTGAATTGCACTAGGTGCACCGGTTCATCCCCGCGTGGGCGGGGAACACTGTTCAACTGGATTTTGTCCTGAAGCCCCTTTCGGTTCATCCCCGCGTGGGCGGGGAACACGATCAACCAGCAATGGCCACTGAGCGTCCGGACGGTTCATCCCCGCGTGGGCGGGGAACACAAGAATTTTGTGTGTCGTCATTGTCGTCGGTCCGGTTCATCCCCGCGTGGGCGGGGAACACGCCACAAATCGGGCGTTTTTGGATCGCACCCCCGGTTCATCCCCGCGTGGGCGGGGAACACTGCATTTAGTGCTTGAATTGCACTAGGTGCACCGGTTCATCCCCGCGTGGGCGGGGAACACCTTTGGAAAGGATATTTCATTCTTCTGATGATCGGTTCATCCCCGCGTGGGCGGGGAACACTCTTGTATGTAAACTATTGATTCAAGATCAGAAAATCCAGTGTGCAAATTCTACCAACCATTTTGTATTCTGACTCAACCGTCAACGCTCAGACACATTCGAACTCATCGGATAAAATGATACAAGTTTTAACCCATCAAATTCGACCGGCATCCGCCGATTCTGACCGACAGTCCTGAAGTCATAGCCCTGGTCAGTTGGTGCGGCCCAGGCCATTGCGGCGTCGCCATCTTCAATATAATTCTCGACATCAGACCAGATGCGATCCCGAACACGCCGGGAATAGTGCCCCACGTAGACACCCGCCCGAATTTCCAGGAGCCAGACCGCAAGTCTGCCCCGTAGCCTGCGCGGCGCATTTTCAACCACGATGACCAGCATCACCGCTTCCTGTATTTTCCTTGATTACTGGACCCAATGCCTCTGGAGCCGGGCTGGGAACAGGTAAATCTCCGGCTTTCAAAACATTTTCGATGCCAGGAATGATCTTTGACAAGAGCCTGGTGGAGCGGAAACTGTCCCGGCACGCAATCCTGACGGCACGCTCGAGCGGGAATTCTAGCTGACCCTTCTGCGCCAATCCGGCGATCCGGAAGGCTTCGGGAATGACCGTTCTCGTCTTCCACAAATCTGCGATATCGTAGACAAATGACCGGGGTTTTCCCGTATGCAGGAACCCGATCGCCGGCGCATACCCCGCCGCCAGCACAGCTGCTTCTGTCAACCCATGAAGGCAAGCAGTCGCAGCACTCAGGCACTTGTTGGGAATGTCAGAACTGTCCCAGTCGGCCGGATCGTAGCGACGCCGTTTCCACGTGACTCCATACTGTTTGGCAAGGAGGTCATAGCTGGCGCGCACGCGTGCGCCTTCAATTCCCCGTAACTGGTTGATTGACCGCTTCCGGGGCGCGGGTTCATCAAACCTGATCCTGTACATTTCGCGGACCACGCGCAGTCTGGCGGCGGGGTCGAGTGCAAGAGAAGCCTGCCACAACAGCTTGTCCGAACGGGCACCGCCAGGTTGGCCAGCGGCATAAAGGCGCACGCCGGCTTCTCCAACCCAGGTCACGAGAGTTCCAGCCCGGGCGGCGAGCGCGACAGCCCGATGAGAAATTCGTGCCCCTGGCTCAAGCATGAGACATGCGAGGCCGCCAACTGGAATATGTGTGCGGGTTCCATCAGCCGCTACAGCCACAAACGCACCGTCTTTCACATCCAGCTGTGCCCGTTCGACAAAAACGAGGGCCGCTCTGTCTTTGAGTGGGATGGGTTTGGGAGGATCCATTCCCGGCAGCACGATCTCTCCAATTCTGGGTCTACCCGCGGCGCACCAGCATCAAGCCACACCCGAAAGCCCTGGCGCGTCCTAAGCCCCTGAACAGCGTTTTTGTGAATTCTTCCGGATCGCTGACGGTCAGCAAACCTTTCAGATCAAGGATTCCGAAAGTTGCATCCTTCCCGCCGCGGCGTTTCAGCCCAGAGACACGGTAGTTCTCAACTGCCAATGAATCAAGCGTGAAGCCTCGGAGCTTGCCCTGACCTTCAAGCCAAGACCTTGCGACATCTTCAGCGATCTTCATGCGCATTGATCTGCGGGATTCGCCGTCGTCGAGTTGCCCCTTCATTTCTCTCTCGCGCATCGCATTCATCACGATATCCACACGCCGGTCACGGCGCGGCTTTCGCACGGTCCCTTCTGCAACATCTTCTCCAGTTCTGGGCCGCCGATCCTTCGTGGCATTGGCTCGCAGCATGAAGGCAAGCCTGTCTCCCTCCATCAGCGCGGGTGTGTATGGCTTGAATTCAATCGGCCGAAACAGACGCGAGCCCTGCGGCTGGCGAGCCGATACAATCAGGAATTTGCCGTCGCCGTCGGCGCGCCACAAAAAGTCCCGTTTCGCATCGCTGCCCGGAAAAAGTGTCCAGATCAACCGACGATGGGAATCCAGCGCCTGGCTTTGGGAAGTCGGATCAAGAAGTGGACGCAGCGCATGTTCCGGTGCTTGCCGGTCAATCACCGCACGTGTCAGGTAGTGCGTCATCCCCCGCCTCCAGTGCGTTCGAGTTCTCTTTCGCCTTGACTGAGTTGCCAAACCGTGCATTCGCGGAATGTCCAGGCTTGGCGATCAAGCGGTTCGCCAGGAACACGCTCGCTCATTGTGGGCCGGTCCATCCCCTCCACGGGATCGGAATGAACCGGAAACAGACTGTGGGAGTCGTCCTGCCATCGCCCGAATCGCAACCATTCGGGAACTTCGATTTTCGCCATGGCTTCGACCGGATCTTTCGCAACATAGAGACGCGGATTGAGGGGAATTGCCAGTGGACAGGACTTACGGCCAAGATAGAGTGGATAGACCGGGCGGCGCAGGCAACCTGCCAGAGTTTCCAGCTTCCAATGACCGTCGCCCCAGATTGCGGCACCGACCAACACGTCGCAGCGGTAATCACGTATGGTGATGATCGTGTTGACACTGCCGCCGGCGCGCGCCAGTGCGTGGCGTCGGGATGTCGGACGCCTGGCCTTGGTTGTCGGAACTGTCTGCACCGTTTGGTAATCGCGTAGCGCCACAGATCGCTGGAACGCCTGGACGGCCACCGAATATGACCGGAGCCGGTCCTGTCCCCTCTTGTTGTTTCGTTCGATCCCGATGGCCGCGCCTAACAGTCCCAGAACTGCAGAACGCAGCGGGACCAGTCCGCTGCCGCGGCGTTCGTGTCCGGCATAGCTGCCGAACGAAGCCATCGGCGCGGAAAGGAGGAAAACCAAATGTTCACGCATCGGCAACTTGACCGGACACAAAGGCCTTGACTTCAGCCAGCGTTCCGGTTCCCCCGATCACATCCATCTCGACTGAAGATTCAACGGAAGGGCCGTACGCCGTGTCGATGGCCGCCGCCGTCTTCCTGAGGCGGGAAATGGACTCTCCAAGCAAGTCGTTTCCGTCTACGGGTTTGAGAAAGGCCGCCGCCAAGCTTCTCGGCTGCTGATCACCTGACTCGGCGCGGATGAAGGATGCCCTTGTATGATGGCTGTAGCTGTTGCGCTTACCAGAGGGGCTAGCCGTCGCAAAGGCTTCTGTCACGGCTTCGAGTGATCTGCGCGCCAGCGCTCGGTCACCGGCAAGGTTTTCCACGAGCCGGTCAGTGTCCACACAAACATATAGGTAGTAGACACCAGACCCAAACCCGGCTTCGCCGACAAAGCCTGCTCCCATGTTTTCGGCCGGGGTCTTCAGGTCGTCAGCGGCAGTATAGTAGTCATCTTCCGCTTCGGCTCTGTGTGTCGTGATCGCATGTGAGACCTGCACGGCGGCTTCGCGATTGAATTCCGGTGCGTCGGCAAGCATGCGTCCGAACATTCCCAGATCGACGGCGCCATCAGCCGTGCGCAGGATTTCCTGACCACGGCTTTTGGCATTTTCCGCGATCGATTCGCCGGCAAGTGCGCGCGCCGCCAAATGAAAAGCTTCCTTGCGTTCATCCGGCGAGATGAATGCCAGCTGCCGGATGCGAACGCGGTCCCCATTCTCTTTTGCCGCCGCCGTATCAAGCTTGCCGAAGACCTCGGCCACCTGCCCGGCGATCTCCCGCGCTTTTCCGTCATTGGCGCCCTGAGCGCGGAGATGCCTGACCAGTTCGTCGCCCAATCGCTGTGTGCGCTGGCCCATGTGATCCTTGAGGGTTTCCGACATCACAGGTGACAGTCTTGCGGCCCGCTTGAGCGACTGTGAGGACAATCTCAGCCGGTGAACACCTCCGTATACCGCCGATTTGGGACGCCCCATGTCGTCCCGATTGGGATTGGAGGGCGGATAGACGGTGAGAAAATGAAGCTGGATAAAACACGTCATTGATCGGATTCTCCCTGGTTGGTCATTGCGAATTCCGCGCCGAAATACTGGAAACACCATCGACTGCGCACCTCGTCGCTCCAGTCGTAGAGATCCTCGGCCAAATTCCATCCGTGACAAGACAAGTCAGAACCGAGAACCGCCATGGCCCGCCGCAGCGGGGTCATCAGTTCGCGGTGGGACTTGATGCGGATCAGCGCCTGGAAGCGCAGCTCACTGAGTCTGCGCGGCCTGTCCTTCGTAGATCTGGCTCCAAAGGCGGATGCCAGCCTGTCGCCATCCAAGGATCGCAACCGGGCGAACGTGGTTGCAAGAAGGGAAAGCTGACCCGCTGTCGGAGTCTGGCCGTGTTCCCGGAGTCGTGCGTTCAACTCCAGTGTCTCCGCGACCGCCAGCGCCTCAACCGGAGAACTGCAACGTCTGAGGCGCGCACGAACAGACCGCGCGGCACCATCGTCAAGGCCCATACACCTTCCGTGCCACGCAACGACGATTTTGCCGATTTCCGTGTTCCTTTTCATGATTGTCCTTCCCTTTTGTCGGGTGCGGGCAGGTTCAAACTGCGGCGGACTCTTCGCGCCACCTCTCCATGCAGGTTGCGCTTCGCCATGACCCGCCTTTCGATATCGGCAATATCGTGGTCAGCTAGTCCAGCCCACACCTGTTCATCGAACATCCGGCCGGCAACCCTGTTCAGGACACGGAACCAACTCTTTTCGACTTCGTCGTCTTTGCCGTCGGCAATTTTACCGACAGCAGCGACAAATTCCTGCTCTGTCTCGGCATAAAAGGTCTCGACCAGCGAAGCAAGTCCTGTGCCATCGAGACGACAGGCTGCCTTCAGGGCCTTGCGAACAGCGGCTGACGTCGCCGTCGCCGCCTCCACCAGGCAATGAACCCGGTCGACCATATCCTCATCAAGATCCAGAAACCCAGGATAGGTATCAAGGGTAAAATTGACAGGCTTCATTTTTTTCATCTCCCAGCCACCGACCAGAAGTTCGGCGGCCGGGGCAGCGGGACGATTGTTGTATGCGCGAACCACTTCTGCAACCCGGCGGGTCCCGGAACCCTCTTGACGATTGATCATCGTCGTGCCGAGCCAGTTCCTGTAACTGACCCGCCCACCGCCCGGATGAACCGGTAGCCATTCCGGGTCATCTTGTTGACGCCGGTAGTACGGCGTCAAAGGATGTGCCCAGGCCGTGTAGTTGGTCCCGTATTTTTTTTGGATAACACCCTTGACACGGTCTTCAGCAAACACAAGCCGCAAACGTCGGGGCATTCCGAAAAAGACCTCCAGCGGGTGTGTGGTATCGCCTGACACGACCTGGCCCTTCTCGGAGGTCCGCGTCGGTCGCAACCATGGCAGCGCCTTGTGCGCGTCATGCGCCGGAAGGCGGGGTCTTGGCAGAACATTGGAATAGAGAAGATGCCACAACGGCCTTTGCTCAGGCTGCAGGCCGCTTGGCTGAACCAGGGTTGTCATCGGCCCACCACCGCGCATCGACGTCCTGTTCCCGGAACCACCGCTCGGCGCGAATGCCTGAAGCGTGTAAAGTGCCATTGCCGCTTCCGCGGGCTTCAGGGTTGAAAAACGGTTCCGTTTCACCATAAGATCAGCATTCTTGCCAGCCGTCGAATCCCCGGCGGAATCGATGAAGAGCCTGTCAACCGGCTTGATGTCGGAGGGTTTGGCATCCTGTTCGAAGGGTTCCATGTCCTGCAGAAATCGTGGGCCGCTCCCTCCCAGTTGAAAATGCCCCGCAAAGAGTTCCATTCGCTTGCGGAGTCGTCCGGCATCAGGATGTTCCAGCATCCGCTTCCAGTCAGCGTCATCCTCAGGCGGGCAAGTCAGCGAAATCAGACCAATCAGAAATTCAAGGCGGGTGCGGCTCAGATTTGTGGGACATGCTCTGACTGATCTTTTTCCTGACATCCGGACAGCGCCCGTCGGAGCGGGTTTGTATCGGTCTCTGTATCGATCTATGTCCATTTCCGCCCACAGGAACACGGAGAGTCGGCATCACGGCTCCGGTTGGGTTTGGCGACAGGGCAGTCAGGAGACACAGGCAGATGGCAGTTCAAGATAAAGAGCGGGACAAAAAGCAGGAGTTCAGGCATCCAGAGGTGGTCGCGTATTTGCGGAGTCTGTCGGCCGCGGAGGCCGCGCTGAACCGACCGATGATCCGCCAGGATGGGGACGGTTTCCTCGAATACCGGATTTTCGATGGAACGGTGATCTGCCGCCGCATGGCGACGACGGAGTTGCCAGGGCATGAGGGGTCCGCGGCGCGGTCCCCTGATCTCCTGCCA
Organism: Paracoccaceae bacterium; assembly: GCA_965221815.1. Taxonomy (GTDB): domain Bacteria; phylum Pseudomonadota; class Alphaproteobacteria; order Rhodobacterales; family Rhodobacteraceae; genus JAPOXR01. Next base: position 1,899,124 of record OZ244915.1, read on the forward strand.
CGGCTCGAGAAGGAACTGGCCGCGACAGTGGTTGATCTGGATGCCGTCGAGACCGCCCTGCGCGGTGATGCGCTGGTCGCGGCAGCGGCCCAATTGCGACTGCTGCTTGAAGCCCGGGATGACGCCCTTGATCCCCCGCACTGCCCCCATTGCGGGGGCCGTATGGCGCGCTGGGGAGACAAACGTCCCAAGACCTCTATGACCCGCCTGGGCAAGGTGACGGTGGCGCGGCGGCATTACCGCTGTTCGGCCTGTCGCACCGGCCTCTTCCCGCTGGACGCCGCGTTGCGTCTTGAGGGGCGGACAACAACACCGGGCTACGAGCGGATGGTCATGGCCGCCGCTGCGGAGGTCGGCAGTCGCCGCGCCGTGACGCTCCTTGAAGAGCTGAGCGGGACCCGGGTCAGCCGGTCCCGGTTTGACAGGCTGGCCCGCGCGCTGGGCAGGGAAGTGGTCGCGTTTGAGCGCAGGGATGTCCCCCCGGCGGCGGTGATTCCCACCCGGCCGGTGGTGGCGGCTGACGGGACCGGCGTGCCGATCCGGCCTGCCGAACTTGCCGGGCGCGCCGGCAAACAGGCGGATGGCACAGCCCGGACGCGCGAAGCCAAGCTGCTGCGCATCTGTGAAGTGGCGCCTGACCCCAAGGGCCGGATCAAGGCCGTTGCCGGGAGTATCACCCAATCATCAGTGATCGACAGCGCCCGGGCTCCCACCACCGGTGGGATGTCCGAGTGTGCCGCCCGCGTGAGGCGGGAGGCGCAGCGGCGCGGTGTGCTGGACAGCGCGGAGGCGGTGATCCTGTCCGATGGCGCCGCCTGGATCGAAAAGACGATGCGCACGGTCTTCGCCGGCATGCACCTGACCTTCGTGCTCGATCTGTTCCATGTCCTGGAAAGGCTTCAGGAGGCCCTGAAGGAGACGTTGGAAGACCCCGTGCGTCGTCAGACCACTTTCGACCGGATCAAGGCCCGGATCAAGGCCGGTGAGGCAGCCCGGGTCCTCGCGGCGCTTGCCACACTGGCCAAGAGCTCACCCGCGATCAGGGCGTTCGTGAATTATTGCAGACCCAACCTGCACCGCATGCGCTACGATGTCTATACACGGCAGGGTCTCCCCTGCGGCAGCGGCCTCGTCGAAGGCGGCTGCCGGACCGTTGTAGTCGATCGACTCAAAAAAAGCGGCAGCCGCTGGTCCGTTGACGGCGCCAACGCAATCATGGCTATCCGGTGCTGCCAGATGAACAACCGGGTCGCCGACTTCTTCCACTGGCGCGCTGCAGCATGAGCCACAAATCTGAGCCGCACCCATTCAAGGCCGGCGAGGTTGAAATCCGGCCGCGACCATGCAAGTTCAGAAATCCCTGGCGCGGCAACCTGATCAGGGCGAATTGTGACGATGTCTCCATCCCGTCGCACGGGAATCCAGCCGTCACATATGAGGTTCAGTGTCATTCGGATTCAGTGGTCCTGTGGCCAGTTCGTTGCCGATTCAATCGTGCCACCGAAGGCAATGATTGGTGGGGACGGCGGCCATCTTTATGATGTGATTCATACTGTCGCCAACGTCCGATCCCTCAATTGAACCTGCGAGTCCCGGACTGATATCCGAAGAACAATCCGAGGAACTCACGCAGGCGCGCCACGACCGGTTCGAAAAGAGATTCTGGCATGTTATGTCGGCGGGGACAAGGGCATCAGACCCTTTTCCCTGTCATATAAGAGATGGTCCCCAACCTGTCCACTGGTTTCGTCAACCACCCCAACCCGGCATGCCTCAACCCGCCATTTCGGCCATGACGCCTTGAGGGTGTGGATTTCCGGCACATCCTGATTCGGAAGAAGGGGCCCGAATCTTCGCCGGGACGCTGTAACCTCGGAGAGCGAACAGGCCATGGTGTCATCACCGTGATCCGCCCAAGGAATCAGGTGACCACCCTTGCGGCGCACCAATACAACGGTCACCTGCGGTTCTCCAAGACGCGTTGGCAACAGGGCATCATTTCCAACGGCACCCCGGGTTCCCACGATATATCCACTTGCCGCATCGACCACATTTCCCCTTGCGATTCCCACCTCTGCCAACGCCGCGCCATCCAATACCTGTTCATCGCAAATGGCTTTCGGCACAAGCGGAACATCATCACCGTGCACGCGTTCAATCAGATTGCGTAGACCGTCAGGTGAAGTGATTTTGCCGGCGTCAAACAATACCCGTGCGGTCCTCCACTGCTCGTCGAGCCGATACACCCACGCGCCACGCCCCAGAACCTCGTGAAGCCACCCTTCCTCCACAATGTCAGGATCCGGTGACACCACATGAAGTGTCGGGCCGGCGACGGGACGGTCTGCTGCTGGACGCATTCCAATATGCCGCCAGAGCCTTCCCGCACGTTGGATCAATGAACCCACCGGCGCAAGGTCCGACACCATCACGTCGAAGTCCAGATCGAGGGATGCCTCAACCACCTGTGTCGCCACCAGGATGACCCCTTCCCGCCCCTCACCTTTCTTTCCGAATCTACGTGTCACATCCTGTTCAATTTGCAGCCGGTCCACCATTGCATATCGCGCATGCAGGAGTTCGGTCTTTAATCCTCTGCTCTTGAGGGTCTCGGCCGATGCGATCGCCTCGTCGACGGCATTCCGCACCCAAACGCATGATGCGCCCCTTGAGGTCATTTCTGACAAGAGTGCTACAGCCTCATTCGAGTCGGCAAGTCGTTCGACAGTGACCTTCCGCATGCTCTCGGAGAACGGCTTGACTGGCAGACTCTCCATTTTTTTGCCCACTAGGTGAATGCCGGGGTAGTTTGTATTTTCCAGTTGACCCGGTTCTGCCGCCGCGCCGGCAAGACCCCCCTGAAAGGCTTCAACGTATGACTGCCGCAGGGACAACGGAAGAGTGGCCGTCATAACCACCGCCGAACCGCCAAGCGTCGCCTGCATTCTCAGCAGCGCTTTCAGTTCTTCCTGCATATAGGGATCATAGCTGTGCGCCTCGTCGACAATCAACACCCTGTCGGCGAGGCCAAACAGCCTGAGCGTGGAGAATCGTGTTGGAAGAATTCCCAGCAATGCCTGGTCGATTGTCCCGACACAAACGGTCGCCAGCAATGCTCTCCTCCGGCTGTCAACCAGCCATTCCGCATGGTCAGCTTCAGGGGTCTTGTCGTCCGATCCGCCGCGCAGTCCCCGCATGGCTTCATACAACTTTGCCCGCCCGTGGGCCAGAACAGTGGGCGGCATCGATTCGAAGAGATCAGGCACGATCGACCGCATACGCTCGTAAACGGCATCCGAGGTCGCCATCGTCGGGAGTGCAAAAAACAACCCCCGGGCTTTCCTGGCCCGGATCATGCGCCAGGCCAAGATCACCGCTGCTTCGGTTTTTCCCGTCCCCGTGCTATCTTCGAGTATGACAAGTTGGGGGCCTTCTTCCAGATCAACCGACATTGCGGCCTCCTGCATCGGCCGCAGTTCGCTCATGCCCGCAAGCAAACCTGAACGGATTTGCGCGGCAGGTGGAGAATTCAGTCCGGCCTTCTCGATTGCCCGGCCCGCGCGTTGACGTGATTCTGCGAAGGCTCCGGCAAGACTCTGGAGATTCCGCTTGAGGGGAAACCACTCCTCGCACGAACCCACCCAGTCAGACGTGACTGTCAGGCCACTCAGCGTCCAACTGAGCGACTTCGCTTCGTCAGCTCCTATCTCTCCCAGCGCGGCATTGGGCAGAAGTCTCAACAGTTGAGTGACCCATTCCCTGGCCGCCGTCTGGCCCTCACCGACAGCACGCCGATAACGACGCATCTCCGTCCGATGCCCAATAACCCGTGCCGGCGGCTGGCCATGATGACCGGCCACCGCGGCATAGAGTTCAATTCGTCCGCATTTATCAGCGCCAAGTGTAGCCAGGGTCTCGTCCAGAACGCTGCAGAGAAGATAGTCGGAGAGTTGCCAATGACGCGGCGCACCCGTCTTGCCGTCACGAACCAGTGAACGAAATGACTCGGACATTTTCCCGACATCATGTAATGCGACAAGCAAGATCATTGCCTGGCGCTGCGCATCGGACAGTCCATCAAACGCCGTATGGTCTTTGATCAGTTCTTCGGCGCAGGCCGCAACATCCAACATATGAATTACTGCCGGGAGTTCGTCTCCCTCACTGTTGGTCTTGCCCGGCCAATCAAACAGTTGATCCAACTTGCGCCTCACTTGCCATTCCATCACAACCTGAACGTATCAATTCAGAAACGGGACGAGGCAAGATCAGGGAATTCTATCCCTGAGTCACACCCTATCGGAAGCGGCCTGCAATCATCCGTGGCTCGATTATGCCTTGCGGGTTGGGATATCCCTGTCTGGCAAGGGGTTGGGGTGGCCTGTCCCCGTCGATGCGGTGTGAGTCTCGTCAAACAGATTGAGACAGATCTCCATGGACCTCTCGGAGACTTGAAACAGGGCCGCCATCCTGTGAATCTTCTCATTGGGGTCCCACCGGTCAAAAACGTTGCGACTGTAATATTCGACACGGTCGCGGGGCATTAACAAATTGGCAGCAAACTTGTTGGCTTCTATTTCCTCGTCCGGCCCGATCTGGGTGTTATGATATTTCCCGACCGACGTGCTTCGGTAGGCACGGTCATCATCCACACCGTCCCCGATCAAGTGCCGGTGCAGCATGTAATGACCCAACTCATGGGCCAGTGTAAAGCGCTGACGAGTCCGGACATTGTTGGCATTAATGGTGATCAGAAACCCCGACTTCACATTCTCGATCATCCCGGAGATGTCGTCATGCAAATAGGCTTTCTTGTATCCAATGCCGAGAATACGCGGTAAAGCCTCCACAAACACGGGAATCGATTTCCGGGCATCCACAAAGGTACGCCATTCATCGGCCAGGTTCATAACGTGGTCCTCCTTCATCGTCCTGAGACTCTGCCCAATCAGGACTCTCCATATTTTGCGGGGTCCGGACTCCCAGAATCTCCAAATGGGCATGAATAATGTTGGGCAGCTCGCGTTGAACGTAGTCAACAGCCGCTTTTTCTGCCAACTCTTCGGCAACTTCCTGGGCCATTTTCCTAGCTTCTCGGCGCGCAATCCGATGGACATTAATAAAAGCAAAAATTCCGGCAAGAGCCAGAATGATACCGATACATGCCAGCAGAGTCGACACAAGATCCAGTCGGCCCAATTGAGCGGCTGTCAACGTGACATCGCCCAACTCATGAATGGGTGCGGCTCAGATTTGTGGGACACGCTCTGACTGATCTTTTTCCTGACATCCGGACAGCGCCCGTCGGAGCGGGTTTGTATCGGTCTCTGTATCGATCTATGTCCATTTCCGCCCACAGGAACACGGAGAGTCGGCATCACGGCTCCGGTTGGGTTTGGCGACAGGGCAGTCAGGAGACACAGGCAGATGGCAGTTCAAGATAAAGAGCGGGACAAAAAGCAGGAGTTCAGGCATCCAGAGGTGGTCGCGTATTTGCGGAGTCTGTCGGCCGCGGAGGCCGCGCTGAACCGACCGATGATCCGCCAGGATGGGGACGGTTTCCTCGAATACCGGATTTTCGATGGAACGGTGATCTGCCGCCGCCTGGCGACGACGGAGTTGCCAGGGCATGAGGGGTCCGCGGCGCGGTCCCCTGATCTCCTGCCACGGCTCGAGAAGGAACTGGCCGCGACAGTGGTTGATCTGGATGCCGTCGAGACCGCCCTGCGCGGTGATGCGCTGGTCGCGGCAGCGGCCCAATTGCGACTGCTGCTTGAAGCCCGGGATGACGCCCTTGATCCCCCGCACTGCCCCCATTGCGGGGGCCGTATGGCGCGCTGGGGAGACAAACGTCCCAAGACCTCTATGACCCGCCTGGGCAAGGTGACGGTGGCGCGGCGGCATTACCGCTGTTCGGCCTGTCGCACCGGCCTCTTCCCGCTGGACGCCGCGTTGCGTCTTGAGGGGCGGACAACAACACCGGGCTACGAGCGGATGGTCATGGCCGCCGCTGCGGAGGTCGGCAGTCGCCGCGCCGTGACGCTCCTTGAAGAGCTGAGCGGGACCCGGGTCAGCCGGTCCCGGTTTGACAGGCTGGCCCGCGCGCTGGGCAGGGAAGTGGTCGCGTTTGAGCGCAGGGATGTCCCCCCGGCGGCGGTGATTCCCACCCGGCCGGGGGTGGCGGCTGACGGGACCGGCGTGCCGATCCGGCCTGCCGAACTTGCCGGGCGCGCCGGCAAACAGGCGGATGGCACAGCCCGGACGCGCGAAGCCAAGCTGCTGCGCATCTGTGAAGTGGCGCCTGACCCCAAGGGCCGGATCAAGGCCGTTGCCGGGAGTATCACCCAATCATCAGTGATCGACAGCGCCCGGGCTCCCACCACCGGTGGGATGTCCGAGTTTGCCGCCCGCGTGAGGCGGGAGGCGCAGCGGCGCGGTGTGCTGGACAGCGCGGAGGCGGTGATCCTGTCCGATGGCGCCGCCTGGATCGAAAAGACGATGCGCACGGTCTTCGCCGGCATGCACCTGACCTTCGTGCTCGATCTGTTCCATGTCCTGGAAAGGCTTCAGGAGGCCCTGAAGGAGACGTGGGAAGACCCCGTGCGTCGTCAGACCACTTTCGACCGGATCAAGGCCCGGATCAAGGCCGGTGAGGCAGCCCGGGTCCTCGCGGCGCTTGCCACACTGGCCAAGAGCTCACCCGCGATCAGGGCGTTCGTGAATTATTGCAGACCCAACCTGCACCGCATGCGCTACGATGTCTATACACGGCAGGGTCTCCCCTGCGGCAGCGGCCTCGTCGAAGGCGGCTGCCGGACCGTTGTAGTCGATCGACTCAAAAAAAGCGGCAGCCGCTGGTCCGTTGACGGCGCCAACGCAATCATGGCTATCCGGTGCTGCCAGATGAACAACCGGGTCGCCGACTTCTTCCACTGGCGCGCTGCAGCATGAGCCACAAATCTGAGCCGCACCCCTCATGAATCTCGTTCATTGTGAACTGGTTTCAAATCTGTTATGGATTTTTCATTGTTATCCAATCCCGTCTAAACAATTGTTGCCTGATCGTTAAACTGTGCCCAGATTCTTTGGGCCGGGCTATACAGGTGGATCGGTCTTTGTCTCCAGTTCAGGGAGTGGCTCTCGTATGGCGGACTCGTGAATTTTCAACCTGTTGAAAACGCGCGGTTTTTGGGATCCTGATAGCGGGCGTTTGGGTGATTTGGCGGAATTTTTGGAAAAATCGCGGAATTTGACCAGATCGGGGTGGAATCATTGGGTGTGTCTGCTGGATCAGGTCGCGTGTTCCAGGACGAAAATTCTCCATCATGGAGACATATGAGATGGAACACGCGGATGACCGATTGACACTCTGAAAATGCTTTTGCCAAGACCGATCGGGACATGGAGCAGGCACGACAGCGGGTCGTGGACACCCTGCAGGCCGCGGCGACGCAGGGTCGAGAAGTTGCTAACTTCTTGACTCGGTGAGATTAAGGCCCGTTGACAATTATCGTGCGGCCACCACGCCCGCCATCAGATAAATCCCGGCTGCGAAGCTTGCAAGAGTCTTGTCGTATCGTGTGGCGAGACCCCGGAACTCCTTGATTTTCGCAAAGAAATTCTCGATCCGGTGCCGTTCCTTGTAGGCGTCGCGGTCAAAGTCGCGTGGCGGACTTCGGTTCGACCGCGGCGGGATCACCGCCGTGGCTCCGCGTTCCGCCACTGTGTCCAGCACCCAATCCGCGTCAAAGGCCTTGTCGCCAATCAACATCTCACAGGTGAGATCGTCCAGGAGTTCAGGGACAGCCTTGAGATCGTGGGTCTGACCCGGCAGAACCACAAACCGGATCAGATGTCCGACAGCATCGGTGAGGGCCACGACCTTGCTCGTCAGACCGCCCTTCGAGCGGCCGATTCCTTCCGATTCTGATCCCCCTTTTTGGCCCCGGAGGCCTTCTGGTGCGCTGGCATGATCGTGCCATCCACAGACACCATTGACAGATCCAGATCACCGGATAACTCATTGACAAGACGTTCAAAAAGATTCGCTTGGGTCCAACGCCGGAACCGCTTGAAGACACTGTTCCATCGCCCAAAATGCGGCGGGAGATCACGCCAGGGGGTTCCTGTCCGGAACCGCCAGAGAACCCCTTCCAGAAAAAGACGATTGTCGACAGCTGTGCACCCCGGGTCAGTCACCTTGCCCGGACACAGCGGTGCCACCCGCGCCCACATCTCATCCGTCAAAACTGTGCGATCTGCATTCATCTTGTCACCTGCCTCGTCTGCTCGTGCCGCCTTTTTCGGCGTGCAATGCCGACACAAATACACGACAAGAACTCAAGACGCAAGGCAATTGTCAACGGGCCTTAGTTTGGGTATTTAGGTATAAAATTCCCATATTTTGTGACGAGGGTTTATGCCCCGAAGTCTGTTGAAACTCGTCTGAGCGGCGTTGCCGGGCATGTCGTTTAGGCGGTCTCCCTGGGGTCCCAATTCAAGCGACTCGCGATCAGCTTGCTCTGCACCTGACAGCGATATGAAATTCTGTGTGGTGAGCTGTTAACATGTGCGCACAATTCACATATACTGTGGCCTCACGAGGCGGCGCGGATGCTGTGAACCTGACGTTGGCATCAGCGACAGATGACCCGCACAGACTGGGTGAGGCGACAGGCAGTGTGATTCAAGATCTTGGTGATACCTGCCCTGTGTTGCGCAGAATTGACCGTTTCAGGATTGACAAGCTTTCGCATACGTTGCCTTGGCGTCACGATGAGATGACATGACTGCGACGATCGTGACATTTCTGGCTGCCGGAATCCTCGGTGGCATCGTTAATGCGGCTGCGGGCGGTGCAAAACTCTTCGTCTTTCCCTTGCTGCTTGCCACCGGATTGCCGCCGCTCGCGGCGAATGTCACGCAGGGGGTTGCCTTGTGGCCTGCACAACTCCCCGCCATCTGGGTCTATCGGCGCGAACTCATGGGTCAATGGCGTTCCCTGTTTCGCCAGATGCTGCCAGCACTTGCCGGGGGACTGCTCGGCGCATTGGTCCTTGTCAATTCGGGAAATGACGCTTTTGTTCGCGTTGTGCCTTTTCTACTCGCCATTGCTGTTGCTGCCATCATCCTCGGACCACGAACCGCACTTGTCCTGCACAAACTCTTTCCAGGGCACCGCATCAAACCGGCAACCGCAGCATTATTTGCTGCCATTGGCTTTTATTGCGGTTACTTTGGTGCTGGAATGGGCTTCATGCTTCTTGCCGTCCTGACGGCTTCAACCGGGCAGTCGGTCAGTCAGGTCAACGGGGCCAAGAATCTTTTCGCTGTCTTTATCCAGACTGTCGCAGTCGTTCCCATGATGATGTCCGGACTGGTCGACTGGACAGCCGCAATCTTCGTGTTGGCGGGTGGTCTTGTCGGTGGCTTTATCGGCGCAGCCGTCACACGCCGCCTGCCTGATTCTCTGGTGCGCTATGGTGTCGCACTGATTGGCCTGGTGCTGACTTTAGCGTTTCTCTTTGCGTGAACAACCGGGCTCTACCGCATGTCGGTCCATTGGGTGTCGCGCCGATAACGGGCGTCAATACGGCCGTTCTTCAAGGCGAAAAGATGCAGCCAGCCATTGTCAAACAGACAGCGCGGTTCAGTTTGTTTCTGCAGAATAGCACCAATGGCATCACGAGGTGCCTCAACCATGACCGACAATCTTAAAGGCGCATGCACGTAATTTTCACCATCATGGACACTTTGTTGTGGAAGGCCCGGACGCAGGCGACCACTATTGCCTTCAATAACCCCAATCCCTCCGACCACGTTGTGAATCAATTTGTTGCCACCGCCAAAAACGGCCGGAGCCACGACCGATCCATAATATTGTAAACTGATCCAGCTCGCGACAATGACTGGCGCGGTCAGGATCAGCTCGAGAATCGAGAAATCCTCATCTTGCCGCCAGTTATAGTCGTGCAGGAATGCACGCCCTCTGAGATTTCGACCGCGGGTGACCGACCGCGGCGCCGCAATGAACGACGTGCATCCGGCAAGACCCCATTCCGGGCGCAACTCGGCCCAATTGCGTGCGCGCCCTGCAATGGTTCGCGCTGACGCACGCGGAAGACGTGGGGCACGCTCTGTGCGCGCGATATTTCCGGCCTGAGCCAGCCATACGCGCAAACGGCGGAGCTCATTGGCCCGCGCCTCTGGAAGTCGTTCCGGAAAAATTCGGACATCATCGGTCGTGGTATTATGAATTCCGGCGACGAACAGAGTCTCGCTGCCAATAACAAGGCCGGTTTCGGCCAGGCCGGCCCGGGTCTCTTTGTCATTCAGCAGGGCGGTGAGAAGTCGCACCGAGACGTCGCCCGTATAGCCGCCACAAGCGCCGCAATGATAGGCGCTGGTATGCGGATTATTCGTCATCTGCCCGCGATGACCCAGAAGCAGCACGATTTTCCCGAAATTCTTGGTCATCCCCATGGCTGTCAACACTGAACGTGCTGTCGCCACCTTCTCCTCCACAGCAAGTCCACCATAAAAATAAGGGGGTGGCTCTTCGGACCTGCTGTCGCCATGCAACCCGATGGCATCACGAAACAGCCTGACCGCATAAAGAATTCCAACCGACTCCACGAACGCAAATGACGACACAGCTGCCTGACGGAAACGTCCCCAGGCACGCCGGGAGCGGGCGGCGATCCGCACCGGATGTTCACCCGCCGCATGTTGATGGCTTGATGTCTCGAGCGTAGGCTTCAGCAATGCGGGCAGACGTGCCTCACGAATGTCAGAACCGCAGGCCCTGTGGGCAATTGGAAGGCCAAAAAACCCGGCAAAGCCAATGGTCTCGATTGACGGGTCCAGGCTCTCGAGAGCCCGGCGAAAAATCTCTGAACGCACATCGATACAGAAGGCCGCCTGCAGATAAGGGCGATGTCTGGAATCGGTGCCCCTGGCAAGAAGATTTTTGATTTCGTGTTGCTGCACCCGCTCCATCGCATCTTGCAGAATCGCAAGAAGGACCATGTCTTCGGTCGGCTCCACGGGTTCAGCATGTGCGTCAACGACATTCAGCCAAGCGTCCCTGACCCTGTCGAATTGCGCCAGCAATGCCTCTTCCCAGACCAGTCGGATAGCAAGCAAATCAAACAGTGCATGGTTATTTTTGCCCTGCAGTTCGGCCTGCCAGAGTAACCAACGCGCGTGTTGCGACCAACCACCAAGATCCATCAGCAAACGATGAAGAACCGTTTCTATTGAATCCGTCATGAGGCCGAGCGCTTGTGCGGCTCGCACGACGGCGCGTTCTGATGTATCAGGTGCCGCGCTGACATGAGAACAAAAGCCCGAAAGCCCGGCGATTTCCGGGGTCAGGTCGTTGGCGGCCCAGGCGCGCCAGGAGTCGTAGGCTTTTTCACCAACCTTGGGTGACCAGAGTGCCTGGCCATGATCAAAATAACCCGTCGCCCAACTGCCGGTGGTTTTCTTGATGACCGATGGCCAGTCAATTCCCGTGACATCGGCCGCCAACTCTGCCACCGTCGGATAGGCGATCACCGACTCATCACTAACGTTCTGCAAAGCATTTTTCAGGGCCACGACATCGACGGGTTTGAGAGGCGACGTCGAAGCCTCCAATGACTCTTTGAGAATCTGATCGGATAGACGCCCGTCTCCAATGGCCGCCGCATAGTCAGCACCTTTCTGAACCGCACGAACCCCTGCAACGCGTTCCAGACGTGCCGAAGCGGTCGCCAGATCGTCGTCCATCTGGCCAAGAAACGGATTGACTGCGACAGTTGCCTCCAATGGAAATGCAGGAGGTATCGCGCGTACGACCTTTGATGCCGCATCAAGAATATCCGTCTGGAGTGGCTCCGACGGTCTCTCAACCACGACGCTATCAGTCTGAACGCGGCGCACGGAAACCTCCAAGAGCCTTGTCGAGCAAGGCATTCAAATACAAACCATTGGCGATATGAACGCGCAATCCCGTCGTCGCCGGATGATGGGCCCATAACGGAAACAATGCCTGTGCCAATGCGATCAGCCCAAATGACATCAGCGCCAATACAATGAGCGCCCATTCCAAGGGTCCCGGGAAAGGTGCCGATGGCAATGCGGCCCCCCAGATCTGCACGGCAATTTCCTGAAAGAAAAAGTAGGCGACAGCAGCGGCAACAGATGCCAGTACAGTGCGTCGGGTCAGTTCTTTCGGCGCCGTATCGGCCAGCCCTTGTGCCACAAGATATGCCACTCCAAAAATCAGGATCGCACCGAGGGTCAGGGATTGTGCGCCCTTATAGCCTGCGAAGGATGTAAAAATCACCGCAATCGCCGCGTATAACAAGATGGCAAGGACAAATGATCTGAGCACGGCCACAAGACTGGGGACAGCAACCGGCCCCGGTCGGCGCAACTCAGCAACAGCCGCAATGGCACCGCCGGCTGACAGAAATGCATGGGCCTTATAGAGAGAATGGGCCACGATATGAAGCAGCGCCAATGGCCAAAGTCCGAGTCCACATTGCAGCATCATGAAGCCCATCTGCGATACCGTTGACCACGCGAGGGCCGTCTTGATTGCGGCTTGGGTCAGCATCACTGCCGCGCCGAAAATGGCCGTGAAACCCCCAACCATCACCAGCAGAGCCATAACACCGGGGCTTTGCTGAATCAGGTTCGCAAAAGTGATCAACATCACTCCGCCGGAATTAATGATCCCGGCATGCAACAATGCTGAAACCGGGGTCGGCGCTTCCATCACTTCCGTCAACCAGCCGTGGAGTGGGAACAGGGCCGTCTTGAAAGACGCCGAGATGACCAGCAGAGCAACAGCCAGATTCAGGGCGAATGGATGTCCGGACTCCGCATGCGCCGCCAAGACCGTGATGTCAGACGTTCCAAAGGCAATAAACAGGACCACCCCGGCAAGCACAAGGGCAGCATCCCCGCCATGCCAGACATAGGCGAATTTCAACGCGGCGCGCTGCGCCTCCGGGCGCTCCGGATAGAATAGAAGCAGCCGTTTCAGGCCAAATCCGACACTGATTGTTGACAGGATGAGGACCGCAAGGCTTCCCGATTGAACAAAGATCAGGGCGGCGGCCAATGTTGTCAACATCAAGCAATGAAATTTGCCCTCGTCTCTCTCCCCATCGAGATATGAGCGACTGTAACGCATCACGATCCAAGCGATGAAAGCCACAATCGTAACCATTGCAACGCTGACCGAATCCACGCGGAACTTGATCATCATGGGTCCTCGCAAGACGGCGAAGTCAGAAGGACCCTGTTGCGAAAACTGCCAGATACCGGCAATACTGAGCAGCAACGCCATCAATGCCGAGATTTCCGAGATCCATGGCAAGAATCTGGGGCGGCGTCCCTGCCGACCGACACCACATGCGGCCGCTATGAGAAGAATGACTGGGGCGAGCAGTGTCAATGGAAGTGTGGCAGCCATACTCTGCCTCCGATACGAGAAATCATGCTGCCGCCACCAGACGTCTTGACACCGTTTCACAATCAATGTCGCGTCTTGGTTTTATCGTAAAATGAACAGCATGAAACTGCAATCGAATAGATGGATTTGTGCCGGACAAGATTTCATCTGACGAGACCCAGCCCGTGCGATCTGCGGGGCAAGGCGTGGCTTCATTCGTAGCAGCGCCATGCCCGAGAACCGGCTATGCACGGCAACAACGCTACAGTTGTGTCGTGGAATATCGTACCCTGCTTCCTGCCTGTCAACCGGACAAATGTTGGAAATGCGGTGGATAGACTTTGCCAGCCAACGGCTTACTTCACCGCTCCCATGGTGAGGCCACGCACCAGATGTCTGGATGCAAGAAGGGCAAAAATCAGGACTGGAATCACGATCAGGGTCGAAGTTGCCATGATCTTGCCGTAAGGCAGATTGTACCCTTCCATGAATGAAACGGCCATGGCAGGTGCAGTTTTCGCATCATTGCGGGTGAGAATCAGGCCGAACATCAGTTCGTTCCATGAAAAAATAAATGAAAAAATTGCGGAAACCGCAACTCCCGGCATGGCCAGGGGCAGACAGATCCTGGTCATGATGGTAAATTGTGAGGCGCCCTCGAGCCGTGCGGCTTCGTCGAGTTCAAAAGGAATACCGCGTATCTGATCAGTCACGATCCAGATCACGATTGGCAGGTTAAATGTCAGATAGATCAGAATCAGGGTGATATGTCGATCAAGCAAGCCAAGATTCTTGGCGATCAGGAAGAACGGTAACGCCAGGACAATGGGTGAGATCATGCGATTGGTGATAAACCAGAACCACAGGTCTTTTTTGCCGCGAAATTCAAAACGCGCCAAGGCAAAAGCCGCAGGAATTCCCAGAATCAATGCCAGACATGTCGTGCAAATGGCGATGATGAGCGAATTGAACAGGGTTCTGAGCACACCATCCTTGAACAAGGCTTCGCTGTAATTGTTGAAAGTGGGTTCAAAAATCCATGCAGGCGGTGCCTCGAGGGCAACGATATGTGTCTTGAGTGACGTGGTCACCATCCAGTAGAAGGGAAATACACAAACGAGTATGATTGCGACCAGAATCACAGTTTCCCAAATGAGTGGCGGGCGCTTGTGCTGCGCAGGCGGAAGCTTCGGTGATCGCATGGGACGGGGCGACATACTCAAACTTCCTTGTAAAAGATGCGGATATAAATCTGCGCCAGTATAATCGTGATCATCAGCAGGATAATGGCTTGTGCCGAAGCCAGCCCCTGATCAAAGGCACGAAAGCCAACCCGCTGTATCATCAGTGAAACGAATTCTGTTGCCGCGCCTGGCCCGCCACGAGTCAGCGTGAACACCATATCGAAAAGTTTCAACGTATCGGCTGTTCGCAGAATAAGCACCGCGACAAGACCGGGGATAAGAAACGGTAATTGGACATGGCGCAGGATTGTCCACCAACTCTTGGTCTCCAGACGCGCTGCTTCCTCAACCTCACCGGGAACCATCGTTAATCCGGCCAAAAGAACCAGAGCAACAAATGGTGTCCATTGCCAGACATCCCAAAAAATAATCATGATAAATGCGTTCTGCGGATCGCCGATCCAGTTGATCCCGGGCCCGGGAAGCAGTTGATTGATGACACCAAATTTCTGGTTGAACATCACCTGTCCCAAGAGACCGACCACTGCATAAGTCGTTGCCATCGGCAGAACGAGGCTGAGGCGAGTCAGTGTCTTGAGGAGATTGAGACCGGGGCGATGCAGGATAATGGCGACACCCAGACCCAATGCGATTTGAATTGGCAGGGCCGTTGCCAACAGGAAGAGAGTCCGACCGACCGCCTGCCAGAAGACCTCGTCGCCGAGGACCGTCTGGTAATTTTCAAGTCCGATGAAGGCGACCCGGCGGAGCTTTGTCAGATTGTAAAAGTGTAAACTTGTCCAGCCAGCAAAAAGGAGGGGTGCGATTCCGACAATCGCCAACGACAAGACCGCAGGCGCGACAAAGGCCAACACCGTCAAGCGGGAGACTCGACCGCGCATCAGTTCTTCACCGCCTCAATCAGTTTGGCATTCGGCGCATCCCACCGCGGGTGCCGTGGGATGCGCCACAGCCGAAGAGGTCAATACGAACCACTTCGGCCTTACTGCGCTAAGGGTTTGTCCCCCGAATAGTAGCCGGCAGCTTCAAGAACCGCCTCCATCCGCGAGCCAATTTCAGCTGCGCCTTCCTCGGTGGTGACCTCGCCGAGCATCATCTTCGTGCCCCATTCCTGGACAATCTCGGTGATTTCCGGCCACTCGGCAAAACGCGGGCGGAATTCCGGCACACCATCCTGCCAGCTTTCGACCAGTGCCGGGATGAATGTGTAAGTTTCTGCCAAAGCTGGATCAGCATAGGCCGACGCGCGGGCGGGAACGCCACCGCGTTCCAGATATTCCAGTGCATTGGCTTTCGATGTCGCCCATTGAATGAAGAGCCAGGCTGCCGCCTGCTCGGCCTCATCGGCCTGACTGGCAACCGCCAGTGAGAAACCGCCCAATGCAGGTTTGCGACCTGCCGGCCCCTTGGGCTCAGGTGCAATTGCCACGCAATCGGCAACAGCCGATGTCTCTTCACTCACCACGGTCGCATAAAAGGCCGACCACTCGGTGATCATCGCCACATCGCCCTGAGCGAAGGCGTTGACGACTTCCGCATGGTCATAGGCGACAATACCGTCCGGCATGTATTGCATGAGATCCTGACGGAATTTGAGTCCCGCCTGACTTTCTTCACTCAGCAGGTTTGAACGGAAATTCTCATCCAGAAACGATCCGCCGAATGGCCAGATGACCCGCGCAAAACTGTCGGCTGACTGCGTTTCATTGCGTTTTGACTGGAGGGCAAACGCATATTTCCCATCTTTGGTCAGCGCCGGACCGTAAACATCTTTCAATTCAGCCCATGTCTCCGGTGGGCCGTCAAAACCGGACTCTTCGAGCATGCACCGGTTGTAAAACAGCAGCCCGGAATAATTATCGAACGGCAAGCCATATATTTTGCCGTCCCAGCCACCAAACGCATTCAAAACCAGTGGAAAGAAATCATTGATATCGAGATCAGGATCGACGATGTCAGGAAACTTCGCCTGAAGCTCATCAACCGGAATAATCCACTCGTTTTCCGCAAAGTTTCCGATCCAGACCAAATCAATCAGCGCGATGTCAAGATCGCCATCCGCGACAAAATCACGCACCTGTTCGCCCAGTGCATTTTCGTACGGATGTTTAATGATATTGATCTGAATCCCGGTTTCATCCTCGAATGCAGGTAACATGGCCTCAATGGCCTCATAACCCGGTCGCAACAGAAACACGACATCGACAGTTGTCCCGGAATAGGGCGCTGCCGCGTCTTTGAGACTCCATGTCATCGCATGAGAAACGCCCCCGACAGCCAGTCCCAGAGACAGGGCAGCAGCCGAAACCGCGTTCGTCAATATGTATTTTTTCATAATCTCCTCCGATGGTGATCAGTTGATTTGGTTTGTCAATAGGACGTATGCGACTTAAAATTCAAGCATTGATGCTGCATTTGAGGTTGCAATCGACGGCAGCAAACCTGCCGAGGGCACAAGTTTGCCTTGGCAGCTGACTTACGCCGGGTTTGGTCACCCGAATTCTATCCCATCTTTAACGTTGTGTGTATTTGCATCAATCCATGAAGGGCCGAATTTTCGTCGTGGCACGACGCGTGGGTCTAGCGGCGGGACAGCCGCGGCGCGTTGGGGGAAGGATGTCGGGTCTTCAGACCACGGTGATGCGCACGTTGCGCGGCGACGGGGCGATGTTCATGGCTGTGGTGGTTTTGGCCTGCAACGCACATCGGACGTGGCCGTCTTTTTGCCTGAAGGCCGTGGGGGTGTGGCGGAGATCGGCGAGGAGATCGAAGACAGTTGGGGGTTTCTTGAGATCAAACAGCGTGTCTGCCACCCCGAAAAGATGCGTCGCGATTGTCTTGCGATGGGCATGACGCTGATCGGACGCGCGCGGGAGCGGCCAGGCCACGGTTGCTCATCCGCTCCGAACCCGGTTTCACCATCCGCCCGACAATGTTTCCCAGGGCACAGCAGAGCGGCCGCGGGTGAAGCTCCCTGCTTGTCGCAGATTCTCAGGTCGATTGACACACCACAGATCATGTCGCCAGATTGGTCATGACAGTTTATCTTTTGGCTCGTCTTTTCCTGCAAATCTCTCTTTTGAGAGATTCGCGCACAAAAAATATCATTAATGATATTAAATTGCACTCATCACTTGAAAAAATATCACATATGATAGCATTCTATATAAAGGCTCTTGAAATCTTATCGCTAAATTAATATCATTTGTGATATGAAAACTGATGGAACGCACCAGAAGCTATCACAGGTGATATGATGAAGCTTTCCAAATTTGTACCTGAGGATGAAATTCTCAAGGAGTTTGCAAAGCGTCTTGCCAGGATACGCAAGACGCAAGGATACTCGCAAACCGATTTTGCAAAGGAAGCGGGCATTGGCGTTGCCACACTTCGCCGCATTGAGGGCGGTCAGGACAGCCAATTTGAAACATGGTTGAAAATTCTAAAAGCATTGGACCGAGTGCCTGCCCTTGATGCACTCCTGCCGGAAACATTCAATTCTCCGATGGCGGAAGCGCTCGTCGGGAAATCTCGAAAGCGCAAAAAGCCCCCTCCCTCATCCGGTATCGTATGGGGAGATGAAGCCAAATGAGCACTGCGACTGTCAAACTATGGGGGACCCCCATCGGATATGTCGCGATGGATCATGGCGAACGCTATGCCCGATTTGAATATGACCCTGCATTTGTGGACTTCGGTATAGAGCCAGCTCCGCTAAATATGCCCGCCCACAAGGGACATATCTATCAGTTTGAAGGACTGCACCCCCGATCATTTCACGGATTGCCCGGCATGATTGCCGACAGTTTGCCCGACAAATACGGCAACAAACTTATTGATGTCTGGCTCAACCAGACCGGAAGAGACCGGGAGGAGTTCAACGCTGTTGATCGTCTCTGCTACACCGGCACACGCGGCATGGGCGCGCTGGAATTTGAGCCTGTCATTGAAACTGAAGCAGCAAAAGACAGGCGCCTTGAAATCCGTGACCTCATTAATCTCGCATCAATGGCCTTCGCAGACAGAGAAACCCTCAACACCAAACTGACGCCAGGTAAGGAAGAAGCCGCTTTACTGGATATTCTCAGTGTCGGGACATCTGCGGGCGGCGCTCGGGCGAAAGCTGTCATTGCCTATAACCCGGAGACAGCAGAAGTTCGGTCAGGACAGTTAGACCTGTCACCCGATTTTGAACATTGGCTGATTAAGTTTGACGGCGTTGCCTTCAGTGGAGACTGGGGTGTGGCCGACCCGTCCGGCTACGGCGTTCTGGAATATAGCTATCACCTTATGGCGAAAGCATGCGGCATCGACATGATGGAGAGTCGCCTGTTCAGCGAGAATGGCCGCAATCACTTCATGACAAGGCGCTTTGATCGCGATGAACAGGGCAGCAAGAAATTTGTGCAGACTTTCGCAGCTGTCGCGCATTTTGATTATTATGAGAGCGGTGCATATTCCTATGAGCAGCTTTTTACAACGATGCGTAAGTTGGACATGCCGCAAAGTGCGATTGAAGAGCAGTTTCGCCGTGTGGTTTTCAATGTGGTCGGATGCAATCAGGATGACCATGTGAAAAACTTTGGTTTCATGATGGACCGACAAGGTCATTGGGACATCACGCCTGCCTATGATCTTTGTCATGCCGAAGGCAGTGATTTCACAAGATTCCACCAATTGAGCATCAACAGCAAAACAAGCGACTTTACCGTCGAAGACCTCAAACATCTCGCGAAGTTTGCCCGGTTGCCACGCAACCGCGAGAAGATAGTTCTGGAGCAAACCGTTGATGCGTTCTCAACATGGCATCAAACAGCAAAAGAGCTGGATATACCAAAGACGCTGCAGGACCACGTCTTGCGCACGCTCCGCCTGTCCTGGCCATAGGCTGGAGAAGATATCTGGACAGACTATCGTGCCACTACGAAAATTTGGTCCTTCATGGATTGACGCAAATGCACACAACGTTAAAGATGGGTTAGCTGAGAGGAATGTCAAAAGTGGCGACTGTTCAAATCTCCAATCTGTCAAAGTATTACGGGACACTGCAAGCCCTTGATGATGTCTCGCTGCATGTTCCCGATGGCGCCTTCACCGTCTTTGTTGGACCGTCAGGATGCGGTAAATCGACCCTGCTTCGCGCCATCGCCGGACTCGAACCTGTCAACAGCGGATCCATTCATATCGGGGACCGTGACGTCACCAATCTTGAACCTTCGGATCGTGACCTCGCGATGGTGTTTCAATCCTATGCCCTCTATCCGCACATGTCGGTGCGCGCGAATATGGAATTTGGCATGAAGGTCAATGGTATCGATCCCCAGGAACGCCACCAGCGCGTCGCCGAAGCCGCACGAATCTTGCAACTCAGCGAATTGCTCGACCGCAAACCGGGGCAGCTTTCCGGCGGGCAACGCCAGCGGGTGGCAATCGGCCGCTCAATCGTCAAGAATCCGAAAGTCTTTCTGTTTGACGAACCCCTGTCCAACCTCGATGCCAAACTTCGGGTGCAAATGCGGATCGAACTTGAATCGTTACATGAAGAACTTGGAGCCACGATGATCTATGTGACACACGATCAGGTCGAAGCCATGACCATGGCAGATGAAATCGTGGTGCTGAACGAAGGACGCGTGATGCAGGTCGGCCAACCGATGGATCTCTATCACCAACCGCAATCCGAGTTCGTGGCGGGCTTTATTGGCTCGCCAGCCATGAATATCGTCGACGCAAACTCATCTCTCGGGCAAGAATTGGGAACACAATCCCGTGCCGCGCGAATCGGAATACGCCCCGAACATGTTGAAATCGCAAAAACCGGGCTCAAGACAAAAATCCGTGTCAAGGAGCAACTTGGCGGAGAAAGCTATCTGTACACGACAACCGAAGATGGCGTGGATATCGTGGTCAAGACCGATGGTGATGATTCGCATGCGGTTGGTGACACCCTGTCGCTGCGATTTCCACTTCATCGTGTCCACTGGTTTGCGGCCACCGGCGATGTGTTGCCCCGAACCAACGAGCCCGGTCATGCGTGTGACAGCGACGTGTCCCCCGTTCGGTGAAAGGACTCTCCTGAACCCGCGAGTCGATTGACCCGGCAATGCGCCGTGATGCACAAATGGAATCGCTGATCGACGCCGCCGTCGCGCGGTCCAGAGTCATCGATTCCGTCTATTTGGGTCGCGGTGTCCTGACCATGGCGGGTGAGGCCGCCGCAAACCTCACGGCGTCTCGAGACGCTGTCATCATGGCGGATGAAGCTGGCTTTGCAGCGGCAGGGGCACCTGCAATCACTGCCCTTGAAACTTCGGGGTTTACCGTCAGCCGAATAATCAAACCATCTCGCCCTCTGCCCCACGCCTCAGTCGAAGAAGCCGCTGTCTTTTGCGCTGCATTGCGCAATAATCATGACATGCTGCCGATCGCTCTTGGATCCGGTGTTATCAATGACCTGGTCAGGTATGCCGCTTTTCATACGGGAAAACGCTTCGTCTCCATTGCCACGGCAGCGTCGATGGACGGCTATGCCAGTAGCGGCGCGCCGCTTGCGCAGGATGGTTTCAAGATTACCATCCCCACCTCACCTCCAGCGGTTATCCTCGCGGATATCGACATCATCGCTGCAGCACCGGCAAAAATGAATGGATGGGGTTACGGCGACCTGGCTGGAAAGATACCTGCGGGTGGCGACTGGATTCTTGCTGATCTTGTCGGTGCTGAGACCATTGATGAATTTGCCTTTGGCCTTGTACAGGATGGTTTGCGTGACTGGCTTGCCAATCCGCGGGGCGTTCGGGGCGGTGATCCTGACACAATTGCAGAGTTGTTTGTCGGTTTGACTCTTGTCGGATTCGCGATGGAAGCGTACGGAAGCTCACGCCCGGCTTCGGGTGCCGATCATCAAATCGCCCATATCTGGGAGATGGAGGGGCACAAATCTCAAGGGCAGAAAGTGGCCCATGGTGCTGCGGTTGCCGTGGGAACCTGGGCCGTACTGGCCCTCTATGACTGGTTGCTCGAACAGGATATTGAGAATCTCGACATCACATGGACATTGTCCCAATCACCCGACCTGGCTCGTCGCGAGAGCGACCTGAATCGTCTGTTTGATGATCACAGGATTGGGGCGCGTGCCACCACGGAATTGCGGGCAAAACATATATCTGCGGACCTTCACAAGGCACGACTCGAACGCATCGTTGAAGGCTGGCCGCAAACACGCGACCGGCTCAGGCAGCAGTTGGCCAGTGCGCAGGAAATGGCGGGTATGCTGCACGCGGCCGGTGTACCAGCTGACCCCGGGGATATCGGCCTCTCATTGGCAGATCTGATAATGACGGTGCGGAAAGCCGCCTATATTCGGCGTCGCTACACGATACTCGACTTCTTGCATGAAACCGGATTGACAGAATATGCATTGCACGAAGCCTTTTCGAATTATGAGAAGCGATGCCAATGACAACGCGAGGTGAGGCGATGGATCTCAAGAAAATGGCGGTTGAGGCGGTGACCGAAATTGCCGCTTCGATTGATTTGGCCCTACCCGGCCAGATCAATGCGATGTCGGAACCGATTCAACGGGCGCGGCGAATTGCACTCTATGGAGTCGGGCGTGAAGGTTTGATGATCAAAACACTCGCCATGCGCCTGTTTCACCTTGGACTGGATGCACATCTGGTGGGGGATATGACCACGCCGCCGCTGGCAACAGGCGATTTGTTGATCGTCAGCGCCGGACCAGGCCATTTTTCGACATGCCGTGCATTGATCGAGGTGAGTCGCGCGGCGGGTGCCGAGACACTGTGTGTGACTGCCGAGCCACAGGGGCGCACTGCACAGGAAGCGGACCATTTGATCCACCTGCCAGCACAGACAATGGCGCGTGACAGCGGAAACAGGGTCTCGGTGCTGCCCATGGGATCACTCTATGAAGGGGTCATGTTCTTGTTTTTTGAAATCCTCATCTTGGACTTGCAGAAGCAACTTGGTCTGTCGGCGCAAGCGATGCGTGCCAATCATACCAATCTGGAATGACCATGGGCTGGAAAGAACGATTCTCCATTTCTGGCAAGACTGCGCTGGTCACAGGGGCCTCTTCAGGCATCGGGGCTGAAATCGTGGCAGTCTTCGCCGAGGCGGGTGCCTATGTGATTGCAACGGGACGGTCATCACAGCGTCTCAGCGCAGTTGCCGCGCAGGCCGATGCCCAAGCCATTGAAGCTGACATTTCAACCATCGACGGCTGCGAGGCACTGGCCCGTGAAGCCCTCTCGCTGGCCATGCCGATTGATATCCTCGTCAATAGTGCCGGGGTCGCTTTGGTGGGACCGCTTCTCGACTATTCTGCGGAAGACTGGGATCGGACCATGGCCGTGAATCTCCGACCCCCATTTCTTCTCTCACGCGCACTTGCTCCGGCCATGATCGAAGCCGGTGGGGGAAAAATCATCAATATTTCATCACAAACTGGTGTCATCGCCCTGGCTGAACATGCGGCCTATGCCACTTCCAAGGGAGGTCTCAACGCCTTGACCAAGTCACTGATGGTTGAACTTGCACCGCATAATATTCAGGTCAATGCGATCTGCCCGACGGTGGTGATGACCGAAATGGGAAAAAAGATCTGGAGCCCCCCTGAGAAGTCTGGGCCAATGATCGCCAAGACACCATTGGGAAGGTTTGGTGAACCGGTGGAAATCGCGGATTTGGCACTTTATCTTGCCTCACCTGCCGCCGATCTCATCAATGGTGAGGTCATCATGATTGAAGGAGGATTTACCAGCGTATGAAAGGTTTTGGTGTCCATACAAGCATGTGGACAATGTCCTGGGACGCAGAGGGTGCAAGGCGAGCCATCCGCGCAGCAACTGCGTCGGAAGTGGATTTTATCGAGATTGCGCTCCTCAATCCCACATCGGTCGATGCACAGCAGGGGAAGACACTGCTGTCGGAGGCACAATTGCCCGCCGTCTGCTCGTTGGGATTGCCGGAGGAGGCACGCGCCTCACGCGATCCTGAAGCTGCAATCAGCTTCCTCCGGATCGCGATCGAAAAGACGGCGCAGCTCGGTGCAGTCGCTTTGACCGGTGTGACCTACGGTGGAATCGGTGAACGCACCGGACATCCTCCGACCGAGGCTGAATTGGACAATGTGGCCAGAACGATTGATCAGGCCGCGTCCTGCGCGCGTGCACACGGGATCGACTTGGGTATTGAGCCCGTCAACCGTTACGAGACTCACCTGATCAACACGGCCGCACAGGGGGGACAGATGATCGACCGTATCGGGGCTGAAAATCTTTTCCTTCATCTCGACACTTACCATATGAATATCGAGGAAAAAGGGGCTGGCAACGGCATTCTCGCTGCACGTGAGCATTTGCGCTACATTCATTTATCGGAAAGTGACAGGGGGACGCCGGGCGAGGGAACCTGTGACTGGGATGAGATTTTTGCAACCTTGGCAGCGATCGGATTCGCGGGTGGTCTGGCGATGGAAAGTTTCGTTGAAATGCCCCCGGAGATCGCCTTCGGACTGTCGGTGTGGCGACCAGTGGCCAGAGATGCCGAGGAGGTCATGAATAAAGGCATGCCATTTTTGCGCAACAAGGCGCAGCAATATGGGTTGACCGGTTAGCCTATCAACATGGCCCATTACGCACGAAGGGGGTCAAAAACGGCAAGATTTGGAGAGTCCCGCAAAGTGTGGGGCAGTTGCATTTGATCCGTGCGGGTGACCACGAGGGTCTTGCCCGGATGGATGAATTCAAGGATGGTGATGAGTTCCGGACGCTCCTTGAGACTGGAGCCACTGCCGGTTTCGGTGCGGATCAGGCGGCGGTGACCGCGGCGATCTGGGCATCAAGATTCTGATCGGCAGTGCCGATCCGGGCGCCGTCAATCCGGGCGGCGAGATCCTGATTCGGTCATCACCCGGAATCGGCCTGAATGGGATCAAGGTGGATCTCCAGTTTTGTTCCCACGGCCTGGGCGTAGCGGGCGAGTTTGGCAATAGTGACATTCTGGCGTGCGCCTTCAATGCGGGAGACCTCGCTCTGTTGGGTGCCCATACGTTCGGCCACCTCGGTTTGCGACAGACCCGCCGCCGCGCGGGCCGCCACAAGCTTGCGGGCCAGGTCATACTCAGGAGCCAGCGCCGCGTAAGCGGCGCGGTGATCAGGATCGCGCAGGAACGCGGTCTTCAGGTCTGCGAGTCGGGTCATGTCACCTCCTGTGCTCTCTGTCTGGCAAGTTCAAGTGCCGCCGTGGGCGTTTTCCGGGTTTTCTTCTGGAACACATGGACAACAATCAGCCGCCGTTCCGTGGCCGTGACACAAATCGCACGAGCCCTTCCGTCTTTTCCATTCAGGCGCATTTCCCAAAGGCCCCCGCGCAGAAAACGAACATGCGGCATCCCCACCGTTTTCGGGCCAGTGTCGGCCAGACGTTCACCAACCCATCAGAAACGTGCATACGGATCACGCGGCAATTTGGCCAGTTCATGATCGACTCTTGTGTCCACAGTCCACATCAGATTTATATCATATATGTTATTGATGACATCACCACCAGAGCCATCGGTGGTTTTGGGGGCACGGGTGAAAACTGTGGGGTTGGACATATTGTCTTTGTCAATGGCCTCATGGTCCGGCATCTTCGCCAGAAGGGACGGGCGGTCCCCTGACGTTGGACCCTGCCATCGGTCCGGATCCTGGTTCGGGGGCGGACGGGACCGCCAGGACCCGACGCCCCACACCCGCGTTGCGGGGCTTGCAACGGTTCACACTTGTATAGGGGATTTCATTCCAGTTGTTTTTCGCCGATGGCATCGCGCACCTGGATGGCCCAGTTGAGTCTCTCGAGCCCCTGCCAGACTTTTTTCACTCCGGGCAGCGGCTGGCGCTTCGTCGGGTGGGTGCCGACGAGGCGTCCGAGGTTGATGACGAAGCTCTGGATCGTGGTGATCTCGCCCCTCTCCATCCTTTCGACGCCCCTGTGGCCCTGGGCCTCCAGCAGGGTGTGGAGCAGGTGGATGTCCCTTTCGGGACAGACCTCGGTCGCCGGGGTCTCTGGACGTTCCCGCGCGCGCATGGTGATGTCGGCGACATGGCAGGCGGTGACGGCGTCGAAGGCCAGGCATTTGCGCAGGTCGTCGGCGGCGTCGAGCCGCCGGTCCGTGATGCGGGTCCCGGATTTGAGGGTTTTGAACCCTGTCTCGATGGTCCACCTTTTCCGGTACCAGTCCAGGACGGTGGTGGCGTGGACGGCGTCGGTTTCCCCCTGCGCCGGGCGCTCGGCGGTCAGCAGCAGCCAGTGCAGCGGCTCCGTGCCGTCGGGGGCGTCGGTCTCGGTGGCGGAGACGGCGCGCATGGTCAGCGGTTTCGTGTGCTTCCTCTCCTCCCGCGGCGGCAGGAGCGTGACCTCCGCCGCCCGGATTTCCAGGCGGGCGGTGCGCTCTTTTCGGGCCCGCGGGCCTCCGGCGGCCGGGATCACCAGCTCCGACACGGCGAGCGTGGGCAGGGCTGCGGCGTGCGCCCACAGGCACCTCTCCCTCCCGTCCGGTGTCCGCACCCGCCGCTGCGCCGATCGGCTGGCGCGCACCAGGATCGCGTCGCCGTGCGTCGCCGCACGGGCGAGCCGCGCCCAGAAGTCGCCCTCGCGGTCGCACACGGAGATCACCCGCGTGTCCGGGCAGGCGGCCGCGAGTTCCCGCGCCCGGTCCAGCCCGTCCACCCAGCGGGCGCTGTCTTCCTCCGGGGCGTCGCGGAAGTCCGCGTTCATGGCGAACAGGCCCAGCGGGCGGCCCTCCGCCGTCACCGCCAGCCCGGCGTGGGCGAGGATGCCAACGCTGCCCCGGCCGCCACCGCCGAGTTCCGCCAGGCCCTCCGTCGCCTCCAGGCGGGTGTAGTTCAGGGTCGTGGTGTCCTGGATGGCCAGCACGACGGGCGCGCCGCGGCAGCGGTCGGCGGTCGCCGCGACATGCGGCTCCAGAATGTGATCCATGGACACCCCCGGGTTCGACAGCAGCCGGTACGCGGCCGTTTTGGCCGCCGCCACCGGGAAGATGACCGGTAGCTCCTCCCCCATATTCTCCAACCAGGCGCGCCCCATGTCAACGATCCGGCGGCGGATCCGCCCGTCGGTGTGGCCCGATCGTCCGGACTCACGCGCGGCCCAGTCGATGTCCATGCCGTCATAGGCGCCCGCCAGCGCGCCGACCGGGCGCCGCTCCACGTGGCGCAGCACCGCGCGCCAGCCGTCCTCCAGGGCCCGCACCCGCACCGTGCCGACCGCGCCCCGGCGCCCGCTGCCGCGCCCGGCGACGGTCCAGCCGGCCCGGTGGTAGCAGTATCCGCTGTGCTCCGGGCCGACATGGGTGTCGGCCGCCACGGGACGGACCAGATACCGGGCCTCCCAATCGTCCGCCACCCGCGCCGCCGCCATGTGCAGGACCGCCGACGCCAGGCCGTCCACCCGGACGCCGCCGAGGAGAAGGAACCGGTGGTTACAGATGACGCGCCCGATGTTGGCGGCGCGGGCCGCGGCGGACCAGCCGATCCAGGCGTCCCGCGCCGCCAACCTCCAGGCCGCGGACCCGAAGCCAATGCCGCCAAGGACGCCGTGGCGCGCCGCACGGATCCAGTCGCGCACCTGCCCGCCGGGTGGCCGCGCCCAGCCCCGCGGATGGCGGCGGGCCATCATCGCCTCCCAGAGCCGCCGGTCGCCAGCACCCCCCACAGGATCAAGCCAGACCGGGCCAAGATCCTCCAGCGCGCAGGCCACCGCCGTGTCAGGAACGTCCGCGTCCGTGACCGCAGGAACAGCGGTGGGGTCGGGAACAGCACGGGGCGGCGGAAGCTCCAGCCCCAACCGCGCCGCCAAGACAGGCAACGCCTTCGCCGCCGCTGACAGGCAGGGCTTTCCCCGAACGTCGCACCAGCCCGTCCGCGCGCACAGCCCACGGCCCAACGCGTGCCGACTCAGACCACCGGAGCGAAGCGCCCCAGCCAACCAGTCAAGCGTCTGCGAATCGAAATGGCGAAGACCAACCTGCATGACCCGCCATAGAGACCAGCCAGATTACCGATACAAGTATGAAATGTTGCAAGGATCCGGGGCCGGCGCCGCCCGCTGTGACAACCGGCCAAGCGGCGGCCTCACCTGCGGGTTCTCACCCTGTTTGTCGTCAATTCTCAGCTTGATTGACGCGCTATACTGGGTGACATCACGGATAAAACACAATTGCCCCACGCTTTGCGGGACTCTCCAAATCTTGCCGTTTTTGACCCCCTTCGTGCGTAATAGGCCAACATGACACACCGTAGCTGATCGAACATATGGGAGATTCTGAGTGCGGCTGGTGGATCACATGTCTTGCCGGGGCGTATGCCCATTCCCATATCCCGCAATCTCACGGACATGCATTCAACGAAGGGGCGCCAGCCATTTCTCCGCTTCCTTCAGGCTGATTCCCTTGCGTTCGGCATAATCCTTCACCTGATCATCGCCAATCTTTCCGGTGCCAAAATACCGGGCATTGGGGTGCGCGAAATAGAGTCCGCTGACCGACGCTGCGGGGGTCATTGCAAAACTGTCTGTCAAGTGAATGTCGGTCGCACGCGAAGCATCCAGTAAATCAAAAAGTGTTGCTTTTTCGGTATGGTCGGGACAGGCCGGATATCCCGGTGCCGGGCGAATGCCGCGGTAGCTTTCCCTGATCAATTCGTCGTTGCTCAGATTTTCATCCGATGCATATCCCCAGAACTCCTTGCGGACGCGTTCGTGCATCCGTTCGGCAAAAGCTTCCGCCAATCGGTCGGCAAGCGCTTTCAACATGATGGAGTTGTAGTCATCATGTGTGTCTTCAAATGCAGCGACGCGACTGTCTATTCCACTCCCGGCGGTGACCGCAAAACCGCCAATATAGTCTCGCCGCCCACTGTCTCGGGGCGCGATAAAGTCGGCCAGGGCCAAATGCGGTCGGCGACCCGACTTGTTCATCTGTTGACGAAGAGTATGGATTTTGGCGATGATTGTCTCACCCGACTCATCTTCATAAAGTTCAATATCATCATGATTGACGGTATTCGCAGGCCAGAACCCGATCACTGCACGTGCACAGAGCCAGTTCTCGGCGACAATCTGCTGCAGCATCTCATTGGCAGACGTAAAGAGTGAAGTGGCGGTTTCACCAACAACAGGATCATCAAGAATCCGCGGATAGGCGCCATGCAGTTCCCAGGTTTGAAAAAATGGGCCCCAGTCAATGCGTGTGACCAGTTCTTCCAGCGGATAGGCGTCAAAAGACGTCACGCCCAGAAATGACGGACGCGTGATGTCGGTATCTGACCAGTCAGTCGTGAACTTGTTGGCACGGGCATCGGTCAGAGGAATGAATCGTGACGTCTTTCGTGCCCGGCCGCGTGATGCACGCAGTTTTGCATATTCTTCACGCGTATCTGATTCGAGCTGTGGTCGTTGCCTGGTGGAAATCAGCTTCCCGGCAATGCCCACGGCGCGCGATGCATCCGTGACATGAATCGTCGCACCCGAGTAAGCGGGCTCGATTTTGATCGCGGTATGAAGTTTTGAGGTCGTGGCACCACCGATCAAGAGCGGTAAATGCAAATTGAGACGCTCCAGTTCGGATGCAACATGTGTCATCTCATCGAGCGATGGCGTAATCAGCCCGGAAAGTCCGATCATGTCAGCATTCTCCGAACGTGCAGTCTCGATTATTTTTTCGGCGGGGACCATCACGCCAAGATCGATCACATCAAAATTATTACACTGAAGGACCACGCCAACGATATTCTTGCCGATATCATGGACATCGCCTTTCACCGTCGCCATCACGATTTTACCCTTGGTCACAAGGGCTGCATCACTGGTTTTCTCAGCTTCGATATAGGGAATCAGATGCGCTACAGCCTGTTTCATGACTCGGGCTGATTTCACCACCTGCGGAAGGAACATTTTCCCCGATCCAAAAAGATCACCGACGATGTTCATGCCATCCATGAGAGGGCCCTCAATGACATGTAACGGACGTTCGGCGTCCTGCCGCGCCTCCTCGGTATCCTCAATGACATAATCGTTGATTCCGTTCACCAGAGCGTAGCTGAGACGTTCGGCGACCGAAACCTCACGCCATTCCAAATTCTCTGTCTGTGACTGCGCCAGCGAACGGAACTGGTCGGCTACAGTCAGTAAGTTTTCGGTTGCGTCAGGTCGCCGATTCAGGATGACATCTTCAACCTGGTCGCGTAGCGATTCAGGGATATCGGCAAATACCGTGAGCTGTCCGGCATTGACGATTCCCATATCCATCCCGGCCGCGATTGCATGATAGAGAAACACGGAATGCATCGCCTCGCGCACTGCATTGTTGCCGCGAAATGAAAACGAGACATTGCTCACACCGCCTGAGACCATGGCATGCGGCAGCGTTTCCTTGATGCGTCGGGTCGCTTCAATGAAATCCAGGCCATAATTGTTATGCTCCTCGATCCCTGTCGCAACCGCAAAAATATTGGGGTCAAAAATGATATCTTCGGGTGAAAATCCGACTTGCCCAACGAGAATGTCGTAGGAGCGTTGACAGATCTCGACCCGACGATTCACGGAATCCGCCTGGCCCTGCTCATCGAAAGCCATGACAATAACCGCCGCTCCGAATTGGCGCGCCTGGTGCGCCTGCGCGATGAAGGATGCTTCACCTTCCTTCAAACTGATTGAATTGACGATCGCTTTGCCTTGAACGCATTTCAATCCGGCTTCGATGACTGACCACTTTGATGAGTCAATCATGACCGGCAGACGGCTGATGTCTGGTTCGGCGGCCATCAGATTGAGAAAGCGGACCATCGCAGCCTGTGAATCAAGCAACCCTTCATCCATATTGACGTCAATGATCTGCGCACCGTTGCGCACTTGCTGGCGAGCAACTTCCAGTGCAGCATCATAATCATCATCGCGGATCAATGCCGCAAACTTGGCGGAACCCGTCACATTGGTACGTTCCCCGACATTCACAAAGAGCGAGTCTGAACCAATATTCAATGCCTCCAATCCGGAAAGGCGGCATTTTGTGTCGATGGCGGGAACAGAACGCGGCGGTGCATCTTTCAATGCCCTTGCCAGTGCCGCAATATGCGTTGGCGTCGTCCCACAACAACCACCGGCGAGATTGAGAAACCCGTGATCGACAAAGTCACACATATGTTGAGCAAACTGCTCTGGTGTCTGGTCATAGCCGCCGAAAGCATTCGGTAATCCGGCATTGGGATGACAACAGACATAACTGTCGGCAATACGCGCAACTTCGGCTATATAGGGACGCAGCTCGGCGGCCCCCAAGGCACAATTCAGGCCAATGGCCAGCGGGTTGGCATGACGGACCGAATTCCAGAATGCTTCCACGGTCTGCCCGGTCAGGGTGCGCCCTGACTGATCTGTAATGGTGCCGGAAATCATGATTGGTAATTTGAAACCATATTGCTCAAAGCAGGCTTCGATCGCGAATAGGGCCGCCTTGCAGTTCAGAGTGTCAAAAACGGTTTCGACAAAGATCAGATCGACACCGCCATCGATCAATCCCCTGGTCGCTTCATCATAGGCATCGACCAACTGATCAAATGTGACCGCGCGATAACCGGGATCATTCACATCCGGAGAGAGAGAAGCGGTCCGATTGGTCGGCCCGAGCACACCGGCGACGAAGACTGGTTGGTTCCGCTGTGCCTGGTCGGCAACTTCGCGTGCGAGACGTGCAGCTGTCAGATTCGACTCATAGACGATGTCCTCCATGTGATAGTCGGACATCGAAATCGATGTCGAGTTGAAGCTGTTGGTCTCGAGAATATCAGCACCTGCCTGCACGAAAGCGCGATGGATGTCTCTCACCACGTCCGGACGGGTCAGGTTCAACAGATCATTATTCCCCTTCTGCGCACATGGATGGTCGGCAAATCTTTTCCCGCGATACTGTGTCTCATCGAGCTGATGACCCTGGATCATCGTGCCCATCGCACCATCGAGAATCATGACACGCTGTTCCAACCCTCGGCGCAATGCGCGCACCCTCTCCTGTCGTCCCGGGAACGTATCCTGTCGATCCGTCTCGGCGGGTGACACGGCTTTTCGTATCATCGCGTGATCAGTCATAGTGGAGGCTGCCATGGCGGGTTTCGCCACCCCAGGGCCGCAATCCAAGCATATGCGAAATGGCGTATGCAAGCTCGGCGCGGTTCAACGTATAGATGTGGAATTCGTTGACCTCTTCCTTCTGCAAACGGCGGCATTGCTGCACCGCTGTCGACGCAGCAACCAACTTCCGGATTTCCGGATCATCTTCGAGTCCTTCAAACCGCTGGGCCAGCCAGACGGGGACCTTGCAGCCGCACGCCGCACTGAATTTTATCACTTGTTGGAAATTGGTAACCGGCAGAATACCGGGCACCACGGGTATATCAATCCCGGCCGCGCGGACGTGGTCGAGAAACCGAAGGAAAATCTCGACCTCAAAGAAATACTGCGTGATCGCACGGTTGGCACCGGCGTCAATCTTGCGTTTCAGATTGTCGATTTCACTTTGCAGATTATCAGCATCCGGATGGATCTCCGGATAGGCGGCAACGCTGATTTCAAAATCCGCAAGTTGCCGTAGACCTGCGACCAGATCAGAGGCATAGGCATAACCACCTGGAAATGGACGATATCCATCCACACCCACAGGCGCATCGCCGCGTAACGCGACGATGTGACGAATTCCCGCATCCCAATAGTCATGCGCTATTTGGTCGATCTCCTGACGTGGGGCACCCACACATGTCAGATGTGCTGCAGGAACCAGTGCGGTTTCACGCAACAGGCGCGTTACCGTCGCATGGGTACGCCCCCGCGTTGACCCCCCAGCACCGTAAGTGACAGAGACAAATCTTGGACCCAATGGTTCGAGTCGCCGGATCGACTGCCACAAAACCTGTTCCATCTTTTCTGTCTTTGGGGGAAAAAATTCGAACGAAATACCCGGCGCTTCGCTGTCAGCAATGCGCATCTCCGGATCGATTCTCCGCGCTTTCGTCATCATGGTGACTCGGTGGAATTGCTGGCACAATTCATTGGCGTTGACCTGGCATGTCCCAACACGTCGGTTGAATGGGTCTGGTCAAGAGCCCAAACTGCCACGGTGAGAGGATCTCCTTCAAGATGCCGCACCCGCGCGAGCGTGAGTCCTGCATCTTCTGCCCATTCGGCAATCTCGGCATCGGAAAAACCAAGCCGACGATGGGAATGCTGGTGACGCAACTGTTCCAGACTGTGCGGAGCAAAATCTGCGATGATCAACCGACCCACGGGGCGCAGGATCCGCTTGGCTTCGGCAATAACCTGGGCCGGGTACTCGGCATAACGCAGCACCTGATGCAGGGTCATGACATCTGCGGTGCCATCGGGAAAAGGTGTGCGATACATGTCAGCATGGCGCACATGAACATTGGTCAGACCCGCCTGATCGAGTCGCGCGCGTGCAACTGCTAACATTTCGCGTGACTGGTCCACGCCAATCCCATGCCGCACCCGCGGGCTCAGCAGCTCGAGAATTCGCCCGGTTCCAGTGCCAATGTCGACCAGTTCAAGATCATGACCTTCGGGCAGCATGTCGACCACGGCCAATTCAACCTCTGTTTCGTCGACATAGAGCGATCGGATCTGGTCCCAGTTGGCCGCATTTTTTCGAAAATATTCGGCCGCCGCCGCAGAGCGACGCTGCCGCATCTCGCCCAACCGCATGCGATCGAGCGACAGGTCTGCATCATTCCTGGGCAGAGCGGACAGGACGGAATCAGCAATGGCACGCAGACCTTTGGATTGATCGGTCGTTCGACGATAATAAACACGATTCCCTTCCGGGAGACGCTGCAATAATCCAGCGTCGCACAGCAACTTGAGATGGCGTGAGACCCGCGGCTGAGTCTGCCCAAGCACTTCAACCAACTCACTCACGGTATGCTCTCCCGATGCACACAGCGCCAGCAGGCGCAAACGCGTCGGTTCGGCAAGCGCCCGCAGCGCAGTCAATGTCGGCTCCATCGACAAAACCTGTAGCTTCAAACTTTAAGCATTAATATAAATATATATTTATATTAATCAGAATATGTCAATATTGAAATCTCGAGGCCAAATCACGGTGCCAGCGCGGGGTTATTGCCCCTATCAACATCGCAGACTCAACTCGTGTCTGATTCTGTACGAATCAGGCATGCATGCGGATCAGGGTGTGCCGGAGGGTGATGCCCGAATCTGGGTGACGGTCAGATCAGGCTGCGACAAGCTGGTAGTGTTGGGGGTCACGGCCATCAATCCTGATTGGATCTTTCCGCGGGCTGCGCGTCACTTTTGCGGACACCTCATCCACATCCATATTGATATCCAGTTCCAGTCGTTCCACGGCCATCAGTCGAACCAACATCTCCGCCGTATCCTTGATCTGTGTTTCTTCCCGTTCCTACCGGCTTATCGTGAGAAGCGTCACTTTGAGGATACCCGCCAACTTGTCTTGTGTCAGTCCCATTCCCGTACGTAGGAAGCAAAGCTCCATCCCGCTCACTTTCGAAGACCGTGTGATAATCCCTTCGGCGATAACTTGATGCAATCAAGCGACCGCTGGTATGGTGATTGTCGCTTCGCCCCCATGGTCCTCCTGGATCATGTCCTTAATGAACACATTATCCAAACCACATTCAGTGTAGTGGTAATCTCCCATTTTTTCTCCATCATGGTTTATCACGCCACATAACCGTTATGACTTTGAGTTGGCACGTTTATTGTCTGGAATTGCAACAACCCTCAGATACCACGCACCCGAATTGGGGGATTGGCTTTCGACTTTATACTGGTAAAGACCACAGACAGTCGAAGGCTCCGGTTCCTCGCAGACAAATCCATGTCGCAATACAAAAAGGAGATCTGAACTTCACGCGGTGATTTGGCGGCAATTGTTCCTGTTGGCCTGTCATGGCAGGGGTTTGGGGTTCAGTTTGGGTTGATTCAACCTGTCACTGACATGGCAACATGTTTGCCGGGATCGACTTCGAGGAGGTCAAAGGCGCGGGCTTGCATCTTGATGGGCGTCGCCATCAGGGGAAGATGTGGTCTGGATTGTCGGGCAGCGTGACGGTGTTGAAGGTGATGGTGGCGGGGTTTGCGAGCAGCGTTGCGACGCTGTGGACCGACATCCCGTCGGGGTGCTTTGGATCTCGGTCCTGGCTTTGGTACTGTCGGAGACGTTTGCCGGTTTCATCGGTGATTGGCGTTGTACCCGGGCACCCTCCTTGTCATCATCTTCGAACAGGATGAGGCGAGGCGCTGGCGCATGTGCCATTCAATATAGAGAGCGAGCATGCAGAGACAGACATGTCCGCGGACATGATCGGCAAAATCGACACGAATGGGGCGGATTTTCAGATCGCTCTTGGCCTGGCGAAATGCGTTCCTGCTGGCGTTTCCTGGCCATCTGACCGGTACTGACAGTGACCACAAAATGCTGGCCCATCTTGCGGCGGTTGATCTGTTCCTGTGTCCGGATCCGCCCGGCACGCACCGCTAATGCGATGGCGTCAAGCGCGGTCGTGGTTGCGTGTAGCCGGTTTACACGCTTGTGGCGTCTTTCTTCGCGTCGCCTGATGTTCAAACAGACCATCAACCGCTCGCCGGGGACATCGGGGCTGTTGACTTCGGCCACGGCATCATCGGTCAGGTCCTCAGGCACCCGTGGCGGTGCGGCCTCATCCTGATCCGGCTGCAACAATTTACAGATATCCCGTTTTGTGAGGGCCGAGATCCAATCTAATCCCATCGGTTCATGATTGTCGCGGATCCGGTTCACCTGTGCGGCCACTGTTGTCGGGTCAGCCGTATTGCCGACAAAGACCTCCATGGCCACCGGACAGCCATCAGCAGCGCAGAGCAGGCCATAATCCCTCAACAGAGATGGAGGTCAGATCATAGAGAACACCGTGCCATCCCCAAGATGGCGGTTGGCCAGAGAGCGGCGTCGGATGCGTTTTCCTCATGCCAGGATTTACGCAAGAGAATGGCCAGCGGGGATGTGCGGTTGGGGATGGTCTCGACACTGAGGGACATCGGACATCCTTACAGGGCAACACAAATCCCGCACAGAATGACACATCCACGTGTAATCATCAGATATTTTCAATGGGTTGTGTGAAACTCACAGCGGATTTCAGGAATGAAGTTCAGGTTGATCAGTAGGCGATGTAGGGATGAAATTTGAAGATGACGTGGGGGCAGGTGGCCTCACAGGCGGCGCGGTTCAGGGTTCGGGAAGACTGTCGGCGAGGGTGGGGCTTTGCCGGGTCTCAGTCAGCCCGTGCCTCCGATCTCTGACCCTGTTGTAATCGACATCCAGCCGTTCCCCCACCACGCTGGAGCAGCCGGGCCATGGTGGGTCATCCACTCCGAACCCAGCTTCGCCACCTGCCCGACAATGTTCCCCAAACGCATAGCAGAGCTACCGCCGATTGACCCCCAATTGCTGAACAGGACGGGCAAATCCAGGAGATCCAGCTCTGCCCGTGCTACAGGCTCCATACCCACTGAGACATGGTCACAGTCCACGGCCGGTGCGGAAATCCACTGCGGCCCAGACGTCCGGATCCACCGCCAGTGATGTTCCCGACGTGTACAACAGTCTGGTGGTGATCCGCCGCGCTACGCTCTTCACCGCGGTATCCACGACCGGACCGGCATCAAAAGCGGCCCCTTGCCGCCACGTATCAACCCACCAACACACCAATCGCCACGTCTCCGGCGGCACCATCGCAAAGTTGCGCCCCAGATTGAGCAGTTTCTCCTGCCGCACTGTGTCACCGTCACGGCAACTCTTCACCCACCGGTAGGTGATCCGCAGGGGACACGTCAGGTGCGGTGCCCATAGGTGTCACAAGCATGAATAGGATCGACACTCTCAAGATGGGCCAAGGGTACGCACGGGGGCCGGACAGGCCATGGCACGGCATGCGGAAATCCGCAAAAAGTTTCCAACTCGTGTTGGATCGACAGCCCGAAAATCATCAAAAATTCACTGTTTCGAACAAAAAAATGTTACAGATGGGGTAGGAACAGAAACCCGTCATAAGTGTAGCAAACAGCAAAGCCATGATCCCGAGTTCCGCCGCGCGGCGGTACTCTCCGATTTACCCTAAATGGGCAGATTCATTACGGTCTTGCAGAGCCGATCGACTGCGAATTGCATCGGCGATGGGTGCAAGACGCGTTGGGCCAGAAAACTCTCCTTCATCAAGTAGTTTCGCTATTCTCGCGGTCTTCATGGTCGCTAGTGTTTTGCCTCATACAGATAGTTCCATATCCTGCAGCCGTCGGTGGCCCCGCTTCCAGGATGCGACGAGATCCTCGGGGTCCCGGCGCCAGCGGAACGGGTGGGCCTCATGGGCATTGTGGTGGGCGATGTAGTCTTCTACCGCTGTGATGCACGCGTCAAGGGAATTGAAGATGGCATGCTTGAGTCTCTGTCGGGCCAGTTTCGAGAAGAAGCCCTCGACGGCGTTCATCCACGAGGCCGATGTCGGTGTGAAGTGGAAGGTCCAGTGCGGGTGGTCGGCAAGCCAGGCATGCACGTGCGCCGACTTGTGGGCGGACAGGTTGTCAAGGATGACATGGACCGCCATCGTGGGGTCGAGGTCCGCCGCCACATGATCGAGGAACGCACAGAAATCCTCGGAGCGGTGGCGCTCGGTCATCTTTCCGACCACCTTGCCAGTGGCGACATCGAGGGCCGCCAGCAACGTGGTGGTGCCGTTCCGTTTGTAATCATGCGTGCGGGTTGTCGGGTGACCCGGGGCGGGCGGCAGGGGTGTCTGGGTGCGGCCGAGGGCCTGGATCTGGGTCTTTTCATCCACCGAGAGGACCACGGCGTGATCCGGTGGGTTCATGTACAGTCCGATGACATCGTGGGCCTTGATGCCGAACCGGGGATCGTTCGAGACCTTGAAGGTCTTGACCTGATGGGGCCGCAGGCCATGGCGCTGCAGGATCCGGTGCACGGTGGTGGCCGTCAGGCCCCCGACCGCTGTGGCCAGGGCCTTGAGGGTCCAGTGGCTGCGGTTGGGCGGGGGTGGCGACATCGCCAGATCGATGACGGCCTGGATCCGGTCGGCGGGAATGGGTGTCTTGCCCGGCGGCCGGGTGGCATCGCGCAGGAGACCGTCGACACCCTCGGAAAGGAAACGGTCCCACCAGCGCCAGACGGTGGGTTTCGAGAGGCCTGTCTGCCGCATGGTCTCGACGAGGCCACAGCCGTCCCCGAGGGCGAGGATGATGCGGGCCCGCCAGACATGCTTCTGAGGGCTCTGGGGGTGGCTGACGATGTGCTCGAGGCGTGTGCGATCGGTGTCTGGCAGCCGGATCTCCGGCCGTGTCGATGTCCTGCCCATGGGTCTGTCTCCTGCCTTGGTGTTGGCCGCGGGCTCGCGGCGGCAGGATGATACCATGATGTGGGGCAGGAATAGAATCCTTTGTTTGTTATTATACACTAGAAACGTGAACACCCGCGGGATAGAACTGGCCCGCGAAACTGATTTACCGAATACAATATTATGAATACGACAGAATTCGCGGATATCTGTGATCCGAGGGAGAAATCCGCCGTCGTCAAAACGCTGAGCAGCCTGCTTCATGACTCCAGCCTTCTCTTCAGGTAATGTCATCTTGTCGACGTAATCAACTGCTGAAGATTTTCGTTCTGTCTTGTGGGAGCGTTTCGGCGGCAGGGAAAAGGCATCCCGATCGGGTGCCGCCTGTATTTCAGCAGGACTGTGCAGTATCGAACTGAGACCGTAACGACGCACCAACCCTTTCACATTGTCGGTCACAAGCTCTTGCAGGGTTTTCCTGTCCAGCCTGTCCACCACTTTGGCCACGATCTTATTGGTTTCACGCTCTCGCAGGGCCACCGCTTTGGCCTTGCCGACACCACCGCGCCCTGCACTGAGCTTCTTGGCCTTGTGCTTGTTCTTTTCAAGACCCCCGATATAGGCTTCATCGGCTTCAATCGTGCCGTCCAGACTGTTCGCGACCTCGCTCCATGCTTGACGGATACGGTGCAGCATGAACCATGCGGTTTTCTGTGTCACCCCAATATCGCGATGCAATTTCATGCTGGCGATGCCCTTGACATGGGTCGTTTCCAGATAGATCGCAAACGCCCACTTCCGTAGCGGGATTCGAGAGTTTTCAAGCGCGGTACCGGTCTTGACGGAAAAGTAGTGCCGGCAGTCCTTGCAGCGATAGGGCGATTTTGGGTGACGGGCTGCATATGTTTCAACGCTTCCACAGTGGCGACCGTGTGGCCAGACGCGGCCCTCGAACCAAAGTCTTGCCGTGTCTTCATCGGGGAACATGTCAGCCAGTTGCATCAATGTGATGCCGGTGCGGTGAGATTTTCCGGGTGATTTGGTCATAATGCTTATCCTTTCATGATGGATATGATCTATCATTATAGGTACGCATTTTTTCGCAGTTTACATATCTAACCTTATGATAAAATGGAGTAAAAATGAATATTAAGAGTCATCAGAATGAATATGGAAATGAATTTAATGAGAAATCTAATGAAAATTTGAAGGAGGAAATATCGGAAGAAATATCAGAAGAAATGCACTATAAAGCCAATGCGATCGCAAGGCAGTTGTTGAGACCGGTGAGGAAGGGGGGATAGTGTTGACAGTTGAGGCCAATGGCTTCATATAAGAAATTACTGTCAGGGAGTCTGTAGATTATGGATTGGTATAAGACAGTGGTAATTGCTTTATCAATACTTGCCCTCGCAGGTGTTGTAGGGTTTTACGGAAACGGAATTCATTCCCGTATTGACACACTTCAAACTGAGGCCAACATAGATCGACGCGCCTTCCAAGATGACATGGATATTTTTCAAACAGAGATGCAGAGGCTTGCAGAAAGGCAGTCTCGTATTGATGGAATTGTTGAAGCAATCCTTATCGAAAACTTTAACAATAATTCCAGTTAGGACAATGAAACCAGGGGTTTAGGTGGATCCAGTTGGCTACCTATGTATATAAGCTCCCAAAGTTAAAGATCAGCTAATACAGCCAGTCCACGAGAAACAGGGCAAGGGCTGGAAAAGCAACAAGAATCACGACGCGGACAAGATCGCTCATGACAAAAGGCACCACGCCTTTGTAACTTTCGGACAAGGGGACATCTTTGGCGAGTCTGTTGATGATGAACAGATTCAGGCCAATCGGAGGTGTGATCAAGCCGACTTCCACGACAATCAGAACCAGTATACCAAACCATAAAGCGGCATGTTCCGAACTCATGCCGAAATCAAGAGTCTGAAAGACCGGGAAAAATACGGGGATCGTGAGAATAATCATCGACAAACTGTCCATGAAACAGCCAAGAATGAGATAGCATATCAATATCAATGTCAGAACCAGCCATGGCGACAGTTCCAGACCATTCACGAAAACGGCGGCGTCAAAGGGCAGACGGGACAAAGCGAGGAAACTGTTATAGACTGCTGCACCAAACAGAATCATGAATATCATTACGGTGGTCGCAATGGTTTCCAGGATGACATCCTCAAAACCCGTGCGATCAAGCCCACCTCTGGCATAGGCGACAAGCCCGGTGGCGCCCGCACCAACGGCTGCACCTTCGGTTGGTGTAAACCAGCCCTGATAAATCCCGCCAATGACCAGCATAAAGATCGCAACAACAGGCCATATATCCCGTATTGCCTGAGTGCGTTCACGCCATGACG
The DNA here is from genome assembly GCA_965221815.1 of Paracoccaceae bacterium. Taxonomy (GTDB): domain Bacteria; phylum Pseudomonadota; class Alphaproteobacteria; order Rhodobacterales; family Rhodobacteraceae; genus JAPOXR01. The sequence continues at coordinate 1,939,607 of OZ244915.1, forward strand.
CCCGCTGATTCATCTTTTCCGGCTCATTGGTGACGCGTACGATCGCTGAAACCGTGACCATGTAACCGATCACTGCGAGGAAACCGGGAATCAAAGCAGCGACAAAGAGTTTTGCGATATTCTGTTCCGTCAGGATCGCATAAATGATCAGCACCACGGATGGGGGGATCAGGATTCCCAGCGTCCCTCCGGCTGCCAACACTGCTGTCGACAACCGTCCCGAATAGCCGTGTTCTTTCAATTGTGGCAAAGTAACCTGCCCCATGGTGGCGGCCGTGGCCAGGGAGGAGCCACAAATGGCACCAAACCCGCCACAGGCAACGATAGAAGCCATTGCCAAACCACCACGCCTATGCCTGAGAAATGTATTGGCGGCATTAAAGAGTGCCTTTGATAATCCACCGCGACTTGCAAATTGCCCCATCAGCAGGAACATCGGAATCACCGACAGAGAGTAGTTTGAGAAAGTCGAATAGCTGACAGTTTTCATCTGGGCGAACAGGGGTGCCAGACTGCCTTGAACCCCATACAGACCGATACAGCCGACAACGAACATCGACAGCATCACTGGCACCCGGAGCAAGATAAGCCCCAGCATCACTGGCAAGGAATAAAGACCAAGTTCAAGTGATGTCATGGCAAGGGAGTTCTGTGCTGCATTCTTGCAGCAATGTCGCAGCCGGTTGTCGCAGTGGTCACCACCCAAAGCCAGGCACCGGGCAGTGCAGCGGCGTAACCCCACCAGATGGGCAATTGGAGAATGAACGACGTTTCTCCCCAGTTCATCTTGTCGAGCAGCCCCAGACCCAGTTGGCGTGCGACAAGGATGGCCATCATGAACATTGCCAAATGACAGACTATCGCGACGATCCAGTTGAGCAGATACGGCAGTTGACGCGCCACGATGTCGACAACCACATGGCCATATCGCAACTGACACCATGGAAGCCCCCAAAACACGATGAAGGCTCCGCCATGCTCCACCAGTTCAAAATCACCAGGAATCGGTCCCAATCGAAAAGTGCTGATTTGTCTGCCAGCGACCGAAATGATTGTGAGAACGACCAGAGCCAGAAGAACAAGGCCGCTCACAAAGGCAAAACCGCGCGCCAGCCGTTCAATCCATCCAGTGATATTCTGCCAGGCGAGTCGCATACGGGTCACATCATAAAACATCAGACGGGTTGTTCTGAGGCAGTATTGAGTGATCAGTCAAGCCGACGGGTTCTGATCAGTTTGCGGCGGCGATTGCAGCTCGAGCCTTGGTCACGAGGCCCGCGCCATCAAGACCTTTTCGATTCATCTCAGCAATCCAATTGTCAACGACCGGCTGTGATGCGGCTTGCCACCTGGCTTTGGCCACATCATCAATTTCGACCACTGCGTTACCGGAGCGTCGCGCAATGTCCAGACCGACTGTGTCGACATCATCCATCGCCTGCCCCGCCAAACGGGCCAGTTTCTCCCCTGAGGCGGCGTCAATGACGGCTTTGAGATCATTGGGCAGACCCGCATAACGTGTTTTGTTCATGATGATCGCAAAAGTTGCCGTATAGAGTCCCGGATAACTGGCAAAACCAGTGTGGCCATCAGTCAATTCTGTGATTTTCAGCGGAATCGTCACCTCGTAAGGGAGAACCGTCCCATCAATCACACCCTTCGCGAGGGATTCGGGCACTGCCGGAACGGGCATGCCAACAGGTGTTGCACCCAACTCTCCCAGCAGGTTGGTGATCATGCGGGTCGGTCCCCGCAATTTCTTGCCGTGCAGATCATCAAGGTTTCTCACGGCTTCTCCCTTGACATGAATGACACCCGGGCCATGAATGTGAAAAGCCAATGGATGCACGTCCTTGAATTCGTCCTCACCGTTTTCCATCATGAATCGATGGAACGCCACGGAACCACTGGTGGCATCTCCCGTCATGAAGGGCAGTTCAAAGGTCTCAGCAGTTGGGAAAAGCCCCGGGGTATAACCCAAGACCGTCCAGATAATATCCACGACACCATTACGCACTTGGCCATAGAGTTCAGGCGCTCTGCCGCCAAGTTGCATAGATGGATAATGTTCAATGGTGATGCGTCCCCCGGAGGCCTCATGGACAGTCTCGATCCACGGCGCGATGGTGTTTGCAGGTATGGCGGCCTGCAAAGGCAAGAACTGATGCAAGCGTAAAGTCACTTCTGACGAATGGGCACCCACTGCGGCCAGCGCGATGCCCAGTAATGAGAGACTCATGCATAGGAGTCTTTTCATGATATCCTCCGGATTGGGGTACATGACAATATCCTGCCGACCCTTCACACAGGTCAAAGCGACTGCGCCGTCAAACCCAATCTTCCTGCGTCGGCACATCAAGCCATTGAGAGCCCGCTTTGCTTGATTGCACGGCGATACAGACCACATCGACCATATGGCGTCCATCCACAACCGAGGGAAATAAATGCTGCCGCGGACTGATCGTGGATCCGGCACCAGATGTCCGAATGGAAGCAGCAAGGTCACGATAGATGTTGGCAAATGCCAAAACCATTCCCTCGGGATGGCCAACTGCCAGACGGTTGGCCGTTTGTGCCTCGGGAGCGAGCGAAACGGTGCCCCGTTCAAGTATCTGTAACGAACCGTTCAATGGAGTCCATAACAGTTGGTCAGGATGTTCCTGATTCCAGCATAACCCCCCCTGCTCACCAAAAATCTGGATGGACAATCCGTGTGTCTTGCCAAGTGCAATGCCACTCACCCACAATCGACCAATGGTTCCGCCCTCCATACGAAAAACAACCGAGGCATCGTCCTCCAACTGTCGCCCCTGAACTCCATTGGCAAAATCAGCGGATAATCGCTTGATCTGCTGACCGGTCGTAAAACATGCCAAGTGCATGGCGTGGCTTCCCATATCGGCCATCACGCAGGAAGGCCCCGCCAGCTCCGGGTCAAAACGCCACCTGACCCGTGGATTCGTGTCAGATTGTGCATCGGCAAGAAAACCGGCGGCAAACTCAGTCTTGACGAGGCGTACTTTTCCCAACTCGCCATTGATCACCATCGCCCGCATCTGCCGGACCAACGGATATCCGGTATAACCGAAATTGACCGCGCAGATCTGTTCTCCGGTGGCGGCAACGGCGTGGAGTTCCTGCGCATTCTCGCGTGTAATGGTGAGCGGCTTTTCGCACAAGACATGGAATCCCGCCTGCAGAAAGGCACGACAGATTTCAAAGTGGGAATTATTGGGGGTCGCAATGGTCACCAGGTCCAGCCTGTTTGCACAGTCAGACTCCGCAGCCAACATTGACTGCCAATCGCCATAAACGCGTTCGAAATCCAGGCCGAGTGAATGCCCAAAGGACCTGCTTCGGTCCGGATCGATATCAAACGCGCCGGCCACCAGTTCAAACTCACGGTCAAGTTCGGCAGCCGCACGGTGCGTGAAACCAATCTGGCTTCCCTCTCCACCGCCAACCATCCCCCATCTCAATCGCGACATTCCCGCCACCTCCAGACGCCACACATGAGTCCACACGACCATACGTCTACTTGACTCCTTGGGAATGCCGCAATCAGCAATCGAACTCGGCATAACCGTTCTGTTCTTGCGTGGTCGTTGGCACAAGACGTTTCAACCATCGGCTTTTTCACAGTTTGAAATTCGAAAAATGCCCGTATTTCCCGGCTGTTGAAAGGTCGGCATCATGTTGACCTCAACATCATGATCGCCGCATGACAGCCGAACACCATGCGAGATGCGGTGAAAGCCAGGGTCAGGGAGCGGGCATCCGCAGCGTCTGTTGAGCGTCCATCGGGGCCGGAATCAGACTGTATGGGTTATTGGGTCTCCCGGACATGTCGTGCCTCGGAAAAGAACCATGACCCACAAACGGGCAGGTATCACAACTCGATATGCAGCTGATCAAACACATGTGAGATTCTGAGCGGTGGAGCGCGCCGGGCGGCGTTCCGTGAAGATCAATGCACAATTGCGCACCGGCTTTGCCTGGGCAGCCAACGGCCCACCCGTGTGTGATTGCCGAAAACCATTGAGAGGAAATATGGACGCGCCGGTTTGCAGAGTCGGTGCACCACGGAGTGGACACGTCTCCCAGAGGGCGCAGCGGCGGAGCAGTGACATCTGTGAAATCGGCTGAAACGGGTGTGGAGACACAAACGCCGTGGAGTTTGCCGGGTGGTTGTGATAGTTAACCCACACGAAAACCCCGACCGATCAGCAGGGCAGAGCTATGCAGGAGACGTATCAAACATTTTCCCTGAATCAGGGCGCGTCCTGGGCCATCATTGCTGGCGCAACGGGTTTCCTCCTGAGGTTATTTCGGGATTTTGTTGTCGAGAAGGAGCGCCAGGCAACAGGGCTTCGGATCGTTGCCGTTTATATCCGCGTTGCAATCAAAAGATGGTCACAAGACGGAATCGATCCCAACCAGACCGAGACAGAGCGAAAGGAACGCCCGCAATTTGCTAAAGTTGTGGAGACAATCATGGCCGGGGGACAGGAGACAAACGCCGAAGGATACACGCCATATGTTCCCTTCAGTCGGCATGATGATCTCAGTGTTAACGATGTCCGCGAATGGCTCGGTTTTCTTGACAGCAAAACGCTTCAGCACATTGTCGAATTCATCCAGAATGAGGCGCTGGCCCATGCTCTGGCCGACGATTTTCGCAGCGAATATGTCCGCCGCCAACTCAGTCCGGACAGAAAGGTGACCTTATTCAGACACTTCAACAACTGCGTCTATGAGGCTTTTGCTTGGGGGATGAAAGCCCAAACAACCCTCGAGCCGTTTGAACATTGTCCCAAGCTGTTCTGGTATCTCCCGATCGGGAACGCTTTGCGGCGGATCATCGGGCGTCTGGTGATATATCTTCGTCGGGATTCCTGACAACCCCGCCAGAATTCACCACGTCCTCAACATTGCCCGACATTGGGGCGACTACGACACATCACGACACGGCAGGCGTGTGGGGAGTCAGACAATGGGAAGGGTGCCGGGGCCGCGCATCGCTATAATCGATATCTTCTACAAATCAATTTGATGAAACCAGATTTCTAAGACCGGATATGATCATATGACGAAAGGATGTCAAGCTTCAGGGCGATGGAATCGGCGCGGGGTGATTTTCGTGGAGGTCTTTATGTTGGTTCTTTGCGATATTTTCCAATACCGGGGTCGCATCCAAAATGGTCTCCGAACGGTGGCGGTTGACCCTGGCTTCATCTGTTTTGATAGTCACAGCCTGGACTTGATGAACCCGCACGGACTCTGGGTCAATCCTTAAGGTTATTTTGCGAGAGTCATGATTGAACTGACCCCGACCGTCTCGAGGGATTGATCCTTGTTTGAAAGGATCGGCACTGTCTTTTTCAGTCCCTTCCTCCTTTGCGGGCGATGTTGTCTCCCAGACAGTCGGGGCCAATTCGTCACCGTCTTCCGTGGGACAGTAAATCATCCCGTCGATTTCAGTCCCTTCGGGAATATCCAGTTCAGCACAGCGCGCGGATTTATGGAACAGCACGAGATTCAGCCCGTTCTTGTCAGCTTGGACGGAAGGATAGAGAATACCGTCCAGCGCCACCTGGCTTTCAGAAGCTAGATAGTCTGCAATGGCCTGGGTCGACAGATAATCTGTTTCTTCATCATCCGGCATAACCGGATCGGTCATGCGCTGGCAAAGCGTTTTGAGGAAACCCAACCGCTCGAGAAGAGCGGTATAATCAGAGTCAAAATACTGCCAAACTGATGCACATCTCCAAAAGCTGTGAGATCCAGAAACCGGAGCGGCCGGATGATCTTGAAACAGGTAAAGTCGACAAAGCTGCCAACTGGTGGGCGCACCTCGGCCAGTACAATGTCTGGACAGGTAGCACCATAGAAGACAGAAATTCCTTGTGCATTCATGCGACCGGTCCGGGCGGCGGAAGCGGGCGGGGCACAAAGTCCGCGGTCCGGGCGTTTGATGGATTCCAAAAAGTCATAGCGGTGCTATTGAAATCTCGTTCCATCTCAACGAGACTGAAGAGGCGACTTTTCCACACGGAAATGCCGTCATCATGACGAACATGCCGATGCCGAATCACCATTTGTGGGATCGGCAACGACGGATGGACAGTCAGTTCAGGAGTATCTTTGGAGTTTTGACATGCCCAAGATCGTTATCATTCAACCCCTCAGGCCGACTGCCTATCAGGTCTTCGATGATCATCCTGATATTGAATGGGAAGTGATCGAAGATACGTCGCCCAAATCGCTGCACAAATGCCTTGCTGATGCCGATGGGGCGACCATTCGAACTGCGCCCATTCCGGCTTCGGCGATTGATGAAGCACAACGACTCAAGGTTATTTCGCGCCACGGAGTCGGTTATGACAACGTCCCCATCGACCTGTGCACCAGACAGAAGATCGTGGTCGCAATTACCGCCGATGCCAATGCGGTATCAGTCGCAGAACATACGATGTTTCTTATTTTGGCGGCGGCGCGGCGGGCCATCGAAAACGACCGCATAGTCAGGGAGAGTCGGTTTTCTGAGCGCCTTGATCTGATTGGCATGGAACTGTACGGCAAGACTTTATTGATCGTCGGAATGGGGCGTATCGGCCATCAACTTGCCGGTCGCGCGCAGGCATTCGGCATGAAAATTCTTGCTTTTGATCCGTATTTGACAGGACACTTTCCTGACGCGGTAGAATCAGTCGATTGTCTCGAGGACGGGTTGGTGCGCGCCAACATTCTCAGTCTCCATGTCCCCCTGACAGACTCGACCCGCAACCTGATCGGGAAAAGAGAGCTCAATATACTTCCCCAAGGCGCGATCGTTATCAATGCCGGGCGAGGCGGGCTGGTCGATGAAACCGCGCTCTTGCAGAATATCCGATCAGGCCATCTTTTTGGTGCCGGACTCGATACATTTGTGACAGAACCGCCCGCTACCGACTCACCCTTATTGACGGAACCGCGCATCTTTCTCAGCCCGCATTCGGCCGCGCTCACAGCTGAATCTCTCGATGCGATGGGTCGACAATCAATCCGAAATGCCATTGACGCCATCAATGGGACGCTTGACCCGCGAATGGTCGTCAATCCTTCGGCTTTGTCAGCGGCGCCAATATCTGCAGGCTAAAATTGCTCAGAAATGTCCAGAAAAGTGATTTTCAATCAACGGGTTCACAACGATCAGGAATCAGCGACAGGCGGCATCCCGGTTTGGGAATGGGACCAGACACATGCAGGCAGATGCACAGAAGAGCGGGTTACTTGTAGTAGAAGTCTGGTACGCGGGTCTGCGATTCAAAAGGTGGACGCACATAATCGGTTGAATGAGTCCGCTCAGGTAATTCCATCGGCGGCGGTGTGACATCCTTATAGTCAACTAAATTGAGAAAGTGTCGAATACAATTCAGTCGTGCGAGGCGCTTGCTATCCGCTTCAACCACATACCAGGGCGAGAGTGGCGTATCGGTATGGGCGAACATCACGTCTTTGGCTTTGGAATATTCAGGCCATCTCGCACGAGACTCAAGATCCATGGATGAAAGTTTCCATTGTTTCAAGGGATCCTGACGCCGGCTCTGAAAACGTTTTTCCTGCTCCTCATCAGACACTGAAAACCAGTATTTGATGAGAATGATCCCCGACTGCTGCAACATATTCTCGAATTCCGGGCATGAGCGCAGAAATTCCTGGTATTCGGACTCGGTACAAAATCCCATGACCCGCTCCACACCGGCACGGTTATACCAGCTCCGATCAAAGAGCACGATTTCGCCGGCGGCCGGCAAATGGGAGCAGTAACGTTGGAAATACCATTGAGTCTTTTCGCGCTCAGTCGGTGTTGGCAGTGCGACAACTCGACAAATGCGAGGATTGAGGAACTGGGTAATGCGCTTGATGACACCGCCCTTTCCCGCCGCGTCCCGCCCTTCGAATATCACCACGAGCTTGAGGCCTTCCCGTTTGACCCAACCTTGCAGCTTGACCAATTCCTTTTGCAGCTTGAACAGTTCCCGTTGATATTCAGCGCCGCCCCTGATCTTGATTCCCTGGGCCATGACCACTGTGTCCCTTGTCTCCTCGAAGTGCATCGCGGGCACGAATCCTTGGGGTCAAGCTAGATTATCCGGTCAAATTGTCAATTTGCGGCGATGGAACCTCTCAATCTGGCTCCATGCCTGCAACTGAACCCATATTTCCCTTGGCGGGCCAGGGGACAAAATCAATGGGAATGATAGACTTGAGCCATATTGTCCCGGATCACCAGGATCCTCGCCGTCCCACCGGGATTCAAACACCCGTTGCCGACCTCATTGTACAGGCGTAATCAGTCCGCATTCGGTGGGCTCAATTCTCATCCCCGCCTCCATGTGCCCAGCCAATTTCCAAATGATGCATTTTGGCATCACTGTGCTGAATTATTTGGCACCCCCCCCCCCCTAGGCGTCTGTCACTTGGGCCGCCGGTTCCCTAGCGCGGCTGTCAGGCTCGGCCGATGTCCTATGAACACATTGTCAATTAACGATCATATTTCTTGGCCGGGCCGCCAATGACAGAAATAGGAAACAATCATGAAGAGATTCTCTCTAATCACAGCGGCGGCCCTCCTGGCCAGCACGCCGCTCTTCGCCATGGATGGCGGTGGCGTCTCCATCAGCGGAGAAGCCAACTTCGGGGTGAAATTCAAGGAAAACGATGGCGGGGCCAACGCGCCCAATGAACTGCAATTCCACCATGAGTTCGATATCAAGTTCTCCGCATCAGGAACCACCGATGGCGGCATCGGCTTCGGCGGAAGTGTCAGCATCGATAATACGGAGAGTGTATCGCTGGCCACAAAACCGGCGGTTCCCGCAACGTTCAGTAGGAGTTGGAGCGCAGCCATAGTTGCACAACCCGCAGACAATACGGCCGTGGACGGTAGCACATTGGAAACCGGTCTTGATGCGGTGGTTATTGTAAACGACGGGACTATTGATGAAGACAGTTACTATGTCAATCTCAATGCGGACGGAAAAATCGTGGCCATTGGTCGGATTACGGATGCAAGTGGCGCAACGCCCGGCGCCGATGCGGACGGGGTGGGTAGCCGTCAATTCACGGTAGAGGTTGATGCAGTCCCTGCCGGAGCTGGTCAGGAAAGAGTGGTCATTGCGGTCATTGATGGTGTCCCCCAAGTGATCGAACTTGGCAAGGACAAGAGCGGTTGGATTTTGGGAACACCAGCGACCACTGATTTGGCTGCGTCAGGAGCAGAGACTCCCGCTACACTTTACCAAGTTGGCCCCGGCTCTGCGGCTGACGGGATTGTCTATCGCAACGCTGGAACGCCCGCGAGTGTCGCACTGGGTCCTACAGACACCCACAAGGTCGATAATCACGGCGAGGTCTATATCTCGATGGATATGCACAAGCTGACGATTGGCACCGATCTTGATCGCGCGGACCAATTGGCCGGGGGCTTGGCTGATCCCGGTTTTGACGGCATTGGCATCGACGATGTGGCCGAATCTGTGTGGGCCGACACGGCGCGGGATGTGCGTTATGATGGGGACTTCGGGGTTGCGAAGGTCGCCATCTCCTACGGAGACAATAAAGGAGATGCCGACTGGGCGGCTGGGTTCAGTTTCAATGTTGATCCGGTGCGGTTTGGCGCGGGCTTTGACAGCAATGGCGTCATGTCTATCGGCATGGGCTTCACACAAGGCCAGATTGCTATGAATGCCTTGTATTCAACCGATAGCGATTGGCATGAGGCTGATAACGAGGCGAGGACACCAACGGCTGCCAAAACTGGTGTAGCCCCCATCCTAATTAAACGTGCCAATGCCCCTGACCTGAAAGAACAAGCGATGGGTGTGGATCTCCACTATAAAATGTCGGATGCCACTTCGCTTGTGTTGGTGGCAGCACAAAGTTCCATAGAAAACGCGGCAGCTTATTATAAGACAAACGCCGCTGGAACTGCGTTACCAGACGCAGTTACTGGAACCAACGTTCCAGCTAACAGCTATGAACAAGAGTGGACGGTCACAAAAACCACCGTTGACGCCTTTGGTGTCGGCTTCTCCCATGATCTGGGCGGCGGCGCGACCCTGAAAGCCGGTGCTGGCTCTGTGGACAGCAACGCGGTGGCTGATCTCGGTATCACCATGACGTTCTGATCACTGATCAGAGACAGAGATTTGAGGGGCGGTTTCGGCTGCCCCTTTTTTGTGACCAAAAGAAACGAAGGTGAAAATGATATGGCAAAACAGATCAATATGCCAACTACGATTGTAGAGGCACCCAATCACGGAATTAAGGTTGATCACAAAATTAGGAGCTTATATACATAGGTAGCCAACTGCTACCACCTAAGCCCCTGATTTCATTGTATTTTCTTAGTCCAACAATCTCCAATCCTTCAAAATCCTAACCCGGCAACAACTGTCAAACTGTCGCTACCGGGTTTTCTTGTCGGGTTTCTTTGATGATTTGTTCAATTCATTCAAATTTATTGCGATAGCTTTTCCCAGCTTATCGTAATCTATTTTAGTTTCTGGATTTTGTCTTTCAGGCCCTTTTCTCAGAGGTGGAATGACAAATGCGCTTTCTACTTTTTTCGATAGTCCTTGAAAATCAAATAGATCATAATTTGAATCTTTATCTGCATCCGTTCTACCAAGTTTAACCATCAATATATGGTATGTTTTCTTGCATTCTATTTTTAAGCTATTCCAATTTATTGCACACCAGATAATTAAGGGGCTTATATACATAGGTAGCCAAAATTCACCAACAATTACAACAACTTAACAAAATCCCCCGTAGTGTCGCTACGGAGCCACCATCTCAACAGCCGCCTTAACTGGCGGCATTTTTATGAAAGGAAACTAAAATGGAAACCCGGTAGCAACAGTTTGGAGGTTGTTGCCGGGTAAGAATTTTGGAGAATTGAGGACTGCTGGACACAGAAAACACAATGGAATCAGAGGTTTAGATGGTAGCATTTGGCTACCTATGTATATAAGCTCCCAAAATTACGATTGTCAACGACAACTCAGAGGTCATATTCACTTTGTGGCGTAATACTCAAAATATGACATTATCACTCGAAGAAGTGGAAAAGATGATTGACAAGTTGACCCACACTCTGGACCGGGTCAATCAGATACTGGCACGGCTAAAAAAAGGACAATAAACCAGAAAGGAAATTGAAATGGGATGCCGAATTGGAATGGCAACAGATGTTGCCGATCGTGTTCAAAAATTAAAAGACGATAAAAAAGTACCGTCATACGCAACCTATGTCGTACTTAAAATTGGTATGACCTATGAAGATGCTAACGCATTTGAACAAGAAGAACGAAAAGAATGCGGAGCGCATTGCGAAGGTAGTGCAGGCGGCAAATATAAAGCTGGTAAGGTCTGGTCAGTTTATCAAATTAACTGGTAGCTTTAATCGATCTTCGGGGCGCATTTCCGCAGCCAGCACGCGCGGACACTGAACTTGTCCTTGTCGATGCGCTTGGCCGCGTATTTGTGCGCTGCGGGCTGCGAGCTGAACAGACGCGCCCAGCGGTATTGCATCCGCTCGTTGGCCTCAATCCAGATATGGAAGTGCAGTTTGGTCGATATGCCGCGACTGCCCGATATCCCAAAACAGCCCCGCCATGATCTGCGCACTATCGCGGCAAACATCCATCAGGATATGCTCGTTCGGTGCATGTTGTGAGCAACCACGATAGGAATGCGGCACCCAGATCGTCGGAAGGCCCAGAATGTCCGCAAAAACGTCGTTGGGCAGCGATCCCGCGACATTGGGCAGAACGTGCAGTTTCCCGCCCGACGTCTGTTCCAGTGACCTCGCCACCAACTTCAACCATGGATGATCGCCCGTCAGCCGCGTTGCGGCAAACCCGACCTCTTCCCGTTCGATGATCTGAACCTTGAAGAAACCCTGCGCATCGAAATGCCGCCGCAACGCCGGAAGAATGTCATCCGCATCGGTGCCGACCACATAGCGCAGCTGGCACGTGGCGCACGCCCGGGCCGCAATCGTGTTGACCGGTGCCTGCGGAACACCGCTGCTCATTGCCAGGATCGCAAAGCTGTTCCAGCCAAAGACGCGTTCCGCCGGGGTCAGACCCTCTTCGCCCCAATCACGGTCGATGTCCGGACCCTCGCTGGACGCGATCGGCAGGTCGCGCAACGCGATGCGGATGTCGTCCGTCAGGCTGCTGGGGCGCCATTCGGGGATATTGATCTGCCCACGGGCATCCGTAATTGTCGCGATTGCCTGCGCCAGAATGATTGCCGGATCAGCCAAGAGCCCGCCCCAATTGCCCGAATGATGGGCCCCTTCGCGGAGATCGACCAGCAGATCAAAACCCAACGCCCCACGCGAGCCCATGAATATCGTTGGCGTGTCGGGCTGCAGACGCGGCCCGTCGGAGGCAATCAGAACATCCGCCGCCAGCCGGGATCCGTGGGCCGCACAAAACTCCCGCAGGCCGGGAGAACCCAGTTCCTCCGACATCTCGATCAGCACTTTGACGTTGAAGCCAAGGGTCTGCCGGGTTGCCAGCACCGCCGCCATCGCCGCCATGTTGATCAATTGTTGTCCCTTGTTGTCCGCGGTCCCCCGACCATAGAGTCGCTCACCTTCCGATGTCAGACGGAAAGGGTGTAAACCTGCACGCCATTGATCAGCCTGACCGCGGACCACATCGCCATGGCCGTAGGTCAGGATCGTGGGGAATGCGGCCCCTTCATGGCGTTCTGCGACCAGAAGCGGCGCGCCATCTGCGACCGGGTTGGGGTGGATGTCACAGGAAAAGCCCATCGTCCTGAGACGCGGCGTAATCGCCTTGTCCAGGTAACGCAACAATTCGGGCGCTTGCGCCGGATTTTGGCTTTCCGTCTCGAAGGCAATCCAATCGGCCAGATCACCCTGGAAACGTCCATCGTCGATATAGGCGGTAACAGCAGCAAGCGCGTCCTGCCGCGTCGCATTCATTCCGCCACCGCCTCCGCCCAAGGTGCCATCGTCTCGGCCACAGCCACGTTTCCCTCTTCTGAATGTTCAGCGATCGCGGGGCAGGCAAAGTTGAATGGATAGACCGTACGCGGGGCGGAGATCACCGAAGGGAGTGCCGCCTGCAAAGCCGCCTGCATCTCCTCATTCATGGTCTCATCAACCACCGTCACATCGGCCATCGAACAATCAATGCGCGGTGTGTGCATGGCCGACTCGAGTCCCATATCGAAATCCAGAAGGAACGACACAAGCTGGACCATGGCAGGCATGATCTTACGCCCGCCTGCCCCACCAAGCGCGAAGCGGCGACCATCACGATGCTCGAGAAGGGTCGGCACCATGTTCGACAGACAGCGCTTTCCCGGCGCAATGGAATTGGGTTTGCCCAACGCGGGATCGAACCACATGATACCATTGTTCATCAGCACACCCGTCGTCGGCAGCATCAGCCGCGAGCCAAACATGGAGAGAAGTGTCTGCGTGACAGCCACGAGGGTTCCATCGCGATCAATGACATTGAAATGTGATGTGCAGCCCGGCACCGGTTCATGCGCGATATCGCCCATGGTTTGCATACGCTCAGTGTTTGCGGTGCGGATCGCCTGGTCATAGGCGATATAGGCTGCCGCATCGGGTCCCTGACTTTTGGCTTGCCAGTTCATCAGAATATCGAGCACACGCTCCAGTGTCGGCCCCGCCGTCAGTTCCGGCGTGCCAAAAACGCGGTGGTCCCGATAGGTGAATTCAGACGCCGGCACGATTCGCGCCTTGTAGAACGCAAAATCATCGTGACTGTGGCGCCCGCCCTCTTCATTCAGTTCCTGAACCATCCTGTTCGCCAGATCCCCACGATAGAAGTCGTCGGTTCCTTCCCTTGCGAGGATTTCCAAAGTGTCAGCCAAACGTGTGAGATTGCAACGGGTCTGCTCAACTGTCGCCCAACCGGATGATTTCGGAAACCCTCCCGCATCCAGAAATGCTGCCCGTGACCCCGGATATTGCGCCAGGTGCGGCGCCGCGCTGGCCAGGACCAACTGGCAATACCAATCCACCGAAAGCCCGGCCCGCGCTTCGGCGATGGCGGGCGCCAGCAACGCCGTCAGGGGGCGCGTCCCGAACATCTCGTGCGCGAGGCCCATCCCGGCCACAACGCCGGGAATCGCCACCGATCGTGCACCAAAGACATTGGCATCATCTTTCACAGCTGGCCAGAAAAAGAGATCCTTCTGAACGCCCCCGACGATCGGGTAATCGGTGATCTGTAAACCCGCGGGACTGCGCATGCCAAAATCGATGACCTGTGCCGATGTCTCGTTTGCATGGCGCACGATCATGTAGCCACCACCGCCAATCCCACTCATCCACGGTTCGACCACGCCAAGCGCAAAGGAGATTGCAACTGCAGCATCAACGGCGTTGCCACCATCACGCAGGATTTCCGCGCCAATTTCCGATGCAATTCGGTTTTGCGACACAACGACGCCACCCTTGTTGTGTACGGCCGGTTTGCGGGTCATTTGTCCGGTGGAAAGTGCGCGGCTCATGCCATGTCTTTTTGCTGGTTCGGATCGTGCAGATGACAGGTCACAAAGCCCGGTGCCTGCTGCACGGGTTCCGGTCGCAGTCGGGAACAGAGAGACGTCGCCGAGGCACAACGCGGGTGAAATGTACAGCCCGACGGTGGATCCACCGGGTTGGGGAAGTTTCCATCCAAATCCACATCCGGCACATCCATCGACGGGTCCGGTGTCAGGATCGAGTCAAGCAAGGCCACGGCATAGGGATGTTTGGGTGTCTCAAATATCCGCGCCGCCGGGCCCTGTTCCACCACACGACCCAAATACATGACGGCCACCCGGCTCGCGATATGCTCCACCACGGCCAGATTGTGGCTGATGAACAGATAAGTGAGGCCAAGTTCATCCCGCAGATCCATCAGCAGATTGAGGATTTGTGACTGGACCGAGACATCGAGCGCCGAAGTCGGTTCGTCGCAGATCACCACTTCGGGCCGCATGATCAACGCGCGTGCGATGGCCACACGTTGACGCTGGCCACCGGACATTTGACTGGGATTTGCATCAATCAGACGCTGCGGCAATCCGACAAGATCAAGCATCCGACTGACCTCGTCATTCCAACCTGATGTCTTGCCCACAGAGTGGACGCGCAGCGGCAAGGTGATGATCTCGCGCACTGATTTACGTGGGTTGAGAGAGGAATAAGGATCCTGAAAAATTGGCTGGATACGTCGGGCAATCCACTTGCGATCATGACTGCCAAACGGCTGATCAAAAATGCGGACATCACCACTGGTCGGCTTCTCGAGACCCAACAGGACCTTGGCCAGCGTCGATTTCCCACAGCCGCTTTCGCCGACCAAACCCAACACCTCGCCTCTGCGCAGCTGCAGGCTGATATTGTCGAGTGCACGCAGCGGCTTTGATGCGGCAAAGAGACCCTGGCTGATCTGGTAGGTCTTGGAAACGCCCGACAGCTCGAGGGCGATGTCTTGCGGCTCAGCCATCATGCGGCTGCCCATTCGGCTTTCCGGAGTGTCGTGGTATCGTGCACACAGCGACAGCTATGCCCGTCGCCCCGCTCTGAAAGCTCTGGTTCGATATCGCAAGCCGCCTGCCGCAACGGGCATCGCGAGGCAAAACCGCACCCCTGCACCCCGCCAATCAGCGCCGGCACAACACCCGGCACCGCCCCGAGACGTGCGCCCAGTTTCGTCTTGCCCGGAACTGGAATGCAAGACAGAAGACCCTTGGTATACGGATGTGTCGGGGTATCAAAAATCTGTCGGGCAGTGCCGGTCTCGACGAAGATACCCGCATACATGACAGCGATCCTGTCGGCGATTCGTGCCACCACACCAAGGTCATGCGTGATGAATACCATCGCCATGCCCAGTTCGGCCTGAAGGTCTTTCATCATCCGCAATATCTTGGCCTGGATCGTCACATCAAGTGCCGTGGTCGGCTCATCAGCAATGATCAGATCGGGCCCACACATCAGACTCATGGCGATCATGACCCGCTGGCGTAAACCACCTGAGAGTTGATGCGGAAACTGCGACAAGCGGCTGGCTGCAGCGGTGATACCGACTTTTTCAAGCAGAAAGATCGCGCGATCCCGTGCCTTGGCACGACTCACACCGTCATGGCGGATCATACCCTCGATGAGCTGGTCACCAATCGTATAAGCGGGGTTGAGCGAGGTCATCGGCTCCTGAAAGACCATTGAGATTGCGCGCCCGCGCAACCTGGCCATCTGGCGTTCTGTTAAACCCAGGAGATCCTGCCCACCAAAGCTCAACCGATCTCCACTGCGGCGCGCAACCTTGGGCAAAAGGCCCATCAAAGCCAGAGAGGTCAAGGACTTGCCGCATCCCGACTCGCCCACGATGCAAAGCGTCTCGCCCTTGTTCAGGTCAAGAGAAATACCGCGTACGGGCTTGAGCAGACCCGCACCGACCGGGATCTCGACACGCAAGTTTCTGACACTCAGCAAACTGGTCATGTTCGTCCGATCAGTTTCGGTTCTCCGGCGCCGTCACATCGCGTACGCCGTCACCCAACATATTAATAGCGAAGATCAGGATAAACAGTGCAAGCCCCGGAATTGTGATCAGGAAGGGTTCAAAGAAAAGCATGTCTTTTCCTTCGGCAATCATCAAACCCCAGGACGGCAAGGGAGGCTGCACACCAAGCCCGAGAAAGGACAATGCCGCTTCAAGAATGATTGCGTGGGCCATCTCGAGCGTGATGACCACGATCATGTTGTTGAACACGTTGGGCATGATCTCTGTCATGATGATCCGCGTGGTCGAACATCCCAGGGCCTGGGCCGATGTGACGTAATCCTGACTGCGGATTTGCTGGGTCGAGGTTCGCATGACGACCGCAAACTGATCCCAGAGAAGAAAGCCGAGGACCAGCACAACCACGGTGAGAGATCCCCCAAAAAGCGCGACAACTGCCAGCGCCACCAAGACGACTGGCATGGACAAGCGTACAGTGATGATGAACATCACCACTGTATCAACGCGGCCGCCGAAATATCCTGCGGCAACACCCAAAATCGTACCGATAGTCCCGGAAATCAAGGCCGCAACAAGGCCGATTGTCAACGAGATCCGTGCACCGTAGAGCAGACGCGAGAGATAGTCACGACCAAGATGGTCAGTGCCCAGGGGATGTTCCCATGTCCCGCCCATGAATGCAACACGCAGGTAACGCAGCGTCAGGTCCTGGGCATAGGGATCATGCGGCGCGATAAACGGTGCAAAAAGTGCGATCAGAACAATCAACCCCAACAGCACACTTCCAATCATGAGACCCCAATGTCGCAGCGCACGTCGACGCAGCTGTTGGCCTGGTGTCGGCGTATGATTGACTTCGGATCTGCCGCTGCTGACCATGTCGTCACGCCACCCGGATACGCGGGTCCAACCAGGCGTTCAGCAAATCGGCCAGCAGCGTCAACATGACGTAGATGAGAGAAAAAATCAGAATCAGCGCCTGAACCACGGGGAAATCGTTGCGGTTGATTGACTCGAAAGCGAGAAGACCTGCGCCGTTCAGAGCAAAGATGGTTTCAACCACGATCGAACCACCAAGCATAAAACCCAGCTGCACCGCTGCCAGCCCCACTACAGGAATCGCTGCATTGCGGAGCGCATGTTTGAAGAGAATCTTCAGCGGATGCAGGCCTTTGGCGCGGGCAGTCCGAATGTAATCGGCGCGCAGGACCTCGAGCATCCCGGCACGAGTCAAGCGCATGATGCCCGGCGTCGCAAAATAGCCCAGAACGACAGTGGGCAAGATGAAGTGACGCCATGTGTCCGAGCCGGAGACCGGGACCCAGCCAAGAGCCACAGCAAAGATGACAATCAGGATCAGACTGAACCAGAAGGTCGGCATTGCTTGCCCAACCACTGAAATGAATAGCGCAAAGCGGTCAATCAGACTGTTGGGGCGAATTGCAGCGATCACACCCAGCGGCACGGCAAGCAGAAGCGCAAAGCAGATGCCTGCAAGACCGAGGCGCATCGTCGTGGGCAGCCGTTCGGTGATCAGATCGATGACCGGTGTGTTGAAATAATAACTATTGCCGAAATCCCCGGTCACAGCACCTGTCAACCATGCCACATATTGTACGGGCAGCGGGCGGTCAAAACCGTATTGTGCACGGATCGCCTGAATGTCTTCTTCTGTCGCAGCCTCGCCCGCCAAAGCCACTGCCGGATCACCAGCCAGAAACAACAGCGAAAAGCTGATGAGAGATACGGTCAGGGCAACCAGGACGGCGAGGCCCAACCGCGTGAGCAGAAAACGCAGCATGGGATCGACTTTCGCAATGAATGGAGCGACTGGCCCACCCGACGAATCGGTGGGCCAGCCAGTTGGTTAAGAACGGTTTGACCTCACTGCCAAGAGGCGTTGTAGAAGGTCGGAATCTCGTCCGGTGTCGGTGTAAAGTTCAGATCCGGTGCAAACACATAATTCGAGTTGTAGGAAAACAGAGGCAACCAGTAGGCCTGGTCTGCAATACGGTTGAGCGCCTGTGAATAGGCTGCCCTCCGCACCTCTGGATCAGTGACCGTATCACCCGTGTCCAGTGCTCCGATGACTTCCGGGTCGCGGGCATAGTCATCGATTCCGCCTTTAAAGAAAATCGAGGTGATCGCTGAAATGTCGTTGATCGAATATGAACCCCACGTCATAAAGGCGAAAGGGACTTCTCCTGCCTGTATCTGATCCCGCGTTGCGGCGTATTTCTTGTAATCCAGTGACGTCCTGATACCCACATTCGCCAGATCCGCCATCATCGCTTCGGCATAGTCGCGGTTGCGATAAGCGACAAACGGAATCTCGAAACCATCAGGATAACCCGCCTCTGCCAGCAAGGCCTTGGCCTTCTCCGGATCATATTCGTAACGGGTCACTGTCGTGTCACAGCCAAACTGACTGGGAAAACAGGCAGAGTGGACAACTTCCGAGGCCCCTTTGAGCAGGTTATCCACGATAGCCTGGCGGTTGACTGCGTGAGACACTGCCTGGCGGACGCGCAGATCATCGAAAGGCGTTTCGCCATGACGATCACTGGCATCAAAATAGAGATATCCGATCCGCATGGTGGACTCATTCACCACGTTATAACGCCCAGTGGCGGCCAAGCGGTCCGCCTGATCGGCGGGAACCTGCCAGATCCAGTCCAAACCACCCGACAGCATCTCTGCGATGCGCGTATTGGCTTCGGGGATCGTGCGCCAGATGATCGTATCAATGGAAGCGGTTCCCTTGGGACTGCCTGCGTGATAATCCGCAAACCGCGTCAGCGTCAGGCTTTCGCCTGGAACGTTTTCGGTGACTTCGTAGGGGCCGGAGCCTATCGGAGCCGTCGCCATGCCCTCGGGACCAACTTCCGCAAAATAGGTGTCCGGCAGAACCACGACCGGTCCCGACAGAAATTCCAGTGCCGCGGGGAACGGGCCATCCGTCAGAATACGAACAGTAAAGTCATCGATCTTGACAGCCTCTTTGATCCAGGAGACGTTGCGCTGTGGATTGACGCCATTCTCGGGATCAGCGACGAAATTCATCGTGTAGACCACATCATCAGCGTTGAACGGCTCTCCATTATGAAAGGTCACACCTTCACGCAGAGTAAACTCCAGCGTGGTATCATCGATCCAGACCCAGGACGTGGCCAAATTGCCGACATATTCACCTGTCGCCTGATCACGGTGTAACAAACCATCCCAAACATGACGCGACAGAATTACACCTTCCCGCGTTGTGTTCAGAAACGGATTCAGTGTGTCCATTTCACGCGTAAAGGCGATTTTCAGACTGTTATCATCGCTGCCAGCCATGACAGGAAACGGTAATGCTACGGCAAAAATCGCAGCAGCAAGAAGTGAAGATCGCATAATTGTTTCCTTATTTTATCGAATAGCGATTTATTTTCTCATAATTCAATGATATTTCATCCGATTACAGAAGTCAATTTGACTCTGTGGCTGATCGCAAGAGTTCAGATGTTGTAATTCGATGATTCTGGCATGCGGCAGAATCCCTGCAAAAGGAACAGACCGGCGAATATGACCGCAAAAGCCTTACTGAAGAGTCTGCGTTGCCTTGATGCGCTGCAGCGTTCAGACACCGCTATGGGTGTCAAGGAGATCGCTGCCACCACCGGAGACGCCATCGGATCCGTGCAGCGTGCAATCTACACCCTGACTGCCCTAGGATATCTTGAGCGTGGTCTGGATTCTACGCGTTTTGTACCCGGCCCCGCCTGCCTGCGCCCAGCCTACGGTTTTCTGCGCAATAACGCACTACTCGAGGTAGCGACGCCCTATCTTGTTGATCTGTCCGACCGTTTCGATGTGCGCAGCGACCTGACGGTACTGGACGGAACGGACGTCATCTACCTCGCCCGTATCCCAGGTCGGGACGAACTGCTCAACCTCTCATTTCTCGGACGGCGATGGCCTGCGATTCATACAGCGTCGGGCCGCGCGATTCTGTCGGCGATGCCTGATCACATGCGTGAAGAACTCCTCGCTACCACCGCACCTTCGCCCATTACATCCAAAAGCATGCGCGATATGGATAAGATCCGTGCCGAAATCACCACTGCACAGACCTTGGGTTATTCCAAGATGCTCGAGGAGGTTCTCATTGGTGCAGCCTCCGTTGCCGCACCCGTCTTTGGTCAGGACAAGATGGTTCTTGGTGCCGTCATGATTGGTGGCGAAATCGCGCGGTTTAACAGCCGCGCTGATCGTCACATCTTTGGCGAAGCGGTAAAACGCACGGCGCAGGCCATCACTGCATATGGGATATGACGAAAGATGCCTAACCCCCGTGGCACAAAACGCGCACATCGCAATGACCCGCGTTTCCTCAGTTCCGTTGCGCGGGGGATGTCCATGATCGAATGCCTCGCAGACGCCGTCGGTCCCCGGTCACTGACCGAACTTGCACAGGATACAGGCCTCCCCATCCCGACCTTGCAACGCCTCACCACAACGCTTGTCGATGCCGGTTATGTGGAGAAATCACCCAAAAGCAAACGCTACCGCCTCACCGTGCAGACACTCGATCTGCTATATTATTTCCTGTCTCGCGATGCCTTTGCCAAATCCGCTTGGCCCCACATGGTTCGTTTGCGGGAAAGCGTACAGCATAACGTATCCCTGTCTCTTCCTCTGGATCAGACGATGATATTTTTGCATCGATTGCCTGGCCATCGCGGCAGTTATGAAAGTACACTGCCGGGGCGACGCAGTCCCATGCACGCCGCAGCCAGCGGCCATTGCGCGTTGGCCGCAAAGACCAACCGACAGATCGAAACCTATCTTGATGAAACCAGAAACACTTCCGGGACAAGCCTTGATCAAGAGGCACTTTATGCCCTCGTACAAACATGTCGTCGTCGGGGCTATGGTCTTGTCGCCGAAAACGCCCCGCTCGGCTTTATTTCCCTCGCATGCCCTGTGTTGCATGATGGTCGATTCGTCGCCAGTGTCTCTGTGCACGCACCCCGGACCGTCACAACGGCTGAATCACTGATTAAAACGGCCCTGCCAGCGGTCAGCATCGCGGCCACGAGCCTGAGCAGCTGAGTCCGGCACGTTCTGGCCTCGCCGCCGCCCTGCCCGACACCTTTGCCGGAAAGGGCCGCATGGCGAGCCCAAGACTTGACAGACAGGGCTTCATAAGAGGTTCAGGGGTGGAACTGTTCATTTTGGATCGACTTCTACCAAGAACGCCGGTTTTCGAATCTCGTTCTTTTCGATCATCTCTCGTATCTCATTGAGATCGCTCTCAAATGTTTTGGCGTCAACCTGCAGATACCGCCAACAACTGAACTCTAACCTGAACTTCCAAGGTGATTTGAGTGTTTGTCCTTAAAATAAAGGGTGTATTCTGTTTTTGATGTGATTCGACTGGGTACGTTGGGGCTGAAGACCGAGCAATTCAAAGACCTGGCTTTGGTGTGGGGTCGGTCGTGTCACGATTTTGAAAGGCGGCGTGATCGCGAGACGGGGTTCGATGGTGTTCCGGGTGATGGTTGCGAGATCGGCAATCAGCGTGCGCAGGCTGTGCACCGGGGTGCCGTCGGGCGTGCGCTTTTGGCTGGCCTTGGCCTGTGCGCTTTCGGAGATCGGCGCGGGGGCGACCACCGAGCGGCGCGGGTTGTGTCCCCGTTCGGGCGCGTCGTCATCAAACAGGATGGGTTTCAGTTTCTGGCGCAGATGCCACTCGACATAATAGGCGAGCATGCACAGAAAGATCTGTGCACGCACCCGGGTCTCGGTTCTGTGGAAGACCGGGCGCACTTTGAGATCCACCGTTTTCAGGCTGCGAAAGGCACGTTCGACCACATGGAGCGACTTGTACGCAGAGACCGCATCCGTCCCATCCATATCGCTTGCGGGCAGGCTGGTCCGGATCACATAAAGGCCGTCGAGGTGGGTCTCGGTCGTGATCGAAGCCGCGTTGCGTTGGGAGTGGAAGGCGCCGTCGCTGTCGATTGACCAGGTCAAGTGTTTGGCCATCTTGTCGCGACCGATGACCTTGCCCACCCGCTCCCCAATCCGGGCTGCACCCGTGAGGCGGCGCTGTTGGCGCCGCGTGGCCAAGGCGATCGGTTCGAGCAAAGTCTCAGTGGCTCTGAGCAATTCCTGACGCTTGCGGCTGCGCGCCTCTGCCAACAGGGGATTGCGACAGACCATCAGCCGCTCACCGGGATAGGCATCGCTGACGATTTCCACCAGATCGGTCTCATCAAACAGCGACATCTCAACGGGGCCCTCTTCGACCAGCTTGCGGATGGCCGTTCCCCGCAGCGCCGTGATCCAGTCCAGCCCGGCCGGTTTGACGTCATCGCGGATTCGCGCTTCGGTCAGCAGTCCCCGATCCCCCACAAGAACGACCTTCGACAGACCAAATCGTTCCTGAACGGCGGCAATCTGCGATCCCACGGTGGCCGGATCCGCCGTGTTGCCGGGAAAGACCTGCGTGGAGACCGGACATCCGTCCCGATTGCACAGCAGACCGAATTCGATCTGCAGCTTGCCCGCCTTGCCGTCACGGGAATATCCGCTTTTGGCCAGCGGACATGTCTGCCCCTCCATCCACACCGACGTCAGATCGTACAACACCAGACACCCCTCTTCGAGATGCCGCCGGGCCAACGCCTGCTCGATCCGGTCCTGACGCGCCACCAACCAGTCCATGGCGGCATAGAGATCGTTCTCATCGATTGCGCCAAGCCCCACTTCCTCCCCCAGTGTCGTCGCCGCTGTTTCCGCCGACAGGCCCCGCAGGGTGGCCAGCTTTGAGGTCGGTGCAATGACGCGGGCAACGATCATGGCTATCACCTGGTTCCGCCGGGCCGAGGCTTGGGGATCAATCATTGTGTCCAGGCCAATCTTCCGCAGGGTTCCCAGCACCGCGGCGACATGACCATGCGGGAGGGTGCGGGCGATATCAAAGGATTCCTTGACGTCTGTCACGGCGGTTGCGCCTTTGAGCAGGGCGCGCAGGCCACTGACCAGTTCGGGCGGCCATTTGGTCAGATTGGCCAGCGTGCGTTTTTTGACCTTGCCGTTTTCACGGTAGGACTCACGCAGGAGGATTGTGGGTGGGGATCCACGGTTGGCGACGGCTTCGATATACATGGCTACGATATAATCGATCATGCTGATGATATGCAATATGATAAGAGGGTTTATACGCGGAAAATATCTCATCTCTACATGGGTACAACAAAATTGCAACACAAGCGCCCCTCACCCCATAGATCAAGGCCACAACCCAACTTTAAGATGAGAATCTACTGGAAGATCAGTCTAACATTGTTCTCCAGTCGGCAATCAATTTTTGCGATTTGCTTGTTTTGTCTAATGCGATGCCAGTTTCCCCTGTTGCCCAATAGGCAATTGCCATGCACTGAAAATAGTTTGCGGCCCCAAAATTATCATTGTCTGATTGATCGATTTCTGCAGCTCGCTCGAATATGTCCCGATGTATAATTCTGTCGGCGCCCCAGCAAGCGATGCCGTAGTTGAAAGCATTAATAATACCCATCTCTGGAACTTTGGAGTCAGATTTCCGAAAGAGTTTTGCTGCCTCGGCACACTGACCAAGGCCCATATATACCAGTCCTAATTATGTCTGCTTCTTGAGCGCATACCGGATCTAAGGTCGGGGGAAGCGACAA
Source organism: Paracoccaceae bacterium (assembly GCA_965221815.1). Classification (GTDB taxonomy): domain Bacteria; phylum Pseudomonadota; class Alphaproteobacteria; order Rhodobacterales; family Rhodobacteraceae; genus JAPOXR01. The sequence continues at coordinate 1,963,881 of OZ244915.1, forward strand.
TCGGCTCCCACAATGCGACCGCAATCAGCAAATGGTCACGAGAACGGTTGTATGTTTCAGCAAGCCAAGCCTTTCCGTCAAGATCCAAAAACGACACTGCGTTCGATTTGATAAGCCTCTCTGGTTCACTCTTACCGAGACCTGCAAGAATCCGAGCTGCCTCACGGACCATCGGGGGAGTGATATGCTTTGAATCCAAGACTCGCCAAGCATCCTCTTCTGCACCAATCAATTCATTGCTCTCAATGCGAAAGCGCGCACGCGTGAAATAAGCATCTGGTGGATCGTATCCATGGTGGATCGCTTGATTGATCAGTTGTGCAGCGGCTTCAGACTCATGATCAGCTTCTTTGAGCTTAGCTAAACGGTAAAGGACTTCTCCATCTTCTTGATGACTTCGTTCTATTTTCTCCAGGCTCTGATCGTGTGTGAGTATCGAGTTGTTCTCCAGCCATCTTATGTGGCCTCTTGCCCTCTGGATGTACTCGAGTGCACCCTCCCGGTCTTTCCAGTTTCGTGTAATTATCTCCTGCACAAGATGATTGTACTCTTGGGTCAGACGGCTCCTGGGACGATCCTTCGAAAACACGACCTGATTGAGAAGAGAAAGAGAGTCATAACGGTGCACGACCATGGGATCACGCTTGAGATCAAGCTCTTGCTTAAATGCTGAGATCGTTCGCGTTCAGGTCCCAGGCCCGGAACTGGCCGATATCGCCGGGGGCGGCGGCAACCCGGCGGGCCTCGGCTTTCATGTAGGCGACCTGCTTGATGGTCCCCAGACCGGGATTGGCCGCGGCCCAGGCAGCCCGGTCATCGAGGGCACAATCTGCCGGGGCCTCGAACACGGCCTTGATGGTGTTCGGGTTGTCCAGGACCTCGCGGAACAACGGGCTGTCTCCGCGGACAGAGATATGCCGGATCCGGCCGCCCTTGGCCGATACACTGGACCGCAGGCCGGCCAGCAGTTCCCGGGAGCGGTCCGGCAACAGGCCGGTCTCATCGACCAGCACCAGGTCGAATGAACTGGCATGGCCCGCGGTGCGATCCGCCGACAGGACCTGCAGCTGGCCGGTCTCCGATTGCAGGTGGCCAGGATAGGGCGATTTGCGGATCTCGATCGCCAGGCCGGATGCGGTGGCAATGGCGGCGGCCTGGTTCAGCAATTCGGCGGCCTTGTCCTTGCTGACCGAGCACACCGCTCCGCGCCATCCGGGGCAACTGGATCCGGTTGCGGCTCTGCGGGGGCGGCCAGACGGGCGGCCTTGCGCATCGAGCGGGATCGCCGTTGCCGCTCGCGGGCGGTCATGGGTTCGGCAAAGATGGGTTTGCGGCCGGGCATCGTGTCACGCAAGGCCATTTCGTGACATCAAACGAAGAGAGTTACCTGGGGGTCTGGCGGCCGCGCTTGTGATCCCGGGCCGGCAGCTTGCAACGGTTCACACTTGTATAGGGGATTTCATTCCAGTTGTTTTTCGCCGATGGCATCGCGCACCTGGATGGCCCAGTTGAGTCTCTCGAGCCCCTGCCAGACTTTTTTCACTCCGGGCAGCGGCTGGCGTTTCGTCGGGTGGGTGCCGACGAGGCGTCCGAGGTTGATGACGAAGCTCTGGATCGTGGTGATCTCGCCCCTCTCCATCCTTTCGACGCCCCTGTGGCCCTGGGCCTCCAGCAGGGTGTGGAGCAGGTGGATGTCCCTTTCGGGACAGACCTCGGTCGCCGGGGTCTCTGGACGTTCCCGCGCGCGCATGGTGATGTCGGCGACATGGCAGGCGGTGACGGCGTCGAAGGCCAGGCATTTGCGCAGGTCGTCGGCGGCGTCGAGTCTGCGGTCCGTGATGCGGGTCCCGGATTTGAGGGTTTTGAACCCTGTCTCGATGGTCCACCTTTTCCGGTATCAGTCCAGGACGGTGGTGGCGTGGACGGCGTCGGTTTCCCCCTGCGCCGGGCGCTCGGCGGTCAGCAGCAGCCAGTGCAGCGGCTCCGTGCCGTCGGGGGCGTCGGTCTCGGTGGCGGAGACGGCGCGCATGGTCAGCGGTTTCGTGTGCTTCCTCTCCTCCCGCGGCGGCAGGAGCGTGACCTCCGCCGCCCGGATTTCCAGGCGGGCGGTGCGCTCTTTTCGGGCCCGCGGGCCTCCGGCGGCCGGGATCACCAGCTCCGACACGGCGAGCGTGGGCAGGGCTGCGGCGTGCGCCCACAGGCACCTCTCCCTCCCGTCCGGTGTCCGCACCCGCCGCTGCGCCGATCGGCTGGCGCGCACCAGGATCGCGTCGCCGTGCGTCGCCGCACGGGCGAGCCGCGCCCAGAAGTCGCCCTCGCGGTCGCACACGGAGATCACCCGCGTGTCCGGGCAGGCGGCCGCGAGTTCCCGCGCCCGGTCCAGCCCGTCCACCCAGCGGGCGCTGTCTTCCTCCGGGGCGTCGCGGAAGTCCGCGTTCATGGCGAACAGGCCCAGCGGGCGGCCCTCCGCCGTCACCGCCAGCCCGGCGTGGGCGAGGATGCCAACGCTGCCCCGGCCGCCACCGCCGAGTTCCGCCAGGCCCTCCGTCGCCTCCAGGCGGGTGTAGTTCAGGGTCGTGGTGTCCTGGATGGCCAGCACGACGGGCGCGCCGCGGCAGCGGTCGGCGGTCGCCGCGACATGCGGCTCCAGAATGTGATCCATGGACACCCCCGGGTTCGACAACAGCCGGTACGCGGCCGTTTTGGCCGCCGCCACCGGGAAGATGACCGGTAGCTCCTCCCCCATATTCTCCAACCAGGCGCGCCCCATGTCAACGATCCGGCGGCGGATCCGCCCGTCGGTGTGGCCGGATCGTCCGGACTCACGCGCGGCCCAGTCGATGTCCATGCCGTCATAGGCGCCCGCCAGCGCGCCGACCGGGCGCCGCTCCACGTGGCGCAGCACCGCGCGCCAGCCGTCCTCCAGGGCCCGCACCCGCACCGTGCCGACCGCGCCCCGGCGCCCGCTGCCGCGCCCGGCGACGGTCCAGCCGGCCCGGTGGTAGCAGTATCCGCTGTGCTCCGGGCCGACATGGGTGTCGGCCGCCACGGGACGGACCAGATACCGGGCCTCCCAATCGTCCGCCACCCGCGCCGCCGCCATGTGCAGGACCGCCGACGCCAGGCCGTCCACCCGGACGCCGCCGAGGAGAAGGAACCGGTGGTTACAGATGACGCGCCCGATGTTGGCGGCGCGGGCCGCGGCGGACCAGCCGATCCAGGCGTCCCGCGCCGCCAACCTCCAGGCCGCGGACCCGAAGCCAATGCCGCCAAGGACGCCGTGGCGCGCCGCACGGATCCAGTCGCGCACCTGCCCGCCGGGTGGCCGCGCCCAGCCCCGCGGATGGCGGCGGGCCATCATCGCCTCCCAGAGCCGCCGGTCGCCAGCACCCCCCACAGGATCAAGCCAGACCGGGCCAAGATCCTCCAGCGCGCAGGCCACCGCCGTGTCAGGAACGTCCGCGTCCGTGACCGCAGGAACAGCGGTGGGGTCGGGAACAGCACGGGGCGGCGGAAGCTCCAGCCCCAACCGCGCCGCCAAGACAGGCAACGCCTTCGCCGCCGCTGACAGGCAGGGCTTTCCCCGAACGTCGCACCAGCCCGTCCGCGCGCACAGCCCACGGCCCAACGCGTGCCGACTCAGACCACCGGAGCGAAGCGCCCCAGCCAACCAGTCAAGCGTCTGCGAATCGAAATGGCGAAGACCAACCTGCATGACCCGCCATATAGACCAGCCAGATTACCGATACAAGTATGAAATGTTGCAAGGTCCCGGATCCCCTCCGTTCGGGCTTCGCCCTCACGTCGTGTCCCCGGGACGGGGCCGCCGCCGCTCAGAATCTCACATGTGTTTGAGCAGGTACAGGCCGGTCAGGATGGCATTGGCCGATTGCCCCCGCGCCTCGGGCCGCAGGCGCGGGCGTGGGCGGATCGGGTGAAGGCGCTGACGCGGCCCGCATGACCGATTGCACAGGCCCGCGGACCTGCGGGGCCTGACAAAGCCATTACAAAGTGCAAACATTGTGGGTACTTGTCGGGGATTTTGTATTGTACAATACAATTCTGCGGGGCAACGGGTGCTGCCCCGCGGTGGGGTGTGTGGATCTGGGTGGGTGGGTCCGATTGGCCCGCGGTCAGGTCACTGGAGGCCCCCGATCTTCTCGCCCCCCTCATTGACCCGCGCACAGCCCTTGCCGCCCATGAACAGGAAGTAGGTCTCGCCTGTGTGCGCGTAGTTCCGGTTGCCGGTGCTGCGCTGCACCTTGATGACCGGAATCACCAGCTCGCCGGGGCCCTGGTTGGGATTGTTGCGATCGCGGTTGCTCCAGATGTGGGCGCCGGCCTTGGGCCGCACCTCCACGATGTTCTCGCCCAGATCGCCGCCACCAAATTGGATGTGTCCGAAATTTCCTGGCGCCACAGGATTCCAACTGTTTCGAGACCCGCCGCGCCACTCGAAATCACGGAATATGTCGGCATCCCCCAACGATTCATCTTTTTCCACATTCAAGAAGATAAGGGTCTTGAAGCTATCCCGCGTCACCTCGGAGTTGGTGCTCGACAGGATCACCTTGAAGCGGCCTGGCGTGGCATGATCGCCACAGCCGTCCACGACCCGGCTGCCGTAGACACCGGCAACCCGGGCGGTGCAGATGCTGTTGTTGCAGTCGGGCGGGGTCTGGGCGTGCGCACACGCGGCAACCACCAGGGCGGTGATGGCGGCCGCGAGGGCAATCGTCAGGCGGTCAAGGGGGGGGGGGGCAGTGTCAAGCGGGTCATGGTCTCTCTCCGTGTGGCAGATTGTTCAATGGAGCGAGGGTACAGCTTCCGGGGCCGGATGGCAAGGGGGTGTAGCCAAGTTTTTTGGTCATGCCGCGAGAGCCTGATTCGCCTTCCAGTCGAGGAGGTCGGGCAGCCTGAGGTTCAGGACGCAGCCCTTCAGCGCCAGCATGGCGTTGGCGCCCCTCCTTGACCAGCGGGTGCGGGGGCGCTTGAGCCGCAGCCCGAACGTGCGGCATCCGCTTTCCACGACCCCGCTTCCGACCTGGATGCCCCGCGCCCGGAACTCGTCGGAGCGCATTCGCTCCATGTTCCTGCGAAAATACCGGCAGCACGCGGTGACCTCACCGTACCGGGCGCTGAACGGCTCAAGCTCCCGGACGACCTTGCCTGCCCGGCCGGCCTCGATGTCGGCCCTGACCTCCGCGAACCGCCGCTCCCGCTCCGCCCCGGCCGGCAGGATCGCCCCCACGGCGGCGGCGGCGTACTCGAGGCAGTGGAAGAGGTCGAGCACGAAGGTGACCTTCCGGCTGCCGAACAGCTCCTCGCAGGTGCCGCGTATCCACTCCGCCCCGTCGGAGACGACCACGAGCTCCCCGGCGTCGTGCAGGCCCCGCCGCCGGGCCTCGCGGTCCAGGCGCGCGGCGAAGGCCGAGGGCTCCCGGCCTCCGGAGGCCGCGGCGGCGCTGTCGATGAGGCAGGAGACGGACTCGCTGCCCCTGTCCTTCAGCGCCGCGCCGGTCTCCGGGTCACGTCCCCCGGCGGTGTCGATGACCGCCAGCTTGGCTTCCCTGGTCCTCGATGTGCCGTCAGCCTGCCTGCCCGCGACGCCCTCCGTCTCCTCTTTCCGCATCGGGAGGCCGGTCCCGTCGATGGAGAGAGACATGCGCGATTCCAGCGGCTTGCCGTCCAGCACCTCCTCCCGCTCGAAGCGCCGCGCCGCCTCGCCCAGCGCCAGCGACCAGCGCTGCAGGGAACTTGAGGAGGCGTCCAGACCCGCAAGATTCGCGATGTGCCGGCGCGCCGCCTCGAACCCCATGAACGGAACGGTCCCGGCCATGACGCTCTCCATCCCCGGCGTGACCGTCCCGCCCTCAAGGCCCAGCGCCCGGTCCAGCGGGAAGCATCCCCCGCCGCAGGATCCGCAGCGGAAATACGACCGCTCCACCTCGACCCGGCCGAGCCGGGTCAGGAAGGACTTCGACGCCCTCAGGTGCCGGGCCATCGGCCTGCCGCAGCCCCCGCACTCCGGCGCCGGCAGCGTCCCGTCGAGCCGCTCCAGCAGCAGCTTGAGCGCCGCCGCGCCGCCGCCGAGGGAACTGTCCCGGAGCGCCCGCTCCACCCCGTCCAGATCGGGGGCGCCCGACGCCAGGTCCGCCGCCAGCCGAGGGAGCCGGGGGCCGAACTCGGCCGACACCGCGGCCAGCAGCGCCGGAAGCGGACCGCCGTCCGGGCGGAGGCCCGCCAGCGGCAGTTCGTCCCGCCCTATGTCGCGGCTGCGCACCGCGCCGCCCTCGATCCAGCACCGAGTGAACCCGCCGTCATGCGCGCGCACCAGCGGCGGATGCACCGCCGCCTCGCCCTCCGTCAGTCCCTCAAGATACGCAACCGCGTCCGGATGCCGGTGTTCGTGAGTCCCGTCGTTCCGCGTCATCTCCCGCGCTCCCTGCCCAATGCCCCTTAAAGCACGCCGCCAGCCGATTCTCCCGACACTTCCCCGACACGCACGCAAAGACAATGGACCCCAAAAACGCCAGAGTCAAAAAACTTGGGCTACACCCATGGCAAGGTCACCTTACGCGCAGGCATATCGGATCGGGCGTTTTGGAGACTCCAAAAGAATCAACTGTGTGCCACCCCCTCCCGTGGGACATCTCCACAAAGATTGCCTTGTAACTATTCAGCACCGCAATTCGTTCCCAAGGCGCATAAACAACCAAATGCTGTGGTTTCCAAGACAAAATCTGTCACCGGCGACTGTCAGGTCCAATAAATTGGATACGAAGCACGTACACGACCACCAGATATCCACAAAACCCCACATCAGAACAACAGATCGTAGCTGAATAGTTACCTGAGATCTTGTCCTTGGTTATCAGATCCTCATCATCCAGGCCTGGTACGTTGGACATCACAAAGTGCAGGGCAATGCTCTTGTCGCGCGGTCCATCGGACTCCGCTCGAATATCTCGGACGACTTGCGTTAGACCTCGTAAGTTTTGTTCATTTGGAAAGAACAGAATGATAACGGAGTCTGGCAGTTGTCGTGTACATATCCCGCTCGAATCCATGTGGCCAAGGCGTATTTATCTTCCGTGCCCGACTCAATATCAGGACGCTTTGACAACGTCTGGGCCCGACTGACCCACAGACGGCGACACGCCCATGCCCTCCCCTCGGCCAACGACAATCGCGCGCCCCTCGCCAGGGTCGCCTGATGATTCGTCAAAAGCAACCGATCAGAAATAAATCGTGTACAAAACCCAGCCAGAGGGGAGTCACTCCCCATCGTCTCCATCCGGTTGACCGGAGCGGCACAAGGGCTTAAGGCCCGTTGACAATTATCGTGCCGCCACCACGCCCGCCATCAGATAAATCCCGGCTGCGAAGCTTGCAAGAGTCTTGTCGTATCGCGTGGCGAGCCCCCGGAACTCCTTGATTTTCGCAAAGAAATTCTCGATTCGGTGTCGTTCCTTATAGGCGTCGCGGTCAAAATCGCGGGGCGTGCTTCGGTTCGACCGCGGCGGGATCACCGCCGTCATCTCGCGTTCTGCCAATGTGTCCAGCACCCCATCCGCGTCAAAGGCCTTGTCGCCAATCAACGTCTCACAGGTGAGATCGTCCAGGAGTTCACGCACAGCCTTGAGATCGTGAGTCTGACCGGGGAGAATCACAAACCGGATCAGATGTCCGACAGCATCGGTGAGAACCACGACCTTGCGGGTCAACCCTCCTTTTGAGCGACCGATTCCTTCCGATTCTGATCCCCCTTTTTGGCCCCGGAGGCCTTCTGGTGCGCTGGCATGATCGTGCCATCCACAGACACCATCGACAGATCCAGATCACCAGATAACTCATTGAAAATACGTTCAAAAAGATTTGCTTGGGTCCAACGCCGGAACCGTTTGAAGACACTGTTCCACCGCCCAAAATGCGGCGGGAGGTCACGCCAGGGGGTTCCTGTTCGGAACCGCCAGAGAACTCCTTCCAGAAAAAGACGATTGTCCACCGCCGTGCACCCCGGGTCGGTCACCTTGCCCGGACACAGCGGGGCCACCCGCGCCCACATCTCATCTGTCAAAACTGTGCGATCTGCATTCATCTTGTCACCCACCTCGTCTGCTCGTGCCGCCTTTTTCGGCGTGCAATCCCGGCAAAAATACACGATAAATGCTCAAGACGCAAGGCAATTGTCAACGGGCCTTAGTTTGCAGGGATGAATGACGAACCCAACATTCACGATCTGGCCCGACAGATCGTGCGACTGGAAGGTGAACTGAAAACGTCGCGCGCGGAGAATAACACAATGGAATCACGCATTGATGCCCGTCTTGCCGGAATGGAGGCGGATATGGCCAAGCGGGAAACGGAGGCCGTCAAGCGGGAGAAACAACAACTCCTGGCCATCGCGGCGCTGATTGCCCTCGCCACCACCATTCTGGGTGTCCTGATCGGCCTACCGGGCTGACCTCCCGACGCACTACGCCGCCGGGGCGAATCAAGTCCGCCCCGGCGTGTCAATCTCCAGGGTGATTCCGGATGATATTGAAGTTGACTGAGAGACGATCAGGCCTGGGCTGTAAAAAAAACAGGTCGTGCCAACAGTGGGTTCCCGCAGTGAACGGGCAGACCCGGGCGATCAGTGATTACTTTTTTGGCTGGGTCTGAAATGTCTCCAATGTCAGCGTGGCGTCACAGAAAGTCCCGTCATACGTGCCGACCCAGACATCATAATATCCGCTGGACGGATCCGTCACGTCAATGCGGGCATCCAGGTTCCCATTACCATCATCATCGTAGAGCCAGTTTTCCAGAGGCGTGTTGATGAGCAGGATGGAATCGCAATCACTGACCACACTGATCTCCAACGCAAACCTGTCCATCCGCGACAATGCGAAGGTGAATCGGGGGCATCAGTCACAAACCCCGACACCTGATCGCTGCGGAAACGCATTTTACAATTTGCGATTTCGGTATCACCGCCCGCCGTGATCTGGAAACCTTCCCCAATATAGAGATCCTCACCGGTCCGTGAAGACTGCCCTCCATGATCATCCAGCGCCGCAAATTCCTGACCCCACAGCCCACGGGGCCAACCCGCGAACGCATCGCGCCGATCGATCTCCACCCGATGCGGATCCTCCCGAAACAGGCCCGCCAGATCCTCCATGAGCCCCGTATCCGGCAACTGCGGTGCGACCGTCTGCAGGGTGTTGGCGATCCGCTGTCGCGCCTGCACCATGTCCCGATCGGTCTTGGCAACAGAGGGGTCAGAGTGTTAATGAGTCCTCTGCGTGTTCCGTCTCAGAGGTCTCCATGAGGGAGAGTTTTCATGCGGGAACACTCACCAATTCCCGACCACCATGGCCAGCAATTCCACCCCGATCGGGTCAAATTCCGCCAAATCACCCCAACGCCCGCCATCAGGATTCCAAAAACCACGCATTTTCAACAGGCTGAAAATTCACAAGTCCGCCAGACGAGAACCACTCCCCACGCAGAGGCATCTGTAAAGTGGGGGTCGAGCACACCGTTTGGATTCCTGACCTGACTGGGATGCCAGTCTGTTGGAATCTCTCTGCTGAATGCCGTGGTACGGGATTTGCTCCTTCGCGCAAGTATTACCAATTGTCTCCGGATCGAATCTTTCACCACAGTCATTGGCCAGTGACCTCGGAAACTCCAATCAAATGATTGAATATACCAAATTTCACGTCAGAGATTTGTTTAATTCTTGCGGTTTTTATCAAATATAATATCATATGATGTGTTTTCACTTTAGTGGCTGTCCGTCCTGGCGATTCACGGACTGTCCTAAAACCATGCGATGTGGAATGGCCTGTAAGCCGTTCCCCAAATCACCACAGCCACCCTTATCAATCCGTCAGATTCATCTGTCATTTGTCACAAATTGGTTCCGTGATTGCTGATATGTGCGGTCCCGCCGTAGCCATCGGATCTTTGTATATAAGCTCCCAATTTATAGGTCGAAACAGGCAGTGGCCTCAATTTCAACCGTCATTTCGGGCCGGGCAAATCCGGAAACAATGATGAGGGTCGAAGCGGGGGGTTCTGTTAAATCGGCAATCCACTCGTCGCGCGCACGCATGTAATCAGCAAGATATCGACGATCAGTGACAAAAGATCTGAGGTACACCACATGCCTGCTGCTCAATCCGGCTTCAGACAGGATCGCATCAATATTGGCCAAACATTGCCGCGACTGCGCATATGTCGATTGTGGCAGAGACCCATCGGGCAGAACCCCAAGTTGGCCAGAGAGAAACAGCATCTTTCCTGACGCGGCAACGGCATGCGAATAGTTCGCAAATGGTGGACAAATCTGCGATGGATTGTAGATCTTATGCATATCTGGTCTCCTCAAAACTGTATCCGGCAAGACGCTGGGATTGATGGTTTACGCAACGACATGATAACTCGCAATTTCTTCAATTGCTGTCCCCATGCTTGCCGCTCCGGACTCAGCGGACGAACCAGACTCTCTTTCCTGTGCCGCGCGAGATGTTCATCCACCATCAGGACTTGGAAATTGTCTGCCGCATAAATATCCCTGCCCTTTCTGTTGGGTGATTCATCCCGTTTCAGTTGATAATGCACGACCAACCGGTTGACCGGTGGTGGGATGCCCGAATGTTTTTTGCATCACCAACGACGCTGATCCCGTTCTTGGCTTCGACGCGCTGAATGCCAGACTGCTCTGCAAGGTTTGCAGAGATCGCTGTATAGCGGCATCGTATGGTTGGCCCCTGACGCGCCAAAGGCGGTCAAAACGGCAAGATGTCGAGTGGGCCAAATGTTGTATTCTGTGACAATCACTTATTGTGCCGACAGGTTCACCGGGCTGAACGGAAAAACCTGCGTCCACGCGGGAGAGTGCGGGAGCTTGCTTTGTCCAGCACGACGCACAGTGGGCACCGCGCCCGCCCAAATGACTCGTCACCAATCTCATGCTCCATCACTGCTCCGGATACGGGGACTTAAGGCCAATTCTTGGAGTGTGTTTGAGACGATTCTCAGCGAAATCCTAAAATGTGATCAAAGGACCGTGAGCGGCGGATTCTGCACACATATCTGTGATTGACCCGACAATCTCTCTAAGCGCTCCGGCGTGAGACGCTGAAGAACCACCAGGCACATCCCAACCCTGCGAGACCCACAATCACAACGAATCCGGTGACCGGGATATCGGGAAACAGAATGCGGCTCATGAGACGTCCAGGATACAGGGTGAATGCGCCGGTCAGCATCAGTGCCAGCGCGTAAAGTGACTGCATGCGATACCGATGGGCCGCGATCCGTCCGGTACGTGCATCACGTACCGCCAGACCCAATTGGCACAGCGTATAAAGACTCAGCAGATGGATCGGACTGAAGGGGCCAATCAAACGAAGAGTGTGGATGAACAGGCCAGTTGACGACAGCACAACCATCGCCAATATCCAGGCATAACCTGCCCGCTTGTGCCAACGGTCCCGACTGCGCCTTGCGAGCGCCACCGGACCCAACACGATGGCGCAAGTGGCCGCCACGATATGCAGCTGAATGACCAGCCCTGCGTCCAGAAATGGTTGAAGGGACATGCCGGCTCCCCTTGATTGTCCATTGTCCCAAGACGTTGCCGTATCCCAAACCGCGGACGACACCAAGCCGGGCTCTCCCTAAAATTATAGTTGCAGTTAATCTGCGCCCAAATCAGCCAATTTATGCAGGCCGTTGCACCTGTACGCTTATTGCCGAGAGCAATATTGTGCCGATTCTGTTCCCTGTCGATGCGGAAATGGTCAAGACACTCATTCGTCCCCTCCCGGCGTCGTGGCAATCGATCGCATCAAAAACACGTCCAACACCTGAAATCTTGCCGCCCTTTACCATTGCATCACTGACTGTACGCCCAGCGCGTATTCCGAATCATCGTCATTTGCCGGATCACTCCTTGTCACCTCTGTGGCCAACTCAAATGATCCCCATTTCGGTCTTTCAGGGGTCAGACGCCAACCGATTTTGGTTTCTTGCACATCGTCCGACAGGCTGTATCCCACCAGTGGAGCACTTGTCATGCGCCCACCGAATGCGGGGACGCCATAAGCCGCCTCGGCTTGTAGGCTTCCTGATTTCATCGGATCTTGCTGCTGTACAAAATCTTCAGCAGCAGCGGTGTTCATCAAGGAATCAACGTCGCCGGCCAGGCCGGTTCCGGTTGACTGATTCAGCGCAACGGCCAGGCCGCGGTCTGTATTGGGTCTCGGATCGTACATGAGCGATGTTGATACACTCCATTCCCGGAAATCCGAGTTACTGTTGATGGCAACTGATCGGCCTGAAAAATCAAAAGTCAGTGCGTTGTCGTGACTTTGGTAGGCGACGCCAACGCCCAATTCGATACCCATTCCATCTTCTCCATCTCCGCCATCGTGTCGCAGCGAGATTTCTGTGCGCGGCGTGATCATGGCGTTGTCAGATGTGAAGTTCCAACTGCTTTCGAGACCCAATCTCAGCCTTGTCCTTTTGCCATCAGTTGCACTCAGGCCGGGAACCGCGTCTGACTCCGTTCGTGTTGTCATCCCATCGGCCAGAACACTGATGGTCGGACTCTTGTCGGTTTCGCCCTCAATAATTGTGGCGCGCAGGCCAGCTGCAGCCATTGTCAGCGTTGCGTCAGTTTCGAAAGTTTCATCATCGGGCGTTGTCAATTTGAGGTCTCCGGAGCCATAACCGGCGACTCCCCAAATTGAGGCGCGATCTGACAAAGAGTAGCCCAGGTAAGGATAGAATCCTGAAAGCGTCATGGAGATTGTGCCCATTCTGTCATCTGTGCCGGTCCATCCACCTTCGCCTGAACTTCGACCGATTGCCAGACCCGTGAGCCATCTGCCTTTTCGATGATCAATGCCGAGCAGAAAGTTTGTGACCTCACCATCGATGACGTCATCATCCTTGAAGCCCGACCATGATCCTTGCCCCCAAATTGAGATGAGCCCTTCACCATCGGCTGTCTCTCGGGTGGCCATCATGGACATGTCCAGGGGCACATAGACCGGGACGACTTCCGGATCTCCGAATGCATGCGGGTGACGTTTGGAATAACCGGTCTTCAAAACTGATGTGTCGTTTCTGGGTGTGATGGATGTGGATGACTCGTCCTTGATCTCTGGGTCTGCGTTTGATCGAAGCGCATATCCGCCGATCTCACCGGTAATACCTTTCGATTTTGGCATTTGCATCCTGACCTGAACGGCCCTGACGACCATTTCTCCGACAACTTGTCCGAATCGTGCGATCCAGTTCACCGGAACGAGGTCTGCATTTTCGATGGTTCCGGTTGCTTCTCCGTCGGAAATGCTGGCACCGGTCGGGTTTGATAGAATGACCTTGAAGATTTCTCCGTCATCATGGTGGTCATCGTCAATGGTGGCAACAGAAATGGTTTTGGTGATCTCGCCGGGCTGGAAAGTCAGTGTCCCGCTGGTTTCCATATAGTCAACATCGGCGGTGGCCGTGCCAGGTTCGGTTGTCCATTCAACCGTCACCAACCCAGGGGTGGTCGCATCAAGCGCAACACGGAACTCAAGATCTTGACCCTCCATGCCAACGGCGTCCGTAATTGAGATTGTGGGACGTCCAGAATCACTTCCTGTCCCCGGTTGGTTGCTTTCACTGTTGTCGTTATCATTGACCGCAATCGTCGCCGTCGCGGCGGTGGTGGACGGTGCATAGCCCGTACCGTCCTGAACGGTGGCCGTCAGGGTGCCATCGGGCTCATCAGTGCTGTCGTCGTCGGTCGCAACACGCAGCGTGGCCGTGCCGTCAGTCCCAATGGTCACAGTCCTGCTACCGACCTGACCGCTGCTGGCAAAACTGCCACTGTCAACAACCTTGACCTTAACCGTGATCGCAGCTGATGGTTTCGGCTCCGCCGTCAGGGTGAATGTCGCGTTGGCACCTTCGGTGATGGCAGCACCACCCGCGATGCTGATGATCGGTGTACCAGGTGGCGGTGGATCATCGTTATCATTGACCGCAATCGTCGCCGTCGCGGCGGTGGTGGACGGTGCATAGCCCGTACCGTCCTGAACGGTGGCCGTCAGGGTGCCATCGGGCTCATCAGTGCTGTCGTCGTCGGTCGCAACACGCAGCGTGGCCGTGCCGTCAGTCCCAATGGTCACAGTCCTGCTACCGACCTGACCGCTGCTGGCAAAACTGCCACTGTCAACAACCTTGACCTTAACCGTGATCGCAGCTGATGGTTTCGGCTCCGCCGTCAGGGTGAATGTCGCGCTGGCACCTTCGGTGATGGCAGCACCACCCGCGATGCTGATGACCGGGGACTGGTCCTCGGTTGAAGCTTTGGGTTTATTGTCTGTGACGGTCACAATCGTAGAACATTGGATTCTCGAGTAACAATTGGGCTGGCTCGCGTCAAAACCCTGATATTGACCCCTTGTTCCGTCCCAGAAGACCTCAAACGTCTTTCCAACCGCAGTCGCGCACAATGTCACGTCAAGTTTGATAGTGCTTTGAGATTCTGTTCCAAACTCGAACCTCTTATTTCGATTGATGACTGAGCCAACTTCCGAGCCGGCGATAACCTCTCTTCTAATAAAGTGAATATTTTTATCCGTGCTGCAACGAAATCCACCGCCCGACCCCATCAGTATGAATCTGATTTTGTCGAGATTACCTTGCAGGTCTTTTGGTATTTGAAGCTGTAACGTTGATGGCTGTCCGGCCCCCTTGAAGATGATCTCAGCATGTGCCGGAGGGCGGGCGCCCTCCTCCGATGCAAACACCGGAGTTGCGGCAAAAAGCATCATCAGAATGGTTGTGCCTATCAGGGACAGAGCCTGTTTCACGGTGACGTGTCCCGTCAGAAAAGAAGGGCAGGGTAGATCCCGGTCCCGCCACCCGGCCCGATAGCACTGCCACAAAAAACAGCAAAACGAGCGTAGCGCCTATCAGGGACAGTCTCCGGCCTTTCACCCCTCCGCTCTGGGATGAAGGACCGGGGCCAAGTGAAACTCAGCCTGCCTTCCCCAAAAAGACAGCCGAGAAGCCAACTCAAAAGGGACAGGAGTAATGACGGAAAGGCGATCATTGATAGATCAAACCCACCGACTGGGGACTTTGAATCCATGGCGTCAGATGATTGACCGCACTGCTGGAGGGTCATTGAGTCCCTGATCCGTGGAACTGCAGTTGCTATGGTGTCTGGAAGTCTGGATTGAACATGACCTCTCGAGTTCCTGACGGTCTGATCGCATTCTTCTCCAGCCAAATGGCGGATTGTGAGATTTTGCCCGATACTGTTGGCACCAGACACATGATTGCCGGTTGCGATCGGTAGGTTCGATTTCCTCATCGTGGTCACCAGCTCTTGATCGGCTTTGCATCCGCGACACATGCGGACTTCGCCTGTGTGGCGACCATCTGAAACATAATTCTGTGCATTGTGCCCGTATTTCGTATTTGATGTGCTCGACGACCGGTTGATCCCGGTTTGTTGAAATCTATTCTACTGTTTTATCCGGGCCTGTCAATGCGATGTACTTGCTGGTAGTGGGTCAGTTTGAAATTCGCTTTTTGTAAGTTTTGGGGCGAGCCGGTTTTGGCGCGGCCTTATCAATCAAGTTGATAATGTCATCCAGATCCCACAGCCGATCCGTCACGCCAGCCTCCATAGCCGGGGTGACGCTTAATGATTGATGAATGCGGCAGAAGTTATAGTGCATGAAGTGCAGGGCCACGCTGTGCGCATGGTTTTCCAACTTCTTGCTGAAGGCGTTGGTCAGACGTGTGAACTGCCGCATGCTCATGCGCATGGTCAGGTTCTGCCTTTCAACATAGCTGGTTGAGATATGTTTCTGTTCTGGGCGGCCTTCAATGCGTCTGACTTTGGCCCCTGTGCATTCTGCAGGGCTATAACGCTTCTCTGGTGACTTGCTGCCTGAATCGCCATAAATCTTGACCAGCATGGCGTAATCAATGTCGCCACCAAATGCGCCCTCAACAGCTTCCAGGTAGGCGCTGTATCCATCCGTGGTCAGCTGCACCCGATTCGCAAGACGCGCGCGCAGATCGTCCATCAGTTCCATTGCGGTTTGCCCCGATCGATCCCCCACCCGCCATGACGGAACAAGTTTGGTGTCAGCACAGATCGCCGTCCATGTCCACACATCACCAGCCTCGCGTGGTGCCGACTTGGCGCGCCGGACATTCTTGTCCTTGCAATAGACAAATGACCAGATTTCATCACATTGGACTTTCTTGCACGGCAAATTGCGCAAAGTCTTGTCCTGAAAGGCCGCAGAGACCTTTGCAGCATCAACAAACAGTTTGGCAACTGTGTTCTTGGAGACCTCGGCAGTCCGCGCCGTGGCCCGAATGCTCATACCTTCAACAAGGCAGTGAAGGATGAGTTTACGTGTCTTGGGATCAAGTTTGTTCATATCTGACAGATAAGGATTCCCTCTCTATTTGTCAAGCATAAAAGTCAGTTTAATTATTTTTGTTGCAAGTCAGTTGGGTATCCGACCTTCTCAAGAACATCCAAAGCATGAGAAACAAGCGCATCGCGCTGCAAAACAAATTCATGATGGAATGGAGATCTGTAATAGTTTTTCCCCTCTCTCTCCCATTCTCCAATCACGTGCAAAAAGAATTCCTGGGGGCGGGATTCGTTTTGATCCACCCGCAGAAGGTCTAACCTACTTCGGACAGGCTGCTCTTGATCGCCTCCGTTCTTTGTCACAATAAATACTTCTTCTCTTTGTGATGTCTATTCGTCGCCTGTTGCCACAGGCGACGAATATCATAAACTCCTGGCGTTTTGCCCCCAAAAAGCCAAACTTGTTTCCGTTGTCAGTTTCAAATACGCCCCCAACCTCTGCGTGGTTCGGGCCGTAGAAGGTTCCATCAATAAACCTTGATCCCGTTCGACTTCCTGATGAGAATCCGTCCGCGGTGAATGGGACATCATTAAACCTGATCCTGTTGCGCGGGCTTCCCGTCATGGCTTCGTGAATATTGGTGAACGCCACATCAACATTTGAAGCTGCGAAGTCAGCTGTAAGCGTAGCATCACCCTGGAACCCCTCATTCCTTGCATAATCAGCGCCGACCATGACGCCGCGCCATGTGGCCGAACCGCCAACGGGTCGGGATCCCGTGTCGTTTCCGGCAATGGAACCGACTGCACTGTCATCTCCTATGAACACAGCAAACATGGAGTGATCCCCCCAACCGCCTTAGGTCTGATAATCGATTTGCTGGCCAGCAAATGATACTCTGTTTGTTCCTTGCGCAACATTGATTCCATTGCGCGTCATAACAGGCTCGTAGGTTCCGCTCGGCAGATTGTAATCAGAAAGATAAATCGTGATTCCACTAACGCGGCAGCTCGTGCCAGAACAAACGGCCGTGTTGTCGCTGGAATTGACATTATCAGCTTGCCTTTCAATCGTGGCCAATGCCTGCCGGATTTGCGCATTGCTGAGATTGAGCGGACTGCCTCCAATCGCGTCTCAGATCGGCGAGGTGCTGACCGGCTGGGCCGGGCCGCCGCCGCCTCCACCCCCGCCACAAGCGGTCAAAAGAAAAGTGGCCGTCACAGCCGCAAACGCATGAGTTACTTTCATTGTCTGTCTCCTTTTTGGATCGCGGCTTGGCTGGTGCCAGGCCGTTGCAATCAAATCCAAGTAAGGAAAAAGACCCTGCCTATTCACCAAGCACAGGAAGCTATCCCATGCTATATCAATGGGCTGTTCTATTCAGCAGGCGACCCGACTTAGCGGGATTTGAATTTGATTGCGAGACACAAACTATTCCGGGGGGTGCGGCTCAGATTTGTGGCTCATGCTGCAGCGCGCCAGTGGAAGAAGTCGGCGACCCGGTTGTTCATCTGGCAGCACCGGATAGCCATGATTGCGTTGGCGCCGTCAACGGACCAGCGGCTGCCGCTTTTTTTGAGTCGATCGACTACAACGGTCCGGCAGCCGCCTTCGACGAGGCCGCTGCCGCAGGGGAGACCCTGCCGTGTATAGACATCGTAGCGCATGCGGTGCAGGTTGGGTCTGCAATAATTCACGAACGCCCTGATCGCGGGTGAGCTCTTGGCCAGTGTGGCAAGCGCCGCGAGGACCCGGGCTGCCTCACCGGCCTTGATCCGGGCCTTGATCCGGTCGAAAGTGGTCTGACGACGCACGGGGTCTTCCCACGTCTCCTTCAGGGCCTCCTGAAGCCTTTCCAGGACATGGAACAGATCGAGCACGAAGGTCAGGTGCATGCCGGCGAAGACCGTGCGCATCGTCTTTTCGATCCAGGCGGCGCCATCGGACAGGATCACCGCCTCCGCGCTGTCCAGCACACCGCGCCGCTGCGCCTCCCGCCTCACGCGGGCGGCAAACTCGGACATCCCACCGGTGGTGGGAGCCCGGGCGCTGTCGATCACTGATGATTGGGTGATACTCCCGGCAACGGCCTTGATCCGGCCCTTGGGGTCAGGCGCCACTTCACAGATGCGCAGCAGCTTGGCTTCGCGCGTCCGGGCTGTGCCATCCGCCTGTTTGCCGGCGCGCCCGGCAAGTTCGGCAGGCCGGATCGGCACGCCGGTCCCGTCAGCCGCCACCACCGGCCGGGTGGGAATCACCGCCGCCGGGGGGACATCCCTGCGCTCAAACGCGACCACTTCCCTGCCCAGCGCGCGGGCCAGCCTGTCACACCGGGACCGGCTGACCCGGGTCCCGCTCAGCTCTTCAAGGAGCGTCACGGCGCGGCGACTGCCGACCTCCGCAGCGGCGGCCATGACCATCCGCTCGTAGCCCGGTGTTGTTGTCCGCCCCTCAAGACGCAACGCGGCGTCCAGCGGGAAGAGGCCGGTGCGACAGGCCGAACAGCGGTAATGCCGCCGCGCCACCGTCACCTTGCCCAGGCGGGTCATAGAGGTCTTGGGACGTTTGTCTCCCCAGCGCGCCATACGGCCCCCGCAATGGGGGCAGTGCGGGGGATCAAGGGCGTCATCCCGGGCTTCAAGCAGCAGTCGCAATTGGGCCGCTGCCGCGACCAGCGCATCACCGCGCAGGGCGGTCTCGACGGCATCCAGATCAACCACTGTCGCGGCCAGTTCCTTCTCGAGCCGTGGCAGGAGATCAGGGGACCGCGCCGCGGACCCCTCATGCCCTGGCAACTCCGTCGTCGCCATGCGGCGGCAGATCACCGTTCCATCGAAAATCCGGTATTCGAGGAAACCGTCCCCATCCTGGCGGATCATCGGTCGGTTCAGCGCGGCCTCCGCGGCCGACAGACTCCGCAAATACGCGACCACCTCTGGATGCCTGAACTCCTGCTTTTTGTCCCGCTCTTTATCTTGAACTGCCATCTGCCTGTGTCTCCTGACTGCCCTGTCGCCAAACCCAACCGGAGCCGTGATGCCGACTCTCCGTGTTCCTGTGGGCGGAAATGGACATAGATCGATACAGAGACCGATACAAACCCGCTCCGACGGGCGCTGTCCGGATGTCAGGAAAAAGATCAGTCAGAGCATGTCCCACAAATCTGAGCCGCACCCTATTCCGGGATAATGACTTGTCAACGCCTAAAGTAAGAAGTAAGTTACCACTTAACTCATGAGGGGAAGATGAACGCAGCACCTGAGAGACCACGCGACTACAATCAACTGGGCAAGTTGGTGGTCGATATTGCGACGGGGCAAGTCGAGGATGACATAAGACCCGTCAACGAAGCCAAACGCAAGGCAGGAATGAGCGGCGGCACTGCGCGGGCGTTAAGATTGTCATCGCGGGAGCGTCGCCAGATTGCCCGAGACGCTGCAAATGCACGATGGGGCAAAAAGATTGCCGTCGGGCAATAAGGAAAAGCTTACAACCAACCCTTTGCACGAAGATCAGCATACATCTCGGCCCGTTGCTGATCTGTGAGGTTTGGAAGTATATCCGGTTCCTGTTTCCCAACATAAACCGGAACAAAATCCTTTGTTTCACTCAGAGATTCTTCGCCAGACTGATGATCTTTCATAATTTCGCCTCAATTTCAAACTGACCCACTACCGTCATGCTTGGGTCGTGTCTCAGTTTGAATGGATTCGTCTTGTTTTTCTGCGACTCAGTTGTAGAGTCCGGGCGATCATAGAATAGGGAGTGATTCCCCTATGGCTGGGTTTGGACCCTGGTTGATTCCTGATCGGTTTCATTTGGCGAATCAGGCGACCCTGGCAAGAGGCGTGCGATTGTCGTTGGCCGAGAGGTGGGCTTGGGCGTGTCGCCGTCTGTGGGTCAGTTGGGCCCAGACGTTGTCAAAGCGTCCCGATTTGAGCCGGGCCCGGACAGTGAGAACACCCTGGCCACCGGCACGGCCCCATCGCTGGCCGCTGCGCTTGAGCCGGGTGTTGACGATCATTGTGTTTGCCGCCTCGACAGCCCCGCTGCCGATGGGAGAGCCGGCATCGCGGGCCGCTTGGTCACGCATCCGCTGACGGTTGCTACGGACAGACCCAATGGCGGTGGTGATCTCGCCAGCCCCTGGGCTTTTCCGCTTGAGATATCGCAATGCATCGATCACCTGGCCCACGCAATGGGGATCGTCTGTCAGGATCGCCTTGTGTGTGTCGAACCCCGCCGTGCTCTTGCCGCTCTCGGCCCCATCAGCGGCATCGGCCGCGGCCTTGAGAGACTTGGCCGGCCTGCCCGACATCGATGAGCCGGATATCCGGGGTCAAACTCTCCAGACACGTCCCGTTGTCCCGGGCCCCATCGGCGATGGCGACAATCTTCAATTCTCTGTCTTGCCCGGCCGCCTGCGGCATCCCCTGCCACACCTCCTGGCTGATCGGGCGTTTCAGACAGGTCCGGTCGGGTTCGGGAAGCCGGGCAAAAGTCCCTGTGTCAGCATCGTCCCCGCGCTGCCCTGTTGGGCCACAACGCCGCAGGCGGCCTCACGCCAGCCCTGTTCATAAACCTGTCCATCCCGCTCTTCCGCAGGCATCCGCAGCATCGTGCCATCCAGCGAGACCCGCAGGGCCACCGCATCATCATGCCGGCTCTCGTCGCCCCGTACCTCTTCCAGCCGATCATCGGCCTGATCCTCAAATTCCGGCCCCACCTCGGCCGTCAGGCGGATCAGACTGCGCGTTGCGGGACCCGCCCCACAGATCCGCTGCCACAGATCCGCCCCATCCCGTGCCGGCAGGCTGGCCATGATCGCCGCCGAGAGACCGGCGGCCGCAGGTGTCATCCCACCTGTGGTCAGACCCGCGACCGCATCGCGCAGATCAAGCTCCGCCTGATGCGGATCCTCTCGAAACAGGCAGGCCAGATCCTCTTTGAGGCCCGTGTCCGGCAATTGCGCAGCGACCGTCTGCAGGGTGTCCGCGACCCGCTGTCGTGCCGGCGCGATGTCCAGATCGGTCCTGACAACAGAGATGTCAGAGTGTCAATCGGTCCTCCGCGTGTTCCGTCTCAGTGGGTGTGAGCGGGTACATGATATTGACGAGAGTTCCTCACTTCGTTAACGTTTTTCGGGGTGACAGCTGCCGAAAGGGACAGCTGCAAGAAAGCTGATTTTCAAAGGAAAGCAAAAATGAACTCATTCAAGGTGATTCTGTTCGCGTCAGCAGCAAGTATTTCTGCCACTGCTGTATCAGCAATGGACGAAGTTGTTTTCGGGACCAACTGGCTGGCGCAGGCAGAACATGGTGGATTTTACCAATCCGTGGCTGACGGAACCTATGCCGAATGCGGTTTGGATGTGTCCATCGTCTCGGGTGGGCCACAGGTCAATAACCGTGCTCTGATGATCGCGGGAAAGATCGACTACCATATGGGCGGCGATATGCTGCAGGCTTTTAATGCCGTCAAGGAAGGCATCCCTGTCGTCTCGGTGGCTGCGATATTTCAAAAGCATCCGCAGGTCATCCTTACGCATCCGGGCAAGGCAAACAGTTTTGAAGATCTCAAAAACCTGACATTGCTGATTGGTGACAACGGTTTTGCATCCTATTACCAGTGGATGATCGCAGAATACGGGTTTACCACGGAACAACGCCGACCCTATACTTTCAATCCGGCTCCCTTCCTCGCCGACGAGAATCTCGGCATGCAAGGCTATCTGTCATCTGAGCCGTTTCTGGTGCAGAAGGAAGGTGGATTCACCCCGGAAGTTTTCCTGATTGCAGACGCGGGATACTCAACCTACGCGACGATGATTGAAACAATGGCGGATACGATTGCTGATCATCCCGACCAGGTCGCCTGTTTTGTCGATGGTTCCCTCAAGGGATGGTACAATTATCTGTACGGTGATCCTTCGGCGGCCAATGAACTCATCAAGAGCGCCAATCCGGAAATGACCGATGACAAGATCGCTTATGCGATCGATCGCATGAAGGCCGAAGGAATTGTCGATTCAGGCGATGCGCTCGAACTTGGAATCGGTGCCATGACCGCTGAGAAAGTTGGGGACTTCTTCAACAAAATGGTCGGCGCAGGCGTGCTTGACGGCGACATCGCATGGCAGCAGTCGTTTACAACCGATTTCGCCAACAAAGGCGTCGGCATGGATTTGAAGTAACGCCTCGGATAAAGATAAGCTTGGGCAGAGATGACAAAACTTTGCCCAGGCCGCCTGCACCGCATCATCCCGAATTCTGCCACCGATATGTCACCCTCTGATACGGCATCAGCCCGTGCCGGATCTCCGGTCAGTGATCCATCACGTGACATATTGCTCAGAGTCGATTCGGTCGGCAAGGTTTTTGGCGAAAACGTCATCGCTCTTGAGAACATGCAACTCACCGTCAATGTCGGTGATTTCCTGAGTCTCCTGGGGCCGTCCGGTTGCGGAAAATCGACAGTCCTCCGTATGATTGCCGGTCTCATGGAACCGACCTCAGGCAAGATCAATTGGCACGGCGAGCATGGAAGCGGATCCATTGGTGTGGTGTTCCAAGAACCCACCTTGATGCCGTGGGCGACCGTGGAAAAGAATGTGTGGATGCCTTTTCGACTGCAGGGCAAGAGTCTCCGCGCAATGCGCGACCAGATCGGCAATGCACTGAATTTGGTGGGCCTTGATGGTTTTGCGCGCAGTTATCCGCGCGAATTATCGGGCGGCATGAAGATGCGGGTGGCCATCGCCCGCGCCTTGGCAACCAACCCGCGCGTGATCCTTATGGATGAACCCTTTGCTGCTCTTGATGAAATCACCCGATTCAAACTCAATGATGACTTGCTGGCACTGAAGGAAAAATTCGGGTGCACCATCATTTTTGTGACCCATTCAGTGGTGGAAAGCGTATTCATGTCGGACCGGATTGCCGTCATGACGGCGCGCCCAGGCCGGGTTCTTGATGTCATTTCCGTTGATCAGCCATACCCGCGCAGTGGGTTATTCCGCACCTCGGCTGAATATGCCGCCTACTGTCGAACCACTTCAGACGCCCTGCAGAAATCAATTGTCACGGCCGGGTGACGGGATAGTCAAGAATTATCACAGATGAACATGTCCGCACAAGCAACACATACCCACATTGATGATGATGAGCGCAATCGCATGTTCCGGCGGCGCCTTGACGCGGTCGGCACCTGGTGTCTGCCGCTCTTGGTCCTCGTCTTCACTTTATGGTTTTGGGATCGCCTGGTCGTCTGGAACGAAATTCCACATTATATTCTGCCAGGCCCAGGGCGTGTCTGGTCGACACTGGTCGCCGACTGGTGGCTTCTGCTGGATGCCCTCAAGATCACGATGCAAATTACCCTGCTCGCACTGTTGGTCGCGGTCGTCGGGGGCGTGGGTCTCGCTGTTCTTTTTTCGCAGTCACGCATATTTGAGATGTCCCTGTTTCCCTATGCCGTCGTTCTCCAGGTCACACCGATCATCTCAATTGCACCGTTGATTTTCATCTATGTGGACAGCCGCCTCGCCGGGCTCCTCATATGTGCCTGGATTGTTGCCTTTTTTCCGATTCTTTCCAACACCACGCTGGGGCTGAATTCGACGGATCATAATTTGCGCGACCTGTTTCGAATCTACGGTGCCAGCCGTTGGCAACAGTTGGTTCACCTGCAGATCCCAACATCTCTGCCCTATTTTCTCGGTGGGCTCAGAATTGCCGGCGGCTTGGCTCTCATCGGAGCCGTCGTTGCCGAATATGTGGCTGGCACCGGAGGAATTGGCTCTGGTCTTGCCTTTACAATTCTCGAAGCCGGGTATCGTCTCAACATACCGCGCATGTTTGCGGCGCTTCTGATCATCGCCGTTGCGGGAGTGTTGATTTTTCTGTTTCTCTCACTGATCAGTCATCTTCTCCTGCGCAAATGGCATGAAAGTGCCGTCAAAAAGGAACAATGAGAAACGTTCCAGCGATTCCCGAGACCGGTTCTTTCGTTCTTGTCAATGCCACTCTCATACGTCCATCCGGCGTTGAAGCGACGCTGGAAAAGAACGAACTCTATGTCAAAGACGGAAAATTCTCGGCATCACATGACGGACCAAAAATCGATATGGGTGGCGCAATGGTGCTGCCGACCTTTACTGATATGCACACGCATCTTGACAAGGGGCATATCTGGCCACGCGCGGCCAATCCTGATGGCACCTTCGATTCTGCGTTGACGACGGTCCAGAATGACCGACAGGCAAACTGGAATGCGGCCGATGTACGACGGAGAATGGAGTTCGCGCTGACATGTGCCTATCAGCATGGCACCTGTGCCGTGCGAACTCATTTGGACTCAGCAGCGCCCCAACATCGGATTTCATGGCCCGTTTTCAACGAAGTCCGCGAGAAATGGAAAGATCGAATCACACTGCAGGCGGTGACAATTTTTGGTATTGAGTTGATGGATGATCTCTCGCAGTTTGACGATATTGCAGACATCGCCGCAGATTTTGGTGGTATCCTGGGGAGTGTCACCTACCCGCTTGCGGATTTGGATACGCGCCTTGACAAGTTTTTCGTGGCGGCAGAGGCGCGTGGCATGGATACCGACTTCCATGTCGATGAAACCCGTGATCCGAATTCGGCGACGTTGCGACAAATTGCCGAATCGGCATTGCGCGTGGGATTCCAGGGACGGATCGTTGCTGGTCATTGCTGTTCATTGGCACGGCAAAGTGCTGACGAGGTTTCCAGAACTTTGGATCTGGTGAAACAGGCCAATATTTCGATCGTTTCGCTGCCCATGTGCAATCTCTATCTTCAAGACCGTATCGCCCGGCAGACACCCCGCTGGAGGGGAGTCACTCTCGTACATGAAATGCGTACCCGAGAGATTCCGGTGGCCTTCGCCTCCGACAATACGCGCGATCCCTTTTACGCATATGGTGATCTCGACATGATTGAAGTGATGCGTGAAGCAACGCGAATCTGTCACCTCGATCATTCAGAACATTCATGGCATGACGCCTTTACCACGACACCCGCGCAAATCTGTGGCTTTGGCGATTGTTGCTGGCACCCGAACGAACCTGCCGACTTGATCATCTGCCGTGCACGCAACTGGTCTGAATTTTTTTCCCGTCCCCAGTCGGATCGCATTGTGGTACGAAACGGGCGGGTGATTGATCGGCGATTACCCGACTATGACGAACTTGATGATTTAATGGTGACGCAATGAGTTCCCCCCTTGAGAGCGTAATTTCTGAACTTCAACATTTGGATCTGGACACCAACCCGGTATCCGTACGTTCCAAGAGTCGGGACTTCTTCTGGTATTCCCCGGTCCTTCTCGACCGTCTCGATCATGTCACGGCCAACTTTATCGCGAGTCCCAAATCAGAACCAGAAGTCATCGAAATCCTCTCTGTCTGCTACAAGCATGACATACCGGTCACGATTCGTGGTGCCGGGACCGGAAATTACGGTCAGGCCATGCCGCTTGCCGGTGGTTGTGTGATGCATATGCGTCATATGAACAAGGTGAAGTCGGTCCTTCCCGGCCGTGTGATTGTCGAACCTGGCTGCCTGCTGAAGGATGTGGACAAGGAATGTCAAAGTCAGTCGACGCAGGAAATCCGTATGTTCTCTTCAACCTGGGCGACCGCTTCTATCGGTGGTTTTGTGGCCGGGGGTTCGGGCGGGGTTGGGTCCTGCCATTGGGGTCAGTTGCGTGATTTGGGGAATATTATCCGCTTGCGTGTCGTGACCATGGAAGAACAGCCCCGCATCATCGAATTCAGCGGTGACGAATTGCCGCGGGTGTCCCATGCCTACGGGACCAATGGCGTGATTACCGAAGTCGAAATGCCATTGGCACCAGCCTATGAATGGATCGGGATTTTCGCTATCTGCGACTCGTTTATGGAAGCTGCTGGTTTTGCGGCTGATCTTGCCAATGAGGATGGTATCCTGATTAAACTGGCAACAGTATTTGATGCACCGATCGCACACGAATATTTCCCGCGGATCAAACCGCATGTATGTGCCAAGGACACCCTGCTGTCATTGATGGTCGCACCGCATTCAATCGATGGTTTCAGGACTTTCTGCCAGGAAAGAAATGTCACTCTCATCTACCGTTCGGATGACAATGACTGGAATCGAGATCCCGGTCCGGTATTCGAATATTCATGGAACCATACCACATTGAGAGCATTGCGGATTGATCCAACAATTACCTATCTTCAGGTACGTTATGCCTACCCCCATCATCTCGACCTTGTCAGACAGGTCCGGGACACTTTTGGCGCGGAAGTTCTGCAGCACCTGGAAGTCATACGGGAAAACGGAAAAGTGATGTTTGCCGGTCTGCCCATTGTTCGTTTCACCAGCGAAGAACGACTGGATCAGATTGTTCGTTTGCATGAGGAGATGGGCTGCATGATCTTCAATCCGCATCGCTACACACTCGAGGAAGGCGGACGGCAACATGTCGATGAACGTCAACTTGCGTTCAAACGAGAGGCTGACCCCAAAGGCCTGTTGAATCCCGGCAAAATGATTGCCTGGGACGATCCGGATTGGAAATTCGACAAGATGTATGCCTATCGAGGCCTGATGGCGGCCGAGTAATGCGGGCCATGGTCATTTTTGCCCATCCGCTCGATGACAGTTTTTCGGCAGAACTCAACCGCACGGTGGTCACAATCCTGCGCGAACGCAGATGGGATGTCGATGAATGCAACCTTTATGCGGAGGGTTTTTCGCCGGTTCTGACAGCGCATGAGCGGCGTATCTATCATCATGAACCCGACAATATAGAACCGGTACGCGCTTATGTCGACCGATTGCGTTCGGCCGAAGCGCTTGTGCTGGTTTTTCCTGTCTGGATATTTGGATTTCCCGCTATTCTCAAAGGTTTTTTTGATCGTGTCTGTATACCCGGAGTCGCTTTCCGCTTGGAGGGCGGAAAATTGTTTCCCAATTTGACACAGATCCGCAAACTGGCAGCGATCACGACCTATGGCGGTTCGCGCTGGCGGGCCATTGGAGCCGGGGATCCACCAAGGCGTTTGGTAACCCGTTCAGTCCGTTTTTACTGCCAGCCCGACAAGCTGCGCTATCTTGCGCTTTATGACATGAATCGCGCGGGCGAAGCCCAGCATCAGAAATTTCTGCGCCGTGTCAGGCGGGAAATGACACTATTTTGACTCGCGCCTTCGTCATCTACTGCCATCCGGATCCCGAGAGTTTTACCTCCGCGGTGTTGCAGACGGTTATCAGAGAATTGCAGGCTGCCGCAATCGAAACCCGCATTGAGGACCTCTATGCGACCGGTTTCACACCGGTTCTGGATCGACAGGGTGTTGCCGATTACCCGCATTATCCCGACAATACCGAAGCGGTCAGGCGGCATGTCGAGAATATTCAATGGTGCAACATGCTGATCTTTGTCTATCCGACATGGTGGTACAGTCTGCCGGCGATGCTGAAAGGCTGGTTGGATCGAACGCTGGTCCCGGGTGTGGCCTTTCATCTTCCGCCATCGGGCGGTGGATCCATTCAACCCGGCCTCTCGCATATTACCCATCTCGCGGTTTTCACAACCTGCGGTGCCAGCCGGATTTGGACTTACATCGTCGGCGCTCCCGGAAAGCGCATTCTGCTGCGTGGCCTCCGCGCCGTCTGTGCGCGCCGGACGCGTACAGCCTTTGCCGCGCACTACAAGATGGATTCCTCAACGCCTGCGAGCCGGGCGCGGCATCTGAAAAAAGTTCAGCATGTCCTCAAGACATTTCTTGCGGGCGCATCTCCAAGCAAGACAGAGGTTGGATCATGAGACGCACAGACTGGGCCGAGTTTCGTGCACCTGAGTTTGATTCCATTGACAAGATGCACACCATTGCCATCCTGCCAACCGCAGCGATTGAACAACATGGGCCGCACCTTCCGGTGGGCGTTGATACTCTGATCGCAGAGGGTATGCTGGGTGAATTGCGACGGATTCTGCCGGTTGATCTGGATGTTCGGATACTACCCGTTCAGTCAGTGGGTAAATCGAACGAACATCTCTGGGCGGCGGGAACCCTGACCCTGACAGCAGAAACAGCGTTGCGCGCCTGGACGGAAATTGGACTCTCGGTGAGCCGCGCGGGAATCCGGAAAATTGTCTTTGTCAATTCCCATGGTGGCAATCTGGATCTGGTGTCAATCATTTGCCGTGAGTTGCGTGTACAAGCCGGTATGCTGGCGGTCAAAAGTCAATGGAGCGGTTTCGGTCTGCCCGACAAGATGTTTACAGACCGCGAGCGTATGATTGGCATTCATGGCGGTGATATGGAAACTTCGCTGATGCTGCATTTTCACCCTGAACTCGTCGATTTGTCACGGGCCCGCGATTTTTCATCGACGGCCGAGACTGATGACATCCCGCCGACAGGCCCGACCAGTTATGGCTGGATCGCACGCGATATCAACGCTGATGGTGTCGCCGGAGATGCCGTCGCCGCAACCGCTGCGAAAGGCGCAGCAGTCGCTACCCATCAGGCAACCGAATTTGTTGCTCTGCTCAGAAAAGTTGAAGCCATGGGTCTTGAGAGATTCTGCAGTGGGGCTGATTGAAATCTGAACCTGCCATTCCAGTTTGAAATGCAATATCCCGGTGGTATTTGACGGCCGTGCGGTCGCAAGAAGCCTTTGAGAATTCTCTCCATTGGGTTTGGTGGGAACCCGGGAGCCGGATTACCGCATTGCACCCGAACGGCCACAACTGTCAAACAGGGCGTCCTGCCGATTGATTGCCCATTTCCCTGCAGGGAAATGGACTGCAGACATAATTCCCGAAGATTCACATTTTCTGACAAACCCGCATCGGCAGCCCAACCGTCACCCCCGTTGTCGTGTCATAACGGCGCATCAAGAGGGTTTGATGCTCAGCCGGTCATTTCCGTGGAAGGCTGGACAAATACGCAGCGATCGCATCATGATCCGTGAGTGGGACATGATTTGAGTAAGCGAGGGTGACAAGATACATGGCACTTCTCTCGCTGACAGCGCCTGCCCATTCGCTCAGCCCGTTGAGAATTTCATCCCTGTCGATTCCAGCAAGACGCGGCGCCGGTTTCTCACCTTCCTTGAGGGCCCTTGCTCCAGCAAATTTCTGGGATGACGACTCGGCAAACAGTAGGTTGCGCGGCGTATGACAAGTGCCGCAATGTCCCAATCCATTGACAATATATGCGCCGCGATTCCATTCATCTGTCTTCTCCGGGTCCGCTTCGAATGGGCGGGCCCGATGCGCAACAGGCTTCCACAAAGCCAGTGCCGGACGCAGATTGAATGGAAACGATAATTGATGTGAGGGGGTACGGTTTGCAACCGCTGGCAGATTGTCCAGATACGCCTTGAGATGCAAAAGATCGGAAATGGAGACTGTTGCGTATGAAGTATAAGGGAATGCAGGATAATAGTGTCGGCCGTCAGGGCTCAATCCTGCACGCATCGCGTTGACAAAGTCCGTGTCCGACCAGCTGCCAATGCCGGTTTCAGGATCAGGCGTGATGTTGGGCGGAACAAATATCCCGTGGGTGGTCTCTAAACCCTTTCCCCCTGACGGAATGTCGCGACTCGCAGCCATCGTATGGCAATTTGCGCAACCACCCATCTGGTAGAGAATTTCTCCCGCGTCGGTATCGGCGACAAAATTGGCTGGCAACGCAGCTTGCAAATCATCGGCACTGATTCCCCGATCTTGCGCAACCCAAAGCCAACCCAATGCCAATGCAACCAACAGACCAGCAGCGAGAGCGATCAGTTGCCATCGCATGGATCAGACCGCGCACTTTACTTGCTGCGATATTTGCTGTGACAGGCCTTGCATGCCTGCCCGAGCTGACCAAAGGTCATTTGCAGGTCACCCTGTGACAGGGATTTCTGCATGGCCAGTCCGGCAGCTTCCAGTTGTTGTGATACCATGGCAAAACCTTCGGGATCTTCAAATATCGTTGGCAATGCCTCGGTATTACCTCCGGTCTCGGTCCCCGCCGGAAAGTGCAGCGGATATGATTTTGCAATGACGGCAATGGCCCAACCCGCGGTGCGGACATAGTCAGCATTGAATTCTGTCTGGCCTTGTGCCATCGCGCCGAGATTGCGCATCTGTCCCCCGACGAATTTCATAGCGGACTGCCGAGCTTCGATATACTCCAGACTCTCTTGCGCCGAAACGCCAAGCGACATGGCAGTCACGGCCGCCGCAATTACCAATGTTTTCATCATTCTGCTCCTTCCAGTTCAATTTGCAAAAACACATCCCATATGTTGTGTCGTGATCGAACCCAGTTTCCTGCACGAGACTACCATATCAAACCTCCTGATGCCATTCGGCTCTCTGTTGAGCAGTCGTTGCGATCCAACACGATACTGCACTTCCAATTTGAGTGGGGCACATTATCCGGTAAGACATTTTCAACGCCCCAGAATCTCATATGTGTTTGATCAGGTACACCGCCCGATGCGTCAGGTGGGCGCGCGCCGGGTCAGTGGGTGGGACCCTGGTCGTGCTTCCATCACCGCGAATTTCGGCTTGGGGGCTTGGGAACACCGCTTCTTAAGACGTCAATATGTTCGAAAAGGTCGCCGGGAATATTCTGCCACAGAGGATCAAGGATAAACTGGATACCTTCTCTCCGCGCCATCTTGGCCGCCGGAACGAAATCTGCGTCACCGGAAACAAGGACGATGATCTCAGCCTGACGTTTGAGAGTAATGGAGGCAATGTCGAGTCCAATCCGCATATCTACGCCTTTTTGGCGGAAGGAAGGCACGAAATCTTTGTCGGTCAGATCCTGAAAAGTGGTGCGGCCTGCAAGAAGATCATCTTGTGGTTGCGCCCGGAGCGTCCAAAAAGGATCCGTGTTTTTTCTTACCTCGCCCAGTCGAACCGCAAGGTTGGGAAAGCCGTAAAGAATGTCAAACAAGCCGGTTCGAAACTGTGCCTCTCGTGATCTGGCATAGTCTATTGCGCGCTTGTCTACAGGCGTATGCGCTTTTTGGCTGTAGGGGCGGGCATCATAGTAGAATGTTCGGTAAAGGAGCGCGGAACTTTCAGGAACTTTGTAGATCTTGTTCAATTGTTTCAGGTGAGTGTTCACCAGTTGCCGCAGTGCGTCAGCAACGCATTGCAGATCATCGGGATTGATTGCCGGCAGAACGGCCCGAATCCGCCTGAGAAAGTATCCGCCATCAATGAGGATTGCAGCTTTGGGCATCGTGAACCCTAAAGGAAAGCTCCAAGGGATCGGCCTTGCTCATGATCGCCAATCCTGCATCCAAGACGGAATTCAGGACGGAAGCAAGGCGTACTGCCATGGAGCAGATGGTGAAAAGATAGTCCGTAATCTGCTCAACGTCAAGAAGCTGTACCTGCTCACGACATATGAGACGCGAGCCCCTTATGGGTTTGCAGCGATTCGCCATGATTCGAGATATTCGTTTGGCGTCTGATCATCACGTGCGTCATAGGGTCTCCATCCGTTGGTGATGTCGAGATGTGTGTCGATCCGGGGGTTTGGTTCGGCGATCTGGGTGGCGATGTCCTGCACAGTGTCAAATTCATGTCTCCATGTCGCTGGCATCCTGTCGACAACCCCGTTCATTTTCGTACCTCTTATGAAGCCCCGCATGTCAAGTCTTGAATCAATCCATCGTGAATCTCCATCCTGGTGGACGTGCAGAGTGTGTTCGGGGGGACCGTCGCGACACAGAGCGCGTTCAACGCCGCGCCAACCTCTTATCCGGTTCGGGTGCCGGCGGTGATGCCGGTCCCGTGACCCACATACCCCGTTCAGGGATGCGACGTTCCAGGCGGCTGGGATCCATCTTTGTTCCGGTGCCGCCCCGCGGCGGCCTCCCCAAGTACGAACCGATCACGCAGCCCCCCGGTCTCCTCCGCCGTCCCGTCAGACGGCCTCGGAAAGGGCGGTGCGGTTCTCAGGCCACCAGCCGGGCTCCGGTTGGAACCAGGCCATTCGTGGCGAACCGCCACAGGGCGATCAACAGTTTGCGGGCGACCGCCACGATGGCCCGCTTGCGGACGCGACCATTGTGGGCTGCACAATAGGCATGGAACCACTGGGTGATCGGGCTGTCGGGTTGGGACCGGACCCAGCGCCACGCCATCGGGATCAGAGGCTTGCGGACCAACGGGTTGCCCGCCTTGCTGATCCCCTGATCATGGGCAACGGTGCCGCTGGCCCAGGCGGCCAGCTCCCGCCGGTTCCGGAAGTCCCGGTCGAAGACCTCGGCCCCGAGCAGCGTGGCGTCATTGGCCCCGATGCCCACGAGCTGCACGCGGGTGGCCTCCATGGACGGTGTCCCATCGGGACGGGTCGACGGGGCCACCCGTTCGGCCTTGGCGACCTCGATGGCGGCCAGTTGCTTGACAATGACCGCCCGCTGGTCCCGCAGACAGGCAATCTCCCAACGGATCCCCGCCGGCAAGGGGTTTCCGAACGGGGTCCGAAGGTGCGGTAGGCGGGCATCGAAGTCGGCTGCGCCTGGTGCGAGACCGGCGATGCCGTGCAGCCGGAGCAGGCCCCGGATCGTGTTGTGCAACCGGACACGGGTGCGGACAAGGCGCTCGCGGTGGCGCATCAGACGCTTGGCGTCTTCCTCTTCAAGGGTGGGAATGCGCACCCGGGCAAGGGCACCGGCCTCCCCGCGGTCCCAGGCCACGAGGGCCCGCACCATGCGCCGGGCATCGATCGGGTCGGTCTTGGCCACCTTAGCGCGGCGCACGACCTCAAGGCTGGCCGGATCACACATCACGATGGCGATGTCGGGGGCCTCCTGGTGCAGCCAGCGGGCCAGCCAGAACCCTTCATAACCGACTTCATAGGTCAGCAGGATCCGGTCTGTTGTCATGTCCTGGGCCTTGCGGATCCTGGCAATCAGGCCCGCCGCATCCCCCGCCCCCAGCGTGTGGATGCGGGTCGTGTTGGGGGCACCGGGGATGGAGATCCCGACCACCCAGCTCTTGGGACTGACCTCGACAGCGACATACAGGGCCCCGGCAGTGTCTCCGGACGGCGTGACATCATTGATGGTCTGTGGCATGGTGTGATCTCCTTTCATGCTCTGGGCACGGCCACAGGACTGCGTCACGGATGTCCGTGGCCGGGCCGGGGTGGAGGGAACGGTTTTAGCGCAAGACTCCGCCGAAACCGACCCCGGAAAGGATCATGGTATCTTTGGGCGATCGTACGACCAACGTGATCCCTGTGGCCGGGCAGGTTGCCTCCATACGGCCCTGAACGCGGAGTCACCGTTGACCGGGAGGGCAGCGATGGGACAGGGCGCATTGGCGACCCGCGTGTTGATGGGCACCGCGTCGCCGGGTACTGGGGCTTTCAGGGCACCGGAGATGCGAACTGCAGACGGTCTTCGGGTCCGACATTGTGTCGGGTTGTCAGAGGTGACAGCGCTGACTGGTTCGGTCGGCTGGCGTGTGACCCTATCCGCGATCCCACGCCCGACCTTAGCCTCCAAGATCTGAGGACTGTTCCCCGCAAGACCGGGGTGGCACACGGGGCCCAACGCCCTAGGACTGGGTCGCCGCCGCTCAGAATTTCACATGTGCCTGATCAGGTACAGGTCGCGCGGCGGCACGTTCCACAAGTTGGACGATGTGCGGCCCCATTGCATCAACGATGCGTGCCACGCCGGCAGCATTTGGATGTATGCCATCATCCTGAAAATATGTCTGGAGAATTTCGGTTAGGCTACCCGCCTCTTCGAGTGGTGCAAAGAAACTTGGAAACAAAAGGGTTTGATATTCTTCGGCAAGCGACGGGAAAATCGCCTCAAATTCCTGTTTGTAATCTTCTCCATAATTGGCGGGTGCCCCCTGCCCGATCAACAAGACCGGCACCGCCGCTTCTTTGGTACGTGACAGGATTGCTTCCAGATTGTGTCGTGTATCGCGCGGCAATAATCCACGCAGGACGTCATTCCCGCCGAGAGAAAGAATCAGGGCATCAGGATCTGAACCCAGCGTCCAGTCGATACGTGCCAGACCACCTGCTGTGGTCTCACCGGACACGCCGGCATTGACAATTTCAGCATCAATCTCTCTGGCCGCCAACCAGTTTTGTAACTGAGGAACAAACCCGTCCTTGGGATTCAAACCATAGCCGTGCACCAAACTGTCACCGAAAGCGAGCACCGTCACAGTCTGTGCCACCGCGGGTTGGAAGAACGATATCAACAGGAGCAGAACGGCAGCCAGCTTGCAGAAAGAACGGCATAACCTATATGGAAAGGGAAAAAATTCCCACCTTAGGCACGTGATGGACAATATCGTTCTCAAGCTCAAAAATGTGTCGCTGACACTGACCGGGAATGCCGGCGATGTGGAAATCCTGAAAGACATTTCATTCTCTGTCAATAAAGGTGAAACCGTGGGGCTCACCGGCCCTTCGGGATCGGGAAAGTCCTCGCTGCTGATGTTGATGGGCGGCCTTGAACAGGCCAGTGCTGGCGAGGTCAGCGTCCTCGGGCGCGATCTCAATACAATGAATGAAGACCAATTGGCACGTTTTCGTATGCGTCATTTTGGCATCGTATTTCAATCTTTTCACCTCATCCCCACGATGACGGCACTGGAAAATGTCGCGACCCCACTGGAGCTGGCGGGGCAGAGTCATGCCCGTGACAAGGCCCGCCAAGCCCTCGAGTCGGTGGGGTTGGCCGACCGGGTTGATCACTATCCTTCACAAATGTCAGGTGGTGAGCAACAACGTACGGCCCTCGCCCGCGCTGCCGCTCCTTCACCCGATATTCTGCTGGCGGATGAACCCACCGGCAATCTTGATGAAGCTAATGGGAAGACAATTATGGATCTGATGTTCGGTCTGCGCGACGCACATGGCAGCACTCTGATTCTGGTCACCCATGATCACGCGATCGCCAGTCTCTGCAGCAAGTCAATCTCCCTCAGGGATGGGCGGCTTCACACGGCAAAACTCACCGCAAGCTGATGCATATTCCGGCCGCTTTCCGCATTGCACAGCGCGAGATGCGCGGCGGAATCAGGGGATTTCGTGTCCTGATCGCCTGCCTTGCCCTTGGCGTCGCGTCGGTTGCTGCAATTGGCACAGTGCGGGACAAGGTCGAAGCCGGTCTCACAGAGCAGGGCGCCGTGTTGCTCGGCGGTGATGCGGAAATCCAGCTGAGTTACCGGTTCGCAACCGAGGATGAGAAACAATGGCTGCGGACCCACGCACAGGAGGTCTCGGAAATCGTCGTGTTTCGTTCCATGGCCACCACTGTTCCTGATCGTGCCGGTGCCGGTAACACGGTTGCTGCAGATGTATCGAATCGTGCACTCACCCAGATCAAGGCTGTTGACGACAGATACCCTCTCTACGGTCGGATCGAACTGGATCCACCCATGGACCTGGACGCCGCTCTTGCGCAACAGGACGGGATTTACGGTGCCGTCATACATGGAGACCTGATCAACCGGCTGCAATTGAAAATCGGGGATAGATTGACCTTGGGATCGCGCCAGTTTCAACTGCGTGCGCGTCTCCGCGCTGAACCTGACGGAGTCAATACCGGATTTGCTCTCGGGCCACGAACAATCGTGCGGCAGGCCGGCCTCGAGGATTCCGGATTGATCGGCCCCGGCAGTCTGTATACGACTCGTTACAGACTCCGACTTGATCCGAATGTTGATCTTGATGCCTTCAGAGACGCGACCCGGACATCCCTGCCTGACTCGGGTCTCCAATGGGTCGATCGGCGCAACGGCAGTCCGGCGGCCCGCTCCTTTGTGCAGCGCGTTGGCTCATTTCTGGTGCTGATTGGTCTTGCCGGAATCGCAATCGGGGGAATCGGCGTCTCGGCAGCGGTCAGGACCTATCTGGAAAGCAAAACGGAGACCATCGCGACGCTTAAAACGCTCGGGGCGAAACGCGGCACTATTTTTCTTGCCTATCTGATGCAGGTCGGCATCATGATTGCCATCGGGATTGCCTTTGGCATCATGATCGGATCTCTGACGCCGCAACTGCTGAGGCCACTTCTGGTGGCTCAGTTGCCGGTTCCTGTTGGCACTGGATTTCCTGTTGCGCCGTTGGCAGAAGCCACCCTCTATGGCGCACTCACCGGACTCGCTTTTTCCCTTTGGTCACTCTCAAAAACAGGAGAAGTCAAGCCCGCGGAACTCTACAGAATGGGTACGATTCAGAAACGCTCAATCCCATCCCCCGCCCTGCTTATCGCTATTTTCATGTGCGTTGCACTCCTCATTGCATCTGCAAGCTGGCTGTCAAATGCGGCGGAAATTGCTCTCTGGACTTCTGCTGGCTTGGTCGGCTCTCTGATCGTCCTTGGATTCATGGCGACTTGCGTCCGCTGGGCAGCACGACATCTTGGGCGGTCCGGGTATCTGCGCAACCTGACCGAGCTGCGACTTGCCATGGGGTCGATCGGCGGACCCCACAGCGATGCTGGCCCCGCCATACTTTCGCTTGGCCTGGGTCTGACCATCCTCGCCGCGGTCGGCCAGATTTCATCCAATCTCGAGACGACAATTTCACGCAACATTCCCGAACGCGCACCGTCCTATTTCGTTGTTGATATTCAGAATCATCAGTTTGACAGCTTTACCCGTCTGGTCAACAGCGCGAACGGCGTCAGTCGGCTCGACACGGCCCCCATGCTGCGGGGAATTATTTCGCGTATTAACGGCGTCGATGCCATCGAAGCCGCCGGACCACACTGGGTGTTACGCGGTGATCGCGGCGTCTCCTACGCAGCGCATCCGCCCGAAGGCACCGTGATCACGGCGGGAGAATGGTGGCCCGAGACTTACAGCGGCAAACCCCTGGTGAGTTTTGCCGATGACGAAGCGCGCGAGCTTGGTCTCAGGATCAACGACATCTTGACGCTCAATATCCTCGGGCGTGATATCGAGGTTCAGGTGGCGAATTTTCGTGAAGTCGAATTCGAATCGATTGGCATCGGTTTCGTCATGATTGTCAATCCCGCCGCAATCGCCGCTGCTCCACACACGCATATCGCTACAATTTATGCCGAAAGTGATGACAATCAGACGCTGTTCCGTCAAATTGCGTCGACATTTCCAAACCTGACCATCATTTCAGTCGCCGAAGGGGTCGCACGCGCCGCAAAAATCCTCAATGGTCTGGCAACAGCGATTACCTATGGTTCGGGAGTGACCCTCGCCACAGGCCTTGTGGTGCTGATCGGTGCCGCTGCAGCAGGAGAGCGCCGACGGATCTATGAGGCCGCAATCCTCAAGACACTGGGGGCGACACGTCGGCGAATCCTCACCGCCCTGGCATTGCGTGCGGCCATACTGGGGATCGCAGCAGGTCTCGTGGCAACCGTCGCGGGAGGAATCGCGGGGTGGGCCGTGTTGACCTTCGTTATGGACTCGGCATACCAGTTCAAACCAGTTACGGCGGTCGTTATTGTCTTGGCCGGGGGCATGGCTTCACTGGTCGCAGGCCTGCTGTTCGCATGGCGACCCCTGCAAGTGAAACCATCAAGAATTCTCCGTGCCCCCGATTGATTGCCCCCGATTGACGACGAAAGCTTGCCGGAACTGATGGGTTTCCAGATTGGCGTACGAGCCGACCCAATCGACCACCGCGAACAATCCGGAACCTGAAAGCGGCGTCAGTACGCCATGCCAGACGTCTCGATGAATATTCACGCCCTGGTGCGGCAACGACTCAAACGCCTCTGGTACACCTGGTGTACCCCCGATATCGGACGCAACGATGACCAGCAGCGATGCAGTGCTGAGTGGCAAAAACGCCTGTGATCCGCGTGGATGGCGTTCCATCATTGTCAATTCGTAAGGAAGCGTCCGAATTTCTGCCTCGAAAAGGCTGATTCCTATCCTTCCGTGCGAGTCAAAATCCAGCCTTGCCAGATCATTGTAGCGTTTACAGGCACCGTCATTGATGAACTGGAATCGGTCTCCCCTTTCAACAATATCGCCGTACTCAGCGAAGAATTCGGACGTCAGGGGCCGGGTTTCGATCTGCCGTTCTGACGGAACCTTCATAACGTCATCTTGTCAGTTGACCATAATCGTGCATGTCGATTGACATCCTTGTAGAGCAAATATCTGAAGGGTCCGGGTCCACCTGCATAACATGCCTGTGGGCAAAAAGCGCGCAGCCAGATAAAATCCCCTGCCTCGACTTCCACCCAATCATTATTCAGGCAATATGTGCCTTTCCCCTCGAGAATATAGAGCCCATGTTCCATCACGTGGGTCTCGAGAAACGGAATCGACGAACCGGGAGCAAAATTGACAATATTCACATGCATATCATGCCGCATGTCATCGGGATCAACGAAACGTGTCGTCGTCCAGCGGCCATCGGTATCGGGCATCGGTTCCGGTGTCACCTCGCTCTCCCGGGTAAAAAATGTCCTGGGTGATTCGTGTCCGGGAACGACTTCATAACGTTTGCGAATCCAGTGAAAAACACAGGTTCCTGCCCCGTCTTCAGCCCGCAAATTCCACCGGCTGCCTGCCGCAATATAGGCATAACCGCCGGGTTCCAGTGTCATCGCCTGATCGCCGGTCTCGATCGTGCATTGTCCATGGGTGACAAACAGAACCCCCTCGACCCCCATATCCAA
This sequence comes from Paracoccaceae bacterium, assembly GCA_965221815.1. Classification (GTDB taxonomy): domain Bacteria; phylum Pseudomonadota; class Alphaproteobacteria; order Rhodobacterales; family Rhodobacteraceae; genus JAPOXR01. The sequence continues at coordinate 2,002,975 of OZ244915.1, forward strand.
CTCCGGCTCATCGCTGCCACCGCCCGGCTCAACTTCAAGGACATAGTGAGAAAAGGTCTCGGCAAAGCCTGAGAGCGGGCGCGCCAGAACCCATAACCGTGTTACCCGCCAAGAAGGCAATCGACTGGTGACAATGTCACGCATGACGGTACGCGGAATGACCATATAGTGATTGGTGCAGATCGAACGACCCGTGAGCAACTCTGATTCACCGGGGTGGCCGCCAACCGGACGGGCGTAACGCGTCTCTCTCATTCTTTGTGACCATTGAATATGGAATTGAGCCGATGCCATGCGATTCGTTCAATCTGTGTGCAGGCTTCGTTGAATTCATCGTCTTCGTTTCCGGCGATACGACGGGCAAATGCGTCAAGAATTGATGAACGTGTATGGTCGCGCACGGCAATGATGAAAGGAAACCCAAAACGATTCAGGTATTCGGCATTCAAGGACGTGAAACGAGATCTCTCTTCATCTGTCAGTGCGTCTAGACCCGCAGATGCCTGTTCGTTCGTCGATTCGGCGGTCAATCGACGGGCCTGCGCGAGTTTTCCCGCCAAATCCGGATGCGCCTTGATCACCTGCATTTTTTCGTCTCGCGAGGCCGCGCGAAAGGCACGGCACAAGAGATGGTGGAGCCCATCGCAATTTTCATGTCCGGGTCCGAATTCGAGGTCAAAGGCACGTTCCGCGATCCAGGGTGAATGTTCGAAAACCGCCCCGTAGCAGGAGACAAAAGACCTCCGATCCATGGTCGCAAGCCGGGGCATGGACTCTCCCGAAGGCGGACAATTCTCGGCCCAGCAGCGGGCGATGTCGATTCGACGTGCAAACCAGACACCTGTCTGCTTGTTGGCGTAATCCAGGAAACGTTTGAGTGCCCGTGCACGCCCGGGCCGTCCGGCGAGTCGACAATGAAGCCCGACAGACATCATTTTCGCTGAACCGTGTGCACTCTCCTCGAGCAACTGATCGAGTGAATCCCGCAGATATTCAAAAAACTGGGTCCCTGAATTGAAGCCCTGGGTGGTGGCAAAACGCATGTCATTCGAATCCAGCGTGTAAGGGACAACCAATTGATCACGATCCTTGAATTTGAGCCAGTAGGGAAGATCATCAGCGTATGAATCCGACAGATATTCAAACAGGCCGGTCTCAGCAGCCAGGGACATCGTATTCATCGAGCAACGCCCGGTGTACCAGCCGCGCGGTTCCTGACCCGTCACCGCGGTGTGAAGACGGATTGCCGCCTCCATGTGACGACGTTCCTCATTGCGGCTGAACCCGCGATATTCAATCCATTTCAATCCGTGACTGGCAATTTCCCAATCTGACTCCAACATGGCGGCTGTCTGTGAAGGTGAACGTGCCAGGGCCGTTGCCACGCCGAAGACCGTTGGCTTCACTCCGGCATCATTCAATATACGCCAGAGCCGCCAGAAACCGGCCCGGGCCCCATATTCATAGATTGATTCCATGTTCCAGTGGCGTGCGTCTGGCCATGATTCAGCACCCACAATTTCAGAGAGAAAAGCTTCTGAACCGCTATCCCCGTGAAGCAGACAATTCTCTCCGCCCTCTTCATAATTGACCACAACTTGCACCGCGACGCGCGTACCATTGGGCCAGGTGGACAGCGGCGGTATCCGGCCATATCCATGCAAGTCGCGTTGATAATATTCCGCCCGATCTCCCATTTGGATGTGTCTCCTACTGCGCTGTGGCCGTCAATCCACCCGTCTGCTGAATAAATGCGGCAACATTTCCGACACCTTCGCCGGCCCGGACATTGGCGAAGACAAACGGTCTGTCGCCCCGCATCTTTCGCGAATCCCTGTCCATCACATCAAGGTCAGCGCCGACGAGAGGTGCCAGATCCGTTTTGTTGATCACGAGAAGATCAGAGCGGGTGATACCCGGGCCCCCTTTGCGTGGGATCTTGTCACCGGCTGAAACATCGATCACATAGATCGTGATATCGGCGAGTTCTGGACTGAAAGTTGCTGCCAGGTTGTCACCGCCTGACTCAATGAGAATCAGATCTAGTTGCGGGAACCTGTTATGCATGTTCTTCACCGCCGCCAGATTGATTGAAGCGTCTTCACGAATTGCCGTATGCGGGCACCCTCCGGTTTCAACCCCAGCAATACGTTCGGCCTCGAGAGCCCCGGAGCGACACAGAAACTGCGCATCTTCGCGCGTGTAAATGTCGTTCGTGATGACTGCAATTTCAAAATCATCACGAAGCATCTTGCACAATGCGTCAACCAGCGCTGTCTTGCCCGTTCCAACCGGACCCCCAATTCCAACCCGGAGCGGGCCATGGTCAATAGGATTCATTGGTATCTTCTTGTTGGCTGCCATGAAAACTGCCATCGCCTGTTGCGACAATCGCGTCACCTGTTTCAAACACGTATAGTTGCATGTCTGGTAACGCCGGCAGCATGTGTTTGTCTAGGGAGTGGTTCTCGTGTGGTGGACTTGTGAATTTTCAACCCCTTGAAAATGCGTGGTTTTCTGATTCCTGATGGTGTGCGTTTTAATGATTTGGCGGAATTTTTTGGAAAAATCACGGAATTTTACCAGATGTTGTTGGAATCATTAGGTTTGTCTGCCGGATAGGGTCGAGTGTTCCCAAATGAAAACCCTCCATCATGGAGGCCTATGAAAAGGAACACTCTGATGACTCATCGACACTCTGACACCTCTATTACCAAGACCGATCGGGACACGGCCCAAGCGCGACAGCGGGTCACGGACACCCTGCTGACGGTCGCTGCGCAGTTGCCGGACACGGGTCTGGCCCGTGGGCTGTTGGGTCAGGCGCCGGCCCTGTTCGAGACCTTGATCTTTTCGCCGCCGAGAGACCCGCCGCCGCAATCACCCTGCCCCTGAACCTCTTATGAAGCCCTGTTTGTCAAGTCTCGAGTCAGTCCATGGTGAATCTCCATCCTGGTGGACGCGCAGAGTGTGTTCGGGGGGGGGGGGGGGCGTCGCGACAAAGCGCGTTCAACGACGCGCAAACCTCTGATCCGGTACGGGACCGACCGCGCGATCGGTCCCGTGACCCGAAGACGTGGATACGACGTTCCAGAAGGCTGGGATCCATCTTTGTTCCGGTGCCGCCTCGCGGCGGCCTCCCCCGGAGCCTGTCACTGGTCCACACTTGACACTGTATCTTTGTTGAGGTCATTTGATTCGCATGCAGAGAGGCATGCGACAATTCAGTGCTGATACGATGGCATGGCTGGCGGATGCGGCTGAGGCCGGTCTGGGGCGTTACCAGCTGGCGGCGGAGCTGTGCGGGCGCGAGGGCTGGGTGAACGATGCCGGCCAGCCCTGCGTCACCTCAGCCCGCCTCGCCTTGCCGGAGATCGCCCAGCGTTCCGGTTTCCGTCTGGCCAAGGGGACATCGCCTCCCCGTGCCGGCACGTCTGCGGATGGAGGATTTCCGGATGTCGAGTTTGCGGGTGATCTGAGCGATCTTGGTGGTGTGCATGTGGAACTGGAGACGACCCGCACGGGGCGACGGGCCTTGCGGGCCATGTTGACGGCCCATCACCCCCGGGGGGCACCCCGCCATCCCGGTGCGGGTCTCTGTTACTGGATCCACAGTGCCCATCTGGGCCGTATCGGGGGCCTGACCTTCCATCTGGCCAGCTGGCATCAGGCGGCCCGGGATGGTTATGTGGGCGGGTGTGATCGGGCCCGGGTTGCCAATCTGCGCCGGGTGGTCAACAACTCACGGTTTTTGCTCCTGCCGGGCGTGCGGGTGCCCAATCTGGCCAGCCATGTGCTGGGGCAGGTGACGGTGCGTCTGGCGGACGACTGGGCCGCCGCCCATGGCGTGCGCCCGGTTCTGGCGTACAGCTATGTGAATGCCGCGCAGCGGGGCAGCTGTTACGCGGCGGCGGGCTGGGAGATGGCAGGACGGGTGTCAGGGGTGTATGCCGGTGCGGAGGTCGGGCCGATGGTCTGGATGCGTCCCCTCGAGGCGGCGTGGCGCCGGCGTCTGTGCCAACGTCCCGCCGGTGATCCGTGCTGGATGACCGCGCCGCCGCTGGCCCGGGCCGCGGAGGCCGCCAAAGACGGAGACTGGCAGGCCCGGGAATTCGGCATGCTCAGCCATCCCGATGGCTGCATCCGGAAACGGATCCGGGCCATGGCGGCACACTGGGAAACGCGTCCCGGCGAGCCGGTGGCGGTTGTCTTTCCCGGCCGGAAAGAGCAGAAGGCCACGTATCGGCTGCTCTCCAACCCCCGGGTCACCATGGACGATATTCTGGAAAGCCACCGCGCGGCGACGCTGCAACGCTGTCGGGATGAGACCGTGGTGCTGGCTATCCAGGAGACCACGATGCTGGACTCTTCCCCCCTGCAGGACGCCACCGGGGGTCTGGCCCGGCTGGGCGGGGGCGGCACGGGCAGTCACGGCATCCCGGCCCATGTCACACTGGCCATGTCCACCTCCGGCCGGATGCTCGGCCTTCTTGATATCAACGCTGACTTCCGTGACGGTGTGACCGGAGAAACAGACGGGCCGCGCCGGACCGGTGACCCGCAGACCGATGCGGGATCCGCCCCGGCACCCGAGAGCCGTGATGCCGGCACGGAGAGCCAACGCTGGGTCGACAGCCTGGAACTGGTCCAGCGGTGCGGCCATCACAGCCCCGGCACCCGGATCATCGCGGTCTGCGACCGGGAAGGCGATCTCTGGGCGATGTTCAGGGCCCAGGCCAAGGCCCCGGAGGCCGCCGGGATTCTGGTGCGTTGCCATGCCGGGCGCCGGCGCCAGGTCATCGCCGATGGGAAGACCTGTGATCTCCGAGACCATCTCACCGCGCTGCCCGCCATTGGATCACGCACGGTCAGGATCCGCGCCCGGCGCGTGACGCCACGGTGGAGATGCGGATGGCCCGTGTGGCCCTCAGGGCTCCCGGCGGCAACACCGAAACGCTCAGCCTGACCGCCGTCCTCGCCACCGAGACCAGCAAGCCACCCACCCGGAAACAGGCCATCAACTGGCTGCTCCTCACCAGTGAGGGAGATGCCAACCCGGACGATGCGGGCACCCTCATCGATCAGTATGCCGCCCGCTGGGCGATTGAGGAAGACTTCAAGACCCTGAAGCCGCAGACCCGTATCGAGGACCGCCGCCTCGATGAGGCCGACGATCTGCGCCGCTGCCTGGCTTTCGATGCCATCATGGCCTGGCGGGTCTTTGATATCCAACGGGCCGCCAAGGCCGAGCCGGACCGTCCCGCCCTCGACGTCTTCGACGAAGACGAGCTCACTGCCCTGTATATCGACATGAAACACCGGTACAAGTTCACCGATACCCGTGCCCCGCCCGGCGATGACCTCACCATTCGCCAGGCCACCATTGATGTCGGCCGCACTGTCGGGTTCATCCCGTCGAGGCGCCAACCGCTGCCCGGGACCGAGAAGATCAGGAAAGGAATGAAATACATGCTGATCACCGCCGCAGCCTACAGGCCATTCAAGCGGCAACAGTCGATGACGGTGCCCACTGTGGGATAGTGACAGCCCCTGGGTCCAGGTCGACACGCGCACCGCGGCCCGCGGCCCCGGTCGGACTGTCCAACATGTCACCGCTATTGACCGCCATTCACAATGGGGATCCGCCAGGGCTGCCACAAACGCCACCGCCACCAATATCACCGAACGCAACCCCCGGATCGACACACATCCCGACCTGGACAACGAATGGAGACCCCATGACGCAGGTGATGATCAGACGCCAAACGAAGATCGCGAATCCCTGCGAATCGCTGCAAACCCATGAGAAGCCCGCGTCTCATATGTCGTGAGCAGGTACATGCCCTTGTCTTCGACCTGAAATATCGCTAAAAGACACCATCTGACAAAGAACTGGAGAAAACAATCATGATATCACGATCACGGGGACTGCCTGCCATGGTTGCGGCTGCAATGGTGGTGCTAGCCTCAACACCTGCAGGTGCATGGCTTGTCGGATCATGCCAATCATACCACGAAAACAAAGGCGTGACCACATTGATGGCCGATCAAATCTACAAACGCTGTTTTCCGGACTGCCTCATTAGCCTCTTCCCGACCCACAATTCCGCGAGATCCTCTGTCATTGACTGGTACCACCCGGGGTACGAGGGGCCTGTCCACGTGGCGGTCATCAGCAACGATTCCCGTCTGGGGCCAGGGACGATTGGTACGCCGCAGCGGCTGGGCACTCTTCCGCATTCCGGAGGATTGACCAAGCGTCTTTCGTTCGGCGACCTTCAGCCGGAACACCACTACGCCATGGTGATCTATGGTTCTGATCCCGCCAAGCACTTCTACCGCGCGTGCTTCCTGAGTGACGACGCCCCCGATTCGCAATGACGCTCACCACCTGATTTAGGTGATTTCTGGTCTCGGCGACGCAGAATCACAGGAATGATGCGCGTGGCTGAAGGCCCGGACGATTGGCCGCATGCCATTGTGCGCCCTCCCCTTAGAGCCTGAATCACAAGTCATTGATATCATCCCCCCGTTCCACAGTGAAGTGCAACACCCGGTGTGGACACGGCCAGCCCAGAGACCGCCCGCCGCGGGTCAGTCATCATCCATGATGGAAATCCGCAAGACCTGCAACAGGTTTCGAAGTGATCAATGCGCGGTTAATGGACACCGACAGGCCCCGCTGGAAAAACGATCGTTTTCTGGAAAACAAAGACCCCACCCGCGTCGCACGCACATGAGTTGAGCGCACATCATGTGCGTTCAAACCAGCCCGAGTCTCAATCAGAAGACATGAGAGTCTCAATTCGCTACACATAACGGGGATGACTGTCCGACTCACGCGTCCTTTGCACAACAAAAGGTTTTCGCATCGGCTTGCGCATCATGCCGGCCTGGGTTTTTCTGCGGCCTTCAGGTGGGCAAACCGATCAGGATGCCGAGAAACGCGAAACCGGCGGCGAGAATGGTGATGGTGAGGACCATCTGGGCAATGCCGAATCCCACCACCCAGTGCTGGTTGTCCTTGTCGCGTTTGATGGCTTCGACATCCCGCGTGGCCAGGTCCGCCCGCAACCGATCCAGCGCCCCTTCATTCTCTGCTGTCATCGTCTTCATGCGTTCCTCCTGCGCTTTCAGATCACCTTCCAGCCGCGCGATCTGTTGAGCTAGATCGTGAATGTGGGGGTCATCGGTCATCTTCTCAAGATAAGCCTTTGCCGGGGGGGGGGGGGGGCGGTCAACTGTGCCCCCGGCTGCGGGGGAATCGGAACCGGCGGCGATCGGCAAAGCGTTCTCGCCTTGCAGCGGCTGGGGGATTCGGGATCCGCGGCCTTAGGACCCCCTGCTGCGCCAAGGCCTCCTCCTGCATTTCGCCTTTGACCGGGTGGCCGTCACGAACATTCCCAAGGCCATCATCCTCCAGGTCCTTGCGGACCTCGAGTGCGACACCCCGATAGAGGAACGGTATGCATGAGTCGGACCGATCCCACGGCCCCGTTTGACCGATTGCGCGCGGCGCGCACCCCTCCCGCCCTGAGTCCTTCCGGGGCATCAGTCGTCACCGGTCAGACGTCCAAAATCTTGTCCAAAAATCAATCTGTCCAGGATCTCATCGTGAGCAGGGTTATTGGACGGGGATATGGCGTGTCAGTCAAACGACCGTATCATGGACACCCATCAAAACGACAGATTGCCAAAAACCTTAAAGTGATATTCTGCACCCATCTGTAGTCGACCCGCTTAAGGACTGGGGGCATTGGCCGACCTGAAGCATAGACGCACAAAAGGATTGCGATGGCCTCCTCTTTTAGTGACGGGTCCACTCCCTATTTGCATCTTGCCATTTAGTTCTGGACTGTAAACGATGACTGTATAGTAATGGTTTGGCTTGAGGCCACCGAGTACAATGCCGCCTTTGCTAACTGAATCATCTCTACTTATAGTACCAAGTGGCTGACTACTTATTGGGTATGCCGAAAATGCACGCGTGTCATTCGACATTACCCCAACCCTTAAATCTATGTCTTCTTGGGTCGTTGTACTGGTATACTGGCCAGCAATTACTTGAGACCCCCCTTTCAACTTTATGGTATGAGTGTCACCCGGATTAATCGTCCCACACCCTCCATATTTCTCATAGAAATTATCGGATTTACCATCGGGGTTACAATATTTACCAATCTCCCATCCATCATTCGGTTTCCAGAGAGTTTCATCACCCCAGAATTGAGAATTTCGGAGATGAAAGTCAACAACACTGACTGTTATGGAATTGTGTTTCACATTATTAAAACTAAAAAGACAATCTGGAGAACAGGTCCGCTTCTCTAAATTTTCGAGCGTATGCACTCCGCTCTGCGTTGAATAGCATGCACCCGGTCCCGCCAACCATGCATGTGCGGACGTTGTCAGTACCAATGCCGTCACAGAGGCGGCAAATATCATCAATTTTCGTTTCATAAGTTGGGGTTCCTAAAGGTTTTTATTATACAGATTTTCCTGGTGAACGCCTACCAATAACAACCCTGAACACAAGGCGAATTTATTCTTTTTTCGTAACTATTCAGCACCCCTGTACCTTTTGGGCGAGCCTTTTGGCTCTCTTTTTGGGGATGGTTGGCTGCGGTTTGTGCGGGCGCGGCCCTCTCTGCAGCACCGAAAGTCAGAATGAATCCGGTGAGTCATGTCGCAAGTTTCGTTTTCATGTTCTCATCCTCCTGTCATCAAATGACGCAGAGCGCCGCACCATCAGTTCGCGCCAGCGGCTTCGCTGGTGCCCCCATCGCCTCCGGCACCATCCGTCCGTTCCTCGGCCTTATCGTTCGGTTGGGGTTCGTCCGGGAGATCCGGAGCTTCGGGACCCGCGTCGGGATCATCGGGTGGGTTGAAGAAATCCAGTGGCACATTCGCGTCCCGAATGGTCCCGGTTGTCGCCGCATATTCCGGCAATCCGGGAATGTAGCCCGCACGTTCCCAGGTCACGCCGTCCTTGGAAGTCTCCATGTCTATCAACTGTAGCTGAAAGAACTCGGGGATCCTCTCGACCTTGTCATCCGTCAGGGTCTGCACGGTGATCCTCTTAGTCCGCTCACCGACGTTGAATTGAAGGGTTCCCTGCGACCCGATGTAATCGCTCCCGGCCGTCGCGGACGCATCCTCGGTCTCGTACCGCCAGCGCACCGCGAACTTGAGCTTCTCGGGAACCCGGGCCGTGAAGACCGCCGGCTCCCCTTCGACGACCTGCACGTCGTTCAGGTGGAACCAATCCTGCGAGTTCATCGCCCAATGCTGGGCCTTCGCCTCCGGGACGCTCCCGAAGACCACCGAAACCGCCAAGGCCGCCAAAACGGTTCGTTCCACTCCAGGTAATGTTCGGCGTGTCGTCATCATGCATCCTCCTGCTTTCTGTCGTGCGATTTCTGTCCCGCACTACGGACCGTACGCACCGTAGCGCCGATGTGGCGCACAGGTCCGATACCAGATTATTATAAGAGCCGTAACTATTCAACTCTCCAAAAGCTGGTTTTTTTAGCGGATTATCATCATTCATGCAACAGACTGTCGTGCTGAGGGGTGCGGCTCAGATTTGTGGCTCATGCTGCAGCGCGCCAGTGGAAGAAGTCGGCGACCCGGTTGTTCATCTGGCAGCACCGGATAGCCATGATTGCGTTGGCGCCGTCAACGGACCAGCGGCTGCCGCTTTTTTTGAGTCGATCGACTACAACGGTCCGGCAGCCGCCTTCGACGAGGCCGCTGCCGCAGGGGAGACCCTGCCGTGTATAGACATCGTAGCGCATGCGGTGCAGGTTGGGTCTGCAATAATTCACGAACGCCCTGATCGCGGGTGAGCTCTTGGCCAGTGTGGCAAGCGCCGCGAGGACCCGGGCTGCCTCACCGGCCTTGATCCGGGCCTTGATCCGGTCGAAAGTGGTCTGACGACGCACGGGGTCTTCCAACGTCTCCTTCAGGGCCTCCTGAAGCCTTTCCAGGACATGGAACAGATCGAGCACGAAGGTCAGGTGCATGCCGGCGAAGACCGTGCGCATCGTCTTTTCGATCCAGGCGGCGCCATCGGACAGGATCACCGCCTCCGCGCTGTCCAGCACACCGCGCCGCTGCGCCTCCCGCCTCACGCGGGCGGCAAACTCGGACATCCCACCGGTGGTGGGAGCCCGGGCGCTGTCGATCACTGATGATTGGGTGATACTCCCGGCAACGGCCTTGATCCGGCCCTTGGGGTCAGGCGCCACTTCACAGATGCGCAGCAGCTTGGCTTCGCGCGTCCGGGCTGTGCCATCCGCCTGTTTGCCGGCGCGCCCGGCAAGTTCGGCAGGCCGGATCGGCACGCCGGTCCCGTCAGCCGCCACCACCGGCCGGGTGGGAATCACCGCCGCCGGGGGGACATCCCTGCGCTCAAACGCGACCACTTCCCTGCCCAGCGCGCGGGCCAGCCTGTCAAACCGGGACCGGCTGACCCGGGTCCCGCTCAGCTCTTCAAGGAGCGTCACGGCGCGGCGACTGCCGACCTCCGCAGCGGCGGCCATGACCATCCGCTCGTAGCCCGGTGTTGTTGTCCGCCCCTCAAGACGCAACGCGGCGTCCAGCGGGAAGAGGCCGGTGCGACAGGCCGAACAGCGGTAATGCCGCCGCGCCACCGTCACCTTGCCCAGGCGGGTCATATAGGTCTTGGGACGTTTGTCTCCCCAGCGCGCCATACGGCCCCCGCAATGGGGGCAGTGCGGGGGATCAAGGGCGTCATCCCGGGCTTCAAGCAGCAGTCGCAATTGGGCCGCTGCCGCGACCAGCGCATCACCGCGCAGGGCGGTCTCGACGGCATCCAGATCAACCACTGTCGCGGCCAGTTCCTTCTCGAGCCGTGGCAGGAGATCAGGGGACCGCGCCGCGGACCCCTCATGCCCTGGCAACTCCGTCGTCGCCAGGCGGCGGCAGATCACCGTTCCATCGAAAATCCGGTATTCGAGGAAACCGTCCCCATCCTGGCGGATCATCGGTCGGTTCAGCGCGGCCTCCGCGGCCGACAGACTCCGCAAATACGCGACCACCTCTGGATGCCTGAACTCCTGCTTTTTGTCCCGCTCTTTATCTTGAACTGCCATCTGCCTGTGTCTCCTGACTGCCCTGTCGCCAAACCCAACCGGAGCCGTGATGCCGACTCTCCGTGTTCCTGTGGGCGGAAATGGACATAGATCGATACAGAGACCGATACAAACCCGCTCCGACGGGCGCTGTCCGGATGTCAGGAAAAAGATCAGTCAGAGCGTGTCCCACAAATCTGAGCCGCACCCCGTGCTGAGGGAGTGATTCCCCTATGGCTGGGTTTGGACCCTGCTTGATTCCTGATCGGTTTCATTTGGCGAATCAGGCGACTTTGGCGAGAGGCGTGCGATTGTCGTTGGCCGCGGCGGGACAGGCGCTGGCGTGGCGCCGTCTGTGGGTCAGTTGGGCCCAGACGTTGTCAAAGCGTCCTGATGTGAGCAGGGCCCGGAAAGTGAGAACACCCTGGCCACCGGCACGACCCCATCTCTGGCCGCTGCGCTTGAGCCGGGTGTTGACGATCATTGTGTGTGCCGCCTCGACGGCACCGCTGCCGATGGGAGAGCCGGCATCGCGGGCCGCTTGGTCACGCATCCGCTGACGGTTGCTACGGACAGACCCAATGGCGGTGGTGATCTCGCCAGCCCCTGGGCTTTTCCGCTTGAGATATCGCAATGCATCAATCACCTGGCCCACGCCCTGGGGATCGTCTGTCAGGATGGCCTTGTGTGTATCGAACCCCGCCGTGCTCTTGCCGCTCTCGGCCCCGTCAGCGGCATCGACCGCGGCCTTGAGAGACTTGGCAGGCCTGCCCGACATCGATGAGCCGGATATCCGGGGTCACACTCTCCAGACAAGTCCCGTTGTCCCGGGCCCCATCGGCGATGGCGACACTCTTCAACTCTCGACCCTGCGCCGCCGCCGGCTGTATTCCGTGCCACACCTCCTGGCTGATCGGGCATTTCAGACCGGTCCGGTCGGGTTCGGGACGCCGCGCAAAAGTGCGCTGTGTCAGCATCGCCCCTTTGCTGTCGAGTGGGGCCACAACGCCGCAGGCGGCCTCACGCCAGCCATGTTCATAAACCTGTCCATCCCGCTCTTCCGCAGGCATCCGCAGCATCGTGCCATCCAGCGAGACCAGCAGGGCCACCGCATCATCGTGTCGGCCCTCATCGCCCCGCACCTCTGTGAGGAGATCGTCCGCCTGATCCTCAAACTCCGGCCCCATCTCTGCCGTCAGGCGGATCAGACTGCGCGTTGCGGGACCCGCACCACGGGAGTGGTTCTCGTATGGCGGACTTGTAAATTTTCAACCTGTTGAAAACGGGTGGTTTTTTGAATCCTGATGGCGGGCGTTTGGGTGATTTGGCGGAATTTTACCAGATAGGGGGAGGGGGAGTCGTTGGGTGTGTCTGCCGGATCAGGTCGCGTGTTCCAGGACGAAAACTCTCCATGATGGAGACGTATGAGACGGAACACTCGGATGGCCAATCGACACTCTGAAAATGCTTTTGCCAAGATTGATACGGACATAGCGCAGGCATGGCAGCGGGTCGCTGACACCCTGCAGGCCGCGGCGACGCAATTGCCGGACACGGACCTCAAAGATGACTTGGCCCACCTGTTTCGGGAGGATCCGCATCAGGCCGAGCTCGATCTGCGTGATGCGGTCGGGGGGATGCCGCGGATCTCTGGCAGCGGATCTGTGGGGCGGGCCCCGCGACCAGCAGTTTGATCCGGCTGACGGCCGAGGTGGGGCCGGAGTTTGAGGATCAGGCCGATGACCGACTGGAAGAGATGCGGGGTGATGAGAGCCGGCATGATGAAGCCGTCGCCCTGCGGGTCTCACTGGATGGAACGATGCTGCGGATGCATGAAGACGCGTGGAATGGACAGGTCACGGACCCGGGCTGGCGTGAGGCCGCCTGCGGCGTTGTGGCCCAACGGGGCAGCGAGGGGACGATGCTGACACAGCGCACTTTTGCGCGTCTTCCGGAATCGGGCCAGACCTGTCTGAAACGCCAGATCAGCCAGGAGGTGTGGCACTGGGTGCAGCAGGCGGGCGCGCAGAACAGAGAATTGAAGAGTGTCGCTATCGCCGCTGGGGCCCGGGACAACGGGACCTGTCTGGAGAGTTTGACCCCGGATATCCGGCTCATCGATGTCGGGCAGGCCGGCCCCTCTCTCAAGGCCGCGGCCGATGCCGCTGATGGGGCCGAGAGTGCCAAGGGCACGGCGGGGTTCGAGACACACAAGGCCATCCTGACAGACGATCCCCAAGGCGTGGGCCCGGTGATTGATGCATTGCGATCTCTCCAGCGGAAAAGCCCCGGGGCTGGCGAGATCATCACCGCCATTGTGTCTGTCCGCAGTCACCGCCAGCGGATGCGTGATCGGGAGGCCCGCGATGCCGGCTCTCCCATCGGCAGCGGCGCTGTCGAGGCGGCGAACACAATGATCGTCAACACCCGGCTCAAGCGCAGCGGCCAGAGATGGGGCCGTGCCGGTGGCTAGGGTGGTCTCACTGTCCGGGCCCGGCTCACATCGGGACGCTTTGACAACGTGTGGGCCCAACGGACCCACAAACGGCAACACGCCCACCTCTCGGCCAACGACAATCGCACACCCCTCGCCAGGGCCGCCTGATTCGCCAGATGAAACCGATCAGGAATCAATTAGGGTCCAAACCCAGCCAGAGGGGAATCACTCCCTTTGTCTATATTCTCGGTGGACAAGACATCAATCATATGATTCACTCAGGTCTCACTGACGCAACTGAAGCTACGTGACGCATTGTGGTCTGGGGCTTGTGAACGGTCTGACTGCATCACCCACACGCGACACAATTGAACGGTGCCTACAGGCACCGGATAACCGACGAACAAATGGTGTGCCGTCCAAGACGAAGGCCCTGATACAGAACCCTGTCATGGCCTCACTGGCCTTGTCCTGACAGAAGCCGCGTCGTCTATGCGGCGTGACAACAATGTTGTCTGCCAGGACCTATCGAAATGATCGTGTCAACGCATGCGATTGCAACTTGCAACAGGACCTCATGTGTTGCCCGTGGCAGAGCATGTCTGCTGCAACTTCACGATCGAAAGAGTCGTGAATATTGTGTCTCATGTTGGATGGAATCAATTTCAATAAGCGGTGCAGCCGAACCCACATCTTCGAGGGGGACATCCTGGACTTGCCGGGCAGCCTGCGTGACTGTTGACGATAGAGATGCGAGAGCCTGCAATCCTTGCGTCTGGCCCAGTGGTATCAATCGCACGCCGGCAGAAACCAGGCCCGCCACCAGCGCATGATACCAACAGATCAGGCTCAATTTCAGGGGAAGCGCATGCGCGGCACAAACAGCAGCCACTGCGACGCAATATGTCGGCGCATCAAGCTTCATGCGCGTCAGAAAATCCGTCGGCCAGACTGTTTGACACGCACTGAGAAAAGCACCGCCCTGGGCCAGCGACTCGAGACCCAGTTCCGCGCTGGACAGCAATGACGCCGAGAGCTCGGCGATGTGCACGAGGCGGTCTTCATCCGCCTCTGTCACCGCATGGTGGATTTCACAAAAGATGATACCATCGGTGCGACCGGTACCCAACAAAAGCACAGTTTCTGTCCATTCGCAAAGATCCTTGAGCCCGGTGACCGCCCCCTTGGCCACCGCGGTTTCCAAACCATGGGAATAGGCAAAGGACCCCACCGGAAAAGACGGTGAGAACCAGGTCAGAAACAGGTTGAGCTGATCACATGTCAGCGTCCTGCTGCTGTCACTCTCCATGTCCATGACCCGCCGCATGGTAGGCACCTTTCTCGGGATTGAAGGCTGCGCGCACCGGTATCGGCGAACAACCCAGACCTCGCAACAACGATTCCATGACATGGTCGTAGCGAATCCGCAGCCGGCCGGCCGAGAGATCCGTTGGACAATGGTGGTTCCCCAAATGCCAGGCGATACGCACGAGACTGAATGAATCAGCTGACGAGATTTCCAGAAGATCCTCGGGCGCGGCGTGGACATGAATCCAACCACCATCCTTCAGTTTCAGCCCGTCACCTTCAGCAAGGACGGATGCTTCGGGCAAATCCAGCAGCACGCGTCCGAATGAGCCGCAATCAAGGCTGATCCGCCGACGGTAGCGCGCGTCATAATCAAGCGTGACGGCAGCAGCAGCCTGAGAAGACGGCCAGTGACCGCGCTTTGCAACGGCAACGGCGCGATGCATCAATACAGAAAATATCTCTGTGCCAAGGGAAGAACGTCTGCTGGAGCGCAGGTGAGCAACGTGCCGTCGGCACGAACCTCGTAGGTTTCCGGATCAACGTCAATCTTGGGCACAGTCGCATTGTGGATCATGGCGGACTTGCCGATACCCGCACGGGTATTGACTACCGGGACCAACTCTCGCGTCAGGCCGAGCGTTTCATCGACACCAAGGTCAATGGCGGCCTGGCTGACAAAACTGACTGCCGCGCGTGAACGCGCTTTTCCCAAAGCACCAAACATCGGGCGGTAATGAACCGGCTGAGGCGTGGGAATGGAAGCGTTTGGATCCCCCATGGGTGCCGCGGCAATCATTCCGAATTTCAGGACCAGATGCGGCTTGACACCAAAAAAGGCTGGATCCCAGACCACAAGATCGGCCAGTTTCCCGGCCTCAACAGATCCCACATGCTGACTGATACCGTGCGCAATGGCCGGATTGATGCAGTACTTGGCCACATAGCGCCGTGCCCGAAAATTGTCGTTGTCACCTGTTTCCTCCGGCAGTGTCCCGCGCTGCCGTTTCATCTTGTCCGCCGTCTGCCAGGTGCGGATGATCACCTCGCCCGCCCTGCCCATGGCCTGACTGTCGGACGCCATCACCGACATGGCCCCCATATCATGCAGAATGTCCTCGGCGGCAATTGTCTCCTTACGGATACGACTATCGGCAAACGCCAGATCTTCCGGAATTTTCGGGTCGAGATGGTGGCAGACCATCAGCATGTCAAGATGCTCAGCCAGCGTATTCACCGTAAAGGGACGCGTCGGGTTGGTTGATGATGGAATGACATTATGCTCCCCACAAAGCCGAATAATGTCCGGTGCATGACCACCACCTGCGCCCTCCGTATGAAATGCATGGATGGTCCGGCCGCCAATTGCTTCGGTCGTCGCCTCGACAAACCCCGATTCATTCAGCGTGTCTGTATGAATGAGAACCTGGATATCCATATCATCCGCCACCCGCAGACAGGTATCGATTGCCGACGGTGTCGTCCCCCAATCCTCATGCAGCTTGAGGGCACAGGCTCCAGCCGCAACCTGTTCGACCAACGGCTTGACCCGGGATGCATTGCCCTTGCCAAAAAAGCCCAGATTAACGGGAAAAGCTTCCGCAGCCTCGAGCATCCGGCTGATATGCCAGGCACCGGGAGTGCAGGTGGTTGCATTGGTTCCCGCCGCAGGACCGGTGCCACCACCCATCATCGTGGTGATACCGCTATGGAGCGCATCTTCTGCCTGTTGCGGACAAATGAAGTGGATATGGACATCAAGCCCGCCGGGGGTCACAATCTTGCCCTCTCCAGCAATGATTTCTGTCCCTGGTCCGATCACGATGTCAATGCCAGGCTGAATATCGGGATTTCCGGCCTTGCCGATCGCCGCAATACGCCCATCGCGAATTCCGATATCGGCTTTGACAATACCCCAATGGTCAAGAATCACGGCATTGGTAATGACTGTATCTGCTGATCCTTCCGAACGGGCCCTCTGGGACTGACCCATCCCGTCCCGGATAACCTTGCCGCCACCGAACTTGACCTCTTCCCCGTAGATTGTGTGGTCACTTTCCACCGCGATAAAGAGCTCGGTATCGGCCAGGCGCAATTTGTCGCCTGTCGTCGGGCCAAATATCCCGGCATATTCGCTTCTTGGAACCTGTTGGGACATGTTTCAGACGTCCAGTGGGCCGTTGATACGTGCCTGAAACCCGCAGACCGTTCTCGTTCCGGCATAAGCGACGAGTTCAACCGTTCTTGTCTGGCCCGGCTCAAAGCGAATAGCTGACCCTGCGGTGACATTGAGGCGAAATCCGCGCGATGCCTCACGATCAAATTCGAGCGCGCTGTTGGTTTCAAAAAAGTGATAGTGCGAACCGACCTGTATGGGACGGTCTCCACGATTCACGACCTTGACCGAGATCGTCTGACGATCTTTATTGATCGTCAATGTCCCGGGGACTGTGATGACTTCACCTGGAATCATCGTAAATCCTCAGCGTATCGGAAGATGAACGGTCACCAACTTGGTGCCGTCCGGAAAAGTGGCTTCAACCTGAACATCGTGCAACATCTCCGGAATCCCCTCCATGACCTGTTCGCGATTGAGGACATTGGCACCCTCGACCATCAACTCGGCGACAGCCTTACCATCGCGTGCTCCCTCAACCACAAAGTCACTGATCAGTGCCACAGCCTCAGGATAATTCAGCCTAACTCCACGCTCCAAACGTCGCCGGGCCACCATGGCTGCAATTGAAATCAAGAGTTTGTCTTTTTCCCGCGGAGTCAACTGCATTTTCGTCCCTCACGAGCGTGCCAAATGTCGTTCGTTCATGTCGATTTGATGCAGCTAAAGATTCCACACGCGAGGTAAATCGGCTCCACTGAGACCAGCCTGCGGGCGTAACCCCAACCAGAGTCGTGCGATGAGATCGCGCAGCTCGGCAGCATCATCGCTGACGAACCTTCCGATAGTCAATCCGGCCACCATTGTAAAGCCACCGCCCGGAAAATCGCCGAGCAAATCGCGTGCAAACTCGCGCATCTCCTGAGGATCCGATGTCTTGCAAACCATCAGCGCCGTCGCCGCAGTTTTGCCGAATGACCAGGGTCGCTGCAAAGCACCGTTGATCCCGGACTCGATATGCAACCGATCCGACCAGACGAGCTTTTGGTCCACCCGTACCTCCCAACTGTCGTGAAAATAACCGTGTGCGAAGGTCTCGTCGCGGGCGCGACGGCCAAAAATCGTGATTTCACCGGCGAGCAGGATGGAGTCCGCTGCAACCGAAATACGGTTATGACGCCGCAACTTTGCCCCTTCAAACAGAATGGTCTCCTGCGGCATCCACTCGACATGACAATTTGCGCCAACAGCAACGGATGTCACGAGATGGCTGATCTCTTGGACCGAACGATAGACTTTTTCTGCTGCCTGACTGGTGATGATGACACGCGCTCCGTGCTGCGCAACGAAGCGCTGTTCGATTCGATCACCACCAACGATTCCACCTGCGGTATTGGCGATCACGGCCTCGACAGGTGAATTCATGAGCGCCTTGGCAGGAAAGAGAACACGGCAAGGCCAGTCCTGGCGCAAATGCCTGAGTCGGGTCACACCCTGTGCACCGCAAAATTCAGCTTCGGCGAGGCCGTCTGCCCGGAGGATGTGGCGATTCATCGACAAATCTTGAAGGATTGATCCTGCCTCGGTCAGTGATTCATTACAGATGGGAGAAGAGAGTCGATTCCCAACGTCAACAATTGCTATGACATTTCGACCCGGGCGTGAAGCGGTCGGCGGCACCGATTTGACAATGTCTGATGAATGCCCCGGGTCTTGGGACGTGCTGAAAGCCTGTCAACGTCCCGGATGTCTTCGGATTGCAAATTTGATGCCGGCAACTCAACTGCGCGCCGCCCCGAATTCCAGCATGGCGACAATCAATCTTCATGTCCCTGCTCAGGTCCGGCCCTCTCGGCATTCTTTCCGGGTTCACTGAGATGCACGCTCAGGCCAATCAACCTTGTGATCAGGTGACTTTCGGTCTTTTTCACCTGGGTAACCCGAATCCCATGATTGCGATATCGTCGTTGAGGTCGGAGGGAATAATTGCCTTGGCGAATTCAGGATGAACTGGACGATCTCCCATGGTGCGATTCTGGTAGCCGGGACAAGACCCGCGGTCCTCGAAGCCTGTGCGAAAACATCGGTTTGGCGTTTGAAAGCGATTGAGGCGCTGCCGAGCCCGTCCCTGAATTCCAATCTCAAAGTTTCACGCAGACAGGTGAAGCGGCACAAAATCAGGACCGCGTGTCCCTTCGGAAAAATGCAAAGACACAGTGTTCCGGAAACCATCACCTGACAGCAATATTCACATGCCAGATACCGTCTCCGGACAATGTGCCAAAGCCAAAGGTTGTCGCATGTCACATTATTCAATTCTCCACTGTTTCCGTTTATTGTTGGTGGCAGGGAGATTGCACAGGAGGTCGAGATGCAAACTGCGGAGATGCCGATTCATCAGGGAATGAAGATCACGCCACTGGACAATCTGGCTCTGGACCACAGGCAGATCTTCGATGAATTGTCCATCGATGTGTTCCTGCAAAATGCCGCCGGGGCAGACCCATCCTCCTTGCGACAATCAGTACTGACTACGCTTGAGGCGCAGAAAGAGTCAGCGATACAATCCCTGAGAAAGACGGCCCTGGAACAATTTTCGAGCAATCCGTTTGCCGCCCGGACCATCATTCGCTCATATGCTTATCTTGCTGACGGTTTGGTGCGCGCAGCGCTCAAACTGGCGACCAGACCACAGATGAATATTGTGGACCCGGTCGAACGGTTCGCAGTCCTCGCAGTGGGTGGCTTCGGCCGCGCCGAGATGGCAGAACATTCGGATATTGATCTGTTGTTTCTCGTCGACGGCAAGATCGGCCCGTGGATTGAGCAGGTGATCGAGAATGTCCTGTATCTGTTGTGGGATCTCAAGCTCAAAGTGGGGCACTCCTGCCGCACGGCCAAGGATTGTATTCGCCTTGGCCGTGAAGACTTCACCATTCGCACGGCCCTGCTCGAGAACCGGGTGATTTTTGGTGACGAAATCCTGGCAGAGGATCTCAACAACAGATTGTGGCATGAACTGTTCAAGGGAACCGGGCGGGATTTTGTCGAGGCGAAACTCGCCGAGCGGGATGCACGAAATACACGGCAGAATGGCAACCGCTACCTCCTCGAACCCAATGTCAAGGAAGGTAAGGGTGGTCTGCGCGATCTGCAGACACTTTTTTGGATCTTCAAGTATCTCCACCGGATCAAGGATCCGCGTGAGTTGATCGATATCGGCGCATGCAGCATCGAGGAATTCGAAAAATTTATCAGCGCCGAAGCCTTCTTATGGTCTGTTCGATGCGTTCTCCATATCCTGGCAGGCAAGGCCCAGGACAAACTCAATTTCGAGGTTCAGGCCGAAGTGGCACGCGCCCTCGGTTATCAGGCCTCACCGGAACGTTCCGAAGCTGAACATTTCATGCAGGAATATTTTCGCTACGCAACAGATGTTGGCGAATTGACACGGATCTTTCTCACCGCACTGGAAGCACAGCATGTCAAACGTGAACCCCTGGTACGTGGCCTGCTCACAAGTACGGGCCTGCTACTCGGTACCAAGGTCGGGCACGGTTACAAGACGCAGCATGGCCGTCTCGCAATCGCCGATGACGTCATGTTTCTGGCCGACAAGAGAAATATCCTGCGCTTGTTCGACGAAGCCTTGCGCACCGGTCTGCTCCTGCATCCTGATGCCATGCGCCTCGTGTCCGCCAATCTGTTCCTGATCGATGATGAGTTTCGCCGTGACCCTGAAAATAGCACCGTCTTCTTCAATTTGCTGCTCGAGCACGGAAACCCTGAACGGGCATTGCGGCGGATGAATGAATTGGGGGTGCTGGGCCGCTACCTGCCTGAATTTCAGAATATTGTCGCGATGACTCAACCCGGCGGTTACCATCAATATACTGTCGACGAACATACCATTCAGTGCATCTCAACCCTGTCACAGATCGAGCGGGGAGAATACCGGGAAGAGTTGCCCGTTGCTTCGGAAATCCTTGACAAGGGCGTGAACCGCAAGGTCCTCTACCTGGCACTGCTGCTCCATGACATTGGCAAGGGTTCGGGCCAGGATCATTCGGTTTACGGTGCCGAGATCGCGCGTCAGGTCGCGTTACGTCTTGGATTGAACGAGGCCGACATCGAAACTGTCGAATGGCTGGTGCGCCACCACCTGCTGATGTCTGACACATGTCAAAAACGTGACATCTCGGATCCCCGGACATTGTGGAATTTTGCCCTGCGGGTCGCAAGCCGTTCCCGGCTCAAACTGCTGACCGTGTTGACTGTCTGCGATATTCGTGGCGTCGGGCCCGGAATTTGGACCAACTGGAAGGCCCAGTTGCTGCGGGACCTCTTCCGCATGACTCATCAGGCCCTGACCGAGGGGCGTGGCGATCAGTTGGTCATTGCTGTTGAAGACGCAAAAGCACGATTCAGCCAGACATTTGCAAACCGCAGCGATGATGCGCTTGCGGCTGAATTCACGCGCTACCCGGATCCGTTCTGGCAAAATCTGACAACCGAGACTCAGATCATACTGGCACGTCTCCTTGAGGATATCAGACTCGACCAGATCAGGATGGATGCCAAACAGGATCCTGACCGCGACGCCACCCGGATCTGTTTCGCGCTCGCCGATCATCCGGGATCTTTTGCCCGGATCGCTGGTGCTCTCTCGATTGCCGCAGCCAATGTGGTTGATGCCAAAACCTACACGACGTCAGACGGGTATGCAGTTTTGGTCTTCTGGGTTCAGGACCAAAACCGAAAACCCTATGGCAAGGCACGATTCCAGCGCCTGTCGAAAGTGCTTGAACAGACCATGAAAGGTGAGGTCAAAACCGCTGAGGCATTGGAGGTGCGCGAGAAAGACGTCAGTCTATCCGTTGCCGCACGGCGGACACGAAGCTTTGCTGTTCCAACAGAAATCACTTTTGACAATGAAGGTTCAGACATCTGCACCATTCTGGAAGTCGACACGCGCGATCGTCCGGGATTGATGTTCGATATTGCCTACACATTATTCAGGGCCAATGTGACCATTTCCAGCGCGATCATAGCAACCTACGGGATCCAGGCTGTCGATGTCTTTTATATCAAGGACATGGCCGGCCATAAACTCTATGCACAATCACGTATGGATTCGCTGCGTCAAAAACTGATGGAGAGGATCGCGCGCACCGGTGAAGACACAGCGCCCGCCGCAGACGCAATATGACTTGACTGCAGTTCGATTGGCTTGCCGGATGGAAACCCATCGCTCACCCGGTCGCAATCTTCGATCACGACTCACCTGCCAGTCAGGATGGACTCACGGGAGTTTCAGACAGTCCCCGACCTAGCCATTCTGGCCGCTGATGAGATCCACGAGAAGAACAGCCTCCGTCCACAGTGGCATCAGGATATGCCGGTTCACGGACTCCTCGTCACCGACGTGCTGGCAGTGGTGGTGGCAAACGCCTGAACCAACAGCCCACGTGCCAAACCCGCAACCGCATCACGCAGATCAAGCTCGATCCGGTGCGGATCCTTCCGAAACAGGCGCACCCGATCATCCGCGAGGCCCGTGTCCTGCAACTGCGCCGCGGCGGCCTGCATTATGTTCGTGATCCGCTGTCGCGCCCTATCCTTGTCCAGGTCGGTCTTGGCAACAGGAGTATCAAAGTCCAGATGGATCATCAGAGCGCATGTCATCAGGATTCAGAAAACCGCGCGTTGTCAACGGGTTGAACATTCACGAGTTCGCCAAACAAGAACCATACCCTGCGCGGGTGCTTGACCGCCGTGAGTCAAAGGCTTAGTTTGCAGAGATGGAGCCTGAAACAGAGAACGCGGTGGCAATTGCCGAACTGAAAGGTGCGCTGAAAGCACAACGTGCGGAGAATGATGCAATGGAATCACGATTGGATACCGGTCTGGCACTCCTGCGCGAGGACATGGCCAAGTGGGAAACGGCGGCCGCCAAGCGGGAAACGGATGCTGTCAAGCGGGAGAAGCAGCAACTCTTGGCCATCGCCGGCCTGATCGCCCTCGCCACCACCATTCTGGGTTTGTGGCTGGGAGGATAGATCGCGGCCTCTGCGTTGGGGAATAATCTCCAAGACCATTCACTGTCTTGATCCTGTCCTCGGCAGAATTTTCTCGTGGTCAACCCGGTACAGCGGCGGCGACCCGCCACTTGACGGTTCTGCGCCTGAGACTCTGGCCTGTTGACCCCATCACTGCCCATCATTGATGTCAGCACCGTGTATCACAAACGAAACGCAGACGAACGCACCACGCTGGCAAAAAAGAGCCGACGCGATCACGCAGGTGAGTTGTATTGTGTTCGTGATCCGCTGTCGCGCCCTATCCCTGTTCAGGTCGGTCTTGGCAACAGGAGTATCAAAGTCCAGATGGATCATCAGAGCGCATGTCATCAGGATTCAGAAAACCGCGCGTTGTCAACGGGTTGAACGTTCACGAGTTCGCCAAACAAGCACCACGCCCTGCGCGGGTCCTTGACCGCCGTGAGCCAAAGGCTTAGTTTGCAAAGATGGAGCCTGAAACAGAGAACGCGGTGGCGATTGCCGAACTGAAAGGTGCGCTGAAAGCACAACGTGCGGAGAATGATGCAATGGAATCACGATTGGATACCGGTCTGGCACTCCTGCGCGAGGACATGGCCAAGTGGGAAACGGCGGCCGCCAAGCGGGAAACGGATGCTGTCAAGCGGGAAACGGATGCTGTCAAGCGGGAGAAGCAGCAACTCTTGGCCATCGCCGGCCTGATCGCCCTCGCCACCACCATTCTGGGTTTGTGGCTGGGAGGATAGATCGCGGCCTCTGCGTTGGGGAATAATCTCCAAGACCATTCACTGTCTTGATCCTGTCCTCGGCAGAATTTTCTCGTGGTCAACCCGTTACAGCGGCGGCGACCCGCCACTTGACGGTTCTGCGCCTGAGACTCTGGCCTGTTGGCCCCATCGCTGCCCATTATTGATGTCAGCACCGTGTATCACAAACGAAATGCAGACGAACGCGCCCGCTGGCAAAAAAGAGCCGACGCGATCACGCAGGTGAACCGCCGATCAACCGCGCTGCGGTGGTTGCCGACACTGTTGCGAGAGGACCCATCCCGGTTTTTCTTCTACAGCAACGAAGGCACGCCCAGAGAACCGCCGCACATCCATGTGACCGCCGAGGAAAAGATAGCGAAATTCTGGCTGGATCCAGTGGAAATGGCCTCGAGCCGACGCCTGCGCAGTGGTGAAATCGCCACTCTTCGCAACATCGTGAAACAGCGTCGGCGGGAATTCGTAGAGGCATGGCATGCACACTTTGACACTTGAAACGGAACCCCTGGCAATCGACGTCACCTTTTCACCGGATTTATTCCATGTTGTTCTGGACAACGGCCGGGAACTGGCCGTCCCGCTGGCCTGGTTCCCACACCTGACGCACGGGACGCCAGAGCAGCGTCTCAAGTGGGAGTTTATCGGACATGGTGAGGGTCTGCACTGGCCGGAATTGGATGAAGATATCTCAGTCAGGGGACTTCTTGCCGGTCGCCTGGACCCGGACCATCCCCGTGCCAGGGTCGCCTGATCGGCCCGCTGGAAAATACGCCTGTCAGCAGAGAGTTCTGCTCATCGCGTTGGGATCAGAAAGGCCGCATTCTTCAGTCATCCCCGCGCGTTCATCTTCCGGCGGACACCGCTCACATGTTCAACATCCAGCTGCCGGCAAAGGTTCAGCGACCCGTCACAGACACGGATAGAGATCTTGGTCAGTGTTGAATTGCGCACCAGTGCCACTTCATTCGGCTTGCCTTCCGGTTGGGTTGACCGGCAGATTTGTTGCGCTTCGGCTGCCATCATTTCCTGCTTGTGGCGCTCTTTCCGTTCCACTGCATGCAGCGGGTGATGCGTTGTGTCGTCCAGGGCGATCTCCATATCCTCGAACACCCGCCTCCAGTCACCGCGGGGATTGAGATCGATGTCGGAGGCAAACATAATGCTGAACCCGTTGTAGAAAGAGATATCAAAACAGCCGGGACTCATCAGCGTCTATGGCGTGTCAATCAACCTGGGATTTTGCGACAATCAGGATGAGAATCTGAGGTCGCAGTGGAGGACCCTGACCTTCTCCGGCGGGAAATAGTGGCCGAATGTCTTGCGACCGATATCCAGCTGATCAATCACGCCTCCGATGAAAAGGTAATTTAGGTCTAACCTAACAATGATGTCAGACGAGACTCGTCACCCAAAACAAATTGGCCGCCAGCAAAATACCGCCGCGGCCATAAGATCTATTCTTATTGATGCGCCCGTTCTCGTACCCAACAATAACCGCATCCTCTTTGTCTTGATTCCTGATTCGAAGACATATGAGAGTTGCAGGGGGTTGATATAGGCTCCAGATATTTCAAGTGCGTTGGCCCGACATGAAACCTGGTGTTCCATTGCAATATGCATGTAACACTGATACCTGCGCTCGCCACGCACCCGATTCCGGTGAGGGCTCGGGCAATTGAAATGCGAATTCAGGAGGACTCGAATGAAAAACCTTATACAGACAACCCTGCTGTCCGGCATTGTCGTTGGCAGCCTCTCGGCGGCGAGCGCCGTGACTGCGGCCGAGTGTATTGCACCTGCCAATCCCGGTGGAGGCTGGGACTTTACCTGCCGGACAATTGGCAAGATCATGTATGATATCGGTGCTGTCGACAAACCGATTCAGGTCACCAATATGGCGGGTGGTGGTGGCGGACTCGCTTTCAGCCATGTGGTCAATGAACGCAGTGATGACGGTGATCTCATCGTTGCAGCGTCTTCGGCGACCGCCACCAGGCTGGCACAGAATGCCTATGGCGGAATGACCGCCGATCAGGTGCAATTCCTGGGAGCAATCGGGGCTGACCCCGGCATCATCGCTGTGGCCAAGGACTCGCCCTACATGTCGCTGACTGACCTGCTGAATGCGGTTATGGAAGATCCGACTGCGATCACTTTCGCCGGTGGTTCGGCAACCGGTGGATTCGACCATCTCAAGGTCCTCATGGCGCTGGGACGGCTTGGATATGACGATGTGACATCCGTCAAATATATCGGTGTTGATGGCGGCGCTGATGCGATTACCCAGACCATCGGGGGACACACCCAGGCCATGACCGGGGACATGTCAGAAATCGTTGGCTTCCTCGCCGCCGATGAGATCCGGGTCTTGGCCGTGTTCACCGACCAGCGTGTGCCCGGTTTTGAACAGATTCCAACGGCCAAAGAGCAAGGCGTTGACATCGTGTCGGTCAACTGGCGCGGGCTCTATGTGCCCAAAGGCATCAGCGAAGCCGAATATAATGAATGGTCGGATGCCCTGTCCTCGGTCGCCGCCTCTTCCGAGTGGGAAATGGCGATGCAAGCCAATGGCCTGGCGCCTTTCACCAAGGTCGGCAGAGACTTTCAGGATTATGTCAACGGAGTCGTTGGCGAAATCGAAATGCTGTCGCGTGAAATTGGTGTCATCCAATAGTGACAAGCGACCGAATATTCGGTCTGGCTGTTCTGGCCGTTGCACTCTTCTATCTCTACAGTGCGACGGCCATTCAACTGGGATTTCTGTCTGATCCGGTTGGCTCGCGCACGTTTCCTTACCTGATCGGATCCGTTGCCGCCCTCTGTGGCATTTATATCTGTATCAAGCCTGATCCGGATCCCAACTGGCCCGCATGGCCAATTATCGCCAAACTCGCTGCCGCAACCGCAGTGATGTATGTTTTCGCGCGCCTGCTCAAGCCAATGGGCTTTATCCTGCCGGCTGCAGTTGCCTCGGCACTGCTGAGCTATCTGATCTCTCCCAATGTGAAAATCTCGATCATTGCAGGAATCTGCCTGTCGCTCGGGCTTTACCTGATTTTTCGTGCGGCCCTCGGATTGAGCCTCTCACCATTCGGTGATCTTTTCTAAGACCAGCAGGACGGCATGGAGCTTTTTCAGAATCTGGCCCAGGGTTTCGCCGTTGCCCTGACATTGACCAATTTACTGCTTGCTGTCAGCGGATGTTTTCTGGGAACGGTCATCGGCTCTCTCCCGGGACTTGGCCCATCCAACGGTGTTGCCATACTGATTCCCCTCGCCTTTACCCTGGGGCTGGATGCGACCGAAGCCCTGGTTCTGATGACCTCGGTCTATTATGGCGCGATGTATGGCGGGCGGATTTCTTCAATTCTGCTGAATATTCCCGGAGATGAACCCGCTCTGATGACAACTCTCGACGGGTATCCCATGGCCCGGAAAGGACGTCCGGGAGACGCACTGGTTCTCTCCGGTGTTGCCTCTTTCTTCGGGGCACTTCTGGCGACCATTGGCCTGATGCTCCTTGCCCCGATCCTCGCGGGTATCGCCTATCTGTTCGGGCCGCCGGAATATTTTGCCCTTTATCTCCTCGCCTTTTGTACACTCGGTGGGCTGGCTTCGAAAAATCAGGCCAAATCCGCTCTTGCAGCCGCCATCGGTCTTGGTATTGCCATGATCGGTCTGGACAATTCGACCGGATTGCCACGCTTCACTTATGGTGAAATACATCTGTTTGATGGGATCGATTTCCTCGTTGCCATTGTCGGGCTGTTCGCAGTTTCTGAAATATTCATTTTTATCGAGAGTCATGGCAAAAAATCGGCAATTGGCGTGACACTCAGGAAAGTGACGATTCCGATAAAAGACATTGTCCATTGTCTGCCGACGATGCTCCGGTCGACCTTGGTCGGTTTCGTCGCTGGCGTCTTGCCGGGTGCCGGCGCATCATTGGGAAGCTTTCTTGCCTATATGGCGGAGAAATCCATCGCCCGTGACAAGAGCAAATTCGGACACGGGAATCCTCGCGGCGTCGCCGCGCCCGAAGCCGGCAACAATGCTGCTGCCGGCGGTGCGTTGGTCCCCATGCTGACATTGGGTGTACCCGGCTCGGGGACCACCGCGGTGCTTCTGGCCCTCCTCCTCACTTTGAATATCACGCCCGGGCCGCTGCTTTTTCAGGACCGTCCAGAGGTTGTATGGGGGTTGATCGCAGCACTACTCATCGCTAACTTCGTCCTCCTCATCATGAATGTGCCCCTGGTCCGTCTGTTTGTGTCCATTCTGTCGGTTCCACCCAATATCTTGCTGCCTGGCATCATGATGGTCTCTTTTGCCGGCATCTACTCGCTCTCAGGGAGCGGATTTGACCTGATCCTGATGATCTTGTTCGGCCTGCTTGGCTATCTGTGTCGTAAGGTTGGGGTTCCGACGGTTCCGATTATCCTGGGCATTCTGCTGGGCAACAAAATGGAAGATGCGTTGCGCGATGCCATGGTCATCTCCAATGGTGAGATCAGCTATCTTTTTTCTTCCGGAATTTCGATCGGACTCTGGGTCGCCGCCGTTGTCGGCTTCATTCTGCCGATCTTCCTCCGCCCGTTCCTCAAGACACCGCCGCGCCCGGCCGACTAGATTTGCCAACCCAGGTTCTTGTTCCCGCTGGCGTTCTGGGCCTTAAATTCGACAGAAGAGCATTGGCGCGGGGACTGGACCGACAGCCGGATATCATCGCGATTGATGGAGGTTCCACCGATAGCGGCCCCTACTATCTCGGTGCATCCGTCTCCAAATATTCGCGTGCAGTCACACGCACTGAATGGACAGAGCTGATGATTGCACGCAACCGGAACAGGATTCCCCTGGTCTTGACAACAGCGGGAACCTGCGGGACCGACGCCTGCGTGGACTGGATGCTGGACATCACCCGTGAAGTGGCTCATGATCTGGACCAGACCCTGCGGGTCGCAACCATCAAATCATCGCAGGACAACACCAAGATCGCCCAGAATCTTGATCATGGCCGTATCCATGAACTTGCAGATGCGCCACCAATCGACAAAGAAACCATCCTCGCTTGTGACAATATTGTCGCACTTGCCGGCGCCGAACAGGTGAGTGCGGCCCTGAGCACTGACTCCGACATCATCATCACCGGACGGGCAACAGATACGGCTGCGATTGCGGCACTTCCGCTGATGCGCGGCGCGCATCCCGGAGCTGCCTGGCATGGTGCCAAGATTGCCGAATGTGGTGCCCTTTGCTCGACCCGACCGTTAACCGGTGTCATCAGTGTGAATTTTGATTCAGACGGATTTGAAGTTGAGGCAATGGCAGACAAGGCTTATTGTACGCCTCATTCAGTTTCCGCTCATATGCTCTATGAAAATGCCGACCCTTTTCAACTCGCTGAACCCGGCGGTATCCTGGATGTCAGCACGGCAAAATATACGGCACTTGATGCGGGCAGGGTCAGGGTTCAAGGTGCGGTGTGGCGACCGTCTGACCGCTACTGCGTCAAGCTCGAAGGTGCACGATTCACTGGTTATCAGACATCAATCCTCACGATTTTACGTCAGGAGCGATATGTCACACGGGCAGCGGAATGGGTCAAAAAACTGGAGAATTTCCTGCATGCCGAAATTGATGGAATTGACAATCCTGATATTCATCTTGAATTTCGCCTGATTGGTGCAAACGCGGCGCTGGGTCGACTCGAACGATGCAGCACGACGGGTTGCGAAGTCGGTGTCCTGTGCCTGGTCACGGCACCTGCCCAGGAAACAGCCAACCAGATTGCCAAATTGATCAATCCATACCTGCTGCATTTTCCGCTCTCTGACGACGAATCCCTCCCCACCTTCGCTTTCCCCTATTCTCCGGCCGAAAGTGAACGCGGCCAAGTCTATGAATTCTGTCTGCAGCATGTCATGGAGCTCGATCATCCACTGGACGCTTTCAGGCTGGAAACACATGAGATTGGTCGTGCCTCGGCTCGGTGACCTGGTACAGGATATCCGGTCAAAAAATGCCGGGCCATTTACGGTGACGATGGATATCTTCTGCGGGACCGACGCGATTTTTGAACAGATCCGGAAAGAATTGACGAATCACGATGTCGCACGGCTCTTCGCCACCGAACCGCAATCCCTGCGGCGCTTTGAATTGCCTGATCTGCGCGTCGTCAAATTCAGTATGAGACGCCCACAAATTCAGGGAAGTCTCGCAGATCGCGATATGCATGCGGCACAATTCGCAGAACTCTTGCGCGAATATTCTCTCCCGGCATGTCCAGTCGCACCGGGCAAGTCCCCAAGAATCTCAGGTTAATGCCGGCGAATCTGCAGCCTCGGCCAAAATACGCCGGGCCAATTCCAGGCCCAACTGCGCCGCATCGCAAACCGGCCCGCGTAACTGGTCAGAATAGCAGACACTCCCATCAGGACTGAGAAGTTCCCCGCTGACACGAATGTCACCCTCGCTATATTCTGCCAAAGCGCCAAGCGGCGTGTTGCAATCACCACCGAGACCCGACAACAACGAACGCTCCGCCGTTGCGCGGCATTTTGATTCAAAATCGTCCATCTGTTCCATCAATTCCTGCACCTGATGATCGTCGTTGCGCCATTGTAAACAGACGCATCCCTGCGCCGGTGCGGGAAGCATGTCGGTGACCGGGACCGGCGTCATCTGGTCGCTCAATATGTCAAGCCGCCGCAGACCTGCCATTGCCAGCAATGTGGCATCCACCGCGCCCTGCGCCAACTTATCCAGCCTGGTGTCCAGGTTGCCCCTGAAATTGACAATTTTCAATCCGGGATTCAATTTCAGCAACTGGGCTTGCCGACGCAGGCTGGACGTGCCGACGACGGCACCGTCAGGTAAATCACGCGGGTGGGTAGCAGAATGACAGATGAATGAATCGCGCACATCTTCGCGTGGTAACACGCAGTCGGCAATGAGCCCCTCGGGCTGTTTCACCGGAAGGTCCTTCATTGAATGTACGGCAATATCGATGCGACGATCCAGCAATGCCTGTTCGAGCTCTCGGCAAAAGACGCCTTTGCCCCCGATCATGCTGATTGGTGCGGTTGACTTCACATCTCCGGTTGTCCGGATAATACAAGTCTGCAGTGCATCGTGCTCATATTCTCCACATTCTGCAGCACGCTTGATCGCCTCTATCGTCTGGGCGCGTGCAAGTGGCGAGCCCCGGGTGCCAAATTTGAGAGAACGGCGTTTCATTGCAGAGCCGATCCGCACCGGAGTATGGATTGTCTTGCAAAAGTCATGGCTGACTGATTACTTGCTGCTTCCTGTCTTGCCAAGTAATTTGCCATGCTGCTTCAACCTGACAGACGAAGACAGCATGACCTGCGCCAGCATCGATATCCCCACGGAGTGATTGGATGAATCAGCGAAAAGCCCTGCTTCGCGTTCTCAAAGGTGAGCGAGTCGATCCACCGCCTGTATGGATCATGCGCCAGGCCGGGCGGTATCTTCCCGAGTATCGTGAGTTGCGTCAACAGGCGGGAGACTTTCTCACTCTCTGCTACACACCGGAGATGGCTGCCGAAGTCACGCTGCAACCGATTCGGCGATTTGGTTTTGACGCCGCCATCATTTTTGCTGACATTTTGCTGGTTCCACACGCGCTGGGCTCAGACCTCACCTTTGAAACAGGTACGGGGCCGTTGCTCTCGCCCATTGCCGATCCACGCGATATCGACGCTCTTCGCACCGCTGACTCGGTGCATGAAAAACTGGCACCGGTCAGCGAGGCTCTGCGGATCGTACGTTCTGCCCTTCCCCCGGAGACAGCACTGATTGGATTTGCCGGAGCGCCGTGGACTGTTGCAACCTACATGATCGCGGGTCGTGCTGTACCTGGACAGATTCCGGCACATGAGTTTTTACGCCGTCAGCCTGAAGCGTTCCGACGACTGATCAATCTGCTCACGGAAGCCACAATTGAATATCTGTCAGATCAGATTGCAGCAGGGGCCGAAACCATCAAGATTTTTGATAGTTGGGCGGGATCCCTCACGGGTCAGGAATTTCAACTCTATGTCACTGACCCTGCGCAGGCTATTGTGCGTGCCATTCGGAAGCGTCATCCCGGTGTTCCAATCATTGCATTTCCCCGCGCTGCCGGCGATGCGCTGCCCGCATTTATTGGAGATGTCAGGCCGGACTGCGTTGCCCTTGACCAATCCGTCAATCCAACATGGATCGCGGACAATCTTGATCAGCAGATTTGTGTTCAGGGTCATCTTGACCCAACGCTTCTTGAATCCGGCGGCGATGAGCTGATCGCCGCAGTCCAATCCGTCCTCAACGGATTCGCGGACCGCCCACAT
Source organism: Paracoccaceae bacterium (assembly GCA_965221815.1). Lineage (GTDB taxonomy): Bacteria > Pseudomonadota > Alphaproteobacteria > Rhodobacterales > Rhodobacteraceae > JAPOXR01. The sequence goes on from OZ244915.1 coordinate 2,035,112, forward strand.
ATCTTTAATCTGGGCCATGGCATCAACCCCACCGCACAGATCGGCAATGTCGAAAAACTGCTGGAAACGGTCCGGTCATGGAGACCCGGTCAGGCGTCAGCCGTGTCGTGTCTACCGGGCAAATGACCGTCGAATCAAATATCCAGGTCATGATAGGATGCTATGGCCACCGGGCGAGGGGGGGTAAACTCATCAGGACCGCATCCGGATCATGGCCCGATTCCAGGCCGAACCTGGTTCCCCGGTCATAGACCAGATTGAACTCTGCGTAGAGACCACGATGTATGAGCTGTTTCTCGCGATCAGCATCCGTCCATTCTTCATCCATTCGTCGTAACACCAACGGCAAGTAGGCTTTCAGGAATGCCCGTCCGACATCCTGAACAAACTGAAAGTCCGTCCGCCAGTCACCGGTATTCAGATCATCAAAAAATATGCCGCCCACACCGCGGGCGCGCTGGCGATGAGTCACAAAAAAATAACGATCTGCCCATTCGCGGAAACGCTGGTAATACGTGCCGTCAGTCCGGTCGCAGCATGTCTGCAAGGCGGCATGAAAGTCGCGTGTATCATCATCATATTCGATACAGGGATTGAGATCAGTGCCGCCGCCGAACCACCAGCGCGATGGCGTCCAGAACATACGCGTATTGAAATGAACTGAAGGGACTCTCGGATTGCGCATATGTGCCACCAGAGAGACACCGGAAGCCCAGAATCGCGGATCGTTCCTGATTCCCTCGATGGATTTGCCTGCTGCCAGTCGATGCAATGAATCTTCATCCAGTACGCCGTAAACAGTCGACGCATTCACGCCCACTTTTTCAAACAGATTGCCGTCCCGCATAATCGCCATCACACCGCCCCCACGATCCGAACCGTCGGCCGCCCGGGTCCTGGTCTCACGCAACGCAAAGCTGGCGGATGCGTCCTCGCCGCCAGCAACCGAGTCTGTCTCCAATTGTTCGAAACGCTGGCAAACCGACTCCTGCACGCTCACAAACCATTCACGGGCCTGCCGTTTTTCGTCGTGCATCTCTTCATCTTGCTTCACGCCATCACCTCATCAATCCAGTTTAATGCCACTTTTTCAGAGCCCCAATATGCCGGAACCTGCGGGATATTCTCATCGGCCCGTGCGGTCTCCGATCTTATCGGGCAATGGAATTGGTCAACACCACAACTGACAGATCTCTTCTTGCCCTTGCCGCAGGTGGCAGGCGTAATGACCAAACAGCTGCAGGATGCCGGATCGGTATGACTCCCAGACCGTTGCCAACATTCGACTCTCATTGATCAATAGGGTTTGCGGGAAATCATCGCAGCAGTGATCGTGCCGCCATCAAGAAGATCAAGTTCACCGCCCATCGGCACACCCTGTCCGAGTTGCGTGACCCGAACGCCGCGAGCACTCAGCTGACCTGCAATGTAATGTGCCGTTGTTTGACCATCCACGGTGGCACTGAGCGCCAAAACCACCTCTTCGGTCCCGTCTTCCGCCACTCTCTGCAGAAGCGCCGGAATTCGCAATTCCTCGGGCCCAATATGATCCAACATCGACAGGAGTCCGCCCAGGATATGGTACCGCCCCTTGAATGCACCTGCCCTTTCCATTGCCCACAAGTCCGAGACATCCTGCACCACACAAATCTCGTGACTTGAACGCTCCGCTGAAACGCAGATCGGGCAGATATCGTCAGTACTGAAATTCCCGCAGATGGAACAATTTCTCACACTTGCGGCGACATTCTGCATGGCGGTCGCGATTTCCGACATGCGCCCGTTGCGTGACTTCAAGAGCTCAAGGACAATGCGGCGTGATGAAACCGGCCCGAGCCCGGGCAGCCGCGCCAGTTGGTCAATGAGACTGCGAATGGGCTTCAGTTCCTGATTCATGCCATGAGTCCTGCCACGAAATTCGAAATGACCGGGCTCAATCCGGCAAAGCGCGCACGACGGCACCTGGAAAAGTCTCGATGACACTTTGCGACAATTCATGTTGCCGCACCTGTTCAAGAAACTGGTCGTGCTCTGCCTGGCTGTCGCTTTGCACCTCCCTGTTTCCTTCAGGGACTTGATTGTCATGCACAGAAGGCGGTTCCGGTGATGGCTGGTCACCACCCGTTGGGGACTGAGGAACTACCACCTGGCGTGGGGTCATCTCTCTGTTCGCTGTCGACACCTCAGCCGTTTGTCCCCCCGTCAATTTACGCAACAGATCTGCTGCAGGTGGAATCTCCTGGACATAGCACAGGCGGATCACCGCCATTTCTGCCGCCATCATCGGACTCGGTGCGTTGGGAGCTTCGCCCGCGGCATGCAGGAGCATCTGCCAGGCGCGTGAAACCGCTCCCATTGGCAGTCTCTCGGCGAGGTCCAGTCCGCGTTTCGCCTCATCGGGCGGCAAACCGACATCGCGCACGGTATCTGGCGACACTTTCAGGATCGCGATCAAATGAAAGGACTCCGCGAGGTCACGAATCATCGCGTTCGGATCGGCACCATCACGATATTGCCCATTCAACTCCTCGATTGCGCCCACGGCGTCTCCGCGCATGATCAACTCCACAAGATCAAGCGTTCGCCCGCGATCAGCGAGACCCAGCATTTCACGCATTTCTGTGGCCCCGATCCTGTCGCCACTGGCCCCGGCAGCCTGATCCAGCAGACTGACCGCATCGCGCGCCGAGCCTTCGGCAGCGCGGGTGATCAGTTCAATGGCTTCGGCCGTGATCGGGATTTTCTCGGACTTCGCTATCGACAGAAGATGATCACGCATCACCGGAGGTTCAATTCTCTTGAGATCGAACCGCTGACAGCGCGACAACACAGTGACCGGCACTTTGCGAATCTCGGTCGTGGCAAAAATGAATTTGACGTGATCGGGCGGCTCTTCCAGGGTTTTCAACAGGGCATTGAAGGCGTGTGTCGATAACATGTGAATTTCATCGATCAGGTAAACGCGGTAGCGCCCTTCAACCGGTTCGAATGAGACATTTTCCAAAATCTCACGCATCTCATTGACCTGACTCCGCGACGCGGCGTCGAGTTCGAGAACATCCATGTGTCGTCCTTCCGAGACGCGCACGCAGCTATCACAAACACCGCAAGGTTCAACCGCCCTCACTGAACCACCGGCGGTACAGTTCATACCCTTGGCAATGATTCGCGCCGTGGTCGTCTTGCCGACACCCCGCACACCAGTCAGAATATAGGCCTGTGGGATACGATTTTCGGCAAAAGCATTGCGCAGAATTCTGACCATCGTCTCCTGGCCAATCAATTCCTGAAAAGTGCCAGGGCGGTACTTACGCGCCAAGACCTGGTAAGCAATGTTGGGATCCTCTGCCATCTTCCCTCATCACACATCTCTTGGCAACAAATTATCTGGCCCCAGTGAAGATTCCAAATCAGAATCAGATCCCGTTGCCACCCACAGACCCACCATGGCACACGCGGCGTGTGCACGGGAAATAGCGTGAAGAATTCGGCTATTTCACCGCCAGATTGATGATCGCCTGAGCCGCCTCCTGGATTGCTGCCACCGTCTTCTGTCGCTGTGCCATCGATTTGAATTTCGGTAAAGGGATCCGCAATTCATGCTCGGATTCACCTGTTTTGCTGCCGTTAACCAGTGGATGCGCAATTGCATACGTCTCCTGAAATGCGGCCGCTTCGTCCGTATTCATATCGCAGATTCCAACCACCGTTTCGACATATTTTGATGGCAACGGCACATCATAGGAAGGATTGAAAATCTGGCTCACGAAACTCTTGCTGATCCCGGTTTCCCGGGCAATACGACTCCGTGTTCCAGCCGGGCAACGTTCCAATGCTCTCAGGAGGATTCGCTTATACTGCCTGACGGCTTGCCGTTGTCCTTCTGGCATGATTGGCGCATTGCCCTCATTTGATAAAGCCCGGCAAGCCGCAGACCATGGCCCGTCATTGCAAACCACTGGACAGGACGGGAACCAGCAATCGGCCCAGGCGGGTTTCGTTACGGCTGCTTCCTCTCGGACCTGACCGGGTTAGCGATCCGCACGTCCGCGCTGGCTCCCGGTTCGGTTCCTATCGGACCTTCAATTTCGCATCAAGCGTGCAATCGAAATATCCTGTGTTTTTCACCACGCGGTGACCCCAGACAGTATCCAGTATGCCAAGACAACAAGCGATTCGGCATCGCCGCTGTCAATCGGTTTCATGAGCAATAGAAACCCGGCTATTCACGCTCCGCCCAACCGGCAAAAATCCATTCCAGCGCAACCACGATATAATAGAGCAGGATTCCGAGGCAGGCCAAGGCAATCAGAACCGCAAACATCAGGGGATAGTCGGCATTGATCTTGCCACTGTCGAAAAGATGACCGAGCCCCTTTCCGTGCGGCTCGACAATCTCCATCAGATTGGTCCCGATAAATGCAAGCGTGACGGCAATTTTCAGTGCGCCGAAGAACTCCGGCAATGTCTTGGGGAGCGCAATCTTGATAAAGATCGTCGTCGGGGATGCGCCGAGTGCCCGCAAAATGTCGCGGTATTCCGGCTCCAGCGTGGACAATCCGATGGAAACTGACACCGCGATGGGGAAAAAGGAAATCAGGAATGCGATCAAGACCGTGTTCAGATCATCCATACCGACAAGAATCAGTGCGAGCACGGGAACAACTGTGGCTTTGGGGATCGCATTAAAACCAACAAGCAGGGGATAAAGCGCATCCCGTGCCATCCGCGACAGGCCCATCACCATGCCCAAAAATACACCTGTCAGAACCGCAAGGAACAGACCGGCGACCGTTCGCCATAAAGTATCCCAACCATATTCAAAAAACAGTCCACGGAATTCCCAGAATGCCGGCCAAAGATCGGACGGTGAAGCCATCTTGTAATTCGGCCAGCCATTGGCCCAAACCAGCAATTCCCACAGAATCAGAAAAACGATGATCGCTGCCGTCGGCGCTAAAATTGCTCGGTATGATTTCATCAGTTCTTATCCTGCGCAATTTCGATATGCTGGCGCAGTTCCGTGAGCAAACCGGTCACCTGGGGGGCGTAGAGATCCTTAACCTGTCGATCCTCCCCCAGATCGACAGTCGTGGTATATTGGACTTTTGCCGGGCGCTGCGAAAGCACAACGATATGATCGGAAAGAAAAACCGACTCCCGCAGATCATGGGTGATCAGCAGACAGGTGAATGGGCGGATCCGGCGAAGGTTATACATGACACCCCACAACTCTTCGCGCGTAAATGCATCCAGCGCGCCGAAGGGTTCGTCGAGAATCAGGACATCGGGATCATGCACCAATGCACGGCACAATGAAACGCGCTGGCGCATACCCCCGGAGAGTTCGGACGGACGTTTGTCCTCGAAACCTTCCAACGAGACCATTGACAGCAGTTCAAGAGCGCGCTCCTCCCGCTTATTGCGTGGCATGTCTGGTGCGACGATCTCGAGCGGAAGAATGACATTCATGAGGACATTCCGCCATTCAAGCATTACCGGATTCTGAAACGCCATTCCGACCGTCGGGCGGGGCGATACAACCTTGTCGCCGGCAAGGAAAATCTCGCCCGAATCCGGTTTGATCAGGCCCGATATCAAACGGGTCAGCGTTGATTTTCCACAACCCGAAGGACCGACAACGGAGGTCAGTTCGTTTTTCTTGACCCGAAGTGATAATTCGTCGAGGACGGGTAAGGTCCCGCCCTCGATCTCAAATGCATGCGAGACATCGCGCAACTCAATCTGCGCACATCCCTCAATTGATTCAGTTGTGGGGTTCACGGCCGGTACCGGCACTGCGCCCAGGTTCTATTGGATCATCCGCTCGGCACTGTCAGGAAGATAGGCATCGGTGAAATACAGGCCTGCGTCCATCTCACCGATAAATTCACGATTTTCGCGAAGTTGTGCGAGGGATCTCTCGAATCGCGCCGCGTCGATCCCACCCATGCCATTCTGCTTCACATAATCAGTCAGAACATTGGCATCGATCGCCAGTTGGAGTCGCCATCTCTCCAGATCGAGGTCTGCAGCGGGATTGCGTGCCACCACCATTGCGGCTCCGGCAGCAGGATCAGCAATCACATCTCTCCACCCTGCAATGACAGCCCTGATAAAGCCTTTGACGATTTCCGGATTCGCCGCCGCAAAGTCGGTATTGACGATAATCGCGTTACCGTAGAGTTCGAGACCATGGTCGGCCATCAGGATGACGGAAATATCATCTTCCGGAACACCGAGCCGGACCAGATTCAGGAAACTGGAAAACGAGTATCCGGTGACCGCGTCAACAATGCCTTCGGCAAGACTGGGTTCACGCGTCGGGAAACCGACCGGCTCGATGACAATTTTCTCAACGTCCAGCGAATTGGCACTGGCGAAGGCCGGAAATTGTGCCCATGCCCCGTCGGGCGGCGGGGCGCCAAGGATGCGCCCTTCAAGATCCTTGGGTTCATTCACTCCAAGAGACGCGCGTCCCACCACGGCAAAGGGCGGTTTATCATAGACCATCATCACAGCCGTGACCGGTGCCCCCGGATTTTCATCAAGGAAGACGGCAAGACTGTTGATGTCGGCAAATCCGAAGGGAAAGGCTCCGGTTGCGACCTTGGGCATGGCATCACGTGAACCCTGTCCGGCGGAAATCGTGACATTCAATCCCTCATCTGCAAAATGGCCGTTATCCACCGCGGCAAAGTAACCCGCACTTGGCCCTTCAAATTTCCAGTCAAGGGTAAATTCGATATCTGTTTGCGCTTGGGAGACTGCTGTGGCCAGGCAGAAAATACCTGCTGCCAGCGTCATAACTCTTGACATAATTCATTCCTTCGATGAAATTTCAAACCAATCAATTCATGTACTGAAGAAACGAAAAGGCTTCAATTCAAAAATGACTGTTGCTCCCGACCGGGTGATTGCGTGACGATGGTGCTGTCGCCATGCGACTCGGGAGACTGCAGCAGGCTGAGCAGGTGAAAAAGTTGGGGCTTATAAAGATGAATTGACATACCGCATTATGTTGCGCCAGTCTTTCAATAAAAACGCATCATGTTGTATTCTGTCAAATGGTCTTTATAAGCCCCAAAAGTTGCCGTGAATGACGGTTGCACAATTGAGAGCGAGGTCATTGGCAACCATGACATCCGCGTCACGGCCCTGGTGACATTCTCAGCAGAAAGCCCATCAATTCTGAAGCCGTTTCCCTTCGGTTTCCACGACGACCACATCTCATTGGGCCGCATCCCTCATGATCTCCACACGCGACCAATTCCAGACCCTGTTTCCAGACTTCGCCTTCAAAGCAAGCGGGATTCCGCGTTTTGCTGAACTCCGTGAAGATCCCGTTGAGACATCTCGTCTCACCTCGCAACCGGGTGCTGCTGTCCTCCCCTTCTATCGTGGTCAACCCCTGAAACGCATTGATTCCAGCTTGTGCTGGCTGCCCCCGGACGACAGGATTTTTTCCGACAATCCGACTTTGGTCTTTGTCGGCAAGACCAAAGAAGAGACGCTCCCCCGTTTTGCGGCGGCCATCTCCGACAATGACCATTCCCGCAATGACCCGGTCACAACCGATGGCGTTTTTGATCCCTCACCGAGATATCACCCCCTGATCCCGGACAATACTGGATTTGCTGATTTGCGCTCATTTATGGCCGCGCTACCAGCGACCGAGGCTGAATTTGCCGTCATGGGAAAAGCCCTTCTCAATTGGCATGCGTCTTTCTCGTATTGTCCCCGCTGCGGGTGCCGAATGGGGATTGTTGCTGCCGGCTGGAGACTGGAATGCAACAATTGTGAAGGCGTACAATTCTGTCGAATTGACCCCGTCGTCATCATGCTGGTCACGCATCAGGACCAGCTCCTGCTGGGGCGATCTCCGGGCTGGCCGGAAGGCATACATTCGCTGCCAGCAGGTTTTGTCGAAGCCGGGGAAACAATCGAGGCAGCAGTTTGCCGTGAGACATTGGAAGAAACCGGAATCCGGGTCGATGATGTCAAATACGTATTTTCACAGCCCTGGCCATTTCCTGCATCTCTAATGATCGGCTGTGCAGGTCGTGCACGCAACACCGCAATTCGCATTGACCATGATGAACTGGAAACAGCCTTCTGGATCTCAAGACAGCAGATGGCTCAAGTCTTTGACGGGCAGGACCGGGTGATCCGACCCCCGCGCCGCGGCTCCATTGCGCATGACATGATCAGGATGTGGCTACAGGGCAGGATCAACTGACCTGAAGCCGAAAATCGGTGCACGCGTGTGCCATCAAGTGAAGTTGCGTCAGAAGGAAAAGGTATCGGGCTGCAACAGTTCCGGCGCACCCGGCGCGTGATCAATCGCGCTCTGCTGCTGCCGGATAGACCCCGAGTATTTTGAGTTCGCTGGTAAAAAAGCTCAATTCTTCCATCGCGAGAGCCACCGCATCATCGTCGGGATGACCTTCGATCTCAGCAAAGAAACGTGTTGCCTTGAATGAACCGTGCAACATGTAGCTTTCAAGTTTGATCATATTGACCTGATTGGTGGCGAAGCCGCCCAGCGCCTTGTACAGGGCGGCAGGAATATTCCTGACCTGGAACATGAACCCGGTAATCATCCCGTTCGCACCGCGACGGCTGGTCTCCGCATCCCGTGCCATGATGAAGAAGCGGGTCCGGCTAAAACTCTTGTCCTCAACGCCGGATTTCACGGTCTGAAGCCCGTAAATCTGTCCGGCAAGGCGGGATGCCAGGGCGGCCATGGTGGGATCACCGCGCTCGCTCACAAATCGCGCGGCACCAGCTGTATCCGCCCATGTCACGGGACGAATCGCATGATCTGTCAGAAAGTCGCGGCATTGGCCAAGAAGGACAGTGTGGCTGTAAGCCGTGCGAATGGTCTCGAGAGACGAGTCATGGCCAGCCAGTAAGCAAATCTCAATCCTGATCAATGCTTCGTCGACGATATGCAAACCGGATTCCGGCAGCAGCTGGTGAATGTCGGCAACACGGCCATAGATCGAATTCTCCACCGGCAAGGCGACCAGTTCAGCATCGCCATTGCGCACCGCCGCCGCAGCTGCGGAAAAAGACTCGCATGCGAGTGGTTCGTATTCGGGGCGGGCCTGACCACACAGCTGGTGGGAATAGGCACCGAGTTCACCCTGAAAGGCGATTTTTGACATGGCCACATTTCTCCGCCGGACCCGTGGTGAAGCCTGCCTCCTACAACTTGCCAATTGGGAAAGGAAGGCGTTAGAAGACCCCCGAAATGGACGGTTCCACACTGAACAAAGTAAGGGTTGATTCGGATGCCAGATACCATGACCGGTGCAAAGACTGTTGGTGCTCTCTGTGGTGCTCTGTTGGTTTTGCTGCTTGGGCAGTGGGTCGCAGACTCGATCTACCATATCGGCAGTTCAAGTCATGGTGATGAGCATTCCGGATCCGTGATTTTCGCAGATCTTGTTGAAAGTCACGATTCGGAATCGGAAGAGGACGCTCCGGCTGTCGAGTTTGCGACCCTGCTGGCTGACGCCGATCCGGATTCCGGGGCCAGAGTCTATGCCAAATGCAAAGCCTGTCACAAAATTGATGAACCGGTCAATGGAGTCGGGCCGCATCTGGTGGCGATTGTCGACCGTGCTGTGGGATCGATTGCCGATTTCCGTTATTCCTCACCCATGGCTGAACTTGGCGGAGTCTGGGACATCGAAAGATTGAATGCGTTTATCCTCAACCCGAAATCCTATCTCCCGGGAACCAAGATGTCTTTTGCCGGACTGAGCAAAGATACCGACCGGGCCGACCTCGTCGCCTATCTCCAGTCCCTGCAGAACTGACCTCACCTCCGCTGCGTTTGACAGTGGCCGGTGCATTCTGACCTGTTGAAGACACAGAGGCGACAGCGGGGTACCGGCGGCAGACCGATACACGCGCCACCGTGCGGCCGTGGGATGATCCTGCATGGATATGCCGATCCTGCATCGGTATCAGTCACTCCACGTATCGCTGGTCAGGCTTTTCAGACGACCCCCCTTGTGATATTTTCGGCAATAACTCATATGGCATAAGGGGCCGTCACGATGCTCTTCTCATTACCGGGCTGGATCATGCAATTGCCCCGCCGGCAGATCAGGGTGATGGCCCTCGTCGCCACAATCGGGCTGGTCGGTGCACAAGGTACGGCCGAAGGTGACGATGAGGTCATCCGATCGCATGGTATTTCAACATTCGGAAACCTCAAATACCCTGCTGACTTTGCGCATTTGGCCTATGTCAACCCTGAGGCTCCCAAGGGGGGTGAGATCGCAATCTGGGGTTTCGGAACTTTTGACTCGATGAATCCTTTCTCGCGTAATGGACGCGCGGGGGCCTTGTCTTCCATCTTTTTCGAGACTCTGCTCAGTGGGACGGCCGACGAAGTCAGTGCCAGTTATGGCTTGCTCGCCGAGAGTCTGGAGTATCCTCCGGATCGTGCCTGGGTCATCTTCAATCTGCGTCCCGAAGCACGCTTCTCGGATGGATCCGAACTGCGTGCCGAGGATGTTCTCTTTTCCTATGAAAAGTTTCGTGACGAAGGGTTGACATCGTTTCGCGGTGAACTGGTCAAGGCTGTGAAGACAGTGGAGATCCTCGATCCATTGCGAATCAGGTTTGATTTTGACCAATCGGCTTCCACGCGGAACTATCCGTCACTGGTCGGCGGTATCCCGATCTTCTCCAAGGCCTGGTTCGAAGACACCGGTGCCACACTTGATGAGTCGCGTATGACCCCAGCCATTGGTTCGAGTCCCTACATTCTTGACTCGATTGAAGCGGGGCGGCGCATCATCTATCGCCGCAACCCCGATTATTGGGGTTGGCACCTTCCCATCAATCGCGGAACCAACAATTTCGACCATATCCGTGTCGAGTATTTTGCCGATACGAGTGCCGCCTTTGAAGCCTTCAAAGGTGGGGCCTATACTTTTCGCAATGAAAATTTTTCGCTGCAATGGGCAACCGGATATGATTTTCCGGCCCTCAACAAGGCATGGGTGGTCAAAAAGGAATTCAGCGACGGGACGCCGGCAGGCGGGCAATGTTTTGTTTTCAATCTGCGGCGTGATAAGTTCCGGGACCCGCGGGTGCGCGAAGCTATCGGCCTGATGTTCAATTTCGAATGGTCAAATGAAACCTTGTTTTATGGCCTCTATGAGCGAATCCATTCGTTTTGGGAAAATTCCGATCTGGCAGCAACCGGGATGCCATCCGCGGATGAATTGGAACTGCTTGAGCCGCTGCGTGGGCTGATACCGGACTCCGTGTTTTCAGAAGCGGCCGTCACCGCACCGGTTTCAGGAACCAGAAAACTTGATCGCGCCAACTTGCGTGAAGCATCGCGGCTTCTCGACGAGGCTGGCTGGCTGATAGGTGATGACGGAGTCCGCCGCAACAGCAACGGCGAAAAGTTCGCACTTGAATTCCTGGGAAGCAGTCCTTCATTCGACCGGATCATCAATCCTTTTGTGGAAAACCTGCGGGCGGCTGGAATTGATGCGACCTACACTCGGATTGATCCGGCACAATTCACCAACCGCGAGAGAAGCCGTGACTTCGATATTATCACGACCAGTTTTCCGGTCAGTCTGGAACCCAGCGGCGGCGGTCTGCGACAAATGTTCGGATCCGAACATGTCGATGGTGTCTTCAACGATTCCGGAATTGCCAGCGAAGGTGTCGATCGCCTGATTGACCATATTCAGGACGCCGACACGATCGAAAAGTTGCAAACCGCCGTTCGTGCTCTTGATCGGGTCCTGCGCGCCGAACGTATCTGGGTTCCCCAATGGTTCAAAGCCATTCACACGGTTGCCTATTACGATATGTTTGAACATCCCGAAGAACTCCCGCCCTATAGTCTTGGTCATCTCTCGTTTTGGTGGGTTGACCCCGACAGAGCACGACAATTGGAAGACGAAGGCGCGTTCTGAGCCTGATCGAAGACTGACCCCATGGGTGCCTATCTTCTCCGCCGACTCGCTCTGGTGATTCCCACTTTGCTGGGAATCATGATCATTAATTTCTCCCTCGTCCAGTTTGTCCCCGGCGGGCCAATCGAGCAGATTCTGGCCCAGCTTGAAGGTGACGGCGATGTTTTTGAAAGCATCGCCGGGAGCACCGGGGATGCCGGAATCGAATCGGCCTCGGCAGGCGAAGAAAGATATCGCGGGGCGCGCGGGTTGCCGGAGGAATTCATCAAGGAACTTGAACAGCAGTTCGGATTTGACAAGCCTCCACTCGAGCGCTTTCTCGACATGATGTGGGGCTATTTACGGTTCGATTTTGGCGAGAGTTACTTTCGTTCCATCAGCGTGGTCGATCTCGTCATAGAAAAACTCCCGGTCTCGATTTCATTGGGCCTGTGGTCCACACTGATCGCCTATCTGGTCTCGATCCCACTCGGAATCCGCAAGGCAGTTCGCGATGGAACGCCATTTGACACATGGACATCCGGGGCCATCATTGTCGGTTATGCGATCCCGGGATTTCTCTTCGCTATTCTCCTTTTGGTTCTCTTTGCCGGCGGCTCCTATCTGCGGATTTTTCCGCTGCGCGGCCTGGTATCCGACAATTTTGCGGACCTCAGCCTGATCGGGAAAATTGCCGACTATTTTTGGCATATCACGCTTCCGGTTCTTGCCTCGACCATTTCAGCTTTTGCAACATTGACCCTGCTCACAAAAAACAGCTTTCTTGACGAAATCAAGAAACATTATGTCATCACGGCAAGAGCCAAAGGGCTGGCCGAACGACGGGTCCTTTACGGCCATGTCTTCCGCAACGCGATGCTGATTGTCATTGCCGGATTTCCCGCTGTATTCGTTGCCGTATTTTTTGGTGGCTCGCTCATCATTGAAACCATTTTCTCACTCGACGGTCTTGGCAGGCTTGGTTACGAGGCCGCCGTGGCGCGTGATTATCCCGTGATTTTCGGGACCCTCTATGTTTTTGGTCTCCTCGGGTTGATTGTCGGTATTCTCTCCGACCTGACATATGTCTGGATTGATCCCCGCATCGATTTCGAGACCCGGGAAACATGATGCAGCTTTCACCACTTGCCCGCCGCCGCCTGACCAGCTTCCGTGCCAATTCACGTGCATTCTGGTCACTGATTCTGTTTTGCATTCTGTTTGGATTTTCATTGCTTGCCGAATTTGTTGCCAACGACAAACCGCTCATCGTGAATTACCGTGGGGATTTTTATTTTCCAATTGTTCAGTTTTACCCCGAAACCGCCTTTGGTGGGGATTTTCGTACTGAGGCAATTTACCGCGATATCGAGGTCCAGTGCCTGATTCAATCGGGTGGCCTGATGTCCTGCCTCGACGATCCGGAAGGCACTCTGGATGATCTTGCCGATGGCGATATCAATGGACAGGCGATTGAGCGGGGGTGGCTACTCTGGCCACTGATCCCGTATGCATACGACACGGTGAATGATTTGGGGCGCAGCGCCCCCTCACCTCCCGATGAAAATCATTGGTTGGGAACTGACGATACGGCAAGAGATGTCTTGGCACGGGTGATTTACGGATTTCGACTGTCAGTGAATTTCACCATCGTGGTCACCCTCGCCACTTCAATTATCGGCGTGGCCGCTGGCGTGGTCCAAGGTTTCTTCGGCGGTGCCATCGATTTGTTTTTCCAACGCCTCATTGAATTATGGGGATCCACGCCATCGCTCTACATAATCATCATCGTGGCGGCCATCTGGCAGATGGATTTCTGGCTGCTTGCCGGACTGATGACCTTGTTTGGCTGGACGGCCCTGGTCGGCGTGGTGCGCGCCGAAAGTCTGCGTGCGCGTAATCTGGAATATATTCGTGCAGCGCGCGCACTGGGACTGTCCAGCATTGCCATCATGTTCCGCCATGTCTTGCCAAATGCCATGGTGGCGACATTAACCCTTCTCCCATTCATCATTACCGGGGTGATCGGTTCGCTGGCAGCCCTCGATTATCTTGGCTTCGGCCTGCCCTCTTCCGGCCCGTCACTGGGTGAGCTGACACTTCAGGCCAAGCGTAACCTGCAAGCACCGTGGCTTGGATTTACCGCCTTTTTCACCTTTGCCGTGATGCTGTCGCTACTGGTATTTATCTTTGAAGGTGTGCGCGATGCCTTCGATCCCCGCAAGAGCTTTAAATGAGCGCACCGCTCCTCGACATTGAAAATCTGTCTGTCACGTTCCGCCAGGGGGGCGACGTGATTCCTGCGGTCCAGAATGTCGACCTGCACATCGCGCGCGGAGAGACCGTCGCCATTGTCGGGGAATCGGGGTCCGGCAAATCCGTCACAGCCCTTTCCACCGTTGGCCTGTTACCGGAAAATGCCGAACTGACAGGATCAATTGAGTATGGCGGGCGGCAATTGCTTGGAGTCAACGAATCTGAACTGCGCCGAATTCGTGGCAATGACATCAGTTTCATTTTTCAGGAGCCGATGGTGTCGTTGAATCCCTTGCATACACTTGAAAAACAAATCACCGAAAGCCTGGTGACACACCAGCAGATTTCAGCCGACAAGTTGCGTGAGACCGCGATTTCGTTGCTGGAAAAAACCGGAATCGACAACCCGGAGCAAAGACTCAAATCTTATCCGCATCTGTTGTCAGGAGGACAGCGGCAACGCGTCATGATCGCCATGGCCCTGGCCAACCAGCCACAACTCCTGATTGCCGACGAACCCACAACAGCACTTGATGTGACGATCCAGGCCCAGATCCTGAAACTTCTCGAAGAGTTGAAAGTGGCTGAGGGTATGAGTCTGCTGTTCATTACCCACGACCTGAATATTGTCCGGCGCATGGCCAGTCGGGTCTATGTCATGCGCGCTGGTGAAATTGTCGAATACGGAACACGAGAGGCGATCTTCGTCTCTCCGCGTCACGATTACACAAAATCCCTGCTTGCCGCCGAACCATCGGGCGCACCTGATCCCATTCCCGCGACTGCTGATATCGTCCTGAAGACCAACAAGCTGAAAGTCTGGTTTCCCATTCAGCGTGGGCTTCTGCGGCGCACCGTCGGGCACATCAAGGCCGTCAGGGAGGCCAGCATCACGATTCGCGAAGGTGAAACCATCGGCATTGTCGGTGAATCAGGATCGGGGAAAACCACCCTGGCGCTGGCTTCCATGCGTTTGGTGTCATCACAAGGCAGTATCGCCTTCACCGGCCAGGAAATACAGGGGCTCTCGCATCGCAACCTCCGGCCGTTTCGCCGCCATATGCAGATGGTCTTTCAAGACCCCTTCGGCTCACTATCGCCACGTATGACAGTTGGCCAAATCGTCGGCGAAGGGTTGTCGGTTCACGGAATCGCGAATCCAACAGAAAAAAACAGACTCGCCGAGAGTATATTGCGGGAAGTGGGCCTCAGTGCGGATGCTCTGCCGCGCTATCCACATGAATTCTCCGGTGGGCAACGACAGCGGATTGCGATTGCACGTGCGATGATTTTGCGGCCGAAACTTGTGGTTCTGGATGAACCTACCTCCGCTCTCGACAGAACTGTGCAGGCGCAAATCATTGATCTGTTGTTGGCGTTGCAGCGCAAGTACCGACTCGCTTACATCTTCATCAGCCACGATTTGCGCGTGGTTCGTGCCATGTCACATCAAATTATTGTCATGAAAGACGGAGATATTGTCGAGAGTGGAACCGCTGATTCACTCTTTGACAATCCCCGAACCGAATACGCTGCTTCGCTTCTCAAAGCGTCATTCGGCGAGATGGAACAGTCTCAGACCAAATAGTCTGGTACAATCAGGCGATACGGCGGTTCATCCTCCTCAATCGATGGAAACCGCGACAGGTCTTCGAAGAAGAAATTGTCGGTCTTGTCATCATTGACTGATGACACCTCGCCAACCAGACTGGTTCCTCCATGCCCCCAGAACGCGTGCGCACAATAAGGAACAAGTGTGATTGACTCACCGGGGGACACAATGATCGTATCACCCGCGGGAATTTCATGCGCGATTCCATCCATGCGGAATGACACCGGGGATTTTTTGTCCAATTGTCCCGACGGGTCAAGATTATACAGGCGAACTGCCAGTGGTGAACCGCCCCGTACGATAATGTCCTCAGTCTTGCACTTGTGATAGTGCATGAGCGTAATCTGATCCTGACGCGAGATCAGAAGCTTTTCGGCATAAGGAATGGTTTCCCCGACGTCCCCGGGTGGCAATCCATTGCGCAGGGTGAAAAGCACCAGTCCAAACCGGTCAAAGTCACCCTTGTTAAAGTCCGTGATATCCCATCCTATTCCTGACCTCTGCACCAGGCTGAGTTGACCGCTCTGTCGCTCCCAATCCGCCGCAGACCAGGTGGCAACAGGAGGCAGCAAAAAGTTGCAGTCGGCAATAAAGGCTTCCGCATCACGGATAATCTCGTTGATTTGTGAACGTTTCATCGCTGCCCCGCTAATCCTCGACGCGTGTCAGCTTACACCCAACATTCTGGGCATTCAGTCGGATACAGATCTTGCGTGCAACATCAGGCGTCAAACCCGTGAAACCGGCGGCAAAACCTGTTCTCTGCCTCTCAATGCTCTTTCTGGCCACGGACAATGCCCCAAATTCAAGCAAAGTCACACGCACAAGATGCCGATCGGCTTCGGTGCTGGTGGTGAAGTCACCGAGGTGAATACCGTTGATCCGCTCGTTTCTTTGCGTGTCCTGGCTGCTCACAGGTCGCCGCATTGGCCGCGAATATGACGCCCGTTTCACGATGACAGGCTGATCGCCTGAGACGCGTACCTCCTCCTCGGCACGCGCGAGCGCCTCACTGGGATCGGCATCCCCTTGGCTGTGCACATCACGTTGATCCGATGGTACGGCATTCTGATATGCCGATGTTTCTCCCCGCGCGGGTCGTTTGAGTCGCCGTGATGCCTTCTCCACATTCATATTGACACGGGATACCCGCCCGAATGGGATTTCGGGCAGCGGCGGCGGCCGTAATGCAACCTTGTCACGCGCCTGCTCAAATCCCGAATTCATCAATTTGGCCACATGTGCGTTGCGCGACTGACCCGAACGACCACCGAAAACTGTCACGATGATACGTTTGTTGCCGCGTTTGGCCGTCGCCGTCAGGTTAAAGCCAGCCTTGTTGGTGAAACCCGTCTTGATGCCATCGGCACCATTATACTGTCGCAAGAAGTTCCGGTTGGTGTTGCGCACAGATGTGCCGCCGACCTGTGCGGTCATCTTGGAATAGAGATGAAAATATTCCGGATAGTCATAAATCACATGGCGCCCCAATACAGTCATATCCCGCGCTGTTGACAAATGACCGGACTGCGTCAGCCCATGCGCATTCTTGAAATGTGTTTGCGTCAGGCCCATTGCCTGCGCCGTGCGATTCATGCGTCTGGCAAAAGCTGATTCGCTGCCGGAAATCGCCTCAGCAATGGCTGTCGCCGCATCATTGGCTGAACGTACCGCAGCGGCACGAATGAGATAGCGGAGCTTCACCCTTGATCCGGGTTTCAGATGAAGTTTGGATGGCGGTTCACTGGCAGCGAATTGAGAAATCTTGACTCGGGTGTCCCAATCAATCTCACCATTTTCAACGGCCTGAATCGCCACATAAACAGTCATCATCTTGGTCAGGGAAGCGGGGTGAAGCCGCTGGTTGGCATTTTCCTGGTGCAGGATTTGTCCACTGCGTGCGTCCATGATCATGGCCGCATAAGGTGCCGCTGAAACACCGCCTGCCAACAAAATCGCAACCAGGAACAGCATCACAAGAATACCGGTTCCTGTGATCGCCCGAAACGCGAGGCGTATGACTGATTTCATTTCAATCGCCTTTACTCGTCGGCGGCGCTCCTTGATCCAGACCGCCGCGTATACTGCCCGTGGGTCAGTTCATCTGACCTCATTCGAATTCCAACTCTTTAACATAGGGTCACAAAAAACAAAAGAGCCCAATTTCATGGAATTGACGCCACCGACCCATGTTTGATCCTTCTGATACAATACTGCCGACCCGACTTTCGATCTCAGCTGCATGATATTGGTCAGGCCGCTTCGCGACCATTTGAACTTTGGTTGCGTTCATCCTGATGGTTTCCGCGCGTTCGCCATTCATTTTGCGTAGAGCGGGAATCTGCTATAGTCGAAGTCTCGAAAGTGGAGTCATGCCGTGAATATGACATTGTCAGCAGACATTTTTGCGAACTCCGGAGACGAGTTTGAACAGGACGGGGGCGATTTGGGCACCTCCGTGCTCACCCGTGAGAAAGAAAAGGTCGCGCGGGCTCCGATGTACAAGGTTCTGCTCTTGAACGATGATTACACGCCCATGGAGTTTGTTGTCGCAATTCTCGAACAGGTGTTTCGTATGCCGCGTGATCAAGCGATTTCCCTGATGCTGGATGTTCACCGAACGGGCGTCGGCGTTGCTGGTGTCTATGTCCATGAAATCGCAGAAACCAAAGCGGAACAGGTCCTGCGAATCGCCCGAAACCACGAACATCCGCTACAATGCATCATCGAAGAAGACTGACGATTCCCTGGCGGAACAGGCACAGATTCTCCCGATCATGAGTTTTTCAATCACCGACAAGACGGCAATCGTCACTGGGGCTTCGTCGGGAGTCGGGCTTGCCATCGCCCGGCATTTCGCTGAGCAGGGGGCCAATGTTCTCTTTGCGGATGCGGATTTGAAATCTCTTCGCACAGCGATGGGGCCCAACAAGAAAAATATGGTTTGTTTCGCTGGTGACTTTCGGGAAAAACTATCGCGAACCAACCTGCTTCATGAAACCATCTCTCAATTCGGGCATGTTGACATTTTGGTCAATGCCGCGCGTCAGGTGACAATTGGAAGGCCGGGAGACAACAACTCTTCGGCACTCGAAGAGATGATTGAGCGGAATCTACGGCAAAATTATGACCTCTCGTGGTTGGTGGCCAAAACGTTCATCGAGCAGGCAGAAGGTCGAGCAGAGAGCCATGACGTGATCGGGACCATTGTCAATGTCTCCTCGATTGCCGCTCAGCGAACCGTTCCTGAATTGGTTGAATATTCGATCAGTTGCGCTGCACAGGATCAATTGACGCGCACCATGGCTCTTGCGCTGGCGCCGCAAAAGATACGGGTCAACGCGGTCTCATTTGGCTCGGTGATGAGCAAGAGCCTTGCGGGGCAGTTGAAAGAGAATCCTGGACACCGAGACGAAATCATTGATGCAACCCCTCTTGGACGCATCGCCGAAGCCGAAGATGTGGCAGCAGCCGTTCAGTTTCTGGTGTCTGGGAGCTCCCGGTTTATTACTGGCCAGATCCTGAATGTCGATGGTGGCCGTTCACTTCTTGATCGGGCGCGCAGTCCCTATCACTGACTCTCCGTGAGCCCGCTCCCGAGTGAAAAATCACCGAGATTGAACAGCGGGGACTGATTCTTTTGATCACCTTTTTTTGTGTCGTCAGTTGCACTTGAACGTGTCGATATTTCCATCAATTCAGACTGCTTGCGTTTTGCCGCCCGCTCACCGGCAATTCGCACCGCTTCATCAAGTTCAATCTGGCCACACAGCCCAAGTGCCACGGGATCGGTCGGCTGGATGTTTGAAATATTCCAATGCGTGCGGTCCCGGACCTTATCAATGGTTGATTTGGTCGTGCCGATCAGTTTGGAAATCTGGCTGACCGACATTTCCGGATGATTTTTGACCAACCAGGCAATGGCCGCGGGGCGATCCTGGCGCTTGGAGAGGGGAGTATATCGCTTCCCCCGTCGCCGCTCTTCGCCTTCTGCAGCCGGATTCTCCATCAACACCAGATCATAGTCGGGATCGGCTTCTCCCCGTTGTATCTCTTCCGGTTCAAGCTGGAGATTGATGACCGGATCCAGTCCCTGCGTACCCACTGCAACTTCGTCGTCGGCGATTCCCTGCACTTCAAGCTGGTGAAGGCCGCAAAAGACGGCAATCTGACGGAAGGTGAGCGTCGTATTCTCGACAAGCCATACGGCTGTCGCAGTCGGCATTATCGGCTTGTTGGCCATGCTGCATCATCCTTTTACTGGGAGACGTTATTGTCCCTGCTGTGCAACGCAGGTTGCAGTTTATTGTTGTGTTCAGAGAGACGGCAACCCTAACATTTGCCATTCGACCAGACAAGTCAATTGTCCAATCCGGGGCAGGACTGAGCCAGCCGACAGTGCAGGGCGCGCCTCAGGATGGGCACAATATGGCGTGGATCACAGGTCCCCAGTATTTCTGATATCGCGATCTCAGATCGTGAGGACGATCTTGCCAATATGCGCTGACGACTCCATATGGGCATGGGCCTGTGCAGCTTCTGACAACGGGAAGGTCGAATCAATAACTGGTGCAATTTTTCCTGATTCCAGCAGCGGCCAGACGCGCTGTCGCAGATCGTCGGCAATATCGGCTTTGGCCAGATCACTTTGCGGGCGCAGCGTGCTACCGGTCATTGTCAGGCGTCGGGTCATCAAAGGTGCAAAATTCAATTCAGCCCTGGGGCCCGACAGGAAAGCGATTTGGACCAACCGCCCCTCATCGGCCAGACATTTCAGGTTTCGGGCCATGTAACTCCCGCCAACCATGTCGAGGATCACGTCGACCCCCTGCCCACCCGTGGCGGAACGAATCGACTCGACAAAATCTGCCGCGCGGTAATTGACGCAGAGTTTTGCGCCCAACTCTTCACATTTCCGGCATTTCTCGTCATTTCCGGCGGTCGCAAAGACGTCAGCACCCAGGCGCGA
The DNA here is from genome assembly GCA_965221815.1 of Paracoccaceae bacterium. Lineage (GTDB taxonomy): Bacteria > Pseudomonadota > Alphaproteobacteria > Rhodobacterales > Rhodobacteraceae > JAPOXR01. The sequence goes on from OZ244915.1 coordinate 2,055,888, forward strand.
TGCCAATTGTATGGCCGTGGTTCCAATACCTGACGATCCACCATGAACCAGAAATGCCTCTCCGGCCTTCAATTGACCGCGTAGAAAAACATTGCTCCAGACGGTGAAATGCGTCTCACAAAGAGCTGCCGCCGACACCATGTCCAAACCGGACGGCATGGCGAGCGCATGATCCTCGTGGGTGAGAGAATATTCCGCATACCCACCGCCTGGCAGCAATGCCGTCACCCGGTCGCCGATTTTCCAACGCGTGACCTCGGCACCCAGCGCACAAACTTCACCTGCGGATTCGAGGCCTGGAAGATCAGACGCACCCGGCGGGGGAAGATACAACCCTGCACGCTGCAAGGCATCCGGCCGATTGACTCCCGCTGCCCCATTCCTGATGAGGATCTGCCGATATCCGGGAGAGGGGATGTCCCGTCTGCTCTCACTGAGCGATTCAGGACCACCGGGTTGGGAAATTTCCACGACACGCATGCTGCCTGATGCCATTATTCCGTCCTCTCATCGTCATTCCGGCTTCGCGTGCGGGTGGCCGCCGCACCCTGATGGTGCGGCCGGCGAAATTGACGCCCCAGATTGTCAATCCCGCGCATCAGGGTGGAGAATGCTGGATTCTGCCGCATCCGTGACTTGAATCCCTCAATTTTCATGACGTCACCGATCCGGCGATCAATAAATTCCTGGCTGGCTTTGCAGTGAGGACTCAAATCATCCAGCCAATAAAGAAGTGATGCCCCATATACGGCCGATAACGTCATGCGTTTCGTGTACCAGTTGACATCGTCGGAATTGTCCCCCAGGCAATTCCAGATCCGGTCGGCGGTTTGCCACGTCACGCGCGCACCCAGATGCGCGTTAAGCGGCAAGGCAAAGAGAGAGGTCGCACGGCGAACAGCCTCTCTTTGACCTTCCATGATGGTCAGTCGGAGCAAAATGGTGTGGGCGACACGATCACGAAAGCGCAATGTTGTGAGATCTTCGGCCAGCAACATTGTCTCCATCGTCATATCACCACGCTGGAAGAAGGCCTGTACCAGGCCCTGTCCCTTGGTCGGGAAGACGGCACAAGCCTCCTCTTCACTGACATTGACAGATTGCGCCGCTTTGCGGAATGTCCGATCACTCCAACCCGTTGATCCCGCAAACACCAGTGCTGCATCCAGCAGACGTTCATGGAGACTTGAATGTTCCGGCGCTGCCTCGTCTTTCTGCATGGCCAATATCTCTTTCTCTGATGTCAACCTTACCCCCAAACCATTCCGTCGTGATGGGTCCATTGCGTCATCCAGGAAGATGGCGCTCAATCCCGATACCATATCGTTTCAACATGATCAGCGCAGACCAATGCCAAAATTCACAAAAGTCATTTGACGTTTGAACATCCTGATACTATTTTAAGGGCGTTATCGGCAATTCACTGCCGGTCACAGATGAAGATCAGGTTGTTTTTGCCTGAAAGACGCGTCGAATCTTCCCGCCGATTGTCGCACGAGGCTGCGGCGTGATCGGCTGGCCTTGCAGACGGTCGGAATATCTTTTGCGTTATGAATGAATGGGTCCCTTGACATGCAACTGCACACTATCGAATTCAGGAGAATTGACTGACATATGCTGATTCAAGTTCGCGATAACAATGTTGACCAGGCACTACGTGCCCTCAAGAAGAAACTTCAGCGTGAAGGCGTCTTCCGCGAAATGAAACTGCGGCAGCATTATGAAAAACCGTCCCAGAAACGCGCAAGAGAAAAAGCTGAGGCCATTCGCCGTGCCCGTAAACTGGCACGCAAACGCGCACTCCGTGAGGGGAGCTGACAAGCCACGCAAGGCCAGTGGTCGCATTCATAACAGGGCAGCGATGCCGGATAAGCTGTCCGTGATCAAAACGGCAAGGCCTTGCTCTTCGCAATCGGAAAATTGACTTCAAACTGTCCGCCTGTTGGGACCTTCGGCTGAATTCATTGCCGCATGGCAATCAATTGATTGTCGGAACTGTTCGACCTCTGGCTCACTCAGCTGTTGAAAATTGCAAGAAACACGAGCGCCGCGATGATGACAATCGTTACGCGCGTGGAGATTCGTAGAAAGCCCGCAAAGGCGCGTTCATGCTGGGTGATGTCCATTGAACCATGTTGATGTTCGGACATGACACGCTCCAGTTTCTGCTGATTGAATAAACTGGCGGCACCCATAAGCCGGAATGGCCTCAGGCGTCAACTGCGTCCGACGTCCCTCACAACAATTCCTGCTCAATCCCGGTCCTGCCGCCCTGCCCGACACCTTCGCCGGAAAGGGCAGCATGGCGAGCGCACCATTCAAGGGCCGGACCCACGTGAACCTCGGGCGACTTCCCCCAAAAAGAGAGCCAAAAGGCCAATCGGAAAGGGACAGGAGGTGATCAGGTACTGCGAATCATGGGCGCATGCCGATGGGGATGTGCCCGATCCCGGCGGCTGTTGCAGAATGGTTCGTGTCGGTCTGTAGTGCGGCAGGTCAGACGCGTTATGCTTTGGCGCGGGGGTTCTGCGAGATGACGGATTGGCACGGCCCGACAAGGCATAATGTGTGGCCTCGGCCCGCCAGATGTTGCCGGCCCTGGTGGCACTGGATATGATGACCTGACCCAATCCTCACTCGTTCTCGTCTTCCCCGCCTGCCCAAAGCGCATCCAGCGGAAAGCTGATCGCCGCAAAGGGTGGTTGCGAGACCGGGGCATTGCCGGTGAGTGTGGCCAGCAGCAGCCACTGTCCCTTGTGCAGTTCGAAGACTTCCAGTGTTTTCGAGTCGGGATCGACGAACCAGAGGTGTGCGACACCTTCGCGGGCGTAGATCTTGCGCTTCTCACTCAGGTCAATGCGGCGGGTTGAGGGTGACAGTACCTCGCAGATCCAGTCCGGAACGATTTCGAAATATGCGACGTCTGGATAGGTGGGCATCGTCGTGCGCCGCCAACCCGCGAGATCAGGCACCACGATATCCATCCCGAGATGCAGTTCCGGTTCATCAATGATCCACCAGCCACCGGGACCACTGTCACCATAGTCGAATGGCGTGCCGATCTTGGCCCCGAGTCCAGAGCTTGCCCGCGCATGGTGCGATGCAGGTCTTGGCTGCGTGTAGAGCGTTCCTGCGAGCACTTCCGCCACCATGTGGGGCGGCGCATCCAGCACGTCCTGGTAAGTTGCCGGTCGCTCTGCCTGGACAGCAGCAGTCATCCTGTTCATTCGTCTCTCCCCGACCGGGATCTGCTGATGACTGTAACCCCATTGGAACGGTTTGCAAAGCGTGTGCGGGCGGGGGATGTCCCGAAGTCTGTTGAAACTTTGCATTCAGTGTGGTGTTGCTTCCCATAAGCTTTATGGGCTCAGAAATTGAAAAAGGGGCAGTCGAAGCCGCCCCTCAAATCTCTTATCCTGATCAGTAATCAGAACTTCATGGTGATACCGAGATCGGCCACCGCGTTGCTGTCCACCGAGCCAGCACCGGCTTTCAGAGTCGCGCCGCCGCCCAGATCATGGGAGAAGCCGACACCAAAGGCGTCAATGGTCGTGGAGGATTTAACCCATTCCTGTTCATAACCAACAGCATCCTCGTTGATCTTTCTAAGGCCCGTTGACAATGATCGTGCGGCCACCACGCCCGCCATCAGGTCAATCCCGGCTGCGAAGCTTGCGCGGGTCTTGTCGTATCGCGTGGCGAAACTTTGGGCCTCCTTGATTTTCGCAAAGACAGTCTCGATTCGGTGTCGCTCCTTGTCAGCGTCGCGGTCAAAATCACGGGGCGTGCTTCGATTCGACTTCGGCGGGATCACCGCCGTCATCTCGCGTTCTGCCAATGTGTCCAGCACCCCATCCGCGTCAAAGGCCTTGTCGCCAATCAACGTCTCACAGGTGAGATCGTCCAGGAGTTCACGCACAGCCTTGAGATCGTGGGTCTGACCGGGAAGAACCACAAACCGGATCAGATGTCCGACAGCATCGGTGAGAGCCACGACCTTGCGGGTCAATCCCCCTTTCGAGCGACCGACTCCGTCCGATTCTGATCCCCCTTTTTGGCCCCGGAGGCCCATCGGTGCGCTGGCATGATCGTGCCATCCACAGACACCATCGACAGATCCAGATCACCGGATCACGCATGGACAAGACGTTCAAAAAGATTTGCTTGGGTCCAACGCCGGAACCGTTTGAAGACACGGGCCCACCGCCCAAAATGCGGCGGGAGATCACGCCAGGGGGTTCCTGTCCGGAACCGCCAGAGAACCCCTTCCAGACAAAGACGATTGTCCACCGCCGTGCACCCCGGGTCGGTCACCTTGCCCGGACACAGCGGGGCCACCCGCGCCCACATCTCATCTGTCAAAACTGTGCGATCTGCATTCATCTTGTCACCCACCTCGTCTGCTCGTGCCGCCTTTTTCGGCGTGCAATGCCGACACAAAGACACACCCAGCGCTCAAGACACAAGGCAATTGTCAACGGGCCTTAAATTGTTGCTAAAATGCATCGTACGATTTTCGGGGTAGCCAGCTTCCCGTCAGCATAAAAACAACCCGGTTTTAATTAGCCGGGTTTGGTTTCAGGAGTGGGGTTGGCCTTCGGCCTCACCTGGCTGGTATTGGGTAGTCAGGTATATAAATCCCTGAATTAACGGGAACTGCTGTACATCCAGACCCCTTCAGCGTTTAAATCTCGCTTGGCCTGCTTGGCATGCAACAACCAGTTCATATGTGCGATAGCTTCGATAATCGCCAATCCATATTCGCCATCGCCAATTGGACGCCGAAAGAGAATATCGAAAATATCATGAGCGGAAGATGGTGTCGCCCTGATCCGCTGCCTGATTCTTTCCAAGGACGCTTGATGGCTTGCGGTGAGTTGTTGAAGACGCAATGGCAGACCCAAAAATGGTCTTTGATGCCCCGGAAGAATCAGTTGCCTGCTGTCAGCATATTCAAGAAACTGTTCGCAGGACCCGAGAAATTCAGCCAGCGGATTGGCATCAGGCTCCGAGACATAGACTCCGATATTCGGCGTGATGTCGGGGAGGAACTGATCGCCCCCGATCACCATCTGCGAGTCTTCACTCCACAGGGTCAGGTGTGATGGCGCATGACCGTGACCGACCCTGACCCACCAGTTCTCATTGCCGAAACGGATCTGTCCACCATCCTGCAAACGCGTAAAGCCGGCGGGCAAAGGTCTGATATGATCGGCAAAATTGAAGGGGCGGCGCACAGTCAATTTTGCTAATAACTCTGCGGGTGTTCCCGCCCGCCGGAAGAATTCAAATCCTTCCTCAGTCAGGCTCTCCTGAACGTCCAATGACAATATCCTGGCCATCAACCAGGCTGTTCTGGTGGCAAAAATCTCGGTTCCAAACTTGGAATGAAACCACCCCGCCATTCCCACATGGTCGGGATGATGATGTGTCAATATGACTCGTCGAATGTCTGAATCAGCGAGCGGACCTGCAACCAACTGTTCCCAGATATGCTGTGTTTCCGCAGTATAGATGCCGGTATCAATCACTGTCCAGCCATCAGAATCGTGAAATGCGAAACAATTGACATGGTCGAGCGGTAGCGGCAGTGGCAAGCGTATCCAAAGCAGATTTTCGGCAAGCCTGACAGTGCCGCCAGATGGAGGGGATTCAAAAGGAAAACAAAGGGAATCCTGTGCAACGGCCGCATTTTCCAGCATGTTTCGCCTCATTAATTGCGGTGAAAGCGGATATTTGCCTCCTAACAACATCGGTGTCGATCCTGCAAGAATATGGGATCAGGGCTGAGTCGGACGAAAAACTATGGTGCGTCAATCTGGGTGAGAGGTCCACGACGGTGTGCGGTCTGACCCCCAATGCCGTTACCCACTGGAACGCCATCACCATGCTGGAAGCCCTCACACAATTGCACGCGCAGGGCCGCAACATCAATCCCCATGGCGTCGTCCGTCCGCCTCCTGTTCTCTGGGGACATATCAACGCTCAGAGCCGTACGGCATCAGCCTGCCGGACAGCGTAGCGGTGGTCACGCTGAGACCTTTCAGGGACCCGACTTCCGCCGAGGTGCTTTGAAAAGAAAATCAACCTTATGACGATTTCCCGTCCGACTCAGCCCTCAATCCCAATATCGTTGTGATTTCATTCATTTCTGCTGATTCCGCCGGCAACTTCGCCCTCATAAACCGGTGGCAATCCACCCCACAGATTCGCTGTGCCTGCCCCGAGCCACCCGCAAAATGACCGCATCACACCAACTGGACGCGGAATGAACGCGAACTGCTGACCCAATCAATTTACACTTCTTGAATGCGCAACTATTGATGACGCTCCCGGCTTTCCACCCGCGACGGTGATGGATCGAATCCCTATGCCATGCCCAAGGATCCAACAGAACTGTTGCACGAACTGACTCGATAGGAGCATCGAATTTGCCCACCGAGATTCTTGACACCACATCGCCATCAATGCAGCGGGCCGCAGATATTCTCCGCGCGGGTGGTCTCGTCGCCTTTCCCACCGAAACCGTCTACGGTTTGGGTGCCGATGCCCACAACAGCCAGGGTCTGCACAGGATTTTTTCAGCGAAACAACGCCCCCTCAAGAACCCGCTCATCTTGCATGTGGCCAATATTCAAGCTGCGGAAAGACTCGTCAAATTCAATGACTGCGCCCGTCAGGCGGCAGCTGCATTCTGGCCAGGGCCACTCACTCTCCTGCTCCCGCTTCGGCTGGATTCAGGAATCAGCCCTGTGGTTGCCGCAGGGCAAGAGCGGGTTGGTATCCGTATCCCGGATCATGATATCGCACTGCGCCTCCTGAACAGTTTTGGCCATCCAATTGCTGCACCGTCAGCCAATCGCTCCAATCATGTCAGTCCCACACAGGCCGCCCATGTCGTACACGATTTGGACGGTCGAATCGACGCTGTGATCGAAGGTGGAAACTGTCGCTGCGGGTTGGAGTCAACAATTCTGATGCCATCCGAAGAGGGTATCATGGTGCTCCGACAGGGCGTGATCAGCGAGTCCGATATCGCGCAAGAACTCGGAATATTCCCAACCATAATGCCCACAGCAACGGAGTTGCAGACACCGGGTCAACACCGCGTCCATTATGCACCAAATGCACCGCTCAGAACTGATGCACGCAAAGTCTCATCTGATGAGGTCTGGATTGGATTTGGTCCCGACCAGCCAAGCGCAACATTGAATCTATCACTGACCGGCGACCTCGACGAGGCGGCCGCACGGCTTTATGCAACCCTTCGTCAGGCGGATCAACTGGTCCGGTCGAGTGACCATATTTCGATTGCCTGCGCACCCGTTCCCACATGGGGAATTGGCAAAGCCATCAATGATCGGTTGATACGCGCTGCCGGTCGCAGACGGTCGTGAATCTCAGGCTGTCCCCCCAGCGGCCGCAAGCTTCAGGGGATTGATACCGATCAATTGAAGAGCCGCCTTCCACTTTTCCCCGATCTCAGCTTCAAAAACCACCGAAGGATCGCCGTCACAGACCAACCAGGCATTTCTGTGCAATTCACTTTCGAGTTGTCCGGGTGCCCAACCCGCATAACCCAGGGCAACGATGACATGTGCAGGTGCTTTTCCGCGCGTCAAATCGTCAAGAATGTCAGGCGTCGTCGTCAGGCTGAAGTCATCATTGATAACCTGCGTCGACTCATATTCCCTGCTGTGGGCGGAATGAACAATGAAGGCGCGCTCACTTTCTACAGGACCACCAAAGTAAACAGGTATTGACACCGAATCTGTCGTCTGAGTCCTTTCCTCTTGCCCGTTCTCCTGCCCGAGACCGGTCGCCTGCAAATGACCGGCTATCTTGTTGACCACCACACCCATCGCAATTTCATCGGAGTGTGCAACCATCAGGATAACGCTTTTCCGGAAACGCGGATCAGCCATATCCGGCATCGCAACGAGCAATTTTCCGCTCAGATATTCCTGTTCCGAATCACTTGTCATTCAATTATCCTGTCACTTGCAGGTCAGAGACACTCTATCGCATAATGTAACTGTCGTGGCTGTGCCATGACAATTCGATGGCATCTTCAGGTGCCAATTCGTCACGAGTTTGGATTGCGCACACCCATCGGCATGATTTTATCAGTCGCAATATCGCCCCTACAATCGTCAATGAGATTGACAGATTTCATCGTCAAGACCTGCGCGATTGCAACTTTTTCCGTCATGTCAGCAATGGCTAACGCCGATATCGTCGATTGGCCCAACCCGAAAGATGACCCTGTACAGGTTGAACTCCTGACCGGTTGGCGTGACCAGACCCATGGCCAAAGCCGGCATTTCATCGGTTTCAAACTCTCCCTGAAGGCGGGTTGGAAAACCTACTGGCGTTCACCAGGAGAACTCGGGATTGCGCCGTCAATTATCTGGACTGAACTGAAAAATGTGACCGCGCCCCACATGCATTTCCCGGAACCCCGCCTCATTGATAGTGAAAAGAGCGATCTTTCTGTCATCGGCTACAGCCATCAAGTGATCTTTCCAGTGACCTTTGAAGTCAGCGAAGGAGACGCACTTGCCCAAATCGCCGGGATCTTCGAATTTGGCGTTTGTCAGGACATTTGCATTCCCCAAAGAGTCGAATTCCACGCCGATCTTCCCGCCAGTCTCGACCTCATGATTGACGACATCACAGCCGCGCAGAGCAGCAGAATCAAGCGTATCGACCCGGCCGACGCCAGACTCCCTTTTGCCTGTCAATTTCGCCCCATTGGATCTGATGAATTGCTGTTGAGTGCAGAGATCGACACTGACCTGACGGAAGGCGAAAAACTGGCGGCAATCCCGGAATATCCTGACCCTGACATGATTTTTCTGGATCTCGAGTCGCACCTCGCGGATCACGGCCGTGTCGAGATTGCGGCCCGCACAGTCCATCGGAACGGTGCGGTTCGCGCTATTGACCGTTCAAAACTGAGTATCATACTGGTTACAAAGCAGGGCGCGACCGAATATCGTGGCTGCCAGGGCACGTCATGAACCCGCGGATTCTGAACTTTTCCGGAGAACAATGATCACGCATGTGCGGCTACCCTGAACGGGTACGGTTTCCGACAATCCAGACCACTCCAAGCGCGTAGGACAGCAGGCAGATCACTGCGGCACCCAATGAAAAAGCCGCGAGGCCAAAAATAATGGCAGAATCCACCCGCGCGTAAGGTGCAAGAAGCGGCAGGACGCTGCCCGTCCAAATGGCGTACCCCAATGATGCCGCAAACCAGCCTGCAAGCAAACCCATACAAATGAATACCGGAATCTGAATCGCCCAGCCCCGTTTCGACGCCCGCAATGCCCGCATGAGCGAACGAGCGAAATTCGCCGTGTCTGTTTGAATTGCCACCATCGATGGCACCAGGAACAGGACAAGAAACATGCCAAATCCCAACCCGTAGACGAGGGTAATGACCGTCGGTTTCAAAAAGCTCGCCTGTTGCGATGTCTCATAGAGCAATGGAATCAACCCCACGACTGTCGTCAGGGTGGTCAGCAGCACCGGTCGAAGGCGATCCGCCACCGCGTCCCGGATGGCATTGCGTATGCCACGCTCGGCAGAATACTTGTCGATCGTGGTCAGCAAAATGATCGAATCGTTGATAATGATCCCTGACATTCCCACCAGACCGATAACTGAAAACATCGACAGCGGCACTGACCAGACATAATGCCCCCATATCGCACCAACGAGGCCAAAGGGGATGGTCAGGAGAATGATCAACGGTCGTGTCCAGCTCGAAAAAACCCAGGCTATCACAAGATAGATTCCGGTGAGGACCAACACGGCTCCCAGGACAGCATCGCCCAGGAATTCACGCTCATCTTCAGCCAATCCCGTGAGACTCCAGATCACACCGTATTTCACCGCAATTTCCGGCAGGATTGACATTTGCAAGCTTTCGGAAATCGCGGCGGCGCGGGCCGCATTATCTTCGGATATATCGCCGGAAACCGTGACGACATGCACCCCATTGTCACGGCGAATTGTCGAAAATCCGGAACTGCGCGTGACTGTCACAATATCCGACAGCGGGACGTAGTGACCTGAATCCGTTTCCAGACTCCACCGATCCAAAAAGTCAACCGACCTTTTGCTGTCGTGAAGCTGGACCCAGATTTCTCCCGTGCGCACGCCATCCGGAAATGATGCAGCTTTCACGCCACCAAGGCGGTCACGCAAGATTGAGCCGACATTGTCGATGGTAAATCCCAAGGCACGCCCTTGCGGTGTCAGCTCAAGAACAAGTTCGTCTTTGTCATAGGCCAGATCATCCTCAACCGCGGACACTTCCGGAAAAGCGATAAGCGCCGCCTTGAGATCTTCCGCGGCCAGCTTGAGCTGTGCAGCCTCTGCGCCCGCGAGTTTGACCTCGAGTGCATCACCGCCCGGACCGAATCTTCCACTGCGGAATGAGAGTGTCTCGAGCAGAGGGTGGCGCCTGACCTCGTCCTGCAGCGCCGCCAAAAACACAAAGGATGAGTAAGGGCGCAAGTCGGCATCAATCAATTCAATGATAATTGTTCCCAGCTGATCCGGGTCCTTGGCGTCGGAACCCGAAAGACCCCGCCCGGTTGTGCCGCCAATTCCCGCAATTGTATATGCGACCGGATTCAAGCCAAACTCGGCTTCATATCGTGCACCCACCACCTGCACGGCGCGCTGTAATTCGCGCATCATGTCGTGCGTATCAGCTCGTTCTGCACTTGGTGCCATGGCAAAATTGCCATTGACCGAACCCAGTTCCGGCGCATTGAAAAAACGCCACCGGACATCACCGCTGATAAACAACGCGGCTTGTATGGCAAGGAGCACAAAGGCAACCGCCACCACAGGATATCGAAAAACAATCAGGAAAGCGACGACAGGGCGGAAAAGACGATCACGGACCCAGTTAAATCCGCGATTCACAATATTGCTGGGCCAGTCATACCAGCGTCTGGAATCAGCATTCGCCAGTGCGTGCCGTAAATGGTTGGGAAGAATGAGAAAACACTCTAACAGAGAGGCGATCAGGATGGCGACAACCGCGAAAGCGAGCTCGACAATGAGGTTTCCGAATCTCCCACCGATCACGGTCAAGCCGAAAAAGGCAATAACTGTTGTCAAGGTTGCCGCAAAAACCGGCCCGGACATACTGATTGCCGCGCGAGTCGCTGCCTGGTCGGCCGATTCACCGAAATGCCTTCGCCGAAAATCTGCATGTTCGCCAACCACGATGGCATCGTCGACAACAATCCCGAGAGTAATGATCAAGCCGAACAGTGACAGCATATTGATGGAGAGGCCGAAAGCATAGAATAATGCGAAGGCAGCACAAATCGCTGTCGGGATTCCAGCGGCAACCCAGAAAGCAACGCGTGCATTGAGAAACAGATAGAGCAGCCCGATGACCAGTAACAGGCCGACAAGACCGTTACTGTAGAGAACCTGGAGTCTGCCAGTTATGGCCTCGGAGCGCGTGCGCACCAACTCCATTGTCACATTTTCAGGAAGCGTCGTTTTGAGCTCGGCAACGACCTCTTCAACAACGGACTGGATTTCAATGGCATCGCCGCGTTCGGAACGGGTGACACGCATCGACACCGCAGGATGATCACCGACAAAGAAAGCCTGCCCGCGACCTGCACCTTCCACATAAACAGTCGCGACATCTCCAACAAGGAGCTTTGACCCATCAGGATTTGATCGGACAACGACATTTTCAATCTGATCCGGAGCTCTCTTTGCGATCCCTGCACGTACCCGTGCTGACGCCCCCACCTCCCCGCTCGGGTCAGTTTTGGCCTCTTCTCCGATCTTGCCAGCAACCTCACGCAACGAAATCTGATGACGCAAGAGATCGGATTCGGCCAGTTCAACCACCGTTCGCGGCGCTTCAACGCCACTGATCGCTACCCGTGCAACACCTCTTTCGAACAGTCTCGTCGTTAATTCGTCGGCCAGCCGACCGAGCAGTTCAACATCGACCGGACCGGTAATAACGACATCTGTGACACGATCACTCCACGAAACCATCTCGACTTCCGGAATCTCGACATCGGTCGGCAACAATGTGACCGCATCAACTGCAGCCTGCGTGTCATTGACGGCCCGACGCATGTCCCAACCCTCTTCAAACTCGAGGGTAATGGCCGCACGGGCTTCAAAAGCAGTTGATTGTGCATCGATCACCCCCTCAACCGACTGCAAGCCGGGAAGGATCACCTGCACAACCGCTTCGTCGATATCGGATGCACCCGCCCCCTCCCATTCGACGTTGATCCGAACGGTCTCAAAAACTGAATCAGGAAAAAACTGGGAACGAAGATTGGGGTAGGCAGCCAATCCAAGCATCACAACAGAAATGAGAAGCAGATTCGCTGCAGTTCGATGACGCGTAAAGTAGGCGAGAAGCCCGGAGATTGGATTGGTGGATGATTCCGGCATGTCCTCTATCCGCCCATTCGACTGCGTAACCTGTCAAGCGTTGCCTGTGGAACTGTTTCTTGGTTGAGAACCTCCAGCAGCCGTTGCTTGGCGGCTTCGGGCATGCGGCTGTTACCTTCCACGAATGCCACAAGTTCAGCTCGCTCTTCATCCGACAGCACAATGTCTTGCGGTTCTTCGAGCAGACTTGCGGTTTCAGGAAGAATGGGGCGCACCCGAATTCCGTTGCCAATCAATGGTGAGCGCTTCGTGACCACCAACTCGCCTGCAAGTCCTGTGCCTGACAGGATCACCTGATCGCCCTGCTTTCGCAGAATGGTCGTATCACGCTCGCTGAGCCGTTCGTCATCTCCGACTACAAGAATCTGCCCGTCCCCATCGACCGCCTCAGCCGGCAGGAGCAGGACACCATCGATGGGGGACTCCTTGATTGTCACCTCAACAAAGTCACCGGGACGCAATCCCGATTGTCTCCCGTCATCGACCAACGCATAGATCATGCGCCCGGTCTGTCCTTCTCCCACCGTGGCACTTTCTCGTACGATTCGGGCACGTGCTGACAGGGATGAACCGCTGACAGCGACAGCCAGGGGCTTGAGTCGACCATTTGCATCGATAAACCGTGCATATTGCTCATTGGAAACACGAAAGGACACTTCCAGAAAATTCGGATCGACCAACAGCGCGACTCGTTCATTGGCATTCACCAACCCTCCCTGTACCAGGGCGACGTCACTCAGGCTCCCCGCAAATTCAGCGGTCAGGCGTGTTTCCTGCAGCTTTCTTTGTGCCTCCCTGCGGCTGATCTCGCGGCGGTGAACAAGAGACTCCGCCTGTTCAACCCGAGTCTCTGCCTGCGCCACGGCCTTTCGGCGCGTCAACACGGACTGCAGAGCTGAAGACAAGGACAATTCTGCGTCTTCCACCGCGATATCGGTGCCCACGCCACGGTCCCGCAGGAGATTTCGCCTCTCGAGCGACTGCCGTCGCAATTCAACCTGTCGCTCAGCAGCCACCAACTCCTCGCGTGCAATATCGAGTGCGCGCAAAGCGTCATTGCGTTGAACCTCGGCATCCTGTTTGTCGGCGAGGGCCAAATCCAGCTGCGACTGTGCGTCAGAAGGGTCAACGGCGAGAATGAACTCACCTTTTTCAAAGACACCGCCTTCAATGAAATTTGGCGAGAGTTCAACAATTTCTCCACTTGCCGGGGCCCTGACCTCGAGCGTCCGCAAGCTGCGAACCTCACCAAACGACAAAATTTGTGGAACCGTCTGTGTCGGTGCGGCACGCACCACATGAACTGCATAGACTCGTTCTCTTGCCACGCGATTCGGCGATTGGCGCTCCATTCGCTCCTTCACCGCCGTCGATACAATTGATCCGGCGTAGGCGAGCAGACTTATGGTCAGGGCCGCGAGAAAAAGGCCTACAAAACTGTTCTTTAGAAATCGCATGAACACACCCAGCCAGCCGCCGCGGGAGACAATCTAACTGCCATCCTGAATCCGCCTGTTTTCACCGAAGGGAAACACAAGGTCTTTCATTGCAGGGTATCACTTTCGCCTGAGATGCTCATCGAGCCGCGGCATGATCTCGACCAGATTGCAAGGTTGTGTGCGATAGTCAAATTGTGGGCCAAGAATTCGATCCCAAGCATCGCGGCACGCACCGGGTGAACCCGGTAGCGCAAAAAAATATGTGCCGAGAGCGACACCGCCACAAGCGCGCGACTGAATTGCTGAAGGACCGATGGTTTCTACCGAAACCGCAGCAAAAACCGAAGCAAAGGCATCGATTTCCTTTTCATAAATATCACGGTGCGCTTCTACCGTGACATCGCGTCCCGTCAATCCGGTTCCACCCGATGTAATGACGGCATCGACAATCTCATTGCCTGCCCAGTCCCTCAATTGTGAAGCGATTGCGTGTCGTTCGTCAGGCATGATCTTTCGCTCCACGACTGTATGCCCTGCTCTGTTGATCCGGTCTGCGAGCTGCTTACCCGACTCATCCTGATCCAGGCCCCGGCTGTCCGATACCGTCAGCAGTGCAAATCGAACCGGAATGAACTGACGCACTTTGGACGCAGAACTCATAACGAATTCAACCGCCGCCGAATCATGATCATATCCTTCCATGAATCGCTTTTTTTTGTCGGACTCCTGAGTAAATATGCTGGATGAAAAGTGGGCATGACCGGAATTCCCCGCCATTCAAACCATCTCCCGCGCAACCGCGTCACGCCGGTTTGACCCAGAAACACCATGCACGAAAAATTGCCGATCGCGACCAACAGCTTGGGCCGGGCGAGTTCGACATGCCGCATGGCAAAAGGTGTCATCATACGAACTTCTTTCGTTGTCGGATTACGATTGCCCGGCGGGCGCCACGGAATCACATTGGTGATGTAGAGAGAATGCGCCAAATCTTCACTGTCGCGTTTCAGATCAATGGCAAGAAACATTCTGTCAAGCAACCGCCCGGACACTCCGACAAAGGGTTTACCTTGCTTATCCTCATCGCCCCCGGGGGCTTCACCGACAATCATGACTTGTGACCCCCTCTGGCCATCCGAAAAAACCAGATTGCGGGCATATTCACGTAAACCGCAGAACGGATAACCGGCTATCGCCTCATGGAGTTCATCAAGATTCTGGCTCGAAGCCGCCGCCTGCTCCGCATACTGAACAGGATCAGATTCGGTTGAATGATCGGCTCTGCCAACCTGGCCCTGGCCGGATTGCAACGGCGATTCTGCTGCAGGTCGCGTGTCTGAATTCATCGCGGTCGATACAGACTGTTCCATATGCAAACGAAATCGATCCACAGTTGTTTCGCCGATTGGCTCAGCAGCTCCAGTTTCCATACATAATTCAAGGAGCCCACGGGCCACGATAGGATCAATATGAGAAGAAATTGGCATCACTGCGGTCGCGCCAAACAGGACTCTCGTATTGTTTGACTGCACAACAATCGATCCGGCCCGCAGATGAGACCATTCCAAGAGGTCACGCACATACGGGAAGGAAACGCCATTTCAGGTCGAAAGGCAAGGAAAAAGGTATGAGAGGGAGGGATTCCCCTATGGCTGGGTTTGGACCACGGTTTGTTCCTGATCGGTTTCTTTCGGCGAATCATCAGGCAACCCTGGCGAGAGGTGTGCGATTGTCGTTGGCCCAGAGATGGGCATGGGCGTGTCGCCGTCTGTGGGTCAGTTGGGACCAGATGCTGTCAAAGCGCCTCGATTTGAGCCATGCGCGGAAGGTGAGAACGCCCTGTATGGCGCGTCAATCTGGGTGAGAGGTGCGCGACAATCACATGGCCCTGTCCTTGGTCCTCGCCGCCCAGGCCGCAATCGCGGGCCAGCGGTTACGCCGCCGCTACGAGACCTTGCTGTCAATGTGCCCTGTGCCACCCGGTCTCGCTGGGAACAGTCCCCTGAGCGGCTGTCGTGCCGGGCACAGTGGTGTCGTCAGGGGCAATCGCACACGGCCATTCAGCAGCGGATCAAAGACCTGCGCCAGGGCCGCCACCAACGCCACCGCCAGCAGCGCCGCACGCCCATCCAACACACGGGGCGCCAATGCGCCCTGTCCCATCACCGCCATCCCGATCGACGGGGGATCCGCGTTCAGGGCCGTATAGAGGCAGCCTGCCCGGCCACCCAAAGGGGCGAAAATGAACGGAACTGTCGACAGGATGCCAGCGACAGGGAGACACGAATTCGACACTGTGCAGGACACTGCCACCCAGATCACCGAACGCAACCCCCGGATCGACACACATCTTGACCTGGACAACGGATGGAGACCCCATGACGCACGTGATGATCAGACGCCAAACGAAGATCGCGAATCACAGCGAATCGCTGCAAACCCATAAGGAGCTCGCGTCTCATATGTCGTGAGCAGGTACAGCTGTTTGACAATGCCCCATCGCATGCATAGTCTTACCCTTGAGAAGCACTCCGGTCACGGCCTGCTCTCTTTCCGAGACCCGCGCTCTGGTGCGGGTCTTCGTGTATCTGGGAAGCCTGGATGACGTATTTCGCCTATCTCGATGAGTTTGGTCACATCGGTCCCTATGTGACGCGCACCGATTCCGAATATCATGAAAGCCCGGTCTTTGGCCTCGCGGGTTTCGTCCTGCCGGCCGATGAGGCCCGCAGTTTCGGGACTTGGTTCTACCAGCGCAAGTGCGAACTCCTCGCGGAGGAAATCGAGCGATCAGAAAAACACCCGGCCCAATGGGAGAAGAAAGGTTCCAGCCTCTTTAGGGTCAAAGCCATGACCCGTTATCCAGAACTGCGGCGGACCACCAACCGATTGCTGAACAAGATTGAACGATGCAGAGGGTTTGTGTTTTACGTCGGGATACGGAAGACAGCCCCTCCAGAGGTACACAATCCCAACAGCCTCTATGCAGGAGTTTTTAGGGAGGCAATCAAGAGGATCGACCAGTTCTGCGCCAAGGACTGCCAGCCGCCAGAGAACTTCGTGTTGATTCTCGACCAACACAGCCAACGCCGGGCTCTTGTCAAACAAGCGGCGCAAAGCATGTATGCCTCCGGAGATGAAAGCCGCCGCTGTCTCATTGAGCCTCCGTACCACGTCGAAAGCCATCGCTACCAAACCCTTCAAGTCGCCGATTGGATTGCTGGACTGATTGGACGCTTGAGCACGTTTCAGTGCGAGCCGACGGTCTGGTCAGAAAACACGGTGTTCCGTAAGTATTTCGGGACCAAGGTTAAACAAGTCAGCCGCTGCAGCGGCATCAAGACCCAATAATGAGAGCCCCCATTTCTGAGAATAGGAGAACACCGCAAACTGTGAGGCCATTCAGGTTGGCCATTCGGATTTCTGTTCCAAAAATCCTTGTAAATCATATAGATAAATTATGTGCGTGATCATAAAACCTGTACATGATCAAACATATGTGAGATTCTGAGCGGCGGATTCGCCAGTGGCGGGCCTTGCAGGGTCCGGGCCGCGATGCGATCTTTCGTCAGACGTCAAAGCCCGGTCAGCTGGGTCTTTCTGATTTGACCCCCTAACATACGAGAACCACTCCCGTATGAGAACCACATCACATGAACTGAGGACTCGCCTGATGATCGTCACGCAGGATTGATCAGTCTGTAATTCGGTTCCAGAGAGACCATTTGCCAATCCACATGGCGGTAACCAGGCGGTCAATCCGGGACCAGGGGCGGCGGTAGGGTGGCCTTGATGCTGGACTGGATGAGTCGCTGGAACTGGAGTAGTCTGGCGTCGTTCCGGTGGCAAACGAGATGCGGTTCCGCTCCATGACATTTTCTGCAAGACACCTGCTTGGCATCGAGTCGATGCCCGCCGCGGACATTCTCACAATCCTTGATCTCGCGGAGTCCTATGCCGAACTGAATCGTGGTCAATTCAAACGCGCATCAATTCTCGAAGGGATGACCCAGATCAACATGTTTTTTGAAAATTCGACCCGAACGCAGACCAGTTTTGAGCTGGCCGGAAAACGTCTGGGTGCAGATGTCATGAATTTGCATGTTGAAACGAGCTCTGTTGGCAAAGGCGAAACCCTGATCGATACGGCGATGACACTGAATGCCATGCGACCCGATCTGTTGGTTGTCAGACATCCCATGTCCGGTGCCGTCAATCTGTTGGCACAAAAAGTTGATTGCGCGGTTGTCAATGCTGGCGACGGGCGGCATGAACACCCGACTCAGGCCTTGCTTGATGCCTTGACGATCCGGCGTTCAACGGGACGTCTTACGGGACTGACGGTCGCAATCTGCGGCGATATTCAGCATTCGCGAGTCGCGCGCTCGAATCTCCTGCTCCTCTCAAAACTGCAGAATCGGGTTCGACTGGTTGGGCCACGAACATTGATCCCGGATGCCTTCGGAGAATTGGGTGCCGACATTTTTCATGATATGGAATCCGGTCTCAAGAACGTCGATATCGTCATGATGTTGCGCCTTCAGGAAGAAAGAATGAGCGGTGCCTTTGTCCCGTCTTTGCGGGAATACTTTCATCTCTTTGGACTTGATTCGGAAAAACTTGCGGTGGCAAACCCCACGGCAATCGTCATGCATCCCGGCCCGATGAATCGCGGTGTGGAAATTGATGGGACATTGGCTGATGATATCAATCGAAGCGTGATCTCGAGCCAGGTTGAAATGGGAGTTGCCGTGCGGATGGCTGTTCTCCACCTGCTGACAACGGCTTCGACCCGATCAGAGCTGACCGACTGACTGTTCCATGGCGGATTTTGATCTCATTCTGTCCAATGCACTACTGGTCAACCCCGAGTTGGACAGCATTGTTGAAGGCACCTTGGCCGTTTCCGATGGACGAATAGCTGCAATGGGAAAGGATGTCCCCACCGATTCAGGTGCATTGCAGATTGATTGCGCCGGGGCATGCCTTGCCCCGGGAATCGTCGATATTGGTGTCAAGATCGGTGAACCCGGAGAGCGTCACAAGGAGAGTTTTGGCAGCGCTGCACGGGCAGCAGCAGCAGGGGGCGTGACCACGATTGTGACGCGACCGGATACCACTCCGCCAATCGACAATCCTGAAACCTTGCAGTTTTTTCAGCAGCGCGGGCGCGCGGCGGCCAAGGTCCGTATCAAACCCATGGCAGCTCTCACCAAGGAACGCGCCGGATCCGAAGTGACTGAGATCCATTTGCTCCTTGATGCCGGAGCGGTCGCCTTTTCCGATTGCGACTCGCCGGTGCGAGATGGAAAAGTCATGTCACGATGCCTATCCTATTGCAGCCAGCACGGGGCGCTGGTGGTCGGTCATCCACAAGAGCCCGACCTGTCACGCCATGCCTGTGCGACGGCCGGACCATTTGCAGTCCTGATGGGAATTCCGACGGTCTCATCACAGGCCGAAATGATGGGGTTGGAGCGTGACCTCGCTCTCGTCGCAATGACTCAGGCGAGGTATCACGCCGATCAGATTACAACCGCCGCGGCCTTGCCTGTCCTTGAACGGTATCTCGATAACGGCTGTAACGTGACCGCCGGCACCTCGATTCACCATCTGACCTTGAATGAATTTGATATTGCCGAATATCGAACCTTCTATAAGGTCAAACCTCCACTCCGTGCCGAATCTGATCGTCAGGCAACGGTTGATGCGCTGGCACGCGGTCTGATTTCTGTCATCTCCTCGATGCACACACCGCAAGACGAAGAATCGAAAAGGCTGCCTTTTGAATCAGCGGCAAGTGGCGCCGTCGCGCTTGAAACGCTTCTGCCGGCCGCACTCAGATTGCATCACACTGATGGGCTCGGTCTGCCGACACTGTTCCGTGCGTTATCTCTCAATCCATCGCGATTGCTCGAACTCGAGACCGGCCGCTTGTCTCCTGGAGCGCCAGCGGATCTGGTTCTCTTCGATCCTGACAAACCCTATACACTCGACCGCACAAAATTGCACTCAAAGTCGCGGAATACGCCTTTTGACGGACAAGTTCTGCAGGGACAGGTCCTCAGGACTTTTCAAGCTGGCCAGGAAATCTTCAGGAATGGTGGATGAACATGGCTTCTCGAATACACTTTCCCGACACACAGTTTCACATAACCCTGCATGATTGCATATCAAGCAACGCCATGCGTTGTGTTTGAACAATGCCCAAAGCTCCAGCCTTTTCATTGAACCAGGCCTCAGGCAAATTCGATGATGTAGAATATCGACACCCATTGAAACACTGTCATTTGGTGACAAATACAGTGAAAATACTCCAGCCATGTGGACACACCAATGTTCGATCAAACCGGAAAAGTGATCATTGATAGGTTAGGGCATAGCGTTCCCATGTTGACTGACCGACTCATGTGACGGCTGTACCGGAGACGATTTTCTTCCCGACCCTCAACATAGCCCGGCGCAATACCGCCCACACTGCCGCCGTTTTCGAGACCCACATCTTATATTGCCACTCCATAAGACCGCGACAAATCCGCCGCCCGGATTCGCTGTGTCTGCCCGTCACCACCTGCATAATGACCATGCCAAACCAGCAGAGCCGGACTGAGCAGGAATGGCTGATGAGTGCGTCACTGCATTGCAATCGTTACCGTGCTATGGTGTCGTATTTCATATTTTTGTGATTGCGTTCTTTCTTCGCATGAGCACCAGGTTATCACCCGAGGTCAAAGTTGATGCTTTTTGTTCAGGAAGCGATAATCTTTCAACTTATACCTGTAGCCATAGCGGCCTATCTGCTCGGCTCCATTCCCTTCGGGTTGCTGCTGTCGCGATTCATGGGACTTGGAGATTTACGAAAAATCGGCTCCGGCAATATCGGCGCGACCAATGTTCTGCGTACAGGTAGCCGCATTGCGGGGCTGCTCACGCTCCTCCTCGACGCGGCGAAAGGATTTCTGCCTGTCTTCATTGCCGGCACACTCGACATGCCGAGTGCATTGATGGCTGCATTTGCCGCATTCATTGGACATGTCCATCCCGTATGGCTTCGATTTCGTGGTGGCAAAGGCGTGGCAACCTATCTGGGAATCCTGATCGCGCTGGATCCGCTGGTTGGATTATCGGCTGGCCTGTTCTGGGCGGTTGCTTTTGCAATTCTGCACATTTCCTCGGTCAGCTCCATGACTGCGGCTTTGGTCGCACCCATAGCAACTGCCTTGTTCGTCGGCACCCAACCGGCTCTCGTCATGGCCGTTCTGTCCCTCTGGATTCTGATCCGTCATCACCAGAATATCCGCCGTCTGCTTGCCGGAACTGAACCCAGGTCAGTTTTATCGCGTCAGTCCTCCGACCCGAAATGACAGAGTTATGTCCAAAACCGGGTGATGGCCAGATCAGGCGACTTCCAATAAGCCGTACTGACCTTCATGCTGAATCTCACGAAACATGCCGCTGAATCTCAGACAATGCCACACCTGACTCACCGGTTGAGTTCCGCCTTTTTCATTGGCTGATACAAACTCGTTGAAACTGTCTCCGACAGTCTCCTAGTAGCGACAATTGACAAAAATCTGCCGCAAGTCCCCCTCCCAATCATCACGCACGCGATGCAACAGATCATCAGCCAGCGTATGCCCCGAATCAACGATATCGCGAAGTGAGTCGAGAAAATGCACCTCGTCCTGAATCATACCTGCCGCTGACGGGATTGCCCTTTCCCGCAGACCCGCTTCTGCCAGATCCAGTGCAAGCTTTGCACATTCGCCGATCTTCACATCTCTCACTTGGCCTTCAAGCGCAGTCTGGCTGGCCGCTATGCGCAACCCCTCACGTGTCTCCCAATCCCAGTTGCGCACCAGGTCCCAGGCTTCGTCCAAGACAGTTTGTGAATAAAGGATTCCTGTCCAAAACGCCGGCAAGGCACAGAGGTTGCGCCATGGACCTGCATCGACTCCACGCATTTCGATAAATTGTTTGGCGCGGGCTTCGGGAAAGATTGTTGTCAGGTGATCAGCCCAATCGGAGATTAACGGCTTTTCCCCGGGTAAAGCCGGGAGCTTTCCTTTCAAGAAATCACGAAACGACTGGCCGAGAGCATCAATATATCGTCCATGGCGACAAACAAAATACATCGGGACATCCAGAGCGTAGTCAGCCCAGGCCTCAAAACTAAAACCTTCATCAAAGACAAACGGCAACATTCCTGTTCGATCCGGATCGAGGTCACGCCAGAAACGACTGCGTACACTCAAAATTCCGGTATCACGGCCTTCAAAAAAAGGTGAATTCGCAAATAATGCGGTCGCAATCGGTTGGAGTGCCAGAGCGACACGGAGTTTCTTCACCATGTCCATTTCATCGGAATAGTCGAGATTCACTTGGACCGTACAAGTCCGATACATCATGTTCAGACCAAAGAGTCCGGTCTTGCGCATATAGTCCGTCATGAGCCGATAACGCCCTTTTGGCATCATCGGCATGTCGTGATGATACCAGAATGGTGCCGCACCAAGCCCAATAAATGCTGCCCCCATGTCACTCGCAACATCACGTACCTGGCTCAAATGCTCATTGACCTCGTCACAAGTCTCATGCAACGAAACCAGGGGTGCTCCGGAGAGTTCAACCTGTCCCCCGGGTTCGAGCGATACATTCGCACCGTCCTTCCTGAGTCCAATCAAAGCGCCGGCCTCGGTCACAGCGTCCCAACCAAACCGGTCGCGAAGGCCCTCCAACAGCGTTGTGATCGAGCAATCGCCATCATAGGCCAGTGGTGCCAGAGTCTGCGTATTAAACCCGAACTTTTCGTGCTCTGTGCCAATGCGCCATTGTGATCGCGGTTTGCACCCCGATTCGAAGTAAGTCACGAGTTGCGAAAAACTCTCGACGGGTTCGCCGCCGGATTGTGGAATCGACATCAAACAGAACTCGAATGTTGCGCTTTTATGCGCCTATATCCTTGCCCTGCCAGGTGCGGCAAGCCCCGGAGCCCGTCAGGGAAAAGGTGTTGATCAACGCAAGTGCCGCCGTTACCGCGGTTTCTGCGCGCAGAACCCGGCGACCCAAACTGATCCTGACTGAGGATCGCAGCCCATCTATTCGTGCCCTTTCTCTGACAGAAAACCCGCCTTCCGGACCCACGAGAACAGTCATCGCCTGGCCTGCCACCAGTGTCG
Source organism: Paracoccaceae bacterium (assembly GCA_965221815.1). Classification (GTDB taxonomy): domain Bacteria; phylum Pseudomonadota; class Alphaproteobacteria; order Rhodobacterales; family Rhodobacteraceae; genus JAPOXR01. Next base: position 2,078,971 of record OZ244915.1, read on the forward strand.
GAAAACCGCAGTCGCTCGTCGCCAATTCATCGCAAAAGAGGAGTGGACAACCTGTGGGCCAGTTGACCAGCTCGTCGTCGAGCGAAATCACACCATCGATTTTCGGCAAACTCAGACCTCCGCATTGCTCTGCAGCTTCAACCGCTATCGCCCGGAGACGCCGAAAATTGACTGCGCGCTTGACCGCATGATCAGTCGAGACAAATGTGATGCGGGAAACCCCGAGTTCAGTCGCTTTTTCCACAGCGAACTCCGTTCTCGCCGGCCGCAAGGGTGACATCAACAATCGAATGTTGGAGGGTTTGAACTGAGAGCGAATTTGCCTGATGCAATCGACTTTCGCCGCGCGCCCGGTCTCAACGAGTTCTGCCAGCCACTCACCGTCATGGCCGTTAAATACGTTCACCCGTCCACCAACTCCCAAGCGGAGTGATCGGCAAAGATAGTGTGATTGACCGCTGGTCAAAGCGAGCCGTTGCGCCTCAGCAAGCGGTTGTTCCACAAAGAGTCTCGATTTCACAGGTTTGTGGGGCATATGTCCTTCGGGGGGCGGGTATCGGCCAATGCGATGGGTTTGAATCATGTCTTTATTACTCAGTGGCCGTCGCTCTCATGTGGATTTGACAAACAATGGAGGTTCGCTCAGCCGCTTGATCCACCATCCTGAACTTCACTCTTACAAATTGCACAGTTGAACGAAAAGAAGAGACATTGTAACGGTCAGATGCCTATTGGAACGGTACGTTTCCCGCGACTCCTCAGCATGGCTGCAAGGCTTTCCGGATTGGACCTTCTCCACGCTTGCAGGCTTTTGCAACTGCACGCGCTTCTCGGACCAGCGAAATGAGCCAACAGTTCGGAATGCGCTGACTTTCCGTCAACATTATTGATCCCGCTCTGTCTGTATGCACGAATCTTCACCCAGCCCCGAATCAGAAAACACCACCGGCCGCGTTGCTGACTCGGTTGACGGCAACTGGGTGGACAGGCATGCGCCCCCCTGGTCGCGCCCTTATCTGCGCCTCTCGAGAGCAGACCGGCCTATTGGGAGCTGGTTGCTCTTGCTGCCCTGCTGGTGGTCGCTCCCACTCGCCATAATGACCACATCAACGGCATCCATTCTCGGTACGATATGGATTGCCCTGGCCTGTGCCATCGGCGCAATTCTCATGCGTGGTGCCGGCTGTAGTTGGAATGACTTTGCCGACCGAAAACTGGATGCCGAAGTCCGTCGTACACGTTCCCGGCCTTTACCCTCCGGCCAGGTCACGCCGATCCACGCGCTCATCTGGATGGTCATCCAGGCACTGCTGGCATTCGCACTCCTGCTGACCTTCAACCCCTTCACGATCGTGCTCGGAATCGCCGCACTCATACCTGTAGCCTTCTACCCCTTTGCCAAGCGGGTCTCCTGGTGGCCACAGATTTTCCTGGGAATTGCATTTAACTGGGGCGCCCTGCTCGCATGGGCAGCGATCGCGGGCAAGATTTCACCTGGTGCTTTGCTGCTCTATGCAGCGGGCATCTTCTGGACGCTATTCTACGATACCATCTATGCGCATCAGGATCGGGAGGATGACGGATTGATTGGTATTCGGTCAACCGCCCGACTTCTGGGTGCACACACAAAATTCTGGCTTGCGGGTTTTGCTGTTGCCGCTGTCCTGCTGATGGTCATGGCCATCACCATCGCACTCATTCCCCATACCGATCTGAAAGTCGTGTTGATTGCCCTGGGCGGTGCGATCGTCTTCGGAATCCATCTCACCTGGCAACTTGTCAAGCTCGATATCAGCAATCCAGACAATTGTCTGATGTTGTTTCGTGCCAATCGCGATGCCGGGATTTTACCTGTAGTTTTCTTTGCGGTGGCCGCTCTGGTCGCGTAATATCGTGAATTAATCCCGCCTTTATTCTATTCTCGTAGAGTTTCATGTTTGCTGTCTTTTTCCCTCCAGTTGCGTTTCTCGTTGCGTCCCTGCTCGCGGCATTCCTCGGCTGGTTCGGCGTCCAACTGGTTGAGAATACGCACCACGAATCCGCGACCGCAATACTTGAGGATGGCGGGTATAGTTGGGCCAGTGCCCGGACTGACGGATTGATTGTCGAAATTGCCGGAATCGCGCCAAGCGCCGATGTCAGGGATGCAGCGCTCGGCGGCTTGCGCGCTCTTTTTGGTCAAAGCAACGTGCATGACAAGACCAACGTCGCCGCCTTGCCGGATGGCCTTGATCAAATATTAAACTTGCAGAAATCAGGTGATTCAATCGAGATTTTCGGTGCCATCATCGGTGAAGATTCACGCCGGGAACTGATCAGTGCATCCTATGAAAAGTGGGGCGAGAGAGTGACAGATATCACTTTGCAGACCCTCCCGGGAAACAGTCGCAAACACTGGAAAAGCGAACTTAACTTCATCATTGAAGCCCTCGCCATACCGGAAATCATCCGCATTGAAATGCGCGGCGACGATGTGAAAATGACCGCTGTCGTCACCTCAGAAGTCAGCGAGACTGAGGTCATTGCGAAACTGGACCGGATACGAGCAGATGGGTCTGAACTCGCCTACCAGTTGAACGTGGTGCCCGATCTCGACAGCCCGCCTTTCACATTCAATGCCCAGATCAATCCATCTTCATCACGAATTCTGGACTGTATCATGGAGACCCAGGCCGATCGTGAACAGATTATCGCAGCATTGTCACAAGCAGAACGCATTGTCACCGGAACATGCCAACTGGCTGCGGGTGCGCCCGACGAGAATTGGCGCATGGCGATCATCAACGCGGTCAACGCGGTAACATCGTCTGATTCTGTTGAGATTCTGGTGAGTGGACGGGAAATTCGCCTCATGCCTCTCAATCAAGAGACCGATGACAGACTCCGGGCGGCAAATATCGCGGACATCCCGTCAGGATACAGGATTGTAAGACTGTCACCACCTCTGCACACCGACTTTCAGGCGTCAACAGTCAGGATTGTCAAGGGCGCGAATGGCAATATTGAATTCGACGGTGGATTTCCCAGTGAAACTGAGCGCAAGGCCGCGATTCTGTATTCATCGTTGATTTTTGATTCAGCTGTCATCGAAGACAACTCAATCGTTTACCGTGACCAGGACGATCCGGATGGCGAATCCATTATTGCCGCCGGTGAAGCCCTGAATCTTCTCTATGCCGGCACCCTGACCATGAGCGAAGACAGGATCGTCATTGACGGTATCACTGACACACCCAAGGGTGAAGAGCAGGTCTTGGCGTTCCTGCTGGACCATTTTGACCCGCATATGCTGGACCTGAGGATCGATTATGATGCCAGGATCAATGCACCACCGCCACAAATGACGCCAGTTCGTTGCGTCACTTTATTCAATGATGTTCAAGCAAAATCACCGATAAAATTCTCCCCGGGTTCAGCGCAGCTTACGGCCGATGCGTGGGTGACAATCGATGAATTATCGAACCTTGTTGACGATTGTGTGCATTTACCCATTGAAGTCGCTGGCCACACCGACAGCCAGGGGCGGGCCGAAATGAACCAGGAACTCAGCGAATTGCGCGCGCGCGCCGTACTTTTCGCACTGGAAGCCGGGCGTGAACGCAGCAATATGACAGCTGCTGGCTACGGTGAATCCCAGCCCATTGCCGACAATAATACCGAGGAAGGGCGAGAGGCAAACCGGCGCATTGAGTTTCGCCTTCGCGATGATACATTCGGGTACGAATTGTGACTGTGATGACGACAGAGAGTCATTGAAAATGGATCGTTTAACCCTCGCCTTGCTGTTTTCGTGCAGTGCGTTCGTGATGTTTGTGCTGGGTTGGACCGCCTGTTGGTTGTGGTTGCGACGACGACAAATGAGCAGGAACCGGCTGAACAGGCCGGAGTCAGAGTCGACTTCACGGGAACCGCTCATTGCACCGCATGTCAAAACAGCCAAAGGTATCGGATCCAGATTTGATGATCCGCTTGCAGAAGATGTTGCGACAGAAGACAGTCGATAGTTGCCCGCGATCACGGAATGAGAGGTTGCTGAAAAACACGGACTCCACCTGTCACCGTGTGCTGGCACGTTTGTACAGACATTGGATCTGTCCATACATTAGAGACGTTCAAATGGCTGGGAAAATCGACGCGAAACGGCACTTCGGCAAGTGACGCGATTGTCCATCAATGTTCCCTAAAGTTCAGAATCCCAATGCCGAAATGCGTTCTCGTCTTCCAACTTGCCGTCAACCCAGGTCGCCGTCCCCGCGCGGAACTCTTTCTTCCAGAAGGGCGCACGGCTCTTCAGGTAATCCATCAGGAACTGTGCCGCCTCGAATGAGTCCGCCCGATGCGCCGAACTGACAGCGACCATCATGATCTCCTCGCCAATATGCAGTTCGCCAAAACGGTGGATCACAAGGCAATCGGTCACTGGCCAACGTTCGCGTGCCGCATCGACCATCAGGGCAACGGCGCGTTCTGCCATGCCAGGATAATGTTCAATCATCAATTTTGTCACGGGATTGTCACCATCAGAGCGTACAATTCCGGTAAAGGTGACAACCGCACCGACATTGCCTGTCTGCGTTGTGAAACGGCTGAGTTCCCGTCCTGAATCAAAGGGTTCAGATTGGATCCTGACACCCATTCTAGCCACCGGTCATTGGCGGAAAGAACGCCACTTCACTGGCTTCGCCAACATGTGCATCAAAAGTCACCAGTTGCTGATCGACGGCAACCCGCAACGCTGCAATATCGGCAAATGCCGCTTCGTATTCCGGGCCCATCAGGCGTAACTCATCGATCAGTTCCATGACGGTCGTGGCACGAGACGAAATACGCTCACGGGGATGCCCGATCCGTTCGCGGACCCATGCAAAATACACGATGTCAATCTGGTTGCTGGTCATCATGGCAGAGCGTGATCACATCGACATTTTCCAGACCGGGCCACCCCTTAATGCGCATCGTTTTCGATCGCATGGAGCGCTTTTCGCAGGTAATCCAGGCCTGAAATGACGGTCAGTCCAGCAGCAAGCCAAAGGGCAGCGACTCCCATGAGACCCGCAATGTGACCCGTTAAACCGGCAGATGCACTCAAAAAGAGCAGGATAATGGCCGTCATCTGACAGGCGGTCTTGATCTTGGCCGTCCACGTCACCCGCAGAACTGTCGGGGTTGTCATCCCCAGATATTCGCGCATTCCCGAGACCATCAGTTCGCGAACGAGAATGACTGCCACCGGAAGCAATAATGCAGCGCGGGCATCAGCATAGGCCAGCAGAACAGCGAGGGCAACGATCACCATGGCCTTGTCCGCCACCGGATCCAGTGCCGCACCGAGACGGGACTCAAGCCTCATTCTGCGTGCCAATTCACCATCGACAAAGTCGGTCACGGCGCCGATGGCAAAAATGGCAAGGGCGACAAAATCTGCAAGAGGACGATCGAAGACCAGATATGCGACCGGGATCAGCAATGCTGCACCGAAACGGGAAATTGTCAACCAGGTTGGAAGATTAAATCTGGTCATACAAACAGCATTTTCTTGCCCGGCCATCACTGACACAACATGATCCCACGCACGCGCATGGTGGAAATCCTTGTATCTCTCCCACACGAATAATGTCCATCAATATATGCAAATCAGCGTTTTTCATGGCCACGAGAACCACACGACTATCCATGATCGGCGGGTTGGAAATGACGATAGATGGTTTCAGCCAGCGCGTCAGATATTCCATTGACGGATTTAAGGTCATCCAATCCGGCTCGAGCGACCGCTTTCGCTGAGCCGAAATGGGTCATCAGCGCCGCTTTGCGGCGGGGACCCACGCCGGGTATCTCCGCGAGCGGTGAAGCGACCATGCTCTTGGTACGTCGGGCGCGATGGGCTCCGATCGCGAAACGATGGGCTTCATCGCGAATGCGTTGGACAAAATACAGGATGGGACTGTCCTGTCGCAAGGCGGCAACGCGCCCACCCGGTAAATGAAATTCTTCCAATCCGGCATTTCGTTGCCTTCCCTTGGCCACTCCGGCGAGTGGGATATCGTGTGCGCCGGTTGCCGCCAGGGCTTCACAAGCCGCAGAGACATGGCCGGCACCCCCGTCAATCAGCACCAGATCAGGCCATTCACCCCCACGACGATCCGGGTCCGCCTCCATGAGCCGATTGAATCGCCGTCCCAAAACCTCGCGCATCATCGCGTAATCATCACCCGCTTTGCCCGTGTGGTTACGAATTGTAAACTTCCGGTAACCAGATTTCTGAAATCCCTCCGGGCCAGAAACGATCATGGCACCGATCTGATGCGCACCCTGCACATGCGAATTGTCATACACCTCGACCCGCCGCGGCGGTGCCTCCAGTTGCAGGAATTCTCCGAGACCTTGCAGCAGCCGGACCTGTGTCTGTGATTCGGCAAGTTTCATCGCAAGTGCATCTCTCGCGTTGCGCAATGCGCCGGCAACCAGCGCTGCCTTTTCACCGCGGACCGGCACCGCGAGTTTGACGCGACCACCCCGATGCTTCGACAAAAGATCTCCGACTGTCTCAGCGGATGCCAGGTGATGCGAGAGAATGACCTGCCGCGGCGGTTGTTTGTTGCTATAGAATTGCGCCAGGAAAGCTTCAAGAATTTCTGTCTCGTCGGCCCATGAACCGGTTCGTGGGAAATAAGCGTGGTTGCCCCAATTCTGATGGGCCCGAATAAAGAAAACCTGAACACATGATTTGCCCCCCTCAAAGTGCACCGCCACCACATCGGCTTCATCCACGGTCCGTGGATTGACATTCTGTGCTGACTGGATCTGTGTTAGGGCCTTGATACGATCGCGCAGGGACGCGGCGCGTTCAAATTCGAGTCTTTCCGATGCCGCTTTCATGTGTGTCGCAAGTTCCCCCTGGATCCGGCTCGATTTTCCGCTGAGAAATCGCTCCGCATCCTGCACCAGATCTGCATACGCATTTTCCGTGATCAAACCGACACATGGTGCACTGCAACGTTGGATCTGGTGCAACAGGCACGGACGCGAGCGACTATCGAGGACCGAGTCGGAACAGCTGCGCAGTAAGAAGACCCGCTGCAATTGTTTCAGCGTCCGGTTCACCGAAGACGGTGATGCGAATGGGCCAAAATAGCTGCCCTTTTCACTGCGCCGACCGCGATGTTTTCTGATCTGGGGAAATTTGTGCGCCGTCGTGAGCATAATACCCGGGAAACTCTTATCGTCACGCAAGAGCACATTGTATCGTGGCTTCAGCTGCTTGATCAGATTCTGTTCGAGCAACAAGGCTTCAGTTTCGGTTTCTGTCGTCAGGAACATCATTGAGGCTGTTTGCTCGATGACAAGTTCAATGCGGCGGCTATGCCCCGTCGAACTGGCGTAATTCCGGACCCTCTTGCGCAGGCTGCGTGCCTTGCCGACATACAGAACCTCACCTTGATCGTTCAGCATACGGTAAACGCCCGGCCGATCATCCAGTGCAGCAAGATATTTTCGGATCACCTCGATCCCGGCTGGCCGTTCAACCGGTTCTGAATTGGCCTCAGTTTCTGTCATGATTTCCGAAGTTTATTCCTCATGTGCCGGATTCCCACGACTGATATAGTGCCACAGACAATCGGGTGCGGCAAAGCTGTTGGCAGCCTGTGGATAACCTTGTGGATTTTTTCTGATTTGTCACAATCACCTCCGGTCCATGACCCCTGGTCAAATGCTCACCAAACTGTCTCCGCTTCGTATTGCAATTCTAAACTTTTGATATTTCATGTTATATTGTGTGTTTCAAATGTTGGCTTGTGTGAACTCATGGGACGGATTCTCTTCCGGTCATCATGTGTCAAACCGGTGGAAAACTTTGTGAAATACCCCGCAATGCACACGTATTTTGTGGGTTTCAGCGAACTGACACGCGCATTCGGATGATTCTCCGCCGGCATCTGAATGGAGAATCGATTCTGATTCTCGTCAACGCAACCCGATCACGTCTGTCGCGCCTCATGTTCTCGGGAAGTCATGATCAAATTCACCTGTGTTTCCGACTGGTTGTCAAGGCGCTCCGTGCTGTCGCGCGGCAGATTGCCAGTTGAGATTTCGGCCGCCTTCTATGCAAATCAGTTGCCCGGTCACCGAAGGGCTGTCGAGAAACATTGTCATGGCTGCAACCACCTCTTCAACATCGGCACCGCGTCGCAAAGGGTTTGATGCACGTTGCCAGGCGAAATGTTCCTCCGACTGTTCCGCTGCGACCAGCACGGGACCCGGTCCAATGGCATTGACACGGATATCCGGTGCCAGGGCAACGGCCGCCATCTGGGTCAGGGCCCACAGACCCATTTTGGAAATTGTGTAAGTGGCAAATTCTGAAGTCGGACGGACGACTCGTTGGTCCACAATGTTGATGATACTGGAATGCGTTTTCAGCTCGTCACCGGATGTTGACGCAGGAGGGGCCTGCTGCGCGAACTTTTGGGTCAACACAAATGGTGCACGCAGATTCGTTTCGATGTGGGAATCCCATCCGCTGCGCCGTGCATCCATGATGTGATCGCGTGAAAAAACCGCGGCGTTATTGACCAACAGATTCAGCGAACTGCCGAGCAATTCACTGGCGGCCGCGATGAGCGATTCGACCTCTCCTTCACGCGAAAAATCCGCCCGCAGCGCATCGGCCCGGACACCATAAGTGCGCAGTTCAGCAACTGTCTGTTTCGCATCGTCTTGGGCATGACAATATTGAATGACGATATTGAGACCGCGCCGTGCCAATGCGATTGCGATGGCTTTACCAAGCCGCCTGGAGCCACCTGTTACAAGTGCCCCCTCATGCATGTCTCAAAACTGCCGCTCGAATCTCGACCACACGATCATGGCTCATATCAGCGTCCAAATCCGGCCCGCATGATTCGTTCCTCGACCACTGTCAGCACGTCTTCGGCAAGCCTGATTCCCAGACTGCCGAGCAACCGATTCCTGAGCCCGTACTGGCGAAATCTGATCTTCTCACCAAACATCTCGGTCATGACCGGCGTCAGATGCCCGATTTCGTCAATGAGGCCGAGTTCCACGGCACGTTCGCCAAGCCAGAAACGCCCGGTAAACACATCCTCATCACTGAGATGAGCGCCCCGACATGTCTTCACATGGGCAATGAATTCATCGTGAATCTGTTTCTGCAGGTCACGGATGCGTTCAATATCCTCAGGCTTTTGTGGCAGAAAAGGGTCCAGCAAACTCTTTTCCGTCCCCGCCGTGTAGAGTCGCCGTTCAATCCCCGTTTTCCTGAGCAACTCATGGAATCCGAAAGAGCCGGAAATCACCCCGATTGACCCGATAATGGAACTGGCATCGGCATAGATCTTGTCTGCAGCAGCCACAATCCAGTACCCACCCGATGCGGCGAGGTCTTCAACGAAAGCGTAGACGGGTATCTCGGCCTTATCCGCAGCGCGCCTGATTCTGGCCCCGATCAGGGATGCCTGCACGGGAGAGCCACCCGGACAATTGACGGCAAGTGCCACCGCTTTCGGTCGTCCGCGTTCAAAGGCGCGCTCCACCAGTCTGGCAAGCCCTGCATCGTTAATCACACCCTGACGCGGTCGAGCCCCGGGCTGGATGATCCCTTCAATGCGCAGAACAGACACCAGTGGCCCCCGTCTGCCGAATCGTCGTTTAATCATTCCCTGACTTGCCAATCTGACCTCCGAAATCCGTAATTGCTATACGGCGACCCACGGGGCAGTGCCAACAGATAAGATGCCCCGGCAACTTCCTGTATTGTCGGTCAATCGCCGCCAGTGCCGGTCAACACCGACATACGCGATGAGTCAAAGCCACAATCGATCCGTCATCTGCCATGGCAATGACCCCACGGGTTTCATCACAATGGCTCGTGTCGAATGATCAGGTCCGATCACTACGAAACACGGCATCCGCGCGTTATGTGATGTCCCGGAACGGACACCCATTCAGAGGCCAGTGATCGCTCAACACGCCTGAAACCCAGTTGACCCGGTCATCTGAAGCGATCCCCGCTTTGCAGCGAATTGGCACCTGTATCGTCGACCTGGCCGGAATGTTGAGTCAGCAACGACGGCTAGACCACCGCGCCGATCTGCCAGGGGACAAATTCAAACTCTCCGAGACCTTGAAGTTCCGACTTGCTGGGTTTGCCTGATGCCACATCCAGCAACAATTGATAAATCTCCTGTCCAACCTCTTCGATCGTTGACTCCCCTTCAAGGATCTTCCCGGCATTGATATCCATGTCATCCTCCATCCGCCTGTACATCTCGGGATTGGAAGCAATCTTGATACAGGGCGACGGTTTGGAACCAAAAGCCGATCCACGTCCGGTTGTGAACGCCACCAGATTACATCCACCGGCAATTTGACCGGTCACAGAGGCGGGATCATATCCCGGGGAATCCATAAAGGTGAATCCACGCGCGGTGACGTGTTCGGCGTAGCGATAGACACCACGAAGAGGTGTCTTCCCACCCTTGGATACGGCGCCCAGAGATTTCTCGAGTATGGTTGACAATCCACCAGCCTTGTTGCCGGGCGACGGATTATTATTCAAACTCGCTCCGTTTCTTGCCGTATAGTCATGCCACCAATCAATCCGCTCGATCAGGCGACTGGCAATTTCCGGCGATGTGGCCCTTGCCGTCAGCAAATGCTCCGCACCGTAAATCTCCGGCGTTTCCGCGAGTACACCGCTCCCACCGATTGCCACCAGTTTGTCAACGGCATGACCCAATGCCGGATTCGCCGTAATTCCCGACCAGGCATCTGAACCCCCACATTGCAACGCGACCTTCAATTCTGATGCCGGACACGATTGGCGACTATTCCTGTTGACGATGGGCAGCATGGCCTCAACTTTCTCGATACCGGCTGTCACTGTTCGGGCCAGACCGCATCGATCCTGAATATTGAGGATCTGAAATAAGGGGCCGCTTTGCAATCCGTATGCTTCCAGCAGCCAGTCGATCTGATTGATCTCACAACCCAATCCGATCATCAGCACCGCGGCGATATTGGGGTTGCGGGCATAGCCCCACATCACACGCTGGAGAGATTCAAATCCTTCACCACTGTCCGCCATCCCGCATCCCGTACCGTGGACAAACGCAGTCACATCATCAATATTCGGGAAATCTCTCAGTCGACTCTCATCGAAATGTCCGGCAACGCGACGAGCAGCGGTGGCCGAACAATTGACCGAAGACAGGACCGCAATCGTGTTGCGCACACCGACTGTGCCGTTCTCCCGGACATAACCCATGAACTGATCGGTACAGTCGCCACCGGTGGAACCGGGCCCGTCGCCGCCAAAGACATAGTCACGCTGCACGTTGCGGTATTCAAGATTGTGGACATGGACATGCTGCCCGCGCTGGATATCCCGACTCGCATAGCCGATCAGTTGGCCATATTTGATGATCTCATCGCCTTTGCGAATGTCACTCAACGCGATTTTGTGACCCCGCGGAATCTGTTCTGCCACATCTTTGTCGTCCGCCTTCAGCGAACGCAGAGCCGTGGCAACATTATCGGTTGCTTCGAGTTGGACTGTTCCCTGCAAGATCTGCCTTTCCGATGACTCAAATCGAACACGAGCCAAGCTATCCCCATTCACCGACTGACCACAACAAGCTTTTTGGGTGACGTTGCATCAAATCACACGCTTCTGGTGACAACAGACCCTCCCATGAAGACCCGCGAGGTTTCGGTCGTTGTGGATCAGTTGTCATGTTTCGGGAGAGGGACGATCAGAAGAAGGGATTGGAAAAAACAGACACAATTCATGTAGAATCGATCGACGGTTTGAACTTGGGTGGAAATCGTGCTTATATTGCCCTATTATCAACCAGCAGAAAGTTGGTTTGACAGTTGACCGCGCAGGCTTTGCATGATGTGTGACTGTAGAGGGTCACATGGTTGATCTTGATCGGGAGGAAAACGCGTGGCGATGGCCAAGGGATCGATTGCAAATTCACGGTCAAACCTGACCTTGTGTCCCGGTGGGGTGGAGATGAATGTCAATTGGAAAGGCCCGAACATGAGATTGAAATTCGAAACCTGTCCAGTGGCTTCGGAGAGTGACCTCTAATGTCGGGTTCCACTGCACAGCTGCACGCACCTCAACCGACCGGGCTCAACGGGGCTATTCCCAGGCTTGATGGTGGCTGGCCGCTTGTTGGCCATCTGCGCCGCTTCCAGCGTGACCCGATTTCCATGCTCGTTGATGGCGCAATGGAGCATGGTGATCTTTTTCGCTTCAATGTTGGCCCGCTGAAATTCGTCCTGTTTTCCGGGCTCGAGGCCCATGACTTCTACTTCCGCGCCAGCGACGATGAACTCAATGCCAAAGCCTGTTACCAATTCACAGTTCCCATTTTTGGGCGGGGCGTTGCCTACGATGCGACACCGCAAATCTTTGCCGAACAGTTGAAGTTTCTTTATCCGGCCCTCAATCGACGCGCTATGCAAAGATTTGCCAGGATCATGTACGAGGAATCCCGTGTTTTTGCAGACTCGCTCGGTCATGAAGGTGAGTTTGACCTGCCGCATGAGATGAACGAACTCACGGTCAAGATTGCCAGTCGCTGCCTCATTGGTCAGGAAGTCCGCGATCGTGTCGATACCGGATTTGCTGAAGCTTATCACGAGCTGCAAAATGGCATCAACACCATCGGATTCATCTTCCCCAAACTTCCGACACCGGGACATCGTCGTCGTGACCGTGCGCGGAATCAAATCGGCAATATATTTTCTGAGATCATGGCTGCGCGTCGCCGCAATGGCAGTGACGAAGAAGATTTCATGCAAACTTTGATGGAAGCACAATACTCTGATGGTCGCAGCGTCCCCGATGACGAAGTGATCGGACTGCTGATTACATCGCTGTTCGCCGGACAGCATACCAGCGCCGTGCTTGCGACCTGGATGGGCTTGGAAATTTTCAGATCAGCCGAGACACTGCAACAGGTCCGGGATGAAATGCGTGCAGTCTATGTTGAGTCCGGGACAATGTCATTTGAGAATTTACAGCAACAGTCGGCCATGGAGAATGTGGTGCGCGAGTGTGAGCGTCTGCATCCGCCTCTCATCATTTTGATCCGCAAGGTCCTCGAACCTCTCGTATACAAGGAAAAAGAGATTCCGACGGGCAGTCTTGCGATGGTCGCACCCGGTGCCTCCCACCGGCTTCCACATATTTTTGCGGAGCCGAATCGGTTCAATCCAAACCGTTTCGCGCGCCCCCAATCTGAACTTGACCAGCATCACTATGCCCTGATCGGGTTTGGCGGCGGGAAACATGCCTGTATGGGAAAGAATTTTGCCATCATGCAACTCAAGGCGATCTGGTCAATCCTGCTCGACCGCTTTGAATTTGAGCCGCTCTCCAGCTTTCCATCGCCAAATTATGGGAGTTGGGTGACCGGGCCAACACTCCCCGTCCGAATCAAGTATCGCCGGCGGGCACAGCCGACCGTCTTTGAGTCATGACAACTCGTTCATACCATACGGCGATTGTTGGTGCGGGACCGGTTGGCAGTCTCTGTGCCCTCGTCCTGGCCCAAACGGGAAAACGCGTTGCTCTTCTCGAAGCGAATCCCAAAGCCATGGACCGTCTGGCTGGCGAGTGGTTGCATCCACCCGCCGTGCGGGCGCTTCGTGAGCTCGGGTTCGATGTCAGCGCACTTCCGGGCAGTACGCGCGGAGATGGATTTGCCGTGTTCCCCGAAGATGGAACTGAACCCATTCTCTTGCCTTATGCGGATGATTCACAAGGATTGGTTGTCGATCATGCGACTCTGGTATCGCTGCTCCGTGAAGCCGCTGACGATTCCCAAAAGGTTGACTATATTGCCGGTGCCCGAGTCACCGGCATTGATGGCAAAAGCCTGACCTACATGCAGGGAGGGGTGGAAAAATCGCTCAGCGTCTCACGCGTTGTCGGGGCTGATGGACGCACATCCGTGGTGCGCAAATCACTTGGCCTGCCCGTGAATCCCACGATCTGTTCGCGAATGCTGGGAGTCACGCTGTCCGGTGCAAAGGTCCCCTTCAAAAATTATGGGCACGTGGTTCTGGGCGGACCCGGTCCAATCCTGATCTACACACTGCATAATGGAGATATCCGTGTCTCCGTTGACATACCACTCGAGAAATGGGTGCCACATGATCGGATCGGTTACCTGTCGGAGTCCTGTGCAAAACTTCTGCCTGGTGATCTCGGTGATGCTTTCATCAAGGCATTGCAATCAGGAGCTTTTCACGCCGCGGTCAACCAATTCAGGCCACGCGTCACATATGGCAATTCCAGAAAAGTGCTGATCGGCGATGCGGCCGGCCATTATCATCCACTGACAGCTGTCGGGATGACGCTTGGATTTGGTGATGCCCAGGCGCTTGCGAAAACAGACGATTTCCACGGTTTCACCAACAATCGGTTGCGTGCCATTCGAATGCCTGAATTACTGGCCATGGGACTCTACGAGGTGTTTGCTGATTACCGCGCAGAAGCGGCTTCTTTGCGCAGCGCAATTTACCGTGGCTGGCGATCGAATGAGTCTTACCGCAACCGGACGATGCGCATCCTGGCATGCGAAGACCGCTCTGTCACGACCTTGTTCCTGACGACCTCCGGGACCATCACCCGCGCCTTTCTGCGCGAAATTCCCATACTCTTTCGCCGCACGGAATCGTCGCGTGTACGCGCTGTCTACACGGCATTGGCCGAACGTCTCTGGTGGTTCACGCGCAGCGTCAGAGAGCTGCGAAGGCAAACGCGGCGAGGGGAGGAAGACAGCAGTGCAGTGAATCAGCATCTGTCGCGTGCTTTTCTCTACTCGTTATCGTCGGTCACGACCGAACCGACGACGCAACGGATCGGTTCAGGGTCAAGGCGGATGGATCTGCAATCTCCCGATGCGCGTTCTGCCCTGCAGTCTGCGACATCCCGTCTCCTGAGTCTGCAAGGAGTGGACGGTGCATGGGAAGGTGAGATGGTCTGGTGCCCCATGCTGTCGGCCCAGTATGCGCTCTTGCATTGGATTATCGGGCGCCCAATGGAACCGGACCGTCGGCGTCGCCTGTTGCGCAGCTTTGAGCGTAGCCGTCTGGCCGATGGAACCTGGGGCATGCATGAACATTCAAAGTCCCATCTCTTTGTCACGTCACTGGTTTATGTGGCGGCGAGAACGCTGGGAGTCGAACACGATGATCCTTTGGTTTCGCCTGCACGGGAATTTATCCGCAGCGAAGATGTCACGCGAATTCCCAGCTGGGGGAAATTCTGGCTCGCCGTACTTAATCTCTATCGCTGGGAGGGGATCAACCCGATTCTCCCTGAGCTTTGGGTGCTGCCAGGACAACTTCCTTTCCATCCTTCCAAATGGTACTGCCATACCCGACTGATCGCACTGGCAATGTCAGTGATCTATGCACAGAAATTCCAGGTGCCGGTCAATCCCCTGGTCACCGCGTTGCGCAGCGAACTCTATGTCGAGGATTTTGACAGGGTCAATTTTGCCGCCAGCCGGAATCGTCTGCGTTTGGGCGATCTGTTCGCCAAGCCCAGCATTTTGCTCAAGGGTACTTTTGGTGTCGCCCGTCTCGTTGAGCGCTTTCACGGTCGTCAGCTGCGCCAGCGTTGTGTCGATGAGATGTTGCAACGAATCCGTTGGGAGGTGCAGACGACCACGCATACCAGTATTTCGCCAGTCAGTGGTCTGTTGAATATTCTCTCACTGTGGCTTCGTGATCCGAAAGATACTGACTGTCAGCAGGCATTGGACAAATTGGAAGGGTGGATCTGGGAAGATGAGGACGATGGCGTGCGCGTGACCGGTGCCAGGAGTGCCTCATGGGATACAGGATTTGCCCTGCAGGCACTCGCCACTCTTCCCGAATCGATGGAGATCAGGGAGTCATTAAATCGCGGTGCAAGTTTCCTGCTGGACAACCAGATCAGATGCAGTTTTCCGGGATTTAAAGAGGCTTTCCGATCTGATCCGAAAGGCGGATGGTGTTTTGCCGGTGGCTGGCATGGCTGGCCGGTGAGCGACTGCACTGCAGAAGCCGTTTGCGGACTTATTGATGCGTGCGGACAATCGCTGGACGAAACAGTGATACGCAATGCCACGGGTTTCATGCTGCGATCCCAGAATCGTGATGGCGGTTTTGGCAGTTATGAATCGCGGCGATCCGCAATTGGTCTGGAATGGCTCAATCCGGCGGAAATGTTTGGCGAATCGATGACCGAACATTCGTTTGTCGAATGCACCGCTTCCTGCCTCGCTGCACTGGCAGCCTGCCGCACGAATTACCCCGATATTGCCGACAATGAGATCATCAACACTGCGATCATGCGTGGCGGTGATTGGTTGCGCCGCACCCAGGGAGCAGATGGATCATGGCGCGGCGTCTGGGGCGTTCAGTACATCTACGGAACTTTATTCGGTATCCGCGGATTGCTGGCCGCCGGAACAAAAACACATGATGCCGCCATGGGTCTGGCCACACGCTGGCTTCTTGAGCATCAACTGGACGACGGCGGCTGGGGCGAACATCACAGCGGTTGTCTCAGTGGCAAATATGTGGAGCATCACGAAAGCCAGGTCATACAGACGTCCTGGGCTCTGATCGCGTTGCTGGAAGCCAAAAATCCGGATTGGTTTGCTATTTCTCGTGCTGCCAAATGGCTGTTAGAGATGCAGCAGGATGATGGAGGGTGGCCCAAACAGGATATGGCGGGTGTCTTCTTCCGTACAGCCCTCCTTGATTATGTCCTTTACCGCCAGTATTTCCCGCTGCATGCTCTTGGACTTTACGAGCGAAGGCGGCGTGCGCGGCTGCAGATCGTGACGGCAGATGCAATTCGAGAAAAGCCGGAAGCGTTGGCCGCCTGATTGGAACTGCGAATGTCTGACCGGTTCATGTCAAGACAAGAAATCACTGGCACCGTCGGTTGCAATCGCATAACAGTGTATAGGATCGTGAAACGGGGCACGGATGACAACGATTTCCATTGAAAAGCGAAACGACAGTGGCAAACGGCCTTTGCGGATTGTGCTTCCTCAGCCACGTGGTTTCTGCGCTGGTGTTGTACGGGCTATCGACATTGTCGAGAAGGCACTGCAGCTTTACGGCACTCCCGTCTATGTTCGACACGAGATTGTTCACAATAAACATGTCGTTGACAGCTTGCGGGAGAAAGGTGCCGTGTTCGTCGAACAGGTCGATGAGGTTCCCGTCGGTGCCGTCGCGATATTCAGTGCGCATGGCGTGTCCCAGCGCGTCGAAGATGACGCCAAGCTACGCGATTTGCATGTCCTCGACGCAACCTGCCCACTGGTGACCAAGGTCCATAACGAAGCCAAGCGCTACACGGATCGGGGATTTGAGATCGTCCTGATCGGACATGAAGGACATCCCGAGATCGAAGGAACAATGGGACGTGTTGAAGGCAAGGTTCTGTTGGTGTCAACGGTCGAGGATGTCGCCGAGTTGCAGCCATCAGACAAGAGCAAGCTCGCTTACATCACACAGACGACACTGAGTGTTGACGACACCGCCGAAATCATTGCTGCCCTGAAGGAGAGATTTCCGGACATCGAGGGGCCGAGTGCGAGCGACATCTGTTACGCGACCCAGAATCGACAGGACGCAGTCAAACAGATGATCGGTGTTTGTGATCTCGTTCTCGTGATCGGCGCACAAAACAGCTCAAATTCAAATCGATTGCGCGAGATCAGCGAAACGCGGGGTGTCACCAGCTATCTGATCAATGATGCAAACGATGTCCAGCTCGATTGGTTTGACGATGTCCACACTGTGGGGATCACGGCCGGAGCTTCGGCCCCCGAGCGACTGGTTCAGGGCCTGGTGGAACATCTGGGTCAGAATTTTGATACGCAGATCGATAATCTTGACGTCGTCAATGAGAATGTGACCTTTCGGTTGCCAAAGGAACTGCGATCGATGGACAATCTTCATACAGTCAATTGATATGGTGCCCTGAAAACAAGGAGTCGAAGCTCGTGTCATGAATTTGCTCCTGTGGGCATATCAGCAGCTGAAGTTGAGAGGTTTCGATATGGATGACTGCGCAATAGGTTCTCGGGTCAATTGACATGCACCGGTTGGCTGAAAAGTTACACTGGGAAAAGAATCGGTCTTTCCCGGAAGGCCGTTTGGCACAACATCAAGCTCGCTGCGAAGAAAAGGTGGAACACCACGTCCGAAGTCATAGATATATGGAATCCTGACCTACTATAGCTTGCAGCCGTCTATGGGCAGATATTGGTGGGCGTCCGGACAGCAGATGGTCGACCGCATCGCGCACACTCGTAGGGAGCATAATTGGAGCGACGACGATTTCGATATCAGACCAGGTGATTGCCAGCTTACGTGAACCCGACTCCGACGGTTCCCTGGTCGGTGCGTCGCTGTTTGCAAAATTGCCGGGATTTTTCGGGGCTGTCAGTCTCGCAATCACTGCCATGGCCACCGGGGCCGAAGAATCGGGAGATTGGGAAGCAGAGACCTGGGGTACAGTGAACACCACAACCCGGTTGTTTTTCGACTCACCTCTTGATCCGCAGCAATCCCGTCATCATGCCAGTCTCGCATTTGAGCCCACTTTGTATCTTGAGAATCTGGACGGCCAGAGTTTCACTTTCCGACCGCATATCCGTGCCGGGGAAAGTGGGACAAATGCAGCCGGGCTCGATATCCGAGAGGCTTATTTCCTGACCTATGGCAATACCGAGGCTTTCGAATGGGAACTGCGTCTCGGAATTGATCAGGTTTTCTGGGGAACTGCCGAATCCAACAATCTCGTCAATATCGTCAACCAGACAGACTTTGCCGCTGACCGATCCGGCGACTCGCGTTTGGGACAGCCGATGATCCATGGCACCATTGCCGGGGACTTTGGCATCCTGAATCTTCTGGTCCTCCCCTATCACAGACCCAGGACCTTTCCCGGCCGCAAAGGCCGATTGCGGCCGCAGCAGTGGGTTTCTGACCGTTCATCAGATATTCGTTATACACATGAGGATGGCGACAACCATATTGATTTTGCCGCACGTTATGGCACCACCATTGGATCGCTGGATGTCGGGGTCTCAGCCTTCAAAGGCACCGCCCGCGAACCGACTCTCGCACTCAAAAACCCCACTGCCTACGATAGAGAGAAACCGCAGAACGCAACCAATCCCCGTGTGCAATGTTATGATGAAAAATCGGACTTGGCGCAGTCATTAGCGCCCGACCCGCCCGATCGTCTTCTGCAGTGTTATAGACAAATCGAGCAGGTCGGGCTGGATCTGCAACTGACGCTTGGTGATTTTCTTGGTAAAGCGGAAGCCATCACACGCAGCGGTTTTGAAACGATCACATCTACCATTAATCCCGAAAATATGGAGTTTGATCACAAATCCGACACGAGTGCTTACAAGGCCTTCGTGATTGGCGGTGAATACAGTTTTTACGGGATTTTCGAATCAGACGCGGATCTGACATTGTTTGGCGAATGGAGCCAGGACCAGCGACGGGAATCCGCGACCACTGCCTTTCAGAATGACCTGTTTCTGGCGGCCCGCTACAATTGGAACGATGCCGAAGAGACCAGTTTCACCGCCGCAGTGATTGATGATCTTGATTACCCGACCCGCAGTCTGAGCTTGTTGTTTGAACGCCGCCTTTCGGATTCTGTATCGATTGATATTGAGTCCTTTTGGTTTCTGCGTTCCCCGAATGACCAGGACAACGCTCTTTATCCGTTGCGCGATGACAAGTTTGTCGAGGTCAGCCTTGTCTACGGCTTTTGACAATGGAAACTGCGCACCAGCTTGCGCTTCAATGATCCATTCTCCAGCAATCTGTCACATGGGTGTAGCTCTGGTATGGTGGACTCTGCAAGCTTCGCGTCATCGAAAGCATGATCTGGAAGATCGCACGATATTCGCACAGCAACGATTTGAGACTGAGAGAGTAGGCATGTCCGCGTCGACCCACTTTAGCGATGTTCTCCTTCAGGCCCCACAGATTGATGTATTGTGACGTCCAATTCACATAGATACCACGCCGAGCGCGTTCCAGGAGACTATCCTCCAGCCATCGGTTGGTCGTGGTGCTGAACCACCGCCTGAAACCCGGATCAAAAGCCAGGCGCAGATCATCCGTCGTGAACATGTCCTGACCTTCCGGTCCAGCGCCACGAGATTTCGCCGTGGATTCTGTCTTGTCGATTCACAGACCGGCATCACTCAAGCTCTGGATCTCTAGCAGACACTCCGATCCTGTTTGTTGCAAATTCTCAGGTTAATCGACGCGCCATACCAAATAACGGTCAGGCCGCCGGGCGAAGTCAATCCGGGCGTTGAGATCCAGTTCGAAGCGCCCGTAGGAATTGATGCTGAGGCGGCCTGTCGTCATCAATGGTTCCGTCGCTGATCTTCGCTTCCATGATCTGGCCATTGCTGTGCAGCGTGCAAAACGCGCAAAATTGTCACGGCGCCGGGGTCTTCGGCATAGACGACGACGTAGTTTCGGCGCACGACCAGTTCGCGGGTCCCTTCGATCCTGCCCACGTGGGACATCTGGGATGCTCCGCCAGCCTTGACGTCTTGTCCTCAATCTCATCCTTGAGCGCCTGGGCGGCGGCCGGATTCTCGTCGGAAATGTAATCGACAATAAGGCCCGTTGACAATTGCCTTGCGTCTTGAGCACTTATCGTGTATTTATGCCGGCATTGCACGCCGAAAAAGGCGGCACGAGCAGACGAGGTGGGTGACAAGATGAATGCAGATCGTACAGTTTTGACGGATGAGATGTGGGCGCGGGTGGCACCGCTGTGTCCGGGCAAGGTGACTGACCCGGGGTGCACGGCGGTGGACAATCGTCTTTTTCTGGAAGGGGTTCTCTGGCGGTTTCGCACGGGCACACCCTAGCGTGATCTCCCGCCGCATTTTGGTCGGTGGAACAGCGTCTTCAAGCGGTTCCGGCGTTGGACCCAAGCGAATCTTTTTGAACGTATTTTCAATGAGTTATCTGGTGATCTGGATCTGTCGATAGTGTCTGTGGATGGCACGATCATGCCAGCGCATCAGAAGGCCTCCGGGGCCAAAAAGGGGGATCAGAATCGGAAGGAATCGGCCGCTCGAAGGGCGGTCTGACGAGCAAGGTCGTGGCCCTCACCGATGCTGTCGGACATCTGATCCGGTTTGTGGTTCTGCCGGGTCAGACCCACGATCTCAAGGCTGTCCCTGAACTCCTGGACGATCTCACCTGTGAGATGTTGATTGGCGACAAGGCCTTTGACGCGGATTGGGTGCTGGACACAGTGGCGGAACGCGGAGCCACGGCGGTGATCCCGCCGCGGTCGAACCGAAGTCCGCCACGCGACTTTGACCGCGACGCCTACAAGGAACGGCACCGGATCGAGAATTTCTTTGCGAAAATCAAGGAGTTCCGGGGGCTCGCCACGCGATACGACAAGACCCGCGCAAGCTTCGCAGCCGGGATTTACCTGATGGCCGGCGTGGTGGCCGCACGATAATTGTCAACGGGCCTTAGTCAGCAGATCTGCGATGGCCGTGGCTTTCCATTCAAGATCGGGCACGGAGCCTCTCATCAATCCGCGCCTGAACCTCCTGCATCGCCTTGGCCTGGGATCTGACGGGGCGTTGATCATCCAGGGCCTCCTGGACCTTGGCCCGAAACCAGGCATCGTAGACGTCCGGGTCGGAGGCCAGACCGGCGGGCAGCCCGCCTTCTGTCGTGACACGGGTCAACAGGATGCGGACCGCATCCGAGAGTGTCAGACCAACGCCAGCCAACACTTCCGAGGCTTGGGCCTTGAGCTGATCGTCAACACGAACATGAAGCATGGATGTTTGGGCAGGCATGGCAGTCCTCCTGATTCGAAACTCTGATTGTATCTCTTTTGAGATACGAATTCAAACTCAGGCATGTCGGAGCTGGTTACGCCGTCATCACGGTCGGTGGGTGTTGGGAGTTGATCCTTGGCCGTTTGTCACCCCTTTGTGCGTCATGGGCATTGTTGGAAGATACGGTGCGGCGCGGGTAAAGTCATTAAGTCGACTGAAATGCAGAGAATTGAGACTCTCATCGCTTCTGATTGAGACTCGGGCTGATTTGAACTCACATTCGTAACGGAGCTGAACGTACAAACTCTACGATACCCCCTTGTCGGGAGACCCAGAATCGCGATCCGTCCAACACAGATTGAACAAACCCACACATCCTGTGGGACTTAACGTCCTGACATTGGGATCTCCCCAGAATCTCGCATGTCCCTATCGTGTCCATGGGGATCCTGGTGGTTTTGGAGGGCATGGGTGGAAACTGTGGGTGGTGGGGGTTGGACCGTTTGTCTTTGTCAATGGCCTCATTGTCCGGCTTCTTCGACAGAAGGGACGGGTCGGCCAGGACCCAATGCACCCCACCACCGTCCCGTGTGTCCGGCGCCGCCCACTGTGACAACAGGCAGGGCGGGGCCAGGAACCCACGATTGTGTGTCAAGCGGGCGGGGGTGCGGGCAGCTGGTCCGGATCCAGGCCGCCCCGGGTGGTGATATAACGCTGAAAACTGGGGATCGGACAGGTCAGGAGGCCCGTGTCGGGATTGTCCTGCAGCACCCCGCAATGGCTGAGATGCATGACATAATACACCTTAATCAACCCGCGCAATCTTACGCGAATGGAGGCGGTCGAATAAGCCCCGTTGATATTGGGGACCCCCACAATCTCAGGGGTCAGGTTCGGGAAGGCCCAACCCTGTCGAAATGATATTGTGCAGGTCTGGCGATTGTCGTAGGAATACAGTCCAATATTATTTTTTTGGAGGCAACCATGAAAACACTGATATCATCCCTTGCCGTCGCTGCAGCCCTCGTGGCTTCACCAATGGCAGCCGTGTCCGACGGCCATGATCAACTGAACTATGTCCTTGTCAGCCATGCGCCGGACAGCGACAGCTGGTGGAATACCATCAAGAATGGCATTGCCCTGGCCGGTGAGCAGATGGGAGTGGAGGTGGAATACCGCAATCCACCGACAGGTGATCTTGCCGACATGGCCCGGATTATCGAGCAGGCCGCCGCCGCCGGTCCGAATGGCATCATCACCACACTGTCCGACTATGACGTCCTGCGGGGCCCCATTCAGAATGCAGTTGCCTCGGGCATCGATGTCATCATCATGAACTCAGGGACCCCCGAGCAGGCCCGTGAAGTGGGTGCGCTCATGTATGTCGGGCAGCCGGAATATGATGCCGGATTCGCCGCCGGTCAACGGGCCAAGGCAGACGGCGTCGGATCGTTCCTGTGTGTAAACCATTACATCTCATCACCATCCTCGGTGGAGCGCTGCCAGGGATTTGCTGATGCCCTCGGCGTCGATCTGGGCGCCCAGATGATCGACAGCGGACAGGATCCAGCGGAAATCAAGAATCGGGTACTGGCCTATCTGAATGCCAACCCCGATACCGATGCGGTCCTGACTCTCGGCCCGACCTCGGCCGATCCCACCATCCTCGCACTTGAGGAAAACGGCATGGCGGGCGATATCTACTTCGGGACATTTGACCTTGGCACTGAGATCGTCAAGGGAATCAAGGGCGACGTGATCAACTGGGGGATTGACCAGCAACCCTTCCTGCAGGCCTATCTGCCTGTGGTCGTGTTGGCCAACTATCACCGCTATGGGGTCCTGCCGGGCAACAACATCAACTCAGGTCCTGGCTTTGTCACCAAGGATGCCCTTGAGTTGGTGGAACAATATGCTGGCGAATATCGCTGAGCCCGGCAACTCGTGTTGACAGCATAACCAGCGGGCACCCCACAACCAGGTGCCCGTCTTGGTCCGGGCCTGTCTCTGCACAGATCATATCATTCTAATCATTGTGGGATCGGGAATCGCTGAGTGATGGTGGGAACAGACGAACGCATCAAGGAGATGTCGCCGCTGCGACGGGCGCTCATCCGGCCTGAACTTGGTGGTATTGTCGGGACGATCGCCGTCTTCACATTCTTCTTGTTGACGGCATTCGACAGCGGAATGTTCAACGCCCAGGGGACGCTGAACTGGTCGATTGTCTCAGCCCAGTTCATGATCATCGCCGTGGGCGCCTGCCTGCTGATGATCGCGGGGGAATTCGACTTGTCCGTGGGCTCGATGATCGGGTTCTCCGGCATGATGATTGCCATATTTTCTGTCACTCTGGGCTGGCCGGTCTGGCTGGCCATTCTTGCAACCTTTGCCATGGCCATCGCCATCGGGGCCCTGAACGGCTTCATTGTGATCCGGACCGGTCTGCCGAGTTTTATTGTGACCCTGGCCTTCCTGTTCATTCTGCGGGGGTTCACGATCTATCTCCCCCAAACCATTGAGCGGAAAACCATCATTGGCGGCATTCGTGAGGTTGCGGAGGGTGATTGGCTGGCACCGGTCTTTGGCGGCAAGATCCTCCAGGGCCTGTTTACCTGGCTCGGTGAGATTGGACTCCTGGCCACATTCGAACGTGGCACCCGGGCTGGCCAACCCGTCGTGGACGGCATTCCGATGCTGATTGTGTGGGCCATCGCTCTCGTCATCTTTGGCCATATCCTGCTGACCAAGACCCGTTTTGGCAACTGGATCTATGCCGCCGGCGGTGATGCCCAGGCGGCCCGCTACGCCGGGGTCCCCGTCAACCAGGTCAAGATCCTGATGTTCATGTTCACGGCCTTCTGCGCCACGGTGTTCGCCACCTGCCAGGTGATGGAATTCGGCTCGGCAGGTGCCGACCGGGGCCTTCTGAAGGAGTTCGAGGCCATCATCGCCGTGGTGATCGGAGGGGCCCTCTTGACCGGTGGCTACGGTTCAGTGATCGGGGCCGCCCTCGGGGCCCTCATCTTTGGGGTTGTCCAGCAGGGACTCTTCTTTGCCGGTGTCGAGAGTTCCCTCTTTCGGGTGTTTCTCGGTGTCATCCTGCTCGGTGCCGTGATCCTGAACACCTACATTCGGCGCCTGATCACCGGGGCGCGCTGACATGACGGACACTGACATGACGGACACGGCCGCGCGCGCTCCCATCATTCGCATGAAGAACATCGAGAAACACTTCGGCAATGTCATTGCGCTGGCTGGCGTCTCGATCGATATCCACCAGGGGGAATGCCATTGCCTCCTTGGCGACAACGGGGCGGGCAAATCCACCTTCATCAAGACGATGAGTGGAGTTCACCAGCCCACCCATGGTGAGATCCTCTTTGAAGGTCAGGTCATGGAATTTGCCGATCCGCGGGATGCCATCGCCGCCGGAATCGCCACAGTCTATCAGGATCTGGCCATGATTCCACTGATGTCCGTGGCCCGGAATTTCTTCATGGGCAATGAACCGATCAAGACCCGCCTAGGTATTCCGTTCTATGACCGTGAGTATGCCGACCGGGTGACCATGGAGGAAATGCGCAACATGGGGATTAACCTCCGGGGACCCGATCAGGCCGTGGGAACCCTCTCGGGCGGGGAACGCCAGACGGTGGCCATCGCCCGCTCGGTGCATTTCGGTGCCAAGGTCCTCATTCTCGACGAACCGACCTCGGCGCTTGGTGTCCGACAGACATCCAATGTGTTGGCCACGATCGACAGGGTCCGCAAACAGGGCATTGCCGTTGTTTTCATCACCCACAATGTCCGCCACGCCTTGGCAGCGGGGGATCGGTTCACGGTTCTGAACCGCGGCAAGACCCTCGGCACCGCCAAACGGGGTGAGATCACCCCCGATGCGCTTCAGGACATGATGGCCGGCGGTCAGGAACTCGCGGAACTCGAAGGGTCGCTCGGCGGAACGATCTGACCCCAAAGACCCTGATCCTGGTGGCTTGGATCTTTGGCATGGTAATTATACACTTAAGTTGACAGTCATCAAAATACCTAAGGGCAACTGGGAGTGATTCCCCTCTGGCTGGGTTTGGACCCTGCTTGATTCCTGATTGGTTGCTTTCGGCGAATCATCAGGCGACTTTGGCGAGAGGCGTGCGATTGTGGCGAGAGGCGTGCGATTGTCGTTGGCCGAGAGGTGGGCTTGGGCGTGTCGCCGTCTGTGGGTCAGTTGGGCCCAGACGTTGTCAAAGCGTCCCGATGTGAGCCGGGCCCGGACAGTGAGAACACCCTGGCCACCGGCACGACCCCATCTCTGGCCGCTGCGCTTGAGCCGGGTGTTGACGATCATTGTGTGCGCCGCCTCCTTGGTGGGGTCGCTGCCGATGGGAGCGCCGGCATCGCGGGCCTCCCGACCACGCATCCGCTGGCGGTGGCTGCGGACAGACCCAATGGCGGTGGTAATCTCACTGTTTCCTGGGTTCTTTCGCCGGAGATCACACAACGCATCGATCACCGGGCCCACGCAATGGGGATCATCTGTCAGGATGACCGTGTGTGTATCGAACCCCGCCGTACTCTTGCCGCTCTCGGCCCCGTCAGCGGCATCGGCCGCGGCCTTGAGAGACTTGGCAGGCCTGCCCGACATCGATGAGCCGGATATCCGGGGTCACACTCTCCAGACAAGTCCCGTTGTTCCGGGCCCCATCGGCGATAGCGGCACTCTTCAATTCTCTGTCTTGCCCGGCCGCCATGTTCATAAGCCTGTCCATCCCGCTCTTCCGCAGGCATCCGCAGCATCGTGCCATCCCGCGAGACCCGCAGGGCCACCGCATCATCATGCCGGCTCTCATCGCCCCGCACCTCTGTGAGGAGATCGTCCGCCTGATCCTCAAATTCCGGCCCCACCTCGGCCGTCAGGCGGATCAGACTGCGGGTTGCGGGACCCGCCTCACAGATCCGCTGCCAGAGATCCGCGGCATCCCGTGCCGGCCGGCTGGCCATGATCGCCGCCACAAGACCAGCCGCCGCGCCCGTCCCCACCCGTGGTCAGGCCCCGAATCGGCTCTGTCGGCACCCCGGAGGGTCCCGCACCGGACGGGTGAGTGCGTGCCCGCGGAAAGGTCACCGTGCCGAACAGGGTCGTCGCCTGACCCGGTGAGGCCGCCACCTGGCGATCACTTTTCCCGTCAATCTGCAACCGGTCCCCATGATCATCGAGCGCCGCAAAGGCCTGACCCAACAGCCCGCGGGCCCAACCCGCGACCGCATCACGCAGATCAAGCTCCGCCTGATGCGGATCCTCCCGAAACAAGCGAGCCAGATCCTCTTTGAGCCCCGTATCCGGCAACTGCGTCGCCGCGGCCTGCAGGGTGTCCGCGATCCGCTGCCGCACCTGCGCTCTGTCCGTATCGATCTTGGCAACAGAGATGTCAGAGTGTAGATTGGTCATCAGAGTGTTCCGTCTCATACGTCTCCATCATGGAGAATTTTCGTCCTGGAACACGCGACCCGATCCGGCAGACACACCCAACGACTTCACCCCGATCGAGTCAAATTCCGGGATTTTTTCAAAAATTCCGCCAAACCCCCCAAACGCCCGCCATCAGGATTCAAAAACCACGCATTTTCAACAGGTTGAAAATTTACGAGTCCGCCAGACGAGAACCACTCCCGGGCAACTGACCCACAGACGGCGACACGCCTATGCCCATTTCTGGGCCAACGGCAAGCACACGTCTCTTGTCACGGCAACCTGACACAATAATGATAACAAAACCAAGACCTATGGGAATCGCACCACGTCACATTGCATGTTGTTCCATTGTGACATTGTCAGTGTTAAGAGGTAACCTGTCTGAACGTAATCGCATTGGAACACCAGGGCATGGCCAAGTATCCAACTTCATTTGATCGCGAAGGATTGCTGAAATGCGCGCGCGGAGAATTGTTCGGCGAAGGAAATGCCCAGCTTCCACTGCCCCCGATGCTGATGTTTGATCGTGTCACCGAAATTTCGGACAACGGCGGCAAACATGGCAAAGGCCACGTGATTGCCGAACTCGATATTCACCCCGATCTCTGGTTTTTTTCCTGTCACTTTCCGAATGATCCGGTCATGCCGGGATGCCTGGGTCTGGACGCACTTTGGCAGTTGACCGGATTCAATCTTGGCTGGCGTGGCCTCAAGGGTCGTGGTCGGGCGCTGGGCGTGAATGAAGTCAAGTTTACAGAAATGGTGACGCCAAGCCGCAAATTGCTGACATATATTGTGGATTTTACCCGTGTCATTGAACGAAAACTCAAACTTGGCATCGCTGATGGTCGTATGCTTGCGGATGGACATGAAATCTACAAGACAGCAGGAATGAAGGTCGGCCTTTTTTCGGCCTGAGTCAATGGAGATCCAAATGCGGCGCGTGGTTGTCACTGGCATAGGTATCGTATCACCAATCGGCAATAACCAGGAAGAGGTTCTTGCTGCGCTGAAATCCGGCCGGTCAGGTATCACGTTCAGTGAAGAATATGCCGAACGGAATTTTCGCAGCCAGGTCCATGGTATCCCGTCAATCGATTTGACGGACCATCTGGACAAGCGCCAATTGCGTTTCATGGGTGCAGGTGCCGCCTACAATTTTATTGCAATGCAGCAGGCCATTGCCGATTCCGGACTCGCAGACAATGAAGTCTCCCATGAGCGGACTGGTATGGTGATGGGAAGTGGAGGTCCGTCAACATCCAATTTCTATGTCGCACATACCGCAGTTCGTGAGAAAGGCAGTCCGCGGCGCATGGGGCCATTCATGGTGACGCGTTGCATGTCTTCGACCAATTCCGCCTGCCTCGCGACGCCTTTCAAGATCAAGGGTATCAATTATTCCATCACTTCCGCATGCGCGACATCGGCACATTGCATTGGCAATGGGGTGGAGCAAATCCGGTTCGGGCTGCAGGATATTGTCTTTGCAGGCGGGGGCGAAGAAGTCGATTGGACTCTGTCGTGCTTGTTTGATGCGATGGGCGCCATGAGTTCAAAATATAATGACACGCCCGAAACCGCTTCACGACCGTTCGATTCGACTCGAGACGGATTCGTGATCTCGGGAGGTGGAGGTGTCCTCGTCCTTGAAGAGTTGGAACGGGCAAGGGCACGTGGCGCAAAGATCTATGCGGAAGTGACGGGTTACGGTGCCACTTCAGATGGTCATGACATGGTGGCACCATCCGGCGAAGGTGGTGAGCGTTCGATGCGCCTTGCAATCGCACAGGCCAATGGTCACAGGGTGGATTATATCAACGCGCATGGCACGTCGACGCCCGCCGGAGACGTCGTTGAAGTCAAAGCTGTCAGGCGTGTATTTGATGGCCAGAAAAAGCCTCTTATCAGTTCCACCAAATCCTTGACAGGGCATTCACTGGGGGCAACTGGCGTTCATGAAGCGATCTATACACTCCTGATGATGCAGGGACGTTTTCTTGCGGCTTCAGCGAATGTCACCCGCCTCGACCCGGAAATCGAACCTGATGAAATCATCACCCGGGTCAGAGAAGATGTGGAAATTGACACGGCACTTTCAAACAGTTTCGGGTTTGGGGGAACCAATGCCACACTCGCTCTCAGCCATTATGATGCGTGATCATTGCCTGATCTTCTGAACAATCGCCGCGGCTTGATCATCGGCATCGCCAACAACCGCTCAATTGCGTGTGGGATAGCACGGGCCATGCATGCCGAAGGTGCATCACTCGCTCTCACTTATCAGAATGACAGCATCAAAAAGCGGGTCGCACCTCTGGCTGAGGAATTCAGTGCAGAGATTTTCGAACGTGCCGATACCGAAGATGCAGAATCCCTCGACCATTTGTTTTCCCGCATCGAGGATGTCTGGGGAAAGCTCGATTTTCTGGTTCATGCGATTGCTTTCTCTGACCGCAATGAACTCACAGGTCGTTTTGTCAATACCAGCCGCGAAAATTTCAAGATCTCGCTCGCGATTTCCTGTTACTCGCTGATTGATCTGGCGCGGCGGGCATATCCATTGATGCGTGACGGAGGAACGATACTGACCGTGACCTTTCAGGGATCGAATCGGGTCGCGCCGTATTACAATATCATGGGCGTCGCCAAGGCGGCCCTTGAATCCTCAGTGAAATATCTCGCCAATGATTTGGGGAAGGACGGCATTCGGGTGAATGCAATCAGCCCCGGTCCAATGAAGACACTCGCAGGCGCCGCCATCGGCGGTGCCCGCAAGACCTTCCGCCATACAGAAACCAATGCTCCACTCGGCGCCAATGCGACGCTTGAAGCCATTGGTGGAGCAGCTGTGTTCTTGGCATCAGATTATGGGGTCTGCACCACTGGTGATATCATCACCGTTGACGGCGGTTTCCACATACTCGGTATGCCGCAGCCAGAAAATCTTTAGATACTTTCTGAAGAGTTGTGAGCTATCACCGACGGCATTCCTCTTGAACATGGTCATGCATGGATAGCTTCCGGGCATCAGACGGAACGATTCTCGCCTATCGCGATTTGGGGTGCGGCATTCCAGTGCTATGTCTGGCTGGACTGACACGAAATTCCAGCGATTTTGTTGGGCTCGAAAATTCTTTCCGTGACACCCGCCTGATCATGATGGACTACCGCGGGCGGGGCGAGTCGGATTGGGACATCAACTCGTTGGCCTACACCCCCGAGAAGGAAGCTGATGATGCGTTTGAATTGCTTGACCATCTCGATATTGATCAGGTGCATATCATCGGAACCTCGCGCGGTGGGCTGGTGGCCATGAAGATGGCCACAATTGCACGTGGACGTATCAAAGGAATCCTGCTCAATGACATTGGACCTGAAATTGAAACCACCGGTATAGAACGCATTTTTACCCATCTCGGCCGCAATCCCGAATATCAGAATCTGGAAGACGCTGCGAAGCAATTGGCTTCCGTTTCTCACGGCTTTCGCGATGTCTCCGTTCGCCAGTGGCAGCGTGAAGCCGAGAATCGGTATCGCTTCTCCGGATGCCGACTCAATATCCGCTATGATCCGGGATTGAGATGGGCGTGTCTTCATGCAGCAGCTCTGCAGAATCTGGACTTATGGCAGGAATTCAAAGCACTGAACGGTATAAACCTGGCATTGATTCGTGGCGAAAATTCGGATCTCCTGTCGTCAGAAACGGCTGCGAATATGCAACTGGCCTGCCCGGACCTTGCCGTCACAACTGCGCGCAATCGTGGTCACTGCCCGTTTCTTGATGAACCCGAATCACAACAGGCGATCGCGCGTTTCCTTGTCGCCAGGTCTTGATCATGGCACCATGACCATGATGAAAATTCACCTTAGCTCCAATCTCAAACTGTCCTGTGAACCAGAACCACCTCAGAGGTTCATGGAGACCGAAACCAGACTGGCATTCCGAACAAAATCCGATCCCCGGATGACACCGCTGGAACACGGTGTTTAATTTGGCCGAGATCGACCGGAAGCCCATGACGGAGTTCCGATGAATGGTCAATCACAGCGAACAAAAACATTTCGGGGTCGTTTACACACCGAGGCCGGTCGTCGAGTTGATGCTAGACAAGATTGAGTCCTGGGATGGTGTTTCGGTCTGCGATCCGTCATGCGGCGATGGGCAGTTCCTGGTCGCTGCGGCCGAGCGTCTGTGTCAAAAGATTCACGCGAGTGTGGACCCACACCCGTATGAGTCGACATTGCAGCGTCTCACGGGCCTGGACATTGACGAGCAAGCACTCAACACATGCCGCCGCCGGTTAAACCAGGTTGTCGAAAAGGCTGGTTGTCAACCCGTCAATTGGAATCTCATCAGAGTTGACGCCCTCGACCGAAACAAATGGACAGGCTTCGGTCCCTTCGATGTCGTCATTGGCAATCCCCCGTATGTTCGCATTCAACATCTGGAAACCCGTCGGCGACAACGTATTCTCGAAGGAAACTGGAGCTGTATGAAAGGATGCGCGGATCTGTATATGTTGTTCTTCGAGATGGGTCTGCAACTGGTCAGATCGCACGGATCACTCATCTACATCACCCCCAGTTCATGGATGAACAATAGCGCTGGAAAGCCGTTGAGGAATCTGATTCTTGACCATCACGGGCTGGTTTCGATATCGGATTTCGGGAGTCACCAGATATTCTCTCATGTCACAACATACACCGCGATTACACATATCAAGGTCAAGGCCCCGGCAATCAACAGGGCCAAGGGCTGGACCTGCACCGGATTCACAAATGGACGCCCCGATTTACGCCGGGCGACCATCTTCAAAAATCAAAATGGGTTGCGAGTCATGTCTCATCAAGATGCTGTTTTTTTACGGCGCCTGGCAACCCGCCCCAAGAGACTCCGCGATCTTGCCGACATTCATGTCGGCATTCAGACTCTTGCCGATGATGTCTTTGTTCTGGGTGAAGGAAACCTGGACATTGAACCTGGAATCACCAGACGGATTGTGAAGGCGAGCGTAATGAAAGATGGCAAAGACAGAGCCAGACGACGCGTGATTTACCCTTACATTGATGGACAACTCATCCCTGAAAGCGATCTGGCAGAACAATACCCGAAGGCATACGCTTATCTCATGCGACACAAACAACAATTGCTGCAAAGGGATAAGGGAAGCATTGATCCGGCGAAATGGTATGGATTTGGACGGGACGTCTCCATCCTGTCCGGCTTTGGAGAGAAGATACTGACATCAGGTATGAATGCCGCACCCAACTTCCAAAAGTGTTCTGACCCTAAATCCCTGTTCTACAGTGGCTATTGCGTCAAACCCAGACCCGGCGTGCCCATTGACGTGCTACTCGGGGAACTCAACGACGACGACATGGCCCGGTATATTCGTCTGGTATCGCGCCCCTTCAGGAATGGATGGTTTTCCTATGCCAAAACCTATATTCAAGATTACCCGCTCGCGGACCTATGCCATGCCTGATGAAAGACAGCCTGCTCAACAATGCTGAACCACCCTCGCCGGTAGCTCACGATGCGTGAACGCCATGCAGGCCTCAGACCACGCTGTATGGACCATAATCCTCGCTCCCATGCAAAACTCGTTCACTTTCATGGATATGTCATTACGGCGTTGACAGGTTCGCTTGGGAACAGGTTCGTTATCGAGGGATCAACAATGCCAAGACGAAAGACATCAAAGTTGATGGTATGTATGATCCCAAAAGATTGATGTCAGAGTCTGCCGAAACGATCGCGTGATGGGAGTCATCAGCATAAAATTCACCATGTCCAACCTGCGCCAAAACGCGAACACTGACTTCTCCCCTTGTTGGGCCGCTCGTTGCCGTGCGATCGGGTTCGCTGGGATGCCTGTTGCCCTGTACCGGCTCAAACACATGTGAGATTCTGAGCAGCGGTGGCCCCGTCCCGGGGACACGACGTGAGGGCGAAGCCCGAACGGAGGGGATTCAGGACGGGGCCGCCGAAAATGTCTTGCCAGATCAGCATCCCTGTCTGGAGTCCAGTCATTTTTGGGGTCATTCCCCAGCGTTATTCATGTTTTTCCCCACTGTTTCCCCACGTCGGGCACATGGAGCCTGATCCGCTTCAGCCACGGCTGGCGGGAGTCCGGGATCGGGTCTGTGCGGGGGTCAGACGGGTGTGCGTTCCTCCCCGTGACGCGGGTCGCGCAGTCGCGCATTGGCGGTGATGGCCACGTTATGATGTTTGCCTTTCCCGACCAACCGGTCAGTGAATTCTTTCATCTCGTCATGATAGATCCTGGCGGTGTTGGCCGCCATAGTGAGGACATCACGCGGTCGCTGCCGCCCGCCGGTGATGTGGCGGACACCGGTCTTTTGACCCCTGTCACGCGCCATTGGGGCGACACCGATCAGGGATGCGGCCTGGCGACCGCTGAGGGTGCCCAGCTCACACATCCAGCAGATGAGTGCCGCGGTCGTGACCGGCCCGATGCCGGGGATGGCGCGCAGGATCGCGCTGGTTTGGGCCCGATGGTCATCCGTTGTGATCACGTCCTCAATGGCCTGATCGAGCGCGTCTATCTCCGCCGCCAGGGTTTCGACAATGCGCACGTGCGCCGCGTCAATCACAGATCCCGCAAGTTCAACCGCGCCCGCATCACCAGCAGATCACCCAACTCTTGCCGGATTTTGTCTTGGGGGATGACGGGTCTGAGGTGGGGCACCACCCGGCCCATCTCTCCGCATCCACGCGATCTGTCTTGGCCAGGCCATTCATCGCCTTGGCGAAGTCCCGCGCCTGACGGGGATTGACCACAATCACCGAAAAACCCTGCGCACAGAGGGTTTGCCACAGCGGCACATGCAGCCGTCCTGTTGCTTCCATCCCCATGCAATCGGGGCGCGTTTCACCCCACCCTGCGGTGATGTCGGCAAACCCGGACGTATCATTCGACACGGTCCGGCTTTCGCCATTCCAATCAATGTCCAACTTATCCTTGCTGACATCAAGACCGGCTGATCGTCAGGTCATCGTCTCCCACTCCTCGTCTCATTGATGATCCTCGGATCTGACATCCAAGGCGGTGTCGGTCCCACACGCCCGGTGGGACTGTCATCCCGCACCCCCGCAGCTGATCAACCGCGGGGGTTCCGCTTTTGGAAGCGTGCAAAAGACGCGGGGCTGCGCAAGCCGAAGGCCACAGAATTCCTGCGTGATCCACAGGAATTTTTGCACCCAACCACCACCTCCTCTTTTGTATTGATTCCTGATTCGAAGACATATGAGGCGGGGTCCTCCATCGGTTTGTCACGATCCATGTGACAGAGAAGGAGACCCCCGCTGCAAGTTTTTGGCTGGCCTGGCCATGTGATCAGAAACGCCAGGATGGGTGATGTCTTTGATCACCTGGCGATGCCGCTGTCCGGATGCGCCAGGATCTTGTCCATCGCTGGCGTCAGGCCATGCGTGATGGCCTGACAACGACAGACGCGGCCCGGGCGGTCAATGGGCCCCGTGCCACCCTGTATCGCTGGGAAAAATCCCCTGATCTGCTGTCGCGCCGGCCCCACCGGTGCCGCCAAGGACCACCCCGCGCGGCGATCCGGCAGCGGATCACAGAGCGGCGCCAGGACTGTCCCGCCTGGGGTCGCGGCAAGATCGCGGCGATTCTGCGCCGGGACGGACATCCGATCTCGACAGCCACGGTCGGGCGTGTGATCGCTGACAGGGTCGCACGCCAGCAGATCGCCCCGGTCAGTGCTTTCACGCATGATAGCCAAACGAAACGGCGGACCCGGAGACCCGATGCGGGTGCGCATCTCCGGGGCCCTGAAAGCCCAGGCACCCGGCGACGCGGTGCAGGTCGATACGCTCACCGCCGCCCTCTGCCCCGGCCGGACCGTCCAACATGTCACCGCTCTTGACCGTCATTCACAATGGGGATCCGCCAGGGCCGCCACCCACGCCACCGCCAGCCGCGCCGCACGCCCATCCGACACACGGGGCGCCCATGCGCCTTTTCCCATCACCGCCATCCCGGTCGACGGCGGCTCCGCGTTCAGGGCCGCAATGAGGCCGCCTGCCCGGCCACAGGCATCACGCGGGCCGTGCGGCCACCCAAAGGGGCGAAAATGAACGGGGCTGCCTGTAGGATGCAAGCCACAGGGAGACACGCATTCGACACTGTGCAGGACACCGCCACCCAGATCACCGAACGCAACCCCCGGATCGACACACATCCCGACCTGGACAACGGATGGAGACCCCATGACGCACGTGATGATCAGACGCCAAACGAATATCGCGAATCCCTGCGAATCGCTGCAAACCCATGAGGAACCCGCGTCTCATATGTCGTGAGCAGGTACACAATATTGACTCTCGAATGTGAATATGGCATTGACATTGACAAGACATAGAATCTGCAGCAACGCCTCCTGATTGCTGAATCAGGCGGTTTGGAATAGATAGCCTTTTATCATCGGTATCTCTCTTGTATCGCTGTCATACGATTTGATTAAGGTATGGTTGTGGACAATTCTCAAATTCCCCCGAAATCAGACAATTCCGTATTTACCACCGGCTCTTCCGGTCATGTCGCGGCAAAATCTGGTCCAGCGACGGCTGCAGGACGGGCAGCGGGTGCGCGTTTTTGTACGGCGGCAAAACAAGACAGGAGCGCGGCTATCAACCGATATCCATTCGTCGCGCAGCGGGTAATGCCTATGCTTTTCATCACGCGCGTGGAGTGGTCACCAATCCAAACGCAAAGCCACCACGCAAAACGGATCATGATGAGGGCATGTCAGACAAGCGTAACGTCTGATAAATGACTTGATCGGAGACTGATAAATTGAACAAGATGACGACCAACGGACCGCCGCACTTTGAAGAAGCAGCCAACCTCCGCCAGAAGGCTCGAGCCGCCGGCATGGATCCAAATTACTGGTACCCGGCGGAAGAAGTGCGCAATGTCAAACCCGGAACAGTGACAGAAATCGTGTTTTGGAAACGCTCTATTGCCCTGTTTCGTGGAGAAGATGGTGAATTTGAGGCCATGGAAAACCGCTGTGCACACCGTCAACTCAAACTCTCGCTCGGGCATGTGGTCGGTTGTCGGCTGGTTTGCGAATATCATGGCTGGGAATATGGCGGAAAGGATCGTCCTCCCGGTGTACCCTTTGATCAGGGGCGAAGCTTTCCAGCGTTGGCACTCAGAACCTATCCTGTCAAAGTTCGTTACGGGCTCATCTGGATTTTTCCCGGCGACAAGGAAATGGCTGAGGTACGCAAGATTCCGGATATTCCCGAGCTTGAAGGCTCCAATCGCTGGACATGTATACCCCTGCGTTTCCAATGGTCAGCGCATCATTCCATGGTGATCGACAATGTCAGCGATTTTACCCACGCCCATCTTCACCGTCGTTTCAAACCATTCGAAGATGCCACCCTGACCGAATATGAGACAGTCGGTGATAATGTGCATCTCGCGTATGACACGCGGGTTGGACGCGGTCGAGTCTCCGGTTTGTTTGTCGACCACAAAAAGCTGAATACCAATCATATGAAGCTCTGCTATGAATACCCATATCAGTGGTCGAATACTGACAATGCGATCAAACATTATCTGTTCGTTTTACCGATGAATGAGCGAACCTCACGGGTGTTTTTCCTGTTCTATTTCAAGGCCCTGAAGATTCCATTTCTGCCGATTCGGATACCGCGTATCGCCATGAATACCCTGATGCGTATTTCGAACCGTCTTTTGATCGTCCCGCTTCTCTCCGAGGACAGGTTTGCACTGGAAGCGGAGCAGGAGGGTTATGAAAATCACTGGGACTCTTTTCCTGTTGAAACCAATCCAGTTGTCAAAGCGTTTCAAGAGGTGACCGTGCGCAAGTGGAACGAATATCTGAGCCGGTCGGCGGAGGCCGCCGCTGCCCAAACCGCCAAGCGTGCCCAATCCCACTGAGCCGCTGCCAGTCATGTCAGGAGACATGCTGCTGTCCGCGGCAATCGGGGGTCTGGCCTTTACGATCCTGCTGTTTGTCGCCTCCGTTCTGCTGCCCGGGAAACGCGTCACCGGGCCGGATGCTGACGGCGGCGAAAGGGTCTATTGTCTGAACGGTTTCGTCATATTCCTGCTCACTATTTTTGTCGCGGGGCTGGCCTACATCTTCGGTTGGTTTTCTCTTTCCTGGGTGCATGCACATTTTTTTGGTCTTTTCGCCATTGCAAATCTGTTCGCATTCTCATTTCCTGTATGGCTTTACTTTCAAGGACAGCGCCGACGACGCGACCCACACGGCTTTTTGCATGGCTATTTTTATGGCGTGGATGCGTCCCCCGTCTGGTGGGGTGTTGACCTCAAGTTTTTCAGCTACCGACCTTCGCTCATAGGATTGGCCCTAC
The DNA here is from genome assembly GCA_965221815.1 of Paracoccaceae bacterium. Classification (GTDB taxonomy): domain Bacteria; phylum Pseudomonadota; class Alphaproteobacteria; order Rhodobacterales; family Rhodobacteraceae; genus JAPOXR01. The sequence goes on from OZ244915.1 coordinate 2,116,754, forward strand.
TCAATTTGTCATTTGCGGTGGCTCAATACGAGACGTACGGCGAAATCAGCCTCGCCATGGCTCTCTATCAGGTCTTCACATTTATTTATGTACTCAACTACTTCCAGTTCGAGGATGGAATGATCCATACATGGGACATCATCAGTGAACGATTCGGGTGGATGCTCATCTGGGGCGACTATGTATTGGTTCCATTCTTCTACTGTCTGCCCGCATGGTTTCTGGTCGATGCTCAGGTCACTTTGTCCCCCGCTGCTGCTGCTGCGATTACAGCCCTCTTCGCCTTCGGGTTCTGGTTGTTCCGTACCGCCAATCAGCAGAAACATGACTTCAAACACAAACCAAAGGCTTCAATCTGGGGACGTCCCGTCGAAACACTTGACGGAAAATTGTTGGTCTCTGGACTTTGGGGCATCGGACGCCATCTCAATTATACAGGGGAAATCTGTGTCTATTTCGCATTTGCGTTGACAACGGCATTTTCCTCCTGGATACCGTTTCTGCTGCCAGTCTGGCTCACCATTCTGCTGTTGCATCGCTCCGTTCGCGACGAACGCCGTTGCCGCGAAAAATATGGTGAATTATGGGACCGCTACAGCCAGAGGGCGCGTTTTTCCATGATCCCTTTCATCCACTAGGCCATGTCCCCAAGTGATCGCTTGGCCAGATCGCGCAACAGGTCGTGGCTGACGGCGCGTTTCACCGCAAACAGAAAGTTGTGTGCGGGTCTTGTCAGTGCAGAAGACAACACACCGTTGATGCCGGTGATTTGGCTTATTCACGAAATTCGTGTGGCCCGACACCCCAAATCTGTGATCGATGGACCCACCCCTGGTACCCGCCGGTTCTGATCGCACACCAGTCCGGCAGACATGTTTTCAGTTCGGCAATCACACTTTTCTCTGCGCGCGCTCGAACGTTTGCAGCAGAGGTTGGGCGGACCCTGAATTCAGCGAAATCTTCGGTCACCATGACATATCGTTTGCCGGTCAATAGAACCGAATGCATCCAGCCATTCAACCCGTCGACAGTTTCAACCCGACGCCACAGCCCATGTTCTTCAACGATCTTAAGCGGCAATCCGGGCTGCGTGAATTCATAGATGATCCGATGCGATCTGGAAGGTCCAACCCGTAACCTCCCGACAGATGCTTTCATGGAGACAAAACGCGGCAATGGACGCCCTGTCACAGAGCCGGACTTTGCCGGGACAGCGGCGTTTTCCGAAGTCTCCTGCTGCGCTTCCACCGCAGGAGATGCAGCGAAAAGGATCACAATCAGCGTTGCCAGCAATTGATTCCAAGTCAAGAAACCTGTCACCCGAATCCGCCTCACACCGCGCAACTGATTGACACCGCGACCCTGACCTGTCCTTGTATTTTTCTTACGGTTGTCAGATTGATTGCAGTCAAATGCCACGATGCCGTCGGAGCCGCAAGATGTCAAACGCTAAACTCACCGTGTCAGTCACGAGGCGTCTGCCAGCACCGGTAGAAAACAGGATGCGAGAACTGTTTGATCTCCGGTTGCAGAATCACGACCATCCAATGCGCCGGGAAGAACTGCAAGTGGCCATGGCCAACTGCGATGTCCTGGTGCCGACCATTACCGACATCATTGACGAATCTCTTCTGGCACAAGCCGGTGAGAGGCTCAAACTCATCGCCAACTTCGGCGCAGGTTTCGACAATATTGATGTGGACGCGGCGCGTGCACACGACATTCTGATTTCCAACACGCCTGATGTTGTCACCGAAGACACCGCTGATATGGTCATTGGCCTGATTCTCGCGGTTTCACGACGCCTACGAGAAGGAATCAGTCTGATGGAATCCGGCAGTTGGGACGGCTGGTCGCCAACGGCCATGATGGGCAACCGGGTTGGCGGCAAAATGCTCGGGATCCTGGGAATGGGACGTATTGGAACCGCCGTCGCGAGACGCGCCACGGCTTTTGGTATGGAGATCCACTACCATAACCGCAGACAAGTGCATGCGGAGGTCGAGAGTGAATTAAAGGCAACCTTTTGGGACAGTCTCGACCAGATGATCAGCCGCGTCGACATTGTGACAGTCAACTGCCCTCATACGCCATCCACCTATCATTTGCTGAATGCACGTCGTCTTCGGCTCATGAAACCCACCGCGATATTGGTCAACACATCCCGTGGTGATGTGATCGATCAGAATGCCCTGATTCGCATGCTTCTCAAGAAACAGATTGCAGGTGCCGGGCTGGATGTCTTTGCCCGTGATACGAATATGGATTTTCCACCCCGTGGGCTGGACAACGTGGTGTTGCTGCCGCACATGGGATCAGCAACGATCGAAGGTCGGATTGAAATGGGTGAAAGAGTCCTCATCAATATCAAGACATTCGCCGATGGCCACCGCCCGCCCGATCTCGTGGTTCCGGGCCGATTATGATCAAGGTGGAAGGCGCGCGCGCTTCCCTGAACAAACCGAACAATCCGGTCTTTGTCCATATTTGACGACCCGGGTTTCACCCCACAGGGCATCGTAAATCAATAGACTGCCGTGCAACGGCGCGCCCGCACTGGTGAGCACCTTGATGGCCTCAGTTGCCATCATTGATCCGACAATGCCGGGAAGGGCGCCCATAACACCTGCCTCTGCACAGGACGGGACCAAATCAGCGCTTGGTTGCACTGGAAAAAGACATTCCATGCATGGCGCATCGTGGCCCGGATCGACAACTGTGACCTGTCCTTCCCACTGACTGATGGCGCCCGAGACCAGAGAAATATTCTTCTCAATGCAAATCCGGTTGACCAGTGACCGCGTGGCGAAATTGTCTGACCCGTCGAGAACGATGTCAATGTCGTCAAGCATTTCGGCGTGAGCCGAATCCAACCTGTCCTCTATCGGTTCCGTTACAACATGCGGATTCAGGAATCGAATGGTCCGGGCCGCAGATTCGGCCTTATTTTGCCCCACGGTACCGTCCGTGTGGATGATCTGGCGTTGCAGATTGGAAAGCTCCACGCAATCATCGTCGATAATCCTGATCATTCCAATCCCCGCTGCTGCAAGATACAGGAGCGCGGGCGATCCCAGCCCACCCGCTCCCACGACAGCAACGCGGGAATGTTTGAGTTTTCTTTGTCCCTCACCGCCGATTTCCCGCAACATGATATGTCGCGAATATCGTTCCAGCTCCACCGAAGAAAAGGTTTCGGCTTTGGGGGGAAAAGTTTCCGGAGGTTTGACGACCCTGCGGCGTAAGCGCCGCATGAAAGCCGCATAGACAAACAGGAAGCCAACCACGCCGAGAATGGAAATCCAAAATGACCCGGCTGCGGACTCGGATACGTCTTCTGCCGTGGCAAAGACGGAAGAAGACAAGGCCAACTGCCCGCTCATCGTTGCAACTGCAAAAGAAAAACACGTCGCGATCATCGTTGACCGGTGGAACCAAAGCCTCCCACTCCGCGTCCAGTCTCATTCATGATCTCACACCACTGGAATGAGACTGAACTTGCTGGGGAGATGACCAGTTGGGCAATCCGGTCACCATGATGAACTGAATACGGCTTTGGACCGTGATTGATAAGAATGACGCCCACATCTCCACGATAATCACTGTCAATTGTCCCCGGTGCATTCAACACGGTGACCCCAAATCGGACAGCAAGTCCCGAACGGGGACGAATCTGCCCCTCAAAACCAGGTGGAATCTGCATGATCAAGCCAAGCGGAATGAGGCAGTACACCCCCGGTTCAATCAAGATTCCATCATCGCGCTGGTATAATGGCAAATTGGCACACAGATCCGCTCCTGCTGCGCCTGCAGACTGGAAACACGGGGCCGGAATTGTCGGATCAGCCTCTTCTGTGTGCGTGATGCGAATAACCGGGTTCATTGTGCCAGAAGTTCTGAAGCGATCAGATCAGCCAGGTGACCCGCGAATTCTGCCTTCGATTGACGCGGCATTTGGTTCTCGTCGTTTTCAGTGATGATCACTGGCTGATTCTCATCACCCCCCAGAATTCCTGAGTCGACACTCACGTCATTGGCAACGATCCAGTCACAACCTTTTTGCCGCAGTTTCCCAATGGCATTCTCAATGACATTTTCTGTTTCCGCAGCAAACCCGATAACAAGTGATGGCCGGGCCTCTGTCAACTGTGAGATCTCTGCCAGAATGTCCGGATTCGCCCGGAGCTTGAGGTTTGGCAGCGCAGATTCGGATTTCCGAATCTTGGATTCCCGAACGGCATCGGCTTTCCAGTCGGTCACTGCGGCTGCAAAAACAGCGGCATCAACGGGAAGCGCCGCCCGCGTCGCGCGCAACATTTCATCAGCCGTCTCCACCGCGACAATTTGCGCATGCGGAGGCGGTGCCACGGATGCCGGTCCCGTCACGAAAACCACCTCAGCGCCACGCGCCAGCAGCGCTTTTGCGATTTCGGTTCCCTGGCGACCCGATGACCGATTGGCGATCACTCTGACCGGATCAACAGGTTCCCAGGTCGGGCCTGATGTGACAAGAATACGGCGACCGCACAACAGGCGCTGCGACGGGAAATGACAGATTGCCGACATGATTCTCTGGGGTTCGCTCATCCGCCCTGGACCTGTCTCCCCGCAAGCCATCGGCCCGTTTTCAGGCCCGACAAAATGAACCCCATGGCGACGTAAGGTTTCCACATTGTGCTGCGTGGCAGCATGTTGCCACATTCGCACATTCATCGCCGGTGCAGCAAGAACGGGTTTGTCGGTCGCGAGAAGAACCGTGGAAGCCAGATCATCGGCCAGCCCGTTGGCCATCTTGGCCAGGAGATCCGCCGTTGCCGGGACGACGGCAACAAGGTCAGACTGCCGTGACAGCTGGATATGATCCATACGTGCTTCTTCGTGCGGGTCAAAGATCTCCATACGAACCGGCTCCCCACACAAGGCCGCGACTGATAACGGAGTGACAAACTGTTGGGCTGCGCGCGTCATCACTGGCGTCACCGATAGACCGGCTTCCCGCAGTTGCCGAATCAATTCCAAACACTTGTAAGCAGCGATTCCCCCGCCGATGATAAGGAGTACGCGTAGAACTGACGTCACGACCTTGTCGCCTTTCCTGAAACTTTCCTGTCGTTTATTCCCTTGTTTGCAGATTGCCAAATTCAGGCCGGCATCCTGACTGTTCAATAAATCCCGACGCGACTTTCAGATAAGATTGAATGGTGTGTTCCGGCAGTGCTGTTTTTGTGTCATGGAGATGGCCTGTCACAGTCGGTCTGACGCGCTATTTGGACGGCATTCCATGTCACGCCAAGTTATGGCATTGCACAAGAAAATTGGCATTCGGTGAAAATCAACGACCCTTTCGGCGGTGGCACTTGCATTCATCTGAATTGTGATCAAAATCGCAATCATGGTAGCAAAACTCGTTTTAGTTCTGGGCGGTGCGTCCTGTGGAAAAACCGCCTTGGCCCAGCGAATGACAGAGGGATGGGGTGAATCTCCTGCCTATATTGCCACTGCTGAGCCGTTCGATCCGGAAATGAAAGCAAAAATCCGCCGGCACCGCGCTGCGCGTGCGGACAACTGGATCACCATTGAAGAACCCCTGAAAATCGCTGAAATTCTTCAAAATCAAGGTGATTGGAATGCCGGACTTGTCGATTGCCTGACCATGTGGGTGATGAATCTCATCATGGCAGATACCGATGTCAACAGCGCTGCGGCCAACCTTATTGACGCCGCAATCGGATGTCCGGCCCCTGTGGTCATAGTTTCAGGCGAAACCGGAATGGGAATTGTGCCATCCGACAAACTGTCACGGCAATTCTCGCAAGCATTGGGGCAGGTGAATCAGTTGATTGCGTCTCAGGCGAACCTGGTAATTCTGACCGTTGCCGGTCTGCCGATTATGCTCAAAGGATCTATGCCCGGATGTCTTCAATCAACAATGTGATTTGGATCCGGCATGCCATCACGCATACCAGGACTCTGGTCGGATGGACCGATATCGCGGCTGATCTGTCCGATGTCGTAACCCTTTCCCGGCTCCGGAAGCGGCTGCCCGAAGATGCAATTGTCGTATCTTCCGACCTGAAACGGGCCAGCCAGACCGCTGACGCAATTGCCGGACAGCGCCGCCGCCTGCCGGATGACCGCGGTTTGCGTGAAATTCACTTCGGCGTGTGGGAAGGCAAGACGACATGGGAAATTGAAAGGTCGCATCCTGTCATTTCACGTCGCTTTTGGACCAATCCCCGGGACGCATCCCCACCGCAGGGTGAAAGCTGGCAGGATGTCGGATTACGTGCAAGTGACTCCATTGATCGATTGATACAACAGTTTCCAGGTCATACGATTGTCGCCGTCGCACATTTCGGGACCATTCTGTCACAGGCCTGTCGTGCCAATAATGCCGATCCGGAAACTCTCTTCGCTACATCCATCGCCAATCTCTCCATGACGACACTGCGTCATGATGGGGATCACCGGGAATTGTTGGAGTTCAGCAGGATGCCCTGATAGGCGCAACAATCATTGAGTGACCGCCAGGCATCAAGACATTTGCGTTCGGCTTTGGATTCAATGGCGGCGATGCCGATAGCCACGTGTCGCATGGATGAGTTGTCGTCCCGGACTGGTGATAACGAATCATCATACTGTATGATCGACACTCTCGCCTCGGACCTTTGTTTCAATGGCATCCCATACCAGGTCAGTCACGGAGAGACCATCAAACCGTGCAATCTCAACCAACCCTGTGGGCGAGGTCACATTGATTTCAGTCAACCATCCATCAATGACATCGATACCGACAAAAATCTGTCCGTGCGATGCCAGAAACGGCCCGATTCGTTGACAAATCTCTCTTTCACGTGGGGTGAGTTGTGTTGCCTCGGCACGACCGCCGACATGCAGGTTGGAACGCGCTTCGTCAGCCGCCGGAATACGATTCAATGCACCAACCGGCTTTCCATCCACCAGAATGATTCTCTTATCGCCATCGCGGACCTTGGGCAGATACTTTTGTACGATAATCGGCTCACGGTTCGAGTCAAGAAACATCTCGCACAATGCATTGAAATTCAGATCGTCCTGACGGAGAACAAAAACGCCCGAACCTCCATTCCCGTAAAGTGGTTTGAGCACAATCTCCCGGTAACGCTCTCGAAACTTGCTGATCGCATCTGTATCACGAGAAATCAGGGTCGGTGGCGTCAGATCAGGAAATTGAAGCGGCAACAATTTCTCAGGTTGATTGCGCACCCAAAAGGGATCGTTAACCACCACAACCTTGTCTGAAACCCGATCCAACAGATAGGTTGTCGTGATGTAGGACATATCGAAGGGCGGATCCTGCCGCAGGAGAATCACATCACATTCGTCGAGATTCCGAACCTCTTGCTGACCGTCTTCAAAATGACCTCCGATTCTCTCTCCCGCAGTCAGTGTCCTTCCGCGCGCCACAACCTTTCCCATCGTGACAGTCAGACTCCCGGGCATGTAGTAAAAGAGAGAATGTTGGCGTGCCTGCGCCGCCACGGCCAGGGCGAATGTGCTGTCCGTTTGAAAATTAATGGTCTCAAAAGGGTCCATCTGAATTGCAACATTCAGTGTCATCCTCGAATCTCCCGCTTCACTTCACCCCCATCTGCAAGACATTGTCGCCGATGAGACTTTCAACCCGTATCTTCCGACAGAACTGACGTTTCACAAACCTTCTGGCAAAGCCAGGAGGTCAAGGTATCAGAAACGCTGACTGACCTGACAGATCAACGGGTTCACTGCCAACCCATCTTGCGGCACCCGGACATTGATTGACCCCAATCCATCAATGACAACAGATGATTACTCGGGCGAAATATGCCGGACTGCAACAGCATTCAATGCCGGTTTCACCAGAAAGTGTCTCCCAGATTCATGGCGCACACCAACACCGGTTATCCGACCTCTCAGCTGAGGGTGCCGGCCCAGCAATCAAACACGGATGGATCCGCAAACGCTGTGAAATCGATATCTTGCCAAAACATAAGGGGATTATATACTTAACTATCCAAACCACTACATATTCTATTATTAGTCACTTGTAACCACTACTTATAGTACGATGGGTAATCAGGTATATCATTCCCCTTTTATTCGTTTGCCTGTACTTGCAATCGAAACATTGTTTCACCAACGACAGAGTGGTTTCCGTCCCGCAACCCGTATTGTGCGGATTTGGCGACCAGGGTGGTGGCGGCGGCGGGTTGGGATCGGGCGGGGTCTGGAACCAGGCATAGGTGATCGGCGCGTTATTGAAAGGGGCCCCGCGTTTGGCCGAATACACCACCAGACACATTTTTGTCCCAGGTGGGACCCGCAATGTTTGCGACCATGCCGAGAAGGGGATGTATCCGCGGACCCCGGGGATCGCAGATTGCGGCAAACCCGCACAATTATTCACGTGAACCGCAGCGGTAATGAACTCAAAGGGCGGATCCGCTTGATCAACCCCACCCACAGCATATCGCGGTTCTTCTTTCATGAGTCGACGCAGGCCCGTGAGAACCGGCGTCAAATCGACGGAGTAACGGACCAGCCATTCACGGTCCGCGTTCATCGTGACGGTCGTCTCGATATTGAAGGTCTGCTCCCCGGGATGCAGCGTGAGCGTCCCGGTTGTCGTCGCGGCGGGCGGAATCGCCCAGACCACCAGCAGGACGAGGATCACACAGTGCGCAAAATAAAAAGGGGGCTTTTCTGGGGGCGTGTGTCATCGGTGTCTCCTGTCAGATGGGTGTCCGCACAACACCGGTCCACGTGGCGACAGAGGATAGGTGTTGTGTAGTGGCCATCCGGGTGTCTGCTCGGGCGGCCAGGCCGGGATATCCGTGCGCGAATGTGGGGTCGAACCCTGACGCACGAAAGGGGTGAAAAACGGCAGGATGTCAACGTCGCGCCGCGGACGAGGCAGCGGATGAGGGGATCAGGACTGAGATCACACCCCACCCGGAAGATGAGCGGTCCCGGTCGTCCTCCGGCGTCGCCGGGCGGCGACGTACGGCAATCCCCCCGCCCTGTCAAGAGAGGTTCGGTGCGGCGGGGCCGAAGCGATACAGGCCGAGGATGTTCGATGCGGAGATCGGGCGCAAGTGAGGTGATGCGGGGTGGGGTCCGTCAAGACAGCCTTGACACTCTATGAACGCCCCTCTCACCCAGATTGACGCGCTCTACCTGGCACCTGCACAGATCCAATGCAACGGCCCCACACTTTGCGGGACTCTCCTACGATGGGTAGTCAGGTATATAATTCCCAAAATTTTGCCCTCCGGCGAACCGGAGGGGAGGCGGCAGCATAAAGCCCCGCAAGGTACGATATTGTTGCATTTGTATGCGGGACTGTCAAGCATTGGCCAAACTGTCGCAGACTTTACGTAGAATCTCCTTGTATTCCTCCGAAGACACTGAAGGTCTGCTCTCGGCTGGCAGGAGTCGGCTGACGGCCACAGTGGTTATATGATTGCATATCGCCCAAGCATCTCTCCCGTCAATAGGAGAACGTATTTGCACCGAGAGCCGCCGGTTGGACTGCTTGCTTGACGTTATCGGTACAACTGTCACAACACCGCGCAGTGTCGTGTATCGGGAAATGACAACAACCGGGCGGCGTTTCCAGAACTCAGGCAGATGGAGACACTCGGGCGGCGGATATTCACACCAGTAGACTTCACCTCTCCGGGGCGGAGCTTGCAGCTTCACGTGTCTGCGTTGAGGTTTGTCGGGCCACCTCAAAAGACGCTCCTTTTCAGATCTTGAACACAGGCCAATAGTGAATATTACGCTTGTGTATGACACTCAATCGAGAGTCCCGCAAAGTGTGGGGCATCCGACATGCATGACTTCTGGCATCCGCACAGATCAAATGCAACGGCCCGACACTTTGCGGGACTCACCTATTTGTAGGTTTACAAATTAAGGGAATTATATACTTAACTACCCAAACCACTACATATTTTACTATTAATCACTCGTAACCACTACTTATAGTATGATGGGTAGTCAGGTATATCATTCCCAAACATAATTGTCAGACCCGTTATGACGTATTCAAGAGGCATCCCAGACAGAATTGATCGTACCGGTGATCACTCCTCGCTCAGCTTCTCGCTGGCTTGTCACCCCTCATTCGGAGTGCCAGCCGATAGATGTCACGCTTTCTTGCACCATGCAGGTGAACTGCAGCTTCGACAGCTTCCCGAAAAGTCAGTCGGGACATGAGATCGGTCAGATCCTGTTCCAGTGCCATCCTGGAATATTCAACCGGTGTGCGATCAACGAGAATCACGATTTCACCCTTCGGTGTCTCAGCAGCGGCACGCGCTGCCAATTCATCGGCATGACCTTGCCAGACCTCCTCGAACTTTTTGGTCATTTCTCGACAGACAACCGTCGGCCTTGATCCGCCCAGGATTTCACAAATTGCCCGAAGCGAATCAGTAAGTCGACGTGCCGACTCGAAAAATATCAAGGTGGCCTGAATGTCAGCCAACTCCTCGAGTCGTCTGGCCCGCGCTTGCGGTTTTGTGGGGAGGAATCCGGCAAATAGAAAACGATCGGTTGGAAGTCCGGAGATGGACAATGCGGCAATTGCCGCGCATGGGCCAGGAACAACGTGAATTGCGACGCCGGCGGCCATCGCCTCACGTACAAGTTTGTGTCCGGGATCAGCAATGAGGGGTGACCCCGCTTCACAGATCAGACATACGCGCCTCCCGGCATTGAGTTCAGACAGAAGAGCAGGTCTTTGCCGGGCGCCATTGCCGTCATGATAGGAAACCAATTGTCGACCGGAAAGCGCAATCTCATATATCGCCATGAGCTTGCGTGCCGTGCGGGTATCTTCGGCTGCAAGGATATCGGCATGTTGAATCACGTCAAGGGCACGCAAGGTGATATCGCGTACGGTACCAATCGGTGTTGCGACCAGATATAAGCCGGGCGCAAGGTTCGGATGCTTTTCCAGCACCAGACTGGTCGTCGATACAGTGGCCATGATTCTCGAATCAAAAAGTGGGATTTGTATTGCAACGGTTTGGCTGTAAAATCCAGCACGAGCACAACAAGCGGAGATCAATATGACACGCATCTCGATACGCCTGGCAGGAACGGCTGCATTAGTGGCTTGCGGGTTACTCCTATCCGCCTGCGGCAATGAGGTCTCGAGACCTGCTGCACCTCAGCCGGAGCGTCAGGAAACTCAATCATCAGGCATGATCGCACTGTTGCTCCCCTATGGAGATGAAAGCAGAAAAGACTTGATGGCGCTTGCCAAAAGCCTCGAGAACAGTGCGAGACTGGCCGTACGGGACAACCCCACTGGCACGATCGACCTGAGGATTTATTCCACCAGCGGAACCGCTGAGGGCGCAGCATCAGCTGCACAAGCAGCCCTTGCAGATGGTGCTTCAGTCATTCTCGGCCCGGTATTCAGGGATGCGGCACTCAGTGCCGCCGCCGTCGCTGCCGCCCAGCGTGTCCCCGTACTCAGTTTCTCCAACGATTCATCGATTGTCGGTAACAATCTGTTCATTCTGGGTCATACTTTCGAAAATTCAGCCGACAGAATCATCCAGTTCGCCGCTGCCAATGGCCATCGTGATATGCTCTCGGTTTATGCCCGCAATGAACAGGGAATTAAGGGCAACAGTGCCATCGAAGCATCGATTGGAGACTATGACGCTGAGCTGGCTGGCAGTCTCAGTTATGAATTCTCGCAAATCGGCGTTGTCGACTCAGTCCCACAGGTCAAAGAACTCGTGGAAACCACGGAGGCTGACGTCATCGTCTTCACTGCCGATACCGCAGGTGCACTGTCGTTACTTGGTACCCTCCTCCCCGAAGCCGGAATCGATATCGAAAACGTGCAGTTTGCCGGCCTCACGCGCTGGGATATCCCGGAAAGTAATTTGCGCAACAAAGGTCTCCAAGGCGGCTGGTTTCCCTTGCCGGATCCCAATCTTTCAACCAGTTTCAGCTATCGATACCGGTATGAATTCGATCAGGTGCCCCATCCTCTCGCAGGCCTGGCATATGATGGAATCATTGCCGCGAGAAGCATGCTTGCCGACAGTGCAGCCCGCGCGAATGTTGCTGCATTGCGGACACCAGACGGTTTTGTCGGGGCAACCGGACCTTACCGTTTTCTACCGGACGGGCATATCGAGAGAGCCCTGGCGGTTGCCGAGATTCGCAATTTCCGTGCCGAGATCATCTCTCCGGCACCGCGCCAATTTTCGGGTGATAGTCCTTCGTAACTGCGATCCGTCAGGAATCGATTGCGCTGATCCGACAGCAGATCGGTGGTTGCACCCATCGCTCATCCTTCAGAGCGCCGATCCCTTTCGCGTGGCTTTTTCACGGTTGGAATCTGGACCCTTACCAGCCGTGTCCTCGGATTCGTCCGCGATGTCGTGTTTGCGGCTTTGCTGGGATCAGGACCTGTTGCCGAGGCATTCCTGATTGCCTTCAGTCTGCCAAACATGTTTCGACGAATCTTTGCGGAAGGCGCTTTCAACGCTGCCTTTGTCCCCCTTTATTCAAAGAAACTCGCCTCCGGCGGTGCGCACGGCTTTGCCAATGATGCCTTCTCGGGCCTTGCCGCAATACTCATCCTTCTCACCGTTATCGCACAATTGGCGATGCCCGTGTTGGTCGTTGCCATGGCGAGCGGATTTCTTGGTGATGGCAGGTTTGACCTGACGGTCCTTCTGGGTCGGATCGTCTTTCCCTATATCCTGTTTATTTCCCTTGCAGCACTGCTGTCGGGAATGCTGAACGCGGCGAACCGTTTTGCCGCGAGCGCCGCGGCTCCCGTGTTGTTAAACGCATTCTTTATCGTCGCGCTATTCGCCGCCGACGCGTTTGGCCTCGATGCCGGTCTCACCTTGGCCTGGACATCACTCGCCGCCGGACTTGCGCAGCTTCTGCTGGTCTGGATGGCATTGCATCGCGCCGGTTACTCCCTCAATCTGAGGTGGCCGCGTCTGTCTCCCGAGATGCGGCGCCTTGCCATCGTGGCGACCCCGGCAGCACTTGCCGGAGGTGTTGTTCAAATCAATCTGTTGATCGGAAGACAGGTCGCAAGCATGTTTGAGGGCGCGGTCGCATGGCTGAGTTATGCAGACCGGCTCTACCAACTCCCTTTGGGCGTCGTGGGCATCGCCATCGGCGTGGTGTTGCTTCCCGAGCTTTCGCGTCGCCTTGCCAGCGAGGATGGTACGGGCGCCCGGGAAGCTCTCAGCCGCTCGGCAGAGGCGGCACTGGCCCTGTCGGTGCCGGCTGCCGGAGCACTGGCCGTCATTCCCCTGCCAATGATACAAGTCCTTTTTGAGCGGGGCGAGTTCAACCAAACGGACTCGGTCGCCACTGCCGCCGCGCTCACTCTCTATGCCGCAGGTCTCCCGGCATTTGTCCTGCAGAAGGTTGTACAAACGCAGTTTTTTGCACGGCACGACACACGAACCCCATTTGTTTGTGCATTGATCGCCATGTTGATCAATGCCGTTATTGCGGTCGGGTTGGCAAAGAGTCTTGGATACCTGTCAGCCGCCCTTGGTGCCACATGTGCAGGTTGGGCCCTATTGATCCTGTTGTTGTTGCGGACCAATCGTCTTGGGCGAACCGCACAGTTTGATCGCCGTTGCCTGACTACGGTTCCGAAAATTATCGCAGCAACCATCGTCATGTGCCTTGCTCTTCATTTGGCCATGTCCTGGAGTTACCCAATCGTTGCCGACTCGGCATGGCGCTACGGCTGGCTTGCCGCTATTGTCATGGCGGGTGCCGTGATTTACGGGACTGTTCTCTACCTGACGGGCGCACTACGAAGGTCAGATATTCATCGACTCATCAAACGATAGTCGACATCATCTCAATTGCGAAACAGACGGCTCAAACCTGCCCGGGTGGCGTGCAAGCCACCACGTACCACCAGATTCGCAAGAATCAGACCAACGGTAAAACCGGTTGCATTTGCAGCCCAATAACCGGCAGGTCCGAAAATCACATCAGAGACGATCGTCAATCCAACAAGAAGAAATGGAAGGGCAATCATGGCGGGGCTTGCGCCCGCAACGCCCCTGCCATGTGCAATCAACAGCAAACCTGCCAGCAGGCCAAACATTCCAAGAATTCCGGGCGAAGAACCCACCAGAAAGACAGATGAGTTGGGCAGCAGGGAATAAGCGAGTCCGCCGACGATGGCACTGATGAAAAATGTCAACAAACATAGCCAATTGCCAGCCAGGCGGCTTAGTAAACTGCCGATGCAAAGGATCAGCACCGTACTGAAGACAGCAGAGGTGAGATTCGCATGAAAAAAGACATATGAGACGAGTGTGAATGGTGAACTGCCAATCAGACTGAGCGAATCAGAAAAGAGGGTTGCCATCTCCAGTCGAAAGCGAAAATCCAATGGATCGAAAGCAAATGTCTGGAAAACGTCCATCCGGCTGATACCGGTTGATTGCACGAGCAACGGCAATTCAAGCAGCGTGAGAAACACCTCGACGCCACCCACAGCCGTCGCCAGCAGAACAGCAGACAGCGATACCGGGCCAAATACGCGATTGTGCAGTTCCATTCACCTCAAATGAATCACGATGTCGATAGCGAAAGAGCAACGACTCGGCATGCGGATTCAACCGCCCTTGATACGCTGAAGCAAGACCACTTCACTGTCCTGGGCCACCGGCTCGTTTCGCCCGGAAGCAATAATCGTACCATCAACCGACACTGAAACACCGCGTTCAATATGCGGCTTGAGCGCGGGATGAAGGTCAATCAAACCTGACAGAATGCCGCCAACCGTGTCCGCATCAACTTCGACGCTGGTCTTGTCATCGGCAAATCGTCTCAGACTTGACCATAACACGACGTCAACCAAGCTCTTTCTCCTGGATCGCCTTCAGCAGACGCGGCGGAGACATCGGTAAATGGGTCATGCGGACATCCGCGGCATTGGAAACGGCATTCGCAATCGCTGCCAGTGGTGGACAAATCGACGTCTCTCCAACCCCTCTGACCCCATAGGGGTGTCCTGGATTGGGAACTTCAACGATCACCGTGTCGATAAAAGGCAAGTCGGAAGCCACGGGCATTCGGTAATCCAGAAATCCGGCATTCTGGAGACAGCCATCATCACCGTAGACATATTCTTCGTTGAGTGCCCAGCCGATCCCTTGCACTGCACCGCCTTGATACTGACCTTCAACATAGGAAGGGTGAATGGCCTTTCCGGCATCCTGAACGACCGTATATCTGACGATTTTGGCCGCACCGGTCTCCCGATCAACCTCCGCATCAACGATATGTGTTGCAAAGCTGACTCCGGCGCCGTTTGGCGTGATCTCAAAATGTCCGGCGATGGGGCCCCCAGTTTCCCCCATATCAGCAGCAATCGCGGCGAGGCTGAGTGGCTCGAATTCCCCGGCATTCGGCCCGGCAGGGCGTGCATGCCCGTCCTCCCAAACCACGGCCTCTTCGTCGATTTCCCAACGCGCTGCCGCCCGTGCACATAATTTCCTGATCGTATCTTGTGCCGCCCGAATGGTGGCGAGTCCGGAAGCATAAGTCACCCGGCTGCCGTGAGAAATATCGTTGTAACCAAGGCTCCCGGTATCGGCGATTGTCGTGCGAACATTTTCATAGGGAATCCCCAATTCCTCAGCCGCCATCTGACACATCGAGGCGCGCGAGCCGCCAATATCCGGCGTGCCCACCGAGAGAGACACGGTGCCATCATAAGACAGAGCCAATGAAACCGACGTTTCACCCGAATGGTTGAACCAGAATCCACAGGACACACCGCGACCCTGCCCCGGCTTCAATTCGGCCATATAATGGGGATGCGACTTCGCCTGTTCGAGGGTCTCAATCAATCCGATTCGCTGAAAGCGCGGGCCAAAAGCCGCCCGCGACCCCTCCTTGACGGCATTCCGCAACCTCACTTCAATCGGATCCAACTTGAGGCGATTGCAGAGCTCATCGATGACGCTTTCAACCGCGAATGCGCCCATCGGCGATCCCGGCGCCCGATAGGCGGCCTGTTTGGGTCGATTACAGAGGATGTCCCAGCCCCGCGAGCGGACATGATCAAGATCGTAAGGGGCAAAGGCGCACATCGCAGCAAATTCCATGGGCGCATTGGGAAACGCACCCCCCTGGAGCCGGAATTCTCCTTCGGCGGCCGTGATGTCGCCATTCTTGCGCATCCCGATCTTGACATTCATTGATGCGGAAGATGTCGGACCCGTCGCGCGGAACACTTCGCTACGCGACATGACAATCTTCACCGGACGATTGGCCTTGCGTGAAAGAGCCAAAGCCACAGGTTCAATGAAAACTGTTGTCTTCCCGCCAAATCCACCACCGATCTCCGACGGTGTCACGCGCAATTGACTGGCATCAATTCCCACGAGTTTGGCGCAAATGCGTGCGGCGGCAAAATGACCCTGCGTACAACACCAGAGCTCTCCTTTGCCGTCCGGGCCCAGTTGCGCCAGACAGGCATGTGGCTCAATATAGCCTTGATGCGTTGCCTCGGTGACAAATGATCTTTCAATGACAAGATCAGCTTCAGCAAAACCCTTTTCCACATCTCCGTGGCCATTTTCATGATACCGTACGATATTCGGATGCAGACCTTCGGGTACGCTTTCATCAGCAGCGCCTTCACGGATCACCGGAGCGCCGGGACGTATAGCTTCATCGACATCTGTCACGAAAGGCAACGTCTCATAAGTCACATCAATCAGTTTCAGTGCATCCCGTGCTGCCAGCGCTGACGTTGCCGCAACCGCAGCGATGGCATGACCATCATACAATGCATGCTCACCCGCCATGATATTCTCCAGGACGTTCCAGTCTTCGCCCTCCAGGTCACCGGCAAAATCGGCACGGGTGACGACCGCCTTGACGGCAGGCTCAGCAATGGCTCTGGAGACATCAATTGACAGGATACGGGCGTGCGGATGCGGTGAGCGCAAAATCGCAGCATGCAGCATGCCTGATGCCGTGACATCGGCTCCAAACTTCGCGCGTCCGGTGACCTTGTCGATACCGTCCGGGCGTATCGGACGTGTTCCAACAACCCGAAATTCTTTTGTTCCAAGATCGTCCAATGCCATCTTTATGTGTTCCTCATTTCAGCTGCCGCATCGGCCACAGCATGCACGATTTTATCATACCCTGTGCAACGGCACAGGTTTCCAGCAAGCCAGTAGCGGATTTCGCTCTCGGTCGGATCAGGGACTCGTTCCAGCAGGGCCTTCGCCGCCACCAGGATACCCGGTGTACAGACTCCGCATTGCAAAGCTGCATGCTCGAGGAACTTTCTCTGCAAGGGATGCAGATCTTCGCCGGCGGCCATTCCCTCAACTGTCTCGATGTCCTTGCCCTGTCCTTCCGCAGCAAGCACCAAACACGAGCAGACAACATTTCCGTCAAGAAGTATCGAGCACGCACCGCAATCGCCGGTCCCGCATCCCTCCTTCGCCCCCGTGAGATTCAAACGATCACGCAACGCGTCAAGCATCGTTTCGCGTGGATCACAGAGAAACTCGGTCGGGTCACCATTGACCTTCATCTTCACGTGAATCATGCGCTCTCTCTTTCTTGTGCACGACGATATGCCAGAATGGCCGCCCGCCGCGCGAGAATCCCGGCGATATCCGTTCGAAATGCAACAGTTCCCCGCTTGTCATCTATCGGTCGGCACGCCGCGCGACAGGCCGCGGCGAGATCGTTCAACGCGGTTTCTTCAAGACAGGTTCCGCAAATCGCCGCGGCGGCATCCGGAACCAGCAGCACGGTGGGTGCAACCGCGCCCAAAGAAACGCGTGCAGTGCACACCTGGCTGTCCTTGACGGTCAGGTTCACAGCACAACCAGCGACCGCAATATCCATCTCGGTTCGTGGAATGAAGCGGAGATAGGCATCGGCACTCCCGGCAAGGCGGGCCGGAAGATCAATTGAAGTGACGATCTCACCTTTTTTGAGATTGGTCTGGCCAGGGGCCACCAGGATGTCTGCCACTTCAGCCGTGCGCTGACCATCAGCACCGGCAATCGATACCGTTGCACCGGCGGCAACCATGGCCGGGATGCTATCGGCCGCTGGCGAAGCATTGCACAGATTGCCAACAAGACTCGCCCGACTTTGGATTTGTGTCGATCCAATCAATTCCATGGCTTCCACGACACCTGGCCAATCATCACGCAAGCCTTCAATTGTTCCCAATATTCGTCCTGGAACAGCAGCGCCTATTGTCCATGTCCCCTCTGGACTGCGGGTCACGTCAAGCATTCCAGGGATTTGTTTGACATCGATAACGAGATCAGGCGTGAACAGTCCGGATCTCAACTGGACCAGCACATCGGTGCCGCCGGCGAGAAAACGCACCTGGCCATCGGTTTGGTGCGCTAACGCCAAGGCATTGGCCAATGTCGCCGGAGCGGCATATTCCATCATGTTGATCCTTCTGCGACTCGAATTCGACCGGCTGTCTGCATCAGTGAAAACTTCTCATAACCTAGCTGAAAATGGCTAAAATGTGAACTGTTAAATGTGATATTCTTGCCTTCTGGCGGGGACAATACGCGGAAAACCGGTATGGACGGTCGCGCAGATGTCGGTTGACGATGGGCACTGAAAAATCCTCTCAGCCGATTCCAATGCAAGGCCTGTCCGGCGTTTCAGCCAGCACCCAGATGACCCTGACCCGTCACGGATTGTTCAAGACAACCAGTCTCTGCTTCCCCATGCGCAAGCGGTGTTCGCGATCCATGCTGTCTCTTCTATTTCGTGCATCGCAATATGTAAACTTGACCCTTTTTCTTTCATCATGGTCTTGCGCCGTCGATACGGGACTGACTAAGTGATCACGAAGCCGCCGAAGACATTTGTGAAGAGCCGATCATGAGACATTTTTCCGATCAGGAATTTGCTGAGCGACCTGCTGGCCTGATGCAGGAACTTGAACGGAGGGGACTGGACGGCCTCCTCTGCTTTGCTCAGGAGAGCATGTATTGGCTCACGGGCTACGATACGTTTGGATTCTGTTTTTTCCAATGTCTGGTTGTGAGCCAACAGCATCTTGTCCTTATCACCCGCTCGGCGGACCGGCTGCAGGCGAATCTGACTTCCAATGTGAAGGATGTCGTCATCTGGGTCGATGATGACATGGCCGATCCGGCTGCTGACCTCGCTGAACTTTTGCACCATCGCGGATTTTCTGGCAAAAATCTTGGTATCGAACTCGACACACATGGCCTTACCGCTGCCAACTATCTTCGTGTCCACCGTGCACTGGATGCCCATTTCAACCTGGTTGATGCTTCCGACCTCGTATCGCGACTGCGCCTCGTCAAGTCCGCCCAGGAATTGAACTATGTCCGCAAAGCTGCTGCACTCGCCGACGATTCACTCGATGCGGCTCTCATGGAAATCAGGCCCGGCGCTGACGAGGGCAGAATCCTGGGGGCAATGCAGGCATTGATATTCACCGGAGGCGGTGATTATCCGGCCAACGAATTCATCATCGGCTCCGGCGCGCAAGCGCTTCTCGTACGCTATGCGTCCGGAACCCGGAAGCTGCGCACGCACGACCAATTGACACTCGAATGGGCAGGAGTCTTCAGGCATTACCACGCAGCGATGATGCGCACGGTCATTGTCGGCACCCCGGCACCACAACATCTGCGCATGCATGAAGCAGCGGTTGAGGCATTGTTGTGCTGTGAAGCCATGCTCATTCCGGGAAACAGTATGGAATCAGTATTCAAGACACATGCCGCAACACTCGACAATGCTGGTCTCGGATCATGCCGCCTGAATGCTTGCGGCTATTCGCTTGGTGCCCGGTTTTCACCGAGCTGGATGGAACAGGAAATGTTCCGCAACGGAGCAACGACGATTTTACAACCCGGCATGGTCATGTTTATCCACATCATTCTTGTCGACGACGAAACAGGGCTCGCAATGACCACAGGGCGAACATCGATTGTCACCGCAGCAGGTGGCGAGATTCTATCGAGACATGGACTCGAACTGCTGTGTGTATAAATGACAGATCCGCAAAATTTCCTTCATGAAAGGAACGAAAGACACTCATGACAGAAACACGACACACACGGTTGTTGATTGTGGGATCCGGTCCAACGGGATACACGGCCGCGATTTATGCCGCCCGCGCCATGCTCAATCCCCTGCTCATTCAAGGCATTCAACCAGGCGGGCAACTGACCATCACCACCGATGTCGAAAACTGGCCAGGAGACATCAATGTTCAAGGACCTGATCTGATGCAACGTATGGAGGCGCATGCCGTGAGGACCGGTGCTGAAATTCTCAATGATCATGTGCAGTCCATTGACCTTGCGGAGAAACCCTTCAGGATCACCCTCGACAGCGACGCCCTTCTGACCTGTGATGCGCTGATCCTCGCAACGGGTGCCCAGGCCCGCTGGCTCGGACTCGATTCCGAGGACAAGTTCAAGGGTCATGGTGTCTCGGCCTGTGCAACCTGTGACGGGTTTTTCTATCGTGATCAGGATGTCGCCGTCATTGGTGGCGGCAACACGGCCGTTGAGGAAGCCCTGTTTCTCACGAACTTTGCCAGGAAAGTCACTCTCATTCATCGTCGCGACAGTCTACGCGCCGAAAAAACTCTCCAGAAACGGCTCTTCAATCACGAAAAGATCCATGTCCTTTGGGACCATGTCGTCGATGATGTGCTCGGTAGCGACAACCCGCGCATGGTCTCGGGACTGAGGCTGCGTCATGCCCGGAATGGTGCAGAGTCCAAGCTGGAGTGCAAGGGTGTATTTGTTGCAATTGGTCATACACCGGCATCGGAGCTTGTCGCGAGTCAACTGCAAACGCGCGACGGCGGCTATGTCATGACCAAGCCGGAATCGACAGAAACATCGATCGATGGCGTCTTTGCGGCAGGAGACCTCGTTGACAGTGTCTATCGTCAGGCCGTCACGTCAGCGGGAATGGGTTGCATGGCGGCGCTCGATGCCGAACGTTATCTGTCTCATCGGCACGGCTGAGGAGCCTGCCCTGTCAGGGCGGACGACACTGATCGTTCCCTGTATTCCAGACAGCCATTCCCGCCAGTCTATTTTGCGCTGTGATTTCAGCGGTCGAGTTGTTTACAAAAATATCTTCCACAAACAAAAATCCATTGGTTGACGTGACCTGCCTCCAGAAAAAAGGGGGCGGAAGCCCCCTTCAATCATCTTACTTTTTACGGGCGATCACATCATGCCGCCCATGCCGCCCATACCCCCCATGTCCGGAGGCATCGCCGGTTGGTTCGTCTTCGGTTCAGGTTTCTCCGCAACCATTCCCTCCGTGGTGATCAAAAGTGCCGCGATTGATGCCGCATCCTCGAGCGCGGTTCTCACCACTTTGGCCGGATCAATCACGCCGAATTTGAACATATCGCCATATTCCTCGGTCTGCGCATTGAAGCCAAAATTGGCCGTTTCAGATTCGCGCACCTTGGCAGCAACGATCCCGGCATCGACACCGGCATTCTCGGCAATTTGCCGCAGCGGCGCCTCAAGAGAACGACGGACAATGGCAATTCCCGCATCCTGGTCAGCATTTTCACCCTTCATGCCATCAAGGGCCTTTGCCGCCGCAACGAGCGAAACGCCCCCACCGGCAACAATACCTTCCTGCACCGCAGCCCGGGTCGAGTTCAACGCATCATCAACACGATCCTTGCGTTCCTTCACCTCAACCTCGGTCGAGCCACCAACCCGGATAACGGCGACACCGCCGGCAAGCTTGGCCAGCCTTTCCTGGAGTTTCTCACGATCATAGTCAGAAGTCGTTTCCTCGATCTGCTGGCGGATCTGCGCAACCCGACCTTCAATCTCGGACTTTTCTCCGGCTCCATCGACAATTGTCGTTTCATCCTTGGTGACGGCGACTTTCTTGGCACTGCCGAGCATGTCAATTCCAACATTTTCCAGCTTCATGCCCAGATCTTCCGAGATCACCTGACCGCCGGTCAGGATCGCGATGTCTTGCAACATGGCCTTGCGGCGATCACCAAAGCCAGGTGCCTTGACACCCGCAATCTTCAGTCCGCCCCGCAACTTGTTGACAACCAATGTTGCGAGCGCTTCGCCCTCAATATCCTCCGCAATGATCAGGAGCGGTTTGGATGTCTGGATCACGGTCTCGAGAAGTGGCACCATCGGTTGCAGCGAAGAAAGTTTCTTCTCGTGCAGAAGGATATACGGATCCTCGAGCTCGGCAGTCATCTTCTCAGCGTTGGTCACGAAGTAGGGTGAGAGATACCCGCGATCAAACTGCATGCCTTCGACAACATCGGTCTCTGTTTCGAGACCCTTGTTCTCTTCGACGGTGATCACACCTTCATTACCGACCTTCTGCATCGCATCTGCGATCTGATTGCCGATCTCGACCTCACCATTGGCAGAAATTGTCCCCACCTGGGCAACTTCTCCCGAATCCTTGACCTCGCGGGCACTTTTCTTGATGTCCTGCACCACAGCATCAACGGCGAGATCGACGCCACGTTTCAAATCCATCGGATTCATTCCGGCGGCGACCGATTTCAGGCCTTCAGCGACAATCGACTGCGCCAGTACGGTGGCTGTCGTGGTGCCGTCTCCGGCTTCGTCATTGGTCCGCGAGGCGACTTCCTTCACCATCTGCGCACCCATATTCTCAAACTTGTCCTCAAGTTCAACTTCCTTGGCAACAGTGACACCGTCCTTGGTGATCCGCGGAGCACCAAAAGACTTGTCGAGAACGACGTTGCGACCCTTGGGACCTAGTGTCACACGCACCGCGTTCGCGAGCGTGTTGATACCGCGCAACATCCCGTTGCGGGCATCGTTACTGAATTTTACCTCTTTCGCAGGCATTTATTCTTTCCTCTGTTTTCTGATGGTTTTCTGGTCACTCGGCCTTAGCTGATAATACCGAGGACGTCGCTTTCCTTCATGATCAGAAGTTCCTCGCCATCCAGCGTGACTTCGGTTCCCGACCATTTTCCAAACAATATCCGGTCGCCTTCTTTCACTCCCATCGGAATGAGTTCACCGGAATCCTTGCGGGCTCCCTCGCCGCAGGAAATGACTTCACCCTCAGCGGGTTTTTCCTTTGCTGTATCAGGAATGATCAGACCGCCTTTGGTCTTCTCATCACCCTCAATCCGGCGCACCAGCACCCGATCATGCAACGGAGTAAACGCCATGAATTTGCTCCTTCGTTCTTTTTTCGGTTTGTTGACAGGTGGTTATCACGTGTTAGCACTCACCACCTCCGAGTGCTAACAGGCTGATAGATAGGAAGCGCTTCCAACCTTTTCAACAGGTGGTCGGAATTTTTTTGAATGTCTTTTTCGCGATGAAAGGCGATGACATCAACGTGCGGTCGGAGTAAGAGGTGGCGGCACCGCAAGACAAATGAGGGTTGAGTTTATGGCTTTGATATTCGGGCACAAATCTCCTGACTCAGATGCAACGGGGGCACCGCTCATCTGGCAATGGCAATGTGAGGAAATCGCCCGCAGAGCCGCAGAAGCCGTCCTGCTCGACGCCCCCAACAAAGAAGCCCTGTTTATGCTTGATCAATGGGGTTTTTCGTTGCCGCGCATCATCAGCGACGTGGAGGATGGTGAGGATGTGATCATCGTCGACACCAACAATCCTGGTGAATTGCCGAAAAACATCCGCAATGCAAATATCATCGAAATCATCGATCATCACCTCCTCTCCGGTGGATTGGCGACCAAGATTCCGATTCCGGTCACGATACGGCCGCTTGCGAGTACGGCGACCGTCATGTGCGAACTGTTGGGTCCAAATATTGACCGTATGCCACGACCTCTCAAGGGTATTGCTCTCAGCTGCATTCTTTCCGATACGTTGGAATTCCGTTCTCCCACAACCACTGAAACCGACCGTCGGCTCGCCGTGAATCTGGCAGCGGAGTTGCGTATCGATATCCCCTCCTTTGCCGCGGAAATGTTTGCCGCCAAATCGGACATGTCCGACTATTCTGATGCGGAACTGCTCACCATCGATTCAAAATTCTACGAAATTGATGGTTGCAAGCTCCGCGTCTCCGTCCTCGAGACAACAACTCCCGCGGTGATTCTTGACCGTCGATCCGGCCTGGCTGCGGCCATGGAAACCGCAGCCCGGAATGAGGGAATAGATCAGATCCTGGTGTTCGTGGTGGATATTCTCAACGCCCAAGCCACCCTGTTGACCCCCAATCAGTTCACCAGGGAACTCGCCGCGCGATCATTTTCGGCCACGGCGACGGGCGATACGGTTCTGTTGCCCGGAATCGTCAGCCGCAAAAAGCAGATCCTTCCGAACTTGAGACCCTGAATGACGGGAATCGTTTCACACCGTCCAGTTCATCATGCAGATCATTCCATCACTGCACAGTATTTCCACCCGGTTCGATGCCCTCTTTTGTGACATCTGGGGCTGTCTCCATAACGGTGTCGCCAGCTTTTCTCCGGCTGTCCATTCTCTCCAGCGGTTTCGTCATGACGGTGGCGCGGTGCTGCTGCTCACAAATGCCCCGCGACCATGGCAGGACGTCAAGAGACAGATTTCGCTGCTCGGAGTCCCTGATAACGCTTGGGATGTGATCCTCTCTTCGGGAGATGTCGCCAAGGCGGCCTTGTTTGCCGGACGCGTTGGAACCCGCGTCTTCCATATTGGACCGGAACGCGACAGCGGATTTTTTGCACCCGATGATTTCGTGGACAACCGGGATGTCGAACGCGTGTCGTTCGATAAAGCCGAGGGTATCGTCTGTACCGGCCTGTTTGACGACAATCATGAATCGCCGGAAGACTATCGGAATTTTCTCTTTCAGGCCGTCGCACGAAAGATGCCCTTTCTGTGTGCCAACCCCGATCGCATCGTGCATCGTGGAAACAGGAAAATCCATTGTGCCGGCGCAATCGGCGATCTGTACACGGCTCTCGGCGGAGACGTCCTGATGTTTGGGAAACCGCAGGCGGCCATCTATCATTTGGCGCGCAAGAGACTTCAGGACATCCGTCCTCAATCTGTTGCTGCTGACCGGATTCTCTGCATCGGCGACAACGTTGCCACCGATCTGAAAGGCGCTGTTGAGCAATCGCTTCCGAGCCTGTTTGTCCTCGGGGGTCTTGCCGCCAGTCTGCTCGACACCGAGTCGCGCCCCGACCCCTCTCGCGTCAAGAGTTTCTTTGACCGGCATGGTGTCGAGCCTGACTATGTGATCGGTCATCTTTGCTGACATTGCGCCTGTGCGCAGTGCCGATCTGGCATCGTTTCATATATGCCTCTCTGCCGGGTGTCACGATACACATGCAGGGACAGACGTGATCAGCGAAAAAGCCAGAAATCAGTCCAGATGAATATTGATGCGGCGGTTCTGACGACCTTTCTTTTCGATTTTTCCCACGCGGATCCGGCCGATTTCCGCCGTGCTGCGGACATGCGTACCACCACAAGGCTGCAGATCAACCTGATCGTCCCCAGCGCCGATCCGGATCAATCGCATGCGCCCCGTCCCTGCGGGTGGCTTCACCGATAAGGTCTTGACGAGTGCCGGATTCGCCGCAAGTTCATCATCGGTCATCCAGTCTTCGCTGACCCGCAGATCAAGAGATACCAAACGGTTCAGTTCGGTCTCGAGCTGATCACGATTCGTGATCGGATCCGGCATATCAAAGTCCAGACGACCCTTTGCCTCGGAGATGGCACCAGAGGTCACCGGAAGAGGCACCACCACCGAGAGCAGGTGGAGCGCCGTATGGGTGCGCATGTGGCGATGGCGGCGTGGCCAGTCCATTGCCATTTCAACCTTGGCCCCCACCTGTGGCCGCGGACCGTCAGCTGCAAGAATCAGTTCAATTCCGTCGCCGGGGGCCTTGCGGGTATCAAGAATACGGGTCTTGCCCGGGTCCCAACTTAATTCTCCGCTGTCACCAGGTTGCCCACCGCCCGTGGGATAAAAAACGCTCCTGTTGACAAGGATCCCCCCGTTGGGCCCTTCATTCTCAACAATAGCCACGCAGCGTGTCGCATAAGGGTCGGAATAAAGATGCTGGACTGTCATGTCTGAAACTCGTGTCTACACCACATATGAATTTGTGTGCCGTTGCCGCGCTGACAGGTCCGCAAAGCCAAGACTTGTGGCGTCTTGCGGCGGCGCAACCCATCGCCGGATTTCATCGCATGGGATTCCCGGTACGACCGCCATCGATCCTGTCTGGGATCGGGTGACATGTCATGACGATCAGGTTGCTGCAGCATCGGGATCAATCTCTTTTCTGTTGCCGGGCAACGGGGCAATAAGATCTGAGGGATTTCGCAGCCAAAGGTCGCGCTGTGGAAAGGGAATAGAAATTCCCTCTTGCGCAAACCTTTCGGCAATCGCAAAATTCAGATCGGATCGAGCGGTGAGAAAAAACTTGACGTCCGTCAGAATAACCCTGAGTTCAAATTCCAGGGCATCAGCACCAAAATTCATGAATACGGCCATGGGCGCAGGGTCCGAAAGGACTTCCGGATGTGCATTCCCGATTTCAAGCAATATCCGCTCAACAAGACGCGGCTCTGTGCCATAGGCGACGCCCACCGGAAGAATGATCCGCCCCTGGCGATTGTTGAGCGTCCAGTTGGTGACCCGTCCGCCAATCAGGTCGGTATTGGGCACAACAATTCGTGCACGATCAAACGTCTCGACCAAAGTGGCACGAACGGAAATGTTTCTCACAGTTCCTGACACATCGCCGACTTCAATCCAGTCACCAACATTGATCGGTCTCTCCAGCAACAGAAGGATTCCGGAGACAAAGTTGGACACCACGGTCTGCAGGCCGAATCCGATTCCGATCGACAGGGCTCCGGCAACAATCGCAACATTGGTAAAGTCAAAGTTGGTCATTGCCACCGCAGCGACACCGGCCAGAATGACCCCGATATAACCGACACCGGTGATCAATGCGCGCTGGGCACCCGGATCCAACCGCGTATTGGGCAGAACCGAACGCTGCAGCACTGACTGCGACAATGCAGTCAACACACAGCCGGCTGCAAAAACAACAAGAAGTCGGAGGATATCTGCCGCCGTGATTTTCTGATTGCCAATGGAAATTCCAGCAACGGCCTGTTGCCACGCCCCGGCAATGTCCGCTGGCGTTGCACCCCATGCGAGTGCGAGCGGAGGAACGGCGGCGACCAGCAAGGTCCCGGCAGTCAAGACCCGGATCAGGCCCAGTTTCGCCGCACCGGTCACCATGCCCCGACGCGTCGCGACATGCGAGATCAAGCCGGTCACGATCGACTCAAGGGCGACAAAAACACCCATCAGGGCCAACGAGTAGAGCAACGGGAAAACCAGATAATCCCCTGCAACACCATAACCGGCTACAGCAAACAGGGTGCCAATGACAGCTGCGGCCCGGGCGAGCCAGGTAATACCAGCCAGTACCACATCACTGTAAGGTCGTTGGTCATCAATCTGTGCAAGTGCCGCCAGATTCTCGGCAAGCCGATGGCTGAGCTGATACATCCACACAGCCGCGGCCACCAAAACAGGAAAAGACAAGACTTCAATCTGGGCCTGATGATTGGTTGCCTGTGGATACCATCCATCGACAACAAGCTGCGCCGCCACCACCCAGCCAAGCCAAACAACCGAGCGGTGCGCCGAACGGCTCCATGCGGTTCCAAGACAGGATAAAATGAGATCCGAACCATCCCCGGCAAATAACGTCCGCGCCAGCCAATAAGACGCTGCAACAACCGATGCGGCTATCGCGATCGAAAAGATGATATCCTGCCCCAAATAATGGTTCAGGCGGCTCGTCGTCGCGGCTGCAACGATCAACCAGACACCGCAAACCGGCAGAACTGCGTCCGCCACAAAAGCACGAAATCCGCCGCCGCGAGGAACCTGACCATCTTCCATCGGGATGATTTTATCGGCGATTCGCATGGCCTGATGTCGCATGATTGTCAGTGCCAACCCGCCGAGGACCAGCCACAGCAAAGCCATCGGCAATGTCTGGATAATCTGCTGCCGTTGTGCGGCGCTGGCCCAGGCTTCGCCGACCCTCTCTGCGGAGGTCCGCAAAGAATCCACGGGTAGCCGGATCGCAGTCGGCCAATTCGCCGGATTGAGCGGAATCAATCCGCGCGTGGCACGGGATTCGCGCGTCCGAGTCAGTCTGATATCCTCAATCTGTATGATCAGACCTTCAGCGTGACTGATCGCATCACCCGCAATGCGGTAGGGCACGTCCACTTCCGCCAGTCGCGACTGAATCTCTTGCCGTTTGAGCGCCAACCTCTGATCTTCCGGCTTGCCTTCAATCGGCTCGCCCAAAGCCACAAGACGCGAATTGAGAAGGTCAATTTCTGACTGCAGGGAGATCCGCCTGTCACGAAATTTGCGGCTCCAGGCAGCAAGGTCAGACTGCAATATCGTCATGGCAGAATTCGAGGCAGCGGCGGTGTCAATCACGGACTCGGCGCGATCCGCAAGCTTTTGCCATGCGACAAAGTCGAGAGCAGGGTCCGGGTCAACCTGCGCGGCAGCAGAACTTGAAATCAACAGACACGAAACAAGTATCGCCAGAATGCGCCGCATCAGGCACCCCTCTCAAATACGGTCGGAAGCACTGAGACATGTGAATCCAACCAGTCAGGGACGGGCAATCCCTTGTCCCGAAGAAATCGGGGGTTGAAGAGTTTTGACTGATATCGATTCCCATAATCGCACAGAATTGTCACGATTGTATGTCCAGGCCCCATCGCCCGCCCCATCTCGATGGCGCCGGCGATGTTGATTCCTGATGATCCGCCAACGCATAAACCCTCATTTTTCAGCAAGTCAAAGACAATGGGTAGCATGTGGTCATCGGTTATCTGAAAAGGAAAATCGATCTCGAGATCTTCAAGATTGGCCGTGATCCGGCCCTGGCCGATACCCTCGGTGATTGACGATCCCTCGGACCTGAGTTCACCGCTGGTAAAATAACTGTAAAGCGCGGCCCCCATCGGGTCGGCGAGACCGATCTTGATCTTGGGATTTCGCTGCCGCAATGCCGTCGCAACTCCGGCAAGTGTTCCACCTGTTCCGACCGCACAGATAAAGCCATCGATCTGACCTCCTGTCTGTTCCCAGATTTCCGGACCCGTGGTGTCGACATGAGATTGCCTGTTGGCAATATTATCAAACTGGTTGGCCCAAACCGCGCCGCGCTCATCTGATTCGTTCAATTCCGCAGCCAACCGCCCAGAGTAATGCACGTAATTGTTGGGGTTCCGGTACGGGACAGCGGGCACCTCGACGAGTTCTGCACCTGCAAGGCGAATCATGTCCTTCTTTTCCGGGCTCTGTGTATCCGGGATGACAATCACCGTGCGGTAGCCGCGACTGGAGCCAACAA
The DNA here is from genome assembly GCA_965221815.1 of Paracoccaceae bacterium. Classification (GTDB taxonomy): domain Bacteria; phylum Pseudomonadota; class Alphaproteobacteria; order Rhodobacterales; family Rhodobacteraceae; genus JAPOXR01. Next base: position 2,146,233 of record OZ244915.1, read on the forward strand.
GGGCGAGGCCAATTCCGGTATTTCCCGCCGTGCCTTCAACAATCACGCCCCCTGGACGCAATAAGCCTTGACTTTCGGCATCCTGAATGATTCCCAAAGCCGCACGATCCTTCACCGACTGGCCAGGATTGAGGAACTCCGCTTTCCCCAGAATTTCACATCCTGCCGCGCGCGATGCCGCGTCGAGGCGGATCAGTTTGGTGTTGCCGATTAACGCCGACAGATCACTATAAATCCTCATGAATCAAGACTTCTCCAACAGAAACCTGTGACAGCGAACAGCCGATCAATAGGCCTGTGCCGCCTGCTGCTTTGCCTTGAGGCGGAAGCGATGCAGGATCGGCTCGGTATACCCCGATGGCTGATTACGCCCCGAAAACACCAGCATGCGCGCCGCCTGATACGCAAGCCCATCGAAACCCGGCGAAATCCGTTGATAGTCGGGATCACCTTGATTCTGTTGGTCAACGACTTTCGCCATACGCTGCAAGGCTGCCTCAACAAACGGTTTGTCGACCACACCATGATGCAGCCAATTGGCAACATGCTGGGCCGATATCCGACATGTCGCGCGATCCTCCATCAGAGCGGTATCGGAAATATCCGGCACCTTGGAACAGCCAACTCCCTGATCAACCCAGCGCACGACATAACCCAGCAGGCTCTGTAAATTGTTTTCGATCTCATAGCGGATTTCATCTTCTGACCAATGATGATCAAATGCCAGTGGGACATTGAGAATTCGGGCCAGATCGGTGCGCCGGTTGCTGTCCCTGATGTCAGTCTGACGATCTTTCACGCACACGCGGTGATAGTGGGTTGCATGCAGCACTGCAGCTGTGGGACTCGGAACCCAGGCCGTGCTCGCTCCCGCCAGCGGCTGGTTCAGTTTTTCCTTGAGCATTGCATGCATGAGATCAGGCATGGCCCACATACCCTTGCCAATCTGGCCAGCACCCGCCAGACCACAGGAAACTCCACATTCAACGTTCCAGTCCTCGTAAGCTGCAAGCCAATCGGCCGCCTTGACATCGCCCTTACGCAGGAAAGCCCCGGCCTCCATCGCGGTATGAATTTCATCCCCCGTCCGGTCAAGAAATCCCGTATTGATAAACGCGATACGGTCTGCAACCGCACGGATACATTCGCGCAAATTAACAGTGGTGCGCCGTTCCTCATCCATAATGCCGATCTTGACGGTATTGGCGGGCAGTCCAAACAATGTCTCAATTCGTGAAAAGACCTCGCCCGTAAATGCAGCCTCTTGCGAACCGTGCAGCTTCGGCTTCACGACATAGACCGACCCATGGCGGGAGTTGCGTCGTGATTCTCTGACATCATGCAAAGCGATCATGACGGTACATACCGAATCCAGCAGACCCTCAAAAATCTCATTCCCGTCACGATCCAGGATGGCCGGGGTCGTCAGCAAAAGGCCAACATTACGAACCAAAAGAAGCGATAATCCCCTCAATGTCAGATCGGTACCATCGGGAGCACTATATCGTCGATCTGCGGCCAGCCGGCGGACAAACCTCCTGCCCTGTTTTTCGACCTCAGCCTCAAGCTCACCTTTCATCAAGCCGAGCCAGTTCCTGTATGCCTGAATCTTGTCCTCGGCATCGACGACGGCGACCGAGTCTTCACAATCGATGATCGTGGTCACCGCAGATTCAAGAATGATATCGGCAATCCCCGCCGCATCGCGTGACCCCACGGAATCAGCACGATCAATGCGGATTTCGACATGGAGCCCATGATTTCGCAACAACACGGAGTCGGGGCACTCCGCTTGCCCGGTAAATCCTGCAAACTGGCCCCCGTCTCTCAGTTTGACAGTGGTTCCTGCTCCCGTCGCGACGGCAAGATCCCCGTCGGACACCGCATAACCGGTGGCCGTTGCATGAGAAGCGTGGATGAGTGGGAAAATATCGTCCAGAAATGTCTTGGCCCACGCAACAGCTTTCTCACCTCTCTTGACATCAAATTTCTTGACATCAAATTCTCTCGGCGGTGGCTGACTGCCCAGTGCATCGGTTCCGTAAAGGGCATCATAAAGGGAGTTCCAGCGCGCGTTGGCGGCGTTCACGGCAAACCGGGCATTGGTCACCGGCACGACCAGTTGCGGTCCGGCAATCGACTTGATTTCGGGATCCAGTCCTGACACGCTGATCGCGCATTCTCCCTGCGACGGCTCGATATAGCCAATATCGCCCAGCATCGCCCGGTAGGATTCGGGATCGAATTTCCGACCCCTTTGCTCTCGGTGCCAGTCATCAATCCTATCCTGAAGATCTTGGCGCTTTAACAGCAGTGCCCGATTCCTGGGTCCGAATTCATGTACGATTTCAGACAGTCCGCGCCAAAAATGATCTTCTGGCACAGCTGTGCCCGGCAATGCCTGATTTTCGATGAAGTCGGCGAACCCTGCATCAACCTGTAACTCAAACCGCTCAACTCTTTGCACAATTGACCTCCGCTGAATGAAACGATGCGTCACGATTCAGGTCTGGTTGACATCGACAACAACCCGACCCTGGACCTGGCCCTGAAGTATCGCTTTCCCGAGTTCAGGCAATTCATTCAGCGATACCATGCGGATCATCGACTCGAGTTTATCCAGCGGTAATTCGTGCCCAATGCGCTCCCACGCCGTGACACGATCCTGATAGGGGCGCGTCACGCTGTCAATGCCCAGCAGCTTGATACCGCGTAGCAAAAAGGGAATGACAGTCGCAGGCAGTGCCGCACCTCCTGCCAGGCCAACCGAGGCGACCGGTGCACCATGTTTCATCTGTCCAAGAATGCGCGCGAGCATCGACCCCCCGACGGCGTCAACACAACCTGACCAGGTTTCTGACTCCAAAGGTCTCTTGACAGTTTCGGCAATCTCATCACGCGGCAGAATCCGCGTTGCACCGAGTGACCGAAGGTAGGACTCCGTCTCGGGGCGGCCGGTCACCGCAGTGACGTCGTAACCGAGTTCACACAATAAAGAGACCGTAACCGAACCCACGCCGCCGGCGGCTCCTGTCACAAGCACCGGCCCTGCACCCGGCTCGAGACCATGCGCTTCGAGCTCCATCACCGCCAGCATCGCGGTCAATCCCGCAGTCCCAACCGCCATCGCCTGTCGTTCACTCAAATTTGCGGGCAATGGCACCAGCCAATCGGCCATGATGCAGGCCTTCTGTGAATATCCACCCCACCAATTCTCACCAACTCTCCAGCCGGTCAAGATCACCGACTGGCCGGCCTGATAACGCGAATCGTCGGAGTGGGTCACCTTCCCGCAAAAATCGATTCCAGGAATGTGCGGGTAGTTTCGCACCAGTCCGCCGCCCGTGCCCAGACATAAACCATCCTTATAGTTCAAATTGGAAAAACTGACATCAACAGTCACATTACCTTGTGGTAATGTCGACTCACTCAGCTGTTGAACCGATGCAGATGTTTCACCATTTTCATTCTTTTCCACGACAAGTGCTCTAAAACTCATTGATGATCTCCAAAATCGAAACACGCTCAGTCGACAAATTGCATGTGCATGGGCGAACAACTGAATCCGCAGACGCCATTATAGCGGTGGCGGGTCAATCAATTCCAGACTCAATTCACAATCGGGTCTTTTCACACCGCAAGGTCGCGGTGAACAATTGAAGGACGGACGAGAAGCGACCGGTCAGCCACGGCCGGAGCCTATGGAACGAACTCCATAGCCGCCTGACCCGGTGGCAAAGTCACCTTGCAACACCAATCGTCACTTCACCATGGATAACTTTATACCCATTCAGCGCTTTGGCCCGTGCCAGTCAATGGCGCAGATTTCTGCCGAGCGGCCATCAAAGTCCCAGACCCGACCGAATGCGCGTACTCGCCCTTCGGTGGCCGTTGCCACCGTGATGTCAGGACCCATCCAGTAGTTTGTATTGTGGACCATGATATTCCTGTCGGGATCCCTGCCACCGACCGGATGAACTTCACCGCGAATCTTCTGGCCCACCCGCAACCTGCGCTTCGACCCTTCGTTTTCATATTCAACCCTGGCACGTTCCACGCCCAGAATTTCACTGACCAGGTGACCGAAAAGCCCCGTTGTCCCTTTCGCCTTGCCGGACAGAATCTGAATCAAACCGTGACATGCGCGTTCTGATGCTCTTTCGTCGATAAAGACCCCAACTTTCCAATCTCCGCGTGCCAGACGGCCGGGAACATCGAGAAGCAATCCGACATTCAATTGAGACAGGCTCTCCTTGCCATATTTTCCCTCGTCAATGCGAATTCCCGCCCATGCCAGACAATCGCCCTCCGTAGGCGGATGTTGACCTAAACTGATGACGCACGGGCAAAAGACCGTGCAGTTGCAATTCAGGATCAACTCACCTTTGATAAACCAGGGGACCAGTCCACGATCCGATTTTTCGGCCTCAGGATGTCGATTGTCGATTTGCCGTGTCACCGCGATCCGGTCATTTCTTGTCAAAGAGTAATCTGTATCTTCCATACTCGCCCTATCATTGTCATATTCAGCTGATGGCAGCGGTCATTGCGGCAATGATCAGAATCGCACCGAACGGATAAGAGATGTATCGGCCCGACTCAGGAAGTTTTTCAACCGCCATGACAAGTGTGAACAGCCCCATCCATGCCAGACTCATGACCGATCCGACCCAGGCCAGGGACATGAGCAGCCAGCAACAGCCGAGGCAGGTCAGGCCCAACCTCACGCCAATCTCAATCTCTCGGCTACGCTCTTCACGCCAATGGCTCAGGAACATCACCAGAGGGTTTTGACAGCGGATCAGACAGGCCATTTTCAATGCCGAAAACTGGTAGAGGCCAGCGCAAAACAACAGGCTGACCAAAAGCCATTTGGTGGCTTCCCCGTCAGAGAACTGTTGTGACCAGACGAGATGCCCCAAATGCTGAAGACTGGCAGCGAGCAGCGAGAAGATCAGCCAAACCGCAAGAAATCCGGCGGTCACTCCACCGAATCCGATGCGACTGCCCGCACCCGTTGATATCAATTCATCATAGCACCGCAAGGCCGGAACCAATGTTGGCAACATCATGGCAACCGACATCAGAACCCACATGCTCACCAGTGACAGGAAGTCACTGTTCGAGGGACTCATGGAGCAAAGGGCGAACAACAAATCCCATCCGTAAAGCCCCAGATCCTGCCACTGCTCAATGGGAATGATCGTCGAAAAGATACCGAGCCAGGCAATGACAATCGTACAAAAAAAGAACAGCCAGTGGCGATACAACGAGACTATCGACAACAATCCAAATGCACTGCCTAACCACCGGATGAGCATCGGAAAGCGATACGCCGACAGCTGTTCTGATGATTTCAACATGAATCAAGAATCTGTGGGCTCATTTCTGGGCCGATTCCCATCTGATCACCGCACCCGCAAACAACACAGGAAAATATGGATTGGCAAATCGATTGCGGCTTTCTGTCTCCGGTTGACAACTGGCCTCCATCGGCCAGTCGCATTTGCAATTGATCAAACATGGATGCAAGTCGGTGACCTCCGCGATGCGCCGGAGGCCCCGATGGAATCTGGAACCGCGGCTGTCCATTCGATCGGCTACAGGTCACCTCTTGTGTCCGCGCGACATCAATCGTTTTGCCGGCCCTGCCAGGCACGAAGAGCCTCACCAAATGCTGCAAAGATTGGGCGCGATACCGGGTCCTCTGCCGCTCGATATTCCGGATGCCATTGAACCGCCAGGGCGAAGCCTTGGGCTCCGCTGATTCGGAGAGCTTCTTCGGTCCCGTCCGTTGCTGTGCCCTCCACCACGATTCGGGACCCGGCTGACTTGATTCCCTGACCATGCAAGGAATTGACCATGACCTCATCTTTGCCAAGAATATCCGAAAATATGCTTCCCTTTCGAAAGGTCACCGCGTGACGCAAGGCAAATTTCTCATCCAGGGTTCCATCGGGTGGCATACGATGGTTCATACGTCCTGCCAGATCCCGAATTTCCGGATGTAACGATCCGCCGTATGCGACATTGAATTCCTGAAAGCCCCGGCAAACCCCGAGAATTGGCTGCCCCTTTTCAACACAAAGCCGGATGAGCGGTAAGACGACCTGATCTCGATCCCGATCAAATGCACCATGAGCCGCGGTCGCTTCTTCACCATATTCTTCGGGGTGGATATTCGGGCGACCGCCGGTAAAGAGAAAGCCATCGCATATCTCTGCCAGTCGTTCGATCTCCACATATTCCGGACTCGTCGGAACGATAAGTGGCATGGCCTGCGCAACATCGGCGATGGCACCACTGTTCATCGTTCCAGCGGCATGGACCGGATAGCTGTCATCCAGCAGATAGTGATTACCAATGACTCCAACAACGGGAACAGTCATCGCAGGATGACAACCCGACCGGATATCACCGATACGATACCTGTGAACAGCGAACAATTGTGGTGCGGCAGGCCGTGACAGCACAAATGGAGCGGGATGGCGGGCGAAGACATCCTGGATTTAGCGATCAACATGCATGAACTCTCATGACAATAATACACGACACAACAACATGCTGACATCAATGGGATCATTGCAGAATCCCGTATAGAGCAGAGCGCAGAGCAGGTCAGCGGCCATTCTGGTTTCAGAGATTGCCATCATACCGGATGTACGTCGCCGCTGAAATCTGAAATCCTTGACACCATCACACGCAATTCAATGACCCGATACTTTGGGGAATTATATACCAAAGTCACATTTTCTCCTTGAAGTCCCCGCCGGGAATCCCCATATTAAAGTCACAACGGAGGGAATCAGATGGCGACCAAGGCACCCGGCAAGCATTTCCGCGAAGGCATCAGCCTTCCCCAACTCATAAAGATGTTCCCGAATAATGAGGCGGCGCGGGAATGGTTCGAGGGCAGGATCTGGCCGAACGGCCCGGTTTGCCCGCACTGCGGTACCGATAACGTCCAGTCCGGCATCAGGCACAGAACGATGACCCACCGTTGCCGCGAGTGCGACGGTCGGCCGATGTTCAGTCTCAGGACCGGAAACATCATGGAAGGATCGAAGCTGGGCTACCAGACATGGGCGATCGCCATTTACCTCACGACCACCGGACTCAAGGGGGTTTCCTCGATGCACCTTCACCGTGATTTGGCCATAACCCAGAAATCGGCGTGGCACCTGGCGCACCGGCTGCGCAAGTCGTTCGACAAGGCCGGGGAGGAAGTGAAATTCGCGGAGGCCGAGATCGACGAGACCTATATCGGCGGACTGGAGAAGAACAAGCACTCAAGCAAGAAACTCAGGGCCGGCCGGGGCGGCGTCGGCAAGTCCATCGTCGCCGCCGCGAAAGACCGCGGGAGCGGAAGGATCGTCGCCGAGGTGGTACCCGACACGAAAACGGAGACGTTGCAGGGCTTCGCGAAAGGGCATACCACTGACAGGGCCACCGTCTACACGGACGAGCACTCGGCCTATGTCGGGCTTGAGGAGGAGGGCGGCCGCACCCACGAGGCGGTTTGTCACCGGGTCGGCGAGTACGTCAGGGAGCGGGCCCATACCAACGGCGTCGAATCCTTCTGGGCGGCCGTTGAGCGGGGCCACAAGGGAGTGTTCCACAAGATGAGCAGGAAACACCTCCAGAGATATGTCGATGAATTCGCGGGCAGGCACAACGCGCGGGACATGGACACGATAGACCAGATGGGCGGGATCGCCTCCGGCATGGTGGGCAGGCGGCTGACCTACGCGCAGCTGACCGCCCACAACGGACTGGACAGCGGGGCGCGGTCGTGAGAGTTGGCGACCTGAACCGCGAACCCTTTAGCGATAAGGTAAAATTAGCTGAGACCAGTCGTGGAAAACGTTGAAGCGCGGGACAAGCAGTATCTCCAGCCCATACTGGACTCAATTAGGATTTGCTCTCAGTATAAACCAAAGTTCGGTCAGGGAACAAGAAAGGGCTTAACTCTGGAGCAGTTTCGGGAACTATACCGCTAAGACCCGTTCTACAGTTGGTTCGGGTTGGATAATCCCATGATGTACTCTGCCCACAGAACAGCGGGAGGCATGACAAGCGTATACCGACAAATTGGGATTGGCTGCGAAAAACTGTTTCGCAATATTATCAGGGACTCTCTTGGATTGACAGAAAACGACGTCACTTGGTCATATCAGATCCTGTCACCTAGCGGACGCAAGAGAACTCTGCATTTAGACGGGAGAGTGCCCCTGAACAAGATAGCTGACCGGAAGAAACGAATGTGTTTTTATGATTGGATGAAACACTCCGCAAAGACTTTGGATGTCGATAAGCAAGTTTTTGAAAGCTTGTCGGGTACGGTTTTTGAAGTTCGTCAAGGGTATAAAAGCAAAGACTCCAAACGACAGAATGCCGATATAGCCAACGCCGCAACAGCATATACAAATAGCTATCTTCCTTGTGCCGTTGTTCTGTCGGGCCAGATAGATAGCACAATAGAACATCGCTATAGAACTGAAAAATGGTCTATCATAACCGGACGACCCGGTACCGAAGACCCTACAATATCAACCTACGGCTTTATGAAACCCCCGTTCCACAGTGAAGTGCAACACCCGATGTGGGTGAATGGTGGTCGTATCGACGCATGATGCTGCGAATCGGCCGGATGGCGGCGACAGTCCCGGTGTTGAGCCGAGGAGACCGCCATGCCCGAGGGCCAGCGCCACCTGACCTACCCCGAGAGATGCCAGATCCACGCGCTGAGGGAAAGCGGGCTTTCCGGCGGGGCGATCGCCCGCCAGCTGGGGCGCAGTCCGTCATCGGTCCCGCGCGGGATCCGGCGCAACGGCGGAGCCCGGGGCCAGCGGCACGCCCAGGCGCAGCGGAGGTCCGAGGCGCGGCCCCGTCGGTGCCCAGCAGGATGACGCCGGAGCCGGTGGCGCTGGTGGAGGAGCGGCTGGCCGAGGGATGGAGCCCCGAGCAGGTCTCCGGGCGGCTGCGCCTGGAGGGCCACCCGGTGGCGGGGCGCCAGTGGACATGCCGGCACGTCCACGCCGACCGCAGGGCCGGGGGCCAGCTCTGGCGGCACCTGCGCCGCCGGGGAAAGAGGCCGAACCGGAAGGGCGGGGCCCACGCGGGCCGGGGCCACATCCCGGGCCGGGTGGACATCCCCGGGCGCCCGGCGCCGGGGGAGGGGAGGGAGCGGACCGGCGACCGGGAGGCGGACACGAATCAACGGCGCGGGCCACAGCGGCGCCGTGGTGTCGCTGGTGGACAGGGCGTCGAAGTATACCCTTCTCCAGAGGCCCGGCAGGAAGACGGCGGCGGCGGTCGGCGCGGCCATGACGCGCATGCTCGGATCCCTCCCCGTCCACACGGTCACGGCCGACAACGGCAAGGAGTTCGCCGACCACGCGCGGGTGGCCGGGGCGCTCGGCGCTGACTTCTTCTTCGCGCGGCCCTACCACTCCTGGGAACGGGGCCTGAACGAGCACACCAACGGCCTGGTGCGGGGGTACCTTCCCAAGGGCACGGACTTCCGGAAAGTGACGGACGCGGAGGTGAGCGCCGTCCAGGACCGCCTGAACGCGCGTCCGCGCAGGGTCCTGGGCTACCTGACGCCGGCGGAGGCGTTCCTGCGGGCGCGGCCTCCCTGAGGGACCCCCCGTCCGGCCGGATCGTCCCCCACGCGCCGCGGGCCGTCCCGGCGCACCTGTCGGCATGCCTTGCGCCGCCTGGCGGATGGCGCTACGCTCCGATTCGAAGGGACCGGGCCATTCCCGTGCGGAATCAGGGGGGTCGGAGGGCGCGAAAAGCGCAACGCCGGGGAAAGAAATCATTGGGTACGACCTAGTGTATAATAACAAACAAAGGATTCTATTCCTGCCCCACATCATGGTATCATCCTGCCGCCGCGAGCCCGCGGCCAACACCAAGGCAGGAGACAGACCCATGGGCAGGACATCGACACGGCCGGAGATCCGGCTGCCAGACACCGATCGCACACGCCTCGAGCACATCGTCAGCCACCCCCAGAGCCCTCAGAAGCATGTCTGGCGGGCCCGCATCATCCTCGCCCTCGGGGACGGCTGTGGCCTCGTCGAGACCATGCGGCAGACAGGCCTCTCGAAACCCACCGTCTGGCGCTGGTGGGACCGTTTCCTTTCCGAGGGTGTCGACGGTCTCCTGCGCGATGCCACCCGGCCGCCGGGCAAGACACCCATTCCCGCCGACCGGATCCAGGCCGTCATCGATCTGGCGATGTCGCCACCCCCGCCCAACCGCAGCCACTGGACCCTCAAGGCCCTGGCCACAGCGGTCGGGGGCCTGACGGCCACCACCGTGCACCGGATCCTGCAGCGCCATGGCCTGCGGCCCCATCAGGTCAAGACCTTCAAGGTCTCGAACGATCCCCGGTTCGGCATCAAGGCCCACGATGTCATCGGACTGTACATGAACCCACCGGATCACGCCGTGGTCCTCTCGGTGGATGAAAAGACCCAGATCCAGGCCCTCGGCCGCACCCAGACACCCCTGCCGCCCGCCCCGGGTCACCCGACAACCCGCACGCATGATTACAAACGGAACGGCACCACCACGTTGCTGGCGGCCCTCGATGTCGCCACTGGCAAGGTGGTCGGAAAGATGACCGAGCGCCACCGCTCCGAGGATTTCTGTGCGTTCCTCGATCATGTGGCGGCGGACCTCGACCCCACGATGGCGGTCCATGTCATCCTTGACAACCTGTCCGCCCACAAGTCGGCGCACGTGCATGCCTGGCTTGCCGACCACCCGCACTGGACCTTCCACTTCACACCGACATCGGCCTCGTGGATGAACGCCGTCGAGGGCTTCTTCTCGAAACTGGCCCGACAGAGACTCAAGCATGCCATCTTCAATTCCCTTGACGCGTGCATCACAGCGGTAGAAGACTACATCGCCCACCACAATGCCCATGAGGCCCACCCGTTCCGCTGGCGCCGGGACCCCGAGGATCTCGTCGCATCCTGGAAGCGGGGCCACCGACGGTTGCAGGATATGGAACTATCTGTATGAGGCAAAACACTAGCGGCATTTTTTGAGAGAAACAGCCCTTCCATTAAGAAAGAGACCGAAAATCTTCTGCGTTCCCTACTGGCGGCGGAACAGACATGAGTTTCGCGGCCTTCGCTCAAGATACTTTGCGACAAAGGGCGGACTACACGCACAAGTTTAACATGAAAGCGAATCGGCACGGTTGGTTGCGCCTGACCCCCGCGTATTCCGTGAAAATCGTTGAAGAGATAATGGCGCGGAAAAACGGATTGCGCCGCGTGCTAGACCCGTTTTGCGGGACGGCGACTACTGCATTATGCGCGGCATACCACGGGCACGAAAGCGTAACGGTAGATATTAATCCCTTCTTGGTATGGCTTGGGAACGTAAAGACCGCACGATACTCCACGAGAAGGGTAGCGTCGGCGGTCGAAGCTGGCGCACGTGTGGTTGAAGCCGTTAAAAACAATGAAATTGAGCCGGTAAACGTTCCTCCCATACACAACGTAGGTAGATGGTGGTCTAGGGAAGCATTAGACTTTTTATGTAAACTAAAATCCGGGATTGAACGGGAAACCAGACAGCGCTCCCCAGAAAAAAAATCTTCTGCTGGTGGCGTTTTGCCGGACCCTTATCGGTCTTTCGAATGCCGCGTTTAATCATCAGTCAATGTCTTTTAAGAACGACGCGCAGATGAAGCTGTTTTCCGGCTCCGACATGGAGCGGAAATTTTGTGAAGACCTGAGATTTGTACTGTTGGGGGCGAGAGATAATCCAAGAGGGACCAGCCAAGTAGTTTTTGGGGACGCCAGAAATCTGAAAGATACCCTTCAGGATCCCTTTGATTTAATGGTTACTTCGCCGCCGTATGCCAATAGAATGTCGTATATCAGGGAGCTACGCCCTTACATGTATTGGTTAGGGTTTCTGGAAAACGGGAGAGACGCCGGTGAGCTGGACTGGTCCGCGATTGGCGGTACTTGGGGCATTGCCACGAGTAGACTTATTCATTGGGAACCTCCGAAAGATTCTTACGCTCACCCTTTCTTAAAAAAGACGTTAACCGCGATTGCGCATCAAAAAAACAAAAACGGTGCTGTGCTCTCGGCATATGTTTCCAGGTACTTTAGCGACATGTGGGAGCATATTCGCTCCTTACCCCCTTTAATCAAGAAGGGAGGTGAACTTCACTATATCGTGGGGAATTCCACCTTTTACGGCGTACATCTGGAAGTGGAGAAGATCTATGCGGCGATGCTGGAGGATGTAGGGTTTGAAGATGTGAAATACCGCGCGATCAGAAAAAGAAACTCCAAGAAAGAGCTATTTGAGTTCGACGTATCCGCCCGTCGGTTCCGTTAAATCAACGTGGTTTTACATCGAACCACTAGCCAATCACCGTATACGAGACAGGAAGGAAACCGAACCATGACGAAGCCCGAAAGACCGACCGTGAGGATCAAGCCCGGATCGTACTACCCGACCAGGGAAGAGTTGGACGAGGACGTGAGCATCGACGCGACGCCGGAGGAACTGGCGGCCGCCGTACTGCGTCCGGCCAGGGTCGTGAAAGATCCCGATGCGTAACCGACGGTGAAACCGTTGCGGATTCGACGAAAAATGTGACTTTGGTATATAATTCCCATACTTTGCGGGACTCTCCAACACAACATGTCGAATATGTGAACCCATCCCTGCCAAGCCACATCTCAGATGCCACCAAACCCGTCCGTGAGTGTTTTGCCAATGTGATGACCGCGCTGAACGCGATATCCCCCTTTGAAATCACGCGCGCGCTTGAAAGAGGCGATGCCGGCAACTGAAAAAGAAAAGTTGCAGCGCACAACACCCTGCGCAAGCCAGAAATCGCCCTCGGCGACATATATCTCCGGACAAAGGGGTATTGAGAAGGGCTTATCAAGACCTGTGACAGAATACAACATGATGCGTTTTTATTGAAAGATTGGCGCAACATAATGCGGTATGTCAATTCATCTTTATAAGCCCCAAAAAGAGGCATGCGAAGTTCGTCATGACTTGATCATTTTCAGACAAGACCCCACGTAGCAGGTCGGGTATCGCGCACGGTGCGGTTCGCATCAATAGACAGGAGGTTCTTATGAAAAGACCCACAGAAAATATCTGGATTGATACGTTTTTTCCCCGCCGCGTGACAGACATGGTTCCTGATCAGGACCTGACCGGGACGATGATTGTCTTCACCGGCGGCACGGATGGTATGGGACGCGTGGCTGTTGAACGGCTGGCTTCCATGGGCGCCGATATCTGCCTCGTGGCGCGGAACATGGCCAAGACCCAGCGTGTCATGGCTGACCTGAGGGCGTCAGAACACAAGGGACAATTCCTGGCCATTGCGTGTGATCTCGGATCATTGGACAACGTCCGGCAGGCCGCCACCGATATTCAGGAGACATGCCCACGGATTGATCTTCTGATCAATTGCGCAGGTGCCAATATCACGGAACGAAAATGCACCGCAGAAGGCTATGAAATGAACTTTGTGGTGAACTATCTGGGGCCGTTCCTGCTCACGGAGCTCTTGCTTGAGCGCGTGATACAGGCCCCTGCGGGTCGTATCATCAACGTCACATCTGCCACGCAAGCAAAAGCACATCTGGATTTTGAGGATTTACACCGCGAAAACGGGTGGTCGCTGTTCTCGACATATACTCAAGCCAAGCTTTGCATGATTATCCATACACGTGATCTGGCCACAAGACTGAAGGAGAGCGGTGTCACCATCAACAGCTTGAATCCGGGCTATATCCAGAGCAACCTCTTACGCGACTCAAGAGGTTGGGAGAGGATCTTTACCCTCCTGTTCAGCCGTCTCGCAGCACCAACCTGGGTTGGGGGTGAACGTATCGTGGCGATGGCACTGGACAAGAAATATGAAGGCCTGTCGGGAGAGTATATTTACGAGGATATACAGGGCAGCCCCAACCCAGAAGCGTTGGACTTAGTGAAGGCTGCCAAGCTGATGGATCTTTCTTTTGAAATGGCGGGGCTGACCCGCCCATGTCCCGGCGTGTAACGACCTTGACCTCGACGAAACCCTTCAAAGCCGATTCGAACACTGGGATCCCGGTCTGACAGCAAGTTCTAAAACCAGAAGGGTCGCTTAACGCCCCCAGACTTTGCACGCTTCTCCCACGTTGCGGAAGATTTGTGTCGTTTGTCACAAATCACTTCAGTGAATTGTCACAAATGAGTTCGGTGGTTGCAATTTCGGTCAGATCTGACGTCAATCTGTTGCCGTGGACAGGATCGATTATGGACATGGAAAACGTCCCCAGGTGACAGGCGCCTGTGACAGGGGACCCATGCCCCGGATCGGCACTGCGCGGGTCAGCACCGCGACCCAGGATCTCGACATCCAGTCCACCCGGCTGGCGGCAGCGGGGTGCCAGGTCATTCGCACCGAAACCGGCTCCGGGTCCTCCCGCACCGGTCGCGCGGAATTGCAGACGATCCTCGACTTCTTGCAGGACGGGGATGAGCTGGTGGTCCAGCGTCTGGACCGGCGCGGCCGCTCGACGCGGGATGTGCTCAACCTGGTCCATGACCTGGACAGCAAGGGGGCGTCGCTGCGGGTGCTCGAACCCGACGTGACAACGGGGGGAGATCTCGACCGCCTGGTGGTCACGGTCCTGGGAATGGTCGCCGATCTGGAACTCAAATTCATCCGCGATCGCCAGCGCGTGGGCATTGACGCGGCCAAGGCGAAGGGGGTCTCTCAGGGGCGGAAACAACAGATCGACACGGACCGCATCCGGGACCTGGCCGCGCAAAACATGCCCAAGGCACAGATTGCCCGCACGCTCAAGATCTCACGCATGTCAGTCTATCGCGCCCTCAAGACAAGACAGAGTCCGCCGCTGTGAGCAGTGGACACAACCCTCACTGAAGTTATTTGTGACAAATGACAGCGGGGGTCATGGCGGGGAAACCCGTCCCGGAAAGAATACCTTTTCAGCTCTCAAATCCTATGCAAAAAGTGATGATTTTTCAATCCGTTACCCCGCGCTGTCGCCAACCCTTTTCAGGACAGCCCGTACACGGCGTGTCTCAGGCCCAGACTGCGGATCCTGGGGACCCCCAAAATCTCCGGGGTCAGGCGGGCGGGACCGTCAGGAAACCGAAGATGGTCAGGCCGACACCAACAATCACGGCCATCGCCAGGATCAGCCGGGTTTCCCGCTTGGCCGCGTCGGCATCGCGCTTGGCCATATCCGCCTCCATGCCAGCGAGCCGGGTGTCAATTTGTGAGACCATTGTTTCGTTCTCCGCACGTGACGTTTTCAGTTCACCTTCCAGTCGAACGATCCGCTCGGACAGTTGGTGAGGTGTTGGTTCTGTCATCGGCGCACATTACGTCGGGATCCTCCCCTCGTCAACCGGCGGGAGGATCAGGGGAGTGATTCCCATATGGCTGGGTTTGGACCCTGCTTGATTCCTGATCGGTTTCATCTGGCGAATCAGGCGACTTTGGCGAGGGGCGTGCGATTGTCGTTGGCTGCGGCGGGAACGCCCTGAATGATGCAGGAATTTCCGGGTGTCGCCCTGCCATCCCGACCCGTCAATAACGGAGGCGGTGATATTTCACCCCGAAGGATAAAATCCTGCCAGGTTGCGCGTTGGAACGCGGTTACGATGTCATCTCTTCAACAACGGAACAGATGATTGATGGGTAAGACGGGAACAACCCCCGGCGGCGATTCAAGGCGAATGGAGGGGCGCGGCGCTGCCAGGCGCGGTGCGTGATATCGGGAATCGGATTTCGCGCGTCCTTCCGGACAACACCAGCAGGAACGCCAGTCAACCCGCCTGTTCTCCCTGCGGTGTGAGCATACGGTGAAATTTTCGTATTTGCCTCCATAGCCAAATACGAATAGGCGAAAGGCCACAAAGATGGAAAATGAATGACAGCGCGTATCTTCTTTTGTGGTGAAGCACTGATTGACTTCATTACCCCTGATGGACTCAATTACCGTGCGGCAACCGGCGGTTCTCCCTTCAATGCAGCCAAGGCTGCCGCACGTGCAGGAGCTGATGCACATTTTTGCGGATCAGTCAGTCACGATCTCTTTGGAGAAATGATTCTGTCCGATCTTGACCTCTTCGGAGTTGATTCGACGCACGCGCCAAGATCGGACCGCCCGACAGTCTTGGGTTTCGTCCAAGTCACCGAAGATGAGCATCCGATTTACGCTTTTTTCGATCGTGAAAGCTGTATGGTCAACATGCAGCCGGAACTTCCGCCCGGTTTGTGCCGATCAGGTGATGTCATGGTGATCGGATCGATTTCGCTCATTGTATCGCCGGGAGCTGACCGAATTGAGGAGTTTGCCCTGACGCAAACAGAAAACACAATCCTTGCAGTCGACCCCAATGTTCGACCAACAATGATTTCCGGCCATGACGGGTGGTATCCCCGCATCATGCGCCTGTTGAACGCCGCCGCGATTATCAAGATCAGCACAGAAGATCTGGACTATCTGAAGCCAGGCATCAGCAGCGAGAACTTTGCGTTGGAAAGGTTGAAACAGGGATCCAGCCTCATCATCGTGACTGATGGTGAAAAGGGTGCCAGTGCATGGAGCCGTAACGGCAATGCTTCGGTGAATGGTATCTACACAACGGGCGGCGACACCGTCGGCGCGGGAGACACAATCATGGGCTTTAGCCTTGCATGGCTCGCCGAGCGGGAATACACCCTGTGCCACAGACTCGATGCTCTTGATGACGCAGAACTGGAAACAATGCTGACATTCGCCAACATGGCGGCGGCCATCAATTGTGAGTCTGTCGGCTGTGCCCCACCATTTCGCGACGACGTGGAAAAGCGAATCGCACAGGCCCAACCAGGTCAGGCTTCGTGAACGGTCAGGAGAGCGCTATCAGCTGATCGGCTGCGTTCAAGATCGATCGACACCGTCAAAAAGACGAAATCTTGCTGACCTCAGAAATGCGAAACAGATTTACCGGCCACGATTCGGGGGAGCAACCTCTTTTGATATATGTCTATGAAACAATCGCACGACCTGAATGGATCGATTACAATGGTCATATGCAGGATGCATATTATGGATTGATCTTCAGCTATGCCGTTGATTCGATGCAGGATAAAATCGGATTTGACCAGGAGTATCGGGAGCGAACCCATTGTACGATCTATCTGCTTGAAGACCACAAATATTACCTTCGGGAGGTCCATGAAGGTGATCGGTTGCGTATTGAGACCCGTGTTCTGGATGTTGACAAGAAACGCATTCACCTCCTGCTGGACATGAAACGGTCCGGACAAACAGTCGCACTTTGTGAATTTGTTGAACTGCATGTCAAGCAACAGCCGCGACCACACGCCACTCCGATGCCAGCAGACATCCGCACGCGTCTGGAAACTGCAAAATACGAACAAAGCGCCACAATCTCGTCGTTCAAACGGGCGCGTTCCATGTCGCTACAGCCGTCCGGGATTATGCCCGAAACCGGGTGACACCAGAGGAAATGTGGCATATCATGACGATAAATTCGCCGCTCCCCAGGATTCTCACCCTGTTTGTCGCAAATTCTCAGGTTGATTGTCGCGCCATAGTACGCACCGTCCGGTGTTGAGAAGGCCGCTTTGAAGCGGATGGCGCAGAAGGGCAGTATGACCGTCGCCTTGGCCAGCTGGCCTTCTCACTTCAGAAGCGCCTGAACGACAGAAGGCTGCTTGGAGATAAGCGCAAGCAAAACCTGCGTCGGTCCTGTAGGACGACGACGCCCATGTTCCCAGTTCAGCAATGTGCCCTTGGCAACGCCGATACTGCGAGCAAACTCCGCTTGGGACAGACCGGTCTTGGCCCGGACCTCTGCGACATCAATATCTGGAATGGCAATCTCATGGACGCGGGCATCAACCCGCTGCCCTTTCGAGAATGCCTTGGCTTCTTCGAGACCTTGTTTGATGCTTTCAAAGGCACTCATTGCTTGTCACTCCACATGCTTACGATCTTCTTGCTCAGTTCGCCGGTCGCAGCTTGCTCCTTGGCCGTGAGGTTCGCCTTCTCATTCTTGGCGAAGACCGTAACCAGAAAGATCGGCATATGACGACCACCAAAGATGTAGATCGTCCGAAACCCACCTCGCTTGCCGCCGCCTTCCCGAGGGAGGCGCGCCTTTCGCAACCCTCCACCGAGTGAGATCCCCGCCTCAGGGTTCTCGGCGATCCACCCGATGGCGGCGGTGCGCTCATAATCAGACATGACCGCCTTGGCACGCCGCTGAAATTCCGAAAGCTCTACAACCGTTTGCAGCTTAGTCATTGCATATACGCTAATGACGTATAAGTCAATGGCTTACTCATGTTTTTACCATTTTGGTATGCTGCCACTCGTATAACGCGAACCAAATCATCGAAATCGCCTCAACATCCCCGCAAAAATTGGCGTTGATAGAGGTGTCCAACTCGCTAGTATCCCATCGTCATTGAATTGATGTTGTTTCAATGTGGGATGTCTTCCTGTCTGCGGTTTTTGTCGAGACAGGGGGTGGCCACACAGATCAAATCCCCGTTGTGGCCTGAGCCGGGGCTGCGAGTGTGTTCGCTGGGTGGCGGCACGCATTGCGGGGGCAGACTGAGGTGACGAGCGATGACATCAGACGGACGGAAAATCTATCACGTGACGTTGGACGCGGATGCGCGTGATCAGTTGCCGGCTCTTGTGGACAGAGGTCAGGGCTCCAAGGAGCGCCGCAAGCGGGCCCACATCCTCTTGTTGGCGGATCAGGATCGTGCGGGTGGGGGCCGCCGGGATGCGGACATTGCTGATGTGTTGGGTGTGGGCACGGCGACGGTGGAGCGGGTGCGCAAGCCATGCGTGATGGACGGTGTTGAGGCGGCGCTGGAGCGCAAGGTTCAGGTGAACCGCAAACAGCGTCTGCTGGATGGTGCGGGCGAGGCGAAGTTGACGATGCTGGCCTGTTCGGAACCCCCTGCGGGGCAGGCCCAGTGGACGTTGCAACGGCTGGCCGACAGGCGGGTGGAATGGAACATTGTGGAGACGATCTCCCGATCGACAGTCCAGAAAACTCTCAAAAAAACGAGATCAAGCCCGGGTGAAATCAGTGTTGGTGCATTCCGCCCCGGGGGAATGCGGAATTTGTCTGTGCGATGGAAGATGTCCTGGACACAACCAGCCGAGACTTTGCCAGTGATGAAGTTCGGGTCTGCCTGGATGAAACCTCCAGGCAACAAACGAAAGAAACCCGGACACCGCTGCCGACACGCCCCGGGCACCCCGCTGGGTATGACTGCGAAGACACCCGCAACGGCACCGCCAATCTCTTCATGATCACCGCACCCCTCGAGGGATGGCGCCCTGTCAAGGTCACCGACCGCCGCACCCGCAAAGACTTCGCCGACGTCCTGAAAGATCTGGCGGACAGTCACTTCCCCGGCAAAAAGATCGTCCTGGTGATGGACAATCTGAACACCCACACACTCTCAACACTCTATGATACGTTCGCGCCGGCCAAGGCGGCACGCCTGGCCAAGCGGTTTGACATCCATCACACGCCCCAACACGGATCCTGGCTGAATATCGCCGAAATCGAGATCAATGTGCGGGTGCGCCAATGCCGCGCCCGCCGCATTCCCGACCGCGAGACCAGGGTCCGCGAAGTCGCTGCCTGGCAGACACACCGCAACGCCGACAAACGACCCGTCAACTGGCGATTCACAACAGACAACGCCCGCATCAAACTCAAATCCCTGTACCCGTCAATTCAATGAAAGTGGGATACTAGTGTATAATAACAAACAAAGGATTCTATTCCTGCCCCACATCATGGTATCATCCTGCCGCCGCGAGCCCGCGGCCAACACCAAGGCAGGAGACAGACCCATGGGCAGGACATCGACACGGCCGGAGATCCGGCTGCCAGACACCGATCGCACACGCCTCGAGCACATCGTCAGCCACCCCCAGAGCCCTCAGAAGCATGTCTGGCGGGCCCGCATCATCCTCGCCCTCGGGGACGGCTGTGGCCTCGTCGAGACCATGCGGCAGACAGGCCTCTCGAAACCCACCGTCTGGCGCTGGTGGGACCGTTTCCTTTCCGAGGGTGTCGACGGTCTCCTGCGCGATGCCACCCGGCCGCCGGGCAAGACACCCATTCCCGCCGACCGGATCCAGGCCGTCATCGATCTGGCGATGTCGCCACCCCCGCCCAACCGCAGCCACTGGACCCTCAAGGCCCTGGCCACAGCGGTCGGGGGCCTGACGGCCACCACCGTGCACCGGATCCTGCAGCGCCATGGCCTGCGGCCCCATCAGGTCAAGACCTTCAAGGTCTCGAACGATCCCCGGTTCGGCATCAAGGCCCACGATGTCATCGGACTGTACATGAACCCACCGGATCACGCCGTGGTCCTCTCGGTGGATGAAAAGACCCAGATCCAGGCCCTCGGCCGCACCCAGACACCCCTGCCGCCCGCCCCGGGTCACCCGACAACCCGCACGCATGATTACAAACGGAACGGCACCACCACGTTGCTGGCGGCCCTCGATGTCGCCACTGGCAAGGTGGTCGGAAAGATGACCGAGCGCCACCGCTCCGAGGATTTCTGTGCGTTCCTCGATCATGTGGCGGCGGACCTCGACCCCACGATGGCGGTCCATGTCATCCTTGACAACCTGTCCGCCCACAAGTCGGCGCACGTGCATGCCTGGCTTGCCGACCACCCGCACTGGACCTTCCACTTCACACCGACATCGGCCTCGTGGATGAACGCCGTCGAGGGCTTCTTCTCGAAACTGGCCCGACAGAGACTCAAGCATGCCATCTTCAATTCCCTTGACGCGTGCATCACAGCGGTAGAAGACTACATCGCCCACCACAATGCCCATGAGGCCCACCCGTTCCGCTGGCGCCGGGACCCCGAGGATCTCGTCGCATCCTGGAAGCGGGGCCACCGACGGCTGCAGGATATGGAACTATCTGTATGAGGCAAAACACTAGCCATGGCCCGTTCCAGTCTCAGTTTCCGGCACTCCCAATCGGGCTTCACCTTGTCGAGGAACTCGAAGAAGGCAGCCCCATGATGAGGCTCCGCCACGTGGCAAAGCTCGTGCGCTGTTTCGGGTCGTGCACGTTCACCTCGGCCGACTTCGTGCCATGCCAGTCCTTCACGGCCTTTGCCAGAAGAGCCTCCGCCTGTTCCGGCCCGAAGAGCTTCTCGAATGCGAGGAAATGCTCGTCGAACCGGTCTTCGGCAACCAGTTCTGTCACCTTCGCATCGCGCAGGAATTCGATCTGGTTGCCAAGCTTCTCCATCCACGCGGGAGAAGGGTCGATGAGCTTCAGCAGAAACTCGATCTGATGGCACCTCCGGCTCTGGTCTTCCGCACTCAGCACCAGCGGTTGCGGGCGATTGCCGAACATCGACAGGTCCGCTGTCGGCGCCCGCTCCACGAGATAGGGTGAGGTCTTCATCCTGACCCCAGCCACCCGCCGCTTGGCGTCCTTCCGGTCGCTGTCGGTGCAGGAAATGTAGAAAACCCTTTTCTCCCTCTGCTCCATTTGCGATCCCTCATGTCAAACGGAAGTCCCGCGTTGTGCAGACGGTGGACGCCGGCGTGCTGTCATGCAAGGCGCAGGTCATCACGAACTCCGAGACACTTTTGCCGACCGACTTCGCGCGCGTTCTGATCCGATCCCAATCGGCGGGGGTCCTGCAATAGACCGGCTGTGCCTTTTTCATCGTGAACACTCTCCCTCCAATGTGCCCGAGAGTATCGGGTCCGTGCGCAGTCGCAATGCAACCCTGCGCAGCACCGCCGTCCAGCCGCGCCGACAGAGTGGCGCGCGACAGACCGGAGGGCCATTCGGGAGACTGGGCAAGACAAAGGACGTACCCGCTCACCGACATCCGCGCGGCTTTGACCCGCGCCCGGACAATCTCCCACTCACTGTCGGTCACCTTGACCGCCCGCTGCTTTCTGGCAGAAGTGTCTGACATTGCAGGATCCGCTATGTGTATGACGGTATAGAGGTCCGAAACCGGACACAAAAAGCTATGCAGTGTATATTACACATAGGCTTACACATCCCCGCTTCAACACGAAAGAACCACGAAGTGCAGCTTTATTCGGGCATAGTTCCTGCCGAAAATGCAAATTTATGTCACCGAGGGTTTGCCAAAAGTATCTATGTAGAGCAGATAATCACAGCTTGCGGTCACACAGCAACTTGCTGTAACGATTACGTTAATAAGAAGGACGAAGAAAACTATGCAAGGCGGCTAGAGCCTGAATCGGGGATTTTCAAGGTTCACACCCAACAAGACAATTTCCCCTGACGCATGACTAGACAACATACCGTATCGACACGAAGACAGGATTACCGCCCCCCGGCATGGCTGGCTGAGCAGACCTGCCTTGAGTTCACGCTTGACCCACAAGAGACCCGTGTGGTCACCGAGATTCACTTCAAGCAAAATCCGCGCTGCACAGACATTGAGGATCTGGTGCTCGACGGACGTGACCTGAAGCTGACACGCGCATCCATCGATGGATACGCTATCTCAAAATCGATTCTTGAGCAGACGGACAATGGCCTTGTCCTTCCCAAACAGATACTTCCCGGAGCGAAATTCTGCTGGCGCGCGGAGATCCAAATCAGCCCTCAGTCCAACACCTCCCTCGATGGTCTCTACATGTCGAACGGCATGTATTGCACACAATGCGAACCCGAAGGATTCCGGCGCATTTGTCACTTCCCGGATCGACCCGACATTCTGTCGCGCTTCACGGTACGTATCAACGGGAAACAGCCCGTGTTGCTGTCAAATGGTAACCTTGTCGAACGTGGTCAGGACTTTGCAGTCTGGCACGATCCATGGCCAAAACCATCGTATCTGTTCGCTCTCGTCGCTGGTGATCTGGTATCTGTGGATGACAGTTTTACCACTGCGGGTGGCCGCCACGTGGATCTCCATATCTGGGTTCGCAAAGGTGATGAAGGCCGATGCGATTACGCCATGGATTCTCTCAAGCGTGCGATGGCATGGGACGAACAAACTTATGGACGCGAATATGATCTCGATCAGTTCAATATCGTCGCAGTCGATGATTTTAACATGGGTGCCATGGAGAATAAGGGTCTGAATATCTTTAACTCGAAGTTGGTGCTCGCCAGCCCGGAAACAGCCACAGACGATGACTATGAGTATATCGAGAGCGTCATCGCACATGAGTATTTTCATAACTGGACTGGGAACCGCGTGACATGCCGCGACTGGTTCCAACTCAGCCTCAAAGAAGGTCTGACGGTTCACCGTGATCGGCAATTCTCCGGCGACCAGCGTTCAGCTGCTGTGGTGCGGATCAAGAATGTTTGCCGGCTCCGTGATACCCAGTTCCGTGAAGATGCCGGCCCCCTCGCCCACCCTGTGCGACCCGATTCTTACCGCGAAATCAGTAATTTCTATACCCATACCATTTACGAAAAAGGTGCCGAACTGGTGTCAATGCTTTGCGGTCTCGCGGGTGCTGACGGATACCGGAAAGCCGTTGATCTGTATTTTGACCGACATGATGGCGAAGCCTGCACCATTGAGG
Organism: Paracoccaceae bacterium; assembly: GCA_965221815.1. GTDB lineage: Bacteria > Pseudomonadota > Alphaproteobacteria > Rhodobacterales > Rhodobacteraceae > JAPOXR01. The sequence goes on from OZ244915.1 coordinate 2,169,881, forward strand.
ACTGGCTGGCTGCTTTTGAAGACAGTCTGCAGATGGATCTCTCGCAATTCAAGCAATGGTATTGTCAAGCTGGAACACCGCATCTGAGCTATAAATCAGCGTATCAGAATGGCGAATTACTCCTGACGCTTGAACAGCGAACTGCACCGACTCCCGACCAACCCGAGAAGAGCCCTTTGCCGATTCCGGTTGCTGTTGGACTGATCGGAGACGACGGCAACGAGATCGGTTCCACCCGAATGCTCTTGCTGACTCATGCGCGTGAGACCTTTGGCTTCACGGACTTGCCGCACAAGCCAAAAATTTCAGTTTTGCGCGGCTTTTCTGCGCCGGTCATTATCACAACTGAGCCATCGGTCAGTGACGCATCATTCGCCCTTCGCTTTGACAGCGATCCGTTCAACCGCTGGGATTCTGGCCAGTTCCTGATGCGCCACAGCCTGAGCCAGATGATTCTGCACGGAAAGGGCCCGGACAGCGAGGTGATTTCTTCCCTGGTTGCCGCGGTGAACGACAATTCACTTGATCCGGAATTGCGCGCCATATTGCTGAAATTTCCCCCAGAAGACGAACTGCGCCGCCAACTTGCTCAACGCGATCATATTCTCGACCCCGATGACTTTTATCGTTGTCAGGAAGAATTCACCCGGGAAATCGCCGCCGCAATGTCCGCGTTTCTGCCCAAAATCGTGCAAGAACTCAGCGATCAGAGCCCCTATACGCCATCGGCCAAAGATGCCGGGCGGCGGAGCCTGCGACTTGGGCTTCTGCGTCTTCTTTGCCAACTCGATGGCGGTGAGGAGGCCGCGCGTCAATATCACTCTGCAGACAATATGACGGTCAAACTCGCCGCCCTCCGAGCCCTTCTGTCACTGTCAAAAGGTGAGTCCCAACTTCACGACTTTTTTGAACTCTGGTCGCATGACCGGCTGGTCCTCGACAAATGGTTTGCCGTCCAGATTTTGGAATCAAGACCCGTTGATGCGCCGACTTTGACACGTTCACTGACGACGCACCCGAATTTCGAATGGCAGAATCCAAACCGATTTCGCGCAGTTGTTGGGACATTTGCATTCAGAAATACAGCAGGATTTCACAAGTCGAATGGCGAAGGTTATGCGCTGTTGGCAGACTGGTTGATCAAGCTGGATGCAGCCAATCCCCAGGTCGCTGCACGCCACTGTACGGCTTTTGAATCATGGAAACAGTATGACTCATCACGGCAAATGCTGATGCATCGAGAAATGGAAAGAATTCGCAGTCAGACAGGGTTGTCCGCGGATAGTCTTGAAATGCTTGATCGCCTGCTGGGCGACGCAGGGTCACAGCAGCAACACGGCAAGGATGAAGATGACAAAATCGGAGCCAGCAGCGAATGAATACCGATACTCTTGCCGTGACTGAACCGGCCCCGCGGGTGATTCACGGCATCAAGGGCAATTGGGAAATGGTGGTCGGCCTTGAGATCCATGCCCAAGTTGCCTCCCGGTCAAAATTGTTTTCACCGGCTTCGACTGAATTCGGCGCTGCACCGAATACAAATGTCCACCTGATCGATGCCGCAATGCCCGGAATGCTGCCCGTCATCAACGCTTTCTGCATTGAGCAGGCCGTACGAACAGGACTCGGACTCAATGCGAAGATCAATCTGGACTCAGAATTTGACCGCAAGAACTATTTCTATCCGGATTTGCCTCAAGGCTATCAGATTTCCCAACTCTACCATCCGATAACCGGGCCCGGAATCATCCATGTGGATATGGGGGGAGACGGCGTTCGACAGGTCCGAATCGACCATATTCACCTCGAACAGGATGCCGGAAAGTCCCTGCACGATATGGATCCTGAATTGTCTTTTGTTGACCTCAACCGCGCCGGCGTGGCGTTAATGGAAATCGTCACTTTCCCGGATATTCGCAGCCCGGAAGAGGCGGCTGGCACCATTCTAAAGTTGCGCCAGATCATGCGTTACCTGGGAACCTGTGACGGCAACATGCAGAATGGGAATTTGCGTGCCGATGTCAATGTCTCTGTGCGTCCCAGCGAAACTGAGACTTTTGGCACAAGATGCGAAATCAAGAATATGAACTCAACCCGCTTTATCCAGCAGGCGATCACATATGAAGCGAATCGTCAAATCGCGGTGATTGAAGATGGTGGGACGGTGACCCAGGAAACCCGCTTATTTGATCCGAATACGGGCCGCACACGTTCAATGCGTTCAAAAGAGGAGGCCCATGACTATCGCTACTTCCCCTGCCCCGATCTTCTGCCACTGCGGCTTGAACAGGAATGGGTCGACGGACTCAAAGCCGATCTGCCGGAACTCCCGGACCGTAAGATTTCACGTTTTGTCAACCAATATGGAATTGGCAAAGACGATGCCACGCGGCTGACTGCCGAACGCAAGAGTGCTGACTATTTCGAAACCGTTGCGCAGGGCCGGGATGGCCGGCAAGCGGCCAACTGGATCATCAACGAATTATTTGGGCGGCTCAACAAGGAATCACGTACCATTGAAGACAGTCCGGTTTCGGCGGAGCAGATCGGAGAAATACTCGACTTGATCAGTGACGGTTCACTCTCCGGGCGTATGGCCAAGAATCTGTTTGACCTGGTCTGGTCGAAAGGCGGTCGCCCTGCGGAATTGGTAGAAGCGCACGGCATGAAGCAGATGACAGATACGAAGTCCATTGAACATGCCGTTGATCGGGCATTGAATGATCACCCTGAACAGGCCAAAAAGGCGCGTTCAAATCCACGGGTTGCCGGGTTTTTTGTGGGTCAGGTGATGAAGGCAACAAATGGCCAGGCCAATCCCACAATGGTCAGCGAACTGGTTCACCGGAAACTCGGCCACTGAGAAACCTCTGGCCTGACGAAACTTGCCGATCAAACAATTGCGGTTTTTGATTCGCGTCTGTTTTTGACAGGAATATCGATGCCGCAACGAATCGGTTACGGAGTCCGCGCAAGCGGGTGGATGTGCTCGGCAATGACGTCGCAATCAGCGATGTGGCCAGTGAAAGGACAGTCACCGTGTACCGGTCAGTTCCATCTGCAATGCATGAATCTGATTCATAGGCTCTGGCGACAGGGCTTGATAGACCAGTCGGTGGCACTGCACCCGCGTCAGACCGTTGAACCTCTCGGAGCACAAGACCAGCCGAAAATGCGATTCACCGCTCCCATCCCAACCGGCATGCCCGCGATGGTACTCACTTTCATTCTCAACCTTTAATTCCTGCGGGCGAAATGCATCTTGCAACCTGTCTTCAATTTGTTGCTGTATTGTCATCACTCAATCTTCCACCTCCACGCCAGAGCCCTATTCTTGTTTCTCTTGACACATTTATCTTGGGGTGAGTAGGGTTGTTGTGATGAGGCGACACAAGTCGCAGAGCAAAATTTGAGCCCAGGCGTATCAGTTGCCATTTGCGGGGGATGACAGGGGCATGAGATTATCCTTGCAGGCCGGGGGGGGGGGCAGGCCTATCGTCTCCCTGCGCGGCGCGGCGGTTGCGCAGCGTGGTGAGACAGGGCCAAGTGTCGGTATTGAGGGACAATCATGAGTGACATGGACGACGACCTGGCAAGGTCAGACAATGATCGGCGGCGCGATCACGTGAGATCTGTCGGACGTCAGACGCGCTTGCCCTCCGCCCCCTGATCGTGCTATCACCACCCCCTCATGATGATCCACCCGGTGGCTGTTGTGGCCACCGGGTGGCCACACACACCGGAGAGACACCATGACCCGCTTGATCCTGCCCCCCCCCTTGACCGCCTGACGGCCGGTCTCACCCCCGCCCTGGTCGCCCTCACGCTGGCCCTCGCCCTGCCGGCCGGCCCTGCCCATGCGCAGACGATTGGACAAGAGGCCTGCCCGGACAGCGTGACGCAGGCAGGTATTTTTCTCAGAGTGACTGATGTCGAAGCCGACAGGGCCACGCTTAGGGGTGGCAGTGTGCTCAATTACATTAATATCCAAGATTTATCAGAGGTCACGGTGGATCGGCTGTCAGGTTGGTATTCCGCCACTCTGTATTTCGGCGTGAGAGGTTACGGATACCCCGAGGGCGCCCAGGACGCCCGGAAGGTCCCGTTCACCGACGGCGATCTCGTCCATGGGGCCTGGCTTCACGTGGGGAGAGTCGAGGGCCAATTCATACTCCCCACAGCCATAACATTTCTGAGCCTGGAACCATCAACCACATATGTGGCGCAGCTTGTTGTCGGTGAGTTGCGGAACTCTCAAGGCAAGGTTGTGACGAATCAATTCATGCGCGGTACCGCCAACCCGGTCAACGGGAACAAGCCCAAGCCTGTGCTGTCCTCAGTCTGCTTCGAGACGGCCGCCAGTTCCAGTTAGTGGCCGGGATCGGGAGGGACCGGCGGGCCCCTTCGCGTTCTGACTGCGCCAGCGGGCCCCGGTCAGGTCACTGATTGCCGCCGAGAAATTCACCGCACAGCCCTTGCCGCCCAAGAACAGGAAGTAGGCCGAGCCTGTGCTGGTGACCCGGGAGTTTCTTTGCGGTGATAAGACATGCACCACCAGCTCGCCGGGGCCCGCGTTGGGATTGTTGGGATTGCGGTTGCTCCAGATGTGGGCGCGGGTGGCCCCGCTGTGTCCGGGCAAGGTGACCGACCCGGGGTGCACGGCGGTGGACAATCGTCTTTTTCTGGAAGGAGTTCTCTGGCGGTTCCGGACAGGAACCCCCTGGCGTGACCTCCCGCCGCATTTTGGGCGGTGGACCCGTGTCTTCAAACGGTTCCGGCGTTGGACCCAAGCAAGTCTTTTTGAACGTCTTGTCCATGCGTGATCCGGTGATCTGGATCTGTCGATGGTGTCTGTGGATGGCACGATCATGCCAGCGCACCGATGGGCCTCCGGGGCCAAAAAGGGGGATCAGAATCGGAAGGAATCGGTCGCTCGAAAGGGGGATTGACCCGCAAGGTCGTGGCTCTCACCGATGCTGTCGGACATCTGATCCGGTTTGTGGTTCTTCCCGGTCAGACTCACGATCTCAAGGCTGTGCGTGAACTCCTGGACGACCTCACCTGTGAGACATTGATAGGCGACAAGGCCTGTGACGCGGATGGGGTGCTGGACACATTGGCGGAATGTGGAGCCACGGCGGTGATCCCGCCGCGGTCAAACCGAAGCACGCCCCGCGATTTTGACCGCGATGCTGACAAGGAGCGACACCGAATCGAGACTGTCTTCGCGAAAATCAAGGAGGCCCAAAGTCTCGCCACGCGATACGACAAGACCCGCGCAAGCTTCGCAGCCGGGATTTATCTGATGGCGGGCGTGGTGGCGGCACGATAATTGTCAACGGGCCTTGGCCCATCTTTAACATTTTTTCGTTCGAAACGGTGATTTTTCGGTGATTTCTGGATTGCCGGCTCAACACCGGTTGAGAACTTTCCGGTGATTTCCGATTGTCGTGTCATTTTATTTCCCTGGCCCCTTGCGGCCCCCTGACAAATCTTGAGAGTGGTGGTCATGTTCATTCGTGCCACAAAGACCGGCACCGCGCCGGACGGATCCCCGCGGATCACGCACCGCCTGGTGCCGAGTCGCCGGGCGGGCGACACGGTGCGCCAGGAGACGTTGCTCAATCTGGGGCGCAACTTTGCGGTGCCGCGGGAGATGTGGCCATCCGTCTGTCGGCGGATTGATGAGTTGTTGCCGGGGGCGGGCTTTGATTTGGGTCCGGTGGCGGATGCCGCAGTGGAGAGCGAAGCGCGGCGGATCGCCACCCAGCTGCTGCGCAAACAGGGGGGCTCACCGGCGGCCGATCAGGAGGTCTGGGTGGAGGTGGATCTCGCATCGGCAGTGGACAGTGACAGTGTCTCGGTGGGTGTCGAACATGCCGCATTGGCGGCCCTTGAGCCGCTGGATCTGCCGGCTCTGTTGCGGCAGCTCTGCTGTGCCCTGGGGACCCTTGTCGGGCGGATGGGAAACCGGGTTCGGAGCGGATGACCAACCGTGGCCCGGCCGCTCCCGCGCGGTGGGCGAGCTTCTGGATTTCGATTTCAACACGGTCCGTGACAGGGCTCTTGATCCCGCCTCGGATCAGCGTCATGCTCACCGCACGACGATCGAGGCGCATCTCTTCGGTCGGGCAGACACGCTGTTTGATATTCAACAGACCCCAACGTTCTTCGATCTCACCAACACCTATTTTGAAGGGGACGCCCGGTGGCCACCCCAGGCCCAGCGCGGCCACGACCCGAAGATCGTGCCGGGGAGAATCGCCGCGATGCCTCATTGCTGACCCGGGGACGTGTTCGTGATGGCAGCGGTTTCATTCGCCGCTCGGACGTCTTCGCCGGCAACGTCTCCGCGGAGAGCACGTTGGCCGAGAGGCTGGAGGCGCTCGGTACCCCGGCGGGGGGTCTTGTCATCAGGGACCGGGGCGTCGCCACCGCCGCCCATCTCGCCTGGCTACGGGCCCACGGGACTCGTGATCTGGTGGTGACCCGTGAGGACACCCGTGTCTTTGACAATCGGGCGGCGAATCTCCACGTCCTGACCACGGCCTCCCGGGGCGAGGTGCAGGTTGAGACCACGGAGATCCAGAGTGAAGACGAGACAGGGACCCTGATCCCTGAACGCCGGGTGCACGGCACTTCCGCCGCGCGCGCCGCCAAGGAACAGGGGATCATCGATCGTTTCCGCCCACGCTGTGAGGACGGTCTGACCCCATGGCACGCCAATCTGTCCCCACCGGGTCGACGCCAACGCCGCGATTGTGGGCGCCGCGCCGTGGGACGTCTGCAAAAGGAGAATGCCCGCGTGGCGCGCCATGAGACGGTCACCGTCACCCCCGATGACACCGGTCAGACGGCCGCTTCCGTCACAGGGGTGCAGAACACCGAACCCGGCTCCCTGATGGACACCCCCGGTGTTGATCGTCTGCGCACCCATATCCTGGACGGGGATGCCGCGCCATTGTGGCGAGCATATGCCGGCCTGACAGAGGTCGAATCGGTCTTCCGGGCGCTGAAATCAGAACGGGGATTGCGCCCCATCTTTCACCACAGGTGTGCCGGGCGGATGGCCATCTGCTGATCTCCGTCCTGGCCTATCAGGCCGTTCATGTCCTCCGGACACAGATGAAAGAGGCCGGGGGCCATGACAGCGGGTCCACCCTCCGCGATGTCCTCGGCGATCTCAGACGCACCCCCCACGACCTTCAGGCGAAAAGACGGCCAGATCGCCCCTGTCCGCAAGACGGCCACGCCCGATGATCTGCAAGCCGAAATCTACCAAGCCATACACACATCGCCCCACCGCCGCGCAACGTTCGCATCACTGGGGTCTGAAGACCCAACACCCTCCCGCATCGTGCCGCGGCCGTCCCGCCGCCAAGCCCACTCGTCGTGCCACGACAAAAATTCGGCCCTTTATGGATTGACGCAAATACACACAACGTTAAAGATGGGCTAGCGCGGCGCTGAAGGACCGGGGCAGCGAGTCGTTCACCTGCCGCATCGACAGCGCGGGCTCCACGACGCGGACGAACTGGTCGTCGTCTCCGGGTGTAGCCAAGTTTTTTGGTCATGCCGCGAGAGCCTGATTCGCCTTCCAGTCGAGGAGGTCGGGCAGCCTGAGGTTCAGGACGCAGCCCTTCAGCGCCAGCATGGCGTTGGCGCCCCTCCTTGACCAGCGGGTGCGGGGGCGCTTGAGCCGCAGCCCGAACGTGCGGCATCCGCTTTCCACGACCCCGCTTCCGACCTGGATGCCCCGCGCCCGGAACTCGTCGGAGCGCATTCGCTCCATGTTCCTGCGAAAATACCGGCAGCACGCGGTGACCTCACCGTACCGGGCGCTGAACGGCTCAAGCTCCCGGACGACCTTGCCTGCCCGGCCGGCCTCGATGTCGGCCCTGACCTCCGCGAACCGCCGCTCCCGCTCCGCCCCGGCCGGCAGGATCGCCCCCACGGCGGCGGCGGCGTACTCGAGGCAGTGGAAGAGGTCGAGCACGAAGGTGACCTTCCGGCTGCCGAACAGCTCCTCGCAGGTGCCGCGTATCCACTCCGCCCCGTCGGAGACGACCACGAGCTCCCCGGCGTCGTGCAGGCCCCGCCGCCGGGCCTCGCGGTCCAGGCGCGCGGCGAAGGCCGAGGGCTCCCGGTCTCCGGGTCACGTCCCCCGGCGGTGTCGATGACCGCCAGCTTGGCTTCCCTGGTCCTCGATGTGCCGTCAGCCTGCCTGCCCGCGACGCCCTCCGTCTCCTCTTTCCGCATCGGGAGGCCGGTCCCGTCGATGGAGAGAGACATGCGCGATTCCAGCGGCTTGCCGTCCAGCACCTCCTCCCGCTCGAAGCGCCGCGCCGCCTCGCCCAGCGCCAGCGACCAGCGGGAAGCATCCCCCGCCGCAGGATCCGCAGCGGAAATACGACCGCTCCACCTCGACCCGGCCGAGCCGGGTCAGGAAGGACTTCGACGCCCTCAGGTGCCGGGCCATCGGCCTGCCGCAGCCCCCGCACTCCGGCGCCGGCAGCGTCCCGTCGAGCCGCTCCAGCAGCAGCTTGAGCGCCGCCGCGCCGCCGCCGAGGGAACTGTCCCGGAGCGCCCGCTCCACCCCGTCCAGATCGGGGGCGCCCGACGCCAGGTCCGCCGCCAGCCGAGGGAGCCGGGGGCCGAACTCGGCCGACACCGCGGCCAGCAGCGCCGGAAGCGGACCGCCGTCCGGGCGGAGGCCCGCCAGCGGCAGTTCGTCCCGCCCTATGTCGCGGCTGCGCACCGCGCCGCCCTCGATCCAGTACCGAGTGAACCCGCCGTCATGCGCGCGCACCAGCGGCGGATGCACCGCCGCCTCGCCCTCCGTCAGTCCCTCAAGATACGCAACCGCGTCCGGATGCCGGTGTTCGTGAGTCCCGTCGTTCCGCGTCATCTCCCGCGCTCCCTGCCCAATGCCCCTTAAAGCACGCCGCCAGCCGATTCTCCCGACACTTCCCCGACACGCACGCAAAGACAATGGACCCCAAAAACGCCAGAGTCAAAAAACTTGGGCTACACCCGTCGTCTCCGATGGGGCGGAGTGGATACGGAGCACGTGCGAGGAGATCTTCGGCGGCCGGAAGGTGACCTTCGTCCTGGACATGTTCCAGTGCCTGGAGTACGCCGCCGCCGCCGTGAGGACGATCCACCCGGACGGGGCGGAGCGCGACCGGCGGTACGCGGAGATCAGGGCCAACATCATGGAAGGCTGGGCCGCGAAGGTGGTGCGGGAGGGTGCGGGAGCTGGAGCCGTTCAGCGCCCGGTACGGTGAGGTCGCCGCGTGCTGCCGGTATTTTCACGGGAACATGGAGCGGATGCGCTACGACGAATACCGGGCGCGCGGCATCCAGGTCGGAAGCGGCGGCGTCGAAAGCGGATGCCGCACGTTCGGTCTGCGGCTCAAGCACCCCGGCACCCGTTGGTCAAAGAGGGGCGCCAACGCCATGCTGGCCCTCAAAGGCTGCGTCATGAACCTCCGGCTGCCCGACCTGCACAACTGGAAAGCGAATCAGGCCGTCCCCGCCTAACCAAAAAATCTGGAGTGCACCCCGGGCGCACTTTCAGCCAATGACCAATCAACCGGATGGGGATACTGAGTCAAAGACCCGGCACCGCGCAAAGCCACTTCTCATCAAGACGTCAAAACGATATGCTGCCCACTGGCCTGAGTTGCACCACTGTCCTCGGCCTCAAGTCGTGAACAGGATTTGGGAGATGATTGCATGGCAGAGCCGTTGGAATTTGATATCTCCATTTCTCACGACAAACAGCGACGTGAGAAGAACCATGGACGCCGCAGCCGGACTGGTGCCGTAGAAACCTCGTCACGAACCTGCGATCACCCGGGTTGCCATGATCCGGGAAAGTACCGGGCTCCAAAGTCACCGGACCAACTGGAAGACTTTTACTGGTTCTGTCGTAAGCATGTCCGAGAGTACAATCGAAACTGGAATTTTTTTGAAACAGAACCGAGTGACACACAAACCGCGGAGAATCGCGAGACGGCGAAAGTCGGATCGGCCGCTGAACAGCGTCGCACCTATCAGAGGAAAGCCTGGCAACGCCATGGAATTAATGACCCGCTTGAAATTCTCGGCGCCAACGGTACCCGCCAACGCGCGGCAAGAGATGTTGCGCTGTTTCGCCTGACGGCCGATGAGCGCCGTGCAGTGGAGATACTCGCCGTCGAACCGACCTGGAGCAAGGCAAGGATACGACAGAAATATACAGGTCTCGTGAAGATATATCACCCCGATCTCAATGGTGGGTTTCGTGAGGAGGAAGACCAGCTTCGTCTGGTATTGTGGGCTTGGGATCAAATCAAAAACAGCCGGAATTTCCCCGCCTGAGGGTGATGTGGCACCGGCTCTCCTTGTCTTGATCGGTGATGGAATGGCATCTCGGGTGCGGCTCAGATTTGTGGGACACGCTCTGACTGATCTTTTTCCTGACATCCGGACAGCGCCCGTCGGAGCGGGTTTGCATCGGTCTCTGTATCGATCTATGTCCATTTCCGCCCACAGGAACACGGAGAGTCGGCATCACGGCTCCGGTTGGGTTTGGCGACAGGGCAGTCAGGAGACACAGGCAGATGGCAGTTCAAGATAAAGAGCGGGACAAAAAGCAGGAGTTCAGGCATCCAGAGGTGGTCGCGTATTTGCGGAGTCTGTCGGCCGCGGAGGCCGCGCTGAACCGACCGATGATCCGCCAGGATGGGGACGGTTTCCTCGAATACCGGATTTTCGATGGAACGGTGATCTGCCGCCGCATGGCGACGACGGAGTTGCCAGGGCATGAGGGGTCCGCGGCGCGGTCCCCTGATCTCCTGCCACGGCTCGAGAAGGAACTGGCCGCGACAGTGGTTGATCTGGATGCCGTCGAGACCGCCCTGCGCGGTGATGCGCTGGTCGCGGCAGCGGCCCAATTGCGACTGCTGCTTGAAGCCCGGGATGACGCCCTTGATCCCCCGCACTGCCCCCATTGCGGGGGCCGTATGGCGCGCTGGGGAGACAAACGTCCCAAGACCTCTATGACCCGCCTGGGCAAGGTGACGGTGGCGCGGCGGCATTACCGCTGTTCGGCCTGTCGCACCGGCCTCTTCCCGCTGGACGCCGCGTTGCGTCTTGAGGGGCGGACAACAACACCGGGCTACGAGCGGATGGTCATGGCCGCCGCTGCGGAGGTCGGCAGTCGCCGCGCCGTGACGCTCCTTGAAGAGCTGAGCGGGACCCGGGTCAGCCGGTCCCGGTTTGACAGGCTGGCCCGCGCGCTGGGCAGGGAAGTGGTCGCGTTTGAGCGCAGGGATGTCCCCCCGGCGGCGGTGATTCCCACCCGGCCGGTGGTGGCGGCTGACGGGACCGGCGTGCCGATCCGGCCTGCCGAACTTGCCGGGCGCGCCGGCAAACAGGCGGATGGCACAGCCCGGACGCGCGAAGCCAAGCTGCTGCGCATCTGTGAAGTGGCGCCTGACCCCAAGGGCCGGATCAAGGCCGTTGCCGGGAGTATCACCCAATCATCAGTGATCGACAGCGCCCGGGCTCCCACCACCGGTGGGATGTCCGAGTGTGCCGCCCGCGTGAGGCGGGAGGCGCAGCGGCGCGGTGTGCTGGACAGCGCGGAGGCGGTGATCCTGTCCGATGGCGCCGCCTGGATCGAAAAGACGATGCGCACGGTCTTCGCCGGCATGCACCTGACCTTCGTGCTCGATCTGTTCCATGTCCTGGAAAGGCTTCAGGAGGCCCTGAAGGAGACGTTGGAAGACCCCGTGCGTCGTCAGACCACTTTCGACCGGATCAAGGCCCGGATCAAGGCCGGTGAGGCAGCCCGGGTCCTCGCGGCGCTTGCCACACTGGCCAAGAGCTCACCCGCGATCAGGGCGTTCGTGAATTATTGCAGACCCAACCTGCACCGCATGCGCTACGATGTCTATACACGGCAGGGTCTCCCCTGCGGCAGCGGCCTCGTCGAAGGCGGCTGCCAGACCGTTGTAGTCGATCGACTCAAAAAAAGCGGCAGCCGCTGGTCCGTTGACGGCGCCAACGCAATCATGGCTATCCGGTGCTGCCAGATGAACAACCGGGGCGCCGACTTCTTCCACTGGCGCGCTGCAGCATGAGCCACAAATCTGAGCCGCACCCTGGCATCTCGCTTGTTCTTGCCAATTGGTCCGGATTCCTTCACAGAACCTCGCTTGAACAGAGCGAAGTGATGATGACAGGGAGTCCTTGATGGAAGGCTCAAAAATGCAGACCGATTTGCCGACAATTAAACTTTCGGTCGGCGAGATCTTCGGGTTCGAGGCCGAAATGGAAGTGGTCGGTTTCAAGGATCGCGTCGAGCAGGTCCCTGACAGTGATCCAACCTATAGTTTTGATCCTGACACCACCTTGGCCATACTCGCCGGTTTCATGCATAACCGCCGCGTGATGATCCAAGGCTATCACGGTACAGGAAAATCTACCCATATCGAGCAGGTGGCGGCCCGCCTCAACTGGCCCTGCATCCGCGTGAATCTCGACAGCCATATTTCCCGCATAGATTTGATCGGCAAGGACCAGATCAAACTGCGTGATGGGAAACAGGTCACAGAATTCCAGGAGGGAATTCTGCCCTGGTCCCTCAAGAACGGTGTGGCACTGGTGTTCGACGAATATGACGCCGGACGTGCCGATGTGATGTTCGTCATCCAGCGGGTGCTTGAAGCCGATGGACGATTGACGCTGCTGGATCAGAATGACGTCATCAGGCCGCATCAAAATTTCAGACTGTTTTCCACGACCAACACTGTCGGACTTGGTGACACGACCGGCCTCTACCATGGCACACAACAAATCAACCAGGGACAGATGGATCGCTGGTCACTGGTCACCACGTTGAACTACCTGTCGCATGATGCCGAAACCCGGATCGTGCTCGCAAAGGCCCCTCACTACAACGATCAAGGAGGCCAGGAAATTGTCGATTCAATGGTGCGCGTTGCCGATCTGACTCGGGCTGCCTTCATGAATGGTGATCTTTCGACGGTGATGAGTCCAAGAACTGTCATTGCATGGGCCGAGAATGCCGCGATCTTTGGCAGTGTCGGTTATGCGTTTCGTGTCAGTTTTTTGAACAAATGCGATGAACTTGAACGCCCCACTGTCGCCGAAATGTATCAGCGTTGCTTTGGCGAAGACCTGCCGGAAAGTGCAGCAATCAGCCAGATCGCTTAGGCTGGATTGTTCCCGGTGCCAGCGGAGGAGTGAAGCGGGTGGTGGATGAGAGGGGACCCAACCGGCCTGAAATGTCCGCCGACGCAATTGCGACCTTCAAGAAAGCCGTCACCGAGACCGCGCGTTCAATCGCAGAAGATGGCGAACTGTCGGTCCGCTTTTCGTCTGATCCTATCGGAATCGGCAACGATACGATCCGGCTGCCTTCCGTAGGCTTTCGTGCCGATGCTGCAAATCTTCGATATATTCGTGGCCTTGCAGACAGTTTGGCCCTACGCCGCGCGTTGCATGATGAGGACACCCATTCTCGCTATCTTCCCAGCGGCGAAACGGCCCGCCAGATATACGAAGCAATGGAATCAGCCCGATGCGATTCGATCGGTGCACGGCGTATGAAAGGCGCCGCTGCGAATATCGACTCAAAGATCGCTCATGATGCCAACAGGAAAGGATATGGTGACATATATGAACCGGAAAGTGCCGCACTTGCCGATGCAATTGGCTATCTAGTCCATCAATTGGCCACCGGCCGCTCACTGCCTCCCGATGCCGCGCATATCGTCGATCTCTTTCGCCGGGATATTGAAGACCGGGCTGGCCACAGCCTGTTTGAAATCGAGAATATCATCGAAAATCAGGCAGGATTTGCCCGCCTCGCACGCCAGCTGATCGGAGATATGGGTTTTGCCGACCAGCTTGGCAATGATCCCGATGAAAATCAGGATGACGCGTTCAGCGAAGAGCCGGACGAAGACGGGACCGATAGCGAGGGACAGGAACAGAAGGAACAGGAGGGCGAAGAACAACCACGTCAGGATGGTCGTCCCGAGGAAACCGCAATCGATGAACAACAGTTGGGTGATGTCAATTCTGAAGAGTTTCAGTCTTTGGACGAAGAAGAGGTTCCGGGGGATCCGCGCCCTGAACGGCAAACTGCGCGGCATTCCGAAGCCGACCCGGACTACAAGGCCTTTACGACACAGTTTGATGAAGAGATTCGGGCTGAGGACCTGGCAGAACCTGCCGAGCTCGAACGTCTGCGTGCCAGTCTTGATCAGCAGCTTGAACCCTTCAAGGGATCAGTGGGGCGACTTGCCAACAAGCTGCAACGTCGACTGCTGGCGCAGCAGAATCGACATTGGGAATTTGATCGTGAGGAGGGTGTCCTCGATGCCGGGAAACTCGCGCGAATTGTTGTCGCCCCGACGACGCCTCTCTCCTTCAAGGTCGAGAAACAAACTGATTTTCGTGACACTGTGGTCACGCTGTTGCTCGACAATTCAGGTTCAATGCGCGGGAGACCCATTTCGATTGCCGCGATTTGTGCTGACATCCTGGCCCGCACTCTCGAAAGATGTCAGGTCAAGGTCGAAATCCTGGGCTTTACGACCCGCGCCTGGAAGGGTGGCCGGAGCCGGGAAAACTGGTCTGCTTGTGGCCGCCCGGCCGCGCCGGGCCGTCTCAACGATCTTCGCCATATTGTCTATAAGGGTGCCGATTCACCGTGGCGGCGGGCACGGATCAATCTTGGCCTGATGATGAAAGAAGGCCTGCTCAAAGAAAATATCGATGGCGAAGCCCTCGAATGGGCGCATAAAAGACTGAGCATACGCCCGGAACAACGTCGAATACTCATGGTGATTTCAGATGGTGCCCCCGTTGATGACTCGACGCTCGGCCCCAATCGGCCCGATTATCTCGAACACCATCTGCGTCAAGTCATCACGATGATCGGTCGACGCCGGCAGGTCGAGTTGATTGCTATTGGAATCGGTCATGACGTCACGAGCTATTACAACCGGGCCGTGACCATTGGCGATGTCGAACAACTCGCGGGAGCGATGACAGAACAACTGGCTGCCCTGTTTGAGTCCGGCGAGTCATTCACGGTCGCAGCATGACTGAAGACATGCCGTGCATTGCGTCATGACTGCAGCGGTCCACACTATGTCACGACTGCAGACGCTACGCTCTCAACTTCAGTTGCTGAATTGTCATGCCTGCCTGGTTCCTGTTGCCGATTATTGCCGTAGCTTCCCACTCGCGCCTTGTGAACAACGGCTGGAGTGGTTGAGCGGTTTTTCGGGTTCGGCGGGAATGGGAGCTGTCACCATCACCAAGGCCGCCCTGTTTGTCGACGGTCGCTACACCATTCAGGCACAAATGCAGATGCGGAACACAAGTTTCAAAATACTTGATTTCAGACTTTCGCGGATCAGGAAATGGCTCAAAAAACACGTCCCATCCCATGGCGCAATCGCCATCGATGCCCGCCTGCACAGCGACAAGGACATCAAGGACCTGAAATCGGGATTGGGGAAGCGAAAAATTGTCTGCATCGATCAGTTGATCGACAATATCTGGCGTGACCAGCCATCACCTCCGCGATCTGCGATATTTGCCCATGACGTTGAATATGCAGGCGAGTCTCGTGAATCCAAGATTGACAAACTTGTTCGCTTTCAAATCCGAAAAAATCTCGACTCTCTGGTTCTCAATGACTGCGCAAGTATCGCCTGGCTGTTGAATATCAGAGGCTCAGACGTTCCGCATACGCCGATCAAGCACGCACTGGCGACTGTCAGCAGACATGGATTGGTGACTCTTTGCGTCAATCTGCCAAGGGATACGGCATCGCCTGATTGGCTTGGCCAGCAGGTTGTGGTCCGCCCTTTCGATGAATTCGATGCGCATATTGCAGGATTATCCGGACGTGTTTTTGTCGCCGACACAGCACGCCATCGAATCATACAACAACTCAGGAAAACGGGTGCGAAACTCTGCCGCGGCCCTGATCCATGCGAAATGCTGAAAACCGTCAAGAACCCTGTGCAGGTTGCAGGCTTTCGGAACGCCCATCTGCGCGACGGTGTCGCGCTGACCGAATTTCTGGCCTGGCTCGATGAAAGGATCGCCGATGGTGAACTACTCGAGAGCGAGGCGGCATTACAGCTGCTCACATTCCGTGAAAAAAACGTATGTTTCCGTGAATCAAGCTTTGAAACGATTTCTGCAACAGGGCCAAACGGAGCAATCATCCATTATCGCGTCGTCCCGGATACGGAACGGAAACTCTCTGACGGCGACCTCTATCTTGTTGACTCAGGCGGTCAGTATCGGGATGGCACAACAGATGTCACCCGGACCCTACCGATCGGTACCATCTCGCCCGAACATGTCAGAAGTTACACGCTTGTGTTGCGTGGACTGATTGCTCTGTTGACTGCAAAATGGCCGGACAAATCAGAAGGACGTGCCATCGACGCACTCGCAAGACAGTTCCTGTGGCGCGAGCAGTGCGACTATGCGCATGGGACCGGACATGGCGTCGGACATTTCCTTTCTGTCCATGAAGGGCCAGCGACTATCTCACGACTTTCAAATATTTCCCTCAAAAAGGGGATGGTCTTGTCCGTTGAACCGGGTTTTTATGCCAGTGGTGAATATGGAATCCGGCTGGAGAACCTCGCCGTGGTCGAAGCCTGTCAACCGGCGCGAGACGGGCAAGACATAGAGTTCCTGCAGTTCAGCAACCTGACCGTGGTTCCATTCGATCGGCGCCTCATCGATCATTCTCTACTGTCGCGTGAAGAGCTGCGGTGGCTCGATGATTATCATGCAAGAACACGAATGTCTCTCAATTCCCAGTGTTCACCACGTGCGCAAAAATGGCTGCAATGGGCTTGCGCTCCCCTGGAAACCTAAACTTCGGAAGCGGCTTGTGCGTTATGACGCAGCACCTTGGCAGCAGCCTCAGCTTCATCTGTCACTGCTTTGCCCGACAACATGCGTGCAATCTCGGCAATTCGTGAATCGTCAGCAAGGGGATGGACGTCGGTGGTATCCAACCCCTGTTTCAACTGTTTTTCCATCTTGAGATGGGTGTCAGCATAGGCAGCAACCTGCGGTGAATGTGTCACGGCCAGGACCTGAGTCTCGTTCGATAGCAGGCGGAGGCGACGGCCAATGGCATCTGCAGTTGCGCCGCCGACATCACGGTCGACCTCATCAAATATCATCGTCATGCCCGCGGATTGTGAAACCGAACATACCCGCAAAGCCAACATGAACCGTGAGAATTCGCCACCGGATGCAATTTGATGGATTGGGCCGGGCGGTGTCGATGCATTTGTCGCGGCGACAAATCGCACCTCGTCCAAACCTTCAGGACCTGCCTTGCGCTGCGTGATTTCAGTGGTAAACCGCGCCGCACCGAGATGAAGAGGGGCAAGTTCGTCATGCACTCTTTGGTCCAGACGCCTTGCTGCTTTGCGGCGTTCGGCCGACAGGTTCACGGCCAACTGATTGTATTGCCTCTCCTGCTTTGCCAACACAGCCGGCAATTCATCGGAACGCGCCAGTTGTGCACAAATGTCGGCCAACTGTGTCTCAAGGCTGTGTGCAAGTTCCGGCAATTGCCCAACGGAAACATTATGCTTTCGTGACAGATGACGTATCGTGTACAATCTGTCATCGACCCGCTCAAGTTCATGCGGATCGGATTCAAACCCCGCCTGAACTTCCGCCAGGAGTCGCCCCGCCTCGTTCAATTCAACCAATGCGCGATCAATGGCTTCGACCGCTTCTCCGATTTGGCTTTCGCCGGCCAACTGCATGGTCTGCAGTTGGCCGATTGCATCCGATGCCATTCCCTCGGCACCGGAGGAACCAATAGCAAGAGACGCTTGCTGTAACTCCTCTCCATATCGTCGAAAGGCACGCAGTTCTGATCGCCTGAGGCTGAGCTTTTCCTCCTCTCCCGGTTTGAGATCAAGTCTCGCAACCTCTTCGCAGGCATGACTGAGATAGTCGCGTTCGGCTTTGGCTTCCCGGCGCCCTTTCTCCGCTCTCTCGAATTCCCTTCTCACCTGCTGAAGGTGCTCCCATTCACTGCGTAATTCAGCAACGCGGTGACCACAGTTGGCAAATGTATCCAGCCATTCGCGCTGCTCGGCTGGTCCCATCACATGGCGGTTTGTATCCTGACCATGAACTTCAACCAGACATTCTCCGAGTCGCCCGAGCAAAGCTGTGGTACATCGCCTGTCATTGACATAGTTCGAGATCCGCCCGTTCGGTGCCACTGCACGACGTAACATCAATTCTTCCATATTGGGCAGGCTGAGTTCATCAAGGATTGTTTCGACCTTATGGCCGGAAGGCAGACGGAAAACGGCCGAAACCTCGCTATTGTCTCCGGAAATCGGTGGCAATGACGGGAATCTGTTCTTTCCGATTACAAATCCCAAACAATCAAGCAAGACTGACTTGCCAACACCGGTTTCGCCGGTCAAAATATTGAGTCCGGCGCCGAATTCAATTTGCTGATCCAGAAAGACCAGAACGTTATGGATCGAGAGGCTCGCCAACATCGTCTGCGGAGTCTCTGTTACAGCCATTCCCCTTTGATCGTCCGCCGATAAAATTTGCGTACCAACCCTTCATCATCTCGTCCGATAGCCGGGACATCAAGCCCGCGGGATGTGAACAGCCGATGGGTATCAGCATACCATTCGCTTCCCTGGAAATTGTAACCGAGAACGACGGCCATCTCCCGCGCCTCATCAACAAGGCCGAGTAACAGATAAGCTTCGACCAATCGGTGTAAGGCTTCCGGGGTTTGTTGCGTGGTCTCGTAATTGTCGATGACAAACTGGAACCGTCGGATGGCAGCCGCATAATTCCCGCGTTTCAGATAGTAGCGGCCAACCTCCATTTCCTTGGAGGCGAGGTGATTGACTGCCAGATCAAATTTCAACTCTGCTGAATTCGCATAATCACTGTCGGGATAACTGGTGGTCACGGCCTGCAGTTCCTCGATCGCTTTTTCCGTATTTTGTTGGTCCCGCCCACGATCATCAAGCTGTTCATAATAGCTCATTGCAACCAGATATTGCGCATAGGCCGCATTCTCATCACCGGGATACGAGGCAAGAAATCGCCTTCCCGCCGAACGACTCTCCTCAAAATTCTCGTCTCTTCCGTAATAGTAGGCTGCCATAATTGTCCCGCGCCGTGCCCATTCGGAATAAGGATAAAGACGTTCAATTTCTTCAAAAGTCTCAGCTGCATCGGCATATTCTCCCGATTCTGCCTGAGATTCCGCTTCACGGTAAATCTGTTCAGGAGTCCAGGATTCGTAACCCTCATTATCGTCACCACTGCAAGCGACCAGGAACAATCCCGTCAACAAGGCCTTGAGATATCGACAATGAATTCTCAACAATGGAACCACACCTCCTGCGAGTCGATGGCCAGCATCACTGACGCCGGATCGGCGGCCACCCTCCACGTCACTCTAACCCGCTTTAATGGGAGTTTGAAGATCCGACTGCCAGCTTCGGCTGAGGAATATCGTCGGGGATGGCCCCGACTCCGGGCAAGCGCGCAGCGATCTCGTCGTCGGCAACAATGATACGGTAAGCATCTGTTTCTGCGAAGAGTCTATCCAGCAATGCCACAGTCACATTATGCCCCGACCGGTATCCGGAAAATTTCCCGATAATCGGGTAGCCAGCCAGCAACAGATCACCAACTGCATCCAGCATCTTGTGCCCACATGGCTCGTCTGCATGGCGCAGTTCACTGACGAAACGGTTATTTTCAACATCAGCAATAATGACATTTTCTGTGTTGCCACCGAGACCAAATCCATTTTCGTGCAACTCTCGAATATGATGCCGCAACACGAAAGTCCTGCAATCGGACAGATTCCTCACAATCTTGCCATTTGACAGATCCAACGACCGGGTCTGGTACCCAATGGGCCGTGGAAAATCAATCGTGAACGTCATTTCCGCCCGCGCTGCAGGCATCAGTGATGCATAAGCACCATTCATACGGACTTCGACTGGTTTGTCGACCTTGAGAACCCGGACCGGTTGATCGAGTTGCCGGATGCCTGCGGCAAGAATGCCCCTCACATATTCAAGCGCACTGCCATCAAGTGCGGGGAGCTCGCCGGCATCAACCTCTATCCGTGCATTGTGGATACCGCAGGAGGCCAAGGCGGCCAGTATATGTTCAACCGTACCCACGGAGGCTCGAGCCGCATTCGCCAGGCGCGTACACAGCCTGGTGTCGCGGACATACTTGACTTGAGCCGGGATGATATTGTTGCGATCACGAAGATCGGTGCGAACAAAAACAATCCCCGAATTTGCCGGCGATGGGAAAATTTTCGCCGTGACGGGTTTCCCATTATGCAGGCCGACATCGCTGAATTCGACTGATGAGGCAATTGTGGTCTGCACTTCTGCGCCCGCCCGTTTTCTTGAGTGAGTGTTGCCTAGCGCAACCTCGATCCACACTCAACTAAACAAATTCAACAATTTGTTGCATTTGGTTGCAAACACGCTGTTCCCTTGCAAACCCCTGTATCAGTTGGCCTGACGCCGAATATAGGCAGGAACATCACGTTCCCTTTCTTTCCGTTCGGCTTCGATCTCTTCCGCATCTCTCTCCTGCCCAGCTTCATGGCGAGAGATCGTCGTAAGTCGCGGAGAATCGGCCACGACACGCGGCACGGCATCACTGGTGCTGGAATTCATCCGCCCAAACAGAGAGCGCAGACGTCCATTTTTCTGTACGGGACGTGCTTCATGATCTGGTGGCTCGCGGGTCTCAGCTGTCGTATTCTCTGGTGTCATGACAGGTGGGAACGCACCCCGGGATGTTCCGCCGGCTTTTGGCACCACAAATTGCAGCGGTGGGCGCGGCTCACTCTCCTCTGGTTCGGCTTCAGCCGACCCGTCTGGACTGTCGGTCGCGTCGGCATCAGGCTCAGCGGATATTTCTTTTTCGTCAGGGACATGCGGCCAGTCAGAGGAGGGTTGGAAACCATCGTCGGCTGAATTGTCGTCATAAAAGTTATCATCATCGATCTCGATGCTGGTCTCCGATTCATTTTCCCAAATTGTCTCGGCATCAGGCAGTTCGGTGAAGGGCGGTTCCAAATCGTGTGAAAATTCTGCCGAACTCACCCCGGCAGCCAGCAATGAAACCTTGATCTTTCCCTTGTATGCGGGATCAACGGTCGAGCCAATGATAATGCGGGCATCTGGACTGACATGTTGTCGGATCTCCTCAGACGCATCGTTCAGATCAAACAGGGTCTGATCCTCACCACCGGTAATGTTGATCAAGACCGCCTTGGCGCGATCCAGGCGGGTATCTTCAAGCAACTGGTTGGTCATGGCGCGTTTTGCGGCAACTTTGGCGCGATTGTCACCACTATCCTCGCCGGTTCCCATCAATGTCGAGCCAAGTTCCAGCATCACAGTGCGCACATCGGCGAAATCGAGATTGATACGTCCCGGTTTGACCATCAAATCAGTGATATTCTTGATACCTTCGTACAAGACGTCATCGGCCTTCATGAAAGCATCATCTGAAGGGGTCATCTCATTGGAGCTCAAGAACAGGTTCTGGTTTGCGATGACGACCGAAGTGTGGACTGATTTGCGCAGATCAGCAACGCCCGCATCAGCGACGTTTGCACGATACGAACCTTCAAACATGAACGGTCTGGTCACGACACCAATGGTCAGGATATCCATCTGTCTGGCAATCTTGGCGATGACCGGCACCGCACCCGTTCCGGTTCCCCCACCCATGCCAGCGGTAATGAAGAGCATGTGAGTGCCCTCAAGACTTTCCCGAATCTCTTCGGCGCTCTCTTCGGCTGATTGTCGCCCGACTTCCGGGTCAGACCCCGCACCCAGACCTTTGGTGACTTTGGGTCCGAGCTGAATCTTTTTCTCAACCGAAGAATTTGCCAGTGACTGCGCATCGGTATTGGCGATGACAAATTGAACGCCATGCAGATTCTTGTCTTTCATGGTCTGGACTGCATTGCAGCCCGCACCGCCAACTCCAAATACCGTGATGAGTGGCATCAACTTCGTGTGTTCAAGTACAGTTATGGATTCCAATGCCATGGTTGCTCGGCCTCATTTTCTGCTCGGCGCCGGGTTCGGATTATTAGACTCTTGAGCACCACCGGTTCCGTTACGATCTTTTGGGCATGATTGCAAGACAATTTTGCACATATCCATATGACACGTTGCGAATCGTTTTCCGTCACCAATTGTCTCGCAACCATTTCAGGGTGCGTTCAATCGGTGCCATTGTCAGCGCCTCACGCGCATTGGGAAAATCCCAATACTCATCTTGTGGCTGGGTGGCGTACAGACACAAGCCAACTGCTGAGGAATAATCAGGGTTGATCATGACTTGAGGCATGCCGTTGACGCGCATCGGCCGCCCAAATCGCAGACTGGGACCGAGTACCGACTTCGCCAATTCCTCAAGATCCCGTAAATGTATGCACCCACCTGTCAAGACGACGCTGCGGCCGGAAACCGACGTTCCGAACCCTGCATTTTCCAATTCACCCGCGACCTCTTCAAGTATCTCCTCTATTCGCGGTTTGATGACACCGATCAGTTCGGTCCGGGTAATTCTTCCCAACGTTCCGTTACTCTTGATAAATTCGCAGATACTGCGATCATCGCGCCGTGTTGCCAGCGCGCTCCCCTGCATAATCTTCAATTTTTCGGCTTCACTGATCGAGATGCCGAAAGCATTTGCGATGTCGGAGGTGATATGTTCCGAACCAATGCGGATCTCCCTGAGATGAACCATATGTTTCTTACAGAAGATTGCGACCCCGGTCTTGCCCGCGCCAATATCGATGCAGGCAACGCCGCTCTCCATCTCCTGGTTGACCAGGGTTGAAAGCCCGGCTGTATAAGGAGAGGCAGCAATCCCGGCGATTTCAACATTGCAACTCTCCATCACACGGATCCAGTCATCAACGATGGATTGATTGATTGAAACCAATTGCAGATCAACTGACAGCAGGTTGCCAATTTCACCCCGGGGATCATGAATTCCGGATCGGTGATCGACTGAGAAATTGACTGGATGAGCATGAAGATATTGCCGCCCGGGTTCCGGCTCCGGCACATCACAGGCATGAAGTGAAGCGGAAATGTCCTCCTCGGTAATGGTCTCTCCGTTGATCTCGGTGCTCCCAAAGAAATGGGACGAGCGGGGCGAGCCACCCGATATGGCGGCAATAACGTGACCAAACGGTTGTTTCGCTGCATCTTGTGCCTTCCCAAGTGCCAGTCCGACTGCATCGGCTGCGCGCTGCGGGTCGACAATGCGGCCATTGACAATTCCGCTGGAGCGCGAGGACGCGTAACCGACGACACGGTAAGCGGAAACAGCGGTCAGGCCGCTCTCAATGGACACGCGTTTCGGCGGTTCAAACTTCAGAACAAGACAGGCAATCTTGGATTGGCCGAGATCCAGCAACGCCGCAAGGCCCTGATTCTTAGCCTCCCGGAGATTGTCTCGCATGATGCGGTGTTGAGAAAAAGGATCCATCATGTATCTATATCATACAAGAGCACGACACTAGCGGTCGTCACCCGCAGAAGGAGCCACAACAATGCGATCTGAATCACGCAGGTCAATATGAGCGAGTCGGCGCTGCAACAGGAGATTCTGGCCTTCCAGATCAATGAATCGCCGAACCGCTTCAGCCGCTTGTTCTTCGGGCAACAGAATCCGGCGATTGCCGTCGAGGAGAATATCCCAACGCCGCTGTCCGATACGAATGAACCCACGAATCGAATCCTGTATATCCGCGGCTTCAGCATGAATCGCCAATGCCTCGGATACCGCCTGTTCGGCTCCCTGTCCGACGAGAAGCGGTAAATTGAAATACGCATGACGACTGGCAATCTCGGTCAGGTCCCGGCCAGCCCGGTCAAGGAGAGCCAGCTTGCCGCCACGTCGCATGACCACAGCTGGCTCATTCTCAACCACGTCGATCCTCAGGAGACCTCCGGCCTCGACCGCCACCGAAGCCTTTTCAACCAGATCAAGATTTTCGACGCGGCGACGAATCTCCTCAACATCGAGCGACAGAATATCAACGGGAAACGTCTGATCCGCCAGTGTATCCAGTACGGAGATTTCTCCCCGCGGTGATGCGTTCACGATCACCTGATGCACCTGAAGTTCCGGTCTTTTCACGAACTGGGAGAGTTCATGCATCACGGATAACTTCATCAATTCGAAACTTTCACTCTGCGTGAACACATTCATTGAGCCTATGGCAACGGCTGACCCCACCAACAGAAACAGAGCACGCAAAACAACAGGTCTGGCGGTGAATTTCAACAGAATCCGGCGCAGGCGAAAGTAAGTCTGGATTGAGCCCTTCTGATACGCACGGTTTATTTGCGACATGAGGCATCCTCGACCAGACTCCGGCACATCCGTGCAAAAGAAATTCCACAATATTCCCCTTGCTCAGGAGAGAGGGAGGTCGGTGTCATGCCCGGCTGGGTATTGGTCTCGAGAAGCCGAATACCCGCGATACCCAGTTCGTCATTCCACCTGAAGTCGGTACGGGAAATTCCCCGACACCCCAGCACCTGATGCGCCTGCAAAGCATAGCGCATACACATATCGGAAATGTCCGCAGAGATATCCGCCGGGACCACATGTTGCGAACCTCCCGGTTGGTACTTGGCATCATAGTCGTACCAATCCGGTGCAATGATCTCGGTCACGGTCAGGGGCTGATCCTCAAAAACAGTGACCGTCAACTCACGGCCCGGCACATAGACTTCTGCCATCATCTGACCATACTGTCCGCCAGAAGTGACATCAGGGGGGGCATCACCATCGCCAATGACTGATACACCAACCGAGGAACCTTCCGAGACCGGTTTGACAATGTAGGGCGTCCTGAGCGGATGACGTCCATTCAGACCCTGTTGAGGGATGAGCACGCTGTCAGCGGTGGGAAGATTGGCGACGGCATAGGCAAGGGTTTTCGTCAAAAGCTTGTTCATCGCCAACGATGACGCGGCAACCCCTGAATGGGTATAGGGAATCTGCAACCATTCCAGGATCCCCTGCACGCACCCATCCTCACCCCATCGGCCATGCAGCGCATTGAAAACAACGTCAGGGGCAACATCGGCCAATCGCTGTGCGAAATCCTCGCCGGCCTCGACCTCAATGACATCATAGCCTTCCTGACGAAGGCACAATGCGCATTGTTGACCTGTGACGCGCGACACTTCGCTCTCGGAGGACGGTCCCCCCATCAGGACTGCGATGCGGTTTATGTCCCTGCCTGACATCTCATGCCTCTGCTCAATCCGGGAAACTGCTGCCCCGGTGCCTCAACTTCCTGCCCTTGTGTCTCCAAGGATCAGATACCGACTCTCATTATCTCCCATTCCAACCGAATTCCAGAGTTGTTCAGAACTTTTTGCCGCACCGTTTCGCCCAACAATTCAAGATCGGCTGCTGTTGCGCCACCGAGATTCACCATGAAGTTCGCATGTTGATCTGACATGATTGCCTGCCCCTGCCGCAGACCACGAGCTCCGGCCTGATCGATCAGTTTCCATGCCTTGAAATCCTGCGGATCGCCTTCTTTTCCCGTCGATGAGAATCCAGCCGGATTACGAAACACAGAACCCGCCGTATAACAATTTGCCGGTTGCGTCATGTCGCGCGCGCGTCGCTGTGACTCCATCTGCTCTTGCAGTTTTTCGACTGCGAGGCGGTGTGGCCCAAACACAGCCTCGACGATCACTGCGCCTTCCGGGAGTGCGCTGCTGCGATAAGAAAAACCGAGCTCCGCAGACGACAGCTTTCGCACCGCACCGCAGCGGGTGATGAATGTAACTTCACGGCAAACATCTGCGATATAAGTTCCATAGCAACCGGCATTCATCCGCACGGCACCTCCGATCGTTCCCGGAATCGTGCGGAGAAATGCCAGATCAAGACCCGATTCCGCAGCGCGGCATGCGAGTCGGGAATCGAGCACGGCGGCACCGGCACGCACGGCATGCGAAGAAATCTCGATCTTGGTGAATGCGCGACCCAGACGAATCACGACACCCTTGATTCCGCCGTCACGGACAATCAGATTTGATCCGACGCCGATCACGAAAGTCGGAACCTCCGGCGGTAGCGCCGCGAGGAAACCCCGGAGGTCGTCACAATCAGCCGGTTGGAAAAACCATTCTGCCGGCCCGCCGACGCGCAACCAGGTCAAGTCGGCGAGCGATTTCTGAGCGGTCAGGACACCACGGCAAGTCGGAAGACTGGACTCATCCATCTGAAAAATTGCCTGTACGCGCATTCAACTGCCGGGGGAGATCGTGTGCCCATGCACTGATGGAGCCCGCGCCAAGGCAAAGCACCATATCACCGGCCAACAGGTCCCGAGATACAAATTCCGCCATTTCCTCAGGACCTGAGATCCCCGATGCAAAACACCGTCTCTTGCGATTCAGTGCGTCCACCAACGCATCCCGGTCCGCACCCTTTATCGGATCTTCCCCGGCCGCGTAAACATCTGCGATTGCCACGCGGTCGGCGCCATCAAAACAGGTGCTGAATTGATCGAAAAGACTTTCCAGCCGCGTGTAGCGGTGAGGTTGGTGGACCACCACAAGGCGGCCGGACACAGTCTGACGCGCGGCACGAACCGCTGCCGCGATTTCGACCGGATGATGCGCGTAATCGTCAATGATCTGCACGCCCTGGACATCCCCGACCCGGGTGAATCGACGATTCACCCCGGTGAAATTGCGCAGTGAGTCACGGATCACGTCATGCGCCACCCCCAAACTGCGGGCCACCGCGATGGCCGCCAGGGCATTGGTCACATTGTAAACCCCCGGCATTGGCAGTTCGCAGCCCTCGATCATCGTGTCTTCATTGCGCAAATATGCTGTAAACTGTGATTTCCCGCCCGTATAGGTCATGCAACCGGCACTCACATCGGCATCCGCCGCCAGTCCATAACTGATGATACGACGGTCTGTGATCCGCCCGGCCAGGGCCCGCACTTCAGGGTGATCAAGACAACAGACGGCGTATCCATAAAATGGAATATTCGAGACAAATGCATGGAAAGCTTCGCGGAGTTCATCGAAAGACCCGAAATGATCAAGATGTTCGGGATCGATGCTTGTCACGACTGCGACCGTCGCCGGGAGTTTGATGAAGGTTCCATCGCTTTCGTCAGCTTCCACCACCATCCATTCACCGGCACCGAGCCGCGCATTGGATCCATAGGCATGAATGATCCCGCCATTGATCACCGTTGGATCGAAACCACCGCTCTCCAGCAGGGCAGCGACAATTGTGGTCGTTGTCGTCTTGCCGTGGGTCCCTGCGACGGCGATATTCGACTTCAGCCGCATCAGTTCAGCGAGCATTTCAGCGCGCCGCACAACTGGAATGCGCAGGCGACGTGCTTCCATAAGCTCACAATTATCTGCCTGAATGGCCGATGAGATCACAACCACTCCGGAACCGTGAACATTATGCCTGTTCGGCTCTTCAAAAATCGTCGCCCCCAGACCCTCCAATCGTCGTGTAATCGTCGACATTTTGAGGTCGGAACCCTGTACCACATATCCGTGATTGAGCAGGGTTTCTGCGATTCCCGACATGCCGATACCGCCCGCTCCGATAAAGTGAATGGGTCCGGTTTGTGCTGGCAGTTTAGTCGGTTTCATGTGGGGTCACTCGCTATATCCTCGACAAGGTCGGCGAGATGTTCGGCCGACTTGGGTTGCGCAGCTTTCAGTGCAGCATGCGCCATCGATTCGGCTTGTCTTGGATTCTCCATCAGCAGCATCATTTCACGCATCAGGGTTTCGGCAGACGCATCGGCTTCGGACAGGGCAATCGCCGCACCGCAATTTGCCAGCGCCTCAGCATTCGCAGTCTGATGATCGTTGGCGGCCGCGGCAAAGGGAATCAAGATGGCCGGGCGTCCAATCACGGCGAGTTCGGCCACCGTCGAGGCACCTGCACGCGCGATGACGAGATGTGCACGCGCCATGCGGCGCGGCGCATCAGAAAAAAAATCAGCAATCTCGCATTGCACTCCGGCTTCCTGATAGGTCCGTCCGACCTCTTCTATGCGTCCGGAGCGGACCTGTTGAACAATATGCAAGTTTCGGCGAATGGAATCGGGTAGCTGCAAGACAGCCGACTGAACGGTCCGGTCCAAGACCTGCGCCCCCTGACTGCCCCCGAGAACCAGCACTTCAATTCTTCCGTTATCGGGCCAGGAATAGAGGGAATTCGCAAAAGCGAGGACTGTTTCACGCACCGGATTGCCCACAATCACTGATCTTACCCCTGCGGGAAGCGTGGTGGAAACAGACCCACATGCCACGAGATTGACATGGCGCGAGAGCACCAGATTGGCCTTGCCGAGCACACTGTTCTGTTCATGAATCAGCCGCGGTATCCGACGGAGCCAAGCCGCCGCCAAGGGCGGAAACGCGGGATAGCCTCCAAATCCCACAACCGCCGATGGACGCAACCGGTACATCCCTGTCCAGGCACTGACGATGCCAACGGCCATCATCCACGGGGCAATCAATTGAGCCAATCGCCTGCCCCGATGCAACCCCGCGCTTGTCACCATCCGGATTCGTGCAGCCGGTGGAAATTCATGGCTGAATCTGCGCCCGCGGTGATCTGTCCAGAGCTCAATCCGCCAACCGCGTTTGAGCATTTCTTCGGCGAGAGCCTGTGCCGGGAAAACATGACCCCCGGTGCCCCCTGCCGCAACAATCAGAAGTGGATCAGCCCCGTCCGATGTGCACATGTCGATGAGACTCATCCGGTCTGCGCATGTCGATCAAATGCGCTCCGACTGCGCATTCAACCCTGCGACTTCGTCCTGTTGCTCCTTGGCCTCGCGGATCAGCACCAGGAGTAATCCAAGGGTCAGGCCAGTGGCGACCATCGACGAGCCGCCATAAGAGATCAGCGGCAAAGTCAACCCAGTCGTCGGGAGGAGGCTGACCGCAACTGCGAAATGAACAAATGCTTGAATGCTGAACATGGCTGCAAGCCCGGTACCGGCAATCCGAATAAACGGATCACGGGCCTTTTTCACCAATGCGATCGCACGCAAGCAGACAAATGCAAACAAAGCAATGATGGCCACCACGGCGATGAAGCCGAGTTCCTCGGCAGCGACCGCAATGATGAAATCGGTATGCCCGTCAGCCAGGTGCCATTTCTCTGTCCCCTGAGCGATTCCCTTGCCGAACTGCCCGCCCTGTTGAATTGCATCCACCGCAATACTGGTTTGGCAATTCGGACTTTCGCAACCTTCAGTAAAAAGCTTGATTCGGTGCGCGATATGCTCAAAACTATTGTATGCGTAGACGGCAAAGACCACGCCTGCTGCCGCGAGAAACAGGAGGGGCCAAAGCGCCGCTCCGGAAACAAAGTACACGACACTCCAACCAAAAATATAGAGGATGGTCTGCGCGAAATCCGGCTGCATCATCAGCATCACGCCAATGAAGACGGTTATGAGGAAAGAGATGAGGTAACCCCAACGGCTTCCAGACTGCTGTGAACCGGCAATTAACCAGGTACAAGCCATTATGAAACAGGGTTTCAGAAATTCCGACGGCTGAATTCCACCAAATCCCAGTGAATACCAGCGAACGGCACCCTTGCCGTAATCACTGCCGAACAATGGCAGCAGGAGCAGGCTCACAAAGAAAATCCCGAACAATCCAAGGCTCAATCGTCGGGCATTCACCGGATTTATCAGTGACACCACAAACATCAGGGCGAGCGCAAAGGAACCGTACACAACATGTTTGATGACGTAGACGGAACTGCCGGATGATGACACCCGTTCAGCAAGAGGCGGCGTCGCAACGATGGAGAGAAGAATTCCAATGAAAAACAAGGCAAAGATTGCCAAAAGAAATGGATGGTCAACCGTGCGCGTCCAACGCGGCAACAGTGGCTCCCAGCCACTCCTGTACGTCAACCCATGAACGATATCTGTCATTCGTCAGCCTGTATAAATTTTAACTCGATCATTCTTCGACTCTTGGCGGCCGAATGCGCATGATCATAGCAGTCAAGGAGGCTTTTTCAAGTGCATTTTGGCAATTTGGTCTGGCCATGACCCTAAAGAGGAGGCTGGAGCTCAGTCCATTTGAGCCCTGTGCAACACGATCCGCAACTACGATTCAGAGTGCGCGAAACAGCGCTTGACCTCACTGACAAAATGATCTCCACGCGCCTCAAAATCCCGATATTGGTCGAAACTCGCCGCCGCTGGTGAGAAGAGCAGCGTCTCGCCGTTCCTGGCTTCGCCCCATGCAAGTTCGACTGCCCGCGAAACGGTTTCGCAAATCACGTGTGGCGTCGCTCCAAGCTGGTCAGCAAATTCCGGTGCTGACTTCCCCACAAGATAAGCCTTGATCACATTGTTCAGCCTATTCTGCAGAATTGAAATTCCTCCCTCCTTCGCCAACCCTCCGGCAATCCAACGGATGCGGGGAAATGCGTCCAGAGCCATTCCGGTGCTGACCGCATTTGTCGCCTTGGAATCGTTGACACACAGGATACCGTTGAATCGGCCGACCACCTGACTCCGATGAGGCAGCCCTGTAAACCGGCACAGTCCGGCGGCAATGTCCTGGTTCGACAATCCAAGCGCATGACAGACTGCCGAGGCCGCACAGGCATTCTGATGATTGTGCGGACCGCTCAAACCGGGCATGTCCGTCAATCTGCAGATCACGGTGGAGTGGCCATGTATGCGGGAAACCAGGTTGCCATCACGGGCAAAGACGGCATCATCAAACTGAGACAGGTCTTGGGACGAAGAAATGCGTATCAATCGTGGCGACTGGCATTGCGCGGCCAGGAAGCGCCCTTCCTGCTCATCAACACCGACAACGGACCATTGTGGCAACGACATGTTGAACACCCGGCTCTTTGCCGCAAAATAACCACCAAGCCCCCCATGTCGGTCCAGATGATCTTCCGAGAAATTGAGAAATACGGCAATTGTCGGTTTGAGCTGACGTGCCAGTTCACCCTGATAAGACGACAGTTCAAGAACCACGGTCTCGCCGGGTTCGATCGGATCACCGGCGAGAACCGATTCACCAAAATTACCCGCCAGGCGCGACAGACGTTTGAAATGCGATAATATCGAGTGGATCAATGCCGCCGTTGTCGATTTTCCGTTGGATCCGGTGACAGCGACTGTTGTTGGCAGATGTGACATCTGCTGCAGATTTGCAAAATACAATCCAATATCATTGTCGAGCGGGACGCCCGCGCGCAATGCCGTATTGACGATCGGATGCGGCTGCGGGTAGAGGAAGGGTATTCCGGGAGAGACCACCAGACACGCGATTGAATCCCAGTCCCGCATGTCACCCAGTTCGTGCAAAGTGATGCCCTGCTCGCATGCGCGTTTGCGCGCCGTGTCCGAATCATCCCAGCACCAGACCTCGGCCCCCATACGGGTCAGGAAATGCGCCGCCGCTGTTCCGGTACGTCCTAATCCGAGCACGGCATAGCGGCGGTCGCGCAAATGCTCCAACAGACTCATCAGCGCACTTTAAGTGTCGCCAGCCCGGCAAGCGCAAGAATGAGGGCGATGATCCAAAACCTGATGACAATCTGCGACTCCGTCCAACCACGTTTTTCGAAATGGTGATGGATCGGTGCCATCAGAAAAATACGATTGCCGGTGGCCTTGAAATAGAGCACCTGAATGATGACGCTGAGGGCTTCAACAACGAACAATCCACCCACAATCGCGAGGACGAGTTCGTGTTTGGTGGCCACGGCAATGGCACCAACTGCCCCACCCAGCGACAGCGATCCGGTGTCGCCCATGAAGACCTCTGCCGGTGGGGCATTATACCAGAGAAATCCGAGGCCTCCACCGATGATCCCGGCGGAAAACACCATGAGCTCCCCGGTTCCCGGGACATAATGGACCTCGAGATAATCGGTAAAGTCGACCCGCCCAACGGCATAAGCGATAATCCCCAGGGTCCCCGCTACGATCATGACCGGCATAATTGCCAACCCATCCAACCCATCGGTCAGATTCACTGCATTGGCTGAACCGACAATCACGATCACCGCAAAAGGAACAAAAAGAATGCCGAGATCAACAAGAAAATCTTTCAGAATCGGAAAGGCAAGTGCACCCGCCAACTCAACGGGATGGGCGTAAAGCGCCGCACCTGAAGCGATTCCGGCGATGACGATTCCGGCGATGATCCGGATGCCTGAACCGAGTCCTTTGTGGCTTTGCCGCGACACTTTCTGATAATCATCGAAAAAGCCGATGGTGCCGAATCCAATGGTCACAAACAGGGCGATCCACACATAGATATTATCAAGGCGCGCCCAGAGAAGCGTCGAAATAATCATCGCCCCAAGGATCAAAATCCCTCCCATCGTCGGAGTTCCCGACTTGCCCTCGATATGGCTCTCAGGGCCGTCTTCACGAATCGGCTGTCCGTTTTTCTGCCGTTGCCGCAGAAAATTAATAAACGGCTTTCCGAAAATAAAGACGAAGAGAAGTGCCGTGAGCAGAGCACCACTGGCACGAAATGTAATATAGCGGAAGAGATTGAAAATATCGCCGCCCTCGGCAAAGCCGCTCAACAACTCAAACAATTCGTGACCTCCTGCCCATCTTCTGGTTCCTTCCCTATGGTTGCAGCAGATTCACCTTGCAGGCTCAAACCCATGCCGTCACCGCAGCTTGTGACCATCAATCCTTAATGCCAAACAGACGTTGTTCACAATCTGCCGGATGCAGGCTGCGTTGGATCCACGTGCCCCCTCGCCTTGCGACCGGCTTGTTCAGCGGTGAATTGACAGGTCTTTCAGCCTGAAAAACGCCCTTCGTGACTGTTATCGCCGCCCAATCGTGCGTTGCGTGATACGTGATTTTCATGGTTTCACCCCTCTTCTTATCCGCGCAGTGGCACCGAGTCGTCATGTAATTCACGGATTGCATCGACAACAAGCGCAAGGCGCGAAGCCTTTGATCCTTTGACCAATACCGTATCTCCGGGCAAGAGGAGCTGGCCCATGATGGCAACAAGGCCGTCTGCTGATTCACGCCACTCCCCGCGCATATCCGGTTTCAACTGTGCATGGAGATGCTTCATCAATGGACCCACACAATGGATAACAGAGATCTTCTTGATTGATGGAATCGTTGCCAATTCTGCGTGCAGCCTGTCTTCCGCGGGCCCAAGCTCAAGCATGTCCCCCATGATCACGACAGATCGACCGCTTGACTGCCGGTCAGTCGAGCATCGCATCGCCATCGCATCAATTGCCGCTTCAACCGACACCGGATTGGCATTGTATGAATCATCGATAAGGGACACGGGAGGACGGTCAGGATGCAGGCTGATTTCCGAGACATCGCCGCGGCCAGTCGGTGGTTGCCAGTCGCGCAGGGCGATCGCGGCGAGATCTGGATCGGCACCAACGGATTCAGCAGCAGCAATCGCACCCAACGCATTGCGCGCAAAATGCGCGCCGAATGACCTCAGCATAACGCATTGGTGCCAACCATCCCGTTGAAATTTCATCACCGTACCATTGGCTACCGCCCGGACATCCTCCAATCGGTAGCGATCGCCCGCCTCAAAGCCAAATCGTATAATCTCATCCGCCCCCACCTCCTGCGCCCGGCTCTCCAGAATCGGCATACAGGGTGCACCCGAATAGAAAACCGCAATCCCGGAATCCTCCAGACCGGAAAATATGTCAGCCTTCTCTTCGGCAATTGTCTCCAACCCGTCGAAAGCCGCAAGATGTGCCGGGGCAATTTCGGTGATGATACCGACATGTGGGCGAGTCAGACTGGCCAAAGGTGCAATTTCTCCAGGATGATTCATGCCGATTTCAATGATCGCAAATTCGGTGTCGCGTGGCATGCTCGCCAAGGTCAAAGGGACTCCCCAATGATTGTTGAAACTGCCGCGTGCAGCATGCGTGAGACCCTCGCGCTGCAGGATGGTCTGGAGCATTTCCTTGGTTGAGGTCTTGCCCACCGAACCGGTCACCGCAATAACTTTTCCTGCCATCTGTTGGCGTCTCCACAGGGCCAGTCGACGGAGGGCCGCCTCGGTGTCGGAGACCATCAGCAAGGCGGAATCTCGGGGCAACCCTTCAGGTCGACGCGACACCATCGCTGCCGTGGCACCGGCCTCGAATGCGGCGGAGACGAAATCATGTCCGTCCCGCCGATCTGTCAGGGCAATAAACAGGTCACCGGGCGACAGGCTGCGCGAATCTATTGATATGCCATTGGCAACCCAGGATCCCTGCGCTTCACCGCCACATGCCTGCGCCGCTTCATTTGACGTCCACAAAGTCCTCATGCGTCCTCGCCATCGAGTGCCCTGACCGCAATGCTCGCCTGTTCAAAATCATCGAACGGCAGAATCATTTCATTGATTTCCTGACCGGTTTCGTGTCCCTTGCCGGCGACAAGAAGGACATCGCCTGCCTCGAGCAGGGCAACTGCCCGCACGATCGCTTCCGCCCGGTCCGGAACTTCAAGCGAATCAGGGCAGCCCTGCAAGATAGCGGAACGAATCTCGGCAGGATTCTCACCTCGCGGATTATCGTCAGTGACGATTGCCTGATCCGCATGGCGACAGGCGACCTGTCCCATCAGAGGCCTCTTGTGGCGATCGCGATCGCCGCCGGCCCCGAACAGGACCAGGAGCCGTCCGGAATAGTGTCTTCGCAACGATTCCAGCGATGCACGTAAACCATCCGGCGTATGCGCGTAATCGACAAAGACCGCTGCACCATTCTCTCGAATGGCTGCCAGTTGCAGCCGGCCGCGCACGGGTGCAATTTCACTGAGAGCTGTAAAAACATATCCCGGTTCCTCACCGGTGGCGATCGCCAGTCCCGCTGCCGTTAACGCGTTCCAGGCCTGAAAATCCCCCATCAATGGAAGATTGATTTCATATTTTTCCTGCAGATAGGCGAAACGAATGCGCTGCCCGCTGCGGTGGAGAGTTTGATCCAGAAGAGTCAGGTCGCTGGCCTTCTCTCCGACTGAAATCAGTTGCTGGCCTCGCGCTCGCACGATCTCTTCGATTTCCCGACCCCTGTCCCCTCCGGTACAAACAACCGCGATTCCGTCGGGAGGTAATATCCGCGTGAACAATCCTGCCTTCGCAGCGAGATAGGAAGCGAAATCCCCATGATAATCGAGATGATCATGCGTGAGGTTGGTGAATGCCGCGGCAGATAAAGGAACAGCATCAAGGCGTCTTTGTGACAGGCCATGTGACGAGGCCTCCATCGCCACATGTGTGACCCCGTGAAGCGCGGCCTCGGCGAGGCGTGCATGGAGCGTCACCGGATCCGGCGTCGTATGATCAAGGCGTCCGGACCATGCGCCGCAAATTCCGAGCGTCCCAAAACTGCAGGCAGCGTGCCCTTTTGACTGCCAGATCTGCTGACAGATCGATGCAACAGAGGTCTTTCCATTGG
Source organism: Paracoccaceae bacterium (assembly GCA_965221815.1). Taxonomy (GTDB): domain Bacteria; phylum Pseudomonadota; class Alphaproteobacteria; order Rhodobacterales; family Rhodobacteraceae; genus JAPOXR01. Next base: position 2,205,506 of record OZ244915.1, read on the forward strand.
TGCCCGTTACGGCGGCGATAATTTCCGGGGGGCGACCAAACCAACGCGAAGCAGCGATCGCCAGAGCGGCGCGTGGATTATCGACCGCGATAATCCGGGGGGCGGTGACCTGGCGTTGTGACTGAATAATGGCCTGCCCCCTGGAGTCCGTCAGGATCACCGCCGCACCGCGGGCGATGGCTTCTGCAGCGAAATCTGCACCATGATGGTGGATCCCGGGTAAAGCCGCAAAAAGCCCACCTTCGGTCACGGTGTGGCTATTGGCTGAAAGTGCAGAAATCGGAAGGTCAGGTTGCGGCGATGATCCGATGCCAAGTTCGCTCAGCAAGCGTTTGCCCGTCTCCGATCCCGTTACATCGCCAATCGCAGTCATGAATGATCAATTCCGCGCTGCAATCCGTTGCTCATTTGGATCAAGTCCAAGCAGCGGAGCCACTTTCTCAATGATCACAGTTGCGACCGGTACCGCCGTTCTGCCGGCCGATCTTTCCCATTTCGAACCGTCCCCGGATGTCCCTTCATCAAGCGTCACGACAAGCGCATAACGGGGGTTGTCTGTCGGAAAGACAGACGCGAAAGTCGCCAAAACTTTCTCCTGGTAGTAACCGCCTTCGGGTCTTTGTTTATCCGCAGTCCCGGTCTTTCCGCCAATTGCGACCTCGGGAATATTGGCACCCCGTGCCGTACCATCGGTGACCACCGCGCGCAGCAACTCAACAGCCGCACGGGACGTTTCCTCACTGATGACGCGATCTGTTGCCGGCCCCATATCCGTGCGTTTTAATATCGTCGGGGTCACGCGGAAGCCCCCATTGACCAGTGTCGCATAGGCTGCCGCCAGCTGCACCTGCGTCACTGCGACCCCGTGACCGTAGGAAATTGTCGCTGTCTCCAATTCCGTCCACCGACTGGGAGTCAATGGTCCGACATTTTGTGCCTCGGTGAATTCAATGCCTGATTTTTCAAGAAGACCCAACTGCGAGAGAAAATCGCGCTGTTTGGCACTACCAATATTGAGTGCAAGCTGCGCCACACCGGCATTTGAACTTTGCGCGATGACATCTCTCAGGGTCAACATCTTGTCGCCGCGTTCCGTCGATCTGATCTTGTAGCGGCCGAGCCTGAAGCTTTGATTGGAAATCATTGAATCGGGTGTGACGTGACCCAGTTCAATGGCCTGCACCGCGGCAAAGATCTTGAAAGTTGAACCAAATTCGAAGACACCCTGCACCGGATCACAAAACAGTTCAGAACTCTGGTGATCAGCGCGGGCATTGGGGTCGAAATCAGGCAGTGAGACCAGGGCATGGATTTCACCAGTCTGCACGTCCATCAAGACTGCGCTTGCCCTGTTGGCCTGATATTCTTCCTTGCCTCGTGCCAGATATTTGGCAACCGCATTCTGAACCCGGGAGTCAATCGATAGTTCCAGTGGTTGATGCGACTGCCCGGGTGCCGTGAGGCGTGCATCCATATGATGTTCGACACCCGCATTGCCAACTATCACTGCCGAATTGACCGCTGCATCCCCATAGGTCGTGCCGCCCAGAATATGTGCGGCCAATTTTCCTTTTGGATAAACTCGCACTGGTCGTCGACCGAAATGAAGGCCTGGCTCACCCAGATCGTGCACGTCCTGTTTCTGTTCAGGTGTCAATCTCTGCTTGATCCAGATAAATTTTCGACCGCTGGTCAGAGCGGCCGCCAGCCTGTCAGGATCGATGTCATCAATTAATGCAGCGAGTTGGATGGCGACTCGTCGACGCGCTTCGTCTCCATTCATTTCATGCGGATGGGCATACAGGGCATAACCTGACACCGTCATTGCCAGTTCTTCGCCGTTGCGATCAACGATATCAGCCCTGCTGAATTCTTGCTTCGGCACATCGCGGTGGATTTGAAGGCTGTCCGGGTTGGTCAAACCGATCTCCACCACGCGTACGGCCACAATGAGAAAGAGTATGAGAAAACCGAGACTGACAAAGACCTGTCGGTCCGCGACTCGTGTCGCCCACGACCGCAATGAGGCATCACGCGGCCAGAATTTGATGCGTTCGCGCCAGTTACGGCCGCGCTGACCGAAAACGCGAGTCATTTCGTATCAGTGGGTGACGAGGGAACAGCCATCAGGAGACCTGATTCCTGATCATAAATGACCTCTTCACCAGCGTAGAATGGAATCGACTCCACTTCGCCGTAACGGGTCACATGAGCCTCCACGAGCCGGAGTTGGTCAAAATATCTTTCGACCAGTGCTTCCAGCCGATCCGGCCGGTTCAAATATTCCCATTCAACAGACAGGAACTCGAGTCGCTGACTGTCGTCCCGAAGCTGCGTTTCGAGACCGTTGACCTGTTTGATTGACTGGCGTGTCTTGTTGCTTTCGTGGGTGACCCAATATGCCAGCCCAACAACCGGAAGAAAAACCAACAGCAAATGTCTCACCCGCATTGCCAGCTCTCCATTCCCATGATGCGGGGGACGCCCAACTGTTCGTAATCGACCGAACGGGTTTCGATTGGCGACCGGACAGCCACGCGCAGGCGCGCTGATCTTGAACGTGGATTGGATGAAATCTCTTCACGGGACGGCCCCACGGGGCGGCGATTGACCTGTTCGAAAGTCGGCACATTCTGCCGGGTTGAATCGTCCCGCCCATCCCCACGCATAAACCTCTTGACGATTCGATCCTCCAATGAATGAAATGAGATGACAGCCAGAAACCCGCCTTTGCACAGGATCCGTTCTGCGGCACTCAGGCCTTGCGCAAGCTGCATCAACTCGTCATTGACTGCCATGCGAAGAGACTGAAAGACGCGTGTCGCCGGATGGAAACGACGTGATCGATTGTGAGTCACTGCTTTTGCGACGATTGCGGCAAGTTCAAAGGTGGACTCGATCCTGCCGGCGGACCGATGCTGCACGATCCGTCGGGCAATTCTTCGTGCTGCATGCTCCTCGCCCAGCTTGGAGAAGATTTCGGACAGCAGAGATTCGGACGCGTCATTAATGAGATCTGCCGCGGACCATCCGGTCCTGCACATCCGCATATCGAGTGGACCGTCCCGGCGCAGCGAAAAGCCGCGTTCCGCCGTATCAAATTGCATGGACGACACGCCAAGATCAAAGACGACGCCTTGCAAGGGAGCAATTTGGCCTATTTCCGGAATTTCATCACATTGACCAAAACGCCCATGAATAAAATGAAAGATGTTGCTGAACGTCTTCTCGGCGACATGTCCGCGCCTGTACGCCTCCGGATCACAATCAATCCCGAAGACCTTCGTCGCGCCCGCGGCACAGAGTGCTAACGAATATCCCCCGGCACCGAATGTGCAGTCCAGCCATGCTCCGTGAACTGGCGCCACCGCATCAAGAAATGATTGCAACAGCACCGGCTTGTGATCCAGGGATTCGGGCACATCAATTTTCAACACGATGCCAGCATGTCAGATTTCCGCATCGAGAATGGATAAAGGATTGACCGTCTCGTTGCCGTTGCGAAATTGCTTCTCCAGTTCAGCACAATGCAACGCAAAGGATTCCGGATTCCACATCTGAAAGGATTGGCCAGTTCCGGCGAAACAGACCTCGCCACTGATCGCTGCCTTGGTCTTCAAATTTTTGGGGAGAACAAATCGACCCGCAGGATCAAGTTGCGCCTTGAAGGACTTTGTCTGGAAGAAAAATTCCAGGAACTGTCGTTTCTCAGATCCCAATTCCATGAAGGAAATCGCTTCATCAATGCTGCGAATCGACTCTTCGGTATAGCATTGCAGGCATGGCAGCCGGCTATCGCCATACACAATCGTGAAACTGGCGTTTGTACCCGGCTGATACTCTGAATCCCCACTGATAATTCCCCGCCGGAAATCTGCCGGTGCCGACACCCGTCCCTTCTGGTCGATCTTGTGGCAGCACTCTCCTCTGAACGCAAAACCCAATGATCCGCTCCATCTGCCTGCCCTGCCCCGGTTGTCACTCCAGCGAATCTAATTCCGATTTCTGGAGCCCCGACCGACTGCCGCCGTTAGGGGGGGGGGGGGGGGGTGGCGTGCAGTGCGGCCTGGGCATCCAGTTTACTTAAAGGCTATGCCTGTATGAAAGCTGCCGAATGGGGTGAGGCAGCAACCTCCGGCATTGGCTCCAGCACGGGGTTCATACTGAAACCACAATCATTGTTATTGTGGGATTTGATGAGCGTCCATAGATTCCAGTGGGATTTTATCCCATTTCAAGATTTATCTCATTCTGTGATTATTATGCATCATTTCAACATATATAGATGTTTTTTCATAATTTAATCAATATATTGTTATTAAATGCCTCAAATTTATCTATTTTGAAGAGATTTAATCAATCAACTTTATGTCTGCCTTTGTATTTTTATGGGATTTAGTTCCACCTAAATGAGACATCAGGAACAGAAATGACCGCGTGTCTTGACAGAATCATCGCATGACCCGTCGCCACCCGGGTGACGAATCGTGGTGAGCTTCAGTCCAGTTGTTCAGCGATTGAACGGATGATTGATGCGGTCGCTCGGTCCTGCAGAACAATTGGAACACCTTTGTCGCCGGATATCCCGATATCCGGCGCAAAGGGGATTTCGCCGAGCAGCGGGATCGCATTCGCGGCGGCTTCCTGTTGTAGGTCTTTTCCTCCAAAGGTGGGATTGTGATGCCCGCATTTGCTGCAGATACTATGAGTCATATTGCCAACGAGACCAAGGATATTGATATTCAGTTTCTTGAACATGGCCATGGCACGGCGGGCATCGAGTAATGCGACCTGCTGCGGTGTACAGACAATGATCGCACCCGACAGTTTGAATTTCTGGCATAATGTCAGCTGGACGTCACCGGTCCCTGGCGGCAGGTCGACAACCAGCGTATCGAGCTGTCCCCATTCGACCTGTTGCAACATCTGCTGCAGTGCGCCCATCAGCATCGGGCCTCTCCAGATCACGGCTTCCTCTGCGGGTAAGAGGAGTCCAATCGACATCATTGTCACGCCATGCGCGGTCAGAGGACGTATCAATTTGCCGTCAGGTGAAACCGGCTTCTTGGTCACACCCATCATCATGGGCAACGAGGGGCCATGAATATCAGCATCAAGGATTCCAACGCGGTCACCGCGCCGGGCAAGTGAAACAGCGAGGTTGACGGCAACGGTCGACTTGCCGACGCCGCCTTTGCCAGATGCAATGGCAATAATGCGTCCGATATTTGGAAATTGCGTGACTTTGTTTCCGCCGGAAGGATGGCGACCGATTTTCAGATTCGGTGGGGGCTTCTCATTCGTCGTGGCGTCACTATGTGCCGTCATGACCACCGAGACTGTGTTGACTCCCGGAAGTTTGCCAACCAACTCTTCAGCAGCGCGGCGTACCGGTTCCATTCCCTGGCCATGCTGCTGAGGGACTTCCAGGACAAAACTGACTCGCCCGCCATCAACATGCAGGGCCTTGACGAAGGCGCGCGAGACGATGTCGCCGCCATCGGGGAGACCGATGCGCCTCAGTTCATCAAGAATATGTTCTTTGGTAATGGTCAGTGTTTTTGCCCTCGCTAAGGCCCGTTGACAATTGCTTTGCGTCTTGAGCATTTATCGTGTATTTTTGCCGGGATTGCACGCCGAAAAAGGCGGCACGAGCAGACGAGGTGGGTGACAAGATGAATGCAGATCGCACAGTTTTGACAGATGAGATGTGGGCGCGGGTGGCCCCGCTGTGTCCGGGCAAGGTGACCGACCCGGGGTGCACGGCGGTGGACAATCGTCTTTTTCTGGAAGGAGTTCTCTGGCGGTTCCGAACAGGAACCCCCTGGCGTGACCTCCCGCCGCATTTTGGGCGGTGGAACAGTGTCTTCAAACGGTTCCGGCGTTGGACCCAAGCAAATCTTTTTGAACGTATTTTCAATGAGTTATCTGGTGATCTGGATCTGTCGATGGTGTCTGTGGATGGCACGATCATGCAAGCGCACCAGAAGGCCTCCGGGGCCAAAAAGGGGGATCAGAATCGGAAGGAATCGGTCGCTCAAAAGGAGGGTTGACCCGCAAGGTCGTGGTTCTCACCGATGCTGTCGGACATCTGATCCGGTTTGTGATTCTCCCCGGTCAGACTCACGATCTGAAGGCTGTGCGTGAACTCCTGGACGATCTCACCTGTGAGACGTTGATTGGCGACAAGGCCTTTGACGCGGATGGGGTGCTGGACACATTGGCAGAACGCGAGATGACGGCGGTGATCCCGCCGCGGTCGAACCGAAGCACGCCCCGCGATTTTGACCGCGACGCCTATAAGGAACGACACCGAATCGAGAATGTCTTCGCGAAAATCAAGGAGTTCCGGGGGCTCGCCACGCGATACGACAAGACTCTTGCAAGCTTCGCAGCCGGGATTTATCTGATGGCGGGCGTGGTGGCGGCACGATAATTGTCAACGGGCCTTAGACACGGCGCTCATATCGCATGGTTGATATTGTCGCCTACATAAAAGGTGGTGAGTCAGTTTGAATTTCTCTTGCTGTAGGGTCCGCGCGGTTTCGGCTTGGGCGCGCGGTCGTCCATGATGGCGACAAACTCTTCCATGCCCATGATTGTATCGGTCAATCCTGCCTCCATCGCGGGAATCACACGAAGAGATCCGTGGACGCACATCAAGTTGTACCAGAAGGTGTAAAGCGCGACCATGTGAACGTGGTTCTCTATCTTCTTGCTGAAGGCGTTGGTCAACCGCGTGAAGCGGCGCATGTGCATTCTCATGCTCAGGCTGTGGCGCTCAACATGCGACGTGCTGATGGCTTTCCGGTCCGGGTTTCCCGCGATGACAACCTTCCTCGTGCCCCTGCACTGGCGTGGGCGAGTCCTTCCTGTCATGGCGTCTGCCGTCGGCGCTTTCGCCGTAGATCTTGACCAGCATCGCGTCATCGATATCGCCGCCGAACGCGCCCGTCACGGCCTCCAGACAGGCTTTCAGGCCGTCGGTGGTCAGCTGGACCCGGTTGGCCAGTCTCGCCCGTACCGTCGTCCATCAATTCAATGGCCGTCTCTCTCGAACGGTCCCCCACCAGCCACGACATCATGAGCTTGCTGTCGTTGTCCAGCGCCGTGCCAGTGCCCCAAAGACGTGGAACACCAGTTCCCCGGCAGCTGAGGTTGCATCGATGCGTTCTTCCAGGCTGATCAGATGAATCCCATGGGCCTGATCGAGCGCGGGGGCCATCCCCGGGCGCGTGAACATTTTGCCGGAGATCACGTCTTCAAACACCCGCACGACGCCGTGCCGGATCAGACGATCGGCCTTTCCGGACAGATCCTGATCCCGGGTGGAGACACGGGCGTATCCCAGGATGTCGCCAGTGCGGGGATGGAACGTCATGGGCTCTCTAAAACGATCGTTTGCAACAGTCATTTCCATGGCACCGGCGGAGTTGTGGGATCCGGGATATCAAGCGGATTGGAGTGTGGGGGTGACGGGCGGGTATCATCCTGTGATAACGCCATGATGATCTCGACATGATCATTCAGATAGCCCCATGGATTATCGGCCAGTGATTGATCGGTGGGGGCAAGAATGGCACGGCCGACCCCCGTCATGCCACTACAGGATGATACCCGCTCACAGAATATCCCGGAATGAACACCTTTCATGGCCTGGTGGAAAATGTCCGGATGATATTTGAGTGCATACGCGATATCATACCCATCCCGATCAACCGGTGAGTTCGCGTCAATCAGACGACCTTCAATTTTTCCTTTCAGAATAACCGCGGGTTCAACAAGATGGATGGCACTCATGCCGACCACATAGGGCGACAGGATATCGGTGGTGGAGCGTTGCGCCAATCGCGACCGGACCAGCGAAACTGGAACACCTTGAATGCGACATCCAATCCCCCGCCAATTAAGCGTAAACGCGGTGAGAGGTACGTGATCGAGATGGCTGTCACGTTGCTGATCAAACGACTGTTTAATCTGTTGACGCTCCTGTACTGGAAAGGCGCGATCAAACACGGCTTGATCGACGGCAAAGTCAAGATCCGTCGAATGGCGATGTGCCCATTGTAACGCAAGGGCGGTCCCACCGCCAAAGCGGATATCCGATTCCATCAGTTGATGATGGGAGATCACACAGAACAGCTGTATTGCACGCTCAAAGGGAATTTGAAGACGTGCTGGCAACCGATAAGGTGCAGGACGGGAATCGGAGGCCATCACCATGCACGTGATCCACCGTCATATTCGGTAAACATTTCCTTGACATACATCCGGGGCAACTCTTTCGGCCCGATATCCGACCATTGATTTAAGGCGATAAAGACCGGATATGTAATACGGTGCGGATGCTGGCGGTAAACACGGGCAATGTCACGCGGGCACGCACCTGAATGCGTAAAGACCGTGATTAAATCATCAAGAGGAAGCTCGGCGAGAACATCCAGTATCACCCGATCGTCCACGTGCGGATCGCCTGTTGTTCCCTGCACCCATAAGCGGGAGAGCTCGGCAGGGGAGGCTTTCCGCGCACAGCCGGCTTGCTTGTGACAGATGATGCCGTCCACACACTCTGCATCATAGACAAATGCGGTGGTGGCGATCGGGCCGCAAAACTGATGGTCGGGGCGCAGATACGTGCATAAAAACCAAGGCTCATGCCAGTAATTATAGGGTGCCTCGACATGATCGGGAAAGGTACCATCCTCTTGAATCAGGGGGACAAGAACCTCAATGGGATCGGCAATGGGCGGGGTCATGGCCGGCCTCAATACCAGAGGTGCCGAGTCTGAAAAACGATCGTTTGCAGGACGGGCGCGGGGTGGAACATTATGGGCTTTTTTTGGGGATTTCACAATCTCTTTATGCAAAACTGTCCAAAAATATCAAGGACTTTTGTAACTGCTCACCCCCTGATGTCGATGTGATGTCACAGTGACGATCGCTGACCGGCGTGCAGAATCTTGTGCGTCTGCCTGTGGCATTGATGTGGCGCGTCAATCAAGGTGAGAATTGGCGACAATCAGGGTGAGAATCCTGGGGAACGGCGGATGCTGCCCCTTTCCTGAGCCAAACCTTGAGGCGGCATCATGCGGCCTTGCGGGGCCACAAGTGGCGGTCTCGTTTCCCAGCCATTTCCAAAAATTTTCAAATATTATAGCAATTTCCATCCTGCTCCGCTACATTGAGATGATGCCCGAACATTTGTGAGCTTATGCATGACAGATGCTATATTCGATACTCTGGCTGTGACGCGCCAGCTTAAGGCTAAAGGCTTCAGTTCGGATCAAGCTGAAGCGATCACCGAAGCCGTACGGGCAGGAGTGACTGGAGGAGTTGCAACAAAGGTTGATATTGCCGAATTGAAAACTGAATTGCGATGGATGAAGGCGATCGGGGGAGTCATCATTGCACTTCTTATCGGGCTTTTTTGGTCTGTCATCGACATGCGGACGACGCTAACCCATCTTTAACGTTGTGTGTATTTGCGCCAATCCATGAAGGGCCAAATTTTCGTCGTGGCACGACAAGTGGGCTTGGCGGCGGGACAGCCGCGGCACGATGAGGGAGGGTGTCGGGTCTTCAGACCCCGGTGATGCGAACGTTGCGCGGCGGTGGGGCGATGGTCATGGCTTGGGTGATCTCGGCCTGCAACGCACATCGGGCGTGGCCGTCTTGCGGACAGGGGTGATCTGACCGTCTTTTCGCCTGAAGGTCGTGGGGGTGCGGCAGAGATCGCCGAGGATATCACGGAGGGTGGACCCGCTGTCGTGGATCCCGTGATCCTTCATGCGCGTGCGCAGGACATGAACGGCCTGATCGGCCAGGACGGAGATCAGCAGATGGCCATCCGCCCGTTTTTCCTTGTGGTGAAAGATGGGCCGCAGTCCCCGTTCTGATGTCTGCGCCCGGAAGACCGATTCGACCGCGGTCAGGCAGGCATATGCCCGCCATAATGGCTCGGCGTCCCCGTCCAGGATATGGGTGCGCAGACGATCAACACCGGGGGTGCCCTCAGGGAGCCCGGTTCGGTGTTCTGCACCCCTGTGACGGAAGCGGCCTTCTGGCCGGTGTCATCGGGAGTGACGATCACCGTCTCATGGCGCGCCACACGGGCATTCTCCTTTGGCCAACGTCCCCCGGCGCGGTGCCCACAATCGCGGCGTTGGCGTCGACCCGGTGGGGACAGATGGGCGTGCCATGGGGTCAGACCGTCCTCACAGCGTGGGCGGAAACGATCAATAATCCCCTGCTCCTTGGCGGCACGGGCCGCACTGGTGCCGCGCCCCCCGGGTCAGCAGCGGGGCGTCGTGGCGATTCTCCCCGGCAATCTCTTCGGGGCGTGGCCGCGCTGGGTCTGGGGTGGCCACCGGGCGTCCCCTTCAACATCGGTGTTGGTGAGAACGCAGAACGTGGGGGTCTGTGGGAGATCAAACAACGTCTCCGCCTGGCCGAAAAGATGTGCCGCGATCGTCTGGCGATGGGCATGACGTTGATCCGCGGCGCGATCAAGAGCCCTGTCACGGACCGTGTTGACGTCACAACCCAGACGTTCCCCCACGGCGCGGGCACGGCCGGGCCACCGGTTGGTCATCCGCTCCGAACCCGGTTTCCCATCCGCCCGATACTGTTTCCCAGGGCCCCGCAGAGCGGCAGCTGGGTGGCAATCCGCCGGGATCCGTCCGGGGCGGTGCCGGTCTGTGTTGCACGAATGAACAGGACCCCCACTCCAAGATGGGTCAGGGGGCCGCAAGAGGGAAAAGAAAGACAATGACACGACAATCGGAAATCCACAAAAAGTTTCCAACCGGTGTTGAGTCGGCAATCCAGAAATCACCGAAAAATCACCGTTTCGAACGAAAAAATGTTAAAGATGGGTTAGCAGGAATCGAGTGATGGGCAGGTTCTGACGTGTCAGTTTTTGGTGGTTGAAACCGGCCAGAAAATCATCGCGCGGACATCCGCAAGGCAATCAATGTCAACTCTTCGCTGCAAGCCCTTATACGAACCCTGCCAGGCTATCGGTGTCCGCACATGATCGAAAATCAAAGAAGAAATTGGACCTGAGATTTACCCGATTGATGCCTTGCATTCAGTGCATAACAGCTGTGCATTTCTATCTGTTGTTCGCTCCGAACCAACCTACCATATTGCCAATCAAGAAAGCCGACCGGCTTTCGAAACCAGACAAAAAAGAGGCTTTTGCAATGACTGCAGTGACCTATGCTGTAAACGACCAAAACCGGCTCACAGCTCTATTTCGTGGATGGATGACCTCATTCCGCGGATGGATCGAGGAAGCGACCAACCGGTTTCTGATGGAGCAAAAGGCCCGGAAAGCCGCCGCAGAACTCCATGCGATGACTGACCGGGAACTCGATGACATCGGAATCAGCCGGTATGACATTGACAGTGCGGTACGAACGGCCCATCGGTAACCGTTTCAGCCGCTGATCAATAAGAAAATTCCACAACTGATGGCGGCGCGCCCGACAGGATGCGCCGCCTCGTCACTGGTCTCGTTGCACCAATCGCCAAGACACCAATCGCCAAGAAAAGACGCATCAACCTTCGGTGCCATCCGCCTTCTGAACATATTGGGCGAGCAAACGTTTTGTCCCTGCCCGTTCAAATGCGATTTGCAGAATGTCATCCGAGACCGAAATGACTTCACCATACCCGAATTTCACTGTAAAAACCCGCTCTCCGGCGGAAAAACCTCCGCCGTTGGCACCTGTCCTGACTGCGGTCATGGATCTGTTTTGGTTTTGCGCGCGCGCCTGCATACGACGAAAACCCGGAGACGAATAGCCGGCACCTGACTGTTCCGAAAATCGTGTTTCACCTGCATAAAATGATGGATTTCTTCGCTCGAAAATGCCGAACATGCCCGGCGGTGTGATCACTTCAATATGGGCGGCAGGAAGTTCCTCAACAAAGCGCGAAGGAAGACTCGCTTTGCTTTCGCCATAGAGAAACCGGGACGCACAATGTGAGATATAGCAGAGCTGCATGGCCCGTGTGATCCCCACATAAGCCAATCGCCTCTCCTCTTCGATCCCGCGCACCGGATCTTCGGCAGCGCGCCGCGATGGAAAAACATCCTCCTCCCAGCCGGGAAGAAAAACTGCCGGAAATTCGAGTCCCTTGGCGGCATGCAGTGTCATCAGAGACACTTTGCTGGTGCCCGTATCTTCGAGGTTGTCATAAACCAGTGCAACATGCTCGAGGAAGCCATTCAAATTATCGAAATCTCGCAGACTCTTCACGAGTTCCTTGAGATTCTCAAGACGCCCCTGACTCTCCGGCGTGTTCTCGCGCTTCAGCATTTCGGTCATACCTGATTCATCGAGGACCCGGCCCGTCAATTCTTCCAGTGTCAGGCCTCCATTCACCGCAAGTTGTGTCCATTGTTCGATCCTGTCGATAAATTCACGCAGCCCGGTTGCAGCTCGACCCTTGATGGCATTCGCTGCAAGAATCTGTCGAGAGGCTTCAAATAGTGAAATTTGAGCATTGCGTGCAACTGACTGAATCTGGGCCTGTCCCTTGGCACCGATTCCACGACGCGGCAAATTGATCACACGTTCAAATGCGAGATCGTCGCCGCACGACCTTGTCAGCCGCAAATAGGCCAGGGCGTCCCGGATTTCCTTGCGCTCGTAAAATCTTGGCCCGCCGATCACGCGATACGGTAAACCGAGGGCAAGAAATCTCTCCTCGATAACGCGCATCTGATAGGATGCACGAACCAGCACCGCGATTTCATGCAGAGCACAAACCGGTCGGTATCCGGCTCCAACCGATAGATTCTCGATCTCACTCGCGATCCATCTTGCTTCCGACTGGGAGTCGGCACAGCCGGCGACACGAACTTTTTCGCCTCCTGTTTCTGCCGTCCACAGGGTCTTGCCGAGACGACCCCGATTGCATGCGATGACGGCCCCGGCAGTTGCCAGGATATGGGCTGTCGACCGATAATTCTGCTCCAATCGAACAATATGCGCGTTGGCAAAGCACCGCTCGAACTGCAAAATATTCTCGACCTCAGCACCGCGCCAGCCATAAATGGATTGGTCATCATCGCCAACACAGCAAATGTTGTGATGTTGGCCGGCGAGCAGCTGCAGCCAAAGATATTGGGCGGTGTTGGTATCTTGATATTCGTCAACCAGAATATATCTGAATGCCCGGCCATATCTTTCCAGGATCTCATTTTGGTCACGAAAAATCTTGACGACCAAAAGAATCAGGTCACCGAAATCGACCGCATTCAGAGATGTCAGCCGGGCCTGGTAACGACGATAGATCACGACACCGCGCCCGTTGAATTGAGGATAGTCGTCACGTGGAACCTGCTCAGGTAACAAACATCTGTTTTTCCACCGGTCGATCAATCCCCCGATATGTCGTGCCGGCCAGATTTTCTCATCCAGACCGTCGTCTTTGATCAATTGCTTCAACAAACGTAATTGATCGTCTGTATCAAGAATTGTGAATTGACTGGTCAGTCCCGCGGCTTCGGCGTGCCGCCGCAAAATTCTGGCGCAGATCGAGTGAAAAGTTCCCATCCAGGGAAGTGTCTGCGCATGCAACCCGGCCATCTTCTCAACCCGCTGGCGCATCTCCAGCGCTGCGCGGTTGGTAAAAGTCACCGCCAGAATTTGTGATGGCCATGCCCGACCGGTACAAATGAGATGGGCGGCTCTTGCCGTCAGTGTCCTCGTCTTGCCTGAGCCCGCCCCGGCAAGCACCAGAACCGGCCCATCCAGACATTCCACGGCCTCAAGCTGCCGATCATTCAGTCCCTGCAAATAGGGCGCATTCCCCGGGATTGAGACTTTGTGTAACTCTCCCGAATCCGGCCTATCCGGCGAATCAGTTAATCTTGCAGCCATATGCCACCTTACCGCTTTCCTTGTGCGGTGAAAATCAAAAGTTCACCTCTTGTTCTCAACCGGTTATCCGCATCAGATCCCGGGATTCTGACCCGGTATGCTACCGCAGCGCCGTGCCTGGCAGAAACTGGCGGAAAACTTCCGATCCATCAAGCGTGTTCGATGGCCCGGAGAAGCGACTGCCCCTTGCCAATTTATCTTGCACTTTATCCAACCGCCATTTAACTTGCCTTCAAGTGCCGGATGCGGGCGTAGCTCAGAGGTAGAGCACAACCTTGCCAAGGTTGGGGTCGTGGGTTCGAATCCCATCGCCCGCTCCATTTTACGTCTCGAAATTTCAATTAATGCAACAGCGGAAATGAGAAGCGCCCGCAACCTCCTGTGGATTGCCAAATTTCATGCCTCATAACGTGACACAAAGATGGATTTGAAGCCCAACCAGTTCCTTCGATTTCGGGATAATCACTGGCACTAAAAGAACCGGGTTCCGACCCGGTATACCGCCTTTGGTGACCGAAGCGTGATCCGCCCTGATTGTCGCCAATTCTCAGGTTGATTGACGCGCCATAGGTTCCCTGTCACGCATTGAGATTGACCACAGGATTGTTGTCCAGAGTGTCGAATCCACTTGAGCTCTGGCCCTGAATTGGCGGGTGACCGGGGGCATCCGACCGTCGAATTCGGGGAGTTGAACGATACACTATGCCCTGTCCAGATGATTCTTTTGATGCCTATCCTGCGCGGCGGATTTCGCATGAACTGGCCACAAAGGAGCAAATCCTGAAATCTCGCGATTGATCGGCTTATTTGTCACCAATCCGGTCAGTGTGGCAGTGCTGCAACCACTGATTTGTGGCAGAGCCCGCGAAATTGCTTTACGAATACCGAAAATTGTGTGGAACAGTTGTGATGCGTCAAGCAAAAATGACACGAAAGACGACAGAAACGCAAGTTTCTGTGGAGATTTGTCTCGATGGTACTGGCAAATGCAAAGTCGAAACGGGCGTAGGTTTCTTCAATCATATGTTGGAGCAGCTCGGGCGTCACTCTCTGATTGACCTCAACATCCAGGCCAATGGTGACCTGCATATTGACGATCATCACTGTGTCGAAGATGTCGGAATCACCTTGGGAGATGCCCTGTGCGAGGCACTCGGTGACAAACGGGGAATTTGCCGTTACGGTTCCTGCAGCCTTCCAATGGATGACGCATGGGTGGATGTGGCCCTGGATTTGTCAGGACGCCCGTTCCTCAATTGGAACATCGACTTTCCATCAGAAAAAATCGGGAATTTCGATTCCGATCTGGCACGTGAGTTTTTCCAGGCTCTTGCCGTGCATGGAGGGATCAGTCTCCATGTTCAGGCTCGTAGTGGATTTAACAGTCACCATCTTGCGGAAGCAAGCTTCAAATCGATAGCACGCGCGTTGCGTATGGCGATCACCACAGATAGCCGTGTCGGCGAAAAAATCCCCTCGACCAAGGAGTCGCTCTGAGGATGCGAACCGTCATTGTTGATTACAATTCCGGCAATCTGCACTCTGCAGAAAAAGCCTTTCGCCGCATGGCGATCGAATCGGATAATGGGGACGTTCTCTTGTCGTCAAATCCGGATGAGGTCGCCCAGGCTGATCGATTGGTCCTTCCCGGGGTCGGTGCCTTTGCCGACTGTCGCAATGGACTGGTGCAAAATGGTCTGGAAGA
Source organism: Paracoccaceae bacterium (assembly GCA_965221815.1). Classification (GTDB taxonomy): domain Bacteria; phylum Pseudomonadota; class Alphaproteobacteria; order Rhodobacterales; family Rhodobacteraceae; genus JAPOXR01. The sequence continues at coordinate 2,221,106 of OZ244915.1, forward strand.
AGCAGTACAGCAAGCTGCCATACAGCGTGGTGTGCCGTTTCTCGGAATCTGCGTTGGTATGCAACTGATGGCGACAATTGGGCATGAGATGGGAATCACTCACGGATTTGATTGGATTCCCGGCGAAGTCAAACCTCTGGAACGACAGAACGCAGAGATGAAAATTCCTCATATGGGATGGAATCAACTGGATGACGTTGCGGACCACGCGCTGTTTGATGGGATTGGCGGTGGAACTGATGTTTATTTCGTACACTCGTACCATCTGGTCCCCGACTCCGAAAACAACTGTATTGCGGTAACCGATTATGGCGGCGACGTCACAGCCGCGGTGGCGACTGAAAATTTGGTGGGAACACAGTTTCACCCTGAGAAAAGTCAGGCTGCTGGCCTTCGGATGATCGCGAATTTTTTGTCTTGGAATCCAGGCTGATCCAACGTGATTCTGTTTCCGGCCATTGACCTGAAAGACGGGAAGTGCGTGCGTCTGGCCAGGGGTCGTGCCGATGATGCCACGATCTATAGTGACAATCCGGCAGACCAGGCAGCACAATTTGTTGCCGCCGGGTGCGCGTGGCTGCATATTGTCGATTTGGACGGTGCCTTCGGTGGCCGATCTGTCAACAGCGAACCGGTCTCCGAAATCTTGTCACAGGTGGATGTCCCGGTTCAGCTTGGTGGTGGCATCAGGGATCTCAAAGTCATTGAACGCTGGCTCCGGTATGGTGTGTCCCGCGTGGTTCTGGGTACCGCAGCGGTACAGGATCCAGACTTCGTCAAGGCGGCAGCCCGTTCTTTTCCAGGTCAGCTCGCGGTCGGGATTGATGTGCATGATGGTTTTGCCGCGACCCATGGCTGGGTCAAGACATCGCAAATCACGGCTGTTGACCTGGCACGACGGTTTGAAGATTGTGCGATCAGTGCAATCATATTTACCGATATTGAACGGGATGGAATGAAGACCGGCGTCAATATTGAAAGCACCTGCAATCTCGCTGAAAACGTGGATATTCCCGTGATCGCATCCGGTGGAATTTCATCACGATCGGACCTGTCAGAACTCAGCAGTTACTCTGATCAGCTCGCCGGGGTCATCGTTGGACGCGCCCTCTATGATGGATCGATAACGATCACAGACGCTCTCGCATCACTGGCGGGAGATAGAAATGGATCTTGACTGGCCACAGATCAGATGGCGGTTGCCGTCACTCTCCCGGGGATCGCTGTTATGCTCAAAACGCGCGTGATCCCCTGTCTTGATGTCAAGGATGGACGAGTCGTCAAGGGCATCAACTTTGTCGGTTTACGAGATGCCGGTGACCCGGTAGAGGCCGCGCAGCGCTATGATGCAGAGGGTGCTGATGAACTGTGTTTTCTTGACATTTCCGCCTCGCTCGAAAACCGTGGGACGCTCTTTGACCTTGTCACGCGGACGGCTGAATGCTGCTTCATGCCACTGACAGTCGGTGGCGGTGTCCGGAGCGAGTCTGATGTCGAAGCGCTGCTTCGTGCAGGTGCGGACAAAGTCTCATTCAACACGGCCGCTGTGCAAGATGTAACCTGTGTCGAGAAATCGGCAGTGCGTTTTGGCAATCAGTGTATCGTCGTTGCCATCGATGCCAAACGCGTTGACAGGAATCACTGGGAGATCTTTACACATGGCGGCAGCCGCCGCACCGGTATTGATGCCGTGGACTTTGCCCGGGAAGTCGAGAATCGTGGCGCGGGTGAAATTCTGCTGACAAGTATGGATAGCGATGGGACACAATCGGGGTTCGACCTTGACCTGACATCCGTGATTTCAACAGCAGTCTCGATCCCGGTCATCGCATCAGGTGGAGTCGGTCAGCTTCAGCATCTGGTCGACGGGGTCCTGAGAGGAAAAGCTTCTGCCGTTCTGGCAGCATCAATATTCCATTTTGGAACATACACGATCCGCGATGCCAAAATGTTTATGGCAAAGGCAGGAATTCCGGTACGACAAACATGAATAGTCTTGAAGAACTTGAAACAATAATTGCAAGCCGTGGTCAGGTGTCAGTTGACCAGTCATGGACCGCCCGGTTGTTGGCCGACGGGCGGGAGACATGTGCCAGGAAATTTGGCGAGGAGGCGATTGAGACTGTCATTGCCGGGACTTCCGGATCCAAAGCCGAGATCATCCATGAGACCGCCGATCTGTTGTATCATCTGCTGGTCCTGCTCAAAGCCAACGATGTCACTGTGAAACAGGTGATGAACGAGCTCGAGCAACGTCGTCAACAGTCGGGGCTGGTAGAAAAATTCAATAGAGACCCCGTCCCCTGATTCGCATTCACGACGACGAACAGGTGAAATGATGGCTGACAACTGGAATCCAGATGACTATGCCAGACATGCAAGTTTTGTCCCGCAGCTCAGTACACAGTTGATGCGGGATTTGGAACCGGTTGCCGGAGAACGGATTCTGGATTTGGGCTGTGGAGATGGTCAACTGTCACAATTGTTGGTGCAGCAGGGTTGCTCAATTGTCGGTGTTGACAACAGCCCCAGTTTCATCAGGTCAGCCCAGGCTTCGGGGCTTGATGCCCGACTCGTCGATGCGCAGGAGATTGAATTTGAATGCGCGTTCGATGCTGTGTTTTCCAATGCGGCCATGCACTGGATGCCCCGCCAGTCAGAATTGGCACGGCGCGTGTTTCGTGCACTCAAACCGGGCGGGCGCTTTGTCTCGGAAATGGGTGGAGCCGGAAATATCAGCCGGGTCCGCGATGCTGCAGCACATGCGCTGGCAGAAATTGGCATCGATTACAAAGAGCGTGATCCATGGACTTTTCCCGATGCTGAGGAACAGCGCGCGCGGCTTGAACAAGCCGGATTTATTGTCATCAAATCTGCACTTCGTGACCGGCCGACGTCTCTTCCCACTGATATAAAGGGCTGGTTGGTGACTTTTGGTCGACAGCTTTTTGCCGGTCTCGAATCGACAGAGCAAAACGATGTGATTGAACGGATTGCTGAACTGTGTCACCCGTATCTCTGTGACTTGGACGGCAATTGGTGGGTCGACTATGTCCGATTGAATTTCCGGGCTGAAAAGCCGGCTTGACCATGGTTCCCCACGATGTTGAAATCGTTATGGCCAGATGACCGGTTGTGGAATCAGTCTGTTGCTCACATGATCGCAGACCGGGCCTGTGAATATGTTGATACGCTCTCTCATTGGCAACCCAGTTTGGTGTTGACAACAGACTGAAACAGCCCTGCTCGAATCCCATCAATGTTGCCGACTTAACCTGGTAAATCTTTCGTTCATTTTGTTATGTGTTCATACCCGATGGCGAAGACACTGTTGGTGAGGATCCGGACACCCGGCCGGAGTCTGTTCGGTTCCGGGGAGGGCTGCGTCTTCAAGGGGAGAAGCTGGCGAGGCTTCCAGCCATGGGGGTCCCACCGTGCGGGCAGATGTTCATGCTGGAGTTCAGGATGACAGAAACAGAAAATGATTCGATACAAAGCCCGCAAACTGTTGGAGGTTCGGGCAGAGCGGGTGGGATGATCTGTTCCGAAAGACAGGGCGTGTTTCGGACGATTTTTCATGCTGATCGGGTGTTGTCAATTTCAGAATTATTTGGCAGGGTTTTGTGGTGGGTATTCGTCCGTCAGGGTTTCCGGGCGGCTATTGTGCATGGAGGCCCCCGTGACTGAAGACCAACAGCCTCAGCAACCGCTATCCATGCTGCCCATATTGACGGAAATGATTGAGACCGTGCAGGCGAGTGCCAAGACGCCGTATGTCTTTGACGATCATACCGTGGACAGGATGCGCAGCCTGCCCACAGAGATCCTTGAACTGACAGGCATTGGCGCAGAGCAACTTGAGCATTGGTGCGGAGACACAGCGGGTCCGGTGAATCGGGCCGAGACCGGTTGTCTGCCTGTCAGAACTGGACAAGATAACCCCAGCGATGGCCAGCGTGACCCGGACATTTCGGAAGTGCACGCTCAACAGCAACATGGAGATGGACGATGCAATGCTTAACATGGCGGCCTTGTCGGGAAGGAAATGCACCCGCGAATAGAAGGCATGCGGAACAAGTCGGGTTCCGGGATCTACGGCGGGCTGGCGCATGATATCCGTTGACGCGTTTCGCGAATGGGCTTTACCCGAGAGCATGACAAGTCCGACAGCACGGGGGCTCCTTGCGGAGTATCTTGTCCGCTGTGCTTTGGACGAAGTGACACAATCGGCTGAAGACGGGCACTATGTGGATATTGAATGCACAGATAATGGACCGAAGATCGAAGTCAAATGTTCGGCTTATTTGCAGCCCGGTAAGGATAACAAGCTGATCCCGACGAACAGTCCGACATTCTTGATCTCACAGAAGAAAAGCGTCTGGTGCAACCGGACGTGGAAATGGAAGACTTCCGAAAGTCCAAGACGTTGGGCCGATATCTATGTTTTCTGTCTGGAGTGCACGAAGGAGCCGAAGGCTTACATGCCGCTTGATGTCTTGCATTGGGTGTTTTTCGTCATTTCAAAAGCCGATATTGACCGTGTGTTCACACATCAGAAATCCGTAACCGCTGGCCGATTGTACAAGGAAGGTTTTCAACATGTGGCTTATGACAAGCTCAAGGCAACAATTGACGATGTCTGGACTACGTTGCGCTCATAGGGTCTCAGGGCGGTGTGGGACGGATCGCATACCGGATCGCCTCATTTGCACCCGTGTTTCTCACCGAACATTCCGTTGCGCATCCCTTCAGAGCACCGCTGCCATTGCTCGCGGAAACGCCGGTGCAAAGGTCACCCCTGATGGCAATGAACCTCTATGGTGACCACAGATGAGAGCAGTCTGCACGCCAAGTCAGCGGTCCGGTGCGTATTGTCGTCCTGAACAGAACTGGCGGCCTGCAGCGGAAATCAGTCATCAGGGATCATCGGATAATACTTTGTACGTTGGGATTGGCCCGATTCTCTGCCCTGAATCCCGGTTTGAGCGATGGCCCAGCGATCCCTTCACACATCGCGAGAAATCGTCACCTGCTTGCCAGTTCACAGTAACTTATTGTGATCAATCTGGTAATCTGCGCTGACCAGGGCAGCGGCGGCTCCTATGGTTCTGGCCTGACGCCCGAAAGTGCCCGCTTCGACCTCGGGCATCAACACACCCTGCAAATCCGTTTGTTGAAGCTGGGAAATCACTTCGGACACAAGTCTGTTGGTAATTTCAACCGGCATCGCACCGTCTATGACAACGGCTTCAAAGTCTATGACAGACAATGAAGATACGATGGCATGCGCCAGATTACGTCCTGCACGTGTTATCCAATCGGAAACCAGCGGCTCAAATTCCCCCCAACCATCTGAAGCTTCATAAGGCGAGAATGGGCGACCGGTGACTTTCGCAACCAATCGCTCCAAGGTCACCAGGGACGCATGATCCACTAACCGGTTCCCGCCCTCCTGGTCAGGAACCCGCATGGGTCCAAATCCTCCGGCATTTCCTCTTCGCCCCCGAAAAACACTTCCATTCAAAACAATACCGCCACCGATGAAAGTGCCGACATAAAAATATATCCAGTCCTGCTTATCGGCGTGAGATCCGAAAACCACCTCAGCCCGGCAAGCGGCGGTTGCATCATTCTCGACGATGACGTCCCAGGGCACGAGTTTCCTGATGCCATGTTCAACGTCAAAGTCTCGCCAGGCTTCCATTTCCTCTGCCGGAGCGTCAAAATCGTCCGTCCAGTGCCAAAGTTCAAAAGGCATTGCTATTGCCATTGATGAAATGGACTTCCGGGTTCTCTGCGCCAAACGCAGGAGGTCCCGCAGTTCATCCTGCACAAATTTCACTGTGGCGACCGGAGTTGGGAATGACTGAAACAGCTCTTTGGATGCGATCACTTCACCCGTGAAATTGACCACGGCCAGTTCCATACTGCGGCGTCCAATCTTCAGGACAACATAGGAATGAGCAACAGGATTGATACGAAGAGGGGTCGAAGGTGCACCAACTCTTCCCCGAATCGGCTCGCCGCGAAGCAGCAGCCCATCGGCTTCCAGAGAGCGAAAAATCACGGAAATTGCATTCGCGGACAACCCGGATGCACGAGTCGCCTCAGCCTTGGAGAGCTCTCCGTGTTCCCGCACAAGCTGCAACACCAATCGCTCGTTGTAATTGCCGACGGCAACCTGATTCGTTCCCTTCTTGGGATTTACAAACAGCCGTTTGTCTTTGTTGTCCCGGTTCATTTTAATCCATCTGCATCATTGAAATCGTTTCTGGCAAGCGCCGCAAATGTCCGCATACAATGCCATTTGCAGGATTTCATGCGAAGATCGACAACACAACAAAATTATTACTTCATAACGAAGTAATTATTGACAAAATTGAATTGTCCGCGTAAGCCATGTGCAGACGGCAACGTCGTCTTTTGGGAGAATACTTGGGGGAAGAGCGGCGAATTCGTTGTCAAACATCCAGGACATGACTCTCAGCTAATTGTGTTGCGCAGACTTGATTCGAGCAAAGCAGCGCAACTTTCAGGCTCAATAGATTTGGAGAACAAAATGAACTTTCTCAAAACCGGTGTTGCGGCTTTGGTGACCTCGATATGCATAGGAGGTATTGCCGCGGCAGACACCAGTGTTTGTCTTATCACCAAGGACGCGACAAACCCATTCTTCGTCAAAATGGCACAGGGTGCATTTGCCAAAGCGGCCGAAATGAGCGTCGAACTGCGCTCCTATGCGGGCAAATTTGATGGCGACCATGAAACGCAAGTCGCTGCTATCGAAACGTGCATTGCAGCTGGTGTCGGGGGGATCTTGCTGGTCGCTTCGGACACCAAGGCCATCACATCATCCGTTGAACAAGCACGTAATGCTGGATTGGTGGTGCTGGCGCTGGACACACCTCTTGATCCAATCGACGCGGCCGACATGACCTTCGCAACCGACAATTTCCTCGCAGGTGAATTGATTGGTGCCTGGGCTGCGAAAACGATGGGTGACACCTCTGGTGCCAAAATCGGCCTGCTCAACATCAACGTCTCTCAGCCAACTGTGGGCGTACTGCGCAATCAGGGATTCTTGACCGGCTTTGGGATCGATATTGGTGATCCCTCGAAGTGGGGCGACGAAACTGACCCACGCATTGTTGGCCACGAACTCTCGAATGGCAATGCCGAAGGGGGACGTAAAGGTATGGAAAATCTCCTCGCCATCAATCCCGGTATCAATGTTGTCTACACGATCAATGAGCCTGCCGCTGCGGGGGCTTATGAGGCTCTCAAAGCCGTTGGACGCGAAAACGACGTTATCATCGTATCGGTAGATGGCGGTTGCCCAGGTGTGGCAGACGTTGCCGCTGGTGTGATTGGTGCGACGGCCCAGCAATATCCTTTGGACATGGCTGGTCTTGGGGTTGAAGCCATTGTCAAAGCTGTCGAAACGGGTGAAATGCCTGCTGCAACAGAAGGAAAGGCTTTCTACGATACGGGCGTTGGCCTCATTACCAACGCACCCGTTGATGGTCTTGACCAACTGTCTGTTGCTGAGGGAGCAGACCTCTGCTGGGGCTGATTGTTCTCGGTATTGGCGAGGGCGCATTGGTGCCCTCGCACCCGATACTCAAGAAGACTTGAGCAGGCCAGCCATGCAAGATCCAGGAGACGGAAAACTCCCTGGAAGCGACGTGCCTGCTGAGTTTGAACAGCAGGATGGGCTCGGCAATCAGATCGCTCATTTCTTGCACAACAACCCGGCAATCGTTCCCCTGATCGTCTTGCTGGTATCAACCACGATCTTCAGCGCATTGATCGGTGAACGTTTCTTTTCAGCATTCACGTTGACACTCATTCTCCAACAGGTCGCAATTGTGGGGATTGTTGCCTGCGCCCAGTCACTTGTCATCCTGACCGCCGGGATCGATTTGTCCGTAGGTGCGATCATGGTGCTGTCTTCGGTGGTTATGGGTAAGTTCACATTTGATCTTGGTCTTCCTCCTGGAATTGCAATCCTCTGTGGCCTGGCCTGCGGGTCCCTCATCGGCACGATCAATGGCGTGCTGGTTGCCTATGTCAAACTGCCTCCATTTATTGTGACTCTTGGTATGTGGCAGATCGCACTTGCAGCCAATTTCCTCTATTCCGGTAGCGAGGTCATTCGTAGCCAGGACATTGCCGCCCAGGCACCCTTCCTCCAGTTCTTTGGAAACAAACTCGAAATTGGTGGTGCCATATTCACATACGGCGTCATACTCATGCTGCTTTTGGTCGGCTTTCTTTCATACATCCTCAGTCAGACCGCCTGGGGGCGACACGTCTATGCGGTCGGCGATGATCCCGATGCAGCGGAACTTTCAGGTGTCAACGTTAAGTCCACACTGATTTCGGTTTACGCGCTGGCCGGTTTGATCTGTGCCATTGCGGGTTGGGTGCTCATCGGACGTTTGGGATCGGTGTCTCCCCAAGCCGGACAGCTTGCCAATATTGAATCCATCACAGCCGTCGTTATTGGCGGAATCTCGCTTTTCGGCGGGCGCGGGTCCATTGCTGGATCGCTCTTTGGCGCTCTTATCGTCGGAGTATTTTCTCTCGGGCTCAGGCTGCTCGGTGCTGATGTCCAGTGGACCTATCTCCTCATCGGTATTCTCATCATCATGGCAGTGACCTTGGACCAGTATATCAGAAAGGCGAGCGCGTGATGAATCAGGCAATTCTGACAGGACGCGGCCTCACCAAGCGCTACGGTCGAGTCACGGCCATGGAAAATTGCGATTTCGAACTTCTGCCTCAGGAAATTCTTGCGGTGATTGGTGACAATGGTGCCGGCAAATCAACGCTGATCAAGGCCCTATCCGGGGCCATCAAGCCCGACAGCGGCCAAATTACCCTTGGTGGTGAGTTGGTTGCATTCAACTCGCCTATCCACGCACGGGAGTATGGTATCGAAACCGTCTATCAGACGCTGGCGATGTCACCTGCACTCTCCATAGCCGATAATATGTTCATGGGCCGGGAAATCCGACGGTCAGGCATCATGGGTAAAGTCTTTCGGCAACTCGACAAGAAAAAAATGCGGCAGATCGCGAGAGAAAAGCTGTCGGAGCTGGGCCTTATGACAATTCAGAATATCAATCAAAAGGTTGAAACTCTTTCGGGCGGTCAAAGACAGGGTGTCGCTGTGGCACGCGCGGCAGCGTTCGGTTCGAACGTTGTGATTCTTGACGAGCCAACAGCTGCACTGGGCGTGAAAGAAGGTCGTCGTGTTCTTGACCTGATCCTTGAAGTCAAATCGCGGGGCGTCCCGATTATCCTGATCAGTCACAATATGCCTCATGTCTTCGAGGTGGCGGACCGTATACATGTGCATCGTCTGGGTCGGCGGCTCTGCGTGATTGATCCAAAGGACATTTCAATGTCCGATGCTGTTGCGCTCATGACAGGTGCCATGAAACCGGAAGAAGTCGATGTTGCACTTCAGAGCGAAACGGAAGAAGCATAACAAGAATTATTACGCCAATTTGTTGGCGTCGATTCTTTTGTTTTCTGAAAATTTGGAACAGATTCCCTGACCGAACTTTCGTTGAGAGGGAATGGTGGGCGACCCTGGAATCGAACCAGGCATGGGTCTCCCCGGCGGAGTTACAGTCCGCTGCCGCACCTTGCAGCCCGTCGCCCATTCCGAATGTTTCGATACTTTGCAGACTTTCCTCATGTCAACTGCAAATCCAGCGGTCGCGATCTTGAACAACAGGTATTTCTCTGATTGTGACAGAGTTGTTTGTGCAGATTAACGACCTCCCGGGAGCATGGCATGTCAGCCCCAGACCCAACGCTGAAAATGCGTATCAAACCACATGGTGAGCAGAGCAAAAATCTGCCAGACCAACGTCTGTGGATTTATGGAATCCATGCCGTCCGGGCGGCCTTGCGTAACCCGAAACGTCATAAATACCGCCTGGTATTGACAGCCAATGCAGCGCGACGGCTCGCAGAAGATATCGAACAGGCCGGGATCAAGGCCGAACTTGCCGATCTGCGAAAATTCCCCGCAACGCTTGCCTCGGATACCGTTCACCAGGGAGCCGCACTTCAGACAGAACCACTGGAACAGCCAAACCTCGATTTCATGTGCAAAAATGTATCGACAACATCGCGAATTGTCGTCCTCGACAGAGTTGGTGATCCGCGCAATGTTGGTGCGATCCTTCGCAGTGCCCTCGCCTTCGAGGCAGAAGCCGTCATTGGCCTGACGCGTCACTCGCCCCCGGAAACCGGTGCCCTTGCCAAGTCAGCCTCAGGCGCCATGGAGATGATGCCATATATTCGGATCAACAACCTTGCGCGCGCCATAGACGGTCTGCGCAGTGAGAATTTCATCCTGATTGGACTGGACGCGTCATCTCCCGAAGACCTTGCTTCGCTACCCGCAATCATTCATGCCGGACGCGTGGCCATCGTTTTAGGATCCGAACATATCGGACTTCGTGAACTGACGCGGAAAAAGTGTGACTTTCTCATGCGCATTTGTGCGGGTTCACTCAATGTTTCGAATGCGGCAGCCGTTGCATTATTTGCACTTCGAGGAATCGAATGATTCGGAAACCGATGCGCAACCCCGACAATCTGCTGGAACACCATCACATCTTCTGAACCCCTTTTGACACGACAGACTGAACTTGTTTGATAGGGAGAATATTGTCCCGAAATAGGATATTTGCCTTGTCAATATGGGACAATATGCTAATCGGCGCGCTTTCTCTCAGGAAGCAGAAAGACGAAGCCCCATGTCTGATCAACCCATTTATGGATTCGATACATTGCAGGTTCATGCGGGCGGGCGCCCTGACCCTGCCACGGGTGCACGGCAAACCCCAATCTACCAGTCAACAGCATTTGTTTTTCGTGATGCCGAACATGCGGCGTCGTTGTTCAATCTCCAGGAAGTCGGCTACATCTATTCCCGCCTGACCAATCCGACTGTCGCCGTGCTGCAGGAGCGTATCGCCGCGCTTGAAGGCGGTGCCGGTGCTGTTTGCTGCGCATCGGGTCATGGCGCACAGATCATGTCCCTCTTTCCGCTTATGGGACCGGGCCGCAACATCGTCGCATCGAGTCGGCTGTATGGCGGGACCGTCACGCAATTCAGCCGCACGATCCATCGATTTGGCTGGGCAGCAAAATTTGTTGACACTGAGAATCTCGACTCAGTTGCGGCGGCAATTGACTCGGATACCCGCGCCATCTTTTGCGAATCCATTGCCAATCCGGGAGGTTATATCAGCGATCTGGAAGCCCTGAGCCGCATTGCCGAATCACATGGTATTCCGCTCATCGTCGACAACACATCAGCCTCGCCATATCTCTGCAGGCCCATTGATTTTGGTGCCACGCTGGTTGTGCATTCGACGACCAAGTATTTGACCGGGAACGGTACAGTGACGGGCGGGGCAATTGTCGATTCAGGGGCGTTCGACTGGTCCGCAAGTAACCGATTCCCGTCTCTCTCGGAGCCGGAACCCGCGTATCACGGTCTGAAATTCCACGAAACCTTCGGCACTCTCGCCTTCACTTTTCATGGAATCGCCGTTGGATTGCGTGATCTTGGAATGACCATGAATCCGCAGGGTGCGCACTATACACTGCTCGGCATTGAGACTCTGTCGCTCAGGATGCGTAAACATGTGGAGAATGCCGTGACCATCGCAAACTGGTTGGAGGCTGATTCGCGGGTCAGGTCCGTGTCTTATGCGGGGCTCAAGTCATCCCCTTATTACGCACGAATCAAGACAATCTGCCCGCGCGGGGCAGGGGCAATCTTCACCTTCGCGATCAAGGGCGGCTACGAAGCCTGTGTAAAATTCGTCGACAGCCTCGAGCTCTTCAGTCATGTCGCCAATCTCGGTGATACTCGCTCTCTGGTCATTCACTCTGCCTCAACGACGCATCGGCAACTCACGGCGAAACAGCAGACTGCCGCGGGTGCTGCTCCCGATGTCGTCAGACTCTCAATCGGAATCGAAGATCCTGACGACCTGATTTCAGACATTGACCAGGCCCTCGCCAAGGCGACCATATAAAATCGGCACCTGCATCGAATAACTTGGCGGCGACTGCCGGTGGCCGCCAGATATTCGGTCTGCCAACCATCGCGCAGATCCGAAACCTGCCCAAATGTCAGATGATGCGGCAGGTAGGTAGTGTCTCAGTTTGAAATTCTCTTCTTGTAGGTTTTGGGTCGGTTCGGTTTGGGTGAGCGGGCATCGATCAGGCTGACGATCCACGCCATATCATGCAGCGTGTCGGTGATGCCAGCCTGCATCGCGGGGGTCACTCTCAGCGTTCCGTGAATTCTCACAAAGTTGTAATGCACAAAATACAGGCTCATGCTGTGCAGGTGGTTCTCTATCTTCTTGCTGAAAGCGTTGGTGAGCCGTGTGAAGCGGCGCATCCCCATCCGCATACTCAGATTGTGACGCTCCACATGTGAGGTGCTGATATACTTCTTCTCAGGCCGCCCCTCGATACGCTGGACCCGCGCCCCCGTGCATTCGGCAGGGCTGTATCGCTTCTCTGGTGATCTGTTGTCCGAGTCGCCGTAAATCTTGATCAGCATGGCGTAATCAATATCACCCCCGAACGCGCCTTCCACGGCTTCCAGATAGGCTTTATGGCCGTCTGTGGTCAACTGGACGCGGTTGGCCAGACGAGCACGCAGATCGTCCATGAACTCGATGGCTGTGGCGGCTGAGCGGTCACCGACTTCCCAAGACAGGATCATCTTGTTGTCGCGATCAATCGCCGTCCATGTCCAGACATCACCCGCGCCGTGCGGGGCGAATTTGGCTTTGGCCACATTCTTCTGTTTGGCATAGCAGAAGGACCAAATCTCATCACACTGGATTTGACGGGATTCGACATCCCGGACTGTCCTGTCGTGGTAGTCTGCACAGGCTTCACCAGCCGCAACAAGCAGTTTGGTGACCGTGTTGATCGACACCCCAACCGTGCGGGAGATCGACCGCATGGACATCCCCTCAACCAGCATGTTGAGGATCATGATCCGTTTCTCTGTCGATAATCTGTTCATGCTTGATATATGGGGTGGCTAACCCTATTTGTCAAGCATAATTTCATATTAAATTTACGCAGCCAGTTTGGCTTGCAGGTATTCCATGCCGCGATTGCCTTTGACGCTGTTGCAGTGCCCGCACAACAGTTGCAGATTGCCAATGTGATCTGTGCCGCCTTTGGATCGCGGGATGATGTGATCAATGGTCAGGTTCGGAAGTTTGAAGTGCTCCCTGCACCCGTTGCAAATGCCACCTTGCTCGCCATACAAAAACTTCTTGTTGTTTGTGCTGCGGTAGAAAGGAACGTCCCCCAAATCAGTGCGCTGGGGAATATCCGTGCGGTCAATGACATTCTGAAACATGAGCGGCAATTCTTTGTCCATGCGATGACGGACAAGATCAGCCGCCTTTGGCGATATGTCGATCCCGACCCACTGACGTTGCAATTCCTCGGCGGCAATACACGCAGTTGCGCAACCCGCGAAAGGGTCAAGAACCATGTCATTGGGGTTGCTGCTGGCTTGGATAACGCGACGCAATAGAGCAAGAGGCTTTTGAGTGGGGTATCCTGTGCGTTCTTTGGCTTGACCATTCAGCATCGGCATTTGCCACACCGCAGGAATGGCTTTTCCCTTTGGTTTTGCCACATTATAAATCGCACGGTCTTCGGCCTTCCACTCACTAATTTTGGCTTTTGCCACCTTATTCCTATCATAGACCCTTACAATCGGGTTACCGCTAGACGTCCCAAGATTGTATCCCGTCTGCAAAAGTGCTTTTTGCCGTTCTGTCATCGGCCCATAGGGCTTGTTGAAAGTGTTCCGATCCGTCTTGGCGTAAAACCATATAATGTCATGGTTTCTCTGGAAATAATTGGCCGTGTTTGTCCATTTTTCATACCACCACACAATCTCATTTCTAAATGCTGCTTTGCCAAATACCGCGTCCATCAGCAGTTTGAGGTAAGCTCCCATCGTCGGATCGCAGTGAAGGTAAATGCTGCCAGTCGGTTTCAATATTCAATGCATTTCCAGCAATCTTGCCGACATATAGATCAAATAGGACTTGTCGCTGTCTGTCATGGCGGCCTGAATGACACGCCATAACCTGGAATGCTTGGCCTCAATCAGATCCAGCCAGGCAATATCCACATCCGACAGCGACCAGGTATCCTTGAATTCGGCCCCCGCAGCTTGACTGCCAATCGGAGCGGCATAGTTGGCTTTAGAATTGAACGGCGGGTCAAGATAGATCAGGTCAACGCAATTCGAGTTCATGCCCCGAAGGATGGGCAGATTATCACCCGTCCAGATCGTTTGATTGGCCCAGTTCGGCGAGCCTATTTCAGGGGGGGGGCGTCATTGCGTTTCTGACTTAAATGACGGCATCCAATCTGTTATCTTATCAAGAGATGGGAACCATTTTGTGTTATCAGATACCCACGATTGATTTTCAAAATCATCAAAACCAAAACCACATTTAGGCATTTGTGAACGAAGGATATCTGGTGTCGGCCTTAATGATTCAGGGAGTTCTTGAAGCGTTTCGTCAATAACTTCTGCGGTTATATCTCCTGTTTCACAAGCATAATCGCCGAAACTTTTATTAGGATTTTCCTTTTGCCAATCATCAAAAATCGCTTTTTCAAAAGCAACGGCCATTGTTGGTGCTACAAACACCCCAGCCGCAGGAACAACTGCTGCGCCCGCAATCGCAAAACGTTTAATTCGCGCTTTTGCTTGTTCTTTTGTAACTATTCAGGTTCTTTTCGGGTCGGTACTCCCTGTCCGTTGCGTCTCATTTGACACTGTGTGTTGTTTCCCCCTAAGTTTGGCCCCCAAGACGGCAGAAGCCGCGGTGACAGGCAGCAGACAGGGCAGGGATTTCGTGTCAGGAATGATTGACGATCTTGAGTCATGGGCCCATCGGGTCTCTGCTTTGACGGCGGCCCTCGCGGATCGTGATGCTGTGATTGCCGTTCAGGCCGCGCGCATCGCGGAGTTGGAGCGCCGCCTCGGGCTTGACAGTTCCAACAGTGGCAAGCCTCCGTCGCGTGATGGGCTGACCCAACCGACGGCGGAGGTGTTGCGGCAACGCCGGCGGTCCCGTCGCCGCGCCAGCGACCGCAAGCCGGGTGGACAGAGGGGCCACCCCGGCGGCACGCTGCGCCGTTCCGAACACCCCGACGTCATCGCAGATCACTATCCCGCCACCTGCACGGGCTGTGGCGCGGCCCTGGACGCCGGGATGTCCGTCGGGTCCGCGGCCCGTCAGGTCCATGACCTTCCGGAGCCTCCTCCGCTCCAGGTGACCGCGCATCGGGCCCATCGGTGTGTCTGTCCCGCCTGCGGCGTGACCACCCGGGCACACTTTCCCGCTGGGGTGACCGCCCCGGTTCAGTCCGGTCCCCGGCTGACCGCCCGGGTCGTTGATCTGCGTGTCGCCCAGCTGGTCCCGGTGCAGCGGCTGCGCCAGACGCTGATCGATCTGTTCGGTGTCCAGCGATCACAGGGAACGGTCATGAACATGGTCGCACGTGCCACCGAAGGCCTCGAAGGCCTCGCCCTCCATGTCCGGGACGCGGTGGCGGCGGCGCCCGTCAAGCATATGGACGAGACCGGCATCCGCGTGCGCGGACGCCTCGCCTGGCTGCATGTCGCCTGCACCGAAGGCCTCAGCCACTTCCGCGTGGGCACCGGCCGCGGCGACGTGATGCGGGACGCGACCGGCGTGGCCGTGCACGACCACTGGCGACCCTATGTCACCATTCCGGGGACCGTGCCCGCCCTCTGCGCCGCGCATCTCCTGCGCGAACTCCAGGACCGGGTCGATTTCGACGATGAGGCCTGGGCCGCGACGATGGCCCGCCGGCTCCGGCGCGCCATCCACGCTGTGAACCTGTCGGAGGGAAAGCCCCTGCCGGCGCGGCTGGCCGACCGGATCGGGCGGCGCACTGACAGCATCGTGGCCGCGGGGATCTCCATGCACGAATCCCGGCCGCCACCGCCCACGAAAGGGCGCCGGGGCCGACGGAAACGACGACGGGGCCACAACCTGGCCCGGCGGCTACAGGACAACCGGGAGGGCGTGCTGCGGTTTACCCGTGACCCCACGGTTCCCGCCACCAACAACGAAGCCGAGCGAGCGCTCCGCCCCCTCAAGGTGCAGCAGAAAATCTCCGGCAGCTTCCGCAGCACGACTGGAGCGCAGAACCATGCGGTGCTGCGGACCGTGCTGGACACGGCCCGCAAGCCGGGCTGGAACCTGCTGGAAACACTGCGGGCCCCGCCGGATGAACTCATCAAGCGACTTGAAATGTCCTGAACCGCCGCGCGGACCAGAAAACCGAACAAGAACCTGAATAGTTACGTTCTTTTATTCTTATTCTTGCAACAGCCTTGGCTTTATCTTT
The DNA here is from genome assembly GCA_965221815.1 of Paracoccaceae bacterium. Classification (GTDB taxonomy): domain Bacteria; phylum Pseudomonadota; class Alphaproteobacteria; order Rhodobacterales; family Rhodobacteraceae; genus JAPOXR01. The sequence continues at coordinate 2,237,585 of OZ244915.1, forward strand.
GCGATGCGCAATAGCAGCGCTAGCAGCACTTGCTGTTAGTGTAGCGACTTGCGCTCCAAGTTGAGCCACCTTAACACCTAAGATAAGGGTCGAAACTGCTAATGACGCACAAAGAAAAACAAGAAAAACAGTGCTCTTAATGAAGCGAAAAATTTTCAGCAAGATAGAGTCACTCTTCCCATCTGGCTTGTGCGGCGGCTAACGCAATCTCGCTCCGTCTTTCGGGTGTCAGAGACGCTGCCCGCCGATGACCACCGATCCGTCCGCCAATGGCTTTACGCGGTTGACGCGGCTTGCTGATTGTGTCTTCGATCTCGCCCGTTGCAATCTTCGCAACATGAACGGCACAGCCAACAACATCGGCTGGGCGTTTCTGGCCTTGCGGTCCGATTGGCATATCTATCTCCTTCTATGGGATGGGTATATAGTATCTGTATACCCTAGAGCAACGCGGCTTTTTCGCCCCCTCGATTCTGGCAAATTTCAAACTGAGACACTACCGGCAGGTGCAGAATCTTGCGCCAATCCTCACTTGTCCCTATACCTATGGGTTCGACAATCGTTTAACGGCGACTGGCGACGAGAGATCTTGATACCTGCCCGACACCTGGACGAATTTGATCATGCCGACCAATTTCCTGATCCATTTCCTTGACAAGGGTGCAGTCTTTTTTCATCTGTCCGCAGCCAAGGTTTGGATTGAAATCGGTCGACTCGGCGAAAATGACTCATGGGATGGCCTGAGCTTCGACGTGATCCGCCGCCGCGCAGTCCGGCTTGGGAATGGCGTGGTCACGACAACCTTGATGATCAGCAGCGATTCAGTCAGTTATTTGATTCTCACACAGCATGAGCCGGATGCCGCGCTGACCGCGCGCGATATTCGTCAGCATCTTGCGCTGATGTCCGGGCAGAATGAAAGCCACCATGCCTACGATCATGAAATCGACGAAGATCTCATCAAAATTGCATTTGTCGATAGCCAGTATCTCGACAGGCTCGAGAAATTTGTCACCGAATTTGGTTTCCCGGTTGTCGCGCATGCAGCGGATCTGAAAAGCCTCGACGATTTTCCGCGGCGGCCGTTTTTTGGTCTCTCGCAACTGGCTCAGGAAAGAGGGATCGATGCTCATCATATCCGCGATTCACTGGCTCTTCCAATTTGTCCATCAGAGGCAACCGATCGTCGTGTGGAAACCAACAGAAGACAGGTTTGGCGCGCCCGCAACGCGGCGGCCCTGTTATTGTCAGTGTTTCTCTCCGTTGGCTTATCTGGACCCCTGTTGACGGCACCAACTGACAACATCTCCAATCCGTTACACTCCACCAGTTCTCCCATTGGCGCTGACATTTCGGGGGTTGAACCTGCCGATGGTCTGCATATCAAGGCCGTCGATGGCTGGCAGTCAGCACTCGCACCGCAGCTTGGAGAACGATCCGTCAGTCGTCCGCGACCCGGCTCAGCCGATTGGGACTTCGACCCCACATCTTTGAACTACGCGCTCCTTGACTTCTCGGCGACTCTGACCCCGCAAGGGCATGATCTGTGGCCACTCACTCTTGATCAGGGCCAGTCAGCGGGCCACAATCTGCTCAATCAGGCCGATTCCATTGTTGAGGGAATTGCCGAAGGATCAGCGCCAAATTCCAGTGAAACACAAACAGCCGTTGAGAACACAGCTCATGTGAATCCTCCGATCACCGCTGAAATTGGGAAGAGTGTCCCCGGAGACACCGACTTTGTTCGTCCGATGTTACGACAAAATGCCCGCCACAAGACAATCGCACTTGACATCAGCAGACCCATATTACGGGAAGGCGCACGGGAACTCGAAATTCCTGATGAAATCGCCTTGCAGAAACAGAGTTCCGAAGATCAGGAAGAGGGGATCCGACAAGCAATTCTGGAAAGCCTGACTGCATCAGTCGATTCGTCTGTACAAGTCACCGCAGCGCCGCGACGACGAGCGGAATCATCCCGTAACAACCCGACTGACAGGCTGGAACCGACGACTTCAGAGCAGAATGCGGCGCAAACACCTCCACGCTCTGCGATGCCCGTACCAGAAATTGATGCCGGAGCGCCCGCAAGCGGCAATCAACTCGCGACCCTGGAGCACAACTTTGATCTCGGCCGGCCGCAATTAGTCGGAATCTACGGCAATACGAGCGACCTTCGTGCATTGGTACGCTTGCCGAATGGCGCGTTTCAAAGCCTGTTTGTCGGCAGTTCCTTTGATGGCGGCAGGATCACACAAATCACAAGGTCGAGTGTTTTTTATGCTAAAGACAACAGAACACATCAACTGGACTTACCCTTTTGATGCCGAATGATCCGGGAGCCAGAACTTGAACAATTTGGCCCCCGCTTGTGCGCAGACAGGACAACAATCGCTTTGAGCCACTTTTCTGGAGGGCAGTGACATGGCCATAGCCAACTCGGCGAAGACGTCACGCAATCAGTATGATGAAGTTTATTCCCGATGGATGCAGAATCCTGAAACATTTTGGATGCAAGCGGCCAATTCACTGGATTGGAAACGCAAGCCCAGCCAGGCATTGTTCGATGAAAATCCTCCCCTTTACGGTTGGTTTGACGACGGGTTGATCAATACCTGTTGGAACGCCGTCGACCGGCATGTCGTGAACGGATCCGGTGATCAGGTCGCCATCATACATGACAGTCCCGTGACAGCGAGCCAACGTTTCATAACCTATCAACAATTGTTGGATGAGGTCTCCCATGTGGCGGGTGCAATGCGGGCACGCGGCATCACCGTTGGCGACCGAGTCATCATCTATATGCCGATGATTCCAGAGGCGATTATTGCCATGCTGGCCTGTGCCCGCATCGGTGCCATCCATTCGGTGGTATTTGGTGGTTTCGCCGCTGCAGAACTGGCAATACGGATCTCGCATTGCCGTGCCAAGGCGGTCCTCTCAGCATCCTGTGGAATTGAGCCCAGTCGGGTTGTCCGCTACAAACCCCTTCTCGACGCAGCCATTGATCTTGCCGATCACAAGCCTGAATTCTGTGCCATATTCCAGCGTGAGACTGAACTTGCAGACTTGGTCGCGGGCCGGGACATCGACTGGGACTCGATGAAAAAGGATGCTGCTCCGGCTGGCTGCGTCCCGCTGCCGGGAAACCATCCCTCGTATATCCTCTATACTTCCGGAACGACGGGTCTACCCAAAGGTGTTGTGCGCCCAACCGCCGGGCATGCCGTGGCACTTCACTGGACGATGAAGAACATTTATGGCGTCCAACCCGGAGAGGTGTTTTGGGCGGCATCTGATGTCGGCTGGGTCGTCGGGCATTCCTATATCTGCTACGCCCCATTGCTGGCAGGAAACCCAACCCTTGTTTATGAAGGCAAACCGGTTGGGACACCCGACGCCGGTGCTTTTTGGCGCGTGATCGCTGAACATGATGTCAGAGTTTTATTCACGGCACCAACCGCCTTTCGTGCCATTAAACGCGAAGACCCGAATGGCCGACTCCCGCGCACATACGATTTGAGGAAATTGCGCGCACTTTTTCTTGCCGGTGAAAGAGCTGACCCCGATACCATCATGTGGGCAGAGAAATATCTCGAAGTTCCGGTGATCGATCATTGGTGGCAGACCGAAACGGGTTGGGCGATTGCTGCCAATCCTCTGGGAATCGAACTGAAACCCGTCAAGCCGGGTTCACCGTCTCTACCGATGCCTGGCTACGATGTACGTGTCGTGGATGATGAAGGACAGGCAAAACCGCCCGGCGAACTCGGAACGCTTCTCATTAAACTGCCCTTGCCACCCGGCACATTGTCAACTCTATGGGAAGCCGATACACGCTACCAGGAAAGCTATCTTGCCGAATTTCCGGGATTTTATGACACCGGAGACGCGGGCATGATTGACAAGGATGGCTACATTTTCGTTATGGCCCGCACAGATGATGTCATCAATGTCGCTGGCCATCGTCTATCAACCGGCGCCATCGAAGAAGTCCTTGCTGAACATCCGGACATTGCCGAATGTGCGGTGATCGGAGTCAGAGACGCATTGAAAGGACAGGTTCCACTTGCTTTCATCTGCCTGAATGCCGGGGTATCGACCACCCATGCCGACATTCTGGCTGAATGCGTCAGCCGCGTGCGTGACAAGATTGGACCGGTCGCAGCCTTTCGTCAGACGACGATTGTTGAGCGCCTGCCCAAGACCCGTTCGGGCAAAATTCTTCGTGCGACCATGGCAAAGATTGCCGATGGTGAATCTTTTACCCTCCCGCCCACAATTGATGACCCGGCGATCATTGATGAAATCCGTCTGGCTCTAGAGGGGCTGGGATATCCCAAGGACGTATAACCTGACTTCAGCTGAAAGGCCCCTATCGTCATGAATCACCAATTGACCGTTGTCGATCATCCATTGATTCAGCATAAACTCTCGCTGCTCCGGCGCGCCAGGACACCCACAGCCGTATTTCGGCAATTGCTGCGTGAGATCAGCATGCTTCTGGCCTACGAGGTCACACGTGATCTCATGCTGACACGGCGGCGCATTGAAACACCCTTGATGGAAATGGACGCCCCTTGTCTCAGTGGCAAGAAACTGGCCCTGATTTCGATTCTTCGGGCCGGCAATGGACTTCTCGATGGTGTCCTTGAACTCATTCCTTCAGCGCGCGTTGGTTATGTTGGCCTTTACCGCGATGAGAACACGCTGCAAGCCGTCGAATATTACTTCAAAGTGCCAGCGGAACTTGAAGACCGATTGGTCATCACGCTTGATCCGATGCTGGCCACAGGCAATTCGGTCGTTGCCGCACTCACCCGGCTCAAAAAGGCCGGTGCACGAAATATCCGTTTTATGTGCCTTCTGGCGGCACCGGAGGGAGTCGAGCATTTGTGTCAAGCCCATCCTGATGTGCCGGTATTCACGGCGGCCCTCGACGCAAGACTCAACGAGCTGGGTTATATTCTGCCCGGGCTCGGCGATGCCGGCGACCGCCTTTACGGCACCAAATGAGCCTCGGGGCACATATTATGGTCACGGAAGTCCAGGCAGATCGCTGCCGACCGTGTTGGCGGGTGGACGGCACAGTCTATCGACGTCTGGCTCAGTCCGGCCACGGTTTGAGTTGACGCCCGGCAACCCATACCGCTTCTATCGCGCGATCATCTCCCATCATGATCGTCGGGAACAGTTCCTCCCAGAAACTCTCGGCACGGGCTGCGCGCGCGGCGATCGATTCGGTCGAATACAAGTCAAGGACAATGATGTCGGCCTCTAGTTCGGGTGCCAAATTGCCAATCAAAGAATCCAGATGCAGCGTTTTTGCATTCGCCGATGTTGCCAGCCAAACCAGTTGACTCGGATGCAATGCATGCCCCTTCAACTGGGAAATCTCATAGGCAGCTGCCATGGTGCGCAGCATCGAGTATGAGGACCCGCCACCAATATCGGTCGCCAGACCCACTGGCTGACCCGGAGACTTCAGTCCTGACATATCGAAAAGACCCGATCCAATAAACAGATTGGAGGTCGGACAATGGATGAGCGCCGCTCCGGCATCGCGCAATCGTGCCTGTTCCCGATCATTCAAGTGAATGGCATGGCCAAAGAGAGCCCGCTCACGAACGAGACCAAAACCATCATAGACGTCGAGATAATCCCGCGCGGCAGGAAATAGCCGCTTCACCTCGGCAATTTCCTCCAGCTGTTCGCTCAAGTGTGTCTGCAACAGACATTCCGGATATTCAGACCACAATTGCCCCAATTGTTCCAACTGCTCAGGCGAAGATGTGAGCGCAAAGCGCGGGGTTATGACATAGGATAGACGGCCCTTATCATGCCATTTCTCAAGCAGACTCTTGGAATCTTGATAACCGGACGTCGGTGTATCACGAAGTGCATCTGGTGCATTCCTGTCCATGCAGGTCTTTCCGGCGAGAACACGCATGTTGAGTCGTTCTGCTTCAACAAAAAATGCGTCGACACTCGCTGCATGACTGGTGCAATAGGTGCAGACAGTGGTCGTCCCATGGTCAATCAATTGCCGAAGATATTGACGCGCCATGCGGGACGCATAATCAGGATCTGAAAACTTCGCCTCTTCAGGGAAAGTGTAGTCATTCAGCCAATCAAGCAGTCGTTTGCCCCAGCTTGCGATAATCGCCATCTGTGGATAATGGACATGCGGGTCAATGAAACCGGCAAGTATCAGGCTGCGCCCGTAATCGTGCCGCTCTGAATCCGGGTATTTTGCCGCCAGATCCTCTGCTGTTCCGCAGGCAACGATCCGACCATCCTGGAGCAGTACAGCTCCTCTTTCCTCGTGACAGACGGCTGAAGATGGCGTGGTGACGAATGGATCGTCCGAAAAACGCAGGGTTTGCCCGATCAATAGATGAGACCTGATCACATCATTTCTCCCACATCAACACGACCCCCTGCCCGTATGAAGAACCCTGTCTGCCGATGGATGCTTCTGTGTCGTATCCAGGAATATTGCGATAAACTATGTCGCATGCCGGTTCAGTGGGGGCAAGAGATGTCAGACAAAGAGATTCATGCGACAGGCGGAGAGACCCCGGTCACTGCAGAGATTATCGCTGAAATCAAGCGCGCGATTACGCATGATGATCAGGATCGGCTCAACCGACTTCTCGAACCGATCCATGCGGCTGATATCGCTGATTTAATTGAACAGATTGATCCCGACCTCCGGGATAATCTGGTGGCCCTGTGGAAGCATGACTTTGATGGGGAGGTCTTGTCTGAACTGTCCGAACCCCTGCAAGCCGAGGTCGTCGCGCAATTACCGGCCATGGGCCTCGCACAGGCCGTGCGTGATTTGAGCTCGGATGATATCGTTGACCTCACTGAAGATCTGCATGAAGATCTGCAGGCAACGATTCTTGATGCATTGGATGATCCGGATCGCGCCGCGGTCGAGCAATCGCTGCGCTGTCCTGCTGAAACTGCCGGACGTCTCATGCAACGCGAAATTGTCATGGTCCCCGTCCATTGGGATGTCGGTCAGGCGATTGACCATCTGCGGGCGGATACGAATCTCCCCGAACAGTTTTATCACCTGATTCTGACCGATCCCAAGGCACAGTTCAAAGGTATGGTGTCTCTGGGTCGTCTCATGGGTTCTGTACGTACGACCCGGTTGATCGAGATTGTCGATGATGACTGCCACCCGATAGATATCAATGTTCCGCAAGACGAGGTCGCCTACATCTTCAACCAATACCATTTGATATCGGCGCCCGTCATTGACACCAACAACAGGGTTGCCGGAGTCATCACCATCGATGATGCAATGGCCTTCCTGGACGCTGAAGCCGAACAGGACATCTTGCGATTGGCCGGTGTTGGCGACAAAAACCTGTCAGAAAAAGTCATCAATGTGACGCGCCAACGATTTCCGTGGCTGATTGTCAATCTGGCAACAGCGGTCATCGCATCACTTGTCATTGACCGTTTTTCTGAAACCATAGAAGCCCTGGTCGCGCTTGCCGTGCTGATGCCGATCGTCGCGTCCATGGGCGGCAATGCCGGCACCCAATCATTGACAGTGGCGGTCAGGTCATTGGCCACACGGGATCTGACACGGTCCAATGCACGGCGTATTATCTGGCGTGAAACACGCGTTGGGTTGCTGAACGGCCTTCTGTTCGCTGCAATTGCCGGTTTGATCGGACTGATTTGGTTTGGTGCCCCACTGCTCGGGGCCGTGATGGGGCTTGCCATGATCATCACCATGACTGCGGCTGGTATTGCCGGTATCTTGATCCCCATTGGATTAAACCGGACAAGAATGGACCCGGCGCTTGCATCGGGTGTCTTCGTGACGACTGTGACCGACTGCGTCGGATTCCTCGCCTTTCTTGGCCTTGCGGCGCTAATTCTCCTGTGATTCGGAACCTGTGTCGGGCTGCGTCTGTTGGGCACGAATGAGTTTCAATACCTTGCATGCCGCTTGTGGAATATTGGTGCCCGGACCAAAAATCTCGCTGACACCGGCAGCGCGCAGGAGTTCATGATCCTGAGGCGGAATCACACCTCCACAGACCACCAGAACATCACTCGCTCCAGATTTCTCGAGTTCTTCGATAAGCAGGGGCACCAGGGTTGTATGTGCAGCTGTTTGTGAACTGACGCCAATCACATGCACATCATTGTCGATGGCATCGCGGGCCGTTTCTGCAGGAGTCTGAAAGAGAGGGCCAATATCCACGTCGAATCCGATATCCGCAAATGCGGTGGCAATCACCTTGGCACCGCGGTCATGGCCGTCCTGCCCCATCTTGGCGACCAGCATACGCGGTCGCCTCCCCTCTTCCGAAACAAATGTCTCGATATCTTCCTGTATCGCAGCAAACGCTGAATCGTCCTGATAAGCCGTGGCATAGACTCCTGACAATGTTGTCGACGTTGCGACATGGCGACCGAAAACTTTTTCCATGGCAAGTGAAATCTCACCAACAGTGGCGCGCGCCGCTGCAGCTTCGACCGCCGCTTCGAGCAGATTTCCACCGGAGGATGCCCGCCGCTCAAGTTCATTGAGAGCTGTTTCACAACGCATCGGATCCCGCTCTGCACGTACCTTTTCGAGTCGTTGAACCTGACTTTGTCGCACACGGTGATTTTCGATCCGTCGAATATCAATTTCATCCTCTTCACTCAACTGGTACTTGTTGACGCCAACGATCACCTCCTCGCCGCGGTCGATCATCACCTGTCGCTTGGCAGCCGTTTCCTCGATGCGCAACTTTGGCAATCCTGAGATCACGGCCTCGGTCATTCCACCGAGCGACTCCACTTCTTCAATCAATTCCCACGCTTTGGACGCCAGCTGGCTTGTCAACCACTCAACATAGTATGAACCCGCCAGCGGATCGACAGTGTTGGTCACTCCGGTTTCTTCCTGCAGGATCAACTGCGTATTGCGGGCAATGCGTGCCGAGAATTCGGTCGGCAAAGCGATCGCTTCATCAAATGCGTTGGTATGCAGCGACTGTGTTCCTCCGAGAACGGCCGACATGGCCTCGAACGCCGTACGGACAATGTTATTGTACGGATCCTGCGCCTGTAAGCTCACGCCACTGGTCTGACAATGCGTTCGCAAAATACTTGATTTGCTTTTCTTCGGGTTGAATTCTGCCATGATGCGATGCCACAATATTCGCGCGGCTCTGAGCTTTGCTGCCTCCATGAAGAAATTCATGCCAATGGCAAAAAAGAAGGAGAGACGATCGGCAAAATCGTCGACATCCATGCCACGACCGAGCGCTGCACGAACATATTCCCGCCCATCCGCCAAGGTATAGGCCAGTTCCTGCACCAGGCTCGCGCCAGCTTCCTGCATATGGTAACCGGAAATCGAGATTGAATTGAAGCGTGGCATTTCCCGACTCGAGTATTCAATGATGTCCGCAACGATACGCATCGAAGGTTCCGGAGGATATACATAGGTGTTGCGCACCATGAATTCCTTGAGGATATCGTTCTGTATGGTGCCTGTCAGTTTATCGCGCGTGACGCCCTGTTCCTGTGCGGCGACGATGAAGTTCGCCAAGGTGGGTATGACGGCTCCGTTCATCGTCATGGAAACTGACACTTTATCGAGTGGAATGCCTTCAAAGAGGATTTTCATATCCTCAACGGAGTCAATCGCGACGCCTGCCTTTCCGACATCTCCTTCGACACGCGGATGGTCGCTGTCGTAACCCCGATGCGTCGCGAGATCGAAAGCAACCGAAATGCCCTGTTGTCCACCTGCCAGTGCTTTCCGGTAAAAGATATTGGACTCTTCCGCGGTTGAAAATCCGGCATATTGACGAATTGTCCAGGGACGGTTCGTATACATCGTTGCGCGCGGCCCCCGTCTGAAAGGTGCCAGGCCGGGCAGGTCGTCTTCAGATATTGTTCCTGCAATATCCTCAGCGGTATAAAGCGTTTTGATATCAATATCCTCGAGTGTCGAAACAGATGAGTCATCACCTGTTCTGTCACGACGTTCTTGACGTGCCAGTTGACGCCATTCCTCGAAGCTGGTCTTCATGATTTTTCTTTCCGATATGCGCGTGCACGCCCATGATGTAAGCATTGCCCCGGGGCGAATCCAGATCAACCGTCAGTTCGAGACACAGGGCCGCCAACTTGTGCCTGTGATGATCATCGTTGTGTTGAACAGGGGCTGGAGATTCCACTTAACAGACATTTGGGGAGGGGTAGAAACTGCCCGGATTGACCCTGCCGCCCCGTCTTGCCCTCGCTCACGGCCTCTTGCAGACTTCAGCCAATCATGGGTATTGCCCGCTGGCTTGCCCTTTTCCGGGCCAGTGGGCCGCCAGCGACGGAGAAACACCATGACCAAGGACGACAGCACGGAGGATCCGACCATCCGCATCGGCGATGTGGTCACCGTCAAATCCGGCGAGGCCCGCACCACCATGACGGTCATCGACCTGTCCGCGGATGACAAGACGGGTCAGGACCTCGCCAAACGGATGTGGTTGGACGATCTCAAGGACGGCCCGCAGGAACATGTCCTGCCGCTGGTGTTCCTCGAGAAGACCAGGGCTTCCGAGTTGCAGCGATGAGGCACCCGCCAATGACCGCACGGCCCGCTTTTGCATTGCACAATCCAGACGCCACCTGAAACCAAGGCCATCCCCATGACCGAACCTGCCGCCCACCCCCTGCCCGCGGCGCGGGCAGGGGGTGGGCGCAAGGTGAATCCCCTTCCGACAGACCCGAGAGACCGCTGCCTCGGGGCCCATGCTGATGAAACCCAAAAACCGGGCGGGCTGACCGTTCTGTTCCCCATCTCCTCACCGCCGGGCCTGACCCCAGCGCCGGGGCCTTTTGGGGGCCAGCCGCCCGCTTGATCCCCTGTGGACACGCTTGGGGATGTTGACAGGTCCGGGAACGGGGTGAGGAGATGGGGCCGCGATCCGGGATCACCCCCAGCGAGGCCGAGACAGGACAACAGGTTGAGGGGGCGGGCGGGGAGACCGGCGGGACACGCTGGACAAACCCCTTGCCAAACCCATGGGGGGGGGGGGTATCAGAGATCCCGGACAACAAACTTGAAAGGGAGATCCTCATGACACGCTTCTTTGCCAGTCCCCTGGCCCTCGGGGCCGCCATCATTGCCCTTGCGCTGACTGCGGGTACGCAGGCGCAGGTGACCTGTCCTTCAGGCGTTGAATTACAAAACAATCTCCTGAGCCTGACTTGCGAACGGCTCCGAGCCTGCACACACGCCGAGGTCGCGATCAGGATCGCCCATTCTCAAACCCGAAAAGGCGCCGGGGCCGATATGTTCCGGGCCCTGGAAAAATATCGCTATTGTTCCCAGGGCCGGGGCAGCTGGACCGAACAACAGTGGATGGACAAATGTACCCAGCAGGGCTGGAAAGTGGCGGCGCTGATCACCCCGGCTCAACGCGCAGAATGGGCGATCCCGAATGGGGTGGACCTCAACACAACGAAGCATTGCTGGGCCCACAAGACCAAATCCCAATACCGCCTGTATTCTGACGGGAACGGGTTTGTCTACGAACAGCAACACTGCACCCAGGACCAGGACAACGACGGCTCGTATGAAGTGCCGGAGGGGAAGTATCTGCAGCTCACCGGGTACGAGACGCGAGTCAGCGGGAGCCCGAACTGTGATCCCATCGGACCCAATCCGACAGACACCCCCAAGTGGGTCGAGCCCTGGGACTGAGACACACCCGGTGGTTATTGTGTGCCGCCGGGTGGCCACACACGCCCAAGGAGACACCCCATGACCTGCTTGACACGGACACCCCCCCCCCCCATAAGCGACTGACTCTGCGGGCCGCCGCCTTGGTGGCCCTGACCCTCGCCCTGCCGGCCGCGGGGAATGCGCAGACGTATGGACAATCAGCCTGCCCGGACGGCGTGATGGAGACAGGCGTCTTGTATCTCAGCGTGACTGATGTCAAAGTCAGCGGGGGACGTCTGGGCGGGACTTTTGGTGTCCAACTGGATAATCAGAAAACCCAGGCCACGCTTGGTGGGGGTCCGCTCACCATCACCCCCCATGATATCGAAGATTTGACAGCGGTCACCGGCGACTGGTCGGGCGATTTCAGTCATGCTGATATGGCTTTCATGGTCAGAGACGAAGACGGACCCGTCCATGGAGGGTTTTGGATAGAGGTGGGGACGGTCGGATGGCGGGGCGGGACTCGAGACCTTCAGATCAGCGCCGTGAATACATTTCATAACCTGAAACCCGCGACGAAACATGTGGCGCAGCTGATCGTCAGTCGGTTGAGGCATGAGTCTGTCGGGCGCGGAAATCGGGTTGTGACGAATGAATTCGTGAGCGGCGTGGGCGCCCCGATCAGCGGGAACAAGCCCAAGCCTGTGCTGGCCCAACTCTGCTTTGAAACGCCGGCCCTTCCCGGCAGTTAGCGGCCGCGATCGAGAGGGACTGGCCGGGCACCGTCGCATTCTGACCGCAGACAGATCAAACCCACACACTATCCGATCCACACATGGGGGCGGCCATTGTGTCGCCCTTTTTGTCTTGCACAAGACAATTCTCCAATCGTAACTGCTCCCCTCGTCTTGGAAGCGACTTGGTTGTCATGCAGGTCGATCATATGGGCGGCGTTGCCGGCCAGTGCGATCTGGATGGCGACGAGGGGGTTGTATTCAAGTGCGGTCATGGCGTTGAGATAGCTTGAGATCCGGCACCAGGCGGCAGCGTAGCGCTGGGTTCGGAAACCGCCGGACGGATTCCTCGTGCTTGACGAGGCGTTCTTGCAGGTTGTGGGCATCCGATTTCGCCATTGTGCCGCGCCGACCCTTTGGGCGCGGCGCGATGGCCCGACACGCGGTTGCGGTCAGGGCTTGGGTCGCGCTGGTGTTGGCCTTGTGACAGGCCGCGCGCCGCCGCGTCGTCATCCGTCGTGCCCAGCGGTCGCCGTTGGACTCGACGACACAGGCCCGTTCCCTGAGGCGGTGGGCACCACACAACTGATGCCGACACCGGGGGTGCGGGGGATGACACTGATCGCATCGACCGCCTGACGGGCCGGGCGGTTCAGAAGCGGCGCGATGGCCGCGTCCTCCCAGGGCTGCCGGGCCACATGCCGGCGTTGGATGAAGCCAAGACAGGTCGCCGCGGAGAGCCGGAGACCGGTGATCGCCGGCACCAGAGCCACGGCCCGGTTCAACGAGAGCATCTGGGCCATCAGCAGGTGGGTGACGAAGGCCTGCAGGCCAGACCCGTATTGCAGCGGGCCCGGGATTTCGGCCGTGACGCGGCGTTCGACGACCGCGAAGACGATCTCATGGAGGATCCGGCACTCACGGTCGATGGGATCGACAGCCGCGAGATCACCGCCGCAGACCGTACAGGCCACGACCGCGACCGTTTCCACAACGGGGGTCTTGCGCAGGGTGGCGCTGGTTGGTCGCCCCTGGGCCTGGGTCGTCACCGGCAACGCGACCCGCCGCCAGTCCGCCAGCATCGTGTCATAGAGCGCCGAAGGATGGCCCGAGATCATCACCGGACAGGGCAACCCCTTGAGCAGGTCAAGCAGAGCGCCATGATCAGCCGCGGGGGATCATGGATCGCGCTGTCCACCTCACACAGACAATCCGTCCAACCCCCCACCCACCCCACAGTTTCCACCCGTGGTCAAACCCCGAATCGGTTCCGCGGGCACCACGGAGGGTCCCGCACCGGACAGGCGAGACCTCATACGTAGAAACGTCACCGTGCCGAACAGGGTTGTCGCCTGACCCGGTGAGGCCGCCACCCGGCGCGGATCCTCCCGAAACAGACGGACCAGATCCTCCCTGAGGCCCGTGTCCTGCAATTGCGCAGCGGCCATCTGCAGGGTGCCCGCGATCCGCTGTCGCGCCTTTGTCTATAAAATCCCAATTTAGTATCTTTGCGTGTGACGGAAGTTCTTGCAGAATCCATCTTTCTGGATTCTAATGGGAGCCAGAAGATGCAGTGCTGACACAACAATGTTCCATAGATTTTTCACAGCAATAATTGTTGCCGTCGGTGTGAACCTTGCGATCGCAGCTTCGGGAGGCGCGGGCGATGCCGAGTTAGAGATTATTGACAGTTCATCGGCTTCCGATGTGGGTGTCGATTTGGACCGGTACCTGTGGACACATCGGCTGATCGCAGTCTTTTCTGATTCTCCAGAAAGTCCGCTCTTCCTGCAGCAGATGGAACTCCTCCGGGCTCTCCCGGAAGAACTGATAGAGCGCGATGTGATTGTATTGACAGACACCGATCCGACGATTCAGTCATCGCTGCGCATGCAGCTTCGTCCACGTGGATTCACCATTGTCATTATTGGCAAGGACGGCGGGGTGAAACTGCGTAAACCTTTTCCTTGGTCGATACGGGAGATCAGCCGGGCAATTGACAAGATGCCATTGCGACAGTTGGAACTCCAATCCAAATAAATACGCGGTCGTCAGTCTGACGTTTCAAATTCCAGGATCACATCATCGACAGCGAGCGAGTCACCGGGTTGTACATGAACAGATTTCACAACTGCCTTGCGATCGGACTTGAGGACATTTTCCATTTTCATGGCTTCCATCACGCATAAATTCTGCCCGCTCTCGACCTCGTCTCCTGGTACGACATCAATGGAAATCAGCAGGCCAGGCATCGGGCAGAGAAGCTTCGCCGAGATATCTGCCTTTTTCTCGGCAGGCATATATTGTGCCAACTCCGCCTCACGCGGTGAGCGTACGCGCACTGCCAGGTCTGCTCCACGGTAGCTCATCCGAAATCCACACGTCATGGCACAGATTCGAACGATGCGGTGCTGCCCGTCAATTGACAGATATGCCAACCTCTTGCCAGGTTGCCAGTCGACATCCACCTGCCATTGCAGACCATCCTCGAACCGAACAAAAGTTCGCGTACCCTCAGGAATGATGTGCAGTCGCCTCTGATATCCATCTATTTCGACAACCCACTCATCAGCAATCGGCAATGGGTTCAATGACATCCTTCCCGAAATGTCGGCGTTACGGGTCAGGGAAAATTTATGCATGAGGCCAGCGGCAGCGGCAAACTGTCGGATTGTCACCTCAGGCAACTGGCGCGGACTCAATCCTTCAGGAAATTCATCTTCAACAAATGAGGTTGTTGCATCGCCCTGGATAAAGACGGGATGATCCAGAACGGTCGATAGAAAAGGAATATTGCAGGAAATGCCCTCGATCTCGAACCTGTCGAGTGCGCCGCGCATGATCTCAATCGCGCCCGGGCGCGAATCGGCCCAGGAGCATAGCTTTGCGATCATCGGATCATAATGCACGCTGATTTCACCGCCTTCAACAACACCCGTATCATTACGAACAATTGCCGCCTCATCCTGCATTTCAGTCGGCGGGCGGTAGCGGACGAGACGGCCGGTCGACGGAAGAAACCCTCTTGCCGGATCCTCGGCGTAGATCCGTGACTCCATCGCCCATCCGTTAATCATGACATCGGATTGCGACAATGCAAGCTTTTCACCCTGCGCAATGCGTATCATTTGCTCAACCAGATCCACATTGCTGATCAATTCCGTCACCGGATGCTCAACCTGCAGTCGCGTATTCATTTCCAGAAAATAGAAGTTCTTCTGCGCGTCAACGACGAATTCGACCGTGCCCGCGGAACAATAATCGACTGCTTTGGCGAGACGTACGGCCTGTTCGCCCATGGAAATCCGGGTCGCAGCATCGAGGAACGGTGAGGGCGCCTCTTCAATGACCTTCTGATTGCGGCGCTGAATTGAACATTCACGCTCGTTCAGAAATATACAATTCCCATACTGGTCGGCGAGGATCTGGATTTCGATATGGCGAGGGCCGGTGATGTAACGTTCAAGAAAAATGCGGTCATCGCCAAAGGCACCCGCAGCTTCATGCTTGGACGCCAGATATCCTGCACGTACGTCGTCATCGTTCCAGGCAACACGCATACCCTTGCCGCCGCCGCCTGCAGACGCTTTGATCATCACGGGATAACCGATGCTGCACGCGGCCTCGAGCGCTGCGTCGACGGAAGTGATCACTTCATGATTTCCAGGAATCGTTGAGACACCGGCAGAGGCGGCAATGAGTTTCGATTGAATCTTGTCGCCCATCGCTTCAATGGCCCCCGCAGGCGGGCCGATAAACACGACTTTTTCTTCCCCGAGCGCCAAAGCAAAATCCTTGTTCTCTGACAGGAACCCATATCCTGGATGAACAGCCTCAGCTTTTGTCTGACGCACCGCTTCAAGAATCCTGGGAATCGACAGATACGAGTCAAGGGCCGGGGGCGGACCGATGCAAACGGCATCGTCTGCCAGTGAGACATGCAGGGAATGACGATCGGATTCAGAAAATACAGCGACAGTTTCTATTCCCATTCGCTTTGCTGTCTTCATGACACGACAGGCAATTTCGCCACGATTGGCAATGAGAATTCTTTTGAACATCAATCTGTGCCGCTTGTTACACCAACAAAATATTGGATTTCATTCAAATTTATTGCTGATTGTAAAGACAATTCTTCTGCTGTGTTTCGCCACACCCGTCATTCGAGGAACAGGTGGTATCCGGAAGGTGCGACAGACCCATTCCAGTCGGGGCACGCGCCAGGACATCCGTGTGATTGACTTCTGATACCCAGATTGATCCGACCGGAACTCCTTGATAGACGATTGACGACCACACATTGAAAAAAGGAAGCGTCATGTCCGCGCACATCACCTTCTATACGAACCCCATGTCTCGTGGGCAGATCGTACGCTGGGCACTGGAGGAATCGGGCACAGACTACGAGACTGTTGTCGTGGAATATGGTGAAGACATGAAGGGACCGGAATATCTCGCCATCAATCCGATGGGGAAAGTTCCGGCCATTCGTCACGGCAAAGCGGTCGTCACGGAATGCGCCGCGATATGCGCTTATCTCGCCGAAGCCTTTCCTCAAGCCGGACTGCTCCCGAACGCTGAAGAGCGCGCTGCTTATTTTCGTTGGATGTTTTTTGCCGCAGGACCGCTTGAACAGGCCGTGACCGCCAATTCACTGGAAATAGACATACCCGTGGACAAAGCCCCGATGCTCGGTTTCGGCACCTATGCGGATGCAGTTGGCGTTCTCGAGGGTCATTTCAATGACAATGATTATGTCTGCGGTGAAAGATTTACCATGGCTGACGTTTATGTGGGTAGCCATGTCGAATGGGGGACTTCCTTCGGGTCGCTGCCGGAGCGACCCTCGTTCAAGGCTTATATCGAACGCATCATGGTCCGCGAGGCGCATAAGCGAGCGCGAGCAATTGATCAAGAACTGATCGCCGAACGGGAAACAGAATCGTAAGTCACGCCGGTGCTCTCCCAATCAGGATTCACGAGGACAATTCATCTGTCTTCAAGACTCTGTGGGAGACTTGCCATTCATGGCCCAGTCTCCGGGATCACTGTTGATGATTTCGTCCCTACAGGGCCGTTCCGTATTCCCGGGCCGGCAGGCGACATGTCAGATCAATTGACGAACTGATCTGGAATTCCCGATGCATCACCAATCAGACCGGTCATGGGATTGTTAGTCATCCAGACAGAGTCGTCTGCTGATCCATACGCTCGACTGAAATTGTCTGTCGCATCGCAGCACCCAGCCCATAGCGTGCAAGTTCATGACCATTCGGAACTGGCCAATTTCTGATGATCTGGTGCCCGGAGGTTTTATCTCAGAGTGGAATATTGTCGTGTTTTTTCGCCGGATTGGAGAGTTTCTTGTTTCGCAATGCGGCAAAGGCGCGGCAAACTCGCCGGCGGGTTGAGCGTGGGAAAATGACCTCATCAATAAATCCACGCTCGGCCGCGATGAAGGGATTGCTGAATCGCTCCTCATATTCTGCAGTCCGGGTCGCTGTCTGCGCCGCGTCGCCCGAGTCTGAACGATAGAGAATCTCGACCGCTCCTTTCGCTCCCATGACCGCAATCTGTGCACTGGGCCAAGCATAGTTGATATCGCCACGTAAATGTTTGGAAGCCATCACGACATAAGCCCCGCCATAGGCTTTACGCGTGATCACAGTCACCTTGGGAACCGTGGCTTCACCATAAGCAAAGAGCAGTTTGGCCCCATGCTTGATGATACCGCTATGCTCCTGCGCTGTTCCGGGCAGAAATCCCGGAACATCCACAAGAGTCAGGATTGGGATTTCAAAGGCATCGCAAAACCGGACAAAGCGCGCCGCTTTACGCGAACTGTCAATATCCAGACAACCAGCAAGAACCATGGGTTGGTTGCCCACCACGCCGACAGTTGATCCCTCCAGTCGAATAAAGGCTGTAATGATGTTGCCGGCAAAATCAGGCTGAAGTTCGAAAACATCGCCCTCGTCTGCAATCTTCGCAATGGCCTCCCTGATGTCGTAGGGAAGATTCGGGTTGTCCGGCACCAGCGTGTCCAGCGAAGGCTCAATACGATCAGGATCGTCAAAGCTGCGGCGAACGGGTGGTTTCTCACGGTTGCTGAGCGGTAGAAAATCCACCAGCCGCCGCACTTCAGACAAGGCCGCGATATCATTGTCAAAGGCCATGTCGGCTACAGATGATGTTGTCGTATGGGTTCCGGCACCGCCCAAGTCTTCCGCCGAAATGACCTCATTGGTAACGGTCTTGACGACATCAGGACCGGTGACAAACATGTAAGACGAATGGCGCACCATGAAGATAAAATCGGTCATCGCGGGTGAATAAACAGCCCCACCGGCGCACGGTCCCATGATGACGCTGATCTGCGGTACGGCACCCGAAGCGAGAATATTCCGCTGAAACACCTCGGCATAACCTGCAAGTGATGCGACACCCTCCTGAATCCGTGCCCCGCCCGAGTCATTCAATCCGATAATGGGGGCCCCGTTCTGCACTGCCATATCCATGATTTTGCATATTTTTTCTGCGTGTGTTTCCGAAAGCGAACCGCCAGCAACGGTAAAGTCCTGGCTGAAAACATAGACCTGGCGATCATTGATCGTTCCCCAGCCGGTCACGACACCATCTCCCGGGTAACGATTGTCCTGCATGCCAAAATCCGTGCAGCGGTGTGAAACGAACATATCGAATTCTTCGAACGATCCCGCATCAAGCAGCAATTCGACCCGTTCTCTCGCAGTCAGTTTCCCCTTGTCATGCTGGCTGTCAATGCGCTTTTGTCCGCCACCGAGACGGGCAGCAGCACGGCGTTTCTCAAACTCTTCGGCAACCGTCAACATAGCCCCGTACACCTATTTCTCACAGACTGTTGCAGGCACCATTAGCTTCAGTGACGATATTTCGCAAAACCTGCTCTTCATGGACATCGCGATGATCGATAGCTAATGTCATGTGATGAACCGTCCGGCGATTGCGTCTCTTACCACGCCTGCGCGGTAGACAAGCCCAAAGTGAAATCATGAACCACTTGCCCGCCCCGCGGATTTTTGATCGCACGACTCCGCCACATATGACCACGCTGATCATGCTCTCGAGCATTGGTGCCCTGTCAATGACATTATTTCTGCCGTCGCTCCCCAACATGACGGAATATTTTGGCACCGATTACGCAATCATGCAGCTATCGGTTGCTGCCTACCTGTTCATGAACGGCACTCTCCACATCGTGATTGGCCCGCTTGCTGATCGTTTCGGTCGAAGACCCATCACCCTGACCGCTTGCCTGTTGTTTCTGCTCGCCACGCTGGGCTGTATCCTGTCACCAAACGTCGAGATCTTTCTTGCTTTCCGCATGGTGCAGGCGGTGATTGTCACCGGCCTCGTGCTGTCACGCGCGATCGTACGCGATATGGTTCCGCAAGACCACGCCGCTTCCATGATTGGATACGTGACCATGGGGATGGCCATGGTCCCGATGATCGCACCGATGATTGGCGGGTTTCTGGATGAACTCTTCGGCTGGCAAGCGAGTTTTGCGTTGCTGCTTGTTTCCGGAACCATCATCCTGTTCTTTGTCTGGTTCGATCAGGGCGAAACTGCAATCAACAGGGCGTCGAGTTTTCGCCAACAATTCCGCGAATATCCTGAACTTTTTCGTTCACGGCGATTCTGGGGCTATACCGCCATCGCCGGATTTGCTGCCGGAAACTTCTTTGCCTTTCTGGGGGGAGTCCCATTCATCGGCAGCGAAATTTATCAATTGTCCCCCTCTACGCTGGGAATTTACTTCGGCTTGACCGCTTTTGGCTACGTGCTTGGTAATTTTGTCTCAGGCCGATGGTCATTCAGGCTTGGAACGACCAGGATGCTCCTTATCGGTGCTCTGGTTATGGTCATCTGCCCCATTGGCGCCGCCAGCTCCCAGTTCCTTGAGATTGAACATCCGTTTGGTTTCTTTGTGTTCTTCGTCTTTATGGGTATTGCCAACGGCATCGTGATGCCGAATGCAACCGCCGGCATGCTCTCAGTGAGGCCACATCTTGCTGGCACCGCATCTGGTGTGGGCGGTGCCATGTCAATTGTGGCCGGATCTGGCGTTTCTGCCCTCGCCGGTATCCTCCTCTCTGCCCATCATTCGCCCATGCCGCTGATCATGATCGTGAGTGTCTGCGTCATGCTCTGCCTGCTCTCGACGTTCTATGTATTGCGCATTGAGCAGCAGACAAGCTGGAAAAACATGGATTAAGTCAGCCTGTGTCGCTCTTTCGCCAATCTTCCTGCACTTCCCGCCAGGCAATGAAGGACACGCTGCCGACAATCACGCCACCACCTGTGACAACCCAGATATCGGTTGGCTCACTGAAGAGAATAACGCCGAGAATTGACGACCATACCAGTTGCAGGAACAACACCGGTTGGGTGACCGAGATGGGTGCACAACGAAATGCCAAGGTCATGGTATAATGACCCGCAGTGGCAAACAAGGATACAAAAAACAGCCAAAGAAGCTGGGTTGTCGAAGGCGGCACCCAAACCGCAAGTGCAAAGGGCAGCATGATAACCGTCACTGAAACCGACAGAATGCCGACAATAACCGCTGCATTCATTGTGTCCGAGAGGCGTTTCGCTGTCAGAAAGGAAACCGAAAAAAACAGTGCAGCCAGCAACATGGCAAGGTGACCGTCGGACAATTCCCTAAAGCCCGGACGCAGAATGATCACGGCACCAACCAGTGCCACGAGCACCGCAAGAATCCGCCGATATGCCAATTTCTCACCGAGAAAGAGAGCCGCACCGACAGTCACGCCGATTGGGGCCAGATAATTCATGCTCGTCACTTCGGCGATGGTAATACGGGTGACTGCGAAAAACCAGCATATCACCGCGCCTGCATGCGCGACACTGCGCCAGGTGAACAGGATCAACATCTGCCGACTCATCGAAACCCGGAATATCGGGCGCAGCATGGGGAGGACAAATACCAGCCCCAGGAGATAACGCAGGAAGGCAGCCTGCTGCGGCGGAATCGCTGGTCCGATATGTTTGACAATGGCGGTCACAGCTACAAAATTCAACCCGGCTATGACCATCCAGGCGATGCCAATGGCTGGCTGGTCAGAATGCTGTTTCCGGATTGATTGCTGAGGATGCAAGATCAGTTGACAACCCCGATCACTGTCCTTCGCATCATTGTGCCGTGATCATCGTTTCAGGAAATTCAATATTGGATGTCACCACCTGAACATCATCCTCATCGTCAAGCATTTCCAAGAGCCTGAGTACCTTGCTCGCATCATCCTCATTCAATTGAGACACCGTCTTGGGACGCCAGATCATGCGCGCTGAGACAGGTTCGCCGATCTCGGATTCGAGTGAGGCTGTGACCGACGCCAATTCCTTTTCGGCCGTGTAGACGATATGCGCGTCATCGGAGGATTCAATGTCGTCCGCCCCTGCGTCAACAGCAACATCAAACAGTTTATCAGAATCGATTGCATCAGGTGAGAAGGTGATCTCCCCACAGCGATCAAACAAAAAACTGACTGCGCCTGTCTCTGCGAGATTACCGCCGCATCGCGAGAAAATCGCACGCACAGTCGAAGCGGTCCGATTCTTGTTGTCCGTCATGGTTTCAACAATGACGGCAACCCCGGAAGGCCCGTAACCCTCGTAACGCATCTCGATCAATTGATCGGCATCAGGGCCCGCGGCCTTGGAGATCGCCCGCTCAATGACATCTTTCGGCACGGAATTGGCTTTCGCCTCGCGTACAGCAAGACGCAGTCGTGGATTCTTGTCAGGATCGGAATCACCAAGCTTGGCTGCAACAGTGACTTCACGCGCCAGTTTGGCAAATCGTTTCGATCGGGCCGCGTCCTGCCGCCCTTTCCTATGTTGTATATTTGCCCATTTTGAATGGCCCGCCATGATCACTCCTGTGCATACCTTGACTGATTCAGGTCAACGGGTTTCGATTCACATGCGCCCATCACCGCAATCGACCCAATCTGTTCAACTTCGCCGCAATATTCAACCCATATCCGATTGGTACCGAGCAAATTGCCCTGCTTCTTCTACGGGATCAAAAGACTGCTGTCCCGGAGATGCAAATTGCGGCATGTTTCATTATAGTCGTCCAATCCGACAAGAAGAAATGCGAACCTGTCAATATGAATGCAACTGACCAGGCACGTCGAGTCATACGGGTCTCGGGGACTGATTCCCGTGACTTTCTGCAAAATCTTGTGACCAACGATATCAACAGGATCTCTGAGGGATTACTCTACGCTGCGCTGTTGACGCCGCAGGGAAAATACCTGTTCGATTTTTTTCTGAAAGCTGATGCGAACGATATCCTGATCGATATTGGCGCGGAATTTGCCGACGGTCTGATGCAAAGGCTGAAGCTGTACCGGCTCCGCGCTCAAGTCAAACTGGCGATAACTGATATGTCAGTCACGCGCGGAATCGGTACACAACCGCCCGATTCCTTGCCCGACCCGCGTTGCCCTGAACTGGGCTGGCGACACTATGGCAAGTCCGGACCGCCGATGCCGCAGAAGGTCGACTGGGAGGCATTGCGGATCAAACACTGTGTCCCTGAATCCGGGATTGAGTTGATCTCGGGTGAGAGCTTTATTCTGGAAGTCGGCTTCGAAAGACTACATGGCGTGGATTTTCGCAAAGGCTGTTATGTGGGTCAAGAGGTTACGGCAAGAATGAAACATAAGACCACTCTGCGGAAAGAACTGCGGACAGTCCTGATCGAAGGTTCGGCACCGGTGGGGACAACCATTACCGCAGAGGGCAGGAATGTTGGAACCCTGTTCAGTCAGGTCGGCGGTCAGGCACTTGCATTGTTGCGGCTGAACCGCATTTCGGATCGACCCATGAAAGCCGCCGCCGCCAGAATCATTCTCACCTGAATCAACTCAGTCTGCATCGCCGCGTACCAACGCGGCGAAAGACCGAAATCCATCGCTGCCAGCGGCCACCAATCCGGAATTTTCCTTGCGATCGAGATTTTCAACCAATCCTCCGGCCTCCGCAAGAAGCAAGGTAGCGGCAGGGAGCGAGGCAGGGTTGGTGATATGCGACCAATATCCATCGAGCCGACCACAACTGACATGGACCAGGTCCTGCGATATCGAGCCGAAGGATCGGCATTGGATGCCACTGGACATGACCCGGCGTAACAATGTGTCATGATCGCAATCCATCTCGAATTGTTGGCGTGACACCTCTTCACGCCCCACAACAAATTTGGCGATCTGCGATTTCCTCGACACACGAATGCGCCCGTTATTCAACCTGCTTCCAATTCCCGTCTCTGCGGTGAACATTTCATTTTCCAAAGGATTGAATATGGCCGCCAATACCGGTTTGTCCTTATGAAGTAGGGAGGCCGTCATCACCCAATGCGGTATTCCTTGTGAATAATTCACGAACCCATCGACAGCATTGACGATCCAGTCGCGCGTCGGGTCTGAACCATCAATCGCGCCGAGTGTCGGACTGTGAAAACTGTAGTGCGGTCGCGCTGCAAGCAGTTCTTCGTGCAGGATCGACTCAGCGCGCTGCAAAGCCTGGTTGGCGAATTGCTCACTTCCCTTGACCGATGGTAGCAACAGACGAACTTCCAGAAAGTCCCGAACTAGCAATCGACTCGCTTTGCGCAACGCCCTGACAGCCAGATTGAGATTCGGATCATGTGTCGTCATCAAAAAACCTCGCGGAGCATCCCGGCAACCAGACGGGCACAGACATCGACCTCATTCAATCTCCGCCATTGATGACCACGGAGTTGAGTCACTTCGCGCGCGAGTTGCATCTCCATCGACAATCAGGACCTGTCATTCCGGGTGGACATCAAATCGCACCGGATCCATGGGATGATGTCATGCGGAAAAATGGTCACTCGACCTGCCCGGCGTTCCAGACTGTGCACACGAAATCGCGCTGCTATACCCGCTCAGAATATTCTCCGGTTTCCGTATTGACCATCACCTCGTCACCAACATTGATGAAAGGCGGTACATGGATACGGACACCGTTATCCAATAAGGCCGGCTTAAAACTGTTGGCAGCGGTCTGACCGGCAACCACCGGTTCGGTTTCTTCGACACGGCAAGCCACTTTCTGCGGAAGGGTCAGGCTGAGGGCCTCGTCCCCATAAAATTCGACAGTGACAGTCATGCCTTCCTTGAGGAACGGCATTCGGTCCTGCAACAGATCAGCCTTGAGATACACCTGATCGAAGTCCCTATTGTCCATGAAAACGAGAAAATCACCATCGGTATAGAGATACTGCTGTTCTTTCTGTTCGAGCCGAACACGCTCGACGCGGTCGGCCGAGCGAAAACGCTCATTCAACTTGGAACCGTTGCGAAGATTGCGAAGTTCAACCTGGGCAAAGGCTCCGCCCTTGCCGGGTTTGACATGTTCGACCTTCACGACTGTCCACAATCCGTCATTATGTTCAACGACAAATCCGTTTCTCAGTTCGTTTCCGTTTATCTTGACCATATCATTACACAGTTGCAGATTTTCCTTGACCTCTTCAATCAAAATAAGGTAGGAATTCCAAGCTTATTGACCATGCGGAAACAGATAATTTTTCCCTGAGGTTAGGCTTCCGGGTGACCAAGACAATGGCTGGTGCTGGATACTTTGAAGGACGTATGGAGCCGTTTGGCCTTAATTTGAGATGGAGAAGATGGCAGATTACGACGATACAGCATTCAATCATGAGCAGGGTTCACGCGCACGGAAACTTTTTGCTGCGGTTGTGCTGGCGGCGTTGGATGATGCCATTGTCGATCATCGAAAATATGGCAATGGTCCCGAAGTTATACAACGATGGGCGCGATCACGAGACGGGAGGGAAGTTCTGACTTGTGCGGGAGTCGACCCCAACGAACGTGTGGTGAACGGTCTGATGGAATTCGTGAACCGCGGTGTCAGGACATCCGTCGCCTTGTCACGCGAGGAGAGTGAGCGGCGTAGCCAGCGATCGCGCGCCGCGTAGATCCATGAGCCAAAACCTGGTTATTCGTGTCCACCACAGTCAGTGTCACAGCCCATTGATCGCGAAGATTTGAGACGCATCAAACACGATTTCAGAAAAGCGCATTCATTCCTCTTCGACCCTTTGGTCTGTACCGGTCAGTCTTTCTATACTCACCACACCGACCCTGGCTTTTGCCGCAGCCGTCTTCAATTTGTATAGATTTCCATCGGTATCTCGCTGATAAACCATGTTGACGACAGGGTTTTCGTCTGCAAACTCATTATCCTCAAAGCCCTGATGAAGAAAATACCGCCCGGTGCAAGACAGCTGGAGTTCGGTCTCAAGGCCTGGCTCGAAGACAAACGAGTAGAAACGCTTGCCATCAAAAATATCATAACTTCCCACACAGATCTTGCTTCTCTCGGCCGGTATGAATGTCAGAAAGAGTATCGTAAGAGGGTCTATGGCATTCGACAGTTCATCCGAGGACAGGTCAACCGCCGTTTCGTCCGGTGGATCGGTGACGGCTGACTCAACCCGCCCATCAGCAAAATTGACCGCGTAGTTCGTGGTCTTGCCGCCCCGATAAAGCTCGCCCCGATAACGATACGGCAAGAGTTGGTCGCTACCGACCCAACCCCGCACCTTGCCACGGACTTTTATGTCTGTGAACCAGGAAAGGACTCCGGTGGCGACAACAACAGCTGATGCTGCATATGAATTCCCGTCGGTTCGCCCGGCAATAACAAACTCGCCAACCGGGAACCCACGCACATTGACCTTGTAGTTGGAACTGTACTCCTGAATATCCGCGGCGGCAGTTGGTGTCATTCCAGTGCCAAAACATGACAAGGTCGCAATCGATGCTGCGACCATAGTCAATCGAAGAGTAAACTTCATGAAGGTCCCGAAAAACTGAATGTTGATTCGATAAGCGTGATGTATAATTACAGGTCAGATGACAACACAATAATTCAGCCAGCCAGGAACAGGTGATGCACGATTGCTTTGAAACTGCCCGAGAGGTCAGGAGTGGCAACAGGCGTGCTCTGTCTCGTGCGATTACCCTCGCTGAAAGCTCCCACCCGGCAAAACGGGCGCAAGGCGAGAGAATTATCGACGCCCTTGCGCAGAGCGGCATCCGCGAATCCTTGCGTATTGGCCTCACCGGCCCCCCTGGCGTCGGCAAGTCGAGCTTGCTCAACAGGCTGGGCTCAGAACTCACCAATCAAGGAAAACGTGTTGCTGTCCTTGCCATTGATCCATCATCACCGCGGACCGGAGGATCAATCCTTGGAGACAAAACCCGTATGGACTCGCTGATCCAGAGCGATCTGGCCTTTATTCGCCCCTCGCCCGCGGCGGGTGCACTTGGCGGCGTCGCCGAGTCGACTCGCGAAGTCACGTTTCTCTGCGAACAGGCTGGATTCGACATGATCTTTGTCGAGACAACCGGGGTGGGGCAATCGGAGGTTGAAGTTGCTGAACTCACCGATATCTTCGTACTGTTGGTCAGTCCGGGAAGCGGCGACGAGTTGCAGGCGGTCAAACGCGGAATCATGGAGATTGCTGATTTGATCGCCATCACCAAATCTGATGGTGATTTGCGCCAGGCAGCTGAACGCACCTGTGCTGCGTATCATGGCGCCCTCCGACTTTTTGGACCGCGCAAGATTGATCCTGATGGGATTCCCTGTGCGATGAATGTTTCTTCCACCGACGTCGGCTCACTGATGACCATGTGGCAGGTGATTGAAGATCTTGCATTCTGGCGACAGGAATCCGGGAACTGGAGACAAATAAGGATTGATCAGGAACAGCGCTGGGTTCGATCACTCTTGCGCCGACAACTTCTCTCGACACTTGAATCCTGTTCTGGCCTTGCCGGCAGCACCGTCCAATTGGAGACGGTGATCAGGAAAACAGGAACCGCATTTTCACCTGATGCCCGCGCGCATCTGCGCGCAACCGTTGCAAAGCTCAATCAGATAACCGCAACAGGAAACAATGATTAAGCGAAACGCCTCGCCCGCGCGGATGCAAACCTCGCCGGAGGTCGCCAGGACCTGCCATCCGCCCCGGTTATCCGATTTTATCGGATTCGACAGCCGTGACGGATGCGCTGCGTGACCGGCAAACTGGATTGACCTGCATGATTCTCGACGAAGTCATCTCATGATGACTGTACCTGATCAAACACATACCGGGTTTCGCTTATTTCATGATGTCATGATAACATTTTTATCACACCCTCCCCCTCTCAGAACTGTCCGTTAACTCCGGTTGATTGTCGGTCACCGCGCCCCCGGAGGGGTTCAGGGAGCCAGAGAGCCAGAATCGCGTCCCGTGCGTTTTTCGGGGGTTTATGGTGCCTCAGCCCGTTGCGTTTACCGGCATCCCGGCGACTGCATCCCCGGACTGGCATCCGCGTAGACGACATAATCATACCCCTCGCCCTTCACGTTGGGCGCGATCCGGTACCTGTTGGGGTTGAGGGACTCCAGGAAGACGAACATTTTGTTGCAGTGGTAGAACGCGCCGTCATCGGGGATTAGTGCGGCTGGGAATCCGGCCACAAAAGTGGAGCTTGTCTTCTCCCCTTCGGGGATCGTTATCGGGACCGCTCCCCGGTTATGGCTGTGTCCGGTTCGCCCGGTGGCCGTCAGCAGCCAGGACATGCGGACGGTGATGCCGCCCTTCGGCGCAACGACTTCGGGACCGCCCTTGAGCACGGCCTCAAAAAAGGGGCCAACCTGTCCCTCTGTGTGGGTAGGTTGTAAATTCCGAAGAATATTGATCTTCACTTCCAGCGGCAGGGGGTCCTGCGCCACCACCGGCGTTGCCATCACCGTCGCCACCAGCCCGGCGGCCAGTGTCCTCATCAGTCGTTTCATCAGTCTCATGGGATATCTCTCCAGTCTGTGTCTCCCGGGAGGCTTTACCCCCCCCCCCATACGGCTTGGCAAGGGGCGTGAAGGGGTTGGTTCAGGGCTGTGGGGCGGGCCCCGTGCCGCGGGGGGATCTCTTCCCCCGTCGTCCCGTCTCTGTCCCGCTGAAGTGATCTCAAATCTGAGTCCTACCTCCCGCGCCCCGGTTTTTGGGTTTCATCGGCTTGAATCCCTTGTGCTGTGGTTGGTGGGGCCTGTCGGGAAGGGGTTGCCGGTTGACTGGGGCCGGGGAAAGGCTTAGCTTATGACGATGACAGATGAGCCCAACATTCACGATCTGGCTCAACAGGTCGCCCGATTAGAAGGTGAGATCTAAGCGCAGGAGGAACGCATGAAGACGATGACGGCGGAGAATGAGAGTGCCCTTGATCGTTTGCGGGCGGATCTGGCCACGCGGGATGTCGAGGCCGCCAAACGGGATGCGGACATGGCGGCGGACCTGGCCAAGCGGGATGTCGAAGCCGTCAAGCGCGACAAGGACAATCAGCGCTGGACGATCACTCTGGTCCTCGGCTGCACCGCCCTCGTCATCGGTGCCGTAGCGCTGTTCTCCTGATCTCCCGGCCCAACCCCACGACAAACCCGATATCCGCCTGTTGTCATAGCGGGCAACGCCGGATACGCGGGGCGGTAACGGGGTGCGTCGGGTCCTGGCCGACCCGTCCGCACCCAGCCCCGGCCGTGAGGCCATTGAAAAAAACAACCTGCCCAACCCCCACTGTCATTTGTCACAAATAACTTCAGTGGGTGCGACTGACCGTGCCGTCGGCTGGACGTGCGGGCTTCACTCACGGTGGCGGACTCTTTCCTGTCTTGAGGGCGCGATTTTATCTCGGAACATATTCGGCAGGTCTGTCTTGCCCTCAAAATTCGGCTGATCCATTCCCGGCCCGCGCGCGGGGGACACGGGCGGATTGAACGCCTGTTTTGGACAGTGAATGATATGTTCTTGTCAGAGTAACCGGGATTTTTACAACAGGGGACATCCCCAACCCCTTCCTTGCTGACTGAAGACGCCTTCACCGCGCGTTTCGAAGATTTTCTGCATGAGACTTACCATCAGCGCGACCACGGAACGACCGGAGAACCGCCTGTGCAAAGATGGTCCAAGGGTAGCGCTATGTGGCGATGACCTTGGCGGCCTATGTCGGCGAACGTGTCGAGGTCCTGTTCGACCCCCGCGATCAGGTCGAAATCCGGGTTTATCACGCGGGTGAGTTTATATGCCGCGCCCTGTGTCCCGAACATGTCGATGCCCCCCGGACTGTCTGATATTGCCGCGGCCCGCAGACAGCAGAAACAGGTGCTGAAAGCCCAGATCGGGCAAGGAAAAACACCACAGAACGAGGCCCCACGCCGCACCAAATTCATACTGTATGCCAATGAAGATTGAGTTCCATGAACAGACCCGCTTTGCGCGACCAAGGCCCATGCGCGTTTTATCGGATTCGCCCAGGCCTGCGTCGATAACCGCTATATCGGTGTCTGCCATGGCCCCCTGGCGTTGGCAACACCCGCGCGACGCGCACCTTCGCAAAATGGCCGTGCGCGATCTTCCTCAGCGACAACATCATTGATGAGATCACATGTGATCAAGCCCACCAAACGCGGCCTGTCAGGCCATTGTCATCACAGCTTGGGTGGCCAACACATCCCAAACCATG
Organism: Paracoccaceae bacterium; assembly: GCA_965221815.1. Lineage (GTDB taxonomy): Bacteria > Pseudomonadota > Alphaproteobacteria > Rhodobacterales > Rhodobacteraceae > JAPOXR01. Next base: position 2,267,653 of record OZ244915.1, read on the forward strand.
GGGACGCAGTTGAATGGATCCATGTTCAGTTTTGGCCATGCCCGCCTGCGCAGGGCCGGTCACTTTGCCGATTCATTCATGATCCGGAATGCGACCAGGGCTGTTCCTCTGGTGATCGTCGATGAGGCGGACCGGCTCGCGCTCAAGTCCCGCGAACACCTGTGCCGCATCTATGATGAATGCGGGATCAGGCTGATATGGCTCGGCATGCCAGGCCTCGAAAAACGCCGCGCACGCTATCCGCAACTCTCTTCACGGATCGGTGGTGTCCACGGGTTCAAACCGCTGAACGACGATGGAATGCGGTTCCGGTTCTCCAACACAGGGATCCTTTTGACCTGAACTTCGATCCCGACAGATTCCCGCATGTCGAGCCCCTGTCCCTGATCATCCGCATCACCCGCGGAAACTTCCGGCTGATCGCACGCCTCTGCGCCCAGATCCATCGTGTCATGGATGTCAACGCCGTCACCGACATCGCCAGCAACGCGGTCAAAGCCGCACGAGAAGGCCGCGTCATCGGCCCCACAGACTGACACATACCCATCACAAAAACCTGACAAATCACTCTGAAATTGACAGACAGATTGACGCGCTATACTTGGCACCCTCACAGATCAAATACAACTGCCCCACACTTTGCGGGACTCTCCTATCACGCCGGCTGGTACCTGCGAACGTCGATTTCGTCGGCCCGCGCGCGCATCTGCGTCGCGTCGTGCCATGCCTGTATCCTGAGCAGCAAGTCCATGCTGAGTCCGAACGCCTTCTCGACCCTGAGCGCCATTTCTGGCGATAGCGAGGCGTTGCCGTTCAGAAGGTCCGATAGTGTCGCACGCCGCACGCCGAGAATCCGCGCCGCCGCCGAAACGCTCAACCCCAATTCCTCAAGGGCCTCAATGCGGATGAAGGCGCCGGGGTGGGGAGGCGTCATCCTCATCTTGATGCCGTCATCGGTCATCAGTGGTAATCCTCCAGGTTCAAGTGCTCGATGGCACCGTTGCGTTCCTCGAACGTGATGCGCCAGTTGCCCGATACGGACACGCTCCATTCGTTCCGGCGCTCGCCCGACAGGCGATGGACCCGCCATCCGGGCGCCGCCTCGCGGATGAAGACCTCCATGGTCTCCGCCATGGCAAGCGCCGCCAGGACGCCGCGCACCCGCTCCACCAGGTCCTGCTTCAGCAGCCGAGACGAGTTGTTCTCAAAGAGCTGGCGCACGCCCCGATGGCGGATGGACCGGACGATCATGCGCGAATATGTACGGCATTACCGTGCAGAATGCAAATGGATTCGCTGGCGCGAGAGCCGAACTGTCGCGTGCGATGCCCCCTGCCGCTACGGGCCGTTGAGGCCAAAGTCTTTCGATTTTTTCCCCTTCCCATCCGTCAAAGATTCTGTTGTTTGACAAACGCCCACTTGCAAGCGGCGGCCGGGCTGATCGGGGATCTGATTGACGCCGTCTTGCCGCCGTTTGACCGCAAACCCATTCATGGAGAGGACAATCATGGCCAGACACACACCGTGCTATCTGCGTGACGACTGGGACATCTGGTGGGATGGGGACCTATCAATGTCACAAACTTGACCGGTTTCTGTTGTGTTCATTTTTCTGTTGTTCCAGGCTTGGATGGCGAAGACGCTGTTGGTAAGGGTTTGGACTCCTGCTGTGTCTCCGGCTCTTTGTCTGGACCTGCCATCCGCCTGTGTCTCCTGACGGCTGTGTCGCCAAACCCAACCGGAGCCGTGATGCCGACTCTCCGTGTCCTGTGGGCCGACATGGGCAGAGATCGATACAGAGACCGGTACAAACCCTGTCCGAGTGCCAGGAATCAGATCAGTCAGTGCGTGCCCCACAAATCTGAGCCGCACCCATTAAGAGGTAGTGTCTCACTTTGAAATCACGCTTCTCTTTTGGCAGCAAAACCCGTAGAATACATGGAATACAATTACAAGCGGAGACGAACCTCATGATCTGCTTTACCCCCCCCCCCCCCATGCGGCACCGCACAACTTAAGCGCCTGACGGCACTCGCCGCCGCGCTGGTGGCCCTGACGCTGGCCGTGCCCGCGACGGCTCAGACCACGCCGCCAGCGGCGCAATGCAACGACAAACGCCTGTTCACCATCAAAAAGGTAGTATTTCTGGGTCCTGGCACCATGGCCGAAGGCGGAGGGGACCGAGGCTGGAATGCAGTCCAGGTCGATAGGAAGGCTAATTGCAATCAGCTGGATGCGAGTTTGACAAAGCGAATAGATTTCTGTATGAATGTCTGGGACACAACCCCATGCACTGGGAACCAATGCGGGGCCATAGGGACCAAGGTTTCAGGGATTCTTCCGACCCGCTCTTCCACGCATCGAGTGTGCTCTTTCATAGACCAGGGAGTTACAGGCCAACTTTATCTTGTGACGGCCACCAATAACAATGACGTCAAGGACAATCCCACAAACCGCTTCATTGTCGCCCTGGACCACAATCCACACCAGAACGCGGTGTTCGACATCCGGGACGACGACTGACGTGATCGGGGATGCGGCATCGACCCTGAAAATGAACTGACACTCACGGATTTCAAGGTGAGACAGTACCGATTAAGAACACAAATTCGCCACAAACGACATGGACGACGCGCTTCAAGGCGGGCACAACGGGCTCTTGGCTCTGACGAGAATGAGTTGCTAGATTTGATCCAACTATTGAGACCCATAGATGCGGGCCATGAATTGATTCGAATTGGTGGACGGGGAGACGGTGGTTACCTCATTCCAAATGACTTGGAAGGAATTGGTGCGTGTTTTTCGCCTGGCGTGGGACCAACTTCTCAATTCGAGCGGGAATTGGCGACGCGATTCGGGATCAAGTGTTTTTTGGCAGATGCATCAATCGAAAATCCGTCATTCTCTGCGGCTGAAGCCCCATTTTTTGACTTCGAAAACAAATTCATCGGTTGTCACAGTTCTGGAAATTTTATCCGCTTGGAAGACTGGATCATGGACAAACACGGTGCAATGGGGGGGGGGGCGAGGTTAGCAATCTTTCCACCGATGATCTCTTGTTACAAATGGATATCGAGGGAAATGAATTCGCCGTTATTGTCGATACGCCCCGCCATATTCTCCGCCGTTTTCGCATTATGGCGATCGAATTCCACAATCTGCACTTGCTCTTTGAAGCGAACTGGCGACATCTCTTTCGCAGTATCTTTAACAAGATCGTTGAAGATTTCTATATCGTCCACATCCATCCAAACAATTCCACACAGTTGGTCTCAGCAAGAGGGATCGATATTCCACCAGTCATGGAAATCACGCTGTTGAGACAGGACCGTGCCCGGAAAACGGACTTGACAATTGGCTACCCACATCCACTGGATGAGGCAAACTGCCCGCAATTTCCTGATATCGTTCTGCCAGACATCTTCGTAAGTATGAAAAGCAGTAAATGAAGTGGCAAATCTTTAGCAAGGGTCATGCCGATCTCGGTCATCACCTTCGGCGGTGCGCACGGTCTGGACAGCAACCGCCGTGGGTAGCACGGTAATCATGGCATCGCGGCCCACGAGGGTTGCCGTCAGGTCAAAACTTGGGGGACCAATTGTTCACGATCGTCGATCGGGAAGAACCTGAATAGTTACCAAATATCATCTCAGTTGATAGTCACTGTCGATCACCGAATTTCTTCATCTTGATGGCCAAGTGTATTCTGTAGCGCATTTCACGATTTACCAATCGATTGAATTTGCTTTGTTTGTCTCTGCGGGCATGAAATGGGTATTTTGTCATTGATATCCACCTCGAGTTTTCATCATTAGGATATATCTCCCATTCAGGGAAAATTACGGCACCCATTTTTTTGGCAGAAAGTGAAAAATATGATTGATCATGTCTGTGTTCGATAAACTTCTCATCGTTTGATGAAGAGGATGCCTGATCATCAAACAAATGCGGTGAGCACTCAGTCAATCGCATCCACTCTCCAAGAAAGCCCCGGATTACTTGCGTGTTCTTGACCATCCATACCGTGCCACAGATCTGTCCAGACAATGCATGGGGATGTCCCAACGGGATTCTATGGTACTCGAACATATCGCCCTTTGTCCAATGCTTTTCAAGGTGCTGAGGCATCTGAAAACCAAGTATCTCATGTTGGGATTGCCGCAAGGCAAGAACATACTCTTGCAAACGTTTGCCCCCCCCCTCCAAATATGGCAACCTGCGTCACAATAGATCAGTATTTCAAGATCGGGATTGTGATTGAGTTCATGAAGAACAAAAAAGGGCTTCCAGCACCAGTAACCAAAACCACGGCAATTCCTGTTGAGGCGATCTCGATGTCTTTCTCGATAATCAGGTGAAAGATCGCCCTCCGAATTGATCGAAATATGATCAAAGAAACCAATTCTGTTTGCTTGGATTTTGAACCGCTCAAGAGATCCTTTAAACCGATTGTCTGCAAAGGTCACGATCCCGATCATGATGACGTCCAATCGACAAATTCGAAGTGGGACGAGAATTGAAATCCAAACAAAGTGGCCATCATTGGGTCATTGATCATATTTGGGGTAACTCAGTTGGAGGGCAATGTCCCAGGCGATGTTCAAGCTCTTCTTATCCGGGTCAGAGCACCTCGTCAACGTCATCAAAGGGGTTGAATTCCACGGCGGAATCAAACAGTTTCAGGAAGCCACCTGATCTGGCCGTCACCCAGATTCGAGCATAACCCCAAAAGTGCCCTCATATCCTATTCCAATTCCTTGGAATGAATGGTGATTCCATATTATCAATTGTATACCATTTCTTTGGGGCAATTACTATTTTGTCAGGATATTCATTGAGCCACGCGCCCCACCACGAAAATGTTGAATTAGCAATGATATTATGGTGACAAGCGGACATTAGGCGGAGGTCCTCATAGGCGGTCTGGCCTTGATTTTTCTCCGAAACAGTTATCCGATGACTTTCTGCGAAGTGCTGAATAAAGTTTGCAACCACCCATTGCGTATCGTCTGAAAAAACCATCAACATTAATGGGCCATGGATATCGACAATTTTTGTGACAGCTGCTTGATAATACCCTAGTTCGCACTTGGAATAAATTCCTGATGGTTCAGTCAAGTAGTCCCCCCTGCGAATATGAATTGCTACTGTCTCATTATCACTAATTTGCTTCAACAGTTCTATATTTTGTCGGCTTGGATTGGTTGCAAATGTAAGTTCTTTCCTGAGTACTGATTCGGCATCGCCAATGAAATCCGAAGATTGAAAATAGCCATCCAAGTAAATGCAATTATGTCGGAAGGACAGGAGCTTGATCTTTTGCAAGTCTCGCTCACGGAGGCGCCGTGGGTCTCTACCAAAATTGCACCATAACTTGTGAGTAATTCTTTTTGAAGAATGCGGCGGCAATTCAGAATCGCATGCAACCCTCGCGCAATGGTTAAAGTGGTCAAGCATATAGTCTCGTTGAGTAATGCCATTGCCCCCCCCCCCGTTTTGCTCTGATAATCGCGGATATCCAGACATATTTCAGCACCAATTTTCAAGGATAAAGTTCGAGCGGCGGCATACTGGAATAATTGATTCCCCAGCCCTCCATAAAGGCGAACAAACACTCGACTCAAGATATGTCCTCTTTGTTGATAAGATGTGAACGAATTTTCTGTTCACACTGCATTTCGCGAGTTAGATAGGCCAGCCATCCGTCGAGTCAATGCCTCGGCAGATGGCTGGAACAATAGACTGAACTTCTAAGGCCCGTTGACAATTATCGTGCGGCCACCACGCCCGCCATCAGATAAATCCCGGCTGCGAAGCTTGCAAGAGTCTTGTCGTATCGTGTGGCGAGACCCCGGAACTCCTTGATTTTCGCAAAGACATTCTCGATTCGGTGCCGCTCCTTGTCGGCGTCGCGGTCAAAGTCGCGTGGCGTGCTTCGGTTCGACCGCGGCGGGATCACCGCCGTGGCTCCGCGTTCCGCCACTGTGTCCAGCACCCAATCCGCGTCAAAGGCCTTGTCGCCAATCAACATCTCACAGGTGAGGTCGTCCAGGAGTTCAGGTACAGCCTTGAGATCATGAGTCTGACCGGGGAGAACCACAAACCGGATCAGATGTCCGACAGCATCCGTGAGAGCCACGACCTTGCTCGTCAGACCGCCCTTCGAGCGGCCGATTCCTTCCGATTCTGATCCCCCTTTTTGGCCCCGGAGGCCTTCTGGTGCGCTGGCATGATCGTGCCATCCACAGACACCATTGACAGATCCAGATCACCGGATCACGCAGTGAAAAGACGTTCAAAAAGATTCGCTTGGGTCCAACGCCGGAACCGCTTGAAGACACGGGTCCATCGCCCAAAATGCGGCGGGAGATCACGCCAGGGGGTTCCTGTCCGGAACCGCCAGAGAACCCCTTCCAGAAAAAGACGATTGTCGACAGCTGTGCACCCCGGGTCAGTCACCTGGCCCGGACACAGCGGTGCCACCCGCGCCCACATCTCATCCGTCAAAACTGTGCGATCTGCATTCATCTTGTCACCTGCCTCGTCTGCTCGTGCCGCCTTTTTCGGCGTGCAATGCCGACACAAATACACGACAAGAACTCAAGACGCAAGGCAATTGTCAACGGGCCTTAGTCCCTTCTCGAGGGCAACGAGACGGATCAGGTTCATGAAAAACGTCTTACCGGACCCGTATTCCCCGATGATGAACCGGATGGCCGAACCGCCATCGGATACACGATTTATGTCTTTGATGAGCTCTTCAATTTCTTGGACGCGGCCGACCTGGATATGACGCAAGCCGAGCTTGGGCACGACCCCTGCCCGAAGCGCCTGCACGATTGCATCGCGTTCACGTGGTTTCAACTTCGACATCCCTGCCCTCCGCATTCATTTTTTCTCTTACTGCCTCCGCAATGTCCGGAGACACGTCATATCCATCATATTCGTCAAGAAGTGCTTCCTCGTAAGTCTCGAAGGCCCATTCATTCACGACTTCCAAAGCCCCGGACACCATCAAACCATGCGAGGCGCAGATCAGTTCGAACTCAGCTTCAGTCCAATGCTCCCGATCAATCAACTCTAGAACGACAGCACCGTGTTTCGGGTCAAGCCCTGCCAACTGGCTTTGATTTGCAGACGCGGAGACACCGGTTTCTTCTTCGACATCGAAAATCTGACCGAGGACGGACGACACTCGCTCAGTATTCGAACGGATCGCCGCGATCCGTGAAGCATCGAGTTTGGATCCGCTGGATTTATCAAGATCGGGTATCGCTTCGCCTGGGCGACCCGGTTGCAAGGCACGAACAGTGCGGGGACCATCCGCAACTTCGCCGGCATGCAGGTCCGAGTAGGCAAGCGCAGGGTCGAGGCCCAAAGCCTTATAGACTTTCTCCATGCTCGCGACTTCGTCGGAGTGAATGATACCATCAGCATGTGTTGCACCAACCAGCGCTGCCCGGATGGCAGTCTGGCTGCCTTGGCCAACCTCCTTCAATTTACGCCGCAGAAGCGTCATATCCGGTGGTACCGCGAGGAACCATTCAAGGTTTGCTCGCAACCTGCGGCGTTCCAGATCACTGAGGGCCGCAGTAGAAACTTGATATTCAAGCGCTCTGCGCTCAGGCTCCGCGATACGGCCATCCGCGTGAGCGACGAAAGATCCAAGCGCCAGTTCCATCAAGGCGCTCCGATAGCTGTCGGAAACTTCCTCCAGTCTTTGGATGGGTTCGCCCAGGCTAAACAGAACAACAGGTTCTCCCGCTTTAGGAGATCGAAGCGCGAACCGAGGGTCCGGCGCCAGACCAAAGCCGAGGCGCGCGAGAGCATCCGCAGCTCCTGTCATCTGCCTTTTCCCGATCTTCTCGTTCGTTTCTCCCTCCAGACGCCGTATCACTTCCTTGAGCGGCACCAATCCGCCCCGATCTACGATATTGCTGGCCCAGGATTTCAGGCGGTCCATTTCCTCGGATGGGAAGTATTGCCACAATTCAGATGGCAGCAAAGCATACGCCTCAACGCTTCCGCGGCCGTCAGGATTTCGGCCCAAGAAACGGCTGAGCTTATCGAGGTCGTTCATCACCTCATCAGCCAGCTCTTGTGCAATCTCGACCGGCTTTCGCAGGCCGGAGATATCAGGCACGAGTTTACCATCCACGGTCGGGTTAACGGAACCCTCAAACTCACTGGAAGCAGCGCGGTAAGAAGCCGTAAGTTTCTTTCTGGGCTTGTTCACTTTGAGCCCTTCTGGAAAACGCCGGTCAAATCGCATACGGAAAAGAGCGACGAACTCGTCACGGCACCGCATTCCGGGAGTTCTCAGATTGCTTTCAGGATGGCAGATGAACCAACTCAGCAACCAGTCGGCGGTCAGGTTTTCACCTTTGTCAATCCGAGCTCCGATTGCGTACTTCAGTGAGAACGGTAGTTCCCAGCCTTGCTTCTCAAGAATCGGCTCGATAGCGTCGAGGTCGGTTTCGGCAAGCATCGCAATGTCGAGGAACTCACCCAGATAGCGCCTGACCGAGTGGTTGTCAGGGTAAAGTGACTGCAACCGTCGAATTTCCTGTACGATATCCTTGGCGTCTTCCCTGGACTGATCGACGAAGAAGCGACGCTCCAACCCGTAGAAGTACAGAAACATGTAGCCGGGGTTGTAGGAGGTATCGCTTCGCCCGCTGGCCAGCCAGTCAAGGTAGGTTGCCCGGCACTGTGGTGAGATATCTGAGTACCCCGGCCAATAGGGCATACCATCACCAGCTTTGTCTGTGCCCGAACGCGTGACCGACAGGGACGGATCGATATAGGCTCGGCATTTGTCACGATATCCGTAGGTATTCAGCAAGGGGGGCGTGCCCACATAAACCATCCCGCCGATGTTGCGCCCCACGACGCTTGCAGTTTCGCCGGAAGGAACCCACCCACTTTTCGTTGATCGGGTCGATGTGCACGATAACACTCGCGAGGTCTGGTTTCGTTCTTCGGCTGCCGCAAGAGCTGGCGCCGCAGACTTTCCAGCGCGAGCGATCCCGGCGTAATCTTGCTTTGGCGGTTTGTACGCCTGCACGACAGACGATGCTTTGGGAGCATTGGCTTCGCGAGTACGTTCGCGCTCACGCTTGATACGTTTTGCGTAGGCACTTGGACGCGCTACCGGCGCTGGCTTGGATTTTGGAGTTTCCAAGCTTTTGGCGGCGACATTCGTAGTGGCAATTTTTCTAGATCGCCGCCTTTCTTGCCAACAAACCAAAACGATAGGCGTGCCTAACGCAAAAAGAATCTGGCTACCGTCCGACCATGACTGCAAAGCCAGTGTGACAACTACCAAAGCGACAAAGAAATAAATCACCAAGAAAAAGGAAACACGAAAAACCTTCCATACAAAGCTCATCAATCAAACCTCTACACTTGACGGTCAGGCCTCAATTTAGCCCCTCCCGCTACTCTGCCTGTAGGCGATTCTTCGTTATGGGAACAATCAGATCTCGAACGCGATACGTACATTCAGCGAATTTCGAATAGGTGTCAATGAGCGTTCAAAACTGGGAATCACTCCCCTTGATCAGGTACAGACTTGACGACACGAGTTGTGCCACTTAATGAACCCGCCAACAGAGTGAGAATCTTCCAGACTGTTACTTCAGCCCCCACCGATTCAGGAATCTGCGTTATGTCACGCAAATGCGAACTTACAGGAAAAAGCGGCCTGACTGGAAACAATGTCAGCCATGCCCACAACAAGACGAAACGTCGCTATCTGCCCAATTTGAACCGTGCCACATTGCAATCTGAAACGCTGGGGCGTTCCTTTCGTCTGCGCGTGAGTGCCTATGCATTGCGGAATGTCGACCATCGTGGTGGCCTTGATGCTTTTCTTGACAAAGCTGATGACGCGAAACTGTCGCCCAAAGCGCTTAAGATCAAGAAGGACATCATGATCGCGCGTCGGGACGCGCAGTCGGCGATCCACGGTTAAGTGTCATGCCCCGCGAGTGAAACCTGCAGGGAGCATTGTGATCGCTGCGGCTCGCCAGACATCTCTGGTGACTTGTCTTGGGATCTCGATCATCACTGGCAGTGCTACCGCTTGTGAGGTCGTTTTGACTGAACCGGTCCTGCAACTGGCCTATCCTGCCGCAAAATCTGCGGCATTCTATTTGCAGATTGATAATCCCTGCCCCGGGGAGGACCGCCTGATCGCCATTGACAGTACCCTCGCCATGATGAGCGAATTGCATGAAACACGTGAAAATGATCAGGGTGTCGTATCGATGATTCCAATCAAGAGTGGATTGAAAATTCCTCCCGAAAGCACAATGCGGCTTGAACCTGGCGGGCGCCACGGAATGTTGATGGGTCTCAATTTCCCTGTGGGCACTGACACTATCGATGTCGAACTGACATTCGAGACATCTGGCCCGATGACGGTCAATGCGCCGATCCGATTTCTCCGGAAATGATACACGGGCTGCAAACCGGGCGCGGCACATGGCCTGTTCCGGGGCCCTGCAACAGCAGCACCTCACCATCCCAATCCTCTAGTTGTCAGACCGAGTGCAGGACCTCATGAGCCGGCTCTCACATATCCGCAATTTTTCTATCGTCGCACATATCGATCATGGAAAAAGCACACTGGCCGACCGTCTCATGCAGATGACCGACACCGTCAAGGCACGGGATATGAAGGAACAGTTACTCGATTCGATGGATATTGAGCGTGAGAGGGGGATCACGATCAAGGCCAATACCGTGCGGATCAAGTATCATGGGAATGACGGCAATGATTATATTCTGAACCTGATTGATACGCCGGGTCATGTGGATTTTGCCTATGAAGTCTCGCGATCCATGCATGCCGTGGAAGGATCCCTGCTGGTTGTCGATGCGTCGCAAGGTGTCGAGGCACAAACGCTTGCAAATGTCTACCAGGCACTTGAAGCGAATCATGAAATTATTCCGGTACTCAACAAGATTGATCTCCCGGCAGCCGATTGCGAAGCTGTGAGACAACAAATTGAAGATGTCATCGGAATTGATGCCACGGATGCCCTTCTGGTCTCAGCCAAATCGGGAGATGGGGTTCCTGAATTGTTGGAAGAGATTGTCAATGGACTTCCGCCACCGCAGGGAGATCTGCAGGAACCTCTCAAAGCCATGCTCGTCGACAGTTGGTACGATGCATTTCTGGGAGTGATTGTCCTCGTACGTGTCCTTGACGGAGAATTGCGCCATGGAGACCGTATCCGCATGATGTCAACAGGAGCTATCTATCCGGTTGACAGGGTCGGTTTTTTTTGCCCGGACATGCAGGAAACCGACAAGCTCGCTGCAGGGGAGATCGGGTTCCTGACTGCATCCATAAAACGTGTCTCTGACACCCGCGTTGGCGACACGGTCACGCATGAACGGGGTGGATGTACGGTGCCTGTTGCGGGCCTCGAACCCAGCCGCCCCGTCGTATTTTGCGGGCTTTTTCCTTCTGACAATTCCGAGTTTGAGAATCTCAGGGATGCCATCGAAAAAGTGGCATTGAATGACGCTTCTTTCAGCAGTGAGCCTGAATCTTCGACAGCTTTGGGTTTTGGTTTTCGCTGCGGCTTCCTCGGACTCCTCCATATGGAAGTTGTTCGCGAACGGCTCGAGAGAGAATACAGCCTTGATTTGATCACGACAGCTCCGTCCGTCGTCTATCGTGTCCATCGGCGCGATGGCGAGATCGTTGAAATCTACAATCCTGCTGACCTCCCGGAAGGGGAGCTGGTTGAAGCGATTGAAGAACCCCGAATTGATGCAACGATCCTCTGCCCGGAGGAATATCTGGGCAGCATCCTGAAACTCTGCCACGACCGGAGAGGTACGCAGAAAGAGCTTTCGATTACCGGTTCACGGGCCATGACAGTCTACAATCTGCCGTTGAACGAAGTGGTTTTTGACTTCTATGATCGGCTTAAGTCAGTATCGCGTGGTTATGCCTCGTTTGATTACGTGATCACGGGTTATCAGACTGATCAACTGGTCAAGCTGCAAATCCTTGTCAATGGTGAACCCGTCGATGCCCTTTCGCTGATGGTCCATCGAAGCAATGCCGAGAAACGTGGTCGTGCGATGTGTGAGAAACTCAAGGAGCTGATACCTCGTCATCTCTTCAAGATCCCGATCCAGGCAGCGATTGGAGGCCGTGTCGTTGCCCGAGAAACCATTGCTGCACTGCGCAAGGATGTCACCGCCAAATGTTATGGGGGCGATGTCACGCGCAAGCGGAAGCTGCTGGAACGGCAGAAAGAAGGTAAACGCAAGATGCGTCAATTCGGACGGGTTGAGATTCCACAACGGGCATTTGTGAGCGCGTTACGCGTTGACTCGCGCTGATATCGCCCTGTTTGGGAACCGCCTCACGACATGAACAACGCCATCCCACGCAAATCGGAAAAGGTTGTGTTTACGCTCACGCCATCCCCGATCCGACGTGGCTTCGCAGTTGCCGGTATCGCCATACTTGCGATCCTGCTGGCCTACCTCGCGATCGCCCATCCTGCACCGCCAATGACAACCACCCTGCTCGGTGGCGGCACCTTGATGTCGTTATTTTTTGTTTTGCGCATGATTGTTGCCACTTCCGGTGCGTTGCAACTCACGAAATCCGGTCTTTACGACTCAAAGGGCATTCTCGTGGTCGCGGTTGCGAATGTTCATCAGGTGGAGCTCGGCATATTCGCCTTCAAACCGTCGAATGGATTCGTGATCTTTCTCAAGGAACCCATGTCAGCTGCCTGGAGCCCGGGCATGTGGTGGAGATTCGGTCGAAGAGTTGGCATTGGTGGCGTGACATCGCGGGCACAGGGGAAACTGTTGGCCGAGGCATTGTCAATACTGGTCCGTGAGAATCTGCAGACCGCGGATTGATGACAAGACGGAAACTGTCCCGATCGTCCGGGTCGTAGAATTCAATGGTGGGGCTCTCCGGGCACATTTCTCTGTGGTTGAGCGAAGAATTTTGACGGGCCGGCGGCAGAAGCCGCGGAGCGGAATGGAACACACGCATATCAACTGCAGTTTGTGGGTGATGGCAAGGACATCAGTTCTCTGCGCGATACAGCCAGAAACCCCGGAGGGAATCCGCGACAAGCCCTGCAAGCGAACCCGGGCGAACTCATCGCACAACTCCAACCACAGCAACACCCGCCTCTTCTTTTGTCTCCATTCCTGATTCGGAGACATACGAGAGACCGATCTGCTCCCTGGATTCTGGTACCGCCTCCCCGGCTCGAACGGGGGACCTCCAGATCCACAATCTGGCGCTCTAACCGACTGAGCTAAGGCGGCCCGACATCGGACATAACGGCTCACCACCCTTCGTGCAACTGTGATGTCAGTCCCTGCGCCACGTGTCGGCACCCGATCACCTCTGCATCACGCCCGCGTCGTCGACATGAAAAGGGATACGTTGATCATTCCAAGTCAATAAATTCCTTCCCAGCCGGGGTTATTCTGAGACCCTCCACATTCTCGACCGTCTCGACAAAATTGCGGCCACAAAGTGCGTCCTCATCGTTCAATTCAGCGATGAATTGCTCAATCACCCTGGCTGAGTCGATTCGCGAAGATTGTTGCTGCGCGTTCACAATGAGTCTTGAGGACCACAAATCGGTCATTCCATTGCGGATATCGGCGAAGCTGGCCAAGCCATCCTGATGCGCGAGCAACAACAAAACGAACAGGTTGAAATCGCTTCTGACCACTGGTCTGACCAACGGCACGGCGGTGAGTCGCTCCTCAATCAGCCTTGCCGTCTCCGCGGTTCCAAAAATCTCCACGAATCCACCCATGCGCGGTCCTTGGCTTGAGCCAAACAACACCTGATAAAGTATCGAAAACCATTCCTTCATATCGTCAAAATGATGCCTGCGCCCAACCGCATAAATGACCGACTGAATCTTCTCGGCCTCTGCAGCACCCGACCAAAACCAGATGCGCAATTGCAACTCGGTTATGGCCGCCCATTGCCTTTCATTTGGACTGACAAACTGTCTCTTTGGCAACATCTCTTCCTGGAAATATCTGACAGCACCCTGGGCTGCAGCAACCAAATCCGGATTTTTCTGTGGTGAGGCCTCGGGGTTGTATTTCCTGATGAACCCCCACAGGACCTCTTCGCGCGTCGCTGACGTGGCCGAAGCGAGATTCAGCAGCATGGAATAGGGCACAGTGAGTGTCGATTCCGGCGGGTGTCCGCGATGGACATGCCAAACCGGGTTGTTCAATCGCGCGGTATCCTCCTGACTGGGAAAGGCACGAAGATGCTGATGATAATCGTCGACTGATTTTGGAATGATCTCGGCAAACAGCCGTTTTGCTGTCTTCGGCTTTTGAAACATGAAAGCGGCGAGACTTTCCGGGGATGCATAGCGGAGCCACGTATCGACAGTCACACCAGCGGTTCCTTTGGATTTGGAGATTTTCCGCCCGCTTGCATCAAGAAACAACTCGTATGCCATGCCTGCCGGAGGATGACCACCAAGGGCCCGACAGATTTTCGTGCAGAGTTCAGCAGAGGGTATCAGATCCTTGCCGTACATCTCATAATCGACAGCCAATGCAACCCACCGCATGGCCCAATCCGGCTTCCACTGCAGTTTGACCTGCCCCCCTGTCACCGGAACCTCGATCCGTTCACCATCCGGTTCCTCATAAACGATGGTGCCCCTTGTGACATTGCGCTCAAGTGTCGGGACCTGGAGAACATGACCGGTCTTCGGGCTGATCGGGAGAAATGGCGAGTAGGTATTCTTGCGCCCCTCGGTCACTGCGCCCAGCGAAGGAAGCATGATCTCCATCACGTGATCAAACCTCTCAAGCACACGTTGCAGGATATCATCAAACCTCCCCTGCCGGTAGCATGTCGCGGCAGACAGGAATTCATAATTGAAACCAAATCTATCGAGAAATGAACAGAGTCTGTCATTGTTGTGGGCGGCGAAACTCTCATGCGTCCCAAAGGGGTCATGGACGCGGCAGAGCGGAAGATTCAAGTCTTCCTTCATTCTGTCCCGATCAGGCACATCCTCCGGGACCTTGCGAAATCCATCCATATCGTCCGAGAAACAAATGAGCTTCGTCGGGCGCGCGGAAAGTGTCTCGAAAGCCTGCTGGACCATCGTGGTTCTTGCCACCTCACCGAACGTCCCGATATGGGGAAGTCCGGAGGGACCAAAACCCGTCTGGAAGATCACAAAGTCCTTATCTGTGTTCGACCTTTCGATACGCTTGAGCAGTTGACGCGCTTCCTGGAACGGCCAAGCCTTCGAACTCATTGCTGCATTTACCAATTCGGCCATTGCCTGCCACCTGTCTGTCATTGAAGGACGGACCCATATGTCTGCAACAAATGGGCGTCAATTCATACATCGGCCACCCGATTGCTCGCGGTCTTGCCCCGTCTGGCAGGATACAACATGTTGTATCCTGCACGATGACACCGAGCCTGGTGATGTATGCTCGTTCAGCGTTGCCCTTCAAATGGAAATCGATCCAGAATGACAACTCTATTCACCCGAAAGATCGCCGGAACGCAGCCTGAAACGCTCCCACTCCATTGAACGCGCGAGAGATTGGTGTCTGTCAGCCGCGTTGCGGGCAAATTTCAAGGTCAGTCGGCGGCGGCGCGCCGCGGCCAATTGTCTCACCTGACCCCAACGAATGATCTCCGCATCATGTTGGTCGGCAAAAATCAATCCTGTGTTCTTGGGAAGGAGTTCATGCGGAAAGCGGGAGTCAACGGCCCAGAAGAATTGATCACAATAATCAAGATAGTTCTGCCATTTCGAGTCCGACCTGAAGTCAGCACGTGAAGATTTGCACTCGACAATCCAGATCTCGCCTTTGGGGCCGATCGCAAAGATATCGGTACGCATTCCGGCGACGGGAACAAACTCCTCAAGCGACTGAAAATTCAGCCCTCTGCGCAAATGTCGTCGCACACCGCGTGCTAATATTTGGCCAGCGGAAAGACTTGTATCCATCAGACAATTATCCAGATGACTTGTATGAACTCAAGGCGCGGATGGTCTCGATTACCGGAGCTGCACAGGATAGACAGATCACCAACATTGTGAATTGAGCCTGCATGACCCAAGCGACAGAAATACGCAAGATCGCTGCGCGAAAGGCGGCAACACGACAACGGCAACGGGCAAGAAATCCTGAACATGAAGCCCATGCAGTCGCCAGGCTCATCACGTGGCTTGATAACCAACCATTGTATTCCATCGTTGCCGGCTATCTGGCTATAGGATCAGAAATCAATCCCTCTTTGGCGATGAGTCACCTGCACCATTTTTCGGGCTGCCAGGTCTGCGTCCCGGTGACCCAGGGCAAGGAATTGCCGTTGCGGTTTCGTCAATGGAGGCCTGACAGCACACTTTTGCCAGGCAGTTTCGGAGTTGATGTTCCCGTCGATGGCGATTGGCTGACTCCTGATCTGGTCATCGTCCCGCTTCTTGCGTTTGACCGGCATGGCACGAGACTCGGTTATGGCGGTGGATATTATGACAGAAGTCTGAACCGATTGCGGGCAGAAAAAAGGGTGATTGCGGTTGGAATCGCCTTCGCCGCTCAGGAAAATGAACTCTTGCCTGCCGAGGAGTTTGACGCGAAACTGGATGCTATTGTGACGGAACAGGAAATGATCATGATCAACTCTGCCGCATTGAGGGTACCATGAGACTCCTCGTGATCGGAGATATCGTCGGACGCGCCGGGCGCGATTCCATCGCCGCCCAGCTTCCCGCTATCCGCGAAAAAATGGAGATCGATTTTGTCGTGGCCAATGGCGAAAATGCGACACAGGGGCGTGGTATCACCCTCGCACATGCACACCTGCTGTTTCAGGCGGGAATCGACTGTCTCACGCTCGGCGATCACGCTTTTGATCAACGTCATCTCGTCAAAGACATCAACACCGAATCGCGGATCATCCGGCCGTTGAATTTCGCCAGGGGGGCGCCCGGTCAGGGGTCAGGTATTTTCAGCGATGCCAAAGGGCGAAAGGTCCTGGTCATTTCAGCGCTCGGGCGCGTCTTTATGCAGCCTCCATATGATGACCCATTCCCGATGGTCGATGCCAAACTGAATACCTATCCGCTGGGTTCTGCAGTGGCGGCCACGGTCATTGATTTCCATGCCGAAGCGACGTCTGAGAAATGCGCGATGGGACTCGTCTTTGATGGCAGGGCAACACTCGTCGCGGGTAGTCATACACATATTCCGACCGCAGATTATCGCATTCTGGACAATGGGACAGCTTACATTACCGATCTTGGCATGTGCGGCGACTATGATTCCGTCATCGGTGTCCACAAGGATGAACCCATCAACCGATTCATTTCCGGCATGCGCAAGGGCAGATTTACCCCGGCCCTGGGGACGGCCACGATTTGCGGCGTTGTCGTTGACACGGATGACACGTCCGGCCTCGCGCAACGGATCGATTCTGTGCGCATCGGGGGTCGGCTCGGCGTGAAACCCTGACGCACATCATGCCACGGGGCCCGCTCTCGGTCATCATTCCAACAGTGAATGCCAGTCATGTTCTTGCGCATTCGGCAGCAGCGCTGATGGGCGGAAACCAGGACGGTCTCATCCGAGAGTTGATCATCAGTGATGGTGAATCAGATGACGATATCTCGGCGCTTGCAATGGCGCTCGGAGCCAATTTCCTGACCTGTAAACGCGGCCGCGGAAACCAGCTGCATGCAGCGGCACAAGCCGCGCACGGCGACTGGTTCCTGTTTATCCATGCCGATACCGTCCTCGGTGGAAATTGGCCTGATATCGTTCGGCAACATATTGCGACGCGAACCGATGCAGGCTTCTTCCGCCTGCAGTTCTCAGTTCGCGGCTTTGCGCCTGTCTGGATTGCCGGTTGGGCAAATTTTCGTTCACGTTATCTTGGTCTTCCCTACGGTGATCAGGGACTCTTGATCTCCCGTGACCTCTATTTCCGGATTGGCGGCTATCCTCTGATTCCCCTCATGGAAGACATTGCCATCGCGCGGAAACTGAGGGGACGGCTGCACATGCTTGACTGTCCGGCCGTCACCAATCCAGCGCGTTATGTGGCCGAGGGTTGGTTCAATCGTGGCCTTGGCAACTTGATCCTGAGCACAAGGTATCTTCTCGGAGAAAACCCGGAAAAGCTTGCTGCGCATTACCGGGCCATGTCCCCTCGAGAGACATCCCCGCAGACCCCGCCGAAACCGTGAACGGCGATGCCGCAGGATACGAAAGATCAGGGATTGTTTTCCAGGGAGTAGGATCGGCTACGCACCGCCCGATATATGTACGCGCGGATCTTCCGCCTGTTCAGGACGTGTCGAATTCTGCTGTGAATCCGTGCGAAACTGAATGCGGTAAAGCGATGAATACAACCCCTCCTGCGCCAATAACTCATCGTGGACACCTTGCTCGACAATATCTCCCTCGCGCATCACCACGATCTTGTCGGCAGTCTTCACGGTGCTCAGCCGGTGGGCAATCACGATCACCGTGCGCCCGTGTGCAAGATCAAGAATCGCCTCTTGAACGCGCTTTTCTGATTCCAGATCCAAGGCTGATGTGGGTTCATCAAGGAGCAATATCGGGACATCGCGCAACAGGGCCCGCGCGATCGAAACGCGTTGACGTTGCCCCCCGGAGAGCAGTTCACCGCGCGGTCCGCAGCGGGCATCATATCCCTCCTCAGACTCAAGGGCGAATTCTGCAACTTGGGCCGCCTCTACAACCTGTTCAAATTGCGTTGCCTCGGCTTCACTGTTGCCAAACATGATATTGTCACGGATTGACTCATCGAAAATCCCGCTGTCCTGAGCGACGAAGGCCATGCGGGAGCGAAGCGCCGCCAGTTTCACGGACCGAATGTCCTGCCCACCAATCCGGATCTCACCCGCGTCCGGATCAATGATCCGCGTCAGGAGATTGAACACCGTCGTCTTGCCGGCCCCGGATGGTCCCACAATAGCCGTGACCTTGCCGGCTTCTGCAATGAAGGAAAAATCCCGAATAATGCTCTTGCCGTTCAGGCTCAGCGCCACACGGTCAAATTCGACTTCGAGACCATCCGCACGATCAACCGGTTCCTCGGGTTCGTCCGGATCGATGATTGTTGGCGTTGAACTATAGACAGCATAGATCCTCTCGAGGGCAACTTTGAGATTTTGCCATGCCGACAACAGGTTTCCCAAACGTTTGACCGGATCAAACAACAGAACAACTGCGGTGAAAAAGCTCATGAACTGACCGACTGTCTTCTCACCGCTGATCACATCGTTTCCGGCGACCAGCAGAAATCCAAGGAAACCCAGCCCAGCGATATAGTCGACCAGCATCGGCACACTGGCCACCGCCGCCTCGGTACGCACGGTTGCGCGTTTCACCACATCAGCCGTTTGCACGAACGCCGTCTGCTGCGACTTTTCCGCGCGGTAGAGTTTAATCTCACGAATATTTTGCAGAATCTCTTCCAGCCGAATGATGATTCCGGCATTCGCCACCGCCGCGCGCAACGAATATTTTCGTGTTACCCTCTGCAACAGAAAAACCGGGGATGCGAGCAGCGGAATCCCCGCAAGGGCAATGAGCGTCCACACCCAGTCTATCGACAAGGCCACCACCACCAGGGTTCCGACCGAAATCGCGTCTCGAAAACCAGGCGCAATCGCCCCTTGCCAAACGGACTGAACCGATCCGATGTCGTTCTTCACCCGTTGAATCAGGTCACCGGCCGGGTTGTCCTCAAAAAATCTCTTGTCAAGCATCAGGATTCGCAGCATCAGATCCTGCTGCACGTCGAACTTCATTCTTTCGCCGACAGCCGACATCATGACACGCTGAATGAAGCCCGATGTTCCGCGCACCACAAACGCCGCGCAGACCCCAAGCCCAACGAAAATCAGGGCGCCTCTGTCCTGTTCGGCAAAAACCTCATCAAAAACCGGACGCATGAGATAGCTGAGCACGCCCAGCATTCCCCCTTGCACCGTCATGAACGCCGCAGCGCCGAGAAGTCGGGGGAGTTGCCGCCGCAGATAGTTCTGCCACACCCACCGCACCAAGTAGGCCGATGAATGATTCTCATGCTGGATCACCTGATTCATGGTTGCATCCTATAGTATGCGAACTGAAATGAGGATAACACACCTTTGTGACAGGGAGATTCATTCGAATTTTTCAACATGCCGCTGCGAAACGCCTGTTCACCACTCCTGCTCCCGGACGTTGTGCCCTCCACAACGCTGTGCTGTCATTGATGACATGTCGTTGTCTCTGATTTGCAAATTTCTCATGAGCCGTTAAGGGCAGTTTCGCATCGATATCGTGTGCAACCGATAACGTCGAAATATTTGAGGATTGAATCATTCAACTGTCTGAACGTGGCCGCAGTTTCGTCGCCATTCCCGGCCCCTCGGTCATTCCTGACCGGGTGCTCAGCGCGATGCACCGGCCGTCACCTGACATTTATGCGTCCGAGTTCCATGCCCTGGTCGATGGCATCATCACCGATCTCAAGCAGGTCGCTGTCACCGACAGCAACCTGGCCATCTATATCGCCAATGGGCATGGTGCCTGGGAAGCCGTTGTGACCAATCTCTTCAGCCCGCATGACTCTGTTCTGGTTTTGTCGACAGGTCCTTTTGCTGCGGGATGGGGCGGTTTTGCGCAATCTTTGGGCGTCAAGACCCAAGTCCTGGACTTCGGAATGCAAGCCGACATTGACATGGAGCGTGTCGCCCAAACCCTGATCGCCGATCGCCATCAGCGCATCAAGGCCGTGATTGCCACCCAGGTCGATACGGCCTCATCTGTGCGCAATGATATCAAGAGCCTGGCCGCAACCATACGCGATACGGGTCATCATGCCCTGCTTCTCGTTGACACGATTGCCAGCCTCGGATGCGAGGAATTCCTGATGGATGAATGGGGCGTTGATGTCGCCATTGCCGCAAGCCAGAAGGGTTTGATGCTGCCGCCAGGACTGGCATTTGTCTATTTCAATGAGCGTGCCATGCGCGTGGGTGCAAACGCCGCGTTGCGGACACCCTATTGGGATTGGAACCGCCGGGTCCAACCTGATGAATTCTATCAACTCTTCTGTGGAACAGCCCCCACGCAGTTGATTTTTGGGTTGCGGGAATCACTTGACATGATCCTCAAGGAAGAGGGGCTTGCCAATACCATGGACCGACATGCCCTGTTGGCGCGAAGCGTCTGGTCCGCTGTTGATGCATGGGGCGGAGATACGGGGACATTACAATGCAACATTGCTGATCACAGCAGGCGGAGCCACGCCGTGACGGCCTTGCACACCGGTGCGCCATTCGGCACGCAGCTGCGCCATTGGCTCAGCAGCCAGACCGGCATCTCGTTGGGAATTGGGCTTGGCATGGCCACGAAGACAGATCCCGCAGCGACCGGGTCTTTCCGGATTGGTCATATGGGCTATGTGAATCCCGGCATGTTGCTCGGTCTATTGGCAGCAATCGAAGCTGGCTTTGCAGCGATCAACTATCCACGGGGTCGTGGTGCCGTTGAAGCCGCCGCGGCGCAATTGTCGCACCTGCCGCTGGATTGCGATCTGCAAAAGCCATCCCCCACATGCTGCGTCGACACATAGAGTGTACGCCATCAGACCTGACACGGTCGCATGGAACTGATGGAATCGTCTGATCGTCACGGATCATGGGGCGATGCGGGTATACGCGGACAATCTGGCGATGATGACCTTTCCGGCCGCCCTCCGGGAAAAACATGACTGCCACACCTCACTGGGTTAGACCTGAATCTGGGTGACGGCAGGAGAAAGGTGGAATATCAGGACGGAAACGATTGTTCGCTGACACAACCAAAGCCCGGCCTGACCGCTGTCCGTAAGCGCAGTTGACGTAGGATTTTGGCCCTCAGTCAGGTTCTGGACCCGGCCAGTGTCCTTCTTTGCCCATTGCGCGCGTTGGATCGGACCCGTGTGACTATTGTCGATTCATCTCTGAACTTGAGCCACGGCGCAGCACCTCATTGGATCACGTCAACTGGCTTGCACTCCCGGTACGCCGGAACTTTGTGACTCAAGTCTATAATTCCCCTTTCAGAATTGCCGCTCTCAACCGCGGAAATTTCCCGGAGGTCATGCAAGCCATAGACCCTCTCACAGACCGCAAGGTGGTGACTTGATCCATCAGGTCCGGACATGACGACATGACAGCTTCTGCCATGATAACCGCCCACTGCTGGGTAAGATCAATATAACCTCAGAGCAATCATTTCATGAAAGACCTCACCAAAACAGGGGAAGAGTCCATGCCCTCAGATTAACGCTGGATTGATGCAGAACCCACCTTCAACGAGTCCATAAACCTGTTGAGCTCAGCTTTGCACTGAACCGGAACTGTCGCGTCTCGTGATTGAAACAGTGCCGCCTGGGAACGCAGGACGACACCTCCCGGAAGAGGCTTCAGTTCATTGGCATCCAGAGTCGCCCCGGTTGACACCAGATCCGCAATGGCATCAGCAAAATTATTTGAAACACTGCCCTCGGTTGCACCACGGCTATACACCAACTGGTAGTCCGCCACACCGGCCCGACTGAGAAAATCGTGAACCAGCGCGGTATACTTGGTCGCAATCCGCAACCGTCTTCCATGATTGCGCCGAAATTGTGCCGCAATTGAATCAAGGTCATCCAGCGACTGCGCGTCAATCCAGAATTTGGGAACACTGATCACGAGATCGGCGCCTCCGAATCCCAGCAACGCGACTTCCCGGACACGAGATTGCCACTGAGGAACCGACTCGCGCACCAGATCCATGCCCGTGATCGCCAGATGCACATCTCCATCTGCCAACTTGCCGGGAATCTCACTGGCGGACAAGAGCAAGAGTTCAGCATGAAGGGCCCCGGTCAGCTTTCCCGAATAACCGCGCCCCGCAGCCGGGTTGATGATCCGAACACCCCGTGAGAGCAACCATTGCGTGGATTGGTCGGCAAGCCTGCCCTTGGATGGCATAGCGAAATTGAGAGTCACCCGGCCTCCTGACGGCATTGCAGTGTGAGGTCAGGGCGAATCATACCACCGACCGCCGGACATGTCCTGCCCTTGCCGAGAGCTTCCGTCAGAAAGTCAAACCGCCCGCCCAGAGCCACCGGTTGGTCTTCACCGCCTTGAAAAAATCCAAAAACGAATCCATCATAATATTCCATTCGGGTGCGCCCAAAACTGGCTTCAAACCACAAATCATCAGCGATAACACCCTGTCTGGCGAGCGCCTCCATCCGCTGCTCGATTCCATCAAGGGCCTTGTCTATACCGGGAAAATTCATCGCGACCTGGCGCAGTCGCAGCAGCGAGTCCTGCATATCGCCTTTGACGTCCAACAGTTGATCCAGAGAATCCAGTTGCTCAACCGGAAGCGCCGGCGCACGGTTTTCATGAATTTGTGACAGAACATTCTCCACTACTTCTGACAGACGTCTCTGTCCGATCACGATGCCCGCGGTGCGGCAATTCTGCTCAACTTCCGCTTCAAGTTGTTCTCTTCGTCGTCCGTTATCCGGTTTTCCACTAAATTTTTCGAGAAGTTGGCGAAACCGGTCAGGTCGCCAGAGATGACGTTTGAGTGCCGCTTTCTGACCCTCTGTCGCCGCCAATCCTTCGACAGCCGTACTGAGCAAACGAAGATCGCCAGTCGCTATACTCAGATCACAGGATTTCAGGATTTCGCAAAAGGCGCTAAAAATCTCGGCATCCGCCTGTGCCGGATCATCACCACCGAACAACTCAAAGCCGACCTGCGGAAACTCACAGGGGCGCCCGGATCCCGGTCGCTGAACCCGAAACACCTGACCGGAATAGGCATAGCCCGCTGATTCTGATGCCGACTCCATGTGAAACTTGGCGAGCGGTACCGTAAAATCAGGCCGCAACATCAATTCATCGCGCATTGCGCCCTCAGTCACGAAGGCACGATTACGGATGTCTTCGCCGTAAAGATCAAGCAGGCTCTTGGCGGGCTGCAGGACATCCGTATCGAATGGCTTGGCCCCGCGTGAGCAAAAAAACTCAAAGATGCGGGTGGCCTCCCGACCCACCGATGGCGTCGTGTTGCGCATGACCTAACGTTCTGCCAGCAAACGCTTGATTTCCGGTGCCAGATGATCCCGCTTCACGGAAAATTGTGCGGGTTGAGACTTCCATTCGTCATAACTTGCCGACTCAGCAATGCGACGACCCTGTTCGAGATCCTTGATTTGAACGATTCCGGCCTCCCGTTCCTCCGATCCCTCAATCACCGCCAAAGGTGATTCCCGCTTATCCGCATATTTGAGCTGACGGCCAAAATTCTTCGCATTGCCAAGAAACAATTCGGAACAAATTCCTGCCTGTCTGAGTTCTGTCACCATCTCCTGATAGCGGGGAAGCCGCGCCGAATCCATCACCGTCACCAGCACTGGTCCGCATCCTCTATCGGCAGTCGGCCGCGCTTTCATGGCCTCGAGAAGGCGATCAACACCAATCGACAATCCGGTTGCAGGGACTTTCTGGCCAGTGAATCGGTGCACCAGGTCGTCATAACGCCCGCCACCAGCGACCGATCCCAGAGTCGGCCCCGCTTCTGATCCACCCAGCTCGGCCTCAATGACCGGTCCCGTATAGTATCCGAGACCGCGCACCACCGAGGGGTCAATGGCACAATGAGCTGAAGCATCGTTATCGATAGCGACCAGTTCCATGATCTGCTCGAGTTCTGAGACACCCGCCAGACCCGTTTCGGAAGCACCGACGATATCGCGGAGATTCCGCAATGTCCGAGCCTGTTCCTGTTCTCCGGCGGCGAGAGTTTCGAGAATAATCTCACATTGATCATGCAAAAGTTTTGCGCCTGCCGTAAAATCACCGCTTTCATCTTTGCGGCCTGCTCCGAGAAGTTGACGGACAGCTTCGCGCCCCAATCGGTCCAACTTATCCATGGCTCGCAAAACTGCGAGTCGTTGGCTGGCAGACGCCGCGCGATTTTCCGGATCAAGAATCCCCGCCGCCTCCAACGCACCATCGAGAATCTTGCGACTATTGATGCGGATACGAATGGCCGCGCTTGCAAATCCAGCCGGCGTGAGGATCCGGGTGAGGACATGGCTTGCGAGCACACACAATTCGGCATCTGCAGCGGGTGAGGCTGAGCCAACCGTATCGGCATCACATTGATAGAATTGGCGGAATCTTCCCGGGCCCGGCTTCTCATTGCGCCAAACCGGCCCCATGGCGTAACGCCGATATGGCATCGGCAGTTCATTTCTGAACTGTGCCGCGACCCGCGACAGCGGGGCCGTGAGATCATAGCGCAACGCCAACCATTGATCATCATCCTCCCAGGCAAACACCCCTTCATTCGGGCGGTCCGAGTCCGGCAGGAATTTTCCCAACGCGGCGACAGTTTCAACCGCAGGGGTTTCGAGTGCTGCAAAGCCGTGTAATTCAAAAATTTCTGCAATTTTCGTCAGGACCTGGCGACGACGCTTGAGATCCTGCCCGAAATAATCCTTGAACCCCTTCGGGCATTCAGCTTTCGGTCGACGAGAAGCTACCATACCAATTCCTTGACAGCGTTGTGGCACCGTCTCTCCTATCGAATGGCAATGTCTGCGACAAGATTGACCCTGGCGGCAGTCAAAGCAAATGCGGTTTTCCTGAAACCTGATGATGCCATTTTCGGCGCCATATGTAGCGTCGGGCCACCTGTTCGACAGCAGTGATCCTCTCTCTTTTGGTCACAGACATTCCATGCCGAGAGCTGGTGGAATGTGGATGAATCATCCTGACTGATCCTCGACGTGGTCCACGCCCTCGATGCTCGCGATAGCCTGTTTGATTTTTGGATTCAGTGCGTAACGATCGGGGATTCTGATTTCGAAATTGAAGTCCAGATCGGAAATGACAGGACAGAAGCGAATTTCTCCGGAACCGCCATTCGCACGGCAATTCGAGTCGAGCAGATTGCGCACCAGCCGTGGTGTGTCTGGTCCCCTGAAATGGATACGCAGCCCGGAGATCTCATCCCCGGTGGGCCGGTTGTCCGAGATATCCAGCGATTGAACCGAGTCGAGCCACAGCCGGATCCGATCATTCTTCTGTCGCGCCGACACCACGGTCTTCACCGAAAGACCGACCCTGAAGACGTCATCCACCTTCCCGATCATCTCGTCAAACACCACAATCTCATAATTTCCTGACGGATCTGAGAGTTCAGCAAAAACGTAGGGCTTGCCCTTTTGCGACACGCGCCTTTGCACCTCTATGATCATACCCGCCAACTTGAAGTTTTTCGGTTTCCCGGACACCTGCTGTTGCAGTTCGGAGTAGAGGCAAACTCCCTGTTCCCTGAGTGTTGGCCATAATTCATCCAACGGATGACCCGAAAGATAGTAACCAATCGCGAACAGCTCTTTTTCCGACTTCTCTGCCGTGCTCCATTCGTCACTCACCGGTAACGAATACGACTGTGTGTCATTCAAATCGTCTCCAAACAACGAGTCCTGGTTGGCCAGCCGCTCAGCGAAACATGCGTTGGAATGCGCAACGAGCAAATCGAGCGAGTCAAATACGCGTTTACGATTGGGCTCCAGCGAGTCGAATACCCCTGCCAGAACCAGACTTTCCAATTGTCGTCTGCCGATCCGTTTGAGCTCGACCCGCCCGGCAAAGTCGAACAGATCCTTGAATTGGGAAGCCTTGCGCGTCTCAACCAACTGTCGCATCGCCTCTGAACCGGCATTGCGCACAGCACAGAGACCATAAATCACTTCGCCGTTGCGGACCGAGAATTCAGCTTCCGACTCATTGATGCATGGCGGTCGTAAACTGATCTTGAGACGCCGGAGTTCTCCGGCAAAGGATTTAAGCTTTTCCGGGTCACTAATGTCACAATTCATCACTGACGCCATGAACTCCATAGGATGATTGGCCTTGAGCCAGGCTGTCTGGTAGCTCACCAACCCGTAGGCGGCGGCATGGGCTTTGGGAAACCCGTATTCGGCAAAGCGGGCCATCAGTTCCCAGGTTTCATTCGCTGTCTTTTGATCAACCTTGTTGTTGCTGGCCCCCTCAAGAAATTTGGGCTTGGCCGCGTCCATTTCTGACTGAACCTTCTTGCCGATCGCCCGACGCAGCAAGTCAGCCTGTCCAAGCGAGTAGCCGGCCATCGATTGCGCGATCTGCATGACCTGTTCCTGGTAAACCATGATACCATGGGTCTCGGCGACGATATGATCAATCGTCTCATGCTGTTTCTTGCGTTTGATGACGCCGTTCTTGACATCACAATAGGTCGGGATATTGTCCATCGGACCCGGTCGATAAAGTGCGACGAGTGCCACGATATCCTCGATACAGGTCGGTTTCAGGCGGCGTAGCGTGTCCTTCATGCCGGCGCTCTCCAGTTGGAACACCGCGACAGTTTCAGCGGCAGCGCACATCCGATAGGTCTTCTGATCCTCCAGTGACACATTGTTGATATCGATATGTGTCCCCCCAGCGGCCAGAAGATCGATTGTTTTCCGGATGGCAGTCAGTGTCTTCAGCCCGAGGAAATCAAACTTGACCAAACCCGCTTTTTCAACCCACTTCATCGAGAATTGCGTTGCTGGAATGCTGGATCTTGGATCACGATAGAGCGGCACAATCTCATCGAGAGGCCGGTCACCGATGACGATGCCGGCGGCATGCGTCGAAGCATTGCGGAAAAGCCCCTCCAGCAACTGTGCCGTGTCAAACAGGCGCCGGATCACGGGATCTGATTCGCACATCTCCCGGAGTCGTGGCTCGCGTTGCAGGGCTTCCCTGATCGGGACATTCTGCATGCCATCACGCGGGAGCATCTTGGCCATTTCATCGACCTTGCGATAGGGAACGCGCAGCACCCGCCCGACATCACGCACGGCGAGACGGGACAGCAGCGCGCCAAAAGTGATGATTTGTGCGACCCGATCAGCACCGTATCTCTCCTGAACATAGCGGATCACCTCCTCCCGTCGTTCCTGGCAGAAATCGACGTCGAAGTCGGGCATTGACACCCGTTCAGGATTCAGAAATCGCTCAAACAGCAGATCAAATCGCAGGGGATCAATATCGGTAATCGTAAGGGAATAGGCGACCAGTGACCCGGCGCCGGAGCCACGCCCTGCACCAACAGGTATCCTGTTTGTCTTGGCCCACTTGATGAAATCTGCAACGATCAGGAAATAGCCGGCAAAGCCCATCCTGATGATAACACCGAGTTCATATTCGAGTCGTTCACGATAGACCTCGGCCGGTGCGGCGGGTGCAATCACTTCCAGCCGACGGTTGAGTCCGTCCCGCGCCTGAAGCTCCAGTTCGGCGGTTTCGCTGTCGGTGAATTTTGGCATCATCACCGCGCGTGGCTTCGCCCAGTATGTGCAACGCCGTGCGATTTCCACACTATTGGTGAGGGCCTCCGGCAGATCGGCAAACAGTTCGGCCATTGCCTGCTGTGACTTGAAGTAATGTTCCTCCGTCAACTGGCGGCGGCCCCGGACCTGTTCAACATGCGCCGCCTGATTGATACAGATCAACGCATCATGTGCCGCAAACATCTCTTGATCCGGAAAGTGAACATCATTGGTTGCAACCAGCGGAAGTCCGAACTGGTAGGCCAATTCCAACATCACCGTCTCGGCGCGTCTTTCACGATTCCACAGATCAGATCCTTCAGCCTTATGGCGTTGAATCTCGACGTAAATGTGGCCAGGGAAGATGTCTGCGAGCGCCCGCAAGGCTGCTTCTGATTCGGCAGGGCGGCCCGCGGCGGCGGGCTGACCAACCGGGCCATCGACACCGCCCGTCAGACAGATTAAACCTGCCGAATGGTCCCGCAGATCGTCAAGTGACAAACCGTCTGATGCCGCGTGTGAACCGAGATACAGACGGGAATTCAGCTTCAGCAGACTGCGATATCCGGCCTCATCCTTGGCCAATAACAGAATGGCGGCGGGACCCGTCTCTATCTCTTCGTCAGAGAATCGCAGCACAAAGTGGCAGCCGTGGATCGGCTGGATCCCTTTTCTGGTGGCCCCTGTCGCAAATTCAAGTGCGCCAAAAAGATTGCTGTTATCGGTGACCGCAACCGCTGGCATCTCATGCCTGACGCAGAGATCCGGCAGATCAGCAAGCCGCACTGCGCCCTCGAGGAGCGAATATTCGCTGCGCACCCGCAGATGAACGAATCTCGGCAAATCCTGCATACCTCTCTGGTAAACGAGTTCACTCTTGGCGTGAACAGTTTACGATGGCAGTTGCCAAAAAAACCGCGACGATTCCGCCACCCGGATTCGCTATGCCTGACCCAAACGATCCGCCACATGGCTCCGCCAAACGGACTGCACCCGGAATGAACGGGAATTGCTGGCACATGAGGGTGACTATTGTTGGCGATAGATCGGGGATGTCGACTGACCAAGTCAGTCACTGGGTGGCTTGGGGACCGTCTTCTTTTGCCAACAGGAAAATATGAAAGAGCATGAGCATGGGGTGTCGAATTGGTATGGCAACTGATGTGGCCGCACGGGTTCGAAGGCTGAAGCAGGATGGGATTGTCCCATCGCGTGCGACATACACAACCATCAAAAGTGATCTGACATATGAAGACGCCAACGCACTGGAAATCCAATTGCGTGAGGCCTGCGGCCGCCGTTGCCAAGGCAGCCCAGGGGGTAGGCCTGTCCCCGGGCAGCGTTGGTCCTTTTATCGGATTGAGTGGTAAATCTCATTGGATATGATCCAAGGTCGGTGATCCGGGGAGACATAATGTCTGTTAACCCTTACTTTCTGAGAGTACCGCAAAGTGTGGGGCAATTCAGGCAGCCATTCGGGTTTCCGCGTGGGTTACCAGACCGGGATACCATTGCTCGAACTTGTCGTGAGGGCCCATCGTGTGCTGTGAGGGTCTTGGGATGAACCCGAGAGGCTTCTCCGGGTCAAAAGTTGTCGCTAAGCAGCTGCCTCTTCCCACGACCCAACGGGGGCTCAAGCTTGTACTCTGACTTGACCTTCACACCCGCGCCTTTGAAGCGGTTCTCCAGAGCCTCATGAGCATTGACGACGCTTGAATCAATTTTGTGGTTCTGTTTCAGAATCTTCTTCTTTGCCTCAACAATTTTGCCCTTGTTCCGCATTTCAGAAATACTCCCTTGTGTGAACGAAGGATATTGAACTGTTCTTGTAGGCATAGTCGCGCAGCAATTCAAAATATCCCCGGATTGCCTGATACAGCTCAACATCTTCTTCGAGGTTGTCGATCTTCAAGCCAACCGTATCGCGCAGTGTGGCCGCATCAATCCCCCGGCCGTGGGAGCGCCATTTTTCCGGATCATTGAGCAGTTTCGCGATCTCGCGCGCCCGCGCTTCCTTCATGCCCTCTGTCACTTCCTTCTTGTCTGTTTCTGTCCTCGTCCAGTTCTTGAATTTGTATTGTGTGAGCCATTTCTTGAGAAGATCAATTGACAGCTCTCTAGTGTATAATAACAAACAAAGGATTCTATTCCTGCCCCACATCATGGTATCATCCTGCCGCCGCGAGCCCGCGGCCAACACCAAGGCAGGAGACAGACCCATGGGCAGGACATCGACACGGCCGGAGATCCGGCTGCCAGACACCGATCGCACACGCCTCGAGCACATCGTCAGCCACCCCCAGAGCCCTCAGAAGCATGTCTGGCGGGCCCGCATCATCCTCGCCCTCGGGGACGGCTGTGGCCTCGTCGAGACCATGCGGCAGACAGGCCTCTCGAAACCCACCGTCTGGCGCTGGTGGGACCGTTTCCTTTCCGAGGGTGTCGACGGTCTCCTGCGCGATGCCACCCGGCCGCCGGGCAAGACACCCATTCCCGCCGACCGGATCCAGGCCGTCATCGATCTGGCGATGTCGCCACCCCCGCCCAACCGCAGCCACTGGACCCTCAAGGCCCTGGCCACAGCGGTCGGGGGCCTGACGGCCACCACCGTGCACCGGATCCTGCAGCGCCATGGCCTGCGGCCCCATCAGGTCAAGACCTTCAAGGTCTCGAACGATCCCCGGTTCGGCATCAAGGCCCACGATGTCATCGGACTGTACATGAACCCACCGGATCACGCCGTGGTCCTCTCGGTGGATGAAAAGACCCAGATCCAGGCCCTCGGCCGCACCCAGACACCCCTGCCGCCCGCCCCGGGTCACCCGACAACCCGCACGCATGATTACAAACGGAACGGCACCACCACGTTGCTGGCGGCCCTCGATGTCGCCACTGGCAAGGTGGTCGGAAAGATGACCGAGCGCCACCGCTCCGAGGATTTCTGTGCGTTCCTCGATCATGTGGCGGCGGACCTCGACCCCACGATGGCGGTCCATGTCATCCTTGACAACCTGTCCGCCCACAAGTCGGCGCACGTGCATGCCTGGCTTGCCGACCACCCGCACTGGACCTTCCACTTCACACCGACATCGGCCTCGTGGATGAACGCCGTCGAGGGCTTCTTCTCGAAACTGGCCCGACAGAGACTCAAGCATGCCATCTTCAATTCCCTTGACGCGTGCATCACAGCGGTAGAAGACTACATCGCCCACCACAATGCCCATGAGGCCCACCCGTTCCGCTGGCGCCGGGACCCCGAGGATCTCGTCGCATCCTGGAAGCGGGGCCACCGACGGTTGCAGGATATGGAACTATCTGTATGAGGCAAAACACTAGCCTGTTCAAATTGGTGCAATTCGCCCAAGTCCAACTTGACCAACAGTGCATATTCAGCTGTCGACAAATCGCCGTTTTTTGCTTTGTCATTGAGCCGCTCATATTGATTCAGGTAGGACAATGCCGGGACCAGCTGCCCCTCTCTTTCGATTTGGGGGTCAATTGGGCCCAAGCAAGAAAAATGATCCATCATAATCTTGTCTGCACTTAAGGCCAGAATTGTGCCAGCCGACATGGCCCGGTCCGGGACAATGACAATCACTTCCCGATATATGAAGCGAATCACAGCGACCATTCGCTCCACAACCTCGACCACTCCCCCGGGGGTATCAAGGATAATGGTCACAGCCCGCTTGTGTTCCGGAAGTGTTTCAATGGCCTGACGCAACCGATGTTCCAGCCCTGGAACAATCGGGCTGATAATGGTGACCATATCGGTGCCAAGCTTTTGACCAATGTCAGTAAGACACTGTGTCAAATGGTATTTTATATGACTGTCCAAAGGCTGCATGGCAGTGAATTTACACATGTTCAATTTTAAGTAAACCCTGCATCAGATGATGCGTTTTTCGAGAGTACCACAAACTGTGGGGCAATTGTGTTTTATCGTAACTATTCAGCTACAATCTGTTGTTCTGATGTGGGGTTTTTGTGGACATTTGGTGGTTGTGTACGGGCTTCGTATTCAATTTATTGGACCTGACAGTCGCCGGTGACAGATTTTGTCTCGGAAACCACAGCATTTGGTTTTTTATGAGCGTTGGGAACGAATTGTGGTGCTGAATAGTTACGTTTTATCTATGATGGCACGAAGAGTCTCTATGTCGGATGCCCCACACTTTGCGGTACTCCCGTCTGCGTAGCCACCTGCCTCCACGCCATCTTCAAAGTTCATCCCACACATCGCTACCCCATCACCCCGCGGCAATTCTGCCGCCTGGATTGGCTGTGCCTGAACAAAGCCCCCTGCAACATGGCTCCGCCAAACGGACTGCACCCGGAATGAACGGGAATTGCTGGACACGATCTGGCATCTGCTATTTTCTGTCATTCTTCTGTATAATGAGTTGACAAGTACAACTGAGAGGCGGGTATGACATCCTCCCTACGAACTCCCGCGGAGCCGACAGATGGTTGAAATTTCAGTAAACAGTCAGCGTGTTTCGCTGGATCTGTCTTCGCCGTACCGAACTCTGCTCGAGTTTCTGCGCGAAGATCTTGGCCTGACCGGAACCAAGGAAGGCTGTAACGAGGGCGACTGCGGTGCCTGTACGGTCCTGATTTGTGATCACTTTGCCGGGCAGCAACGCTATCGTGCCGTCAATTCCTGTATATTGTTCCTGCCTCAAATGGTCGGAAAAACAGTTCGTACGGTGGAAGGGTTGTTGGCCCCGGACGGGTCCCCACATCCGGTTCAGGATGCCATGGTCAGGCATCATGGGAGTCAATGCGGC
Source organism: Paracoccaceae bacterium (assembly GCA_965221815.1). Lineage (GTDB taxonomy): Bacteria > Pseudomonadota > Alphaproteobacteria > Rhodobacterales > Rhodobacteraceae > JAPOXR01. The sequence continues at coordinate 2,300,893 of OZ244915.1, forward strand.
TTTTGCACCCCGGGTTTCGTCATGTCGCTGGTTGCCGCACACACCAATGGTGATCGCAATCACGACGATGTCCTCGCCGGCAATCTTTGCCGTTGCACCGGCTATGCGCCAATCGTGCGGGCAGCTGAAGATGCGGCCACCCGACCGATCCCGGACTGGCTGGGCCAAGAGACAGCGGAAGCGGGTACGATTCCGTATGGTGAAGCGACTGATCGCCTCGTGGTGCACCAGGATCTCGACACGTTTGCCGACTGGTATGCCGAGAATCCAACATCACTCATCGTTGGCGGTGCAACCGATGTCGGATTGTGGGTCACCAAGCAGTTTCGTACGCCGCACCACATGTGCTTCATCGGCGATATCGCCGATCTGGCGAGAATTGATATCGGGGTAGAAAAAATTGAAATCGGGGCCACGGTCACGATTTCTTCCCTCCATGACGCCATGCAGGACCTTTATCCGTCTTTTGCAGAACTGTTGCGCCGATTTGGTTCCGTGCAGGTTCGTCATTCGGCAACCATCGGTGGGAACCTCGCCAATGGATCGCCCATTGGCGATGCGGCTCCAGCCCTGATTGCGCTTGGAGCACAACTGACGTTGCGCCGCGGGCCGAAGAGGCGGTCTATTCCTCTTGAAGACTTTTTCCTTGATTACGGCAAGCAGGATCGACACCCCGGAGAATTCGTTGAATCCGTCAGGTTTCAACGGCAGGCGGACCGCCTTCGCTGCTACAAACTGTCGAAACGTTTCGACCAGGATATTTCCGCAGTCTGCGGCTGTTTCAATATCACCGTCGTTGACGGCAAAGTCACCGCGGCACGTATTGCATTCGGTGGCATGGCGGCAACACCGAAACGGGCCTTGCATGCCGAAGCCGCGCTATGCGGTCAGGACTGGACAGAATCAACCGTGCAGTGTGCAATGGAAGCATTCCCGGATGATTTTACCCCTTTGAGTGATGCCCGTGCCTCAGCCAATTACCGCATGACTGTCGCGCGCAACATGCTCCTCAAATATTTTCTCCAAGATCGCCAGCCCGCAGAGATCGCCCAGGTGACCCATGTCTGAGACAATTGCTGTTCATCGACCCCTCCCGCATGATGCGGCCATGCGCCATGTCACCGGGCAGGCGACCTATGTCGATGACATTCCGACTCCGAAAAATGTGCTGCATTTGGCATTTGGCCTCTCCCGTGTCGCTTCTGGTCGCATCGAATCACTCAACCTGGCGCCGGTGCGGAGCGCTCCGGATGTTCATGACGTGTTGACCGCCACTGATCTTCCGGCGGCAAACGATGTCTCTCCGGCGGCATTGGATGAGCCGCTACTCGCGGAGCAAAACGTGCATTTTGTTGGTCAACCGGTATTCCTGGTCGTCGCGGCAAGTCACATGGCGGCGCGGCGGGCGGCCGCGCAGGGCGAAGTCACAATTGCCGAACAGGACCCGATCCTGACCATCGATGACGCCATGGCGGCAGGCGCGTGTTATGAAGACCCACTGGAATATCGCAAGGGCGATGTGAATCCGGCCATTGCAGATGCCCCGCATGCCATCGCCGGTGAGATCAGTATCGGCGGTCAGGAACATTTTTATCTTGAAGGCCAGGCCGCCCTCGCCATTCCCCAGGAAGGCGGCGAAATGCTGGTCTATTCATCGACACAGCATCCGACCGAAGTCCAGCATAAAGTGGCAGACACGATCGGGCGACCGATGCATGACGTGCGCGTGGAAGTCCGCCGAATGGGCGGCGGGTTTGGCGGAAAGGAAAGCCAGGCGAACGCCATTGCCTGTGCTTGTGCAGCGGCCGCAGCCATTATCGGTCGTCCCTGCAAGATGCGGCTTGATCGTGACGATGACATGACAATCACCGGCAAACGTCACGATGCCATCATCAGGTATCGCGCCGGATTTGACGATCTCGGGCGTATCCAGGCAGTTGAGTTTGACCAGTTGATACGCTGTGGTTGGTCTCGTGATCTTTCGCTGCCGGTAGCCGACCGGGCGATGCTTCATGCCGACAATTGCTATGATATCCCGGCGATTCGGGTGAGATCAGAACGGCTGCGGACAAACACCCAGTCAGCAACTGCTTTCCGCGGATTCGGAGGACCGCAAGGTATGCTCGGGATGGAACGTGTGATGGATCATGTCGCATTTGCCTTGCGCAAGGATCCGGTCGAAATTCGCCAGATCAATTATTACCCTCCAGCCGGCAAAACCCCGTATGCGAAGACCTTCTACGGAATGGAAGTCAAGGACTTCGTCGCCGACCAGATTACCGATGAACTCATCGAATCATGCGACTACACCAATCGCATGCGGCAAAAGAACCAGTGGAACGATATCCATTCGGTGATCAAGCGTGGTCTGGCACTCACGCCTGTCAAGTTTGGAATTTCCTTTACACTGACGCATTTGAACCAGGCTGGCGCCCTCGTTCATATCTATCAGGATGGTTCCATTCGGATCAATCATGGCGGCACCGAAATGGGCCAGGGACTCTTTGTGAAGGTTGCCCAGATTGCTGCTGAAGCTTTTGGTCAGGAACTCAGCGCAGTTCGAATCACCGCGACTGACACGGGCAAGGTGCCGAATACGGCGCCGACTGCCGCCTCATCAGGAACTGATCTCAACGGCATGGCCGTCCAGAATGCCTGTTATGAGATCATCCAGCGCCTCTGTACCTTCGTTGCGACGCGTGACCAGGTGGATCCTGAGCATGTCCGTTTCACAGAAGGACGGTTCTTTACCGGAAACATGTCATACAGTTTCCAGGAAACCGTGCAGGATGCCTATCTGAATCGCATATCGCTGTCGGCGACCGGCTATTATGCCACACCGGAAATCAATTGGGACCGCATCGCCGGAAAGGGACGTCCATTTTTCTATTTTGCCTATGGTGCAGCGGCAACGGAGGTCGCGGTCGATACGCTCACCGGCGAATACCGGATTCTGCGCGCTGATATTCTCCATGATACGGGCCAGTCACTCAATCCGGCAGTCGATATTGGGCAGATTGAGGGTGGTTATGTCCAGGGGGCCGGGTGGCTCACGACCGAAGAGCTGGTCTGGGATCAGAAAGGCAGATTGCTGACGCACGCACCCTCGACCTACAAGATCCCGGCCTGTTCCGATCGCCCGCCGATATTCAATGTCAAACTGTGGGATAAGGGGGCGAACAGGGAAGATGTTGTTTATCGTTCAAAAGCCGTTGGAGAACCCCCATTGATGCTGGGAATTTCAGTCCTCATGGCATTGTCCGATGCTGTTGCTGCGTGCGGTGACGGTTCAATCTACCCATCACTTGATGCCCCGGCGACACCTGAGACGATGCTCGCGGCAATCAACCACCAGCGGAACGGAAAAGTTTGGGACTGAATTTGCCTGAGTTGCGGCAACTGGTCCGCAGACATGGACACGTGGCAAGAGTTCTTGTTGCGAAGGCTTCAGGGTCGGTCCCGCGCAAGCAGGGAACTGCAATGGCTGTCTGGAAAGACGGTCAGTCGGGAACGATAGGTGGCGGTGCTCTCGAATTTCATGCCACGGAGAAGGCCCGAATTCAGATCGCCCACGGCGATCCGACACCACATTTGGAACGCATCCCACTGGGTCCGAATCTCGGTCAATGTTGCGGCGGATCGGTCACATTGCTGACCGAACTCTTCGACTGCAAGTCGCTGGACACTCTGCAGAAACACACGCAGGATGATTACTGTCTGCGGCCGATCCGTGCCCATGCGCGCGAGGGAAATCCCGCCAGGGACAAACTCAGCGCCTCACAATACGAGGCCGAACTGGCGCAAGGGTGGATCGCAGAGAAGCTGGCGGTGCCACAACAGGCCGTTTGGATTTACGGAGCTGGTCATGTCGGCAGAGCAATTGTTGATATTCTGGCACCGCTCACCCGGTTTGCGATTGTCTGGATTGATGTGGGTGCGGAGCGGTTTCCCGAAATCAGCGCTGAGAATGTGGATATCCTGCCAACACCCGATCCGGCACAGTCCGTCATGCATGCGCCGGATGCGTGCGATCATCTCGTTCTGACATACTCCCACGCCATGGATCTGGAAATCTGCAACCGGATTCTATCGCGGAAATTCAGCTGGGCCGGACTCATCGGTTCAGCGACGAAATGGGCGCGTTTTCGCCGACGGCTCATTGCCTCAGGATATACGCCTGATGCCGTTGATCAGATCTCCTGTCCGATCGGCAATCCGCGTCTTGGCAAAAATCCGCATGCCATTGCCGTCGGCGTTGTCGCGGACCTGCTGTCGCGGTATTCGGATTGATGCGGAAAAGCATCGGGAGCGGCATGAAGACAAATCAGCGATTTGAATGGCCGCACGACAAGATCGGTTTCCTGAACCGTCTGCTGGACACGATCGAGCATCACATTGTCCCCTTGACCCGGAGCGGCGTTGCGGCGGGCAACAAGGTGTTCGGCGCTGCCCTTCTGCGAAAATCAGATTTGTCCCTGCTGTTGGCAGAAACCAACAATGAAACGGCAAACCCGCTTTGGCATGGAGAAATGCATTGTCTGAAAAAATTCTATGAGTTACCCAACCGGCCGGATGCCAATGAGTTGATTTTCCTGTCGACGCATGAGCCCTGCTCTCTCTGTCTTTCGGCCATTACCTGGGCTGGCTTTGACAATTTCTTCTATTTCTTCAGCTATCAGAGCAGTCGGGATCAATTTGCCATCCCCTATGACCTCAAGATTCTTGATGAAGTCTTCGGCATTCATGACGGAGGTTACCGCCGGCGGAACGATTTCTGGACCAGTTTCAGTATTCGCGATGAAATCGCGCAACTTGCAGAAGCACAGCGCACGCCACTTGTGGAACAATCGGCGCGACTGGATCACCTCTATGACGGGTTGTCCGAAGTTTATCAAAAACAAAAGGACACATCGGCGATTCCATTGAAATAGCCGCATTGATCGAATGATGACGCATGCCATTCTTTTCTGCGACCCACGGGCTGAGCGTCGGCACAATCGCATGGAAGCACAGCGAAAAGTTGCCGGCTCTGAACATGGCGTTGCAACGTGCGGGCCACATGACATGACGATTGGCATGACCGTTGTGACCGGAGATCTTCTGGTCTCCTTCCCATTTAACATTGACTGCGCGTAATCATGCCATGACCAATCCGCTCTACGACCGCCTGTTCGCTGCACATGCCAACAACCCGCAGCCTCTTTTTCACCTGGCCGACGGTCAGACGGTGTCGTACCAAAATTTTCTTGTCACCGTCTGGCAAATTTCCCATATCTTGACACGGATCGGTATGAACCCTGGCGATCGCGTTGTGTTTCAGGCCGAAAAATCTGCGGAAGCCATCGCCGTCTATGCAGCGTGCGCTCAGGTCGGGTTGATCTTTGTCCCGTTGAATCATGCATTTACGGATGACGAGACGTCCTATTTTATCGCCGATAGTGGTGCCGCGCTTGTCATTTGCACCGCCGCACGAGCACCGGCGCTCAGGTCGATCGCCGATCAATTCTCAGTCCAGGTTGAAACCCTGAATTCTGACGGCTCCGGCAGCTTGATGGACAAAGCCGCGACGGTCAGGTCAGAGTTTCCGACATATGATCACAATGACGATGATGTGGCCGCGATTCTCTATACTTCGGGGACCACCGGTCAGCCGAAAGGTGCCATGCTGACACAGCGCAATCTGCTGTCCAATGCCGAGATATTGACACGAGAATGGCGATTTACCGCTCAAGATTGTCTCCTGCATGCATTGCCGATCTATCATACGCATGGGCTTTTCGTCGCAATCAATGTGATGCTTGTGGCGGGGGGTTGCGTCATCCTGCTTCCCAAATTTGATCTTGACACGGTCATCGCCCGACTTCCGGATGCCACGACGATGATGGGTGTGCCGACCTTTTACACACGCTTGCTTGATGACGCGCGATTCACCCGGGAACGTGCGTCTCACATGCGATTGTTCATTTCCGGTTCGGCACCCCTGCTTCCAGAAACCCATGCGCAGTTCCAGGCGCGTACAGGTCATAAAATACTCGAGCGCTACGGACTGACCGAGACCGGCATGAATTGCTCAAATCCGTATGAGGGGGAGCGACGGCCGGGAACCGTTGGATTCCCGTTGCCAAATGTCGAGTTGTTGATCGCTGATCCCGAAAATGGGGCGGAATTGTCGCGGGGAGACATCGGACAGATTGAGGTCCGTGGACCGCATGTCTTTCAGGGATACTGGCAACGGGCCGCGCAATCAGCTGCGGTCCGCCGCGACAATGGATTTTTCAGGACCGGTGATCTGGGGCGAGTCGATAGTGACGGCTATGTCCATATCGTGGGCAGGATCCAGGATCTGATTATCTCGGGCGGTGAAAATATCTATCCCAAGGAGATTGAAACGCACCTCAATGCACAACCAGGCGTCAAGGAGAGTGCGGTGATTGGGATTCCACATCCTGATCTTGGTGAAGCCGCAGTCGCGGTCATCATTCCGGAGGATTCCTGCCCGCGTGATGCGATGCAAATCATGGAGTTGGCCAGCGCAACATTGGCCCCCTTCAAACGCCCGCGAAAAATTACATTTTGTGATCATCTTCCGCGCAACGCCATGGGCAAGGTTCAAAAAAATATTCTGCGGCAGAATTTTGCCGATGAATTTGCTGATTAGCGGATCGTGGTCATGGCATTACGCAAAGAGAGGCAACAGATGTTGAGCAAAGTTCGTATCGGGGCAGATGTTACCGCTTTCACGCAACCCATGCCCACCACATCAGGAGATTCCCGCTTGCGCAATTGTCGCAATATTTTCTATTATCAATCAACCCTTTCCGCCTAGCTGGGTTCCTGCCTCTATGCAGATTTACCTGCCCATTGCTGAAGTTTCCGTCAATGCTTTCCTGCTGCTTGGACTGGGTGGCCTGGTCGGCATTCTGTCTGGCATGTTTGGTGTCGGCGGGGGTTTTCTCATGACACCGTTGCTCTTCTTTATCGGCATTCCACCGCCGGTGGCCGTGGCCACCGAAGCCAACCAGATCGTTGCCGCGTCTGTTTCCGGTGCTCTGGCCCATCTGCGCAAAAAAACAATCGACATACAGATGGGTATCATTCTGGTGATTGGTGGCATTTTCGGCGCGGCTCTCGGGATCCAGATTTTTATCGCTCTCAAGGAGGCCGGTCAGGTCGATACATTGATTCGCATCTGCTATGTTGCACTGCTGGGCGTCATCGGAACGCTGATGCTTTTCGAGTCGGCCCGATCGATCAGGCGTACCCATCAAAAGACGCCGGTCCGACGCAAGCTTCATCACCATAACTGGGTACACGGCCTTCCCTTCAAAATGAAATTTCGCGCCTCGGGGCTGTATATCAGTGCCATTCCGCCGCTCATGGTTGGTGCTGTGGTCGGTATCCTGGCCGCCATCATGGGGGTGGGCGGCGGCTTCATCATGGTCCCGGCAATGATCTACATTCTTGGCATGCCGACAAAAGTGGTCATCGGGACATCCCTTTTTCAGATCGTCTTTGTCACGGCATTTACGACTTTGCTCCATGCGACTGCCAACCAGACGGTTGATATTGCCCTGGCCTTCTTTCTGTTCATCGGTGCCGTGGTTGGCGCCCAAATTGGAACCCGCATCGGGGTCAAACTGCCGGCAGAGCATTTGCGGGTCTTTCTTGCCATTCTTGTGATCGGTGTCTGCGTCAAGCTGGCCCTGGAACTGCTTCTGCAGCCGGTTGAACTCTACGCGATCGACCGGGGCCATTGATGCGCAGTCCACGCACTGTTTTGGCAGTCCTGGTCCTGTCCCTGCTGACACCGATGGTCGCCGCCAAGGAAGAGGTTGTCTCCGCGCTCAGCCAGTATCGAATTGCGATCACGGCGAATTTCGATGGTTCGGAAATTTTCGTGTATGGCGCAATCAAACGGGAACAGCCGCCACCCGATGAGCGGCTCGGCGTCGTCATCACCATTGCCGGCCCGCATGAACCTGTCACCGTACGCCGCAAAGCCCGGCGCGCCGGAATCTGGGTGAATACCGATATGGTTGAAATCAAGGCGGCACCGACATTCTACGCCGTTGCGTCGTCGGCACCGCTCACACAGATTCTGAATGATGACGAGGATTTGAAACATGAAATCCGCATTGAAGAGATGATCACGTCATCTGACACATCAACCGATATCGCGGATGCGCAGACATTTTCTGAGGCCCTGGTCAGAATTCGTCAACGCGATGGACTCTATGTCGAGACTCCGGGAACGGTTGCCATCCAGTCACAGACCCTGTTCGGCACACAAGTCACCCTGCCCGCCAACCTGGTCAAAGGCGCATATACAGCAACTACCTATATCACGCGCGATGGCGTTGTCATTGACAAGCAGGAAAAGACGATCCGTGTCCATAAAATCGGATTGGAACGGTGGATCTATAATCTGGCGCATGAGCAGCCGCTCACCTATGGTGTGCTCGCCGTCCTGATCGCGGCAGTCACGGGCTGGCTGGCGTCAGCGATTTTCCGCAGAATCTAACCCATCATGATACCGGCGGCACCCGGTTGATCCAACCGGTCATGGGTCCGTTCAATTTCGGGAATTCTATAAAATCATCCGTGCGAGCAGTTTCGTGATGCCAGCGCTTCAGTGGGTCTCAAAGCGACTGTCACATTGAACCTGTCTTTCGGTAAGTCGGAGGATGTCCTGGTCAAACCTGTCGTTGGCGTCTGGGATTTGTTACCAAGGCGATCCCGAAAGTCGTGAAGGGCCTGGTGATCTTGGGCCACCCCTGTTGGACGACGTCCAGCTTTCGGTCCCTGTTGTCAAACCGACACTCGTTGTGACTATCGTCAATCACCACAACACCAATCACACCAGTGATACGCCCCATCGCCGCCGGAAGACAGGACGCCGGGTCTCTCCCCTTTTGCCAGAGGGGTGCCGGGCTCTCCATGCCGACGGATCCTTTTGCATGTTTGATCGGGTTCCGCCCGGGTGGGATCCCGGTTCTCGCGACGGGTGTCCGACGGGGTCGAATCCCGCCTGGGAGAAACCCAAGCCTTCACCGCAGACTTTACACGGCGACCCCTTCCTTGAGGAGACAGTGGAAAGTGCGCGCGCGGCTCCCTCATCCATCATGGGCATGGCACGTCCCTCCTCGTATGATTGGGCCAGCGTCCGGACACTCACATCCCAGAGACGATGACCCTGCACAAAATGCGCGGTCCGTGCGCACATCTTGATGATGCATTTTGGCATCACTGTGCTGAATTATTTGGCACCCCCCCCCCCCCTAGGGGTCTGTCACTTGGAACCCCGGTTCCCTAGCGCGGCTGTCAGGCTCGGCCGATGTCCTATGAACACATTGTCAATTAACGATCATATTTCTTGGCCGAGCCACCCATGACAGAAATAGGAAAATCGAACATGAAGAGATTATCTCTACTCACAGCGGCGGCCCTCCTGGCCAGCACGCCGCTCTTCGCCATGGACGGCGGCGGCGTCTCCATCAGCGGAGAAGCCAACTTCGGGGTGAAATTCAAGGAAAACGATGGCGGGGCCAACGCGCCCAATGAACTGCAATTCCACCACGAGTTCAAAGTGACCTTCGCGGCCTCCGGCACAACGGACGGTGGCATCGGGTTCGGTGGAAGCATGACGCTGGATAATACGGAGTCTGTCGCTGGCACAACTGTTTCAACCGCAAGGCCAGCGATTATCGGAAATACAGTTCCCGGCATTGTTCTAACAGCCGAACATCTTGCTTATGCGGCTGGCAATGGGGACGCCGCTAATCAAGCAAGCTTAACAAGCCCAGTAATACGAGGGCAGGCTGATATTGACAGTAAAACAACCGACGCTCTTGTATTTGATGCCACTTTACGTGGAAAACTCAAGACAGCACTTGCTAATGCTAAAGTGGGAGACATTGTAATCGGTACAGACGGCGACGATGCAGATACCTTAGTTGATGACTTTGCCATCGTATCGAAAGAAGACTTCGAGCGTGCAAACGGTGATGATGGCGAGGCTGCTGGTACAGTAGAGTGGCAAAATGCGAGTGCTCTTGCCGCTATTGAAGACGGGAAAAACAAAGCCGATAATCACGGCGAAGTGTATATCTCGATGGATATGCACAAACTGACGATTGGCTCTGATCTTGATCGCGGTGATCAGGTTGCGGGTGGTTTGGCTGATGTCGGCTTTGATGGCATTGGCATTGACGATATTGCCGAAAAGGTTTGGGCCAAGACGGCGCGGGATGTCCGCTATGATGGTGATTTCGGAATTGCCAAAGTGGCCTTCACCTATGGCGATAACAAAGGTGATGCCGAATGGGCAGCCGGATTTAACTTCAATGTCGAGCCGGTGAAAGTCGGGGCTGGCTTTGATAGCAACGGTGTAGTCTCGGTTGGCATGGGCTTTACGCAAGGCCAGATTTCCATGAATGCGCTTTACTCAACTGACAGCGATTCAGATGAAGCTGACAATGAGTTCATCAAGGCCGGAGACAAGGGTAACTACTCCAAAAGGCTGCGGTACGGCGAGGTTAACTCCGGTATGGTCAGAGAGGGTTCAAATAAACCTGATCTGAAGAACCAAGCGATGGGCGTTGACGTCACCTATCAAATGACAGATGCCACTTCGCTCACACTGGTTGCGGCGCAGCACAAATCAGAAAGTGCTGATCTGACCGCCACCAGCAATCGGAATGCGACAACTGGTGTGTTAGATACTAACACTGATGAATATAAAGATGTCAAATGGGTCAAATCCTCCACCACCGTTGACGCCTTTGGTGTCGGCTTCTCCCACGATCTGGGTGGCGGCGCGACCCTGAAAGCGGGTGCTGGCTCGGTGGACAGCAACGCGGTGGCCGATCTCGGTATCACCATGAAATTCTGATCACTGATCAGACAACAAGATTTGAGGGCGGCTGAGAGGCCGCCCTCTTTTCATGGATGACAGAGAATGACCAAATTCAACAAGAAACGAGTTTAGAAAAGACTCGGCATCACCGCCATGACGGGAACTGGCGTGACGGGTTGGGAGCCGTTATTGGGTCTTCCGTTGGGCTCGCATTAATTGTTGGATGTGTAGGTTTGGTAACCAGTACAGTCCTCAGCGAATCCAAGGACAAAGAATAAAAGTGACGGGCCATCTCGCCCTTATCAATTCTCCACTTCCACAGTGGAAGTGGAGCTGTATTTCCTCCTCTCCTTACAAAACTTTAACCACAGACTCGCCATCAACCTGAGGGTTGCTCTCCAAAAATTCCTTGAGTTTGTGTCGGTCCACTTTCACCTCTCAACGCCTGCTGAGGATATGTAAATCCGACACCATTGTTAATGAAACACCTCATCCGGTCTTGCCGAGCCATCCATCGGTTCCTGATCGCGTCACTGTTGACTTCGGGCAGTCGGCCATAATCGGGCGGGCACTGAATTGCGGTGGCCATGCCTTCGGCCTATAACCGGACACAGAAAGTAGGCCGTTATGGATCGCGCTGGGGGGACGCATGGATGGCTGCGATTTCGATCATTGATTTGGTCATGCAATTTGACGGTTTCACGGCTGTCGATAACGTCTCTTTGGACGTCGGTGAGGGGGAATTCGTCACGCTGCTCGGGCCCTCGGGATGTGGAAAGACGACCCTTCTCAACCTGATCTCGGGCTTTCTGCAACCGACCTCTGGTCGGATTGAGATTGGTGGCAAAGACGTGGTCGGAGTGCCACCAGAGGCGCGGGACACGGCGATGTGTTTTCAGTCCTATGCACTTTTCCCGCATCTGAGCGTGCAGGAAAATCTGATTTTTGGCCTGCGCCAAAAAGGGACACCACGCGCGCAGCGCAATGTCCGACTTGAAGAGATCGTGGGACAGGTCGATCTCGGCGCGCATCTGGATAAGCTGCCCAATCAACTCTCTGGCGGCCAGCAGCAGCGCGTGGCGCTCGGTCGTGCGCTCGCCGTCCGTCCGTTCGTTATCCTCTTTGATGAACCCCTCTCCAACCTTGATGCCAAACTGCGGGAACAGGTTCGGATCGAGATCCGCAAGATCCAGCGCGACTTTGGCCTGACCGCCATTTATGTCACCCATGATCAGGCCGAGGCGTTGGCCATGTCGGACCGCATTTTTATCATGAATAACGGGCGGCTGGAGCAGTCGGGTGCGCCGGAAGAGATATACTATGCGCCACGCACGCGGTTCGTGGCGGATTTTGTAGGTTCGGCCAACATCCTCGATGCTGAGATCACTGAAGAACTCAGTCAAGAGCGCTGGCGTGTCGTCACACCGATTGGGCCTCTCGAGATCCAGTCCAAGTCAGCACCCAAGGCCAAAAACCTGCCCATCTGCTGGCGTCCTGAAACCGCAATTGCCGGAAAAGAGGGGCCAAACGCCCTGACCGGTACGATCACGCATCGCGCATTTCAGGGGCATTTTACGGACCTCATCGTTGATATGGGCGGCACATCCCAGCGCTTGCAGGTACTACGCAACGCCGAGGGGGAAGGCGACAAGGTGGATTTTTCCATTGTGCCTCATGACCTCATCTTTCTGGAGCCGGACGGTTGAGGCACCCCGCACCCTGGAAGCTCGTGCTCCTCCTGTTCCCGGGGTTGGGTTTGATCCTGATTTTTATCGGCGCGGTGATCTATATCGCTGTCGCGCAGAGCTTCGGCTACTACAATCTCCAGGGCGAGAGCGGGTGGACCCTGGAATTCTGGGAGCGCACGGTCGGGCGCCGCGCCTATGAGCGTTCAGTCAGCTATTCGCTTTATGTGGGCATCGTCAGCGCGGTACTCTCGGTGGCACTGGCCTATCCGCTGGCCCTGTGGTTGCGTAAACCGTTCAAGGGCTCTCTGACCGTCTCAGCCATCCTGAAAGCACCGCTCCTCATTCACGGAATCGTGGCGGCCTTTCTTTTTCTGAACGTGATCTCCTATCACGGTATTCTCAATCAGTTCCTTGTCTCGCTCGGTGTTTTTGATGGGCCGCGACGTCTGCAGAACGATGACAACGCCATCGGCCTCCTGATCATGCAGGTCTGGAAGAATATGCCGATAGCACTGCTCCTTTTGACCGGTGCGGTGCAAGCCATCTCGGACGATGTGCTGCGCGCGGCACGGGACCTGGGCGCAGGCGTCTGGGCGCGATTCCGTAAAATCATCGCGCCGCTCTCTGTTTCCGCCATGCAGGCAAGCCTGATCATCATTTTCATTGGTGCTCTCGCGGATTTCACCTTCCAGACAACCATTGGACCCACAAATCGGCAATCCATGGCTCAGTACATGGATTGGTTTAAGGAGCGCGCCCGCTGGAATGAAGCCGCGGTGGTCGGTGTCACGCTGATGGTCCTGTCACTTCTGGGCTCCATCGGGCTCGCGGGGGCGGCACAGCTCATCTTTCGAGGACGGCGCAAATGACGACAACGTACGTCCTCAACCGTGGCTTGATGATCATGCTCCTGATCATCTGTGCGCTGTGGCTCATTATCCCCTTCACAATGGCGGTACTCTGGTCCCTTGTGGACCCGTCTCAACCCTGGACGCCGGAAAACCTGCTGCCTCCCGCAATGTCGTTTTACCGCTGGGAGTTTGCCTGGAACAACTCGCTCCTGCAGCCCGCACTGCTGAACTCGTATCTCCTGGCACCCTCAGCGGCGGCACTCACCCTGCTTTTGGCCATGCCCACCGCCTTCGCACTGGGGCGCTATCAGTTCACCGGGCGCGAATTGGCCAAGCTTCTGGTGCTCTTGCCGCTGGTGGTGCCAGCCTTCGTGACTGCGATCTTCTTCACCTCGCTGCTCTACCAGATTGGCCTCGCGCAGTATCGCTTCTGGGCGATCCTCTTTGCTCATGCCATCCTTTTTCTGCCCTTCGCAATCCGTATCCTGACGGTCAGCTTTGAACAGGTCCGCCAGGATCATATCGATGCGGCCCGCGATATGGGCGCACGCCCTTGGGCACGGTTTCGCGCGGCCTATTGGCCCGCACTGAAACCTGGCGTACTCGCTTCGCTGCTCATCGTCTTTATCCAGTCAATTGAGGAATTCGCCATTGCATATATTGTCGGCCAACCCGGCTTTGTGACGATCCCAACGCTCCTCTATTCGTCGCTCGGACAAGATTTCAACCGGCCCAACGCGGCTGTGTTGTCCCTCATCCTCGCCGTCCCGAATGTCCTCCTGATGCTCTTGCTGGAGCGGTTCCTCAAATCCGCCAACCCAGCCCTGGCCTCGGGAAAAGGATGAACGGGGATACCACCAGCATTCAACAAAGGATAGACAACATGCTGAAGAAACTACTTTCGGTGACCGCGCTGGTCGCCCTGACAACGCCAGCCTTCGCAAGTGGGCAAACCACCTGGGAAGAAACGATGGCCGCCGCCAAGGAAGAAGGCGAGGTCTACTGGTTCGTATGGTACTTTGAGGATCGCTTCCGCGTCTTTGCTGAGCAGTTCACCGAAGAGACCGGGATCGTGGTGAACATCCCCGAAGGCGATCACATCGCCAATATCGACAAGATGCGCGCCGAAGCTGGCCGCGAAACTGGTGACATCGATGTGCTCGCCTATGGCTACGATCAGCTCCCGAACATCAATATGGAACTCTTTGCACCGCTGACAATGCTGCCGGAAGATGCCGGGCGCGTGTCAACTGTTGCGGGCGTCGATGGTGGCGATGTGGCGGTCGCGTGGTGGGGCAACCAGACCGGCATCGCCTACGACCCGGCGAAAATCGCTGAGGATGATCTGCCGCAGACACCGGCCGATTTTGCGGCGTTCTGGACCGCCAATCCGGGACAGATGGGCTTCAACTATGAAAATGGTGGCTCCGGCCCGTCATTCTTCCTGAACATCCTGCGCAACCTCTCTGAAGCGGATTTCAATGACGGCGCCTCCTCGCCCGAAAAGCTCGCAATGCTTGACGCTGGCATCGCCTTTTTCAACGAGCATGCCGAGAATTATGAAATCACGACTTCGAACTCTGACAGCCTGACGCGCCTGTCCGAAGGTGAATTCACCATGGTCCCTGCCTGGGAAGACCACATGGCCGGCCTGCAGGTGAATGGCGAGATCCGTGATGAGTTGAGGTTCTATATCCCTGAAATGGGCATGTTCGGCGGCGGCAACGCGGTCTCGATCCCCGCCAATGCGCCCAACCCGGCGGCGGCTTCTGTCTTTATCGACTGGCTGACCTCGCCTGAGATCCAGACCCAGTTCAACGCGCAGTTCGGCACCGCACCGATGCATGCCAATGCCGATGACTCGGCGGCGCTTGTGTCGAATGCGATGCGTGATCGCTCCAGGCCCTGGGCCGCCAAGCCGTTCCGCGACGCGGTTGAAGAGCGCTTCATCGAAGACGTGATCTTCGAACGTTAAACATCTTGTATCGGTCCCGGGATTCCCCGGGGCCGGTCCTCCTCGGAAAGCCCCCACATGCCCATCGTTGATGCTCCACTCATTGCCCATCGCGGTGCTTCTGCTGTCACGCCTGAGAACACCCTGATCGCTGTCGAACGCGCTGCCGAACTCGGCGCACGCTGGATCGAAACCGATGTTCGCCTGACCTCTGATGGCGGCCTCGTCATGATCCATGATGACACACTCGATCGCACCACATCCGGCTCCGGCAGCGTCGCCTTGACCCCACTATCTCAAATCCTCGCCCTCGATGCAGGCGCGTGGTTCGACCCAGGGTTTGCCGAAACCCGTGTGCCTGAGCTTTCCGACTTTCTCGCCTGCGTTCTCGACTGTGGTCTCGGCCTGCAACTGGAGTTGAAGGAGAATTTTGGACGCGAGGAAGAACTCGTCGATGCCGTGACCTCAGTGATCAAGGCCGAGTGGCCCGTGGGAGACAAGCCACTCTTCGTCTCCAGCTTCTCCGAAAGATGCATGCGGATCTGCGCCAAAGAACTTCCGGAAGTGCCGCGCGCTATCGCTACGGAATTCGTTCCCTGCAACATCGTGGACCGGCTGCGTGACACCCAATGCCAGCTCATTCATTTCCAGGCGTCCTGCGTCACAGAACAGGATTTCGTCACCTTGCGCGCGGCCGATATTGAATTCGCTGTCGCAACAATCAACGAGCCTGACACCGCGCGCGCGATGCTGTCAAAAGGTGCCACATCCGTCCTCTCGGATGACCCGATGCTTCTTGACTTATGACGCACGAAGGAGGGTTTAAGGCAACCTCCGTGCCACTGTGAAGATACAGCAATTCCCGCTTATTGATTTTCTGCTGTGATGTCATTGGGGGAGTTCTTTGCAAAAATATTTTGTAACTGCTCACCACTCCCCAGGATTCTCACCCTGTTTGTCGCAAATTCTCAGGTTAATTGACGCGCCCCACCGCCGCCAGGCCCACTCGTCGTGGCACGACGAAAATTTGTCCCTTCATGGATTGACGCAAATACACACAACGTTAAAGATGGGTTAGGGCGATGCGGCGGGCGCATCTCGAGCGGCGCGGTCGCGGATGCTTTCGATCACCATTTTATCCCCAATCTCTTTTTCGCCTCGGGCGTCCTCGCCCAGGGCTCTCCCGGAATCTCGGCGATGAGACCTTCGAAGATGGCACGGACGGCGTCGCCGGTTGCTCCGTCGTCAATCCGCATCGCCGAGTCGGCGGACAGGAGCGGGCGCAGGTCCAGGAGGAGGTTGCCCCTCGCGAGCTTCGTCAGCATCCGCTCCTCGGCCTGGGCCCGAGTGACCTGCGCGTTGCCGTCGGCCAGATATTGTTTGAACAGTTCGACGACCCGGCTGCGGTCGAGGTCGCGGAACATTTCTAAACCGTGTGCTAGGTCGTAAAGGTCTCTGCCCTTGTCCCTTTGCAAGAGGGCGCGGAGCTTGGTCGCCAGCATCTCCTCGTTCGAGAAAGTCGGTATCGTCGACGCACCTGAGAACCAGGTGTTTTCGACGGCGAACGGGGCCATCACGACGGGGTCGTGGGCGACGACCTCCCGAGTGTTGATCTCCAGTTTCAGACGAATTGGGGCTTTGCCGCCGTCCTCCGCAGGAACACTAAAGCGGAACTTCGGCGCGATTTGGCTTTGCGCGAAACTCGCCGGCCCGAGCCATGGCTCCAAAAGCTCCCGCAACCTGTCCAGGATCGGACCGATTGCGCCAGTGGAGGTCCGAACGAGATCGATATCCTCCGAGTAGCGGAGTGGTACCGGAAAGTGCAACTTGTTAAGGGCGGTTCCGCCCCTGAAGCGCAGCTCCTCTGCGAGGAACGAGTCTTCAAAGATCTCGACGAGAGAGCGTGAGATGATCAGGTCCTGTTCGACCTGTCGTTGTTCCGCCCATGGCGCGCTCTGGCCCCATTCGACGATGTTCTGACCCGGGATCATTCTTCGACCTCTGGGCGTCGCCGCACGGCGACCCGCCATCTTTGATCCCGTTCGACGGGATCAATGGCAAAGAACGGGTCCCTGGCCTCGGCCCGATCAAGCTCGGTCCAGGGCGGACGGCCCCGCGACATCAGCATATCGTGCATCTTGCGGGTGATGCTTCGCCGGTCGAGGGCGTCGAGCATATAGCCGAGGCGCTGCACAACCGGCTTCTCGAAGCTAAGCGACAGGTATCCCAATTGATCACCATCGATCCTATGGCCGAGATCGGACAGGACGGTGGCCACATTGTCGATGCCGGCCGACCCCTGCCCGTAGCGCATGAGGTCGAACGCGGTCAGCGCGGGCGAAGACACCTTCATCCGCCCCGTTTCGGTCTTGGCGTCCTCGATCCCTTCAGCGATCGACGCCATGTCCTTCCGATAGTAGGAGACGATCAGATTGCGTCCCGCGCTTATCTTTGGCATGCGCTTGCCGGTGACGATCTGGAACTCCATGACGGCCTGGTGCGACGCGCCGTGAAGCTCTGCGGCCTTGAGGAGGCCCACGTAGTAGGGCTGTTGTTCCCGCTGCATGAGAGCGTCCACGTACCAGGAGGGCGGCGGCGCGCCCCACGCAGCGAACTGCGGCGGGACGGCGACGTAGAACCCCTTGCGCGGGGTGATCAGAAGGCCACGTCGCTGGAGCCGCTGCGCGGCGTCGAGGAAGGCGCCTCGGTTGGTGCCGAGGGCCTCGACGGCTTCCTCGGCGACAAAGACGACGCGGCCCCTCGACTGAAGCTCCGCCACAAATTCTGCGAGGGTTTTGCGTTTCTCTTGAATCATGTATGTTAATCCGCGTTTAACGCGGGACACGTTACATGATTTGTCGGCTTAGGCCAAGTCATGCGAAAAAATCCGCGCATCTTGCGGTCTTCATAACATGAAATGAGTGGGGAGTTTACTACACGAAACCTCCGTATCGGCTATAAGAGGAGAATTGAAGGAATGTCCGCCATGCCGCTCTCGCAAACCACACATCCGATGACGACCGAAAGCTGGAATGAGCATGCGACGGATACACCCGTCTGTTTGCACCGCTGACAGGACACTTCGCGCGCGAGATGATCAGTCTTGTCCAAGCTCGATTGCCGGCTGGCCCACAGACCCTCGACATTGCTTGCGGGCCCGGAGACCTCGCAGTGGCGGCGGCCCATCTGTGTGCCCAGTTAGGCACCGGGTTCGGTGCTTGCGACAGACACCTCTCCTCAAATGGTGGCTTGGGCAGAAGAAGCGCTCGCACCGATCCCCCGCGGAGACCCGGTGCGAGGTGCGTGATGGCCAGTCGTTGGGCCTCGAAGCGGCATCGAACGATGCCGCCTTCTCGTGTTTTGGCATCTTTCTCTTTCCAGAGCGGCTGGCGGCCTGGAAAGCCGCTGCAAAAGTGCTTCGGCTTGGTGGACTGTTTGTAACTTCAGTGTGGCGTGGCCCGGAATTCAACAAGCTTACGAGCAGGCAGATGGCACCATTGATGGCTGCCTTGCCATCGCGGCTAACACCGTCAGGATCACTCATGACCAGATGACGGAATTTACCGATCGGTGGGTCGGCACAGGCAAACACCACAATGTGGCCATCAACACCGTCATGTGACGCCTGATCGTCACCGCCCATGCGCGGCTGCGCGACCGGCGTCACGGGGAGGAACGCACACCCATCTGACTCCGGCACAGACCCGATCTCAAACGCCCGCTCGCCGTGACTGAAGCGGGCTGGACTCCCTGTGCCCGACTGTCACAGCTCAGCCATCTGATTCAATAATCGTCGATGCTGCAATCACTTCACCCTCGGTGGTGAATGCACGGTGATCATCACTGACCAGAATCACGCTAATTTCATGCCGGCCTTGGGCAACATCACCAATATCGACACTGTCCTCGTACACGCGCCCGAGCTTGAGTCCTGAAATATAGATGTGGCCATGCCCCACGCCAAATTCTGCCGTTCCCATCATCTCATCGGGGTTCGAAAATTCAAAATCCTCAACCGAGACCGAGATTCTCCATCCGTCAACAATCTTGACCGCGTGAACATCAACTGTCGGAATTTTTTCACCGGGTGGAATGGGCAGGACACGCCCCACACCATAAGCCTCGGCAATGCGTGACTCCGTGAAATCCAGCGGACTGCCAACCTTGACATTGGCACGCAATTTGCCGGCATTCTGAAAGGCAATGGTGACCGGAACAAGCCGCCCGACGGCCAGATCGCCCGCAACCCCGAACAGACGAATATGCGCCCCGTCCTCGGCCAACTGCACGGACGAATTGGCAGGGATGGAAAGCCGATCAACATCTGCCGGACTGAATATCTCGGCACGCATTGCCTCCCCCGACTCGGCTGAATTCAGCCAATCCGGTCCGCTATTGTTGGTCAACCGTGCAAAGACATACAGGCTACCCGGATGGTCCATGACTGGCCGCGCATTGATTCCATCCAGAATGATCTCACCTGTCGGCCGATTCACCCACCAAAAGACAATGGTCAAACCCAATATTGCGACTGGTAAGGCAGACAGCACTCTCTTAACATGCATAGCCGGATCTCACATTGAATCAGACCCGACAATCTTGAAGAAATTGAACCGAATTGGCAATCATATCGGAAGGTCGGTCGCATCGGCGATATTGGCCATAATTCTTGTTGCATATCCCCTGCGCAGCGTCGCGCATCCCTCTGAACAGGGATTTGTCCTGCTTCTCCCTACCGACTTCTATATCGCGACCGGAATCGCCACCGTCGCCCTCACGGCGGCGGCGCTCGCACGGCTGCCCGCCGCCGCCATCACCTTTCTGTTCTCCAAAAGGATGTTTGCCGGCTGGCGGCATCACAGCTGGATACCCACACTGAGTAGTTTTTGCTCAACTCTCTTGCTCGTCGTGCTGATTCTCATCGGTCTGTCGGGTTCCGGTGACCCCCTGTCGAATCCGCTTTCGTTGTTGATCTGGACAGTATGGTGGACCGCGTTATTGTTTCTGCAAGGAATTCTTGGTGACCTGTGGAAATGGATCAATCCATGGACCGGCATTTATGACCTATGCATCGGGCCGAATGCGAAGACTCCTCTCAAGCTGCCTGATCGTTTGGGAAAGAGTGTCGGGCTATGCGGGCTGATCCTGTTTTTTGCCTTTACCCTGGCTGACCCTGCACCTGACTACCCGCCGCGCCTCGCATTGGTGACCGCCCTCTACTGGGTGGCGACCTTCATCGGCATGTGCCTGTTCGGCCGCGACTCCTGGCTGAACCGCTGTGAATGTTTCACAATGCTGTTTCGCCTGTTCGCCTTGATTTCCGGTATCCGCACAACGAAAGGAACTTGCCATGTCGGTTTCCCCGGCTGGCAGATCGTCACGGCCCGGAAATCCTCATTTTCTGTCTTTGCCTTGACGGTACTCGCTGCCGGAAGCTTTGATGGAATGAATGAAACCTTTTGGTGGCTTTCACAAATCGGTGTCAATCCTCTCGAGTTTCCGGGACGATCAGCCGTCATTGGACAGACAATTGGAGGTATGATTGGTGCCATCATTCTGCTTCACTGCCTGTTCGCACTCTGCATTGCGACGGGACAATATCTGGCACGAAAATACACCAGCGGCCCTCTGCCGATTTCTTTCTCATTGGCCTTCGGGCGACTGGCTCTGTCGGTTCTACCGATTGCCCTTGGCTACCATTTCGCACACTATCTTCCAGCTTTCCTGGTCAATTCACAATATCTTGTCGCCGCCGCGAACGATCCGCTGACGCGCGGGACGGACCTGTTCGGGTTGGGGGTATTTTATGTCACGACCGGCTTTTTCTATACGCAAGATACCGTCAGGGTGATACTTCTGACACAATGTGCCGCCATCGTCATCGGACATATGATTGCAGTGCTGACCGCGCATTTGATTGCCCTTGATCTCTACGGAACCAACCGCCAGGCCATCCTCAGCCAAATCCCGATGGCGATATTCATGATTCTGTACACATTGCTAAGCCTTTGGTTGCTGGCAGCACCGCGTGGTGCCTGATTCCGAGATCGTAGAATCGGGTGGACATAGGGCCAATTTCGTGCCAGATTTTGGCTTTTCGACATAGGGATATAGATCCCCCAAGGAGGACAATCATGTCGCAATTCACCAACAATTACGGGCTTCCGACACGCCGGAATGCTCTCAAGCTTTTGAGTGGAGGTGGACTTGCTCTGGCAGCGAGTTCGACAATGCCCGGTGTCACCCGGTTCGCGCAAGCACAGAGTTCCGAACCCATCCGAATCGGTTTCCAGGTCCATCGTACCGGAATTGGTGCGGCATATGGGCGCTGGTACGACCGCACCACGCAGGCAGCCGTCAAAAGAATGAATGATGCCGGAGGAATTAACGGGCGCATGGTCGAGATCATTGCCGAAGATGATGGGACCGACCCGAAACGGGGCGCCGAGGTTGTCGAGAAATTTGCGACCCAACAGCAGTGTGATGTCGCCTTCGGCACCCTGTTCAGCCATGTTGTGATCGGTTCAGCTCCGCGCGCTGGCGAGCTCAAGATCCCCTATTTTGTGGTATCAGAAGGTCACCATGTGGCGAGCGGAATCCTGAACCGCTACACGCTGCAACCTGGCATCACCGATGTCAAAAGCCAGGTGGAAGCGATGGCTCCCTTTGTATCAGCGAATTTGGGCAAGAAAGTGGCGATGATTTATCCTGATTTTGCCTTTGGTCACGACCATCGGGATTACTTCACTGCCGCCCTTGCAAAGAACGGTGGAGACGTCATTGCACAAATCGCGATCCCGCCGACCGAGACGTCCTTCACCAAGTATTTTCCAAAGATTCCGCAACAGACGGAAGTTCTTTATCATGTCATGGTTGGCCCGGCCGTGCTGACCTTTGTCAAGGAACTGGGGGAATTTTTTGGTTCAAACCATCCTGAAATTTTTGGATTTATCGACAGTTTGGAAGCCGTCGACATCCAAAGCCCCGGGCTTGAGTTCCTCGAAGGCACCTATTTCTGGGAAGGCAATCCGCGTTATGTCCAAAACAATCAGACCCGTCACGACAAGATGTATCGCACAGCTGTCGGTGTTGATGAATCGGGGGCTTCGGTATCCGACTCGAGAGATATCTCGACTTACGCCCACATGTTCGGATGCTGGGAGACCCTGAACATCATCAAGGCGGGCATGGAAATGTCTGACTACCAGGGCCCGCAGCATCGCAGCAGGCTGATTGAAGCGGTTGAGGACATGACCGACATTCCACTATCAGATGATCACCCTCAAGGTGCCAAGATCTTCAATGGTAAAACTCACCAGGTATTCGGTCATCAATATATTTCCAAAGTCGAGAACGGCAGAATGGTCCTTGCCCATACGACATCGATTGAGGACACTTTCTACCCCGACGAAACAGACTATACGACTCAGCCTTTCTGAGTCGCGCTTCACTTGAGAGCTGGATCGAGTCGATGGATTTCGGTCCTCATCTGTTTCTCGCGATCCTTGAAGGTGCAGTGACGGCGGCGGTCATCTCATTGACCGCCGTCGGTCTCTCTCTTGTTTTTGGGATCATGCGCGTCGTCAATGTCGCGCATGGTGAATTTTTCATGCTCGGTGCGGTTTTTGCCTGGTGGATTGCGACCTCGATCGGCATACATCCAGCACTGGGATTTACCACTGCTCTGATCATTGCGCCCATTGCAGTGGGTGCAATCGCAGCGCTTTCCGACCGGTTGGTCCTGTCTCGTCTCGAGTATGATCCCGAACGCACAATCGTTGCCACGATCGGTCTCCTGTATGTTTTTCAGCAGGCGACGCTGATGACCTTCGGTCCCGATGCACGACCGGTTGAACCGCCATTCAACCATCGCCTTGCCATCCCGTGGATTGAAATCTCGGAGTCAGGACTGAATCTGACCTGGCCCTGGGGTCTGGCGACAACGAGCTACAAACTGTTTGTCATCGGTGCAGCCTGCATCATCGTCGTAGCATTATGGGCTTTCCTCCGGCGTACGCGTTTTGGCTTGATCATGCGCGCCACCCAACTCGACAGGGAGATGGCCACAGCTTTCGGAATCCCTGTTCGCCGGGTTTACTCAGTGGTTTTTGCACTCGGTGCCGCCCTCGCAGCGCTCGGTGCTGTCTTGATCGTTCCGGTGCAGCAAGCGCATTATCTTATGGGAGGTGACCCTTTGCTTCTGTCGTTTATCGCGGTCATTATCGGCGGTCTGGGCAGTTTGCCGGGAACGATCCTTGCCGGCGTGATCATTGGAATGAGTGACGGAATCATCTCCGTATTCTTCTCGCCGACACTGGCGAAAATACTCGCCACGCTACTGGTGGCACTGGTGCTCATCTTTCGCCCACAGGGACTTCTCGGACGCGCACCATAATGACCGCACGTGAAGGACTCCTCCATTTTGCTCTGCTGGGAATCCTGGTCCTGCTTTTCTTTGTCGTTTCAGACTATCATGATGGCAATTGGGCACGGATCATGGTGCTTGCGGTCTACGCCGTCGGCTACAATCTGCTTTTTGGCTATACCGGTCTTCTGAGTCTGGGGCATGCCCTGTTCTTTGCCACTGGCATGTACGGGCTCGCACTTCCCATACAACATCTCGGTTTCGCGCCCGTGCCGGCTTTCCTCTCCGCACTGGTCTGTGCGGCTGTCGTTTCATCTGCAGTCGGATTTCTCGCTCTCAGAACTTCCGGCGTTGCCTTCATGATCGTCACGCTGATGTTCGCCCAGGCAGGATTCCTGTTGTCGCTCTATGCCGGAAGATACACCCGTGGTGATGAGGGATTTGTGATTCCGCAAAGTGCGCGGATCATTGCCGGGATTGACTTTTCGGATCCAACCATCCGCTATTTTGCCGCATTTTTCGTGTTTGCAGTTGCCTATCTGCTGATCGCATGGCTCATTCGAACACCGTTTGGAAAATGCCTGGTCGCGATTCGGGAAAATGAAGACCGTGCCCGCATGTTGGGTTATGATGTCCATTTTCACAAGCTGGTCGCAGTTATTCTGTCGGGAACCGTGTCAGGGGCCGCTGGCGCGGCCTATGCCTTCCTGTTTGGCTATGCCGGTGCAACTTTTGCCTCTGTCCAATATTCAATCTTGCCTCTCCTTTGGGTTCTTCTCGGTGGCGCAGGGACAACCATCGGCCCCTTGATCGGGACTGCCTTTGCCTTCTATCTCATTGATTTTTCGAGTGACCTTACGACCGCACATCTGCTGGTTGTCGGGTTGGCGATTGTTCTGCTGACGCTGTTCGCACCATTCGGGCTCGCCGGAGAAGTCCGGAAACGCATCGCCGGATGGTTGCCGTGACCTTGCTTTCCACCCGGCAACTCTCGAAGAGTTTTGGTGGCCTCCAGGCCCTCAGGAATGTCGATTTCGATCTTGAAAGGGGGCGTATTCGGGCCTTGATTGGACCCAATGGAGCCGGAAAATCGACATTTGTCGGTGCTGTCTGCGGGCGGTTTCGGGTCACCAGCGGCAACGTTATTTTCGATGGTAACGACATCACGCGCCTGCCAGCGCATCGCCGTATTGGCCTCGGGATCGCCTACAGCTTTCAGATCACTTCGGTATTTGACCGACTCACAGTCCATGAAAATGTTGCTCTCGGCGTCCGTCGCCATTTGAAGGCCGACCAGGAACGGGTCAACAAACAGGTCTGCGCTGCGCTCGACAAGACTGGACTTCGTGACCGTGCTGACCAGCTGGCCGGGGATCTCAGTTATGGGCATCAGAGGCTTTTGGAAATCGCCATGGGGCTGGGGCAGAATCCACAACTTTTTATCATGGACGAGCCAACCCAGGGACTCGCGGAAAGCGAAGTCGATGCATTTCAGGATCTGTTGCAGACTCTGTGTCAGGAAACCACGATCCTCCTGATTGAACACAATATGAAGGTCGTCATGGACTGTGCCGATGACATCACTGTTCTGAATTTTGGCGAGGTCCTGGCGGAAGGACCACCTGCGAAAATCCAGAAAAATGAGAAAGTTCAACACGCGTATTTTGGAACGCAGACCTGATGCTTGAGGTCAGTGACCTTCATGCTGGCTATGGCAATGTGCGAGTCCTTTTTGGGCTCAACATCAAGGTCAATCGAGGTGAAGTTCACTGTCTTTGCGGTCGTAACGGTGCCGGCAAGTCGACGACATTAAAGGCCATTATGGGATTGGTTCCAATCCAGTCAGGATCGGTTGAACTGGACGGCGAAAAGATCAACTCTCTTCCAGCGTACAGGATTCCTGCGCGTGGAATTGGCCTGATTCCCCAGGGTCGTCGTTTGTTTTCCGAACTATCAGTTGAAGAAAATCTGCAGATTGGCCTCATGTCCGGACAGCATGACGCGGTTGATCAGCATGAGCGCGTCCTGAGCCTGTTCCCGCGTCTGCGCGAAAGACTGTCTCAGGCTGCAGGAACCCTGTCAGGTGGTGAGCAACAAATGCTGGCGGTCGCGCGCGCCTTGTGCCTCAATCCGAAAGTCCTGTTGCTCGATGAACCGACGGAGGGATTACAGCCCTCTATGGTGGAACTCATCCGCGCGGCAATCATCCGTCTCAAGAACGAAGGCGTCGCCATACTGCTTGTTGAACAGCGGATTGATGCCGTCATGTCAGTTGCCGATCATGTTTCTTTTGTTGAACATGGGCAGACATCCACAACACTTGCTGCCAACGAATTTGAAAATAGGCGTGAGATGTTTTCACGATATCTTGGTGTCTGAATGTTGAACTGTGCCCTCCTGCACTAAGAGTTTAAATCAAAATACGTAACTGCTCACCCCGTTATGGGGCCTATCAACGACACACACTTGGCTCTGGTGTTGGATTTGTACGAATCAGGTTCTTATGCAGATTGGTATGCGGCAGATCTCATTGGAGACGGTGGAGTAGTTCGGGGCAGCATCCGCCGTTCCCCAGGATTCTCACCCTGATTGTCGCAAATTCTCAGCTTGATTGACGCGCCACACACGGGCCGGAATCGGGCGGATTCCGCCCGATTCAGCCAAACTTCAGCTGGGCAAACCGATCAGGATGCCGAGAAACGCGAAGCCGGCGGCGAGAATGGCGACGGTGAGGACCATCTGGGCAATACCGAATCCCACCACCCAGCGCTGATTGTCCTTGTCGCGTTTGACGGCCTCAACATCCCGTTTGGCCATGTCCGCATCCCGTTTGGCCATGTCGGCCTCCATCCCGGCGAGGCGGGCATCAATGCGTGATTCCATCGCTTACCTCGAAGCACGTGACGTTTTCAGTTCACCTTCCAGCCGGGCGATCCGCTTGGACAGTTAGTGAGGAGTGGGGTCTGTCATCGGCGCAAGCTAAACCTTTCCCCGCGTCCGGTCAACTGGCGGCGGCCCGCCCTGATCCCCGGGGCTACGCCCTTGCGAAAAGGTGGGGAGTCCCCGCCCCCATACGGCTTGGCAAGGGGTATGATGGGAATCACTCCCGAGCAGGTACAGAGTGTTGCTTTAAATCGTGCACTCGGATAGGGTTTCCAAGCCGAACAGAAGGACACTCCACCATTATGGATCGTGCCGGTCTTGAAGCGTTTCTTCGACAGTCGGAGGGCCAACCGCCGCCTGTGTTCAAAGGGCGAGAGAACATTCTCACAACTCTTCGTGCGCTCGGAGAAGGGAACCGAACGTTCATTCAAGAGCCCGGTCACACAAAACCGCGGGTTCATTTGCAAGGGGTTCCGAAGACCACGCAGATTGTCCAGGGTGCGCCGGGCGCAGGAAAAAGTTCTATTCTCGCGAAACTTCAGGAGGAGTATGACGCGTCAGAGGACAAATCGGCACCGCGCGTTCTGATTGTATCAAGCCAAGAGGTGATTGAAGACTTATCAAAAGTCATACAGCTTATTGGCGTGGCCGGAGGGTTATCACCAAAGAAATGGCGTGCACTTCCCCAGCGTATCAGCTTGGGATTGAATTTGTCCCAGATCGTCGATGTCACAGGCGAATTGGAATGGGCTAAAAAGGATCTCAAGCCCATGAAGACCCTTCGTGATCTCATCGAGGTCTTTCCCCGCATGAAATGGACATCGCCAGTGGTTGTCGCAGTGGATGAGTCACAACGCTTGTCAGGAGATGATTCCACCGCTCACGCCCGGTTTCTTCAATCGATTCACGATGCGTCTTCTGGGCTGCCCCTGACGCTGGTGCTGGCCGGATTGTCCGATACAAAGGAGCGCATGGAAGATATAGGGATCACGCGTGGCCTCACAACCCACACTCTCCATTGCCTGGATCAAGACGAGCGAGACGAACTGGTGGTCGCGTTTTGTCAAAAGTTTGCGGTGGATGTGGAAGAATACGAACCGGTCCTGCAGAATCTGGTGAAGCCAACGGAAGGCTGGCCACGTCATCTGCATTTTACCTTCCAGGCGCTGGCCAAGGAATTCTTGCGGGTGGAGGGCGCGATCAGCGATGTCAATTGGAACCACGTCGCAGAGGGCGCGGCGCAAAGCCGGGCGGCCTATTATCAGCATCAGCAGAGTACGGTTTTACGGCGTTTGAAACCGCTCGTTGGCGCGGTGATGGAGGATCTCAAGGAGGGGGAGAGCAGTACAATTCTTATTGACCGTATCGATCGGTATCTGACCAAGGAGATGTGCAAATTTCTCCCGCCAAACAAGACAGACATCGATTTTGAACATTTACCCTATCATATTTACCAGGAGATGATTCACCAGGGTGCGCTTCAGGAGTCTGAACCGGACCAGTTCTTCTGTCCGATTCCCTCCTTCCGTGCGTATCTCATCAAGGAAGGGATTATGGATCCAAGCAGTTCACTTCCGCCACGCGCGCCGTTCAAGCTGTATCACGGAACGATCCTCAATGAGGAGAAGGACGGCTTTGGGTCTTATGCCGAGGCCCGCGCCTGGGCACTCGAGAAACTGAATCATATGTGTGACGCGGAGGACGTTTCCCTCTGGTATGGAGAAATCGCGCTTGAGACCCTGCGTCCAGCCACACCCCCATCATCTTCAAAGCCAAATATGGGGGATATGCCGTCTCTCGATCTATAAACCGTGAACCACGGGTTGAAGATTCACGAGCCCGCCATGCCAGAACCACTCCCTCAACGGGCCTTCAGATCCTGATCCACACGTTCATGGCGAAATTGCACGCACGCGATCAGGACGATTGGCCTGTCGTTGTGATCTTTACGTGTTGCCCTCATCATTGTCAGCGAACGCCCGTTCAATCACGAAATCGGCCGGTTCACGATTCGATCCTTCCTTGAAACCCCGTTGGAGCAATATGTCCTTGGTATCATGTAGCATGTCCATTGACCCGCAGATCATGCACCTGTCCTTCTCGGGATCAAGCGGTTCGATTCCGAGATCATGAAATATTTTTCCTGATTCGAGAAGATGTGTGATCCGCCCCGTCACCTGAAATGGTTCGCGGGTGACCGTTGGGTAATGCGTGAGACATTCACGGGCTTCTTCACCAACCAGCGGATCATCATAGGTCTGCCTGGTGAGATCAATACCGTAGCCGAGTTCTGCAACCTCACGGCAGGTATGAGTCATGATGACGGACTCGAATTTTTCATAGGTTTCGGGGTCACGCACCAGCGAGGCAAAGGGTGCAATGCCGGTTCCAGTGGAAAACAGGAAAAGCCGACGTCCGGACAATAAAGCATCGTTGACCAAGGTGCCGGTCGATTTGCGACGCATGAGTACCGTGTCGCCGGGCTGCAGATTCTGAAGATGCTGGGTGAGCGGCCCATCAGGGACCTTGATGGAGTAGAATTCAAGTTCCTCGTCCCAGTTCGGGCAAGCAATTGAATAAGCCCTGAAGACTGGCTTCTCCGCATTCGGCAGGCCAATCATGACGAATTCCCCTGAACGAAAACGAAAAGCTAGGGGACGAGTCATACGGAACATGAACAACTTTTCGGTATAGTGCCGCACTGAAACCGCTGTCTCCGCATAGACACCGGGTGGCACAGGAAAATCTGTCTGCATCCCGGCTGGGGGCAGGTTCGCATTGGTTTCCAAATTCATTTCCTTGAACTCTCGAATTTATTGACCGGGGAAAGCCGCATGGCAATGGCATGTACCCATAATATCTGGTGAGGGAACAAACACCAATTTATGGCAAAAGGTCAAGATCACGGTGATGAAAACCCTTGTTGACGGCACTGAATTTTAATGTGCATGAAGTTGGGGCCCGCCACTTGAACCACGATGAGTCCCAATCAACCCGTTTCACCGCAGATTGAAATTTCCAACGCCGCCTCGGTTGACTGAGACTTCTGGCAAAAAGGATCTCAAGCGATTATGCCTCATTGAACGACTCAATCCAAAGAGCAGGAGGCTTGATTCATGACCGCCGATACAAAAAAATGCGTGATCAGGAATATCGGCTTGATCTTGACAGGCAAGATCGAGGCTCCATTGATGGACGGTGACTGCGTTATAGCCATTGATGGCAAGATCAGTGCGATCGGCTCTGAAAAAGATCTCGACACGGACACGGCCAGCTGCGTCATCGATGCCAATGGTGTCACACTCGCACCTGGCCTCATCGACAGTCATATCCACCCGGTTGTTGGAGACTATACCCCCCGTCAGCAGCAATTGCACTGGATTGACTCGAGCCTCAATGGCGGTGTCACGACAATGATCTCCGCGGGAGAGGTGCATATGCCTGGCCGCCCGAAAGACATTGTTGGACTGAAAGCGATGGCCATCGCAGCTCAGCGCTGGTACGAAAATTTCCGCCCTTCCGGCGTCAAGGTCCATGCCGGTGCTCCCGTCATCGAACATGGCATGGAAGAAGAGGATTTCAAGGATCTGGCCGATGCCGGTGTCAAGCTGCTGGGTGAAGTTGGACTTGGTTCGGTGAAAGACGGTGCGACGGCCGGCAAGATGGTCGGTTATGCCCGAAAATACGGCATTCAGAGTACAATCCACACAGGTGGACCGTCTATTCCCGGCTCCGGGCTCATTGACAAGGACGTGGTGCTCGAAGCTGGTACCGATGTTGTGGGTCACATCAATGGAGGACATACAGCATTGCCGGATGATCAGATCATCTGTCTTTGTGAATCGTGCCGTGGCAGTCTCGAGATCGTCCATAACGGCAATGAGCGAGCCGCCTTGCTTACATTGAATACCGCCCGCGAACTCGGAAAACTCGACCAACTGATCCTCGGCACCGATGGTCCGGCAGGTTCAGGTGCCCAGCCACTGGGGATTCTACGCATGATTGCCCTCCTCGCGAGTTTGGGCAATGTGAGACCTGAAATTGCCTTTTGTTTTGCCACTGGCAATACTG
Organism: Paracoccaceae bacterium; assembly: GCA_965221815.1. GTDB lineage: Bacteria > Pseudomonadota > Alphaproteobacteria > Rhodobacterales > Rhodobacteraceae > JAPOXR01. The sequence goes on from OZ244915.1 coordinate 2,331,560, forward strand.
CACGACAACGCAAGCTTGATGCCGGAATCATCGCACCTGGTTATTGCGCCGATTTTGTCCTCCTCGATCAGGCACAACATTCTCCCGGGAAAACCATGCTTGAATCGGTCGGGCAGGGAAATCTTCCTGGCGTGGGAATGACGATCATTGATGGCATCGTGCGATCCGAACGCAGTCGGAATACCCCGCCCGCCCAGCGTCTCCCCAGGATCGAAAAACAACATTCGGCATGATCGACAGGTTGAAACCGGGAATGTTCATTGCCGTCGATTGAGGCCAGAACTGGGCTTGAAGTGACAGCGCAAAGACACTGTCGCCAACGCACCGAAACGATGACAAAATCGCTTGCCCTGAGGCAGTTCATCTGCCCTACCAGGACGGCGGCGACCGCACCTGCTTTATGGTGAAACAAGACGGTGGCATCCCGCTTTGGACCATGAAATCCATGCGAACCAAGCGGTCGCGACAACGTCTTTCCCGGTTTGCAGGAAACGCAATTTTGGTGACAGGTGGCAATGAACAGAATATTCTGCCCTCCAATCGTTGTCTGCAACAGCCCCAGAACATCCGCCGCGATATCAGATTCTCAGCCTGTTTATTGCCGATTCTCAGATTGATTGGCGCATCGCAGTTGATGAAGGATCTCACAGGAAACTTGGAGATTTTCCTGGCCGGGGTGCAACGCACGACAGACCGGTTCGCAACCCGGCACCGCGCAGGTGACACCAACGCCTGAGGACAATAAATACAATGACATCAATCGTTTATGATTCACATTTTGAGGCCCGCGGCGCGGCGATCTTCGACCTCGGAGTGCAAGAACAGGATGAATGGACGACCGGGAATTGCCGGCCTTGTTCATATTGCGATCGCCCCTGCTGCTCGGTCGAGGTAATCTGCAAGATCAAAACCTGTCGCTGTTGAATCCTTGAGAGCGGATGCTCCGTGCAGTTCCCGTGGAATCTGGGGTAAAGACGGGTGAGGCTGATTCCCGCACAGATTATCGCTGTCCAAAGCCGTAAATGTGTCGTTGATTTGAACAATCCTGTTGAATGTCTCGCCTGAGGTTATTGTATCGCTGTGGTCGCTCTCGCAAACGTTGATCCAATTGTCTTTCCCTCGGGTTTGGTATGGCTGATTGGAGCCGGTCCCGGGGACCGCTCATTGTTGACATTGCAAGCGGCGCAGGCACTGTCTGTGGCCGATGTCATTGTTCATGATTCGCTGCTTGATGAGCGAATTCTGGAGTGGCGGAAAGATGGTGCGGAAGTGATCTATGCCGGCAAACGCGGAGGACGCCCATCACCGAAACAAGCCGATATTTCCCTGCTCCTGATTGACTTGGCACGAGATGGACAGCGCGTCGCCCGACTCAAGGGCGGAGATCCTTTCGTATTTGGTCGTGGCGGTGAAGAAGCCCTGACTTTGGCGCGTGCTGGCGTGCCGATTCGAGTCACACCTGGAATTACTGCGGGTATTGGCGGACTGGCCTATGCCGGGATTCCACTCACGCACCGGGATGTGAATCAATCAGTGACCTTCGTCACTGGACATGATCATACCGGCTCCATGCCCGGCGCTATCGACTGGCCTGCCCTGGCAAAGGGGTCGCAGGTCATCATCCTCTACATGGCGATGAAACATCTCAAACATATTACGCAATCCTTGATTTCCGGTGGACGATGCTCAAATGAACCAACCGCGATTGTCTGTCGTGCCACCTTTCCTGATCAGCAGGTGCTCGAAACCACTTTGGGAGACGCCGCCGCCGATGCCAAACGCCACAAACTTGAATCTCCGGCGTTAATCTGTGTCGGCGATACGGCGCGTCTGCGACTCGCCATTGACTGGAAAAAATCGATGGAGGGCCACCCGGTTCGGCATGTCCATCCGTTTTCCGATGAAGCTGCCACGCTTTGGGGCGGGAAAAAGTGAAATCTCCGCGTGCGATTCTCGTGACCGCGCCGACCTCGGATGCGGGTAAAACCACCGTCACCCTCGGTCTGTTGCGCCTGTTGAAACAACGCGGGATTGCCGTTCGCTCCGCCAAGTCAGGGCCAGACTATATTGATCCAACCTACCATTTGTCGGCCTGCAAAAATCCCTGTGTCAATCTTGATGCCTGGTCGATGTCGACCCAGGTCATCCGCGATCTCGCGTTTCATGATGACGGTCCCGATCATGCTGAATTCGTCATCATTGAAGGAGCCATGGGGGCGATCGATGGTGCCGGATCAGCTGGTGCTGGCAGCGCTGCCGATCTGGCAGAAATCCTCGAGGTTCCTGTTATCCTGGTCGTCAGTGCAGAACGTGTGGCGCAGTCATCAATCCTTCCTTTTTTAGGACTCAGAGGGGCCCGCCCAAACCTGCAGATTGCGGGCCTTATCGCCAATCGCGTTGCTTCTGAACGTCATGCGTTGCAGATCAAGACAGCAGCGGATCGGCATGGAGTTCCACTGTTGGGTTGCTTACGACGATGCCCGGACCTCAACCTCCATGCCCGTCATCTCGGGCTGGTTCCGGCAGGTGAGCACGGCTTCATCGAAGCTTTTTTGGAACATGCCGCCAATCGCATTGCCGCCGATATCGATGTGGATGCCGTTCTCGCAGCCGCACGTCCATTATCGGAAAGCCGTATCAAAGAGGTGGGTTTTTCCATGCCACCTTTGGGGCAAAGAATCGCGGTTGCACATGACGACGCATTTGTTTTCACCTATCACCACCTGCTCATCGACTGGAAACGGCAAGGCGTCGAAATCCAGTTTTTCTCACCCCTTGCCGACGAGCCGCCGCCAGTGGATTGCGACTCTGTCTATCTTCCCGGTGGCTATCCGGAACTTCATGCACACAGGTTGGCGGCCGCGCGGCAGTTTCGACATGGCATGGCGATGGCCGCGGATCATGGAAAATTCATTTACGGTGAATGCGGGGGATTCATGGTTCTCGGGCAAACGCTCGAGGACAAAAACAGGCGGCGGCACCGGATGCTCGAATTACTCAGTCACAGCAGTTCATTTGCCAAACCAACACTTCATCTCGGTTATCGACGACTGCAAGCACCGAGCGACAGCAGATTATCCGGCACCTATATGGGGCATGAATTCCACTACGCCGCGCTTGAAAATGGCGAGACATGCAATCCATTGTTTACAGCCCGGGATGCGGATGGCAAAGAACTCCCGGGAATGGGACAGACTCGCGGGTCTGTCAGTGGCTCATTTGCGCATCTGATTTGCCGAATGCAGCCGGATCGCTGTTCGGACGCAGGATATGCGGGCGGGCTGCATCATACAGGGCCGAGTCGGGAAACTCCTGTATTGAAAGCGCCACACCAACAAGAATCAGGGCCGTACGCGTAATCTTCGATTCCCGCACCGCTGCATGCAATCCATTGAGATCGGTATTGATGATCCGCTGGTCAGGCCACCCGACACGGTAAGCGATGGTCACCGGGCAGTCGCGGCCTCGAATGGGGATGAGTTCACGCTGTATGGCACGCGTGTTGCGAATCGAAAGATGAATGGCAAGTGTCGCGCCAGTCGCGGCCAACTGACTGAGTTTTTCGCCGGGCGGCACGGGCGAAGACTTCATTGTCGTTCGAGTCAGGATGACGGTCTGCGCCACTTCAGGAATTGTAAGCTCCTGACCCATGGCAGCGGCGGCAGCGGCAAAAGCTGGCACCCCCGGGATGACTTCATACGCAATCCCCATCTGCCGGAGTCGCCTGATCTGTTCAGCGATTGCACCATACAGCGATGGGTCCCCGGAATGCACCCGGGCGATGTTTTTCTCAGCGGTGGCAGCCTCGCATATGAGGCCAAGAATCTGATCGAGATGCATGGCCGAAGTATCATGCACGGCAGCATGCGGAGGGGCACAGGCCACCAGTGCCGGCGGCACGAGCGAACCCGCATACAGGCAGACCGGGCAAGACGAAATCAACCGGCGACCCTTGACCGTAATCAATTCCGGATCACCCGGGCCCGCCCCGATAAAATAGACCTTCATGGCTTATGCCTTTCTTCGGATGTCGCAAAAATCTGACCATGAATATCATCTGGAGATCAACAAAATAAACCCGGGCAACGTCGAATACGCGGGAACACCCGAGCCGCAGGTCCGGGCATGACAGAGTTACGCGTCAGAACTGACTGGATTTGTGACCTGGCCGACATCCTGCGAGGCTGACCCGGTGAGGATCGCATTCAGGTTGCTGTCATTTCTCATCCATTTCACCTACAGAAGACAGGACCAAGAGAGGTAGGAAATCTTTGAAATTGACTGATACATCAATGCTCACTTTGCTGGCTGTGGTGATACTCGCCGCCCTTGTTGTCTTCATGCTTTTTCGCAAGCCAAAGGGTGAAGGCCATGTTCAGCAAACTGAGCATGAAATACTCAGAACCGCCTTTGAAAAACAGGAAGGTGAATTACGAGAGGCCAGGACCAGGGCCGATAGATATGATGCGCTGGCCGGTGAGCGGAAAGCAGAAATTGATCGGTTGAATAGCGATCTGTCCAAGCTGCGCGAAAAACTTGATTGCGAGGCTGAGGACAGGCAGAAACTGTCAAATACGATTTCCCGCCTTCAGGCGGAAATGAAGGCCACTCAGGAAGCATCAGAAGACAAGATTCGGATGCTTTCCGAGTTGCGCAAAGATATGGAAATTAAATTCAAGGATCTGGCTGCACAGGCGCTTGCCTTGCAAGGCGAGCAATTCTCGAAATCCAACATCGAACGACTGAAAGCCACGCTGACGCCGCTGAAGGAACATGTCGGCCATTTCGAACAGGAATTGAAGGCTGTCTACAAGGCCGCAAATGCAGATCGGGCCGCTCTCCAAGCTGAAATCAATCGGCTGAGCCAGCGTTCGGAAACGATTTCCCGGGAAGCGATCAACCTGACTCGTGCGCTGAAGTCTGATCGGCAAAAACAGGGTGCGTGGGGAGAGATGATCCTTGAATCCATTCTGGAACGATCAGGTCTTCGCGAAGGTGTGGAATACGAAACCCAGGCACATCGCGTCAATGACAAGGGTGAGCGAATTCGTCCTGATGTTGTTGTCAATCTCCCGGGTGGCAAAACATTGGTTATCGACAGCAAGGTCTCGCTGGTTGCGTATACTGATGCCGTCAATGCCGAGAGCGAGGAAGAGGCAAAAAGCGCACGCAAACGACATGTTGAGTCGATCAAGCAGCATATCGTTAACCTGGCCGGAAAGGCGTATCAGAATGCCGAGGATTCGACGGTCGATTATGTCATTCTGTTTGTCCCAATCGAGGGTGCGCTATCGGAGGCACTACGTGCCGAGGGACAAATCACGGAATATGCGATTGCGAGAAACGTCACGATCGCCACCCCCACCACATTAATGATGGCGCTCAAGACAATTGCCAATGTCTGGGCTGCTGAGCGTCGTAACCAGAATGCGGAAGCAATCGCCAGACGCGCGGGTCTGCTCTATGACAAGGTCGCCGGATTCGTCGACAATATGCAAGATTTGGGCAAGCGACTCAACCAGGCACAGAGTGCCTACCAGGATGCATTCGGCCAGCTGTCACAGGGACGCGGCAATATGTTGTCACAGGTGGAACATTTAAAGATGCTGGGCGCGAAAACAGTCAAATCCATCTCTGCCGATTTTGAAAATGAAGATACTGAAACAGTGCGGATTCAGGCACAGAACACTGGTGAATGAAGCGTGGAACGGAGGAAGCCTGAAATTCCGATCATTGCCGTTTCAACTTGAAACTCTCACGTCTTGTATCCATGGATACCGATCTCTCAACGCAACATACAACATGATATTGACACCCGCTGATCGTGTATCCAATTTATGGATGTCCACATCCGGGAAATTCCGTCGGGATATCCATTTTTGGAAACATATCCCACTTGGCAGAATCACGACAAATATGATAGGATCAGACTGTCTTCTCAGGGGATTATCGGCAGGTTACGGAAACAGCCGGAATGGAAGGTCAGTCGGTTCGAATACAACGGAAAGAAACAGGATTTGGCTGTTTCTGTTACGGATAAAGTAACAAGATTCAAGGATGTGGCGCTATGGCAGGAAAGCAGGACAGCGCGTCGCCAATAGGCACATCTGAGCATGGGTCAACGGGGCCCGATGCCATCGAAGACGTTTCCAGGGGTCAAGCTGCCACAAGTGGCGGAGCAAAGAACGAAGGCCGCGCGGGTCCAAACGACAGGGAGGCTTTGCCGCGCTTGTCGCGGATATTTCAACGCGGTTCACGAACATCAAAAAGACCGGAATCTGCTCCCTCTCGGACAGTCAAGTCGGAGCCGGAAACGCGCATCGGCATAATGGAGAAACTTGACAACCTGATTTTTCGTTTTGCCCGCGCTGTCCTGTTGGGCATCATCGCCGCTGTCGCGGGTGTTGTGGCCGCCTACATTCTCCTGCGCTTTGACGGAATATCTTCACTGAATGAAAGCCGACAAGCCGAACTCGCCGCGTTACGCGCAGATATTGCTGAAAATCGTGCCGCCGTTGAAACCATTGATGGACAGATTGCAACAGACCAGGAAGCGATCACAGACATTCGTGACGCACTTGGCAGCCTGACAGCACGAGTTGACAATAGCTTAACTGAAACCAGCGCGCTGGACTCAACTGTTCAGGAACAGGAGCAGCTGCTCAGCGATCTCGAAGAACAGATCTCTTCACTGTCCGGAACAGTTGAAGATCTGCAGAGAGATACCAGGTCGCAGGAACAGGGCATCCGCGTTGATGCACTGTCCGATCAAGTGAGCGCACTTGAAGTTGCAATCGATGAAGCGATGACAATCGCCGGAAGAGAAACTTCGACGGCAACCGACTCGGCTGAAACCACCAACATCAACCTCGTGGTTCGGCTTGCCGAGATCGAACGAACAATCGGACGTTTACGCGAATTGCAAAGCCATTTCGAAGACATGGGAAGGCAGTCTGAAACCGATCTTCAAGACATGGAAGCCCGTTTGCTTGTCTTGGAAACATGGCTCGGAGAGAATGGAAATCAAGCCGGAATGGCAGCGCGGCTGGCAACCGTTGAACAATTACTGAGTGATTTACCAACCCTCCCACCTGATACGAGTTCCCAGGTCAGGCAGCTGGCCCTACTCACCGTAAGGTCTGCAGCAGAGAGCGGCCTCCCCTATGCCGGTCTCATCGCTGCCACCAAAATTCCCGCTGCCGCGTTTCCTGAAACAGTGCATGATCATGCTGATTCCGGTATCGCCGCGCTTGAAGACTTACAGGCAGAATTTAGCCTCTATGCGCGGCAGCTTCTTGCCTCCTCTGCTGTTTCTGAGGATGGGCAAGGATTGCGCGGCGCATTCGCAAGATTGTTGCGTGTTCGGCCACTCACTCCGCAGGACGGCACAGATCCACCTGCGATTCTCTCAAGGGCCGAAGATGCCTTGAGACGAAATGATCTTTCCGGTGCGTTGGATGAACTTGCCGATCTCTCGCAGCCGGGGAAGGACATCTTGGGAGATTGGATCGTATCTGCACAGACGCACATTGCTGTGCTCGCGGCACTTGATGCCATGATCACCAGGCCAGAAGCCGGATAGGTTGACTGCGATGCTCTGGTCGCTGATCAAGATCCTGTTATTTGTGGTCGCAGTTGGCACCGCAAGCCTGTTCGCCTCATATATTGCCGACTTGCAATCAGACGTTCACATTGTCATCGACGACACCGAGTACTCTCCGTCACCCCTGACTCTGGCAGTCATGGCGATCTTGATCCTTCCGGCTTTCTGGCTGTTGTTTTTCCTGTTCGGACTGACCAGAGCCTCCATCAATTTCATTCTTGGTGATGAAACCGCCCTCTCACGATATTTCAACAGGAATCGTGAACAGCGCGGTTTTGAAGCTTTGGCTGATGGATTGCTGGCTCTGTCCTCGGGAGAACCGAAACTGGCCTTGACGAAGGTCCAACGTGCCGAGAACCTGCTGAATCGCCCTGAGGTGACGGGAATCATCGCCGCGCAGGCTGCCGAACGGGTTGGTGACAAGGACAAAGCTGTCGCTGCTTACAAGAAGATGCTGCATGATGACAGGACACGATTTGCCGGAATATCCGGCCTCCTCAAACATCGAATCGAAAATGATGACATGCCAACGGCACTCAAACTTGCCGAAAAAGCCTTTGTGATCAACCCACAACATGACGATATGCAGAATACCCTGTTACGCCTGCAGGCTGGCGAAGAAGACTGGACAGGCGCGCTCAGGACGCTTGCCGTAAAATTCAGGCAGAAGAAGATCCCGCGTGACGTGTATCGCCGTCGACGGGCCATCCTGACTTATGTCTCGGCCATGAAAAAGCTACAGGAAAATGATACCCACAAGGAAGGTGAAGGCGAAGCCTTGTCCGCCAACAAGGAATCACCGGGCCTGATTCCGGCAGCCGTACTGGCCGCCAATATCAAGAACCGTTCAGGTGATCGCAAAGCCGCCGAGAGCATTATCCGCCGCGCCTGGAGTGTCCTGCCTCATCCTGACCTCGCAGCCACATTTGCGGCATTTGTTCCCGATGAAACTCCAGTCGAGCGCAAGAAGCGCTTTCAGAATATGATCGGAAAAAATATCCGCGATCCTGAATCGATGATGCTTATGGCCGAGTTGTCGATTGCCGACGCCGATTTTCTGACAGCGCGGCATGAAATTGGAACCCTCCCGGAAACTCAGCCCACTGTCCGTTCTCTGGCGATTATGGCGGCAATCGAACGGGGAGATGGGTCTAACGATGCAATCGTGCGCGGCTGGCTTGCCAAGGCCGTTTCAGCCAACAGAGGTCCGCAATGGCTGTGCAATATTTGCGGCCAGGTTCATGCCAAATGGGTTCCGGTCTGCCAAGGCTGTGATGCCTTCGACAGTCTGGAATGGCGGGCAGTCTCGGAAGATCCTGACCTGGGTGAGACACAGGCAGGCCTCCTGTCTTTGGCCGCAGGCTCCACGCACCTCTCAACTGATCTTCCAGAACATGCACCTCTGAAAACCCGCTGAGGACGGGACAACTGTCCTCAGCAATAAAATGATGAGCCCAATTTTCTGTGCTTGACTCATGGTCAATAGCGACAAAGTATTGTTGCCGTATGTTGGGTCACAAAGGGGTGCCGATTGACCCGGAATCCATCACTTGATTCCACATTTGGAATACGTCGCCTGACGCATGCGCTGTCATGCTCCGCCGCTGGACTCCGCCGATTGTGGAAAGAATCGGCATTTCGACTTGAGCTGGCCCTGGCGGTTGCCGTGTTGTCGATACATGTCTTGTTCAACAATCCGTCGCTTTTTGTCGTCGTTGCCATTCTGTTGATCATCTTCACGCTGGCTGCGGAAACATTCAATACAGCCATTGAGGTCATCGTTGATCAGGTGTCGCCAGATTGGTCACCTTTGGCAAAACAGGCCAAGGATCTGGGATCACTCGGCGTATTCTTTCTCCTTCTATGCAATGGAATTTGGCTCATTTACGCGTTCTTTGTCGCACTTGATCGTACGACATCTGCAATGCCATGATGCCGACACAAAGGTAACATATTGATATTGATAATTTCCGGGATATTCTTATTCAGCATGACAAAGTCTAAAAGGCAACAAGAGCCGCAGTAGCTCAGCTGGTAGAGCACGACATTCGTAATGTTGGGGTCGGGGGTTCGAGTCCCTTCTGCGGCACCATTCAGCCAAAATCGATCAACATCACAAGTGCCGTTACGGCGATGGCCGTCAAAACACCCAGGGCGAACCATTTCAACTGACGCGAAGCTGGCGGTTCGTCTGTATCCTTTTCCATATTCCTGATTGCGGTTTCCGCCAACTGGGGCAGACGCGGACCCAATCGAGAGAGCATTCTTGCCGTTTCAGCAAACTCCCGCAGGGTTGCGGCAGGGCCAACATGGCGACGAATATAATTTTCAACAATGGGCCGGGCACATTCCCAGATATTCAGGTCTGAATCGAGTGTTCTTCCTACGCCTTCAACAACAACCATTGTTCGCTGCAGGAGAATCAGTTCCGTGCGCGTTTCCATCCCGAATCTACCGGTCACCTCAAACAAATGCCCAAGCAACCTCGCCATGGAAATCTGGCTGGCCTCCATCCCGAAAATCGGTTCGCCGACGGAACGCAATGCCTGGGCGAATTCCTCAACATTTTGCGTTGATGGCACATAGCCGGCCTCAAAATGAACCCGCGCAACAGAATAATAATCACGCCGGATGAAACCCATGAGGATTTCGGCATAAACGCGACGTGTATATTCGTCGATCCGCCCCATGATGCCATAATCCATGATCATGAAGGTCCCGTCAGATGCCACCTTGATATTGCCCTGATGCATATCCGCGTGAAAATAACCGTCCCTGAGCGCAGAACGGAGAAACATCTGCAGCAGACGGCGGGCCAGCGCCGGCATGTCATGGCCGGCAGCACGCAATTTGGCGACATCACCCAAATTTATGCCTTCCACCCAGTCCATTGTCATGGCGCGTTTGGAAGAGAGATGCCATCGAACGGTCGGTGCAGAGATTCCCGTATCATCTTTACATTTCGCGGCGAATTCATCTGCCGCAGAAGCTTCAAGACGCAAATCAAGTTCGTCCAGAACCACGCCTTCGAAATGCGCAATCACATCGCGTGGTTTCAGCCGCCGCACCCCTGGGGACAGCAGATCAACCACACCCGCCGCAAAATACAGCGCATCGATATCGCGTTGAAAGGCACGTTCAATACCCGGTCGAAGCACCTTGATCGCCACATATGATCCACATTCCTTCAGCCGCGCCTTGTGAACCTGTGCGATCGAAGCCGCAGCCACCGGCTCGCTGAACTCTGCAAACAGTTCGTCAGTTTCTTGGCCGATCTCATGCGTGATCGACTGTTTGGCCTGCTCCAGGGAAAACGGGGGCAGGCGATCAAGGAGGACCGATAGTTCTGCTGCGAGTTCAGTTCCGACAACATCCGGTCGTGTCGACAGTAACTGCCCGAACTTGATGTAGACTGGGCCAAGAGCAGTTATCGCGCGCAAAACGGGTGGTTTGGATGGATCCCCCTTTAAGCCGAGCCACTGAAAGGGCCAACCAACCACCCTGACTACAATCTTCAGGCTACGTGGTGCTTCCAACATGTCGAGAGCAACACGCGTGGCACCTGAACGTTCAAATGTCGAGAGAGTGCTGAACAGGCGGAAAATATTGTGAGGACCACGCATGGCTAGACCTTCCAACCAGAATGAATGGCAACAATTCCCATAGAAAGGTTACGAAACTTGACCATTTCGAATCCGCTCTGTTCGATCATGATCGCAAAGTCGCGCTGGCGAGGAAAACGTCGAATAGACTCGACAAGATATCTGTAGCTGTCACGATCACGCGCCACCCAATGGCCCAATTCAGGAATACAATGAAATGAATAACTGTCATAGATTCGCCGTAACCCCAAGACGTTCACTTCACTGAATTCCAGCACCAGGAGCCGTCCACCGACCTTGAGAATCCTGCGAATCTCCGTCAAAGCACAATTGATGTCACCAAAGTTTCGCAACCCGAAAGCAATCACACAAACATCGAAACTGTTGCTTGGAAAGGGCATGGCCAATGCATCGCCGGCAATCCAGTCTATTGCGGACGCAAAACCGGCGATCTTCGCCCGCTGCCGCCCGGTGGCCATCATCTCTTCAGTCAAATCAAGAATGGTCAAGGCACTGCCTGGCGAACGTTGGAGAATGCGCAGGGCGACATCTCCCGTACCTCCCGCCAGATCAAGAATCCTGTGTCCGGATCGCGGGGCCAACCAGTCCACCAGGGCAGACTTCCAGATCCGGTGAGCACCAAACGACATGAGATCATTCATGACATCATAATTTCCTGCCACCCCGGTAAACAGGTTTCTGACCATTCCTGTCTTGGCTGCCGTCGCAACCTCGCGGAAGCCAAAATGGGTTGTTTCTGGTTTTTTCGGCAGCACTGATTCGACTCGTCTCACGCGTTGACTTGGTGATTTCTATATGAGCAATTGGAAATTTCGCAATTGCAACAAGATTTTCCCATCGCGCTCATGCCTGAACTTCCCGAGGTTGAAACCATCGCCCGCCAGCTTTGCCGGGTCTTTGCCCATCAAAAAATTGTCTCCGTTCTGATCCGTCGTTCAAACCTTCGCCGTCCGTTTCCGCAACAGATGGCGGAAAGAATAGCAGGAAATCGCATCGATACGATTCGGCGCCGCGGAAAATACATGCTTGCCTCTTTATCCTCCGACGAGACCTTGATCATTCATCTTGGCATGTCGGGTATTTTCAGATTTGTACCATCAAACAGTGACCAAGACCCAAACTTTATGTGCGGGCCGCATGACCATGTGGTCTTCGTTTTGGAAAATACCTGGCAAGCCATCTATCGTGATCCACGGCGATTCGGCTTGATGGATCTCGTCCCTTCTGCTGAAGCTGACTCACATCCACTGATTGCACCACTCGGAGTCGAGCCGTTTTCTGCGAATTTTGATGCCGATTATTTGGCAAGTGCCCTGAGAGATCGACAAGGCCCAATCAAGTCAGCCTTGCTGGATCAGCGACTCATTGCCGGTCTCGGCAACATTTATGCCTGTGAGTCCCTGTGGCGTGCAGGCATATCGCCACGCCGACGCTGTAACCGTATTGCATTCCACCGTATTGTCAGGCTCGTGGATTGTATTCAAGCCGTGTTGCACGAAGCGATTGCCGCCGGTGGTTCAACTTTGCGCGATCATAAACTTCCTGATGGTGCACGCGGTTATTTCCAGCATCATTTTCAAGTTTATGCGCAGGACGGAGAATCCTGCCCAAACCCAAAATGTTGCGGCAAGATCACAAAAATAGTTCAATCCGGTCGATCAAGCTTCTACTGCCGTCTTTGCCAGAAATAAGCTTGATATACTTAAAAGGTGATTTGCCCAATCTCACGAGGGAATGGTTCTGGTCTGACGAACTCGTGAATGTCTCAGGTATTGATATTGTGTGACTGTTTGAAGTCGGCATCCGCACATCGCTGTGATGTGGCGGAATTATGAGAGCAATCGCATGATTTGACTAAGGCCCGTTGACAATTATCGTGCGGCCACCACGCCCGCCATCAGATAAATCCCGGCTGCGAAGCTTGCAAGAGTCTTGTCGTATCGCGTGGCGAGACTTTGGGCCTCCTTGATTGTCGCGAAGACATTCTCGATTCGGTGTCGCTCCTTGTCAGCATCGCGGTCAAAGTCCCGTGGTGTGCTTCGGTTTGACCGCGGCGGGATCACCGCCGTCATCTCGCGTTCCGTCAATGTGTCCAGCACCCCATCCGCGTCACAGGCCTTGTCGCCTATCAATGTCTCACAGGTGAGGTCGTCCAGGAGTTCACGCACAGCCTTGAGATCGTGGGTCTGACCGGGAAGAACCACAAACCGGATCAGATGTCCGACAGCATCGGTGAGAGCCACGACCTTGCGGGTCAATCCCCCTTTCGAGCGACCGACTCCTTCCGATTCTGATCCCCCTTTTTGGCCCCGGAGGCCTTCTGGTGCGCTGGCATGATGGTGCCATCCACAGACACCATCGACAGATCCAGATCACCAGATAACTCATTGAAAATACGTTCAAAAAGATTTGCTTGGGTCCAACGCCGGAACCGCTTGAAGACACTGTTCCATCGCCCAAAATGCGGCGGGAGATCACGCCAGGGGGTTCCTGTCCGGAACCGCCAGAGAACCCCTTCCAGAAAAAGACGATTGTCGACAGCTGTGCACCCCGGGTCAGTCACCTTGCCCGGACACAGCGGTGCCACCCGCGCCCACATCTCATCCGTCAAAACTGTGCGATCTGCATTCATCTTGTCACCTGCCTCGTCTGCTCGTGCCGCCTTTTTCGGCGTGCAATCCCGGCAAAAATACACGACAAGAACTCAAGACGCAAGGCAATTGTCAACGGGCCTTAGTATCCCACTTTCATTGAATTGATGCCATGTCACTGTGGGTGGCATTGTCTTCCTGTCTGCGGTTTTTGTCGAGACAGGGGGTGGCCACACAGATCAATTCCCCGTTGTGGCCTGAGCCGGGGCCGCGAGTGTGTTCGCTGGGTGGCGGCACGCATTGCGGGGGCAGACTGAGGTGACGAGCGATGACATCAGACGGACGGAAAATCTATCACGTGACGTTGGACGCGGATGAGCGTCATCAGTTGCAGGCTCTTGTGGACAGAGGTCAGGGCTCCAAGGAGCGCCGCAAGCGGGCCCACATCCTCTTGTTGGCGGACCCGGATCGTGCGGGTGGGGGCCGCCGGGATGCGGACATTGCTGATGTGTTGGGTGTGGGCACGGCGACGGTGGAGCGGGTGCATATAGCGTGTCAATCAGGATGCGAGTCCTTTTGACGCGCTATAGCACAGTCAAATTGAACGGAATTAGGGGACGAATAAAAGACGGGTAAGGATGTTTCGGGCGGAAAACTCCCCGCCCGACGTTCTTCTCATAAAATCTGATCTTCGAACCGTCCCTTTGTTGCCTTTGTCATGGCCTGTCCGTCCGGAAATCAATCACGCCGTGACGGTGGGCGATAGCCTTTTCGATCTGGGTGTTCCGTTCGCAGAAGATCACCAGATTGTTTGATTCCGGGGTGCGCGCGCTGGGAACCGAAATACCGTCGGCGCCCAGGAAGGAGCATGCTTCGGCAATTTCCTGGGAGCGCGGGTATTCCCGCGACCGAATGGAATAAGCAAGTTTGCCGTAGCTCCGGACGTCGAGTTGAAGATCTTTCAGGTCGTCGAGTGATCCGAAGCGCATGACCGCCTCAAGGGACACCCTCAGCTCGAACAGCTCGTACCTCACCCTGGATGGGACGATCGGCTGGCCTTGATAAAGGTGAAAACGCCGTTCCTCTATTGCCGTCCGCCGTGCTTCGGAGGAGTAGAGAACGTCGAACGTACCGTCGTCCCAGCGTCCGCCGGAGCGCGAGCAGTCCAGCGGATCCCGACCTTCCCGGACGGAGCGCCAGACGGTTCCGCCGTACGGCTCCCGGTCCAGAGCGTCAAGCGCGTCCAGAAGGTGCGGGTCGCGGATGGGGCGAGGGAATCCTGGGCCATCCCGCACAGCCATGGTCAGAGATACGCATCCGCGTCAAGGCGGTCCAGGATGGCGATCACCTCCTCGGAATGACCGGCATAGATCAGTTCGATCGCACGCTTGCCATCCAGCTGGGGGTGTGGGGCGCAAAGCCAGGTCCGCACTTCCTCCCCCGAGTAATATTCTCTGAGCCGCATCACCACATAGGACAGGTCCGAAATGATGAGCTGCGTCTTCGGATGCGGGGTCTTCTGGCCGTTCGACCAGCGCGAAACGGTGGCCTTCGACACGCCCGCGAGATTCGCGATGTCGGTCCCTTTCAAACCTCCGTCGTTTTGAAGCCTTTCGATTAACTGGACGACCGGCTTTCCCCGGGTCGCTTTCTTTGCCATTGCCTTGCTCATGGTGCTCTGCCTTCGTTCGCGGCGGCGACATGACTTCTCCGCCGAAGTGGCGGCGGGGCGCGCCGCTCCCTTTCCGCCAGGGTCTCGAACATTCCAGTCATATCATCTGTCCATTTCCTGTTTGCCGCAAGCGCTTGATCCAGTTTTGCGTCGCCGGTTTTCAGACGTGCCAGATTGCGGGCCGTCCGTTCGGCCCGCCTTAGATCAGCGTCGAGGAAATGCTTGACACGCCTCGTGTCCGGCATTGCGCCGAGCCGATCGATCATGGAGAACTGCTGTCGGGCCGTATGATGGCGCGGTTCTCGCAGCATTGAATCCAGTCCGTGCGGACAGCATTCGCGATCTTGGCACGCGATCAGCCGCCGTCCTCCGGGAGCAGCGGCGATCGCTTTCAGATCCCGCTTGCGGAAGGCTTTGTCAAACCCGAACAGCGGTATATAGCTCTGTCGCCCGAACGACCCGCCTTCCTTTCGCTCCTTCGGGGGCTTGTGCCAGTTTCTTGCGTCGAAACGTTCCCGCTCGCCAATTCCGTGCGCGATACCCGAAACGACCCCGAAGGCAAGCGCGCTCAGTCCGACCAGGCCTCCGATATGATCGAGAAGGACCGGATAGCCGAGACCGTGCAGATCCTCGATCGCGGCGAAGGTTCTCTTGACCGACAGCGGTCCGGCGTTTGAGCCGAACCCGGACAGGCGCAGGACCAGGTTATCGAAGGGCAGGCCTTTGAGCGCATCCATGAGGCGGGTTCGGTGCGTTCGGTCCTGCAGGAGGGTGTGGGGCAAAATCTGGGAATAGTCGATGTCAATCGACTTGCCGCCCTCCCGGTCGAGGGCCAAGCGCAGATGGGTGACGCCTTCCAGATCGATGTTGGCGTTCGGCTGGAAATCCTGGGGTCCCAGCGGTCGGCCTTCCATGGCCGCGGCCCATGGCGCGTGCCTTGCCATACCGCTGAAACGCTCGATTGCGCTCAGTTCGGCAGTCCTGGTGTCAAGAATTACCTCGGTCCCAGCGTCCTGAAGCGCACGGATGAACTCTTTTTGGGATCCCGCCCTGGAGGCGTCAACGATGACATGCTTCGCCGGGAGGCGTCCCACCGCGTGCAAATGCTCATACTGGCGATGGGCCATTTCTCCCGTGCGAATGACATGGCCGATGGGTGTATGGAGGTGCGGTCTCAGAGGAATGACGGTTGCGGTCATGGATCGCTCCTTTCGGTTTCGTCTCAATGTCACGACGAAACCGAAAAGGCAAACAATAATCCCATGGAGCCCGACCTGCCCGAAAGTTGGATTGGATAGGGGCGAAACAGGACGCAAGGGTTTTGGGGGTCGTTTCGGGCACGGAGCGCCGGGCAGGGCCGTTCCGCTCAGTGGCCGACAGGCTGCTCGCCGTCGCCTGCGCCATGCTCGAGACCCAAACCCTGTTCGATCCCTCACGGACCGGACACAATCACGCCACGTGAAGACCTAGTGTTTTGCCTCATACAGATAGTTCCATATCCTGCAACCGTCGGTGGCCCCGCTTCCAGGATGCGACGAGATCCTCGGGGTCCCGGCGCCAGCGGAACGGGTGGGCCTCATGGGCATTGTGGTGGGCGATGTAGTCTTCTACCGCTGTGATGCACGCGTCAAGGGAATTGAAGATGGCATGCTTGAGTCTCTGTCGGGCCAGTTTCGAGAAGAAGCCCTCGACGGCGTTCATCCACGAGGCCGATGTCGGTGTGAAGTGGAAGGTCCAGTGCGGGTGGTCGGCAAGCCAGGCATGCACGTGCGCCGACTTGTGGGCGGACAGGTTGTCAAGGATGACATGGACCGCCATCGTGGGGTCGAGGTCCGCCGCCACATGATCGAGGAACGCACAGAAATCCGCGGAGCGGTGGCGCTCGGTCATCTTTCCGACCACCTTGCCAGTGGCGACATCGAGGGCCGCCAGCAACGTGGTGGTGCCGTTCCGTTTGTAATCATGCGTGCGGGTTGTCGGGTGACCCGGGGCGGGCGGCAGGGGTGTCTGGGTGCGGCCGAGGGCCTGGATCTGGGTCTTTTCATCCACCGAGAGGACCACGGCGTGATCCGGTGGGTTCATGTACAGTCCGATGACATCGTGGGCCTTGATGCCGAACCGGGGATCGTTCGAGACCTTGAAGGTCTTGACCTGATGGGGCCGCAGGCCATGGCGCTGCAGGATCCGGTGCACGGTGGTGGCCGTCAGGCCCCCGACCGCTGTGGCCAGGGCCTTGAGGGTCCAGTGGCTGCGGTTGGGCGGGGGTGGCGACATCGCCAGATCGATGACGGCCTGGATCCGGTCGGCGGGAATGGGTGTCTTGCCCGGCGGCCGGGTGGCATCGCGCAGGAGACCGTCGACACCCTCGGAAAGGAAACGGTCCCACCAGCGCCAGACGGTGGGTTTCGAGAGGCCTGTCTGCCGCATGGTCTCGACGAGGCCACAGCCGTCCCCGAGGGCGAGGATGATGCGGGCCCGCCAGACATGCTTCTGAGGGCTCTGGGGGTGGCTGACGATGTGCTCGAGGCGTGTGCGATCGGTGTCTGGCAGCCGGATCTCCGGCCGTGTCGATGTCCTGCCCATGGGTCTGTCTCCTGCCTTGGTGTTGGCCGCGGGCTCGCGGCGGCAGGATGATACCATGATGTGGGGCAGGAATAGAATCCTTTGTTTGTTATTATACACTAGAAACAACACCGATGACCTCACGAAAGACCGACCCCAAAACAACAAAATCAGCCCTTGCTAAAAGGTGGGAAGCCCCCCCCCTCAGGATTTTGTCAAGGGGCGTGAGGCATGGGATCAGGGAGGTAGGGAGCCGCGTGGCGGGGCAATGCCCTTCGGATAAGGAATTGGGGCGCATCCGGATAGGGATTGCCGCAACGGCGACGGATTGTGAGCGTGCCGAAGCCGGGACTGTGAAAACTGTCGCCCCCGACCTTCAACTGTTCTCCTACACCGAAGCGATTCCAGTCTCTCTGCGATTTGAATTTCGGGAAACCGGCGTGCCCTTGATCTGATTTGACTCTTGGGAAGGGCCCTGTGAATGTCTCATCTAAACGGCCCAAAGCTGGCCTTTGGACTTGGACAGGACAGTCTCTGACGTCATCAAACAGCCTCCAGCACGCGTTCAGAGATTGACATTGATCGAAACAGGAAATCGTCTTCCCGGTTTTCCTGTAGCATTCAATCCGCTCCTCAAGAGCCACCTTGTGAAGCTGACGCTGGTCGTCAATAGTCTGTTCAAGCCAATCCCAATTGCGGCAGGTTTCTGGTCATATCCAGTAGCGGATCTGTCTGTGTACGGTTGCCCAGTTCATATTTTCAAAAGGTTCATCCATTATATAACCCACTTCCACTATGATATGTTGTGAACGACATATCGAACTGGAACGGGGTCTGATAAGCTTGTAGCTCAGACCAAAAACACCATCTATACAGCCGGGCAACAGTGCTTTCATCATGTCCGCCGCAATGGAGTCACAGAATGGCTTTCGAAAATATCGTCGTGGAAATCACCGACCATGTCGGATTGATCCGACTGGACAGGCCAAACCAAAAAAACGCGCTCAACGAGGCCCTACGCAGCGAACTCGCAGTTGCACTTGATCAACTTGATCACAATGAAGATGTCCGTTGTCTCGTTCTGACGGGCTCGGAATCCATATTTTCCGCCGGTGCCGACATTAAAGAAATGAAAGACTATGACTTCGTCGAGATGTTTCGGCAAGATCGTTTTGCACCCGAGGCACGGGCGTTTGAACAACTGCGCAAACCGATTATTGCGGCCGTTGCCGGGCATGCTCTCGGCGGTGGTTGTGAACTGGCCATGATGTGCGACATCATCATTGCTGCTGAAAATGCCTGTTTTGGTCAACCAGAAATCAATATCGGAATCATGGCAGGTTTGGGTGGCACCCAGCGACTCACCCGTGCGGTCGGCAAATCCAAATCAATGGAAATGCATTTGACTGGACGACGCATGGGAGCAGAAGAAGCCGCCAGTTCGGGCTTGGTGTCACGCGTTGTCCCACTCAAGGACTTGATGAAGGAAACGATGGAGCTTGCGGACAAGATCACCGAACAGTCGCCGCTCGCAGTGATTGCAGTGAAGGAGGCTGTCAATAGCGCTCAGGAAATGTCCTTGCGTGATGGCCTTCTCTTTGAACGCCGCCTGTTTCATGCCCTCTTCTCAACCGAGGATAAAAATGAAGGGATGGACGCATTTGTTGATCGACGTGAGCCGCGTTTTCGTGGCTGTTGACATCAAATTGCCTCCTGACTCCTCTCACGATGGAAACGAGAAGCGGTTTGACTCCGCCGTGACTTGAATTTAATCCCGCCGACTTCCGGCAATGAACAGACTTTCAGGGTGAATCATATGGCCAACACACGCCAGGCACGCAAACGCGTCAAACAGACGCTTCGTCGTACGCAAGTCAATCGTGCACGCACATCGCGAATCAGAACCTTTATCCGCCAGGTCGAGATGGCCCTTGAATCTGGCGATGGCAAGACTGCAGCAGAGGCCTTGAAACAGGCACAGCCTGAGGTCATGCGTGGTGTTTCCAGGGGTATCCTTCATCGGAAAACCGCCAGCCGGAAAATCTCACGGCTTGCAAAGCGGGTGAAAACCGTCGGTGCCTGAAAAGAGTACGAACTCTGCCCTTGAGACAACGCGCCGAAGGGCGTTCCGTACCAGCGCCAGTGTCGCGGGTCCCAGTCTTTCTGAATAATCTGTCGCAATTTATCCAAACTGAAATCGCTTGACCTGATCCCGTTGGTGACTGCTCTGGCGATGCGGCAAGACATATCATGCCGCGTTTGTCGAGTGCTGTCAGGGATTCGCTAACGATCGCCAAGAAATCAGTCGGCATCTCCAACCATGATCAACCTGTTCCAGGAGTCATTTGGCAGCACAGGCGATCGTGTTCCACCGGGTCGGGCGAACCTGTTCGCTTGATGATCAAAGTGGCGAATCTCTGCCAATCATGAGCCGTCATTCAACTGCTGAAGCGGATCTTTGGTGATCCAGAGAAAGATACTGATTCGGCTTCCCTGTGATCTGTTTCGATGGCTGCAATAGTGGTAGCGATCAGAGATACCACAAGATATTTGCCGCGATGATGTTGGCCCGGAATCAGGGCAAAAGAGTTTCCTGATTTCGCCAAAAAAAGTTTGGCGGCAGATTTATCAAGAATTCAATATTTTACGAGAGAATTGGTTTAATTCAACAACCCGACCAGGCATTTTTTTGTAAAATCGGCATTGTCAATGAGTCCGCCTTTTTATTAATTTTGTCGTTGGTTAAGGGGGCTCCAATGGATCGCATGCTACGGCAAGACCAGTCGGATATTGTCGCGTGGACTCCGCAGGAGTCATGGCGTGAACTCACGAAAAATTCCCGCTCCTATCTCGTCGATGTACGCACACGGCCTGAATGGCAGTTCGTCGGTTTACCTGACCTGTCGACAACGGGCCGTTCGCTCATTTGTGTTGAGTGGAACGTTTATCCGAGCATGCAAGTCAATCCATCATTCATGGTTGATGTGGTGGCCGCATTCTCGGACGAGTGGCCGGAGACTCTTTTGTTTATCTGTCGGTCGGGAGCGCGATCTGAGGCGGCGGCACGTGCGTTCAGGGAATTTGCCAGAGAATCGGGGCAGGAATTGCTTTGCGTGAATGTTGCAGAAGGTTTCGAGGGTGATCTGGACGACAACCTCCATCGCGGTGATCGGAATGGTTGGAAACAGAATGCCTTGCCGTGGCGGCAGTCATAGAAAGATAAAATTGTGTGTTCTGCGCATGCATGACACGCCATCGAAACAGAGTGGGGATGTGAATTGCAAAATCTTTGGGACAGTGCCTGCGAGCAGTTACGGAAAGAAGTGGGGGAGTATGATTTCCGCAACTGGATATCGAAAGCCAAACTGGCATCAATAGACGGCGCCACAGCGGTATTTGAGGTGCCGACCCAGTTTACCGGCGAATGGATCCTGCAAACCTATGGGGACAGAATCCTTGAGTCCATACGCCATCTCGACTCATCAGTTCACCGCATAAACTACATCATATCTGCCAACCCGGAGGACACGAACGATCACAACAATGTGAAAAACGAAAACTCCGCTGACGCAGAAAGCAGCTTGCATAGGTTTAGCCTCAATTCTCGCTTCACATTTGATCAGTTTGTCGTCGGAAAATCCAATGAAGTCGCCTATCAGGCTGCCCGACGTGTTGCCGAAGACGCGCATGTGAACTTCTCTCCGCTCTTCTTCTATGGTGGTGTTGGGCTGGGAAAAACTCATTTGATGAATGCCGTGGGATGGTCACTGCGCCAAGACAACCCCGATGCCAAAATCATCTACCTCTCGGCCGAGCAATTCATGTATTTGTTTGTTCGCGCGTTGCGTACCAAGAATACACTTGAGTTCAAGGAGATGTTCAGGTCGGTTGAAGTCCTTATGGTTGATGATATCCAGTTTATTGCTGGCAAGGATTCCACTCAGGAAGAGTTCTTTTACACCTTCAATGCGCTGGCCAGTGAAAGCAAAAGGATCGTCCTGTCAGCTGACCGTTCGCCCGGCAAGATCGAGGGTCTCGAAGCGCGTGTGCGCTCGCGTTTGCAGTCAGGCCTGGTCATTGAACTCCATCCCGCAGATTACGAATTGCGACTCGGAATTCTTCAACAAAAGGCCGCTTATCTGAAAGAAACCCATCCACAACTCCGTTTTGAAAAGGGCGTTCTGGAATTTCTCGCACATCGAATTATCAGCAATGTGCGTATCCTGGAGGGGGCATTGAATCGGCTTGTTGCAGCCCAGTCATTCATCGCCACGGATATTTCTATGGAATATGCGCTGCACGTATTGGCCGACCTGCTGCGGGAGTCTGATCGGAAGGCACAAGTTGATGACATTATCCGTTGTGTCGCACAACATTATCATTTGAATACCTCTGACCTCCTCGGATCACGACGCAGCCAGGATATTGTCCGCCCCCGCCAGGTGGCAATCTATCTTGCCAAACATCTGACCACACGCTCACTTCCGGTCATTGGTCGTGCGTTCAGTCGCGATCATACGACAGTCCTGCATTCGATTCGTCGGATTGAAAGGTTACTTGTCAGTGACGATGAACTGGCTGATGATATTGATATTCTACGCCGTCGAATCACGGAAATTGCCTGATCCGGGATGAATGGCTCACACGTGAACGACAGGATGTTGTGGATAGACACACCTCTTGCCGGAGCAAAATGCAGCATACCGACGGGCAAGTATTTCGATATACGCGTACATTATTCCCGACCCGAGAAATTCAGGGCCATCCGGCAACTCTATCCGCTTCCGAATAAAACGATAAGGTCCCATCAATCACAATCTGGCAGACGAATTGCAGGGACGAGGTGATTGATACACGCCGCGCCTTTCGCAGAATTTGTGATCTGGATTATTGGTGAAATTTTCGTATCTCGGTTCAACAGGTGATAAACATTCTGTCTTGGTGAATTCATCGACGCCCGTTTCAACAACGTTGTGCTCACGGCCCAGAATGGAAACAATGCCATGGGAACTGCATATTGCTGCACCGTGAAACGTCAAATGACCGGTCGGGCCAACTGGCTGAAAAGCCTGAACGGGAAACCCGCCGATGGCCGATCAGGTGCCGGGACTTGCTCTTGACGTTAGTTCTCGGTAGTTTCACAGATGTTCTTTTTTGAGCTATGAGTAGGTGATGAAGTTCACGGTTGATGCTGATGAGCTGCGCGTGGCCACCGCCCATGCCCGTTCCACTGTGGCCCGCGGTCACTCCGCCCCGATCCTCGGCAATATTCTAATCGAAACCTCGGAAAATGCGGTTAATTTTCGATCAACCGACATACAGGTGGAATTGGAAATCACGTTGGATGCCAAGGTCGTAGAGACAGGAGGACTTACCGTCTCGGCAAACGTGTTGAATGACCTGGCGCGGCGATTTCCAACAGGTTTGCAGGTCGAATTTGAATGGAACGCAGCCGATGATGAACGTTTGCGGATCAAGGCTGGATCGACCGATTGCTTATTACCGACCTTGCCCAAGGACGATTTCCCCGTCATTGCACGGACCGATTACGATATCTCTTTTCCAGTCGACACGCGCGTCCTGTACCGTCTGTTCGATCTGTCAAAAGTCTCAGTCGCACCGGATAGTCCACGCAAATATTTGCAGGGAGTGTGCCTTCACACCGTCGAGGGACCTGATGGGATGATCCTGCGCTGTGTATCGTCGGACGGTTTTCATATGTCACGAATTGATGCCGTTGCGCCGCCCGGTAGCGAATCGATGGAGCCTATCATCATTCCGCATAAAGCCGTCCTCGAGGTCATCAAGATGCTCGAGGGAAGAGAAAATGCCGTGCAGATTTCGGTGTCCAAAAACAAGGTGCAGTTTTCCGGATCGAACATGACATTTTCGGTGCGCGTCGTAAATGCCAAGTTTCCTGACTACAGTCAGTTGATCCCTGAGCCCACTGGAATCCGTATGGAAGTTGATTCGGTAGTCTGTCTCAATGCTCTCTCGAGAATGTCTGCGGTCACATCGCGCGAGGGCACTGCGGTACAGTTCAATATGGCGGATGATCATCTGACCATGACAGTGAATTCACCATTTTCGGGGACGATAAAGGAGGAACTGAACGTGGCGTTTCCGCATGAGGAGATGAAAATCAAGTTCAAACATGATCAATTGCTTGGCATCTTTGGCCTCCTCAAGGAAGGTAGTGTTATCGTCGATTTTCAACCTAACGCGGGCGCAACCCGATTCTCATCGCGTAACGACCAAAACGCCCTGTTCGTGGTCATGCCCATTCGGATTTGATTCTCCCCGATACGCAGGACCGGCTTGACAATCCGGCTGGCCTCAATTGGCATTAACCTATCTGACTGAACTGTCCTTGTCGCACTTTCGCTGTTTTCGGCAATTGCGGCTCGAAACCGATCACAGTCCGATTATCCTGACCGGAGAGAATGGTGCCGGCAAGACCAGCATCCTTGAAGCCATCTCATTATTCTCACCTGGTCGTGGTCTCCGGGCTGCTCCTGGACATGCACTTGCGCGACGCCCGGAAAAAGTTGGTTGGAAGGTCACGTGTCGCGTGCAATACGACGGTGACGACAAGTCGATCTCGAGTTGGTGCAAGGACGGATCAAGGCGTCGCCTCGAAATCGACGGCCAAGCGATACGACAAACAGGATTGGCAGAACATCTGCGAGTCTTGTGGCTGACACCTTCAATGGAAAGACTGTGGCGAGAAGGAGCCGAAGCACGACGCAGGTTTATGGATCGAACAACGATGAATCTGGTTCCCGGCCATGCAGAACATGCGGCAAGGTATGACCGCGCGATGCGCGAGCGCAACCGGCTGCTTCGTGATAACCGGAATGATGTGGCCTGGTTCAATGCCATTGAGTCACGCATGGCCGATTCAGGAGCCGAGATCAATCAAGGACGGAAATATGCTGTCCAACAACTCGCGCGCATATGTGCAGACAGGGAATCCGCATTCCCAGCAGCCAGCTTGAAGCTGATTTCACCGAAAGGAGCCAATGCACTCGCAACAGACCCCAATGATCTTGCAGAATCTCTGGTGCGTGGACGCAACCGGGATATGGCAGCCGGGAGAACGCTCTGTGGACCACATCGCGCCGATCTGGATGTCGCGCTCCTTCCTGATGGAATCGCCGCCAGTCTCTGTTCGACTGGCGAACAGAAAGTCCTGCTGATTTCACTCATCCTCGCCACCGCGAAAGCCATCCTGGACGATTTTGAATATCCACCACTTTTGCTTCTTGATGAAGTCGCTGCGCATCTTGATGCCAAGCGTCTCGGGAGTTTCTTGTCTGAAGCCACCTCCCTCCAGGTACAGTTGTGGATGACAGGGACTGATGCCACGCTGTTCAGCGACATCGCCGCCAGTGCCCAAATGCGGCAGGTGC
The DNA here is from genome assembly GCA_965221815.1 of Paracoccaceae bacterium. GTDB lineage: Bacteria > Pseudomonadota > Alphaproteobacteria > Rhodobacterales > Rhodobacteraceae > JAPOXR01. Next base: position 2,357,023 of record OZ244915.1, read on the forward strand.
TGTCCACCCCCGAAGGATCAATCATCTGTTCATGAGATCTCAATCCATTGTAACGCGTGACGACCCTGAAGGCGGAGGTGCAGTCAGTCACTTGGACATCGCCAATAATCAAATTGGGCATCCATTGATCGCACGGCTGAGTCATCATAAAATGTTGCATTGCAGCAATTTTTCTCTTGAAATGCTGCATTGCAGCAATTAACTATTCGTCCATAGTGCCAGATAAGGAACAATTGACATGAACAACAAACTTGCAAAAGAATGGGCGGAAAAATTCTTCACGGGGTTTCCCGGCGGACTTCCTGAACTTGAATCTGCAATGAAGAACTCCACGGCCTTGAACGAGAAACTTGCTGAAACCGCATTTTCTGCGGCTGAGGATGGCATCAAATTGTCTGCAGAATGGACAAAGGAAGCTTTGACTGACTTGGAGCAGATCACGAAGACACAGACTGAACCTTCCGAGCTGGCAAGCATATTGGCCAACTACACATCTGATGCCGCAGGCAAATCAACCCAAAAGATGGCAGCCTTCGCCGAGATACTGGGTCGCATGCAGGCTGAATCGATTCGTCTTTTTGTTGAAGCGAGCCAAGACAGTCTGCGTTCAGGAACCACCAAACCGGCGGATGCTCCAAAAGCCAAGGCGAAACTGGCTCCGGCAGCAACAGCTGCCTAGGACTTTCAAGCCAAGACAAGATTATCCCTGGGGTGGAATGAAAAATCCACCCCTTGTTTTCATTTCTGCCCATGGCCGTTATTCTGTGCCACGTTCTGGAAACAGGGCAATGTAGAATTGGCGAAGCAGAGTTCACCCCGATCCCAATCCGATCAGCAGACAACCAGCGGTAAACCGGAGAGTGAGTCGCGCTGGGAGCGCGTCAGACGACTCGTCTTCCGCATCGTTGCATGGATGGTCGCCATTCCGTTTATCACTTTCATAGCGACTGTTGGTTTGTTCGGGCTCATCAACCCGCCGATTACGACGCCAATGGCGCTACACTATATCAAATATCGCGCAGTGTCGCAGCAATCTGTCGCGCTGGATCTGCTCCCCCGTCATTTGCCATTGGCATTCATGGCAGCCGAGGATTCCGAATATTGCCACCATTGGGGATTCGACCTCGTTTCCCTCAGCAAAAGCGATGTCGGGGGTGGTGCATCAATCAGCCAACAAACGGCACGAAACCTGTTTCTTGGTCAATCATCGGGAGGCACACTCTTTCGTTTACTGGAATCGTTCGTGACCGGCGCACTTGAGCTCATCCTGAGCAAACGACGAATCATGGAACTCTATCTGAATACCCGACAGTATCACGATGGAGTCTTTGGCGTGGCCGCCGCCGCACGACAACATTTCGATACCGATCCGATAGAATTCAGCGAAGAGGAGTCGGCGTTGCTCGCCGTACAATTTCATTCTGTAGAAAAGGAATTGTCCGATGCACAAATCCGACAGCGCATGGTGGCAATTCTTGAGGTTGCACAGCAACTGGGAAAAGATGGGCGCGCATCATGCATTGAAGGTTGAAATCAAACCATGACGGGGCTTAAATGGAGTGGGTGGCAAACCGTCATGTCCTACTGATCAGAAGGGAGGAAGGGAGGCTGACATTGAAATACAGGTTGTATCATTACACACTTTCACCGTTTTGCCGAAAGTTGCGTTTGGTGTTGTCTGAAAAGAAGGTCGAGTTCGAACTGATCGAAGAGAAATACTGGGAAAAACGTCCCGAATTTTTGCGGATCAGTCCCGCCGGCAAGGTTCCAGTCCTTTGGGGAAAGTCCAAAGAGACTGGTCAGAGCAAGGTTTTTTCCGACAGTCTGGCAACGTGTGAATATATTGACGAAATCCACCCTGAGCCGCCATTGATGCCCACGGAAATATTGGAGAGGTACGAAACCCGGAGATTGATCAATTGGTTTGACGAGAAATTCTACCAGGAAGTGACGTCCAAACTTGTTGGCGAGCGGGTTCTCCGTCGTTTGCAGGATCTCGGTCCGCCGGATGCCACAAATATTGCGACGGGTCGCCGCAATCTTCACTTCCATCTTGAATATATCACCTATCTCCTTGATAACCGTCGATGGATCGCTGGGAAAAGTATGACACTCGCAGATTTCGCCGCGGCCGCCCATATTTCATGTCTCGATTTTATCCATGATATCGACTGGAATGAATTGCCAACGATACAGGCATGGTATTCGGCGATGAAATCCCGCCCGGCTTTCCAGCCATTGTTGAGCGAGTTTATCCCGTATGTACGCCCCCCGCCTGACTGGTATTCGGATCTGGACTTTGGCGAGCACGATTGAAGAGCGGCTCATCAAGAAAGCCGGTGAGGAAGGATTTGCTGCGACCGGAATTTGTGGAATCGGGGATATCCCCGAAGCGGCACAACGATTGCAGGCGTTCCTGAAGGCCGGATTTCATGGCGAAATGGATTGGATGGAACGGCGCGCCGCGTGGCGCGGTGATCCGAGACGTCTCTGGCCCGCGGCGCAATCGGTCATCATGCTGGCGGAAAATTATGCCCCGACCGACGATCCACTGACAGCTCTGGATAAGAAGAACGAAGGTTGTATTTCAGTCTATGCCCAAAATCGCGACTATCATGACATCATCAAGACAAGACTGAAGCGATTGGGCCGCTGGCTGGTGAAAGAAACCGGCGCACAGATCAAGGTCTTTGTGGACACTGCACCGGTCATGGAAAAGCCACTGGCCATGGCCGCCGGTCTTGGCTGGCAGGGTAAACATACAAATCTCGTGAGCAGACATTTGGGAAGTTGGTTTTTTCTCGGCACTATTTTCACCACAGCACGACTGAAACCCTCACAACCCGGACAGGATTCGTGTGGCAGTTGCCGCCGCTGCCTTGATATTTGTCCGACACATGCCTTTCCGGCTCCCTATCAACTCGATGCCCGACGCTGCATCTCATATTTGACCATTGAACATAAGGGGCCAGTGGAAGACAGTCTGCGCCCCGCTCTTGGCAACCGTATATTTGGTTGCGATGACTGCCTGGCCGTCTGTCCATGGAACAAGTTTGCATCAACCGCGCGCGACACACGCTATCAATTGCGCGATGATGCTCCAAAGCCTGATCTTCTTAACCTGGTCAAGCTTGATGATACCGCCTTCCGGGCGCGGTTTCGCGGTGGCCCGGTGCGTCGGATCGGGCGCAATCGATTCGTGAGGAATGTCCTCTATGCGATCGGAAACTCCGGCAATCGGTCAGCCCTTTCAACTGTTTCGCTTCTGCAAGAGGATTCGGATCCCGTTGTGGCTGACGCTGCGATATGGGCGGCCAGCAGACTGTCGGCTACAGGTCAAGACATTTGACAATTCCGCCCCATATCATGTCGAGCAACCTCCATCTCCTCAGTTTCGGGCACGGATATAGTGCCCAGGCTCTCAGCCGCAGACTGACGTCTGGCAAGACTGCATGGAGGATTACTGGAACGACACGACACCAGGCCAATTGTGCACAGATTGGCCGATCAGGCGCCGATTGCTGTCTCTGGCCGGGCGGGGACATGAGATCGAAGATCAGGAAAGCAACCCATATTCTTGTTTCCGTCCCACCCGATGATTACGGAGATCCTGTCCTGCGGCAGTTCAGTGTCGAGTTGGCCGCAGCTTCCAGTCGGCTCAAATGGGTCGGAGTCCTGTCAACTACAGCCGTCTATGGCGACAGCAAGGGAGCATGGGTTGACGAGCAGACGCCTCCTGATCCCACCACCGGGCGCGGTCAGCAACGAATCGCGGCGGAGCAGGCGTGGCGCGCCCTCGCGCAAAGGTCGGGGCTCAAGCTCCATGTCTTTCGTCTGTCTGGAATTTATGGCCCGGGCAGAGGACCGTTGGCACAGATCCAGAGCGGCAAAAAGACCACCCAGGTCATCAAGCACGGACAAATCTTTAACCGGATCCATGTCGATGATATTGCGCAAATTCTCGCAGCATCAATCGAGACACCCACCCCAGGATCAATCTACAACGTCTGTGATGACCTTCCGGCACCGCCTGAGGATGTCACCGACTTCGCCTGCCGGATGCTCGGGCAGGATCCACTCGAACGAATTGACTTGAACAAAGCACAACTCGGCCCGATGGCGCGCAGCTTCTTCGCGGAATCAAAACGCGTCAGAAATCGCCTTGTCAAAGACGATCTCGGCATCACTCTCTTCTATCCCGACTATAAGACTGGACTTCGTGCCCTGATAGAGAACTCGAGCACAAAAAGCCGCAGACCACATGTCAGCGGCGAAAAGTCAAAACCGGTCGCCCATTGTGATGTCGACAAGCCCGAATGACCGCAATCGGCTGGACGCATCACGACCAGAGCGGAGGTCAAGTCAAATGCATGGCCACCGCTCCGGTCAAAAAAATCAGGAGAGGGCGGCTCCGGCTGCCAAGAGCAGAAGCATGATCGGAAGCAAAATGGTGTCGTTGCCTTCCGGCTCCATTACTTCAGGTTCCATCATTGGTTCGGCCATCTTGCCCATTTCCGGCTCATCCATACCACCAGCCGACAGACTGGTTGCCGCGAGCGCAAAACAGGCAGCAAAGGCAATCTTTTTCATATTTGTTCCTTTCAAATCCACTGCTGGACCACAAAACTGACCTATAGACCGATCCATATCGGCTGTCGAATCACAGGTTCAGGAGTTTCTAAACAATTTTTATCTGATTTGTGAACCCATATTCCAACAAATTGTCTCGGCCCATCCAAATCTGCAACTATCCAATCGGTATCCGCCACATCAGATCAGCAAGACCTGGGTGCCAACTTCTGCGAGGTCAAAAAGCTCCGAGATATGTTCATTGTACAATCCAATACATCCATTGGACGAACGTCGACCGATCTTGCGTGTATCGTGGGTGCCGTGGATCCGGTAATATTGCCAACTGAGGTAAAGAGCATGGGTTCCCATCGGATTGTCAGGCCCCGGTGGCATAAAGGGCGGCCAGTCCGGATTGCGTTCGAGCATTGCGGGAGTCGGTCGCCAGCTTGGATCCTTGACTTTCTTGATCACCTTGGTGCGTCCGAGACGCGTCAGTTCAGGAGAGATCGGAACGCTGGTCGGGTACAGGCGATAATCAGATCCGTCTTCAGACCAGAAATGAAGTGAGCGTGACTGTGTGTCGACAAGAATCACATTGTTCCGCAGATTCGAGAAATATGGTTCCCAGTCACGCGTGACGAATCCAGACAGATTGCGGTGAACCTTGCCGGATTCAGTCGCCCATGCGACTCGACTCGTGGCAACAGTGGCAATTCCCGCAACCAGGTATTTTGCAAAGGCGCGTCGATTTGTCTGCTCGGCCATTTTGTATCCCATCAGGTGATAGTGTTCTGACTTTTCTTTTTCGCTAAATCGAAATCCGCTTTTTTGCAAGACCGTCGCACGCTGAAATCAGATCAGCGCTTGGCATTGGCGTTGGCGTTTCATGGGTCAGGTGTGCCAGTCATCAAGCGTCCAATGACCGATATCCGCGTTGAAGCTTGCATTTCTGTTGCCTTTGATACAGTTGGATAAGTCTGTCGGATCGGTGTGGCATAACGACGAACGTTGCAGAGTTATGTCTTTCTGTCCGCCAAAACCGTCTGCTGCGTCTAGCTCGTGGATTGTTCAGAAGATGAGAGTCATTATGAGAAAGTCATACATGGTTGGGTTGCTGTTGATTGGCATTCTGGCCGCTTGTGAACCCGACACGCAGACAAATCCTGCCGAACAGGCGCCGGCACCAGCATCGGCGCAGGGCACGCCCCAGCAGCAAGCGGATGAGGATCCACAAGTCGCAGACAATGCAGAGACGACAAGGCTTGTTCCAAGGATTTTCTGGATCAATGCCCATGAAAGACAGCAGATTCCCGCCAGGCTTCTTGATGCGATCAATGGTCTCCGTGGGACAAAAGAGCTTCCTGCTGTCACGTTGTCCAGTGAACTGAATGCCGCGGCACGAACCCATTCACGGGATATGTCGGTGCAGAATCGTCCATGGCATTTTGGCTCAGACGGTTCTTCACCGCTCAGTCGTGCCGCCCGGGCCGGATTCGAAGGTCAGTTGCTGGGCGAGAATATTTCAGAGACTTTCGAAGGCGATCTCGCCACGCTGGCCGCGTGGATGGACGATCCGGTTACGCGCAAACTCATCCTGAATCCCAAGGCTGGAACGATTGGAATTGGCTGGTATCAGGAGAGTCGCGGGAAAATATGGTGGACTCTCGTCGTCGGGACCTGACCAGCAGCAATATTACGTAGTCGACGACGAAATCGGCTTCAACGGCCCGCAGCTGCAGATCTGGACATCGGAGAGAACAGAAAACGTGGACACGTGGCGGGGGTGATAACCTGTCAGGACATTGTGGGTTTGGCGGGGTGGTGCCACCTTTCACCTTGTACACGCGTGCCGCGTGAGATCCCCATCTCGCGGGCGATGCGCGTGACCACGCGGGTTCACCCGGATGGATGAAAGCGAGGATGGTGATGAGTTCCGGACGCTCCTTGAGACTGGAGCCGCGGCCGGTTTCAGTGCGGATCAGGCGGCGATCTGGGCATCGAGATTCTGATCGGCGTTGGAGATCCGGGTAGTGCCGATCCGGGCGCGGGATCTGTTCATTTGGGGTGTGTCTCCGGGGGGATCTGTTCAGGAGACCGGAAACCACCCACCCCACCCCCTCAGGCCACCGCATATGGGTTCGCCGCAACCTGAGGTGCCCCATTCTGCGGTCAAGGAGCAAACACACACGCCATCGGCACAAAAAAGCAAAATCAACCCCGCTAGAGCGCCCGGCAACACAATGACACGTCCTGTGGGACTTGACGTCCCGGCGTGGGGATCGACCCTTCCTTTCACGATCAAAAGAGACGGAGCGGCCCGACGGCCGCCCGTGTGTGGGCATTGCGGGCGATCAGCAGCCCGGCCCGTCGAGGTTGAAGGTGAACTGCACGCCACCGGTGGGCGCGATGCGGTATTTTTGGGTGTAACCTCTCCCGTTTTCACTCCAGGCGATGGGGGTGTTCAAAGAATCATCCACCAGTCTCAGGCTGATGGTGTGTCGTCCGCCGGGATTCATCTGGGGATCCATCAGATCAGTACCGGCTTGATACCGGAATCGGACGACGTTGTCGCCGTTCGCAACAGAGACGAAAGTTCCTGGGGAGCTGTTGATTGTGCCGCCGTCCGTCCGTTCAAAATTCACCTCATTGTCCGCCAGGCCAGTCGAGACGCGGACCAGGGCAGTCGCGCGTTCTCCGGCGGCGAAGAAGCCGCCGTGCCCGCGGATGTTGAACGCCGTCTCATGGCCCGCGCCGCAGCCATTCACAACTAACGGCCCGGCCTGGGACAGAATCACCGTGGAGCGGCGGGTCGGGTCTGACGACTCAATGTTCGGCGAGGAGCCGGTCCAGTTGGCCCGGCACCGACATGTCATCGTGCCAAATATCGATCCCGGCACCGGCTCCAATTGCGCCGTGTATCCGGGAAGACACATATAGGCTGAGCAGTCCGGCTGTTGCGCCCTGACCGACTCCGCCATGAGCGTCGCCGCCAGTCCCAATGCGACCCCCACCGCCAGCATCATCATCCTGCGTTGCATGTTTCATCTCCTGTGAGCTCCAACAGGATTGTCGGATACCCCCCCCCCCATGCGGCTTTGTCAAGGGGAGGTGGGGGTGTGAGGTGTCACTCGCTCTGGAGTCCGGCGATGGGGTCCATGCGGGCGGCGATGGCGGTGGTGAGGCCGAGGGCTCCGTCGGCGGTGAACAGGGACCGGGGCGATCAGTCGATGACATCTTGAGTCTGCCCGCCTCCGCACGGCGAGAACGCTTTGCCGATTGCAGCCGGGTCTTCCGCCGCCGGTCAACCGGTTGATCGGCGGCGGCGGACCGGTTAAAAGGGCGGGGATGACAGATGAACCCCACATTCACGATCTGGCCCAACAGATCGCGCGGCTGGAAGGACAACTGGAAGCGCAGGAGGAACGCATGAAGACGATGACGGCGGAGAATGAGGGAGCCCTGGATCGTTTGCGGGCGGACATGGCCAAGCGGGATGCGGACATGGCTGCGGATATAGCCAAGCGGGATGCGGACATGGCCAAGCGGGATGTCGAAGCCGCCAAGCGGGATGTCGAAGCCGCCAAGCGCGACAAGGACAATCAGCGCTGGGTGGTAGGATTCGGCATTGCCCAGATGGTCCTCACCATCACCATTCTCGCCGCCGGTTTCGCGTTTCTCGGCATCCTGATCGGTTTGCCCGGCTGAAGTTAGGCTGAATCCAGCTGGCCATCAGCCCGGTGCGTTTACCGGCATCCCGGCGATTGCATTCCGCCATCGTTGTCCGAATAGATTAGGGTAGCGAACCGGCTGTCGCTCGCGACCCAGTACTTTTGCGTGTTGCCGATGGCTATCGGGCGCAGCATCACAACCAGCTTGTTTCATGTACTCGCAACCCCGTCATCTGGGATTGGAACGACAACGACTCGCTCGGTCATGCTCGCTTCAATAGTGGAGTATGATTCCAGGACAGGGGCATCCGTGCGCCGCGTACACATCTGTTGAACCGGATCATTTCCCTCGTGCAACGCGGCAAACTCGCTTTATCTCGTGGTGCAGTAGCCCACGAGAGCGATGGCTGTCCGCCGGACCCTCCCGGGCAGGTGCCATCCACCGGGACTCGTCGAAAAGGATATCCTCCTCCTCCGCGGGCGGGAGTGGCTCCGGTTTGCGGGTGATCATCACCACATCCATCAACTGGGAGAAATCATCCTCCAGACCCGCATCCCCCGTGTGGGCGTCCAGCCAGGCGGTGAACGCGATCACCGCCGGGTCATCGGGGTGCAGCCGCCGCGCCGCAACGCGGTGAACGCCCGCATCATGGCGGGCGGGTGCACCGTCGGATCACGGGCCAGGTAGGACCTGGCGCGGCGGCGAAAGACCACCAGTTCCTGGCCCCGCCGCACGGCGCGCGGGGCCACGTCATATTCAAGAAGATCGGCCTGACCAGCACCGCCAGTCACAGCACGACATCATCCGCGTCGTTGCAACCAGGACAATATACGTCATCCGAAGATCTGCATGTGCGGATATGCTGACGATCGGCAATCGATCAATGATAGATATAGACTGGTGTTCCCACCTCGACCGCGTGATAAAGTGTCGCCATTTCTGCATTGGTCAAGGCAATGCAGCCTTCGGTCCAGTCACCGCGTCGCTTTCTTGCTTTCTGTCCGTTGGGTTGACCATGGATGAAGATATCTCCTCCCGGATTGACACCGCGTGCTGATGCGAGCCGCACATCGGTTCTGTTTGGGTAGGATAATCCCAGAGACAGGTAAAACAGGCTTTGTGGATTCTTGCGATCAATCTCATAGCGGCCGACCGGCGTTTTTCCATCACCCTGCTGAAGCTTATGACCCAAGGGGGCAAAACCGAGACTGACATCGTAAGATCGAAGACGCCGGTCACCAGAAAAGGCATCAAGTCGACGGGACGACTTGTGCACTTCCAGGCGCGTGACTTTCCCCGGCTTGGGTTGCTCAACCTCACGAAAAAGATTGCAGCCCGACAGTGCAGCTGTCATCGACAGCGCGATGACCGTACGCCGGGCCATAACGTTATGGGAATTTTTCATTCAGATATTCTCTGCTCTTGATTGCCTGTATGGCGGGTGCGCTTCCCCCCTTGGAGTTTATCTCCTGTTCCTACGACAACCTTCCAATGAATGGCAAGTTTCAATCAACCCCCGTCAGCATGGCTGTTCCGGCTGAATGTCATGCACAGGCCAGATTCGTCTGTATTCTTGATTCAACTGACCTTGAATCGGCCGATTTCCGCGACCTTGCTGGCATCGCTTGCTGTCAAGCAGGAGCACACGGTCATCGCCAAAAAAGTCGCTTTCCAACGATCCAATCGCGACTCGGATTGCATGTCCCCGGAGGCCCCAGGTTGCAGAGATCGCCCGTGTGACAGCATGCCGATGTCTATTTCGGGCGAGATCGATGGCGTGCAGTCACCGCCCGCCTCTCCAGCCTGTTTTTCCATCGTCCCTCAATGCGACACGGCGACGCGCCGTGTTCGGGGAAGACGCACCGAGTCGGATTTCAACTGGCCGCAGGCGGCCATGATATCTTCTCCTCTTGGTGTTCGAATGGGTGCCGCATAACCTGAGTTCATCAGGATTCCGGCAAAAGCGTGGATTCGCTCCGGTGGTGATCGACGGTAACCGCTGCCTGGCCAATGGTTAAATGGGATGAGATTGATCTTGCAGGGAAGACCCCGGATGAGTTTGACCAGACGTTTGGCATCAGCTTCGCTATCGTTGACACCAGCGAGCATCACATATTCGAAGGTGATTCGATCCGCGTTGGACAGTCGGGGATAGTCATGTAACGCAGCGAACAGAGTCTGCAGGTTCCATTTGCGATTAATTGGAACCAGTTGGTCACGAATCTCATCGGTTGTCGCGTGCAGTGAAATCGCCAGCCGACACCCAATATCCTCACCGGCACGGTGAATCATGGGCACAACTCCGGCCGTCGATAAGGTAATGCGCCGCCGTGACAGACTGAGTCCTTCACAATCCATCGCAACTTTCATTGCATCACGTACATGATCAAAATTGTAGAGCGGCTCACCCATTCCCATCAAGACGATATTGGACACCAGGCGGGGCGCGGGAAGCGGTTGTCTTCGCGGTAACGGCCACTCGCCGAGATCATCTCTTGCGGCCAGAATCTGGCCAACAATTTCACTCGAGGTGAGATTGCGCACGAGTTTCTGGGTTCCTGTCAGGCAGAAAGAACAATTCAGACTGCAACCGACCTGCGATGATATGCACAGGGTGCCCCGGCCCTGATCGGGAATATAAACCGTCTCCACTTCATTCCCATCTGCGAGGCGGAACAGATATTTTCGGGTGCCGTCTGCACTGATCCGTTTGTGCGAGAGCACAGGGATTTGCAATACGAAATGCGCTGCCAGCGCAGACCGATAGTCACGCGCCAAATTCGTCATCCCGTTAAAGTCCCTGAACCCTTTCTGATAGAGCCACTGCCAGATCTGGGCCACCCGCATATCGACCTTTTTCGTGTCCGTCCCAAATTCCAGAAGGATCGCACGAAGTTGTTGCCGGGTCTTGCCGATCAGGTTGGCAGAGTCGAAAGATGTCCCGGGACGGCCCCGGTCATGACGTGGCAACTCATTGTCGGCAGGATCATGTCTTGCCCCTGGCTGCACATGAATTCCTTGCGTTGACGCGCTCACAGATTCGCGGCGCAACTCTCTGCAGCCGCCAGACCCGAAGTGATTCCCAATAGTGAAAACGTATCCTTGGTGGTCGTCCCACGGCTTGATGTTCCCGTGATCACGGCATCTCGCCCGGATTTCAGAGCCTCGATGAGTTCCTGATCCCCATTTTCCTCCGGCCAGGCCCATTCTCTGCCAGGCCCATCCGTTCCCGGGAACAGGACAAATGATCGACTGCCAATGGTCATCTTGACAACGGAGTCGGAAGCAAAGGGATACCCGCCCTGAAAAGATACCAGTTGGCGATAACGGCCGGAAGGCAATACGGTGACTGCAAGGAGGATCTCGCCGCGCCGCACATCAACGATCTGGCCATCCTTGGTGTTGACCGTTCGTTCCGGACGCGAGATCACTCCACATTCGGGATCACCACGAATCGTACGATAAATCGTCCAATCACCGCTCTTGCTGATTTCAACGATGTCAACCTCATCACGATCTGTCTGAGCGGCAACCGGGTCGCCAATTACCAAGGTTGCGACTATCATCGCGAAAAACCAAGCTCTCATCATCGATTACGGCTCACTCCAACCCGTTTCATCTTGCCGATTGAACGCGCATCTTGCATAGACCCATTGAAACTTCAAGTGCATGAATCATGTGGCTGGGGTGCTGCCTTTTGGCGGAGAATTCCGTGCGCCGACATTCACAGTCGGCAAAGTTGTGGGGAACCAGACCATTCGTGCGCGCTGGGGTATTGAGCTGATGTGCCGGTGGACACAGGACCGGTTGCCATATGAAACGATTCGGTATTGGCATCCTGACAGATCCAAACTGCGCACATTTGCGCCTGTTGAGCGAAGAGCATTGAGAAAGGCAGAGAATGGACACGCCAAGAACCTTGTATGACAAGATCTGGGATGCACATGTTGTACATGAAGCCGAAGATGGCACCTGTATCCTTTATATCGACAGGCATCTTGTTCATGAGGTGACAAGCCCGCAGGCTTTTGAAGGATTGCGGTTGGCGGGGCGAGATGTCCGTGCACCGCAACAGACAGTGGCTGTTCCCGATCATAATGTCCCCACTGATGAAAAGCGGGCACAGCGAATCGAAGATGAAGACAGTCGAATTCAGGTTGAAACCCTGGAAAGAAACGCAACTGACTTCGGAATCGAATATTACCCGGTTGACGATATCCGGCAGGGAATCGTTCATATCATTGGCCCTGAACAGGGTTGGACACAGCCGGGGATGACGATTGTTTGTGGCGACAGTCATACGGCGACGCATGGCGCATTCGGCGCCTTGGCCCATGGAATCGGAACCAGCGAAGTCGAACATGTCCTGGCGACACAAACCCTCATTCAGAAGAAGTCTCTCAACATGCAGGTTGTGGTGAAGGGAGAAGCGGGTTTTGGCGTCACCGCCAAGGATCTCACATTATCAATCATCGGCGAGACCGGCACCGCCGGGGGCAGCGGGCATGTTATCGAGTATACTGGTGATGCCGTCAAAAGCCTGTCCATGGAAGGTCGCATGACTCTCTGCAATATGGCCATCGAAGGCGGTGCAAGGGCTGGATTGGTCGCACCTGACAGCAAGACATTCGATTATGTGAAGGGGCGCCCCTATGCGCCCAAAGGCGGCGCATTTGAGACCGCACTGGCCTATTGGAAGACGCTTCAATCCGATGATGGCGCGTATTTTGACAAAACCGTGACATTGGATGCCGGTGCGATCGCTCCGGTGGTGACCTGGGGCACCAGTCCGGAGGATGTCCTTCCGATCACCGGCGCAGTGCCGCATCCCAGTGACTTTTCCGGTCCGAAATCGGAGGCTGTGGCCCGCAGTCTTCAATATATGGATCTACATCCTGGGACCCGCCTCGAGGACATTGAAATCGACACTGTCTTTATTGGTTCCTGCACCAATGGCAGGATTGAAGATCTTCGTGAAGTGGCAACGATCATGAAAGGACGCCGGGTCAAGCCGGGCCTCCGGGCGATGATTGTCCCGGGTTCAGGGCTGGTGCGCATGCAGGCGGAAGAAGAAGGAATTGCTGCACTTCTCCAGGAAGCAGGGTTCGAGTGGCGGATGGCGGGGTGTTCGATGTGCCTGGGAATGAATCCGGATCAGCTTGCGCCCGGAGAACGATGTGCCTCGACATCCAATCGCAATTTTGAAGGCAGACAAGGACGGGGCGGACGCACGCATCTGGTCAGTCCGGCGATGGCTGCAGCTGCGGCTGTGACAGGCCGCCTGACCGATGTTCGCCACCTGATGTAAGGAGGTTCTTCATGGAAAAGTTTTCGACACTCGTCGGAATTGCCGCGCCGATGCCGTTGGTCAATATTGATACCGACATGATCATTCCCAAACAGTTCCTCAAGACAGTCAAGCGCACCGGCCTTGGCATCAGTTTATTCCACGAGATGCGCTACGATGACGCGGGTCACGAGAATCCGGATTTTGTCCTCAATCAGCCTGCGTGGAGGTCAGCTGAGATCCTGATCGCGGGCGACAATTTTGGCTGCGGATCATCGCGTGAACATGCGCCCTGGGCATTGCTGGATTTCGGCATCCGCTGTGTCATTTCGACCAGTTTTGCCGACATCTTCTACAATAATTGTTTCAAGAATGGCATCCTGCCAGTGACGCTGCCAGCAGACCATGTTGCGGCATTAATGAACCACGCTGAAAATGGCGCAAATGCACGAATTGCTGTTGATTTGGAGAATCAGACCGTCGTTTCTCCGGACGGCGAAGAACTCAGCTTTGAAATCGACCCCTTCAAGAAACGGTGTTTGCTGGAGGGATTGGATGACATCGCGCTGACTCTCGAAAAGGAAGCCATGATCACAGATTTCGAATCTCGTCATCGTTTGTCGATGCCCTGGCTGTAAAAGGAATTCAGGGACTCTGATGCGCACGTCATTGTCAACCTTGGCGTGCTCAAGAAAGAAAGACGACAATCGGCCCGCAGGCGCGGCGTCCGGTTTGGCCGAAAACCGAAACGCACGACACATCATCAGATCGACGGACGCCAGTGCCGTGTGAATTCCCCATGGAATCATAACTTATGCAACATTATCAATAAGTTGTGTGCGGCGAGATCTGGAAGTGCGCTTGAGGACACAGTCGAAGATCTCTCCATGGCGATGCCTGCAATCATAGGTTCGATCATCAGTTGGTGAAGCCGAACCTGAACGCGACGCGGTCACCACAATGAACCGAAGGGCACGACCGCGAGGTTTTTTCCCATCGAACCGGTATACGTGCCTGCATAGAGTACGAGACCGAAAAACGGTCTGTCGCCGGCGATGTTGTCACGAAACCATCTGAGATGTTTGAAATCGCCGCGGCCCACAGTTGTTGATGCCTTGACTTCTATACCGAGCAAGACCTCGTCCTCTCGCTCGATGATGAAATCAATTTCCCGCTGTTCCCTGTCTCGGTAGTGAAAGAGCTGGTACATGCCATCGTTGGCGTCAATCAACGACGAAATCTCAGCGCAGACAAACGTCTCAAATAATTTTCCCAGACGATCAGGGCTGAGGGTGATCTTGTCTGCATTCCAGCCCAGAATTGATGCCATCAATCCGCTGTCAGTCATAAACAACTTGGAGTGTCTGCCGACCCGACTATAGTCGGTTTTTGTCCAGGCCGGCACCCGCTCCACGATAAATAGCATTTCCAAGGCGTTGATATAGGATTCCAGCGTCGCGCGCTGAATTGAGAGTTTTGCACCTATCGACGAAATATTAATGAGTTTTGAAGACCACCCCGCCAGAACCTCGACCAATTGACGTATTGCGCTGCGACGGCGGATTTGAACGGCGTCTCTCAAATCCCGCTCAAGGAGAGCGCCGACATAATCCCTGTGCCAGCGCCGCCGTGCCCGGGGGGCAAGATCAATGACCTCAGGAAATCCGCCTCGAAGAGCCGTAGCGAGGATTCGGTCGCGATTGCAATCCACCCAACCATTGTTGAAGTCTCCGACGAAAGCCCGTTCAAGAAACCGCGGGGCGACTTCTCGGATTTCGCCTTCGGAAAGTGGCCGCAAACGAATCTTGGCGATGCGTCCAGCCAGTGACTCCTGTACACTCGACAGGGCCTGGACATGGGCTGAGCCCGTGAGAAGAAACTGACCCGAACGGCTATCCTCATCAACGACCTGTTTAATTGCAGGCAATAGTGACGCTACACGTTGAACTTCATCGATGATGAGCATGTCTCCGCGATGTATCAGGAAGCTATGCGGATCGAGGACTGCAGCCTCACGTTGAGTTTTATTGTCGAGCGTCCGGTATTCGACTTTTCCCAAGTCGAGATTTTTTGAAAGAGTGATCTTGCCACACTGGCGCGGCCCGGTCAGCAATAATATACGACGCTCATTGGCGAGCGTCCGAATCGTGCCAGATTGCCATCTTTGTCGAAACGTGAGCATTTTCGTTTCCGCATTTTTATTAAAAGAATACCCGCATTTCAATTAATAATCAATCCGCATTTTTATTATTTGCGCTTCTAGTCACCCAATCCACAGCACTCACGTCATGGATAGCATTTCAACCCCATGAGATTTGAATCAGGTCTGAATCCCATAATGGGAGTTCCGCAGCGCACAGTGGGTTTATCGGCGAAGGGTGGTGGTATCATGGCTGCAAGCGGGGGCGTTTCTGCGTGTACGAGAACCGTGGCAGTCAACAGTCAAGTCCCGACAGAATGGATCTGTCGCAATTGGTAAAATCATTTCAACATGTCGCAGCGATATCGCTCGAGCTTGTCACGTGCCGGGCGAATTCCGAGACCCGGACCCGTTGGCACATGAACAAACCCGTTCTTGACCGGAAATTCTGTCTCGGCAAGATCCGCCTCCGCATAGTAACTTGACATGTAAAATTCACAACCAAGGCGTAGCCCTGGCAATGCAGCCAGCATATGGGTTCCGGCAGCATGCGCAATTGAAGTCTCGAACATACATCCGCCGTAGATGTCGATTCCTGCTGCTCTCGCAATTGCTGCGATTTCATGACTCCGGCGCATTCCACCTGACTTGTTGATTTTGAGTGAGTAAATGTCGGCCATTCGAATTGTCGCCCCGTGCAAGGCATCAAACGGGCTGAAGACCGATTCATCTGCCATGATGGGCACTGCCACCGCATGCGCGATGTCGGCCATTGCCGAAATTTCGTGTCTCTGCACCGGTTGTTCAACAAAATCCAGTGCGAAGGATTCAAGGTCGCGAATACGCCGGACGGCATCGGCGGCGGGTAATCCCTGATTGTAATCGACGCGAAGTTGAATCTCGTCACCATAGAGTGAACGGAGCTTGGTCAACCGCATCAGGTCAAAACTATGCGCATCAAAACCGGCCTTGACCTTGAATAACCTGACACCATCATCCCAGAGCGACTGGACGCAATCGATATCCCTTGCAAAATCACGGTTGGCAACCGAGAAGCTGAGAGGAATCACCGCGCGTTGCCGGCCACCGAGCAACTCTGAAATGGAAAAACCACAGATTTGGCCAGTCACATCGAGCAATGCGCATTCCAACGCAGATTTTGCTTCAGGATTGCCGACCAGTTGGCGTTCGACCTGTGTCATAATGACCTCAACCTTCACCGGGTCAGCACCGATCACCAAATCACGCAGATGGACATGGAGGGCCGCCGCGCTTGCTTCGACGATCCCGGTGAAAGCCGGCCAGGGCGAGGCTTCTCCCCATCCGGTGATTCCGCTTTCCGTGGTCAGTTCCAAGAGCACGGAGTTGATCGCAGAAACATCGCCTGAACCATGCGAATGAACTTCCTTGACCGGCATGCGGACAACATGAACCGTCATTTCAGAAATCCGATGCTCACTCATTGGGGCCCACAAGAAGAATTTGACGCGTTGCAGTTGACGAGATTTGACACGTTACCGCCCAGCAACACGGGATGTTGAGAGATCAAGTGAACGAACACGGCAAAAGCCCGTCTGCGTCGCACACGAGCCCCCGTTTGCACGCAACCTCAAGGGCTGACTATATCCCCTGTCGACTTTCATCTGTATCTGCGCGCCCTTTCAGGCAATCCATTCACTCACTGGTGCTGCCGCTTCATTCAGTGGCTGGCAGATGATATCCACGAGGGTTGGCGCGGGGGATTCAACAGCCTGTTTGAGTATTGAATGCAAGGTGCCGGGATCTTCGACGCGCCATGACGTGACTCCAAAAGCCTGTGCGACGGCGGCATGGTCAGTGCGGTTGAAATCAACCGAATAGTAGCGTTCGCCAAAGGCTGCCCTCTGACCCGCCTTGATCCAACCGTAGACGGCATTCGAAAAGACGATACACGTGATCGGCATCTTCCGCCGCACCATGGTTTCAAGCTCACCGCAATTGAAACCGAAACTGCCATCACCCATCAACGACACCACCTTTTTTCCTGATGCGCCAATGGCTCCACCCATCGCCGCGGGCAAAGCATAACCAAGCGCACCATGCGCACGATTCGAAAACAGCGTTCTTCCCGATTGTCTGACCTCATAATATGCCGACAGGTAGGGACAGGGCGTGCCCGGGTCTCCGACCACGATCGCATCATCGTCGAGAACCGAACGCAGCGTGGCAATGACTCGCTCGGGGCGGATTGGTCGCTCATCACTTTCCGCCAGTGTCTGGAAAGTTTCCCACTTCTGACGCTTGCATGGTCCGGCGGCTGCGGCCCCGCCACACGTTGTGTGCCATGGCTGTTTACCGAAGGAATGATTGAAGGCCTCAAGTGCAAGTCGGGCATCAGAGACGATCGCAACCTCGGTCTGGTAAGAAGCCCCGATCACTTCCGGATCACAATCGATATGAATGATCCGGGTGCTCTTGCAAGGATAGCGCCACAATTCAGTTGTCACCGATCCGGCTCGGCAACCGATAAAGACCACGAGGTCAGCGGCCTCAATCAACTCACGGGTTGCCGTCACGCCGCCATTGGAACCGACGACGCCGACACAATTGGGATGATTCTCAGGCAATGATCCTTGCCCGGAAATCGTGGTCGCCACCGCAATATCGAGCGTTTCCACGAATGTCGCAAACGCTGCCTCACCGCCCGATATCAGGATACCCCCGCCACAGATGATCACCGGAAAGCTGGCCGACTGAATGGCCTCACGTGCGGCTTCAATTGCCGTCGGGTCCGGCCCGGACGGATAGGCCGGGAAGCGTGCATGTGCTGGATCGGCCCAAATATCATCAGGATTGACCGGACCGCGTTGGACATCAAGCGGAATACCGAGATGGGCTGCACCGGGTCGACCTGTCGTCATCTGACGAAACGCGGCACGAACCCTGTCGGGCACGACATCTGAATGCTGGATAACAGTGCTGTTCTTGACCAGAGGCCGCATCACACCCTCCTGGTCAAGCTCAGTCAGTGGGTAATGGCCCTTTGATCGCGTCCCAACATCAGAGGTGATGGCCAGTACCGGGATGGAACTCTCATTTGCCTCAACCAAACCAGGCAAGATATACGTCGCACCACCGCCCGAAGGACCTTCGCAGACACCGACCTTGCCAGTCACACGCGCGTATCCATCTGCCATGTAGGTCGCGCAGCGTTCATCACGCGTCAAAATGTGATCAATCTGATGGTCCAGACGATAGAGCGAGTCGTAGAAAGGTAAAGTTGTGTCGCCACAAAGGCCGAAGACATGGCGGACCTGATAGGCCTCGAGCATACGCACCAGTGCATCTGCGCCGGTCATGGTATTCGACCTGCCCGAGTCTTCCACACTTTCCTCCGAGAACAGTCGTCACGAGATTGACGAAAGCCAAGTATCAGATTAGGCAGACAATGATACCGCGTCAAGCGCCATTGGGGTTGGGGAAGGATCGTGTTTGCCGGGCCATGCGACATCATTGCAAACTGTCGCTTCGTTCCCGAGGTTTTCGCTGTAAAATCACCTGTCGGTTACGGCGCAGACCCCCACAAGAACCGCGTGAAATTGCACGTTCGGCGGAGGAAAAAGTGAAGTCAATTCTTGTTTGGTGAGCTCTCAACTTCAGTCCCGGCACCGAATCCAGGGATTGTTGAATCCGGTCTGACGAAATGGCTGGCATGAATGATGGTTGACGGAAACATCACTCCCGCGGACATGTTGGAACGCATAACTTCGGCCAAACTCGCCGCTGAGACGGCATGTCTCACAACACTGATGGCCGCATACGAGATCCCGTTGGAGATTCGGGAGAAATCGGCGCGCGATTCTGAAAAACTCATCAGCCATATCAGGCATTCAAACCGTTTACCTTACTTTGACGCCATCTGCGCCGATCTTGGCCTGACGACTCCCGAAGGTGTTGCCCTGTTGCGATTGAGCGAGTCACTGATGCGCGTTCCTGATGGACCGACGGCACGCGCGCTCATTGCTGACAAATTGACTCGGGTCGACTGGAATGGGCATCGTGGCGAGTCACAGTCACAAAGGGTCAGTGCCACCCTGTTTGCGCTGGACATGGTGTCCCGAATCCTCGGGAAGCTGAACAGACGTCCGGGAGCGGCGCGTTCTGATTCGTTGTTGAGAGCGATGTTTCTATTTCCGTCAACCTCGTTCATTCGCCAGGGATTACGTCTTCTCGGACGCCGCTTTGTTCATGGGACAACGATGGCGCGTGCCATTCGACGTGCGCGCGAGCTGGAGCGCAAAGGCTTTACCCATTCCTATGACATGCTCGGAGAAGAAGCGCTCACGGCACACGACGCAGACAGATTTTTTGAGGACTACACGTCAGCGATCACCGCATTGCGGAAAAATTGTCAGTCATCGGATTTTCGTGACAATCCAGGTATCTCCATCAAACTCTCGGCATTGCATCCGCGCTACGAGATGACCCAGAAGGAACGTGTCCTGGACGAACTGTCCGATAAGCTTCTGACGCTTTCGCTGCTGGCCAAAGATCTGAATATGGGACTCAATATCGACGCGGAAGAAGCGGACCGGCAGGAATTGTCGCTCGGCGTCATCGAGCGAGTCCTGCGCAATCAGCAACTTGCCGGTTGGGATGGATTTGGAATCGTTGTTCAGGCCTACAACAAGGCGGCCCCGTATATGCTTGATTATCTTTACGCGCTCGCTGCTGAACTTGACCGCAAGATCATGGTTCGCCTGGTCAAGGGGGCCTACTGGGACAAGGAAATAAAACGCGCGCAAGTCGAGGGGCTCAGGGATTTTCCTGTCTATACGCGTAAATCTGCGACTGATGTCGCCTATTTGTGCTGCGCACAAAAACTCATGGGTATGACGGATCGGGTTTACCCGCAATTTGCAACACAGAATGCGCAGACTGCGATGACGATCGCCCATCTTGCCGCCCATCGAAACGTCCAGTCATTCGAATTCCAGCGCATGCATGGAATGATGGAGCCCCTGCATCACGAACTGCGGATACGTTTTGGTACACGGTGCCGCATCTATGCCCCCGTCGGTCGATATCGTGAGTTGCTGCCCTATTTGGCCCGACGTCTGTTGGAAAATGGTGCGAATTCCTCCTTTGTGAATCAGTTTGCCAATCGCCGTTATGCAGCTTCGGCGATCGCCGCTGATCCTTTCAAGACCCTGGAAAAGGACAATTTATCGAATCGGGCCCCCATTACGCGACCTGAGAATTTATTTGGCAGTGAGCGGGTCAATTCAAAAGGCTGGGATTTGCACAGCCCTTCGACGCAACGCGACATCGAATCACGACGCGCACCCTTTCGGACATCAACCTGGGATCTCTCTCCTAAACTGGCAGTGAATGGAGCACCAAAAGCGGCGCGCGCACTGTTCAATCCGGCAAGGCCAGATGAGTTGATTGGAACGGTCTGCGATACGCGCACCGTTGATCTGCAAGCGGCAATTTCAGCGGCGACGCCATGGACAGGAGTCTCTCCGGAACAGCGCGGTCGGATATTGCGCAAAGCCTCTGATCTCTATGAGTCACAAGCAGGAGAAATTTTTGCGCTGCTCTGCAGGGAGGCTGGAAAAACCTTGCGCGATGCCACCGGAGAATTGCGCGAAGCTATCGATTTCCTCCGCTACTATGCGCAGCAGGCCGAACAACTCACCGATGATGAACCGGCAGGTGTGGTTGCATGTATTTCGCCATGGAACTTTCCGTTGGCCATCTTGACCGGGCAGGTTGCCGGTGCGTTGGCTGCAGGCAATGGCTGCATTGCCAAACCCGCAGAGCAATCTCCCCTCGTGGCAGGACTTGCCGTCGACATGCTGCACGAAGCTGGCGTACCGCGCGAGGTGCTTCAGTTGGTGCCGGGGGCAGGCGAGGAAATTGGTGCCGCCCTTGTCAGCTCTCCGTCGATTGCAGGCGTGGCTTTCACCGGTTCGACCGCAACCGCCCAGGCGATCAATCGCACAATGTCGCGGTCGATGGATCCAACCGTGCCCCTCGTGGCCGAAACCGGTGGGCTGAATGTCATGATTATCGACAGCACGTCATTGCCCGAACAGGCCGTCAGCGACATCGTGACATCATCCTTCCAGTCGGCAGGACAACGTTGTTCGGCGGCGCGCATGATCTATGTGCAGAGAGACATTGAAGAATCCTTCCTGAACATGCTGTTCGGAACCATGGATGAGTTGGTGACTGGTGATCCCTGGAACCTGTCCACAGATGTCGGTCCATTGATCGACGAAAAGGCTCGGCAGCGGGTGTCAGCGCATATCGATCACGCACGCCAGGAAGGCCGATTGTTAAAACAGTGCGATACACCGCGCCAGGGTCACTTTGTCGCTCCAGCAGTGATCAGGGTGGGTGGAATCGCAGACGTGCAGGAGGACGTCTTTGGTCCGGTTGCGCATGTTGCCAGTTTCAGGCCCGCAGATCTCGGCACAATCGTGGAATCCATCAATGAAAGTGGCTATGGCCTGACCTTCGGTCTGCATACCCGCATCGATACGCGTATGGATGACCTCGCCTCACGCCTCAAGGTCGGTAATATCTATATTAACCGCAACCAGATCGGCGCGGTTGTCGAATCGCAGCCGTTTGGTGGGGAGGGTCTCTCGGGAACCGGTCCGAAGGCAGGCGGTGTCAATTATGTGCGCGCCTTCTGTCGGAAAACAGGTCTCATGCATGAACCTCCCGATGCCCCCGAGGTTGATCCTGCCAAGGTCCAGGACATGTTGAATGAGGCGGGGCTCGAGGTCAGTCATGCTGGCGATTTTACCAACTTGCCGGGCCCCACCGGGGAGAGCAACCGGCTCGGTCAGTTTGCACGTGGTACGATTCTCTGTCTTGGCCCGACTGCAGAAGATTCGGTGGCACAGGCAGTGCAGGCCCGTGCGGCTGGTTGTGCGTGTGTCCAAATCGCCCCGGGGGCAAACGGACAGCTGGCAATGGACGGATTCCTTCCCCGCATCGCTCTGTCGACATTATCACAATTTGATGCCGTCGCCCTGTGGAGTTCCCCTTCTGATCTTCGCGAGGTGCGCCGTGCGCTCGCCGCACGAGAGGGACGAATCATTCCACTTCTTCATGCGGCAAACCTGACTCCTGCCTGCCGTGTTGAACGCCATATCTGCATTGACACCACGGCTGCCGGCGGCAACGCTGCCATCTATCATGAGGCAAGTTCCTGAGAGAGCGACGTGATCAATCCTGTGATCCGGTGATGACCTGAAGAGGGCAAGTGGGGCCATGCTGTGCAAGGGACACGAAGTCCCAGCTGACATGATATGGGATCAAGAGGCAATAAAGTTGGCTCAGTGCTGACGACAACGGATGCCCCTGTGACCCCGGTGTCATCATTCGGATGGTCAAGGCAATCTTAAAATTCAGCCTTGTCCGCTGTCATCTCTTCCCGGATTTCCGAGATTGCCCAATCTATTCGCCGGACCTCCTCCGCGTTGAGCCTGAGACCGAGTTTCGTTCGTCTCCACAAGAAATCTTCTCCGGAAGACGTCCACTCATTTGCGACTGACCATTCAAGCTCGCGGGCGGTGATGGTGGCTGGAAACTGCTCGCCAAGATCTTCGACAACCCGGGCATTGCCCAGGATTCGGCAGGCGTCGGTTCCGTATGCGCGGATCAGTCTCATTGCCCATTCCGCGGAGAGAAAAGGGTATGATTGTTGCAGTGACGTCGCGAGTTTTTCAACGCCATCGACAGGAAAATCACCCCCGGGCAGCGGCATTGTTCCGGTCCAGGATGGCAATGCGTGATGCGGTAAATAGTCGGCCAGTCGCTCGACCGCGTTTTCGGCGAGCCGGCGATATGTCGTGATTTTTCCACCGAAAATATTGAGCAATGGCGGGCCTGCGGAGTCGAGTTCCAAGACATAATCACGCGAGGCAGATGCCGCAGAACGCGTGCCATCATCAACCAGGGGGCGTAGACCGGAATAGGACCAGATCACATCCTGGCGGCTCAGGGGGCGGGAAAAATACGCGTTGGCAAATTCCAGGAGGTAGTCCATTTCCGCGTCGCTGCATTCCGGTTTGTCAGCTGCACTCGTATGATCCTGATCGGTCGTCCCGATCAAGGTGAAGTCCCTTTCGTAGGGAATGGCAAACATGATCCGCCCATCGGTCCCTTGAAAGAAATAACATTTGTTGTGACTATAAAGCCGCCGGGTGACGATATGACTGCCGCGGACAAGCCTGATTTTTCGTGCTGTCCTGATTCCCTGTATCTGATCCAGAACATCCCCCGCCCATGGACCTGCCGCATTGACCAGAGCGCGTGCGGTGTAATCTCTCGTCGTGCCATTTTCGCATGCGCATGTCACCGTCCAGACTGATGCATCGCGTTTTGCCGCGATCACCTTGGTATGCGGCATGATCCTGGCGCCGTGCGCATGCGCATCCCGTGCATTGAGGATCACCAGACGCGAATCCTCGACCCAGCAATCCGAATATTCGAATGCCTGTCTGAAAGACGTATGAAGAGGCTGTCCCTCAGGACAGTTGGTCAGGTCCAGCAATACTGTACCTGGCAGAATATTGCGCGATCCGAGTGTGTCGTAGACCAGCAATCCCAAACGTATCAGCCAGGCGGGCCGGCGGCCCTTCATCCATGGAGCCATTGTGGAGATCAGTCGTGAGACCGGCGTGTCGGCGGCAAATCTCATGTCACCCCTATAGGGCAGCACGAAACGCATCGGCCAGCTGATATGTGGCATGATGCCGAGGAGGGTCTCGCGCTCGCGCAACGACTCACGAACGAGGCGGAATTCGAGATATTCGAGATAGCGGAGGCCCCCGTGGAAGAGTTTTGTCGAAGCCGATGATGTCGCGGAACCCAGATCATTCATTTCCGCCAGGGCCACCCGCAATCCCCGCCCCGCCGCATCGCGCGCGATGCCGCATCCATTGATTCCGCCACCAATAATGAACAGATCAAAATTGCGGCGGTCCGCACCATCCTGCAACAAAGCTGATTGTTCGAAATCTTGTCCCCCGACAGCCTCATCAGGCAAAATGGCACCTCACCTCAATATTCGGCTCCTGCCGCACTTCTCGGTCGAATGACATTCCCCTATTTGCTGCTTCGGC
Source organism: Paracoccaceae bacterium (assembly GCA_965221815.1). Taxonomy (GTDB): domain Bacteria; phylum Pseudomonadota; class Alphaproteobacteria; order Rhodobacterales; family Rhodobacteraceae; genus JAPOXR01. The sequence continues at coordinate 2,381,816 of OZ244915.1, forward strand.
ATTGTGGCGCGGGTTGGTCATGCATGGCTTTTCAGCCAGACACCCGAAATATAGAAATTTGCCGTTGAATCCAAATGCATCCTGAATCACCATTCCAAACACATTCCGGTCGTGTGAAATGGTTGATAAGCCGATCCCTGATGTCTGAGATTGTGATGATCTGTCACCGATTTCAGCATATAATAATATGCAAAGAAGCTAAGCATCATGTGCAACCTGTATTCCAACATGACGACTCGTGAAGAGATGGCGCGTCTGTTTTCCGTCCGGCCCCTGGGTGATTCAGAGACACTTGCTCCGCAACCTGCCGTGTTCCCACGCAATCCGGCGGCAACCATCGTGATTGGTGAAACCGGCACACGGGAAGTCCGCAGACAGAGATGGGGATTCCTGCTGACGCAAGTGTCAAAACGAACCGGTCGGGTGATCAAACCGAAAGCGGTCACGAATGCACGCAGCGAGACAATCAGGACATCAGCATTCTGGCGCGACAGTTTCAGGCACCGGCGGTGTCTGGTCCCATCAACCGCCTATTGCGAATCCAAAGGGCGCAGCCCGGCGATTTATCACTGGTTTGGTCTCACTGACCCCCATAGGAAAAGGAGGCCATTTGCTTTCGCCGGCATCTGGAAGACATCTGCGGATGATGGACAGGACTTATTCGCCATTGCCACAACACCGCCCAACGACTTTGCTGCACGGTTTCACCACCGTATGCCACTCATCCTGGAATCACAGGATTATGAGCAATGGCTGACCGGCACCGAAATGGAAGCTGCCGAACTCCTGAGACCATCCGACCCGAATGCCATGTTCGTGATCGCCAAAGGTGCAAATCTCAGGGTCTGTCCCCAAGAAGCGATTTTGACTGAATCAGATGAATGAGCATCCCGCGCCTTCGTCAATATCGGTCAATCGCCTCTGCAATAACCTGCAGATGGCACCCCTCTCCGACATCACAACCCACACACGATTCTGCTGATCTCCTCATCTATGTCATGATCAGATCTGTCCTTCCGACACGGGCTCAGACTGTTTGAGCCTGCAAATCCACTTCCCGCCGCAATTAACGTCAGATGAATGATGCTGGTCTCGGATATTGACAGCGAGATCAAGACAGGCCGCGACGGCCAACTGAACAGTCCGCAGACCCTATTCTCTCCCTGACGCGCCGTGCACTGGACGTGCAAGTCTGGGGCATACCTGTCGAACGGTCCCCGTTCAGCTTTCCAGAACCAGACATCAATGACTTGCGAATTCCGTGGTTGACCGCAAGGATATCGTGATGGAACATTGTGAAAATTGAAGTATTGACGACTTATCTGGCCCCAATCTGGAGAAAATAATGTACAAATTGTTGGTGCTTGCTGGCGACGGGATCGGCCCTGAGGTCATGGCCGAAGTGGAAAAAGTCATCACCTGGTTTAACCAGAAGGACGGAATCGCTTTCGACGTCTCGCAGGATCTGGTGGGCGGTGCGGCTTTTGACGTGCATTCCACGCCTCTGCATGATGACACGCTGGAACAGGCACGCCACGCTGACGCGATCCTGTTGGGCGCGGTTGGTGCACCAAAATATGACGACCTGGACTTTAGCGTGAAGCCCGAGCGCGGTCTGCTACGCCTGCGCAAAGAGTTGGATCTGTTTGCCAATCTTCGCCCGGCCGTCTGTTTTGACGCCCTCGCCGATTTTTCTTCGTTGAAACGCGAAGTGGTTGCGGGACTCGACATCATGATCGTCCGTGAACTCACCTCGGGGGTTTATTTTGGAGAGCCGCGCGGGATTGAAGATGATGGTCAAGGGGGACGCATCGGAATCAATACGCAACGATATACATCCGAGGAAATTCGACGTGTCGCACGCGCTGCCTTCGTGCTTGCGGGCAAACGTGGCGGCAAGCTCTGCTCGATGGAGAAAGCCAATGTGATGGAATCAGGTGTGCTGTGGCGCGAGGAAGTCCAGCAGATTGGGGATACGGAATTTCCAGAGATTGAACTTTCGCATATGTACGCCGATGCAGGCGCGATGCAGCTGGTGCGTGAACCGCGTCAGTTTGATGTCATTGTGACAGACAACCTGTTTGGCGATCTCTTGTCAGATGCCGCCGCCATGCTGACCGGATCTCTTGGCATGTTGCCATCTGCGTCCCTGGGTGCCGTGGGAGAACAAGGCCGCCCAAAAGCGCTTTATGAACCCGTTCATGGGTCGGCACCGGACATCGCCGGTCAGGGTCAGGCCAATCCCTGCGCCGCCATTCTCTCTTTTGCCATGGCCCTGCGCTACTCCTTTGATCTTGCTGGCGCCGCTCAGAAACTGGAATCTGCGGTCGCGAAAACTCTCGAAGATGGTCTTCGCACGCCTGATCTCCTGCAGAATCCCGGAGCCCGTCCAGCAACCACGTGCGAAGTTGGAGACGCGGTGGTCGCACGGCTTGAAGCGGCAGGGTAAGGGTTGTGCGAGGCTTCGCCCAGCAACCACTATCTCCTCTTTTATTGATGTCTGATTCGGAGACATATGAGTGTAGGGGTGCGTCAGGGAGTGATTGACGCTGTATATCTTGTCGACACGCACTGATCCGATATCATACTGACAATCCGCATAGGTTTATGTGTGGGTATGCCGCTGACAAACCAAACAGGTCGTTGATCATGAACACCACCCCAAGCAATCTGGAAGACAGACTCGAAGACGAACTTCGTGAACTCCAGGATTTGCCAACTCCCGTCAGCAGTTGGTATGTCAAAACGGGAGCCGATTCGACCAGCGACCCTGCCGTCTGGGTCTGGGCGATGCTGAAAGACGATGACGTTGAATTCGCCAAAAGATTGCGTCTTCGTTCAATAATTCGTGACCTTGTCGAAAAGGAAACCAATTCTTCGAGGCTCGTCTATATTCGTTTTCGTGGCGCGTCCGAAGTCGAAATATCGGCATGAGCCTGCACAAAGATCTGCTGAAACAAGCGTTTCTTCTTGTCCGTAAGGAACCCAAGAAACCTCTCCAAGCCGGCCTTCGCCGCGCAGTATCGACTTCCTATTACGCCATCTTTCATCTTCTGGTTGACGAAGCGACAAGACTGATGCTGAAAGGTCATAATCGAACTCCCCTTCGTGACAATCTTGCGCGCGCCTTTCATCACGCGACAATGAAACAAACCGCTATGGCCTTCACGAAGGGAAACCTCCCTCCAAAGCTCGTCATCGGCGCAAACAACCAAGTGCTTCAAAAACCCCTCATCGCCGTTGCGGAAACCTTCGTCGAGCTTCAGGAAGCCCGCCACGCGGCAGATTATGATCGCTCACTGCGCTTCACACGACAGGAAGTGCTTGATCTTATCGATCTCACAGACCAGGCATTTCAGGAATGGCAGCAAATCCGCAATCGCCTCCAGGCCGACACTTTCCTGATCGGACTTCTAACCTACAGACATATGCAGGGATAAGTGAACAACTTGTGCCGTCGCAGAAGGAAAAGTGCCCTGTGTCAATCACAAATTGCGCTCAGGGAGTTGAGCAGACGAACGGCCGAAGTTCAAGCTCATGTCTCTCGAAGATATGATCTGTCTCAGTCAGGTATACCGTGTTGCCAAGATCTTCTGCTCCCGCCATCCCTCCGACGATGGAGACTTCCTTGAGCCAGTGCTCTTCGCCCTCCTCAGCACGAAAACCGACAAATTATTCTGATTCTGCGGTAGACTTGAGCAGCATGGTGAAGCTTTTTCGACTGTCTGCTTCTGCCATGAGTTCATGATGTTTTACTCGGACATCTCCCGATCATTCCATCTCCTGTGGCACGTCAACCAACCTGAACGGATTGGTTCACGAAGTTACGCTGTGTCATGTTCAAGATAGTGTGCGTAGGTTTTGGCGATACCCTCCTCTAGAGTGCATTGAGGCGCCCATCCAAAGATCGTTTGGCGGGTAATGTCGAGCAGTTTTGACGTCATCCCGACAGGGCGCTCTAAATTATGAACAAAACTCCCCGCCCATCCGATCACCCTTGCCGCTGCTGCATAATATTCATTGATGGTGTGGTCAGCACCAACCCCTAAATTCATCACTCCGGGAAGGCGATCAAAATGCTCCACCGCGGCCCAAATTCCGTCCGCGACATCTTCTGCATACATAAACTCTCGCTGCGCCGTGCCATCTCCCCAAATCTCCACCTGATCATCGCCAGCCACCAAGGCCCTGTGTATCTTGGCAATGGCCGCTGGCAACATATGTGATCCATTGGCACTGAAATCATCCCAAGGTCCGTAGAGATTGCAGGGGATCAGGGTCTTGTAACTGAGTGCAGGATTCTGATGAGAGATATAGTGACCCATTCGCATGACAAGAATCTTGGCGAGAGCATAACCCTCATTGGTGGGTTCACACGGACCGGTGAGAATCTGGTCCTCCCGCAGAGGATTTTGTGCCCTTGCAGGGTAGAAACAACTCGAGGCGAGATTGATCAGACGCGGTACATTTGCGCGCCATGCAGCCATCAGCACATTCCGCCCGATCCGTATGTTGATATCCATAAAATTCAGCGGATCTTCCATATTCGCACGGATTCCGCCAACTTTGCCCGCGGCGTGGATCACGATCTCAGGACACGAATCGGCCACCCATGCAGACACTTCATCTTCGTCCAAAAGGTCAAGCTCTGATCGTGGCGGTGCCATGACATCATGGGCCCCCGCGCGTGGATGAGCCTGTAAATTCCGCCCGACCATCCCGGTGCCTCCGGTCATCCAGACCCTAGCCATGGCGGGTGCGATGCTCCGCTTCTCGTGTGATGACGTCAAGATCACTCTTCACCATCTCGTCCGCCATCTCTTCAATCGAAATTCTTGCCTCCCATCCCAATTCCCGTCTGGCTTTTGAGGGGTCCCCCACCAGATGATCAACTTCTGTGGGACGGAAATAGCGCGGATCAACGCGCACCAGACAACGGCCATCAGGATCAACACCAACCTCATCGAGACATCCCCGATGGTGCCACTTCAGAGAAATTCCGACACTGCGAAAGGCGATTTCCACAAAAGTGCGCACGGTTTCCGTCCTGCCAGTGGCAAGTATCCAGTCACTTGCCTGATCATGCTGAAGGATTCTCCACATGCCTTCAACATAGTCCCGCGCATGTCCCCAGTCACGTTTGGCATCAAGATTTCCGAGAAAGAGTGTTTCTTGTAACCCCAGCTTGATTGCGGCGGCGGCACGCGTGATCTTGCGTGTGACAAAGGTTTCTCCCCGCAACGGACTCTCATGATTGAAAAGAATACCGTTTGCGGCATAGATGCCGTAAGCCTCGCGATAATTCACCGTGATCCAATAGGCGTAGAGCTTTGCTGCAGCATAAGGAGAACGCGGATAAAACGGGGTGGTTTCCCGCTGAGGCGTTTCAGTTGTCAGGCCGAAAAGTTCAGATGTCGAGGCCTGATAAAATCTCGTACGGTCGGTCAAATCGAGTATTCGTAGAGCCTCGAGTATCCGCAATGTGCCCACAGCATCAGCGTTGGCGGTATATTCGGGTGTCTCAAAACTCACCTTGACATGGCTCTGTGCCGCCAAATTGTAGATCTCATCAGGCTGAACTTCCTGAACGACCCTGATCAGGTTGGAGCTATCGGTCATATCTCCATAATGCAGATGAAACCGCCCGCCTTCCTGATGCGGGTCTTGAACCAGATGATCGATTCTCTGCGTATTGAACGATGACGCGCGACGTTTCAGCCCGTGCACTTCATAACCCTTGTGCAACAGCAGTTCTGAAAGATATGCGCCGTCCTGACCGGTGGTCCCCGTAATCAATGCCCGTTTCATACTCAACTGCTCGCGCTCCTCGTTCATACCACGATATCCAGTTGGCCAATCTTATACTTGAAGATACGCCTGCCACGCCAGATTGTCCGGCAAGAAGTTTTGGGTCCAATCAGTCCCGCATATTCCGGGTTCGGTTGGTTTGACGTGAATGAAAATGGCTCAGATCGGTTGACAGTATCAGTCTCAACCGCAGCAACACCGTATCCGAGCTCATGATCATCCAAAGTGACTGACCGGATCGCCATTGGCAAAGGCATGAACACGAATGGCTTCCATCGCCCAAGACACTCGATAGACAGGCCCTTCTTCGACGAATTGGCCCATAATGCACGAAGGGGGTGAAAAACGGCAAGATTTTGACAATTGACCTTTCCAATCAGCCACAGATCCCATTATTTGTGACCCCTCGGCCATCGTGTTGACAGGGTTCTGGTGCGCCGAACATCACCATGTCGTCTCGTCCCTGGTCGGGTTTTCGATTGGCGATGCAAAAGGTTGCTCAACGTCTCTTGCTGATCAGCACTGCTACGACAGGTTGGTGTGCCAGTTGCTGCAAGCCCTGCGTCTGACAATGTATCCCGTGCCTGTATTTTTGTCCTTGCATGCAGTCACGCACGGGTTGCAGCCATATACGGCAGAAAATTCGTGAACAAAGTGACACTGCCTTCCCATTAACCTAAAATTTGGTTCTTTATCGTGAAACAGAATAGATGAGCGAATTGCCATTCAACTGTGAAAAACAACCCGCCTTCGGTCATCGGGGAGTCATTGTGACCAACCATCCGCTGGCAACTGCCGCCGGATGCAAAATTCTGGCTGCGGGTGGCAATGGTATAGACAGCGCAGTCGGCGCCCTGCTCGCACTCTGTGTTGTCGAACCGATGATGGTTGGCATCGCCGGAGGCGGAATCGCGCATATTCGCCTGAATACCGGTCAACATGTGATCGTCGATGGCTTGGCCCGTGCGGCCGCAACGATGTCAGAAGACATCTACCAACCGGCTTCCAGAGACAGCGCACCGCCGTTGGAAACATATTCACGGCGTCAGGACATGGGTCCGTCAGCCGTTGCTGTTCCTGGCAGTCTCGCCGCCTGGTGCGCCATGCACCGCCGTTGGGGAAAATTACCCTTTTCCGATGTCATCGATCCCGCCATTCACCTCGCTGAACGCGGTTTTATCGTCACGCCATATCTTGAAAATGCCATCCACGAAGCCGCACCGGATCTTATCCGGGATTCTGCAATCTCAGCGTTATTTCTACCCAATGACTGCCCTTGCAAGGCTGGAACTCGACTGGTGCAAGGAGACTTTGCCCAATCCCTGCGCCTGATCGCCGCAGAGGGAGTCAACGCATTGCATGGCGGGGCGCTTGGACGTGCCCTGGCCACCCGGATTGCTACTGAGGATGCAAACGCAGGCTGGGTCACAAATGACGATCTCAAAAGCCTGACACCGCGATTCTATCCTCCGATCAGTGGTTTCTATCGCGGCTGGGAAATTTCCGGGCCACCACCACCCGCGGCATCCGGGGTGCATATCCTGCAGATGCTCAACCTCATGGCAAAACATGATGTCGCTTCCATGGGGTTTCATTCTGCGGCGCGGCTGCATGTGATGGCTGAAGCCATGCGAACCGCCTATGAAGACCGGAACCGTTTCACCGGCGATCCCGATTTCGTTGATGTGCCGACTCTGCAGCTGGTCTCACCGGAATATGCTGCTGAGCGGCAGACGTCCCAGCACCCATTCACCCATCCTAGCGATTCATCCGTCCTGCGTGAGAGCCCCGACACCACGCATGTCACGCTTGCCGATTCAGAAGGCAATGTCGTTTCTGCGACTTTTACAATCAATGGGTTGTTTGGTGCCCGCTTCATGGTCCCTGACACCGGTATTATCCCCAACAATTACATGATGAATTTTGATCCGCGCGGTGGTACGGCGTTGTCAATTGCCCCGACAAAGCGCACGCCAACTTCGATGGCACCGATGATGGTTCTGCGCGATGGCCAGTTGCGTTGGGCGCTGGGACTTCCGGGTGGTTTGCGGATTTACCCGTCGGCATTCCAGGCAATCGTCAATCTCATCGACCATGAGATGAATTTGCAATCGGCCGTTGAAGCCCCACGAATCTGGACCGACGGACAGCGGCTTGAATTCGAACCGCTATTCGCTCCACAGGCCGATGAACTGCGGAAAATGGGCCATGACGTTCATCAGGTGCCGCAGGTTGGCGGAGGCATGAATGCCATTGAGATGGACGGCGATGGCGGTATGCAGGGAGCTGCCTGTTGGCGTGCGGACGGCACTGTTGCAGCGTTGGGCGGTGGGTTGGCGCGAACCGATGTTGGGTTCTGGCCATCAATCAGGCAGAAGAGATCATGTTGACACCACCAGCCACGCAACCATGAAGCACGCCAATTCAGAGAAGATGCAGGAGAGCACAATATTCTCTTGATCTTGACAGGATTTGCAGCGAAAATGAACTGACAGGTCCAGGGTCGGAGTGTAGCTCAGCCTGGTAGAGCACTGTCTTCGGGAGGCAGGGGCCGTGAGTTCAAATCTCGCCACTCCGACCAATCAAACGAGAAAATACCCGCCGTTTCTTGACCTGTGCATCAATTGTTGAAATCAGACTGGCCATTTCTTCTCCCAAGAATTAGCAACACAATGCTGCCCCGACAAAAGTCGGCCGGCCAGAAAAACCAACCCGGCGGACAGGACAAAAATCGCCGTATTTTTGAACTCGCATCCTTCGGGAATGGCGTTGCATCCCCACCATAGGCCACGACTTCCCTGCCGTGCCTGACATGGTGATGATGCCTACATCGGATTCTCCACCGCACTGAAAGTCGCTATGGCAAACCTGCTGCAAAACTGGCGCAAAAAAGATGCGAAATTGGAAATGTTCTTGTTGCTGTGCCATTTTACGTGCATGGCAACTGGCTGACTGAAGGAAGATTTTGACCATGAGTTATCGTGTTGCAGTCATTGGCGCGACTGGAAATGTCGGACGAGAGATGATCAGTATCCTTGCTGAAAGGAACTTTCCGGTGACGGAGCTCGCCCCCCTGGCCACGCAAAAATCGCTGGGCATGGAGATCAAATTTGGCCAGCGGACATTGTCTGTCGGGGATGTGGAATCATTTGATTTTGAAGGTTGGGATATTGCTTTGTTTGCGGCCGGATCAGGTCCCGCAGAACAATATGCGCCCCGTTGCGGTGATGCCGGCTGTATCGCCATCGATAATTCGTCACACTTTCGTTATGATCCCGAGATCCCTCTGATCGTGCCAGAAGTCAATCCGGACAGCATCGCCGATGCTCGCAATCATAACATCATTGCCAACCCGAACTGTTCAACCGCACAAATGGTACTGGCCCTGGCACCGCTACACGCGCATGCCCGTATCCGGCGGGTTGTTGTCTCCACCTATCAATCGGTTTCAGGATCAGGAAAGGCGGCAATGGATGAACTCTGGGAACAGACTCGCTCCATGTATACGGACGGCGCACAAAAGGAACCGGCCGTTTATCCGGTACGTATTGCGTTCAACGTGATTCCGCATATCGATTGTTTTCTGGCCAATGGTTCAACACGAGAAGAGTGGAAAATGGCAGTTGAAACGAAACGCATCATCGATCCCGCAATCGACGTGACAGCGACCTGTGTTCGTGTCCCGGTCTTTGTCGGCCATTGTGAAGCGATCAATGTCGAATTTGAGGAGGAATTGGAAGCCGAGGAGGCCCGGGACATACTGCGTGATTCGCCCGGAATCGAAATTGTCGATGAGATGCAGGATGGAGGCTATGCAACGCCTCAGGACTGCGTTGGCGAGTCCATGACTTACATCAGCCGTATCCGTAATGATCCGACGGCCCCTCACGCTCTCAATCTCTGGTGTGTTTCGGATAATCTCCGGAAGGGTGCAGCACAAAACGCGGTACAAATCGCAGAACTCGTGTCTGAAAGAATATTGCGCGGTGATTGAACTGCCCCAGGAGACAAAGGCCGGCCCTATGCAGAAAATACCGGATTTTGCACCGATGGGAGGGGATGCCATACCCATTTACGTCCTGCCACGCTCTGACTTGTACCGCGTCAATGAGCTTGCGGGAGAGACAGCGGCAAACTGGGTCAAATCAACAGGCTTTACATGTGAAGCCGGGCAGGTCATCAATTTACCTGACGCCAGCGGCGCGGTTGTCGCGGTTCTGGTTGGCGACCCCAGAGATGGAAAACAGCCCGTACCGCGGTTCGTCGTGGCATCGGTGATGCAGCGTCTTGCGCCCGGCAATTATCGTCTGGTCGGCAATTTCTCGATCGATGAGAAGAACGAGGCGGCACTTGCATCCCTGCTCGCGCAATACCGGTTTGATCATTACCAGCAGGGCGACAACAACCACGCGCAGCTGGAGCTTCCTACAGATTGTGACAGGAAAGAGCTGCTTGCGATCGCCGCCGGTGAATTCACGGCACGTGATCTGATCAACCAGCCGGCATCGCGTCTTGACCCGTTTCGACTTGTGGGCCACATCGAGTCACTGGCCAAAAGATATGATGCAGAGCTGGACGTTATCGAAGGGGAGCGGCTGCAGAATGAGTTTCCGCTCATCCATGCGGTCGGTGCCGCTGGCGCACATTCGTGCCTTGTGGATCTGCGCTGGGGTCATGGCCCGTTGGTCACAGTGATCGGCAAGGGCGTGTGTTTTGACACGGGTGGGCTGAATATCAAACCCGATCGCGCCATGCGCTTCATGAAGAAGGATATGGGCGGTGCGGCCACGGGAATCGGCTTGGCAGAGACAATCATGCGACTGGATTTACCGATCCGGTTACGGTTACTCATTCCAGCAGTTGAGAATGCAATAGCGGGTAATGCCATGCGCCCTGGAGATATCCTCACCGCACGTTCGGGTTGCCATGTTGAAATCACCAATACCGATGCCGAAGGCCGCTTGGTGCTCGCCGATGCGATTGACTATGCGCAGGAAGAGGAGTCTCAGCTTCTTGTCACCCTGGCGACGCTGACGGGTGCGGCGCGGGTTGCACTGGGAACCGATATCGTCCCATTTTACACCGATTGTGACGAATTGGCATCGCGACTTCTGCAGTCATCCCAGCGGGTCCGTGATCCGCTCTGGCGAATGCCTTTATGGGACGGTTACGAATCAATGCTGGACTCGAAAATCGCCGACTGTGTGAATGCTGCCGAGAGTGGATTTGCCGGATCCATGACGGCCGCATTGTTTTTACGCAAATTCCTGCATCGCCCTGTTCGCTGGGCGCATTTTGATGTTTATTGCTGGCAAAACCAGCCGCGGCCTGGGCGTCCTGTCGGTGGAATCGGACAGGCTTGGCGTTCACTGCTTGATGCTTTACCCGAAATCTTGAATTTGTGATGGATCCACGACTCACCCCGACCAATGGACGCGTGGCAGCAGAGGAATTGCGCGGTCAGGTGACCGCTGATCGTTTCTCCCCGGGAGAATGGACATCCTGTCAAATCCCGGTCGCCGATATTTGCGCAGAGCCTGATGGGAAACTCAGTTCTCAACTGCTTTTCGGGGAACGGTTCCGTGTTCTCGAATCAAACCGGGGCTGGTCATTCGGCCAAGTCGAACGCGACCGATATGTCGGCTATGTCAGACGTGACTCATTGACCGATGACGTCAGCCCAACGCATCGGGTGATGTGTCTCTCGACCTCGGCCTATGATGAACCTGACATCAAGTCGCGTCCAACAGGCTGGTTTCCTTTCGGTGCGGTGCTCGTCTGCGGTCAGGACGTCAGTCACTTTATGGAAATCCGCGGCGGCGGATATGTCCCTCAATCGCATCTGCGCCGTCTCTCCGACACCAGCCTCTGCCCAGTGACATTGTCGCGGCAATTTCTGGGTTTGTCCTATTTGTGGGGCGGTAACGGGCCCTTGGGAATTGACTGTTCCGGATTGGTTCAAATGACGCTTCTGGCTGCCGGATATGCCTGTCCCCGGGATTCCGATATGCAGTGGCAATGGATGATCGAGAATTCTGCCGCGCACGCAATTGCACCCGGAAATTATGCTTTCTGGGAGGGTCATGTGGGTATTGTCGACACGGATGATATGCTGATTCACGCAACTGCCCATTATATGCAGGTGGTTCGGGAACCCCTCGCAACTGTCAAGCAGAGAATCGAGGCTTCGGGCGATGATGAATTCCTGGGCATCGCCCGGCTCCCGCACCATTCATAATTTCGGCCTGCAGTCTCCGACGATTCGTCAGGTTCTCAATTTCTGCTGCAATCCATGCAGGACCTGATCTGGATCAGACCTGGTTCAGAGATTCAGGAAGCGATGCGCAACAATTTGCGTTCAAAGAACCGCATCACCTGCCGCAGATCATTTCCGCGGCGGAAAATACGCCCGTCCAGACCGACAATCTGATACATCGCCTGCTGTTTACGAAGGTGAGGCTGTTTTTCGATGCGATAGAGTGGATGTTCCGCTGCATGTCGAAACACTGAAAAGACTGCAGCGCGGGGTAAATGCGAGATCCCATAGTCGCGCCAGTGTCCGGCTGCGACCATTTGGCTGTAAGTCTTCAGGATGACATCAAGCTCATCTTTCATGAAGCTCGTCTGAACGGGGAATTCAGCACCCTTTCGGTGGTTGAATACACGGAGTTCGTGAACCTTCATAAAGTCATTCTGACTCGAGATAACGGGAAGCGCAAGCAAATTCTGCAGACCGGAATCAGGATTTCCGCGCCGCAATCTGGCCCCTTCTCACGCCGGGATGGTGGTTGCATACAGCCATTGGCATTGGTCATATATTTCAGGGTTTGCCCGCTATCCCTGTTCAGAATCAATGATCGCCTTTCCAGAGGCCAATATTGGTCGCTTCAGATTGCACCACAAATCATTGATAACAGACACGCTTGGTTTTCTGTCAAGGAGAGTTGAATGCGCGACTTCCAGTTGCCCGGTCGCTCGCAAGTCTTTGCTGCCAACGGGATTTGCGCGACATCCCATCCGCTTGCGGCGCGCACCGCCGTGCGCATCCTTGAAGATGGCGGGAACGCGGTTGATGCCGCGATCGGAGCAGCCGTTCTTCTTGGCCTGTGCGAGCCGCAATCAACCGGATTGGGCGGTGATCTGTTTGCCTTGATTCAACCGCCCAACAGCCATGAGATCATTGCGCTCAATGGATCCGGACGTGCGCCGTCAGGTGCTTCAAGTGCACGTCTGCGTGACCAGGGAATGACCCGGATTCCGGAATATTCTGCAGATGCCGTGACCATACCCGGGGCGGTTGATGCCTTTTGCCGAATGTCCGTCGATTATGGACGCAAGGGTCTCGCCACAAGTCTGGCACCAGCGATCAAATATGCCGAAGAGGGGGTGCCGGTCAGTCCGCGCGTCCGCTTTGATTGGCAACGGAGCGCCGGAATCCTGCAGGGAGATGGACAGCGGCATTTTCTGTTTGATGGTAAGCCGCCAAGCGTTGGCAGCCTGTTTCGTGCTCCGGGCCAGGCTGAGGTGCTGCGTCGTATCCTCAAATCCGGGAGAGAAGGTTTCTACGAGGGTGAGGTTACCGATGACATGGTGCGTAGCCTGCGCCGCGCCGGGGGTTGCCACACTGCCGATGATTTTGCTGCCACCGAATGCGCGTATACCCCGCCAATTCGTGGATCATATGGCGGTTTTGACATTTATGAATGTCCGCCAAACGGGCAAGGGGCGACGGCTATCCTGTTGGCCAATATTCTTAGCAGTCTTCGGTTGCCCGAAGATGCACCATTTGGAATGCACCGTACCCATCTTGAAACCGAAGCGACCAAACTTGCGTATGATGCCCGCGATCGCTTCATTGCCGATCCCGATACAACCCGGAAAATTGAACATATGCTATCCATTGAGACGGCAGAAAAACTCGCCTCCCTCATTGATCCGGATCATCCATCCGCCGATTTTCCCCGCCGGACCACAGCCATTCATCGCGATACCGTATTGGTCATTGTTGTTGATCGCGATCGCATGGCAATCTCGCTCATCTATTCCATCTTTCACAGCTTTGGTTCCGGCCTGGCCTCACGAAAATTCGGTATCAATTTCCAGAATCGTGGAGCCGGATTTACCCTTGAAGAGGGTCATCCCAATGAATTGGCCGGGAGAAAACGCCCTCTCCACACGATCATTCCGGCTGTCCTCAGAAAAGGCATGACCACTCTGATGCCGTTTGGGGTCATGGGGGGTCAGTATCAGGCCGCTGGCCATGCCCGTCTCATCAGCAATATCGTTGATTATGGAATGGATCCGCAACAGGCTCTGGACGGACCCCGCAGCTTTCCCGGCGATGGCACTCTCTCGGTGGAACGCGGCTATTCACCTGATGTTGTCGAGGGTCTGGCACGAATGGGACATCATGTCCAAGTCCCCGATTCACCGATTGGCGGTGGCCAGGCGATCTGGATCGACCCGGACAATGGTGTCTTGCAAGGAGCTTCCGATCACCGCAAGGATGGTTGCGCCATCGGTTATTGACAGAAGGCTGAAACCCATCAGGTGATATGATTTAAGGCCTGTGCTTGGTCTCGTCACGTTCTCCGGCACACCTTATCATGTGACCCTGGAGGCGCCGACCCGCTGGCACGGCATGAGATGGTGACCGGAATTGATGCGTTCCGCGTGCTCACGTTCCCACACGAGTCGGAATGCCATCATCCGGAAAAGAACGAATGATTGCCCAATGGTCTGCCTTGGTAACCTGTTACGCCGGGGGCAAGCTAATTGGGCTTAACCCCGAGCTCGTATTTGCCGTTCCGAAGGTTGCCGAAATAAAAGTCGATTTCAGGATGGTCGACAGGTTCGCCTGAGGTGTCGATGACGAGATTCTGCTCCGAAACATAAGCCACGTAATGCGAATCACTGTTCTCTGCCAAGAGATGGTAGAAGGGCTGATCTTTCTTCGGCCGAATTTCTTTTGGAATCGCTTCCCACCATTCGTCGGTATTCGAATATTTTGGATCAATATCGACAACGACACCGCGGATCGGAAACATCTTATGTTTGACGACCTGTCCAAGAACAAATTTAGCCTTTTCTCGCAACATCAAGATTTGCCTTTCGCAACAGCGGGGCAACATATTCCCACCAATCTATACTAAGGTTTAGCGCGGCCTGTATCAAGGGCCTTTGCCCGTTCGGCTCGACCTGACCGATGATGATGAGATCGGTGAGAATAGCACAACAGCGTCGCTGCAACGCCCGGTATCCCTCGCTCCCGAGCCTTGACAATGGACACAGTTGGTTCCTCACATGACGGGGACGCGCAGGTTTTGTCATTCGGGGTCAGTCCGCTTGTGTGTGGCGCGTCAATCAACCTGAGAAACAGCGCGATACAGCGTGTCGAGCCCTGAGCTGGCAGGTCTCAGCCAAGATAATGTCCAGCTTCCATGATCGATATCCTGTTCAGCCCGGCTGTTTGTTCTTTCATATTCATTGATGCCGGATCCAATCGAACTGATTCAATCTGGAATCAGTGTGCCAATCTCCGGGCGAGACATTGAACCTCACTCCTTGCAATTCGCAAATGGCGTGGACACCTGCCTTGTTGAACCATAAGTGCCAGGTCTGGTTCTGGGATGGAGCTGTGGTGGCAAAGGCGTTACAGGTGAGGATCGCTGCATTGGGTTTGTGATCTGGGTCTCTGACCGATGCGTAGCGAATCAGCTGAATATCTTCCGCGCGCGCAGCCTCTTCGAATTGCTGGCACGGTTCGTAGTCAGTCGGGTGCGTCCATATTTCGTTGGCATCGCTGAATGGCTTTGCTGTCAGGTCGATGGAAGTTCTGGTTTTTACGGGGACGTCGAACGCTGTCTGTTCGCTTGGTTGGGTGGGAAACGGTGTGCCTGGAGATTCCACATAGAACAACAGAAGATGAAACGCCGTTTCGATGATCGCGGTCGAAGGTTCTTCGGATACATAGTAGACGCCTGACGTCGGCCCGGCTTTTCGGAAACGCGAGCCATGCGGGTACAATCCGTAGCGAAACAGCGTCATATAGAGATAGTGCAGACCCTCGCATATAGGCGGAACAGGCGGTTTGGTGTTTTCCAGAATGTCTTCCAGCAGGTGTTGCTCTTCCAGCGTATCAACAAGCTGTAGCGTGGAGACAACATGCTGCGCCTCCACGCACCGCCAATAGGTTTTGTCGACAGACTTTTGCTCAGAGCGGAGCGCGTCTGGAATCCAGATAGGCAAGGCCATGGGTCAATCCTGAAATCGTCTTGATATGATCGAGTGGACGACCGCCAAGCGCCTGGTTGTCATTGCGCAGCCAAGCATGCGCCACCGTTACGTCGCCGCCTGTGATCGCATCAAGCGAACGAAACAGGCGGACGAACATCGCGCCGAGCTCAAAGGGTTTGGAGCCTTCCTCCAGTTGGAATTTGTTCTTGCGCATCCGGGAAATGGTTGGTTCCGATACCCCCAGAATCGCGGCGAGATCTTTTCCCGAAAGGCCCAGCTTTTCTGCTGCGCGTACAACAGCCACAGTCATCACCCGTGCCCGTTCCTAGTGTTTTGCCTCATACAGATAGTTCCATATCCTGCAACCGTCGGTGGCCCCGCTTCCAGGATGCGACGAGATCCTCGGGGTCCCGGCGCCAGCGGAACGGGTGGGCCTCATGGGCATTGTGGTGGGCGATGTAGTCTTCTACCGCTGTGATGCACGCGTCAAGGGAATTGAAGATGGCATGCTTGAGTCTCTGTCGGGCCAGTTTCGAGAAGAAGCCCTCGACGGCGTTCATCCACGAGGCCGATGTCGGTGTGAAGTGGAAGGTCCAGTGCGGGTGGTCGGCAAGCCAGGCATGCACGTGCGCCGACTTGTGGGCGGACAGGTTGTCAAGGATGACATGGACCGCCATCGTGGGGTCGAGGTCCGCCGCCACATGATCGAGGAACGCACAGAAATCCTCGGAGCGGTGGCGCTCGGTCATCTTTCCGACCACCTTGCCAGTGGCGACATCGAGGGCCGCCAGCAACGTGGTGGTGCCGTTCCGTTTGTAATCATGCGTGCGGGTTGTCGGGTGACCCGGGGCGGGCGGCAGGGGTGTCTGGGTGCGGCCGAGGGCCTGGATCTGGGTCTTTTCATCCACCGAGAGGACCACGGCGTGATCCGGTGGGTTCATGTACAGTCCGATGACATCGTGGGCCTTGATGCCGAACCGGGGATCGTTCGAGACCTTGAAGGTCTTGACCTGATGGGGCCGCAGGCCATGGCGCTGCAGGATCCGGTGCACGGTGGTGGCCGTCAGGCCCCCGACCGCTGTGGCCAGGGCCTTGAGGGTCCAGTGGCTGCGGTTGGGCGGGGGTGGCGACATCGCCAGATCGATGACGGCCTGGATCCGGTCGGCGGGAATGGGTGTCTTGCCCGGCGGCCGGGTGGCATCGCGCAGGAGACCGTCGACACCCTCGGAAAGGAAACGGTCCCACCAGCGCCAGACGGTGGGTTTCGAGAGGCCTGTCTGCCGCATGGTCTCGACGAGGCCACAGCCGTCCCCGAGGGCGAGGATGATGCGGGCCCGCCAGACATGCTTCTGAGGGCTCTGGGGGTGGCTGACGATGTGCTCGAGGCGTGTGCGATCGGTGTCTGGCAGCCGGATCTCCGGCCGTGTCGATGTCCTGCCCATGGGTCTGTCTCCTGCCTTGGTGTTGGCCGCGGGCTCGCGGCGGCAGGATGATACCATGATGTGGGGCAGGAATAGAATCCTTTGTTTGTTATTATACACTAGATGTCAACTGCGCGTGTCTGTGACATCGATCAACCTTTCTTTCGAAAGAAAATATATTAATTGTTTCCAAAGAAATCAAGGTGGTGGCCTTTCATTGCAGGACGATTCTATTATCTGCCAGTGATCTAAGGCTCGTTGACAGTGATCGTGCCGCCACCACGCCGGCCATCAGATGAATCCCGGCTACGAAGCTTGCGCGGGTCTTGTCGTCTCGCATGGCGAGACTTTGGGCCTCCTTGATTGTCGCAAAGACAGTCTCGATCCGGTGGCGTCACGGTCACAATCGCGTGAGGTGTTCCGCTCCTGTGTCCAGCCACCCATCCGCGCCAAAGGCTGTGTCGCCCATCAACATCTCACAGGTGAGATCGTCCAGGAGTGCGGGCACAGCCTTGAGATCATGGGTTTGACCCGGCAGAATCTCAAACCGGATCCGATGTCCGACAGCATCGGTGAGAGCCACGACCTGGCGGGTCAAACCCCCTTGTGGGTCCCGGAGGCCCACCGATGCGCTGGCATGATCGGGCCATCGACAGACACTATCGACTCCTCCCACGCACCGGATCACGCCTTGACAATACGTTACAATAACCCGCTTTGGCCCCACGCCGGAACCGCGTGAAAACACGGCTCCACCGACCCCAATGCGGCGGGAGGTCACGCCAGGGTGTGCCCGTGCGAAACCGCCAGAGAACCGCCTCCAGACACAGACGCTTGTCCACCCCTTCCCGTGCGCTCCAGCGAGATTCTGGATTTCACGCCTCAGGAATGGGCACTTCTCGACGGCAGCGGCATGGCGACATATGACCTGCCGCCCACCAAGATTGATCAGGCATTCGATATCAAGAAGCGGCACGGGCGCCTTTCGGCTAACGATTGCTTTTGTCTCGTGACGGCACAGGAACATGCGGAGGCCATCCTGCTCACCGGAGATCGTTTGCTACGACGTGCTGCTCAGGACAACGGGATCATCGCGCATGGCGTTCTGTGGGTGGTCGATCAACGACTGAGGGAGAACCTATGCGATCCCAAGCTGCTCGAAACGGCGTTGACGCTCTGGCGGGCCGACAAAGCGGTCTTCTTGCCAAATCATCTCATCGACAACTTGCTGCATCGGGTGCGATAGCGACGGTATGTGGTTCTGACGGATTCCGACGACGCGGACCCAGTGCTTCCAAGAAAACTCCATCTCCTGAGGTGCAGAAACGACAGGCCCTGAAGATGCCGCCGAGGCGCGCTCGAAAAGACCCCCGGAAGCTCTGCAAGGTCGACCAGGGTGATCGGCATCTCGGTTTGGAAACGGGCCCGCAGCGCGCTGTAGCCGGTAAATGGCCGTTGAACCGCGCAATAATCACCCATAGGCCTGAAGATAAGACCTGGTCTGCATCACCATGTTCAAGCCCACAGAGTCAGATAAGTGGATCGCGAGTTCCGGCTACAGCGCGCTGCTGGCCCGCTGGCGCATCGTGAGCGGCGTCTCTTTCACTGGCAGATGGACCAGTGCAGAAAAAGCCCCGACACCCACACCAATCCACCAGACCAAATCATAATTGCCGTATTGGTCATAGAGCAAACCGCCGAGCCATACGCCGGCAAAACCTCCGAGTTGATGTGAGAAGAAGATAACACCGTACAGGGTGCCCATATAGCGCAAGCCATAGATATGGGCGACGAGACCGCTCGTGAGTGGTACGGTCGCCAGCCACAATGCCCCCATCACGACGGAAAAAACCAACACGGACATCGGTGTGATGGGCATCAGGATGAAAACCGCCGCCGCCACGGTCCGACCGGCATAGATCCATGCGAGAAGATACTTCTTGCTGTAGTATTTTCCCAACCATCCCGCGAGAATCGTGCCGACAATATTGGCCAGGCCAATCACCGCGATGGCAACCGCACCAAGTGCTGATGTGCTGGTGACGCCGACGGTGTGCAAGAACCCGGCGGGTGAGATCGCCGCACACATTTCTGTCACGAAGGCCGGGAAATGGGCCGTGATGAAGGCCAATTGGTATCCACAGGAAAAAAACCCGGCAAATAGCAACGTAAAGGAGGGGTCACGAAAGGCACCGAGTATGATATCGCCCATACTGTCTTCTAATTGCTGCCGACTGGCAGGGACAGGCGCACGAATCAGTGGCAAAACTGCGAGAACCGCAACCACTGCAATCGCAAAAACAACAAAAACCGATTGCCAGGAGATCAATGTCAACAGCCATTCAGCCGCTGGCGGTCCCACAACCTGTCCACCGGATCCCGCCGCAGTGGCAATCCCCAGTGCAAGTGAACGATTCTCGTCTGAAGTGGCGCGCCCGACGATTGCAAGGATGACACCAAATCCCGTACCTGCGATGCCCAGGCCAATCAGGAATTCAAGAAACTGATGCGCTTCCGGCGACGTGGCAAAACTGCTGAGAACCAGACCCACGACGTAAAACAAGGTCCCGACGATGATCGCCGCGCGGTCGCCAATCCGTTCGGCGAAAGCACCAAACAGTGGTTGTCCAATCCCCCAGGCAAGATTCTGAATGGCGAGGGCCAGGGAAAATTCAGCGCGGGCCCAACCGAATTCATCGGCGATCGGAATCTGGAACACACCAAAGCTCGCGCGGATTGCAAAACTGACAAGAATAATGGCACATCCGGCGACGAGAACCGGAGTGATCAACGCATTCTGTGTCGCTCGGTTGACGTGCTCGGTCATTGTAGTGATTTTTTGCCTGTTCAGGATTGCCGGACAATCCGCCTTCCATCAAACTCGGCAAATGTAAAGAAACTTATGGCGTGATCATACACAATTTGTAAACAGCGAGCAGGTTACGATGCGATATCAAGGGAAACGAATGTCATGCCGACAGTCGTTGGGATCCACTGATCGTCAATCGACACACCCCGCCGATAACGGGACAGCTTGAGTCGGGTTGCGTTGAATTTTTGGCCTCGGTGTCTGAACTTTTGCCCCGCATCTGCGATGCGTTTTCCAGGTCAGTGACGTGTCGTTATCGATTTCGCATTGCGCCGACAGGAGCGCAATTCTGTTGCCGGTTGAAGTTCGATAAATGGTGATGGGCGGGAAGATGGATACGCAAACTACTCCGGGAGCACCGCGCAGAAGGCCCCGTCACTTTGGACGCCCGAACCCAAGGCAAATGGCGCTGGCGCGCCATAGGGATTGAACGCTGCAGTCGAGACATCCATCAATACCAACAAGGCAATGAGTGCCAATGCCAGGCTGGTGGTGACAGTCCGCGTCATGATTTCACCGCCAACCCTACAGCTGGTCTGATACGCACACCGATACAGGCACCAAGAAAAGCCGCCCCAAACCAGACCCAACCATGTGCACTCCCCGTCGAAATGCCTGAGAAGAAGGCCCCTACGTTGCAGCCAAAAGCCAGTCTGGCGGTATAACCGAGCACAAAACCGGTGATCGCGGCAACAGCCCACGCTTGCCAGGTCAATCGCGGTAACGTCTGCGATAATCCCCCCTGTCGCCAGCAAACCACTGCGAACGCACCCACAAGTATTCCGATATTGGTAAGCGAGGTATAATCAGTGAAAAGACTTTCCTGCAACCGTTCAACACTCGACGGAACTGACCAGAAGGTCGATGTTGACAGGTCAACACCGGTCACCACTGCTCCCTTGGCCACCCACAAGCCAAGCCCATAAACCACGCCCCAGGGTTGCCCGGCGATCACAATATTCAGAATCGCCAGACCCGCCAGCAAACAGGCAGCGACCAGGTAGCGACGGGGAATTTGGCGATGCCGCTTGGGCGACACATAAAGTACAAGCATGGCAACAGCCGCGAGACCTGCCAGAGTCAAAACGAGACCTGAAAATCCCCCCCATTCATAAACGGGCAAGGCACCCAATCCCGTCCACCAGTGCAGATGCTGCGAACCGGCAAAACTGCCGATCGCAAAGAGCGGCAGGGCAATCAGGGCAATCAGATTGCCTGAGCCCGCATTGACCAATGTTCCTGAGCCACAGGAAAGAATAATCTGCATGGCGACACCAAAACAAAATGCCGCCCCGACCATGGCATATCCGATGGGGGCTGCAGCACTTGTCAACTCATCCCCGCGAAGCTCAAGAATTGGTATCGCAACGATGGCGACCAATGCGATGGCCAGGAGCTGTGCAAGAATACCTGATGGGTTACGGTCCACGATCATGGCACGCCATGGCCCGGCAAAACCGAATCGCATCCCCTCGAGCACAAGACCAAATCCCATTCCGACGGCGAGGAGCAGACCGTAACGCAAGCCAACAAACAGCGCGACGGCAGCAATTGCTGCCACCGCCGCAACCATCAGTATTGAGCGCCGAAGAAAAATGCGGACCTCCGACTTCACTCAATTGTCACCAAGAAGCTGATTCTTCAGATTCCTGAAGAGTCCGGGCGTGTTCATCATCGGGTGACCTGCCTGTGAATATTCGACCATCGAACCGGGATAGAGTTTGACATTGTCGATGCCACCAACTTCAGACAATGCAAACCAGTTGATCGCCGCCCAATGTCCTGTATTGCAGTACGCGACCACCTCATCTCCCTCAGAGAGGCCAATGGCTTCCTTGACGGCATCGGTGTCAATGCGCGACTGGATCGCTGCCGAACCGCTGTCAAAGAATTTGGCAAAAACATAATTGACAGCGCCCGGTGCGGCTCCCGGTCGGGCCGCCGCTGGATGTTTCTTGTCGCCCTCGAAAAACTCCGTTGTTCTTGCATCAACCAGCAATGCGCTGCCATCCAGCGCTTTGTCCGCGGCTTCATCCGTGGTCACGGTCCATTGCTGAGAAAAAGTGATGTCCAGTTCGCTCGGTACGGGTCTTGCCGGATCCTTGCTGGTCGGGAGATTTGCCGCGGTCCAGGCCCGGTAACCCCCATTCAAAATTGTGAGATCTTCAAAACCGGTGGATTTGAGGGTCCAGTAAACCCGTGCTGCAGCTCCGAAATCTGATGATGAGCCCCCTTCGTAAACGATGACAACGGGTTCATTGAGCTGGAGGCCCAGAGACTCGTAGAGCGTCTCCAGTTCACGTGCTTCGAGGATCTGACCCGGATTGGTCTTCGGCCCACGGAACTGTCCATAAGGGGCGGAAAGCGCACCGGGAAGATGCCCCTCTGCATAGAGATCACCACGAATGTCAATGATGACAGGAGATGACTCGTCGAGCGAAGAGGCGAGCTCTTGTGGCGTGACAAGGGGGCCAAAAGTGGAAGCCGCTGCCGCATGCGCCATCGCGATGACAGAAGCGGCGGCAATAGACAGAAATTTCATTGTTCGATCCATAATGACTGTTGCAAGAGCGGAGCTATGCCGTACCGCGTGCGTATTCAACCCCTGCCCTCACTGAGAAAACACGAGAATGTTCTGATATTTGTCATCAAAACAGTCAAAAGTCGTCGTGACTCCTGCAAATGAGAAAGCCATGCGAATCATTTGCAAAATGAAGTGTGTTTTTCCTTTTCTTGGCATCACGTCCACGCATTGATCCGGATCATTCCCACTCCCTGCATTATCGCAGCAGGACCCGCAACATGATTTGCACCGAAGCAACCCGACTCGCAATCGGTCTTCTGATGCCGCATGGTGATCATATTACTATCCCTGTTTCACACTGCCCGCGCAAGGCATTTCCTGGCTTGTGAACAGTCTGGAATGGTTTCCGCATTGTGGAGATATACAGATCAACATAGAGGTACCGATCGAAAATAAAGCCCGTCAGAAATTGAGTCGGGCATATCCTGACTTCGCAATAAACTGGATCTCCATCATGAATATTTCTCTCACAGCAGGTGTACGAATCTTGACGGCGATAGCGGCATCGCTCGTGTTTTCCGGAACCCTTGCGGCTTCTGAAACCGTGACCATCATACATTTTAACGACTTTGACCGAATGAACGAAGATGACGGGCGGGGCGGAGCGGCACGGCTCGCGACGGTCATCAACGCGCGCCGCGCCGAGGGCGGCCATGTCCTTGTGACCTTTGGTGGTGATACCATTTCTCCCTCGCTGATGTCCGGATTGGACGAGGGTGCGCATATGATCGAAATTCTCAACCAGTTGGATCTCACGGCTATGGTCATGGGGAACCACGAATATGATTTTGGTCCCGATGTCGCGCGTCAGCGAATCAGTGAGGCGAACTTTCCGGTTCTTGCAGCCAACAATGTGGATGAAAATGGCGAGATTATCACGGGTGCTGTGGCTTCCATCATTGCCGAAACCGGTGACTACAAGATCGGTATACTCGGCCTGACTACGGTGGGAACCCAGGTGAAATCGAGTCCCGGCCCGATCAGTTTTTCGGATCCGGTTGAAACCGCGGCGCGCGAGGCGGAGACATTGCGTCAGGCCGGTGCCGATCTGGTGATCGCACTCGCCCATACCGATGTCGGCGAGGATGCCGAACTCACGGCAAGTCGTGATGTGGATATTCTCCTGAGCGGCGACGACCATGTCTTGCGTACGGAATTTGACGGCGAATTCCTGTTTGCCGAGTCAGGTGAACAGGCGGAATGGGTGACGGTGATTGATCTGAAACTGGACAGAATCAAGGAAGATGACGGTGATGCGTTTGTCTGGAGTGCCGAATATCGGATCGTTGATACCGCAACAGTCGCGCCTGACCCCGAACTGAGGGCACTTGTCGAAAAATTTGATGCCCGCCTCAGCGACGAGTTGAATGTAGAACTTGGCGTGACCCAGACCGCTCTCGATACCCGTCGCGCCACAATTCGTGGCGGCGAAGCCGCGTTTGGCAATTTGGTTGCGGATGCCGTTCGGGAAGCCACGGGTGCCGATCTTGGTGCCGCAAATGGTGGTGGAATCCGTGCTGATCGTCTTTACGAGCCGGGTACCGCACTCACCCGTCGTGATATTGTCAGCGAGTTACCCTTCGGCAATAGCACGGTGGTGTTGGAAATCACTGGCCAGGACTTTATCGATATTCTGGAAAACGGCTTCAGCGAGATCGAAAAGGGTGCCGGGCGATTTCTGCATATTTCCGGGGCCGAGGTCACCTATGATCCATCGCGTGAACCGGGACAGAGAGTGTTGGACGTCATGGTCGACGGCGCGGATATTGACCGTCAGGGCACGTTCAGCTTCGCTGTCAATGACTATCTCGCGGGAGGTGGTGACGGTTTCTCCATGTTACCTGACAAACGACGGATTGTTGATGAAAATGCCGCTGTCTTGATGACCAATCAGTTGTTTGACTATATCAGCACGCGCCGGGAAATCTCACCGACTGTTGACGGTCGGCTGCAGGCCATTCAGTGATATCGTCAATGTTGGGACAGCATGGTCGCGGGGGTGTTCGCGACCACCATTTGCCGATACGCGGTCTGGCATGTGGATTGGCCGATGTACAACAGGGTTGCACAGCCCGGTGACGTCGAGGGAAATGCAGATTTGACAGGGGGTTCTTGATCCCTCCTGCTGCCGAATTGCGTTTCATTCTGGATGTCGGTTGGCACAACGAACCTGTATCCTGACGTGAGCGGGCACCACGGCAAAAACCGTGTCGTGGACCACGTCAAGATGCGGGCGGGCACCACGGAAAAGCTGATTCAGGCGCGTCAATCAAGCCGAGTCTCCGTGACAGACAAGATCAGAATCCCGGAGGGACGGTGAAAACACGGCGCAAGAACGGTTGCTCTGACGGGTGCGCAAACACCAACATACAGACACCCGGGCGTCAGACCCTGATGTGGAAGATGCCGGATTGCAAATCACAGGCATCAGAAGATGTTTCTTTTTTGACGCGCAACGCGGGCCATTCTCCGATCTGAACACGAACCTCATTCCGGGTGACCAAAATCCGTTTGCAGAATCGCAACTCGTGCGATCTCGCCTGTTTCCAGCTGAATTGACCGGTCAAACGATGACGTACAGGAGCATTATCCGTGTGTATATGGCCATATTGTTGCAATTTTGCGCCATATGTGACAGAAAGCTCAACATATTGATATATTTTCTTGAAGTCACATATATGCGGATTTAAAGGATGGCCGTTCGGAGTGCGGAGGCAGTCACAGGCAACAACCTATCGAGCTAAAAAAGGTGAAGTTCCGTGCGCTAAAAATCAGAGGGTTCAAGGGTTTTGCTGACCCTGCCGACCTGCCGATCCGAGATGGATTGAGCGGAATTGTCGGCCCGAACGGTTGTGGAAAATCCAATCTTGTTGAAGCCATTGGTTGGGTGATGGGTGAAAATCGCCCCTCAGCCGTGCGCAGTGGTACGATGGAGGATGTCATCTTCTCCGGGTCCGCAACTCGTCCTGCGGGATCATCAGCGGAAGTCCAGTTGGTTATCGACAATAGTGACCGAACAGCTCCACCCGGTTTCAATGATGATGCGGAACTTGTCATCGCGCGGCGTATCGACCGTGATCTCGGATCTTCATTTATTGCGAATGGCCGCGATGTTCGCTGGCGCGATCTGCAACTGTTGTTCGCCGATTCAGCCACGGGAGCGCGCTCTTCGGCCCTGATCAGTCAAGGCCGGACCAATGACATCATCAATTCGAAACCCAGCGCCCGCAAGGGCATTCTGGAAGATGCGGCAGGGACTGGCGGTTTGCATCGTCGTCGCCACGAAGCGGAACTCAAACTGACGGCGACAACCCAGAATCTCGAACGTGTGAATGATGTACTCGGGCAGTTGGGTGGTCAGATCACATCACTGAAACGGCAAGCTGCACAGGCAAAGCGATATCGTCGGCTTGCCGAAGACCTGCGCAATGCCAAAGCAAGATTACTTTATATTCTCTGGGATCAGGCGGCATCGCATGCGCAGGAAGCGGAGTTGCTCAAGTCACGTCGTGCAACCGAAACCGCCAAACTGCAAGCTGCCGTGCTGCGTACGACCAGGAAAAGAGATGAGCTGAGCGCACGGCTGGAACCCCTGCGCACGGAAGCGACATCAAGCGAGGCCGCGGTCCAAAGAATACGTGCCGAGTCTGAGTTGATTCAATCACGCGAAGCGTCTGCCCAACAGGCTCTGATGCAGCTTCAACAACAAATCAAGAATATCAAGGCAGGAATTGGCAGGGAGAACGATCTTTATAAGGACGCCGTTGAACACTGCAACCGACTGGTTCAGGTTCGTCAAGACCTGATTGCCCAGGATGGTGACTTTGCAACTGCGCACGAGCAGATTTCATCCGAGCTCAGTGAATTGGCTGATGCCCTGAAATCGCGCGAGCAGGAACTGGATAACGCGAACCGCCAGATGGCCGAAATCAATTCGGAACATAATGGCGTTGATGCACGAATGGGCCGGGCAAGAACGTCAAAAGTGGAATGCGAAAAGCGCGAACGAGACGCGCGTCGTGCTGTCAACGCAGCCGAGGCACAACTTGCGCATGCTTCTCTCAACATCAAGAATGCCAGCGGACGATTGTCAGATGCAGAAACCGAAGCTGCACAAGCCGAAGCCCTGCTGCAGGAATCAGAAACCATCCACATGCAGACGCGTACGCAATTGGCGGAGACACAAAAATGGCTGTCGGAAGCCGAGAGTCAACTGGGCGCGTTGCGCACCGAACAGCGGGAATTAAGCCGCCTTGTGCGTGATGATGCCTCGGATTCTGTCCATTTACTGAACCATGTCCGGGTGGATGAAGGTTTTGAAGCGGCATTTGGTGCCGCGTTTGGCGATGACGCTTTTGCTCCGGTCAATGTGTCAGGAACACAGACGGGATGGCATGACGTCGCGCCGAACGCAAATCTCCCCACTCTCCCGTCAGAATTGGAGCCATTGGCCGATCATGTTGATGTTCCGCCTTTTCTTGAGCGGCGTATCAGTCAGGTCGGATTAGCCGAGGCGAGTCAACTCGCGGAAATTATGGACGCGCTCAAGCCGGGGCAGCGCGCTGTCACACGCAACGGTGATTTGGTTCGGTGGGATGGTTTCATGGTCTGCGGACAGGAAACCCCGGAGCGCACAACTCTCCGGTTGCGGCAATTGAATCGGCTCGAGCGGTTAGCCTCCGAAATCGCCGTTTCCGAACAGAAAAAGAATGCGGCCGCTGAGCGCCACAATCAGCTCACTGCCGCGTTCACTGAAATCAACAAGGCTGATCAGGACGCGCGGGCATCCCGACGTCAGGCCGAAGAGGCCCTGGCGCTTGCCAATAGCCGACTGTCAGCTGCCGAAGCGGAATCCGACATTGCCGAAAAGACATTGCATTCACTCAAGGAGGCACGAAAGCGTGCTGTTGTGGAGGCGGAGGCCGCACGAGATGCTTTTGCCATTGCCGAACAGGCGATCCACCAACTCAGGGATGTCCGCGGCATTCGCAGCGAAGCCGCACGTCTGAAGGAATTGGTCGTGAATGCCCGTGACCAGAAACTCCATATGCAGTCACAAATTATCGCCTTGGAACGTGCACATGACGAACGGGAAGCCAAACTTGCAGATGCGGTGACCGAAATCTCGAACTGGGAGCAGCGCCAAGAACAGGCGGCGCAACGAATCGCCGACCTGACTGGTCAACATGAGCGTCTGCAAAGGGATCTTCCACAAGCCGAAGCGCGCCCGGGCAAGCTGGCGACACGGCGTATTGCCCTGGTCGATGAGATTTTGATGGCCGAGGAGAAACGCGCCGCCGCCACGGACCGACTGCGCCGTGCCGAAAATGAGGCCCGCCTGGCTGTTCACGAGGCATCACAGGCCGACAGCGATTGTGCAAGATCCCTGGAACTGAAAGGGCGGGCGGATGCTGATTGTGCCAATGCGTCGGTGAAATTGCAGGAGACTGTTTCGGCAATCCAGAATGAGATGAATTGCTCGCCCGACGCATTGGGCAAGAAACTGTCTCTCGATCCGCACTCATTGCCTGATGCCGAACTCCAGGAAATTGAAGTCAACCGGTTGCAGCGGAGCCGTGACGCAATTGGCGCTGTCAACCTGATGGCAGAGCAAGACATTGTTGAGCTGCAAGAAGAGATGGATGCACTTCAGCGAGAGAAGGAGGATCTTGAAGCCGCCGTCAATCGTTTGTGGCAAACCATCAGGGGTCTCAACAGCGAAGGGCGCGAGCGCCTGCTGACCGCCTTTGAAACTGTCAATACCAACTTCAAGCAACTGTTTAGTGAATTGTTTAACGGTGGCAGTGCGCGGCTGGAATTGGTTGAGGGAGATGATCCACTGGATACCGGTCTCGAAATACTGTGCCATCCTCCCGGCAAGCGGTTTTCGACAATCTCCCTGTTGTCGGGCGGTGAGCAGACATTAACCGCTGTTGCCCTGATTTTTGCATTTTTCATGGCCAATCCTGCACCGATCTGCGTGCTCGACGAGGTTGATGCCCCGCTCGATGATTCCAATGTGATGAAATTCTGTTCACTGATGGAAAAAATTGTTCAACGCACCGGAACACGATTCCTGGTAATCACGCACAACCCGATCACCATGTCGCATATGGATCGATTGTATGGTGTGACCATGCAGGAAAAAGGCGTCAGCAAAATGGTCTCGGTTGATCTCACCGAAGCAGAAAAACTCGCCGCATAGTCCCTTCTCGCCAGTCGAACCGGGAGGGGCCGACAAGACAACCCGTGCCCACCCAGTCAGTTGCGCGCGGTCAATGCAATTCTTGGTGGCAATCCAAGGATGGAAATTCTTGCCGATAAAATGCGGGCCGGCAACTGTTGTCACATGCTCCTATTCGTCGCGTGACGCGTTCATGGTCAGCAAGTCGAGCAAACCTCGTGTTGGCCATTCGTCTGGCGGAAGGTCCAGGCGCATTTGTTCGGATTTAACGGCCGCCCGTGTCCGTTTGCCAATGATTCCATCAATATTTCCGACATCATGTCCACGCTTGACCAGCAACTTCTGGAGCGCAAAGACCTGTTCCGTCGTGAGTGGTGGCTCCGGGTTGCCCTGCTGATACATCGGTGCGCCCGACAGCAAAGTTGCAAAAAACGCAGAGGTCGTCGCATAAACCGACGATTGGTTCCACGCAAAATAGATATAAAAATTGGGCAAGGCAAAAAATGCGGGGCCGCCGCGTCCGTGTGGCAAGAGAATTGCGGCCTCGAGTTGCGTGTCGGGAATGGTGCCATTGCGCACACGCACACCAAGTTCCAGCCATTCAGCGACGCTCTTGGATGATTCAAGCCCTGTTTCGGCCCAGTTGAGATGAGGTGGAACCGTCACTTCAACAAGCCATGGCTGCCCGGGTTGCCAGCCGAGTTCATGCAGAACCTGGCCTGCTGTCATCATTGCGTCGGCAACCGAGTTCCTGAGGTCAACCCGACCGTCGCTGTCGCCGTCTCTCCCGTATCTTACGATATCAAGCGGCAACATTTGAATCATACCGATTTCACCGGCCCAGGCCCCTGTTGTGGTATCCGGATCAAACATATCGCCAATATATAATTCCAGTGCTGCCAGCACGTGCGGGCGGAACAGCCCCGGGCGGCGGCAGTCATGGGCCAGCGTAACCAGTGCATTGAGCGTGTTGTGATCGCCCTGTACCTGTCCAAAATCGGTCTCAAGTGCCAGGAACGATAACAAAACGCCCCGCGGTGCACCGAATTCTCTCTCGACCCGATCAAAGATCTGTCGATGTTTGTGTTCGAATTCTGCTGCCGTGTTGATACGATATTGCGACATGACCAGCTGAGAGAATTCGATAAAGGATTTGCGGAATATACCCTGGCTGCGGTCCCTTCGAATGACATCCGGATCATGCATGGCCCTGTCAAAGAACCCGTCGACAGCTTGTTTCTCATAGCCGGACGAAATCGCCTCGGCCCGCAGGCCATCTACAAATTCGTCGAAACTGCCGCCGCAAGGGACATTGGCCGCGGCAGTCCCGGTGAGCATTGCGAGAACCATCACTGGAACTGGCAATAGCAACCCGCCGCACAAACGATGAAAACGGGAAGGAATTTTGTGATCGGTCATCGGTCGTGAGCCAAAAATCGGTGTCTATGGAGGTTCCTCTTGACACATTTATTTGTGGTTGAGTAGGGGGTTTGTCAGAGACGGCACAAGCCGCGGAGCAGAGTTTGAGCACAAGCACATCCATTGCCATTTGCGGCAGATGACAAGAATATCATTCCATCTTTGCGGACGAAGTTGGCGGCGCACACCGCGTCGATTGCTGAACGGCGCCGGTTGGTCGCGCTTCAGGCTGAGCGTCTTTCTGATCTTGAGCGGCTGCTGGCTCTCAACAGCCTGAACAGCAGCAAGCTGCCGCCAGCCGACCAAAAGGCCAGTGCCTTGTGCGGTCCACTATCGTCAGATCACCACAATCTGCCTTGGCTGAGACCGTCAGCATGTCGGCTGCCTCCGGGCTACTGTGATATGCCGTTAACGCCCTATCTATTGCAATCGAAAGAGATTGGTGAAACCCTCCCCGATTGATGCTCAGCGACGCAGGATTTCCAAGAGTGAGGTGTCTTCAAATCCCCTGATTTGACTGTTGATTGTTGGCTGTCTTGGCGCAGAATTCACCTGTGCGGGCATCGCCGGCAATCGCTGCTGAGGAAATTCCCTGCAAGGTGGTGTCGGTTGTAATGGCTTCTGGATCGAGTTGAATATCAATCAAGGCAGAACCTTCGGCATTGAGAGCGCGCTGGAAAGCGGGAGCAAATTCCGATGTCTCGGTGACAGTTTCGCCATGAAAACCGTATGCCGCAGCAAGTGCAGAGAAATCGGGATTGGTCAGGCTGGTCCCCGAGATGCGCCCTGGAAAACGCGCCTCCTGATGCATCCGGATGGTCCCCAACATTCCGTTATTGGCCACCACCACAATGATACTGGCACCGCATTGGGTAGCAGTTGCCATCTCGCTCGCAACCATCTGGAAGCAACCGTCACCGGCAATACAAACGACCACACGGTCCGGATTTTCCAGTTTCGCAGCAATCGCCGCAGGGAGTCCGTAACCCATCGACCCGGAGGTTGGCGCAATCTGCGTCCCGTATGTCTTGAAACAAAAATGGCGCTGCAGGAAGGCCGCATAATTCCCTGCACCACTCGTAATGATCGCGTCTTCGGGCAGGTTATCTGACAAATAGCTGAGGATCATCGGAAACGCGGCCTTGCCCGGTACCGGTCGTGGCGCCTTCCACATCCTGTAGGCTTCTGTGCCGCGCCGTAACCAGGCTTCTCGTGATTTTGAAGGTGCCGGGCGAAAGGCCACCAATCCTGCCAGCAACGATTCAGGTCGCCCTGTCATTGGATGCTGGACCCGCCAGATCCGCCCGATTTCATTGGGATCAGGATAGATATGAAACGCGATGCGCGTATCAGATGGAGATCCCGGAACCTGAAACCCTTGCGTTGGAAAGTCAGCGAAGCGGCAGCCCAGTGCCCCTATACAATCTGACTCGCGCAACATCAGAACCAGTTCCGGATTCATGCCCGCATTCAGATCGCCGATATAATTCTTGTGACGGTTGTCAAAATAATGCTGCCGCCGAAAGCTGGCTGCCACCGGCAAAGTAAAATGATTTGCAATTTGCTCGAGATCGCGTGCTGCCTGTTCCGACCAATGTGACCCGCCGACGATAATGATGGGGCGTGCCGCCTCTTCGAGACGTTTGGCAACCGCTACGATATCGATTTCTGACACAGGTTGTGATGGAACGGATACAATTCCGCTGTCTGAAGACTCGCCCCTGTCGCTGAGCATATCTTCAGGCAACGCCAGCATGACAGGACCGGGTCGTCCAGACATTGCAATATGGTAGGCACGGGTTACAAATTCGGGAATCCTGTCCACGTGATCGATTTCCGCTGCCCATTTGGTGATCGGTTCAAAGAAGCGGGCCAGGTCGATTTCCTGAAAAGCCTCGCGGTGCCGCAACCGCCGTGAAACCTGCCCGACAAAAAGAATCAGCGGCGTTGAATCCTGCGATGCCACATGCAGACCGGCAGAAGCGTTGGTGGCACCGGGGCCGCGTGTGACGGGGGCAACTCCTGGCCTTTGGGTCATTTTTCCATGCGCTTCGGCCATCATCGCCGCGGCGCCCTCGTGGCGACAGACCACATTGTCGATTTGGGTATCCAGCAACCCATCAAGCAACGACAGGTAACTCTCGCCGGGAACGGAAAAAACGCGCTGTAACCCCTGCGCCGCAAGCTGGTCCGCGAGAATGCGCCCGCCATGCCGTATGTTCCGCCGTGATGGGCCCGCGTCATCCATGCCGTTTTGATTCCTCAATCGCATGCTGCCCGGCGGCCTCAGGCAGCCTATCCTGCGTCAGTGTACGCCGCACTGCATCTTTCCAACCGGCATACCCAGCATCGCGCACACTATCGTCAATCATGGGTATAAATCTGCGATCAAGACGCCAACTGGTGGCAAAGGAAGCCGGTTCGGCGCAAAGACCGGACTGGAACCCTGCCAAATACGCGGCACCGCGCGCTGTGGTTTCGGTGACCGTCGGTCGATCAACGGGAACCCCAAGCTGATCAGCCAGATTCTGCATGGCCCAGTCATTATTTGCCAGACCCCCATCCACGCGCAATATGATGTCATCACTTTCAGGCATATCCGACTTCATGGCTTCAATCAGATCGCGCGTCTGATAGGAAACGCTCTCCAGAGCGGCGCGGGCAAACTCCTTTGGACCACTATTCCTGGTCAGGCCAAAAACGGCGCCGCGGCAATCTGCATCCCAATAAGGAGCGCCAAGACCCGTAAACGCCGGGACGATATAGAGTTGCTGCTCCGTGTCCGATTCAGCCGCCAGGGACGCGGTCTCAGACGCATTCTCAATGAGACCCAATCCATCGCGCATCCACTGGACAACGGCGCCAGCCACAAAGATTGAACCTTCGAGGGCGAAATGGGTTTGACCACGTAGGCGGAATGCGATGGTGGTGAGCAACCGGTTACGCGACGTGTAACGTTCACTTCCCGTATTGAGGAGCGCAAAACAACCTGTTCCATATGTCGATTTCAACATCCCCTTCTCAAAACAGGCCTGGCCGATAGCGGCCGCATGCTGATCGCCAGCCACGCCAAGAATGGGAATTTCCCGGCCAAAAATGGTTGCATCTGTAGTGCCAAATTCGTCAGCGCATTCGAGAATATCCGGGAGCATGATCCGCGGAATGTCGAATTGTTTGAGAAGGTCTTCGTCCCATTGGCCGGTATCGAGGTTGACCAGCATGGTTCGGCACGCATTGGTCACATCGGTCACATGACGCTGCCCGCCTGTGAGCCTCCAGATGAGATATGAGTCGACGGTGCCAAAAAGCAAATTGCCACAGGCAGCCTCGGCACCCGCATTGGGAACATTCCGAAGGATCCATGCGAGTTTGCTCGCGGAAAAATACGGGTCCAGCAACAGGCCCGTGCGCTCCGTGATTTCGGATTCCAGACCCGCGTCTCGGAGTTCACCGCAGGTTTCAGCGGTGCGTCGATCCTGCCAGACAATTGCATTGTAGACGGGCTTTCCGGTCTGCCGTTCCCAAACGATCACGGTTTCGCGCTGGTTGGTGATACCAATCACTGCGGGAGAACCGTCCCACTGGTCGAGAGCTGTTCGGCAAGACCGCATGACGGATTGCCAGATTGCTTCGGGATCATGTTCAACCCACCCGCTGCGTGGATAAATCTGCGGGAACTCGTTCTGGCCGGATGTCAGGGGTTCAAGTTCCTGATCGAAAATGATGGCGCGACTCGATGTCGTCCCCTGATCGATTGCCAGGATTCCTGTCACGGTGAATTCTCCTCACTCATTCCCTGCGCTGCCCCTGGATCACACAATTGCGAATTCAGAGAGCGGATCTTCTGACTGTCCGCCACCTGGTACCGGGCACCAGATTTGGGAGATTATATATAACCGCACATTTCACCTGTTGAATCAAACGAATCAACTGTCTCACGCCCAACTTGAAACGCAACGCCGGGGCATTCCTGTGTGCCCACACATATCGATTTTCTGTCCGTTGACAGCCCCATCCCGTGAATGACCCGCAGTGCGCAGCCGGATTCGATCGAACGGTATGGATGTCCTGTCGATATGCCGACCGCAACCGCCTAATACTCAACCACTGAACGAATAGATTGTCCTGCATGCATCAGATCAAACCCGTCATTGATACTGCTGAGCGATAGTTTATGCGTAATCATCGGGTCAATCTCGATCTTACCGTCCATATACCAGTCGACGATCTGTGGAACATCGGTGCGACCACGTGCGCCGCCGAATGCTGTGCCTTTCCATACCCGTCCGGTCACCAGTTGAAACGGCCGCGTTGCAATTTCGGCTCCTGCCGGTGCCACGCCAATGATTATTGACTCCCCCCAGCCGCGGTGGCTGGATTCGAGCGCGACCCGCATCACTTCGACATTGCCGGTACAGTCAAAGGTATAATCGGCTCCACCAACCGGATCACGCCGGGTCTGCGTGAGACCGACAAGATGGGACACAAGGTCACCGTCGATTTCTTTCGGATTGACGAAATGGGTCATGCCAAACCGCTCGCCCCATTGTTTCTTGTCGGGATTGACATCCACGCCGATGATCATGTCGGCGCCGACAAGCCGCAATCCCTGAATGACATTAAGCCCGATTCCACCGAGTCCAAATACGATGGCACTGGAACCAGGTTCGACATCGGCGGTATTCATGACGGCGCCCAGGCCGGTCGTCACACCGCAACCAATGTAGCAGATCTTGTCAAACGGTGCGTCCTGACGCACTTTTGCAACTGCGATTTCAGGAAGCACGGTATGTTTGGAGAATGTGGAGCAGCCCATATAGTGGAGGATTGGATCACCATCGAGGGTTGAAAACCGGGAAGTTCCGTCAGGCATCACGCCCTGGCCCTGGGTGGCACGAATGGCCGTACAGAGGTTGGTCTTGCGTGACAAACAGGACGGGCACTCTCGGCATTCCGGGGTGTAGAGCGGAATCACATGATCACCCTTGACAACCGAGGTCACGTTGGGGCCAATATCGACAACAATTCCAGCACCTTCATGACCCAGAATAGCCGGGAACAATCCTTCCGGATCGGCACCTGAGAGCGTGAATTCATCAGTATGACAAATTCCGGTCGCCTTGATCTCGACCAGAACCTCACCGTCTTTCGGTCCGTCAAGGTTGACATCCATGACTTCGAGCGGCTTTCCGGCAGCGACAGCAACAGCAGCTTGCGTGCGCATGATTCGTTCCTCCCAACAATCTGCATCGTGGATTTGATGTTCCCGCCTCTTGTTCCCAAGAATCAGCAAATGGTCAAGACGTGATGCATCACGATATCATCCGATCAAACTGACATTTATCCGGCCTCTCTGTCCCTGATCACACACATGTGAGATTCTGGGCCGCTGAAACTATCTTGCCGGAACCGGCGGAGTCCTCCATCGGTTTGTCATGATCAATGCGACAGATCAGGAGAACCCCAATGCACGTTTTTGGCTTGCCGGGTCATGTGATCAGAAGTGCCCAGAGGGTTCTGTCTTTGATCACCTGACGACAGCGCTGCGCCCGGCGCGACAGCAGATCTCTGCGGCCACGGTCGGGCGTGTGATCGCGGGCAGGGTCACACGCCAGCCGGTCGCCCCGGTCAGCACTGTCACCCCTGACAGCTAGACACAACGCCGAACCCGGAGACCGGATGCGGTGTGCCTCTCCGGGGCCCTGAAAGCCCTGGCACCCGGCGACGCGGTGCCAATCAACACGCGCACCGCCACCAGCGGCCCCGCGTTCAGGGCCGTATGGCGGCAGCTTGCCAGACCAAAGGCATCACGCTGGCCGTGCTGCCGCCCTAAAGATAAGAAAATGAACGGGCCGTCGACAGGATGCCAGCGACACGGAGACACGCATTTGACACTGTTCAAGACATCGCCACCCCTATCACCGAACTCAACCCCCTGATCGACACACATCCCGACACCACCAACGGATGGAGACCCCATGACGCACGTGATGACCAGACACCAATGAAGATCACGAATCGCTGCCAACCCATGAGGAGGCCGCGTCTCATAGGGTGTGAGCAGGTACAGATGGTTGACCGACGTAGCTCAAAGTCTTAATGTGTGGAGATGAGTGAGACACCCGACATCCACGATCTGGCCCGACAGATCGCACGGCTGGAAGGTGAGATCACAGCCGTCAGAGCGGAGAACGGAGCGATGGAATCACGAATTGAATCGCGGTTGGAGACCGGTCTGGCGCTCCTGCGCGAGGATATGGCCAAGTGGGAAACCGCCGCCGTCAAGCGGGAAACGGAGGCCGTCAAGCGGGAAACAGATGCCGTCAAGCGGGAGAAACAGCAACTCCTGGCGATTGCGGGCCTGATTGCCCTTGCCACCACGATTCTGGGCATCCTGATCGGCCTGCCGGGCTGATCTCCCGATGGGTCACAGCGGGTTGTCACGTACAGCCCGGGCGTGATCACACTTGGAAATCCTTTTGACACGATTCTGCGGGGATACAGAGCAAGAATCCTGCGTGTGTGTCTTGTGATGAAACGTCATCAATAAGGCTGCGGACAGTTCACCACCGGGTGGGATCGTGAAACTCAAAATCGTCGAAGGAGTGCCCAAGCCAGGAGTGATATTTTCAACTCTTCCTTTCGATCACCCCGCATGCCATAAAGAGACAGACCGTGTCACCAGTGACGCCGTGAAGTGAACGGACAGGCCTTGGCTGTCAGTGGTTACTTTTTGGCTTGGGCTGAAATGTCTCCAATATCAGCGTTGCGTCACAGAAAGTCCCGTCATACGTGCCGACCCAGACATCATAATATCCACGTGACGGATCCGTCACGTCAATGCGGGCGTCCAAGTTGCTGTTGTCATCGTCATCGTAGAGCCAGTTTTCCAGAGGCGTGTTGATGAGCAGGATGGAATCGCACGCACTCACCACTCCCGTCGTGCTGGTGGCCAAGGCGTTCTCACTTTCCGTGCCCTGCTCAAATCAGGACGCTTTGACAACGTCTGGGCCCAGCTGACCCACAGACGGCAACACGCCCATGCCCACCTCTCGGCCAACGACAATCGCACGCCCCTCGCCAGGACCGCCTCATATGTCTTCGAATCAGGAATCAATCAGGGTCCAAACCCAGCCAGAGGGGAATCACTCCCCTTCTGACGATTCCACTGGACTGTCCAGCGGCGTGACTCTATCGCTGGTCATTGGCATATCTTCTCTCCTTTCTGAGAATTGACGACTGTTCGTTGCCGTCTTGATATGCCACCTCTCTCCTGCCGTCACCCAGATTCGGGCATAACCCATGAGGAGCCCACGTCTCATAGGGTGTGAGCAGGTACAATGGATTGACGCAAATGCACACAACGTTAAAGATGGATTAGATGGGGATATACCAGTCATCATGTTCAGAAATGTGGCTCAGGATTCTTTTGTAGCCGTGTGATGCCAACAATTCGTGGATCTTATCACGCTGAGCCAAAAAATTGTGCTCAACGGTCAAGACACCAAAACTCCACCGATTAAAATCACATGCCTTGAGGATGGAATATTCACTGCCCTCGGTGTCAATGGAAATATAGTCAATATGCGAAGGAGCAGAATACGATTCGAGAAGCTCATTAAGTGTGATCGTTTCGACAGGATATTGAACTGACTTCTGGGACCGCCGGGGTGTTAATTCTGATGCACCTGAAAGGTCAGGACATGCATATTCTGTGAACATAATCTGTTGCCCCCCCCCCCATGGCACTGCTCTGTTCGCCCCAGACACATCGTGTATCAATATGACAATTTCGGCTTTTCTTGAGGTCAGCATGTCGTACACGCGCCGGTTCTGCCAATATTCCTTTCCAACCAAAATTGTTTTCCATGAGCCATGTATTGCTGGTGTCGACACCGTTGGCGGCACCAAATTCGACAAAGTATCCGCTATCCTTGAAGTTATTCATGGCCAATGCAAATAGATCCTGTTGGATTTGTGACTTCGAGTCATCGAGACAGGCGATAACGTGACTGCACTTCTCCTGTTTTGTCACGCGCATAATTTCCATTGCGCGCCATGATTTCGTATTCCTCGTGATTTCCTCTCTCATCGCCTGAATCTTGGCACGACGCTTCAGCGTGACGTATGGAAATTTGATTCTCATGAAGCCCCTCCTGCTATATTGTGACTGGATCTTGAATCTTGATGTTCTTCTCTCGTTACTGTTCCCACCGCAGGCTATGGACACGGTTTCCTCTCATGCGAGACGTGCTTTGTTGAATTCCCTCAGCCTTGCGAAGACATCCACGCCCAACTGGTGATAGACATCCAACAAATCCACCAAGACCCAGTTTTCGTGGATCATCCCATCCTGACAACGCCAGAAATCCAGGCTACGCATGGTGATTTTCTGTCCAGCCGGCGCAATACCCAGCCACCCATCGCCGGTCACCGTCATTTTCATACCGGGCCAGGCGGTAAAGCCCACATATTGATCCTCGGCGAACAGGTCCCCCTTACCCAATGTCCCGACACGATCCGGCATGGCGTTCAGAAAAGGAATTTGGTGCCAGTTTCTGAACCCGTCAATTCCCCGACAGGTCCCAATTCCCGCAGGTCCGTACCAGCTACAACTGGGATGCCAATAGTCGTTGAGGCG
Source organism: Paracoccaceae bacterium (assembly GCA_965221815.1). Taxonomy (GTDB): domain Bacteria; phylum Pseudomonadota; class Alphaproteobacteria; order Rhodobacterales; family Rhodobacteraceae; genus JAPOXR01. The sequence goes on from OZ244915.1 coordinate 2,420,978, forward strand.
CATGGCATCAACGCCACCAGTCGCAAATTCACCCAAGCGGTTCAACATCTCGGAGACCAAAGCAAGACTGGTCGCACTGGCCGCAGTGTCTGATGCCGCAATGAACAGCCCGTCCTGGGTCGCCGGACCCGGCACATGCCACTCACGCCCGAGACTTGGAGACATCGGCCAGGCATTGGCCTGCATCATCACCTCGGGGATATCCCACAATGCCTGCATTTCCTGAACACAGCCGTCACGAATGCGATAGAATTCGTGGAAGCGCATCGAGACCATGTGACCCGTCGGCGGAATGTCGAGCCATGGCTTCATAAAGCTACCCGTGTAATAGCCAGCACAACCGACCCAGTCATTGCCGATTACCGAGGTTCCGGCCATTACGATGGTGTCCCGCCGTTCCAAGTCAGGAATAGCTTCCCTGAGCGGCCGCAAGGCGCGCACGTAAAATTCTGTGCACCCGTTCATTGTCTCGAATGGATAGGCGAGATGGATTGGCGTGTCCGGTGCGAACAGAGAACCGAGTTCTGTCTGAACATCTTCCCATTGAAAGCTCCGCATTGCATTGCGTAGCGGTTGCATGAGCTTTTTGTTGGCGGCGTGACGCTGACTTTCAGAATCCATGATTTGCCGAAAATTTTCCTCGCTTCTCAGGTGGATTTCGTATTTCAGAAAACCCCCTGCCACAAGTCCGGAGACATACGCCATGTCGCAACAATCCCGGGTAATGCTGATCCATACAGCCGAAAAACCAACCGCCGTCGAATGCAACCTTCCAGAGATTGAAACTGATTCTTCGTCAATCAGCTGAACCTGAATATCGACATAATATATATTCGTGCGATCCCTGACCCACCCGATCAGCACATTGTCAGGCTCCCCTCTGAGATCGAGCACCTTCCCATTCTTGTAGAGAGTTCGCCCCGCCTGAACAGAGATCTGTCACCGAGAACCTCACGGATATCATTGATATCCAACCTCATCTGCACCCCGCCCCTTTTGTACCCACTGTCACGCGACGGTCACGGCAGACAAACGCCCACGCCGTAGCATGCCCGCCGATCCAAATCTTGTTCTGTTCACCGACAACCGGCACGTGATTTGTTGACAGCTCCTACACCTCAAACAGTGAGAGGATAAGGGCATTCTCACGACATGTTGTTTTGTGTCTGTTCACTTTCGCAAAGTTGAAGATGTGCCTATTATGCGTCCATCTGGGCCTCGTTGCGACCGTTCCGTCATTTTCCAAGGAAATCGTGAACAGTTCAGTGCGTTAAGGGAGTTCATCAACCTGTCGAACATTTTTTGTCAATCGCGTCGATATTGGACCTGGATCTAATGCACTTTTCATGGCGTGGCCAAAATCCAGATGGGCGCCAGATCAGGCGGTCTCAACTGGCCACGTCAGTTGGCTTCCTGATGTCTGCGTCGGTGGCCATCTCGTATGGAATCGATCTCCTGTCAGAAACGCCGCAATCCGAATTTGCCACCAGATCAATCAGTGCCCGATCCGTTGCGGTGAAGGGTGACGGCATGGATGCGCCCTCTGTTCCCCTTTATCGCACACAACTGCTGGACAATGGGGGGCAGCCATCCGTTCATGCTGCGACACTTGTCAATCTTCCCGGTGGAGACATTGGTGCGTTCTGGTTCGGTGGCAGTCGTGAAGGTGGAATGGATGTGGAAATCTGGTTTGCACGATACGACCAGCAGACGGGAAAGTTCTCTCCGGCACGAAGCGTCATGTCTCGACAACTCCTGGCGAAACAACTCGATCGGTATATCAAGAAACTTGGCAACCCGGCAGCCATTCTGGACGGGAACGGACGCGTCTGGCTGTTTTTTGTCAGTGTTTCAGTCGGCGGCTGGGCGACCAGCAGCATCAATTTGATCACTTCAGACGATGGGGGCGAGACATGGTCTTCAGCCCGGCGCCTCGTCACCAGTCCGTTCTTCAATGTCAGCACTTTGGTCAGAAATCCGCCCGTTCTCCTGACAGATGGGGGGCTCGTGCTACCAGTCTATCACGAGTTGGCAGGAAAATTCGCCGAGATCCTCCTGGTTGCACCCAATGGTAAAATTCGTAACAAAACCCGCGTGACATGGGGGCGAGATGCCTTACAACCGTCATTGGCTGCTATTTCTGAGTCCCGTGGCGCGGTATTCATGCGTTATGCCGGAGACCCCCCGATGCACATGCAGTTTTCGTCAACCCGTGATGCCGGCAGACATTTCAGCCGGCCAAGACCGCTGGAATTACCAAACGCAGACAATTCGGTGGCTGCTGCTGTGCTTCCGGAAGCGAATGGATTCTGGATTGTCTATAACAGTTCAGAAACGGGGCGTAACGCATTATCGATCGCCGTTGCCGACCGGGATGTCTCCATGATCGTGCCCATTCATGATCTTGAATCGGCAGACAGCGGCGAATTCTCCTATCCTGCGATCACCACTGATATTCATGGCCATCACCATGTCGCATGGACCGACAACAGGCAGTCAATCAAGCACCTGGTTTTCGACGATGCCTGGCTGACCCAGGCTCTTGACGCGTCTTCGGTGACTCTCTCACCATGAATTTTTCTGACCTGATGTGGATATTGACGTTGTTTCCGCTGGGCTATTTCCTCGGGGGGAACGTTCGCGCAGGACGCGTTGGACAATTGATTGCAGCCTGTCTGTTACCTGCTGCGGCGTTGCTCGTCCCCATCAATGGACTCAATATCGTCGGATATCTCGCAAGCGTATTGTATGACCCCAGTTTTGCGTTGGTTTTGACCTGTGTCTGTGTTGCATTCAGATCTCGATTGTCCCCATTATTCGATGAATTCACTGCCGCCCTGTTGCGGTTGCGGGTCATTATTTTCCTCTCGGGGGTTTCTCTCTATCCTATGGCCTTGGGTTTAGGATATTTTGACCCCTATGCTCTATTCTATCGACCGCAAACGGCATTTGTCGTGGCGTTGATTGCGTGTGGCATGTGGATGGGGAAGCGTCATCTCCTGATTGCCGTCTGGCTCACCTGTTCGCTTGTTGCCCATCGTTTCGATCTTGGTGAAAGCGATAATCTGTTTGACTATCTTTTGGATCCCATTGCATTTGCCGTGGCATCGATTTCGATCTGTTGTCGCCTGATCAGGACCTGGAGGTTTCGCAATGCAACCTGTTGAGAAATTCATTCTGATACACGGCACCTTCCTGTTTGCCCTCGGCGTCGCGCTCGCACTTTTCAATACCGCGTATTTTGGAACCGCCTATGTTGTTGAAGATGGTGTTCTGGAATGGCTCACGGTGCTCACTTTGGCTTCGGTTTCGGCAATCACGACAAAGCGTCTGTGGTGCGGTGCTGGTTATTTCAATATCCGGCAAAAACTGGTTCTCGCAGCGCTCGCCCTGCTGGCCGCGTTCGGTGCCCTGGAAGAAATCTCATGGGGACAGCGGCTGTTTGGAATCACCAGTCCTGAATTTTTCCAGCAAAACAATGCGCAGGTTGAAACCAATATCCACAATCTCATTATCAACGATATCAACTTCAACAAGACCGTTTTTGCGAAAGGCATATTGGTCATTTTTCTGATTTATCTTGGTATCATCACGCCGCTGTGCCGCCGCTCACCCCGCCTGCAGGCGATCGCTGATTCCTGGGCCGTACCCCTTCCAAAGACATACCATATCGTCGGCTATCTCGTGGTCATTGCGGCTGTTGAAGGTCTCATCAACCTGAAATCTGACGAGGTGTTCAGGCGCGGTGAACTGACCGAGTTCGCGATCCCATTGCTGGTCGCACTCAACATCATATTTCCACGCAACCAACAGGTCTTTGAACCCTGGAAAGACAGGTCAGTTCCAGAATCCCAAACCCACCACAAGAACTCCCCTGCGGGCCCGTAGACATCCATCGTGCATGACACCCGATTTGTTCCTATTTTGCCCACAGCGCAGGTTGGAAAGGCGTTACAGGCCGAATCGGCAGGTGACATGATGACTGCCGACAGAACGGTGTTACCGACGCGATGTGGGCATAGGTTATGCCACTTTGTCCGGGCAAATCGACCGATTTCGGACATAATCCGCCTTTTCTTGAGGCGACTTTTTGGCTGTTTCGCACGGGATCGTCGTGGCGTGATCTCCCAGCGCGTTGCGGCGAGTGGAACAGAGTTTTTCAGGCCGTTTTGTCAGTGAACGCAAAAGCGTGTTTTTGCAATTATTTTCAGTATGTTAGCCGATGCGTTTGATTTTTCTGCGGCGGGGCGGGTGGATCGCACGATCATGCCGGTGCAGCCGCGGGCATCCGAGATCAAAAAGAGGGGGATCTGACTCAGAAGGGCGGTCGCTCAAAGGGCGACCGGACCACGAGTTATCGCGCACACCGATACAGTCGGGAATCTGATCAGGTTTATGATTGTGCCTGTCGGATCCACGATCTCAAGGCTACGCCTGAACTCCTAGACGACTTCACATGTGATACCACACCAAACAAGTCATCATTGATAGATGGAGCATGATGTTCGTGTTTGGGTCCAGTCTCTTGTGATGATCCGCATGATCTCTTCTGTCTGGCGGGAGAATGCGTTCCCCACCTCTTCGACAGTATGTCAGACATGTTTGGTCTTGTCGCACACGCGGTTGGCGAAATGTCTATGGCGCGTCGATTAACCTGAGAATTGGTGCCAAGGCTTGTGACACCGACTGGCTGCTGGAAACCATGGCAAAATGCAGGGCCACGACGGTGATCCCGCCCAGGCCCCCAACTGGAAAGCTCACCGCGACCGTCACCGCGACGCAGACAGGGAATGCCACCGGATCAAGAGTGTTGCTGCTAAAATCAAGGAGTGCCTTGCGATCGCGGCGCGATCCGACAAGACCATTGCGAACCATGCGGCAGGAATCAGGCGGCGGGCACGGCCACAGCACGATGAATGTCGACGGGATCGAGAGTAGCGAAGGTCATTTGGACGTGTCAATCGTGACCTCGTACTGCCAATCTCCCCAAGGTTCATATTGAGCTCTGCATGCGAGTTCGAAGGCGCGCTTACGAATCTCATTTTTCCGATTGTCAGCGTTCAAGGGCACCAGAAACTCGATGTCTGCGTGGTACGGATTCTCCGGTCGCGGCGTTGGGCTTGCACGACAACCGACATCAGTGACATCGCGTACCGTGAGCGTATACCAACCCCTGAATAACTTGCCCTCACGAGTGGTGTTCTTCTCAGCCAGTTTTGCAAGTTGATTTTGGGAAGCAAGGTCCATTCGATCGACAGAAACATCATTGTGATTTGTTCTCGGTTCGAATTTGTTGGCACGTATGTTCGCTTTTTGGCCACTTTTCAACTGGCAGTACGCCTTTTTGGCCGAGGACCCTGACCATTCCTGTCGCCCCAGTCGTTCATCGTCAACTATGGGTCTGGCTTGATCCTGACCAGCCTCAACACTCACTACCGGATACCTGCCCGCTTCAACTCTTCAGCACCACGCCCTGCGAACAAGTTGATGGCATCTTCAAACGAAGTCCAGCCATCCGAATCCCGTGTCGGATAGAACAGCGTACCAGATCCATCCTGTTCAATTACAAACAGCACACCACTCCTGCCGTCGGGTGTGCGAAAGTCAATTGCCAGACTTGACTTGTGCATCGGGTAGATGTCCGGTGCGGACTCAACGCATTCTGATATTTCACGCAAAAGCATGTCAGTCTTCTGAATCGCAATGGTCGAAGGGGGGGATGGCTCCTCATCGGCAGCGCATTCACAACTCTCTTCCAACTGCTGCAGGGCCTCCCGAAGCCATGTCCCGCAAACCTGTGAAGTTTCAGAATTTGTCACAGCAACAAGCATAGCCGGAACAATGCGTTCGTGTGACTGAACGATGGCTGTTCGACTGTTTGGAAGCCGACTGACCGCCACGTTGTAGTTTTGCTCGGACTGCCTCTGTTGAATCCGGCCAACGTCAAAGCTGTCAAAACAATTGAGCAAGGCGCGCTGAGGATCAAGTTCTTGCCCGCGGGGACTGCGCGGAGTCTCATTCTGGGGCGCAGTCAATGCGTGAGAGGGAAAAACGGAAGATCACATCGTCTGTCTTCGTCAAATAATCGTCAAGTCGCGCCTCGAATGTCTGCAGTCCAGAATGCAGGGACAAGGAAACCTTTGCAGTCGCAATGGAATTGCCGTTATCAACACGTAAAGCATCGGAAGGAATACGTATGCCTTCAGTGCTGAATGCGTCGTAGATCGGCTCTATAATCTGTGCAAATGAAGCAACCCGGCTGAAGACAGGCCGAGCAAAGATGACATCACAGTGAAAATCCAGTCGGGTTACACGGGCGTTCATGCCAATTCCGCTCCAATAAAGTTCGTCAAGTCGATACTCCAACCTCCTTTGCACCGCAATGCCCGGCGTTCTGGTTGCAATGTTCAGGATTGCCGATCAATTTCACCTTCTGTGATATTCCTCAAGCCCGCTGAATCGTCATCGCCGTCGTGGAATTCGAACATGATCAACCATGGATGGTTCACAAGGAATGCCCTCCGCGAAGACAATGATCCATTGATCCGACACATCAACAGGAACTTCCCGTCCATTTAGTTCCAATAATCGGAACATCAAAGATCAAAATCGAGGAATCTGGTATGAATGTCCCTGAAAAACCGGATAAATCTCCAATATGTCCCTGGACGTCACAATAAGCATGAAGGAAAAAGATGCGCGCGATGAAGCAGAACGACTCGTTGATAGGAATACAGACATCAAGCCGGAGTCGATGACCCCATGGAAAAGCAACAGTTCACAATGAAGGATGAGTGTTGTTATCCCGATGTCGTGAAGAGCCGTGTCAATACCCCAAAAAGTGATGGAAAATTCACCGCCAGCGCGCCGGCAACGATAAATGTCACACCCGATCCAAGCGTGGCATTTGCTGATGATGACGCGGCATTGTTGAGAAAAAGAAGTCCGCGCATGATCGCAATGAATCCGATCAGTTGGATCAGCAACACGATCGCCTCTATTGCCTGTCGCGAACCACTGACCGCACCGGACCAGCGCCCGGTATAAGCAAGAATCTGTGCCGCATCGTCAATGCGACTGGTGCCAAACAGACTTCCCGTGAGAACGCTCACGGTTTGCGGAAATGCAAGCAAGCAGATGCCAATCACAAAACTTGCCAGAACTTGGGATGAGGAGACGGTTTGTGGTCCGAATTCGACCCGTCGTATGGCGAGGCGAAGTGCCTGAATGATGAGAAGAATCCCCATGACGAAAACAATCGCCCGCAACAGTGATTCAAACTGACCAATGATGCTGGCAAGGTTAATGATAAAGGCGGCAGGATCGGTCAATCTGAACCTCGGATCAATTCACATAGACGGCCCCGTCTTCGGTCACCAGCATGCGCCCGCCACCGTCAATATGCACAATATCAGTGACCGTCCCATAGCCCTTGATCTGATCGCCGATCTGAACCCTGTGCAGCGGTGCATGTGGTGACTTGCCAGTCATAGTCACTGGCATTTGAGAACCGGTAACAGTCTCTGCGGCGGTTCGCGTCACTGATGGCGTGGTTTCACCTGGCCCCACCACTGCCTCCCCTTCGCTATAGGTCCAGTCGTCATCTCCGAATGTCAGTGGTTGCCCAGACAGCAGACTCGGATCAGCCTGTGATTGCGCATGCTGCAGGTCGGATAATTCACGCGCAAGTTTCTTGACTTGATTTTCCAACTCCTGGATTCTTGAAACCAGTGACACATCGATCGTTGCAGGATGCATGAGATCCCGTGTCATCAATGCGGAATCGATCTTGGTATGATGCGCCCGGAACCCTGCCGACACGGCTGGATCTTTCGATCGCATCACGTCCGTGTTCACCAATTCTATATCCATGGTTTGGGGTGCAGATGGAGACAAATTGACCCCTGACACGCCCGATAATTCAGAGCCCTGCTGTGCTCCGAACGCTGCTTGTGATGCGTCAGATTTCTCACCATTCGTCGCAGCTGCTGGCGGATGAAACATTACATTCTCAAAGAAGCGGTTCCAGTGTTGGATATCGTCTTGGCCCAGTGATTGAATCTGTTGACCAGGATCTTCGGTCTTCAATCGAAAAACAAAATTCCGCTGGTTGTCTTGTCGTAATTTTTCTCCTCCCGGATCTGTCAGCACACTGATTTCGTGGGACAGGGGAATATGCGTCTTGAACTCTGAATGTGCCTGACCAGGAACAGAAAAACCTTCTGCGGGCAAAAATTCTGACGTCACGGTTGATGAAATATCTCCATCAAGATGACCCGCAAAGTATCCCACAGCGGCGCAACCAGCAGCGACAATGACAAGAATGGTGAGGCCCAGATTCCTGTTCCAGTGCGTCAGCCGGGCCAAACGGCGGTTTGAACTCGTAATAGGGTTCTGCCCTCTCCTCTCATATCCAGCCTGCGGCGCATCAGTTTCAGCCGCACCAGCGATAGCTGCACCAGGAACCGTCCCCTTTGTCAGCCCTTGTTCCGGCCGATCATGCGAGTCAGCCAGATGATCAGATTGAGCTTGACCGTGTCCATAATCATTTGAGTGTTGATCGATCGTTCGGAATCCATCATCTGGCGGAGCGACTGATTTCTTGCGCTGCCGCGCCTGCGCAGCGGTGAGCTGGGGCGGTGCCGAATATCCCGGATTGACCGGATGATGACTTCTGTCAGCTTGCGCAGCATCGTGCGCGGGCTCTATTGGCGTTCGTGGATTCAATTGATCTGGTGACGCCCCTGGATGAGGCCATCCTGATGCGTCAGGCAATTCATCAGACTGAATGACCTGATGAGGTTTCGTCAGATTTGCAGATTCCACTTGATGGCTTCCATGCTGACTGTGATCCCTCTCGTATTCGGGCTGCAGTTTGATTGTTTGTGGTTGGGAGATGGGGTCAGGCTGCGGCTCAAACTCGACCCATTCGCGCCATTCAGGTTCCGATAAAGTCTCATGGCCTTGATCACGACTTGAGTCCGCTTCAGCATGCAGGTCTTGATCGGGTTGTGACGGTTTGTCTGGACGTGTCATAACTGACTCCAATTCGGTTTAGGGAAGGGTAACGGATGACAGGAACAGGATGTCTATCGACTGCCCGGGCAGGATTCGGATTCGGGGTGTCCTGGGCGCCGCTGCAGTCAGATCGGCGACGGCGGCATTGGCCGCCTGACCGGCCCCGGCAATGACACTGTCCTCAACACGCGGTTGTGCCGTCGTTGCGATCTGGCGGTTGGCCGTTTCGATGATTGTCGTTGTCGGGCGTACGGCATTGGCTGCGAATCCGGAGACAAAGGCCGACACCAATAGTGGGCCGTATCGTTGGCCCAATCGCGGGTTGATTTCCCCTTGAACCGCAACACCGCGTGTCACCGGATCAAGAGCGACAGCCTGCACTGTGATTTCCTTGCCTGCAGCCAATGCCAGTCGCTCAAATTCAATGAGCATACCGCCCGCCAAACTGTTCGCCATGAACCGTCCGATGAGCGTGCTGCCGACATAGGGGCCGGATGTCAGGCGCACAGCAACTGGCGCGGCCACATCTGAGTCAATCAGACTGATCACTTCCCCTTGCAGGATATCTCCCGGCGCGATGACAGAAGGAGTGGCGATTGGTGACGTGTTGGCAGCGTGGATCTGGATGTCACTCTCCTGCCAAGCCATATCCTGACCATTCGCATCGGCGATCAGCACGGCACCCCCTGTCCCGGTGATTTCCAATCCCTGCGTGACAGCTGTCATTTGCCGCAGAATGGCACCATGAAACGGATTTTCCGTGGCCACAGGAGAGCGTGAAGGCACGGGTTTGACGACATCAGCATCTTCGGGCGCCGCCGGTTCCCGAAGGTGCGTGGATTCCGTGGCGGCGGCAACCTGCTGCGCGGCTTCAGTCGCCGTTATGGATGGTGAACGGACAGATGTATTTTCAGCCTCTTGTTTCTGTGCATTCGTGCGCGCTGGCAGGCCTTCGGGAACCGACATGAACCAGCCCCCGATATGATCGGCTTCGGCCGCACGATTGAGGTTGGATTGGCGCAATGTCTCCCGATATCGCTGCGACTCCCTTTGACGGTCACCACCGGGTGTGGCATCCATATTGGGAACCCGCATAAGCTTTGACGGATCGGTGGGTGCCGGACTCAATACCAGATACACGGTCAATCCAATGACGCTGGCAACTCCGATTCCCACGGCAAGTTGCCGCATCAAGGCTAAATATTGCTGGCTCTGATCACCCTTGAATAGCCAGCGACGACAGTTCGTGGTGGCGGAGATCGACGTCGCGGATTGTTCCTGTGGTTGAGGAGACTCGCTCTGCCAGGTTTCCCCGTAGTTGCGGCGTGCAGCATTGAACAATTGCCGTAGCGATCTCAACATCTTCATGCAGCTCCCCGAAGATTTCGGAAAGGGCCCGCACTCAAATCATCGCCTCCTTGTTGGCAGTCACCCCCGGACAGCACGACCATGGAATCAAGGTAAATCCAGAATGGCTTGCATGACACGGCCATCAACAGAAAACAGAAGCGCAGGATGCATTTCAAGCCTGTAGACCCGAACACCCCCTGGTCCCGCCAATGACGACCAGTAAGGCGGGGACAGCAATGCGTGCTGACTCCGCACATAGAGCTGTTCACCAACCGCCCATGCCAGGGCATCGACTCCTGACACGGGAACTGGTGTCGCGTTGCCACTGATATCTGCGCCCATCAGGGTCGCGATCATTTGGCGATCCCCGGGAGAAGGGAGCCTGTTGGTATCAGCCAGTGCAAAGTCAACCGCGTTGGGACCCGCTTTCATGATTTGAACAGTTTGTTTGAAATGTGCCTTGTGACTGTCAATAATAATCTTTGCGACCAATGGAGATTCCTCTCCGGCCAGAGCAATGACAAGGTTGGTCCAGCCGACCCGGGCCAATGGTGAAACGACAATGGCACTTGCGGTTTCGCCCAGCTGGGCGACTTCAAAATTCTTATTGTCACCCAAGACATATTGCCGCACGGGCCACGGCCGTCCGGTGGCATCATAGATGCCAATGACAGACGCAATTCCCGGTGCCACGCGTAATTCGATGGGTTCATCTCCGGGCTCCAGCGTCACCAGGGCGGCATCATCGAGAGTCTTCGGATAAGGCCGCTCAAAAGCCGCTTTCTCATTGTCGTCGAAGGCACCACGGAAACGGCGCACCATGTCTGGCGTCATGGGAAAGACGGTATCAAGAGCCGAGTCAAATCCCAGATCACGCGCATCCGGAAGACTGGCATCCAGCAATGGTCCATCTGCAGCCGTTTGCGTATCATCCGATTGCGCGTCTGCGTCAGATATGTCCTGCCCATAACCTGTTGAAGCTGCAAGGCAGAATATGGCCAGAATGGTCCATTTCCTTCCCCACGAGGTGAACATCATGGATTCTCTCCCATGCGCCCTGGACGAACAACGATCCGCGTGATTCCCACGGCTTCGGGAATTTCCCAGGTGGGCAACCGCGATACCTGGACGTCGGCCACAAGATTGTCTCGGCTGAGTTCGCTCGCCGATTCGTAGGTCATGGTCAGAGGAATTTGCACGGCCCAGCTGTAGCGTTTCTGTCGATCCGGCCCGGCTTGAACGATAACGGCCCCATTGGCGACAGCTGTTGAAACAAGCCGGTTCTCGCGGATGTAACTCAGCATTCCCGACTTTTCCAAAGCATCCAGAAAGCTGTTCCACCCCACCGGACGTTCGAAATATTTCGATGCTCCAGTCAGATCGCTGCGCCAGTTGGCAAAATCCATGGTCAGGGACCGCGTTACCGCCTGCACCGCAAAATTGGTCACTTCGCCATCCGACAGGAAAGGAATGGACACGGGGACGAGTGGCAGGATTCCGCCATTCTCATGCGCAGCGAAATAACGTGGTTCCGGCTTTGTTGCGATTGCCCAGACGGCGGCACTCACCGCAATCGCAGTCACGATCAGCATCGCAAGAACCACGTAGGTCATGCGCAAATGACTGCGCATCCAGGTTTCGTAGCGCAAACGCGCATATTCGGCTTCGCCGTAACGTGGTGCCAAGAACATCTCCAATGACATCGATGATGTGGGCTGGCACATTGCGGCGGACGTGGGCCTGAACGGCCCTCCGTTCGTGCCAGCCCACGCGATTTACTTCCCGAATGTCCAGGTCAGCGTGACTTCGCCGCCCGAGTCATTGGTGGTACAGAAGGTGGCTGCTTGCGCTGATGTCATTCCATCACTGTCAGTCGCCGTCCCGTCCGATACGGAAATGATCCCGGTTCCTGCCAATCCATTGCCGGAGGCATCAAAAGCCACCACGCGTGCGCAGATGTCCACCGGGACATCCTCGATCTCGACCGTGAAGTTGGATGTCGCGCCGGTGACCGTGACATCGCTGCCAAAGGGACTGACAAGGGCGTCATTGTCTCCGTCGGAATTGCTGTCTTTCTGGAATGCCGACGGCATGGCATTGGCGGCAATCAGCACTGATGCCAGATCGGCCGTGCCAAAACTTGCCTGTGATTGGAACAGCGCCCGCACCTGCGATTGCAGTGAGGTCAGCATGCGAACGGTTTCATTGGTTCGCGCCGATTTTGTGGCCTGTTCATAAAGCACCACCCCACCGGTCACGAGACCGAGAGCAATAACCGTAAACAGAACCGCTTCGATCAGCGTGGCGCCGCGTTCACCGCGATGTCTGCGTTGGACGCCGATTTGGGCGCGCTTGATTTCTTGTCTCATTTGATCTCCTCATGGGTGCCGACCTGTGACTTTCACTGTCATCAGGCATTGGCGACCCCTGCACATTCGGCTGTAGTGGAGAAAGTTCACCCGGGCGAAATCACATCATTGATGAATTCCTGTGGAAAGCCGGCGGGCGTGTTATGCCGCGCAAGAGACAAGGCTGGATTGTCACTAAATATGCCTATTGGAGCGCCAACCCATGCACCGAGACGGGGACATGTCTGACAGGCATGCTCTCCAATCACACCTTGGTCATGCTCGCGCCCTGCATCTGTAGCCGCAGTCCGTGCCGCTGATATTCCAAACACCAGTGACATCTGAGGAGGCGCTGAATCGCATGACAATTGCTGCCGAAATCTGCGCCGGCTCACGGTCCTTGGACGGCCGAATTCGTTGACAATTTCAGCAGGCTGGCGGCGATTTCCCGCGCCTCTTCCTGAGTTCCAACAAGTCGCTCATCCGGGACATCATGCAAAACGTCGAAAGCATCGAATGACGGGCGAAGATGCTCAGGCACGCCACAAACAATGACTTCGATCCCCAGGGACCCGGACTTGGTGAGCAATATCTTCAAGAGATGGGATGAACTGTCGTCTGTATGGGTCATCTCGGACAGGTCAAAGATGACCACTTCATGGTCACGAATATCGCCTTCAAGCAGTTCGGCGAGTTTGCGTGACGACGCCATGGTAAAGGAACCGCGTAGGGCGAGAAGTCCGGTCCGTGCAGAAAACGGGTCATGTTCGCCAATTTCGGAGTCCGGCATCAGGGTTGAATCCATCAGGGGAACCGACAACACGCTGTCGCGCTCAACAGTTTCAAGGGCGATGGCATTACCGATCACCGCAGCAATCATCCCGCAGACAACGGCCGTCAGTGGTTCACCCGCCGCTGAAATAATCATTGTCACGGCAAAGACCCAACCATAGCGGGCCTCAATGCGGAACACGCGTTTGGCCAATTGACGATCGATGAGCCCCCAGCCCATCCAAATCAATAATGAAAGAATGGCCGCCAGTGGAAGCGATGCCAAATATGGCCCAAAACCGAACGCAAATATTGCGGTCAGCACGGAAACGATGACTCCGGTGACAACCGTCTTCCCACCGGCAAGCACTGTTCCCATCGCACCGAATTGCCCGCTTCCGGGAACCGCTCCAAACACACCCGCCGCCATGTTGGCGATGCCAGTTGCAGCAAGTTGCCGATTCGGGTTGTGCCGTGCACCGGTTAACGAGTCGACGGAATGAGCAATCATCAGCGAATAGGCAGAACCGATGACGGCTATCAGTAAGGCTGGCATCATGGCTTGGGGCAGGAAGTTCAGCGATGGTATGCCGATGACAATGTCAGGAAGCCCGGTTGGCAACTTCCCCAGCAGGACACTTCCCGGCAGCCAGACAGCAGATACGCCCCAGGCAGCAGCCACACCCACGAGTTGGGCCGGCAGGAATCGATTGATGCGACGTGGCCAGAACAGAATCACCGACATGCAAATGCCGGCGATGATGATGTCTGGCATCCCCATCCGGACAAGTTTCCACGCCTGCGACCAGATCAGGAAAAGCCCGATCCCTGAGATGAATCCGGTTAACACGATATGGGGCAAGTAGGCCATAAACCGGCCGATTCCCGCGACCCCGAGCACAAGCTGCATCACACCGGAGATGATCACGATGACCGACAGCTCGAACATGCTGATATTGCCTGTCGCCAATATCGAACCGACGATGACGGCCACCGCAACCGATGGACCACTGACCATTGACCGGGTGCCGCCGAGCAACGCACCGACGATTCCAACGATTACCATGCAATAGAGTGCGGCAGGGATTCCCATCCCCGAGACAACGCCGATGCCCATCGCGAATGGAATTTGTATCAGCAGCAGGATCAGACCCGCTTTGAGATCGGCCGCGAAGGTTGCCCAGCGATATGGCGGATTTTTCTCAACCCGCATCCTGTCAAAAAGGGACGGAATGAATGCACTGTGCCAGCGGGAAGCGGTCATCAACAACCCGTCGTCTTGATGTTGAATTTATGACTGTTGCCCCGGGTCACTCAGGCAATCACCTTATATCCATGGCGACGTGATCGAACATAACGGAATCTTAACCTTCACAGAAGGTCAGAATCAAGGCGGTCGGGAGGACTGAGACTTTGGCTGCGTGACCCAGCCCGATTCCATGTTCAACAGGCCCCCACGGACGGGATATTCCCCCGTCCAGGACATGGCTGGTTTGTGTCGTCACGGACATTTGTCCGCGGCCATGATATTTGTGGACTCACAGCCGGGTTGATTGCCATGAAAAATGAAGAAAGCCGTACGGTTGAACAGGGGGACGATCACCATCACCGAAGATGATGATTGTGCCCATCCCGGCACCACACGCTTGACATGCCGATCGGCGACAATCTCAACACCGCGTGCGTCTGCCGGACCCGGGCAGTGGCCGCCGAACTCTATCCGGGATCGGGACAGCAGGCGAACGGGGATCCCTGGAATCACACCGTCGATGACTATTATTTCACGATCAACGGGAACCGGGCCCTGCATCGAGCACGGATTCCTCCAACTCCTGCCCGGAATCGCCCGACCAGGGGCCGGGGAGTTGACCAGAGGCGGTTGAGTGATTAAACGGGCGGGGATGACAGATGAACCCCACATTCACGATCTGGCCCAACAGATCGCGCGGCTGGAAGGACAACTGGAAGCGCAGGAGGAACGCATGAAGACGATGACGGCGGAGAATGAAGGGGCTCTGGATCGTTTGCGGGCGGACATGGCCAAGCGGGATGCGGACCTGGCTGCGGACAGAGCGAAGCGGGATGCGGACATGGCCAAGCGGGATGTCGAAGCCGCCAAGCGGGATGCGGACATGGCTGCGGACAGAGCGAAGCGGGATGTCGAAGCCGCCAGGCGCGACAAGGACAATCAGCGCTGGACGATCACCTTGGTCCTCGGCTGCACCGCCCTCGTCATCGGTGCCGTGGCGCTGTTCTCCTGATCACCCACCCGGTGACCTTGCGCCACCGCCCGTCTCGACCTCCTGATCAATCGGCCCACCGGACCCGCCCCGGTGTTCTCCTCTTCGGCCTCCAGCCCGCCTGAGAGCGCCGCACCCCACCCCTCGCGCAGGGCGTGCCGACAATCAGCCTACGAGTCCATAATTTGGGCAATGCCAATACGGCCAGTGAGAATCATGATTGTACAAACACTTCTGGCGGCCCGTACATCCAGTTATCTTCCAATCAGCCCGCGACCGTTAGCATGATCCGCGTTCTGGCCGACACCGTCTCCGGCCATAACCGCCTCTACGACTCTGGCGTGCCGGTCTATATCGAACCCGTCTCTGAAGGAACTCAATATGCCCTCTCGCGATCTGAAACCATGCAGACGCTGAGTGCTGGAACCAAAGCGGCTCAAACAGCCATCTGCTGGCCCGATGACACGCTGATGGCAGGCGACAGTGTGGTCGAGGTGGCCCTGCGCTCGAGCACGGATTCCTCCAACTCCCGCCCGGAATCGCCCGACCAGGGGCCGGGGAGTTGACCAGAGGCGGTTGAGGGATTAAACGGGCGGGGATGACAGATGAGACCGAGAACACGCGGGCGATCGCCGAACTGACAGGACGGCTGGACGCGCAGCGCGCGGAGAACGAAGCGATGGAATCACGCATTGATGCCCGACTCGCCAGTCTGCAGACGGACATGGCCAAGCGGGATGCAGACCTGGCCAAGCGGGATGCGGACATGGCTGCGGACCTGGCCAAGCGGGATGTCGAAGCCGCCAGGCGCGACAAGGACAATCAGCGCTGGACGATCACCCTGGTCCTCGGCTGCACCGCCCTCGTCATCGGTGCCGTAGCGCTGTTCTCCTGATCGCCGCCGCGGCTGGCTGCCAGCCCGGGGCAGCGGGGATCGCCGGTATTTGATTTGTTCAGGGATTCCCCCGGCGCTGCGGTGGGTGGGACCTGTCGGGGAGGGATTCACACAACGCCCAGCCCGTCTGCGCAGCGGACACACACAACAGAGTGTGCCGTGAGGCACTCCGTGTTGATCGCGCGCTTTGCATGTCAGCAGGGCTTGAGAACCGCGCCTTCCGGCACCTGTGGCGCGTCAATGCAGACCAAGGGCAATCTGACTTTGAATTTCATACATTGCCGAGACTGTGCCTGACACCACGGCAAAGACGGCAAGGAAAGAAATCAGTCGCCACGCTGACACTGTGCGCTCAGTTCGCTGATGAATCACCCGCCGCCAATCCTTTGCCATACGTAATATTTGTGCCGGAAATTCAGGGGAATGGGCATGGGCACGCATGGACACAGCCAGTTCCGGATCCGGCCAGCCATCAGCAACCGCCTGCATGGCCTCGCCAAGACCGCGTCCATTGAGCAGATGGCGGCGGATCAGTTCCAGACGACTTCTGGAATATGGGTTGGCTCCATCGCTGATGCGCCGAATTGAATCGGACGCCGACAATCCGCCCGACATCAGTGCCCCCAACGCTTGCAGCAGCGACAAACCGCAGTGGGCGCGGTAGAGGGAAAACAACGGCAATCTGTCAGCGATATGACGACCCGTGCCGATCCAGTGTGGAAATGACGCGAGTAAAACCAGGGGAACGACCCCGCTCACAATTGCAGTCACCCAAATATAACGCGATGCGGCGGCGCTGGTGGCCTGAAACAGAGCGGCCCCACCTGTCCATCTTTCCCGTGGCAATATCGCTTCCAAGGGTGGCATGATCCGATTATCAAAAATTACCAGGAGGGCATAAACCGTCATCATCAGGAAAACGGGATAGAACAGGGAACTGACCGCATTGGCGCGCAGACCTGAGCGCGATTCAAGCGTTGCGCACCAATCTTCCAGATGATGCGCAAATTCATCACCGTCTTCAATGGCCTTGATCAGCATATAATCCTCACGCGGAATCCATGAGACAAAGGAATCGGCCAGCGAGAGCCCGTTTCTGACGCCATTTCTTGCATCAGCAAGAACAATGGCAACGGGCTCTGACAATCGTGCGCCGTCCCGCGATGCAATACGCCACAGAATCTCAAGCGCCTTGCCACGTGAGAATCCTGATTTCAGGAGGCCGGCAAATTCCCGGTAGAGCCGGAGTCGGCGATCAGAATTGAACTGCAAACGCGCCCATATCCTGCCAACCTCCAGCGATAGGGTCGTGGTGAGGGACGTCATCACGCGGTGCCGCGGGAAGCGGATATATCGGCAGGAAGCGACCGCGCCTGTTCCGGGAAATCCCGTTCATAGGCGCTGATCAGGTCAACCTCTTCCTCAACCTCATTGATATCGCACAAACCCATCCCGACCTTGATCATGGCGTGATGGAGAACCGGCAGTCCACCGAGACCGCCCGCGGATTTCTTGCGTAACCAATGACTTCGCATTCCGGTGCGATCACCGCGTGCATAGAATTCGAGAAGATGTGGATCCGGCATGATTGTTTCGGCCACGACCGTGCGTCCGATCAACCCGCCGCGACATTGCTGGCATCCTGGCCCGCGCACATACAAATGGGACAGCGGTTGCCCGGTCACGCCTGTTGTTCTTTCGGCGAGACGCGGAGCCAAGTCGCCCCGATGGAGAGCCTCTGCGCAGCTGATCCTGCAATGAGGACAAAGCACACCTATCAATCGCTGATAGACCAGTCCACGCACGATGGCAGGATCTGCAAGTTTCCAGTTTTCGATGCCCAAGTCGCTCAAACGGTCGAGGATTCCGAGGGCAGATCCGGCATGCACTGTTGACCATAGAGAATGACCTGTCATCGAAAACTCGATGGCATGGCCTGCCAGTTCCCGATCACGTAACTCCCCGATAACGACCACATTGGGATCCGATCTCAGCGTTGCCTTGACCGCCTCGACAAATGCCTGTTCACGCGACTGTCCGCTACGGGCCGTGATGGCCACATGAACGGCTCCTGCGACATCAAGTTCAACCGGCTCTTCTATTGCCATGATGGAAATTTCATGTGACTTTTCCTCCATCATCGCGTTCAACAATCGTTGTAGAGTGGTGGTTTTCCCGGAGGAGACCTTGCCGGCCAACAGATAGAGGCCGCTGGTGCGGCGGCGCATCAGAGTGAGATCGACAAGATGGACTGGCAGATAGCCAAGCCTGCCCAAATCCGAGTTGCTATTGACATCGCCGGCGTATTTGAGGCGCACCGCGAGGAACGGCAAATGCCCTGAGGCCGGTGAATACTGGAGACGTGCAAGATCAATGCCGGCCGGAAGAAGTCCGCTTGATCGTGATAAGGCACCTTTCATGAACCCGTTTGTTCCCACCGAAGAACCATGGTCGGCAGCGACTGCAAAGGCTGCGTTGATCAGTGCGATTCCATCTTCGGGTGACCGTGTCGCGAGGGTGAGCAAACGGCCATGCACGCGGATACGAATTTCGCAATGGCCAGGAAACATTTTGAAATGTATGTCCGAGGCCTGTTCTTCGGTCGCCTGCGCAAAAATGCGCCGCAAATCGCGCTGGCGCTCGATCTCGCTCCGCGAACTCTCTGTCGTGGCGCCCGCCAATTGCTCGTAAGCAGCCAGGATTGTTTCGCTGTCCGCCTCGATGATGCGATGCAGATCCAATTCGGCACGAAATGCGCGATCCAACGCGGCCTTGACCTGTGGCGACCAACGACTGCCCCTGGCGACAACCGCAAGACCGTTTTGAAAGGCCGCGATCAATCGCCGATCAGCAACCGGAACTTCCAGACTGCCGCCCGGACCTGAAATCAGGGGCCCGGCGGCAAATTCGGCAAAGGGATGACCGTGACCCGGCTGTGTGTGCGGGATGGATGGATCGTGTGACAAATGCTCACCTGGCAAATGCGATCTCCCTTTGCTCCGTGCCCCGTTTCAAGATCACGGATTCATCGGATATCGCCACAATCTCGATATCGTTTGGTAACCTGTCTCCCACCGCAGCACGAATCATTTCACCCTCGACAAGCAGTGATACGCGCAGGCGTCCGTTGTGACCGAAAATCTCGAGAAGACGTGGCCAGCGAGTCGAAATTGGTGCACTCCAGTCGATAATCGATTGCCCTGCCAGAGAGTCATTTGAATTGTTTTTCAGTTGTGCCTCGGCTTTTTCAAGCTCCAGCAACCGAATTCGTGCACGTGTTTCTGCCTCGGCAATTTCTGCGGCGATTTGTCGTCCTGCCGGCGTGTGGCTGAACTCGGCATATTCTCCCGGTGCGATTTCGATGGGTGCATCAGGCCCATAGACGGCCATCAATTCCAGGATCAGTTCGGCTTGCCGTAACTGACGCTCCATGATGATGATACTTTCGGCAATCGCAGCCTGCCGGGCGATCAATCCTGTCATGCGCAGCACGTCCATCCTGTTTGCTGTCACTTGATCTGGTGATCCCGCCTTGACCGCAAGATCCGCATTCACCACGTCATCCGGACCGTGTTCGGCATGAACACCTGCCTCCGGCGATTCAGCGATTGCTGATGGCTCGATTGCACTGTCTGAAGGCAATTCAGGTTCCACGATGCTTTGATCTGCACGGTCATGCACCAGTTCCGGTGGCCAGAGTGGCATGGAAATCGGTGGTGCCGCATGAGATATCATCGGAGCCAGTAACGCACTCATTGCCAGCATCATCACCGACCACCTGCGGGTGATCGCCGAACATGACAGTATCCATGTCATCAGGTCAATTCCTCCAAACATGCGTATCATCGGCTGGGATGGTAGACTCGGACCCGCAGGATCCAGTTCGCCGATTGCGGCAGATACGCCAGTGATACGGGGACGAGGGCGTGAATATCGGAGAGCAGACCGGCATATTCTGAGGGCGATGCCGATGTCGCAATCTGGATGTCGTGATAACCAAAAACAACCTGTCTTGTCCCATCGGATCTGAATTCAGTTCGCCCCGGATGCGCAGTGAGCTTGATATCCAGACCCAGTGTCAGAAAACGGTCGTTGAGCAGAGACTCGAGGATGTCAGGATGGAGCGGTTGACGATTGTCTTCGGGGCTTGTCGGCGGCAATGCGGTGATCACACCTGTTTCCGCAATTTGTCCGTCGCGATGGATATGCACCTCGTGTCCGGCAAGCTCGGTGACAGCCGACTTGATCCAGGCGGCAGCACCGTTGGCACGCTGCCAGCGCAATTTGAGCGATGCCTGCGAATTGACCAGATCACACTCGGCGGTCTGAAGTTGCCAACCAGGAACCGGGATTGCGAGATGATTGAGATTCCTCTCGCAGATCCGGGTAAAATCGATGAGGTTTGGCCGGCTCGACCATGGTGGTGCAACATCCTCAACAACCGGCTTCCCGGGTCGGGTCTGCCGCTCGTGATAATCTGAAAAGGCCTGCCAGCCCAGATACAGAATGATCAGGAGCACGAGCACGATTCCGGCCGGACGTATCAGCCGCGGCCAGATCTGGACCGGTCGCAGCCGCGCGGCCCTGGTCACTTCGATCGCATCGTGCAATTGCACGGACATGGCCTCGTCGATTTGCCATTCGGGAGGTGCAACGATCGTGTCCCAGTCCGGGGCGGCACGGGACTTCAGAAAGGCGGTACGCGCGGCGTCCTCGGATTCGTGAATTCCGTCTTCGTAGACCAGGCGATCGCGCATCGCGACCAGCCACCATTGATGCGGTTTGCCAGGCATCGCGAAAGCTGCAAGCCAATTGTCGCCCCAACTCTCATCACCGCAGAGACTGGCACCCGCCAGCATCTGCGCGGACAAGCCATCACGCGTGGAAGCGAAACCGAATTGCTTCCCCTCGGCGAAGGGAACAAAGAGATCAAACCCGCCGTCTGGCCCACCCGCCATTCTGGCCTGTTCGCGCACGGGTATTTGTTCCTGTGCCGGTTGCCAAAGGAGACCGAGAGCCGCCTGACGATTATCAATCTGGAGACAGTTCTGACGCACCATTCCGGGATGGGACTGCGGATAGGGATGGCGACGAAAGACAGGCAAGGGATTCGTTCTCAGTGACGGCTTGCTGCGTACACAATCCGCGGGCGGATCGTCAGGATCGTGGATATCCGTTCATTCTTGGCCGCCGACCGAAAGCCGGAGAGGAAACCGCGAAGACTGTTGCCCGTACGGTTGAGGCTTTTTCGGTCACGCTCAAAACCCATCAGGACCAGGGTTTCATTATCGCCCAATATCGCCTGTTGTTCGAGCGACATTGTCGAGAGACGCGGCAATTGGATGGTTTGTCGGTCGGAGGTGAACTCGACGAGATCATTGAGATCCGAGAGTTCGATATTGTAGCGAACCAGAATATCGCCGCCGGGCAGAATACGCGGCAACAGGCGCATTTCGAAACCCGTGGTCACGGTTGCAGGTTCAATAGACGTTCCGGTTTCACCACCGGCGCCGGTGACCGATTGGGTACTCCTGGCATAGGCCGTCTGATTCACCACTTCGATCGGCACCACCTGGTTGTTGGATACCGTCGCGCCGGTGCGGGTTTCGACGGAAACATCGCCATGTTGATCGAGTGTCCGCAGCAGCAGGTTGAGACTGACGTCGCCGTCAATGATGCCGATATTGACGGTTTCACCGCCTGAATTTTCCTGCCGCCCGACCAGCCGCACGGAATCACCCACCTCACTTCCGGAAAACAGGTCAAGATTGAGTGACAGTTGATCATCACGGCGATGGGTGATCGACAGGACATTGACATCGAACGCCACCTGCCGGGTGAGTGATGCATTGATCTCGTCGAGATAGTCATGAATGCGTTGATGCGCTGCCGGGCGCGCGGTTACCGTCAGAATTCCCGATGCATCGCCATAGGAGATTTGTGCCCCGTCGCCTGCGATCATCTCCAGCGTTGTCTTGATTTCCGCGGGGAGGTTGATGCTGCCCGACGAACTGGTGTCCCCGACCGCACCGGAGAATGATGATTGTGCCGGAAGCGCGGCCAACGGGTAGCGTCCCGTCAGGAATTCACGAAAGCGGATTTGGCTCCCCTCATAGCTCCAGGCCAGGCCATATTGACCTGCGATCCGGTCCAATATGTCGGCAAGCGGTCCATGGAAATCTGCCTGAATGGAGAATTCTCCGTCAAAATTTTGCGAGTCACCGAATTCACCGCCATCCGAAGCCAGACGTCCCTCGGGACCGATGAGCAGCAGGTGTGAAATCGCCGTGAGTTCCGTCAATCTGGCGAGAAGTGATGTCAGTGAAACCGGTTCAGCACTTGCAAAACGGATGGCATCCCTGGTTCGCAAACGTTCTGGAAGCTGGTCTCTCCGGGTTGAAAAACCACGCCCCTGCCGGGTCTGAAAGGTCGCGGCGGTTGGCCGGTATTGCTCCCGTTCAGCACCCTGCTGCAGTGCGCTGAGATCAGCCTGTTTCTGTTGCAGGGTCGCTTTCTGTTCACCGTGGATTGTCCCACAACCTGTCAGAGCCGAAACTGTTACGGTCAGTGCCACTATCGATCTGGCAAACACTGAGCGGTCGACCCGCGTCGGCCATCGTGTGGAGAGGAGATGCGGCAGAGCCAACCAACGGGATTCTCTTCGCGATCGTGCATCGGTGAATTCCTGATGCATCGCTGACTCCTTATGACTTGTGTAACCCGTACGACGACTCCGCCTTGATGACGGCTTATTCCGGCATCGTGAGGTTTCACGAAATGTTTTTCTTCTGTCCTCAACAAACTTGTGGAGAGCGGATGACAGATGAGGCTCGCCTTCGGCGTTTGATTGGCAGCTTTTTGGTCATACCCTGACCCGCCCCGCGAATCTGACAACCGGCTGGCTGATGCCGTTGTGCATTCCTTTTCGCCCCGAGGCGGTCAATCCGCCGCGATGTGGTATTTCAAAACCCTTCCAGGCCCCAACCCTTGAAGAATCCTGTCTCGCAGAATGGTATCTCTTTGAGTCCATGTCTCGGCGCGAGGAGACTATTGGGGATTGTCCCGGACAGTGTTGAAGCTCGTCCGGGCAGACCAACAAGCGACGACAGCAACTCCGGCTATTTGAAAAGACTGCTGAATTCCGAGAGGAAAAAGGAGGGTTGGTCAGAGGGCGGGCTTTCCATCATGCACGGGATTTAACCCTGACGACTCATGTGACCATGTTTTTATGCCCCCTGTACCTTCTGAGCTGGCCTTTTGGCTCTCTTTTTGGGGGCGCCCGCGCGGCGGCCTGACGCCTGGTGTCCTCATATGCCCAAATTGGCTCACAAATAGCGAATTTCAGCGCGTTGACAGTCTCACCTCTTGGATAACCAGAAGTCTGTAGCCCTCAGGTGCCGACAAGGCTCCTGTGGAAAGGTGACGAACAGGGGATCATCAGACGGCGGTGCCTGGTGTTGACGCCCCTGCGCCTGGGCGAAGGCTTCGGCGGGTGCCCGTGCCCAACGCAGCACGCCCGTGGCACCCGCAACAGTCTCGGAGAGCGCCAAAGTCAAGGCCGACAGCAAATGGACGGCAGACAGGATCCCCGCCCACAGTTTCAGGATACTCCTGGCTGATCTCGCACACTGACGCTGAACGAAGTCACGCGGCCCAGCAACCCCAGCCACGCGTTTCCCATGCTGGCGCAACCAACCGATGTGCAGACCCGCGCCTTCGATCTCCTCAAGATCGATCCCACACAACATGTTGCCATGTCAATGACAGGTTGAATCGACCCCAACCACACGCCAACCCCTGGCCAGTGCTGACCCCAACAAGAAATCGTCGCTGAACCTTTCCATGAAGTTCAGGCTAAATGGGAAATGTCTTGGTTTATGCACTTTGTTCATATTTATTATAAACACTGTTGCTTGAAATGATATGTATGGGAACAGGAGATATTTAATGAATAAATATCAGCCACTCGAAAACCTCTTGTCGCGCAAGAGTCTTGACCGCATCCCGATGACTTTTGCTGATATTGAAGCCGTGATTGGTGACCGTCTTCCGCCCTCAGCCCGGAAACACCGTGCCTGGTGGTCAAATAATCCGTCCAACAGCGTTATCACTTATGCTTGGCTCGCCGCTGGCTACAAGACATCCCAGGTTAATCTTGAAGCAGAAAAGCTTGTGTTCGTACGTGAGCTGACTGACACAGAAAAAGACCGCCCGGCTCGCTATCATCCTGCATTTGGCTGCATGGAGGGGATTGGAAGCCTGGAAGATGGCGTTGATCTGACTGAGCCTGCGGATTCAAGATGGGGCGCGTCTCTTGATATGGTTGCTCAATGAGCGACTATCTGCTCGATACTTGCGCTTTGCTTTGGGTCGGGTGGAATGATCCACTGTCGGAAGAAGCGATAGTCGCATTGGACACAGCCGCACAACGTCATCGTCCAGCTTACGTCTCACTCATCACTGCTTGGGAGCTTGGTCATCTTGTATCCAAGAACAGGTTGCGTCTGCCTCTATCCCCAGCGCGGTGGTTCAGACGGGCCGTTGAAAGCGGTGGACTCACTGATGCAGAACTTTCAGTTGAAATACTGGCTGATAGTTGCTTGCTTCCCGGTTCGCCGCCACGCGACCCGGCTGACCGAATGATCATTGCTACAGCTCGACATCTTGATCTCACTATCATCACCCGTGATCGTCTCATCCTTGCCTATTCTGAAGAGGGTCATGTCCGATCTCTGGCGTGTTAAAGCGTGCCATGGCATTTTTCAGTCATCTCCCACTGGAATAGTCTGTAGATGTCCCCACGGACGACCTGTCTGATCTTTGATGTGATCGGGTGCTGGACTGTTGAATCTCATGAAAGGTGCCACTGAAGCTCACGCAAAGTCGTCGCCCTGAGATGGGGGATTCTACAGTCGTGATTTTGGATCGGTGGATCTGGGAAGGTGTTCCTGCAGGGTCACCGACCTCCACGACCTTTGTCCCTCGTATTTCAGTTCCCGGCTAAACTGACAACGAGGTTATAGAGTTCTTGCGCTGGCAGTCCTCTCGCGGTGTTGTTCTCAATCCAGTCACTTGCCGCCTGATCTGCAACAGCCTCACGAAACGCGGCAAGCTCTTCGTCCGAATAAGTGATTCTCTCAATCCCATTGTTGTCGAGTACTGACTCCCAACGCGCCAATGTGTGGTCGTTATAGAATGAGATGAAATGGTCGAGAGCCGTGTCAACCGAACTCAGCAGTGCATCGCGCTCGGTCTCATGGAGCGCGTTCAACGCATCACTATTGACGACAATCGGACAGTTCCCCGTTCCCGGATTGAGATTTGTCGTCCACCATGTCGCCACATCGGCGACTCCAAAGGCCATATGCGCATGTGGTGCAGCTGCGACTGCCGTAATGACACCGGTATCGAGTGCCAGACGAATCTCAGGTGCCGCCATTGACGTTGGTACCGCCCCGACTGCCTTCATCGCAGAGCCGATTCCACCGAGCGCCCGGACTGCCAATCCATCAAATTCCGCCACTCTTCGCGGTGGATCTCCAACCCCGGCAATATTGTATTGTGGCTGCGGCGTCGGCATGAGCAATGTGGCATTCCATCGCGCCAGGTCAGCCATGACCGCGGGATGCTGGTAAACCCCACGGGACACGGCTGATTCCTGTTCCAGCAAATTCACCCCGAGAAAAGGCAGTTCCAATACCGTGATGGAAGGATTCTTGTCACCGTGATACCCGGCACAAATCTGTGCCATCTCGAAAGCACCGATCGCGATACCGTCAAGATTTTCGCGACTGGCAGACAAGCCTCCATAAGACAGATTGAGGGTGAATTTTCCGTCTGTCTTCTCACTCACCAGTTCAGCCAGCTTCTCGACATGTTCGGTGAACGCCCGCCGCTGTCCCCAAAGTGAGACATTCCATTCAGTGGCAGCCAATTCGCCCACCAACAAGAACGACAGTGAGCCCAGGATCGCTGGTTTCAATATTCTGATCATCGTCCTGACCTCCAACATCAACAGGCAGGGAATGGTGCCTGCACGCTTGCGTATTGGGGCTCGATACAAAGCTGCGATCGTCATTGACTGCGCGGCTATTGTTTGCGTTTTTGTATCACCTTCACACCCTGATCTGAACCCAAAATCGGTTCTCTCATTGACGTCCTATATGCCATTGTGATCGGGCCGGATGGATCACACTGTAGGCTTCTGCCGACACGATCTGGCCATTCAGGTCATCTGCATCACATCAACACCGGCCTGAACACGACACAGATATGGCCAGACATGGATGCCATCCATGATTTCTTTCCCTCCAGCCAGACCTTGCCGTCGTTGATCCATGCCGATGGCTTTGACTGGCACGTTCCAACACAACACGCGACGTTCTGGACATGCGTGGATGCAACCGGGTCGCACTGGCTTGACAAGCTGAGAGGCGGTTTTTGCACCGTCCGAGAGTCCGCGTTTTCCATCATTGCACAGACTCTCGACATTTCCTGTGACAGTTCGACGTTTCTGAAATGTCCCCGCAGCACGCGTTATGGCCAGTCGCCGCCCGAAGCTATGGCTCGACTGACACCCATCAGTTGGCAATCAACCTCCGAAAGATTCAGATAATGCCGCCTTGGCGTCATCAAACCACCATAACGTCAGCTCTCCGAGTGCGTATGGTGGTAATGGATCCGGACGCGCGTAATTGTTGCGATAGGCCACCCTGTGCGCGCTTGAATACCAGTTCGGAATCCAGATGTGCATTGCCCTTAATGTTCTATCCAGCGCCCGAACCGCAATCGCCATTTCATCGCGCGTTGTTGCGCCTTCGATTGCTGCGATCAAACTATCGACAGCCGGGTTGGCAACTCCGGCAAGATTCAAGCTTCCTTTCTGGTTTGCACTGCTCGCACCAAAGATCGCTCGGAGTTCCGGGCCCGGAGTCTGGGGCAACACGTAACGCTGCACAGTGATGTCAAAATCGAAATCGTCTGTTAGTTGCTTGATTTGCGCCGGATCCGGTACGCGCATGGAAGCCTCGATCCCGAGTGCTGTGAGATTTTCAATCAATGGGTTAACGATGCGCTCGAAGCCACCCGGACTGATCAGAAACTCAACACTCAATCGCTCACCTGCCGCATTTTGCCGCATTCCGTCAACGAGTTCCCAGCCCGCCTCATCCAACAAACGACCTGCCTGGCGCAAGATTCTTCGATCCTTCAACCTGTCCGGATTGGATTGTGGAGGTGAGTAGGCCTCTTCGGTGAAGATGGTCGCAGGCAACCACGCGCGCAAGGGTTCCAATAGGGCCCATTCTTCTGGGGCTGGCTTGCCAGTTGCCTGCAGGTCAGAATTCTCCCAAAAGCTATCTGTTCTTTTGTACGCGCTGTAAAACAAAGTCTGGTTTGACCATTCAAAATTGAAGGCGAGTGCGATGGCTTCGCGTACCCGCGGGTCGGAAAACTTTTCCCGTCTGAGATTGATCCAAAATCCCTGAGCCCCCGACGGGCGGTTGTCGGGCAGTATCTCACGTGAGATTTTCCCGCTCGTTAGTTCTGGAAAATCGTAACCCGTCGACCAGAGTTTAGAATAGAATTCTTCACGAAAGTCATAGTCGCCACCTTTAAATCCTTCGAAAGCTGACGTGTAGTCGGCATAATAGACGATCTTGATCTGGTCGAAATTATACTGCCCCACATTAACCGGGAGATCGCCACCCCAGTAATTTTCCCGGCGGCGAAGGACGGCAAACTGACCGGGTTCCGCCATCTCAACCTCGTATGGACCAGAGGTCATTATCGGATCAAGCGAGGATTCATCAAATAGCCTGTTGGCAAAATGTGCCTTGGAGAAAACCGGCAGTGCAGCTACGACCAAAGGAAGGTTGCGTGTCGGCCGGCCGGGCTTGAATGTGAATTTGACTGTGTGACGATCAAGAATCTGCGCGTTTTCAATCGGTTCAAACTCAGCGCGGTAGATTGGTAGGCCATGGGTCTTCAACATGTCGAATGAAAAGACGACATCATCTGCTGTGACCGGGCTGCCATCAGCAAATTTTGCCTCCTCTCTGAGGTCGAAAATCACCCATGCTCTGCTCGGAGATGGGTAGGTAATGGTTTCGGCGATCAGGCCGTAATGGGTACCCAACTCATCATCGGATGGCTTCATCAGCGTATCAAAAGTCAATTCAAGATATCTCAGCGGGCTGCCGGATACGATAAATGGATTCAAACTGTCGAAGGTCCCGAAACCCCACACCGACATCAAGCCACCCTTCGGTGCGTCAGAATTGACATAGTCAAACTGTTCGAAGGTCTGTGAATATTTGAGATCCCCAAAGGCCGAAATTCCGTGAGACGTGACGGTTTGATCTTCACCGTCGTCTGCCGCCATTGCCATGAAACCTGAACAGAATATGATGAGTGCAATGCCCATTCCCTTGCGCCAACCTGCAATGAACTCCGTTGCGCGTGCCAAAGCAATATTCTCCATCGTTGCCATGTTGCCGTCTCCGTCGCGTTTCCCTGTCATTCTGCGAATTCTCTGAAACATGTCCATCAAGTGCATTGATCTCAACGGGTGCCTACTCATCATCAACACATTCGCTGCCCGGCAGGCCTGACTGACCCTGTTGTGACGAGAAAACACGTCCTGTCGCTGTGGTCAATGCCGTTGGCAAATGACGCATCTGCCATCGCAACCCGTCGAGACACCTGCACGTCTCATAGCGTTGGTGGCGGATTTCCATGCCCCTATTGTCGGCCATCCCAGGTTTTGCCTCACGGGATTACAGGTCCAATTGCATTTTTCGAAACAATCCCTCCTGAACCGGATGTCGGCGGTACTCCGGAAGACGAGGCATGCATTCCGGCAATAAATTCGTTTTGCCCACCGTAGCTGGGATGCCGGACTTTGAAGACCCTTTCACAGGGAAAAGTGACTGAAAGAGCGTTATAGGCATCATTACCAATCGCCACCATCTGTTGAGGCTCAATATACTCAATGACCCTGTTCAGAATATTGATTCCTGCTTCACGTTCATGCGCATTGTGCCGCCGGTTGGAGAATGCATCGCGATCTCTGAATGGATGCAAGGGGAATATGTTCCAGAGGAAAATCGGCGCATCGATTTGATGCAAGATGCTCCAGACAATTGTCGCAGTTCTTTCCGAAGTCGGTTTTCCCGTGGTCAGCTTTTGAGGTTTCAAATCCCATCGGTGCAGATGAGCGGGAAAATGGACATCGTCGGTTAATGCCAGTCCCGTTCTGCGCCCGCCCCGATATCCCAGGTCACGACCCACCCAGATCGCGGCCACATCTGATTGGTGCGCCCGCTCAAGCATTTCGCGGAGATAATAACGACGCAGATTTGGCGCCGCGGCGGTATCATGCAGAGAACATCGGTCAAAATACGGATTGAAGGTATTCTTGAACGACAATGTCTCCAGTTCACAGATTATGCGCGTTGCACTCATATAGACACCCCCGTCATTGACCTGGATTCAAGTGTCCGTTTCACTCTGTCACCAGCAATCCATTCCAACTCTTAATGAGAACGTCATTGTCAATCCTAATGCCGGGAACCCATATGTTTCAACATGGTTGGATTGACTGGGGTCTCAGATCGGTTCGGAATGACCTGATTCCCGGAACTTTTTGTTGCCCTCTTTCAGTTCGAAGTGCCAAGTCAAAGGATCACGGCGCGTCACAACTTGTGATTTCGTGGCATCGTTGGCAAGGGTCTGTGCCATGCGACACTATACGGTGAAACCTGACCTGCATCGGCTGTCTGCCGACATCTGGACCGTGTACGATCTCCGGTTGCGCTTGCGGAGACGTTCGTCGATGTCTTGCAGTTCACAGGCACCTACGACTGCACGGCTTTACGCGTGAGTCCGGCGATTCCGCGCGCGGATGCCATTATGGCCAACCCAAGGAAATCTTTACATATGCATTCATCGACAACGCTGTGGCGAGACACGATCCCGGACGCGTGGAACGTGCCGTCGATGGCCGCGGATCGGCGGCGCTGTCTGTCTGCCTGACTGCGCATGATGTCCGAATTCCACAACGCGCGTGGCAAGCGCGACTTGCTCAGGACGATATTGACGATCGTTCAAATATTCGACCCGCGCCATGGCAATGATGGGGTTATCCGCGCTATAGAGTCGGCACTCGCCTGCCAGAAATTCCCATTCAGTCGTTTTTTTCTTTTCAAAAACCTTAAAGTCATATTCTGCACTCATCTGTAGTCGACCCGAATCTCGGCGATGGCTTGCCCAATCAGAGTAAACAGTCGTTTGCAATGAGCACATCGCTGCCGAACCCGGTCCGGATCAATACGGCCCAACAGATCACTTGCATGATGAATTTTGTGGTAACACCCCTTCTGTGTGTCCTTGGTGGCGAGTTCCAACGCTCTGTCAATGTCGGTCTTGGCGACGGTTTCTAAGGCCCGTTGACAATTGCTTTGCGTCTTGAGCATTTATCGTGTATTTTTGCCGGGATTGCACGCCGAAAAAGGCGGCACGAGCAGACGAGACAGGTGACAAGATGAATGCAGATCGCACAGTTTTGACAGATGAGATGTGAGCGCGGGTGGCCCCGCTGTGTCCGGGCAAGGTGACCGACCCGGGGTGCACGGCGGTGGACAATCGTCTTTTTCTGGAAGGAGTTCTCTGGCGGTTCCGAACAGGAACCCCCTGGCGTGACCTCCCGCCGCATTTTGGGCGGTGGAACAGTGTCTTCAAACGGTTCCGGCGTTGGACCCAAGCAAATCTTTTTGAACGTATTTTCAATGAGTTATCTGGTGATCTGGATCTGTCGATGGTGTCTGTGGATGGCACGATCATGCAAGCGCACCAGAAGGCCTCCGGGGCCAAAAAGGGGGATCAGAATCGGAAGGAATCGGTCGCTCAAAAGGAGGGTTGACCCGCAAGGTCGTGGTTCTCACCGATGCTGTCGGACATCTGATCCGGTTTGTGATTCTCCCCGGTCAGACTCACGATCTCAAGGCTGTGCGTGAACTCCTGGACGATCTCACCTGTGAGACGTTGATTGGCGACAAGGCCTTTGACGCGGATGGGGTGCTGGACACATTGGCAGAACGCGAGATGACGGCGGTGATCCCGCCGCGGTCGAACCGAAGCACGCCCCGCGATTTTGACCGCGACGCCTATAAGGAACGACACCGAATCGAGAATTTCTTTGCGAAAATCAAGGAGTTCCGGGGGCTCGCCACGCGATACGACAAGACTCTTGCAAGCTTCGCAGCCGGGATTTATCTGATGGCGGGCGTGGTGGCGGCACGATAATTGTCAACGGGCCTTAGATTAGACGCCTTCGGCAAAGCGTTTTCCCTAAATCCTTTTCCGTAATATGTGCACAGGGCCCCAGGATCAGCGATAATCCAAGTTTCCATCATTTGGGTCATCAAATGAATGGTGTCCTGATCTGCCTCGTGGATATCCCATCCATCTCTTGCCTTCAAATGATCGACCGGTGATCCACGGACGGGCTCCTCAGCATCGACCAGCAGGACAATCACAGTGCCCTCATTGCGCTTCCCCGCCTCCTTGAAAGTGCGAAACGCCTTCTCTCAGCTGCCGCAAGGCACAAGTTTCCAGTGCCATTTCACCTCCTGCGCCGCGTCCTTGAGTTCACGCAGAAAGGCATTCATCCCAAGGCGCAGGGCGGATCGAGCATTTTTCCCCTTGCCTCCCCCTTCCATATAAATCGTCACACCCTTCAAGGGTTGGCCCCCAACTCACCCATCCGCCACAAGTCACCCAA
Source organism: Paracoccaceae bacterium (assembly GCA_965221815.1). Lineage (GTDB taxonomy): Bacteria > Pseudomonadota > Alphaproteobacteria > Rhodobacterales > Rhodobacteraceae > JAPOXR01. The sequence goes on from OZ244915.1 coordinate 2,453,381, forward strand.
CCGATAGTCATCCAACCAATGGGTCAACTTCTCAGCGTCAAGCCTGCGCAGGACCGTCCCATCCCCGGGTCGTTCGCAAGCCACGATTGTTTCTGGATCATTGGTCAGAGCAGAGACCAACGCATCGGAATGGGTGGTGACAACAATCTGCGTGTGTGCGGAGGCTTCAACTAAGAGTTCACCAATCAATCCAACCGCATCAGGGTGCATGCCAAGTTCCGGCTCTTCAATACACACCAACGGTGGAGGAGAAGGGGAAAGAAGCGTCACAAGAATGGCAATGAAGCGTATCGTTCCATCCGACAGCCGAGTCGGGGGAACCGGGTCACTAAAACCTGGCTCATGCAAATAAAATTGAACGGTCCCTCCGGATATTCGGGTCGACATCCGCTCGAACCGCGGGAAAAAGCGTTTGAGAAGGTCATCAAACCTCTGTGGACTGCGATGCTCGACCTGATTGAGCAACAGGGCGAGGTTGCGACAATCTGGCAGCAACCAATCTTCCGGCAGATCAGCAGGCTGAGGCTGCCGCAGCGGCGCATACCGCCCAAAAGTCCATTCGCGGAACGTTTGTATACGTGAAAAGCGGTGCCCTATCCAGGTTAATTCTGGATAGAGTTCCGGTTCCTTGCGTTGGGCCAGGACAGATTGATCAGGCAGCAGGTCATCACGCTGGAGGTGTCTCTGGCCCTCTTTAACGTTGATAACAGGATGCCCTTTCTGGAATCTGTAATAGAAATAGGGATCAGTATGACCGTGAAGCGGCGTGGTTTCTTCGAGCGCCTCGTCAAGCACTTCGACCCGGTTGTTTACCGCAGTGAACTCGAGACGATAACGTAAGGGGCGGCCAGAAGGTGTGCCTGGGCCGTCAGGTGGTGCTCCAATTTCAATATTGATACCGGCCCAATTTTGCCGGTCCTTGCCCTTCCATATCCATTCAGCAGCTCCTCCACCATCGCGGATTGCGGCAGCGAAGTCAGTCGGTGTTGACTTGATGAGTTCCAAAGCTTCGATGACGTTAGACTTTCCAGCCCCATTGGGACCGATCAAAACGTTCAAAGAACGCAACTCAATCGATTCCATGTCTGGAGGAAAGGAGAGAAGACCATTCATTTTCAGGCGTTGAACAAATCGCATTGGATGTCCCACAAAGTTGATATTTCGATTAGCGATGGCTGCCAGGAGGGATTACCGTCAGGTTGAAAAGTGGTATACGCACCGAGGATGACGTCACCGGGCATCGACCGTCGTTCCGATTGACGTCCGGCCGTTGCACATCAGACTGAAAGGGGGGAAATATCTAGGCATAACAAGTGTACCAAATTTTTCACCTGCACAACTTGAGCAGGTTTCCCGTCTGCTGGGAGATTGTACAACCGGTTCGAAGATTACGCATGCCTTAAATTGCAGGAGTCTGGATGACATTTCTGGTGCAAGCACAAAGTGGCGTCGGATCTACCATACATTTCTCCGCTATCAACAACAAGATCGTGTGGCCAACAGGGAATGATTCCCATATGGCTGGGTTTGGACCACGATTGATTCCTGATCGGTTTCATCTGGCGAATCAGGCGACCCTGGCGAAGGGTGTGCGATTGTCGTTGGCCCCCCAGAGATGGGCATGGGCGTGTCGCCGTCTGTGGGTCAGTGGGGCCCAGACGCTGTCAAAGCGTCCTGATTTGAGCCGGGCCCGGAGGGTGAGAACGCCCTGGCCACCCGCACGACCCCCGTGCTGGCCACTGCGCTTGAGCCGGGTGTTGACGATCATTGTGTTTGCCGCCTCCTTGGGGTCGCTGCCGATGGGAGATCCGGCATCGTGGGCCTCCCGTTAACACATCCGCTGGCGGTGGCTGCGGACAGTACCGATGGCGGTGGTGATTTCGCTGTGTCCTGTGTTCTTTCGCCCGAGATATCGCAATGCATCGATTACCTGGCCCACGCCCTGGGGATCATCTGTCAGGATGGCCGTGTCTGTATCGAACCACGCTGCGCTCCTGGCACTCTCGGCCCTCTCAGCGGCATCGGCCGCGGCCTTGAGAGATGGGCCGAGGCTATCGGCAAGTTGTTTTCAAGTTCTTCAAAGAATATCATTCGCAGATGTAACTATTCAGGTTCTTTTCGGGTCGGTACTCCCTGTCCGTTGCGTCTCATTTGACACTGTGTGTTGTTTCCCCATAAGTTTGGTCCCCAAGACGGCAGAAGCCGCGGTGACAGGCAGCAGACAGGGCAGGGATTTCGTGTCAGGAATGATTGACGATCTTGAGTCATGGGCCCATCGGGTCTCTGCTTTGACGGCGGCCCTCGCGGATCGTGATGCTGTGATTGCCGTTCAGGCCGCGCGCATCGCGGAGTTGGAGCGCCGCCTCGGGCTTGACAGTTCCAACAGTGGCAAGCCTCCGTCGCGTGATGGGCTGACCCAACCGACGGCGGAGGTGTTGCGGCAGCGGTCCCGTCGCCGCGCCAGCGACCGCAAGCCGGGTGGACAGAGGGGCCACCCCGGCGGCACGCTGCGCCGTTCCGAACACCCCGACGTCATCGCAGATCACTATCCCGCCACCTGCACGGGCTGTGGCGCGGCCCTGGACGCCGGGATGTCCGTCGGGTCCGCGGCCCGTCAGGTCCATGACCTTCCGGAGCCTCCTCCGCTCCAGGTGACCGCGCATCGGGCCCATCGGTGTGTCTGTCCCGCCTGCGGCGTGACCACCCGGGCACACTTTCCCGCTGGGGTGACCGCCCCGGTTCAGTCCGGTCCCCGGCTGACCGCCCGGGTCGTTGATCTGCGTGTCGCCCAGCTGGTCCCGGTGCAGCGGCTGCGCCAGACGCTGATCGATCTGTTCGGTGTCCAGCGATCACAGGGAACGGTCATGAACATGGTCGCACGTGCCACCGAAGGCCTCGAAGGCCTCGCCCTCCATGTCCGGGACGCGGTGGCGGCGTCGCCCGTCAAGCATATGGACGAGACCGGCATCCGCGTGCGCGGACGCCTCGCCTGGCTGCATGTCGCCGGCACCGAAGGCCTCAGCCACTTCCGCGTGGGCACCGGCCGCGGCGACGTGATGCGGGACGCGACCGGCGTGGCCGTGCACGACCACTGGCGACCCTATGTCACCATTCCGGGGACCGTGCCCGCCCTCTGCGCCGCGCATCTCCTGCGCGAACTCCAGGACCGGGTCGATTTCGACGATGAGGCCTGGGCCGCGACGATGGCCCGCCGGCTCCGGCGCGCCATCCACGCCGTGAACCTGTCGGAGGGAAAACCCCTGCCGGCGCGGCTGGCCGACCGGATCGGCCGGCGCACCGACAGCAGCGTGGCCGCCGGCCTCGCCTGGCACGAAGCCCGGCCACCGCCGCCCGCGAAAGGGCGCCGGGGCCGGCGGAAACGACGACGGGGCCACAACCTGGTGCTGCGGCTGCAAGACAACCGGGAGGGCGTGCTGCGGTTCACCCGCGACCCCACGGTTCCCGCCACCAACAACGAAGCCGAGCGGGCGCTCCACCCCCTCAAGGTGCAGCAGAAAATCTCCGGCAGCTTCCGCAGCACGACTGGAGCGCAGAACCATGCGGTGCTGCGGACCGTGCTGGACACCGCCCGCAAGCCGGGCTGGAACCTGCTGGAAACACTGCGGGCCCCAACAGACGAACTCATCAAGCGACTTGAAATGTCCTGAACCGCCGCGCGGACCAGAAAGACCCAACAAGAACCTGAATAGTTACATATGTTTCAAGTATTCCACAAGGCTGTGAACGCGTGTGGTTGGGTTGTGAGTCCCTGCATTTTTTGCAGCCAACAGACTTTTCTTAGCACGATCAGAGGCGGTGTCAATTTTTTCTGCAAGTTGCTCAAAGATGCCCTCATTGCCTTTCGAGTAAAGGGGCATATACTTCTTCAGGTCCGTTTCCACTTGCTGGCATGCAGAATTCCCCGACAACGAAGCATAAGGCTTGGTCGTATAAACAAAATGCAGCAGCAGCCAGTACTCAAAGCAGGGAACGGAGTGAATGGCCTCAAAAGTATCTTTGGGTTTGGCAGCTTGAATTTCTTGCAGAGCATTTCGATAGGAAGTGTGGTTGTCTTCATCAAAGACGCAAAAGACCTTATCGAAACCATCGCCTTTTGCTTTTTCATCTTTGTATCGCTGCTTGGCGAATTCAAAAACCCTATAGGGGGCTGACCCGCAACCATAGATTTCTATTCTTGCGCTGTTGAGGCGGTATCGATCGCTCAGTTCTGTAAAATAGCGGGGCTCGGTTTTTTCACCTTCGCAGACCACCAACACTTTGCGATGCGGCTGCTTGCTCGCTCTCTGCCGCCCAAGGGATCTGAGCCCTTTTGCCGCTCGTCTATAGACCCGGTTGCCCGTGCCCATCAGCTGACCTTGTGCAGTGGGGTTATGTAGGGCACTGCTGAATAGCGACCAGACAGGTAAGCCTGCTCCAGGTTCTCACGGCCTTTTCGAGGGCTATAGTCAGTCAATGGGATCATTTTGCTGGCATGGTCGTTTTCCTTCTCGCAGAACCATATCTGATCACGTCGAAACAAATCTTGAGTTAGAATTGAGGTTTCATGCGTTGTGAAGATCAACTGTGCATTGTTCGGATTATACGCGCTGCTGTTAAACAGCTGAACGAGAAATCTTGTCAGGTAGGGATGCAAACTCACGTTCAATTCATCAATAAATACAATGTACCCTTTGTCCAAGCAGTCGATCCAAGGGCCAGAGAGCGCAAAAACCTTTCTTGTGCCGTGCGATTCATCACTAAAATCAAAATGAACTGCACCTCCTTCAGCATCGACACGTGATGTCGTGATTCTCACAAACGTCTGTCCATTTATCTCTTCTTTTTTTTGATCCGACACGTCATCCGGCAACTCTACGTCATCAAACTGGTTCCTCTCGACATCTATATCAGCGACCGCCACATCGGCCGCACGAAGATAGTCTATGATGTGCGATTTCATGCTTCTGTCTTTTTCGCAGAGCAAGGCACTAAATCGCGGGGACCAACCCCCTATACCTGCCATACGCAACGTTTCCCTGAACCATGTGTAGATTGGCCGAAGCTGTTCGCTGTTGAGTTGCACGGCTGTCGAGAGAAACAATGCATTGTCTCGGGTGGAGTTTCTCCATAGTTGCTTTGCGCCCGTAAGACTGTTGCCAATCTGCCATTCGTGTTTGTTGTCCGTCGTATTCCATCGCCGTGATAGCCAATGCTGCGGTCTGCCCTTTGGAAATGCCAGCAACCATTCCTCAACTATTCGGTCTTCCGTTGCAGCAAAACCATACTGATAACGGACACGATCAGCGATGAATATCGCCTCGAATTCGCACGGCTTCTTGCGGGATGCTTGGCTCAGCCGGAACGGGGTCACAGGCAGACTATCGCCGGATTGAGATTCTGTTGCCGATTTCAAGATAGTCTTCTGCATTGCCCGCATTGCCAACAGGAAATTGGTCTTTCCGCCGGCATTCGGTCCATACATCACTGCAGATTTGAGCAAGCTGACCCCGCCTGGAGCGTCAAAGGTGTTTGAAGCCATCAACTCACCCCCCTTGGCCCTCATGAGACTTAAGGTCTGCCTGTCTCGGAAGGAGCGAAAGTTCTTGACACTAAATTGAATGAGCACTGATTTCCAACCCTAAATTTGGCAATATTGACCAATAATATAATTATATTAGTTCATTCATTGTATTTCAAACCCCTGCACCTGATCGGGAGTGATTCCCCTATGGCTGGGTTTGGACCATAAGGTTTTCAATCCCCATCTAAACTTGTCAATCTAGGGAACACGTAACTATTCAGGTTCTTTTTGGGTCGGTGCTCCCTGTCCGTCGGGTCTCATTTGACACTGTGTGTTGTTTCCCCATAGGTTTGGTCCCCAAGACGGCAGAAGCCGCGGTGACAGGCAGCAGACAGGGCCGGCATTTCGTGTCAGGAATGATTGACGATCTTGAGTCATGGGCCCACCGGGTCTCCGACCTGACGGCGGCCCTCGCGGACCGTGATTCCATGATTGCCGAGTTTCGCACCACGATCGCTGTCCAGGCCGCGCGTATCGCGGAGTTGGAGCGCCGCCTCGGGCTTGACAGTTCCAACAGTGGCACGCCTCCATCGCGTGATGGGCTGACCCAACCGACGGCGGAGGCGTTGCGGCAACGCCGGCGGTCTCGCCGCCGGGCCAGCGACCGCAAGCCGGGTGGACAGACGGGCCACCCCGGCGGCACGCTGCGCTGTTCCGAACATCCCGACGTCATCACGGACCACGATCCTGATGTCTGCACGGGCTGTGGTGCAGCCCTGGACGCCGGGATGTCCGTCGGGTCCGCGGCCCGTCAGGTCCATGACCTTCCGGAACCTCCTCCGCTCCAGGTGACCGCGCATCGGGCCCATCGGTGTGTCTGTCCCGCCTGCGGCGTGACCACCCGGGCACACTTTCCCGACGGGGTGACCGCCCCGGTTCAGTCCGGTCCCCGGCTGACGGCCCGGGTTGTCTATCTGCGTGTCGCCCAGCTGGTCCCGGTGCAGCGGCTGCGCCAGACACTGATCGACCTGTTCGGCGTGAGGATGTCGCAGGGAACGCTGATATGGATTGACCGCTGAGATGTCTCTATTATGGCATCCTGTGATTCCTCACAAGATCATGACCGTGTCGGGATGCAGGCCGTGATAGCGACGGTGGATCACACTGATATTCGCGGGTTGGGTACCGCCAGACTTCACTTTCGTCACGGAGCTGCCTCTCTCTAAGATCGCGGGTCGCAGGTTTCAGACTGTGCCGCATAGCGTGATCGAGGGTTCTCCTTCCGTTCTGCCTGCATCCTGACTCGGTCATGGTTGGCTTCCGTGTCTTTCAGGTCAGGGCTCGGCTGGCATGCGGGCGGGCGTTGACCTCGCAGACGATGGCCCAGATGAAGCCGACGAGTTCCCGGGCCACGGCTGTGGTCACCTTGCACTGATGCTTGCGCACAGCGCTGAGACGGCTGTAACGCGCACAGAGTCGCTTCTGGGCCTGCCAGGCGATGGTCTGCACCCGGTCCGGCGCGGCGGCGGCCTTGGCCTGCAGATGGCGTGTCTTGCGGGCGGGGACGCGAGTGTTCCACGCCGCTTCCACCAGGATCCGCTGGACATGGCTGTTGCCGGTCTTGGTGATCCCACCGGTCCGGCGCTTGGGTCCCGAGGAGCGTTCGCTGGGAACCAGGCCGAGGAAACTCATCAGTTGCCGCGGGGTGGTGAAGCGGGTGATGTCACCCAGCTCGGCCAGGATCGTCACAGCACTCAGGATATGGATGCCACGCAAGCTGATCAGGGCGGTCACCACGGGGGCCAGGGACCTATCAATGTATCAGACTTGACTCGTTTTCAGTTGTGTTCATGTTTCTGTTGTTCCAGGCATGGATGGCGAAGACGCTGTTGGTGAGGATTCGGATTCCTTGCCACAGTTTTTCTGTTCCGGGCAGTGGCTGACGCTTTGCGGGATGGAACCCGGCCAGACCCCCGGTCAGGACCACGAACCGTTCGATTGTCATCGTCCGGGCCTCTGCCGGGGGTGCCCGGGCCTTGAGGATGCCCCGTTCGGCCGCGCGGACACCGCGCACCGTGATCTCGTCCTTGCCGACGAAGCGGCCCGCGGGCTCATCGTCCCGCGTGCGCGCGAGATGGGTGAGATCCCAGACCCGGAAGGCGGTGATGGCGTGATCGGCGAAGCATTTGCGCAGATCGTCGGCGGTATCGAGATGGCGGTCTTCGATCCGCGTGCCCTGTTTGAGGGCATGGAAGAAGCGTTCGATGCGCCAGCGCAGTTCGTACCACCGCAGCACGGTGGTTGCCGTCTCCAGGTTCGTCTCCCTCTCTTTGTGGGGAGAGATCAGCAGCATCCAGTGCAGGGGGCCGCCCGGCTGGCCCGCCTTGCGGCGGACACGGGCGGGCGGGCTCTCCTCGCGCGCCGAGACGGCGATCATCGGGAGCGGGGGATCATGGCTGAAGTCTTTGGGGGGCCGCAGGGTGACCGCGGTGCAGCGCACGGTCAGTGTGGCCGCCCGCTCCGGGCGTGTGTGCGCCCCCCCGCGGGCCGGCACTGTGATCTGGCGTGTGCCCACGGGTGCCGTGGCCTGGACATGATCCCAGAGAGCGGCCGTGTTCCCATCGGGCCGGACCACCTGTCGCTGGACGCCGCGGCGGGCGCGGACCAGCAGGTCCTGGCCGGTGTGACGCGCCTGCGCCAGCAAGGCCCAGAAATCGCCCTCACGGTCGCAGATATTGATGATCCGGGTGCGCGGGCACGCGGCCGCCAGCTCCTGTGATCGTTCCAGTCCCTGCAGCCAGCGGGCCCTGTCCGTGTCATCGGCCTGACGGACATCGGCATCGGCCCTGAACAGGCCGAGCGGTCGTCCGACGGCATTCACGGCCACGCCCACATGCGCCAGGAGACCCTGAACGCCCGGGCCACCCCCGCCGCGGTCATCCCGATCGGACGTCGCCGCCAACCCATCATCATTGAGTGTCGTGGTGTCCTGGATGGCCAGCACCAGCGGTTCCGCCGCGCAGCGTTCCACCGTCTGCTCCACATGCGAATCCAGGATATGGTCCATCGTCACGCCCGGGTGGGACAACAACCGATAGGCCGCTGTCTGTTCGGCGCGGCCGGGGAAGATCACCGGCAGGCTGGCCCCCAGACTCTGCGTCCAGGCCTGCCCCATCTGCACAATGCGCCGCCGCACCCGTCCATCGGGGTGCGGGCTGCGACCATATTCCCGTTCCGCCCAACTGTCACCCCCCTGCAGGGCTCCGGACCAACCCAGACAGCGCCGGGGCTCTGTGCACAGTGTCTCCCGCCACCCGTCGGTGAGCGGTTTCAGCCACACCGCCCGGCGGATCCCGGAGCGGCGCCCGGCCGTCCGTTCCGGACAACATGTCCATCCCGCCGCCCGGTCACTCAGGCCCGACTGATCCGGACCGACAAAAGTCTGCAACAGGACCGGTGTCTGACCATAAGCTTCAGACCAGTCATCCGCGATCCGCGCCGCCGCCACCCGCAAAACCGCCGACGCCAGCTTGCGAACCCGCACCCCGGGCAGAAGCAGAAAACGATGATGGCTCACGACCCGCCCGATCTGGGCCACCCGGGCATCCGCCGACCCGCCAATCACACGATCCCGCGGGGCCAACTGGAGACCCGCAGCCGCAAACCCAAGACCCCCCAAGATCCCGGGCGATGACCGAATCCAGTCCCGCACCTGCCCGCCCGGTGCGCGCGACCACCCTTGCGGATGAGACGCCGCCATCATCAGATCCCAACGCCGCCGGTCATCGCCCGCCGCCACCAGGACAAGCGACCCATCCCCCAGAACTGACAGAGGGCCGTCAACAGCGATCGCCGGCACCGCCGCCACCGCCGCGGGACCCGACTCCCAATCCACCGCCTGCGCCTGCGGAAGACGCACATCCAACGCCACCGCCAGACGCGGCAACATCCGGCGCGCCGAGGCCACGCACAAATCCCCCGTCGAACCACGCCAATCCGTCATCGCACACAAACCGCGCGCCAAAGACATCCGCGTCTGACCCGCATCCCCACAGACCATCACAAACCATTCCGCAACATCCGCCGGTATCGAACGCAGCCCCATCTGCATACGCCCATGACTCGCACACAATCAAACACGAGCCAAGTGTGTAATATTGATAGGTCCCGGACACGCCGCCCGAGATTCCCAAAGACAAACGCGACTCGAAAAGACACCCATCCGCAGAAATGAAGGCTGCGTTGATTGCCCGTGACGGTTATCGCTGCCGATTTTGCGGCATTCCGACGATCCGCCGCCGGATCCGGGATCGCCTCCGCCATGGCTATCCAAAGGCCCTCCCCTGGCCCACACGTGGAAAGGGATGCGATCAAAAGAAGCATGCGGCCTTCATGTGCATGACGCTGACCTATGACCATGTGTGCCCGCACAGCCGCGGCGGATCCACCAGCCTCGACAATCTTGTCATGACCTGCTGGCCGTGCAATTCCGCGCGGAAAGAAAGGACCCTGGAACAGTTGGGTTTGATCAATCCTGTCACCCGCGCACCTTCACAGACCGACTGGGGACGGCCTGGAACGGCTGCGGACGGCAGTCAGCCATCCGACCACCTCGTAAATCACTGAAAGCGGACCATTCCCGGCTTTTTCAGGATCACAAGGGGTGAGGCGGTGTGTGGGTTGGATAAACCCCCTCAAGCCCCTCTGACGGCGTTCCAGCGGCCCCGCGGATACGATTTGCCGGGGCCAGGCGGTGGTACGTCGACAACACCCGATCCAACCGACGGGAATGCGGGGCGGGTGGCAACAGTGTCTGCAATGAGGGCCACATCATCATCGGCTCATTCGTGGCAATAGGCCAATAACAGGGCATACAAGGGGCGGTCTCCGGCACGCCCCTTGTTGCACAGACCGGATTTCCGCAGGACATTGCCTGCCCATGAAACAGGGGCTATATGAGGCGCGCGGCGAGTTGGCAGAATGGTGACGCGGCGGGTTGCAGACCCGTTCGATCCCGGTTCGAGTCCGGGACTCGCCTCCAGAGGACCCGCGACACAACAGGCCACGCTCTGATTCCCCGCAGAGGACGCAATCCGGTCCGCCCTCTATCCGCCCAGCCACAAACCCAGGATCGTGGTGGCGAGGGCAATCAGCACCGCGATGGCCAGCAGCATCCGGGTTTCCCGCTTGGCCATCTCCGCTTCCATTCCGGCGAGTCGGGCCTCAATGCGTGATTCCATGGCGTTCGTCTCCGCTCTGACGGCTGTGATCTCACCTTCCAGCCGTGCGATCTGTCGGGCCAGATCGTGGATGTCGGGTGGCTCACTCATCGCCGCAAACTAAGCCTTTGCGCCGCACCGGTCAACCCCCTGCATTCCCCCTTGCCTGTGTTCGGACTGTCGGATAGATGAGGCGGTGTCCGGTGCGGGACCCTGGCCTGCGGGGTGCCGTGCTGTGAGATTCTTGCTTGTGATTGTGGCCGGCGGTTCACCTAGTGGTTATTCTCAAACATAAGCTTGCTTTTTTGTCTCGTCTCTGCGAAGTGGTGGTGGTCGCCGGAGAGCGGCCCACGACAACACGATCTATGAGCAGTTCCCATGAGTCGCATTGTACGTCCTCCCATCACACTGACGGACGCCGCGCGCACGCGCTTGACGTCCCTTGCTGCCCATCCCCAAACGCGGCAGAAGCACGCCCGTCGGGCGCGGATCATTCTGTGTCTGGATGCGGGCGACGGTCCCACCGAGACCCAGCGGCGCACCGCCGCCTGCCAGTCCACCGTCTGGCGCTGGTGGGACCGTTTCCTCGCCGCGGGGGTGGATGGGCTGTTGTCCGACGCCACGCGTCCGCCGGGCAAGGCCCCGGTCCCTGAAGACACGGTGCAGGCCCTGATCACCCGCGCGATGTCGCCGCCGCCGGCCCACCGGAGCCACTGGACCCTCAAGGAGCTGGCGGCCACACAGGGTCTCTCCATCTCCACCGTCCATCGGATTCTCACCCACCATGGCCTGCGCCCCCATCAGGTCAAGACCTTCAAGGTCTCCAATGACCCCCGCTTCGGCATCAAGGCCCATGATGTCATCGGGCTGTACACAAATCCACCGGATCATGCCGTTGTCCTCTCGGGGGACGAAAAGACCCAGATCCAGGCCCTGGGGCGGACCCAAAAGCCCCGGCCCCCGGCTCCGGGCCACCCGACCACCCGCACCCATGACGATCAACGGAATGGCACCACCACCCGGCTGGCGGCGCTGGATGTCGCGACCGGGAAGGGGGTGGGACAGATGACCGCGCGCCACCGCTCCGCGGATTTCTGCGCCTTCCTTGATCATGTGGCCGCCGGCCTGGCTCCCGCGGCGGAGGTCCATGTCATCCTCGACAACCTGTCCGCCCACAAGTCGGCTCGCGTGCATGCCTGGCTCACAGACCACCCCAACTGGACCTTCCACGTCACGCCAACCTCGGCGTCCTGGATGAACGCGGTGGAGGGATTCTTCTCGAAACTCGCCCGACAACGGCTGAAAAATGCCATCTTCAACTCCCGCGACGCGTGCATCACGGCGGTTGAGGATTATGTCGCACACCATAACGCCCACGATGCACGACCCTTCCACTGGAGCCGGGACCCGGATGACAGTGTCGCATCGTGGAAACGCGGCCACCGGAAACTGCAAGAAAAACAAGCATCTGTATGAAATGAACCACTAAGGCCCGTTGACAATTATCGTGCGGCCACCACGCCCGCCATCAGATAAATCCCGGCTGCGAAGCTTGCAAGAGTCTTGTCGTATCGTGTGGCGAGACCCCGGAACTCCTTGATTTTCGCAAAGAAATTCTCGATTCGGTGCCGCTCCTTGTCGGCGTCGCGGTCAAAGTCGCGTGGCGTGCTTCGGTTCGACCGCGGCGGGATCACCGCCGTGGCTCCGCGTTCCGCCACTGTGTCCAGCACCCCATCCGCGTCACAGGCCTTGTCGCCAATCAACATCTCACAGGTGAGGTCGTCCAGGAGTTCAGGGACAGCCTTGAGATCATGAGTCTGACCGGGGAGAACCACAAACCGGATCAGATGTCCGACAGCATCCGTGAGAGCCACGACCTTGCTCGTCAGACCGCCCTTCGAGCGGCCGATTCCTTCCGATTCTGATCCCCCTTTTTGGCCCCGGAGGCCTTCTGGTGCGCTGGCATGATCGTGCCATCCACAGACACCATTGACAGATCCAGATCACCGGATAACTCATTGAAAATACGTTCAAAAAGATTCGCTTGGGTCCAACGCCGGAACCGCTTGAAGACACGGGTCCATCGCCCAAAATGCGGCGGGAGATCACGCCAGGGGGTTCCTGTCCGGAACCGCCAGAGAACCCCTTCCAGAAAAAGACGATTGTCGACAGCTGTGCACCCCGGGTCAGTCACCTGGCCCGGACACAGCGGGGCCACCCGCGCCCACATCTCATCCGTCAAAACTGTGCGATCTGCATTCATCTTGTCACCTGCCTCGTCTGCTCGTGCCGCCTTTTTCGGCGTGCAATGCCGACACAAATACACGACAAGAACTCAAGACGCAAGGCAATTGTCAACGGGCCTTAGTATCCCACTTTCATTGAATTGATGCCATGTCACTGTGGGTGACATTGTCTTCCTGTCTGCGGTTTTTGTCGAGACAGGGGGTGGCCACACAGATCAATTCCCCGTTGTGGCCTGAGCAGGGGCCGCGAGTGTGTTCGCTGGGTGGCGGCACGCATTGCGGGGGCAGACTGAGGTGACGAGCGATGACATCAGACGGACGGAAAATCTATCACGTGACGTTGGACGCGGATGCGCGTGATCAGTTGCCGGCTCTTGTGGACAGAGGTCAGGGCTCCAAGGAGCGCCGCAAGCGGGCCCACATCCTTGTGTTGGCGGACCCGGATCGTGCGGGTGGGGGCCGCCGGGATGCGGACATTGCTGATGTGTTGGGTGTGGGCACGGCGACGGTGGAGCGGGTGCGCAAGCCATGTGTGATGGACGGTGTTGAGGCGGCGCTGGAGCGCAAGGTTCAGGTGAACCGCAAGCCGCGTCTGCTGGACGGTGCGGGCGAGGCGAAGTTGACGATGCTGGCCTGTTCGGAACCTCCGGCGGGGCAGGCCCAGTGGACGTTGCAACGGCTGGCCGACAGGCGGGTGGAATGGAACATTGTGGAGACGATCTCCCGATCGACAGTCCAGAAAACTCTCAAAAAAACGAGATCAAGCCCGGGTGAAATCAGTGTTGGTGCATTCCGCCCCGGGGGAATGCGGAATTTGTCTGTGCGATGGAAGATGTCCTGGACACAACCAGCCGAGACTTTGCCAGTGATGAAGTTCGGGTCTGCCTGGATGAAACCTCCAGGCAACAAACGAAAGAAACCCGGACACCGCTGCCGACACGCCCCGGGCACCCCGCTGGGTATGACTGCGAAGACACCCGCAACGGCACCGCCAATCTCTTCATGATCACCGCACCCCTCGAGGGATGGCGCCCTGTCAAGGTCACCGACCGCCGCACCCGCAAAGACTTCGCCGACGTCCTGAAAGATCTGGCGGACAGTCACTTCCCCGGCAAAAAGATCGTCCTGGTGATGGACAATCTGAACACCCACACACTCTCAACACTCTATGATACGTTCGCGCCGGTCAAGGCGGCACGCCTGGCCGGTAGTGTCTCAGTTTGAAATCGTCGCAATGACGAAACGGGGCGACCCGCAGGCCGCCCCGTGTGGATGGTGTCTGATGCTGGCCTGCCCGTCGCGCCGCGGCGGGTTCTCCGTCGCGAGCGGCGGGCGGCACCGTCTCTAGCGACTGACGCAAAACGCCCGTCTAGTGCCCGATGGTGTTGGGGGTGCAGAGAGGATACGAGACACCCCCGAACCGGCCGCTCTACGGGCCTTATCTCGCGCGATAGACCGTGCGGCCCGGCCGCGTCACTGGTTGCCGCCGAGCAATCCGCCGCCCAGCCCGACCCGCGCACAGCCCCTGCCGCCCATGAACAGGAAGTAGGTGCTGCCTGCCGTCGCATACCCACGCCCAGGACCAGGCGTGATGACCTGCACCACCAGTTCGCCGGGGCCCTGGATGGGGTTGTTGGCATTGCGGTTGCTCCAGATGTGGGCCCCGGCCTTGGGACGGACCTCGACGATGTTCTCGCCCAGGGAGCCGCCGGCGAAGGTAAGGGAATCTCTCCCGCCCCGCACATTCTGCCAGGCATTGCTGTTCACTTCCGGCGTGCGCCACTCCCAGTCGGTGAACTCGGCACCGGCGCGGTTTGTATTACGTGTGCTCAGAAATTTGACGGTCGTGAAACTTTGCGGCGTCACGTTGGGGTTGCTGCTTGACAGGATCACCTTGAAGCGGCCCAGCGTGGCGTGGTCACCGCAGCCGTCCACGACGATGTTACCGGAAACCGGCGCAAGTCGGAGGGTGCAGGTGCTGGTGGTGCATTGCGGCGGCGGTGGCGGCAACTGCGCCTGCGCACTCGTGGCCAGAACCAGGGCGACCAGTGCGGCCGCCAGCAGGGCAGCGAGACAGGCGGGGAGCGCCGCCGTGAGCCGTGTCAGGGGGCTTGCAACGGTTCACACTTGTATAGGGGATTTCATTCCAGTTGTTTTTCGCCGATGGCATCGCGCACCTGGATGGCCCAGTTGAGTCTCTCGAGCCCCTGCCAGACTTTTTTCACTCCGGGCAGCGGCTGGCGCTTCGTCGGGTGGGTGCCGACGAGGCGTCCGAGGTTGATGACGAAGCTCTGGATCGTGGTGATCTCGCCCCTCTCCATCCTTTCGACGCCCCTGTGGCCCTGGGCCTCCAGCAGGGTGTGGAGCAGGTGGATGTCCCTTTCGGGACAGACCTCGGTCGCCGGGGTCTCTGGACGTTCCCGCGCGCGCATGGTGATGTCGGCGATCTCTCTGCTCACCAGCCGCGGGTTCTCGACGTTCCCGCGCGCGCATGGTGATGTCGGCGACATGGCAGGCGGTGACGGCGTCGAAGGCCAGGCATTTGCGCAGGTCGTCGGCGGCGTCGAGCCGCCGGTCCGTGATGCGGGTCCCGGATTTGAGGGTTTTGAACCATGTCTCGATGGTCCACCTTTTCCGGTACCAGTCCAGGACGGTGGTGGCGTGGACGGCGTCGGTTTCCCCCTGCGCCGGGCGCTCGGCGGTCAGCAGCAGCCAGTGCAGCGGCTCCGTGCCGTCGGGGGCGTCGGTCTCGGTGGCGGAGACGGCGCGCATGGTCAGCGGTTTCGTGTGCTTCCTCTCCTCCCGCGGCGGCAGGAGCGTGACCTCCGCCGCCCGGATTTCCAGGCGGGCGGTGCGCTCTTTTCGGGCCCGCGGGCCTCCGGCGGCCGGGATCACCAGCTCCGACACGGCGAGCGTGGGCAGGGCTGCGGCGTGCGCCCACAGGCACCTCTCCCTCCCGTCCGGTGTCCACACCCGCCGCTGCGCCGATCGGCTGGCGCGCACCAGGATCGCGTCGCCGTGCGTCGCCGCACGGGCGAGCAGCGCCCAGAAGTCGCCCTCGCGGTCGCACACGGAGATCACCCGCGTGTCCGGGCAGGCGGCCGCGAGTTCCCGCGCCCGGTCCAGCCCGTCCACCCAGCGGGCGCTGTCTTCCTCCGGGGCGTCGCGGAAGTCCGCGTTCATGGCGAACAGGCCCAGCGGGCGGCCCTCCGCCGTCACCGCCAGCCCGGCGTGGGCGAGGATGCCAACGCTGCCCCGGCCGCCACCGCCGAGTTCCGCCAGGCCCTCCGTCGCCTCCAGGCGGGTGTAGTTCAGGGTCGTGGTGTCCTGGATGGCCAGCACGACGGGCGCGCCGCGGCAGCGGTCGGCGGTCGCCGCGACATGCGGCTCCAGAATGTGATCCATGGACACCCCCGGGTTCGACAACAGCCGGTACGCGGCCGTTTTGGCCGCCGCCACCGGGAAGATGACCGGTAGCTCCTCCCCCATATTCTCCAACCAGGCGCGCCCCATGTCAACGATCCGGCGGCGGATCCGCCCGTCGGTGTGGCCGGATCGTCCGTACTCACGCGCGGCCCAGTCGATGTCCATGCCGTCATAGGCGCCCGCCAGCGCGCCGACCGGGCGCCGCTCCACGTGGCGCAGCACCGCGCGCCAGCCGTCCTCCAGGGCCCGCACCCGCACCGTGCCGACCGCGCCCCGGCGCCCGCTGCCGCGCCCGGCGACGGTCCAGCCGGCCCGGTGGTAGCAGTATCCGCTGTGCTCCGGGCCGACATGGGTGTAGGCCGCCACGGGACGGACCAGATACCGGGCCTCCCAATCGTCCGCCACCCGCGCCGCCGCCATGTGCAGGACCGCCGACGCAAGGCCGTCCACCCGGACGCCGCCGAGGAGAAGGAACCGGTGGTTACAGATGACGCGCCCGATGTTGGCGGCGCGGGCCGCGGCGGACCAGCCGATCCAGGCGTCCCGCGCCGCCAACCTCCAGGCCGCGGACCCGAAGCCAATGCCGCCAAGGACGCCGTGGCGCGCCGCACGGATCCAGTAGCGCACCTGCCCGCCGGGTGGCCGCGCCCAGCCCCGCGGATGGCGGCGGGCCATCATCGCCTCCCAGAGCCGCCGGTCGCCAGCACCACCCACAGGATCAAGCCAGACCGGGCCAAGATCCTCCAGCGCGCAGGCCACCGCCGTGTCAGGAACGTCCGCGTCCGTGACCGCAGGAACAGCGGTGGGGTCGGGAACAGCACGGGGCGGCGGAAGCTCCAGCCCCAACCGCGCCGCCAAGACAGGCAACGCCTTCGCCGCCGCTGACAGGCAGGGCTTTCCCCGAACGTCGCACCAGCCCGTCCGCGCGCACAGCCCACGGCCCAACGCGTGCCGACTCAGACCACCGGAGCGAAGCGCCCCAGCCAACCAGTCAAGCGTCTGCGAATCGAAATGGCGAAGACCAACCTGCATGACCCGCCATATAGACCAGCCAGATTACCGATACAAGTATGAAATGTTGCAAGGTCAGGGGGGGGGGGGGAAGGTAACGTAGCATGGGGAATTCCTCCAGTTGGGCGATGGTTCCCTCTATCATCTTTGCCTCGGTAAAGGCAAGAGAAAATTTCAAAGTGAGACACTACCGCCTGGCCAAGCGGTTTGACATCCATCACACGCCCCAACACGGATCCTGGCTGAATATCGCCGAAATCGAGATCAATGTGCGGGTGCGCCAATGCCTCGCCCGCCACATTCCCGACCGCGAGACCAGGGTCCGCGAAGTCGCTGCCTGGCAGACACACCGCAACGCCGACAAACGACCCGTCAACTGGCGATTCACAACAGACAACGCCCGCATCAAACTCAAATCCCTGTACCCGTCAATTCAATGAAAGTGGGTTAGTAGGCATCTGATAATTGTCAAACGGCATCCGCCGCGTGAATTCCACGCCAGTATCAGCGTCAACAATTATACGAATGTTGATTGACGCGCCACAGTTGATTCAGCTAACCTCATCTTCAGGGGCACAGGAACACAAATAGGCGATAGTCGCGTTGCTGCAACCCTATAGACGGGTTATGCCCGCATCTGGGTGACGGCAGTTCATACCGCAACAACATGGTCGTCATTTCTCAATCTGTTCTATAAGTGAAATCTCTTGGGAATTTCACACGGGCTGTCTTTACTGCCCTCAACTGTCTGGTGGTTGAGGTGATGGGAATGGTCTGCAAATTGGTTCCTCTGATAACGGCTGTCGCTTTTTTGATATCCGGCCCGTCTCAAGCTGAATGGATCCAGGATTCAATCAACCCGCATTGCAGTGAAGAGGCACGCAATCGCGTTGCCGTAACGACAAGACGTCAAATTGAAAACTCGGTGCGACGCGCAGAAGCGGCAATTAAAGCACCGGCGGCAACTGGCGACCTCTCATGCATGGATGGGTTGATGAGCCTGTCTTTGGATTGGTTCGCCCCTTCGGGCGGACTCGAAAGCCTGTTTGCCGGGTCATTGGACGGTGTCATTGGCAATGGGGCCAATGCCAAGCGAGTCTGTCAATTCGCAGCACGCAAATGGCGCGAAGTCACACGTCCGGTCAAGTCACCACTTGCGATTCTCAGGCATGGTCTCCCATCACGACTTCCCAACGCTCCTGATATGGAGCGCATTTCCGACAGTGTAATTTCTCCAGCGCGGCCACGTGCTCGAACATCAATTCATACCAGGCCATCGACAGGAGGCCATGAACAACAATCATCACAGGAAAACCTGGATGACACCAACAATGATCCTGTCGAAAAAATCTGGGAGTCACTTTATGGAGCAGGAAGCCAGTAATGCGGGTATGTCGTGACCGTTCACCATGGGGCGCGGCTTCTTTTGCTGTCTTTATGCTGATGTTGCCCAGTGCCGTTGATGCACAGTTTGCCGGTTGCCAGTGTGGATTTATTCGCACCCTGCATGGCGATACACGCGACCATGTTTCAGACGAAACAACGCAGGCAGCACAAAACATCATTGAAGCCATGCGTGCGCAGACCCGTCAAACAAGCCAGTATCTTGACCGTCAGGTGGAAGCCGCTGAGAGAATTGCTGATGCAGCGGCGCAAAACCAGGCGCATCTTGTGCGTTCACGCGTCCGGGCCGATGCCGAAAGCGGAAAATTTGATCCCAACCCTGATTTCTGCCTTGTTCTCGATACGGCGCTGGCAGCAGATTTACCACAAAATACGGACATCCCATCGGCGGCGGCAGCCCTGCATGGTGCTGCGTCATGGACACGTGGTGACGATGAGACCGTCCGCACCAATGGTCTGCAAATGGCCGCATATCTCGCCCGGGAGCGCGCGGAAATCATCAATGCCGGTGGCAGTCAAGACGCCACCACGGACTGGACGTTACCGCTCAGCCAGAACACTCTGGAGCTTGATGACCCACTGGCGCGTCGATCACTGCCCCGATTGATCGCCAATACCGTCGATCCGTTTCCGCCCAAACCACTGTCTGACGAGGATTTACAAACGCCTGCCGGGCTTTCCGAGGCAGTCCGGCGACGGGCGGCAGAGGCGCGCAACCAGGCGGCTCTTTCTGCCATCGGCATGTCGTTGGAACTCGCCAGTCCGTCGCTTCCTGCAGGTCCTTATCGCACGATTGCACAAGGCACTCGTTACAGCGATGACATCCCTGATGTCATCAGCGAACTGCAGGCATTGGAAATCCGTACTGCCGCTTATTATGCACCTGATGCTGAAACGCTCGAGCGGCGTCACTCAAAAAATGAGCGGGCCCTGCTCCAGGACCTGATTGACCTGATCGCCCTCAACACACGGATTGCTCATCTACGACTGCAGCAGGAAAGACATGATGCAGTGGTACAGGCGGCGCTCCTCGGCCTCCTTACTGATGGAACGGTATCAAACATGAGTCCGCCGTAAGGATCAATCGCAGGATGATTTATCACGATGCGCGTGTGTTGAGGCACATTCATACGGGCAAGCTGCAACCATCGTACGGACCCTAATCTTCACAAAACGGGTGCAACTTGAATGCATGTGCAGGCGTATCAGGCACGATGGGTGAATCGTCATGACAAATGAGGCCGGCCGCGCGGTCGAGCGGCGGTCTTCGCCATTGCGCGATACTGTCACGCATCCTGACATCTTCACGGTACTGATCCTGCTTTGCGTGACATCCATGCCGTTGATTCCGGCTGCCTGGCTGATTGCAACGCCAGTAGCCATCGTTCTTGTCGTCATCATGGCAAGGTGCAAAGGACGGTTGCCTTTTCGCCTTCCCCTGTCGTGGACAGGTCGTGATTATGGATCGCCTGTCGCCGGCAGTGACAGGTCTTTCCAGCGCGGCCAGGGAATGTTGTTTCTCGGAAATGCGTTCGACAGCGAAGAAGAGGTTTGGATTTCCAACAGTGACGCGCGCCGTCACGCGCTGGTTCTTGCGACAACGGGTGCTGGGAAGGCGCTGCCTGATGACACCCTGGTTCTAACCCCGGATGGCTGGCGTCAGAATGGCGATTTGCGACCAGGTGATCCTGTCATCCACCCGTCGGGACGGGTGCAGACAATTCTGTCGGTGCATCCACAAGGCCGTGTGCCGGCTGTGCGTTTGACACTTGCTGATGGGCGCGAGGTGGAATGTTCGCGCGATCATCTGTGGAGAGTCCGGCTCCGCGGGGCCAGGATACACATCAATCACACGGGGCAAACCGGTGTTTGGACGACCGCGGACATTGGCATTGCGCAGCAACTCGGCACCTTGCAGGGGGAGGAGCGGTTGCGTATTTTCCTGCCATTGCCACAACCGGTGGATGGAATCGCCAACGCACCCAGCCTGACCCGTCAACAGGCGGAAACGGCGGCGGCACGCGGATTGGATCGATTGCGTGCCATGCCCTCTTTATCGGACCGTGCCTCCGCACGAATGTCCTGGCTGGCGGATTTTCTCAAGAGGCGCGGTGCGCGGCATCCATCGGGCGATGACAATCCCTGGATCGCGTGCCCCTGCCTCTCCGGCCAGGATGGATTCCTGCTCCGACAGATCATCTGGTCTCTCGGCGGGATCGCGTTTCAAGTCACGCGGAACACACAGATCCTTGTCCGTTTTCAGTTGCCCGGACAAGAGACACTCGATTCACGGTTTCGTCCCCCGGATCCATCGTTGCACCGCGATGGAATCGAGGTCATTGGTGCGGCAGGATCAATTGTGGATGCCGAAGCGCAGGGAATACGCTCCCGGCTGCGGCAGTGGCTGCAGGCCGAGCGGATCAGTGTCACGTCGGCCGCTCAAATTCTCCGGGATCTGCGCCAGTCATCGACAAAATCGATGACCTGCATCCGTACGGACTCGCCCGATGGAATGTTTATTGCCGAGAATTATGTGCCGACGCACAATACGGAGTTCCTGCTTGGCCTGGTCTCACAGGCGTTGATGTGGTCATCCGGGTTTCTGTTCATTGATGGCAAGGGCACGGCCGAGTTTCATGCGAAGGCCTGGTCGATTGTGTCCCGATTTGGTCGTCAGGACGATTATCGCGTGTTGAATTTCACCGATAGTGGCGGCAGCGACATGTCGGCGGGAGGGCCGGAGACACAATCCAACACACTGAACCCGTTTTCGCATGGCAGTGCGGATCAATTGATGAATCTGATTGTCTCCCTGATGGGTGAGTCCGGGAATACCGGCGAGATGTGGCGGCATCGTGCGATGGCGCTGGTGACCTCAACCATGAAAGTCCTGGTAGAGATGCGTGATGCCGGGGACATCATGCTGGATGTCCAGACCATTCGGGACTTTCTGCCCCTGGGAGTCGGCATCCGGGCAAAGTTTGTCACGGGCCGGCGCATCACCGAGATTGCACAGATCCCGGATGCGGCCTGGGATGAGATGTGCAGTCGCGGTGGGCTCATTGAGCTTTACCTGCGGGCCATTCGCGGTGATTTTTCGGAGACATCGCGCCTTGCGCTGAAGGGTTTTTTCGACTCACTGCCGGGTTTCAACCTGCAAAAGGCGATGAATGGCGAGCCGCAGGAGGGCAAGGCCGCCGAGCAATATGGTTTCCTGTCGATGCAGCTCACCAAGCCGCTCGGGTCACTGGCCGATGATTTCGGGCATATCTTCCGCACCCCGATCGGCGAAGTGGACATGGATGACGTGGTCCTGAACCGCCGGGTGCTGGTCGTCCTGCTCCCGGCCCTGCAGAAGGCCCCGGAGGAGATGCGCAATTGCGGGCGCATTGTTGTGGCGATGCTGAAGATGATGATGGGGCGGGCGGCGGGCAGTCGGCTTGAGGGGGACAAGCGCGAACTTGTTGACAGACGCCCGACCCGTGCGCCCTCGCCCTTTATCGCGGTGCTGGATGAAGCCGGTTACTATATGGTCAAGGGCATTGATACGATGATGGCCCAGGCGCGCTCGCTGGGTTTCATGATCATCATCGCCGGGCAGGATATGGCCGCGATGCAGTCGGTCTCACCGCAGATTGCCGAGACAGCGGCGGCCAATGCCCGTCTGACGGTTGCCGGGGCCACCGAGGATGCCAAGATGACGTGGAACTTCCTGCGCAGCAAGTTTGCACAGCATCGCGTCGCGCTCAATTCGGGCCAGGTCGCAAAAACGGGCTGGTGGTCGACCCGTTGGGTGGACCGGCCTGACAAGCAATTCGTCGAAACGGATCGTGTGCCGATTACCGAGCTGCAGAAATTGCGCGAGGGCGAGTTTTATTTCCTGATGGAATCGAAACTGGTCAAGGCGCGGGGATTTTATATCAAGGATTGCTGGGCGCCGTGGCTGGCTGTCAACAAGCTCCTGACGATCCGCGGTCCTTACGATACGCAACTCAAACAGCAGAATGATCAGGAGACCCGGTTCTTTGATGCCCTCACGACAATCGGCAAACTGCTGCTGGATCCCCATGAACTCACCCGCCGCGAAAAGAACTACCCGTTTGATCCCCATGACAGTCTCTATTGTGCGGTGCAGACGACCCAGACATCACTCACAGAACAATTGCGCCAGAATCCATCCCGCCCTCCAGACACACATGAAGCGACCCTCCGCGGCCTGATCTTTGCCGCACGACATCGGGTGCCAAACCCAGATCACGATGACCCTGATGACGGGCAAGACTGGTCATGATCTTCGCGCTTAAGAGGTGACTTCCGCGGTACAAAATTGGCACTCCTCAGCCCGTTCAACTGACATGGCGTGGATATCCATTTTGATGAAAAGAAGGCATCATCAACTGTTTGATCTCAACAGTTGAGATCACCCGCATTGAAGCGTCAGGTCCTGAATGTGACCGGAACAAACATTACGCATCAATGGCCTATTCTCTCATCACCCGTTCTGGTTGGATCAACAATGCCCCGCGCAATGACATCCATTTCGATAGGAGTCTGGCCTCTTTCACAGAGATCGAGATCGGCCATACGGATGACACCAAGATCTTCTCTGGGGCACCGATCTCGTCCGCAAAGACGATTCAATTATGGCGATCATGCGGGCTGTCCGTCGCCGACGGACAATTAAAAACGACCCCTTATCAGACTGTGAAAATGACACGCGCCAGCAGTTTCGCTGGTCGCACATGATTTTGCCCACGGCAAGATAATCCTAACCCATCTTTACCATTTTTTCGTTCGAAACAGTGATTATTGGTGATTTCCGGACCATCGACCCCACACCCGTTGAAAACTTTGGGGATTATATACCTGACTACCCATCGTACTATATGTAGTGTTTATGAGGGATTGATAATAGAATATGTAGTGGTTTGGATAGTTAAGTATATAAGCCCCTTTGGAATTGGGTCCAAGTCAGTCAACCAAATTTAGGCATAGAGCGGCAACTACAGCCAAACCTCATAATTCTCCCTGAAGTAATCAATACAAAGCTGATTCGCTTCAACTCGGCTGGCACCCTCAATTACGGATTTAAAGAGCGCATGGGGTTGTTCATGTATATTGTGCTCACCCTCAAGAACATACTGCAACCATTTCTTTACGCCTCGACGTGCAAGATGCCCTGAAATCCATACGTCATCAACCGCCCACAGGATAGGTGGAATATCAAAGACTTTCTCATCGAACATATCTGGTGACACCATAACACCCCCACATCCTTCGGCAATGTCTACATACCCAGAGAATGGTGCCCAAACGATATCTTGCCTTAGATCTACCCACTTGAGACGACGGATTTTTCGTACCATTCCCCGTACAATCCAGAAGGGGAAATTCCTGTGAAGATTACGAAATCCTCCACGAGGTCTTCCTCCTCTACGAGGAGTTAAGTTAGATTCACACCAATCTGTCACATTAAATCCATGACGGCAGATACACTCTCCGAGCCGCTTTTCTCCGATAGCGAGAATATTGTCTAACCAGCCATTCCAATATACTCTATCATCATCACAATAGATTATGCGGATACCCCCCCCCCCCCTGTATTTTCTTAAACAAGGTAACAGTTTGGTTGCAGGTCCAAAGTCGTCTTCGATGACTTCAACTGTTACGCCGTCTGGCACCTCGGGAAGGCTGAAAACATGATCAGGAAAACGCCGATATTGTCTCGGAATGTACAGT
Organism: Paracoccaceae bacterium; assembly: GCA_965221815.1. Lineage (GTDB taxonomy): Bacteria > Pseudomonadota > Alphaproteobacteria > Rhodobacterales > Rhodobacteraceae > JAPOXR01. The sequence continues at coordinate 2,477,947 of OZ244915.1, forward strand.
TCAACACTGTCTGGTTTAAGGTTCTGCCTCAATAAACTGTCAATTGTTTTTCCAACCGATGGAAATCTTGGAGGTATAGTTGTCAATGAGATGACAGTTTTTTTGTCTTCCATCGTGTGATCATCAGTCAGAAAATTCAAGAAAAGCCAAGGTATACATTTGGCTGGTGTGCTTGTAGCACAGGGCCGTCTGCTTTGGCTGGCCGATTCCGTCGTGGAATTCAACCCTTATAAGCTTTTTTTGTCAAACCGCTATACCTGCTTACACCATACAGCAATTCCCGCTCATTCCGGGTTCAGCCCGTTTGGCGCAGCCATTTGGTGGATTGTTTTGATCAGGCAAAGCGCATCCGGGCGGCGGAATCGTCGCAGGGTGATGAGCTGGCAATGTGGGGATGAACTTTGAAGATGACGTGGGTGTGTGAGGGGCCTTACAGGCGGGGATTAGGGTTCGGGCAGAATGTCGGCGAGCGCCGGGCGCTGCAGGGTCTCAGTCAATCCACGCCAGAAGATCTCCCAGCTGTGGATCTGATCACTCAGCAGCTGGGCGGTCATCGCCCGCCACAGATACAGTTTTCGCTTCTTGGTAGCGAGAGCACGTTGGAATGCAGGGCAGAGGGTCTGGAGAATCTGATCCATCAGAAACACCAGCATCATGAGAGTGGGGAGGACGCTGGCGAGGTTCTTTTGGCCGTGTCCAAAGTGATGTGCGAACGAGAGGCCACTGCCGCGGGTCGTCTTCAAAGTCTGAAAGGGTTCATTCTCGATTTTCCACCGGCTGCGGCTGGCACGCATCACCTCCATGATTGAGTGGTCATTGAGTGGTTGATCGGTGACCCAGGAGAAGGTCTTGGTTTCACCCTTCGGGTTGATCTCGGTGTATTCGAGACAGTTGACGCCGAGATCGAAATGGGTCTCATTGAGCGGCGCGTCATTCACCCAGCGAAAGCGATGATGGGTGATCTGCCCTTTGGGGCCTGTCTCACACCTCTCGGTCACCTGGACGCGGGGATTGTCTTCCAGCCAGGCGAACAGGACTGTGTGATCCCCCGGCTTGACCCCCAGAATATAACCGATCTCATGGGCACGCAGCATCTTGATAGGGGGCCCCTTTGATGCCAGTCCGTCCTGGAGGATGACGACAGGAAGATGGGGGTGTTCACGGCGAAAGGCCGTGAGGAGGTGGGCGCAGGCATTCTGTTCGCAATCATTCTTGGTGGCGCCATCCTGTTTGCGGATGATCTCAGGTGCCAGGGGCACCACAACCGGAAGATCCGGATCCACCCGGGCCGCACCGCGCATCTGGTGATAAGTGGTCACCGTGCCATTGTTGCGGGCAACCCTCAACGAATCACCGGGCAGGGCCAAGACGCGCCCCAGAGAGACCCCAAGAGTTTGCGAAAAAAAAATATTTTGGCAAACAACTCACCCAATGAAATCTCAGCGGTCAATCCATATCAGCGGGAATTACTGTACACCATAGGCAGGAAACCTCGCTTTATGGAAAATAAAGGGGATTATATACTTAACTACCCAAACCACTACATATTCTATTATTAATCACTTGTAACCACTACTTATAGTACCATGGGTAGTCAGGTATATAATTCCCAAAATAAAATTCAGGTGGGAGTGGTTCTCGTATGGCGGACTCGTGAATTTTCAACCTGTTGAAAACGTGTGGTTTTTGGGATCCTGATGGCGGGCGTTTGGGTGGTTTGGCGGAATGTTTGGTAAAATCCCGGAATTTGACCCGATCGGGGTGAAGTTGTTGGGTGTGTCTGCCGGATCGGGTCGCGTGTTCCCGGACGAAAATTCTCCATGATGGAGACCTCTGAGACGGAACACGCGGATGACCGATTGACACTCTGACATCTCTGTTGCCAAGACCGATACGGACAGTGCGCAGGCACGACAGCGGGTCGTGGACACCCTGCAGGCCGCAGCGACGCAGTTGCCGGACACGGGGCTCAAAGAGGATCTGGCCTGCCTGTTTCGGGAGGATCCGCATCCGGCGGAGCTTGATCTGCGTGATGCGGTCGCGGATTGGGCCCGCGGGCTGTGGGGTCAGGCCTTTGCCGCACGCGATGATCATGGGGACCGGTTGCAGATTGATGGGAAAAGTCCTCGCCAGGTGGCGGCCTCGTCGGGTCAGGCGACGACCCTGTTCGGCACCGTGACCTTTCCACGGGCACGCACTCGCCCGTCCGGTGCGGGACCCTCCGGGGTGCCAGCCGCGCAGGTTCTGGGTCTGACCACGGGTGGGGACGGGCGTGGCGGCCGGTCTCTCGGCGGCGATCATGGCCAGCCTGCCGGCGCGGGATGGGGCGGATCTGTGGCGCGGGTCCCGCAACGAGCAGTCTGATCCGCCTGACGGCCGAGATGGGGCAGGAGTTTGAGGATCAGGCGGACGATCTCCTCACAGAGGTGCGGGGCGATGAGAGCCTGCATGATGATGCGGTGGCCCTGCGGGTCTCGCTGGATGGGACCCTGCTGCGGATGCCTGCGGAAGAGCGGGATGGACAGGCTTATGAACATGGCTGGCGTGAGGCCGCCTGCGGCGTTGTGGCCCCACGCGACAGCAATGGGGCGATGCTCACACAGCGTACTTTTGCCCGGCTTCCCGAACCCGGCAAGACCTGTCTGAAACGCCAGATCAGCCAGGAGGTGTGGCAGGGGATGCCGCAGGCGCCGGCGCAGGGTCGAGAGTTGAAGATTGTCGCTATCGCCGATGGGGCCCGGGACAACGGGACTTGTCTGGAGAGTTTGACCCCGGACATCCGGCTCATCGATGTCTGGCAGGCCGGCCAAGTCTCTCAAGGCCGCGGCCGATGCCGCTGACGGGGCCGAGAGCGGCAAGGACACGGCGGGGTTCGACACACACAAGGCCATCCTGACAGACGATCCCCAGGGCGTGGGCAAGGTGATTGATGCATTGCGATATCTCAAGCGGAAAAGCCCCGGGGCCGGCGAGATCACCACCGCCATTGGGTCTGTCCGTAGCCACCGTCAGCGGATGCGTGACCAAGCGGCCCGCGATGCCGGCTCTCCCATCGGCAGCGGGGCTGTCGAGGCGGCAAACAAAATGATCGTCAACACCCGGCTCAAGCGCTGGGGGCGTGCGGGTGGCCAGGGTGTTCTCACCTTCCGGGCCCGGCTCACATCAGGACGCTTTGACAACGTCGGGGCCCCACGGACCCACAGACGGCGACACGCCAGCGCCTGTCCCGCCGCGGCCAACGACAATCGCACGCCTCTTGCCAGGGTCGCCTGATTCGCCAAATGAAACCGATCAGGAATCAATCATGGTCCAAACCCAGCCATAGGGGAATCACTCCCAGTTCAGGTTAGACATCATGGATTGACCTGTCCCGATCCTGTCCCTGTATACAGGATCCAACGCAGAGGACCTCAAGAAGGCCAGCTATGGAGGACATGTCAATGTCAGACTATGAATACAGTGCTTATGTGGGCCTTGACGTCCACAAGGATTCGCTTGCGGTGGCCATCGCTCGGCCCGGTCGGAGTGGGCCGGAGTGGCCGGGAACGATGGCGCACTCTCGGTCCGCACTTCTGCGCCTGATCCAGCGCCTGAGCCCGGATGGGCTCGTGCTCAGCTTCTGTGATGAGGCCGGCCCCTGTGGGTCTGGCCTCTATCGGGAGATCACGGAGACGGGTCATCACTGCCTGGTCGTCGCGCCGGGGCTTGTGCCGCGGGGGGCCACGGATCGCATCAAGACGGATCGGCGTGATGCGACGATGCTGGCGCGCGAACACCGGTCTGGATCGCTCACGCCTGTCTGGGTTCCCGACCCGGAACAGGAGGCGATGCGGGACCTGACCCGGGCCCGTGAGGACATGAAAGCCCTGCAGACAAAAGCCCGTCAGCGCCTTGGCGCGTTCCTCCTCCGGCACGACCGCATCTATCCGGGCCGCAGCCGCTGGACGCAAGCCCACACGCGCTGGCTGGAGGCCCAGGCGTTCGACAGTCCGGTGCAGCAGATCGTCTTCCAAGAATATGTGGATGCCGCCCGGGAGGCCACACGGCGGGTGGCGGATCTCGAGAATCAGATCCGCACCGCCGCCCAGGACGGGTCCCTGGCCCCTGTGGTGACCGCCCTGATCCTTTCAATGGTACACTGTTGACTCCGTGTTTGCGTGATCCCGGATGGCCCGGTGATGTTCGACGAAGAGTGACAGGATCAGATATCCCTGCCAGAGTTTGCGCGTTCCCGGCATCGGCTGCCGTTTTGCGGGTATGAAGCCGGCGAGGCGCGCGGTGTTGACTGCGAACTCTCCGACCGTTGGGTCCGGGTCCGGCGGGCCGCGTTGCTTGTTGTGGTTTGGCTTCGCCATGTGCATGGCGAGGACCTGGATCTCGTCGGCATGGGCGACCGTCCGTGCCGGTGTTTCCGGTTTGCTTCGTGCGAGGCGTTCGATGGACATGACGGTGCAGGCGGTGATGGCGTCGAAGGCGAGGCAGCGGCGCAGGTCATCGGCGGCGTCGAGCCTGCGGTCCTTGATCCTTGTTCCGGTCTTCAGGGCGCTGAACCATTCCTCGATCCGCCACCGTCCCTCGGACCACTGGGCGATGCGGAGCGCGTTCTCCGCGTCCGGGCCGCCCTCGGTGGTCAGCAGCAGCCAGTCGAGCGGCTTCTTTCCTTTCGGCGGCCGGGGTTCGATCACTCGCACGGCGAGCATGCGCAGCGGGGCCGTGCCCTCCGGCCGGTCGGTCGGCGGGATCAGGTCGACGAATCCGGCGCGCACGTCGAGCTTCACGCCTCTGCGTTCCCTGCGCTTGCGGGGGCCGCCGCAGGCCGCGATGTCGATTGTCTTCCGGGCCACGATGTCAAGCCCGGCCGTCTGTTTGAACAGGTCCTCCGCCGCGCCGGCCTTCGTCAGGGCCCGTCGTCTGCTGGAGCGGCTGGCACGGACCAGCAGGCCCGCCCCGCCGGGGGCGTCGGCCGCGGCGCGGCCCATCGCCAGCAGTTCCCAGAAGTCGCCCTCCCGGTCGCAGAGGTTCACCACGCGGGTCTGCGGGCAGGCCGCCGCCAGCTCGGCGGACCGGGCGAAGGCCTCCGTCCAGCGCCCGCTCTCCTCGCCCTCCATTGCCGTCTCCCTTTCGACGGCGCGGAAGTCGGCGTCGAGATGGAACACCCCCAGCGCACAGCCGCCCGCGCTGAACGCGACGCCGACATGGGCCGCGATCCCCCGGCTGCCGGCCCCGCCGCCGCCGATGTCGACAAGGCCCTGGGTGGATTCCAGTCCACTATAATTCAGCATTGTCGTGTCCTGCACGGCCAGCACCACCGGCTGGTGGCGGCAGCGTGCGGCCATCGCCTCCTGGTGGGGCTCAAGGATGTCCCGCATGCCGACCCGCGGGTTCGACAAGAACCTGTACGCCGCCCGCTGCTCCGCCGCGCCGGGGAAGATCACCGGCAGCGGCGCCCCCGGACGTGCGCACCAGGCCGCGCCCATCCTGACCAGACGCCCGCGGACGCGGGCGTCGCTGTGGGAACTCCGTCCGTACTCTGTCTCCGCCCATGTCGCATCCTCCCCCGCCTCGAGCGGCGGGCCGTCGCCGATCACCCGCTCCGGCGCACGTCCGAGAGCCTCCCGCCAGCCCGCCGCCAGCGGCTTCGCGTACACCCGGAGCCGCGGCCCCTTGCCCGGTGCCCGGCAGCACGTCCAGCCCGCCGCACGGTAGCTGAACCCCGTGTGCTCCGGGCCCACATAGCTGTAAACCAGCTCCGGGCGGACACCGTAACGTCCTTCCCAGTCATCGGCAACGCGGTCGGCGAGCCGCGAGAGCGCGTGCGAGGCCAGTCCGTGAACGCGGACGCCCGGAAGCAGAAGGAACCTGTCGTTGTTGACCACGCGTCCGATGTGGGCGTCCCGCGCCGCCGGCGACCAGCCGATGTGAAGGTCGCGCGCCTTGTGGTGCCAGGAGGCGGCCCCGACGGTGAACCCGCCAAGGACACCATGCGCGGAAGAACGAATCCAATAGCGGAGGCGCCCGCCAGGACAGGCGGCATCACCTGCGGGATGATGCGTGGCCATCATCGCACGCGCCAAGCTCCTCTCGGCGGCGGCGACCGGAACCACCTCGACGGTAGTGGCTCAGTTTGAACATTGCAAAGCTTGCGTGGGGAAAAGGCGGCCAGGAGGCCGCCCTGTGTTCGGGATGTTCCGCGATCCTCCAGCGATATCCGGTTCCGGATTGACGCCCTAGCGTGGCCCGCACTCCAGATAACCGGATGGCTCAGCTGTCGAGGTCCGGACAATTGAGATACCGCCTTTGCTCCTGGCTCTGCGTAGTCTGGCCGGCGAGGATGTGTCTTCCGTTGCGCGTGCCGTTGCAATAGCAGTCCCGAATGTCCTGCCTCGTGCTGGCCACCGCATAGCACCCGGTCCGGTTATATTGGGCTAGGTTGGGTCGCAACTCGCCCTCAACAACAACCAGGTTCTGCTCCGCATTCGTGAACACGCCGCGGGTCTTGAAGCAGCGGCGGATCAGGGGGTTGTCCATTGCTGCTTGCTCGTAAATGATGAACACATAGCGCGTGTTCTTTTTCAGGCCAGTAAATGGACGTTGGTTGGCTGATATGCGCGAACTCGGTTCTGTGGTGACGATGCCTAAACTCTGACTCGTCAGGATGGAGCCGGAACTGCCAACCCCATTTTCCCGTATAGACATAGATAGACTGTAGCTCTGTTTTGTCGTTCCGGCCAACATTCTCACATCAGCAAGGTTAATCCCCGGTGTAGATATTGTTACAGTTTTGTCTGTAAGATCCGCCACTCCCGTATCAATGGCATTGATTTGAGATGAGCCGCCTTGCGTGCAGGCGTCTGGCCCTTCGGTCTCTGGAATGACCAGCTCCATCTGGGCGGCGGCGGGCAGGGCGAGGGTGAGGGCCACCAGGGCGGCGGCCAGTGCCGTCAGGCACTTAAGTTGTGCGATACCGCATGGGAGGGGGGGGGGGGGGGGGGGGTAAATTAAGGTAATCTTTCATTTTCTTCTCCAGAGTGAAATAAAATTTCGTTGATTATACCCATTTCAGCCGGCAAACGGGCGGATTTTCAAACTGGGCCACTACCACCTCGACCGCGCCGAGAGCGGCGAGGGAACACGACAACGACGTGTCGGGATAGTCCCGGGAAGGAACCCACGATTCCAGGACGAACCCGTCCAACGGACGGGCTTCCGGAAGGGGAAGATCAAGAGCCGAGGACAGCTTCGGCAGGACGGCCCGGGCCGAAGCAAGGCACAGGGCACCCTTCGCGTTCCTCCAGTCCTCACGCGCGCACAGCCCGCGCGCAAGAGCACCACGAGTGCTGTCCCCAGCCAAAAGCTGCGCCTTCAGCCAGTCCACCGTCTCGGGTGTGTAATGTCGGAGACCGATTCTCATGCATCCGGCAATACGACATCAGAAACCCCGAGTCAACAGTGTCCAGTTGAAAGGCCCTGTGCACTGGATATTCCGCATGAGATCAAGCGACGTGAAGACCGGGCGGCGGCGCACCAGCGGGATCACCAAGACCGGCAACAGCCATGTCCGGCGGATCCTGGTGGAAGCGGCGTGGAACTACCGTTTCCCGGCCCGCAAGACGCGGCACCTGCAGGCGAAGACCGCCGGGGCTCCGGACCGGGTACAAGCCATCGCCTGGCAGGCCCAGAAGCGACTCTGCGGCCGTGACCGCCATCTCAGCGCTGTGCGCAAGCCTCAATGCAAGGTCACCACAGCCGTGGCCCGGGAGCTCGTGGGCTTCATCGGGGCCATCGTCTGTGAAACCACCGGGCGGCCGCATGCCAGCCGTGCCCTGACCTGAACCCGCCCATCCAAGATCATGATCGAGTCCGGGTGCAGGCAGAACGGAAGGAGAACCCTCGTTCACTTTACGCGGCACAGCCGTTGGTCTGTGACCCGCGCTCTTAGAGAGAGGCCGCTCCGTGACGACAGTGACGTCTGGCGGCACCCAACCCGCGAATATCAGTGTGATCCACCGTCGCAACCACGGCCTGTATCCCGACCCGATCATGATCTTGTCAGGAGTCATGCCATGACCTAATAGAGGAAAATCAGCGGTCAATCCATATCAAAGTGTTGGTTTTCTTTGGAAGGCATCCTATTCTCTTTGAGAACTGGCAACGATGTTGTTGCCGCCTTTCTTCTGCCTGCAAAATCTCAACCAAAGTCGCCACTGAATCTCATGCAAAGTCGCCACCCTTCGGTGGGGTGGATTTTGTGACTTTGAGGGGCCTGTCGTTCCCCTCAATCTCGATGGGTCAAACTTATCGAGGAGACAGGAGAATGGCCAATCGGAGGCTGACCATGAGGACGGTGAAGACGTTCTTGACGTTGCATTTTGAAGCGGCGTTGAGTGATCGTGCGGTTGCGGTTCAGTGTGGGATATCGCGGCGGTCTGTGGCGCAGACATTGGCGCGTTTTTCGGCGTCGGGTTTGAGTGGGTCGGCGGCAACTGACATTGATGATGGAATGTTGGAGGATCGTCTTGATCCCCCTGTTGCGGATCAGCGGGAGGGAGCGGCGCCTGACGGGTCGGCGGTTGCGCGACAGCTGGCGCGTCAGGGCGTGACGTTGAAGCGTCTCTGGCAGGAGTGGCGGGCGGCGAATCCTGGTGGCATGAGTGATCCCACCTGGTGTCGTCAGTTTGCGGCGTGGCGCCCGTATCGGGATGTGACGATGCGGATGAACCGGCGGGCGGGCGGTTGTTCCTTGACGATGCCGAGATGACGGTTCCGCTTTGCCGGGACGGTACCACATATCAGACACACATATGTGTGGTGGCGATGGGTTTGTCGGGTCGGTTGTTTGTCGCGGCGTCGCACCGTCAGTGTTGAGAAGACGGGTGTCGGTCGCATGTGCGCTGTTTTGAGGATAGGGGCTGTCTTCCGGTTGCTGTGGTCCCGGATCATGTCAAGGCGGCGGCGGGGCGGGCTTCACGCGATGATCCGGTCTGATGCGCGACATATCAAGATTGTCTTGATCATGAGGGTGGGCTTGGTTTTCCGGCGCGCCTTCGCAAGCCGCGCTACACGGGTTGGGTTGAGACGGGCGTCAAGTTGATTGAGCCGGCCGTTCTGGCACCGTTGCGGGACCCTGTCTTTCATGATCTGGGGGATGTGAACGCCGAGATCGCGCGGCGGGTGCACGATGTGAAGACACGGCCCGATGCCGATGGGTCAGGCGATGGCCGTCAGGGGCGGTTTGAGACGATTGATGCCCCGCATATGCGTGAGCTGCCGACACGCCGCTGGCAGCCTATTGTCTGGCGTCGAAACACGGTTCACCGTGACGATCATATCGTGGTGAACCGCCATGCCGATTCGGTGCCCTCTGCGGATGTCGGCAAAGAGGTTGATGTCCGGATCCGTGGGCAGATCGTTGATGTCTTCTGTGACCACAAGACGATCGCCAGCCCTGCGGTGCGTGATCTCCGGGGCGGCGCAACAACCGTCAGGGCCCATCAATCTGCCGATGCGGTTGACACCCGTGGGCAGATTGAGGCGCGGGCCGCGTCACTGGGTCCCGATGTCCGGCCATTCATCAGCGTGATCATTAAGAAGTTTCCCCACCCGGAATTGGCCTTTCGCGCCTGCGACGGGGTGCTCAACTTGGCGCGGGCGGGAGAGCCGGGCCGCCTCAACCCAGCATGCCACACTGCACGCGAACTGGGCGTGGAGACACGCAAAGGTCTCGACAACATCATGCGCACCCGGGTTGATCTCATCGCAGCGGAAGAGGCTGAAACGACACCGTATCTGCATGCCCATCTGCGCGGCGCGGACTCTGACCAATGACAAGCCCTATGACCGCTCCTCATCCCTGGGAAGCCCGGATCGCATCACGGCGCCTTCCCGGCATGCTGGCAGCGTTTCGTGAACAGATAGCACGCCAGGATCTCGCCCACGTGGCCTCAATCGCAGCGTCGTGCTCTCCCTCGCCAATTGCCGCTGGATCCACCAAGGTGCGAATATCCTCATCACCGGCCCCTGCGGAACGGGCAAGACAGGGATTGCCTGCGCCCTGGCCCACAAAGCCTGTCTCGAAGGTTTCCAGGCGCTGCATCTGCGCCTGCCACACCGGCTCAGTGATCTGCGTATCGCGCATGGCGAAGGCACCATCACCAAATTCGATCAAAACCTCGATCGGACCGATGTGATCATTCTCGACGATTGGGGCCTGGCACCGCTTGATGCCGCCCGCGGACGCGACCGCCTCGAAATCCTCGATGATCGCTTGGCCCGTCAGACCAAAATCGTCACCAGCCAGCTGCCGGTGTCCGAATGGCACGGTCAGATCACACAACCCCCCGTCGCCGATGCGATCCTCGACCGGCTTGTCCACGGTGCCGGCCGGTTTGAACTGAGCGGTGATTCCCGGCGCGGCGATAGGGAAGGACATCATCCATGATCTCCCCAAAAAAGCCAACCGATAGAATCTGCAGTTCTTCATCTGTTCCTCTGCGGACTCCCGCAGAGGAACAGATGCCAACGCTCCTTCTCCACTCCAGAACAGACCCACACAAGGAAACTTGAGATGACAACCCAAAATCGCTACCATGGACCACCCCCACCGAAGGGTGGCGACTTTGCGTGAGATTCAGTGGCACCTTTCATGAGATTCAGCACTTCTGCCGTCATCCAAATTCATGCATAATACGAAATCAGGCCAAAAAATGATTGCTACAAGGATACGAGGCGGATTGGGCAATCAACTCTTTCAATATGCTTGTGGTCGTGCGGTGGCGCTAGAAATTGGAACAAATTTAGCTCTTGATATAAGAGAGTACGTAAAGGACCAACAATTTCCATGCCTTCTGGATCAATTTAAAGTTTCAGACATTGTCACCGAGTGCGACCGCTTACCCCCTTGGCGGGGAATGTCCTTGCTTGAAGCAATTAAGTGTTATTTCAATCAATCTCTCTCTACATTCAGGGAAGATTTTACTAACGGATTCGATCCCCGAATCAAGAATGTCTGTGATGATACCTTATTAAAGGGATACTGGCAGTCAGAACAATATTTTTCTAAACACTCGGCCACTATTCGAGATGACCTCGTCTTCAAGACATCACCGTCAGGAAAGAATGCTGAAACAATCGCTAAAATAACCGATCCAAAAACAACCGCAATTAGTATTCACATGCGGCGAGGCGATTATGTATCAAATAAATATTTTTTGAGACTCATGGGAACTGTCGAATTAGAATACTATAAACAGGCGCTAGAATACATTATTGGCAAAGTCGAGAGGGTCGAGAGCGATCCAGTAGCCTTCGTTTTTTCAGATGAACCCGCTTATGCACGAGAAACGTTGCTACCAAAACTACCATGCAAGTCACACCTGATTTCTCACAACGATCACTTAACGGCACATGAAGATTTGCGCCTGATGTCAGCGTGTCAACACAACATCATTGCAAACTCCACTTTTTCTTGGTGGGGTGCTTGGTTGAATCCATCTCTGAAAAAACTGGTTGTTGCGCCAAAGAATTGGTTCAGTTCTCCTGATGTCTCTGAACAGGCAAATCATGACATCGTTCCGCAGGCATGGTTGAGGATGTAATTTTTGAAGAATTATATACCTGACTACCCATCGTACCATACGTAGTGATCACGAGTGATTGATAATAGAATATGTAGTGGCTTGGGTAGTTAAGTATATAAGCCCCAAATTTTGAGATCCAAAACCCGAATCTAATGGGGATATGCCCCAAATTAGGTGACAGCAGCATTAGGAGTCAAAGCATTTCTGATATTCATCCGGCGGTGGCCTATTTGCCTCACGGGCATCGAATGTTGTTTGGTGGACGTCGTATTAAACTCAATTCGCTCTCGTTCCCATTGGGCCGTCCACAACGTCTTGGTGGCGACACTATGACGTTGCATGACCTAAAGAGCAGTGATCATCTTATTGTTCACCCCCGAAAGTTGATTGTCCGTCGCCGTGGAGTCAATATTTCGCACCGTTTCATTCGCACTATCACCGGTATTCGTGCTCAAATTTCCCTCTTAGCTGCTTGCGAGCCTCTGATCTTGCACGCACACTATATTCAAAGTTTGTTTGAATCCCATAAGCGCTTTTATCGTATACTCACACGAAACGAAGACCTTATCAATTCGATCCCTAACGGCGTATTCTTCCCATTCGGTTCTTCTTGGATCTCAAAATTGGATGAGCTTGAGATCATGAAAACTCGCCCCTGCTCGCTTATTGCGTCCAGCAAAAATTCTCTACCAGGACACCGCTTGCGCCATCGAATAATCAGGTGGGCCAAGGATACTGGCATTGAAATCGACGCGCTTGGCCAAGGCTATCAGCCATTCCAACCTCGAGCAGCTGGCCTAGCTCCTTATCGTTTTTCCGTTGTGATCGAGAATACGCAGGAAAAACATTACTTTACTGAAAAAATTGTTGATGCTATTTTATGTAAGACTATTCCAATTTATTGGGGCTGTCCGAATATCAGTGACTTTTTTGACGTTTCTGGAATGATTATTTGCAAAAGCGAAGCTGATCTTTGTCATGAATTGACAAAGATCAGTAATGAGAAATACCTTAAGTTGCTACCGAAACTTTGTAATGCATGGTCTCAGGCAGCACACTGGGCCGACTTAGAGGGCCGTGCTGCACGTGCAGTTTTGGATGGGTTATACCCGAAACTGGGTGATGCCCAGTTTCGGGTATAACCCACTTGATTAGGTGCTGGATCTAAAATCTCGCTTTGTTGGACCCAACATATTCACAAATCCTAACCGTAGCGTTTGATTGCCCAAGACCAAAGACTGCCCGGTTCGGGCTTAAAATTGTCGTTGAATTTGTAGTGGATATGGAGACCAAAATGGCTTGGGTTAGAAAGGAAAAACTTCCAAGGTACTTCACGATAGACTTGTAATGTTTGTTTGCCAGTCCAGTGATAGAAACTCGCTTTTGGCATTGCGTGAGAGTCCAACTTATGACGCTTTGAAAGTCTCGTTAACGCATCGTTAGCAAAAATCGTTAATCCGAGATCCAAAGGGGAATAATCCTGTCCAATCAGACGGTAAATCGCGGGGCGGAGTACACCGCGGCGCCAACCCAGCCAGTTGGGTTTAAGAACAGTTTGATTTAACAAATTCAAATACTCATCAATAATTGGGCTTGATGATGGAAGGTGCAAAACGGAGAAACCCATTCTTCTAAGGGACTCTCGTGCAAATACGTAGCTATTACGAACATATTCAAATTTGCGAAACATCAGAATGTCGGCATCGAGCCAGAGGGTTCTAGCTTGCCTTTGCTGCAAAATCCGGAAAAAATCACTAAATTGTGTAATTGGTACCTGGCCCCGTGAATGTTTCTTGGCAACAAAATGAAGACGGTTAATCAATTCTGGATCAAGCACGCTACGACCGTCTTCAACCAAAATGCCAGATGGCACGTTTGGAATTTCTCCGAACGTATACAATCGAACTGTCATTCCCACATCAATCATTGATGAGAGACAAATTCGGTTAACTAATCGCAGTGGCCCATCAAACCACATTGTGCTTACATTTGTTGACTTGAGCACCTGATTTTCTGTCACTAACTGCGAAATTGTCATAAGACAGCCTCCGAGGTTCCATTTTAAATTAATCAGGTAAATGTCGCTTACTTCAATGAACAGCGGAGAGGCAATGACTCGCGTTGTCGCGGTGAAGGCAACCGCTGATGGGACAGCTTGAGTGGTGCGCGGACAAAAGATTTGACAATTTTGCGAAAGGGAGGAAGATAAACACCAAAAACCCTTCGTTTTTCCTTGTTAGAATTTCTACCATGACGGCTTAGCAGAGAACACTCAACATCCATATTGTGCCAAATTAGTGATGGGTGAACCACACGCGATTTTTGTTTTGCAATTAGAACTTCTACGCAATCTGGCCAGTCTGCAACGTTGGAGATTGGAACAGCACACTGAACAAAATGTTGAGCACCTTCGTATGAAATGACATATCCAACAGCACCTGGGCAAGGAAAATGCTGAGGGCAAAGGTACGAAACGTAGCTACCAAAAAGTTCTATTTTTCCCTTTCGCTGAACACGAATCCTGCTGTCCGCACAAAAGATTTGTGTCAAATCTGTGCCGCGGTAGTATTCTCCTTTGAGAAAGTCATACAGCTGAGGGTATGGGATCGCATCATCTTCAAGAACCAGGGCAAATGGGATTTTTTCAGCAACTATTTTGCGATATATTTTGATGTGTGACAAAGCACATGCAAATTCTGCGTCAGACAAGAGATGACCGGCTTCTTTTGCGGCTATTCGATCAATCTCATGCTCGCTTGCAATATCAAGACCGTTTCGTCCATCTATGGCGTCGACAAACTCGAACCCAATTTCAAGTTCATAGAGAGAAGTTGAAATTCTATCGCGACGATCAGTACAGTCTGGAAGGGAAATCACGAAACAAGGTATCATTAAAAAAATAGCTATAATTTCCTGTGGTAGATTGAATGGTTACACAATTTAGCCCGGTACATTTTTCTCTGAAGCGCTGCTGGAATAAACAATCCATGAAATGTCTTTTTGTTGATGTCTCTGTTTGATTCATAAAGCTGCATTGCTGGGTATGTCGTTTAGGCAGCTTCCTTGATCGGGTCAAGTTGTTGTACCTACTCACAACATTTGAGACGCGAGCCCCTTATGGGTTTGCAGCGATTCGCAGGGATTCGCGATCTTCGTTTGGCGTCTGATCAACACGTGCGCCATGGGGTCTCCATCCGTTGTTCAGGTCGAGATGTGTGTCGATCAGGGGGTTGAGTTCGGTGATCTGGGTGGCGGTGTCCTACACAGTGTCAAATTCATGTCTCCCTGTCGCTGGCATCCTGTCGACAGCTCCGTTCATTTTCGTCCCTTTGGGTGGCCGCACGGCCCGTGTGATGCCTGTGGTCTGGCAGGCGACCTCCATACGGCCCTGAACGCGGAGCCCCCGTCGATCGGGATGGCGGTGATGGGACAGGGCGCGTTGGCGACCCGTGTGTCGAGACAGCGTGCGGCGTTGATGGCGGTGGCGTTGGTGGCAGCCCTGGCGGCTTCCCATTGTGAATGACAGTCAATGGCGGTGACATGTTGGACTGTCCGGCCGGGGCAGAGAGCCGGCGGTGAGCGTGTCGACCTGTACCGCATCGCCGGGTGCCCGGGCTTTCAGGGCCTCGGAGATGCACACCGCATCCGGTCTCTGGGTCCGCCGTTGTGTCGGGCTGTCAGGGGTGACAGCATGGACCGCGGCCCCCAGCCGGACAGTCCTGGCGCAGTGCCATGATCCGCTACCGGATTGCATCGCGGGCTGCCCCGACAGCTATCCATGTCTCAGACTTGACTCGGTTTCTGTTGTTTCAGGCTTGGATGGCGAAGACGCTGTTGGTGAGGATTCGGATGCCTTGCCAGAGTTTTTCGGTTCCGAGGAGGGGTTGGCGTTTTGAGGGGTGGAATCCGGCGCGGCCGACGGTGAGTGCCACAAACAGGGCGCTGGTCATCGTTGGGGGTGCCCGTAGGATTTTGACGCCGCGGGCGGCGGCGAGGACACACACGATGTCGATCTCATCCGCGCTGACAGATTGGTGGGCGGGCGCGTGGGGTTGGGTGCGGGCCAGAGAGGTGAGATCCCAGACCCGGAACGCGGTGATGACGTCGAAGGCGAGGCATTTGCGGAAACCGTCGGCGGCCTCGAGATGGCGATCCTCGATGCGCGTTCCTTGTTTCAGGGCCTGACAGAAACATTCAATCCGCCACCTGATCGTTCCCTGTCCTTTACCTCTCCATAGGAGCCTTGTCAGCCCTGAAGGTCACACACTGCTGGTCACCCAAGAGAGACGTTTGTGAGTCAATTTGAGCATAGGGAGATGCCAGGGGGTCATGTTTATCGTGGGTTGAATTCTCCTTTATCAATCCACCGCCAAGCATCCTTGATCATGGTCAAGATATCCGACCGGACCGGAGACCAGCCAAGTTGACGACTGGCCTTCATACAGTCACTCACGATCCGTACAACATCACCCGATCGACGTGGCGATTCACAAACAATAAAGTCATTTTGGATCAGTTTACGGCAGCAATCGACGACTTCGCGCACTGAAATTCCTTTTCCCGTCCCAAGATTAAACAGATCGCCCACAGAACAGTTCTGCAGCAATTGCAACCCTCTGACATGCGCATCAGCGATATCCATCACATGCACATAATCGCGAATGCATGTGCCATCGGGCGTCGGGTAATCGGTACCAAAGATCTCAAATTGTGTGGCTTTGCCGACAGCACATTCAAGAACGGCCGGGATAAGATGTAGATCCTCTCCTCTAGACTCGCCAATTTCGCCCTCGGGATCCGCTCCAGCAACATTGAAGTACCTGAAAATCGTTGAACCAATCCCTTGGGAACGTGCAAATCCTGTGAGCACCTCTTCGGCTTCCAGCTTGGTGACAGCATAGGGGCTTTCAGGACTCAAAGGTGATGCCTCAGTCACCAGCCCCGTTTCCGCATTTCCGTAGACTGCGCATGTCGAAGAAAACACAATCCTTCGGCAATTGTGGGCGATCATACAATCGACAACATTTCGTGTGCCGATCACATTGCAGTCGCGGTAGGCTTTGGGTCGTGCTACCGATTCCTTGACGCTCGCCAGAGCCGCCATGTGAATGACGGCGACTGGATTCCATTCTGTGAAGATGGCATCCAGCGCAGCGTGATCCATGATGTCCGCTTGCGCAAAGGGACCAAACCGAACGGCTTCTTTGTTGCCGGTGATCAGATTGTCAACAGTGATGGGAAGAAAACCACTCCCTCTCAAGACCTTGCAGATATGTGATCCGACATAACCCGCGCCACCTGTGACAAGAACCCGATCCAATGTCCTGCCCTACCTGCCCAATCCCAGCACATCATGCATGTCGTACGCACCCGGTTTTTGTGTCATTCCCCAGAGAGCGGCATTGACTGCACCATGAGCATAGATGTTCCGATCCGTTGCAACATGGCGCAGGAACAGCCTCTCCCCCGGCCCCGCGAAAATCACATCATGTTCGCCAACAACGTCACCACCTCTCACCGCCGCATATCCAATGGCTCCCGCCTCTCTTGGCCCGGTGATTCCATCACGGCCCCGAACAAAAGCCCTCTCGGCGTCCATGAGGTCTCGCCCCTTGGCAGCCGCCACTCCGAGCATCAGGGCTGTCCCCGAAGGAGCATCCACCTTGTGACGATGATGGTGCTCCACAATCTCAATGTCAAACTCAGGCCCCAGCGCACGGGCCACTGTTTCTGTCAGTTTCACCAACAGATTGACCCCAAGACTCATGTTGCCCGCGCGAATCACAACGGTGGATCGAGAGGCTGTGCTGACCTGTTGGAGATCTTCCTCCGTCAGCCCCGTTGTGCCAATCACATGGACCTTCCCACATGAAGCGGCAAATTCTGCATGCCGAACACTCGAAGCTGGCGTGGAGAAGTCAATTATTGCATCAGAGTCGGCAAAGGCCGTCTCAGGATCGTCGTGGATGACAGTGTCCATTTCCAATTGTGGGAACAATTCGGCCAATGTCTTGCCGATCCAGGGGTGACCAGGATGCTCGGTCACGCCACCTAACCGTGCGTCACCATGTGCGCAAACGGCCTGCATCAGCATCTGCCCCATACGACCGGCAGCGCCAACTACGCCCAGTGCAGGTGGTTTCCGTTGATTCTCATATGCCATTCTATCATTCAATCTCACAAAACCCGCTGTTCACTGCGTCGGTACCGAACCCGATTTGACTGCGACAACAAGACCTGATCCCGTTTTGGGTCCTGATGCCGGGACGCGGCAGAGAACAGGTGACCCAACAGCGTCTGGAATCCGCATCTCATCTCTGCTGCATCGTCCGTAGTGATTCAAGGGGTCGGCCTTGCCGCCTGAATGCGTATCAGCATTTGCACAGAATGCAAAACCTCGCCTCTGATATGTCCTTGCCGGTGACCCATTGGCTGAGGAGCGCCCCGCCTTCACGTCCTGTCCCCCGGAATCATTGAGTTATTGTCCTTTCTGCGCATTGAATGGCCAGCTTCAGAATTTAGGGTAGACTCGAATCTGGGTGACAGCAGGAGACAAGGCGGCATATCAAGACAGCAACCCGAAGTCGTCAACTCCTCAGAAAGGAGAGAGGATATGTCAATGAACTGGAGATTCAGTTATTTTGCCGGAAAATCCAGCGGAATCCTCTCAAGAGATGTTCTGACAGAGGTTTTGTGCCCAAGTGAAGTTCAGACCAAAAGAAGGGCAGCAGGGTCAAGGCAATCTACGTAATCGACCAAGCTGCTGGGGGTGGCCCTTTCGATCTGAATGACGGCATGGGTCCGAGTTTCAATTTCTTGCATCTTTACACGGCGCTTTCTGCAGCCAATATATGGAATTTCTTGGATCGGGTGCTGCATGGACGCGTTATGACCCAGAGTCTATTTGGAAGCCTTTTTATGCAACCGAACAATGAACCGTTCATCCAATTCGACAAGATCGGGTTCAGTGTCATTATGCTCTTTCATGCCTTTGACGATTTTCCGGGGAATTCCCATTCCCATATTTTCCAAGTACCGATAGTCGCGCATCACATCCTTTAACAGTTGGTTGCGGGCAGCCCGCGTACCGGATCGCATGCGCTCCGGCGTAATGCCGTTGGGCGGCCGACCGGGCGAAATAATTTCCAGCCGGTCGGAATACACCGCCAATTCGACATCCGTGCTTGTGAACAGGTAGTCGCGATGTATGAGGGCATTTAAGATTCCTTCACGAAGCGCATCACTGGGATAAGCCGGCCGCTCCACTCGTCGTCCACCCAACGCCTCAACGCATACAGGCGTATTGCGTTGCACAAAACCCAGAGCCTGTTCGACGATCCCGTTTTCGACGATGTCGCCGTTCTCATCCAGCAATGGCACCATCGGGCCTCGAAGAGCCGCACGTTCCCGGGCATCGTAGTCCTGTTCTGTTCCGGGATAAGCAACAGCATCTATCCCAGCATGTGGCAGGAACCGATTCGGTGTCTTGCCGAACAGCAACAGACCACCAACCGACACACCGTCCTCCGTGATAATCTCAGTGTTGAAGAGAAGTGATTGCCACGATTCTTCGTCTTCGTTGGCCGGAATATCTTGCTGGCGGATGTCATGGAAATAGTTGCGTAACCGCCGCCGATCCAGATCGGCGGACGTGGCACCCGACACGGGTCGCAATTCAGCGCGGACCGCCCCTCTCCTTTGGAACAAACGAGCAAGCTCCTCCTGACTTGCTTCCCTGCTCTGTGTGCCGACACGCATCAGGTATCGCTTGGTGCTGTGGTGCCAGAGCGCATGCACGTCGTAGCCCGGCGTGACGCGGACGATGGCGATGTCGTTGCCGTCCTTAACATCGCGAACTCTTTCAAAGAACGGAACAATTTCTGGGCTGATCTTGTCGCAGCAAACATTCATGACCCATTCCTCGAGATTATCCCGCGTTAATCCCCTGACCGATCCATCATCTTCGACCCCAAGAAGCACGATGCCACCCGCAAGATTCGAGAAGGCGACCAGTTCCTTCGCAAGATCCTGGGTGCTCAGATCATCCCTTTTAAATTCCACGCCAGAGTTTTCGCCGCTCACAAGGATGTCAAGCAATTCGTTGCGTGTCGTCATGTCTCAGAACCCGTACTTGGAGCGGCGCATCTCAAAAGCTGCTTTGCCACCTTCGAGGATCTCCTCAACCAATTCACGTACAGGCTCGGAGTCGATGGAGGCCATATGGTCCTGAACGATTCGTTCCTGACTCTCCATTGCCACGCCTGTTGTAGCAAGACCCAAGATGAGTTCCGCATCACCGAGGACCGGGATATTGGCGTTGTGCGTCGAGAAGATAAATTGACGTCGTCGCTTTTCCTGCCGCATGATCGGAACCACACCCTCCGTGATGAAACGGTTGTCAAGGTCATCCTCAGGCTGATCAACTATAAGAGGTGCATCGGATTCCAGCAGCAGAAGCAACAGGACGGCCGTTGCCATTTGACCAGTCGAAAGTGCTTGAAGTGCCTGCCAATTTGCCGTTTCGCCGTTGGCAGCCGTGTTCAATTCGATCTCCGTAGTCGGCGGCAGGTCCAGTTCCTCAATACGCATGAACAGGTCCAGATCGGCTTGTGCAATCCGTTCAACCGCACCGGGCGGCAATTTGTAGTGGACTTTCAGCGAGTCCTTGCCCTCCCTGCAATGCTTGGCCAGTTCCCGCAGGGACAGTTGGCCATGCTCTCGAAGGCGATCCAAGGCAGGTGCAAGATGCCCTCCGACCTCTCGCAACAGCTTTTCAAGCGGGCCTCGGTCACCCGCCATCGTAACCTTGACCTGAATCCTGTCACGCAGTTTCTGGGATACCCGCTTGGCGGCGGTTTCAACTTGCCTATATTCTGATGCCTTGACGTCATCCCACTCTGCGAGCAGGTTACGGCGCTGGGACTCAAGGACTTCTAGATCTCGCTTGAGGCGTTCCATTCGATCGTTTAAGGGCCGTAATTCCTCAATTTGTTGACGCAGCCGAATGAATTCGGCACCATCAATCTTTGATTTCTGAAGTTCCCGCAGAAGCCTTTCATAGGTTTCCTCAATTGCGGTCTTTTGCTCGTTCCAGTGCGCCTTCACATCTGTGATCAAGTGATCGGCGTCGGCAAGATCCTTATCGAACTGTTCGCTGAGCATTTGCAGTTTTCCGCTGAGCGCCGTCAGTATGCCCTCGATTGCAGACAGAATTCTGGAATTCGGCAACCCTGCAAGGGCCCTGCTGGAAACAAACGCTGTATCGACAGGTAATCCTTCGGCGAGGTCATTGTGAATGGTGCGGTACTGGTCAATCCGTTCACCCAGAGTCAAGAACAGCCGCTCCTCGCGAATGAGCTGACTCCTTTCTTTCAGATGTTCTTCGAGCCCGGCCTGTTGAAATCGTATCTGTGTCTCTTCGAGCCCGGGCAACGCGGCAAGTCGCTCGTCAAGACGTACCATTTCACGGCGAATATCCACAATACGACTCCGCGATCGTTCAAGTTCAAGACGTACCTCTTATGAAGCCCCGCATGTCAAGTCTTGAATCAATCCATCGTGAATCTCCATCCTGGTGGACGTGCAGAGTGTGTTCGGGGGGACCGTCGCGACACAGAGCGCGTTCAACGCCGCGCCAACCTCTGATCCGGTTCGGGTGCCGGCGGTGATGCCGGTCCCGTGACCCACATACCCCGTTCAGGGATGCGACGTTCCAGGCGGCTGGGATCCATCTTTGTTCCGGTGCCGCCCCGCGGCGGCCTCCCCAAGTACGAACCGATCACGCAGCCCCCCGGTCTCCTCCGCCGTCCCGTCAGATGGCCTCGGAAAGGGCGGTGCGGTTCTCAGGCCACCAGCCGGGCTCCGGTTGGAACCAGGCCATTCGTGGCGAACCGCCACAGGGCGATCAACAGTTTGCGGGCGACCGCCACGATGGCCCGCTTGCGGACGCGACCATTGTGGGCTGCACAATAGGCATGGAACCACTGGGTGATCGGGCTGTCGGGTTGGGACCGGACCCAGCGCCACGCCATCGGGATCAGAGGCTTGCGGACCAACGGGTTGCCCGCCTTGCTGATCCCCTGATCATGGGCAACGGTGCCGCTGGCCCAGGCGGCCAGCTCCCGCCGGTTCCGGAAGTCCCGGTCGAAGACCTCGGCCCCGAGCAGCGTGGCGTCATTGGCCCCGATGCCCACGAGCTGCACGCGGGTGGCCTCCATGGACGGTGTCCCATCGGGACGGGTCGACGGGGCCACCCGTTCGGCCTTGGCGACCTCGATGGCGGCCAGTTGCTTGACAATGACCGCCCGCTGGTCCCGCAGACAGGCAATCTCCCAACGGATCCCCGCCGGCAAGGGGTTTCCGAACGGGGTCCGAAGGTGCGGTAGGCGGGCATCGAAGTCGGCTGCGCCTGGTGCGAGACCGGCGATGCCGTGCAGCCGGAGCAGGCCCCGGATCGTGTTGTGCAACCGGACACGGGTGCGGACAAGGCGCTCGCGGTGGCGCATCAGACGCTTGGCGTCTTCCTCTTCAAGGGTGGGAATGCGCACCCGGGCAAGGGCACCGGCCTCCCCGCGGTCCCAGGCCACGAGGGCCCGCACCCTGCGCCGGGCATCGATCGGGTCGGTCTTGGCCACCTTAGCGCGGCGCACGACCTCAAGGCTGGCCGGATCACACATCACGATGGCGATGTCGGGGGCCTCCTGGTGCAGCCAGCGGGCCAGCCAGAACCCTTCATAACCGACTTCATAGGTCAGCAGGATCCGGTCTGTTGTCATGTCCTGGGCCTTGCGGATCCTGGCAATCAGGCCCGCCGCATCCCCCGCCCCCAGCGTGTGGATGCGGGTCGTGTTGGGGGCACCGGGGATGGAGATCCCGACCACCCAGCTCTTGGGACTGACCTCGACAGCGACATACAGGGCCCCGGCAGTGTCTCCGGACGGCGTGACATCATTGATGGTCTGTGGCATGGTGTGATCTCCTTTCATGCTCTGGGCACGGCCACAGGACTGCGTCACGGATGTCCGTGGCCGGGCCGGGGTGGAGGGAACGGTTTTAGCGCAAGACTCCGCCGAAACCGACCCCGGAAAGGATCATGGTATCTTTGTTTTTCTCCCCGGAAGAGTCGGATCGCACTCAATGAAACGTTCAAGCAAACGCGTACGTTTCTTAGAATTTTTCGCGAGTTCGGATATTTCGTGCTGCCCGAAGAGTTCGACTCCTGGTATGATGTCGCTGGGCACCAGGTTTAGAACTTCCCCCGCTTCATCTTTCACGACGGGTGGATTGGGGACCGATCTTTCAATTGTGTAACGGCGTTCAGACGGCTTGTGCGATTGCACAAGCAATGAGACTTTTGTGCCCGATTGCAGAACATTTTTTATTATTCCTTCATGGGTCTTTCTTGCTTCCTCGCCAAGAGGATCGAGTCCAAGCGCATAGCGCATGCTTTCGATCATCGTTGATTTGCCGGTGCCCCGTCCGCCTACAAGCACATTCAGGTTTTCATTGAAATGCACGGAAGTGTCGTGCAAAAATCCACCCTCCCAAGTCATCGCAAGAAATTCGGCATGCGGTTCAAGTGCCGGATCGCTGTGTAGCCTAACCCTGGAATCTGGGTCGAGGAAAGCCTGCCTGAACCCTTCGATTGAAACGGTAGACATCTTAATGAAGCAGGACGCTGCATCTTCCTTAAGTTTGCCAGGGTCACTGACATCCGAAGCATTCAAAATCGCGGGCGGGCGGGCACGCTGATACTCGGCATCCTTGTTTTCGAGGATCTTCCTGATCCCGTATGGGGCTCTATTGATCGGACCGGGGAGTGCACAGGCAAGCAGGTTGGGATTGGTCCAGGCGTTGATTCTCGATTGTCCCGAGAGCTTCTTCAACAATCCACCGTCGGAGGCAACATGAGCGGCAATGCAAACTGCGCCCCAGGTCTTCGCAGCGACAAGCAGTTCAATGGAATCCTTGCTGCCAATCGGTGATGGTTCATCGGTGCCGTGAATGCCACAATCCCCGATAAAACGTTCCAGATCTTTGTCCTTATCAGGATCAAACAAGCACAGAAAATGAATGCCATCCTTCGTGACGGCCTCAAAACCACTGAATGCATAGAGATTTGCGTTTCGTGCAGCATGGACAAGACTTGCCGATGACGTGACGCGATAATGATCTGTGACTGCGATGACCTCAATCCCGATTTCAAGGCAGGTCTTGATAATTGCGTTGTTGTATTCGTCTTCGGACTTGAACGGTGTCGGCTTGTTGTGTCTCTCAAGGTAGGCGAACGGATTGACCTGCAAGGCACAACGATAGAATCGGGCACCGTTAGGAAGATTGAGTGCGGCCTGCATACGGTCCGGGATCTGGCTTATGGTGGTAACGGTCATCTGCTTCAATTGTCTTGGGCTCCCGCTATCAAGTCGCTTGCCATCATCGCGCGATACTCGCGATAGCCACATTTGCCTTCGCACGGTGACAGGCCAGTGTGGGTTCAATCTGCACCATCCTGCGAAGTTTCAGTAGAAACTGCTGGGCAGTGTCTCTCTGTATACCTCGAACGCTCGTTCAGTTATCCATTCACTGGCACAAAATGTCCATTCATATCTCCATGCGATACAGCGGCAATCATCGTAACACAAAACTTGGAGAGTACCGCAAAGTGTGGGGTATCCAACATGCGAGACTCTTGGTGCCATCACAGATAAAACACAATTGCCCCACACTTTGCGGTACTCTCGTATCTGGGCGGCCAGCCTGCGACCGATTCCCTTTCGGATTTCCGGTTTCGTCGACATGCCAAGTTTCGCTACGTCTACGACATGCGCTGCGGGTGGGACCATGAGTTGAGAGTCGAGGATCGCCTGTCCGCGGCGGCGTTCAAACGGCTGCCGGTGTGCATCGGGGGCTCCGGTGCCTGTCCTCCGGAAGACTGTGGGGGTCCCGCCGGCTACCATGCGCTGCGAGAGGAGGCCATGAGCCTTGATGCCATGATGGATCTCGATCATGTGTCCGGGTTTCTTGACAAGATCATGATCCAGCGCGATCTGTCCGGGCTTGCGGATGACGATGAGCTGTCGCGTGTCGAGAGGGCGGCCGAACGCTGCCGGGCCCGGCTCCGGGTCCTGGCAGCCTACCGCCTGACCCCGGAGTTTTTGGTCGTCCCGAACAGATCGGCTTTCTGGAGGGTCCATTCATGGCCTGGTGGCTTGATCTCGACAGGGGCGTGAAGATTTTCCGCGTTGAATTGGCTGGCAAGCTCATCACTGTCCGTGCGGATGAGTGGTTGCGGAAAGACACCTGCCATGTTCTGAAAACAAATGGTTAGGAAGTGGCCACAATTTTCCAAAAATTTCTGGGTGTGAGCTGGTTCGAGACAGCCGACAGGCCGGGCGGTGGTGGGAGAATTACAGGCTGAACGACGTTCCGGAATCTTCGGGTTCCGGTTTCGGCGGTGGCTTCGGCGACACATCCAGGAGTCGGGTCAACCCCTCTGTTCCGGCCAGCGCCGGGTTTGTCCTTGCGATCATCAGTGCCGTTCGGCCCTGGTCATCACGCACCGCCGGATCGGTGCCGGCCGCGAGCAGCATTGTGACAAGGGTGCTGGCAACGACTGGAGCCTTGCGCTGCACGGCCCAGTGCAGCGGGGTGGTTTTGTCAGGTCCCGGTGAATGGGGATTGGCCTGGGCCGCCAGCAAGGCCTGCACCAGATCCGGCGTGGCCCGGTGCGCCGCGATGTGAAGAGGCGTCCAGCCTTTGTCATTCAGCGCATTCACATCTGTGCCTTGATCAATCAACTGACGCACCCGGTCGGTCTCCCCGGTTTTGATCGCATCATGGAGATTGCGGCGGTGCTCCTCAGATATTTCGGTGATCAGCCTATTGATCAGACGTCGAAGAGAAGGGAGATCATTGGTTGCAACTTTCCAGACATTTGTGATTTCAACCTTGTCATATCCATGGGTCAAGACATGGCGAAAATCAATCACGTCTCTGGTTTCAGGAATTCGGTTGACGAGTTCGGGTGAGACCGTGCGAAGGCGATTCATTGCCTCCCCGATAATCGTAAATTCGCGTTCAACAGCACGGACCGTCCTGATATCCGCCTCAAATGACCTCAAATCGTAGTCTTCAATGAAGGTTTCAATTGATCGCGCAGCGCGAACAATATCCTCCAGACAGCTCAAGGGATCATGCGGCATAGACCGTTTTCCGATCTCTGTTGACTGACGCCATAAAATATTTGTTCGGTTTCGCGCCCTTATCCATCACATTGATCCTGCGGCCCATCACAGATGCAAGCTCCCGGCGAAAACCCATCACACGCTTCAGTGTTCCCGGTCCATCAAGGGGAATGTAATCCACGATGAAATCAAAGTCGCTGGTCTCAGGCTTGAAATCGTGCTCCCGGGCTGCAGAACCGAAAACTTCCAGCTGCCGGATCTGATACTTGCGGCAGAGTTCTGTGATGTCATTCATCCTGGTGGCAATTTCTGGACGCATGTTCCAAGCCTCTGGCTGCACACAATGACTGATATAGGTTGTTAGCGATTGATTGTCAGCGGGCCATACTACAACACGCATCCCGCTTGAAACTATGCGGTCACTCGAGGAATCAGATCGGCATTGATGTTTATCCCTGCATTCTGCATCCTTCTTGCCAATTTTGTGCCCACCTCTTTCACATGTTCATTGAATTCCAAATAGATGATACCACTGACATCGGTCGGGAGTTCCAGAGCTCCTTTCTTGAGCAGGGCCGTTCGTTCACGACCGAGTGACGCCAGAACCATGCCGAGTTCAAGAATGACATTTTGCCGAGCACTTGGTTGCCTGTCGTCATCTGATTTGTCATGCGGGTATCCGTAATCATCTGGCGTGAGAAGAACAATTCCAAAAGCGGCTTCTTCGTAAATTTTTTGTTCAAGGGCTTCGATCAGTGTTCTTGAGTCACCATTGTCATTTTGAAGAATATAGGGATCTAACTCGAGTCGGCGAAGAACGAGTTCAAGCTGTTCGAGTGCCAGCTTGTCATGGCCATGTACGACAAAGATTGTGACTTTACTGTCAACCTGATCGATGACGTGATCTGAAGTCAACTCAAAGCCAAATACCGCTTCCAGTTCTGTTATCCCTTCAGGTTTCCCTTGCAATTGAACACTGCCCTTATTGGGCCAGTAGTTGAGAATGCCGCCTTGTTGTGATCTGAAAGTGTACTTACCGTGCTGTTCCTCTGACCACTTGCCCTGAATCCCGCATTTATCGACAAGGCTGCAGGGTGCTTCAATGCCCTCATGAAATTCAATGGCCATTAATTGTTCCAATATTGCGATATTGCGTTTGGATCTATTCGGGGAGTCAACCAGACGCCATGATGATGGAAGTTCAAACTCACTGATTCCCGCAATCAATGATTTCCTCTGCGTTGTTCCCGGACATTCAGGAAACAGGTGCCGCATTCACCAATGCCCCAGTTTGCAGACAGCCGACGTGCCGCCGTGCGCAGAGGGCACAATTCCCATCAAGGACGATCACGGGATCCGTCACCGGATATCTGGTCTAGCAATGACGGGGTGAAACCCGTTCAGGTTTGCGTTGGTTAAGGCGCGAATGATGATCCGGAATCTTCGGGTTCCGATTCCGCCGGGGGCTTCGGGGTGACTGCCCGAAGCCGGGTGAACCCATCTGTTTCGGCCAGCGCCGGGTTCGTCCTGGCGATCATCAGCGCCGTGCGGCCCTGGTCATCGCGCACCGCCGGGTCAACACCGGCAGCGAGCAGGGCCAGGACAATCCGACTGGCATCGCCAGGAGTTTTATGTGCGGCGGCCCCGTGCAGTGGCGTTGAACCTTGCGGTCCGCGCCCATTGGGATCGGCCCCTGCGGCGAGAAGATTCTGAACTGTTTGCGTACTGGCACGATGCGCCGCAAGGTGCAGCGGAGTCAAGCCGTTACCATTCTTCATGTCGACGGCAGCCCCCGCCGCGATGAGCATCTGAACGATCTCCGGTTGGTCGTACCAAGCCGCGTGGATCAGGGGTGTGGCCGATCCGGAAGGTTCGGACGTGTCAGGAATACGCTCAAAGATTCTTTTGGACCCCTCGGATTCCGTGCGCAGGCGATTCATGGCCTCGCCAATGGTGATGTGAACTGACGCTCAACGGCACTGATTGCCATGTCGTTGGCCGCAAAGCCGGAATAGTCGAGTTCATCTATGAAGGATTCAATCAAGCCCGTCGCGCGATCAATATCTCTCAGGGTGATATAGGCTTTAACACGCATAGATCGTCTTGCGATCCTTGTTGATGAAAGCCAGGAAAAAAGGGTCGCATCTGGCACCCTTGTCCATGACATCCACCTTGCAGCCCATCACAGACGCAAGCTCCCGGCGAAAACCCATCACGCGGCGCAACGTACTGCCCCCATCAACCGGAATGTAATCCACGATGAAATCAAAATCGCTGCTCTCGGGGTCGAAGTCATGCTCCCGCGCCGCCGAGCCAAAGACCTCCAGCTGCCGGATCTGATACTTGCGGCAAAGTTCCGCGATCTCATTCTTGCGCGATTCAATATCAGGGTGCATCTGTCCGACCTCCATATGGCTTCCCGCCCGTTCGCTGCTGCCGCGTGTCGGTGATGGTGACATATAGGCTGTCCGCCAGGTGATGGCCAGTCACGACCCCTCAGGGCAGCAGGAAACAGTCACCGTGCTTGACCTCCTGGCCGGGTGTCATGTCATTGACCCCCATGATCTCCGGCCAGCGCGACCGATCTCCCAGATGCCGTTCGGCGAGATCCAAGAAACGGGTGTCAGTCGGCAACAGACAGGTCTGACGCTGGGCTCCGTCGTGCGGCGGAGCTGTGCGCGCGCGAGGGCTGGGTGAACGATGCAGGTCAACCCTGCGTCATCTCAGCACGCCTCGCCCTGCCGGAGATCACCCAGCGTTCCGGTTTCCGTCTGGCCAGGGGAACACCGCCTCCCTGTGCCGGCACGGCTGCGGATGGAGGATTTCCGGATGTCGAGTTTGCGGGTGATCTGAGCGATCATGGTGGTGTGCATGTGGAACTGGAGACGACCCGCACAGGGCGACGGGCCCTGCGGGCCATTCTGACCGCCCATCACCCCGGGGCGCATCGCGCCATCCCGGTGCGGTTCTCTGTTACTGGATCCACAGTGCCCATCTGGGCCGTATCGGGGCCTGTATAGCGCGTCAATCCGGGTGAAAATCCATTTGATGCCGTGACCTATTGCCTTTGCAGCAGGTTGGCGGCGATGGCCAGTGGATTTTGGGGGAGTTGGTTTGTTGCTGGCGGCGTACCGCCTCCTCTTTTGTATGAATTCCTGATTCGAAGATATATGAGTCGGTGGAGGTATTTTTGGCTGTCACATTGCCATGCGCACGGGGTCATGTCGTCAGCTTGTGTCCATCCGTCCCCAGGGTCGGAATGTCTGAGACGTCGACCCGGCGGCTGGCGTGCCAAGTATCATGGGCACCCTGCATCCGAACCCAGACCTCGGACGTCGTCCCGAAGAGCTTGGCGAGACGTACGGCCGTGGCGGCGGTGACAGGTTTGCGTTCCGCAAGAATGTCGTGAAGGTGCTGCCGGGAGATGCCGAGCATCCGGGCAATCTCGGCCTTGGGGTGGTCGGTGGCGGGGATCAGATCCTCGCGTAACAATTCTCCCGGATGCGCCGGGCAGCGGTCAGGGTTACGGGTCAATGTCGCCTCCTAATGATATTGTTCCAGACCCACGGAATGGGCGTTGCCATCGTGGAATGCAAACGTGAGGCACCACGGTCCATTGATATGGACAGAATAGCGCGTTGTCTTGTGACCCCGCAGGGCATGAAAGCTGAAGCCGGGAAGATTCATGTCATCAGGTGCGGTGGCCGCATCAAGAACGTCCAAACGCCGCAGGATGCGTGTGTGAAGACGCACATCGATTTTTGAATGTCCCTTTTCCCATAAGGCTTTCAGTTGCTTGTGTGCGAAAGTCTTGATCATCACCGCCTCTCTGCATTCACCGGAACTGGTTGTCAACAAAATGCTGACAGACTCAGGGTGACCGGCATGCACTTCCCGCGGGTTGGACAACGCCTGTCGGGGACCGATCAATGGGGAGGTTCTCGTATGGCGGACTCGTAAATCTTCAATCCATTGAAAAAGCGAGGATTTCTGAGTCCTGATGACATGTGTCCTTTATGGATTGGCGCAAATGCACACAACGTTAAAGATGGGTGAGTTACATTTGTCCTTTTATTTCCGCAAAATTAGTTTATTGAGGCTTTCGTTTGCTGCACATTCATGTTGCGGCCTGTTTGGGTGTGGCTGGACGACATCCCGGCTGAGACCACAATTCGAGAAGGAAATTCATGATGTCGATAACTGCAGAGAAGAAGACAGAACTCATCAACGAGTTCCGGTTGGCCGAGGGGGATACGGGTTCCCCGGAGGTGCAGGTGGCAATCCTGTCATCACGTATCTCGACATTGACAGAGCATTTCAAGCACCACAAGAAAGACGATCATTCGCGGCGCGGATTGTTCAAGTTGATTGCCCAGCGACGCAAACTGCTGGACTATGTCAAGTCCAGGGACGAGAGCCGCTATCGGACACTCATCAACAAACTCGGGCTGCGCAGATAAATTCCATTGCACACGATCGAGAAGCACAGGAGCGTCGCGATTGTGGCGTCTCGCTTGCGTGATGCGGCCTTTGTGGCATTTGCTTGGCTGCACAGGGCCTCGATTGGCGGCTCACCATAACCACCCAGTCTCACGGGCTGAAATCAATGCAGATCACGCGATGGGCGCATCATGCCGATGTCACCCCCAGCGGCTGCACCGAAAGGAAATCAATGTTTAAACAAATCAAAAAGTCTATGGATTGGGGCGACGCAGAACTGGTCCTTGAAACCGGTAAGATTGCCCGGCAGGCCGATGGAGCCGTCCTGGCTTCACTCGGGGACACGACAGTCCTGGCGGCTGTCACATTTGACAAGACACCAAAAGCCGATCTCGATTTCTTTCCATTAACGGTTCACTATCAGGAAAAATATTACGCCGCCGGCAAGATCCCCGGAGGCTTCTTCAAGCGCGAAGCCCGCCCGTCAGAGAAGGAAACTCTGACCTCAAGGCTCATTGACCGACCGATCCGCCCCCTCTTCGCCTCAGGTTTTCGACATGAAGTCAATGTCATTTGCACCGTTCTGTCCCACGATCTCACCAATGACCCTGACATTGTGGCAATGATTGCCGCCTCGGCGGCTCTGACGATTTCAGGTGTCCCATTTGAAGGTCCCATTGGTGCTGCCCGTGTCGGATTTGCCAATAATGCGTACTGCCTCAACCCGGCAGTTCCGGATATGCATGAGATCAGAATCAATCCCGAACAAAAGCTCGACTTGGTTGTGGCAGGAACCCAGGATGCCGTCATGATGGTCGAGTCAGAGGCCTATGAGCTCTCTGAATCCGAGATGCTTCAAGCCGTTCAGTTTGGCCATCATGCCATGCAACCCGTTATTGAGATGATCAACGACTTGGCGCATGACATGGACGTGCAGCCTTTCAAGTTTGAGTCCCCGGATTACTCAAACCTTCTCGAACGAGTCCGGCATGAAGGATCAGGCAAAATGGCCGATGCCTTCGCCATTCAGGACAAAAAGCAACGGCAAACGGCGATTGCCGAAACGCGCGAGTCGATCAAGGCGGCACTCTCTGACAGTGATCAAGAAGATCGGAGTTTGCCTGATGCCATCAAGACACTTGAATCCGGACTCCTGAGAGGAAACATTATTGCCGGTGGGCCGCGGGTTGACGGACGGGATCGAACAAGCGTCAGGCCCATCAATTGTGAGGTCGGCCTTTTACCCCGCGCCCATGGATCCGCCTTGTTCACGCGTGGAGAAACCCAATCTCTATGTATAACGACACTGGGAACCGGAGAAGATGAGCAGATTGTCGATGCGCTGCACGGAAACTATCGCTCAAACTTTCTCTTGCACTATAATTTCCCCCCTTACTCTGTCGGGGAAACAGGTCGGATGGGCCCTCCGGGCCGCCGCGAGGTTGGACATGGTAAACTCGCCTGGCGGGCTCTACAGGCCGTTCTGCCGAATGCAACCGACTTTCCCTACACTGTGCGTGTTGTCTCGGAAATCACAGAATCTAACGGTTCATCTTCAATGGCGACTGTTTGCGGCTCTTCACTGTCCATGATGGATGCAGGAGTTCCATTGCGCGCTCCCGTGGCTGGCGTTGCGATGGGTCTGATCCTGGAACCTGATGGGCAGTTTGCCGTCTTGACCGACATTCTCGGGGATGAAGACCATCTTGGCGACATGGATTTCAAGGTGGCTGGCACCGATAACGGAATTACCTCTCTGCAGATGGATATCAAGGTGGCCGGAATTACTTTTGAAATCATGGAAACGGCTCTTGAGCAGGCCAAGGATGGCCGGATGCAGATACTGAGTGAAATGGCCAATGCCTTGACCGAGGCCGGAGAGTTTTCTGCCTATGCACCACGCATCAAGTCATTGACGATTCCGGTCGACAAGATCCGTGAAGTCATTGGAACAGGGGGTAAGATCATCCGAGAAATTGTCGAAACCTCTGGAGCCAAGGTTGATGTCTCGGATGATGGCGTCATCAAGATCGCATCCTCTGATAGTGGCGCAATCGACAAGGCTTTTGAAATGATCCATGCCATCGTTGCTGAACCCGAGGTCGGACAAGTCTACACAGGTAAAGTCGTGAAAATTGTCGATTTTGGTGCATTTGTAAATTTCTTCGGCAAGAGGGATGGTCTGGTTCATGTCAGCCAGATCAACAATCAGCGACTTGGCCATCCATCAGAGGTCCTGCGGGAAGGCCAGGACGTCAAGGTCAAACTCATGGGATTTGATGATCGCGGCAAGGTCCGCTTGTCAATGAAAGTCGTCGATCAACAAACCGGGCAAGTCAGGAATTCTCGGTAAGGTTCTGAATGACATTCTGATCCTCGTACTCCTTATGGCCGAAAATCATTCTGATGTTGCACGCGTCTGTTTCTGATCAGGACATAGAAGAAAAGGCATTTGTCCACAGGGGTTGCCCCAAACCGCCTGGGGACAACGTCTGTGGGTGGCCACGTCCGGTGTCCATGTTCATTCCTGATGCGGGGCCGCCGCTGGGCCTGCAGGACGGACCGAATCGTTGTGCACGTGGATTGTCTCTGTGAATCCGTTCTAAAACCCAGTCGACCACCGTCCCGTTTGTGCCCTCTCCCCGCAGGGAGAGGGCAACATCCAACGCACTCTCAGATTCTCATCCTGATTGTCGCGCACCTCTCACCCAGATTGACGCGCTATACCCTCGGACCCTTAAATGGGGGATTATATACCTGACTACCCATCGTACCATAGGTAGTGGTTACGAGTGATTGATAATAGAATATGTAGTAGCTCGGGTAGTTAAGTATATAATCCCCCATTTAAGGGTCCCGGCGTGGAAACACCTCTGGCCAACCGGGTATTGGGTTCGCGTTCCAATCATGATTGTGATTCCTCCCTGGTCTTCGATAGCGAACAAGAGGCGGTCTTTGTTGGGAGGAAACCGTGCTCCGCAATCAGTGCCCTGGTGAGGGGTTCACCCCGGCGGCTCAGCTTGTCAATCCATTCTGCGGGTATCCGGGCAAAATCGGTAGAGTAGGCATCGACATTCTTGCGGGTCACTAGATCGGCAGGAGGGCGTCTGTGTGGGCTGCAACCGAAGCAAGAGCGCGAAGACGATGGCGGAGTGGCGGGCGGAGTGATGTGGACAGGGCCTGGGCCGCCCGGTAAAGAAGGTGTCTCGGGCGGATTGACGGTGTTGGGAGCAGCAGGGCGATGGACAGAATCAGGCGGGAAGAGTGGACCGAGCGGGTCCTGGCCTACCTCAATCATGCCGAGCGACGCTGCACCTATCACGCACTGGCCGGCATTCTCCGTGTCCATGATCTGGGTGTCTGGCCGTATCTCGGCAAGCGCCACCCCTACACGTCACGGGTTGTGCGGAAGGACACAGGCCTACCCGCGGGGTATGCGCCGGATCAGCTGGCCAAGGGACTCTGTGACGGCCCGGAGCCCATCACCTGCCCCAAGGAGTTGCGGCAGTTGGTGGAACTGGCTGAAGAGCCATTCAATACCAGGACCACCCTTATGACGGGTTTCCGTCCAACTCAGCCGCAGATCCCGGATACCATTTGTGGCCCCGGTTTAGTTTCTGGCAATATGAGATTGGCCCCATTAAAGCACAGTATGCACGTTATCTCAAAGCGCACGCCGCGGAAACGGCGTCACACATTCAGAAGCTGGAAGAGATCAAAACCCCTTGAACAGCACCTTGAGGGCATCGGACAGGTGAGAGTGATTTACAGGCCACCAACCGCTGCACCAGGGTTCCACCGTGAGGGACAAGGCAAGAAATGAATGCCGGGAGCCACAGATATGCACAGTTCTGGAAATGTGCCCTGCAGGTCAATCCTCATCGCTATAGTGCCGACTATCGCGGAAAGGACCACGGTATGGATGCCGGCACGTATGCCTCTGCGCTCCGGGATGTCTGCCTTGCTGAATCGATCAAAATAGTGGGGCTGGCAGATCACGGCAGCGTCACAAATGCAGAGACTGTACGAAAAGTATTGTCTGCCGCCGATATTGTGGTCTTTCCAGGATTCGAAATCGCCACTACCGAGAAGGTCCACTGGGTCTGTCTCTTCCCGGAAGATGAGAGCGAGCAGAAGCTTGAACGCTATCTGGGCAAGCTGTCACTGACTGATCCGGAAGACGGTATCCGGCCGTCAAAGCTGGGTGGGCAGGATCTGCTCGCGTGTGTCGAAGAACTGGGAGGATTCTGTTTTGCTGCTCATGTCACATCACAACGAGGTTTGCTGAAAGGAACCTTTGACAATCTCTGGCGGGATTCCCGGCTTCGTGCGGCCCAGATTCCGGGCAGCGTTCGTGATCTGCCACCGCAGTACCGGCAAATCGCCTTGAATGAGAATGGTGATTACCGTCGCAGCCAGCCAATGGCATTGATCAACGCGAAGGATGTCGCAACTCCAGAGGATCTAAGGGACCCGAGAGCATCATGTCTCATCAAGATGACGCGTCCCTGCTTTTCGTCATTTCTTATGGCCTTCAAGGATGCGGAATCGCGCGTGCGCCGGTCAAGTCAGATTCAGGAGCGTCATTTCAGCCGGATTGAGAGCATAGGCATAGAAGGCGGTTATCTTGATGGAGTGACTGCCGTGATGTCCCGGCACTTGAATGCCGTCATTGGCGGACGTGGTGCCGGCAAGACGACTTTGCCGGAGTGTTTCAGATATGCGTTGGATATTCCGCACAAAGGTGTGGATGCCCTCCGGCAAGGCGATCGGATCTTGAAAGAGAACCTTGGCAAGGCCGGAGGCCGGGTCATACTGAAACTGCGCTCGTCAGCCAATCACATGAAGCCGTACACAGTGATTCGTCGCAACGGCGAACCGCCACGTGTCATTGACGAACAAAACAATGAATCGATTCTCCATCCCGGCAAAGACCTGCTTCCCGGGGTGGAGAT
This sequence comes from Paracoccaceae bacterium, assembly GCA_965221815.1. Lineage (GTDB taxonomy): Bacteria > Pseudomonadota > Alphaproteobacteria > Rhodobacterales > Rhodobacteraceae > JAPOXR01. The sequence goes on from OZ244915.1 coordinate 2,513,101, forward strand.
CTATGGACAAAACGAAATCCACGAGCTTGCAAAAGATCGCAACATCCGTGCACGTATTCTGGACCGTTTTTTGCCGGATCACGCCGCGCAAGAAACGCAGCTTCGTTTTGCTTTGCGCAAGCTCAAGGAGAACGGTGAGCACCTTGTCAAGGCTCGGGAACAAAGGGATGAGGCGGAAGGGCGGCTCGCGCAATTGCCCAAGCTCGAAGAACGGGTGCGACAATTCCGAGAGCAGGGCCTGGACGAGACACTCAAGCATGTGCCACTCCTCGAGAAGGAGCGGCAGCTTTGCCCGAGGATTCGTGAAGAGGTGAGCTGTGCTCGTCAGGCGGCAGTTCAGTTTGAAGAATCCCTGCCCGATCTGATCTTCCTCGGTGACAGGGCACTGGAGGGTCTGCCACATGCCCAATTGTTTTCGGACTGCCGACAACTTCTGGAGAGTCTTGAAACAACCCTGCGCCAGCGACTGAAGGAGATCGGCGCGTCAATTGAAGAGACAGAAAAGTCACTTGATCGCCTGATCCAGACGCTCTTAGAGGCACTGGAAGTGTCTGAAGCCCAACTCGAGGCAGACTTCGACAAACTTCCCGAGGTCGCAGGGAAGGACGGGAAGGAAGTCGGCCGTACATATCAGCAACTGCTCCGCCAGATTGAGCAGGTCCGCCCATCACAAACGCGCCTGAAGACTCTAGATGCTTTGGTCAATGAGCTTGAGCAGACCCGGCGCAATCTGTTGGGGGAGATCGCAGACATGCGCCATGCGCGAACCCGCACAAAACAGGATGCCGTCCAGGGTCTCAATAAACGCCTCAAGGGCAAACTGCGCATCACGGTCGTGCCCAATGGTTTGCGTCAGCCTTTGCGCGATTTTTTCCAAGATCTGCCTGGATTTGGAACGAAACGAACCGAGTGGATCGATCAGGCGCACGATCTCACCGTGGCGGGCCTGGTTGAGTCCATTGATGAGGGAAAGGACTCCCTTCTGAAGAGGGAATGGGGCCTGACTCCCGGACTTGCTGAGACACTGTCCCGCCTGACACTCGCACAGCGGTATGCGTTGCAGGCGATGGACCTTGAGGATCGGGCCGACATTGAACTCAACGTATCCTCCTCAGGCGAACAGTTCCGGGATCTGGACTGCCTGTCGACTGGACAGCAGTGCACAGCGATTTTGCACCTGCTTCTCCTTGACAACGCCGACCCTTTGATCATGGATCAGCCTGAGGACAATTTGGACAATGCTTTCATTGCTGACCGGATCGTGCAGGAGCTGCGCTCGGCGAAACTTGAACGTCAGTTTGTATTCGTGACGCACAACGCCAACATTCCGGTCTTTGGTGACGCGGAGTGGATCGGGGTGTCCTCTTCTGATACGCAGGATCGGGGTGAGTTGCCCGCCGATCGGCAAGGATTGATCGACATACCGGAAATTCGTGATCAGGTGGCCACCGTTCTGGAGGGCGGCAGGGAAGCGTTCATGCGGCGCAAAGAGACGTACGGGTTTGATTTCTGATGATCCGGTCCAGACTTCTTGAGTTGATCGCCAACGGGGAAAACTCCGGCATCGAGTTCAAGCGCGATGACTTGCGACCCGAACAGCTTGCGAAAGAAATCGTGGCTCTCGCCAATTTTCAGGGTGGCCATATTCTGATTGGGGTGAATGACGACGGATCCATTCCGGGGATACAGCGGCATGATTTGGAAGAGTGGGTCATGGACACGGTGTTCGGTCGGTATGTCCATCCCATGATTCTTCCGTTTTACGAGGAAGTCCAGATCGACGATCAGCGCCGGGTCGCGGTCGTCAGTCTAAGCCAGGGTGTGACCAAGCCATATGTGGTTCGGAACCAGGGTCGTGAGGACATTTACATCAGGGCGGGTAGCACATCCCGTCTTGCGACACGCGAGCAGCAGGCCCGGCTGTACGCACTGGGCGGCATGTTGCATACAGAGCTTCTGCCAGTCCCTGGAAGCGGCCTTGGCCATCTCAGCCTGGAGCGGTTGAAAGAGTATCTGTCAACGATTGTTGGAGATGATACCCTTCCGACTGACAAAGACCAAGAGGGGTGGGAGCGTCGCCTGCTTGGTTTGGGCTTCATGGTTGATCGCGAAGATGGCCCACCACTTTGCTCCATCGCCGGATTGGTTCTTTTTGGTCATGCACCGCGCCGGTTGCTGTTTCAGGCGGGCATCCGGTGGATGGCCTTTGAAGGGAACAGCAAGAGCTACAAAGCACTTGATGATAGGCTGATCGATGGTCCATTTGTCGCCTTGGGGCGCGCATCTCAGCATGGCGGCAGATCCGTTGCTGAAAGCGGGTTAATCGAAGGTGTGGTCGATGCAATGCGGCCATTTTTGACGAAAGAATCTGCTGAAATGGATGCCTCCATGCGAAGAGAGCATCGTTGGCTGTATCCAGTGGGAGCCCTTAGAGAAGTGATTGTCAATGCAATCGCGCATCGTGACTGGACACGCCACGAAGAAATTGAGATTGTACGATACATGGACCGTCTGGAAGTCTTGAGTCCGGGCGCTCTACAAAACTCAATGACGGTTGAAAAAATGATCGCTGGCCAGCGTTCTCCACGGAACCCACTGATCGTTGAGGTGCTGCGCGACTACGGTTATGTGGATGCCCGCGGCATGGGCGTGCGCAACAAAATCATTCCGCTCTTGAAAGAGTGTAACGGTACCGACCCCGAGTTTATTGCCACCGACGACCATCTCAGGGTTATCATGTGAGAGTTCCGCAAAGTGCGGAGCCTCCGAAATGCGCGACTTCTGGCACCCTCACAGATCAAATGCAACTACCCAAACCACTACATATTCTATTATCAATTCCTCGTAACCACTACTTATAGTACGATGGGTAGTCAGGTATATAATCCCCCTAATTTGCCTTGTTAGACCATCCAAATGATACAAGATTTTTAGTTGCGATGTGCGGCAAATACTCCGCAGATCCCGCGGTCACGCTGTAGCCAGATTCCATCTTGCACGGCAATTGAAGACAATAGGCATATGCACCACATGGAGTGATAACAATCCTCCCCTTTGCCCGCAGTGTTTCCGAGTCCTTGAGTTGAATGACAACGAATCTTTGCTGTTCAATCGAGAGGCAATCCACGATATCGCCATGTTGCGCGTGAATGCTTCGGACGCATTGGACGGCATGCCAGCATGCACCGTCGGCAGCCGGTCTGTGCGCAATCCCCACTCCCCTCAATTTCAACCCAAGGACACCAATCGCGCCAAATGTCCTTGCGACTTCCTCAGAATTGCAGACCTTCTCCTGCCATGTGACGCTCTTCGGCCCAATTGGTGTTGCGGGATCGTTGATCATCTCCTCGAAAGAATTGTGTAACTGCTCCAGCAAAGCATCCTCTCTTCGGAAGTTGGTTTTATCTTCATCGGACCGGTCATTTCCTTCCGTCTCCCCGCTGGCGATCATTCGCATGATCTCGTGGTCAGAATGTTGTGGTAGCGCCTGTTTGGATTGATCCTGTTCTGCAGTGCCGTGTTCCATTTCATCCCATAACTCGTCCGGGACAGTATCACCGTCTGGCTCTTCAACCTCCTCGACAATTCTTTCCTTTGTCTTTTCTGACTGACCCCCCTGAGACGATTTTAGTCGCCCGTCCGCATCCTTTTCTTCCACCCTCCATTCGTGCCGCTGTGTTTGCCGTTCCGTTTGGGTTCGGGTTTGTTGAAGCAATCTCGGGTTGTTCGGCGTTACATGCGCCCTGTGCTCAGCCTCCTCTTTGCTGGCTGGGTCCTCCGACGGACATGTCCGCACAAGCCCGCCTTCTGTTTTTGTCAATGCATCTCTCATCATGCCCGAGATCGTCAGATTGACGGTTTCGTCATCACTCTTTTCTTTGAGCAGAACCGCAAATCGGTATTCGCGCTGGCCCGCATATTTCTTGGCCTTGGTGAATATGAAGGCCGCAATTTTCTGTATTTCCTCACCGTCCATTTGAGCCAGAGTGTCATAGACGCTGCCCCGGTAAACAACGGGTCCGTGGATGATCAATTGCTGGCGGTGTGTCGTGCGAGGGGCAGCACTGTCAGAAGTTGTATTCCGTAACCAACCGTTTCCGGTGAGCGCGCCCCGTTGCTCAACCACCATGCGCGCCAGGGCCTGTGCGAACAGTGCTGGCTTCCCGATCTCCGAAACGTGGTTGTAATCGTCTGGAAGTGTCGCCCGCCACGCCTGCCACTCTGCATCGGTGTCCGGTCTGATTGATGCACAATAGATCCACCGGTCATCTCCGTGGGAAAGGCTTTCGGTACACGTTCCGCGGTGGGTTCGGGATAGATTGATCCGTCTTCCCGGATCCGCCAAGGCAATGGCCGCATCAGTGTCTGCAAGCATTTTCTGTCGTGCTGTTTCTGCCAAGGGCTTGGGCAAGACCGATTCTTCTTTCGCGAAACCCTCCTGATCATCCTGAATCAATGCCTCACCATGGACTCTGAACCGATTTGGTCTTGAGAGCAGCAAAGTGTCTCCGTCCTCAAGCGCATATTCCCGGCGGCACCCCTTTGATGAGGGATGGAATGGCGGTTCTGTCCGCACCATCTCGCAGATCGACATACACAGACGTTATGAGGTTCCCGGAATCGTCGAGGGTGTAGCCTTCGTGGATCCAAATCATTCCATCGTTCCTTGCTGGTCATGGCGAGAATCTGCAGTGCCTTAACCCTCACCCAACCCGGCTGTTGCCGCGCGCCGGGCTACGATGCGGCTGACCTGACGCTTGCAGACGTCAAAGACCGACTGGGCCGTGTCGGGCCTATCAATGTATCAGACTTGACTCGGTTTCTGTGTCGCACTGTGTCACTTTGTGGGGAAATCTCCATTCTGTCTGAGTAAGTCATTTGTGAGTTAATTTGAAGATATGGAGACGCCAGAGCGTTAGGCCTCCGCCCTGACTCTCTGGCGTTGTACCTCACAGTGGAAGTGAGCGTTGTCATTTGGGTATGGATTCAGATAAACTGTTGGTGACACGCCAGTCAGCGGTAGCATCTTATGAATTCTCAACAAAAGAGAGACAGAGAAAAAACTGGATCAGAGCGATTTCGGGAATTTAACGTCCCGGTTCTCCAACAAGTTTCATTTGTTTGTTGACCCATCAATTTCCCGGCTATATTTCGGGGATCAAATCTGGACAGACGGTGAAGTCCTGTTTCACACCCTCATTACCATGAACACGACAGATCTCGTTGAACTCAGGGAGCTGACTGATCATCTTCTGAAAAGCCCTGACGTGTCACAAGGATGATGGCAAATCATATGGATACGGGCCCACATTCGGCAACAAACATATCGAGTGAGGGATTGGCATCAGTTTTTGCAGGTGCCGGCCACGGAAGTCTTCTTGTAGGCATACACGCTGCAGGAAGCCCCAGCAATGCCGACCTCGAATCCCCTTTTCAACTTCCCGCTGAGCTGGAGGAACGCTTGTCTTGTCTGGCAGAGGCTACCGGAAAAACCAAAGCCTTCCATACACATGAAGCCCTCCTTTCGTATCTGGAAGATCTTGAGGATCTGGCTCTTGCCGAGAGTCGTCTGCGCGACATTCGTTCGGGAAACACGCAAGCCATTCCTCTTGAGGATGTCCTGAAGCAGTATGGCATGGAAGGTTGAACTGGATCCCAGGGGGCAAGGCGGGAGATCAGCAAACTTGACCCTCAGACCTCCCGGCAGATTCTTGCTTACCTAAGTGACCGTGTATCGCAAACGGATAATCCGCGCATGAATGGAAAAGCCCTCCGCAATAACAAGCATCGAAACTTCTGGAGATATCGCAATGGCGATTACCGAATTGTGGTCACCATCGAAGATCAAGCGTCACGGATTATTGTCCTGCGTGTTGCCCATCGGCGTGACATTTACCGGAAGTTGTAAAGTCTCAGGTATATATGCTGTTTCAAAGCGATAACGCAGGCCGGGTGCTGATCAGGGAATGTCCCGATTGAGTCGATACGACCAGGCCGCCTCTTGAGGTTGAACTGACCCTGCTTATGGCGAAGACGCCGGGTCAACAATCTCCTGTTCAAACCCCCAGCCACAGCTTTGCATCTCGTACAGGCGCGATGCGGTGCGCTCAAACTCAAAGGATCCGACACCTTCCACATAGAGCTTCTCCGGCTGTGCGGCCGCAGAGGCAATCAACTGCACACGCCGCTCATAGAGTGCATCAATGAGCATCACAAAACGCCGGGCCTCATTGTAGTTTGAGCGCGAAAGAAGCGGGATATTTTCCAGAAGCAATACGCGGACGGCATGAGAGATCGCCAGAAAATCCGCAGGTCCATAGGGCTGCCCACAAAGATCCCAAAACGCCGCCCGCGCCACGCCATTGCAGTAGTGATTGAGGATAACCTTCCTGTTATTGACCGTCAGGGTATGACTGTGCGAGACGCCGCCCGACAATAACCCCTGCCAAATCTCATCAATTCTGAGCGCATTTTCACCGGCGGGAGGAACGAAATACTTGATCTCTCCGGCCAATCGGTTCTGCCGGTGGTCGGTGCCTGAACCAATCTCGTGAATGTCAAACTTCTCCCTAATCAATTCAATGAAGGGCAAAAACAGGTGTCGATTGATGCCGTCTCTATAGAGATCCTGAGGCGGACGGTTGGATGTCGTCACGACAACAGTCCCACGGGCAATGATCGTCTCGAACAATCTTCCAACAATCATCGCATCTGCAATGTCATCGATCTGACATTCATCGAGGCACAACAGCCGGGCCTTCTCAGAAATCGCCGCCGCAACCGGCAGGATGGCATCACTCACACCCTGTTTGCGCGCAACATTCATCTCTGCATGAACGTCCTGCATGAATTCAAGAAAGTGGCTGCGCATCTTGTTTTTGGCTTCACTGGAGTCAAAGAACATGTCCATGAGCATGGACTTTCCCCGTCCGACCCCTCCCCACAAATAAATGTTGGGAATCCTCTGGGGGGCTTTCCTGAATCCAAAGAACCCGCCGCGCCCGGCGGGTTCTTCAAGCTTTGCCTCCAAATCCGTCAGAGCTGCCAGAGCCGCACGCTGGCCAGAATCGTCCTCGAGATCGCCGGCTGCAATTCGATCCTGATACGTCTGCTGCAAGAGGCCCGTCATGTTTTCCAGTTCAATGGCTCTCGAATTCTTCCGATATCAGTGTGAAGTCCAATGATGTGAATAACGCAGCATGAGGCTTCCTGTCACCCGCTGCATTCCCGCAAACTCGATCGGTGAAAATCCATGGTCCGGCCCTGCCTCATCTCGAAAAAGTCACTCGTTAATTTCACATGCAGCTTTGACAATAAATCCTCCCCAATCACAGCTTGAGCATGTCTATGCTGCAATCGAACAACCCAACGATCCGACCGACCAGGCCATTCCTGGTTTCAGTCCTACTGGCAATATTTCTGCCTGGCTCCGCAATCGGTGGAGATTCTACGGATTTATCCCCCGGCTTGTCCATTTCCAAACGGGCTTCGAGTTCAATCATCGGAACGACGACTGACCGAAAACTCTGTCGTTACCATAGTGATGATGGATTGATTCACTGCAACTCTGAAAACGGCTCTTCCGGATCAGAGGCGTTTATCGTGGAATCGACGTCGCGGCCACGCTTCAGCAGCTTTGGCAGCAACACCTCGGGAAGAGTGACGGCATCGCGCGACGCACGTTATGCCTTTTCCCATGCAGAGACCAGGACAGCGCTCAGCGATGGCACGGCATTTGCATATTGCAAACTGGCCCTGCAATTCCAGATCACCAATAACGACACTCTCTGGGTCTGGCACGATGAGATACAGTTCACGGGGTCCGGGGCAATTGCCTACATTGACTCCAACGGTGACCAGCAAGCGGACTTCGCTGTACGCGGTAGCTGGACAGGTCGTGTCAATGGAGTCCAACGTTGGGAGCCGGTCAATCCAAGAAGCACAGTCTATACGGCTGGGCAGAAAGCGTATCCGGCACGCCCCTTTTTCGGCACGACGGGAACGCGCAACCGCGCCTGTCGCGCATCACGCGTCATCGTGGCCAAACTCGTCCCCGCTGCGCCAAAGATCACTTCCACAATCACTGGTGCCTTGCGCACAACTCTCGGCGTCTCCGGCAACTGAAGGAAACCGCTTCGCGGCTCATATCACTTCAGCAAAAAAATCAATGCGTTTCATAAGGCCCGGCGGCCGCGATGTAATCCGTCCTTGATTGCCGGCGCAGCACAGCATCGGCATTGACCGCAACCGCCGGCGCATCAAACGCTCTGCTGAGAGTTAGGCGCGCCGCAACACTGGGCGATGTTAACGGGCGGGTGGCTCGTGATCCTGGCCACGTCATGACGGTGGAGGCGGAGTGATACCGTCAGCCAGCAAGGCATTGCTGCGCACACCTTCTGAAAAGGCTTTGAATCTCTAACCCATTTGCGTGAGCCATGTCTCCAACTGATCATGACCATCAATGTGAACCCTGATATCCTTGTATGGGCCTGCAAGACCGCCGGCCTCAGCGCGGAAGAGGCCGCGGCCAAACTTCATTTCACGACCAGCGCCCGAAGGACTGCGACCGAGAAACTGGCGGCACTGGAAAGCGGTGAGAAATTCCCGACCCGAAACCAGCTCAACAGCATGGCCAAGGTCTACAGGCGTCCATTGTTGACCTTCTATATGGCAGAACCACCCCAAACAGGTCCCCACGGGATCGACTTCCGGTGTTCCTCAGGCACTCGCGATGTTCGGCACAATGCTCGGCTCGACGCACTCCTCCGCGACGTTCGGGTTCGACAGGAGATGGTTCGTGACATCCTGACCGACGAGGATAACCTTGAGCCTCTGGACTTTGTGGACTCGATCACCCGGGCACAGGGCGTTGATCATGCCGTTGCCATGATCTCCGACGTGCTGGAATTCAATCCCCTTGCTTCACGGGAAGGAGATGCCAACGCACTTTTCCGGCTTCTCAGAAAGGCTGCGGAAACCGCTGGGATCTTCGTTTTGGTCCTTGGTGATCTCGGCTCTTATCATTCTGCAATCCCAGCCAGCGTGTTCCGGGGCTTCGCCATTGCCGATCCGGTCGCACCCTTCGTTGTTATCAACGCCAAGGATGCGCGTTCTGCCCGGGCTTTCACCTTGATTCATGAGTTAGTACACATTTTTCTTGGACAGACGGGGGGCAGCGGTTCGCTCTCGACCGACAAACCAACGACAGATGCTGCCCGTATCGAACGTTTCTGCAACGATGTTGTGGGTGAGATTTTGCTTCCCGCGAATCTTTTCCTGCAAGGCATGGAACCTCTGACTGCCCACGATACAGACGCTTGCTACTCTGCGATTCAGACCATTGCTGCCCACTGGTCCGTCAGTGAGCCGATGGTGGCATACCGCCTCCACCGCCTCGGTGCTCTGGATGACACCACCTACGACATTCTGAGAGAGCAATATGACAGGCGCTGGCGAGCGCATCTGGCGCAGAATCAGGATTCCGGCGGGGGACCAAATCCAAGAGTGGTGAAGCAATTTTCTCTTGGAAACGCACTGCTGGGGGTGGTGCACAGACATATCCGCAACAATGCACTTTCCCACACCAAGGCCGCCACGCTGTTGGGATCGAAGCCAAGTGCGGTGGAGCCCTTGCTCAGACAGTTTGAGGTCAAGCGTGGCTTGTTTGTTTCTCGTGCAGAGGCGTGATGTACCGACTTGATGCCAATGTCCTGATCCGGGCGGATGCTGATTTCTATTCTCTTGAGCGATTCCCCCAATTCTGGGACTGGCTGATCGAAAAGGGCAACAGTGGTGAAGTGAAGATTCCGCTCGAAATCCATAGGGAAATTGCCGTCGGAACTGGAACCTTACCTGACTGGCTCACCGAAAAGGCCGTCAAGGCCGCGCTGCTGCTGGACGAGGAACTCGACACCGCGCTCGTGCAGAAGGTCCTTGATGATGGCTATCAGGCTCAGGACCCGGCATTCAACGACGGCGAATGACGGAAAATCGGCAAAGATGCTTTCCTTGTGGCTCATGCACTGGCTGAAGACGGACGGGTGGTTGTAACCCGAGAGGTCTCAAAACGGACACAACGGCTCGGTGCCAGCAAGCTCCCGGATGTTTGTAACAATTGTCATGTTCGGTGGACGAACGACTACGAGATGTACCGGCTTCTCAACTTCAACCTGCAGGAGCTGTCGTGGTCAGGTTGATGGACGCGCCATACCAAGAACCGCCTCCTGAAAAGAAACAGTTGTCCGCAGTCTTGCCAGTGTCCGCCGCCTTTCGTGAACGGTGCGGCGCAAGCCGCGCCACATTTGACCCACCAGGACGGTTCTGTCTTGATATATATCTCTGCCCTCGCAACGGTCGGCCTCGCCTCTTTCCCGGCGATTTTTCCGGGTCTGCAGGATCTGTAATGCGTGACGGCTTTTCGACAGCATCTGTTGACGCTTTGGAACCACCCGTCTTGGTTGCACCCGCCATATGCGGCACCGAATTCGGATAAACCGGTGCCGCGTCGGGTTTTGTCATGTTGGACTGTCTCGATAGGATGATGAGGGGCGCGACCCGACAGATGTTGCCAGCGTGATAAGATGATCAGCCTTGTTCTGCGATGGAGGATGTTCGCCATATCCGGGCCCAGGGCGTGTGTCATGTGCCGCCTTTTCAGCCGAAAGTGACGGCCGCTGACGATACTCCTGACTGAGTTGCGCGGTTGCCTCCCTGCGCAATGCTGACACTTTGAGCAAGCCCATATTGTCGGCGATTTGCGCGAGCGTTTCAACCAACCAGGCATGCATGGGATCACGGCGTCGCCATTTCTCTATTCGTTCAAGACCATTGATTATGGTCGCATGATCACGCTGACCCAGCGTTTGTCCAATCTCGATCAACGTTCGACTGGTCGCACGTCGCATGACCGCTGCTGCCAGATGGCGTGCATGCATGATATGCGCATGGCGGTCACTACCCGAGAGATCGCCCACTGTCAGACAACATGCGTTCGCAACAAATTCCTGGATTTCGCCCAATTGTGCCGAGGAACCCGTCGGGCGCAATGCACGCTGACGGCCGACAAAGTCGGCCAACAGGCCATAGTCGACAAGTGTCTTGATCGCCTGCCAGCGAGTCATCCCGTGCTTGTCTGTCCAGTCAGGCTGCCGCGCCCGTTCCTTCCCGGTCAATGCATTCAACGCCTCATTTGCCGAGCATGTGAGGAATCCCTGTCGCGATGCATGATGAATCAAACTGCAGATCGCCTCCCACTGGAGACCTGGACTGCTCGACAAATGCATCAGGAGGTCGACTGTCTCGCCAGCCTGTTCATCTGTGCGATTGATAATCGATGCACACCAGACGAGGTGACGTACCAAAGTCTGCAATTCAGATTGACGAATGGATCGGACACGCGGATCAGAATGCAGTGACCGCCAGGAAATCAGCGGCGCATAGCCTGTGCGCTTCTCCTTGGGTGCAGTGACGGCAATACGTTGTACGCGTGAATCCACTGCCAGTACGGACCGGTGTGCCAAACCCATCAAGGATGCCGCCCAAAACGCATCGATCGGGCTTGGCAGGATGACCCACATGATCAATCGTTTGCCACCACGCTTAGCTGAAGGCTTGTCCACACTGATGCTGACCCGCAATTGTTTGCTCCACGGACGATGGGGCAAACTGCGCTTCAAGTGACTCTTCAGTCGCTGCGCGAGGCTTAAATAAAGAGGGTCTGGGGATTTCGGAGGGCACTGACGCCAGTAAAACCTGACTTCACGGTTCATTCTATGTTTCCTTCACTATTTTTGGTTTTTGGCAGAATGTTCGGTAAACTGAACCCATCGTCATTGCCGACAGGCGGACTGCCGCCAATGACATCGAAACCAGGATTGAGCAGACAGACCACTGAACGAAATGGAAATCGGCGGATCGCACCGCCATGCAGACGTCCTCGTGCCTGTTGCACCTGAAAACCTGGTCACTCTTGATCAAGCCGGTTGATGCGCCGATGGCTGATTTCGCAAGCCACAAAACGGTCTGGGCAAACAGGCACGGCAAATTCAGTTGGACCCAAACCACATGGAGGCAAGCTGAATCCTGCGGCTGAAACCCTGTCAGACTGAAACCGGACAACACGCATTCAACCACACCCTGATTCATCTGCCACAAAAGAACAATAAATGAACAAAAAAAGATAATCAAGTGACAATTTGCCCGGTGAGTGAGACGTAACGTGTCTCAGAAACTTTGACTGGATCGTAGAAACCCGATCTCGGCAAGGAACTGCGACAGTCTTTCGATGTCGGAAAGCGTGACATTCGGCCGCAGATCCTGCGGATCAATCAAATGCAGATGGACTTCAGATGATTCAGCCTGCGCCGCATATTGTCGTAACGCGGTCGACAGGGCCGATGCGAGCACGACGTCGTCTCCAATCATCGCCAGTCTTGTGCTCAATGCAGCCGCAAGTTCCTGAGTGGTCCGCAGATCATCAGGAATGACATTCCCTTCCGGCAGATCGGGGTGATCAACCTTCACCACGCCACTGATTCTCTGAACAAAGGGATCCCGGGAATCCGTTTCAAGTTGCGCCGATAAACGCAGTGCAGACTGGCCATCGAGGTGAAGCCCAAGCGCACCGGACAATTTGACCGCGTGATCAGTGATCGCCAGTGTGACACCAAGATCGGTGGTCAGGTCCCCAATCAATGCGCCATCAATCAGCAATTCAGGCAGAAGTTCCTCAACGACACCCTGCACAAGTCGAATTTTGTGAATTTGCCCATGCAAACGCATACCTTCGATCGGCACTGCGGCATCACCAGTGGACGGAGCCGATGTGTCTTTATGGCGAAGTTGGAGACTCATTCGTTTCGCCGAGGCAAATGCCCCGCCACCGGGGATCGAACCTGTTGCCGCATGCGCGGCACTGCCCATACGGCTGCCCGCCACCCATTCATCTGTTGTGATCGCCATACCCTGCTGGAATCGCTCAACAATCCCCAGGCGATCGGTATAGACGCGCAACCCATTCATTGGGCCAAGCCGATCACTGACAATCTCGAGAAACAGTTTTTCGATGCCAACCCGATCGATCCCGGCTTCCTCCGGCAATACGGCCAAGCGAGTCGCGAAGCCGGATATCATACCCATATCCAGCCTGGCTGACTGCACTGAGTGACCGGGTGCAGGCATCTCTTCGACAATGACCGCGCCAAGATTGAAGGGAAGGGAAACATCAAAATAGGCGCTGTCTTCCGCCGCTAACACGAGAGGTAAACATGCCGTGATCAATGCGGCGATGGACACCGAGAATAATCTCACAATGGGACTCCTTTGGCATTTTGCGAGGGTGATTATTGAAATCCAGGCTCATCGGGGCTGGGTTCCGGAACATCCGGTGACGGAGCGGAATCGGCATATGGACATGGCTTCGCCCGAAAGACGGCTTCGATTGCCGCAGCACGCGCGGGGTCCGGTTGCGGTAACCAGCGATTCGGCCGCAGGCCAGTTTTGGCTTGTCTGCGTCTCTTTCCATATCCAAGAATGCTCGTTCTGGCGGTATGTCCTGTCAGAGCTGCTGCATCTGACAACGACATGCATCGCTTGGCAGCATCGGCGAAAGCATGCCGCATCAGGTGATGATTGACCGGTGCAGGACGTTCAGGAAATACGTCGATCGAGGTACAGTTCAAATGTTCGCACATTGATCGCCCGATGCTCTTCAATTGCCGTTTGTTGAGATCAAACAATCGCAGACAGGAGGCTTTCATCAAAATATCGAGGTCGCCCTCGGAGATGAATCGCAAGATCAATGCCCGCTGCCGGTTGTCAATTTTCTTTGAAGCCAACTTTGACTTCGCAGTCTCAATGATCATGATCACTATTCGGTCATGGTGACCGATCGCACGATACGACAAATGGCCGGTTTCTACTGACAACAGGCTCTGTAGCTTACCTTCCCTGAGTGCCGCCAGCGGATTTTCGAGACAGGATGACAGGTCTGCTTCGCTCTTTGGTTGCACCAACTTGAAGTTGAAGACTTCTGAGAAACGCAGCCCGGTCAACCATGACGCGGTGGTGAGCAATCGGGTAATTCCGGGATCGCTGAATTGACCCGCAAGGATTGCAAGAAAGGGAAATTCGAAGCGAGATTGCGGCAGTTGATTGAGGAGGAGATGAAGATCATCCCGTTCAAATGGTTTCCATCGCCGTTGCGGGCGACGGCGCAGATTCGAACCCGAAAATGATTTCCCGATCCCGGCAAGTTCCACGGCAATGTCAGCATCCACGTGAAACTCCCCGGCGGCAACACTGTCCGCGATGAGTCGCATCAACTCGGGTGCTGCTCTCTTGCGCATGTGCCCGAGCGACTCGCTTCTGCAGAGTGCCACTGCCTTTTCAATGGCGTGCCAGTTATCACGCATCCAATCCGGAATATCGATGCCGGGCGGCGCAATTCGATCAACGGACAGCCAGACTCCACTCTCCAGTGCAGTCTTGTGTGCCTCCAGCAGATTTCCAAGGCATTTGCGCATGGACTGAATCTGAGCATTTCCGGAATTGTCGTTGAGTTGCAGCACACGAATGCGCAATTGCAACATGAGTTCTTCGACTGAGGGCTCAATTCCCAACAATACGCAGCGATATTCGGTGGCTGCGAAAATGGCATTGAGCCGATAGGTGATGCAATCGGCCAATGGTGGGCAACGAAACGATTCCGGGTCCGGAGTCGTTGCCGTCTTGATCACCAGGGAAGTCATCGTCTGATCCATCCGTGTGTCGACTCAGCCGACAGAATATCCACCACATACGTGAAATCTGAGAGCCCTTTGATCGTTTTTTTGCCAATTCTTGGGGAAAACCGGGACAGGGGCGGACATGGACGGTCCAGACGACGGAGGTGGGGGAGGCTTGGGCGGTCAGTCACGAACTCGAGACCCTGCTCGCAATGACTCTTGTGTAGGGTGAGACAGCGACAGGAACGATGACATAAGGAGTGAGAGTCCGCCGCCCGGCAAGCCCTGACCCAGACCATGAAACAGCGATCTCCATGCCCTGGGAACATGTCAACATGCTGGGCGAATACGATTTCTCCGACGACAAACTGCGCGCCACCCCCGGCATTCTCCCCCGAAAACCAAGGACACGCTGACACGACGTTGCTGGGAGGCCCACAATCGCGGTCGGTCCAATCCAGGCTGGACAAACCTACACATCCTGTGGGACTTTACGTACCTCTTATGAAGCCCTGTCTGTCAAGTCTTGGGTCAGTCCATGGTGATTCTCCATCCTGGTGGACGTGCAGAGTGTGTCCGGGGGATCATCGGGTTGCCAGCCTTACTGATTCCCTGGTCGTGGTCGATGGTGCCGCTGGCCCAGGGGACGGCCACCCGTTCAGCCTTGGCGTCCTCGATAGCGGCCAATTGCTTGACAATGACGGCCCGCTGGTCCCGCAGACAGGCAATCTCCCAGCGGATCCCCGCCGACAGCGGTGTCCCGAACGGGGTGACATCGTTGATGGTCTGTGGAATGGTGTTCTCCTTTCATACTCTGGGCACGGCCATGGAACGGAGGTCACCGATGTCCGTGGCCGTGCCGGGGTCAAGTGGACGGTTTTAGCGCAGGACTCCGCCGAAACCGGCCCCAGAAAGGATCATGGTATCTACGTTGGGATCGATCCAATTGACAGATCTCTTGCGGCAGGGCGGCCTGCCGATCTGACCCGGGCAGTCGAGGGGCCCAAACGATATCCTGACCCTGGAGCCCTCAATTGCAAGGATTGTGGTTTCAAATCAGCCGATGATTGCAGGTTTAAGCCCGGATGATTGCAGGCCGCTACACCTAGACGGTCTTTCTTGACAGGCCTGGACTCCGTGCCTATCCTTACGGCATGGGCGGCGCGCCAGACACTCACAACTGAATCTGAAGATCGCCTAGGAGTGCCCCTATCCTTGTCTGCCAAGCCGTGGCGGCTTGGCCGTGAACGGCCCTTACGGGGCTTCTGAAAAACAATGGAGGAAACAAGCCCATGTCATCCCTGACCGAGGAAATCTCCGCCTACGAGAGCATGCGACGCGATCTTGAGATCAATCACTTAGGGAAATGGGTGGTCGTTCATGGCGGGAAGCTCGTTGAAGTTTACGACTCGTTTGAACTGGCCGCGGAAGCCGCCGTTGAGCAGTTTGGGTCGGGTCCCTATCTCATTCGCGAGGTAGGAGCCGCACCCGTCACCCTTCCCGCCTCCGTGCTCTACCCTCCGGCGACCTGCCATGCTCCGGGTTGAGTGCGGATTTCCCAATCAGGCCATACATCTGGAACAGTTCGGGCCGACCCTGAAGGTCCGGATCGGCTTCGATCCCGGTTATCGGGCGAAAAGCGACGGCGCTCCCAACTTGTTGTCGCCACAAGAATACCATGCCTTGATCGACACGGGAGCGGGGGAGAGTTGCATCGATTCTCAGGTCGCCGTCGCGCTGGGCATGCCCGTCGTTGACGAAAGTCCCGTTTCGGGGGTGCACGGACAGGCCATGGTGAATGTCCATCTGGGCCAAATTCATGTCCCTGCCCTAAATTTCACCATATACGGAAGGTTCTGCGGAGTCCATCTTCACGCAGGCGGACAGCCCCATAGCGCGCTTCTGGGACGTACTTTTCTCTCTCATACGGTAATGACTTATCAGGGGAAAACTGGATCGGTTACGCTGGAACGCTAGATGGCCTGGATGCGCGCACATATCCGGCTCAAACGGCCCGAAGCTGCATATATGGACAACTTAAGGAACAGACGGTGATCTTCGTCATCGTTAATCTCCATTCGGCGAGCACGGTCGAGGCCCTGCGCTGCCTTTGAAGCGCGGGGCGGGAACGGAAAAACCCACTGGCCGCCGCGCGAGTCGTTTGTCACAAATGTGTGACTTTCAGCACTTAATGGCGCGGTTTCTTTGGCGTTATATGGACCGTTCCGGCGATTGGGTCTTGTCACCTGCCTACGACGTGACCTCCTCCTTCAATCCCTCTGGTGCTTGGACGAACCGCCACCAGATGAGCTTGAACGGTAAACGTGACAACTTCACTCAAAGGGACTTGCTCGAGTTCGCGGAGATCGCTGGCGTGAAACCGACCAAAGCGCACGCTTATCTCCCAAGTTGAAACCGCCGTATCCAATTGGCCGTCCATCGCTGATGAGGTCGGCATAGCAGGTGAAGTCATCCGATCTATCGAGCTCGCGCATCAGACAGGACTTCTCGATTGAACAAGCTCGAATGGAAAACCATCACCTTGAACGCTTTGTGTCATCTTATGGACGACATGCTCAATCACACCATGGTCGCAGTAGAGTGGTCGCCTGATTGGAGCAACATAGTGTTCCGGACAGACGCGCACGCGCGATTGTTCAACATCCTGCTGGGAGATTTCCTGTCGACCCCCAATCCCAAAAAAGGGGAATTATGTACATGCGACCCCGTACAACCATTGATCACGATTTCTTGAGGGGCGGGGGCGTTCGAAAACCGCGACGCGGGCCAACGGCGCTTTTGCGGAGAGTGGGTCTCGTATAACGGACTCGTGAATTTTCAACCCGTTGAAAACGCACGGTTTTCTGAATCCTGATGGTGTGTGTTTTGGTGATGTGGCAGAATTTTTGGAAAAATCGCGGAATTTGACCCGATCGGGATGGAATTGCTGGCCATAGTGGCCGGGAATTGGTGAGTGTTCCGCGATAAAAACTCTCCATCATGGAGACCTATGAGACGGAACACGCAGATGACTCATTGACACTCTGACACCTCTGGTTGCCAAGACCGATACGGACATAGCGCAGGCACGACAGCGGATCGCAGACACCCTGCAGACGATCGCTGCGCAGTTGCCGGACACGGGTCTCGTGGAGGATCTGGCGCGCCTGTTTCGGGAGGACCCGCATCAGGCGGCGTGCGATGCGGCCCGTTGGATCGAAGCGCGCATTCCCGATGTCAGCATATGTGACAGCTCAGTCCGCACCGCGTCATTCCATTTGTCATTGGCGGCCAGTTCCGGCGGAACCAGTCCATTGACGCTCCTGATGCGTCCGATCAGATCATCAGCTGAAGCCTGCCCGCGCATGAGAATGGCTAGCTCCCCGGATCTGGGGTCACGGATGTCGTAGGGCTGTCCATCGTCAAAACATCCTCTCATATAACGGATCCAGGCGGCTGCAGCGAATGCGAAGGGCTGGCAACATTGCCCGCGCGCGATGGCGTCGAGCGCCGGTGCGAACAGCCGCTGAGGCATTTTCTGCGACCCGTCCATCGCGATCTGACTGGTCTCGTGGGCCAAATGAGGGTTCGCGAAGCGAACCATGAGGTCAGCGGCGTATTCGTCCAAATTCACCGACGGCACGGGACCGAGCGTCGCCGCCGCAGCCGCGAGGTGGCGGGCCGCAAGCGCGGATAAATCGTGATCCTCCATCGCCTCACGGACCGTTCGATATCCGGCGAGAAAACCCGCATAGGCGATCATCGAATGGGTTCCGTTCAACATCCGAAGCTTCATCTCCTCATAGGGACGCACATCGTCAGTGAAAAGGGCACCGCCGGCTTCCCAGCAAGGCCGCTCCGCGGGAAAATGGTCTTCAATCACCCATTGACGAAAAGTTTCACATTCGATTGCCGCGGCATCAGCTTGACCGATCAACTGCTCAGCCAGCTTGAGCGTCGCGTCGGTCCGCGCCGGCGTGATCCTGTCGACCATGGTCGATGGAAAAGCGACATCTGTAGCGATATGTTCGACGAGATCAGGCGTGGCTATGCGGGCGAAGTCGATCAGAAGCGATCGTGTCAAGGTGCCGTTTTGCGGCAAATTGTCGCAGCTGAGAATGGTAAACGGTGGAGTTCCCGCGGCCCGCCGCCGTCCGAGGGCCCAAACAAGGAGTCCGGCAACACCGCACGGACTGGACGGGTCAGCCAGATCAGCGGCGATGACGGGACAGGACGGATCCACACCGCCGGTGTTTCTGTCGATACCGTATCCCGTCTCGGTGACAGTCATGCTGACGATCTTCGTTTCCGGTGCACACAATGTCTCGAGCACTGGCCAACGATCTGTCCTCAGGCAAAGCGCCGCCGCAATCGATCCAATAACCCGGGCCGATGCGCCCTCTGCATTCCTTTCGATCACCGTATAGAGACAACTCTGTGGCATCAGTTCCTGCGCCGGGGCTGAGCTGCGCAGGCTGACACCCGTAATCCGCCAGTCGCCGCCTGACGCCGCCAGAGCGTCATCCGTGTAGACAGCCTGATGCGCTTTATGAAACGCCCCAATGCCGAAATGCACAATGCCGACACCATGATTGTCCCGCTGATAGCCCGGAAGCCTGACATCCAAGGCCAGTTCCGCCGATAGCCCGAGTCGGTCGGTCACTTCGTGAAGGCACGGGACTCAAGAGCTGTGATCACACCACGCAACTCAGCGAGTCCTTTCAGCCGTCCGATGGCAGGATAACCGGGTTGCGCCTTGCGACCAAGATCATCAAGAATATCCTGTCCATGGTCGGGTCTGAACGGGATCGACCAGTCATCGCGGCCTTCTTCTTTGCGACGCGCCTCTTCCCTGAGGATAGTCGCGACCAGCTCGACCATATCGGTGTCGCCGCTGAGATGTTCAGCTTCATAGAAAGAGCCGCGCGTGTCCTTCGTCTCCCTTTTCACATTCCGCAAATGGAGCGCATGGACGCGCCCTCCGAGCCGCGTCATCATGCCCGGCAAGTCATTGTCAGGTCGTGCGCCGAGTGCGCCTGAGCAAAACGTGAATCCGTTCGCCGGGATATCGACGGCCGCGGCCACGGCCCTGTAATCTGCCTCTGTCGACATGATACGCGGTAGGCCGAGAAGCGGAAAAGGCGGGTCGTCAGGATGGCAACCCAACCTGATGCCGAATTCTTGAGCTGCCGGTGCGACATTCGAGAGAAATTCGATGAGATGTCGGCGCAGTGTCTGTGCATCCATCTCGGCATATTCGGCGAGATGAACGCGCACATCCTCGAGGCTGAATGTCTCTGCCGCACCGGGAAGCCCGCAGATTATGTTGCTCGTCAACTTGACGACATCATGATCGGTCATCGCGACGAAACGCTGTTCTGCGGTGCCTCTCAGCGAAGCATCATAGTCCCCTTCGGCGCCGGGTCTTTTCAGGATATGCAAATCAAAAGCCGCAAAGTCACAGAGATCAAAGCGCATGCAGGTCGCACCATTCGGGAGAATCCAGGCGAGGTCGGTGCGTGTCCAGTCGAGGATCGGCATGAAGTTGTAACAGACCGTCTCGATTCCTGCCTCGGCAAGATTTTTCAGACTGGCTGTGTAGTTGGCAATATGTTGACGCCAGTCACCCTTCTGCTTTTTGATGTCTTCGCTCACCGGGAGACTCTCAACCACAGTCCATGAGAGATTCGAAAGGGATCCATTTTGCATCCTCGCAATCTCACTCTGGCGGCGCGAGATGTCCTCCACAGGCCAAACCTCACCTGCCGGGATGTGATGCAGCGCGCTCACAACTCCTGTCGCCCCGGCCTGCGCAATGTCTGAGATGCTCACGCGATCTTGCGGTCCAAACCATCGCCAAGTCTGTTCCATATACGCCTCCTGACTCGCGACCGTGTTGAATATGATGAACCCTCAGGAAAATGAATAGCGTAAATTTAATTTGCTGACTAGTATGGAAGTATGGTAATAGGGCGTATGTCCAAGTCCGAATCACCCACCATCAGCGAACGTGACTGGCAACTTGACCCGTCTGCGGCGATCGCACCGCAAATTACCCGCATCATGCGCGAGCGAATCATTCAGTGCGATCTCAATCCGGGAGACCGGACTTCAGAATCAGAAATCGCGCGTCACTACGGCGTCAGTCGCCAGCCTGTGCGCGACGCCTTCATCAAGCTTTCTGACCAAGGTCTTCTTGAAGTTCTCCCGCAAAGAGGCACGATCGTCTCTCGAATCGGCTATCATGCCGTTATGGACGCGCGATTCGTGCGCGAGTCGATCGAAGCTGACATTGTCAAGATTCTTGCCGTCAACCCTGACACGACATTGATTGCGGAGCTCCGCCGCCAGATAGAGGCACAGCAATCGCTCAAGGGCAAGGATTCGCGTGGATTTATACGCCTCGACGATGCATTTCACCGGACTTTGGCAGACGCAGCGAGTAAATCCGGCGTGTGGCGGCAAATCGAAGGTCTGAAGGCCCAGATGGATCGCGTCCGTTATTTATCGCAGACCGAATTCCGAATCGACATGCTGATCGAGCAGCACCGCAAGGTGGTCAGCAAGATAGAAGCAGGCGATATCGCCGGAGCCAATTCAGCGATACGCCTTCATCTGCGGGAGGTCCTCAAGGATCTCCCGCAAATCATCGAAACCGAAAGCCGGTTTTTCAACCTGCCGGGCGAGGATCTGCCTCCTCCGGCCAAAGCCCCAATTTAAGGAGATTTAAACCATGAAATTCAATCTTAGACTTGCTGCGCTCGCCGCGACGGTCGTAGCCGTGCTGGCCGCTCCCCTTGCCGCGCAAAACATGACACTGAAACTTGGCCACCTCGCCAATGAAGACAACTCATGGCACAAGGCTTCGCTCAAGTTCGGCGAAGAACTGGCGTCTCTAACGGATGGCCGGATCACGGTCGAGGTTTTTCCCAACGAGTCTCTGGGCAAGGAAATCGACCTGATCAACGGGATGCAGCTGGGCACCGTCGATATGACGATCACCGGCGAATCGCTGCAGAACTGGGCACCGAAAGCCGCTCTGCTGGCGGTCCCATACGCATTCAAGGTGATCGAAGACATGGACGCCTTCGCCTCGGGCCCGGTTGGCGAAGAGATCAAGGCCCAGATTATTGAGAAAGCCCAGATCCGCCCTGTCGCTTATTTCGCCCGCGGTGCCCGCAACCTGACGTCGAATCGTCCGATCACGTCTCCTGCTGATCTGGATGGGCTCAAGATGCGAGTCCCCAACGTCCCGCTCTTCGTCGATGTCTGGGCGGCACTCGGTGCCAATCCCGGTCCGATGGCGTTCTCAGAGGTCTTTACATCACTTCAGAACGGCACGATCGAAGCCCAGGAAAACCCCCTCGCCTTGATCCGCTCAGCAAGTTTTTATGAGGTGCAAAGCCATGTCAACCTGACCAGTCACGTCCGATCATGGATTTATCTGACCATTGCTGAATCGACATGGAACAAGCTCTCGGAAGATGACCGCGCCGCCGTCATGACAGCCGGTGCCCGCGCTCAGGCCTACGAGCGTGAGCTTTTCGAAGCCAGTCTCGCTGAAGACCGTGCATTCCTTGAAAGTAAAGGCATGACATTCGTCGATGTCGATGCAGCTGCGTTCCAGGCCGCCGCCAAGGACGCTGTGCTGGCGAATGTCAATGATGAAATCAAGCCGATCGTTGAAGACTTGTTCGTCGAGTGAGTTTCTCCTGGCTGGCGCCGCTCTTTCTGAGCGGCGCCGAGAAAATACCTGGATGTCATCGGCAACCCGACGGCGGCGCGATACAGAACGCGGGGATAACGAGGCAGATGGCCAAGGAGTCGGGATCGCTCCGTCGCATGACGGTCGGGATTCAGCCGAAGTGGCTGACATGGCATTGAGGTTTCCGCGGTTGTCTGCCAGAATTGTCGGTGCATGAGATATTCTTCCGGCAATAACACGCCGTCGGAAAGTCTGCCGAGAATGCTCAACCTTATGTTTCGGATGACGTTCTCGCTGGCCCGTATTGGCGTCGGTCTGGCTTTCTTGGTTCTGATATCCGCGGTTCTGTTGCAGGTGGTCGGACGGTCCGCTGGCCTGTCTCTGGTCTGGACGGAAGAACTCACGCGCTACGCCCTTCTCTATATGATCGCATTCGGCGTCGGCATCGCATTCAGGACCGGGGATCTCGTCAATGTGGACGTGATCAGCGAAGCATTGCCCGGACCGCTGCCATGGTTGACACGGCTACTCGCTGCGGTCGCCACTGCAGGCCTCGCCGTCTACCTCCTTCCTTTCGCCTGGACTTATACCGGGATCGGCAAGATGCAAACCTCGCCGGCGCTCGACTTACGCATGGATTTCATCCATTTTTCAGTCTGGCTGATGCTCGCCGGCCTCGCCGTGTCAGGAATGATCCGCATCTACGGCATGCTCAGCGGAGCCGAAGACGGCAGGCCAACCAAAAGAGACGAGGCCTGAGGCGATGGACGTTGCAATCCTTTTCACTGTTTTCATTTGTGGTCTCGCCGTCGGCATTCCCGTGGCCATCACGCTCGGTCTGTCTTCGCTTGCTTATCTGGCATATTCAGGCGTGCCGAACGTGGTCATGCCCCAGAAAATGTATGCTGGCATGGATGTCTTCGTCCTTTTGTCCATTCCGGGTTTTATTCTGGCCGGCAATCTGATGAACCGGGGTGGCATCACCGAACGAATCATCCGTTTTGCCAATTCCATTGTCGGCTGGATTCGAGGCGGTCTCGGGTTGACGAATATCGCCGCTTCGATGCTCTTCGGCGGCATCACCGGCACTGCGGTAGCTGACGCCGCATCGCTTGGTGGGGTTCTCATCCCCGGGATGAAGAAAGCGGGCTACCCTGCCGATTTTTCCGCTGCCGTGACCGCCGCCTCCTCGACCGTCGGTCCGATCATCCCACCCTCGGTTCCGATGATCATCGTCGGGGCGCTGTCGGGGATATCGGTGGGCCGAATGTTTCTTGCCGGAGCCGTTCCGGGCATTCTGATGGGGCTGGCAATGATGGTCACGGCTTACATCATAGCCGTGCGCAAAGGTTTTCCCCGGCAACCCTGGCAGGGATTCAGGGAAGTCCTCCTGTCTTTCGGCAGCGCAATCTGGGCCATTGCCATGACATTTCTGATCATTTACGGTCTGTTGTCCGGCCTCGCCACGCCCACGGAAACAGCGGTGGTGGCCAGCGTTTACGCATTCATCGTCGGCGCTTTTATTTACCGGGAATTGCCACTCCGCGCGGTCCCGCGCATCGTGACAGACAGTGCGGTGTCCGCCGCCGGTATTCTGGCGCTGGTGGGGTTCGCCAATGTGTTCGGCTGGATCCTGGTCTCCGAGCGCATTCCGCAAACCATTGCCTCCAGTGTCCTCTCCTTCACAGAGAACAAGTTTCTGGTCATTTTGCTGATCAACCTGCTCCTGCTGTTTGTCGGAATGTTCATGGAGACGATCGCCGCACTCATCATTCTTTTCGTACCGCTGCTCTCGCTGGCCGAAGCCGTCGGGATTGACCCCCTGCATTTCGCCACCTTTGCAGTCCTCAATCTCATGGTCGGACTGACGACCCCACCTGTTGGTGTCTGTCTTTTCGTCTGTTCCAACATCGCACAGTTACCATTGGGACCTGTCGTCCGTGCCATTCTGCCTTTTCTCTTGACCAATATTCTGGTGCTTCTCGCGGTCTCTTACTTTCCACCACTGGCCACTTGGCTGCCAAATCTCGTGATTCGCTGAACCGGACAAGCCCATGAAATCCCGCGTCTGCCGCCTGCACGGACAAAATGATCTGCGGATTGAAACCGTCGACGTCATCCAACCCGGCGCCGGTCAAGTCCTGGTCGCCGTTCATGCCGGCGGCATCTGTGGTTCCGATCTGCATTATGTGAATGAGGGTGGAATCGGCGCGGTCCGGGTACGGGAGCCGATCATTCTCGGGCATGAGGTATCCGGTCAGGTACTCGCTCTTGGCAAGGGAGTTGAGGGGTTGGCCCCGGGGACCCAGGTCGCGATCAATCCCAGCAGGCCGTGCGGAACCTGTTCTTTTTGCACCAAGAAAATGAAAATGCATTGCCTGAGCATGCGCTTCAATGGATCGGCAGCGCGATTGCCCCATGACCAGGGCCTGTTCCGCGACAAAGCGGTCATTGATGCCGCTCAGTGCCTCCCCCTTCCCGAAGACGTAAACATGGTCGCTGCCGCCTGCTCCGAACCGCTCGCGGTCTGCCTGCATGCGATGAAAATATCCGGCGGCGTCCATGGCAAGCGGGTCCTGATTACCGGGGCTGGCGCGATCGGCAGTCTTTGCGTGGCCGCCGCCGCGGCCGCCGGGGCGGCGGAGATCGTCATCACCGACCTCCATGACGAACCGCTGGCCACTGCGATGAAAATGGGGGCCTCCCGGGTGATCAATATTTGCCGTGATGCGGCGAAGATGGACGTCTACGCAAAGGATAAAGGTTATTTCCACCTTGCCTTTGAATGCTCAGCTGCAGCCTCAGCAATCCGCAGTGCCATTGCAATGCTGCGTCCGCGCGGTGTCCTGATCCAGGTCGGTGTCGCCGGTGATACACCGGTTCCCATCAACGCCTTGGTCGCCAAGGAAATCCGTGTCCAGGGCTCATACCGCTTTCACGACGAGTTCGCCGAAGCCGTCGGGGCGATCATCTCAGGACGGATTAATGTCTCTCCGATCATGTCCCTGCGCTACCCTCTGGAGGATGCCAACGCGGCTTTCACCGCCGCCGCCGACCGAACCCGCACGGTGAGAGTCCACCTGACGTTCGAGGCGGGATCAGTTTGAGAATCATCGCTGCGAGTCATGTCATGGTTGCGCGTGTTCCGGCGGCGGGCGAGCCTGACCGATGGAGTTTCGCTGAGAACAGACCCTGATCTGAACTTCACGGCTGAAAAGGCCTGTTTCGGGTCGACCATAGATGAGTGCAGGATATCACGCTGATAGGGTGTCCCTGATCAAACATATCTGAGTTTCTGAGCGGCGGCGCTAAATCGGCCAAATTCTCTGAACATCAAAGACGTCAAAGGCATCATCCACGCTGACCAATCCCAAATTTTCGATCAGACTCTGTGCCGCCAGCATCCGATCAAACGGGTCGCGATGCGGATTATCAAAGGAACCTGCCTTACTTGCGTGTTTAACTGAAATCGGTAGCGTCATCATGGACAGCTCCGATATATAATAGTTTGGCCGTTTTACGATATCGTCGACGCCAAGCAGTTTGCCCAAACGCGATTTGGTCGCGATTTCCCAAATCGACGCGGAGCTCACATACACATCACGAGACGGGTTTGCAATCAGATCCACTGTTGCGACTGGCATGTGCTTGGTATCGCCTAAGGCAAACCAGATCAATGCATGTGTATCAAGCAGAAGACCCGTCATCCGCCTTCCCAATAACGAAGTTCATCCGACCCTAACGATTTCAAAACATCCCCCTTTGCTTCCAGATCTTCGAACCGACCGAAGTGCCGTTTTCCGCGGCTTGTGACAGGAACCAAGCGCACGGCCGGCTTTCCACGTCGCGCGATCACTACCTCTTCACCGGCTTCTGCACGTAAGATCAAATCTGACAGCGTTGTTTTTGCAGTATGAACATTGACCTGCATCGGATTCTCCCTGCTTATCGTTAGCTAGATATCTAGCTATAAAAGGGAAGGCATTCAAGCCTAGACGTTTAACCCACCTTTAACATTTTTTCGTTCGAAACGGTGATTTTTCGGTGATTGCTGGATTGCCGACTCAACACCGGTTGGAAACTTTTTGTGGATTTCCGATTGTCGTGTCATTGTCTTTCCCTGTCCCCTTGCGGCCCCCTCCTGACCCATCTTGGAGTGGGGGTCCTGTTCATGCGGGCCACACAGACCGGCACCACGCCGGACGGATCCCGGCGGATCGCCACCCAGCTGCTGCGCAAACAGGGGGCCTCACCGGCGGCCGGTGAGGGCGTCTGGGCGGAGGTGGATCTCGCATCGGCGGTGGACAGTGACCCTGTCGCGGTGGGTGTCGAACATGCTGCATGGGCGGCCCTTGAGCAGCTGGATCTGCCGGCTCTGTTGCGGCAGCTGAGGTTCAACCGGCGGCCGCTCTGCGGGGCCCTGGGATGTGGCGCGTCAATCAACCTGAGAATTGGCGACAAACAGGGTGAGAATCCTGGGGAGCGGCGGATGCTGCCCCTCTCCCCGCGGGGAGAGGGGCAGAAAAATTCCGTAAGACGCCCCGTTTGATGTCTGTGACCGTTCGGGCGCAAAGCTGCCATCCTTCATTCCAATAGGGAGAGCCGCAGGCCCGGGCGCCATATGACTGACACACAAACGAGGCTTTTCATGAGTTATCGAAATACACACACAACGGAAAGTGCTGCGGCCAAGGCGGGTTTCAGCACGGCGACGGGTGATCGGATCAACCAGGACGGTCGGCTGCCGTCGCAGAAGGCCCAGCCGCGTGGTCGGCGGCGGACCGTGAGCTGTTGCGTCGGTCAGTTCGGGGATGTTGCCTGTATCGACCCCATCACCGGGCAGTGTCGCCCAGACGCTTGAAGTCGCTCTTCTGTGCTTCCGTCAAAGGCGGGAGCCTATCGCGCTTTTCCCATGGCATGATGCACCCAGCGTCCTCGATTGCGTCTTGTCGCGGATCGAAGGGGTCGCATTTCTTCACAGGATTTCAGAGACGTATCCTTTCTTGCCACACCAAATTTCTGTTGTGCCCGCTAATCTCCTGAACCAGATTCATTGTCGGGAGATACCGGTGAGAATTTCTCAATTCAGCGGCATAAGACGGCTTATGGTCATGGTGATCCTGATAGTATCAGCGTGCACGGCGTCACGAGATGTCAACGAAGATCCTGATTCCGAGATCGACGCCATCCTCGCCGCGGCAATGGCAGCCACGGCGCGCGCCAGCCAGACTGTGGCCGAGATCGAAAAACGAAGGGTGGATTTTCCCGCCACACCAGCTGTCGATGATGGGGATTCGCATGAAATTCAATCATCGGCTGGGCCCATCAAGATCAACTGGAATGGACCCGTTGAACCCCTGGTCAAAGGTTTGGCAGATTTTGCTGACTATCGGTTTCTCGTGATCGGTCCGCACCCGGCAAATCCGGTTTGGCTATCGGTATCCGGTGAATTCGAGAACCCGATCATTGCGATCCCGACACTGAACGACTCTGTTTATGGTCACGCACAAATCACGGCCGATAACAAGGAACGCTTGATCACAATTGAATACAGCAGTTAAGACATTCTGCAAATCCGGTTTGGCCCTCGTGTTTGCCCTTGCGCTCAAGGCCTGCGGCGGTGCGGATCAGCATGATCCGGCTGTCATGCCGGCCATGCTGGGCGGACAGGATCAATTGGCGGCAGACGTGACAGCACCTGCCAGTCTTGATGAAATCAGCGCCATTTCGACAAACAGTGGGATGCACCACGTTGCCGCGCACGCACGCGCACGCGTTCTGCGCAATGAGGCGATGCGTTTTGGTAGCCAGCACGGATTCACCAGGAGAAGCTGGGAAATTCGCCGCAAGCTCGAGACGTACAGCACAGAATTGTCAGCAATCTATGATTTTAGCCGTGTGACGATGCCGGCTCCGCAACGCACCGGATATCTGCTGCCGCCAGTGATCGTACACGCCCGGCATGCTTTCGAAATGACTCCGGAGCGAAATACAGTCTCTGCCGCTGATGAGATTTATACGATTCTACGCAGCGGTACTTTTTCACCAACTCCGCCCTCCTGGCGTGATTATCTGTTGTTCGAAACTGAAAATGCAGCGACACACCACAACGGCCTGCGACCCGTGCGCACAGAGAATGAACGCAAGCAGCGGGATACCTGGATCAGACAGGGGTGGATAGCCGGCCAGAGGTTGGCCGATGCGGAACTTGAACTCAGAATTCGCCGGTTGCGGCGGGATTTTGAAGGCATGCTGGAATATCGCAGACTCTTGTCACACGGAATGATCCGTCCTCCGGAAATCGACTCTGCGACATTCGGCGTGACTGGTGAGCCGGGAACACTGCGTATCGGCGATCGGACTACAAGGATTATCGAACGGTCTGACTTTCTCCGGAACCCGCTCCAATGGAAGATTGTCGCTGAATGATGCCGAATCCGCGATGCTGGCGCACAGTGCTATCCTCTTCTTGGCAACTGGTGCACCCATACAATCGACAGGTTGCACAATTCACGCCTCACCGATCGGTCTGCCGGATGAACGACCAGGGGTGCCGGCTGGTTGATGCGATTGCAGGACGTCGACCCCAAAGACCTCCGGCTGGCAACGAATAAGGATTCGACCCTTATGTTCAATGACTTAGGATCTGACAATTCATCTGTAAGCCAGATGGATTTACCCGTTTCTCAAATCCTGCAACTGCAATTTGATGATCAATCCGGAACAGCGACTTGCAGTTGGTCACTGGACGGGCGCATTTCACCTGCACTCTTCCGTCAATTCATTCAGTCCGCTGCATACGCCAAAGCCTCAGATGTGACGCTGCAGTCAAACGCACAACCCCGTATCGAAGTTTGCGGAAAGCTGTATCGGCTTGAAGGCCGTGCATGGTCCGCGGCCGAGATCGAAAGCATACTGGAAGAAACCTATGGTGCCGCGAGTGGCGCTGCCGAAATCAGGGGACAAAAGACACTCGATTACTCCTATGAAATTCCCTGTTCGGAACGGCCAAAACAGAGATTTCGTGTCAACGCGACGGGCATTCATGGCCCCAGCGGATTCGACATCGAAATCACCCTGCGCAGACTCCCGGATGATCCCCCACAACCAAGCGAAGTGGGACTCGAATCCAAGGATATCAGGCTCATGACACCGGACTCGGGATTGGTGATATTTGCCGGTGCGACCGGTAGCGGCAAATCAACCACCATGGCGGCACTCACCGTGTATCATCTGCAAAACAGCACCCGCCCGGTAAAGATAGTCGACATCCAGGCCCCGATTGAATTCACCTACATGACCACATGCCGCGAGGGATGTTCAGCATCAATGATCGGCCAATCGGAAATCGGACGACATCTTCCGGACTTTGCTGCGGGCGTGAGATCCGCACTGCGTCGTAAACCACATATCATCATGGTCGGCGAAGCTCGTGACCGGGAAACGATTTCAGCTTCACTGGAAGCCGCATTGACCGGTCATCTCGTCTACACAACAACGCATGCAGGGTCGGTTGATGAATGCCTCCGGCGGCTGTTGGCAGTTTATACAGTTTCCGAACGCCGTCATCGTGCAATTGATCTGGCCACCAGTTTGCGATTTATCATGGTTCAGAAACTTCTCCCTCTCCGTTCTGGAAAGGGCCAAACAGCATTGCGAGAATGGATGTCTTTTGACAGCGGCGTACGCGAAACACTGCTTCCAATTCCCAGTCGGAAATGGCCGCTCCGCATACGCGACTGCATGCAAGGACGAATCAGTCAGTTCGGGTCGCATTGTGACTCACGGAGCTTTCAGCAATCAGCGCGCCAACTCCTGGAGGCAGGGTTGATCACGCAGGAAGCCGCGGAACACTATGCGGCACCCTGGCACGACCAAGCCAGAGATGAAACAAAATGGTGATGTTTGGCGAACGAAATTACTGGCGCGACACGCAGCGGCCTGCACGCTTTTTGTGTTTTGATGCGCGGATTGCCATCTTTATCGGCCTTGCCCTGCTGCATTTTCGACCATGGACCTTGATGCTGCTGACAGCGGCCGCTGTGGTTTTTCTGTGGATGGATTGGAAAGGTATCAATCCTGCCAACAGTTTCCGCCATATTCGCACGTTCCTTGCCGGTCCCATCATTTTGGCGCGACCCAGAAGAGAAATGCGCCATCCCATCGACTATGGATTTGAGTTCCAATCGCGTCACGCAGACTGATGCGTGTTATACGATATTCCGGCACCCACATTCCGACCTGTTTAACAAACTGTACACAAGATCCCCCACGTTGATGACGCGCCAAAACTTTCGTGGAAATGGTATGATTCGGGTTAAGTCCTCTCATGCAAAATCAACATGCTGTCCATTTCCAAGCCACGAAGACAATCGCACGTCTTTCGCCAGCATCGACCCTCAGCGTCTCCGGGGTTGTCTCGACCGGCGGCCTTACCGACACCCGAACCGGATCAGAGGTTTGCGCGTCGTTGAACGCGCACTGTCGCGACGGTCCCCCGGACACACTCCGCGCGTGCAACAGGATGGAGATTCACCATGGACTGACCCAAGACTTGACAGACAGGGCTTCATAAGAGGTCCAGGGCTTTGGCACCATCCGACCCAAACGCGCCGGGTTGATGTCAGACCGCGGATTATGCGTTCGATCATCACCAATGAGTGAACCTGACATGTGAGGAACCAGAGGCATCAATTATGCATGTCCGGATCCATGGGGGGACGGAAGCAGCAATGCCCCGTCTGCCTGACCCCCTGAAACGTCATGAACTGGCTAAAGACAAACGGGTAGCGTAAAGAGGCAGGAAACTGTCCCGCGATGGGCTCATCATCGCCCGTTCGGACTCCCGGGGGCGATTGATCACAGGAGGCTGGCCCCATGACCCGTCAATCTCTGCCCATCGGCATCCAGGACTTCACGACCATCCGGAGCGAGGGGTTCTACTACGTCGACAAGACCCCGCTCATCCGGCAACTGGTGTCCGCGGGCCGTCATTACTTCCTCTCCCGGCCGCGGCGGTTCGGCAAGAGTCTGCTGGTGGACACGCTCAAGGCTTTGTTCACGGGGCAGGAGGACCTGTTCCGGGGTCTGGACATCCATGATCACTGGGACTGGTCGGTCACCCATCCGGTGGTGCGACTGAGCTTTGGCAGGAAATATGACAAGCCCAAGGATATTGAGCGCAACATCGCCAATCAACTCGGCCTGATCGAACATGCGGCCGGATTGGATCCACCCAACCCCGCAGAAGCCCCACCCGAACGTCTGCAAACTCTTCTTTACCGCCTTCATCACACGACCGGACAGCGGGTGGTGGTCCTTGTGGACGAGTATGACAAGCCGATCCTGGATGGATTGCCCGACCTCGATCGGGCCCGTGCCAACCGGGAGGCGCTGCGGAGTGTTTACGGGATGATCAAGGACAGTGCGGCGCATGTCCGCTTCGTCTTCGTGACCGGGGTGAGCATGTTCTCCAAGGTCAGCCTGTTCTCGGACATGAACAACCTCAAGGATATCAGCCTGGATCCCCGCTTTGCCACGATCTGCGGCTATACCGATGCCGATATCGACACCGTGTTCGCGCCGGAACTCGACGGGCTCGACCGGGATGAGATCCGTCGCTGGTATAATGGCTATAACTGGCTGGGTACGGAGCGGCTCTACAACCCCTTCGATGTGTTGCTGCTGTTCGAAGATCGCAAGTTTGAGCCCTACTGGTTTGAGACGGGCTCCCCGACCTTCCTGTTCGAGACCCTCAAGACCAGGTCGATCAGCCCACTGGAGTTGGAAGGACGGATCATCGACCGGTCACGGGTGGCGAAGTTTGAGATCGAGCAGATCAGCGCCGAGGCGTTGCTGTTCCAGACAGGATACCTCACCATCACGGAGGAGATCCGCAAGGGGCACCGCACCTTGTACCGGCTGGACTCTCCCAATCAGGAGGTCCGCCTCAGCCTGAATGACGAGTTGCTGGCCGATCTGAGCCCCCACAACCGGGTGCCATCGGAAGAGGCGGCGGCACTGCAATCCCGCCTTGAAGCCAACGACTTTGAAGGCTTTGCGGAGACGCTCAAGGCGTACCTGTCGAGCATTCCTTACCAGTGGCACGCCACGGGGGACCTGGCGCGCTATGAGGCCTGGTATGCCAGTCTGCTGCACATGTGTTTCCGGGCGATCGGGGTGGATGTGCGTGCGGAAGAAGCTACGAGCCATGGGGGCGCCGACATGGTGATCGAAACGGGCGGGCAGGTGTTCATCCTCGAGTTCAAGATGGCGGGCCGGGACGCGGACGTTGAGACGAAGATGGAAGAGGCGTTCACCCAGATGCGGGATCGGGGTTACGCGAACCGCTACCGGGATCGCAATGAGCCCCTCCATCGGATCGCGGTGGTCTGCGGGCGCGAGGCACGCAACCTGCTGGAGGTGCGGGTGGAACCAGGTGTGATCACGTGAGGAGGCCCCAATCCAGCGCAAGCTTGATCGCGACATGCGTCGTGATGCTGATTCTGGGTCAACCCATGATGACAGGGCGGATGAACACGGAAACACCAGTCTTTTGTGGTCATGACGTGTCGTTTCCGGCACAATGCACGATCAACACCCAAGATACAAAATGAACAACTTCACCGTCCGCAACGGCGATGCATGAATCTCCACTGCGGATCAGAATCACGGTGCCCAACGCCGTCGATTGCCGCATGATCCGGGCCAAGACCGACAAAGGCTCCAGCCGAGGGCACTTCTCAAAATGCCACAACCCTCTGCAATGAGGCGGGCGGTGCGCTCGCACTGGCGCCGTCTTTCTCCAAGATGGTGCTCAGCGGGACAACGTGATGACTCTCACCACGAAAACCCGTGATTCAACTGAGCACACGCCTCCAGACTGATGACCTTCTCTGGTTCAATCTCTTTCATGCAGAACCGCATGCCCAGCGATGCATGGGAGCAGTTTGTCGCGGAATCTCCACGTCGTGATCATGCCTTTCAAACATTTGCCAACCTGCAGGAATGACCCCGACATTTCCGTCGCACTGCGGCCAGAATGGAAGAATGTCCCCATCTTCTGTGCAGTTCCAAGATGGGTTTCGTAATGCGCCTGACGCCAAACAGGAAAGAACACGTCCAGGCCGGTCTCACGCTGTCGGTCATTTCCGGTGATCGCCCGGTTTACTGAGCAATTCGCCATATATCGAATTCAGCGCCTGCACCTCCTGCAGGATGTTAAATTGACTCACGACGTGCTGGCGCCCTTGTGCACCAAAACCTGACAAGATTTCGCTAGTGATGGCAATTCGTTGGATAGCATCACTCATCTGTCCGATGTCGCCCGGAGGGACAAGAATTCCGGTCTCTCCATCAACCACAAGTTCGTCAAACGCACCGACGCGGGTCGCAACGATGGGCACACCACAGGCCATTGCCTCCAATGGGGTGACACCAAATCCTTCCCACCGTTGCGGGGCAACAAACAGATCAAGCGCACGATACCATTCGGGCATCGCATCAACGTCAACTTCGGGCAAAAACAGAAACATCTCTTTGTATCCTGCGGCCGCGACCCTTTGCTTGACCCCTTGCAGAAATGCCTGATGTTTGCCCACCGCCCTTCCCATGATAACCGCTCTCATCTCCGGGTGGGTCCGCAGCACCTCGAGCATCGCATCAACAAAAATATCCGTGCCCTTCTGGTGTCGGATCCGCCCAAAACACCCCACCAGACATCCGTCAGGCAGACCCAGTTTCTGTCGCAACGCCCCCTTGTCGGAGGTCGGGGTGAATTTATCGACATCTATACCATGCATGATCACATGTGATGGCCGGTTGAGATAAGAGGCGGACCTCTGTGATGTCGCAACAACCTCATCCATCCTCGAAATCAGGAACCGGGAAAGGCCCGTGTGGTCGCGCTGCGATGCAGTTGTGAAGACCAGGATCAGGCGTTTTCTCAATATGTCACGGAGCACCAAGCCGAGAAGCATTTCAGTATTTCGCCGCGCATGCCACACCCGCTGTCTGCCACCTGACATGAGCACGATCCGCCACAGCGGAATATGCGGCAGATATCTTGGAAGACCCGGCCCGGTTGCCACAATCTTCATCGTCTGCGCCTGTATGGGCAACAACCTCACCAGGGTTGCAGTGACACCGGATAATCGCCATTTGAGATGTGGCGAAATGACATCAAAATCCACTTTCTCAAGCCCCTCTTCAACGGGACGGGCAGAAGACATGCGTTGAATCGGCAGGCATCATATCCTCACATTGATCGGTCAGGTGACACGCCTGAAGCCACGGACGTTCTGCCGACTCCACTTCTCTCCATTGACCGGCATCCGAACAATACCAAAATTCCAATGATATTCCTCCAATTCCCGCCGATTCACCCGCTTCGGGACAAGATCTCGGTATAGAATCCATCCATACCGCCAGTGTCCGGCCAATAGTCCGGGCGGGTCCGGAGGCCCCCGTCTCTGGTCTCCCACAATGGATCTGCTTCTGGATCTGTCAATCTCAGAGGTATTGACTTCAACCGGTGTTTTTTCTTGGCCCATCGTGTGATCCACTCACCTTCCTGTGGCAACAGTGAACAGACACAATAGAGAAGGTACCCGTCGGTTCTGACATGAGAAACAGCCTTGGTGATGAATTGGCGTTGGGTCTGCGCCAATCGGTCAAGCCAGTCAACTTCCTGTTTCCGGTAGGGAAGATCGGGATGCCTCCTGATGGTGCCCGTCGCACTGCACGCCGCATCGATGATGACAATGTCAAACAGCTCATCTGACGTCCACTCCATTGCGTCACAACAGATGACCCTGGCCTCAAGCTTTGTACGGTCAAGATTCTCACGCAGCATATGGAGTCGATTTTCCGAGCGATCCAGCGACGTGACAGTTGCACCGGCCGCGGCACATTGCAGTGTCTTGCCCCCGGGTGCCGCGCACAGATCCAGCACAGACAGTCCCTTGAGATCACCGAGCAGGCTGACCGGTCGCGACGCAGCATAATCCTGGACCCACCAAGAACCTTCTGCATATCCGTGAAGCTGTGACACCTGACCCTTCGGCCTTAATCTCAAGCTCGCATTTGAAAGCTGCTGCGCATCCAGAATTTCAATAAATTGCGCGGCTTCGCTTGCCCGCTTCAAGGAAATATCGAGTGGTGGCTCAAACTCATGTGCGGACTCGATCCGTTGGAGAGCCTCACGTCCTGCATAGCTGACCACGGGTTCGGCAATCCATTGAGGAAGCCGCGTCGGCCCCGCCTTTTTCCACATGGCCTGTCCAGCTTTCCCGGTGGCGCGCCTGAGCACCGCGTTGACAAATCCCTTGGAATGAACATAACGTCGATCAAGACCCACGAGGTGAACAGCCAGGTCAACAGCTGCATGGGGTTGCGTACCGCAGACATGGATTTCCGCAAGTGCCAATCTGAGAATGTTGCGCACACGCAGCCGCGGACTCCGTTCTATGACCTCGGAGAGCACCTGATCTGCTCGGCCCACATGGCGCAATGTGGCCATGACAATCCGCCGGGCCATCGCTCTCTCGTCGGGCTCCAAACTCTTTGTCGCCAAGAGCTGTGAGTCCAGGCGTTTTCCATGGGCAAGAACCTGATGGATCGCATCAAAAGCCACTTGGCGAACGCGCAATCCGGGTCGATCTGTTGGCACCGGTTTCATCCTCGACTCACAGCCGCAACGGCGGGGCTTCATAAACCCTTCAAAGGCTCACATCCTGGTAGAAGATGGTTGCCGCACAAACAAGCCAGCAGGCTGTCCGCGTCCATGGCCGGAACAACATATCAGCCTTGTCACCACAAATGTTCGAACCCATCTGACGCAGAAGTCTTCTCATGGACAAAGGTGACCCCCTCTGTCCGGGTGGCCTCTTCATTCAACCCGCATTGAAGTGTCTGACGGTCCCGCCCTTGCGGCGGCTGTTTTCCTGTGGAAACTTTTGCATCTTGGACGCAATTTCAGTATCAGGGCACCCTGTCGAGGAAATGATTGTTTCAGATGTCTAGACACGCTCACACGAATCCCATGGCAACCCAGAGACAGCGGCGTGTTGGAGAGTTGCTTCGCCGCACCCTGGCCGAAATGATTGATGACGGGTCGGTCAAAGGGGCTGACATACCCGACATTCCAGTGACCGTTTCTGAAGTTCACATGTCATCTGACCTCAAACGTGCAACTGTTTATGTGCTGCCGCTCGGTGGCGATCGCACGGACGAGGTCGTACAGGCGCTGAATACCGAAAGGCGTCAAATTCGCCGAATTCTCAATGGACGTGTGCAATTGAAACGATCACCCGCATTGCAGTTTGTCGGAGACCCGATTTTTGACCAGCTCGACCATATGCAACGACTCTTTAATCGACAAGACGTTCTACGAGACATTGCCTCTCCGACGGCACAAGACGAGTGAATTGACGCAGAGAGATGCCAGATTGAACGGCTGGCTACCCATTGATAAACCTGCCGGAATCACCTCCACCACCGCCGTCAATCAGTTGAAACGGGTCTTGAACGCCGCCAAGGCCGGTCATGCCGGGACGCTGGACAAACCCGCGACGGGTGTGCTTGCCGTGGCTTTCGGTGAGGCGACCAAGACCGTTTCTTATGCCATGGACTCCCGCAAGTCCTACACGTTCACGGTCAGATTCGGCGCATCAACGACCACGGATGATGCCACGGGGACCATTCTTCAGACGTCCATATCGCGTCCAAGTGACGAAGAGATCAAAGCTGCCATGAGTCACTTCCAGGGCAACATTCATCAGATACCTCCCCAATATTCTGCGGTGAAAATCGATGGCAAACGCGCCGCCGCTCATGCCGCCGTCGGCAAAGCAATATCTCTCTCTGCCCGCCCACTGACTGTCTACAAGCTGGAACTTGTAAGCCGCAGTTCTCCGGATCGTGCCATGTTTGACATGGAGTGCAGCAAAGGCGGTTATGTCAGGTCAATTGCACGGGATCTTGGCCAGTCGCTGGGATGTTATGGTCATGTCGAAGAACTGAGACGCACCGCAGTTGGCCCCTTCGCATTGGAAGCTTGTGCGGCATTTTCAACCGAAACAGATCAGCAGGATCATTCCGCCTTGATGCAAAGACTCTTGCCCATTGAAGCCGGTTTGTCGGGAAAACAGGAATTGCCTTGCAACCGGGAAACAGCGGTCAAGATCCAACACGGAAATCCAGTCCGGTTATCTGCAGCCTCTCATTCATCCGCCGCGGACGCAATGGCCTGGGCATCCTGTGAGGGTCGAGCTGTCGCCATCGGATCAGTCATTGATGGAATTTTCCATCCGAAACGAATCATTCGACAGAAATGGGCAGAAATGGATTGGCATTGATGCCACGATTCAATCTGACGAACCGGTCAAGCAGAAACTGACCGGAGAGGCCGCCGATCCCGACGATTTCTTCAAGCCACCAAACACATTTCACTGACATGTGCCCGGCAGAACGCACCGGTGGAACCGGCACGAGCCTCACCCGGTGCCACAGCCAAGGCCGACACCAAACGCACCCTCGATGGACTGACGGTCCCTGTCACCGCAACGCGACTCGGCAAACCTTGCCACTCCCACCCTCGATGCGGGTAGGGCGACCAAAATCCTGACCAGACTTTCCCCCATGATCACGATACAACACAATCCAATGCCGTATCCTTGATCGGCTCGAAATGGCTCCCAACCAGACTGCCCTGTCAGTGCCAGATTGAATCGCCCCAGTCTGAACGCCCGGCCCTTGGCACTCGGGGCCAATCGGCGACGTTCAGATCAAACCCCGTTGCAACAGCCGTCAGGATGTCGGCAGACTTTCAGGCCGATCTTCGTCCGACCCATGATATTGTCAGAGCGGTTCACACGCACGATCGTATCAACAAACTTGAGCCGGTCATTTCATGCGGAGGTTGAATATTCATGAGATCCAGGAGGGTCGGTGCCAGGTCCGCGAGCGTTCCCGCGCGCAATCCGGCCGGTTCATCGAATCCAACCAGAATCACGGGGACAGGATTCAACGTATGTGCGGTATGAACATGCCCGGTTTCGGGATCAATCATATTCTCACAATTTCCATGATCCGCGGCCAGGATCATCACCCCCTGGTGCGCCCGGATGGCTGATTCGATCTGCCCCAACGCATGATCGACCACCTCGCAGGCTTGTATGGCGGCTGACAAATTTCCGGTATGGCCGACCATGTCAGGATTGGCAAAATTAACCACGATCAAATCAAAGTTCGGCACCGCCTCACAAAATTTCTCGGCAATCTCGTCTGCCGCCATCTCGGGTGCGAGATCATAGGTCGCAACTTTTGGACTCGCCGCCATATACCGCACCTCGCCCGGCTCAGCCGCTTCCTTTCCACCATTCAGGAAATAAGTGACATGCGGATATTTTTCGGTCTCTGCCAACCGATACTGAGTCTTGCCATGCGCAGCGACCCAGGCTCCCAGTCCATTCTTCACCTCTTCCCTGACAAAGAGCGAATGCATCCATGGAAGAGGCGTCGGAAAGTAAGGGACCATCGTCAGCGTTGCCGACAATTTCGGGCGCATGGAAATATCAAAGGCATCAAATTCCGGTCCGGCGATCGCGGCCACCAGTTGCCGCATCCGATCGGACCTGAAGTTGACAAAAAAGAGACCATCGCCGTCATGCATTCCCGTATAGCCCTGCATGATACTCGGGAGAATGAACTCATCGGTTTCACCCAGATGATAGGCCTGGTTGACCGCCGCGGCGGCATCCTGTGCTGTCCGCCCACACCCCTTCACCATGGCTTGCCAGACTTTTTCCACCCGATCAAACCGACGATCCCTATCCATCGCAAAATAGCGCCCGCACACCGTTCTGACCTGCACACCCACAGGCAGGCGGTGCTCAAGCCAGTCAAGATTGTCGGGTGCCTGTCCGGGTGCCGAGTCCCGACCGTCAGTGAAAATATGCAAATCACAACTGACACCGAAATCATTGAGAGCGTGCGTTGCAGCGACAAGATGGTTGAGTAACCCATGCACACCCACATCCGACGCCAATCCCGCAACATGCGCCCGACCGCCATGCGCGCGCACGGTATCGGCAAACTCTTTCAGTCGCGGATGTGAGAAGAAACTTTCATCAGCAATCGCTGCATTGATCTTCTGCATGTCCATCAGGATGGTGCGTCCAGCACCGATATGAAGATGGCCGACCTCTGAATTACCGATGCAACCGTCTGGCAGCCCTACGGATTCACCATGCGTGACCAGAGTGGCCGCCGGGCCTCTCGCCCATAATCTATCGAAATTGGGTGTCCGCGCGCCGGCAATCGCATTGCCTGTTTGGTGTCTTGACAATCCCCAGCCATCAAGAATGCATAAGGCAACGGGTCGATGAGATGGAGCGGAGGAAGCCATTGCCTCACTCCCGGTGATAGGGGTCGCCGCGCAAAATCGAGACTGCACGGAAAAGCTGTTCAGTCAGCAGGATCCGCATCAACATATGTGGAAAGGTCATGCGCCCGAATGAGATGCGATGATCTGCCATTTTTTTGAACTCGCCTGAGACGCCATCCGGGCCGCCGATCATAAACGAAGCCGTCGACATCCCACGATCGCGCCAACCCGCAAGAGCATTCGCAAATTCAGTGCTGGTCATCTGTCGGGCCGATTCGTCAAGAACACAAAAAACCGTGTTACTGTCTTCCGCCAACTGCCTCAGCCAAGCGGGAGAAGGACGTCGGTTCGGATCATATTCCTGTAACGTCGCCGCACCGAAGCCAATATTCTTTCCACTGCGGCGAATCCGATCCAGATAATGCGCAGTGAGCTCACGCTCATGGCCATGACGTAACTTGCCTGCGGCGCACAGGATGAGTCGCATTCAGCGGGACGCCGTTTCCGGGACCGCTGCCATCCAGAGTTTTTCCAATTGATAGAATTCACGGACTTCCGGGCGAAAAATATGGACGATGACATCACCCGCATCTATCAGGACCCAGTCACCCTGTTCTTTGCCTTCCACACTTGCCGACAGACCTCGCTGATGTTTCAGCTTTTCCAGGAGCTTCTCGCTCATGGAAATGACCTGACGCGTTGAACGACCCGAGGTGATGACCATGAAGTCGGCCATGTCGGACTTGCCATCCAGATCAATGGAGACGGTGTCTTGCGCATTGTCTTTGTCCAGTGATTCGAGGATGAAATCAACCAGCTTCATATCTGCCGGAGTTCGAGAATCGCCGTCCATGACGGCTTTTCCAACGACCGTCAAATCAATGGTCCGCGCCTTTTGCGACAGTGCTTCACCTCCCGACTGCAACGCGCACCACCCTCCGTGCGCAACTGTGTCGGTTAGGTCATTCGCTCCTGAAATGCAACCTGAAAGCACTGTAATGTTGGGTCTGCAAACCGCTTGAAGATACAGTCTGTCCCATGCCCGGTCATATCAATCCAGACAGACCCACAAGTCTTCGAGCCCATGAAAGTGATAACGGTCGGCGTAGCGGGGCTTCGATGCCAATGAGATATGCGGAAAACGCTGGAAAATCGCGGTGAGACCTATTGCCAGCTCGAGTCGGGCGAGAGGTGCGCCGACACAAAAATGGATACCGGCACCAAACGAACAGTGGCCGGTGGCATTTCTCATTGGAAGAAAGACATCGGCCTGTTCCCAAACCGATGGATCACGGTTGGCCGCTGCGAGGATCAGAGCAATTTTGTCCCCACAACGAAAATTGTGTCCAAACAATTCGTTATCGCACCTGGCATAGCGTTCAAACACATGCAGCGGAGGATCAAACCGAAGAATTTCCTCGACCGTCGATGCGCGTTGCTGCGGTGACAGGATCTCCACTGGGTTGAGATCGGATTCGAGGATCGCCTTGATACCGTTACCCAGACTGTTGGCGGTTGCCTCGTGACCGGCGTTGAGCAGCAGAATGCAGGTCGACACCAATTCATCCGTGGATAATCCACCTTCCTGATCCTCGACCGCGACCAATTGTGACATGAGGTCGTCCGATTTCTGTCGCCGACGCCGCGTGATTTCGCTGGTGATGAATTGCGTGAACGCCTGCGCTGCCGCGCACGCGCGTCGTTGGACCTCCTGATCCCGCCGCGCCTGGTACATTGCCACCATATCGTGCGACCAAGAGAGCATCTGCGGACACATGTCATCCGCAACGCCGAGCAATCGTGCAATCACCCTGACCGGCAGCTGTTCACAAAATTCCGTCTGCAGTTCTGCGCGCTGCGGCAAGTGATCAAGGATCTGATCCGCCAGTCTTTCGATTTCCGGCTCCATGTTCGCGATGTTCCGGGAGGTAAAGGCACGATTGACGAGTTTCCGCAACCGCGTATGACGCGGCGGATCGAGCTCCAGCATCGAACAGCGATCCAGTCGTGCAAACGGCTCGACCTCTACCGCCGGTTCAGGCCGTAACGCCGCCGGCATTTCCCGACCCCAATCCTTGCTCCGCAGCAGCCAACTGACTGAACGGTGACTGGCCGCAGCGACTGTTGCCATATCCGGCCAGACAAACAGGTCGCCCATGGACATGGCACGGGCATAAAACGGGTAGGGATCCTGGACAAACGCGTCATCGCGCAGGGATTGTACGAGTTCTGCCATAACCATCATGAAATCTCGGCCTTCTGGGCGTGGCTCCACCGATGGCGGCCGGGCATCCGCTCATCAGAAATTATCAATTTCACCTGAGCCTGCGCAAACGAATCACACGATCATGCACGCACCTTACTTTCATAGTCGCGTGCAATCAGACGCGTGAGTTCCCCCACCTCGAACCGGTAATCGCCGATTCGTCCCACAGGCGTGACCTCAGCCGCCGTGCCGGTTAGCCAGCATTGTTCAAAATCTTCCAGCTCTGCAGGCAGGATATACCGCTCATGAACGACGACATTGCGTTCTTTCAGAAAGCCCAGGACCGTCTGTCGGGTAATCCCGTCGAGGAAACAGTCCGGCAATGGCGTGTGAATCTCCCCATCCTTCACAAAGAAAATGTTGGCCCCGGTCGCCTCG
The DNA here is from genome assembly GCA_965221815.1 of Paracoccaceae bacterium. Taxonomy (GTDB): domain Bacteria; phylum Pseudomonadota; class Alphaproteobacteria; order Rhodobacterales; family Rhodobacteraceae; genus JAPOXR01. The sequence continues at coordinate 2,555,559 of OZ244915.1, forward strand.
GCAACATAACCACGATAATCCATCATGAGTGAATCGGAACACCCTTTGGCTTCCGCATCATGTTTGGAGATCGTACAGATCATGTAAAGGCCCGACGCCTTAGCATGACAGGGTATTGTTTCCGGACTGGGGCGTTTCCAGCGCGAGATATCCAGCCTGGCCCCCTTGAACTTGGCCTCATCGCCATAATATGCTCCCCATTCCCAGGCCGCGATTGCCATTCGGCTTACGTTGCGGCGGGCAGCGACACCCATATCCTCACCCGATGCACGCCATATGATCGCTCTGACATAAGCATCGGTGAGACCATTGGCTTGCAAAACCAACCGTTTTGCCTGTTCGATCTCATCGACCGAAAAAGGACTGGGAATCTGGATCGCATCCGCGGACGCAATCAACCGCTCGGAATGTTGCCGACTCGCAAAAATCTTCCCGCCGTAGGCGCGCTCGCCTTCGAACACCGAGGACGCATAATGCATGGCATGCGTCAGGATATGAACATTGGCGCTGCGCCACGGGACCAGCTCGCCGTCAAGCCAAATCAACCCATCGCGATCATCATAGGGTTTCGTCATGCTGTCCTCCGCATCCCACTGAATACGATTTACCAAACTGCTCCGGAATGAGCGATTCTGACATGACAGGAATCGATAGTCCATTCACTTCAGTAACGTCAACAATGTTGACATATTTTTTTAACGCGACTAATGGATCCAGCATGCCCGGCGACTCGAACAGTGGTTCTGACACGTTACTTTACCTGACCGATGACCAGCTTCGAGCGGGAATCGAGGCCATGTGCGACGCCTATCGCGGTTTTCATGCAGATCTTGATCGCCTTCTCAGGGAATTCGGTTACGGTCATGCGCACCATCGTGCCCTTCATTTTATCGCCCGCCACCCGGATATGACGGTCAGCCAACTGCTCATGTTTCTCGGCGTCACCAAGCAATCGCTCAGTCGTGCCCTCCGGCGGTTGACCGCGGATGGTCTGATCAAGGTTCAGGTCGGATCGACAGATCGCAGAATGCGCCACCTCCGGCTCACAGAGGCTGGCCAAGAACTGGAAGAGCATTTATCCGCGTTGCAACGCCAACGCATGCGCACCGCGTATCGTGCCGCTGGACCCGAAGCGGTTGCGGGTTTTCGTAAGGTGTTGGAGCAAATCATGGACACACATTTGCGGCATCAGGAAACCCACCCGCCAGGACTATGAAGATTCCCGACTCGAATAGCAGCCATCTGTTGGTCGTCGACGATGATGCCCGGCTCCGCAGCCTGCTTCAGCGTTACCTGACACGAGATGGATATTGGTGCTCCTGCGCACGAGACGCCGGGCAGGTGACTGAACTGACCCGAATATTTCGTTTCGATCTCATCGTCATGGATGTCATGATGCCCGGAATGGATGGAATTACCTTAACCGGTCAAATCCGTCGCATGCAGGATGTTCCGATCATTATTCTGTCAGCGAAGACTGAACTGGCGGATCGGATGGAGGGTTTTGGGGCCGGCGCCGACGATTATGTCAGCAAACCTTATGAACCAACCGAACTCGTGGCCCGGATTGAGGCCGTATTGCGGCGCAGTCGATCCGGTCATGATGATGACAACCCATCCCGCGTCACCTTTGGAAAATATGAATTCGACCCGTATCGCGGGCAGCTCCGCAAGGGCATTTTCAATATTCATTTGACGGAGTTTGAGCAGAAAATGCTGCGTCGCCTGTCGCAGACTCCGAACCGCGCGGTCCGACGTGAGGAATTTACCGAAATGTCAGGCGACGCAGAGAATCCGGTACTCAGCCGCGCCGTGGATGTTCGCGTATCCCGCCTGCGGCAGAAGCTCGAAACCGACGCACGACGACCGCGTTTCCTGATCACCGTACGTAACGAAGGATACATGCTTGTCGCCGATTAATTCGCACAATGAAAAATGGGGCTGCATCAGCCATGACCACTGCACTGATCACGCATCGAGACTGTCTGCATCATGTGACGCCGCCGGGACACCCTGAACGGGTCGATCGACTCAGGAGTCTTCATCAGCGATTTGCCGACGCTGAATTCGCCGAGCTTGCGCGGTTTGAAGCCCCGCTCGGCGATGTCGATTCCATCCTTCGGGCGCATCCACAGGAATATTATGATGGGATTGTCCGCCGTCAACCCACAGCGGGAATCACGAGTCTTGACCCGGATACCCATATGTCACCAGGATCACTTGATGCGGCACGACGTGCCGTTGGCGCCAACCTGCTCGCCGTCGACCTGGTGATGCGCAAGCGCGCGAACAATGCATTTTGCGCTGTACGCCCTCCCGGACACCATGCAGAGGCTGCCAGAGCGATGGGTTTTTGTCTGTTTGCCAATGTGATGATTGGGGCCTTGCATGCCCTCGAAACATACCAACTGAACCGGGTGGGTATCGTTGATTTTGACGTCCATCACGGTAATGGCACAAGTGCACTGGCGTGGGACGATGCACGGATCTTCTTCGCCTCGAGCCATGAAATGCCGCTATTTCCAGGCACCGGAGACAAGTCAGAATGCGGCGCACACGGACAAATTGTGAATGTTCCGTTGGCCAGCGGCACCGATGGTCGGGAATTCAGACAGGCCATGATGTCCGAGATCCTGCCAGCACTGGCTGACCACAAACCGGAATTCATCTTTATTTCAGCGGGGTTCGATGCGCATTACCGTGATCCCCTGGCCTCATTGAAATGGTCAGAAGACGATTATTTCTGGGCCACGACTGCGATCTGTGATGTGGCAGATGAGATCTGCGCTGGACGCGTCGTCTCCAGCCTCGAAGGTGGATATGATCTCAATGGTTTGCAGGACGCCGCCGCAGCCCATCTGCGTGCGCTCATGAACACGGCACGTTAGCAACGCGCCGACGCGGACCAACCGGTGTCGTAATCCATATATCATCTTTCTGCCGCTCAACTCTCGATTTGCCCCGCATCGGGACATTCATTATGATGGCGCAGCCACGTTTGGATCAGATCAGTCAGGAGACAACATGCAGCCAGGTGAGAATAGTGGGGCCACCGATATTGGATCGATGTCGTTTGAACACGCATTGGACGAACTCGAATCCATCGTTGCGCAGCTCGAACAGGGTGACACACCTCTGGAAGACACCATCCGCCTGTACCAGCGGGGCAATGACCTCAAGCTTCATTGCGAAAGGACCTTGAAAGAGGCCGAAGAACGCGTCGAGAAAATTACACTCGACAGCCAGGGAAACCCGACGGGAACGGAAAATTTTGTCATTCAAGAATAAACTCAGCGCCGCGCAGGATTGCATTGGAGTCCAGCTCGATAATGCTCTCTCTGCTTTTCCCGAAAGCCCGATACGGAATGCCATGCGTTATTGCCTCGAAGGTGGCAAACGCGTCCGGGGGTTCCTGGTCATAGAAAGCGCCGCTGTATTTGATTTGCGCGGCCGTGGGCCCGACCGAGCGGGCGCCGCGATCGAATGCCTGCATGCCTACTCACTGGCCCATGATGACCTCCCCTGTATGGATGATGACGATTTTCGCCGTGGAAAGCCGAGTCTGCACAAGGCATTTAACGAAACAGTCGCGGTTCTCACGGGGGACGCTCTCCAATGCACCGCGTTCTGGCTTCTTGCCGGCGAGGAAACATCCGCCGACCCGCAAATTCGTTCGGAACTGGTCTTCACTCTGGCCACGGCATCAGGTGCCGATGGCATGGTGCTGGGACAGTGCCGCGACCTGGAAGTTCAGGCCGCGCATGCAGAACTGACAGAAGATGAAGTCATGTCGCTGCATGCCAAGAAAACAGGTGCATTGCTGTCCTGGTCAGTTCAAGCAGGGGCAATTCTGGCGGGAGAAGACCCGACACCCATGAGAGTTTACGGGGATGCGATTGGACTGGCCTACCAAATCGTCGATGATTTGCTTGATGCGGACCAGCCCGGGTCAGAGGATGCCAGTATCTTGCATGCTCTGGGAGTCGAGGGGGCGAGGACTGCCGCCGCAAACAAGATTGATGAGGCTTGCGATGCCTTGGTGCCTTACGGTGACAAGGCTGACACCCTGCGCGAACTTGCACAGTTTGTCGTGGAACGTCAGCTCTAGACTTTGGCGGCGGCGCACCGCCGCACCAGCGGGATGGTGACATCATGATCCGTCGGCGGTCATTCCAATAAATCCGCCGATCTGTTGATCCCAGTGTTTGGCGAAAGCGCCCCCTTGGGACAGCAATTCGTCATGCGTTCCCTGTTCGACGATACGACCTTCCTGTAACACGATGATCCGGTCCATTCGCAGGATTGTTGAAAGACGGTGGGCAATCGCGATGACAGTTCGCCCGGTGGTGACATGGCGGAGGGCCGCCTGAATCGAGGTCTCCACCGTTGAGTCGAGTGCTGAGGTTGCCTCATCCAGAATCAGAATGGGGGCATCTTTCAACACCGCCCGCGCGAGCGCAATTCGCTGCCGCTGCCCACCCGACAATCGGGCCCCACGCTCCCCCAGATAGGCATCGTAACCGGTTCGCCCATGTGGGTCCTGAAGCCCGCTGATGAAGTCATGCGCCTTGGCCTTTTTTGCCGCCTCCACCACATCGTCTGTGGACGCACCAGGGCGCCCATAGGCAATATTCTCATGGGCGCTGCGATTGAACATCGCCGTTTCCTGGGTAACCATACTGATCTGTCTTCGCAGACTTTCCTGGCTGAGTGTACGGAGGTCAAAACCATCGAGGAAGATCGTACCGACACTGGGATCGTAGAGACGCATCAGCAATGCAGCCAAAGTGGATTTACCGGCCCCCGAATGGCCGACGAGCCCGACATGTTCACCGGGTTCGATCAACAGATCGATCTGCTCGACGCCACCTTTGCGTCTGCCATAAGCAAAGGACACATCAGTCAACTCAATTCTGCCCGCCGCGCGTTGCAGTTCAATCGCATCCGCGCAATCCGGAAGGCGGTGTTCCACCGCCAATGTGCGCATACCGTCTTCCGACTCGCCGATATTGGAATACACCGCCATCAATGTGAAGCTCACCCATCCGGACATCTGCGAGATCCGCAGTGACACAGCTCCAGTCGCCACGATATCACCGGCACTGGCAACGCCCTGACTCCACAACAGCAACGCACCACCCGTCAATGCCACCGGCAACAACCCGGATGCCGCCATCAATGCAAAGCGAAAAGCCGATGCAATCTGTCCGAATTCCAGGGCCTTGTGGCGGAAAATCTCCAACGCGTCGATAGCTGCACGATCCTCGAAACGGCTATGCGCAAACAGCTTCACCGTGCGGATATTCGTCACTGTATCGACGATCTGACCTGACAGTGTTGAACGCGCATGGGCGCGTGCACCAGATCTGGATCGAATTCGCGGCAGGAACCAGCGAATCAAACCCCCATAGATGGCGAGCCAGACGGCGAGCAGAATGGCGATGCGCGTGTCAATGGACACTAACAAGGCTGCTGAGCCAAGCAGGGACGCCACTGCAAAGGATACGACATTCACAAATTCGACGACCGTATCGGTCACCGCGCGGGATGTCTGGAGTTGTTTCTGCGCAATTCGTCCGGCGAAATCCTCGTCAAAAAAAGAAACCGACTGCTCGAGCGTATGTCGGTGGAGCCGCGACAGGACCTGCGCGGTGACATTTGGGGTCACCAATGTTGAGGAGATCATTGAACTGATGCCGAAAGCGAGAGGGCGCAGAGCGAGAAAGAAGACCAGCGCCCCCAACAGGAACCACAGATTTTGCTCGAAGAAGAATTCTCTTCCGGAAGCCAGTGCATGATCGACAACCCATCCCAGCAGGAGTGCAGAATAGGCTTCCAGTATCCCGGCAACCATGGAAGCGGCGCAACCAAGTGCAATAACCGGGAAGGCGCCCTTCAGGCACCAGAGATAGAAACGATACAATCCGGCGGGTGGTGGAGAATCGATCCTGTGAAATGGATTGATCAATCTCGACCAGAATTTTGCAAATGGAATGCTGACTTCCTTGCTCATGAGGAAACGCTCCTGACGATCATTCATTTCAAGCCGCCGGCCGGCAAGATAGACAGGCGAACAGCAGCCCTATCGCGACCGGCTGGCCAGTGGGAAACACAATCATCCGGCTCCACCTGTCATATCCGGTGGGACGTCCCCCGAAACAGCGGCGCGGACGAGGACAGCGCTGAGGGCATCCTGTGGTCCCAGAATCCCGGTGAGTTCGGCCAGGGACGCGGCGCCTGCGGCCCATCTGCCAATCCGCCGCAAGCGCCGTACCGAAGATTTTCGAAGGCACAGATTTGCCCTGGGATCCGTAACTCCAAGCACGACCATCCGACGATGCCAGTCGGGCTCAGCCGCGACTTGACGCTCACAGATTTCAAGTTGTCGGATGCATGAAATATCGGCACCTGGCAGACAGTGGGGCAAGAGCCCGCACGTCTGCATGTCCACCAATGCAGGGAAGATGATTGGGAGATTCAGCAATTTCTGCATTTCCGCACCAATGCGTTCACGCGGGACGTCGCTGATCCGGTCTGCGCGATGGCGCATTGCGTCCAGAATCTCATCATCTGTTTGCCGATTCCAACGGCAAAACCCCGTCCGAATTCGGAAATAACGCAAGATCCGAAGAGGATCCTCGCCGAGTCGCTGATGCGGGCAGCCGATGAAACGGACGATTCCCCGATTGAGATCCTCAAGACCCTGTACCGGATCCTGAATATGCCCATCGATATCGGCATAGATTGCATTGATCGTCAGATCGCGGCGCACCGCGTCCTCATGTAAAGATCTGGTCAATTCGACCGTAAGTGTGTCGCCGACATAATGATCGCGCTTCAAGCTGGTGACCGTAACCGGCACATTGTCAAAATAAAGTGTGATTGAACCCAGATGACTGTGGAACGAGGACGTCTTTATTCCATTGATATCCGCCACAGCCTGAATCTGTTCGGGCACTGCATCCGTTGCCAGATCAACATCCGACGCCGGCATGTCACACAAAGCATCGCGTACCGCCCCGCCAACAAAATAGACATCGTGCCCCATATCGCGTAGCCAATGACTCACTTGAACGGCATCGGGCCAGGCGGCGTAGAGACGGCCAAGGCACCGCGCAACTGTATTCCCATTCTGCCGCCTGATCACCAACGGCTTCTCCTGCCCCCAGTTCCGGACAGTGATCTCCGGGAAAGCCGTGATGGCTGTCGAGGAAAGGCGATGGCAGACATGATGTCGAAAATTCAGTTCACGTCCGGTGGGGCCGTGCCACCGGTGTCCTGCAACCTCCTTGCGAGCCCGTATAATATAGCCGCTGTTGCGCCCCAAATGTGATAGACACCAAACTTCACTTCATATTGCGTTCGCTGTCGATTGACGGTCGGATCGGTCACCGACGTGATGTCAAAATTGTCCGGATTGATCAGATGTTCAAAAGGCACCTCAAACAGACTGGCAACTTCCGCTGCCTGCAAAACCGGCTGGAAATCGCTGTCGATCGCGCCAACAAAGGGATGAATTCGAAAACCGGTCACGGTTTGATAGCAGGGGCAGGTGCCCAGAATCTTGACCTGATCGCGATGTAAACCGATTTCTTCCTCCGCTTCGCGCAAGGCGGTTTGCATGAATGCCTTGTCATCTGCAACGGCGCGCCCACCCGGAAATGCGATTTGGCCGGCATGTCGCGGGAGATTTGCCGCGCGTTCCGTCAGTATGAGATTGAGGCCGGACTCACGGCGAATCAGCGCAACCAGAACTGCGGCCTCGATCCATGATCTGTTGCCTGCGCCAAAAAATCGCAGACCAAACCGCTCGTCTGTCGGTCGGTTGTTGGCGAGTGCCAGCGCAATGTCGCGGCTTTCAATCAATTCGGTACACGTGTCATTACGCATCCATCCCGAGACTGGACGGGTCAAGACTGTAGCGCGCACCGCAAAAATGACAGTCCGCGATCACCAGCCCCTGTTCATTGGTCATCGTCGCGATATCTTTTGCCGAATAGATGGAGAGTCCCTGCTGCACTTTCTCACGTGAACACGTGCAGCCAAATCGGATCGCCTGCGGGCAACCGGCAAGAGGCTCGTCGTCATGGAACAACCGGTACACTGTTTCCAATTGTGAACAGGATGGGCCGGTCAATTCTGCGGGCTTTGCGGTGGCGAGCAATGATGTGCAGCGAATCCACTCTTCTGATTTCAGAGTGGCTGCGACCGGCGATGGCGCAGCTGATAAGGAACTGCCCCGGGGAATGCATTGCAGCGCAATGCCGCCACCCCGCCAACGCGTCGGGCCCGTCCCGTTTGAGCGTCCGACACAGACCCTGAAACAGGTCGGAATCTGTTCTGAATGAAGAAAGAGATTCTCCGCACAACCGGCTACCGTTTCATCGTCCAGAGATGTGACTCCTTCATATGGCGGGCCGCCTTGACCGTCGTCAATCAACACCGCCAGATACCCCTTCACCGCGTTCAACGGCGGGATGGCCGGTATCGCCCTGAGTCCGTCATCGAAGGTTGCCGTGACCCGCAAGGTTGCCGGCGCACCGTCCGCAGATGACACGAAATAATCTGACACGACCAGCCGCAGTAAACCCTCACTGCGAATCTGGAACGACAGTTTCGACCCCGGATTGATCAATTGTCCCATCAGGGCGGTCAGAACTGCCGTCTCCGCGATCACCGGCTCAACCGAAGATGGATAGTTGCGACCGTCCAGTAATTCCCCGAGAGTCCGGGAAAGACGCGCAATACGGCCACGAATATCTGTGCGCGAAAAATGAAAAGGCAAGACACTGTCATCATCAATTGTGTCACCCGATGGCGGTAACTTGCGTGATCGTGACCCGTGACTGGTTTGCGCCTGTTGTGACAATCGACTCACTCCGCATATCTGCACGTCTCGCCATTTTGCATAACATTGCGCAGTTGGACAGAAAACCATGCACGGCTGTTGTCATGCGGTCACCTGACGTCGATTGCGACCTTTCATTCGCATGGTTGCAGCGGCAAGTGTCTGATTCATGAGACTTGTTTCTGCATGCAACGACCGGGTCAATCCGTAAAGAGTCTCATTCATATCCGTGAGCGTCACGGCGACTTTTTTGGCCAGACCGTGAATGTCTGGTTTTTCACCCATCTCCGCCAGCCCGTCATATCCCTGCTACGGGTCAAGTGACCACGGATATGCCGGGCAGCAACCCGCAACGCGCAATCCATATCACGAAAACCCCTGTGAGTCGCGCACATGGATGTACGCAGACGATGCAGATCATGGCTTGTCTTTACGACAACGCGATGACCACGTCAGAGATACAAAACCTGTTCTTGAATGAAAAACCTGATTTGGCGATGCAATTGCGTTGAAGCCACGTGGCAAAGAAACTAGATGAGAAAAACGGGTGGCGCGGAAATTCCTGATGAAACCAGTCAAGAAAGTGGTGCTTGCCTATTCAGGCGGCCTCGATACATCGATCATTCTCAAGTGGTTGATGTCCGAATATGGTGCAGAAGTGGTCACCTTTACCGCTGATCTTGGCCAGGGCGAAGAGCTTGAGCCAGCACGCAAGAAGGCCGAAATGCTGGGGATTCGTGATATCCACATCGAAGATTTGCGTGAGGAATTTGCCCGCAGCTATATCTTCCCGATGTTCCGCGCCAATGCCGTTTACGAAGGGCTCTACCTGCTCGGCACATCGATCGCACGGCCGTTGATTGCCAAAAGACTGATTGAAATCGCACACGAAACGGGAGCCGACGCGATCGCACATGGTGCGACCGGCAAGGGAAATGATCAGGTGCGGTTTGAACTCGCTGCCTATGCCCTTGATCCATCAATCCGGGTGATTGCACCATGGCGCGAATGGCGTTTGACCAGTCGTTCCAGGCTGCTCGACTTCGCTGAAAAACATCAGATTCCAATTGCCAAAGATCAGCGCGGTGACGCGCCATTCTCTGTTGACACCAATCTGCTGCATACGTCTTCCGAAGGAAAGGTTTTGGAAGACCCGGGAGAGGCTGCGCCGGTATACGTGTATCAGCGCACCGTGGACCCGGAATCGGCGCCCGACCAGCCTGAATTGATCGACATCACGTTTCGGTCAGGCGATGCTGTTGCCGTCAATGGCACCGACATGTCGCCGGCACAACTCCTGGAAGATCTGAACAGGATTGGGGGGCGTCACGGCATTGGCAGGCTTGATCTTGTTGAAAATCGTTTTGTGGGAATGAAATCTCGTGGCATCTACGAGACGCCGGGCGGCACCATTTTGCTCGAAGCGCATCGCGGTATCGAACAGATCACCCTCGATGGCGGGTCATCCCACCTCAAGGACGAATTGATGCCACGCTACGCGGAATTGATCTATAATGGTTTTTGGTTCAGTCCTGAGAGAGAAATGTTACAGGCACTGATTGACCAGAGTCAGGAATACGTCACCGGTACCGTCCGAATCAAGCTTTACAAGGGCCGCGCACAAACTGTTGGCCGTCAGTCGGAATATTCACTTTACTCGCAGGAACATGTAACTTTTGAAGATGATCAGGGTACGTATGACCAACAGGATGCATCCGGTTTTATCCGCCTCAATGCGTTGAGATTGCGCCTGCTTGGCCAGCGACGGCAACGCGTCAAATCGAATAAAACCGATTCAAAATCAACAGGTTCGTGACCGCACGGAAAAGAGAAAGGAATATCACATGATGCAGCGCACCAATGAGAGAAAGCGCAATTTGAGAGAGCCGCGCCGTCCCTTGCCCCTGAACGCGGTCTGGCAGAGAGCCCGGTTGCTGGTTGCGGCGGCGGGTTTCGCGCTTCTTGGATGGACGGCGGCGGCAGCGACGGACTCGGTGATTCTGGCTGGCGGTTGTTTCTGGTGTGTCGAATCCGATTTTGACAGCGTGACCGGGGTCACTGCAACAACCTCAGGTTATACCGGGGGCAGCAGTTCGAACCCGAATTACAAGTCGGTCTCGGCGGGCCGTGGTGGTCATTATGAGGCGGTCAAGGTTGAATTTGACCCCGCGCAGGTCTCACTGCGCACATTGCTCGACAAATTCTGGCGCAGTATCGACGTCACTGATGATGGCGGCCAGTTCTGTGACCGCGGTCACAGTTATCGAACTGCCGTCTTTGTTCAGGATGATCAGCAGCGCGAACAGGCCGCAGCCTCAAAGGCCGCAGCGGAGAAAGCGCTTGGAGTCCCGTTTGTGACCCAGATTTTGGATGCCGGTGAATTTTATCCGGCCGAAAAACGCCATCAGAACTACCATCTTGGCACCAACCGGGTCGTCACCCGTTTCGGTGTCATTCAACAGGCCGATGCCTATAAGCGCTATCGTAAAGGCTGCGGACGTGACAGACGAGTCCGGGAAATATGGGGAAAGGAAGCCGCATTCGCCCACTGAATACGGGATGCAGCGCCGTTTTTCCAGCTCTGCGGCTCAAAAACTGCCGTTGATCATGATCCGCAGGATCTGAACTCCGAGCAACATGACCAGCGGTGCAAGGTCCAATGCACCGGTATCTGGCAGGAATTGGCGAATGCGTGCGTAATACGGATCAAGCAATCGGTTCAGGCCGTCCCAAACGGCGTTCACCAATGGCTGGTGTCGATTCAAAACACCAAAACCAACCAGCCAACTGACGACAACATGTGCGATAATCACCCAGGTCAGCACATCCAGGGCCAAATTGAGAATTTGTAGAAGTACCTGCATATGTCGCCCTGCTCTGAACTGCCTGTCACATTAGAAGCTCGGCCATCGGCATTCAAGTGTTTGTCCCTGCTCGGGAGTGATTCCCCTATGGCTGGGTTTGGACCACGATTGATTCCTGATCGGTTGCGTCCGGCGAATCATCAGGCGACCCTGGCGAGAGGTGTGCGATTGTCGTTGGCCTAGGCGGGACAGGCGCGCCAGATCCTCCACGAGGCCCGTGTCCGGCAACTGCGCAGCGACCGTCTGCAGGGTGTCTGCGACCCGCTGCCGCGCCCGCCCGGCTGGGTCTTGAGAGATCCGATGACAGGGCGATCATTGATGACAGAGGTGGGGCCCTGACCGGCCCGGTGGGGCTTGCGGGGCACCGTCAGACAGTGATCAGTGCCGAGAGTGAGTGCGATCGGGTCGGTATGCACCCGCGCTGTCAGCCGATGGCCCATCAGCCGGGTCGGGACCGAAGTGAAGACTCGCCGCCGCGTGACGCCACGGGTGGCGGTCACCCGCACACTCACCTCCTCATCAGCGGTGCTGCGGCGGTCCGGCAGCGCCAGCAGATGTTGCGCCTTGGCCCTGATCGCCTTGTCATGGCGCGCATTGACCCGGCCGATGATGTCCGCGATGAAGGCGCGATACGTCTCCAGATCGGCAAAATCGCGGGTGCCGCGCAGTCCCCGCGCATCTTCGATCTCGCGCTTGAGATGCCCATGTGGACTCTCAATCGCCCCGTGGTTTGATGCGTCCACCCCGGGTGTTCCGGGTCGCCTCCATCCCGTCATCCTGGCAGAGTTGCGTGGTGCGCGCTGTCTGGTCATCCGCGGCTTGCTTGACAGGTTCCGGAACGCCGCCGACAGAGGGACGGGGCGTCTGGGACGCGGGGCCCCACCGACGGCCTGCAAAGCGTCCTGAAGCCCTGTGGACAGCGCTTTGAGAGTCTCGCCGCCCTGGACCACATGTGCATGGCAAAAGCCCGACCAGGGCAGCCGGAAATGATAAAGCCTATGCGCCAGCGGGGCCCCATCGATTGTCACGCCCAACCCGTTCATATGGAGTCAAATCAGAAAGACCCCTCTGACCCGGTTCGGATGTCTGACGAAAGATTGCCGTCTGGCCCGGACCCTGCAAGGCTCGCCACTGGCGAATCCGCCGCTCCAAGGTTCGCCTGATATTCGGATTGAGCTTCGGATCCCGCCGCAACAACTCACGGTAGACCGCCACAGGCCGGATAGCCTCTGATGCCTTGAGCAGGGGCACCACCACGCTCTCAAAGACATCTGCCAATGGATCCGGGCGCCGCCGACCACGCCGCTGGGTCTTCTGCGACGGAAGCCGACTGTCTTTGTTGATCCGATAACCCGTCGAAGTGCTGAAACCCGCTTTGGCCGCGGCCGTTTCAACTGTGTCAGTTTTTTGATAGTTCATAAATAGCCTCGTTTGTGCGTCTGTCATGTGTCGTCCGGGCCTGCGGCTCTCCCCATTGGAATAAAGGATGGCAGACTTGTGCCCGAACGGTCACAGACGTCAAACGGGGCGTCTTGCCGACAGAATTTTTTGCCCCTCTCTCCGCGGAGAGAGGGGCAGCTTCCGCCTCTCCCCAGGATTCTCACCCTGATTGTCGTCAATTCTCAGCTTGATTGACGCGCCATATTTTGTCTCGGAAACCACAACATTTGGTTCTTTATAAGCGTTGGGAACGAATTGTGGTGCTGAATAGTTACGATTGATCAATAAAGACAGTGAAAAATAGGAAAAGTCTGGGATTTAACGACTTAGCTCTGTAGTTAAATATATAAGCCTCTTCTAAAGGTCATCGGTCCATTCTTCATCCAGATCTTCGGGCGGTGGGAGTTTGTCGTAGAATGCTTGTCTGTGGAGATGAATGTTAATTCGAGCAGCATACATCTTCTGCATCGAGTCGATGACGAAAGCCTGCCCCGATGCTGTACCCTCAATCCGCTGTTCTCCCCAAATTCCCAAGTTGCCAGACCAGAGGTTGCTCTCAATGATGCGTTGTGCGGCCTCCTGAAAGTCAACGTTGTCGTCTTTATTGCGGGCAAACACCCAAGAGGAGTCGGTGGGATAATCAATGCGGTTCTTGGGGTGGTTTGCCCGGACATAGCGCCTAGGCTTAGTTGTTCCCCAGTCGCCGTAGACAACGCGGAGGTTGGTCTTCTGCTGCACCAGAGAGATCAGTTTACGATTGTTAAAGTTTAGCTCACTCACACCGTCGAATGAGGTGAAGTCACCAGGGAAGGATGTGCAGGACACGGCTACTGGAACTTCAGCCGGAATATTGGCAAAAAAGCTCTGAGTATAGCCGCTGGCCACTGCCGCGACTAGAAGCGGATCCTCCACCCATCCAAACTCAAATACAATTACGTAGTCGTGGGCACCTTCTTTCTCCAGAATTTTAACCAACTCCGGCATCCAACTCGGTATCTTCGAGCCAATGCCCTCAGCGAGATTCATCCTCAAACAGAAAGTTCTATTATTCTCCCGAGCCCACTTGATCTGGTCGTGGGCTCGTTCAATTGGTTGCATTGCCATTAGAAGGCAAGGGTTTGCATTTGGGTATTCTGAGAGCAATTTCCACCATTTATCAAGGTCTGCTGGCGTTTGGGCAAGACTCTGCCAAAGGGTTTTCGCGTCGTTCGCATTGTTACCAATCTGATAGTAGGTATCCACGTCAATGAAATAAGGGCGCGAGGGGTATGACTCCTCAAACTTGTCTAATGCCCGCGAGAGTGGTGTAGTTGCGAGCCACGGCGCGAGAAGCAAAAGGGGTGTGATTCGGTTCTTCGTGACTCCAGGTAACTCCTTGAGGCCACTTAACTCAGCAGGACGAACGCCCAATGTGACGAGATAATCTTGTACGTCCATCGCCACCTCACACCATTTGCAGTTTGATTTCCATTGCTGCAGTAGAGACCCCGAAGCGCTTGGCGAGATCCTCAATCACTTCACTTGTCATCGGTATGGTATAATCTGCGGTAGCTTCGGCAAGCTCGGCAGACGGGATGACGAGGTCAGAAGCAAGGCGATTGGCCTCGTACTCAACTTGAATTGGTTGGTTTGGGGCGCGAAGCAGGACATTTTCTGACCAACCTCCCTGCGCCTTAATGCGCTCACGGTGTAGCAAGAAGTGTGCCAGTTCATGAGCAAGCGTGAACCGCTGACGGTGTCTCGCCTCGTGCCGATTGATGCGGATGACAAACTCATCGCTTTCCATACTGATCTGACCTGAGGTCCCACGTGGCAGAGTTGAAAGCAACACCTTGACCCCAAGTTGCTTGGCGATCGCGCCTAACTTTACGGGGTGCTCTGCCAAGAATCCATCTATCTCAGTGCGCACATCGGCGGGTAACCCCAAGTACTCCTGCGAAGGTGGTCGGACCTCCCATCCGCTCGAAGTTGCAATCACTGACATGCTTCCATCCATCTGTTCTTCCTCCTATTTCGCTTAAAGGGCTTAGCTGCCCTCGTCTTCATTCGACTCAGGACCTCCGCCTTGCATCCGCATCGCCACCCTCTCAAGCACCTCGTCCAGTTCACCTTTCTGGGCCATCTCTAGCAGAATCTGATGCCCGAGTTCGTCGTCCAGAAGCGCCGCCTGAAGGGCACTGGGAAGTGCCTCGTTGACTTTGGCGTTGACGTTTGGCTCTAGGTCAGATGTCATTGTCTCTTTGATCCTATTCGCCGCTGCAGTCTGAGCTGCATCGGCAGCTTCGTCCTTGATCTCGCGCATGGTCTTGAAAGCAACGAGACCAATCACCAGTGCCCCGAAGGTAACAGCAAGGCCGACGGCTGCAAGCAGGACGACTACAAGAGTAAGAAGTAGGTCAACATAGTCAGCGCGAGTAGGGTCAGTGTGAGAAAATTGTCCGGTGCCTTGAGTGCCCCAATCAATGAACGCCAAGAATGCTGCTGTGGCGATAAGGCCACCAATGACTGCACTGAGTATCGTAACGCTAACTCTACCCAAAAAATTTGCTCCGGCCCAATCTTTTCTGCCGTTAAATCAAATTTTGGTGATGAATGATAGGGGAATTATCTACCTGACTACCATCGTACTATAAGTAGTGGTTACGAGTAATTGATAATATAATGAGCCTCTTGCAAAAACGTTGTATGCATTTGCGTCAATCCATAAAGGGCCGAATTTTCGTCGTGGCACGACGAGCGGGCTTGGCGGCTGGAAGCCACGGCGCGGTGGGGGATGATGTCGAGTCGCTAGACCACGGTGATGCGGACGTTGCACGGCGATGGGGCGATGTTCATTGCTGTGGTGATTTCGGCCTGCAACGCACATCGGGCGGGGCCGTCTTGCGGACATACGCGATCTGGCCGTCCTTCTGCTTGAAGCTTGTGGTGGTACGGCGGAGATCGCGGAGGGTGGACCCGCTGTCGTAGGCACCGGCCTCTTTCATCTGTGTCCGGAGGACATGAACGGCCTGATAGGCAAGGACGGAGATCAGCAGATGTTCGTCCGCCCGGCATTCCTTGTGGTGGAAGATGGGCCGCAATCCCCGTTCTGATGTCCGCGCCCGGAAGACCGCTTCCACTTCGGTCAGGCACGCTGATGTCCGCCATAATGGCTTGGCGTCCCCGTCTAGGATATGGGTGCGCAGACTGGTGACACCGGGAGTGACGGTGACCGTCCCACGGCACGGTGCACACAATCGGGGCGGTGGCGGAAACGATCTCGATGATCCCATGTTCCATGGCGGCGGTGGCGACGCCCCGATCCCTGATGACAATGCCGCCCGGCGTGCTGGCACCAGCGGCAAGGGCACGCCACCAAATCTGCAGACCGGCAGCACCCTACGCAAGACTGTCGTCAAGGAGACGGTGACTGTTGAGAGCTGCGCCGTCTGCGGCACCGACCTCTCGGACATTGACCCCATCGACCGGGAGAGCCGCGTCCTTCTCGACATTGTCCTCGAAACTGTCGAGCACCGGATTGAGGCTGAGGTCAAGGATTGCCCCGGCGGTCGCGCCTGAACCACAGGGCGGTTTCCTGATGATATGCCGGGACCCCTGCAGACCGGCACCGGTCTCCAGGCCTTCGCTATCAACCTGCTGGTCGCTCACATGCTGTCCTTACGCCGGGCGGCCGCTTTCGGAGGCCACGCTTCTCGGCTTCATCGCACGCCTGCACAGGGCCTGGGAGGCGGCCGCCATTGCCAGACTCCTCGCGATGCCCGTGCTGAACGTCGATGAGACATCACTGCGGGTGAATCGAAAGAACCACTGGATTCATGTCTGTTCCGGCGGTCAGATCACTGTCAAGCGGCTCCACCAGACGCGCGGGTGCGCAGCCATCGATGCCATCGGGATCATCCCCCGTTACAGAGGTGTCATCGTCCATGACTGCTGGCGGGCCGACCTCACCTCTACCCAGTGCAAGCACCCGCTGTGCGGTTCCCACCTTCTCCGCGAACTCCAGGCCGTGACCGATAGCAACGGCTGGCCGTGGGCAGAGAAGATGCAGACTCTGTTGCTGATCGCACGGCGGCAGGTCATGCGACGCGCGGAGCGGCGACTGTCCATGCGCCACTACAGGCGCATTGCGCACTGCTATACATCAATCCTGGAGCAAGGCCGGAAGGAGATGCCCACAATCCCGAAGAGGTCAAAGGGTCGGCGCGGACCGGATCGCCCGATCCGACGCTCACAACCTCCACGCGCGCCTTGTCGTACAGAGAGGAAACGTGCTGCGCTTCACACGGCGCGCCGACACACCGTTCTCTAATAACCGAGCAGAACGTGACATCCAGATGGCCAAGGTCAAGCAGAAGGTGTCCGGTT
This sequence comes from Paracoccaceae bacterium, assembly GCA_965221815.1. Classification (GTDB taxonomy): domain Bacteria; phylum Pseudomonadota; class Alphaproteobacteria; order Rhodobacterales; family Rhodobacteraceae; genus JAPOXR01. Next base: position 2,573,076 of record OZ244915.1, read on the forward strand.
GTTTCCGAACCGTGGCGTTCGCACACGCCGACTGCCGAATATCAAGCGACCTCCAGACCATGACCGCGCTCGGATACAATCCGCTCACTGCCATCACCATCGCCCTGCAGGGAAGGGCCGTTACGTGTCTTGATCAAGACGTGCCGATAAAGGGGTGAGTAGTTACCAATATTTTTTATATAACGATTGTATCAATCTCACTTCAACCCGGATTTTTCAGTAATGGGATTCCTTCCAACAAAGATCCTATGGCACCGGCGATGTAGGTTGCCAATCGGGTTTGCTTTCTGCCGGTCGTTGTATCAATTATATGGTTGCCTTTGGTTATAATTCGCCGATTTTTCGGTTTGGTATGACAGTTTGCGAACTGAGTGAATCCAATGAATAGATTTGGCCGGCGCGTCTGGGGTTGGATGTTTTTTGATTGGGCCTGTCAGCCCTTCTTCACTCTCCTGCTCACCTTTGTTTTTGCCCCCTACTTCACGTCAACAGTTGTTGGAAACAGTGCACTGGGTCAGCAATATTGGGGATGGATGCTGGCCATCACCGGAATCCTGATTGCCGTCTTCGGACCCATCCTCGGAGCAACAGCAGACAGAATTGGCAATATCAGGAACTGGATCGCGGCCTTCCTGTCTCTGACCATTCTCTGCTGCCTTGCCCTCTGGTGGTCGGTTCCCGGGGGTGCAATCGTATGGCCACTCGTTGTCTTCGGCACGGCCCTGTTCGCGGCCGAAACCGCCGCGATATTTGCGAACGCGATGTTGCCCTCGCTTGGCAGGGAACGGGAGCTGGGTCTGATTTCCGGCGCCGGATGGGCCTTTGGCTATGCCGGTGGAATCATCTCCCTGACACTCATCTTGCTGTTTTTTGCTGAAAACGAAGCGGGAAAGACATTGATTGGCAATCCACCTGCTTTCGGCCTCGATGCAGCCATGCGTGAAGGCACCCGTTCGGTTGGTCCTTTGACCGCAATCTGGATCATCATCTTCATGACTCCCTTTTTTCTGTGGACATCCGACCGGCGGCAGAGACGTGCCACCGGCTCATCAATTGCGGGACTGATGAAGACACTGCGTGGTCTCCCCGGCAATTCCAGTCTGTTTGCATTTCTTGGATCATCCATGCTCTATCGCGACGCACTGAACGGCCTGTACGCCTTTGGCGGAATTTACGCAGCAGGAATTCTCGGATGGTCGATCACCCAGATCGGGATTTTTGGATTCGCTGGCCTGGTTTGCGGGGCTCTCTGTGCTTATCTCGGCGGATACGCGGATCGACGGTGGGGACCCAAACTTGTCATCCGTACGGCATTACTTGTCCTGATTGCCATTTGTCTGATCGTTGTGACAACCAATCGGACAGAAGTCATGTCCATCCCCATTTCTGCAGACTCATCTCTCCCCGATTCCGTGTTTCTCATCTGTGGCTGCTTCATTGGTGCTGCCGGCGGGACTCTTCAAGCCGCATCGCGAACAATGATGGTCTGCCAGGGAGAATCTGATAAAATGACCGAAGCCTTCGGCCTGTACGCACTCGCTGGCAAGGCCACCGCCTTCCTCGCTCCACTCCTGATCGCCGTTGTCACGGGAATGACCGGCAACCAGCAATTGGGGATCACCCCGGTCATCCTGCTCTTCACGTCTGGTCTCATACTCCTGAATTGGGTAAATTCAGGGAAAGGAATTGCTGATGCGACATGACATTCTCCTGATCAGCGTAACGGCCTGTCTTGTTTTGGCCGCATCCGTCGGACATGCAGTCGACCAACGGGATAATGCCAGCCAGTTATTCGGGGCGGCCAAGGTCCCTTCTGCCCAAACAGCTGCGGCCGTGGGAAGCTACGCCAAGGGCTGCGCGGCAGGGATGGTCGCTTTGCCCGAATCCGGTCCGACCTGGCAGGCTATGCGGCTGAGCCGAAACCGCAATTGGGGCCATCCGGAAACGATTGATTTCCTGATTGATCTCAGTGCCCGCGCCAGGGAGTTGGGTTGGGCCGGACTCAATGTTGGCGATATTTCTCAACCCCGCGGCGGACCGATGACATCCGGTCACCGATCTCACCAGATTGGTCTTGATGCCGATATCTGGATGTTGCCAGCGGACCGCCTTGACCTTTCACGCCAGGAGCGCGAGGAATTATCGTCGATTTCGGTTCGGACAAGCGATCAGAAGTCGGTGAACGATAACTGGACAGACACGCATATGAAGATCCTGCAGGCGGCAGCCGAAGACCCCCGTACAGACCGGATTTTTGTTGCCGCCGCCGTGAAGATCGAATTGTGTGAAACAGCGACGGGTGACCGTTCATGGCTGCAGCGAATCCGCCCCCTCTATGGCCACAATTTCCATTTTCACATCCGTCTGAAATGCCCTGCCGATTCCCCATCCTGCATCACCCAATCGCCAACTGTTGCTGAATTGTCGAATGGTGGAGACGGTTGCGATGCGAGTTTGCAATGGTGGGTCACCGACTATCTTGAGCAACTCAAGAAACCACCCCCATCCACTGCACCGAAACCACGCGGTGTACGTGACTATGTTATGGCGGACTTGCCGACAGACTGCATGTCGGTTCTGACCTCTGAATAACTCTTGATCGCATTGCCGCTGTCGTTCCGGTTCGGTAGAGTTCCGATCAGTAATTGATCTCGCAAGTGATGAAAGCGTGCTAAATGACCCATAACAGACTCGCCGAACGGATTGACGAAATCTGGCAGCAACGTCATGCGATAACACCTGAATCCGATGATTCCATCAGGAACCCGGTGGCCGAGACGCTGGCGGCACTCGACAGTGGGTCATTGCGCGTTGCCGCGCGCGCCAAAGACGGTTCGTGGATTGTCAATCAATGGGCAAAAAGAGCTGTTCTGCTGAGCTTTCGCCTGCAAGACATGGAAATTCAACCGGGAGGCCCGCAAGGCAGCAACTGGTGGGACAAGGTGGACAACAAGTTCAAGGGCTGGGTCGAAGATGATTGGAAATCGGCCAGCTTCCGCGCTGTTCCCAACTGTGTCGTCAGAAGGTCCGCCTATATCGCGCCCGGCGCTGTATTGATGCCTTGTTTTGTCAATCTCGGAGCCCATGTTGGCGAAGGCACCATGGTCGATACCTGGGCGACAGTGGGCTCCTGTGCCCAAATCGGCAGCGGTGTCCATTTGTCCGGAGGCGTTGGAATCGGGGGTGTCCTCGAACCCTTGCAGGCCGGACCGACCATCATTGAAGACAATTGTTTCATCGGCGCCCGGTCAGAAGTGGTCGAAGGCGTTATTGTTCGCGAAGGTTCGGTGCTCGGCATGGGTGTGTTCATTGGCCAGTCGACCAAGATCGTCGACCGCGCCACCGGCGACGTCACGTATGGAGAAGTTCCCCCCTATTCTGTTGTCGTTGCCGGATCCATGCCATCTTCCGGGGGTGTTCATCTCTATTGCGCCGTGATTGTGAAGCGGGTCGATGCCAAGACCCGCAGCAAGACTGCGATCAACGAATTGCTGCGCGACTAAACCCCGCCATACGCAGATATGACATATCAGGAATCCGTGAATCCGGTCTCACTGACCGCTGAATTGATCCGCTGCCCGTCAGTCACACCGACAGAAGCCGGCGCCCTGGAATTGCTCCAGATCCAACTTGAAGGCGCCGGATTTGCCTGCGAGCGAATTGACCGAAACGGCGTATCCAACCTCTACGCCAAGTGGAATGGCGGCGGTGATGGTCCCGTCTTTGGATTCAATGGTCATACCGATGTCGTCCCCCCCGGAGACGTCTCGGCTTGGAGCTTTGATCCATTCAGCGGTGATATTGCTGATGGCTGGATTTTGGGGCGCGGTGCCGTCGACATGAAATCAGGTGTTGCCGCCTTTGTTTGCGCAGCGATTGACTTTGTGCGGACACGTCCCAAAGCGGGTTCGATCGCCATCACCGTTACCGGAGATGAAGAGGGGCAGGCAACCGATGGGACCGTAGCGATTCTTGACTGGATGCGTGCACAGGGAGAGACCATGGATGTCTGCCTGGTTGGAGAACCCACATCGCAAAATGAGTTGGGGGATGAGGTCAAAATCGGTCGTCGCGGCTCCTTGACCGCATATTTCACCGCCTACGGCAAACAGGGGCACTCGGCGTATCCGCACAAGGCCAAGAATCCTGTCCCGGTGATCGCATGGCTGGTCGATCGGCTCAGCCACACCCCTCTTGATCAAGGAACAGAAAACTTTGCGCCATCAACATTGGTGGTGACCGGAATTGATACCAACAATCAAGCCAGCAACGTCATCCCGTTGACCTGCCGCGCCATGGCAAATATCCGTTATAATGACTTGCATGACACGACACGCCTCATCGACTGGCTACGGCAACAAAAGGAAGCCGCAGAGACGACATCCGGCATGCGGATCGATATGGAACAGCAATTGTCTGGAGATTGCTTCCTGACACCGCCGGGACCCTTGTCTGACCTCGTGGTCAGCGCCATTGAGGCGAAGTGCCAGCAACAACCCATGCTGTCGACATCGGGTGGCACCTCTGATGCCCGTTTTATCAAAGATCTATGTCCAGTGGTCGAATTCGGCCTCTGCAACACGACGATGCATGAGATCGATGAGAGGGTTCGTGTGCAGGATATTGAACGGCTCAGAGACATCTATTACGAAATTCTTGACCGATATTTTTCCTAGGACACATCACACCATGCGACGGCTGGTGATCATGGTCACACTGCCGCGCCCTGGCTGTATCAAAACACGGCTTGCCGCGAACATCGGCAATGTGCCGGCAGCGCACTGGTATCGGCAGAACTGCCGCCGGGTCATCCGTCAAACAGCCGATCCACGCTGGCAGACACTGCTTGCCGTCACCCCCGACGATGCGACTGGGAATTACAGTTTCTGGCCACCACATCTGGCCCGCATTCCACAAGGAACAGGGAATCTCGGAGCGCGGCTCAGACGCGTATTCCTTCACCTGCCTCCCGACCCCGTCATCGTCATCGGCTCCGATATTCCCGAGGCCAGCGCTGATGCTGTTCAACATGCATTCAGCCTGCTGGACCCGCGTGGTGCTGTCTTTGGCCCCTCACCCGATGGCGGCTATTGGTTGGTTGGCATTGGTGGTCAACTGCGCAACAGGGCCAGCCTCTTCAAGGATGTTCGTTGGTCAAGCCCCCATGCCCTGACCGATTCCATCAAGTCACTCGCGGGTGCGCCTGTCCGATTTGCCCGTGAACTCAGAGACGTCGATACCGTTGCCGATCTCTGACATATATTGCGAACATTCAGGCATCACTTGGCCGCTTTGAGACTCTCTTCCAGATAGATCTCCCGCAGACGCCGCGCCACAGTTCCGGGTCGGCCCGTTCCAATCTTCACACCATCAATATCCACAACTGGCATCACATAATTCGATGCCGAGGTGATAAAGGCTTCGGCACTTTCCTGTGCTTCCTTGACTGAAAAGGGCCGCTCTTCGATCTGCATCTGCGCTTCACGCGCATAACGCAATACCGCGGCACGGGTGATTCCATGGAGGATGTCCTGTGAAAGCTGGCGCGTGACGATGGAACCAGATTGTGTCACGATAAATGCATTGCAGGCCGTCCCTTCGGTAACCTGACCATCTTCGACGAGAAAGGCGTCGTCAAATCCTGCCTTGGAGGCTGCCATCTTCGCCATTGATGGATACAAGAGTTGAACAGTCTTGATGTCACGTCTTCCCCAACGAAGATCGTCGATGGTCGTCACCCGAATTCCCACTTCCGGATCGGCAGGATTGACGTGCGCGTGGGTCTGGGTAAACATGAATACAGTCGGCTGTACATCGGGACCAGGATATTTGAAACTGCGATCGGCCGCACCGCGTGAAATTTGCAGATAGACAATTCCCTCTATGATCTCGTTGATCCGCACGAGTTCTCTCTGCCACTCCAGCATTTCGATGCAGTCAAGCTTGTAATTCAGCTCAAGCTCGCCAAGTGATCGTTCCAGCCGGTCCATATGACCATCGAAATCCAGCAATTTACCGGCACGTACCGAAGTCACTTCGTAGACCGCATCCGCAAACAGGAATCCACGGTCAAATGCCGATATCCTGGCATCCTCTTCCTTGACAAACTCGCCGTTCAAAAAAACTGTTCGACTCATGGTTCTGGTTTCCTTCAATCTCTGGTCAGTTGACAATCATTCTATCACCGCTCCGGTTCCCAGACCCCACGGATGACAATCGTATCACCGGCAAATGGAACATTCTTCTGCTTTATCCCCACAGCGCCTGATCGGCCGGGTAAACCTTTCCATCGCGATAATGAAGTGGGACGTTGCGATCTTCAGAGAGCATGAGCGGTCCGTCCAGATCGACGATCTGGATATCCTGCGCCACCAGTATTGCCGGTGCGATGGCCAGTGACGATGACATCATGCTGCCGACCATGATCTTGTATCCCAATAGTTGCGCCTGCCTCTTGAGTTTGAGAGCCGCGGTCAAGCCCCCGGTCTTATCAAGCTTGATATTGATCATGTCATATCCGGCGGGCAAGACTTCAAGCGAGTCGATCGTATGACAACTTTCATCAGCACAGATGGAAAACGGAAACTGCTCTTCCGCAAGCTGATTGTCTTGGCCAGCCGGCAATGGCTGCTCCACCATCTCGACACCGAAGCGGGCAAGTTCCGATGCCAACCTGTATAATTCCTCAAAATCCCAGCCTTCATTCACATCCACGATCAGGCGCGAATTGGGTGCCCCGTCGCGGACCGCCGCCAACTGATCAGAACTTTGCGAAGAAGGGCCAAGTTTGACCTTGAGCAACGGAAAGTCTGCGCGCGTTGCTGATTCCTCGTACATCTCCTCCGGCGACCCGAGAGAAATTGTACAGGCAGTCATCAGGGGTTTCGGGGGGCTTAATCCAGCACATTTCCAAACCGGAATGTCGCTGTTTTTGGCCTCGAGATCCCACAACGCACAGTCAAGCGCATTGCGCGCGGCACCAGGCGGCAGCAACGAATCAAGCTCAGTCCGATCAAATGGTGGAACCAGTGATAAAATTGAATCCCGCACGGATTCGACTGTTTCTCCGTAGCGACCATATGGAACACATTCGCCGGTTCCCGTGTCATCGCCCCGTTCAATCCTGACCGTCAGCACACAGGCCTCACGCCGCGTGCCGCGCGAGATTCTGAATGGCCTTTTCAGGCGAAACCGCTCCGTCTCCACTGACAGTTTCACGCTGTCACTCCTGATGCGTGCTGTGACCTGTCACGGTGAGATCAGCGCATCCACGAGTGGATCTGCACCAAAGCGGATGGGGTCTGTCGCCGGCAAACCGGTTTCGGCTTCAGCGTCGGCGAGGCAGCGTCGTGCGTCCTCTTCGGCAAACTGTGAACTGTTGATTGACACGCCAACCACGCGACATGACGGGTTGACGATCTGTGCCATCGACAGTGACGTCTCATACAGTTGCGCGAGAGAAGGAAGTTGAAACCTTGGCAAACCACGCATATGTGGTCGACCCGGCTCATGGCACAGGATGAGTGCATCCGGCTGACCGCCATGGATAAGTGCCAGCGTGACACCTGAGTAAGAGGCATGAAATAGCGACCCCTGCCCCTCGATGAGATCCCAATGGTCATCGTCATTATCGGGGGTCAAACTCTCCACAGCGCCGGCCATGAAATCGGCGACCACGCCATCGAGCGGCACACCGTTGCCTTCAACCAGGATTCCGGTCTGGCCAGTTGCACGGAAACTCGCCTTGATCCCGCGATTGTGCATTTCCTGTTGCATGGCCAAAGCCATATACATCTTGCCAACCGATACATCCGTGCCCACGCCCAGGCAACGTTTGCCGCTACGCCTGCGCCCACTGGCAATCGGATAGTCGACCTTGGGCGTTCGGACATCATGCAGTGAACAACCCTTGTGTCCGGCGATTTCCACCAACGATGGCTCGTCGCACAAACGATTATGCAATCCGCTGGCGAGATCCATCCCTGATTCCAAGGCCGCGGCCAACACTTCCTTCCAATTGTCGGCGATGACCCCTCCCCGGTTGGCAACACCGATGACTAATGTCTGTGCGCCCGCTTCCCGTGCTTCTTTGATCGTCAGGTCGGGAAGATTCATATCGGCGGCACAACCGGGCAACCGGAATTGCCCGACCGAATCGCCTGGCCTCCAGTCCCGAATGCCCCTGGCCACCTTGGCTGCCAATTGATCCGGCGCATCACCAAGAAAAAGAAGGTAGGGTTTCTTAATCATCATCAAATCCCAGAAATTTACGCCCCGTTGCACGTTACCGCAAAACTCGGAAAGTGTCTCACCATTTGCAGATCCCACTCCGCATGCGATTCAGCATGCCGGACAAAAGCGTATCCGTCTTGTTGCCCGGGTCAAAAGATCAACCAGATGATGATGAACATACCAATTGCACGCATCATCATGCTATGGGCCTGGTTGATCAGGTGTACGGAATCGTCGATATCGCCACTTGTCAGGAGTTCACGGCCTGCCGAATTGAATGTCGGCAGGTCAACAATTTCACCCTGATAGGAACGGCGCCCGCCCAAGGCCAGGTCAAGAATATGCGCTGTTGCGGCTTCCGGCCACCCGGCATTTGGTGACTCATGCAATCGCGCATCTGACATGACCGCGGAAAACCGTCCAACGGCACTGCCGGTCAGCAACAACAGAAGGGCCGACAAACGCGCCGGAATCCAATTCAACAGATCGTCAAATCGTGCCGCCGCCCAACCGAATTGAGCAAATTCGGCGTTGCGATAACCAATCATGCTGTCCGCCGTATTGACGAACTTATAGATCAGAATCCCGGCGGGTCCCAAAATCAGGAACCAGAAACAAGGGGCCACCACCCCGTCTGAAAACCCCTCAGCAGCACTCTCGACGGCAGCTTTGGCAATCTCGCTTGAATCCAGTTCGCCGGTATCTCTGCCGACCAGATGTGCCACGGCCATGCGCCCCCGCGCATCACTGACCCGAAGTTGCTCCGCGACATCTTTCACATGATCGATGAGTGCCTTATGCGCAAGCAGAATGGCGGCGAGCAGAATGCTCATGACCTCACCAAGCGGAACAGAGCTGATCAGCACACCCAGCATAGCCAGCAAAATACAACTCACACCGACAAAGGCTGTGCCTTTCCATTGTCGTCCAGTACCATGGTTCAAATTGTCCGTAGCGAACGCAATCAATTTTCCGAACAAGACGACTGGATGAGGGATAGTTGACCAGATTTTCTTGGGGTCGCCATAGAGTCGATCAATCAGTAATGCGGCGAAAATACTGACAAAGAAGAGGATCGTCATCAACTGACACGCAGATTATTAATGTCTGGTGGCCGGCGCTGTATATCGGTCAGCACAGGCGATCGATCTACACTGGCTCCGCCCGCGCGATGGCAGCTCTTCGTACCGGAACAAATCCCATGCGATGATAGGGGGTCGGGCCATATTCCCTGAGGGCGGCCAAATGTGCCGCCGTCCCATAGCCTGCATTTCTTTCCCATCCGAATTGCGGGTATTCCTTGGCAAGTTTTGCCATTATCGCGTCCCGTTCGACTTTTGCAACTATGCTAGCGGCAGCGATGGACACCGATCTGGTATCTCCCTTGATGATCGCGGTGGCCGGAGATTGCAGTCCCACGGGCAACCGGTTTCCGTCGATCAGGACATGGCCTGGCTTCCGGGTCAGACCTTCAACCGCCTTGCTCATTGCCAGCATCGTCGCTTGCAGAATATTGAGATGGTCAATGTCAGCGGCCGTCACCCCGGCCACAGCGACCAGGGCACAGCGCTTGATTTCAATGGCAAGAGCACATCGCCGTACGGCGCTCAGGCGCTTTGAATCGTTAATACCAGCAGGATATCGGCCCTCCGGAAGAATAACCGCGGCCGCTACAACCGGACCCGCAAGCGGGCCGCGCCCGACCTCATCAACGCCTGCGATGTCAACGACACCCTTGGCACGCAGCGAGTCTTCAATTTGCGCGTCAGGCAGATCTCCCATGCGGCGGCCTCCCGTCAACACCATTCTCACGCGTCACAGATTGCCAGTGCATCCTGATTGACGCGCCGCTTCTGGCCGTGAAGCCCACCTGCGCGGTTCACTGCGCAGACAGGCAGAGAGTTGTGCGATATCATTGCGTTGTGCAATCTGACGAGGTCAGAAATGCATCAACCATTCTGAGAACATGACTCACCATCAGGAATTTAATGTTCAACAGCGTCAACACAAACCCGATCGTGGTGATCGAGGATTCCGATGTGTGTATCGGAAATTGGCTTTTGATCTCTGATCAATCGTCAGCGAGAGCTTCAAAGAGAATCGCCACCGCCTCGGCACCAGGATCATTATGTCCGGCAAGGCTGGCCGCCGCGAGGTAACTTGCCCTTCCCGCTCCGGCCCGGGTGATCCGAGAGGTTGCATCAGCCCCCTTGCGCGCCGCCTTGGCGGCTGCGCACATGCCGTGACCCAGTGACGCGATCGCTGGCTCCAGCGCATCAATCATCGTTCTGTCCCCAACCTCAGCCCCACCAACTTGTTTGATACGCTCAAGACCAGCAGAAAAGGCAGTTTGCACGCCACGTCCGCCCTTGGCCGTGTCCCCGGCTGCGGCAAAGAAGATTGCCAGAAGGACTCCTGAGGAGCCTCCCATCGACTGACTCAATTCCTGGCTAATGGCATGAAACAACTTGGCCGGGTCGGCAAGCGGCAACCTGTCCAGTCGCCTCTGCAATGCGCGCGCGGCTGTTTCCAGGGTGCTGCCGGTATCTCCATCACCCGATTTCGCATCAAGTTCATTCAATTGTCTTGCGTTGTCAATCAGCACCTGACAGCATCTCTTGATCAGCTGCTGCGTCGGCGCGTGGTTTGACGGATCCATGGGGACTGGACGAATGTCCTCTGGCAAGACCGCGATCTCAGCGCTTCCAACATCCCGACAACCTGGCCAGTTGCCCGGGCCCACGTCAGATTTCAGGGATTTGAGATCATCCGTGGTGGGAGCATAGAGTGAAATCGAGAAACCCCGCATATCGAGAGATGTCATCAGTGGAGCCGGACCCACCATCCATCGAATGCGATGACCCATCCGCGAATTGTGAAGCGAGTCCACGAGGATTCCCATTTCCAGTGGCGTACAACCTCCGAGATTGTTGAGCAGAACGACAAGATCGCCATGGCTGGCACAGGGTTCCAAACGTTCCGTCACCAGATCAATTGCCGCCTGGGCATGAGAATAAGCAACCTGTTCGATACCCGGCTCACCGTGAATCCCGAGGCCAAGCTCGGCCATGCCGGAGGCAATACGGTCTTCCTTCTCAGCCCCTGGAACCGTGCACGTGTCAAGTGACATGCCAAGTGAGACCGTATGCCGCGCGACGCGCGACGCGGTCTCTGCGACGGCCTCCAGTGATGCACCAGAAGCTGCCAGCGCACCCGCGATCTTGTGGACAAAAAGGGTGCCAGCGACTCCACGCGGCTGCGGGATATCGGGTATGGCGACATCGTCGCCGACGATAACCATCTCGACCTTGTGGCCCAATGCGCGGGCCCGTTCTGCCGCCAATCCGAAATTCAACCGATCTCCCGTATAGTTCTTGACAATGAGCAGGCATCCGGGATCCCCTGTTACAGCCAGAATCCCGGCAAGAACCGCATCAACCGACGGCGAGGCAAAAACCTCACCGCAGACTGCCGCGGTCAACAGACCTTCGCCGACAAATCCGGCATGACTCGGCTCATGTCCTGAACCGCCCCCGGAAATCACAGCCACCCGTGTTGGTGTCCAGTCAGCCCGTGTCACGACCTTGATATGCGGGTACCCGTCAAGACGCTTCAATTCGCCATTGTGGTTGCGCAGCAGACCATCGATCGCCTGGGTGACAATTTGCTCCTTGTCGTTGATAAATTGACTCATTTCTTGGCCTCCTTCACGGAATTCGACAATCTGATGCATCAAAATACAATCGATCACGTGATTCAATAAGATCGGTATCATCAGATTCCAGAACGTTCATTGGATCTGAGCCGACACAGCTGGCAACACACATTGTCGCCAGACAGTCATCGATCTCCTGTGGCTCTCCCTGCTGATCAATCACACCCTGATTCAAAACAACGATTTGATCACCCATCGGCATCGCTTCTCGCTGATCGTGCGTCACATAGACCGTAGTCGCTCCCATTCTATCGGACAGCCCAAGAAAAGTTCCTGCGCCTGCGCTTCGGTTTATCGGTGTCAGGTCACGATAAGTGAAGTCTATAGTTCCCAAAACATTTCGGATTGTGCACGATTGCAAGTTTCACCGCCACCGCTCATGCGGCGCTATCCGGCGAACCATGACATCAGTCAACGAAACCCGATGAAGCCTGTGAATTTCACGGTAATCCGCTTTCTATGAGTGGCAACATAACAAGTGCATAACATCAGCTATCAAAAGATATAACATGTTGAAAAACAAGAACTGAATATCAAAATAGCGTGGGGACATTCTGGCTGTTGTGATATCGCCCGACTCAAGACGTTTGCGTATGGGTCATACTGACACCATATCCTTGGAAACTGCGCTGATGGGAAGGAATCAAGGCCGTTAGAAAGACCTTGGCGATCAATTTATAACGAAAAAGTGAAATGGTTTGAAAACGCGGTTGTCAGCACTCCTGCGAACAGCACATCACGTCCTATCAGAACCTCAAATTCATTATTTAAAAAACCGTCAACCTCAAGCACAAGTAGATCGTCTACTTTCGCTTTTGTTTGTCCAAAAGAAAGTTGAAAGTCCACAAAATACGAGTTGACCGGTTTTCCGCCGGTTGCGCCAGTCAAATTAACTTTTGTCTTTGGTTTCAAACCAAGTTGTTTAGCGAGTCAGGCACTAACTCAAGTCTTTGAGGCACCTGTATCAGCCACTCCTTTGACGGATGCTTGTTTAGGCGTGCCTGTATGTTCATTTACAGAAGTCGAAACGTTGACGTCCAAAAGAATACCAACTTTAGGATCAAATGTTCCGCTAATGCAGGGCATGGGAAAACCACCCTAAATCAACAGTCGCTTCGGTAACTTCTTGAACCGAAAATATCCCATCTCTAAATTGTGATTGACCAGCAGTATGGGCATCTCGAAAAGTATCATAGAAGGCTACGCATTTCTTGTTTTTCATCAGAGCCCATCGGTTACGTTCGTTGTTGATAATGTCTGGTAGGATTTTTTGAAACGCTTCAAAATTGGCATCAACTTCTGTCTGCAAATCTGGCATTTTGGCCTCATTATTCGTCGAATAATAGTCCGTATATTTATACAATTTATGCTATTATAACAAGTCCATCGCCCCACTCGCCAATCCGTTATCCACCTTCAACATCGAATAAACCCAGGCATCCACGGAGTTATGCCCGAAACTGGGTGACGGCCAGATCGGGCGGCTGTCTTCATTCGTCAGAGTCCGTCTTGAATGCCTGTCCAAAATTCCGGGAACAAATCCATTCATGAAATGGTATCACGAAGATGTCTTGAGATATTGATCGATACAAAAATCATCTTACCTATATCCGGTATGGAACAGGATTGATTGAGTCGAATATCGTGGGGAGTCAGAAAAGGACCATGTGTCATAACCAATGATTGGCGATTTCAGCAAAGCCGGTCAAGGCCAGCAACGCAAAGGGCGAAATTCACCGGTGGACCCGATTCCTCTGTCATGAATGATAGATCTGAAAAAATGCACCCGATAATATTGGAGACGAAAATATGAACGATATTGTCATTCTGGATGGCACACGTACGGCTATCGGAACCTTTGGCGGCACACTGGCAAATGTGACACCGATCGAAATGGGAACGACCGTGGTCAAGGCGGCCATGGAAAAATCCGGGATAGAGCCCAAACAAGTCGGACATGTGGCGTTTGGACATGTCATCAACACCGAACCCCGTGACATGTATCTTTCACGGGTCGCCTCCATGGAGGCAGGAATTCCCGACACCATACCGGCAATGAATGTCAATCGCCTGTGTGGATCAGGAGCCCAGGCGATCGTATCGGTGCTCCAGTCTCTTGCACTGGACGATGCCGATTTCGGTGTCGCCGCCGGTTCCGAGAATATGAGCCGCTCGCCGCATCTGCTGGCTTCAGCAAGGTGGGGACAGAAAATGGGAGACGCCGCCGCAGCTGATGCGATGATTGGCGCCCTGACCTGTCCGTTCGGGACAGGGCATATGGGCGTGACCGCCGAAAATGTTGCAGCGGAACACGAGATTTCGCGCCAGCAGCAGGACGATTTTGCCCTGGAAAGCCAACGCCGCGCCGGTCAGGCAATCAAGGAGGGTGTCTTTCGCAGCCAGATCACGCCGGTCGAGGTGCAGGTCCGCCGCGAAACAAGATCGTTCGGCACTGACGAATATCCTCAAGAAACAACCATTGAAGGATTGTCGAGCCTGCGTGCTGTCTTTCAGAAAGATGGGACTGTGACTGCAGGAAATGCATCGGGAATCAATGACGGCGCAGCGGCAATTGTGCTGGCCCGCGCCGAAGCCGCCGAAAAAGCAGGGCTGCAACCAAGGGCACGATTTCTTGGATACGCACATGCTGGCGTACGCCCTGAAACCATGGGAATCGGACCCGTGCCGGCTGTCAGAAAACTGCTGGATAAGGTGGGTCTGGGCACCGATGACTTTGACGTGATTGAATCGAACGAGGCTTTTGCCGCCCAGGCATTGGCAGTCAATAAGGAACTCAATCTTGACCCCACGCGCGTGAACCCCAACGGCGGTGCCATTGCACTCGGGCATCCAATTGGTGCGACCGGCGTCATCATTACTGTCAAAGCTCTGTATGAACTCGAACGAATCCGTGGAAAACGCGCATTGGTGACCATGTGCATCGGTGGCGGCCAGGGAATTGCCCTGGCCTTTGAGCGCACCCGTCACGGGTCAAACGACAAATTCAGATAAACGAAAAACAGGGCAGGCGAACATGACCTGAACCCGATCAGCAAATTCTGAAAGTTGATCCGACCCTGATCCATCATTGGCTGAATTCCCTACAGGACGTGTCGTCGCAATGGTCTCGGACACGCATTCTGGAATCACTGACCCGGGAACCCTGCGCATTGGCATTGGTGCTGTGCAATATCCCGTGATGTGCGACCGCCCGTACAACATTTGCCCAAACAAAACGGCCTAACCATTTCCACTGAAAACAGATCGTGATCACCAGGTGCACTCCCGGTATCATGCAGAAGAACGCCAGATTTTCCCTCGTCGTCAGCGGCACTGTCGCCATCTCAAGTCGCAACCTGCCAATGCCGGTCGAATCGGGAAACTTTGCCCCATCCATGGCGTCGTCCTGCACCCGCACAGAAGGAATCACATCAGCCCCCGTTGGTGCTGTGCAGTTCACATTTGTCGTCTGCAGAAACCGATAGATCGATAGGCCTGGTTTTCGGGGCCTGGTATCCATCACTGACCACACGAATTTGACAGCAGAATCAGAGGTGGATACTGATTGCCGGCGCGAGGAGACTTGACCTGAAGGTTGGTTTCCTTTCTTGTTTCATGGACTTGATGCTTTGACATCTTTCCATGCCTCGAAGATCAATGGATCAGGTCACCGCCGATGCACGACAGTTTCACGATAGCGCCCTGGCACCAGTCATTGCGCCAATTGGTCAACGTCGCCGCGGGAAGGCACCCGGCAGATTTGGTCGTGCGCGGGGCCGTTTGGGTCAATGTGCAGAGTCGTGAACTTATCCCCGATACCGACCTTGCGGTCAGTGCCGGCCGTTTTGCCTATTGCGGTGAGGATGCCAGTCATTGTGTGGGCGAAAACACAGTTATTATTGAAGCTGATGGCAAATATGCCGTGCCGGGCCTGTGCGATGGACATATGCATATTGAATCGGGGATGCTGACGCCGGCACGATTTGCCGAAGCGATCATTGCCCATGGAACGACGACACTCTTCGCCGATCCTCACGAGATCGCCAATGTTCTTGGAATCGATGGCGTGCGTTTGATGCTGAACGAATCGCTGATGCAGCCGATCAACATCTACATGCAGATGCCCTCTTGTGCGCCCTCGGCGCCCGGACTCGAGACGACCGGTCGCTGTATCAAGCCGGACGATGTTGCAGAAGCCATGACCTGGCCCGGGATCATCGGACTCGGAGAGATGATGAATTTTCCCGATGTGGTGGCTGGCGATCAGCAAATGCTTGCGGAAATTGCAGCAACGCAGGCAGCTGGCAAGACCGTCGGCGGACATTATGCATCACTTGACCTCGGAGTCGACTTTCATGCCTACCTGGCAGGCGGACCCGCCGACGATCATGAAGGCACCCGGGAGATTGATGCGATCAGCCGTGTACGTCAGGGAATGCGCAGCATGATACGACTGGGTTCAGCCTGGTATGATGTGGCAAGCCAGATTACGGCGATCACCGAGAAGGGATTGGATCCGCGTCACTTTATTCTCTGCACCGATGACTGTTTCTGTGCCACTCTGGTGGAAGACGGGCATATGGATCGTGTCGTTCGACACGCGATTGACTGTGGCTGCACACCGTTGGTGGCCCTGCAAATGGCGACGATCAACGTCGCAGAACATTTTGGGCTTGAGCGCGAAATCGGGTCCATCGCGCCAGGCCGCCGCGCCGACCTGTTTCTGACGGACTGCCTGACTGAGCTTCCTGTCAGCGACGTGTTTGCCCGCGGGCGACATCTGGCATCGCAGGGAAAACTGCTCATCGAGACACCCCGCCTTGATTGGCCAGTCGAAGCACTCAACACTGTCAAGCTGGGCAGGACGCTCGACGCGCACGATTTTCGGCTCAAAGCCCCGAATAGCACCGCGTCGTCAGTTCGTTGCAAAGTGATCGGCGTCGTTGAAAATCAAGCCCCAACGAAACATCTCAAGGCCACCCTGCCAGTACATCATGGTTTCGTCAAAAGTGATCCAGAACAGGACATCTGTCACATTGCGCTGGTTGAACGACATCGGCGTACAGGTCATGTTGTCAATGCGCTGGTGCGTGGGTTTGGCTATCGGGGATCCATGGCTCTTGCCTCCACGATTGCGCATGACAGTCACCATATGATCGTCGTCGGCACCGACCCGTTATTGATGGCGCAGGCCGCCAATCGACTCGGAACCATCCAGGGCGGCATTTCCCTGTGGAGGGATGGTGCGGAAATTGCCTCTGTGCACCTGCCGGTTGCCGGATTGATGTCACCGCTTCCTGCTCAGGAGGTGGCTGCAACGGTCATGCAACTGAATACCGAGCTCGCCGCATGCGGCTGCCAGTTGAATAACGCTGTCATGCAGCATTCTCTCCTCGCCTTGCCAGTTATCCCCGAATTGCGGATTTCCGATCTTGGGCTTGTCGATGCCGTGTCATTCGAACTGGTCAGCCCATTTGATGAAGATTGAATGATGAAGATTGACGGACACTTTATCACACCGCCACGCCGCCAACCGGTCACAATCGATGATGCCACGCAAGCGGTCACGAAACTCGAAGAATTATATGACGAAGCGACCGATTTTCTGCGGCATAGTCTGTGTCAGACGATGCGTGAGGGCAGTTGTAGCCAGAGATTTCGGGCCTTCTATCCCGAACTGCGGATTGCCATCGAAACCCATATCGGTGCCGACAGCCGTCTGTCTTTTGGTCATGTTTACGGAATGGGAGAATTCGCCACGACGATCACGCGCCCCGACCTGTTTCGTTCCTATCTCGGGCAACAAATCAGCCTGCTTTTGAGAAATTACCGCGTACCGGTCACGGTCGCACAATCATCAGTCCCGATTCCGGTGCATTTCGCATTCGGGGACTCAGGCGAAATTGATCGTTTTCAGGGATCACTGGAAGTGCCCCTGCGCGACGCTTTCGACGTGCCCGATCTCAGCAATATCAACGATGATATCGTCAATGGAGTCAAGATTCTGGATGACGAAGGGGTCAAGCCATTGGCACCATTCACTGCGCAGCGGGTCGACTATTCCTTGGCACGGTTGCGTCATTACACCGCCACCAAAGCTGATCATTTTCAGAATTTTGTCCTGTTCACCAACTATCAATTCTATGTTGACGGATTCACTGAATATGCCCGTAAAAAGCTCGCCGACCCACAATCTGGCTATACTGAACTGGTTGCACCGGGGGAAATCTCTCTCACGGATCCGGATGACGCGTTACGCAAACCCGACCGAATGCCGCAGATGCCCACCTATCATCTCAAACGTCGTGATGGGAACGGGATTACCCTGGTCAATATTGGTGTTGGTCCATCCAATGCCAAAACGGCGACCGACCATATCGCGGTTCTCCGCCCCCGCGCCTGGCTGATGGTTGGGCATTGTGCCGGTCTCAGAAATACACAGAGTTTGGGCGACTATGTGCTCGCCCATGCCTATCTACGCGAAGACCAGGTCCTGGACGATGATCTTCCGGTCTGGGTCCCCATACCTGCACTCGCCGAAATTCAGATCGCTCTGGAAAATGCCGTCGCCGAGGTCACCGAATTCAAAGGTTATGAACTGAAACGCATCATGCGAACCGGAACTGTGGCTTCTGTCGATAACCGGAACTGGGAGCTCCGCATCAAGGCCGGTCATTTGCGGCGTCTCAGTCAGTCGCGGGCCATTGCGATGGATATGGAATCGGCGACCATTGCTGCCAATGGATTCCGCTACCGTGTTCCCTATGGCACATTCCTCTGCGTTTCGGACAAGCCGCTCCAAGGTGAACTCAAACTGCCCGGAATGGCCACACGATTCTACCAAAGCCAGGTGGAGACACATCTCAGTATTGGCATTCGCGCGATGGAGTCGCTTCGTGAAATGCCCCTTGAACATCTCCATTCGCGAAAATTACGCAGTTTTGAGGAAACTGCTTTTTTGTGAACAATATGTGGTGAGTTTTCTTCCCATATAGGCTTTACAAATGGCGAGCAATTTGGTTGAAAACAGTGGTACTGAGCCTATTGCAGCTCAATTCACTTCAAAATGAACCCCGAAAAGAAGGAAGGTTATTTTAATGGCAATCAAACCCTTGACAAAGGCCGAACTGATCGCAGCAGTGACAGATTCACTTGACGGTGGTAGCCTCGGGCCCAAAAATGTTGATCAAGTGATCATGGCGCTCTCTTCCGTGGTAACCGAGACCGTTGCAGGTGGCGGTGCCGTCACACTCCCCGGTATTGGTAAAATTGAAGGCCGGCAAAAGCCCGCCCGGACCGTCAGAAATCCTCAAACTGGCCAATCATTCGTAAAGGAGGCACATCTGGCTCCACGAATGGTTTTTGCCAAGGCACTCAAGACAGCCTGCGACGGCTGACCAACAACGATGACGTTGTACCAGTCAGTCACGCGGTGCAATTCTTCAAAAATCTCAGAAGCCGGTACGGCGTGTCGGTGGCACCTGAATCGGTAGAATTTGGGCGCGGATGGAAGATCAGGAAGCTTCTCGTTCGCGCCCTCTGCCCTGAACACCAGGCCTGTTTCGGTAGTGGCCGGATGCACCCATTTCGCCGAACATTTCAATTCAGCGTACGAAACCGCATGAGAGCCACATCGCCACCTAACCGGTGATCGTTCTGTGTGACTGACACCAGTCTCACAAATCCTGTGATGGGACATCCATGATTTATGTCTTCGTAATCAGCAGTCGATTGAGCTGATCCTGGCGCTCCAACAAAGATCCCCACGCCACACGATTCCGCAAAGATGGTTCCAGAGGATCGCGTGCATGTGTCATTCCCGCGGCGGCGGAATCGAAATCAGGATACCACCCGAGGCCTTTGGCAGCGGTCACCGCCGCCCCCAATGACGAGGCTTCAAGCGAGTCGCTGACCCGCAGCGGCAACCCACTGGCATCGGCAAGCATCTGGCACCATAACCGGGAATTGGCACCCCCGCCAACAGCGATGATCCTGTCAATCGCGACTCCCCTTGCCTGCATGGCAATGACTGTACGTACCGCTTCGCCCGTGAGCGCTTCGAGTATCGCCCTGTAGACATGACACGATCCGTGATCGGCCCGCATTCCGACAATGGCCGCAGCAGCATCCATCCGCCAATGCGGATTCATACATCCCGACAGATAGGGGCTGACGATGACTCCGTGGCTGCCGACTGGCAACTCGCTGGCCTGGCCCTCCAATGCGGACAGAACCGCAGGATCCGACTCAGACGCCAGAAATTTCCGCACAAACCAGTCAATCAGAAACGTCCCCGCCCGCAACACGCCCTCGTAGAAATAGCCATCTCCTGTCGGCGAACACATTGTCCGCCAGTCGCGCGCGGCAATGGGTTCGGCTCCCCAGGCACCCATGATTTGTGCGGTGCCCAGATTAAGATAGGATCGTCCGGCACGCACAGCATTGACTCCGAGTCCGGCACATTGCCCGTCTCCCCCAGCGGCGATCACGACGAGACCCCGTGGCAATCCTGTTGCCTCGGCAGCTGCTTCGCTCACCATTCCAATGCAACTGCCAGGTTGGATCACACCGGCGAACTGGGAACGCCTGAGCCCGATGCAGGAGATAATCTCTTCGGACCATTCCTTCGTGGTGATATCGAAACATCCCGTCGGATCAGCACTGGTCCAGCTGGCGCAACATTTCCCGGTCAACCGGAGGGTCAGATATCCGTGCACATCAACGAAGATATGGGTCGCTGCGAGCGTTTCGGGTTCATGTTTTGCCAGCCAGTGGAGACGGTAGACAACAGGGGTCAGGTCAGGGGGTTTGCCGGTAATCCTGTGAAGGAATTCCGGGCTGAATTCGGCATTGAATTCGGCAACAGAATCCCGTGCCCGCTCATCAAGCCAGACCAATGCCGGACGAATCGCCTGTCCATTTCGATCCAGAAAACCGACCGTTTCGCGCTGGTTGGATATGGCGATTGCCTGTGCCTTGGAGAGATCAATCTGTGTGCCAAGTTCGCTGACCGCGGCAACGAAGGATACCCACCAATCTTCGGGATTCTGTTCAAAACCCCCGTCTCCGAGTTCAGACATGGGAATCGATGAGCGCCCCTCCGCAAGGGAGTTGCCATTGCAATCCCAGGCTATGGCCTTGGTTGATTGCGTTGAACTGTCAATTCCGATCACAAATTCCAATGGTCTTCCCCCTGTTCAACCTGCAAAATGACAAATCATCTTGCATCCTTTAACCCGGACTTGACACTTTCTGACTGCGTAACGCAATGTCAAACGGGTAGTTGCTCGGCATCAACTGCCGGCGTTGCAGGTTTTCCGGACCTCACGCGATGACAGGCAACCAGATGAATTGGGAAATCATATCATGAGCCATCATGTTTCTGCCCTGACCCGTGGCGGCCCGCGGACGGGCTATTGGACGGAGCTCATTGATGACATTTGTGCCGGCACATGGATCAATCCCTTGACCGGTAAACAGATACGTTCATCCTTCGATTGTCGGATTGTCATTGAAGAATCATTGGATTGTATGGAGGCAGAACTGGTTCTTGATCTTGGATTGAGGCCGCCTTTCGCCGTCGTTTCAGATACAGAAATCCACACGTCTCCAGCCGCACGACTGATTCAAAATCTGCTCAAAGAGGAGGATGGAACCCAGATCATCCTTGATTGCCCCCATGCCGATATGTCAACCATCCGCAAGCTGACGTCACAGCTTGCAGATTACAATTCCGCCATCGCCGTGGGCTCCGGGACAATCAACGATCTGGTGAAGTTTTCAACCCATCAGCTGCGCCGCCCCTACTGTGTCTTTGCAACCGCTGGGTCGATGAACGGCTACACCTCTTCAACCGCTTCCATCACACTTGATAGCGGACTGAAAGTTTCACTGCCGGCGCATCTTCCAGCCGGATTCTTTGTGGATCTACAGATTTGTGCGGCGGCACCAGCACGACTCAATGCCGCTGGTTTTGGCGACTCACTGTGCCGTTCGGTCGCGCAAATCGACTGGTGGATGTCGCATCGACTCCTCGGAACAGAGTATCGGCATGAACCCTACCTGATTGAAATTCCTGACGAATTACAACTGATCCAGCGAGCTGCCGGTATCCCGCGTGGTGATATTGATGCGATCGGAACGCTGTTTCGGGTGCTCACACTTTGTGGGTTGGGAATCACGTTCACCGGTGTATCAAATCATGGTTCAATGGGTGAGCATCAGATCTCTCACTACATTGATTGTTTTGCCGGTGAACGGCACCCGGGCTCACTGCATGGAGAACAGGTCGGAGTCGCCACACTCACAATGGCGCGTATTCAGCAACATCTGCTCGCAGGCGAGAAACCCCCGAAAATCAAACCCGTTGTCATTGACTTTGACGATATGGTGCGGCGTATGGGACCTGATATCGCAGCGCAATGCCGTGAGCAGAGGCAGAAGAAGGCGATTGATCCCGTACGCGCTGAACAGCTGAATGCGAAACTTGAACAAATCTGGCCGGAATTACGCGCCGAATGTCGGGAATTCGCCATTCCGGTCGATGAAATGCGCAACTGGCTGGAAACGGCAGGTGGAAAGACAACAGCCAAAGCACTTGGAATTCATGTTGACTTGTACCGCGAAGCGGTCATGCATGCACACGAAATGCGGGACCGTTTCTCCTTTGCCGACCTGGCAGGTGCAAGCGAAATCCTTGATGCTTTGGCCGCTGCGGAGGAATGAACCGTGCGCCCGATTGATGACATGCCGTTGGTCACGGCCCGCAATGTGCGCTTTGTACTCTGTGATATTGATGACACGATCACCACCGATGGCCGCCTGACAGCGGCCGCCTACCGTTCCATGGAGGAGCTCTCGGAGGCGGGCATCGCAGTTGTTCCCATTACCGGCCGGCCTGCGGGCTGGTGTGACATGATCGCCCGTCTTTGGCCGGTACACGGCGTGGTCGGGGAAAACGGTGCTTTCTATTACGCTTATGACGTTCGGCTTCGGCGAATGCGGCGACGTCACCATCCGAGTCTGGATTCACAGATTTTGCGTACTGATCGGTTTGATCGCATTCGTGAACGGCTTGTCAACGAGGTGCCTGGCGCGGCGATCTCTGCCGATCAGCCGTTTCGAATCGCCGACCTCGCGGTTGATTATTGTGAGGATGTCAAACCACTTGCCCCGCAGGACGCACAGCGTATCGCGGACATCTTTGCGGAAGAAGGTGCCGTTGCCAAGGTTTCGTCTATCCATGTCAATGGCTGGTTTGGAGACTACGACAAACTCTCAATGACTCGCCTTTTCGCCGCAGATATCCTTGATGAGGATGTCAGCGACTCAAATCCAGCATTCGTTTTCATCGGCGACAGCCCAAATGATTCGCCGATGTTCGAATTTTTTGAAAATTCCTGTGCAGTTGCCAATGTCTTTCATTTCAGCGATCAGCTCAGTGCCACGCCACGATGGGTTGCAAACTCCGAAAGTGGTGCAGGATTTTGTGAAATCGTCGGTCATTTGTTGTCGGCAAGGCGATAATGAAGTTGTATCGTAATCGGCGCGCGTGCAGAGAAGGTCATCACGCCGTGCACAGCATGAAAGCAAGGATGATTGATGGCAACCGAAACACAGGCCCGCAAGGATATCGTCACAGCCTGTCTTGAGATGAATGCGACCGGACTGAATCAGGGAGCCTCTGGCAATATTTCAATCCGGTTTGAGGATCGGATGCTGATTTCTCCGTCAGCTGTCCCTTACCGGAAAATGACTCCTGAAATGATCGCTTCACTTGATCTGTCAGGGGATATGACTGGTGCGTGGGATGGACCCAAACGGCCCTCGACCGAATGGCGCATACATTGGATGTTGATGAAGACCAGGTCTGATGTCACCGCTGTCGTACATGCGCACCCCCCTTACGGTACGAGCCTGGCCATCATGCACAAGACCATTCCCTCCTGCCACTATATGATTGCTGCCTTTGGTGGCACTGATGTGCGCTGTGCGGAATATGCCACCTTTGGTTCTCCTGAATTGGCGCATTTCGCGGTGGCGGCGATGGAGGGACGTCAAGCCTGCCTGCTGGCCAATCACGGAACAGTCGCGGTCGGTATGGGAATTGAACAGGCCATGTGGCGCGCCGTTGAACTCGAGACCATTGCGCGACAATATTACCTCGCCATGCAAGCCGGAGGTCCTGTCTTGCTCACGAAGAAGCAAATCGATGACACCATGGACATGCTTGACGGTTACGGGGTCGAAGACGCCTGATGAACGGCATGCAAAATCCTGTGCCTGCACCCCTGTTCGGCGGTCTTCCCCATGTGGCGTGTGACCCGCGCATGACAGAAACTCCTTTTCGGATCAACTGACGGATAAATGGTAGGATGAAACCACGCATAGTCGTACTGGGATGTGGGCGCATCGGGCGCATGCATGCGGACAATATTGCAGCACATTCAAAGACTGAGCTTGCTGGTGTTTTCGATATCGATCCACGATCAGCCGCCAGCGTGGCGCAAAGGCACAATGTCACCGAATTTTCTTCGACAGCGGAGGCGATTGAGTCACCTGCGGTCGACGCTGTTCTGATTGCCGCGCCGACCTCAACGCATGTTGAACTGCTCGAGGCGAGCGTGAATGCTGGAAAGCCTGTGCTCTGCGAAAAGCCAATCGACTTATCCCTTGAGAGGGTGAATCGATTGAAGGAACGCATTGCGGGGTCGAATGTTCCGGTGATGCTTGGATTTGTGCGACGGTTTGATCCGGGTCATGCAGCGGCGCGGAAAGCAGTCGCTTGCGGGGAGATCGGAGAGATCCATCAGGTCATCATCACCTCCCGTGATCCTGGCATGGCCCCTGACAGCTACATTGAAACCTCCGGTGGTATCTATCGGGATATGACGATTCATGACCTTGATCTGGCGCGATTCATTCTTGATGAAGACATTGCCACTGTGTCGGCCAGCGGGTCACGTCTGGTCGATCCGCAACTCATGGTCAGATGCAATGATTTCGACACAGTCACCGTGACGCTTGTCAGCGAAACAGGGAGACAGGCGATGATAACGAATTCCCGCAAAGCCATTTATGGTTATGACCAACGGGTCGAGATCTTTGGGTCACAGGGTATGGTGATTTCAGGCAATCGCCGTGAAAACGAGCTGACACGATATGGTGCTGAAACCACCGGCGCAGCAACCAGGCTGCAGCATTTCTTTATTGAACGTTACCGTGAGGCCTTTCTCGCGGAAATCGATCATTTTGCTGCTGTGGTCGTTGGTCAGGCACCTGTACCGGTTGGCTTTGAAGATGGTCGAATCGCCTTGCTGCTCGCCGATGCCTGTGCTCTCTCAGTCGCTGAGGGCCGCGTGGTCAGAACTGACGAACTTGCATAACCATCATGGGGCAAAATGACATCTGCCAAGGATAACAGGGAATTATCGAGACATGGTGCCCGGTTCTCGCGCCGCCGCAGCGATCCGTTGTGACACACTGATTGTTGAAGGCAGACATGTTGCGTCCCAAGCTTAGGGTCGGTCTGATTGGCACTGGTTTCATGGGAAAAGCCCATGCCCTTGCCTATTCTGCCGCGCCACGATTATTCGATCTGGATGTCGAGATCGAACTTCATACCGTCGCTGATATTGATGAATTGTCCGCGCATTCAATTGCACGTTCACATGGATTCTCTCACGCGACGCGAAACTGGCGTCACGTGACCGAAAATACAGAAATCGATATCGTTTCGGTCACGGCCCCCAACGCACTTCACAAGGAGATGGCACTCGCGGCGATTGCGACCGGAAAGCACGTCTATTGTGAGAAACCACTGGCACCGCAAACGCACGAAACCGAAGAATTGACGCGGGCTGCAGAGGCCGCATCGATCAAAACACAGGTTGGATTCAATTATCTGTGCAATCCGATGTTTGCCCTTGCCCGCGACATGATTTCCGCAGGAGAGCTGGGAGAAATTTACAGCTATCGGGGTTTGCATGCCGAGGATTATATGGCGAATTCTGAGAGTCCCTACACTTTCAGGCATGATCCCAACGGCGGCGGTGCCCTTGCTGATCTTGGCAGTCATGCCCTCGCCACCGCGGAATTCTTCCTCGGCCCGATCACCGAGGTGATGGGAGATTGCGTCACGGTGATCAGCGAAAGACCTGAGCAACGGCATCGCCGCCGTGCCGTTCTGGTTGACGATATTGGCCGGGCATTTCTGCGCTTTGCGAATGGTGCGAGCGGGTCAATCGAAGGGAATTGGATCGCGACCGGTCGCAAGATGCAGCATGATTTTGAAATCCATGGGTCCAAGGGCGCGATAGGCTTTAGCCAGGAACATCTCAACGAGCTGCATTTCTACTCGGCTGGCGACTCCGTTGGTCAACAGGGATTTCGGCGAATCGAAGCGTCTCCCGACCATCCACCTTACGGCCGGTTTTGCGTCGCACCCGGCCATCAAATCGGGTTCAATGATCTCAAGACGATTGAAGCTGCAGGTTTCCTGACTGCCATTGCAAAAGATGAAGCTGAACCTTTTAATTTTCGCGCCGGGATGCGAATCCAGAACCTGGTTTCGTATATCCAGCAATCTGCTCGTGCGCGGCAGTGGCTGACAGTGGAAAAATAACCTGTGGCTTGGACCTCACCTTCCTTGGAAACAGGATTGTGAAATACCAGCGCTGGAATTCGAGTGTCCCACAAACTGTGGGGCAATGTACCTGATCAGACGCATGCGAGATTCTGAGTGCCGAACTCCCCAATCCCGGCGGGTTGATCACGGTGGGGATCGATGGGGGTTATATCCGCTCCCGTGAAGATGGCCAGGCGCATGTTGAAGTGACGGTGGGCCAGTCAATCCCCCAGGATCACCCGCGGCCGCTATCGGGGTCTTGTGCAATGCCATGACGCAAAACCCAAGCGCCGCCTGCACACGATCCTGAAAGACCAGGCTGGCAGAAGAACCAGTCCGTGACCTTCATGACGGATGGCGGGGACACAGTCAGAGGAGACAGTGCCCACTTCTCATTTTGATGGACCACGTCAGTCCTTCTGCAGTGGTTCCCAAATGATGCATTTTGGCATCACTGTGCTGAATTATTCGGCACCCCCCCCCCCCCTAGGGGTCTGTCACTTGGAACCCCGGTTCCCTAGCGCGGCTGTCAGGCTCGGCCGATGTCCTATGAACACATTGTCAATTAACGATCATATTTCTTGGCCGAGCCGCCAATGACAGAAATAGGAAAATCTAACATGAAGAGATTATCTCTAATCACAGCGGCGACCCTCCTGGCCAGCACGCCGCTCTTCGCCATGGATGGCGGCGGCGTCTCCATCAGCGGAGAAGCCAACTTCGGGGTGAAATTCAAGGAAAACGATGGCGGTGCCAACGCGCCTAATGAACTGCAATTCCACCATGAATTTGATATCAAGTTCTCCGCATCAGGAACCACCGATGGCGGCATCGGCTTCGGCGGAAGCATGAGCATTGATAATACGGAGTCCGTAACGGGTGCTTCAAAAGCTGGAACGGCGGCAAAGCCACTTGATCGAATTCAGGTGGCTCCAATCGGTACTCTTACAGCTGCGGCAAATGATGAAACTATCGCGGCAGGCGTAACAGCTATTTATGCCAATGCCGCGACTCCAGGAGTGATCTCCGTTACTGTAGAAAATGGCACCATCACAGGATACCGCTTAACTGAAGCATCGAATCCCTTTTCCGGCGGCGAAGGTGTATTCAAGATCAGTGGTCTTGCTGCAAATGAAGCCATAATATTAATTGATGGAACACCAACAAAAGTTGAAATCGATGAGGACTCAAATTGGGTGCTTGCCGCTAACAATGGCGCTGTAGACGGGACTGCCACTAACAACATTTTCCTTTACAAAGTTGGTCCAGGTGCAGGCCCGATGATGGCCGCAACCGCCGCGACCTTCGATCCTGATGCCAAACAGAAAGTAGAAAATCACGGCGAAGTGTATATCTCGATGGATATGCACAAGCTGACGATTGGCTCTGATCTGGATGCTGCCGACAAACTGGCGGGTGGTCTGACCGATCCCGGTTTTGATGGTATCGGCATTGATGATGAAGCCGAGCGCGTTTGGGGTGGTTCTGCCGCTGATGTGCGCTATGATGGTGACTTCGGAGTCGCGTCTGTGGCGATTTCCTATGGCGACAACAAAGGCGATGCCGAATGGGCCGCTGGTTTCAGCTTCAATGTTGACCCGGTCACCTTCGGGGCTGGTTTTGACAGCAATAACGTCATGTCGATTGGCATGGGCTTCACGCAAGGCCAGATCAGCATGAATGCCTTGTTCTCGACCGATAGCGATCATGACGAAACTGATGCGCCTGCACTGAAGCCTACAGACGCTGCTGAAAACAAAGATGCGACTTATATCAGCAGAGCCGTCAAGCCAGACCTGAAAAATCAGGCGATGGGTGTTGATATGACCTATCAGATGTCAGATACGACCTCGCTTGTCTTGGTTGCTGCGCAGCATAAGAAAGAATCCGCCAGTGCATACTACACCAAAGACGGCGACGACATATCTGCTGAAGGGACTCGTCCCACCACAGCAACCGAGAGGGCAGGTCTAAAACAACATTGGGTCAAATCCTCCACCACCATCGACGCTTTTGGTGTCGGCTTCTCCCATGATCTGGGCGGCGGCGCGACCCTGAAAGCCGGTGCTGGCTCAGTGGACAGTAACGCAACGGCTGATCTCGGTATCACCATGAAGTTCTGATCAATGATCGGATAAGAGATTTGAGGGGGCGGCCCGCGGGTTGCCCTCTTTTCGTATGTGACAGGAAAGGAAATTGATGGGTGCAGTTCTGGTATGGCGGGCTTGTGAATTTTCAACCCGTTAAAAATAAGTGGTTTTCTGAGTCCCGGTGAAGCGCGTCATGATGATGAGACGGAATCATGGGCGAGATTTGACCCGATGTTGGTGACATCATTGGATTTATTGGCCGGATAGGGATGCGTGTTCCAGAAAGCGGGTGAGCCCGGCCAACACCGCCAACCCCAAAAAGATCAGTTTCGTCTCAGCGGATAAAACAGGCCGTGTTTCTCACAATGGGGAAGGACGAGTCCATGTCCAGCTGCAGTCACCCCAGCAGACATGCTTCATGGTCATGAATATGTGGTATGTCATTGTCAGCCTCGACATATCGTCATCCGTTGCTTCCTACCGTAAGGGATTGACGATCTGAAGCCCGCTGAAATCCCGTTCATTATCCGTGACAATCATGCAGTCATTCGCCTCTGCGACGGCAGCGAGGATCATGTCGATGGCACTGCGCGGTCGGCCTTGGGCTTTGCCTTCCGTCATCAGACGCGCCCAGATCAGGCCAGCCCTGTCGTCAAACGACAGTATGCGCCCTGCAAAAAGCGCCTGCGGCCCCTCTTTGCCCGTGAACCAAGCTGCAAGGCTGTCTCTCTTCCGGCCACTGGGCAGTTCCAGAATCCCACGCCGGATTTCAGCGAGGGTCAGTGACGCAATAAACAGGTTTTCGTTCTTCTGGTAGGCCATCCAATCAAGCAGAAGTGGGGAAGGCTGTGGCTGGACGGCATTGCTTATGATGTTGGTATCAAGCAGACAACGCGTCAAAGCTCGACCCTGCGCCCGTCAATCCGCTCTCGTGACAGGTCAAGGTTCGCCCCGACCAATGGCGAGCGGCGCAGCGCCAAGAGAATTCCACCGGGCTGTGATGACACATTTGCAACCAGTTCTCTGACCGCTGACCGCGTCTGATCCGCATCCGGCCCGTCTTCGGTCAGGCGACGCGCCAGAGCGCGCAACAGATCTCGGTCCGTTGCGCGTGCCGTCACCTCAAAACGCTTGAAACCACGCTGCTCCAGACGCGCGCGATAGATTCTGTTCGCCTTTTGCTGCGCAGCAGTGCTCATGGCCAACTCCCGATCTATAGCCAGTTATATAGACCATACGTGTCGCCGCAGCAACCCTGTCTGTGTACCGGCTCACACTCAAATGATTCAGCTCTGGCCTCGGCAGCAACTGACACACAAGGTAAGAACAGTGTCCTTAAGCAGAAACAGATCAAATCCTCCGCCGCAGTCGATGCCTTTGGCGTTGGCTTCAAGCATGAGCTCGACGGCAGTGCGACCTTGAAAGCTGGTGCTGGGTCAGTTGACAGCAACGCGGTGCCGACTTGGGTATCACAATGGCGTTCTGATCATCGATCAGGCATAGAGATTTGAGGGGCGGCTGAGAGGCTGCCCTCTTTTTTATTGTGGAAAGTTGGGACAATGTTGTAGGTTGGGGCAGTATTATCTGGATGACCTTGAGCAAAGATAGAGAGAATGGAAATTATTGAATTGGGCGTCTATTTTGTAGGTCTTGTAGTAACAATTTATAATATAACTACACAGTTACCAAATATTGTGGCTCAAATAAAAATCAGGCGCCATGTACCTGATTCTCAATTTCCTTCACTGATTTGCACTCTATCAATCAGTGACTATCACTCCCTACCACAAGATATCAAAAAATCTAAAGTCCTGTTTTTGACTAAGTAATCAATGCCAATAAGAAGAAAAGAGCCAGCGCAATCGATAAAGTTAACTGCGCGACTTGAGGCATAATTGACCTAAGAAAAGATACCCTTTTTCCAGTATAAAAATGCAACTCCATCATCGATTCCTCCTGCTTTTGGCAAACAGTAATAATCTTTTGTTTGTAATTTTCAATACCGATATGAAACCACTGCTTCCCCGTAGCGACACCCCGGGGAAGTTTGGTTAGAATTCTGATTTTATTGGGTCTATTTGGTTACCTTAGTATATAAGGTCCGTATTTTGGCATCCATCATCCCGTATCCATCTATCAATCATCATCGCGCGGCGATGGGCTGTCAGCGGCCCGACTGGCTGTCGTTCCACCGGGCGATACGTCCTTGGGGAATTCTATTGGAAAATGCCGCCACGCCTGTTCCGCAGTCATGTCATGGCTCATCGCATCGACCACCGGGCACCGGGACTTGACCTCAACTGTCAAACGGGTTGAGGACGAACAGGCGTGACACGCATGAGTGAGCCGACAGACACGCCGCGATCAGGCGGTGTAGTAGGACTGTTGCCCGTTGCGTTGTCAGCGGTGCTCTTTGCGTGGTTCATCTCGCACGCACCTGTGATTGCCGCGGCAGACAGCCTGCGCTGGGAGATGGCATGGGTGCCGGCCCTGAATATTTCGTTGTCTTTCCTGCTGGACGGTTTGTCGCTGACCTTTGCCCTGCTGATTTCAGGCATTGGTGCGCTCGTCTTTCTCTATTCCAACACCTATCTGGGTGCGCATCCACAGTTTCACCGATTTGTCCTGTTCCTGTCCAGCTTCATGCTGGCGATGCTGGGTCTCGTTCTGGCCGATAACCTGATAACGCTCTTTGTATTTTGGGAACTGACGACGATCACCTCGTATCTCTTGATCGGGTTCGGGCATGAGACGACAAAGGGACGGCGATCGGCCCTGCAGGCGCTGTTTGTGACGGGAGCGGGAGCACTGGCGATGCTCGCCGGGTTTATCCTGCTGGGCTTTGTCGCAGGCTCCTTCGAGCTGTCGGTGATCCTGACGCAATCGGAAATGCTGAAAGCGCATCCGCTTTACGTGCCGATCCTGATCCTGATCCTCGCGGGAACGTTCACGAAATCAGCACAGTTTCCATTCCATTTCTGGCTGCCCAATGCGATGGCTGCACCCACACCTGTATCAGCTTTTCTGCATTCGGCAACGATGGTGAAGGCTGGTGTGTACCTGATGGCACGGCTGCATCCGGGTCTTGCGGGAACCGATATGTGGCTGTGGACGCTGACGATTTTCGGGGTGGTCACCGCCGTCATCGCGAGCATTCTGGCGCTGCGGCAGACCGATCTGAAACAGGCACTGGCCTATACAACGCTGATGGCGCTGGGGGTCCTGACGCTGTTTCTGGGACAGGAGAGCGGCTACGCGATGACGGCGTTTGCCACTTTCCTTGTGGTGCATTCGCTCTACAAAGCCGCCCTCTTCCTTGTGGTGGGATGCATGGATCATGCGACCGGCACGCGGGAGGCAGACATCCTCGGTGGGCTTGCCCGGGTGATGCCGGTCACGGCGATCGCGGCCGCATTGGCAGCCATGTCGATGGCCGGGTTTCCGCCGTTCCTGGGTTTTATCGGCAAGGAATTGAAATATGCCGGTGCACTGGGCGTAGCCTCGGAACCCGTCCTTGTCGTGGGTGCCCTGCTGTTGGCCAACGCGCTGATGTTTGCAGTGGCGGGTGTCGTGGCACTGCGCCCGTTCTGGCTGCCGGCGGGCGCTGAAACTCCCAGGATCCCCCATGAGGCCCCCTGGCCGATGCTGGCGGGGCCCGTGATCCTGGCCAGTCTGGGAACGCTTTTTGGCATCTATCCGGATCTGCTGGAGCGCACGCTGGTCGCACCGACGGTGGCAAGCCTGCTTGGTGCTATCGAGGATTCCAAGGAATTGACGCTGTGGGCCGGGGTCAATATGCCGCTGATTCTGTCGATTGTGACGGTCGCAGCGGGAACAGCCTTTTATGTGATACACAGACCCCTGCGCGCCTGGTTGGCCCGGATCATCGACGCTCTGCCCAATTTTGACCGGGGTTGGGACCGGTTCCTCGATGGGTTCAAAACATTCGCCAGGTGGCAGACGCGCATCATCCAGACCGGCGTGCTGCGCCAGTACATGTTTGCCAACTTTGCCACTGTACTGGTTGGTCTCGGTGGCACCATGGTGGCCCGTCAGGTGGCGTTGACTCAGCCGGATCTGACGGATGCGACCGGGCAGAGTGTGGCGCTGATCCTCCTGATCATCGGCGGGGCACTGGTGGCGACAGTGACCTCCTCACGCATTGCGGCGATGGCCGCCCTGGGGGTCGTGGGCATTGGTGTTGCCATGATCTTTATCGTCTTTTCTGCGCCGGATGTGGCGATTACACAACTCCTCGTTGAGACACTGGTGGTGGTTCTGGTGGCGGTTGCACTGTTGCGTCTGCCGACACTGGATGCCGGTGGCAAACGTTTCCGACCGGTGGATGCAGCCCTGGGGCTGGGCGTGGGCACAGTGGTGACACTGACGCTCCTGGCGATGCTGGAGTTGCCGCTCGACCGCAGATTGACGGATTATTTCGAGGTCACAAGCTGGTCTGAGGCATTCGGGCGTAACATTGTCAACGTGATCCTTGTCGACTTCCGGGCACTGGACACGTTTGGCGAGATCGCCGTTGTCGTGATTGCAGCGCTGGCGGCTTATGCGCTTTTGCGGACGACACAACCTCTGGGGCGGAGGAAAGGGAAAGGCGAGCCATGAATTCTGTCATTCTGAGGGCGGGCACCCGTTATCTGGCAGGGCTTCTTCTGCTCTTCTCACTCTATATGCTGATCCGCGGACACAACGAGCCGGGCGGTGGATTCATCGGCGGGCTGATCGGATCAACCGGATTTGTCTTGTTCGCCGTGGCCTGCGGAACGGCGGATGCCCGGCGCGCCTTGCGGACGTCTCCCCAAAATATTGCAGTTGCAGGGCTGGGCATTGCACTGCTGGCCGGGCTTGCAGCAGCCCTTTTTGGCGATGCCTTCTTCACCGGGCAGTGGCTCTTTGTCGGGGCGACAGAGACCGCTAAGGGCTTGCCGCTCTCGACTGTACTGGTTTTTGACATCGGCGTTTACCTGGTGGTTTTCGGATCGGTCTTGACGCTGGTCTTTGCGATGGAAGAGGAGATCTGAGGTGGAGGCGCTTTTGGCCATATCCATTGGCGTGCTGGTGGCCACATCGGTTTATCTGATGCTGGCCCCCAACGTGCTGCGTTTCATCTTTGGTCTGGTGCTGATCTCCAACGCCGCGAACCTGACAATTTTCCTTGCGGGCCGCCTGACACCCGGCGCGCCACCGCTGATCGCCGAAGGTGCGGTGGCACCTGCGAAACTGGTGGCCAATGCCCTACCGCAGGCCCTGGTGCTGACGGCAATCGTGATCGGCTTTGGCCTGTTTGCCTTTGCTCTGGTCTTGATGTTCCGCGCATACACGACGCTGGGGACGCTTTACTCCGACGAGATGCGGGTGGCTGAACCGCGGGAGAATGACAGCATATGAGCTGGTACCTTGCGGCCCCGCTGGCCCTGCCATTTCTGACGGCGGTGGTCGCATTCCTGGCGCGCCACTTCGCGGCCGGGCGGTGGATTTCCGTATTCGGAAACGCACTTTTGCTGTTGACCGCAACCGTTCTCATGGCGCGCGTTCGGGGAGAAGGTGTGATCGCGGCCCAGATGGGCGGCTGGCGGGCACCCTTCGGGATCACGCTGGTGGCCGATTATCTGGGTGCGGTCATGGTCATGATCACCGCGATCACCGCACTTGCCGTGTCGATTTACGCACTGGCCGACATCAGTGAGCGCAAGGAGTATCTGGGGTATCATGCATTGTTCAATTTGCTCATCGGGGGCGTGACAGGTGCGTTTCTGACCGGCGACCTCTTCAACCTTTATGTCTGGTTCGAGGTCATGCTGATCTCGTCTTTCGGACTGCTCATTCTAGGTGGTGGCAAGGCGCAAATTGATGGCGGTGTCAAATACGTCACACTGAACCTTGTCTCGACAATTCTCTTTCTGAGCGGGATCGGACTCCTTTACGGGCTGACGGGGACACTGAACATGGCCGATCTGTCGCTTGTGGTTCCGGAGGTTGGGAATCAGGGGCTTGTCACCGTAGTGGCAGTGATGTTCATGATTGCTTTCGGGGTCAAGGCGGCGGTATTTCCACTGTTTTTCTGGCTGCCGGCATCGTATCACACGCCTGCCTTTGCCGTCTCCGCCGTGTTTGCAGGCTTGCTGACGAAGGTGGGGGTCTATGCGCTGATCCGGATGTTTACGCTGGTCTTCATCGGTGATGTGGCGTTCACCCACACAATCCTCTTGTGGGTCGCCGCATTCACCATGGTGACCGGGGTTCTGGGCGCCGCCGCGCAGAACGATATGCGCAAGATCCTGTCATTCCATATCGTGAGCCAGATTGGCTATATGATCATGGGACTCGCCTTGTTGACACCATTCGCCTTGGCGGGCGCTGTTTTCTACCTGGTGCACCATATCATCGTGAAGGCGAACCTCTTTCTCATCGCGGGGGTGGTTGAACGGACAGCGGGATCAACTGAACTGGGCCGGATCGGTGGTCTTTATCAGTCCGCACCATGGCTGGCCGTCCTGTTCCTGGTCCCGGCCTTTTCACTGGCGGGCTTCCCACCGCTCTCGGGCTTCTGGGCCAAATATGTCCTGGTAGCCGCTGCATTGGAAACCGAAGGCTGGATCATTGCAGGTGTCGCCTTGCTGGTCGGACTGCTGACCATCTATTCGATGACCAAGATCTGGGCAGAGGCATTCTGGAAGACCCATCCTGACGGGATCGACCCCACGCTGAACCGGATTGGCCCGGGAGATCGACGCTCGCTCCTGTACCCGATTGCGGGACTGGCCGTGATGACACTGGTGATCGGGTTCTTTCCCGAACCGTTCGTGGGCTTTGCCGAAACCGCGGCTACACAACTCCTGGGTCCGGCACAGTATATCGATGCCGTGTTGGGAGGCACGGGATGAACAACCTCGTCGTCAATCTGCTGCTGGCGCTGGCTTGGGCCACGCTTTTTGGTTCCTTCACTCTGCTGACCCTGAGCAGCGGGCTGGTGGTGGGATATCTGATCCTGTGGCTATTGCAGCCGCTGACAGGCGGGCCATCAGGCTATTTTCTGCGGGTCTGGTATTGGATCAAACTGATCGTGATGTTCCATTATGAACTGATTGTGTCATCGGTGGCGGTGCTGTGGGACATCATGACGCCGAGTCACCGCGCGCGACCCGCGATCATCGAGATGCCACTTGATGTGAAAACGGATGCGGGGATTCTTCTTGTCACAAACCTGATTTCGCTCACACCTGGCACACTGTCGATCGATGTCAGCGAGGATCGCAAGACCCTGACGCTGCATGCGATGTTTGCCGATGACCCGGACGCGGTGTGCCGTCAGCTGAAAAACAGTATGGAAAAGTGGGTCATCGATGCGGTTGAAAGGTAGGCGGACATGACCACGTTTCTGGATGTGGCGACCCATTTCGGATTTGTCATGGTGTTTGCCACCGTGTTCTTTGCCTTTATGCGGCTGGTGCTGGGGCCGAGCCTGCCCGATCGGGTTGTGGCGCTGGATATGATGTCGGTCGCCATTGTCGCCTTTTGCGGGCTGGCAGCGATCCGATCCCGCGATGCGGCGTTCCTGGATGTGGCATTGGCACTGGCGCTCGTCGGCTTTCTGGCCACGGTCGCGCTGGCGCGTTTTGCCGAACGGCATCGATTGCGCAGCGAGGAGCAGGAGGAGACAAGATGAGCGTGTTGATTGCCGCCATCCTGCTTTTTCTTGGAGGCGCCTTCACGCTGATCGCGGGCGTGGGGATTATGCGGATGCCGGATGTGTTCATCCGCATGCATGCTTCCACCAAGGTGGGCACTTTGGGCTCGGGTCTGATCATGGCCTCCGTGGCCATTTACTTTCAGGAGCCTGTCGTCATCGTCAAGGTGGTGCTCGCCATTCTGTTCTTGCTGCTGACAGCGCCGATCGGGGCGCATATGATCGGACGTACGGCGTTGCGCATTGGTGTCAAACCCTGGGGCATTGCGACGACTGACCAGCCAAAAACGCGCACGACCGATATCGGCTGAAATCGATGCTGCAAACGCCTTTCTGCCAGTTGCGGTTGCAACCGGGGGTGCGGCCTGTCTCCGGAAAGAGAAGCGGCCCTCCATCGGTTCGCGTTTGACCGGGCGCGACGACGCAGACAACAGTGCCATCAGCCCAGCATTTATCCTCCATTGGAGAGGTGAGTGGCCCCGTCCACGATGATCTGAAAAGTCACCAAGGCGAAGAGCAGCACGGCGCACAGGAATGCGCGGCAAGTGACCGGTCGCACATACGAGATTTGCGGCAAACAGCAACAGCGCCGCGCTTCGTGTCCCTACATATCAGAAATGCTTTGTCGCAAATCGTCCCCTTGCGTTATGAAGACCCTCTTTTTGACGTCCGCCCCAGAGAACAAAAACTGAAAAAGTATCAGTTGGTGTCATCACTGCAAGACCTCATATATCCACAATGTCTTGTATCCTGAATTCCGGCGCGCGCGGAGCCAATATCATGCAAAGGACCTGAAATTGCCCCACAACCATCCCCTGCCCGCGCTGAACATCATTTTCGTCTGGCAACTGCCTGGCCAGTGACTCGGCAAGACCCGTGACAATGACAATTCTCTTGACCTTGCTGGGCCTTGGGCTTCTGGCCTTGGGTGGAGATTTTGTCGTTCGTGGTGCGGTTCGCCTGGCGCGACATCTTGGCGTGTCTCCTTTGCTCACTGGAATTGCAATTGTCGGATTCGCCACATCCCTGCCAGAGCTCGCGGTTTGTGTCGATGCTGCATCAGGTGGCGCACCGGCATTGGCAGTTGCCAATGTCATCGGCAGCAACATCTCGAACACCATCCTGATTCTCGGTCTGGTCGCAATCATCTGCCCGGTACCCGTCTGTGCAAACTCGCTTCGTCTTGACAGCAGCGCGCACCTCCTGGCCGGGCTCTTTCTCGTCGGTATCGGCTTTGCTTTCGGTCGGATTGACTGGTGGATGGGTGCCCTCATGGTCATGGGTCTCGCCCTCTATATCTTCCTGGTCATTCGCCGCGATGCGGCCATCGACAATATTGATCAACTGTATTTGGATGATCACAATGATCGGCCTGAACAATCACTGACACGCGCACTCTTCCACCTTGTTTCTGGACTCGTTGCAGTTCTCGTCGGCGCTGAATTCCTGGTCACAGGCGCGGTTGGACTCGCCGAACAATTCGGTGTATCCAAGGAAGTCATTGGACTGACAATCACCGCGGTTGGCACATCGCTGCCAGAGATTGCGACGACATTGGCTGCTGCTTTGCGCGGCAATACGCAACTCTGCCTCGGTAACATCATTGGCAGCAATATTTTCAACATCACCGGGATTGCTGGTGTGACGGCTTTGGTTGCGCCACTGCCTCTTACCCGGAGGATCATCGAAGTCGATCTGCCTTTGCTGTTGGCAACGACGCTTCTGCTGACGCTGATCCTGCTCGCGGGACGGACCTTGAGGCGATCTGCAGGAATAATCTTGACCGCCAGCTATATCAGTTACGTCGCCGTCCAATTTGCTGTTCCGTACTGAGAACTGAAAGTGACTTCGCAATGGGCACCAACTTAGGGGCAATCACATGAGCAAATTTATTATCGTCCTGATCGCTGGACAGGATGCTGCGCTCCCATATGACTTCATCAATGACATATACGCCCGATCCGGCGGGGTCGGCGATTGGGACTGGCTGGACGAAGGTCGCGCGGCAGAATTTGCCGTGCGGAAGCCTCCCGACGATCTGGAACAAAGCCGCAGTGAGGCTCATGCGATCGGTTGCGATCTCGCTGTTGTCCCCGCTGAAAATCGCCAGAAACGTGCCTTGATCGCAGACATGGACTCAACGATCATTGAACAGGAGAGTCTTGATGAACTTGCGAACCTGGCCGGTCTTGGTGCGCGTGTGGCAGCCATCACAGAACGTGCCATGAATGGCGAAATCAGCTTTGATGAGGCGCTTCGTGCCCGCGTCGCCCTGTTGAGGGGGCAGCCGGTGTCAATCCTGACAAAGGTCTGGAGGGAACGGATCTCGATAACGAAGGGGGCTGCACCGCTTCTCAGAACCATGGCGGCGCAGGGTGCAAAATCGGCGTTGATTTCTGGCGGGTTTACCGACTTCACCGCACGGGTTGCAAAAACGCTTGAGTTTGATCGCCACTATGCGAATGAACTGTTGATCTCCGACAACCAGAATCTGACCGGCACTGTTCGTGAACCAATCCTCGGTCCGGATGCCAAGTTCAACCTGTTCACGACATTTCTCTCCGAGGAGCAAGTGTCCGCAAAGGACGCACTTGTTGTCGGCGACGGTGCCAACGACATTCCGATGCTGAAAGCGGCCGGAATGGGAGTTGCCTTTCACGCGAAACCCGTGGTGAATGCGCAGATTGACCTTCAAATCCGTCATGCCGACCTGACCGCGCTGCTTTATCTGCAAGGTTATCGGCTGGCGGACGCAGTGGATTGATTGTGAAAGGGATGTGCGCCACCCGAAGACATCTCAATGGCCAGTGTCTCAAGCCGCTGCCGCGCGGCTGTCGCCTTGTCAAGAGACGCGGTTTCAACGAGAACGGCATTCAGGAAGTGCCTGGTTAATTGAAGGCCCGCAGCGAAGTCAGCGATCGTGCTGCATTCTCCGGTTGCCAGGCAGGCCGGAATTTCGAGGAGCTTTGGCGCCCACTTCCCTGAACCCTCCTCACTGACAGCGGCCCCGGAACGTGGCGAAACATAACGCAGGTTTTTCCGGCTTCCGGTGACCACGCAGCGGCTGAGATCAAGTCCACGTCCCGCTTCCCGCAACAGTGCCAGTTCCCAGTCGAGATACGCGGTCATCCACATCTCATTGGCCATCAGAATATCCAGAAAATGAATTGTCTGCAGATAAAACCCACCAGTCGGTGCGCGTTCAGCAAGTATGCGCGTCAGCAACGAACAGGAAGATGTGAGCGCGGCCAATGCAAGTGGATCGTGGAGCAAAGACGCGGCACGGCATGTCACAAGTTCAATCCGGAAAGTTCCCAGATGCTCGGCCAGACGGGCGCGCCATTCAACGGCGAGCTGCGTTCCCGGCTGCAATGTGGCTGCCATCCGCCGTGATCCACCGCCGCGCAACAGTCCGACATGGCGACCGTGATCGCGCGTGAAGATCTCAAGAATTGCCGCGGATTCACCGTGTCGACGCGCTGCCAGCAAAACACCTTCGTCGCTCCAGTGCACGAGAGATTACTCGATCAATCCGGATTCGTCGAGCATCGTGCGGCCGTGGCGATCTTCCACTTCGATGATCCACAAGTCCGAGTCGCGGTTCATCTCGCGGCGGATCCGTTCATCAATGTCATGATCTTCGCTCTCCTCGGACAATATCCAGCTGCGTCGATTGGTCTGAAAATCAAAACTGCGTTGAAACAATCGGGAACTGCCATTCATCAAGTTGAGCTTGACCATGACGGCACCGGAGTCCGGATCCCCTTTTGCGACCACAAAGGCTGGAATATCCGCCTGCTGCAGATGTTGAAGATAGGCACGTACCCACAGGTCCGACTTCAGGCGAATCACATCTCGGTCCGATCCGTGGCATCCTGGTGCGCCAAGCCAATCCCAGCAAAATGCCGTGGGTCTTCTGCCCAATTCGGTTCAAGCCTCACGCGCAGGAACAGGTGAATCCTGCAATCGGTCAGCTGCTCCATATCCTTGCGGGCCGCTTCGCCTATTTCACGGATAACGCGGCCACCCGGCCCGATGATCATGCGTTTATGGCTCTTGCTCGTCACAAGAATGGATTGATCAAGGCGAACCGATCCGTCATTCCGCGTTTGCCAGCGCTCAGTTTCCACCGCGGTTCGATAAGGGATTTCCTGATGCATGCGCAGCAGAAGTTTTTCACGGGTAATTTCAGCGGCCATCACCTGTAAGGACGCATCTGCAATCTGGTCAACCGGATACATCCATTTTCCCGTCGGAATCGTATCCGCAAGCCAGTCGGCTATATCGTCAACCCCATCACCATTACGCGCCGAAATCAGAAACACACGCGCGAATACGCGCGACTCCGAAAATCGAGACACGAGTTCAAGCAGACTCGCGCGCGGCACAAGGTCGATCTTGTTCACCACCAGAGATATCTTTCCCGCTGCATCCGGCTGGTCATCAACTTGTTCGTCCAGACGATCAAGAATGGCCTGAACAGTCTCAGTGAAGCCACGCGATGCTTGCACCAGGAGCAGAATCATATCGGCTTCATTCAAACTGTTCCAAGCAGCAGCAACCATCGCGCGATCAAGCCGGCTACGTGGTGAAAACAAACCAGGTGTGTCAATAAATACGATCTGGGATCGCTGCCTGATGGCAATGCCGCGAATACGCATACGCGTTGTCTGCGCCTTATGGGTCACGATCGAGACTTTGCTGCCGACGATCCGGTTCATCAGCGTGGACTTGCCGACATTGGGCTCACCGATCAAAGCCACATATCCGCATCGTGTCTCAGATGTCATGCTGCTCGACCACACGCAAGAGTTCCTGAGCTGCCAGGATCTCGGCCTGTTGCTTGGGGCTTCCGTGACCGATCGCTGTCTCTCCCGATTCCAATGCGACTTCACAGGTGAATTGCGGGTCGTGATCCGGGCCTTCCTGGTGCACCAAGGTATAACAGGGAGGTTGTTGTCCCCGGGCCTGGGCCCACATCTGCAAACGGCTCTTGGGATCCGGCTGCGGCTGTGATGTTGCGGCAATCAGAGTTCCCCACAGTTGCGCAACAGTCGTTCGTGCTGCATCCAACCCACCGTCGAGAAAGACAGCGGCGACAACAGCTTCCATGGCATTTCCAATAATCGTACTGCCGGGACGACGGTGAGAATTCCGCGTTGATCTTGCCATATTCACGGCTTCAATGAGATTGATTGATTCAGCAACTTTGGCACATGACGGTCGATTGACCAATGCATTGAGGCGGACCGCGAGTTCACCCGGCGGTGCTTTGGGACTGTCTTCCATGATCATTTCAGTGATAACGAGTGCCAAAACCCGGTCACCGAGAAACTCGAGCCTCTCATTGTCGTCCTTGGCGGTATTACGCCGCGACACATGTGTCACCGCCTGGTCAAGGAGACGCCAATCATTGAACCGATGGCCGATACGGTCCTCCAGCGCCCTGATCGCCTTCGGTCGATTCAACTGATCTCGTGAAAGAAACGATCTTGTCGCCATGTCCATATGAAAAACAGACTCCGGCCGGCGGAAGAAAACACAACCCGTCCCGCACGGCCTATTAGATTTTCAGCGGGGACCATACCGACTCCACCCGCTGTCTGAGGCCAGCGACTGTCCCGGCTGTTGTCACGGTTGTCTCCGAGGAAGAAATATGAGCCCGCAGGAACCGTCATGACCTCGGTATTGTCGCTAAAACCCATATCAATATCCAGGACCGAATGTTCAACACCATTTGGCAGTGTCACGATCTGCCGGGTTTTCTGACAATCACCTCCCTCTGAAACCGTATCATTGGTGCAGCGGGGAAATCTGCCCTGCCCGCCCTGTCTCTCGTAGGTCTCGGTAAAGACCCCGCCATCACGTTGCGGGACAGGTTCTCCATTCAGGATCAAGACACCATCACGCAATTGAATACGATCACCGGGTAAACCCACAACGCGTTTGATGAAGTCAACACCTGAGACCGGATGTTTGAAGACAACAACATCGCCACGCTCAGGCTCACGAAAGAGCAAGCGTCCTTCAATCGGACAGAGTGAGAAGGGGCAAGAATGTCGGGAATAACCGTAAGCCATCTTGTTGACGTACAGGAAATCCCCAATCAGGAGATTGTCCTTCATCGATCCGGAAGGAATATAGAATGTCTCAAAAAACAGGGTCCTGAATGCTCCCGCAATCAGCAGCGCATAGACAATTGTTTTGATGTTATCGAAAATTGCACTGCGCAACTCAGACACCATGAAAGTTAAGAAACAGGAAGTTTGCTAGTGGCCAGACATGACCATGAAGTCAACCCAAGAAGATAATGGGCCGCGATCAGTTGCAAGGGCAGGGAAGTTGAAATGACGGTTGAAGCGTCCCGAAAGAATGAAACTGAGTCGCACCTGTCATGAGATTCAGCAACTCGGTTCGATCCAATGACGCGGTGAAATTCGCACGCAGATTTGCATCCTACTGCTGAAAACGGCCTTTTCGACAGTCTGTGAGTATGTTGCAGTCACGAAGATTGCATCATAGGACCAAGCACGTCATGAAAAGCCCCGGAATATGTGTGTTGGATCTGGCATTGGAGCGACTTAATGACAACGACTTCCTTACGTTATTGCAATGTCTTCTGTATCCGAAACATCAAGAAACCGTGCGATACAAACCGGGAAGCAATTTGAATTGTCGCCCACTGCATGCTTTCTTGCCATTTCACCTTGGCACAGCTTCGATCACCACGCATGCAACTGCACATGGCCGGTCATCGGACATCGTCAAATGCAGTCGTGCTGAATGGTTCGAGGGTAACATCTGTTCAAGACGTGTGCGGGAATGGCCATTTAGCATCAGACCAGGCATTCCAGAAGGTTGACGAATGACTTCAATGTCACGCCAGGTCACCCCCTGTGTCATCCCAGTCCCCAGGGCCTTGGAGCAGGCTTCCTTGGCCGCCCAGCGCTTTGCCAGAATGCCAATCTGGTCATGCATATTCCGTGCCAACTCGAGTTCGCCCTCGCTATAGATGCGTTGCAGAAAACGTCCCCCAAAGCGATGGTGAAGGTTTTGGATCCGATCAATCTTGACGATGTCGATGCCGATTCCAAGGATCATTACGGCCCAAACTGCTTGTAAAACAATTCAAGAACGACGTACTCAGGGCGCACGCGCTTCAACCATCAGTCGCCGCATTTCGGCAACAGATGCCGCTAATCCGCGAAAAATCGCCTCACTGATCAGATAATGACCAATATTGAGCTCCATAATCTCCGGCAATGCGGCAACTGGCTTGACCGTCGCATAGGTCAGACCATGTCCGGCATGCACCTCGAGACCAGCGGTTGAGGCCAGGGATGCTGCTGCTGCAATCCGGTCAAGCTCGATCGAGCCCGCATCGCGA
This sequence comes from Paracoccaceae bacterium, assembly GCA_965221815.1. GTDB lineage: Bacteria > Pseudomonadota > Alphaproteobacteria > Rhodobacterales > Rhodobacteraceae > JAPOXR01. The sequence continues at coordinate 2,616,828 of OZ244915.1, forward strand.
TTTGTGGCAGAAGTCTCGCAATAGGTTCCGGTATGTATCTCAATGATATCGGCACCGATTTCGGCGGCACATTCAATCTGACTGGAGGTGGGATCGACAAAAAGTGAAATCCGGCAACCGGCATCTCGCAATGGTTCTATGAATTGACTCAGTCGATCACGATGACCCACAACATCCAGGCCTGACTCGGTGGTCAATTCCTCACGTTTTTCAGGGACGATACAGACAGCGTGGGGACGGTGGCGCAGCGCAATCTCACGCATCTCATCTGTCGCCGCGAGCTCGAGATTGAGTGGAACACTGATATTGTCCATCAGCTCCAGGATATCACGATCAGAGATATGTCGCCTGTCCTCACGCAAATGTGCCGTAATCCCGTCTGCCCCTGCAGCTTGTGCCAGCAATGCTGCGCTCAAGGGACTGGGATAAGAACCACCCCGTGCATTGCGCACCGTGGCGACGTGGTCGATATTGACCCCCAAGCGAAGTTTCGACGCCATATTGGACTGACTCATTTCGGTTTCTTCTCCCGATCTCACCATAACGCCAAAACATATGGCGTCGCCGCACGGTCATTGACGATTTGCTTGCACATCTATCGACACCATGGTCAAATGGAACCTATGATCGGCAGACCCACCAGACCAAAGGGCTGATGAAGACGACCTGCCATGATGCCCAATCCTGTACATCTTAAATCAAATACTCCCTGACGCAATCCAATCAAAGTCAATCGAAATTTGATGCCAGCCTTGCTTCACACAAATGTCGTGATCTCAACCCTATTGCCTCAACGTCAACGGCCGCGCACCGGTCCCATGTCATTCCAACCCTGCGCCATATGCAAATCCGGCTCTGAATCCGTCACATCCGGTTCCTTGCGGCATTCATGGGGCCAGGCGACTCGGTCAGTCACGGCCACTGTGCGCCGCTCACCCCGACATAAATCGCGCAAAGTGAATCCGTTTGTGTGACAAACAGGCGATTTCGCTTGGGCCCACCAAAAGTCAGGTTGGACACCATCTTCGGGAACTTGATGCGCCCAAGAGGATTCCCGTTCTGGTCAAAGACACGAACCCCATCCTGGGCAGAACTCCAGAGGTTTCCATGCTCATCAAAACGAAAACCATCAGGAACACCGGGTGATATTTCGACGAAAACCTCGCCTCCTGAAAGGCGGTTATCTGAAGAGACATCAAAGATCCTGATATGATGTGGGCCATTCGGATCGTGGGAGAGACCGCTATCGGCAACACAAATTCGGCTTTCGTCGGGCGTGAAGGCAAGCCCGTTAGGTTTCACGAAATCATCTGCGACAATGCGCACCTCGCCGCTCGTGGCATCGACGCAGAAGACATGGCAACCGTCCTGTTCCTGCTCACCCTTGTGGCCTTCATAGTCCGAGATGATTCCGTAGGGTGGATCGGTGAACCAGATCGTTCCGTCGGACTTGACGACAACGTCATTTGGTGAATTGAGTTGTTTGCCGCCATAACTGTCTGCGATCACAGTCACCCTGCCATCTGGTTCGGTGCGTGTCACGCGGCGGCGACCATGTTCACATGTCACCAGACGACCTTCGCGGTCACGCGTGTTGCCGTTGGAATAATTCGCATCCGCGCGGAAGATGCCGACACCCAGATCAGGCACCCAGCGAAGCATCCGATTGTTCGGAATATCGGACCAAACAAGATATCCGCCATCATTGAACCAAACCGGCCCCTCGGACCAAAGGCAGCCATCATACAGCACTTCGACATCTGCCGTCGGAATCGTCATCTCATGGAACCGGCGGTCGAAAGACTCAACCGCATCTCCCACAAGTGTCATTTGCTCCTCCAAACATGTGAGACTTGCAGCGTGTGTATCAACTTGCCAACATCCGGTAAAATGCGCCATCCGCACCAAACAAAGTTTGTTGAGTACATTTCGTTTTCAATCATGCATCATCAGGTCTTATCAAACAACAATCGATCTGACTTCAGTGTCGTTTCAACTTGAGTCGTACATAAAATAGCTTCACGAGAGAACTCGATCTCAAACGCGGCGATGGCCAGTGTGTTCACAAAACGTGTGGTGGATACTGGCTTGTCTACGGACCCGTCGCCGGCAATCGCGTGAACCACCTTTTCCTGATCATTAACAAAAACAGCGCCACGAACAGGCATTGCCCCACCTATTGGACGTGGCTTCAGCAAAGGCAGATACATCACCGCAGACAGTCTCGGTTACGCCACCCGTACTAAAATCAGGTAGAGCGCACCTTTCGTATTCCGCTAACCCACACTCTTGAATAGATCCTCCACCGCAAGCTGCACCCTTAACCGGTTAAATGTCTCAGGAGATTAGTGGTGACAACCGATTCTCATACAGTTGAAAATACTGTGTCAGAAACCTCGAGTTGACAAAGTCCTGTTGAAAGATCCCGAACTGTCGAGCAACTAATGAGATTCTTTTGCTGCCTCCATATCTTCTCCTTCACCAGATCTGGCTGATCGGTGGATACAGCCGATGGCCGTACTGGAGGTTTTCAACTGCATTGGCGCATGCGAGATCGAACCAGATGCGTGACACAAAAAGATCAAGCTTGAACAAGCCAGTAGCGGTCATAACTTTCATGGCCATCGAATAAAAATGAACAGAATGTCGTGAATTACCCGTACCTACCTCAAATGTAATTATTCAGCACCCTAAAATGCGCAACATTTAGGGTGTTTTGCGTATTGATGTTGACATCTTGAGAGTCAAGGTCTATTGGACCTTCAAACGAGACGGCACAAGCCGCGGTTGAGGCATTGATACGACAGTAGGCAGGACATCCGGATGTCAGGATTTCTTGGTTCATCTCGGTGACGTTGGGTTCTCTTCCTTCCAATGAAACGGGTACAGACCGTCTGGTCCCCTTCGGTGGCGGTGTGGAGCGTCCCGTCGTGACACATGCGTCAATCCGCGCGCTGGAAGAGGCGCTGCGCCAGAAGGACGCGCAGCTTCAGGAGAAGGAGGCACGCATCCGGGAGCTGGAGGAGCAGCTGCAACGGCAGGATGAGCGTCTGTCCGAACTGGAGCGGCGTCTTGGGCTGAACAGCAGCAACAGCAGCCAGCCGCCGTCAAGCGATGGGTTGCGCAAGCCGCCGGCCTCTTCTAGGCGCAGCGATGCACAAGAGAACACGCGTACGCCCGGTGGTCAGAAGGGCCATGCGGGGACGACGTTGCACCGGACGGCGACGCCGGACCGGATCGAACATCATTATCCGGAGGTCTGTGTTCATTGCGGTACCGCGTTCACCGATCCCCTGTCGGTGGGACAGGAGATCCGGCAGGTGCAGGATCTTCCGGAGCCGTTGCCGCTCATTGTGACTGATCACATTGGCCATCGCTGTGTGTGTCCGAGCTGTCAGGGGACAACACAGGCGGCGTTTCCGGAAGGTGTAAAGGCGACCGTGCAGTACGGTCCCCATCTTGGCAGCCTTGCGGTCTATCTGAGCACCTATCAGTTGATTCCGACGCAACGGCTGGTGGAGACCTTCCGGGATCTGTTTGGTGTCCACCTGTCCCAGGGGACCATCGTCAACATGGTGTCCCGATGTGCGGACACGTATCAGGGCTTTGCCGGGACGGTGCGGCGTGCGGTCGTACAGGCGCCGGTCAAGCACATGGATGAGACGGGGATCCGTGTCCAAGGGAAGCTCCACTGGTTGCATGTCGCCTGTACCACGCTGCTGACTTTCTTCTGGATGGGAACGGGACGCGGGGATGTGATGCGCGATGCCGCAGGTATCGCGGTCCATGATTTCTGGAAGCCATACTATACGATCCCGGATGTACAGCACGCGCTCTGTGCCGCGCACATATTGCGGGAGCTTGAGAACCGGGTGGAGTGTGATGACGAACATTGGGCCGCAGACCTGGCGGCCGTGTTCAGAGATGCGATTCATCGATATAACCAGGCCGACGGCCAACCGTTGCCGCCTGATGTCATCGACCTGATCGGACAGGCGTATGACCGGCATGTGACGGCCGGTCTTCGGTATCATGAGTCGCTTCCTCCATTGGTCTCAACCGGGCGGCGCGGACGCCGGAAACGACGGCCGGGACACAATCTCGTCCTCCGCCTGCGGGACCATCGGGACTCGGTGCTGATGTTCACAATGGACCCCCGGGTTCCGCCCACCAATAACCTGGCGGAACAGGGCGTGCGGCCCGAAAAGGTGCAGCAGAAGATCTCCGGCAGCTTCCGCAGCCGGTCCGGCGCGACCAACCGGACCATCATCCGGACAGTGCTCGCGACCGCGCGCAAACAGGGATGGAACATGCTCGACACGCTCCGCCGGTCCCCGCACGAGCTGTCCGCCGCACTCGTCACAGACGTTCAGAAATAACCGAGGTCACTGTACGACCCGTCGTCATTCCGCACGACAGCCTGTTGCACGGATGATGAGACTCCGCTAAAAATTAACTGTTGGGGTGCTGAATAGTTACCCTCAAATAAGATTGCCCGCATCACGCCTACCGTGCTATAGTGCTGAAAACTGAGGCAAGATAATGGCGCAGAAATCCGAAATCGAGTGGACGGATGCGACCTGGAATCCTGTCACCGGATGCACCAAGATCGGTGCCGGATGCGACAACTGCTATGCGGAACGCTTTGCGGAACGCTGGCGTGGAGTCACCGGCCACCCCTACGAGCAGGGCTTTGACCTAAGACTCTGGCCTTCGCGGCTCGAGCAGCCCGTTCGGTGGCGCAAGCCACGTATGATCTTCGTCAACTCGATGAGCGACCTGTTTCACAAAAAAGTTGACCGCTCCTTCATTGACCGTGTTTTTGACATTATGGAACGAGCCGACTGGCACGTCTTTCAGGTGCTGACGAAGCGCAGCTCTCTGATGCGGGATTTTGTCCGGGCACGGTATGAAGGTGGGCCGGTACCACGACATATCTGGCTTGGTGTATCAGTTGAGGATTCGGCTCACGTCAATCGAATCTCACACCTGAAGGCGATCAACTCAGAGGCCCGCTTCATCTCGTTCGAACCTCTTCTAGGTCTGATCTCGGAGTTGGACCTGCGTGGCATTGCCTGGGCAATCGTCGGAGGCGAGAGCGGTCCAGGAGCCCGTACCATGCAGCCCGATTGGGCACGCAAACTCCGCGATATCTGTCAACGCGACAATGTTGAATTCTTCTTCAAGCAATGGGGCGGGCCACGACCAAAATCCAATGGGCGGCTACTTGACGATATGGAATGGAACGGGTTTCCCAAGCACGCTGTGCCGAAGAGCATTCTTGATTCACTGGTCACCTGAAGATCCTGTGACACTGGAGACCAAAGTGAAGAAGCCGCATGCCGAAGACCTCGTCGGCCCATGGGCGGAGCAAAAGCTCGATGCCTTGGAAAACTATCTGGCTGCCTACCATAAGGTCATGAAGTATCAGAAGTTCAAACTGATCTACATTGACGCATTCGCGGGAGCAGGGTGGTCAAAGATTCGTACTTCGGAACAGCAGGAAGCCGAACTTGGTTTCCCGTTGGATTCCGATCAGGAAACCGCGCAGGAGAAATTCATCGCAGGCTCACCCGTGCGTGCCCTGACGACTGGTAATGGATTTGATCAATACTATTTCTTCGATGCGGACAAGCGTCGAACATCTCGGCTTCGTCAACTCAAGCAAGAACACTTGGACAAGGAAGTGTATGTCAAGGATGAAGATGCGAACCTTGGTGTCCAGAAGCTAAGGCCCGTTGACAATTATCGTGCGGCCACCACGCCCGCCATCAGATAAATCCCGGCTGCGAAGCTTGCAAGAGTCTTGTCGTATCGTGTGGCGAGACCCCGGAACTCCTTGATTTTCGCAAAGACATTCTCGATTCGGTGCCGCTCCTTGTCGGCGTCGCGGTCAAAGTCGCGTGGCGTGCTTCGGTTCGACCGCGGCGGGATCACCGCCGTGGCTCCGCGTTCCGCCACTGTGTCCAGCACCCAATCCGCGTCAAAGGCCTTGTCGCCAATCAACATCTCACAGGTGAGGTCGTCCAGGAGTTCAGGGACAGCCTTGAGATCATGAGTCTGACCGGGGAGAACCACAAACCGGATCAGATGTCCGACAGCATCCGTGAGAGCCACGACCTTGCTCGTCAGACCGCCCTTCGAGCGGCCGATTCCTTCCGATTCTGATCCCCCTTTTTGGCCCCGGAGGCCTTCTGGTGCGCTGGCATGATCGTGCCATCCACAGACACCATTGACAGATCCAGATCACCGGATAACTCATTGAAAATACGTTCAAAAAGATTCGCTTGGGTCCAACGCCGGAACCGCTTGAAGACACGGGTCCATCGCCCAAAATGCGGCGGGAGATCACGCCAGGGGGTTCCTGTCCGGAACCGCCAGAGAACCCCTTCCAGAAAAAGACGATTGTCGACAGCTGTGCACCCCGGGTCAGTCACCTTGCCCGGACACAGCGGGGCCACCCGCGCCCACATCTCATCCGTCAAAACTGTGCGATCTGCATTCATCTTGTCACCTGCCTCGTCTGCTCGTGCCGCCTTTTTCGGCGTGCAATGCCGACACAAATACACGACAAGAACTCAAGACGCAAGGCAATTGTCAACGGGCCTTAGTGTATAATAACAAACAAAGGATTCTATTCCTGCCCCACATCATGGTATCATCCTGCCGCCGCGAGCCCGCGGCCAACACCAAGGCAGGAGACAGACCCATGGGCAGGACATCGACACGGCCGGAGATCCGGCTGCCAGACACCGATCGCACACGCCTCGAGCACATCGTCAGCCACCCCCAGAGCCCTCAGAAGCATGTCTGGCGGGCCCGCATCATCCTCGCCCTCGGGGACGGCTGTGGCCTCGTCGAGACCATGCGGCAGACAGGCCTCTCGAAACCCACCGTCTGGCGCTGGTGGGACCGTTTCCTTTCCGAGGGTGTCGACGGTCTCCTGCGCGATGCCACCCGGCCGCCGGGCAAGACACCCATTCCCGCCGACCGGATCCAGGCCGTCATCGATCTGGCGATGTCGCCACCCCCGCCCAACCGCAGCCACTGGACCCTCAAGGCCCTGGCCACAGCGGTCGGGGGCCTGACGGCCACCACCGTGCACCGGATCCTGCAGCGCCATGGCCTGCGGCCCCATCAGGTCAAGACCTTCAAGGTCTCGAACGATCCCCGGTTCGGCATCAAGGCCCACGATGTCATCGGACTGTACATGAACCCACCGGATCACGCCGTGGTCCTCTCGGTGGATGAAAAGACCCAGATCCAGGCCCTCGGCCGCACCCAGACACCCCTGCCGCCCGCCCCGGGTCACCCGACAACCCGCACGCATGATTACAAACGGAACGGCACCACCACGTTGCTGGCGGCCCTCGATGTCGCCACTGGCAAGGTGGTCGGAAAGATGACCGAGCGCCACCGCTCCGAGGATTTCTGTGCGTTCCTCGATCATGTGGCGGCGGACCTCGACCCCACGATGGCGGTCCATGTCATCCTTGACAACCTGTCCGCCCACAAGTCGGCGCACGTGCATGCCTGGCTTGCCGACCACCCGCACTGGACCTTCCACTTCACACCGACATCGGCCTCGTGGATGAACGCCGTCGAGGGCTTCTTCTCGAAACTGGCCCGACAGAGACTCAAGCATGCCATCTTCAATTCCCTTGACGCGTGCATCACAGCGGTAGAAGACTACATCGCCCACCACAATGCCCATGAGGCCCACCCGTTCCGCTGGCGCCGGGACCCCGAGGATCTCGTCGCATCCTGGAAGCGGGGCCACCGACGGTTGCAGGATATGGAACTATCTGTATGAGGCAAAACACTAGCACGGAGATTTCATATATCCCCCCTTGCGCGCGGCGTTGCGTTCCTGGATCCATATGGCCCACATCTGCACTGGGTGACCGTTGAAGCCCTTGCCAAGACTCGCAAGGTCGACGTGATCATCAATTTCCCTCTCGCCATGGCCATCAACAGGCTTATCACCAGGAACATTGATATCCCCAGAAACTGGGTGAACCTCTTGGACAAGTGTTTCGGCACCCGTCAATGGTATGACCTGGCTTACGAAACACATATGGACCTGTTCGGTAATGAGCAGTCCTGGAAGCGCGATGATACGGAGTCCAGGTTGCTGCGGCTCTATCATCAGCGACTGGAAAATTGCTTTGGACACACCGTGGATCCTAGTCTTGTCAGAAACACCAAGGGTACGCCATTATACTATCTGATGTGGGCTTCCTCGAATTCACTGGGCAAGGCAATTGCGAGCCATATTATGAAGGCCGGCCATCGGATCGAACGACTGAAGCCACAATAGCCAGGACTTCATTCCTCAATGACACCTGAGCTGCCTTTCCTCAAAACCGTTACAAGACGTCGCAAGCCGGGTGTCCAGAAAGGCGCATACGCTGGCGGCTTCAGGCAATCACGAAAACCTCATGATTTTCTTGGATGTTGCCAAGAGTCAGACACATGATCCGACAATCAAATACCGTAGATTGCTGATCAACAGAACGGCAGAACCGTTGAAACTGGCGGACTACCCTTGCGCGTGTCACCTCCCTCCAACAACAATCGTCTCCATTGGTCATTCATTCCTGATTCAGAGATGTCCCAGATATCTTTTCTCGTCAGATCAATGTCTCAGATGAATGTGATCGAGTACAGCCATTCCGTTTGACATTCATACTCTTTCCACAACTTTCTGTTTCCAATGAACAGCATGTTGAGCACCCGAAGCTTCGGTTCGATGCTGTCTCTTGACATCATCAAGATTGCGGCAGCGCACCACCATTGAGGCAAAGGTCTGCCCGGCAACAGCGTCCATGATATTGGCGAGATGCTCACGGTTACTCACCTGGACTTCGAAGAAAATATCAAATTCCGAGTAATTCCGTGACAGAAAAATCAAATCAGAAATATTGGTGTTTTGCTTGCCGATCACCTGACAGATCATTCCTAAAGCACCAACCGTGTTTCTCAACCTGACCGTAAAGCCCGCAAGAAACGACTCGCTACCACTCCGCCACACGACATCTTTCCACTTCATCGCTCGTGCTGATTTCCGGCTCAATGAACAGCAGTCAATCGCATGCAATATGGCCTCACCGTCGTCACCGAGGAGGCCCACCACCATTTCTCCGGGAATTGGCATACAGCATCGGGCAATTTTTGGATTCCCGCCGCCATCAATCTCGATATCGGTTGCGGTGGTGCGTCGACGCAGCTCAAGCTTTCGTATCTTATGCTCTTCCGGGAGCGCATGCCGTAAGATGTCATTCGCAGTCACACCTGGATACGGCTGATACGCGGGCGCAAGATGATCGACATGCTCCTGTTCAAGATGACCGGGCGATCCAATAACAGGACTCTGCTGGCCAAACAGGGATTCACCGAGCCGCTCAACCATTTCCTCAACATCACGAAACTGCATGGCAGCGGCAGCCTTGGCGAGCACATCTTGAGTGACAGGATGTTCAGACCCGAATTCGGCCTCCAACTCCTGCATTGCCAAATCACGAAGGATCCGTCTCCTGACCTCCTCGTTGTTGGTCATGTTGAGCCAGATCTTGTCAACTCGCATCTGATGGTGTTTGCGAATCTGCACCAGTTGACCATGTTTCAACTCGGTGCTCAGATTCTTGATTTCCAAATCAATCTTGGCTCGTCCGGCATAGCCGCCGGCACCCGTCGGGTCGAGATATGCCATATCGAGTGCTGTTGCGCCTATTGGCAACCTGACTGTATTCCCGCGTTCGTTGAAACAGACGATACTGTCCTCAATCTGCTTCTTGATATGCTCTTCGCATTTGACGACATCTTCAATGAGGTCATGCTGGATATCCTGCATCCATTTCTCTGGAATGGCGCGGGTTTTGCTGTTGGCAGGGAAATGATGCCGGTAGGTCCAGTGGGCAGCCAACCCATGTTCGGCCTCCTGATGCATTTCATCGGTCCGAATCTGGACCTCAGCATGTCCAGTACCTTCAATCGCAACTGTGGTATGAATTGACCGATAACCATTGGCTTTCGGCGAACTGATATAGTCCTTGAAACGCCCTGGGACGGCTTTCCATTTGCCGTGAACAACACACAGAGCCCGGTAAACTTCGGCGAGTGCTTTTTCCCGGCATTTCCGGAGTTTCTTTTCGGTTTTGGCTTCATCAGCGTGCGAACGGATGATCACCTGATATCCATATGCATCCAGCAGCCAATCCTGATGGCCCTCGGTAATGCTCTGTTCCTCCATCTTTCGCCAGACCGAATAGGGCTCCTTCACGCGGGCTTTGATCGTTGTATCAAATCCATGGCGCGACATCAGGGCGCGCAGATCCTCCTCAATACGATGTGCTGTCAGGTATGAAAGCGAACGGCCCGATTTAGGGCCGCGGACCCGCGCATAGAGTCGACGCATCTCGGACCACTGGTCGGGCAGCAGGGTCTTGAAGGCTTTGTTTTCGAGTTCCTTCCGCCAATAATGCATGCCCAGGCTTCTTGCCAGCGGTGCGTAAATGGTCAGGGTCTCAATCGCAATCCTGCGCTGTTTCTCGGGAGCACAAGAATGAATGGTTTTCATGTTGTGCAAACGATCAGCAAGCTTGACCGCCACCGCGCGCCCGTCCCGGGCTGACGCGTACAGTATCCGCACGATATCACGAAAATCCTTTTTGACCGGATTGCTCGGTGGCTCGTCAGTTCTCAACCAAAGATCAAAACCCGGTTTTTTTGTGTTGGTCGAGACCTTGGTCACCGATTGTACCAGACTGGCGATTTCACTGCCAAATTCTGTTCGGATCAACGCCTCGTCAACATCTGCACAATCTTCAATCGTGTCATGCAGCAACGCCGTGATAATAAATTCATCTGAATAGTGATGTTCAATCAGGATTTCAGCGACGCCCACCGGGTGAGAAAAATATGGCTCTCCGGAATCACGGGTCTGGCCCGCATGTTTTGTTTCAGCAAAGCGATAAGCTTTGGCAATCAGATCCCGATCGCAGTCCGGCTGATACTCTGCCACCCGCCGGATGAGTGTTCCAGCATCAGCGAATGGCGGGGAACTTTCGGTATGTTCTACCGCCAAGAATTCATTCCTGCTACTTCTTGATCATAGCGCGTAGCGCATTCACCTCCGAGATCTCATCATGCTCCTTGAATTCAATGTTGGGCCGCCCACCCGTCATCGCAGTCCGATCCATCTCCGTGAATTCCTCTTCTTCCTCCTCGGCCGATTCCAACTGGTAACTGGTAATCGCCCGATCCCTGAGGGCCTCTTCGGTCTGCGTTTCAACAGCAATCTCGCGCAACGCGATCACCGGATCCTTGTCGTTATCAATGTCGATATCCGGGCTTGCCTTGCCTGAGGACAGTTCACGTGCCCGGTAGGCTGCGAGCATCACCAAATCAAACCGATTTGGAATTTTGTCGGTACAGTCTTCTGTCGTCAATCGGGCCATTTGCGTCACCAGAGTTGTTGCGATGACGACAGTCTAGTCTGCGCGGTGCCCTTTTGCAAATTCTGTTTCCGCCAGTATCCCACAATCTTCCACTTTGTGGCGTGATCAGGAGCCAATTCAGTAAATATCTCTCATGAAAAGATCGCCTGTACAATCGGAACACGGAGATCACATGACTGAATGCAGTGGGCGGCCCGCGGCTTCGGTCAGTCTGCAGGATCACTCAAGTCTTGGGAAACATCCCCAAAAAGAAACTTGTGCAGTCTCGGAAGGACTGGTCTATAGTGCTGGGTCAGAGAACTGGCAAAGACGGCGTGCGAACATTCAGCAGGCTTTCGTGAAATGAAATGGTTGACGGGATGATGCAATTCACATGTTCAATCAAGAGGCCGTCGCGCCTGAATCTGTCGAACACGTCAATTTGCAAGTGACAATATGTCGAACGTCATGTCTGAGACCTGCTATTGAATTTCATCTTCCCCCTCATATCTCAAATGTCCTGAAGAATGTCGCTTCAAAATTCAATGGATGATGGCCTGTCAAGCCGATCGGTTTTGATATCATCATGGAACGGATTCGGGCCGTGATGTCGCTCTCTGCGAACTCGGTGCAGACGGGGAGAAAAAGTGCCCTTTCACGACCCGCCGTTCATGAGACGAGACCGACCCGATTGCCATCAGCGTGCTGTAAATCCACCCTGAAATGCTGAAGATTACCGCCTATACAGACGGGGCGTGCGCCGGAAATCCTGGCCCCGGTGGCTGGGGATTTCTCTTGCAAGCTTACAAGGACGGCAAACTTGCCAAAGAAATCACGCGGTGCGGCGGGAAAAAACATACGACCAACAATCAGATGGAGCTTCAGGCTGCGATCGAGGCTTTGCGTACGCTGTCGCAGCCGACGCAAATCAATGTGCGTACCGACAGTCGATATGTTCGGGACGGGGTCACCAAATGGATCAACAAATGGCGAAAAAACGGCTGGAAACTCACAGATGGCACAGCGGTCAAGAATCAGGAACTGTGGCAGGAACTTGATGCACTTTGCAATCGTCATGAGGTGGAATGGGAATGGGTGAAAGGCCACGCAAAAATAAAGGGCAATGAAAGAGCCGACAAGTTGGCAGGCAAAGGTATGAAACCATATCTCGTGAAACGCTGAACCTCCCCCTGCCGACAGAGTACGAAGGTACAAAATTGTATCGACTCACACGAGCCATATATCGAACAGGCCGCCGATACCCGCCGGAGTTGCCTGTCGGCTCCCTCGGTCAGCGTTGAGACATCAATACAGGTTAAATTACGAATTGCGCTCCGACATCAAGGGTAAATCCGCGCAAGAAATCAGCCGTGTCCATCGCAGATTTTCCGGCGCGTTGCAGCCTGAGGATACGTACCGCGCCCGTACCACAGGCGACAAGAAACTGGTCATCAAGCACCTGGCCAGGCACACCATCAACAGCCTCACTGCGCGAATCAAGAAATTTGAAGCGGTTGTTCTGCAATTCGCCCCATGCACCCGGAGAGGGCGACAGACCACGAATCTGGCGATCGACAGATTCAGCATCCCGTGTCCAATCAATCCGTGTCTCTCCTTTGTCGATCTTATGTGCATAACACGCCGATTGTGTATCCAGCGCAAGCGGGCTCAAGTCGGCAATCGAGTCGAGTGCTTCCACCAGGAGACTGGATCCTTCCTGAGCGAGTTGCATTGACAAAGAACCACTTGTTTCCGCTTGATGAATTGGGACCGTTGTGCGCAGCAGTACCGGGCCGCGATCAAGCTCTGCATTCATGCGCATGATGCATACGCCTGTTTCGTCATCTCCGGCCAGGATTGCCCGATGGATTGGGGCCGCACCCCGCCAGCGCGGCAAGAGCGATGGGTGTACGTTTAAAATTCCGTGCTCAGGAATGGACAGCAATTCTTCGGGCAACAATCGTGCATAATCCACCAAAACACCGACTTGCGGTGCGAGGTTCTGAATCTCTGTCAGCAGTCGAAAATCTCCCGGATCGCTGGGGCTGCGGACCGGTAACGCATGCATTCGTGCAAACTTTTCAACCGGGGTTGGTTGGACAGTACGGCCGCGCCCGGCTTGCTTTGGCTCCTGGGTGCAAACCAGCCCGACATCGTGACCTTCATCCACAAGCCGGCTCAGGGATTGGACGGCAAATTGTCCTGAGCCAAAAAAAACGAGCCGCATCTTTCGATTCTGCTGCAACGTCGCTGTTCATCCAGATGAATGAAGACGTCTGAGTTTGTTCATACGGCGCACAATCATCCGTCGTTTGAGTAACGAACAACGGTCGATAAACAATATGCCGTTGAGGTGATCAATCTCATGTTGTGCACAACGCGCCGGCAATCCCTCCAGATGTTCCGTGTTCCAATTGCCGCTGACATCCTGGAACTTGACCTCAACCTTTTCGAACCGCGTCACATCCGCGTATTGTTCCGGAAACGAGAGGCATCCTTCTTCAGAATTGCACTGATTCTTGCCAGACCAGATCACGCGTGGATTCACCATCACCTTCGGCGCGCGGGGTGCATCTTGTTCAGCACAATCCATAACAAATATCTGTTGCAATTCTCCAATCTGATTGCCGGCAAGACCAATGCCGTTGGCATCATACATACTTTCCAACATATCCTCTGCCAGAACCTGCAAGGTTGCATCGAACGCCGTCACCTCAGCAGCCTTGGCGCGAAGCACTTTGTCGGGATAGTCAATGATCTTGCGCAATGCCATCGCACCCCATCCAAATCTACCGTTGCGCTCGGTTAATGCCACAATCTGCCAAAATCAATGAAATCCGGTCAATCCGGATTCTGCGTTTGTCAATTGCCAACATAAGAATCCGGTGGGTATATGGTTCAATGACCTGTCCACGCAACCTTCAGCATTGCCTTTCAGTGTGCATTCGTGAAATTGCGCCGCGGTCAGGACAATTCCACTGGACAGGGCAGTTATTGCAATGAATTTTGATGAGATCATCGACCGTAAGGGGACCCATTGTCTCAAATGGGACATGATGGAGTCGATCTGCGGTGTCTCGGCAAACACCGGTATTGCCATGTGGGTTGCAGATATGGATTTTCGACCTCCAGAGGCCGCTGGGAAAGCCCTAACGCGGATGTTGGACCAGGGAATTTTTGGCTATTTCGGAGACGATCGGGCGTATCTCGATGCGATTGCATGGTGGATGCAGAACCGCCATGGTTGGGAAGTCGATCCATCGTGGATTTTTTCGACACACGGATTGGTCAATGGTGCCGCTCTTTGCGTGGATGCTTTTTCCCGCCCGGGTGATGGCGTTGTTCTGTTCACGCCAGTTTATCACGCCTTCTCACGGATTCTCCGTCATGCCGGGAGGCGCGTTGTTGAATGTCCACTCGACATCCAACAGGGAATCTATCGACTCGATATGACGAAGTTTGATCGTCTCATCAAAGGGGATGAAACCCTGGCAATTCTCTGCTCGCCGCACAATCCCGGTGGTCGTGTGTGGAGTCATGATGAACTTCGCGAAATCGCGTCATTTTGTGAGCGCCATGATTTGATCCTGGTGTCGGATGAGATTCATCACGACCTGGTCATGCCAGGCCATCAACATATCCCGATGCCAATCGCAGCACCTGAATCCGTGCATCGTCTGGTGATGATGACGGCAGCAACCAAGACCTTTAACCTCGCGGGAATCCATACCGGCAATGTGATCATTCCGGATCCCGTTCTTCGCCAGACGTTCGCGCAGCGCATGCAGGCCCTGGCGATTTCGCCAAACAGTTTTGGTATGTTCATGGCAGAAGCGGTTTATTCTCCAGAAGGCGCTGATTGGGTCGATGCCTTGATGCATTATATTGATGAGAATCGGCGATTGTTTGACGACCGGATCGCACAAATTCCCGGACTACAATCTATGCAACTCGAAGCCACCTACCTCGCATGGGTGTCATTTGCCGAAACCGGACTCCGGCGCGATGACATCTGCCGACGGATCGAGCAGGATGCACAGATTGCTGTAAATCGCGGCGTCACTTTTGGCGCAGGTGGTGAAGACTTTCACAGGTTCAACCTCGCAACACCGCGATCCGTGCTGACCGCAGCTCTTGATCGTTTGGAGAGAGTTTTTGATTGACAAACCCGCCCCTCGTGTCACTTGCGTTGAGAATATCTGGACAGTGGTCGGCGCGCCAACCATATGTGCCCGGCACCATACGGTGCTTGTTCCGTGAACCCATGAACATTAAGGATTGGGTATGGAGCGAGAGGCGTGTCGCATATCGCGCACGATACGTGCAGTTTGGGATAGAGTTTTGAATGCGCAGTTACCTTGAATTTGAAAAACCGCTCGCTGAAATCGAAGCGGAAGCCGATCAGCTGCGCGCCAAGAATCCGCCCGATGACAGTCCCGATGGACACGCGCTCAAATCACTTGATGCCCGTGCTCAAAAGGTTCTTGAGGAACTCTATTCCGATCTCAATCCATGGCGAAAATGCCAGGTTGCGCGCCACGAAAACCGGCCACGATGCAAAGACTATTTGAGGTTTCTTTTTACCGATCGCGTTCAACTCGCGGGTGACCGGGCATTTGCCGACGATACAGCCATTATCGGTTGTCTGGCGCGGTTTGAAGACCGTCCGGTGATGGTCATCGGACAGGAAAAAGGCCACGACATCACGACTCGGGTGCATCATAATTTTGGTATGGCGAGGCCAGAAGGCTATCGCAAGGCCATTCGACTCATGGATCTTGCCGACAGATTCCACCTGCCGGTGATCACTTTGGTGGATACATCGGGGGCTTATCCGGGGAAAGGCGCCGAGGAACGCGGACAGGCCGAAGCCATTGCCCGTTCAACCGAGAGGTGCCTGCAGCTGAAGTCACCATTGCTGTCAGTTGTCATTGGCGAAGGCGGATCAGGAGGTGCTATCGCGCTGGCAAGCGGAGATCGCACAGCCATGCTGTCAAACTCGGTTTATTCAGTTATCAGTCCCGAAGGTTGCGCGTCAATTCTCTGGCAGGATGCAGAAAAAATGCGCGAGGCCGCAGAACAATTACGTCTCACCGCACAGGATCTGGTCAGACTCGGCGTGGTTGACGAAATTATCGACGAGCCCCCCGGCGGGGCTCAACGGCATCAGCAGGAAGTGATTGAAAATGTGGGGCGCTGCTTGTCCAAGATGCTCGCTGAACTGGCTTCCAAATCCCCGGAGATCCTGCAAAAGGAGCGCCATGCGCGATTCATGGCAATGGGTGATCAGCGACTCTGAGTTCTGTTCCTGCCTATCGTATTTCCAAGGCATGATGCCGCACGGTCATGTGTGATCCATTAATCGGTTGGAGTTCGTTTCAACCATATCTTCAAGTTTACACAGGAAGTCCCCCTGAGGCATCTGCCCCTCAATGGGTTCGAGGAATTCAACGACCGCCGTGCCCGGACGGCGTAGGATTGCTGCACGGGGCCAGAAAATTCCAACATTGGTCGCTGCTGGAACGCAGCGATGATCGTAAATTTCATAGAGAAGTGAAGCCCCAATGCGATATCGCTTCCATAACCCGGGTGCGACCCGCGTTCCCTGGGGGAAAATAATGAGCGGGCCCGGACTGGGAAAGTCAGTCTTTACACCATCAAGCATCTGACGCACGGCCATGGAACCCCTTCCGCGATCAACCGGAATACAGCCGATTCGGCGCGCGTAATAGCCGGCAATTGGCAGACGCAGAATCTCCCGCTTCATGACAAATCTGGGGTGTTTGACAACTGAGCAGATGATGATGATATCAAAAAAAGATTGATGTTTGGAACAAATGAGTGTGTTGCCCTGCGGAACGTCACCGCGAATTTCCGACTTCAATCCGACGAGTCCAGCCGCACTCCAGCGGACCCACTGACAGTAAACGCGAATTCCCCAATGCGCAGCCTGTCGAAAGAACAATGCAAACGGCGTGACCAACAGGGCCATTGCCGCCATCAACAAGTACATTTGTGCAATGAAAATCAAGGAGCGGATCCACTGGAAAGCCATCGCCGGAACCCCTCGACTGTAGCAGGTTCACATCGCACGCGAAAAGAAACGCGCCGCCCGCCTGCACAGGTTTGGAATGCCAATTTGACGCGCCAGGGTCAAGCTATGAGATCAGACCATCCAAGGCTATCAATAGGTGGGCCATTCGTGCTAATCGACTATCGAGAAATCGAAAACCGGCACCGGGATCAGGCCAGGTGGGGCGCGATGCCCTTCCGTCTGCGAAAAGACATCGCACAGCTGGGAACAGGATAGCCTCGGCTGAGATCGCGTACGAAGTGCACCCCAGCATTGACCCGGTCGGTCTTGGCGGACTTTCCGGAGGATTGTGCGACATCCCGGCTCTGGCGAGGATGGACGACAGAAACGACGTCAGTGCGTGGGGCTTCCGTCCGCTCGCTACGATGCCGGTCCGCGCGGCACCGTGCAGACATCTCGGCCAGCGACTCTGTCTGTCATGTGTCCTGCACCTTGACGCACGATGATCCGGTTCTGAACCCCGGTATCACGTCAGCCCCCGCAAAACGAGTGGGAAAGCAGGGCAACCTGGCTTCACAATGGATCCGTTGATACGATCCACGTGCACAACGGTCCGGCCCACCCTGCAGGCCTTACGGCTTTGCGACCCTTGTGTATCACCGCTTTTCCTGAACCCGGCGATCTGACATCGTGCGGACTCGGTCAGATGGAACGGACTGGCTCAAGACCACGGTAACTGATTTTAACCCTGATCAACGCGTCGCTCGCTTCGTCAAGCCGCACAACGAGTTCGTGCTCTCGGTTATTGCAGATGTCAAAGATGAGGTCACGCACCCTGCTCAGGCTTTGCAGACACGGCAAGTCAGCGATAATTTGTCGTGGGCAAAATCTACGAATGTATTGATGCGCAGTCAAAGGGAAGTGAAATGCAGAAACAAGAGGGCGAGTCCAACCGGCTTGAGTCTCCACGCGACGATCCATCAGCGGGGTTGGATCATTCCAAAGTCGCCGCACTCCTGCGCGAAGAATCTGCGTTTGCTGCCGAGATGAAGGACAAACTCACCGGGGAACGACAAGCATCGCGCATCACGAGACCCACGATACCGGTGGTGCAACCGGCTCAGCCACAACGAAACCTTGCCTTCGAACTCACCCTCTTCTTGATTGCGTTGCTTCTCGCGGGTTTTGGCTTCGCATATGGATTTTCAGCCCAAATCTCGGCGCACTTTCCTGAAATTGCACCCCTATTGGAATCTTATGTGGCTGGCATCAATTCCGTCAAGTCAATGCTCATTGGAAATTGACATCGCAGACAAATGGTTCCATGTCGACACTCACGCAATTGGACAAGATCCTGTCCAGAGCGTCTGCCTCTTTCTGATCAATCGTCAGATCATAAACGCGGCGGATCTCAACCACTCGATTGGCAAACCAGCAGCGGTTGCGATCAGGCAACCACTCGGCAGCATCCTTGGCACGTTTTTGGTTTCGATTGATATCGGGGCGTGCCAATGTGAGATTTCGGACATCTGAAGCAAATTGCCTGCGTATGGTTCGGTCGCGTGCACAAAGTCCAGAATCATGGGCCTCACTCACTGCAACGATATGTTCGATATCGCTCTCCCGCATCGAATTAAAACATGTACCGGTATAAGGGCCATATATGGCACCGATCTCTTGCACGATCTGCTCCTCGACTGATTGCGGGTAACGATAGTCACGCTGGCGATCATACTCCGAGCAACGATGCTCCGGTGCAACCTGAATCCCACGCCAGGTGTCACCTGAAACGGGGGCAGACATGACCAGGCAAAAAACTGTGCCCATGATTGACATGGCTCGGTTCATCTTTCCCGATGCCGTGATGGCCCCTGCCTGGGGTTGGCAAGGTGGCTCAATTCGCTGCGCACAGGATCATTCAAAGCCATGACGGGATGCGATCACGGGCAATGATGTCATCAATTGAGGGGCGATGCCGGATCACTGCAAACCGACTCCCACGTACCAGGACTTCCGGCACAAGCGGCCGGGTGTTGTATTCGGATGCCATAACTGCACCATAAGCTCCGGCACCTTGGATCACCAGCAACTGGCCAACATCCACCTGCGGCATCTGGCGCTGCACCGCAAAGGTGTCGCTGCTTTCACAGACCGGACCGACAATATCACATGGCATCAATGTCGCGCCATCTTGCGGCGCAATCACAGGTTCGATACGATGGAAGGCACCGTACATCGCAGGTCGCAGCAAATCATTCATCGCCGCATCAACAACGACAAATGTACGTGATTCACCCTCCTTGACGATGATCACCTCGGTCAACAATATGCCTGAATGACCTGAAATATAACGCCCGGGCTCGATGACAATTTCGCAGCCAAGCTCCGCCGTGCATTGACGAACCAGGGCACAATATTCTGCAGCTGAGGGCGTTGCATCCGCGTCGCCCTGATAGTCGATCCCCAGCCCGCCACCGAGATCCAGTCGGTCAATTGCATGCCCATCGCCGCGCAACATCCGCACCAGATCGCCGGCCGTGTTGAACGCCTGACGGTAAGGTGCGAGGTCAGTCAACTGCGAACCAATATGCATATCGAGACCTTCAATTCGGACCCCCTCCAGACACGCGGCATTCTGATACACTTCCCGGACACGTGAGATGGGAATACCAAATTTGTTATCGGCTTTTCCCGTCGAGATCTTGCTATGCGTTCCAGCATCGATATTGGGATTCACCCTTATGGCAATGGGAGCGACACGCCCCTTTGAACATGCGATTTGGTTGAGAATCGCCAGTTCAGCTTCACTTTCAACATTGAATTGGCAAACCCCCGCGTCCAGCGCGCGGCTGAGTTCATCACGGCTTTTGCCGACCCCGGAAAAAACAATTCTCTTTCCTTGAACTCCTGCGGCGACGGCACGCGCGACTTCTCCCCCCGAAACGGCATCAAATCCCGCACCCAGCCCGGCCAGGAGTTGTAATACGGCCTGATTCGAATTGGCTTTCATGGCATAGCAGATCAAATAATTCGATCCCGCCAGGGCAGTCTCAAATTCGCGAAACCGCGACTCGAACGCGCCGCAGGAATAGACGTAGGCGGGAGTACCGACCTCTGCAGCGATGACGCTGAGAGCGACAGCTTCGGCACACATCTCTCCATTCGTATATTCAAACATAAGATCTGGAAACTACCGGACAATGACGCGGTCATCTTCTTGATTTTGGTCCGGCGTGATCGGATCACCCTTGACCCCGCACCCGACGAGGACCACTGCCAGCAACAAGATCAATCCAGTTCGCATGCCAGCTTTTCCTTCCAAGCTTGGATTTGTTCGCGGACGCGCTCAGGTGCTGTACCACCATAACTCGTTCGTGACATCGCCGATTTTCTGGGATCAAGAATCTCACGCGCCGCCGCGGTAATCGCCGGGCATGCGGCTTGCAGTTCATCCATCGACAATTCACCGAGCGTTAATCCACGATCATGTGCCAGTCGCACCAGGCCGCTGACAACTTCATGGGACTCACGAAATGGGAACCCGGCTTCCCGGACCAGCCAGTCTGCAAGATCTGTTGCCGTCGAATAACCGCTTCCAGCGGCATCAGACAATCGGGAGATGTCCGGTGTCATCTCCCGCAACAGACCTTCCATCGCCGCAAGGGACAGTTCCAAATTGTCAGCGACATCAAACAACTGTTCCTTGTCCTCTTGCAGATCCTTTGAATAAGCCAGCGGCAAGGCCTTCAAGATCGTGAGCAATGCAACCAGAGATCCCGAGATTCGGCCCGTCTTGGCACGAATGAGCTCGGCGGCGTCGGGATTGCGCTTCTGTGGCATGATGGACGAACCGGTCGTGAAAGAGTCCCCGATCTGCACAAAAGACACCAAATCCGAACACCATAGAACGACCTCTTCTGCCAGCCGCGAAAGATGAACCGCGGTGATGGAAGCTGCAGACAGATACTCAATGACAAAATCCCGATCACTCACTGCATCGATTGAATTGGCCATCGGACGGTCAAAATCCAACGCTTTGGCCGTCCGAAACCGGTCAATTGGAAATGACGTCCCGGCCAGGGCAGCGGCACCGAGCGGCGATTCGTTCATCCGTTTGGCCGCGTCGGCAAATCGCGTGAGATCACGACCAAACATCTCGACATAAGCCATCATATGGTGCCCCCAGGTGATCGGCTGGGCGACTTGCAAATGGGTCAAGCCAGGCATCACCATGTCGGCTCCGGCCACGGCCTGGTCCAACAATGCTGTCATCAACTGGCGGATTTGTGAATCAATGACAGAGCAACTTTCTCGCGTCCACAATCTGAAATCAGTGGCAACCTGGTCATTGCGACTACGGGCGGTATGCAGACGACCCGCAACTGGACCAATCATTTCCCGCAAACGGCCCTCGATATTCATGTGAATATCTTCCAAATCGGACTTGAAATCAAACTCACCGTCGGCAATCTCGATTTGAATGGCTTGCAGGCCTTTTGCGATTGAGGCTGCATCGGTGCTTGAGATAATGCCTTGTGCAGCCAGCATATCACAATGTGCGAGGGAACCCCGAATGTCCTGCTTCCACAATCGCTTGTCGAAGCCGATCGAGACGTTGATTGCGTCCAGAAGTTTCGATCGTCCCCCCGAGAAACGCCCTGAAAGCAACCTGTCACTCTTGCTGGATTCTGCCATCCGTACAATTCATTTCTGTCTCAGGGCCCCGTTATTGCGCACCGGACTATACGCATTGATCATGGTTGGCGCAATTTACGCTCCGGTAACAGCACTGGACCGCCAATCGCTCCTCGATGCACGCGCAGGAACGCTCAAAAAGCTGATTGTTCATGAAGCGCCACGCAACGTGTCGACTTTACCCATGTTGACTCAGGATGGACAGGAGGACATGCTCAGCAACCATTTCGGATCGGTGCTGGTCGTCAATTTCTGGGCGACCTGGTGTGCACCCTGTCGTAAGGAAATGCCGGCACTGGACCGGCTCCAGGAACTGTTTCCACACGAACAGGTCAAGGTGATCGCCATCGCAACCGGACGCAACGAGGCAGCGGGCATAACATCCTTTCTTGAAAGTGCAGGTGTCGACGATCTGCTTATCCGCCTCGATCCGAGATTGTCATTGTCAACTGCCATGGGGGTGCGCGGTTTGCCCGCGACGATTCTGGTCAACCGCAACGGAAAAGAAGTCGCGCGCTTGACTGGCGATGCCGAATGGGACTCCGATTCCGCACAGCAAATCATCCGTCATCTCGTCAATCCTGACGCGTAAATGGTTCCCCTGCAGCATTTTTTCTGCATTGCAGCAAAAATGGGTCTTGTGGATTTGCCGACACTCCCCATTTGAAGAAAAGGCGGCCGTGAAGATGGGTCGCAGGATGCAACCTAAGGACGATCATTCATGACCAATGTCGTAATCGCTGGTGCTGCGCGGACTCCCGTCGGCAGCTTTAATGGATCACTCTCGTCGATGCCGGCGCATGAACTCGGTGCTATTGTCCTCGAGGCAGTCACCGAACGTGCCAATGTCAACAAGGACGAGGTTGACGAGACTATTCTCGGCCAGGTGCTATCAGCCGGTCAGGGTCAGAACCCGGCGCGCCAGGCGCATATAAAGGCGGGTCTGCCGATCGAAAGCTCGGCATGGGGAATCAACCAGGTTTGTGGATCTGGACTGCGGTCGGTTGCCATCGGTTGTCAGCATATCCAGCTTGGGGACGCCGAAATTGTCGCCGCTGGCGGTCAGGAAAATATGAGCCTTTCGCCGCATGTCGCACATCTGCGCAATGCCAAGAAGATGGGAGATCTCGGCTTTGTCGATTCGATGATCCGCGACGGCTTGTGGGATGCCTTTAATGGCTATCATATGGGCATTACGGCAGAAAATGTAGCGCAGAAATGGCAAATCAATCGTGAGCAGCAGGATGCGTTCGCCGTCGCATCGCAAAACAAGGCGGAAGCGGCGCAAAAGGCCGGGAAATTTGTTGATGAGATCACCCCAGTCACCATCAAGTCACGCCGTGGTGAAACCGTCATTGATACAGACGAGTATATTCGCGTTGGCGCAACAATCGAAAGCATGACCAAACTGCGCCCGGCATTCGACCGCGAAGGTTCGGTCACAGCAGGCAATGCATCAGGAATTAACGATGGGGCGGCTGCAGTCCTTTTGATGCGTGATGAAGAAGCTGAGAAGCGCGGCATTGAGCCCCTGGCCCGCATCGTCTCTTACGCAACCGCCGGAGTTGATCCTTCAGTCATGGGAATTGGCCCGGTTCACGCAACACGCAAAGCGCTGGAAAAAGCAGGATGGGGCCATGGTGATCTTCATTTGGTCGAAGCCAATGAAGCCTTTGCCGCACAGGCTTGTGCTGTCAACAAGGAACTCGGCTGGGATCCGGAAATCGTCAATGTCAATGGCGGAGCGATTGCCATTGGACATCCGATAGGTGCTTCCGGTTGTCGTATTCTGACGACGCTTCTTCATGAAATGAAGCGCCGGGATGCGAAAAAAGGTTTGGCAACATTGTGCATTGGCGGTGGCATGGGTGTGGCCTTGTGTGTGGTACGGGACTGAAATCTGTGCCTCTTTTTGCTGTGGCGTTGGCAACCAATTCCGCGCCACATTCAAATCACGGATAAAGGAGAACGGTGATGGGAAAAACGGTACTGGTAACGGGTGGTACGCGGGGAATTGGTGCCGCGATCAGCCAGCGGTTGGCGAACGCGGGATACAGTGTGGCTGCCAGTTATGCAGGCAACGAGGAAGCTGCTGCTGAATTTGAGAAAGCAACCGGTATCGGCAGTTTCAGATGGTCGGTTGCCGACTATGATTCCTGTGCAGACGGAATCGGCAAGGTTGAGGCGGCAATGGGCCCGATCGATATTCTTGTCAACAATGCCGGCATCACGCGCGATGGGATGTTTCACAAGATGACGCCGGACCAATGGCGTCAGGTCATCGAAACCAACCTGAATGGCGTGTTCAACATGACCCATCATGTCTGGGCGGGAATGCGGGAACGCAAGTTTGGTCGCATCATCAATATTTCTTCGGTCAACGGGCAAAAGGGACAGATGGGTCAGACCAACTATGCCGCGGCAAAAGCGGGCGAACTCGGTTTCACCAAGGCCCTCGCGCAAGAAGGAGCACGTTCCGGAATCACGGTCAATGCCATCTGTCCGGGATATATTGGCACCGAGATGGTCATGGCGGTTCCTGAGAAAGTCCGTGAGTCAATTATCGCGCAAATTCCGGTCGGCCGACTCGGAGAACCCGATGAAATTGCGAGAATCGTAGAGTTTCTTGCATCTGATGACGCCGGATTCATCACCGGCTCCACGCTCAGCGCGAATGGTGGCCAGTATATGCATTAGCCACGATACGGACCTTGCTGTGCAGTCATTCTTGAAATTGACAGACAAAAACCGGGTGCGCGACCCTCGTGGCGCACGCAGGGTTCGGTTCAGTCTGTTAGCGACCGTTGACGTCTGGCTTTGTCTTCGGTCAGTTATATTCAGTCTCTGGAGAGCGCAAAAATTTTCTCTTTCAAATGGAGTTTGCGCTTTTTCATTTCGGTGAGTGCAATCGTGTCAGCACCAGGTTGACTCTGCACTATCTCCACCTGTCGGGACAGATCGTCATGTTCTTTGCGCAATGATTCCAATTGATTTTCCAATGTCATTTTCGCTCCTCGATATTTGCAAATGACCCATATATTGCTGCTGCACATATTCGGCCAAAATGGCGTCAATTGCAAGCCGTCACCGTCATCAATCAGACCTTTTCCACGCATCGCAGGCATCAGGAAACTGCGACAACTCGGGAGACAAAGCCAGACAGAACAAAATTGCAGGAATGTGCGGCCTCATCGGTATGAAGGTGCCGCTGCGAACGGACTTTTGCCACACATTCCTCAAAATTCGATGCGGGACGAGTTGCGCAGGATACTTTCGGCTTCGGGAGAGAATTTATTGCCGTCGTTGGTATGAAGAATGAGATCAGGCAACAGAACAAAATCAAGTGGCGAATTGGTCTTGTGGACGCGCAACAACAACCGTACCGCCGCACGATCAGGCCGGGCTCGAACAGGTTTGACTTCGATGACGCCGCCAAGAGTCGTCCCGGGAAGACAGCAAAGCAGGTCGGGCAGACGCGCAGGAGGAATGATGATGGCGAGTTGACCCGATGATTTGAGTTGCTGCGCCGCAGATTCCAACCAGACCGACAGGGGAACAGTTTCGACTTCTGCGATACGGCGACTCTCATTAGCCGGTAGCTTTCCTCTGTCTTTGATACGAAATGGCGGATTTGCGATGACAAAATCAAAGCTGGTCTGGAGAAGATCCTTGGGCGGGTTTGCAATATCACCGTGCCAAATATCAATCTTGAACCCGTTTTCGACGGCATTGCGCCGGGCCAATTCGACATGAAACGGATAGATTTCCAGCCCACTTGCCACGACGCCCGTCATGCGCCTGCACAGGCAAAGCAGTGCGATACCGGATCCACAGCCAAGCTCGAGGACAGACTGACCGATGTCAGGGCTGATCGCAGCAGCCAGCAGGACGGGGTCGATGGCCGCACGATAGCCATCGCGTGGTTGAAAGGCCGTCACATCACCGTTGAGAAAACCATCACGGGTCAGAGCCTGACCGTAATCGGACACAATATCAGGAGTCAAACAGGTCGAGGCCATTGTCGATGAGTGTCCTGCGTGCGCGATCAAATTCAACTTCAGGAACCATCATCCGTCTTGGAAGAATACCGATTGAGCCTTCAAGTGAACTCATATGGACATCCATCACAAAACAGGTTATACCTTCTCCTTCCAGCATCGCCGAAGCGCAGGCAATTGCCGTTGGATCATTGCTTCTGAACAATTCGCGCATCGGAGGTCACTAGCATGCAAGAATCCGCATTGTCGAGTGAATTTCAGACTGCATCTGACCTGTCTTGCAAGTATGATGATCCTGTGCAGGCCCTGCGTCATGATCTTCATGACGAGTTGAGCATTGTCGAATCCCTGATTCAAGAGAATCTGGATTCGGAATATGTCGCCCGAATCGCGCAAATTGGAGAATATATCTTCAGTGCCGGCGGCAAGCGCCTGCGGCCCATATTGACGATCGCCTGTGCCTGTCTTTTTGGACCAACAGGACACCATCATCTGAATTTCGCGGCGGCGATAGAGTTTATCCATACCACCACCCTGCTGCATGACGATGTCGTTGATTCAAGCAGTCAACGCCGTGGTCGTCCGACTGCCAATCTCCTTTGGGACAATAAATCATCGATTCTGGTCGGCGATTTCTTCTTCGCCCGTGCTTTTCAACTGATGGTCGATACACGATCACTGGCAGCCTTGGGCGTTATTGCGGAAAGCTCGGTGACGATCTCCGAAGCCGAAGTCATGCAACTCGCCTGGCAACATGATATCACCATCAGTGAAGACGATTATTTTCGTATCATCAATGGCAAGACTGCTTGCCTGTTCGCTGCCGCGGCTCAGGTTGGCGCATTGATTGCCGGTGCCAGCGAATCGGAGAGCCAGGCAGCTTTTCGGTTTGGCAGGGCGCTTGGAATCAGCTTCCAGATTCGCGATGATGTCCTCGATTTTGACGGGTGCAAACTGTCACTCGGTAAAGATCTTGGCGATGACTTTCGTGATCGCAAGATGACCCTTCCAATGATTCGGGCCATGCAGGCGGCCTCAACCGAGGAGCAGGATTTCTGGAAACGAACCATTGCCGAAGGTCAGCAGCACGAAGGTGATTTCGAATATGTCAGATTTCTGTTAAAATCACGTGGCCATCTCGAGCAGGTGCAGGAAGAAGCTGTTGCCTGGTCGGAAAAGGCAAAAAGTGAATTGGAAAATTTACCGCCGCATCCACTGCGAGATCGCCTGGAATGGCTCGCAGATTTTTCGGCCATCCGTCAAAACTGACCGGACACGCCCACCAACAATCCAGTCACGCCAATTGGGCCGTTCGATTCGCATGTCGCCTGAAACCACCGCAACAAATGCCTGGTCACTCAATCAGGTCTGTTGAACGCACCCACCATGAAGGATTCGACGCAACGATTCTCTCCGCCTCCCGTGCCGCATGGGCCGGCGTGGTGAACAGTCCAAAACAGGTGCTGCCGGAACCGGA
Organism: Paracoccaceae bacterium; assembly: GCA_965221815.1. Taxonomy (GTDB): domain Bacteria; phylum Pseudomonadota; class Alphaproteobacteria; order Rhodobacterales; family Rhodobacteraceae; genus JAPOXR01. The sequence continues at coordinate 2,644,470 of OZ244915.1, forward strand.
CATACGGGCCAGCAGACAATCACTTCCCGCGCGTAAGGTGGCCAGGACATCAGCGACCACGGGGCATAAACGAAGCGCAGGATCTTCAAGGTCATTACGCTGGAGTTGAAGCCACGCAGCCAATTCTCTTGCTTCCCGGAATGACGGCAGGGGAGGCAATGGCGGCATATCAGGGTGCGATGCCGCCGCATAAACCTCTGCGGTCGACAGCATGGCCCCGGGATTGACCAGAAGCACCGAAAGCGGCGGAAGCGGCGGAAGCTCCGTCACAAATTCACCAATTCCCTCGATGCGTGCGGCCACGCTGTTGACACATACCGGCAAGTCAGCCCCTAATTCTGCCGTGTCACTCAGCCTCGGGAGGGGAACTTCCCACAATCGGGACAAGAGCCGCATCGCGGCGGCGGCATCGGCGGAACCACCGCCCAAACCCGCAGCAACCGGCAGATCTTTAACCAGCGAGACCGCCGCGCCGCGCCGCGCGGTCAGCAATCTGGCAGCCCTCACAATCAGATTGTCAGGACCGTGAGGAACATTTTCGGCAAAATGCCCGGAGACGGACAAAGTCAATTCATGCGACGGGACCGCCGCGACAGTATCGCCAAGTGCCGTAAATGCGACCAGAGACTCAATCAGATGATATCCGTCAGCACGTCGGCCACGAAGATGCAATGCCAGATTGATCTTGGCATGGGCCACGCCTTCAATTGGAGTTGTTGGCAGCTGCTTCCTCCTCCAGCACCCGGTCCAGGCCAATATCGATCTTTCGCTCGACACGATCTGCGTCCACATATTCATCTTCAAACAGTAAAGCACGTTTCCATTGAAAAATGGCCTCGCGTTTGCGCCCTACCTTCCAGTAAACATCACCCAGATGGTCGATCACCTCCGCCGTGTTCGGCAACAGGCGCACCGCCCGCTCCAAAAGCGGCAAAGCCTCTTCGTAACGACCCTGCAAGAAATACGCCCATCCCAATGAGTCGATAAAGGCGCCATTATCCGGTTCCGCAGCCACCGCCGTCGCAATATATTGTTCGGCCAACTGCGAATCTTCGCCTTGTATCAGCATGCTGTAGCCCAGATAATTCATGACATAGGGGTGCCCCCCTGAATATTCCGCGGCCAGTTCCAGATCACTCTTTGCCCGTTCCCATTCACCAAGCCGCTCGCGCGCAATCGCACGAGAAAAAAGCGGGTACCAGTTCCCCTCGAAATAGGCGTGATACTGCTCGTCGCCAGGATTTCCAGGAGCACGCGCAAATGTCAATTGATGGGCGCGATCAAAAGCGATCTCCGCCAGATCATACGCATTGTCATTGAGCCGCCCGTTCCCAATCGCAAGATGAACCCGGACCTTGTCGCCATACTGACTCTTGATTGCGTCAAGGCGGCGAAAGGACTCGTCAATCTGTCCGCTTGATCTGAGCCATTGGGCAGCCTCAATCTCTGCGAGAAAATGCGCCGGATCCTTTTCGTCAATCGTATCCAGGCTGGCAATGGCCGACTCATAACTGCCGAGATTACCGAAATATTCGCCCAGCGTATGCGCAATTTTCGGATTGTCAGGATCGAGAATCTCTGCGAGCCGGACAAAGATAATTGCGGCCTGCAGCCTCTCGTCGCCATCAATGGCCAAATCTCTTGCGACCGAAAGAAAGAATGCCGCAACGCCTGTGGCCGGACCCGTGACAAAGTCAAAATCAACCTGGTCTCCTGCCTCAATCCGCCGATCAAGGTCATTTAATCCTTCGGCGACATGGTCCGGGACGCGCTCACGGCCAAAGCTGCGTATCAGCTGCAATGCCTCGTCTCTCTTGTCCAGCTGTACCAATGCCTGAGCCCAGGCTGTGATCAATTGGTCGGGTATAGACCTTGGAACCTGATCGCGCCCGGCAATCTCCCCCATCAAATTCTCTGCAGATTCAAAATCTCCGGTCGTCGCCAGGGCCAAAGCCCGATGAAACGACAACAATTCCTGTGCCCCTTGAGCGATTTCAGTGCCAAAGGAATCTTCGGCAGAAGCCATGTCGTTCATACCGACATAAATCCATCCCCTGACCACTTCAGGCAAATCAGGTCCGATGAAAGCCTCAAGCGATTCTGATCGAATCAAGGCTTTTTCATAATCCCCAGCACTCAAATCCGCGGCCAACAATACGATATCAGACAACAGGTCGCCTTCGTCGAATTCTTCAATTTCAGAAGCGGTTTCCATGGCACTCTCGAGATCACCTTTGGCGATGAAGATGGGCAGAGACGTGGCCAGGAGATGAAGATCTTTGGGGGATTGACGAATGAGTTCCCGAAACAACCCAGCCGCACCGACAAAGTCATATGACAAGGCTTTGCTACGCGCAGCCAAGTATTTTGCGCCCAGTTCACCCGACACCACATCTTCATCGGCTGCATGGGATACGGATGTCAGCGACGCAAACGCCAGACAAACAGACACCAGAAGGGCCCAATATTGACGGAACATGGGCAAACCTGGTCTGCGCGAATACGCAGATTCCACACAATCCATGTTGCGCCTACATGTTCGGATAATTGGGCCCGTCACCGCCCTGTGGGACACGCCACTCGATATTGGTCGAAGGATCCTTGATATCACAGGTTTTGCAATGGACGCAGTTGGTGGGATTGATTTTGAATTGAGGATTGTTACCGTCGCGATCATAAAGAATTTCATAGACGCCAGCAGGACAATAACGCTGTGCTGGCTCAGCATATTGCGGCAGATTTACCGAAACCGGTAGATCGGAGTCAATGACATGAAGATGGCATGGCTGTTCCTCTTCGTGATTGACCCCGGAATAACTTACATTGGTTAACCTGTCGAAACTCAGCCTGCCGTCCGGGGTGGGATATTCAATCGGCTGATGTTGCGATGCCGGCTCGGTTGCTGCTGCGTCGCTTTCACCGTGACTGAGGGTCCCAAACGGGTTCCAACCGGTGAGTTGGGATACCCACATATCGAATGAACCGGCAACAAAGGAGATACCAATCCCGTATTTGGACCACAGTGGTTTGACATTGCACACCCGCTTCAAGTCGCGGCCGACCGGACCGTTCCGGATGGCGTTATCGTAATCCTTCAACTCATCTCCTGAACGTCCCGCCGACAATGCCGGATAAGCGGACTCGGCAGCTGCAATACCGCTCAGCATTGCGTTATGATTGCCCTTTATGCGCGGCACATTGACAAAACCTGCGGCGCAACCGGCAAGAATGCCCCCGGGAAAGAAGAGTCTTGGAAGCGATTGCCAGCCCCCCTCGGTAATGGCTCGTGCCCCATAGGCAATGCGGCGGCCACCACTGAGCAGGCGCGCGACCATCGGATGATGCTTGAATCGCTGAAACTCCATGTAAGGGAACAGATATGGGTTTCGGTAGTTCAAATGGACGACAAACCCGATACTGATCTGATTGTCCTGCATATGGTAGATGAACGAACCCCCGCCCGCTTGCGATGAAAGCGGCCAACCAGCAGTGTGAGTCACCGTTCCCGGTTGGCACTGTTCAGGTGATACTTCCCAGATTTCCTTCATCCCGAGGCCAAATTTCGGGGCATCGCTATCTTTATCCAGCGCGAATCGCTGGATGACCTGTTTGCTGAGGGATCCCCGCACACCTTCACAGAGAAACACATACTTTCCAAGGATCCGCATACCAGGCTCGTAGGACGGACCGGGATCCCCGTCGCGCGATCGCCCGAACTCCCCGGCGATGACTCCGGCGATTTCACCATTGTTCCCGACAACCAAATCGGAACAGGCCATTCCAGGATAAATCTCGACACCCAAGGCCTCCGCCTTTGCCGCCAGCCAGCGACACAGATGACTCATCGAAACGATATAATTTCCGTGATTGCGCATCAGCGGCGGCATCGGCCAATTGGGCACACGTATCTGTCCGGCGACGCCGAGCAGGTAAAAATTGTCCTGTTCCACCCTGACTAAATCAGGGGAATCCAGTTCCCGCCAATCGGGAAACAGCCGATCCAGGCCAACAGGATCAAGCACCGCCCCCGACAGGATATGTGCCCCCACTTCGGATCCCTTCTCGAGAACACAGACATCAATAGATGGATCCAGCTGTTTGAGCCTGATTGCCGCTGACAGTCCTGCCGGACCGGCACCGACAATCACAATGTCGAACTGCATGGATTCGCGATCGGGTTCTGTCAACACCATGACTCCTGACTGTGATTGCGAAGCGAGGGGCCGCCAAGTGGACAGCCCTGCCGGCGGTTCATGATCCAACAGCGCCAAAACGGCACGACACCTCTAAGTGTGGTGATCATGGCACGCTATCGGCAACCTAACCCAAGTGCCCGGTATCTGCCAGATTGTGCCAATACCAGAAATGATTTCATTTTTGTATTCCCGATTCTTGGACCCCGCCCTGTTTTCACGACTCACTTGACGTTTGATCTTGCGTCTCTATTGAAAACAGGAACAGAGGTTGAACCAGAACCATGAATCGAACTCCAATGACTCGTAGCGGGCACGAGAAACTCTCTGCCGAAATGACCCGCCTCAAGACCGTTGATCGCCCGGCAATCATCGCGGCCATTGCCGAAGCCCGTGCGCATGGTGATCTCAGTGAGAATGCGGAATACCACGCGGCGCGTGAACAACAGGGCTGGGTCGAAGGCAGAATCAAAGAACTCAATGCGATCCTCAGCACCGCTGAGATCATTGATGTGTCGGCACTCGAAGGACCGATCAAGTTTGGTGCAACGGTGACAGTTCGCGACGAGAGCAACGCACGCGAAGCCACCTATCAGATCGTCAGTGAAGCCGAGTCAGACCCAAGAAACGGGCGTTTGAACATGAAGGCGCCACTCGCCGCCGCATTAATCGGTCACAATGCAGGAGATACGGTCGAATTTGAATCGCCGCGCGGGACAAAGAATTTCACGATTATTGAAGTGAACTACACGTGAGACGTACCCTATGGTTCCTTGGAGACGAATCGGGTCGCTCGTGGTTGCGTCTCCCTATCCTGACGGCCATCGTCGCCTCAATCTCCTGGTGCGCCATCCGTCTGCTGGTCCTGTTCTCAGGATCAAGCCCGTCAATCCTCGATACCATCATCCTGTTTCTGATGCCATTGTTGCTGATTTGGGCATTCGCACTGATTTTCCACTTCAAGATGAATCTCGAGCATCGCCAGCACAGCTTGCACGATCAAATTCAATCACTGCAAGATCAGCTGGTGCGTGTCGAGAAGTTGGAGCGGAGTCCTGAAAACGACGCAGACCCTGCTGATCAAGACGAAGAATTTCAAGAAGAACTGCAACATCCACAGCCCAAAGACGTGGAGTTGGGACCATCGGGAGGGGAAGAAAAAGAAGAAGAGAAATCATCCGAGAGAGACATTCAAGCGCTCCATGTCCCGGTCGACACATTGGTGCGTGCGGTCAATTTTGCCGAGGACGAAGATGATACCGAAACGCTTGACGCTTTGGAACGGGTCGCTGGTGATCGCGAGATTGATAAACTTTTGGGACTTGCCATACAAATCCTGCAGTTGCTGGTCGAGGACGATATTGAAGTTGACCTTCTGCCGGCTGAATTTGCGCCACCGAATGAATGGCGCAACGCTTTTGGTGAACGTGCCGATGGCCCAGCGACGGACGGTCTTGACATCCGGTTTCTCGGCAATGTCGGCACACCAACGCATCATGCCACAGTCGAGAAAGCCCTTGCGCGCGATCCCGAAGGGCCCGCATTGGCAGAGCGTTTTATCGCGAGCGCCCTTGGGCTGACCGCGCGCTTGATCCGAGAGGCCAGCGATCGGCAGATCCAGGCTTATGCCAATACGCGTACAATCCGTGCCTGGATTCTTGTGCTTTATGCCCAGGCAAGAGAATAGCCACCCAGAATTAACAGTCCTTTTTTCCGTATCCGCCCATTATCTGCGAACAGACGAAAGTTTTAACCGTCACCCGCACGGCGAAAATTTGGATTCGTCCGGTAGAGTTGTCGAGGGAAAGAGCATTCTGATTGAGATCAGGGAGGTCGCACTATGTCTAACTTTCGGTGAATTGGAGCTGCCCCACCCTTCATGAGACCGGGCACAAACAGAAAGAATTGCAATGAAATTTCCAAACCGCATTTCCACAGCAGATCTACCTGAACTTCGCTATCCAACACCAACAAGTGTCGAAAAAATATTACAGAATTGTATTTGCAAACTATTCGAAGAAGGGATCAGCAGCCGATTGAAGTCATGCAATGAAGTTGGCAAAATTGACAGAGCTTTCCGTCAGCTGAAGAAATTTGCATCTGGGGAAGAACCTGATACCTACGATACTTTGACGGCTCTACTTTATATTTCCTGGTATCATTTTGGACATGTCCGTCTGGCTGACCAGATCTTTCACCACCTATCCAAGACAATAAGAATCCCGAATAACTGCAAGACACTCAATATAATCGATCTCGGGTGTGGGACCTTAGCCACACAGATTGGCTTTGCAAAATTTGTTTCCAGCTACCCACAACAAAAATTCCGGAAGGTCCATTTTCATAACATCGACAAAAGCGAGAAAATGAAGCAAGCCGGAGAAAGACTCTGGGATAAATGGATATCAAGTTGGGAAAGTCCCATGCCATTTGAATTTGATTTCTATGGGGAAAAATCCAGTATCGATCCATTGCCAGGACCCACTATCTTGATTGCCATGCATGCCATATATGATCGTAACAGAGGCGTCATTCGGGAGGCGGTTAAAGAAATCAAAGAAAGGCACGAACCAATAACAGCTGTAATGACCACACAAATCAATAAGAAATCCTTGATTGACGAAATTGGAAGGGAATATCCCTCGGGCCAACGACTTGAGCTTGAATGCCCCGGAGCAGTCAATACAAAGATAATTTCCCAACCCAGAAAAGATTTGCTTGGGAAAATAAAGAAGCTGGACTGCACTGAATTCACCGACAGAATGAATCAATTCCTGGATGGATACGTCCAAAGCTGGCCAAAGAAGCCATATGTTCGACGGCTTTGGTGATGGTCAACAAAATGAATGATATGGGAGGAAGCAGTTCCGTCAGCCCAAGCCCCTCTCTTTTTGACGCTATTGAGTCACCAGACAGGCCAGATCGCATGGGGCAGGCTAGTGTTGAGTATGCCGAATCACGTGCCATCCTGACACGCGCCACAGGCTTTATGGAGGCCTATGACTACACCCTCAATCCCTATGCTGGCTGTTCCTTTGCCTGCACCTATTGTTATGCTGCCTTCTTCTCCCGAGGGCACAAGGTCCACGACTGGGGCAACTGGGTTACGGTCAAAGAGAACGCCGTCAATCTTCTCAAAAAAGAAAAAGGCAAGCTTTACGGTAAAACCATCTATATGAGTAGCGTGACAGACCCCTACCAACCGCTTGAGCGCAAACTCGAGATCACACGCGATCTATTGGATGTGATGGCCGAATGTCAGCCGAAGCTTGTTGTGCAAACCCGAAGCCCGGATGTGGTCCGGGATATCGATTACTTCCAGCAGATCAAGGACTACGGCGGCCACGTTCAGGTCAATATCACAGTTACAACCGATGATGAGGAAATCCGTCGGACATTTGAACCCTACTGCCCCAGCAATTCACAGAGGCTTCGGGCGGTCCATCGTCTATGCGACGAAGGCATCAAGACCTGCATCACAATGACACCGCTGCTGCTGGTTCAGAATCCTGAAAAATTTGCAGATGGGCTTTGCGCCACCGGATGTGAAAAATTCATCTTCCAACCTTTCCACTTCAGGACCGGAAAATTTGTGGCTGGCACACATGCACCTGCGCAGCGACTTGTTTCCGAAAAACTAGGCTGTGTCGACGGTGATTTTCGTGCGAAATATCTTGAGCACTACGAAGAAGTCCGGCAAGTACTAAAACGAGCTCTCCCTAATTTGGGTGAAGGCAAGGAGGGTTTTCAACCACCCGAATGGGATAAGCCAAAACCCTGTGGGCACGACAACAAGAAAAACGCGCATGACAGATCCAAATCGACCCCATAGTAGCCTAAGAGACAGCGATTTTGCTGGTCTGATTTGGAACCAGTTACACAGGCGGTTAGAAAATCGCACGCGTCGTGGTCGACATTCGCTTGTCAATCTTCAAGACAAACTGATGTCGATTGTTCGGTTCAAAGCATCTCGTCAAGGCCGTCAAGACAGTTGAATTTCAGGGTGGAATAAGGCAACATGGGGAATACGCCTGAAAATGGCGTTTACAAACTTTCGGGTATTTCCCCCGAAAATGAAACGGGAGGAGTGAAAATGTCTTCAGATCATCCAAAACATCATAAGACAGTCAGTGAGTTCTTTGCTGCCGATCCAGTGACGGCAGATCGCGAATTTTTTGGCCGCGAAACCAATGAAGACCGCCGCGGCTTTCTGCGCGGAGCAGGTCTGGCAACAATGTCGGCATTGGTCGGCGCCAATATTCCGTTCAATGCCAATCTCCCACAGGGATTCCTCCCTATTGCCATGGCGTCAACGGACGTATTGGTCGGGAAGGATGGTCTGACACTTCTCAATGATCGGCCGGTCAATGCTGAAACACCCCCGCATCTTCTTGATGATGACATTACACCGACCAGCCGTCACTTCATCCGCAACAATGGAATTCCGCCGGACGATATCGATGCGGCGACATGGGAATTGACTGTTGACGGGTTGGTCAACAACCCAATGACGATGACCATTGCCGACTTGCAGTCAAAGTTTGACGTCGTCACGATGGCTTTGCTGATCGAGTGTGGTGGCAACGGGCGATCTTTCTTTAATCCGCCTGCCAAGGGCAATCAGTGGACTCTCGGCGCCGTGGCATGCGCTGAATGGACAGGTGTACGGCTCAAGGATGTTCTCAATGCCGTTGGAGTTCAGAATAGTGTCGTCTACACGGCTCATGTCGGTGCCGACGCTCACCTGACCGGTGATCCCGACAAACTCCCGATCTCTCGCGGTGTCCCGATTGCCAAGGCCATGACCGATGATGTCCTGATCGCATGGGGCATGAATGGTAATGACATTCATCCAATGAATGGCGCACCCCTGCGTCTTGTGGTGCCGGGATGGCCCGGTTCATGCTCGCAGAAGTGGCTGACACGGATTTATCTGCGCGACATCGTCCATGACGGGCCCAAAATGACTGGATCCTCGTATCGCGTGCCAAACCGCGCGGTTGAGCCAGGCGAAAAGGTCGAGAATGAAGACTTCGTCATCATCGAGCGTATGCCCATCAAGTCACTGATTACGAACCCTGCAACGGACAGTGCTTCCGGAACGTCCATGGAAGTGCGCGGCCATGCCTGGTCAGGCGACCGCACGGTCAGTGCCGTTGATGTCTCGATTGATTTTGGTGCCACATGGCAGGCAGCGTCGCTCGACGCACCCGTCAATTCAGGTGCCTGGCAGAATTGGCGTTCCAATGTCAGTTTCCCTGGCGCGGGTTACTATGAGATTTGGGCGCGGGCCACAGACAGTGCAGGCGTTATGCAACCCTTTGCCATTGACTGGAATCCCAAAGGTTATCTGAACAATACCATGCATCGCGTGGCCGTCCGGGTCAGCTGATTATATCAGGCATTGTCGGAGCGAAATCACTGCGCTCCGACGGCCAAAAACATCAGCACCAGGTCAAATGGATACTTCTTTTGGTATCCGATCACGGATGTTAGGCATTCTCATGCTTTCCTGGCTGGTCTGTGCCGTCGGGTCCGGAATTGTGCCGCGCTTTGCTGGGGCCGAAAATGACCCCCCTGAGTTTGGCGTCCTGAAAGTCGCCGAGGGGGCCGAAAACACCTATTACAGCTGTGTCGGCTGTCATTCCGAGCGGCTTGTGGCTCAGCAGGGTTTAACCCGTGAGGGTTGGGACGAAGTGATCGACTGGATGGTCGAAGAACAGGATATGCCGGAGCCTGAAACCGATGTGCGTGTCGAGATCCTTGACTATCTCTCGACACACTACAATGTGGACCGACCGAATTTTCCTTACCCCTTACCAAAATGACTGTGCACAGGGCGCGTATTTGTCAGGGCTGTCATGGCGCAGCACAAGCAACCCGTCCTCGACCTCACGACATATTCAACCGACCTGATATCTTGTTCATACAGACCTGAAATTCAATCATCTTTGCATGTTCCTCACCAGGATCTCTGCCATGGCCAGATCATCGGGGTCATTGATGTTGAAAAAGGGGTCGTGGGTGGCGGAATCGAACACAACAGTTGTGAATTCCTGCCGTTCCACCCACGCAATGACCGTTCGCATGCCGGACAACAGCGACTGGTGGAGATCATCGATCAGATCGACTGACCATAATCCGAATGGAGGGTGACGGGTCAAGCCTTTTCCGGTTGTTCTGCTGGCCGCCACAACCACTTTCGTGCGTGACTGTCTCATCTCTGTGCCGAGTCTTCTGACCAAATCCTCAGGAAAAAAGGGCGTATCGCCGGCAACGGTCACAACGTCGTCATATCCCTTGTCTTTGGCCCACTTCATGGCGACGAGAATACCCGCCAGGGGGCCGGCATTGAACGGCGATTCGTCGGCGATGGTGGGCAGTCCAAATCGTGCAAATCTTGTCGGATCCCCATTGGCGTTGATGGCGAGATATGCCACTTGGGGCTGAAGCCGCGCGACCACAAAGCTGATCAGCGGCTTGCCGCCGAAATCAAGCAAAGTTTTTTCCTGTCCTTGCATGCGAGTTGATAAACCACCGGCAAGGATCACGCCGCATATATTGGCCACACGGTTTGTGCACGATGCGGGTGATTGGCCATGAATCACTGAAGGAGTCACCATCGGACCTCTATCGCGGTTTCACCTCCGGGCATTGTGTTTCCTCCCTGCATTGCCTGTCAACACCTGGTGTCGTAACATCAATTCCAGTCATTTCACCCGAGTAGAAATTAAGTTCAGCCTGTCACAATCCTTTCCGAGTGCCGCCTGTATGCATAATCAATCGGGGAGATACTCATTGATCCGGTACAGTTTTATCAGGCATTGTGTGATTGTCTGATATGGCTTCGTGAGATAGCTTGTGTCACGGGTGGCAACCACAGCAAGGGTCGAGCGGAATCTCGTAATCACAAGACAGATGAACAGTTCGCACACGGATCATCTCAAGACCATTGAGCAAAGACTGCTCTGGCTTTCACACTGGATGATTCACAATGCCAATCATCTTCGCCCCGCCACCGACGGGATCAAGGTCGGCGGTCATCAGGCATCTTCCGCCTCAATGGTCTCGATTCTGACCGCGCTCTATTTTTCTGTCTTAAAGCCGGCGGACCGTGTGGCCGTCAAACCCCATGCCGCGCCGGTTTTTCATGCGATGCAGTATTTGATGGGGAACCAGACCCGACAGAATATGGAAAATTTTCGGGGATTCGGCGGCGTGCAGAGTTATCCGAGTCGCACCAAGGATATTGGTGATGTCGATTTTTCAACTGGATCTGTCGGACTGGGAGCCGGAATCACAGTTCTCGCCTCGTTAGTTCAGGATTATGTCATTGCCAAGAAATGGGGCCAGGGAATCCAGACAGGTCGTATGGTCGCTCTTGTTGGTGACGCTGAGTTGGATGAAGGTAATGTCTGTGAATCATTGCAGGAGGGCTGGAAGAACGATCTGCGCAACACTTGGTGGATCATCGACTATAATCGCCAATCGCTCGACGGAATAGTTCGCGAGGGATTGTACGAGAGAATTGAGAAGATCTTCGATGCTTATGGCTGGGATATCGTGCGAATCAAGTATGGTGTCCGCCAGCGCGCCGCCTTCCAAGAACCCGGCGGCAAAGCTCTCCGGAACTGGATCGATGCCTGCCCCAACCAGGAATATTCGGCACTCACCTATATGGGTGGTGCCGTCTGGCGGCGGCGGCTTATGGACGATCTGGGTGACCAAGGCGCGGTATCGCAGCTCATTGATCGTCGCAGTGACAGTGAGTTGGCCAGTCTCATGGAGAATCTTGGCGGCAACTGCGTTGAGACTCTGGCGGCAGCCTTTGCTGCAGTGAAACATTCCCGCCCCACCTGTTTTCTTACCTACACAATCAAGGGGTGGGGGACACCCATCGCTGGCCATAAGGACAATCACGGTGGGCTGATGACGCTCGCACAAATGGCAGAGTGGCAACAGAAAATGGAGGTGCCCAAGGGACAGGAATGGGAAAGGTTCGCGACTGTCAGGAATCCGGCCGGGTTGAGAGAATTTCTTGCACAGGTCCCATTTTTTGCCAAGGGGGCGCGGCGCTATTCTGACACCAAGCTGGTTGTGCCGGAATTGGCGTTCGATGCAGGACATACGATTTCAACACAAGCGGCCTTTGGTAAGATTCTCGGCAATCTGGCGCGCGGCGATAGCGAACTGGCAGATCGGATCCTGACCACCTCGCCGGATGTCACAGGGACGACCGGACTGGGGAGCTGGGTCAATCGCCGCAAACTGTTCGCACGACTGAGCCAGGACGATGCCTTTATCGAACATCGGATTCCGTCCACTGCCAAATGGAATTTTGCACCGACTGGCCAACATATAGAACTGGGAATTGCCGAGATGAACCTGATGCTGCTCCTCGGAGCGGCAGGCTTGTCTCATTCGATATTCGGCAAGCGATTGATACCGGTTGGCACCGTCTATGACCCTTTTGTCCATCGCGGCCTTGATGCCCTCAATTATGCTTGTTACCAAGATGCCCGTTTCCTGCTGGTCGGCACGCCCTCGGGAGTTATGCTGGCACCGGAAGGCGGCGCGCATCAGTCGATCGGGACAACCCTGACCGGAATGGCGCAAGACGGTCTTGCCGCTTTTGAACCGGCATTCGCTGATGAATTGGCGGTTATCATGGAATGGGCTTTTGACTATATGCAACGCAGCGGTGAAGGCGACCCCGATGAGCGCACCTGGTTGCGTGACGAGACCGGAGGCTCGGTTTATCTACGCCTGACGACCAAACCATTGGATCAGCCCGGGAAAAGGGTTGATGCGGAATTTCGGCAAGGATCCATTGATGGGGCATATTGGTTTCGAAAACCCGGGCCCGGCTGTGACGTGGTGATCGCTTATCAGGGAGCTGTTGCCGACGAAGCCATTGCAGCCGCCGGGCTGATTGGTGAGACTCGTCGTGACATCGGCGTTTTGGCGGTCACCTCCGCGGACCGGCTGGTGGCCGGGTGGACCGCCGCTCAACGTGAGCGTGCGCGCGGCAATCCTGCGGCACGGTCTCATATTGAAACACTCTTCAGCGAACTTCCCGCTCACACGGCCATCGTGACCGCCATCGATGGACATCCCGCGACGCTGTCATGGCTTGGTGGGGTCTGCGGACATCGGACGATTTGTCACGGTGTGGAACATTTTGGACAGACCGGAACCATCGGCGATTTGTCACGCCATTTTCGGATCGATTGCCATGCCCTTGTTGATTCAGTGAACGGTTTGACTGCCGGGCGGAGCGCGGTCTCGGTGCCATGATTTATCCTGGGATGATTTTTGACCCGGCATGGGATCCTTCCTGTATTGATGACAGAACCCTCCGTTTTTCTGCAGTCCTTCGTATATTGATCGAATGCGAAACTGGAAATCGCTGATGAAATCCGCTAGCAGAGCAACGAGGCCTGCTGTTGGTTCTCACGCTTTCGGGATTGACGACCAATGGATGATGGTCAGAAAAATGGTGAAATCATCGCCATTCGTGCAGTGGAATGGATGGCTGCCGATGCGGACGAACTTCACAAATTCATGCAGACATCAGGAGAATCTTTGGAATCACTTCGTTCGCGGTTGAATGATCCCGAATTTCTTGCCGCTGTTCTCGATTATGTTCTGGCTTCGGAGAAGCGCCTTCTTGCATTCTGTGAATCAGCAGCTCTCCCTCCAGATGCCCCTCAAAGGGCACGGCATTTTCTGCCGGGTGGTGACATACCACATTGGACCTGATGGAAGATCGGAAATTTGATGGGCTGCTCTTCGACAAGGACGGCACCCTCTTCAGTTTTCAAAACACCTGGGCCAACTGGATGTTTCGGGTTCTGCAGCGATTTGCCGGTCACGATAACCATCTTTGCTGCCAACTCGCACAGGAACTTGGATTTGATCTTGACACTGGGCGCTTTATCGAAGGCAGCCCGTTTGTGACCGGCACACCAAACTTTACCATCGATCTCCTGTGCCGCTATTTTCCGGAACTGACCCGCTCTGATATCATCGGCAAATTGGTCACGATCAGTGCAGCAGAACAGCAATGTCAGGCGACACCACTCAAACCGCTCTTGGCAGAACTGAGAATGCATGTTCCGCGTATCGGGGTTGCCACCAACGACCATAGAGAATCTGCGATCGCGCATCTTCGTTCTGCCGATTGCGACGATCAATTTGACTTCATTGCCGGTTCAGACAGTGGCTATGGGGAAAAGCCGGATCCTGCAATGCTCCTGGCCTTCTGTGCAAGGTTTGGCATCGCACCGGAACGGTGCATCATGGTCGGCGACAGCCTGGTGGATATGGAATCGGGCCGCCGCGCCGGCATGACGGTGATTGCGGTGTTGACCGGTGTTGAGACCATTGAAAAATTGTCGCCTCATGCTGATGTCGTTCTTGATGACATTGGCCATTTGCCGAAATGGCTGGGCTGAAAATTGCCCCGGTGCAAGCAGCGCTTGTGAAAATCCCACCGCAAAGGCTTGACGTTTATGCAGGTCGCCACCGTCATTACAGCGATGAAGGGTCAGAGACTCATCCCAGGGCACTCAAGGCTAACAATGGGGCACGGTCGTGATGCTTGCGGTTAAGAAGGCTGTTGTAACTCCAAAATTCACCGGTCAAAAAGCAACTTGGGTTCATGCCCTGGATTGTCGGAAGTTCATGCCGCTGATGCAGGAAAATAGCGTTTCTCTCATCGTCACCGACCCTCCTTACTTTATTGACGGCATGGATGATGGCTGGGATCATGATGCACTGGTTCAACGGTCCCGCAATGGCGGTGTGGTGCAATCGTTGCCCATCGGTATGAAATTTGACCGCACGCAAGGGCCACGATTACAGAAGTTTTTGGGGCCGATGGCCGAAGAATGGATACGGATTATTCGCCCTGGTGGTTTTGCTCTTTGCTTCTCGCAGAATCGTTTGGTACATCATACTGCTATGGCTATTGAGGCCGCCGGTTTTGAGATACGTGACCTTCTTGCATGGCGTTATGAGGGACAAGCAAAGGCGTTCAGTCAAGAGCATTTTATCCGCAAGCGAAAAATTCCACAGGCGGAAAAAGACCGGCTGATTAAAAAGTTGGATGGCCGAAAAACACCCCAATTAAAACCTCAATGCGAAATGATCGTCATGGCGCAAGCGCCACGTGACGGAACTTTTATTGATAATTGGGATCGATGGGAAACTGGTTTGATTGACCCGCGCTCACCGGTCATTGAACCTGAACGTTTTCCCGGCACAATCATCCCGGTCAAGAAACCGCGTGAACGTCATGGGCATATGACAACCAAGCCCGTTGACTTGCTCCGACATCTCATTCGCCTGTTTTCGCCAAAAGGCGCGATTGTGTTTGATCCTTTTGCCGGTTCTGGTTCCACTGGTGTTGCCGCCCGCATGGAAGAACGTGGGTTTGTCGGGACAGAAATTGATGCCAATATGGCGCAGTCTGCCGAAAGGCGCATTGAGATCGCCATTTAATGGCCATGCCGATACCGAAAAATTGCAAACAGCACGGTTGGAGCGGTGGCCAATCAACACGTTCGACACCTCAAGCACGACGGTTGGGATATCGGGCCAAAAGCCAGGAAACATAAGTTAAACCCCTTTGCGCTATCGCACGAGTTTTTGAACGCCAACGCACGCTATGAGATGAGGTGGAACATTTCCCCCAATCGAGTCAAGCAAGCGTTCGAGGGACAGTGCACCCACCTGTGGAGCGCGTGAGGGATAACCGGATCCGCGCTATGGAGGGGAACCTGTGCGTTGGCAGCGAAGGCATCGTGACTCGCATCAAGCCGATGATGATCCTGACAACACTATTCCGCAATGTCAGTTTTGCAATCACTGCAACAAAAGCGATGTCATCTTTGATGAAAAGGGCCACGCCTATGCGGTTGCCAGTATCCTGCCGGTCTGTCGCTCAAGTACAATCGTACAATGAGTCGTTTTTGATTGGTTGGCAAAACATTTTGGAGACACGTCATGAACAAGATATCGCCCGTTCCCGCACCGCGACTTATCACCCTGAAATCCAGTCAACATCCGCCAAGTCAAGCTGAACTGGAAGAAGACATCAACATGCCCGCGGCACACGGGATCAAGTTCTGGATTGGTTCATGCGGTCGTTGGCGATGAAAACAGAAACCTGACAGGCTACGAAATTATGGCTTTTGTCGATGATCCCCATCATTTTCACCCCAGCCTCAACTTGTAAGCCCGATGGCCACAAGGCCTGAACACACCGAATTTGACATAACAACATACTCTATCTCAGAAATCGGTGTATTTCCTGAGATAATGATTGTTCTCACCGCATAAACCTGAGATATGAATATTCATACTGAGAAAAACAGGTCTTTTCTGAGATATGAATATTGCAGATTTCAAATCAGGCACAGAAGAAGACAGGTATCAGTACAAGGCATTCCTGCCAAAAAAGATATGCCACGAATGGATTATGGCCGATCCAGCACTGATCGAGATCCTCAGTCGTGCCGATCGCGCGCTTGGTGAGTTGAACGCCTTTGCCCTGTTGATTCCCGATATTGATTTCTTTGTACGCATGTATGTGGCAAAGGAAGCCACGCAGTCAAGCCGGATCGAGGGTACACAAACCAACATCGAAGACGCGTTCAAAGATGCCCGCGATCTGAATTTGGAGAAGCGTAACGACTGGGCCGAGGTCCAGAACTATATCAAGGCCATCTCGTATGCGATCAAAGCGCTGGACAAATTACCGCTGTCCAACCGCTTGCTGCGTCAAACTCACAAGATTCTGATGTCAGGTGTGCGCGGTAAACACCAACAACCCGGCCAATTCCGAACCAGCCAGAATTGGATCGGTGTCAATTTCAAACAAGCAGTGTTCATTCCACCGCACCACGATCATGTGCCGGACCTGATGAGCGATCTGGAAATGTTCCTCCATGCCGACCACCTCTATGTGCCACCGCTGGTGCGTATTGCAATCGGACACTATCAGTTCGAAACTATCCACCCATTTCTCGACGGCAACGGACGCTTGGGACGTCTGATGATCTCACTCTATCTTGCGTCGACAGGTTTGTTGGTGAAGCCTGCACTGTACCTGTCCGATTATTTTGAACGCAACAGGTCCGCCTATGTGGACCAACTGATGGCTGTTCGTCAAGGACATCACTTGCGTGAATGGCTGATCTTTTTCCTGCATGGTGTCGCAGAAACTGCTCGGTCGGCGACGGATATCTTCCGCAACATTCTCGAGATCAAGGGACGGATCGAACAAGACATCCTTCCTCGCTTTGGCTCCCGGCGCCAAGACCACGTCCAAAACCTGATGCGGTACCTCTATTCCCATCCAGTTGTGAACGTGAACAAGACTGCAGAGGCCGTCGGTACGACCACAAATACAGCCAACGCCCTGATCATGGACATGGTTGCCCATGGTGTCCTCACCGAGATCACCGGTCAACGCCGCAACCGACTTTTTGTTTTTCGCGAATATCTCGATCTATTCAAGAGATAGCAGTCGTGTTGCTCGATAACAGCGATCACCAGCTTGAACGCTGTCAGCGACAACGGCAATAGCGCGTTTGCCTGGACAGTCAGGAATACCGACTGTCGTAAGATCGCTGCGCCCACGGGCGACGCTGTCTTCCTCGCTGAAATGGATCCGGTTTCCACCCCTTATGCCCATGCCCCATTACCATTTCAGTTCGGAACACAAACACCACAAATGAACATATGAAACTCATGCTGATGTGCGCAAATGACCTCCAACCGCCAGTTCAACCTGATGACAGATATCGGCACTGATAGCTTCAAGATCAGAGTCTTTCAGTGTCCTATCTCTTGGCTGCAAACGAACCGTCACCGCCAAAGACTTGAGTCCCGCGCCAAGTTGCTGCTCCGCCTCATCGCCGGAATATTCATCAAAAATCTGAACTGCGTCAATCAAGTCGCGCGATGTGGTCCTTCTGACAGCAGCTATGACATCACCAGCTTCAACATCCTTTTTCACCACAAAAGCAAAATCGCGATCCACATGCTGGAGAGATGCCGGCGTGAAGGCAGGACGCGTCTTGCTGCGAGACCGTCGCGACGGGAGGGAATCCAGGTCAATCGAGAACGAAGCTACAGCGCCCTTGATGTCAAATTTTCGCAGCAACTTTGGATTGAGCTCCCCAAAGACAGCTATTGGCTTCCCCGGCTGCAGAAAAATACTGCCTGAACGTCCCGGGTGCATCCAGTCGGGAACATCGCGTGCAAACTTCAAACCGGTCACCGATAGCAATGTCGACAGAACAGCTTCCACATCCGATTTGACATCAAAAACATCAACCGGGCGCATCTCACCATGCGGCTGCCGCGGTGATCGGTTCCCGACAAGCACCCCGGTCACACAAACCGTTTCATCACCCACACCCGCTCCATGAAACACCTGTCCAACCTCGAAAAGTGCAAGATCGTTGAAACCTCTCGATTGATTGGCCGAGGCTGCTTTCAGTAATCCCGGTAAGAGATCCGGACGCATTGATGTCAGATCCGCAGAAATTGGATTGTCAATCTCAACCGGCTCTCTGCCATTGAGAAATAACGCAGCGGAATCTCTGTCAACAAATGAGTAAGTCACACTTTCGTGGTAGCCCAACGAAGCCATGGATCGCCGACACACTTGTTCGCGCTTCTGTGTCGGCGTCAAAATTTGCCGTGCGACATTGGGTATTTTGCGCGGCAGCGGCACCGCTTCAAGGCGGGTCAGCGAAGCAATTCGACCGATCTCCTCGACAAGATCAGCCTCACCATGAATGTCAGGCCGCCAGCTCGGCGGCGTCACAAGCCACGAGTCTCCGTTATCATCAACCGAAAACTCCAAATCGTTGAGGATCTTTTCCTGACGATCGCGCGGGATATCCATCCCGAGAATTTGCCTGGCCCGTTCATGACACAATCGAATCTGCCGCTTGGTTTCAGGGACCATGCCGTCGAAAACAATATCAGAAGCCGCACCTCCACAAATCTCCACGATCATTCGGGTGGCAGCATCGAGTCCGGGTAACGTAAATTCCGGGTCAACGCCTCTTTCAAAACGATAACGCGCATCTGAATTGATCTTCAGTTTTCGCCCGGTTGTCGCAATCGAGATTGGATCCCAGAGAGCGCTCTCCAGAAAAACATTCACGGTGTCTTCGGTGCACCCTGTCGACAAACCCCCCATGATTCCGGCAATACTGAGCGGACCCCTGTCATCAGAAATAGCAATTTGTCCCTTAGAAAACTGAATCCCGGTCTCATCCAGCGTTGTCAGAGATTCGCCTCCATTGGCCAAATGGATACGCAAACCGCCGGAGATCTTGTCAGAATCGAAGACATGCAGTGGGCGGTTCTGATCATAGGTCATAAAGTTGGTGATATCGACCAAAGCGGAGATCGGCCGTAAGCCGATCGTCTCGAGACGCTTGCGCAACCAGGCTGGTGACTCGCCGTTCTTCACGCCGCGAATTTCTCGTCCAGAGAATAACGGACAGGCCCGCGTCCGCGCCACATCATCAATTGTTACCGAAATTGAAGAGGAACCACCGGCGATGATGGGCTTCATGGATGGAATCGGCTTCAGTCGACCCAGTCCACGGGCCGCGAGGTCACGGGCTATACCTCTCACGCCGAGTGCGTCAGCACGGTTGGGAGTCACCTCAATTTCAATCACGCCGTCATTGATTTCGGCGTAATCCATGTAAGCCTGACCGAGCGGCGCATCCTCCGGCAAGTCAATGATCCCATCATGTTCATCAGAGATTTTCAACTCGCGCTCGGAACATAGCATTCCGGCGCTTTCCTCACCGCGAATTCTCCCCTTCTTGAGCAACATCCCGGTGCCAGGAATCACTGTTCCCGGCGGGGCAAAAACGCCGATCATCCCGGTCCGTGCATTCGGCGCACCGCAGACAACCTGCACCTCTCTGGCAGGTTTGTTGGCACCGTCGGGCCATGTTTCAACACGACATACCCTGAGCCGGTCTGCATTCGGATGTTGCGCCGCTTCAATAACGCGGCAAATCGAAAACTTTCCGAATTCAACGGATGGATCCACAATCTCCTCGACTTCCAATCCGCAATCGGTCAGAGTTTCAGCAATGGTATGAATGTCCGCCTGCGTATCCAGATGATCAGCAAGCCACGAAAGGGAGAATCTCATTCCTGCACCAGCAGTCAAATATGCGTCGGTCTCATTATGTTAAAGTGAACGATTGCGAAAGTGTCAGCATTTGCAATTCCACGCGTCACCCTGATCAGCAAAACGCTATTGGAACAGAATTCATGACGGCTCACATTTTCGGTTCGGCCTCAACCTCAAAATGGGCCATGAACAGGTCAACAGGCAAATTGAGGGGATTATATACTTAACTACCCGAACCACTACATATTCTATTAACAATCACTTGTAACCACTACTTATGGTACGATGGATAGTCAGGTATATAATTCCCCAATCTTGTTGTCTTTGAATTGCTGAACGTGCGCCGCAACATGTGTGGCCATTCCTATTCGACATCCCATAACAATTTCCTCTTGTGGTTTTCTGTTTCAAAATAGGGGCAAACCATGGCACACGTCATAGGTGACGGTGCTGACAAAGACTCGTTGACAGGATACAGCATGATGCGTTTTGCGGAAAGACTGGCGCAAGATCATGTGGTCTATCCATGTCTCTTGACCAGTCCCGTGACGAACCTGGAGCCGCGCATGACATGGATACAATAGTGGCGCGGGAGGATGTCCCCTTTCGTCCGGCCTGCATCTCTCTCGACCTTGAAGTGGGGCGGGACTCGCGCATCCGGGCCTTGGGGGCGGTCCGTGCGGATACCGGCCGCAGCCTGACGCATTCCGGTGCCGATCTGGACACGGCGCTGGCGCGGCTTGATGATCTTGCAGACGGGGCCGTGTTCGTCCTGGGGCACAACCTGATCGCCTTCGATCGGCCTTATCTGGTGGCGGCGAAACCGGATCTCCGTCTCTTGAGATTGCCGGCGGTGGATACACTGCGTCTCAGCCCCCTCGCGTTCCCCCGCAATCCCTATCACAGCCTCATCAAACATTATCAGGATGGCGGGCTTAAGCGCGGCCGGTTGAACGACCCTGAACTGGACTCCCGCATTGCGCTGAAGCTCTTCGGCGACGAATGCGCCGCGCTGGCGAAGGCCCACCCGGACCTGCTCACCGCCTGGCACCGCCTCTGCACGCCTGAGACCACGGGCGTCGACCGCGCTGTGGACGAGATCTTCCAGACGATCCGGTCCGCCCGCCGTCCGTCGCGGATCGAGGCCCGGGCGGCGATCGGGCGGCGGCTGGAGACCGCTTCCTGCGCGACTCAGTCCCACGAAATCCTGGCGGATCCGGGGAGGCACGGCGGTTGGCCACTGGCCTATGCATTGGCCTGGTTGTCGGTGGCGGGCGGCAACTCGGTGATGCCGCCCTGGGTGCGCCATCAATTTCCGGACGCCGGTCGGCTGGTGCGGCGCCTCCGGGACACCGCCTGCTCTGATCCGGGTTGCGGCTGGTGCCGGGAGTTCCATGACGCCGGGAGGGAGCTGAAACGCTGGTTCCGCTTTGACGGTTTTCGTCCTGAACCGGAGCATGACGGCCGACCCATGCAGCAGGCCATCGTCGAGGCGGCGATGGCGGGGCGACATGCGCTGGGAATCCTGCCGACCGGAACCGGCAAGTCACTCTGCTACCAGGTCCCCGCGCTGTCCCGCTACGACAAGACCGGGGCACTGACCGTCGTGATATCGCCCCTGGTGGCGCTGATGGCCGATCAGGTTGCTGGCTTGGAACAGCGCGGGATCGGCGGCTGCGTGACCGTCAACGGGTTGTTGTCGATGCCGGAGCGGAGCGACGCCCTGGACCGGATCCGGCTGGGCGACGTCGGCATCTTGTTGATCGCACCCGAACAGCTGCGCGCGCGGTCCCTGCGGCGGGCGCTGGATCAGCGCGAGATCGGGGCCTGGGTGGTGGACGAGGCGCACTGTCTGTCGCGCTGGGGGCATGATTTCCGGCCCGACTATCGCTACGTGGGACGCTTCATCCGCGAGAAGGCGGGTGAGGGAGACGTGCCACCAATCCTGTGTCTGACGGCGACCGCCAAGCCCGATGTCGTGGACGACATCGTCCGCCATTTCCGTGACGAGCTCGACATCGAACTCACCGTTCTCGACGGCGGGGCCGGGCGCACCAATCTTGCCTTCGAGGTGATCCCGACCACGGGCGGCGAGAAGTTCCCGGCGATCCTTCAGGTGCTGGAATCGCACCTGCCGCACGATATGCCGGGCGGGGCCATCGTCTACTGCGCGACGCGTGGGCAGAGCGAGGACGTCGCGGAATTTCTCCAGCTGAAGGGAGTCGCGGCAGACCGGTTTCACGCAGGACTCCCGCCCGAGACGAAAAAGGACGTGCAGCGGCGCTTCATCGCTGGCGCGTTGCGCGTGATCGCGGCCACCAACGCTTTCGGTATGGGGATTGACAAGCCGGACGTGCGGCTGGTCATCCACGCTGACATTCCCGGGTCGCTGGAGAATTATCTACAGGAGGCGGGGCGGGCGGGCCGCGACCGCGATCCGGCGCGCTGTGTTCTTCTCTACGCGACAGACGATGTCGAACGCCAGTTCAGCATGTCAGCCCGCTCGCGACTCACCCGTGCGGAGATCCACGGGATCCTGCGGTCCCTGCGCAATCTCGACCGGAAGCGACGCTTCGGTGGTGATGTCGTGGCAACGGCGGGCGAGATTCTTGGCGAGGATGACGAGAAGGTGTTCGCGCGGGATTCTACAACCGACGACACCCGGGTGCGGACGGCCGTTGCCTGGCTGGAGGAATCCCGGCTCCTCACCCGCGAGGAAAATGTTGTTCAGGTGTTTCCGTCCTCTCTCCGGGTCAGTTCGCACGAAGAGGCGGCGCGGCAGCTCGCGAAGGCACAGGTCACGGCGGCGTATCGCGCCCAGCTACTGCTGATCACAGAGGCGTTGATCGGCGCACCCGCGGACGACGGGATCAGCACGGACGAACTGATGGCGACCTCCGGCCTCAGTCCGGAACGGTTGCGCGGTGCGCTTTATGATCTCGAACGGTTCGGCATCGCCAGCAACGACACGGCACTGACCGCGTTCGTCCACACGAGCGGGACCCGCACGTCGCGCATGCGCCTCGAGGAGGCGATGGCGCTGGAGATTGAACTCATCGCCCACATGCAGAAGATGGCTCCCGACATGGGACAGGGAGACAGTTCATCCCTCCATCTGCGCATCGCGGCCCAAATGCTGCGGGATCAGGGTTTGGCCGATCCGCTGCCGGAACGGTTGTTCCGCATCGTCCGCTCAATCGCCTTTGACGGACGCGGCGAGGACGATGGCGGGGCGGGTAGTCTCACGGTGCGCAAGCGCGACGCGGAGACCGCGCGGATCACGCTGCATCGCGAATGGGACAAGTTGAAGGAGTGGGCTGAGATCCGCCGGGATGCCGCGGTCCGGCTGCTGGAACATCTGCTTGACGGCCTGCCACCGGGCAGCCGCGGCACCGATCTGCTGGCCGAGACGACGCTCGGTAAGCTCCTGGCGGCGATCGAGTCCGATCTGATCCTGAAGAGCCGGGTCCGAAACCCGGCCAAGCTGCTGGACCGGGCCCTGCTCTGGCTCCACGAGCAGGAGGTGATTCGCCTGAACAAGGGGCTGGCGGTGTTTCGCCCGGCCATGACGATCCGCCTTGCGGGACGAGACCGGCGGCGCGGGTTCTCCAGGGCTGACTTCGCGCCCCTTGAGCTGCACTACAAGGGCCAGGCCTTGCAGATCCACGTCATGGTCGAGTTCGCCGAGCGTGGCCTCGCCGCCATGGACGATGCGTTGCGCCTCGCGATGGATTATTTCGCGCTGCCGGAAGAGGCGTTTCTCGCCCAGTGGCTGCCGGAACGGGATCGGGAGATCGGCCGACAGACGACGCCGGCGTCCTGGCGTGCCATCGTCGAAAGCCTGGGGAATCCTGTCCAGCAGCGCATCGTGGCCGACGAGCGGGAACAGACGAACGTGCTGGTGCTCGCGGGTCCCGGTTCCGGCAAGACGCGTGTCCTGGTGCACCGCATCGCCTGGCTGATCCGCGTCAGGCGGGAACGCGCGCAGGGCATTCTTGCGCTGGCCTACAACCGCCATGCTGCGGTCGATATCCGTCGCCGGCTCGTGGAGATCATCGGCGATGACGCACGCAGTGTGACGGTGCTCACCTGCCACGCACTGGCCATGCGCCTGGCGGGCGAGAGCTTCACCGGGCGCGCGGACCGCCCGGATAACGAGGCGTTCAGGGATGTCATGTCCCGTGCCGTCGCGCTGCTCCAGGGCGCAGAACTGTCGCCGGAGGAGGCGGACGACCGCCGCGTGCGTCTGCTCGCAGGCTTTCGGTGGATTCTCGTGGACGAATACCAGGATGTCGGTCCTGAACAGTATGAACTGATTGCGGCACTGGCTGGCCGGACGCTGGAGGACGAAGCAGGTCGACTCACCCTGTTCGCGGTCGGAGACGACGACCAGAACATCTATGCCTTCAACGGCGCATCGGTCGAGTTCATCCGGCGTTTTGAAGCGGATTACAAGTCCAAACTCCAATATCTGACCGCCAACTACCGCTCGTCAGCCCAGATCATCGCGGCGGCCAACGCGATCATCGCGCCAGCGGGCAACAGGATGAAGGCGGCGCATCCCATCCATATTGACCGGGTCCGCGAGCGGGATCCACCCGGCGGGGCGTGGACGTCGCATGACCCAGTCTCGCGCGGCAGTGTGCAGATCCTCCCCGCCGGAAGTGATCCGATCCATCAGGCGCGCACCGTCATGGAAGAGTTGCTACGACTCGAGGGGCTTACGGAGGACTGGGACTGGGCGCGCTGTGCAGTCATCGCGCGCGAATGGGAGTTCCTGGTTCCGGTGCGCGCGTTCTGCGCGGCGCATGACGCGGCCAACCGCTTGCGCGTGCAGATGGCGAACGAAGAGATCCCGAATGTCTGGCGGCTGCGGGAGACCCGGACGTTCGTTGACTGGCTACGGCGTTGCGAAGCGAAGATTGTCGACGGCGTGGCTCTCCGTCGATGGGTTGATGCCCGACCCGCCGACCCCTGGCACGACCTGCTACGCCAGGCGATTGAGGAATATGTCCTGGAAACCGGCGGCAGCGATGCGTCGGTGGACCATGTCGTCGAGTGGCTGGCGGAATGGGGACGGGACGTCCGCCGCCGCCCGCAGGGACTGCAGCTGCTCACCGCCCATCGCGCCAAGGGGCTGGAATTCGATCATGTGGTCGTGCTCGACGGCGGCTGGGATCGCGTGGGACACAACGAGGATCCGGAGGCCCCGCGGCGGTTATACTATGTGGCGATGACCCGCGCCCGGCAGACGCTGGCGCTGGCGCGGTTTGAGGGTTCCCGCAGCTTCCCGGGCGCGCTTGTTGACCATCCCGCCATCTGTCTGCGGGACGCCACTGAGTTGCCGCCATGCCCGGCGGCGGTGGAATACCGTCATGTCCGGCCCACTCTGCGGGACATCGACCTGGGATGGGCCGGACGCCGCCCGGACGGAGATCCGGTGCATGCCGCCATCGCCGCGCTGTCGATTGGTGACCCCCTGACCGCACGGGTCGGACAGGACAGGCGTTGGACGTTGCGGGATCGGACGGGCCGAATCGTGGGACGTCTCGCCAGGTCCTGGCGCGCACCGCCGGGCCTGCGCTGCCGCGCCGCTGAGGTCTTCGCCGTGGTGGGCTGGAGCCGCGCGGTGGCGGACCCGAAATACCATGACGCCATGAAATGCGAGGAATGGGAGGTGGTCGTTCCCGAACTGATCTTCGCACCGGATCGGTGAGCGACCGCACGGCACCCGCCCACAGGGAAGCGGGACAAGCCGCCAATATGTCATGTTGAAATCAGGCGGGGATACCGATCAGGCACCTCGATACCCGCGCCGAGATTCAGTTCCGGTTCATTGATGATCCACCAGCCGCCGGGCCGCCATCCCCAGAGTGGAATGGCGAGCTGATTTGGGCCCCAAGGCCTGAACGCGCTCAGGCATGCTGAGATGCCGGGCGGGGCTGCGTATGCAGGGGCCGGCACGCACTTCTGCTACCCTGTGGGCCGGGGTATCCAGTACATCCTGATAGGTTGCCGGGCGTTCGGCGCGGGCGGCGGTCATGATCCCGACAGCGGCACGTGAGATGTCCGCTGTGGGCATCATATGAAGCAGGTAGATTACGGCCTTGATACCCAGAGGGCAGGCGAGGATTTGTGGGCGTGCCAACAATCTGGCATGTGGAGATGGCAACGTGTTGAGGAATGATCCGGTCGCGCCCAAATTTCCTGTCTTCACCGCAACACAAGACAAAATCGGGCGGCGACGAAGATCATCATCGGAAGATCCGCGATCACCAAGGGGCACTGCTGTCGAGAACCCGGATTTTAACACCCTCTTGATCGCAGCGGTTCGACTGCTGCGTGGTGATGGAATGGACAAGATCGCGGCTGAGTCTCTGCGCAATACACTGATACAGGGTTACCGCTGGCTTCTGGTCGACGAGTATCAAGATGTCGGTCCAGAGGAGTATGCTCTGATTGCGGCCGTGGCCGGTCGAAGTCTCGATGATCCCGACCTCCGCATCAGTCTGTTCGCGGTGGGAGACGATGACCAGAATATCTATTCATTCGCTGGCGCCTCGATCCGGCATATCCGTCAATTCGAAGAGGATTATTCCGCCAGGCCCGTCTTTCTCACCGAAAATTACCGTTCGACGGGCAACATCATTTCTGCGGCGAATGCCGTTATCGAACATGCCGCTGACAGGATGAAAACCGGGCATGACATAACGGTCGATCAGGCCAGGAAAAATGAACCGCCTGGTGGTGCAATGGTTGCTCTTGATCCTGTCGCTCAAGGTCGGGTCCAAATCCTTGAATGTCCTCCGGGCAACGACACCCAGGCGATGGCGGCGCTTGATGAATTGGTGCGCCTCTCTCGATTGATCCCAGACTGGACCTGGTCAAAGGCCGCAATCATCTCACGCGACTGGAAAAAACTTGCCCCCGTTCGGGACTTTGCAGCAGCACTGGGCATTCCGGTCGAGGTCGCAAACGAACGGTCACTCCGTCTGTGGCGGATGCGCGAAACGCAGATCTTCATTGAAGCACTTCGTAAAGACCGCAGCCGCGTCGTCTCAGTGTCTGATCTCACCGATATTCTGAACTCTGTTCCAGGTTCGCGTTGGACCATTCGTATTGGCGAGGGATTGGGTGCCCTCGCACGCGAAGTCAATGATTGCCGCATGCCCGTAGCTGATGTCATCGAATGGATGGCTGAATGGTCTCAAGAATCTTGGGGTGCGCAGCGCGGTTTGAAGCTTCTGACCGCACACCGCGCGAAGGGTCTTGAATTTGATGACGTGGTGATCCTGGATGGCGGTTGGAGGCACGCCTCTCGCAATGAGGATCAGGACGCCCCACGGCGACTTTTCTATGTGGCCATGACCCGGGCGCGGCGAAACCTCATTGTGATGAGTTACGACAACCACGCGTTCCTTCCCGCTCAATCACCGGCGATTGTGCGCCGATCCGTCACTCCCGACCTTTCCACATTCCCCGGTCCAAGGCGCTACTTCCCGTCTGCCGAAGAGCGCATGGTCGATCTGTCATTTCCGGGTCGTCAAGGCCCCAATCATCCCGTATTGAGCGCCGTCGCAGAAGCCAAGGTTGGAGATGCGATTCATCTGGTTCACAGGTATGACCAGTGGCACATCAAGGATCGAAAAGGTCGGAGTCTCGGTCGCATGGCAGGGAGCTTTGAGCCGCCGACCGGGACCACGTTCATCAGCGGGGAGATTGCTGCGATCCTGCGTTGGAAGAAGGCATATGGGGATAAAGATTTCCATCACACTTTGAGGCGGGATTCATGGGAAGTGGTTGTGCCGGAACTGGTGTTCGAAGCCTCCTGAACCCGGCACGACAATCGATCATACACATCACGGCACCTTCCGGTACCGGGACAAAATGTCTGGTCAGTTTGAGCGGCGCGCCCGATCAGGAAACAATTCAGCAATGCCCGCGTGCGAGGCTTCACAAATACCCGCTTCGGTAATCAACCCGCTCACCAGACGCGCTGGCGTCACATCAAAGGCAAAATTTGCCACGGGGGATCCCTCCGACACAATATGCACCGTCTGCAGCGATCCGTCTGCAGCGATACCCGTGATTTTCTCGACTTCATCACCTGAACGCTGCTCTATCGGAATGTCCGCGATCCCGTCCGACAGGGTAAAGTCAATCGTCGGTGACGGTAGAGCGACGTAAAATGGCACATGATTATCCTTGGCTGCCAGCGCCTTCAAATAAGTGCCAATCTTGTTGCAGACATCGCCTGACGCAGCTGTTCGATCCGTACCGGTGATCACCAGGTCCACCTGCCCATGTTGCATCAAATGGCCCCCCGTATTGTCTGGAATAACCGTATGCGTGACCCCATGATGGCCCAGTTCATATGCGGTGAGCGATGCACCCTGATTGCGCGGGCGGGTTTCGTCCACCCAGACATGAACCGGGATACCCTTGTCATGAGCCATGTAAATCGGCGACGTTGCCGTCCCCCAGTCGACAGTTGCCAACCAACCCGCATTACAATGCGTGAGAATATTGACCGGCTCCCCCTTGCGCGATTTGGTGGCCGCTGCCTTCTCGATGAGATCAAGCCCATGGCGCCCGATCGCCGCATTGATTTCGACATCCTCATCGCAGATCTCAGCCGCCATCCGGTAGGCGATGACTTTCCTTTGTTCGGGCTCGGCCTCCAGAAGACGCGGTCTTAACCGATCCAAAGCCCAGCGCAGATTGACCGCCGTTGGTCGAGTCCTGAGCAGTCGCTCATAGGCCCATTCAAGATTTTTCGAAGATGGGTCCGTTGCCATAGCGAGCGCAAGCCCATAAGCTGCGGTCGCGCCGATGAGCGGCGCCCCCCGAACAACCATACGCTCGATCGCATCCGCTGCCGCCTCGACATCATTGAGTCGAAGAATCGCGAACTCGAAAGGAAGTCGTGTCTGATCGATCACTTCGACGGTCCGGCCATCATTTCCGAGCCAAATTGTCCGGGTTGACTTGCCATTTATCTTCATCGATCCAATCCCTTCTTATCCGGTCAGTTCCGGTGTCGTCTCATTGACCCGCCGCGCTGTTGTCGTGATCGCTACAATGTCCGGATAGGAATTGCTGTTGACCATGAGATCGCGCGCCAACTGCAATGCGCGTGCCTCAGCGGTCGCACGAATTCTGGAATCCTCAATTGATTCAAGATCGATATTATGTGCAATTCCGACAATCCGTCGGATCATTTTGGCAGCGGCAAATCCCATCATGTTGACAAAGACATGATCCATCCATGCCTCTCGCTCCTGGTTGAGTGCCGCTGCATGATTATCATCGCCGAAGATCCGGGCAGTATAGGCGTCTCCACTGCCTTTCTCTTGCCACAATTCAAGGAACCTGCTGCGAAACAGCGTCCAGACTTTCTCGACTGTCAGCAGGATCCATTCGCGATAATCATTGCGTTCGCCAATATTCCGTTCATGGCCAATCTGGCTGAAATAGTTCAACAGCAGGTTCGCGATGATAGCCCCGACATCGAATCCCATCGGCCCCATGAAAGCAAATTCAGGATCAATGATGCGCGTCTCCTCCGCAGTGAGCATCACCGATCCGGTATGCAGGTCACCATGAATCATCGCCTCCGTTGATCCCATGAATTTGCGCTTCAGCCGCGTGACCGCGCGTTTGAGATCATCATCCTGACGGATTTTCTCTGCCCAGCCATCAAGCCATGGGCGCGTCCACCGATTATTCTCACACGACATGTAGGGTTCGGTAAAGATCACATCCTCGGTGATTTTGCACATGGCACTATTGCCCGCAAAATGTGCCACGAGAGACTTGAACTCATGTCCTGACATGGCAAACGGTGACGTGTTGAACAATGTCCGCGCCATGAAGCTCGAGATATCATCAGCAAAACGCGGATATATCGTCCCCGCAATCATCCCATGTCTCATGATGATATGAGGCTCGAGAAGCTCCATGATAATGAGCGACAATGTCGCGTCATAATGGTGCACGGATGGAACGAGTCCAGAGGCAAACTCAGCCTGGTGCACCAGAGCCGAATGTTCAAAATGAGCCCGTGAAAGCGGCAATGGCCAACTCTCGCCAACCAACCGCACATAGGGGAGGGCTTGTTTGACGGCAAAACCGCCAGTCGTCCCCCGCACGAGGAAAACAAGATTGAGATTTCCATCACCGACTTCCTCGATTTGCCAACTGTCCCTGCTGCCGCCCAGCGCACCGGCAATTGGAAGTTCCGTGATCAGTTGACGCACACCCTCCACATCAAGAATGCGGTATCCCTCCGGCACAAAAATTTCGTTGTCATGCATCGTATCGGCTCCCTATTCAGCACCGATCATGGATTTCCAAACATCTGTCCACCCAGTGACTGGAAAATTATCAGTTCATATGCAACTCGCCTTTACCAGCCTTCAGTCAACCTGTCATCGCCTTCACATCATCATCGATGTCCGTCTGAAAACCGCGGCTGAGCATCTGGCAAACGCACGCCGGTCACTGCACATCAGGCAACACGAGAATGCGCCATCGCTCAGTCACGGCGATTGCGTCATGTCACATACCTTTTACTTTTGATTCCTTCTTATTTGCGTTACCCGTGATCGGCGGAGAGTTGCCACCTGAACCGCAAGCAAACCGGTTCCATCAGTCTTTGGTGGAGGACTCCCTGATTGACCCTCTGAGAAAGGGAAAACTTGACGGGCCAGGTGGATGTGGCCCAGACATTGAAAGGAACAGCCATGAACCTGTTTAAAGCGAAACTGTTTGCAACAGTGGCCATGTGCCTTGGCATCAGCGGAATGCAAGTTGCGGCACAAGATTGTCCGAGAGGCGACCTGGATGAACGCTACTGTGATGCTGATGGAGACCTGATCGCCGATATCCCCACAGATGAGAGCATGCTCATTGATCCCGATCCGCTGATTTTTGCGTACACGCCAGTCGAAGATCCTGCGGTCTATGCGACCGCCTGGTCGGACTTTCTGACACATCTTGAGGCGGAAACCGGAAAAAGTGTGGTGTTCTTCCCGGTTCAGTCAAACGCCGCGCAGATCGAGGCCATGCGTTCCGGCCGTCTTCATATTGCCGGTTTCAACACCGGTTCAAATCCACTGGCCGTCAACTGTGCGGGATTCCGTCCCTTCACGATTATGGCATCCAAGGATGGAAGTTTTGGCTACGAAATGGAAATCCTGACACATCCGGATTCGGGAATCGACACGGTCGAGGATATCCGAGGCAAACAACTTGCCTTTACATCACCGACTTCGAATTCGGGGTTCAAAGCCCCGTCGGCCATCCTCAAAAGCGATTTCAACATGGTGGCCGAGGTTGATTTTGAACCGGTTTTTTCAGGCAAGCATGACAACTCAATCCTCGGCGTGGCCAACAAGGATTATCCAGCCGCATCAATTGCCAACTCGGTTCTCCACCGCATGATCAGCCGTGACGTTGTTGAGCCGGAGCAGGTCATTTCGCTTTACAAATCGCAAACTTTCCCGACCACGGGCTTTGGTGTCGTGTACAATTTGAAACCTGAACTCCAGGAATCAATTCGCAACGCCTTTTTCAATTTTCAATGGGAAGGCACGACGCTGGAAGAAGAATTCTCCAAATCCAACGAAGGTCAGTTTCTCGAAATGACCTATCAGGAATTTTGGGAAGTCATCCGCAAGATTGATGCGGCGAATGGTGTCAGTTACGCTTGCCAGTAGGATTGACATGCCGCGCAGGTTAAAGCGTCTCTGGCCCACAAAAGCAGGACGGTTCGTTGTTACGTCTTGAAAAACTCTCAAAGACTTACAAGACGGGAGATCAAGCCCTAACGGCGATTGATCTCAACATTCCCGAGGGGCAGGTGATGGCACTCATCGGCCCCTCGGGAGCTGGCAAGTCGACCTTGATCCGATGCATAAACCGGCTGGTTGAACCGACCAGCGGGCACGTCTGGTTGAAAAATCGGGATCTGACTCGTCTTTCCGCAGGCGGATTGCGTCGCGAACGACGGCGTATGGGTATGATTTTCCAGGAATACGCCCTGATCGAGCGGCTGACCGTCATGGAAAACGTACTGTCCGGAAGACTCGGCTATGTCGGATTCTGGCGCAGTTTTCTGCGCCGCTACCCACAAGACGATGTGGATTCGGCCTTCAGACTCCTTGACCGCGTCGGTCTGTTGGAAATGGCCGACAAACGTGCCGACGAACTCTCCGGTGGCCAGCGCCAGCGGGTGGGTATCTGCCGGGCGCTCATCCAGGACCCTGATCTGCTGCTGGTCGATGAACCGACGGCGTCTCTTGACCCCAAGACATCGCGCCAAATCATGCGACTGATATGCGAACTCTGCGCAGAACGACAGCTGGCAGCAATCATCAATATTCATGACGTAGCCCTTGCACAGATGTTCGTTCAGCGGGTTGTCGGACTGCGACACGGCAATATCGAATTCGATGGTCCGCCTGAATCCCTCACGCCTCAAGTTCTGACGATGATCTATGGAGAGGAGGATTGGGAGAGAACGATTCAACGAATCGATGCCGACGGGGCAGCCGACGAATGAGCAGTGAACTTGACAGCGTACTGGGGAAGCGTTGGAAAAAACCTCCATTGATCAGGCGCACGTGGCTACGAAGATCTTTGTCTATCGGCTTCGTGATTTATCTGATTCTGGCAATCGCTACGATCGAGGTCAACTGGCTGCGTGTCTACGAGGGTCTTGACCGCGGCCTTTTATTCATCCTCGCATTTGCCAGCCCTGATTTCATATCAAGATCGTCGGATATCTGGACGGGCATGGTGGAAAGTCTTGTCATGACGGTGGCTGCATCTGTGGTCGGGATTGCCATTTCGATTCCGATTGGCCTCGGTGCAGCGCGCAATATCGCTCCGTTACCAGTCTATCTGGTCTGTCGTGGAATTGTCGCCATCAGTCGGGCCCTGCAGGAGATTATTGTCGCCATTCTGTTGGTTGCGATTTTTGGTTTTGGCCCTCTCGCCGGTTTTCTGACATTGAGCTTTGCAACAATAGGCTTTTTGTCGAAGTTGCTGGCAGAAGATATCGAAAGCATGGATCGGGTCCAAGCCGAAGCGATCAGAGCTTCCGGATCCAGCTGGCTGCAGTGGATCAATTATGGTGTCCAGCCCCAGGTCATGCCGCGATTGATTGGTCTGAGTCTGTATCGGGTGGATATCAATTTCCGCGAAAGCGCCATTTTGGGTCTGGTCGGTGCCGGGGGCATCGGGGCAACCTTGAACACGGCCTTCGATCGCTATGAATATGATACTGCAGCCGCGATTCTGATCCTGATCATCGTCATCGTCATGTCTCTCGAATATATCTCGGGAATGATCCGCGCAAAGGTCCAGTAATGCCGGTATTCGAGAAGGGAGAGAGCAAGGTCTGGCAACGCCGAACCCGTACGCAGTCCTTGTTCCACTGGGCTGTGTGGCTGACCGGAACAGCGGTCTTTGTCTATTGCTGGGAGAGGATATCCGAAGCGACGACTTGGTTCTTTGTGTGGGATGCGCCGCGCATTTCTGCAGATATCTGGACGCGCGCGACACCGCCGCGCTGGGAATATGTGTCCCAGCTCGGTGGTCCGATCTGGGATACTCTGAATATTGCAACTCTTGGTACGATCATCGCAATCTGCCTGGCCGTCCCGATCGCGTTTTTGGCCGCACGCAATACCACGCCGTCTGTGCTGATTGTCCGGCCAATAGCCTTGCTGGTGATCGTATCCTCCCGATCCATCAACTCCCTGATCTGGGCGCTGCTTCTGATCGCAATTATTGGCCCTGGTGTCCTTGCTGGTGTGCTGGCGATCGCGATCCGATCAATCGGATTTTGCGCCAAACTCCTTTATGAAGCGATTGAGGAAATCGACGAAAGTCAGGTCGAGGCGATTCGCGCTGTCGGGGCCAGACCCTGGCAAGTCATGACCTATGGTATCGCCCCCCAGATTTTGCCCGCCTTCGCTGGCATCACTGTATTTCGCTGGGACATCAATATCCGCGAGAGCACCGTGCTGGGCCTTGTCGGTGCAGGCGGGATTGGCCTGCAGCTGCAGGCTTCACTGAACGTCCTGGCATGGCCACAGGTCAGCCTCATCCTTCTCGTCATTCTTGTTGCAGTGATCATCAGCGAATGGATATCGGCGAAGGTGAGAGGAGCCATAATCTAGGGGCTTATAAAGATGAATTGACATACCGCATTATGTTGCGCCAGTCTTTCAATAAAAACACATCATATTGTATTCTGTCAAATGGTCTTTATAAGCCCCTAAATATTGGCATGGCTGTCTGGATCTGCGATGGTGATCGAAAACATCAGGCAGGGAAAACCGGGCATAAGCGGCAGGCAACACGATATGAGCGATGCAGAATGAGAGAACCTTCCTTCGATTCTTCCTCAGAAACACAAGGTACCGCACCGGTTGAATGACCGGTGGGTGACGAACGAGATTTTCCTCGTGCTGCGCTCGGGCACCCCCTGGCGTGCCCTCTATAAGGAATGCAACCGGATCGAACCGGCCTTAGGCACAATAAAGGAATTCCGCCGCGCCATGTGCCGCCAGCCGTTACCTGCTACGCGCACTGGCAAAAAAAATAAATGGTTGCAACAGCCTGTCCATAAGGGAATCACACTTTTTGTATGTTGACCCATTTGCAGACATTGTTAAAGATCGGTTGATGAGCTACGATGTGGGTGCGGCATGACGTCTTTGTCCGGCAAGTCCGTCGCATTGCGTGATATTCAAAAGTCGTGGGGCAAAACCACAGCTTTGGACGGGGTGACATTGGACATCGAAGCCGGGAAATTCACGGCCCTGCTTGGACCATCGGGCTGCGGCAAATCCACGGCACTGAGGTTGATCTCTGGTCTGGAGGCCCCGACTTCGGGCGGCATCAAGATTGGTGGTGAGGAGGTGACGGGTACCGCACCTGCTGCCCGTGACATTGCAATGGTGTTCCAATCCTACGCCCTGTTCCCGCATCTTTCCGTGGCTGAAAACATCATATTCGGGCTACGTGTGCGCGGGATCAACCGGTCTGAGCGTGACGTCAAACTGACCGCAGCAGCGGATCTGCTTGGCCTCCGCGCGTTACTTGATCGCAAACCAAGCCAGCTATCTGGCGGCCAACAACAGCGTGTCGCGCTGGGACGTGCCATTGTGGCTGAAAAATCCATCTTTTTGATGGACGAACCCCTGTCCAACCTGGACGCCAAACTGCGCGGCGAAATGCGTGAAGAAATCCGGTCTTTGCAACAACGTTTGGGCGTCACAATGATCTATGTGACACATGATCAGGTCGAAGCAGTGACCATGGCAGACTGCGTTGTCTTGATGAACCATGGCCGGGTCGAACAGGTCGCCCCACCTCGGCAAATCTATGATGCGCCCCAAACACTTTTTGCCGCCAGGTTCATCGGCACCCCACCAATGATGACTTTCGCAACGAATATGTTGGGCATTGAGATCGAAAACGTCACTCTGGGTTTACGCCCTGAATGCGTCAAGATCACACAAGTTGGCCCGATCCGTGGCGAAGTTACCCATGTTGAATATCTCGGCGCGGACGCCATGATCGAGTGCCGCGTCCAGGACACGATCCTGATGTGCCGCGTCCCAGGAAAAACCGACCTCACACCCGGCAGCGCCGTTTCGCTGAACTTTGCGCCCGAGGATCTGCACGCCTTTGACAGCACAACAGGCCGTCGGCTCAAGCACCTGCCTTTCGAAATTGAAGCGGCCAGCGCGCTTCAAGCCACTGGCTTTACCCAAGCCGATCAATCATAACATTCAGGAGAAACAATATGTTTTCTAATATCTTCAAGACTGCAGGTGCCGCGACTGTTGCTGCGTTTGGATTTGCAAACCATGCCTTGGCCGTAGATCTTGAATTCTACTTCCCTGTGGCTGTTGGCGGCGCAGCTGCTGACACTATCGAACATCTGACCGCAGAATATGTTGCAGCCAACCCGGGCGTAAACATAGAAGCAATCTACGCAGGTTCTTACTCTGATGCGGGTCAAAAAGCGCTAACAGCGGCGCGTGGTGGCAATCCACCACAGATCTCTGTCTTGCTCTCCACTCAGATGTTTACTTTGATCGACGAAGACGTGATTGTGCCATTTGATGACTTCGTTTCTGAGGAAGATAAAGTGTCCTGGATTGGCGGCTTCTACCCGTCGTTTATGGAAAACTCCCAAACCGGCGGCAAGACCTATGGTATCCCGTTCCAGCGCTCCACACCGGTTCTGTACTGGAACAAAGCCGCCTTCGCTGAG
The DNA here is from genome assembly GCA_965221815.1 of Paracoccaceae bacterium. GTDB lineage: Bacteria > Pseudomonadota > Alphaproteobacteria > Rhodobacterales > Rhodobacteraceae > JAPOXR01. Next base: position 2,681,143 of record OZ244915.1, read on the forward strand.
GCAGGCCTGAATCCGGATGTTGCACCCGCAAACTGGGATGAAATGGTAGAATTCGCAATGAAGCTGACCAAGAAAGATGCAAACGGCGACGTGACCCAGTGGGGTGTACGTATCCCTTCTGCTGGCTTCCCTTACTGGCTGTTCCAAGGTCTTTCCACACCGGCGGGGGCGATCTTGGCCAATGCAGACGGCAACAAAGTGAACTTCAACGGCCCAAAAGTTGTTGAAGCACTTGAATATCTGGTGGCATTGTCTGCGGACCACGGTGTGATGCAGCCGGGGTCCATTGAGTGGGGCACGACGCCCAAAGCCTTTTTTGAAGGTGAAACAGCGATGATGTGGACCACCACAGGCAACCTGACCAACGTTCGCAATAATGCGCCGTTTGACTTCGGCGTTGCGATGCTGCCAGCGAAAGAACGCCGTGGTGCGCCTACAGGTGGTGGTAACTTCTACCTGTTCAAGGATTCCTCAGATGAGCAAAAGCAAGCTGCTGTTGACTTTGTAAAATGGATCACAGCCCCAGAGCAAGCTGCTGTATGGTCCATTGCAACTGGATATGTTGCGCCAAGCCCAGCCGCTTGGGAAACTGAGAAGATGAAAGCCTACACCGCGGATTTTCCACCAGCACTGGTGGCCCGCGACCAGCTGGAGTTCGCGGTTGCGGAACTTTCCACCTATGAAAACGGCAAGGTAACCCAAGCGTTCAACGACGCTCTGGCAGCCGCGATCGCAGGCGAGACATCCGCAAAAGAAGCTCTGGATGAAGCACAAGCAAAAGCAGAGCGTATCCTGAAGCCTTACCAATAACCCCTGATCGTTTGCTCTGTCCGGCCCGGCCGGGCAGAGCCTTCTTCCTGAAACGAGATCATTGTGAGCTCTGAACGCCGACAATGGATTTATGCATGGCTGATGATGACACCCGCCATGATTTTATTGATCACATTCACTCATTACCCGGCCATTCAGACGATCATCAATTCCTTTTTCTCCACCGCCCGAGGACGCCGGAAATCGGTCTTCATTGGGTGGGATAACTACCAGACTTTGCTGCAGGACGATGTCTTCTGGAAGGTTCTGATAAACAATTTCTGGTACGCGGTATGGACTATTCCTCTATCTGTCATCCTGTCCCTGGCGATGGCGCTTTGGGTCAACGACAAACTGAAGGGGCGTGGCTTTCTGCGCATGGCCTATTTTACGCCGACCGTGTTGCCACTGATTGCGGTCGCCAATATCTGGCTATTTTTCTATACGCCGGGCTTTGGTTTGATTGACCAAATTCGAGGGCTGTTTGGTCTGGCTGAACAAAACTGGATGGGATCGCCTGATACAGCACTTTATGCCATGATCGCCGTGGCGATCTGGAAAGAGGCTGGGTTCTTCATGATCTTCTACCTCGCGGCTCTACAAACCATCTCGCCCACCCTGCGAGAGGCCGCCTCTATTGAAGGTGCCAGCAAGTTTTACTACTTTCGCCGCGTGCTGTTTCCCCTGTTGATGCCCACAACGTTGTTTGTATCCATCAACGCAGTCATCAACTCTTTCCGCCTCGTTGACCATATCTTTGTGATGACCGAGGGTGGGCCTAACAATGCTTCTTCGCTCTTGTTGTTTTACATCTACAAGGTTGCCTTCGATTATTGGGACACCGCCTATGCAGCCACACTGACCGTTGTGATGATTGCGCTCCTGATCTTCTTGGCAATCGGTCAGTTCTTTTTCTTTGACAGACGGGTGCATTACAAATGAGCGATATAGTTATGTTCCGTCCAACCCTCACGCTGAATTATGACCGGGTGCTCAATACGCTTGCGGCTTGGTTGCTCGCTCTTTTCTGGCTCCTTCCACTCGCCTACGCGGTTTGGACAGCCTTTCACCCGGCCGAATATGAAACCCGTTTTGTGCCCTTTGCGCCGCTCACGCTGGAGAATTTCGCCCAAGCGTGGTCCGAGGCACCCTTTGCGCGATATTTCCTGAACACCATGATCCTAGTGACAGGTATTTTGGCAGCACAATTTACGCTCTGCACATTGGCAGCCTTTTCATTTGCACGTTTCACTTTTCCAGGCCGCAATATCTTGTTTGCACTGGTGCTGATCCAGCTCTTGGTCATGCCCGACATCCTGATTGTGGAGAACTATCAGACCATGCGCAGGCTCGGCCTGATTGACACAATTGCTGCCATCGGATTGCCTTACGTAGCCTCAGCTTTTGGAATTTTCCTTCTGCGTCAAACATTCATGACCATTCCGAAAGAGTTGGATGAGGCTGCCCGCATCGAAGGATGTAGCTATCTGGGGATTCTGTGGCGCGTCTATATTCCACTCGCCAAGCCAACGTTCTTGGCCTATGGGCTTGTGTCTGTCAGCCACCATTGGAACAACTTTGTCTGGCCGCTGATCATCACAAATTCCGTAGAAACGCGCCCCCTTACTGTGGGCCTGTCCATCTTTGCGGTGACCGATGCCGGCATCCAATGGTCCGTGATTAACGCGGCCACGCTGATGACATCCGGCCCGCTTCTAATCGCTTTTCTGCTGTTCCAACGTCAATTCGTCCAGAGCTTTATGCGTGCGGGTATCAAGTAACTTACGGAGCCTCTTATGTCTGAACTGCCTACAGTCGGCGCGGCACTGACCTTGGATGGTCTCACGACCCTGCGCGACGAGATGTTTGATCACAGCCGCGATCTGGAATTGCAGGATTTCCATAATCCAACTGTACTGGACAGCGACTTTGCGCCTCTTGTGGAGCGCGCCAGGAAAGCACTGGATGGCTACCCTGGCCGTCATGGTATTCACGGCCCGTTTTGGGATTTGCCCTTGGCTACGTGGGACCCCATGATCCGCAGCGTGATCCATGAGCGGATGTTCAAAGCTCTGGATATCTGCGAGCATCTGGGCAGCAGCCACATGGTGATCCACAGTCCTTATCAGGAATGGGACCATCGAAACATCATGCACTATCCAAATAGTAGAGAGGGTATTTTTGAGCGTTTTCAAGCGACGATGGCTCCGATTGTCACACGTGCCGAAGACATCGGCACCACGATTGTTCTTGAGAACATCAGCGACATTGACCCATATTTCCGCGTTGAGTTGGCGGCAAGCCTTCAATCTGACTCGCTGCAAATCTCGGTTGACACAGGGCATGCACATTACGCCCACGGAACTTGCGGAGCGCCTCCTGTAGACTACTTTATCAAAGCCGCAGGAAACGCATTGCAGCATGTCCACCTGCAAGATGCCGACGGATATGCAGATCGGCATTGGGCTCTGGGTGACGGGACCATTCATTGGGTCTCGGTCTTCAGGACCCTTGAACAACTTGAGAGCAAACCAAGGCTTGTTATCGAAGTCCACGTTCCAAATGGCGTCCAGAGATCGTTTTCTTTTCTCAAATACGAAGGTTTGGCACTTTAGGCTGTGCAGACAATATGTACCTGCTGACGACATATGAGACGCGGGGTGCTCATGGGTTTGCAACGATTCGCCGTGATGTGAAACAGTCGTTTGGCGTCATGTCATCACCTGCGTCATGGGGCACCATCCGTTGGTGAGGTCGAGATGTGTGGCAATCAAGAGGGTTCAGTTCAGTGATGTTGGTGGCGGAGAGTGTGTCCACCTGCACCGCGTCACCAGGTGCCAGGGCTTTCAGTGCGCCGGAGATGCGCACCGCATGCGGTCTGGGGGGTGGAGGGCCGCGCCCGCGCAAACCTCAGCCGGGCGCCCCCAAAAAGAGAGCCAGTCGGCACGCAACTTTCTCTCCGGCGTACAGCTTGCCGTCAGCCGCTACCTGCTGCGCGCATCGGCAAAACAATCAAATAGGTACACAGCCTGGGCTGTACAACCGCAAAGCCGGAAACAAAATCAAACTGCCCTACAGCCCAGGCAGGAATCTGGCATGCGCGTGATCGGCACACACTTGCGGGACAGAACAGAAGGAACTATGAGTGCCATTTCACATTATTCGGGAAGTGCTGACAGCATGAGTTTGCAATCCAACCCAGCCTTGGCGTGGAGCCGATCAGCAGCAGGCATCGGGCAGTCTGGGATAGAAGCAATCGTTCGCCCTATGAGGCCTGTTGATTGATGACTCCCATGACACGGGAATCGGACACCGATTATCCCGAATGGTTCCAGAAAAAACGCAAATCCCGGCCCCTGATCGTTGCGCGCTGGGTGCCAATTGCACTTGTCGGGCTACCCGTGGCAACACTTCTGGCCATTGTCATCTACCCGACCATCTGGATGTTTTACCATTCGCTCCGGGACACGAATATTCAAGGCCTGTTTATGGGCACCCACAGCCATATCGGATTCTCCAATTACGCTGATGTGCTGGGATCGGAGCGCTTTCAGGATTCACTCCTTCATCTGGCACAATATCTGACTTTTGGTGCCTGTCTCCAGGTCATCATCGGCACTGTTCTGGCACTGACGCTCTATGAATTTGTCAAATCGAATGCCATCCGAACAGTGGTGCTCATTATGTTGGTTATCCCGATGATGTTGCCACCCTCTATCGTCGGAGTCCTCTGGCGGTTTCTTCTGACTCCCTCGAACGGGGCCGTCAACCAGGCGCTGCTCAATCTCGGCCTGATCGAGCAGCATATCGAATGGTTCAATGCCGGTATCTCGCTTTGGTCAATCATTATTGCCGACAGTTGGAACTGGGTCGCGCTACCATTGCTGATCGTGTATTCGGGCCGGGTGTCTTTGCCGCCGGCTGTCTACGAGGCCGCACGGGTCGACGGGGCCAGCCAGTGGAAAGTGATGCGCCGTATCACCCTCCCCATGCTCAAGGAGGTGATCGCGATCGCCTTTATCCTGCGCTTCACTGATGCATTCAAATTTGTGGATCTGGTCTATATTATGACGAGCGGGGGGCCAGCCCAGTCTTCTGAACTGCCAACCTATATTGCCTTTCAACGCGGAATCCGGGAATTTGCGGTTGGTGAAGCCGCCGCCTACGCCATCATCATCTTTATCATATCTGCAGTCATCATCACATTGTTTCTCAAATACATGAAGGGCGTGATGCGCGCACGAGGATTTGCCTGATGAGCCGTGCAGCAGGTGCGATGACAGAAGGCGGGACAGAACGCACGCAGGACGCGTGGCGTCATGTCAGATATCTGTTCCTGGCTTTTCTCGGCCTGTGGATCGTGTTTACCGTCTTCCCGCTTTATTTCATGACGATCACCGCTTTCAAATCCGCGGCGGAAGCCAATCTCACGGTGCCGACATTTTGGCCGCAAGACTGGCAACCAAGAAATTTCATCGGTGTGTTTGACGAAAGAACAAATTTCAATGCCCTCGTGGACTCTTTCGTCATCGCCTCTGCCAATACGGCGCTTTCCCTGTTTCTGGGTTCGCTCGCCGGCTACGCTTTTGCGCGATTTCCCCGCCAGGCCGGTGGTGAAAATCTGGCCTTTTGGATCCTGTCCAATCGCATGTTCCCGCCAGTCGCCATCCTTGTGCCAATGTTCTTTCTCTTCGACAATACCCCCTGGGGCACCGACAGCCATCTGTCGCTGATCATTCTCTATCTGGTGTTCAATCTGCCGTTGGCCACCTGGCTCATGATGGTGTTTTTTCGCGATGCGCCGGTCGAGATCGAAGAAGCGGCCTATCTCGACGGCTGGACGCCACTCCGGGCGTTTTTCAAGGTCACGCTACCACTTGTCATCCCCGGGATGATTTCCGTGGCCATGCTCTGCTGGATTTTTGCGTGGAACGAGTATCTGTTCGCCAATCTTTTTGTCGGCACGGCGGTCCGCACCTATACCATCGTGATTCCGACCTTTACGCACGGTTCACAGACCTTATGGAACTTTCAGATGGCATTCTCGCTGCTGGCATTGATTCCTCCTGTGACACTTTTCATTCTGCTGCGCCGCTACATGGTCCGCGGCCTGTCACTCGGTGTCGTCAAAGGCTGATGGCCCGCCTCGAGGTTGAGGGAATTTGCAAAGGCTGGGAATTTCCGGTCATCGACGAATTGTCTTTCGCAGTCGAGGAAGGCGAGTTCTTTGTCGTGTTGGGCCCATCCGGGATTGGCAAGACCACAACCCTGCGTTTGATTTCCGGTCTTGAGACGCCGGATGCCGGGCGAATCCTTATCGGCGGGACAGATCAAACACGCCTGCCCCCTTACCGACGACGTATTGCCATGACATTCGAGAGTTATGCCCTTTATCCCCATCTCTCGGTCTATGAGAATATTGCAAGCCCCCTTCGCGCGCGCAGGCTCCCCGCGAATGAACGCGACAAGAGAGTCAAGGACGTCGCCGAATTGCTTCAGATTGCGCATCTCCTGGATCGTCGGCCGGGAGAGGTTTCAGGTGGGCAAAAACAGCGGACGGCACTGGGGCGGACCTTGGTCGCTGACCCCGAGGTCTTTTTGCTTGATGAACCGATCAGCCATCTCGATGCGAAAATTCGGCATGAATTGCGCACACAGTTTCATACACTTGAGGATCTGCGCAAAGTCGCCACGGTGTATGTGACTCATGACTATGCAGAGGCATTGTCGCTGGGAGATCGGATCGGTGTCATGGGAACGCGTGGGCGTCTGGAGCAAGTCGGCAATCCCAGAGACCTGTTTGAACGCCCTGCCAATCTGAAGGTGGCGGAGCATCTTGGTCAACCGACAATCAATGTGATTCCATCCCGTATTCGCAGAGATAACAACGGTCTCTTCCTTGAGTCCGAAACAGGTGATTTGCAGCTGAAACTGAGCAGTGAAAGCGAAGCGGCGCTTGCCGGCTACAGCAAGGACCACGTGATTGCCGGATTGCGTCCACAATATATCCGCCCGATCGACGAAGCTGCTGACGGCATGGAACTGCTGTCAGCGGAAGTCGATGTTTATGAACCCCTCGGGACCAATGGCATCATGATGGCAAATTTGGGCGGCATGAGTCTGACGGCACTGACCGACCCTGAGAAACATTACGAAACCGGACAAAAAGTGCAGATTGCTGTCGATGTCAGCGGCCTCCATCTGTTTGACGCGGACAGCCAGGTCCGGCTCACAGGGATGACGTAAGATGTCGGGAGTCTCGCTGCAAAAAGTCAACAAAATATATGGATCCGGTGCCGCCAGTGTCCACGCGGTGCAGGATCTTGATCTCGAAGTTTCCGATGGCGAGTTCGTTGCCCTTCTTGGTCCCTCAGGATGTGGGAAAACCTCGACGCTGCGCATGATCGTCGGTCTTGAAAGCATAACATCGGGGCAAATTCTGTTTGGGGATCGCGACATATCACATCTGGAGCCGCAGGACCGAAATGTCGCCATGGCTTTTGAGACTTACGCACTCTATCCCAATTTCACGGTGGCAGACAATCTGTCGTTTCCGCTTGAAGTTCTTGGCCTCCCGGCAGAGTTGCAACGGAAAAAAACTGACGAAATTGCTGAACTCCTGCGGATCACCGATATACTGCAGGCCTATCCGCCTGAACTTTCCGGCGGCCAGCAACAGCGCGTTTCACTGGGGCGTGCCTTGATCCGTGAGCCGTCGGTTTTCATCCTTGATGAAGTGATGAGCCATCTCGATGCCCATTTGAAATTCAGCATGCTGTTTGACCTCAAACGTCTGCACCGTGAACTGCGGCGAACCATGATTTATGTGACGCATGATCAGGTCGAAGCCCTGGCACTGGCAGATCGGGTTGCGGTGATGTCAAATGCCCGGATGCAGCAAGTGGGTGACCGGAACACGCTCTATAATCGTCCGGCGAACGTGTTTGTGGCTGACTTTATCGGTGAACCCCCAACCAATTTCTTTCGTGCCGAAGTCGCATATCACGATCATGACACGATCATCTCGGTCATGGATTCCGACCTGACATTGCAACCCAGCCCCACTGCTGCAACTTCGTTGCGCGAATCCCAACGCAAAGAGGTGATCGCCGGGATCCGCCCGCAGAATCTTGGCTTTGCTGAGACAGCGCATTTCCTCACTGCGGATGTGGAGATCAATGAATATCTCGGTGAGCGTTCAATGCTGACCGTGGTCAACGGTCCCACCCGTTTTCAGGCCGTCGCACCGCCTGACTTGCGTGTCAATCCCGGAACTTCGGTACGCCTCTATTACGAACCTCTCAATGTCATGCTGTTTGATCCTGAGACAGAAACACTGATTACTTGAACTCTTTCACATAAAGTGTGAAAATGAAACCATATGATAGAACAAGGGAAATCAAGTCATGGGAATAGGTAGAGACTGGACTCGGCGAAAATTCATGAAAAATGTCGCCATGGGTGCCGGTGCAGCGGCCGCCGGTGCGGGCACGGGGCGACTGGCCTGGGGCAAGGAAATGGTTCCACCGGGCAAGAAACTCTTCAACGATATTGGATTGTCATACTTTCAGGATACAAACTGGCTGCATGCGCCTTTATGGCTTTCGGATCACCTGATGAAAGAAGCAGGTGTCGGTATTGAGAGTCGCGAACTCTATGATGGCGGCGATGCCGTGGCCAAGATCTTGCCGCAACTCCTTTCGCGTGAGCCACGTTTTGACTTTGTGCAGTATCCTTCGCTTTTCTTTGGTGCCTTTGCCTCGACCGGTCAGCTGGAACCACTTGATCCGTATTTCGAACAGTATGAAGGGACTGATGAATATCTTGACTGGGTGATGCCGGCCTATCGTGAGTTCTATACGAAATGGGGCGGCGAGACGGTTGGATTGATGCTCGACGGCGACATTCACATTCTCCATTACCGCAACAAGTATTTCAATGATCCTGGACTCCAGTCCAAATTCTCGTCGCGCTTTCAGCGCGAACTGACGGTACCCGTGACCTGGCCCGAGTTTCTCGAATGCACACAGTTCTTCACCGAAGAATTATCGAGCCAAGGCATCTACGGCACGTCAATGGTCGTAAACCCGCCAAATTTCGGGTGGGGATTCTGGATGGATATCGCGGCATCAGCAGGTGTCAATTACTTTGATGAAAATATGAACCCGGTCATCAATCAGGGTCGGGCCGCCGAAACACTCGACATGTATCGGGAGATCATCAAGTTTGGCCCGCCAGGTGCGGAAAACATGGATATCGGGACAACAATCCAGCGCTGGACCTCTGCTTCGGATGTGATGAGTGTCTGGTGGATTGACCTTGCTGAATTCACCGTTCAGCAACAGACGCCTGAGGATGCCGAAGATCAGGGGGCGGCGATTGTTCCTGGCTGGCCGATGGATGATGGTAGCGTCCAGCACCGGGCAATTTCATTATGGTGTCGAACAGCATCTATTCCACGCAATCTGCCGCAGGATGTGAAGGATGCCGCCTTCTACTTCATCTACAGAATGTCGCATCCGGACTATTCTGACCGCATCGTCGCAGACCCATTCTGTGGGTCCGATCCATTCGGCAAGTCACATTATACGGATGCCGCGGCACAAATGTATATCGAGCCCAATCCGCAAAGGGAAACGAACGAACTCTGGGCGACAAATAATGGGATTTTCCAGACTTTTGGCCGGGCACGCAACCACCTGGATGCAGGGCTGGCGAATATTGAAGTCGGTTATCCCCAATTCTTCTGGGAAGGTGCGCCCGAATATGCTGACGCTCTTGGACGCAATATTTCGAAAGCGATTGCCGGGGAGTTGACCTCTCAGCAGGCGCTGGACGAAGCCGCAGAGGAATGGGTGCAGTTGGTGCAAAAACTTGGTATTGACAGCCAGAAGGCGCAATATCGTAACTTCATCGACGGCGCCCGGGCACTCGGCTACAAGATTTGAACTGACAGGGCTGGTGGCACGTCCGCCGGCCCTACTCTCGAACCCGGGTGCAGATCCGGGTTTTTCATTTTTTCTGGACATTGAGACTCCATCATGAAGAAGATTCTGAACGATCCAGCCACCTATGTCGACGAAATGCTGGAAGGAATGATTGCGGCGCATCCCGAAATTTACAGAATGGCAGGGCAACGAGTCATTGCGCGTGCTGGCGGCGTATCCCGGGGAAAAGTCGGCATCGTTTCGGGTGGCGGGTCGGGTCATCTTCCCGTCTTCACCGGCTATGTTGGCAAAGGGCTTCTTGATGCCTGTGCAATCGGCGACGTCTTTGCCTCTCCCTCAGCCGAAGACATGGCCGGCAGCATGCGTGCAGCCGACGGTGGTGCCGGAGTGTTACGCCTGTACGGGAATTATGGCGGCGATGTCATGAATTTTGACATGGCGGGAGAAACCGTCGCCTTCGAAAATGACATTGAATCCACGACCGTTCTGCTCGCCGATGATGTGGCTTCAGCCGGACCAGAGGAAGCCGGGAAGCGACGCGGAACGGGCGGCATGATCTTTGCGTTCAAAACCGCGGGAGCCAGTGCGGAGCGGATGGACGATCTTGAGACTGTCACACGAATTGCGCAAAGAACCGCAGACAATTGCCGCTCCCTCGGCATGGCGCTCACCCCGTGCACCGTACCGCAGGCTGGCACACCGACCTTCCAGATCAATGAGAATGAAATGGAAATGGGGATGGGTATTCATGGTGAACCGGGAATCTGGCGGGATCAACTCAGATCGGCAGACGCCATCACCGATGAAATGATGGATCGACTGTTTGATGATATCAAGTTGGCAGGCGGCGACACCTGCTCGATTCTTGTGAATTCTCTGGGCGCAACCCCGCAGGAAGAACTGTATATCATATATCGCCGTGCGGCGACGCGTCTGCAGGACGCAGGCGCACGAATCGCGATGCCACTTGTTGGTCGCTACGCCACTTCCATGGAAATGACCGGCGCGACCATCACATTGTGCAAACTCGACGAAGAACTGGAAACCCTGTTGAAGGAGCCGTGCCACTGTGCCTTCTGGACGGTGATGTGATGTCGTTCAGAGTCGACGATCTTGTCGCAGCCGCCGAACGGATTGCAAAGGTTGCACGCAAGGCAAAGGATGAACTCAATGCGCAAGACGGACGCCTTGGCGATGGTGATCTCGGCATAACCCTCGACAAGGGATGGGCTGAAGCCGCAGCGCTCGAAGTGGATGACCCCGATCTCGGTCGCTATTTCCTTGCTCTCTCGAAAGCTTTTCAACGCGTTTCATCCTCTTCTTTTGGGACATTGCTTGCCACCGGATTGATGGCAGCAGCAAAGGGTACCAAAGGGCGCGATGCGGTAGAGTATCATGAAGTCACTGATCTGATCGCCGCTGCACGCGATGCAATGATGGCACGCGGCAAAGGAGAGTTGGGGCAGAAGAGTGTCCTCGATATTCTTGATGCCATTGCCATTGCAACCTGCGGTCTGAATGACCCGGGGGACATTGCGGAAGCTGCAAGACAAGCTGTCGAAGTGAGCCTCGAGACGTTTCGCAATCAGCCAGCCGGTTTGGGTCGGGCCCGCATGTATGGAGAAGCCTCGATTGGGCTTGATGATCCGGGTATGCTGGCCGCACAACATATGGTCAACGGATTAATCAGTGATAACTCTGCACTCTAAAGAGCGCAGTATCGTTTTCACAGAATCCTGCGGCTACGCACCAGGGAATGGATAGAGTGAAATCCGGCGTTTTATTGTCTGGCGATCAAGGGAGGGCGCGTTGAAACGAGAACGCAGTACAAAGGTCGTCGCGACTTTGGGACCGGCATCCGATACTGAGAACAAGATTCGTGAATTGTTCGAAGCTGGTGCTGATATCTTCCGGTTGAATCTGAGTCATGGCGATCATGAGGCGGTTCGGCAACGCCATCAGAAAATCCGTCATGTCGAAGAGAAGATCGGGAGACCGATCGGTATCCTTGCGGATTTACAGGGGCCAAAAATCCGCTGTGGGACCTTCGCACGCGGCTCCGAGATGCTCATTCGTGGACAGGAATTCCGCTTTGACAGTGAAGATATTCCCGGTGACAAATCTCGTGTTCACGTGCCGGTAAAGGCCGTGTTTGCAGCGATGACGCCCGGTGCATCAATTCTCGTCAATGATGGACAGATTCGCCTCGAGGTCAATGAAGCCGGTCAGGATTTTGCCCAATGTCGTGTCGTCGAAGGCGGACGAATTTCTGATCGCAAGGGAATTAATCTTCCTGATGTCGTGTTACCCCTCGCGGCCCTTTCAGACAAGGATCGCGATGATCTGGAATTCGTCTGTGAACTCGGCATCGACTGGCTCGCTTTGTCATTCGTCCAACGGGCAAACGATATCGAGGAAGCACGTCAGCTTGCCAATGGACGGGCAGCAATTATGGCAAAGATCGAAAAACCGGCGGCGCTTGAATGTTTTGACTCGATTTTGGACGCCTCAGACGGAATCATGGTGGCCCGCGGGGATCTCGGTGTGGAAATGTCGGTTCATGAGGTTCCACCCGTGCAAAAGCGCCTGATCCGCCGTTGCCGCGCTGCCGCCAAACCCGTGATTGTCGCGACGCAAATGCTCGAATCCATGATCACCAGTCCAGTGCCCACACGCGCCGAGGTTTCCGATGTTGCACAAGCCGTCTATGAAGGCGCAGATGCCATCATGCTATCGGCCGAATCGGCTGCTGGCAAACACCCGACAGCATCGGTGCATATGATGCACAATGTTGCGCTTTCGGTCGAAAGGGATCCCACCTTTCGGCAAATCATGGAGGCTTCACGAACCGGAATTCGCGAGACCGTTGCCGATGCAATGACCGTTGCTGCCCGGGAAATTGCCGAGACAACCGAAGTGAAAGCGATCTGTTGTTTTACCCATTCGGGCACAACAGGCCGCCTGATTTCGCGGGAGCGCCCCAAAAGACCTTTGTTGATTCTGACGCCCTTCCCTGAAATCGCGCGTCGACTCTGCCTGCTTTGGGGCTCCCACTGCGTGGTCACGAAATCCATCGACAGTTTCGGTGAAGCCGTCCTTGACGCTGCGACCATAGCCCGCCGGGAGGAATTTGGGGAAAAGGACGATCGGGTCATTATTCTTGCCGGGGTCCCCTTCAATGTACCGGGATCAACCAATATCATCCGCATCGCGGAACTTCAGTCGTGCGAAGACGGTACGTCTTGATCCCGTTCCACTGCCAACGCTGCATGATTGATCGATTGACGGATATAGCCTGTTACTGCGCAGCCCTCTCTTATCTTCCTACCCGACCCAATGTGACCGGCCGCAATGAGACTGACCTTGCAATCATGCCCGTTTGTTGGTATTGCCTCAGTTTGAAAATCCGCCCGTTTGCCGGCTGAAACGGGTATAATCAACGAAATTTTATTTCACTCTGGAGAAGAAAATGAAAGATTACCTTAATTTACCCCCCCCCCCCCCCCGCTAAACTAGCAACCCTCCTGCTGCTTGCGGCCATCGCATGGCCGGCGCAGGCCCAGCAGCTGGTCATCCCGGCGACCACCGGGGCGAAGGCCTGCACGGAAGGTGGCGCTTCAGAGAAAGAGGGGTTCCCCATCGGTAATATTTCCGGGACTCCCACAAGCGACAGCATGACATTCAAAACTATGCAAACCACCTTTGGAAACTTATTCACAGTATATGCGGGGGTTCAAGAAGGCGGGACGGGGACTCCACAGCAGGTTAAAGATCTCGGTTCATCCCAACCACTGTCGGTACAGACCGTCAACTTCACCAGCCTGAAGAAGAATACGCGCTACACAGTCGTTGTGTACGGTGGCACAGCACCATATGCAGATCCGATTCGCCGCTTCTGCTTCAAGACCCGCGGCGAGTTCACGACTGCCGAGCAGAACCTGGTTTTGTCTGAAGGCACTTGGGTACCCAACCTAGCCCAATATAACCGGACCGGGTGCTATGCGGTGGCCCGCACGCGGCAGGACATTCGGGAGTGCTATTGCAACGGCAGGCGCAACGGAACACACATCCTCGCCGGCCAGACTGTGGCGAGCCAGGCGCAAAGGCAGTATCTCAATTGTCCGGACCTCGACAACTGAGCCATCCGGTTCTCGGGAGTGCGGGCCACGCGAGGGCGTCAGTCCGGAACCGGATATCGCTGGAGGATCGCGGAACATCCCGAACACAGGGCGGCCTCCTGGCCGCCTTTTCCCCACGCAAGCTTTGCAATGTTCAAACTGAGCCACTACCCGTTTGTTGGCTCTTGCGGGCGAATGATCGTGCCAGGACGACACAGATTGACACAAATGCCGCAGGATCCTGACTTGTGCGGCTTGCACCAGAAGATCGGCATCCATAAAGTTAGGATGCGCTAGGGGTGTAGCTCAGTTGGTAGAGCACCGGTCTCCAAAACCGGTTGCCGGGGGTTCGAGTCCCTCCACCCCTGCCAAATCTCACTTTTGTTGGGATTCACCCCAGACCCGTCGTCTGAACGAGTCGCAACGGCAGTGGTTTCTGCCAATAGATCACAGGGTTGTCGCAAGACCACGTCGATCACTCCCTGATCCCAGGTGCAGTTCGATAGTCCAAAATTGAGCAAGCGGCGTTTCTCCCGTGCCTCTTGGCGTTTGAATAGGGGCTGGGCGTTTCAGGCCAGTTGTTCAAGAAGGGTGATGCCTTCGTTCATGTCAGACGGCTCGGCATGTTGATGGTGCGCAATATCATGCAGGCAGCGGTTTGACTCTTCACGCCATTCCGCTGACTTCCTGTCAAAGAATGCCATATCGATACGACTGTCGCGTTTATCAATTTATAGCATCAATCCGTTCACCAAGACGCTTGCATTCGGCGTCCAGCCGGCTGATTGCTGCCTTGTGTCCGTGCTGTTCTTCCGCATGGCTCACATTCAAAGCCATGCGAGCCCACTCGAGCACCTTGTCATCAAACCTCAATCTGCCAAGCACCTGCGCGAATTGATGCCCGCAATTCGATGCCGGTTCATCCCCGCGTGGGCGGGGAACACCTGACATGTGGGGCTTCATAAGAAGTACGAAAATGAACGGGGTGTCGACAGGATGCCAGCGACATGGAGACACACATTTGACACTGTGCAGGACACCGCCACCCAGATCACCGAACTCATATGTCTTCGAATCAGGAATCAAGACAAAATAGGGGCGGTTGTTGTTGGCTGCAAAAATTCCTGTGGATCGCGCAGGCATTCTCTTGCCTTCAGCTTGCGTAGCCCCGCGTCTTTTGCACAATTCCAGAAGCGGAACCCCCGCGGCTGATCAGCTGCCCGGATTCGCTGTGCCGGACCAAAATCACCTACCATATGGCCCCGTCAGACCGACTGAATCCAGAATGAGCGGGAATTGCGGGTGATCAGGTACAGATCATTGACAAAAGAACAATAATAGAACATAGTTGCTGAGTCACAAACAGAACTTCCCAACTTGAAGAGCTCCGTTCTTGAACATGACCCTTCATGAATTCCGCGATCCGATTCACAATTTCGTTACGCTTGACAGCCAGGAGCGGAAAGTCGTCGACTCACGGCCATTTCAGAGGTTACGTCATATCCATCAGCTTGCGTTGACCCATCTTGTTTATCCCGGTGCGACCCATAAGCGATTTGAACATTCACTGGGTGTCATGGAATTGGCAAGCCGTGTGTATGATGTCATCACCAACCGCGACAATATGTCAAATGACATCAAGAATCATTTTGAGGAGATCCAGTGCAAAGACCAAGTGCGCTACTGGCGAAGAGTTGTTCGGATGGCTGCCCTTTGCCATGATGTTGGCCATCTGCCGTTCTCCCATGCTGCCGAAAAAGATCTACTCCCCGATAACTGGAATCATGAGCGAATCACCCGGCGAATCATTGAGAGTTCAGAGATGAAAAAGATCTGGTCAAGCATGAAACCTCCTCTCGAAGTCACCGACATTGTCAAGATCGCGCTTGGGGCAAAAGAAGCGACAGACCTGACTTTTTCCAGTTGGGAGGCTATCCTATCGGAAGTCATTACCGGTGATGCATTCGGCGTTGATCGGATCGACTATCTCTTGCGTGATTCGTATCATACCGGTGTGGCGTATGGAAAATTTGACCATTACAGGCTGATTGACACACTCCGGATTCTTCCCTCGTCCTACGACGAAAGCGATACAGACTGCATGCCCCTACTTGGCATTCAGGAAGGCGGGCTGCATTCGGCCGAAGCTCTTATGCTTGCCCGCTACTTTATGTACATACAGGTCTATTTTCATCCCATCCGGCGGATTTACGATATTCACCTGATGGATTTTCTCCGTGAATGGCTGAAGAACGGACAGTTCAGCGCCCAGACCAATTCTCATCTTCGCAAAACAGACAACGAAGTCTTCGCTGCCCTCCAGTCTGTATCACGCAACCGCAGGGGCAAGGGATACAAACATGCTGCCCGTATTGTCGAAAGACAGCATTTCAAGCTGCTCTATTCCCGTAATCCGAATGATGTGAAAATAAATCGGAACGCGGGCAAAGCGGTATTCGACAAGCTCAGCGAACAGTTTGGAGAGTGTCGGTTCAGACATGACAGATACACTGCCCGTGGCGGTGCGCCTGATTTTCCGGTTGAGTTACGCGATGGCAAGATCGTGTCTTCACTTCTCATTTCCAAAACGCTCAATCAACTTCCAGTCGTTTCAGTTGACAATGTCTTCGTCGATCGATCGGTCTATAATCAAGTGCATGACTGGCTTGTGCAGAATCGTGATCGCATCATTTGCCCCAATTCCCAAAATGAGGAGAACTGAGAATGAATCGTATCATGAGAACCGTGATAATTTCTTGTCTTGTCGACAAGTTGCGGGACGAAGGAAGTTGGTGCGGCGAGACGCATATCCAGAAGGCCGGATACTTCCTTCAGGAACTCGCAAAGGTCCCGCTGGGATTCAAATTTGTGATGTACAAACATGGCCCATTTTCGTTTGATTTAAGAGATGAGCTGACCGTACTGCGGGCTGATGGGCTACTGGAACTCTCGGTGGAACCACCCTATGGCCCCCGTTTTGTTACAACAGTTCGGGGAAAGGAACTTCAGGGTTCGTTTTCACAAACGATGCCAGAGCATGAAATCGCGCTGAATTTCGTGGCCAACAAGCTGGGCAACCGCAAGGTCTCAGATCTGGAGCGGCTGGCAACAGCTCTCTTTGTGACCCTCAACGCGGACGATTCAGAACAATCGACGGACAAACGCGCTGCGCAGTTCCATCACCTCAAACGTCATATTCCCGAAGACATCGCACGTCAGGCCATTCATGAAATTGATCAAATAATCTGCGAATCGAAAAACTGCATCCTTCCCAGTGTCGACTCCGCAAGTGTATGATCAGTGTGATGCGCACATCTTTCCTTTCAAAGGTTCGATCCTGTCATGATACAGCAGCAATTTCAGAAGATCGGGACTCATCTTGAACGCCGCTTCGACCACCGCATTCTACAGGAGCGGGCTATCAAAGATGAATGACTGATCGGCCTGGCGCAGTTCGGTCAGGTCATCACGTCAATTCTGTATCATGGTTTATTCCTGTCGTTTTGCACGTCTTGTCTTCGTCATGTCGATTCCTCCCTTGATGTCACGCGACAATCTGATTGAATTGGTGTCAAGAAGTTGCCATGATGCCGCCATGGTTGGCCGTAACCCATATCCTGTTCCTGCGCCTCAGCCTGATCTGACCGAACAATTGTGGGGCAAGACGCTAACCTCACCGAGGTGGAATCGGTCTTACGTGCGTAGACATCAGAACTGGTGTGGCGAAACAGGAAGCTGAAACCATGAGACGAATAATTGCCACGATCGTCATGGTGACCATGCAATATGTGGCAACATACGCTGCTGAAGCGATGGATAATCCATTAAATTTAGCAGACAGAATGTTGGAAAGCCTGGCCATTTCGGACCCCGATGCAACAGATCAGGTTTTGGAAGATTTGTCCATTTTGAATGAGACCGTCCTTGATTGGTGTGAACGACATGGTGGTGAATTCATCTTGCTACATATCGCTGCGCCGGGCTGCTTGGTCGACACCAACTTCTGGGTCGGATATTTGGGACTGGTGAATCACGACGCTGCTTGGTGGTGGCAGAAGCGTGAGGACGCGGGGCCTCATAACTTTGGCCTTTTGTGGCTTGTGCTGTCATGTGATGAGACCCGTGCCGCCCTCGACAATCCTGCGCGTATACCGTTACAGTTGATCGGACCCCGTGCCGACGAGTGCCCACAGTAGGATTCGTGAACCCGCAATAACACACCGCCTCTGATATCGATCTCAATCCTCGCGATGAAAGAAAGGCATTGTTCGCGGAGATAGGGATCGCCCTAGACGATACGACACAGCACCAGATGAATCTGATAGAACAGGACAAAGCGCACCAGCAGGAGATGATGGCGCGCCACGAATCTGCCAGTCAACCGTATGGTAGGCGGAATGGGTTGGCACCCGGACGCAAGTCAAGTCCTGTCATTATCTCTATCCGTGTCTATCACAGGTTCTGCCAATATCTCTGCAAGAACAGGATTGGATTCGTAATTCTTGCCGTTTTGGCAACCCAAGAAAGTGTAATTTGGGCATCCCCAGAAGATTGACCGATCCCGTATGCGCCGTCGCAACACCATTTTAGTCTTGCATTGGGGACAATTTGGATGCGCGTTGAGAAAGTCCTGCACGAAAGTGGCGTTTTTATCCCAGCCGGATGGTAAACACCTCTCAAGACCACCCTCTCTGCTTAAGTCTTCACGTGCCAGATCAAGAACATAATCAATCTGTTTTTGTGTGGGCAAGTTGATGAAACCAATGCGCCCACAAAAGACGAAGTTGAACTCCGTCTCCTGGATTCGACGAGGCAACATCGTCCAGAGCGGTGTGTCCTTGAAATCCATGTTGGTACCGAAATGGTATTGGCATTCAGAACAATCATAGACATTCACGCTCTCAAAACGCGGTTCATCGCGGCGCGGGCAATCGTTGACACAGAGATTGCGAGTCAGAAGCCGCGGGGTGGTCCTGGTCAGTTCCCCAGCGAACGTGTTAAGATGTCTATCGAATTCCGCTTCGGCTCTCTGACGCTTCTTGTGCCGCGCGGTGGTCAGCCATTGGCGCGGAGCCTCAGAATCGATCATTCTGATCAGGGTATCACGTCGAATATTTCGTGGCACATTGGACAGATCAATCTCCATGGCCGGCAGTTTCGCCTTTCGTAATTGCTCAAGTTTGTTCTCGTCAACTTGATGCGTCACGCGAAATTCGATGGCTAATTTCCAGTTGTCTTTGTGCAGTATCGCATCGGGTTGGAAACCTGAGTCTCTCCAATCCGTTGGCTCAATCCTGAATGTCCATCCTGACAATCGTTGTGCGGGCAGAACGTCTGTCATCAACTGATCCAGCCGCCACCGGGCGGCACTGCGATAACCTTCCCCTAGCAGCCAACCTTGCCTTCTGATTTTTTCTTTGGGGAGCAAGATACCGCTTTGCAGCAATTGCAAGCTGTCCTTTGCCGCCTTGTGCAGTGCGGTTTCAGCCAATCCGTGACAATCACCAGTTTCTCCTGAATGCGCGAAGTGCCATCGACGCTTCTTGCCTTGCTTTGCCAAAAGTGGAGACGCGCAGTTCGGGCATATGCATCCACAATCTTTGCCGTTTGGCACCTCGCTGACATGCACCATCCGGTCGGTTGATAATTGGAATGCCCATCCGGGAAGCGACTCGGCCGTCATGATGGACATCCTATCCTCGCGATAGTGAAGATATGCAGTCTCTGCGGCGGATCTGACTTTAGGAACCACATGTCAATACTCTTGGCACACCCAGCGGTCTGAAACAGGTGAAAACAAGTGGATTCATCCGATTTGTTCAGCAATACAACGCATAACATTTTCCAACCATATGGAAATCACGCCCCAAAGTCGAAAATTCAGTTGAAATCTTGGCGAAAAGAACTTAGCTCACCGTTTCCACTACCCGTTGAAGATTCGTGATGACAAAGTTTTCTCCTTTCCAGTTCATCCAGCAGACCCGGACAGAAGTCTCCAAGGTGGTGTGGCCCACACGCCGCGAGTTACTTGTCACGACGGCAATGGTGTTTGTGCTGGCCGCACTCTTTGCGGTCTTTTTCTTCGTGGTGGATCAGATCATTACATTTGGACTGACGTCATTGCTTGACGCTTTTTGATTGGTGAATGGGCTGACCCCAACAGAGTCAATCGATGGTGCTGAACCATCACGCAATGCAGTCGGCCGTCACGGCATGCCGAACTGCATGAAGACATTCATCCAGAGGAGAATGAAATGCCAAAAATGAAGACAAAATCGAGTGCCAAAAAACGATTCAAACTGACAGCAAAGGGACGGATCAAGGTGCAGCAGACCGGCAAACGTCATGGAATGATCAAACGTTCCAACAAGTTCATTCGCAATGCACGGGGGACTGCGGTACTTTCGAAGCCCGATGAGCGACTGGTCAAATCCTACATGCCGTATGGACGCTGAGGAGATCTGCAATGGCAAGGGTTAAAAGTGGAACCGTCACACATGCACGGCACAAAAAGGTCATCAAGGCTGCCAAAGGCTATTATGGACGGCGCAAAAACACCTACTCGGCGGCGAAACGCGCAGTTGAAAGAGCCAGAGAATACGCAACGCGTGATCGCAAGGTCAGAAAGCGGAATTTTCGTGCCTTGTGGATTCAGCGTATCAATGCTGCCGTTCGAGAACGCGATAGCGGACTGAACTATTCGCAATTCATTCGTGGACTGCATTTGGCCGGCATTGAATTGGATCGCAAGGTGCTCGCTGATCTTGCGATCCGCGAGCCAGAAGCTTTCTCACAGGTGCTCGCCAAGGCAAAAGCAGCGTTGCGCACTGCCTGAGATCAACAGTCGGGCCGATCTGCCTTCATGGCTTTCAACCATGTGCTGATCCTGCGCAAGGTTGCACAGAATCATGAAGGGTCGGCTTTTGCACTGAATACCGTTGTGGGGAACTGATGAAATCGCTAGACGCGCTGCGCGAGTCCCATCTGACATCAATTGCCGCGGCCTCTTCCCATGACGAACTTGAGGTGGCGCGACTGGCCGCGTTTGGGCGCAAATCGGGTGAGATCAGTCAGCGGCTGAGCCAGCTTGGCAAGATGGATCCTGAACAACGGCGTGAAATCGCACCGCGCCTCAATCACATCAAGAACGAACTCCGGCAGGCCATTTCGGCAAAGAA
This sequence comes from Paracoccaceae bacterium, assembly GCA_965221815.1. Taxonomy (GTDB): domain Bacteria; phylum Pseudomonadota; class Alphaproteobacteria; order Rhodobacterales; family Rhodobacteraceae; genus JAPOXR01. Next base: position 2,702,197 of record OZ244915.1, read on the forward strand.
GTCAGAGATAGACGAGCACGAAATTGAAGAGCAAATCGGTCAGGAGTGGACGGACATAACGCTGCCCGGACGCTACCGCGCCGAAGGGACCATTCATCCTGTCAGCCAGGTCACCGAGGAGGTGATAGCCATTTTCGCGGATCTGGGTTTCGAGGTCGCCGAAGGCCCTCAGATTGAAAGTGACTGGTATAATTTTGATGCCTTGAATATCCCGCCTGAACATCCGGCCCGCCAGGAGCATGACACGTTCTTTATTCAGAATTCTGACTCGGACACAGGGCAACCGAATGTGCTGCGAACGCACACGTCGCCTGTACAAATCAGGGCAATGAACGCGGCCAAACCACCAATGCGCATCATCGCGCCGGGGCGGGTCTATCGTTGCGACTATGATCAGACCCACACGCCGATGTTTCACCAGATTGAAGGTCTTGCTATCGACACGGATATTTCCATGGCACATCTGAAATGGACATTGGAAGAATTCTGTCGTGCCTTCTTTGAAGTCGAGAAGGCTGAACTGCGTTTTCGTGCGTCACACTTCCCCTTCACAGAACCCTCAGCCGAGGTGGATCTGCGATGTTCATGGGAACAGGGAAGGCTGAAGGTCGGAGAAGGTTCAGACTGGTTGGAGATTCTGGGCAGTGGAATGGTTCATCCGAATGTCCTGAAAGCCGGTGGGATTGATCCCGACAAATGGCAGGGATTCGCTTTTGGGATCGGCATCGACCGCCTCGCCATGCTCAAATATGGCATACCGGATCTCCGTGCCTTTTTTGAGTCCGATATCCGCTGGCTGCGCCATTATGGATTCCGGCCCCTTGATGTGCCATCACTCCATGGTGGCCTGAGCCGCTAAACGGAGGACAAGATATGGATTCAAAAACGCAGACAGAACTTGAGGCGGCCGCTTTTCGAAGATTGCGGGATCATCTGCGCAATCGCACCGATGTCCAAAATATAGATTTGATGGATCTTGCCGGATTTTGCCGCAATTGCTTGAGTCGTTGGTATCAGGAATCGGCGAATGAAATGGGGATCAAGATGGACAAGGACGAGGCCCGCGAAATTGTCTATGGTATGACCTATGGTGACTGGAAACGCAGATATCAGACGGATTGAACCGCCCCAGGGTGACATAGCCTTCACCCCATACGGTGCCGCAGGCCATTCAACAGCGTCAATTCCGCCTCGGATCGTGCAGCTGAAGCGTAAATTGGCGCGGCAAGAGACCTGACTGAAGCCAGCAAATGTGGGTATAGATTGAAAAAACCGGAAGGCCAGTGGACTTGCGGATATCTGCGGCAAAGGGAACCATATTCGTACATTCAAGAACGACTGCGCCGATATCGCGACGACCCTCGACGAGACAATGAGCTGCATCCAGCAGATCCTCTTGACATAATGCAAAGTCGATCTCCGGCTGGTCGTCAAGAATCTTCCGACTGAATTCCCGCCCGCCATCTGTCCCCGCAATTGGCGTATCGAGCGGAACGTTCGCTGCCACAAGATGATCCTCTGACAAATGTTCTTGCGAAATTGTCAGAATTCCCGCTTTCTTCCCCGTGGGAAGAAGGGCATTGATCGCCGGGATTTGCATGAGTGCGGACGCCGCAACCGGCACACCGACAGCGTCTTGGATCTCGTCCTGAACAAGCGAAAGAAACCCGCAATTCGTCGTCAATGCATCGGCCCCGTGTGCCACCAGATCACGCCCGGCTTCAATGAATCCTTCAACCAGGCCAGCGGCACGATTTCTGATCACGCGATGCGGTGACGCGCCGCGGACAATTCGAAACTGTACAGGAAAAGGCCATGTCCCGGCGTTTCCAACATCCCCCAGCACGCGCGGGAACCTGGTCTCGAGCATCATCACGCCAATACATGCGCCAAAGACGGTTTTCCCGCCATATTCACGTTCCAGAACGGCCTCCCTCAACCGTCAAGCCTTGCCCCGTATCCTATGCTCATCAGATCAAGATTCCAATTGAATGAAAAAGGATGAGATTTGAAATGACGGAGGTTCTTTTTCATCACGTTCTGAGACCCATCGATTTGACCTGATCCGACCAGAACCGTCCCGGCAATGGAATCTGTTTCTGGTAACGTAAATCTTCACTTCCAAGTGGTCGGAGTTGAATGTGATCGGGTCAGCCAGAATGTCAGCCGAGACGAGGTCAAAAATGACAGGTGCGGCGCTGCTGGCTTGATGTCGGTGTTGATAACCCCATCAATGAGCATCTTCCTGCAGTGCGATCAGCGTCCCGGGGTCCAATCGCCAGGCGAGCCAGACCGGGTTCCGCCCCCTTTTGGCTCTGCTTGCATACGCATTCAATTATGAATAGGGCTACTTGGACATCGTCAATCTTGGAGGACACACTGATGTTAAGACGCACTTTGGTGCGGGCGGGTCTGTCGACAGCCGCGATGCTGATGGCAACCACGATCGCGTGGGCTGAGGATATGCCCTACAATCTGCTGCCGGGCAAACCATTTGCCGGAACCACACTGAACATACTCAGCGTCGTGACGCCGCAATTCGATGGCCTGATGCTGCGGACAACGAATTCACCGAACTGACGGGTATCGAAACCGAGTGGACCTTTATTCCGTTCGGATCGTTACAGGAAAAGATCAATGCCGAAGGCATTGCGGCGACCGGGACATTTGATGTTGTCAATTATCTGGACAGCTGGGGGCCACCAAACGCCCATTGGCTGATGGAGATCGACGATCTCTTGGCGCGTGACGGCATTTCGATGGATCGCTATCCGGCCGCCTTCGCGCGGTCGGCGCAATTCGAGGGCAAAACTCTGGGGTTTCCCCTGCGCGCCCATCCACAATTGCTGTTTTATCGCAAAGATCTCATCCCGGAACCACCGGGAAGCTGGGAGGACGTGATTGAAATTGGCAAGGAACTGAAGGAAACCAATCCTGATGTCGCCCCCATTGCCCTCTATTACAACAACGACGGCAACCGCCAGAACCTGTTCATCTGGATCAATTTCCTATGGGCAGCCGGTGCGGACATATTCAATGACGACTGGACCCCGGCCTGGACCTCGGAGGAAGCCTTGCAGGCGACCGAAGACTATATCGCACTTCACACAATGCATCAGGTCACCAACCCCAATTCACTCGCTTTCGTGGAGCAGGACGCACGTCAATCCTTCATGCAAGGTAATTCAGCGATGATTCCGGTCTGGTGGTGGGCCTATTCGGGTTTCTATAATCCGGACAGTTCGACTCTGACCAAAGACCAAGTGGCTTTCACCGGCATGCCGACCTACAATGGCACGGTCAAGACCTACGCCATTTCGATGCCTTTCTCGATCTCTGAATATTCTGCGAACAAGGGCGCTGCTTGGGAATTTCTGAAGTGGCTCTCTAACCCGGAGATGGACAAAGCCAACGCGACCGAAAGGGAAGTCGCTGGAAAGACCATCATCAACAATGTCGTCACGCATATTTCGAGCCTGACCGATCCCGAGGTCAACGCCGCCAACGATGGAATTCAGGGCGCTGCCTGGGATTCATTGAAGGAATCCGACATCATGCCGCAAATCCCGGAATGGCCCGAAGTGGGTGACATTCTGTCAGCCGCGATTGCCGAAGCCGCCGCGGGCGGTGAGACCCGACAGCTGATGATCGACGCCGCAGAGCGCGCCGAGAAGGTTCTTCGCCGCGCCGGTCGAATCCAGTAAACCATTGGTTGGGCGGACCTGGGTCCGCCCTCCCCGCGTGCGGGACAATATCCTGAAATATTTGCTGGTCGCTCCAGCAGTCGTCGTGGTCGGTGTCACCGCGATCTGGCCTCTTATTGAAGCCGCGCGTCTCTCCTTCACGGTCGGGCGCCTCAACCGCCCGGGATCCTTGGAACAATATCTCGGCTGGGAAAACTATGTCTGGGCGGTGATGGAGGAACCCGCCTTCTGGAACTCCGTCTGGGTGACAGCTGCCTATACTTTTCTGACAGTCGCACTGACAACGATCCTGGCGCTTGCCCTGGCCCTGCTTTTGGCACCCGGAGGACGTCTGCGCAGCGGTATCCAGACATTGCTGATCCTGCCTTTTGCCATGAGTCCGGCCCTGATCGGTGTATCATTCCGCTTCATGTTCAATCCCGAATTCGGTCTTTTCGACGCTTTTTTTGGGGCACTCATTCCGCCGCTGGCCAATGTGAGCTGGTTGGCCGACCCGATCCTGGCCTTTGCTGTCTGTGTAATGGCTGATGTCTGGGGCTGGATTCCATTTCTGACACTGGTCCTGATCGGCGGTCTGGTCAGCGTTCCGCGTGAGACATTGGAAGCGGCACAAATTGATGGTGCGAATGGCTGGCGCGTATTTCGTGATGTGACGCTGCCACAGCTCGCTCCGGTCCTGGCGGTCGTGGTCATCCTGAAATCGATTTTCTCGCTCAAGACGTTTGATCAGATCTTCATGCTGACCAATGGTGGGCCGGGAACCGCAACCCAGACGCTATCGCACTACATATACTTCAATGGCATGAAATACGGGCAAATCGGCTTCGCTGCATCGGTTGCCTGGCTCATGGTGATCCCCATGATCTTTCTCACCTACGCCTATGCAAAACTCGTATTCAGAAAAGACCGGGGCCAATGACCGGGAACCGACTTCGCCGACTGTTCTCCGCAATTCAGGTCGCCCTGATTCTTGTTGCGACATTTGTAATGCTGGTGCCAATCGCCTGGATATTTCTTGCGGCGTTCAAGACCCATGTCGATGTCTATCAGCTGAAACTTTTCTTTCGACCGACCCTCGAGAATTTCGGCACCGTCTTCGACGCACCTTTCCTGCTCGGAGCCAAGTTGTTCAACTCAACCATCGTGGCTCTTGTCACGGTCATGCTGGCGATTCCGATTGCGACCATGGCGGCTTATTCCTTCAGTCGGTTTCACCTCAGGGGCGAAACGGCGATGCTGGTGACGATTCTGGCGACGCAATTCGTCCCGGCGGTTATCATTGTACTGCCGTTCTTCGTGATGTTTCGTGATATCGGACTTCTTGATACACGGGCCGGACTCATCGTGGTTAACCTGGCTATCGTCATGCCATTTGCGGTCTGGATGATCAAAGGATTTATCGACGGTATCCCACTCGATACCGAAGAGGCCGCGATGGTGGACGGCTCATCGCGCGTACAAGTGATTCGAAACATTGTTCTGCCGATGGCGGCGCCAGGTATCCTCACGGCGGGAATCTTCTGTTTCATCATTGCCTGGAATGAATTCCTGTTTGCACTGATCCTGACCAATAAAAACGCGGTCACATTGCCAATCGGTCTTGCCCTCTTCAAGGCCGAGGAAGGCGATTTGTGGAATCTTCTGAGCGCCGCTGGAATCATCATCATGTTACCCATGTTCATACTTGCATTGCTCATCCGAAAATACTTCGTGCAAGGCATGACCATGGGGGCGGTGCGCTGATGGCAGAGGTGATACTGCGCAATCTCACGAAGCAGTGGGGCGATGTTGTCGGTGTCGACGATCAGTCACTGCATATCAGGGATCGCGAGTTCCTGGTGCTCCTCGGTCCATCAGGCTGCGGAAAGACAACGACTATGCGCATGATTGCCGGGTTGGAAGAACCGACCTCAGGTGAGGTCTGGATCGGAGATCGCATGGTCAATCGGGACCTGCCAAAGGACCGGGACGTGGCAATGGTGTTTCAGAATTACGGCCTCTACCCGCATATGTCGATCTTCGACAATATTGCTTATCCGCTACGGGTCCGCCATGTCACAAAAGATGAAATTCGCCCACGGGTCGAAGATGCAGCACGTAAGGTTGAACTTGTTGAATTCCTCGACCGTCGGCCCAGAGCGCTTTCGGGCGGCCAACGACAGCGTGTTGCGCTTGCCAGAGCTATCGTTCGAACTCCCAAAGTCTTTCTGATGGACGAACCCCTCTCCAATCTTGATGCCAAGCTCCGTGTCCTGATGCGGGCTGAGCTCAAACATCTCAGCCGCGAACTGATGACAACGACTGTCTATGTGACCCACGATCAGGTCGAAGCGATGACACTCGCTGACAGGGTTGCGGTCATGAAGAACGGAATCATCCAGCAACTTGGTACGCCCGATGACATTTACAATGATCCGGCCAATATGTTTGTGGCGGGATTCATTGGATCGCCTGCCATGAACCTGATCAAAGGGTCGATAAAGGATGGCAATTTTGTGACAGCGGGCGGCACCCGTTTGACACCGACTGGCGGCAAGGAGAACGACTCAGTGGTTCTTGGAGTCAGGGCCGACGATATCCGGATCTCTGACCCTGGCGAAGGCCGTATCGACGTCACGATCTATGCCTTCGAAAATACCGGTGACAGTACGTTCTTGACCGTGCAATGGGGCGCACAGCGGATCATCGCGCGCGGCGGACGGCATCTGCGAAAAGAGCAGGGCGATGTCGTCAGCATCACCATGGATCCTGACCACCTGTATCTATTCGATCCAGGCAGTGGATCGCGCATTCGCAACTGAGGTTCAATGAATTCGCTGCCCCTTGTTCTCCTGCCTGGAATGATGTGCGATGCGCGACTCTTCACACCGCAGATCGCTGTGTTGGGAAACGCCCGGACATTGCATTTCCCGACATTGTCGGGGGCAGCCACAATCGAAGGGTTGGCGCGGCAGATACTCGCAAATGCACCACCGAGATTTTCCTTGGCCGGACTTTCCATGGGTGGGATCATCGCAATGGAAATGATGGTACAGGAACCTGAGCGCATCGCCCGTCTCGCCCTGCTTGACACCAACCCGTGCGCTGAACTTCCCGAGATTCGGGCACGGCGGTGCGCGCAGATCGACAGGGTCCGCGCCGGTGCCCTGGTTGAAGTGGTCAGCAACGAAATGAAACCGAATTATCTGGCTGACCGATCGAACAGTCAGGCAATCCTTGATCTGTGCATGCAGATGGCACTTGATCTTGGTCCCGATATATTTGTCATCCAGTCTCGAGCCTTGCGCGACCGGCACGATCGCCGGGAAACCCTGCGCAAGATACGCGTTCCAACACTGATACTGTGCGGACGAGAGGATCGACTCTGTCCAGTGGCCCGACACGAGTTTATGCACGGTCTGATTCCTGGCGCATCTCTTGAAGTGATCGAGGACGCCGGCCACCTCCCGGTTCTCGAACAGCCGCAACTCACCAACGAGGCATTATCAAGATGGATCAGATTGTAATCGAAGACAGAATTCTGGCACTCCTCAGGAAAGTCGATACACCCACCGTCTGCAACGCCATTGAAGTCGCTCAAGGACGACGCGGCTTCTCCTTCTTCACCCGCGGCACAATGCAACACTCGCGTCCGGGATCGCCCCCTATCGTTGGACTGGCACGAACGGCACGGATCGCCGGCGCAGCACCCGCCACCGCACCCCCAGAAACACTGCGCAAGAGGCGTATGGACTATTACCGATACATGGCGTCTGGCACCGGTCCGCGCTGCGCTGTGATTGAGGATGTTGACTATCCCGACGCGATCGGTGCCTGGTGGGGAGAGATCAATGTCGCGGTGCACAAGGGTCTTGGAATGGTCGGAGCTGTAACCAACGGTGTCATACGCGATCTGGATGTCATCGACCCGGACTTCCCACTCCTCGCAGGCTCTATCGGCGTCAGTCACGGCTTCGTCCATATTGTGGAAACGCGCACAACGGTTGATGTGATGGGGTTGCGCGTCAGACACGGTGATCTGATTCATGCAGATCGGCATGGCGCACTGGTGATTCCGGCCAGCGATCTCCCTCGTCTCGAGGAGTCGATCAATTCTGTGATCGCTCATGAGGCCATCATTCTCAATCCCGCCAGAGCCGATAACTTCGATATTGACAAGCTGGAAACGGCATGGAGCGCGTTCGAAACCGGGCGAACATAAGCGATCCGCATCATTTGCTGGTCAGACGAATGGTTTCACTTGTCTGATCGCTTTTCACTCTTCTGGTTGCCGAGAGCCACGCGTTTATGCAACCAATGCGCATTTCCGAACCATCCATCGGCTGATAACCAGCACGCAAAGGAATAGACAGAATTCGCCTTGTGCCAATCAAGATGAATTGCAGATTCTCTCGCAGTTGTTAGAATCAACAAAAAATTGAGGCAGACTGTGGTGTTATGGCCGTAAAGCAGACGGCAAAATCTGGCCGTTCCGGCGGGTCCAGAAAAGTCGCGCGTGGCAAGGGCAAACGCAGCCAAAGGAAGCTCCCCGGGCTGCGAATGTTTGGGCGGCGTACGATGGCATTGCTGTGGTCAGCCGGTTGGCGCACGGTCCTGATCTGTCTTGTCATTCTTGTCGCCTGGACTTCATTCTACTATTTTCGACTTCCGCCTTCGGAGACTCTTCTCGAGGCGCGATCAAGAGGGTCGGCAACCCTGCATGACAAAAACGGGGTTGCCTTTGCCTGGCGCGGCTCACAGTTCGGCGGCGAGATTTCGAGCAGGGACGTCTCACCGTTCCTTAAGAATGCTGTCATTGCCGCCGAAGACAAGCGATATTACCGCCATTTTGGCGTCAGTCCACGCGGCATTATCAGTGCAATCCTTATCAATTTACGTGAGGGTAGAGGTCCTTTTCAAGGGCATGGCGGGTCAACCATCACGCAACAGGTTGCCAAACTGCTGTGTCTTGGTCGGCAGTATAACCCTGATTCTGGGATGAGTGAGGCCCAGTTTGAGCGCGACTGCCGTCGTACGACATTGTGGCGCAAGTTTCGAGAAATCCCGTTCTCCTTTGCTTTGGAAATCAAGTACGGAAAGGAAGAAATTCTCACGATCTATCTCAACCGGGCTTATCTCGGTGCGGGTGCCACGGGTTTTGAAGCTGCCAGCCAACGTTATTTTGGCGTCTCGATTCGTGAGGTGAGTCCCGCTGAATCAGCAATGCTCGCCGGTTTGCTCGCAGCGCCCTCCATCTATGCCCCAACGCGCAACATGGCGAATGCTGTTGCACGGGCAAATCTCATTATCGGATTGATGGAGAATCAAGGATATCTCTCTGTTTCCGAAGCAGAGGAAGCGCGGGCCCGGCATGCCCGACTGTCGACGGGAACGGCGGCGAGGGCGGGAAGCTACTTTGCCGATTGGATCATGGAAACCGTTCCCGACTTTCTTGCGACCGATACCAAGGAAGACATGATCATGCGCACCACACTGGATCTGCAGATTCAAAAATCTGTTGATGACGCGCTCGAGCATGTTTTTGCGACCAAGGTGAAGGCGGGATCACGCGCCGAAGCGGCAATTGTTGTGATGTCGGCTGATGGTGCTGTTCGGGCAATGACAGGCGGGCGAAATCCCCGCGCGACGGGTCAGTTCAATCGGGCGACCCAGGCTTTGCGACAGACGGGTTCTGCATTCAAGCCATTCGTCTTCGCAACCGCGCTCGAATCGGGGATCAATCCTTCAGACACATTTCTCGATGCACCGGTTTCCTTTCAAGTTCCCGGATCCGGAACCTGGCGTCCAAAGAATTACAAGAACGAATATGACGGTTTGATCACATTGACGGAGGCACTGGCCAAATCCAGTAATGTGATCGCCGCTGGTCTGTCGGAGACGGTTGGCCGGGAACGAGTCCGCCAAACAGCGAGGAGTTTTGGTATCGATAGCGCGTTGGCGAATGGGCCTGCTATTGCGCTCGGTGCTTCAGAGTCGACTCTTATTGAAATGACAGCCGCCTATGCCACCATCATGAATGGCGGCAATCGTGCGGTCCCTTTTGGACTCGTTGATCTTCGGCTCAAGGGCGACAGCAAGCCACTCTTCACCCGCCTGGCACGATCAAGTGAGCGTGCTGTATCACGGCGCACGGCTTTGCTCCTGACAGGCATGTTGCGGCATGTTGTGGAAGACGGGACGGGTCAACGCGCTTCACTCGGCGCACGGCAGGCTGCCGGCAAGACCGGAACAACGCAGGGGGCGCGCGATGCATGGTTTATCGGATTTACCGCTGATTATGTGACCGGTGTCTGGATGGGATATGATGACAATACACCGCTCACAGGTGTCACTGGCGGTGGTCTACCGGCAGAAATATGGAAAGAGGCGATGCTCCGCATTCATGATGGTATAGAATTCAGACCGCTGCCATCGGCAGCGACAATAAGGCAATAGACTGGGCATACGGCATTTTGCCAGCCATCCAGCCGAATCAATCACTGGGGCCCACCATGACTGCTAGTTGCGCAATGGCAAATAGGCGATCAGTTTGTCAAGATCTCCGCCCCGCTGTTGCAGCAGGGAGCGGATCACCTTGCGCTCAAGACCGAGGACATTGGTATCCCCCAGGGCAATATTGACAACCTGACTCCGCCCACGGCGACGAAGGACATACCATTCCACCTTGGTCACCGTGCTACCAATCGTGGTGTCGACATAAACGACGAAATGGTTTTCCTTCAGAGTCTTGGAACCGGTAACGACAAACTCAGCACCGACAAAGTCAGGAAATCGTCGCGAATATTTCTTGGCAAGATAAGCGACAAAGGCATCCTGAAACTGCGCACGCTGCTCCTTGCTTGCCTGTCTCCAGGCAACACCCAACACTGACTGAGAAATCGCGGCCATGTCGAGCGATCTGGTAAGAATTCGCTGAAACCCGTCACGTAATTGGCCGTCATCCGAATGAGTTTCATAATCATTGAGCAGACTGGCAATACTGTCATTGATTCGCTCGACGGCGCTCACGGCTGACTTTTCTGAAGCCTGGCTGCCAACGCAAAAGAAAAGCACGGCGACGACCGCCAACGCTCCGGCGAAGATCACCCGAACCACGCGATGGGAAGAACATGCCGGCCCTGTCGCTGTCATGGTGCCATGCATAATCAGAAAGTACCCAACCTGTTGCTCCATTCCGGCATCAGCGATTCCTCTCATTGTTCATAGAGTGAAGTTCATAAACTCGACAGGTTTTGGCGTCAAGATTTCCGCTCTTTTGCCACTCGGGAGAAGCGGTGTCCTGCCCTTCTCAAATAGAATTTGAAGGAGAAACACGCATTGCAATGGTTAAGGCCCGTTGACAATTGCCTTGCGTCTTGAGTTCTTGTCGTGTATTTGTGTCGGCATTGCACGCCGAAAAAGGCGGCACGAGCAGACGAGGCAGGTGACAAGATGAATGCAGATCGCACAGTTTTGACGGATGAGATGTGGGCGCGGGTGGCACCGCTGTGTCCGGGCAAGGTGACTGACCCGGGGTGCACAGCTGTCGACAATCGTCTTTTTCTGGAAGGGGTTCTCTGGCGGTTCCGGACAGGAACCCCCTGGCGTGATCTCCCGCCGCATTTTGGGCGGTGGAACAGTGTCTTCAAACGGTTCCGGCGTTGGACCCAAGCGAATCTTTTTGAACGTATTTTCAATGAGTTATCCGGTGATCTGGATCTGTCAATGGTGTCTGTGGATGGCACGATCATGCCAGCGCACCAGAAGGCCTCCGGGGCCAAAAAGGGGGATCAGAATCGGAAGGAATCGGCCGCTCGAAGGGCGGTCTGACGAGCAAGGTCGTGGCCCTCACCGATGCTGTCGGACATCTGATCCGGTTTGTGGTTCTGCCGGGTCAGACCCACGATCTCAAGGCTGTCCCTGAACTCCTGGACGATCTCACCTGTGAGATGTTGATTGGCGACAAGGCCTTTGACGCGGATTGGGTGCTGGACACAGTGGCGGAACGCGGAGCCACGGCGGTGATCCCGCCGCGGTCGAACCGAAGTCCGCCACGCGACTTTGACCGCGACGCCTACAAGGAACGGCACCGGATCGAGAATTTCTTTGCGAAAATCAAGGAGTTCCGGGGGCTCGCCACGCGATACGACAAGACCCGCGCAAGCTTCGCAGCCGGGATTTATCTGATGGCGGGCGTGGTGGCCGCACGATAATTGTCAACGGGCCTTAGCTCATTGAACCAATGCGCAGAAGAGGCACATCAACTGACTGACGATTGCACGCACCTTGTTTCACATCTGCCTCACATCCGCAGATCTTGACATTTTGGTGGATAGGACGACCGATGATGTTGCATAATGGAACGGGTCAGTCGGGAATGAAAGCATAATGGGCTACGATATTGATAAACGCCTGGGTGAAATCAGACTGGAGCTTCCAGAACCTGTCAATCCGATCGCGAATTACCAGCAAACCAAAATTGTCCGTGACTTCGTCTATATTTCGGGTCAACTTCCCTTCGATCATCAAGGCAATCTCATCACAGGACCCGTTGGGCAGATCACCAGTCTTGAACAGGCAAAGGCGGCGGCCCGCCTCTGTGCTGTCAATGCGCTTGCCCAACTGCGCGCCGCAATCAACGGTGACTGGGAGCGTGTTGAGTCTGCGGTGAAACTCACTGGATACGTCTCGTCGACAGCCAATTTTGACCAGCATTCAGCAGTCATAGACGGCGCTTCTGAACTTCTTGTTCAAGTGATGGGCAGGGCCGGGGACCATACCCGCGTTGCCGTCGGTGTGAGTTCGTTACCGAGAGATGCTGCGGTTGAGCTTGATGCGATTTTCTGTCTGCGCTGAGACATGATGACTGAATTGGCTGAACCCTGATGAAGGTTGGTCAACCCGACGTCACTGTGGTGACCGGCATGTCGGCCATCCTGGATGATGAATGGGACATATGCGCCTGCCCGGAGGCATCATCCGGCCGTGCTCAAGATCCGTTCTCGACATATCGTTTTCTGATTGCTCTTGAGGAGTCGGGCTCGGCCATAGACAAGACAGGTTGGCAACCTATGCATCTGGTGGCGCGGATGGACGGTCAGGTCATTGCTGTCATGCCCCTCTACGCGAAATCTCACAGCCATGGCGAATTCGTGTTCGATCATGGTTGGGCCGACGCGTTTGAACGGGCCGGCGGTGCCTATTATCCCAAACTGCAATCATCTATTCCCTTTACACCCGTACAAGGTCGGCGATTGCTCACACGCAGGGGGTTTGAATTGGTTGGGGCGCAGGCTCTGACCGATTCAGCGAAAATCCTGGTGAGCAATTATAATCTTTCGTCCCTGCACATGACCTTTTGTGCGCATGAGGAGGTCCAGTCCGCCCCCTGCAGTGATTTTCTGCATCGCACGGGCGAACAATATCATTGGTTCAACAATGGTTATGGCAGTTTCGACGACTTCCTGTCAGAACTGTCATCGCGCAAACGCAGAAACATCAAGAAAGAACGCCGCCGCGCCAGCGAATCGGATGGGCAGATTCTGTTGCTGACGGGCGATGATATCAAGCGTCACCACTGGGATTCCTTCTGGTGTTTCTATCAGGATACCGGCCAACGAAAATGGGGTATTCCGTATCTCACACGCGAATTCTTTGACATCATTCATGATATGATGAGAGACGATATTCTACTCATTCTCTACGCACGCGAGGGGAAACCGGTCGCCGGGGCTCTGAACTTTATCGGGCGAGACGCCCTGTTCGGACGTTACTGGGGGTGTCTTGAACATCATCCCTGCCTGCATTTTGAACTTTGCTATTATCAGGCAATCGAGTTTGCCATTCGTAATCAATTGGCGCGGGTCGAGGCCGGTGCGCAAGGCCAGCACAAGATTGCACGGGGCTACCGCGCCACCGCGACTCATTCATTGCACTGGATCGCCAATCCGGCATTCCGCCGCGCAGTCGATCACTTCCTGCGTGACGAGACATTACTTGTGCAACAGAATATCACGGCCCTGGAGGATGCAAGTCCGTTCAAGCATGAAGGAAGAAAGCGATGAAACAGGCCCCATCGGAAGACCAGCTGGCCGCCGAAAGAAACTCTTTGGACAAGCGCGGCTGGAGAGTGGACCCGGCGGGGACAGTCATCAGCAAAAGCTACACATTCAAGAATTTTTCAGCCGCATTTGGATGGATGACGCGCGCTGCCCTACTGGCCGAGACGCTCAATCATCATCCGGACTGGTCCAACAGTTACAACCAAGTCCATGTGAGTCTCACCACGCACTCTGCCGGCGGGCTCACCGATCTCGACTTTTCTCTTGCACGGCAGTTGGACCAACTCTGATCCTGCTCTGGTTCCGCCCTCAACCGGATAGCTGGGCGAGCAGTTCGCCCCCCGCAGTGATGGTGCATATCCCTGGCGATTCTTCCTTGTTCAGAATCTTGACGACGCCGTCTTCGACGAGCATCGAATAGCGCAATGACCGATCATGGAGTCCTTTCTCCGCCAGCGAGAACACCATCCCAATCGCTTTGGTAAATTCCGCAGAAGGATCACCAAGAAGCATGATTCCGGCTCTGTCAGCGCCCGTTTGAGATGCCCAGGCATTGATTACGAAGGGATCGTTGACTGACACACAAATGATTTCATCCATGCCCTGCGCCCGCATCGCATCAGCATTTTGAATGAATCCGGGAATATGTTGTTGCGAACAGGTTGGCGTAAAGGCACCAGGCACCGCAAACAACGCCACCTTTCGTCCCTCGAGTTGCGTGGACAATTGCACCGCTTCCGGCCCATCGGGGCCGAACCGGAATAATGTCGCTTCCGGGAGTCGATCACCAACTGAAATCGTCATCTTGAATCTTCCATCTTCTGTCTCCGACAAACGCAGTCTATAGTCCCTATGAAATTTCATGAACAGTCCTATTCGCGGGAGCTGCAATGAGACATATTGCCGTGATTGGTGGCGGTCAGGCGGGTCACTCTGCTGCGGCCAGGCTTCGCTCACTGGGTTATGAGGGCCGGATCACGTTGATCTGCGGGGAACAAGAACCGCCCTATCAACGGCCACCACTCAGCAAGAAGTTCCTGCTTGACCAGTTCGCACGCGCGCGGCTCTATCTGCGCGGAGAATCCTTTTATTCCGATAACGACATTGAACTGCGTCTCGGCACCTGGTGCCAACATATTGACATTGACAGCAAGCGTATCGATTGCGGTGACGATTCAATTCCTTTCGATAAATTGATTATCGCAACCGGATCCCATCCCAGAACTGTTGGCGCCCCAATGGGTGGAAATTTGGCGGGGATCCATACCATTCGCAGTCTTGCCGATTCTGACCGGATCAAGTCTGAACTCGACAAGTGTGCCCGGGCCATCGTCATCGGCGGCGGCTATATCGGGCTTGAAGCGGCCGCGTCTCTCAAATCCAAGGGGCTTGATGTCACTGTCGTGGAAGCCGCCGAGAGAATTCTTCAGCGGGTTGCTGCACGTGAAACCTCCACACGATTGCATGCACTTCATCGCCGGCATGGAGTCAAGATTCTGGAGAATGCCCCCCTCAAGCAGTTCGAGGGTGATGCCCAGGGCAGGGTCACGGCAGCCATCCTCGAAGACGGGCGAAGGATTGCGGCGGATCTTGCGATTGTTGGCATTGGTGTTCTGCCAACCACCGCCCTGGCGGAACGGACAGGTCTGGCACTTGAGAATGGAATCCGCACGGACATCAATTGCCGGACCTCAGTGCCGTTTGTCTTTGCCGCGGGCGACTGTGCTTCATTTCCGTGGAAAACTGTCAGGATTCGTCTTGAAAGCGTGCAGAATGCGATTGAACAGGGTGAAGCTGCCGCTGCCAATGCGCTCGGTGCGAAACAGGCTTATGAACCTGTTCCGTGGTTCTGGTCTGATCAATACGACGTCAAGCTGCAAATTGCCGGTCTTGGTCACGGCCATGATCGGATAATATGCCGCGAGGGGCCGAGTTCGTCTGCTGTCAGTCATTGGTATTTTCGTGGGAATGAGTTTTTGGCCGTGGACGCAATCAATGATGCACGTTCTTATATGGTTGGAAAGAAACTCCTCGAAGCGGGCAAGTCACCGCATCACCAGACAGTTGCAGATCCAGACAGTCATCTTGCCGCTCTCCTGAGATAGCGATCTGCCCGGGAGCGTTTGCGGATGCGGATTATCGGTGGAGAATTCAGCGGTCGGTCACTGGCAACAGGTATCAATAGCCGCCAGTCGCGCGGTCTGCGCCCGACATCCACCCGTGCCCGGACCGTCATGTTTGACCTCCTGACCCACGGGGCGGGTGGCAATCATGTTGTCGGTGCGCGCGTGCTTGATCTCTTTTCCGGCACCGGTGCCCTGGGAATAGAAGCCTTGTCACGCGGTGCAACATATGCCGCATTCGTTGACAGGCAGAGACTGGCGCGACGTGTGATCTGCCGCAATATTGCCCATGTCGGCATGGAATCACAGACAGCTGTTCTGCAATGCGATGCCAGTCGTCTCGGGAACAATGCAGATTCCGTGTTTTCGTTGCTGTTTCTTGATCCACCCTATCAGCAATCGGGCTTGGCCGAATTGTCAGTTTTATCGGCAGTTGCTGGTGATTGGATCAAACCTGGCAGCGTTGTGGTCGCTGAAACCCCATCGCCACTGCGGATGAAAGATTGTCTCAGTTTGATTGCAGAGCGGCGAGTCGGCCCAGCATGGATCGGCGTTTTTGTGGTCTCAGCCAGATCATGCTGACGGACATCAAGAATGTGGATCGGCGTTTTTGTCACTGCAACCGGCTTGCATCAGGTGCCTGCACGATTTCAGAACAAGATTCCTGCGTGACGATCATCAGCACTCCATGAAGAACATCTGCCGGCAAAGCGGGGCTTCTCCTTCTCTGTCACATTGATCATGACAAACCTATGGAGGACTCTACCTGATCCGGCATCCATGTCTGGAGTCAAGTCATTTTTGGCGGATCGTTTTGTGCAGGCACAGCGCATCCAGGTGGCGGAATCGTCACGGGGTGATGAGTTGGCAATGTGTGCTGCTTTCCCATAAGTTTGGCAACCAAGACGGCAGAAGCCGCGGTGACAGGCAGCAGACAGGGCAGGCATTTCGTGTCAGGAATGATCGACGATCTTGAGTCATTGGCCCACCGGGTCTCTGCCCTGACGACGGCCCTCACGAACCGTAATGCCGTGATTGCCGTTCAGGCCGCCCGCATCGCTGAGTTGGAGCGCCGCCTTGGGCTTGACAGTTCCAGCAGCGGCAAGCCCCCGTCGCGCGGCGGGCTGGCCAAACCGACTGCTGCGGCCCTACGCCAACGCCAGCGGTCTCGCCGGCGGGAGAGTGACCGGACACCGGGTGGACAGACGGGCCACACAGGCGGCACTCTGTGCCGCCCACATCCTGCGCGAACTCCAGGACCGGGTCGACTTCGGCGAAGAGGAGTGGGCGGAGACGATGGCCCGCCTGCTGCGCCGCGCCGTCCACGTCGTCAACCTGTCGGACGGAAAGCCACTGCCGGCGCCGGCACCACCGGGAAAGCGGGGGCGGAGGAAACGACGACAGGGCCGCAACCTGGTGCAGCGACTGCGGGACAACCGGGAGGGCGTGCTGCGGTTCACCCGCGCTCCCGCCGTTCCCGCGACCAACACCACGGCCGAGGGGGCTGCGGACCACACCAGATGGGTTGATGAGCCGAATCGCTGCTGGCCAACACACAAAGGCCCAATTCCGACTTTGGATGAAGACATGCCGAAAGATCGGTTTAAGCGGAAATGTGCCGGAAATTCTGTCTAGGAAAACGTATGATGAGCGCTGCTGAGGACCACATGCTCTCTCTCAATTTGCTCGCGGAAATTGTCCGGGAGATCGTCCCATACGAAGAGATCCACTCGAAATGGAATGTTGCTTTCTTCGAAGGACTCACGCAGGTCGGACACTTTCCGCAGTTGCCCGGGCATAGCGAACACAACCATGTCCAGATCGGAGGCCGCACGTGAGGTTCCTGTGATTCTGGAGCCGTAAACCCAGACCTCCGTATTTGGCAGGTGCCGGGAAAGCAGCGCAATCAACGTCTCCCGCTGTTCGGATGTGATGTCGATAACTTGACTCAGCGCCATGATTTACCACTCAGCGTGTGGTATAGATGGATGGCGTCGCCAATGAAGGTTGGCACAAGACCCAGACATGCCTTGGCCTTCTGACCATCATAATCGTGGGATGTGTCGGTACGGGCATCCGCATATTTGAACCACTGTTCAACCGGAGAGGGCAAGAGCCCGTTCTCGTTCGCCAAGCGAAAAGTCGGCTTTGGACTGTTCGGCGGTTCCGCGATACCCATCTCCTCAATCAGATGCCGCTTGACCACCGTCCACAAGCAGTCATAACAGGTCTCGAAACGTTGGATAACCGACTCGGCAATTCCCTCGTAAATCAATTCTGGCTGATCAGCGCCAAGTGTCAGGTAATTATCCTGCTGTTCTTCAAGGCGTTTGAGAGACAAGTAAAATTTGCTATAGTCGATCATGTCTCAGCGACATCTCCGTGTCCGAATGAGACAGAATCTGACAATGCCCTTGATAAATTCAATCACGATCAGATTCACAGAATCCACCAACTGCTGTGCGCGATGCATCGGTTCATCCCGTCCACCAGTCACCAACGACACCATGGCTTCGGCGCAGCAGTATCCCTTTGACCCTGTTCAAGGGGTAATGGCCAGCCAACACATCGCCGTGGTCATGTGTGCCAAGGTCAGACGCGTATTGCAACGCGTGCAAATCCGGTGAGATTTGAGATGCACCGATCATGTCCGCTTCTCTGCGAGCCCCTGCAATGCAGTTCTCATAATTTCAATATGGCCACGATCCTTCACCCGGTCAAGTCCCGGTTCGAGTCCTGCATCATTGATGCCCGTTCGCAGATGGGTTCCACCAGTCACTTCCCGTCATCAGCAAGATTGTCAGCACTGTACCGATACCGGATCTCGCTTGACAGCTCGTATAAGGTTCTGGACACGGTTCAACCGCGCAGTGATTCAAGAATCCGGTGACTGGGCAATCCGTCCGGAGGTTCACCGCGTCTCAACTGCCATTGTTGCACGCTGCGCAAGGTTGAAGAACCTGCGATTCCATCGATTCCTCCGGTGTCAAACCCTCGCCGAACCAGCAAAGTCTGCAACTCGCGAATGCAGTCCTGTGAGAGCGGCGCTGTCTGCGTCCAGTTGAAATTCATCGCCTCATGTTCGCGGATATTCTTCGCCAGCAATCCGACCGCCAACGCATATGCGGCAGAGGCATTATATTGCAGGAGGATGTCGAAGTTTTTTGTCACCAGGAAACCAGGGCCGCGATGACCTTCGGGCAAGATGAGCGCGCAAAGACCCCAGTCTGAGTAATCATCTTGTCCGCAAAGTTGTACGCCAGCATCATGCCAACGCGCTGCAGTGAATCGATTCCAGCGCCCAGAAAGTGAGAAATCGAAGGCCTTTGGAAGACGAACACCATCGCCCCATGGAAGTTCCGGTTGCCAGCCGCGCCGGATCAGGAAATTCGCGGTGGAGGCCAGAGCGTCAGAAGGATCGCCTCCCCAGATGTCGGCGTACCCCTGCCCACTCAGTTTCAGACTATCTGACAGGTAAGTTGACGGCATGAACTGGGTGTGACCCATCGCACCTGCCCACGAACCCACGAACCGATCCGGTGCTGCCGCGCCGGAAGTGGCGATTTGAAGTGCGGCGATCAGTTCATGCTCCCAAAAATTTGACCGCTGACCATCAAAAGCCAAGGTCGCCAGGCTTTCGAGGACCGGATAATCGCCCATCAGCTGTCCAAAATTCGATTCAATTCCCCAGATGGCCGCAAGAATTTCGGCTTCGATGCCAAACTTGTCCCTGATACCCTGGAATCTATCCGCATGATCGGTTGCGGCCTGCCGTCCATCTCGAATACGCTGCTCGGTCACCAGTTTTTGAATGTAGGTGCCCGCTGACAACGTCATTTCCGGCTGGGCATTGCTGTCTTTGAGAACTGCAGGATTGGGCTGGACGGAATTGCGGAAATGATCAAGCCATTCGGCTGTGACGC
Organism: Paracoccaceae bacterium; assembly: GCA_965221815.1. Taxonomy (GTDB): domain Bacteria; phylum Pseudomonadota; class Alphaproteobacteria; order Rhodobacterales; family Rhodobacteraceae; genus JAPOXR01. The sequence continues at coordinate 2,721,987 of OZ244915.1, forward strand.
CTTCTTCTCCTGCGCGCTGAACAAATTGATCGCGCCAACTGCAATAGGCGGGTTCGAACAGATGTGGATGATCTCTGCGGGCACCCAACCTATGACCATGTGACGATGCAGCTGTGGCCATGAATTCTATTGTCTGTTGCCAGGGTCAGTTGGCGCATTGGGGTTCAGTCGGATGAGCAGAATACGTTTCGTCGACTGCCATTGCTTTACCCCATGTGTCTCAATCGTTGTCATTTTCCCCAGGATGATTCGACATTCCTGTCAGACACAGTCGGAAAGAGTCAGCAGAAATTTTCAATGCCTTTGCTGATCCGGTTGCCAGAATTTTCCGATGCGCTCGTGTCATCGCTTTCCCCTATCGAATCTGGCGGATATTCTCAGGCAAAAAGGTTGCGAGATCCGGGAAAAAGATCAGGATGAACACCATCAACACCATGATCGCAAACATGGGGAGCGCTGTGCGCGCAATATATCCCATATCATGGCCGGTGATTCCCTGCATCACAAACAGGTTAAACCCGATTGGCGGCGTAATCTGTGCCATTTCAACGACGACAACTATAAAGATTCCAAACCAGATGACATCAATACCTGCCTGCCGGATCATGGGTTCCACAATCGCCATGGTCAGGACAACCGATGAGATGCCGTCCAGGAAGCAACCCAGAACAATGTAAAATATCATGAGTGCCATCAGCAGGGTGAATGGCGTCAGACCGAGGTCACCGATGATCCCTGCAAGTGCTCTTGGCAGACCCGTAAACCCCATTGACAGTGACAGCGCAGCGGCACCACCCAATATCATGGCAATCATTGCCGAGGTTCGTGTCGCTCCCAACAAACTGTCAACGAAAGTCTGCCATGTCAGCGAACGCTGGCCCGCAGCCAGCACAAGTGAACCGATAACACCGAACGCCGCCGCTTCCGTTGCCGTCGCAAAACCCAGATACATGGAACCAATAACGACCATCACAAGCAGAAGAATTGGGATCAGAAAGCGGGATTGGGCAAGTTTTTGGCGAAAAGGTGTTCCGAGACCGATATCAGGAACCTCACTGCGCCGCACGAACGACCAAAGGACGATATAGCCCATGAACAGGCCTGCCAGCACGAGGCCGGGCAAGATCCCTGCCATGAACAGTTTGGTAATCGACTCATTGATGGTGACACCGTAGACGATCAGCGTCAGCGAAGGCGGTATCATCAACCCGAGTGTGGCCGCGCCAGCCAAGGTTCCGATGGTCATATATTCCGGGTAACCTCGGCTTCGAAGTTCGGGAATTGCCATCTTTCCCACAGTGGTCAAGGTTGCCGCCGACGACCCTGAAACGGCTGCGAACACCGTGCAACCGACAATATTGGTATGCATCAAACCACCAGGGAGCGGTGCCATCCAAGGTGAAATTCCCTTGAACATGTCCTCGGAGAGTCGTGTCCGAAAAAGTATCTCGCCCATCCATATGAATAGGGGTAACGCGGTGAGCGTCCAGCTGCTCGATGATGACCAGATCGTTGTAATCATGGCATCACCAGCAGGCCGAGTGGTGAAAAGCTCCAACCCTACAAACGCAACTCCGAACAGGGCAAGGCCAACCCAGACTCCAGAACCAAGAAGCAGGAAAAGGACAAAGAGAAAAATCAGAACGAGATAAAGATGTTCCAAAACTCTCTCCTCACCTCAGCCCTCAATCACCTGATTGCGCATGCCGTGGTGACCAAAAAATGTCACGCGCACCAAATTGTCGATGAGCGAGATCGCGAATAGCGATGAGCCAACAGCCATCGCCAACTGAGGGATCCATATCGGTGTGGCATCAAGACCCTGTGAAATATCACCCAGCTTTTCCGACCAATAGACGGCCTTGATCGCAAAAAATGCCCAGGATGACGCCAGAATCGAGCCAATGGCAAAACACCAGAACTCGCCCCAGCGTCGGTACTGTCCGAGCTGGTTGAGTAAAATATTCACGCGGATATGTGAGCCACTATTCAAGGCATAGGCGAAGGCAAAGAATGAAGAGGCGGCCATAAAATAACCGGCATAATCGGCCAGCCCTGGCACCATTTCGCCCGTCCAACGCGCCGCCATCTGTAAAGTGACCAGGATCAGGATGGCGACCAGACAAATTGCCCCGAGGATACCACCAATCAGATAAGCCGTATCCAGCAGGCGACGGATGAACCGTCGAAGCGTAGCGATCCGGGTTATCATGGGCCGGACCCGCGAGCCCCCAGGCCCGCGGCTCTCAGTTCTTCTTGTCGTTACATGGACTTAAAGGCTTCGACCGCTGCACGGCCATCTTCGCCAGCTGTTTCGAGCCATTCTTCGGTCATGATCACACCAATATCCTGCAAGTCTGACTGCAACTGGTCACCCGCGCGCTGAACGGTCATGCCATTCTTGGCGAGTTCGCCAAGCGTGAACTGGTGATAATGGACGGCACGCCATGTTCCGGCATATTCCGCCAGGTCAGCACAACCATTGATGACATCACGGATGTCCTGATCAAGACCATTCCAGGCGTCAGAATTGACGAGGACATAGTTGCGGGGCAGCCAGGCGTCGACTTCATAAAAGTGGGTCAAACTTTCCCAGACTTTACGGTCATAGCCGGTTGAGCCTGAGGACACCATGGAGTCAGCAACTCCGGTCGCGAAAGCCTGTGAGATGTCGGCCGCTTCGATTTGAATCGGAACCATCTTCGACAATTCGGCCAACCGCGCCGTCGCATTGTTGTAAGAACGGAATTTGATTCCTTCCATTTCGGCAACGGAATTGATTTCCCGCTTGAAGTAGAGACCTTGCGGCGGCCAGGGTACAGAATACAGCAAATGCAGATTTTGTGATGCCAGCAATTTGGTCATATGCGGTTTTGCAGCGACCCAGAGCTTGTCCGCATCTTCGAAAGAACTGGCCAAAAACGGAATCGAGTCAATTCCGAAGAGTGGGTTTTCATTCTGGTGTCCAGAGAGTAGGCGTTCGCCGATCAGGGCCTGACCCGTCTGTACAGCGCGTTTGATTTCAGCGCCTTTAAAGAGCGAACCGCTTGGATGGGTCACGATTTCAAGATCACCGCCCGTACCAGCTGTGACACAATTGGCGAATTCAGCGCCGGTCGCTGAATGAAAGTTGGTTGCAGAATATGCCATCGGCATATCCCATTTTTCCGCAGCCATACCCGTTGATGTCAACAGAGTCGTGACAGCGAGCGTTGTCGCCGCCAGTTTAAGTTTACTGTTCATTGAACTCTCCCATAAGATCTACAGATCAATCCTGTCTTAAAGTATCTTCGTTATGATTGTCCAACAAGTCACAAGACCCGTCCGTTGGGGTGGGAATATCGGGCATGATTCAACAATCCGACGAATTCTGCCCTGGCCATGCACAATACGAGAGCCATGCACCCCCAGCCGCCTCACCAACCAGAACGGTGGGGGACAACTGACGATGATTGAGCCTTGCATCAAGAGGCCCGTGCGCAGCAACCTGAAGGGTCAAGAGGCCACATGAAGCCCTATGGGGCGGCACATATGACATCGGAATGATGGGCGCCTTCCCAGAACATGACCGATGTATCACGGTCCTGCAGACATTGTGGTCTTTTCGCAGTAAAATGCCTGCGGCGATGTCCCTATCGTCGAAACCGATTGGGACTATAGGGAGCGGGATCGACGAGGGGATCGCTGCCCATGACAAGTTGAGCGACGAGACGTCCGGTTTTTGGACCGCCTGTCAGGCCAATATGATGGTGACCAAATGCCGTGTATATTCCGGTATTTCCGATCTCACCGATGAGCGGCAGACTGTCACAGGGAGCAGGCCGATGCCCCATCCACTCTTCTTCCTCATCCCAACTTAATTTGGGGAAGGCCTTCTTGGCTTGCTTCCGGATAAATGTGAACGGTTGCCGTGACGGTTTTTGCTGGATTCCACCGAATTCAATAACCCCGGCACAGCGCAATCCATGCTCCATTGGTGTTGCAACGAACTTTCCGGCAGCCACATAGATAGGCTGCGTCAGGCGGATCGATGGATTGCGAAACAGGATATGGTAACCACGCTCCGACTCGAGCGGAATCCTGAGTCCGAGTTTGCGCATCAGTTGCCCTGACCAGACACCAGCGGCGATAACTGCCGCATCACATTCAATGGATCCGGATTCGGTTTCAATCGCGCGGACGGAGTCGCCCGAAAAATCGAAATCACGAAATCCGGTCGTGATCCTGCGACCACCGGCTTGCACGAAGGTCTCGGCAAGATCCTTCACATATTGCCCGGGATTCTTCACAAAGCCGTGACCGTTCATAACGGCGAGGATGCGTGTGTCCGACCCGAGTTCCGGGACCAAGTCCAGAATCTCCCGGCCTTCCAGTATTGTCGGTATCATGCCGGCTTCCCGCCGCAGACTCCAAACATAGTTGTCAGAATCGAATGCCGCGCGGGAATGATATGCGAACACATAGTCGGAAGGTCTGATCCACCTTTCGGCAATGGTCCCGGTGGCGAGATCCTTATGTTGCTGGAGAGAGTCGGTCACAATTGCCGCGATTCCTGCGCTGATACGCCGGGTATCCCGGTCATTGGCATGCAAGAAATATCGGACAATCCATGGAGCCATCAGAGGAAGCCGGCTCCAAATCAGAAACAATGGCGAGTCTTTGCGCAGCAACATACCAGGGGCTTTGGTGGCCAGGCCGGGTGTCGTCACGGGCACAACAGAACAGGATGCCAAGACACCGGCGTTTCCGAAAGACGCCCCTTCGCCAGGCTCCTGGCGGTCAATCAACGTCACATCGCAGTCCTTGCGCTGCAGCCAAAGAGCAGTCGAGACGCCGGCGATCCCAGCCCCGATGACCGAAATTCGTTGATTGTGATGGTCAGGCATGAATCGATTCTTATGCTGCGGAGCGGACAAAGACACACGAAACGGGATTGTCAATCGCCGTTTTCAGTCTGAAGCGCCATATCAACAGACCGATCTCATTGCGCAACCCAAAACCCACTACAGAGTCGATGCAATGATTTTCACGGTAGAACAAGATATGAAATTCGACCTCCCGCTGAGATCGTCAGGAATATCTGGAAAAGGAATGACGTCATGATGGATGTCGACGCGTTAATCCGGCTCTACGAATTGCAGCCACATCCCGAGGGCGGCTATTACCGCGAAACCTATTCGGCCACCAAAGGATCAGGTCCCCGTGGAGCCGTATCCGCGATCTACTATCTCCTGAAACATGAAGAGACGTCGGCGTGGCACAGGATCGATGCCGTTGAAATCTGGATTCATTGCGCTGGCGACCCTTTGAGACTCTCTCTCAGCTCTGACGGAGTGACAGTCACTGAACACAGGCTGGGAACCGGCAGTGCCCCATGCCGTCGTACCGATCAATTGGTGGCAGAGTGCCGTCTCGGAAGGCGCATGGTCACTTGTCTCTTGTGTGGTGGCTCCCGCCTTTGATTTTTGCGTTTTTGAAATGGCGTTGCAGGATTGGCATCCGGGAATGCCGTGAAACTCGTGTGGCTAAGCCTGATTTATCAGCGGCGGCGGCGCTTGCCAAAACAGTGAGCAAGACAAACCGCGTTGCGGAAATTTCCTGGTCACCGCATTCCATCTCGTGGCTAAAGTGCAATCTTGACGGCGGTGCCGACACAGGATTTTTGGTGCACCCAAAGCCGCGATCGAGACATATCGGACGTTTGTCGTGTCGTTCTGCGTGATATCATCGCACGTTCCGGCAAGTAACGTTGTCGGATGTCCCCGCTTGTCCTGCAATCCTGCACATTTAATTTATAAGTCAATGATGTTATCCAATCACACGCATCTTCGCTATGCAGCGAGGAAAACTGACGGGGAGAAAAATGCGCATTAAATGGTACGGGCATGCTGCGTTTGGTCTGTTCCCCGGGGACGGTCCGAAAACAATGACAGATCCCTACACGCCTGAAACAGTTGGCTATGCACCCATCGGTGATCCTGCTGATCTGGTGATTATTTCTTCTGCTGACGATGACGCCCACTGCCGCGCTGATCTCATTGCCGGTGATCCACAGGTCGTCAATGCCCTGGAAGTTGCTGATGGGGGAGGAACTCTGGAGACCCTTGGCATCAGTATTTCAGCAATTGAAGTCTGTGAATGGGAAGACCATCCCGATCACGCGGTACCGGGGCGAAACGGAATGTACCGTTTCACCTTGGACGGGATCAACTGCGCCCATATGGGTGATGTCGGTAACCGCCTGAGTGATGAACAGGAAGAGTTTTTTACAGATGTCGATATTCTTTTCGCGCTCGCAGGCGGACATCTGACCATCGACCTGCCCGACCTGATGGAGATGATTCACCGGATGCGCCCGAAACTGGTGATCCCCATGCATTTTCGTACCCTCGCCTATCAGCCACGCAACACATTATGGATCGAGAGTTTCCTGATGAACTTTCGTGAGGACGACATTGAATTCGCCTGTTCGAGTGAAGTCGACGTCAGCCGAGGTCAAATCCCCGATCGGACACGCGTGCTCGTCATGGACTATGTGCGTTAAGCCGGGATCACGATGCCGCTGTCTTTTGACAGGCTCCAACAAGCTCTTGCAATTCCAGACCCAGTGATCATTGGCTGACAGGACAGTCTGATTGCCGTTGTGGAGTGCACCTGATCCGCAGATTCCGATGTATCAACAATCCGTACGGTCTCATCCCATGTTGCCGCAGGAACTGGACACGATCATCTCCGTCATCGGTCCTGTCACACGACCAGTTCCCGTGCCGCCTGTTTTCCAACATTGAATATCCGCGCATAGCGTTCCGTTTCATCCTTCGGTCCAATCCTCTTGAGTGGGTTATCCGATAACTTGATCGTCGGTCGTCCGTTCGCCTCGATGACCTTGCAAACAAGTGATATCGGGCCCAGCGCATTATTGTCAGCCAAATCCCTAAAGTCATTCGTCAACAGGGTTCCCCAACCGAAACTGACGCGCACGCGACCGCAAAAAGCCGCATGAAGTTGTTCGATCTCCTGCACATCAAGCCCATCAGAAAAAATTAACAGCTTTTCTGTGGGATCCTCGCCCCTTGCCTTCCACCAGGAAAGCGCAAGCTCTCCCATTTCATAAGGATCACCGGAATCCACGCGGATGCCGGTCCATGATGTGAGCCAGTCAGGTGCATCACGCAAGAATGTCGGGCTTCCATACGTATCCGACAGGATAACCCGCAGATTTCCCTGATGATCGGCCTGCCATTTTTTCAGCAACTCATAAGGAGCCCGGCGCAGCTCTTCATCACTTTCTGCCAATGCTGTGTAGACCATTGGCAATTCATGCGCATTGGTGCCGATTGCCTCAACCTCTCTGCGCATTGCAATCAGGCAATTGGATGTCCCGACAAATCTCTTCCCAAGTCCTTCATGCATCGCCTGGACACACCAATCCTGCCAAAGATATGAATGCCGCCTGCGTGTTCCAAAATCTGCCAACTGCAGGTTTTCAAGCTGTGACAGCCGGCCAACCTTATCCCACAGTCGTGCCATCGCCCGCGCGTACAGAATCTGCAGGTTGAATTTCTCCATATGACGCAGCACAGCGCGCGAGCGCAGTTCGGTGATGACCGCAAGGGCCGGAATTTCCCACAGCATGACTTCTGGCCACGTCCCTTCAAAGGTCAACTCGATACCATCGTCATCTTTTTGGAGGTGAAACGGGGGCAGTTGAAGATTCTCAAACCATACCATGAAATCAGGTCGGAACATTTGCCGAATTCCATAAAAGGTGTTTCCGCGTAGCCAAGTCGACTCGCCACGCGACAGGCGTAATGATCGAATATGCTCAAGCTGATCTCTCAACTCCCCCTCATCCAGAAGTTTATCGAGCTGAACCTCCGGTGACCGATTGACAAGCTTGTATTTCACTTGTGTATGTGGCGAGTGTCTCCAGACGAATTGACACATGAGCAATTTGTAAAAGTCTGTATCAATCAGCGAACGGACAATCGGATCAATTTTCCAATTGTGATTATAGACCCGCGCCGCGATATCGACTGTCGGCATTTGCATGATTTATCTCATAGTCAGTCTGGCAAGACCGACATTGCCATTACCTCAAGATCACATCAGCAGTCTGCATATCAGCACGCGCCGCCGCGAGCGAGCCATCGAGATCAATGGCGCGGCAAAGATTTTCAATGACCTCCACCTGAAAGCCCAGACGCACCGCATCCATCGCCGAATAATAGACGCAAAAGTCTGTCGCCAATCCCGTGCAAACAACTGTGTCGACATTTCGTGAACGCAGATAACCATCCAATCCTGTCGATGTCTTCCTGTCATTTTCGTAAAAGGCCGAATAACTGTCGATGCCGGGCCGAAATCCCTTGCGCAAAATCATATCCGCTTCGTCGGTGGCCAGATCGGGGTGGAAATCTGCGCCGTGCGATCCCTGGACACAATGGTCTGGCCAGAGAGTTTGTTCGCCATAACTCAGACTCACAGTCTCGAATGGTGCTTTTTCTTGATAGGTGGAAGCGAATGATGAATGTCCCGCAGGATGCCAGTCCTGGGTCAATATGGCGACATCAAACTCACCCATGATCGCGTTGATGCCGGTTACCACCGCGTCACCGTCCGTGACTTCGAGTGCCCCGCCCGCGCAAAAGTCATTCTGCACATCAATGACAAGCAATGCCCGATTTGGATGGCTAGCCATATCCTCTCCCCCTTTCACGATGATGTCCCGCGCATGCCCTCATACTCCAACTGACCCGCGCCGACAATTTGTTCTCGTGCATGCTGCCTTTTGGCACCCGGGTCTCTCTTGCCAGATGGCTACGCCGAAAAATGGGCAGCGTGATGATTTCGGTTGAGATTCAAACTTGTGGATTCACGGCCACTCAGCCAATCGGGCACAAATTTGTTCGGATTGATTGACGAGTCCGTGGTGATTATGGGAGGGAACGGGGCGGACATTCTGTTCGTTATTGGAGTGAGGGGTCGCTGGCATGACCGGAGAAGCCGTTGATCTGGGCGAGAACCGTTATCGAGAACGGTTTGGAAGATATTTCGAGGATTTCACACCCGGCGACATTTACGAGCATCGCCCCAACAGGACGATCACCGAGTCCGACAACAGCTGGTTCACGCTGCTCACGATGAACACACATCCCCTTCATTTTGACAAGGAATATGCCAGACATTCCGAGTTTGGCCAGAGACTCGTTTGCTCGACCTTCACCGTGGCCCTGATGGTGGGAATGAGCGTGACTGATGTCAGCCAAAAAGCCATCGCCAATTTGGGTTGGACCAATATTTCTCTGACCCACCCACTCTTTATCGGTGACACGCTGAGTGCTGAAAGTGAAGTCCTCGAAAAGCGGGAAAGCAAGTCGCGCCCGCATGCTGGAATTGTGACAGTCAAGACCCGCGGGTTGAACCAGAATGGAAAAATTGTCTGCGCGTTTGAACGTACCATCCTTGTCATGAAACGAAATGCCGCCAATGAAGCAAAAGCCAACTACTGAACAATCAAATCTGACCGCCTAACTGGCGGTTAGCTGCCTGTTTCCGCCAACATCATATTGACGTGCCCAATCCCTTGACCCTTGCGCCACGACAGATCTTGCAATTGCCGATATCAACCCTCGGCCGGGGATGCCGCTGAGAGGCCGAGAGTGCCAGGAGCACGACGGGGTTCGAGACAGACACAGCCATCCTGACAGATGATCCCCAGGGCGTGGGCCAGGTGATTGATGCCTTGTGTAATCTCTGGCAAAAGAACACAGGACACAGGTTGGCGGCACCTGCGGGCACATCGGTGGACGCGCCGCAACCCTATCGACACAAACCTGCAAGGACAATTTCAAACTGAGACACTACCAGATATTGACGCATATTCTCGCCAACAATTAACAGGATAGCACTCCTGTCCTTGGGTCAAGGGATCTATAAGACCTTATTCGCTTTGAAGTCCAGCGATGGGGTCCATGCGTGCGGCTTGCCAGGCGGGCTGGAGTCCGAAAAGGAGTCCAGCGGCACTTGAGGTTCCGAGGCCGCTGGCGACGGAGATACCGGAGATCATGAAGGTCCAGCTGGTGAAGCGGCAGATGCCCCAAGTAGTGGCGAGGCCGAGGAGGATGCCGAGGAGTCCTCCGGCGAGGGTCAGGATGACGGACTCGATGAGGAACTGGCTCATGATGTCGCGTTTACGTGCCCCGATGGCCATACGGATGGCGATTTCGCGGCGCCGTTCGGCGACGGAGACGAGCATGATATTCATGATGCCGATTCCACCGACGATCAACGAGATGCTGCCCACCGATCCGAGGAGCAGAGAGAAAATTCCCATTTGGGATTCCATCCGGGCGATGAGTTCTTTGGCGGTGACGATCTCGAGTTCCAGATCAGGCGCGCGTTGTTGGAAGTAGATGCGCACGGCCTCAGCGGCGTTGGTGTGGACCACATCCGGGGCACCGCGCGCGATAATGACCTCGATCTCGGGGTTCGGCATCATCCGGTTAGCGGTGGTGAGTGGCACGAAGACCGATCTGTTGGCATCGACATGGTAGGGGAGGGTATAATTCTCCGTTTGGGTCTTGAGGATGCCGACAATGGTAAACAGATGTTCGCCGATTTCCAACACCGTGCCAACAGGGTCCGTGGTGCCGTTTTGGCGGATCGTCTCCGCGATCTCGGCACCGATGACGCAGAAAGTCCGGTCGGTATCGAGATCGGAGATGAACCGGCCGGCCTGGAGGGTGAATTGATTGATTGAGGCGAATGCGGCTGTGACGCCCTGCACCTGTCCGTTGCCGGCCACCTTTCCGGCCTGCCGGAACGTCTCATGACCGAGAATCCGCGGCGCGGCGGTGACGATGGCCTCCACCTCGGGAGCCAGCACCAGGGCCGCGTCCAACGGAATGACCGCCTGAGTTGCGCTGAAGGATTTGCGAATTACCACAATATCTGTGCCGAGTGCTTCAAACTCCTTGCGGGCCTGCTCACGCGCGATCTCTCCCAATGAGACCATGGCAATGACTGAGGCGATCCCCACCATGACGCCAATCATACCAAGGAGGGTTCTCAGGCGCGCCTTGCGGAGGCTGTCGACAGCCTCACGGGCATTGGCCCCGAAAACCGACAGGGTGCGGAACGACATCGCGATGCAGTGCCCCTGCCCTAGGTGCCCGATTCGGGCCCAGGCCCGGGTGTGACTCGTGAGTGGGGGCGCTCCTGCAGCTGTCCATCATGGATACGCATCTGGCGGGTGCACTGGCGGGCGATGAGGGGATCATGGGTGATGATGAGAAGGGTCAGTCCTTGGTCGTTATTCAATCGGCGCAGTAGATCCATCACATCGCGGGCCGTCGCGGCGTCCAGGGCTCCGGTCGGTTCATCGGCCAGCAGAAGCGTCGGGGTACCGATCAGGGCGCGTGCAATCGCCACGCGCTGCTTCTGCCCGCCAGACAGTTGCGCCGGGCGATGGTGGACCCGCTCCCCCATGCCGACCTGTTGCAGCATCTGTTTCGCGTCTCTCAGGGCGCGGCGTCGCCGTGTACCACGATAGAGCAGCGGCAAACTCACATTCTCGCAGGCGGTCAGGCGGGGAAGTAGATGAAAAGCCTGGAACACGAAACCGATACGCCGGTTGCGTAGATTCGCCAACGCATCGTCACTACGCCGGCCCACATCGCGCCCGTCGAGAATATATTGTCCGGAGCTGGGTCGGTCCAGCAGACCGATGATGTTCATCAGGGTGGTCTTGCCGCTGCCCGATGGTCCCATGATCGACATGAGATCCCCGGCGCGCACATCAAGATTGATCCCCTTGAGGATCTCCGTGGTCACCGGCCCTGTTTGAAAGACCCGGCAGACATCCGTCAATGACATGATGGTGGTACCCGACATGGTGGGCGCTGCGCCTGAGGTTATCACCATGGCAGCACCACGGTTTCGCCAGCGGTCAGCCCTTCGGTTACGTCCACCGAGTCCAGCGTGGTCAGCCCGGTCATGACGGTGCGCTCGCGGATCCCCCCGGTGGCCGGATCCACGATTTGGAGAATCGCACCCGCGCCGGTCGGCTGCAGCGCGGCTAGGGGTACGAGCAGGGCGTCGTCGCGCTGCTGCACAATGATCTCCACATAGGCCGACATGCCCACGCGCAGCCGCGCCAGCTCCGGTGAGTCCAGCCGATCAAGATCCACGGTGATGGGGAATTGCGGGGCCCCACGGCTGCTGCCGCTCGCGGCCCGCGCCGCCACGCGGGTCACGGTGCCGTCGATCTGCAGACCCGGGAAACCGGGTCCCGTGATCCGCGCGCGTTGACCCACGGCCAGCTGGCGTACATCTACCTCATCGACGCTGCTGACGACCGACAATTGGGCAAAGTCGGCCACACTGGCGAGGCGTTCGCTCTGTGTCACCGGGCGCCCGGTGACGAGCGGCTTGCTGTCGTGCCCTTCAGCGGCGATAAAAATGCCGGTGATCGGGGCGCGGACGGTCGCCTGATCCAGCTTGTCTTGGTGGCTATGCAACTGCGCCAGAGCGGCCGCGGCTTCAATCCGTGCAATGCGCAACGTCTCATCACTGGCCTTGCGTTCCACTGCCGCCAATTCCCGTGCGGCCGCGTCATCATCAAGACGGCGATTGTCCAGGCTGCGTACCGCCTGCTCATATTCCTGTTCGGCGATAATGCCTTGTTCAAGAAGAAACGCGGTGCGCAGTTGTGCCTCCTCGGCTTCGTCCAGCGCAATGCGGGCCCGTCGGCGCGCTACCCGCGCCCGCGCCATCTCATCGCTGCTGGCCCAGTCCTCCAGTTCCGCCAGCTTCTCGCGCGCGCGGATTTCCTCCACCTCGGCGCGTCGCAGCTCGGTTGCGAGACGTCCCGTATCAAACGCGAGCAGCGGTGTGCCCTCTTTCACCTCCGTACCCGGTTGGACATGCACCGCGCTGAGATTTCCCTCAAACGGGCTGATAATTTCCGCGATCCGGCCGAGACCCAGACGCCCCCGCAACGCGATGGTGGTCTCCATCGCGGTGGGCGTGACCGTAAAGGTGCGCAGTTCCCCTGTCGATTCGGCCACCGGTCCGGGGCGCGGATCGGGCAGTGCACTGAACAGGTCCAGTGGCTGGAGACGCCAGACGCCCAACCCGACAAACAACGCCAGGGCCAGAATCACGGCACCCAAGCGGGTGAAGCGGGAGCGGCGTGTCAGGGACGTCATCTCGCGCGAGCGTGTCTCCAGATCACGGTAGGCGCGCTGGAGTTCACCGAGTTGCGATTCGACCTGTTTGGCAAGCTGCAGCTCGGTGTCGCGCAACTCCCGGATCTCGGTGATATCTTTAAGTGTGACGATCACACCGCCAGCTGTCTCATTCGTGCCCGCCAGCGGTGCAGCCGTGACCGTCAGGGATCGGGATTCGCCCGCAGCGACGGTCACTTGAATGAGGCGTGTCTCTACCACGCCGCGTTGGGCAACGGCATCCAGAACGGCCGCGGTAAATTCGTCCAGACCTTCCGCGAGGACAAACAGGGATCCGAAATCCTGCCCCGCCCAGCCGTCCTCATTGAGACTGAACATCCGGCAGACAGCCGGATTGGCGAGGCGGATGGACCCGTCGAAATCAATGACCAGAACCCCATCCGACAGATTGTCGAGCAGTGTCTGCCACAGATCCGGTGCCGAATTCGTCATGGCCGCCCACTCATGGTTCCAGTTCCTCCACCGCAATTCCCCAGCGCTCCAGGGTGCGCCCAGTCGTCGTGTCCAGCCTATCCAAGGCGTTGAGCGTGGCCACAACTGCATCTTTTTCGGATTCTTCGGCGCGGGCCAGTTCTTGCTCGGCCTGCGCCAGATCAGTCGCTGAGGAGAGGCCCTGCGCAAACTTGAACTCTTCAATCTCGAGATTGTTCGCCGCCAATTCTCGCGCCGCCTGGGCAAGTTCTGTGAGCCGGCGATTCATCGCGACATCATTCACCGCCTGGCGCAGATCCCGCCCGATCTGTGTGCGCGTCTTGACCAGGGTCCGTTCCGCCTGGGCCAGCCCATTGCGTGCTTTCAGAAGATCGAGTTCGCGCTGGCGCCGGTTGCTGAGGGGAAACGTCGCCCCGATTCCAAGGCTTGGTTTCTTATCCAAACCGTTAAACGGAACCGTGAACGTAAGATTGACATCCGGCAGGAGATCGTTCTCTAACTTTGCCAAAGTCTCCTCAGCCTGCGTCGTAGCGATTACCGCGCTCAGATAATCAGTGCGGCGGGGCAGGATATCCTCCAGATCAGGCGTCTCCATATCAAGTGGTAGAGTTGCCGAGTCGCTGGCAGACTGTAGCACGTTCAGGGGGCGAATCCGCAGAGTGTCATCAAGTTCCAAAAGGTCGCTCAGCGTGGTCTGAGCCCGGTCCTCGGCGGTGCGGGCACGCTCGAGCGCGAGTTCCGCATTGGCAATCGCCGAATCCGCCCGGCCTGCCTCGCGCGCCGCCACCCGCCCGGCCTGGATCAGTGCCTGCGTTCTGGTACGTTGTTCCCGGGCTCGTTCCAGGGATTCCGCGCTGATTTCCACCTGACGAATTGCTCCGTTGAGGCCACGATAGGCCGCGATGACCTTGTTCACCAGATCCGCCACGTATTTACGAAAATCCAAGTTCTTCTTCTGTTCCTCCAAGCGTTTCAGGATCACATCCCGCGCGAACTCGGCATCGGGGAGATCAAGATCTTCGAACGCTTTGATTTTTTCCTGATCGTCGGGCAAAGGAGCGTTGGACGGGCGCTGAAACAGCGGTTGACTGAAAGTCAGGCTCTGGGATTCTCCATCATCCCCATACAACGGCTGCCTCAGGGCGAGCGACGCCGTGCCCCCCGAGGGCACCTTGAGACTGGTGGTCAGGTTCAGACTGCCGGTGACGTTATCGCGATTGGCATTTGTAGTGGCACTGGCGGAAAATTCTGGGCGCCAGGGATTCTCATCAATTGCAAACTGCAGTTTTTCCTCCTTGCGAGTCTGGCGCCGATTGTAAAGATCGACATTACGTTCCAGGGAGAGTTGAATCGCGGCCTCCAGCGTCATCGCGCAGTCGCCATTAGGGTCCGTTGCATATTCTGCAGGGCACACCGTCCCGTCGTCCGGTGGCCACGGTGACGGTGCCGAATCTTTGTCCGGGGCGGGGGCATCCGTTCCCGGAACGGATGAGACCAGGGACGACAAACCCCGGGTGATACTTTCCGGTGCCCCGCAACCCGCGAGAGAGAGTCCCAGCAGCACCAACCCGATCCCAACTCTAAGATGGAACACAACCGTACCACCAGGAGGTCATTCCAGAACAGGGCCGAACCCGGGGCAGGGGTCATTGCGTTGTCGAAGTGTACAGGCGATCGGGTAGCTGACTTCCAGATCCCCCTTTTCGACCAGACGCTGCATATCGTCCAGACAGATTCGGAAATGGCCATAACCGCCGATCATTCCCGGTGCCGCCTCGGCCATGATGACGTCCTGATCCTGCTTTGCCATATCCCGCAGGACGCCCCGGGGGCCAGGGTCAGAACCAGGACAGATAGGAATGCGCTGAATGGCTGTATCATCAGAAGGTCTCCTTGAAGATATGAATTCTTCATGGGCTAGGGACAGATGCAACGTGTCGAACCGATCAGTGACGAATCACTGGCAATCGCCAATCATCGCCTGATACCACAGTTTCATTTTCATAATCTACGTATTATGCGTTTCACAGGATCCTCCCTGTGTTGACATGTTCCCGCACGGCGCAGGTGACCTTGTGCATTTTTTGCAGGATAATGAGCCTCTTGCACAATTATCGCGGTTCCGGCGGCCCAAGGTGTGGCGGAATGTCGCGGATTTTGGCCCGCCGGGTGCCGGTCGCAGCGCAGACGACCGTCACCAGCAACGGGCGAACAGGCCCGACCGCGTGTGCAGGAACGACGTCAGAAGTGAAGCCGAGTGGCCTCAGTTTTACAAGCCTCAACAGTTTCACGCAGTCACAGGCCGTCGTACGCGCTGAATCAACCAACATGTACAATTGGTTGACGGCTCGGGCCGGTGATGGCGCACCGTCCGGTTTTCCGACCTATGTGAAGGTCTATTACACTGCGATGGGAACGGCGGTGGGCGATGCGCAGATAATCGCAACGTATCGAAGTGGGTATCAGCGTCTTACCCAACCGTTCAACTTTACCTTTACCGGCCTGTCCCCCAAGACTCCCTATGCTGCCGTCATCTATACAACTGCGAATGGGTTTGGTGAGGTAAGCCCCATACAACGGTTCTGCTTTATGACCGGCGGCACCTACACCATGACGGTCGCCCCGGGAACTCAGCACCAGAACAGCGGGTGCTTCTCGATCAGCCCCCTCACCCTTCAGGATGTCCGCAACTGCTGGTGCGGGCGCAAGACCACCCTGCCCCGGTGGACCTCCACACAGGACAACACCAATTGGCTGAATAAGTGGGGATGCCGGTAGCGGCCCGTACCGGACATCAGATCTCTGCGGCCACGGTCGGGCAAATGATCGCTGACAGGGTCGCACGCCAGCCGATCGCCCCGGTCAGCGCTTTCACCCCTGATCGCCAGACGAAACGGCGGACCCGGAGACCGGATGCGGTGCGCATCTCTGGGGCCCTGAAAGCCCGGGCACCCGGCGACGCGGTCCAGGTCGACACGCGCACCGCTGCCCTCTGCCCCGGCCGGACTGTCCAACATGTCACCGCGATGGACCGTCATTCACAATGGGGATCCACCAGGGCCGCCACCCACGCCACCGCCAGCCGCGCGTTCGCCCATCATTGTGGACACGGCCACAAGACCCGCGCCCCTGTTCTCCCCCATTTCATGATGCGGTGTTAATCACATCGACCCGGGTCTCCAGATCCGTGGCCCCGCAGGCCAACGCGCCCACGCAGCCAAGACACAAAACCCACTCTGTGGCGGGCCATAACCTCCCAGCTGCTGCGTGATCAGATCCCCAGCTGGGAGGTTGTCTGGCGTGGACTGACTGAGACCCGGCAACGCCCGGCGCTCGCCGACATTCTGCCTGAACCCTCATCCCCGCCTGTGAGCCCCCTCACGCCAACGTCATTTTCAAAGTCCATCCCCACATGAACATCTTATCACCCCGCGCCGATTCCGCCGCCCGGATGCGCTGGGCTGAACCCGGAATGAGCGGGAATTGCTGCACCTGAATAATGGTTATTGCGAAATTAGAAAATTAACGTATTTTTAGGGGCAAAATTGGGTATAATGACCGAAAGTATATTTTCAGAGAGAAAAATGAACAAATTACATAACTCGCCTCTCATCATGAGATTAGCAACCCTGTTACTGCTTGCGCTTGCAGTAGTGGCGTCGCCGGCAACTGCAGAGAACTATTGCGGTTGGCAAAACATCAAGATGTCGGCGGCTACCACCGCTAATCCCGCTGGATCACTCAGGCAGACAATAAACGAAGGCGCGGGCTTGATGGATCAATGGTTTCAATTTGAGCTGAAGGGAACGTGCGCATTTCCACTCAAGAGAGAGAAACCAACAGGTTTAGGCGAGCCAAGACCATGGATAGAACCCGACACTTTTGTGAGGGATACGATATTCACGTCGGTCTATTACGACCTTGAATTCTGCTTTCAAGTGGATCAGACCGCTGGCGAAATGCTTGTAATGACAAATACGTCTGCCAATCCGGTCCCAAGAATAATTGAAAATGAACAGCCTGTCTGCGCCAAATTCGATAAAATGCAGGCCAAGACTCAGAAGGTCAAGGTATATGTTCAGCCCAAAAACGACGAATGTAAAGACAGTAGATATATGAACAGGATCATCGCCTCGATGTCCAACCCCTTCGGTTATGCTTTTTTCGAGATCATCGACAATGATACAACAAGTTGTGACTAAGACCCGTTGACAATGATCGTGCGGCCACCACGCCCGCCATCAGGTCAATCCCGGCTGCGAAGCTTGCGTGGGTCTTGTCGTCTCGCGTTCCGCCCCTGTGTCCAGCACCCCATCCGCGTCAAAGGCCTTGTCGCCAATCAACATCTCACAGGTGAGGTCGTCCAGGAGTTCAGGCACAGCCTTGAGATCATGAGTCTGACCCGGCAGAACCACAAACCGGATCAGATGTCCGACAGCATCGGTGAGAGCCACGACCTTGCTGGTCAATCCCCCTTTCGAGCGACCGACTCCTTCCGATTCTGATCCCCCTTTTTGGCCCCGGAGGCCCATCGATGCGCTGGCATGATCGTGCCATCCACAGACACCATCGACAGATCCAGATCACCGGATCACGCATGGACAAGACGTTCAAAAAGATCCGCTTGGGCCCAACGCCGGAACCGTTTGAAGACACGGGTCCACCGCCCAAAATGCGGCGGGAGATCACGCCAGGGGGTTCCTGTCCGGAACCGCCAGAGAACCCCTTCCAGACAAAGACGATTGTCCACCGCCGTGCACCCCGGGTCGGTCACCTGGCCCGGACACAGCGGGGCCACCCGCGCCCACATCTCATCTGTCAAAACTGTGCGATCTGCATTCTTCTTGTCACCCACCTCGTCTGCTCGTGCCGCCTTTTTCGGCGTGCAATGCCGGCAAAAATACACGACAAGAACTCAAGACGCAAGGCAATTGTCAACGGACCTTAATTCGTTCGTATTGAAAAAATCAACACAAACAATTCATGGCATCGTTTGACACCTTGTCACGGTGAAATCTGTGAAATTGTTTGCGATGATTGGATGGCTGTAAACAGCTTCACCTATTATCCCACTTTCATTGAATTGATGTCATGTCACTGTGGGGTGTCTTGTCTTTCCGTCTGTGGTTTTTGTCGATACAGGGGGTGGCAACAAAGATCAATTCCCCGTTGTGGCCTGAGCCGAGGCCTATCAATTCCGCACACTTATGTCTTGATCATTTTCATGTCAGACTGTTCCGCATTATGCAGATTGGAATGCAACAGATATCAGCAGAGGCGGCGGGGGTGACAGCTGGGCGGAACGGGAGTATGGTCGGAGCCCGCATCCCGATGGCCGGGTGCGGCGGCGCATCATGCAGATGGGGGCCGCCTGGATGCACAGTCTCGGGGCCAGCCTGCCGGTGATCTTCCCCGGCCGCGCCGCGCAGACAGGCGCCTACCGGCTGCTCTCGAATGCGGGCGTGACGATGGACCATATCCTGGATTCGCATGTGGAACAGACGGTGGAGCGCTGCGGTGCGGAGCCGCTGGTGCTGGCGATCCAGGACACCACGACACTCAATGATGAGGGGTTGGCGGCGACGTCCGATCGGGATGATCTCGGCGGGGGTGGCCGGGGCACCCGGGGCCTTCTGGCCCATGTCGGAATCACCGTGAATGCCGTCGGACGGCCCCTCGGCCTCTTCATGGCCAAGGCCGACTTCCGCCAGGCCGCAGGCAAGGACAGTGCCCGCTGGGTGCAGGGGCTCACACGCGCGCAGGAGCTGGCCCGGGCTTGCCCGCGGACCCGTGTAATCAATGTCTGTGACCGCGAGGGCGACGTCTGGCAGCTCCTCGCCCATGCCGACAGGGCCGGCCAGGAGCTGCTGGTGCGGGCCAACAGCGGCGTCCAGCGCCGGGACGGACACCAGATCGCGGCGGCCACAGTCGGGCGTGTGATCGCTGACAGGGTCGCACGCCAGCAGATCGCCCCGGTCAGTGCTTTCACGCATGATAGCAAAACGAAACGGCGGACCCGGAGACCGGATGCGGTGCGCATCTCCGGGGCCCTGAAAGCCCGGGCACCCGGCGACGCGGTCCCGGTCGACACGCGCACCGCCACCCACGCCACCGCCAGCCGCGCTGCACGCCCATCCGACACACGGGGCGCCCATGCGCCTGTTCCCCATCTCCGCCATCCCGATCGACGGCGGCTCCGCGTTCAGGGCCACAATGAGGCAGCGTGCCCGGCCACAGGCATCACGCTGGCCGTGCGGCCACCCAAAGGGGCGAAAATGAACGGGGCTGCCTGTAGGATGCCCGCCACAGGGAGACACGCATTCGACACTGTGCAGGACACCGCCACCCCGATCACCGAAAGCAACCCCCGGATCGACACATATCTCGACCCGGACAACGGATGGAGACCCCATGACGCACGTGATGATCAGACGCCAAACAAAGATCGCGAATCACGGCGAATCGCTGCAAACCCATGAGAAGCCCGCGTCTCATATGTCGTGAGCAGTTACAAATGGTTGACACGCTCCAAGAAGCCGCATAATCATCGTGACCAGCAGTGCCGCTCAGACGAGTTTCAACAGAGAGCGGGACATCCCCTGATAGATCACAGGCAGACTTTTCAAAAAGGAATACAAGAGATGAAGACTTTGATCGCGATAACCCTTGCCACACTTATTACCACTGCCGCCCATGCATCATCTTGCTTCAATTCTCTACCGCTTGGTGAATTCCCGCTCGGTGAGTGGTCGGATGCCAATCGAACATGGGTTGAGAGTGATACAGTTGGATCTTTTTCTGATACTTCTGAGAGTGTCTCTGCTCTACGTACACAGAGAGACACACTCTTAAAACAGTGCTCTGAAAAAGGAGAAGCATTGATTGTTAAAGTTGAAAAACGCCTAAATGACCGTAAGAAAAATCTCGGCACAGAATTCGACAAGACATGCACCGATCCGATCATTTGTCCAATGATCCGTGATACCCAAATTTTGTCACAAACACAGGAAATTGAACGGGAAATTGGTAGAATGAAATCATGGTATAATTCTCGTATCAATGATTGCAAGGACGGAGTCAATTACGCCTTTAACATGCTGTCTCCTCTTATGTGCTCGCAATAAGCCTAACTCGTGTCTGTCAACCCCCCTGTATCTTTTGGGCGGGCCTTTTGGCTCTCTTTTTGGGGGTGCCCGTCCGATTTTTTCTGGAAAGAACCTCTTGTAAAACTTGTGAAAGCCACGGGTTTTTTGGCCTTTCGGCGGTCTTTTTTGAATTGAACTCTAGTATCCCATACTCATTGAATTGATGGATATAGGGATTTGAGTTTGATGCGGGCGTTGTCTGTTGTGAATCGCCAGTTGACGGGTCGTTTGTCGGCGTTGCGGTGTGTCTGCCAGGCAGCGACTTCGCGGACCCTGGTCTCGCGGTCGGGAATGCGGCGGGCGCGGCATTGGCGCACCCGCACATTGATCTCGATTTCGGCGATATTCAGCCAGGATCCGTGTTGGGGCGTGTGATGGATGTCAAACCGCTTGGCCAGGCGTGCCGCCTTGGCCGGCGCGAACGTATCATAGAGTGTTGAGAGTGTGTGGGTGTTCAGATTGTCCATCACCAGGACGATCTTTTTGCCGGGGAAGTGACTGTCCGCCAGATCTTTCAGGACGTCGGCGAAGTCTTTGCGGGTGCGGCGGTCGGTGACCTTGACAGGGCGCCATCCCTCGAGGGGTGCGGTGATCATGAAGAGATTGGCGGTGCCGTTGCGGGTGTCTTCGCAGTCATACCCAGCGGGGTGCCCGGGGCGTGTCGGCAGCGGTGTCCGGGTTTCTTTCGTTTGTTGCCTGGAGGTTTCATCCAGGCAGACCCGAACTTCATCACTGGCAAAGTCTCGGCTGGTTGTGTCCAGGACATCTTCCATCGCACAGACAAATTCCGCATTCCCCCGGGGCGGAATGCACCAACACTGATTTCACCCGGGCTTGATCTCGTTTTTTTGAGAGTTTTCTGGACTGTCGATCGGGAGATCGTCTCCACAATGTTCCATTCCACCCGCCTGTCGGCCAGCCGTTGCAACGTCCACTGGGCCTGCCCCGCAGGGGGTTCCGAACAGGCCAGCATCGTCAGCTTCGCCTCGCCCGCACCATCCAGCAGACGCGGCTTGCGGTTCACCTGAACCTTGCGCTCCAGGGCCGCCTCAACACCGTCCATCACACATGGCTTGCGCACCCGCTCCACCGTCGCCGTGCCCACACCCAACACATCAGCAATGTCCGCATCCCGGCGGCCCCCACCCGCACGATCCGGGTCCGCCAACACAAGGATGTGGGCCCGCTTGCGGCGCTCCTTGGAGCCCTGACCTCTGTCCACAAGAGCCGGCAACTGATGACGCTCATCCGCGTCCAACGTCACGTGATAGATTTTCCGTCCGTCTGATGTCATCGCTCGTCACCTCAGTCTGCCCCCGCAATGCGTGCCGCCACCCAGCGAACACACTCGCGGCCCCTGCTCAGGCCACAACGGGGAATTGATCTGTGTGGCCACCCCCTGTCTCGACAAAAACCGCAAACAGGAAGACAATGTCACCCACAGTGACATGGCATCAATTCAATGAAAGTGGGATACTAGAGATAGAACTGTCTCTCTGGTCTGTTGAAATCTGTCAACAACGACAGACTTAGGAGACAGTTCCATGCCCTTGGGTTCGACGGTATCAGATCTCTGGTGCCAGTTTCAAGACGAACTTTTCCCCACAGTAATTCCCGCTCATTCCGGTTTCAACCCATTTGCCGGACCCAAAAGATCCGCCAAATGGTTGCACCCAACGGATTGAACCCGGAATGAACGGGAATGGCTGTTCGAACTGTCAAATCTACCCAATCCCAAACAAATGTGCCAAGAGAGATCTGAACAGATCAGCTACACTGGGAAATGAGTTATGGCAGAATTGCCCTCCAAAGCCGATATCGTGATCATTGGACAGGGTGGAATCGTCGGGGCCTCGGTCGCCTATCACTTGGTCGAAAAAGGCTGGACAAATATCGTCGGTATCGACAAATCCGCGATCCCGACCGATATTGGTTCCACCTCGCATGCCTCGGACTTCTGCTTCATGACTGCGCAGGACCGAACCAGTTGTTGGACCACGCGGTACAGCGTCGAATTCTACGAAAAACTGGGGCACTATGCACGTGTCGGCGGGCTTGAAGTCGCCCGACACGACGACCCAGAACGCATGGAAGAACTAAAAAGAAAAATCGGGGCGGGCAAATGCTTTGGCACACGTGTCGAGATGATCGACGCAAAAACCGCCAAGCAGAAATTTCCTTTGCTGGAAGAAGGGATGATTCAAGGGGCCATGTGGGATCCCGATGCCGGACTCGTGGTCCCACGTTCGCAAACGGTTGTTAGCGAGATTGTTGAACGGGCGGTGGCCACCGGCAAACTCAAGATATTTCCCAACAATCCAGCGACCGGTCTCGAGATCGACAATGATAGAATTCTGGGTGTGCACACCGCCAAGGGTTACATTCGTACCGATCATGTGGTGGTCTGTGCTGGTCTCTGGGGACGGATAATTGCCCAAATGGCCGGTGAGGATTTGCCCATGATGCCGGTTGATCATCCGCTGTGTTTTTTTGGGCCTTATCGGGAACTAGAGGGGACGGGCAAAGAGATCGGTTTTCCGTTGCTTCGCGATCAGGGCAATTCGGCCTATCTCAGGGACACCGGAGACCCCCTTACAACTGAGGGGGGACAAATTGAGTGGGGATACTACGAGGAGACAGAACCGCGCCTTGTGCATCCCCACGACCTGCTAGAGAAAGAGGAGGCACGACTCTCCCCTTCGCAGCGAGACCTCGACGTAGAACAGGTCATTGGCCCCCTTGAACGGGCCATGGAAATCACTCCGATCCTCGCCGAACTTGGCTTTGACAGCCGCCACTCGTTCAATGGCCTGCTGCAGGTTACAACTGACGCCGGATCGGTTGTCGGTGAATCGCCGCACACCCGCGGGATCTGGTACGCTGAGGCCATATGGGTCAAGGATGGACCAGGAATCGGCAAGATTGTCGCCGACCTGCTAACCGATGGTGTCACAGATATTGACATTCACAATATCGATATTGCCCGCTTCTATCCGATGCAAAAAACCCGGTCATATATCCATAACCGTTGTTATGAATCAGCCCTGAAGATCTACAATCCGGCAGTCCATGACCGCGAGCCTTACACCAAGGGGCGACAGCTCCGCCGTAGCCCCTTTTGGTCCAGAGAGCAGGAACTTGGTGGGTATTTTATGGAGGTCGCAGGCTGGGAACGGGCGCATGGTTATGCCGCCAACGATCACTTGATCGAGAAGTATAGCGACCGGGTCCCAGTGCGGCAGAACGAATGGGACAGCCGTCATTTCTGGCGTGTCTCTAATGCTGAGCATCTTGCAATGTCGGATCATGCGGGCATGATTAATCTCTCGCATTTTGCGATCTACGACATTTCCGGCAAAGACGCTGAAAGGCTGATGGAATATCTGTGTGTCGCCAAGGTGGGAGGCACGACTCCGGTTGGTAAAGGCATCTATACACATTTTCTTGATCAGCGCGGCGGTATTCGCGCCGATCTGACCGTGTTGCGCCTAGGAGAGGATGACTATCGGGTCATTGACGGTGCCGATGCCGGTCATCGGGACTATATCTGGATGACGCGGACGGCGGCAGATCTGAATCTGGACGTCCGTATCGAAGATCGCAGCGATCATCTGGCCTGTCTGGGCTTATGGGGACCCGAGGCCCGAAATATTCTGCAATCTGTTGCCGACGATCCTGATGCGCTGGAGAACGAGAATTTTGCCTTTGCCACCGCCAGACACATCGCTGTGCGAGGTATTCCGGTCCATGCCTTCCGGATTTCCTTTGTGGGTGAGCAAGGCTGGGAACTGCATGTCCCGTTCAGCTATGGTTTGTCATTGTGGGATCTCATCTTTGACACAGGTGCAATACCGGTTGGTATTGAGACTTACGCCAACAGCCGTCGTCTTGAGAAGGGTTTCCGGCTCCAGAATGCTGATTTGTTGACCGAATACAATTTATTTGAGGCCGGACTTGCTCGCCCCCGTATCAAGGATGCTGAATTTCTTGGTAAAAGCGCCTTGTCAGAGCAAAGCCAGCGCCCACAGCAAATCGCCTACCTCTCAACCTTGGTGATCACTGACAATACTGATGCCAAAGGGGTGGCGCGCTATCCGATTGGGGCCTGTCCGATTCTGGACCCTGGAACCCAAAAGGTTCTCGCGGACAGTCTTGGACGGCGGTCCTATTCGACCAGTATTGCTTTTGGCCCCTCAGTCGGCAACAATATTGTGATGGGTTATTTGCCTGCTGCTTATGCTGAAGACGGCCGTGAACTTTTGATTGAATATTTTGGCGAAACATATCCAGCGCGGGTTACGGCAGTGGGTTGCAAAGGGCTTTACGACCCTGATAACCTGCTCCCCAGAAGCTGATTGACCCCAACAACCGCCCCACCCCTATATTGATTACTGATTCACAGAAGGTTTCAGGGCGGGGTCGGATATCCCGCCGTGTCGCCTTCGGCCGGAAACATATGAGTGTGAGGCCGTTGCGAATCTGCCACTAACGGGCCTTGGCCTGAACTTCATTTTTCCGTAAAGCGAGATTGTCCTGACATGGCAAGGGTGAGGGGGTCGATTCGCCTTTGATTAACGTGTCTTGGGATTGGGAACAGTTTTGGTGGGGTCGATATTGAGCAGTTCGATGGCCCGTTTTTGGAGGGGTGTGGGTTTGGCGCACAACTGGAAGGGTGTCTCGGGGCATTCGGCGATGACCACCGTATTCAGCGTCAGTGCGGCGAGGAGCGTCGTCATGCTGTGAACGGGCAGTCCATCGGGGGTGTGTTGTGTCCGTGCTTTTTCAGCAGCGCTTTCCGAGACTTGCGCGGGGGCGACGGGTGAGGACCTGCGGCGTTGTGGCCCAACAGGGCAGCCATGGGGCGATGCTGACACAGGTACTTTTGCCCGGCTTCCCGAACCGGGAAAGATCTGTCTGAAACGCCGATCAGTCAGGAGGTGTGGCACTGGAGGCCGCAGTCGGGCGCGGCGGATCGAGAGTTGAAGATTGTCGCCATCGCCTATGGGGCCCGGGACAACGGGACTTGTCTGGAAAGTTTGACCCCGGACATCCGGCTCATCGATGTCTGGCCGGCCTGCCCATCTCTCAAGGCCGCAGCCGGGGCCGAGAGTGCTAGGAGCACGGCGTGGTTCGATACAGACAAGGCCATCCTGACAGATGATCCCCATTGCGTGGGCCCGGTGATCGATGCATTGCGGTCTCTCCAGAGAAAAAGCCCCGGGGCCGGCGAGATCACCACCGCCATTGGGTCTGTCCGCAGCCACCGCCAGCGGATGCGTGATCGGGAGGCCCGCGATGCCGGCTCTCCCATCGGCAGCGACCCCAAGGAGGCGGCGCACACAATGATCGTCAACACCCGGCTCAAGCGCAGCGGCCAGCGCTGGGGGCGTGCCGATGGCCAGGGTGTTCTCACTGTCCGGGCCCGGCTCACATCGGGACGCTTTGACAACGTCTGGGCCCAACTGGTCCACAGACGGCGCCACGCCAGCGCCTGTCCCGCCGCGGCCAACGACAATCTCACGCCTCTCGCCAAAGTCGCCTGATGATTCGCCGAAAGCAACCCATCAGGAATCAAGCAGGGTCCAAACCCAGCCAGAGGGGAATCACTCCCCATTGATAAATCTGAATTGCCTCAGGATGCCGATGTCGTTATTTTGGTGAATTATATACCTGACGATCCATCATACTATAAGTAGTGATTATGAGGGATTGATAATAGAATATGTAGTCGTTCGCGGAGTTAAGTATATAAATCCCTTATTTTGGATAATAGTGAGCTAGTGGCGAGAAACACCGTCCGATGACGTGCGAGAGTACCGCAAACAATGGGGGCTTCGGGCTCGTTTGGACTGGGATGGTAACAGACGTATAAGCGTAAAGTGGCGGTCTGAGGTGATTCGCCGCGCCTTACCTTCCCGATCAGGGATAGGGATATGGCATCCATAACGAGTGGCCCATTCTGCCGGAACCGGTCCAGCAGACCCCATTTCGTCCCCCGCCGCCTTGCGGTGCGCAGCTGGATTGCCGAGGGAATTGCCGATGGCCTATATCAGCCTCTTCGATATGTTCAGGATCGGCATTGGTCCGTCAAGTTCGCATACCGTTGGACCCATGGTTGCGGCTTCCCGTTTCGTCGAAGGGCTGCGGCAGGCCCGGATGAATCCGACTCGAATCCGTGTGTCCCTGCATGGTTCCCTTGCCTTCACAGGTCGTGGTCATGCCACGGACCGGGCGGTCATTCTCGGTCTATCCGGTTGCCACCCAGCACGTTTCGATGCGAAGCGGGCAGACAGAATCATGGCCAAAATTTCGACCCGCCAGGAGATTTGTCCGCCAGACTTTCCCTGCGTGGCGTTCGATCCGGCCACCGATCTCATATTTGATCGAAAACGCAGACTGCCCGGACATGCCAATGGCATGACCCTGACGGCATTAACGGCGTCCAGAGAGACAATGTTCTCCGAGACCTACTATTCCATCGGCGGCGGCACGGTCGTCACGGCCGCGCAACTGGCCAATCAATCCTTTCGTGAACAGCATGATTCCGTGCCCCACCCTTTTTCGACAGCCGATGATCTCGTTAAGGCGGCGAGTGAACATCACCGCGGGATACCCGGCATCATGAGTGAAAATGAACGGGCATTGCGGCCGCAATCCGAAATCGAGACGAGCCTTGCTAGAATCTGGGCGGTGATGAAAGACAGCATTGCGCGCGGATTGCGTACCGAAGGAACGCTGCCCGGCGGACTGCGTGTCAAACGGCGGGCGCCAGAAATCTACCGCGCGCTGCTTGCAGAGCGACAGGCCAACAGCGTGCCACCGCATGTGATCAATGACTGGATCTCGGTTTATGCCATGGCCGTCAATGAGGAAAATGCCAGTGCCGGACAGATCGTGACCGCGCCAACCAATGGGGCAGCCGGGATCGTTCCGGCAACGATCAGATATTATCTTGACCATGTTCCGGCCGCCACTGAAGAAAAAGTCGACGACTTTTTATTCGCCGCCGCGGCCATCGGCGGAATTATCAAGACAAATGCCTCTATCTCCGGCGCGGATTGCGGCTGTCAGGCCGAAGTGGGGTCCGCCGCGGCCATGGCGGCAGCCGGGCTGTGCCAGATACTCGACGGGACGCCGCGCCAAGTGGAGAATGCCGCCGAAATTGCGCTTGAGCATCATCTGGGTATGACATGCGATCCGGTGGGCGGTCTGGTCCAGATTCCCTGTATAGAGCGCAACGGTCTGGGCGCGATCAAGGCTGTATCAGCAGCCTCGCTCGCACTCCGCGGTGATGGACAACATGTCATCCCGCTTGACGCCTGTATCGACACAATGCGGCGCACCGGGATCGACATGCACGAAAAATACAAGGAGACAGCGCGCGGCGGTCTGGCCGTCAGTATTCCAGAATGCTGACAGCGAGGGGGCTCAGAGTGATCCGCAATGGGCCGATGTCAGGGTTAAACCACCACCCTCTGTTGCCGGTGAACACGAAAGGCGGTCACTGGAATAGAGGGGCCCGCGGATTCTCAGGCGCGGGCACAGGCCAACAAAATTCACTTGGATCACACAAGGGTGTGTCTTGTTGCGGCGGGGTTGTGCGGGGCTTGAGGATGGTTCGGACAGGTCCCGCAAGACCTGTCCGACTGTGTTCCGGTTTATTTGGCCAGCCACGCTTGAAACCGGGCATCCAGATCGTCACGATAATCCGCCCACCACACATAATTGAAGAGGAACGTATTCTCGGCATTGTTCGGATCCGTGGGCATATGGGGCGCCATGTCAATGCCGAGTTCGGCATGCGTGGACACCAGGGCAGCCGAGGATTCGCGCGCCGGACCATACGAAATATACCGGGATTGGTCGGCAAGGCGCTGCGTGTCCGTCGCAAAATGCACGAAATCCAACGCCCGCGCCCGACGATCCTCCGGCAGGCCTGCGGGAATCACCCACCCATCAAGGTCAAACATCTGCCAGTCCCAGGCCATGCCCACCGGCTGATTCTGCTCCTCAATCAACGAGAACAGACGCCCATTATAGGTGGAACCCATGAAAATCTCGCCATCGGCCAGCCATTGCGGGGTATCCGCACCCGCCGACCACCAGATCGTGTCGTCCTTGATGGTGTCCAGCTTGGCAAAGGCCCGCTGGATCCCCGCTTCGGTCTCCAGAACATCATAGACATCCGCATAAGCCACCCCATCACAGAGCAGGGCCCATTCCATATTGGCAATCGGCCGCTTCTCGAGCGCACGCTTGCCCGGATACGTGGCCAGATCAAACACATCGCACGCCCCGGTGGGCAGGGCCACACCGGCGGGAACCTGATCGGTACGATACCCAAAGGTCGTCGAATACACGATCTGGGGAATAAAACACTCCGACACAATCAGATCACCAAAATCCTCCGTGGGCAACGTCCCGTCCGGGGCCGGAGCCAGCAAGGCATTGTGATCAATCACCTCAATCAACCCCTCATCACACAAACGAATGGCATCGGCTGGCACCACATCCACCACATCCCACGTCACATTATTGGCCTCGTCCATGGCGCGCAACCGCGCCGTCGCCTCGTTGCTGCTCTCCTCCCAGATAAACTCAACGCCATGCCTCTCCGCATACGGATTGGCATACGCCTTGACCTGACTGGCCTGATACGCCCCGCCCCAGGAAACCACCGTGAGGGAATCCGCCAGATGCCCATCCGCAGTCGCCCCCAAAGGACCCATCAGACAGGCCAGACCAGCACCAGCCAACGCAAACCGTGTTGTCAACATCATCAACTCCTTTTCTCTATCTGCTGTTGATCTCTGAATTGCTCTCAAAAACTGTCGACCGATCTCACGACGAGTCCGGTACAAAAGCCCGACAATCTTCCGCACGCCAGCCGAATCCCCGTACCTCCGACGGAAAAGACAAATTTTTCGCCACAGTCATTTGCGGAAACAACGCATAATTCTGAAACGCCATGCCAATCCCCCGTCAGTGTGGCGGAATATGATTGATCGGCTGACCATTGAGCGTGATCCCACCATGCCTCGCCTTCCCAGACCCGCCAACATCATCAGACATGTCATCTTGCCGTCATAAGACTTCTGAACCCGGTCGAAAGCCACAAACGCCGCGGCTTCACTCACAGCAAATCCAACCCCCTTACCATGACAGATGCCCACACAGGCAACTCATAACAACACCCTAACAGAAATCCTACGACGAGTGCAAACCTCTGTCCCTGCTCGGGAGTGATTCCCCTATGGCTGGGTTTGGACCGGGGTTGATTCCTGATCGGTTTCATCTGGCGAATCAGGCGGCCCTGGCGAGGGGTGTGCGATTGTCGTTGGCCGAGAGGTGGGCGTGTTGCCGTTTGTGGGTCCGTTGGGCCCACACGTTGTCAAAGCGTCCCGATGTGAGCCGGGCCCGGACAGTGAGACCACCCTAGCCACCGGCACGGCCCCATCTCTGGCCGCTGCGCTTGAGCCGGGTGTTGACGATCATTGTGTTCGCCGCCTCGACAGCGCCGCTGCCGATGGGAGAGCCGGCATCGCGGGCCTCCCGATCACGCATCCGCTGGCGGTGACTGCGGACAGACACAATGGCGGTGATGATCTCGCCAGCCCCGGGGCTTTTCCGCTGGAGAGATCGCAATGCATCAATCACCGGGCCCACGCCTTGGGGATCGTCTGTCAGGATGGCCTTGTGTGTCTCGAACCCCGCCGTGCCCTTGGCACTCTCGGCCCCATCAGCGGCATCGGCCGCGGCCTTGAGAGAGGGGCCGGCCTGCCCGACATCGATGAGCCGGATATCCGGGGTCAAACTCTCCAGACAGGTCCCGTTGTCCCGGGCCCCAGCGGCGATAGCGACACTCTTCAATTCTCTGTTCTGCGCGCCCGCCTGCTGCACCCAGTGCCACACCTCCTGGCTGATCTGGCGTTTCAGACAGGTCTGGCCCGATTCCGGAAGACGCGCAAAAGTGCGCTGTGTCAGCATCGTCCCCTCGCTGCCCCGTTGGGCCACAACGCCGCAGGCGGCCTCACGCCAGCCCGGGTCCGTGACCTGTCCATTCCACGCGTCTTCATGCATCCGCAGCATCGTTCCATCCAGTGAGACCCGCAGGGCGACGGCTTCATCATGCCGGCTCTCATCACCCCGCATCTCTTCCAGTCGGTCATCGGCCTGATCCTCAAACTCCGGCCCCACCTCGGCCGTCAGCCGGATCAAACTGCTGGTCGCGGGGCCCGCCCCACAGATCCGCTGCCAGAGATCCGCGGCATCCCGTGCCGGCAGGCTCGCCATGATCGCCGCCGAGAGACCGGCGGCCGCAGGTGTCATCCCACCCGTGGTCAGACCCAAAACCTGCGCGACTGGCACCACGGAGGGTCCGGGACCAGACGGGCGAGACCGCGCCCGCGGAAAGGTCACGGTCCCGAACAGGGTTGTCGCCTGGCCCGGCGAGGCCGCCACCTGACGAGTGCTCTTCCCGTCAATCTGCAACCGGTCCCCATGATCATCCAACGCCGCAAAAGCCTGACCCAACAACCCACGGGCCAAACCCGCGACCGCATCGCGCAGATCGATCTCCGCCTGATGCGGGTCCTCCCGAAACAGGCGCGCCAGATCCTCCACAAGACCCGTGTCCTGCAACTGCGCCACCGCGGCCTGCAGGGTGTCCGCGATCCGCTGTCGCGCCTGCGCCATGTCCAGATCGGTCCTGGCAACAGAGATGTCAGAGTGTAGATAAGTCATCAGAGTGTTCCGTCTCAGTGGTCTCCATCATGGAGAGTTTTTATCTCGGAACACGCGACCCTATCTGGCAGACAGACCCAACGACTCCACCCCGATCGGGTCAAATCCCACGATTTTTCCCAGGATTCCGCCACATCATCAAAACGCACGCCATCAGGATTCAGAAAACCACGCGTTTTCAACAGGTTGAAAATTCACAAGTCCGCCATACGAGAACCACTCCCCCGACGAATCAACATTGTCGACCAGGCAAGAACCTGAATAGTTACGTTGAAGGTATGAGCATTCGGGCCACGGCGCGGACTGCCGAGGTCTCCAAGAACACAGTTGCCAAACTGTTTGTTGATGCTGCAAAGGTCTCTGCGGCCTTTCAGGACAAGACTTTGCGCAATTTGCCGTGCAAGAAAGTCCAATGTGATGAAATCTGGTCATTTGTCTATTGCAAGGACAAGAATGTCCGGCGCGCCAAGTCGGCACCACGCGAGGCTGGTGATGTGTGGACATGGACGGCGATCTGTGCTGACACCAAACTTGTTCCGTCATGGCGGGTGGGGGATCGATCGGGGCAAACCGCGATCGAACTGATGGACGATCTGCGCGCGCGTCTTGCGAATCGGGTGCAGCTGACCACGGATGGATACAGCGCCTACCTGGAAGCTGTTGAGGGCGCATTTGGTGGCGACATTGATTACGCCATGCTGGTCAAGATTTATGGCGATTCAGGCAGCAAGTCACCAGAGAAGCGTTATAGCCCTGCAGAATGCACAGGGGCCAAAGTCAGACGCATTGAAGGCCGCCCAGAACAGAAACATATCTCAACCAGCTATGTTGAAAGGCAGAACCTGACCATGCGCATGAGCATGCGGCGGTTCACACGTCTGACTAACGCCTTTAGCAAGAAGTTGGAAAACCATGCGCACAGCGTGGCCCTGCACTTCATGCACTATAACTTCTGCCGCATTCATCAATCATTAAGCGTCACCCCGGCTATGGAGGCTGGCGTGACGGATCGGCTGTGGGATCTGGATGACATTATCAACTTGATTGATAAGGCCGCGCCAAAACCGGCTCGCCCCAAAACTTACAAAAAGCGAATTTCAAACTGACCCACTACCAGCAAGTACATCACTGTACCTGCTCAAACACATGTGAGATTCTGAGCGGCGGCGGCCCAGTCCCGGGGACACGACGTGAGGGCGAAGCCCGAACGGAGGGGATCCGGGACTGGGCCGCCGAAAATGTCTTGCCGGATCAGGTGGGGTCCTCCATCGGTTTGTCATGATCCATGTGACAGAGACGGAGACCCCCGATGCCAGTTTTTGGCTGGCCTGGCCCTGTGATCAGACATGCCAGGATGGGTGATGTCTGTGATCACCTGGCGATGCCGCTGTCCGGATGCGCCAGGATCTTGTCCATCGCTGGCGTCAGGCCATGCGTGATGGCCTGACAACGACAGACGCGGCCCGGGCGGTCAATGTACCCCGTGCCACCCTGTATCGCTGGGAACAATCCCCTGATCTGCTGTCGCGCCGACCCCACCGGTGCCGCCAAGGACCACCCCGCGCGGCGATCCGGCAGCGGATCACAGAGCTGCGCCAGGACTGTCCCGCCTGGGGCCGCGGCAAGATCGCGGCGATCCTGCGCCGGGACGGACACCAGATCGCGGCGGCCACGGTCGGGCGTGTGATCGCTGACAGGGTCGCACGCCAGCCGATCGCCCCGGTCAGGGCTTTCACCCCTGATAGCCAAACGAAACGGCGGACCCGGAGACCCGATGCAGTGCGCATCTCCGGGGCCCTGAAAGCCCAGGCACCCGGCGACGCGGTGCAGGTCGATACGCTCACCGCCGCCCTCTGCCCCGGCCGGACCGTCAAACATGTCACCGCTCTTGACCGTCATTCACAATGGGGATCCGCCAGGGCCGCCACCCACGCCACCGCCAGCCGCGCCGCACGCCCATCCGACACACGGGGCGCCCATGCGCCTTTTCCCATCACCGCCATCCCGATCGACGGCGGCTCCGCGTTCATGGCCGCAATGAGGCAGCTGGCCAAGCCAAAGGTCTCACGCGGGCCGTGCGGCCACCCAAAAGCCCGAAAATGAACGGGGCTGCCTGTAGGATGCAAGCCACATGGAGACACGAATTCGACACTGTGCAGGACACCGCCACCCTGATCACCGAACTCAACCCCCGGATCGACACACATCCCGACCTGGACAACGGATGGAGACCCCATGACGCACGTGATGATCAGACGCCAAACGAAGATCCCGAATCATTGCGAATCGCTGCAAACCCATGAGAAGCCCGCGTCTCATCACGGACGGGTGGCAGGAGACATTGTGCACGGAACCCCGGCGGGCTCTGGGCTGGTCAGGGACGCTATGCGGGGGTGACAGCTGGGCGGAACGGGAGTATGGTCGGAGCCCGCATCCCGATGGCCGGGTGCGGCGCCGCATCATGCAGATGGGGGCCGCCTGGATGCACAGTCTCGGGGCCAGCCTGCCGGTGATCTTCCCCGGCCGCGCTGCGGTGCGGAGCCGCTGGTGCTGGCGATCCAGGACACCACGACACTCAATGATGAGGGGTTGGCGGCGACGTCCGATCGGGATGATCTCGGCGGCGGTAGCCGGGGCACCCGGGGCCTTCTGGCCCATGTCGGGATCACCGTGAATGCCGTCGGACGGCCCCTCGGCCTCTTCATGGCCAAGGCCGACTTCCGCCAGGCCGCGGGCAAGGACATTGCCCGCTGGGTGCAGGGGCTCACACGCGCGCAGGAGCTGGCCCGGGCTTGCCCGCGGACCCGTGTAATCAATGTCTGTGACCGCGCGGGCGACGTCTGGCAGCTCCTCGCCCATGCCGACAGGGCCGGCCAGGAGCTGCTGGTGCGGGCCAACAGCGGTGTCCAGCGCCGGGTCGCCCTGCCGGATGGGGGTGCCGCCGACCTCCGGGAGCATGTCCTCCAGTCCGAACCCGTGGGCACCCGCACGATCACGGTCCCGGCCCGCGGGGGACCGCACAAACGCCCGGAGCGGGCGGCCACACTGACCGTGCGCTGCACCGCGGTCACCCTGCGGCCCCCCAAAGACTTCAGCCATGATCCCCCGCTCCCGATGATCGCCGTCTCGGCGCGCGAGGAGAGCCCGCCCGCCCGTGTCCGCCGCAAGGCGGGCCAGCCGGGCGGCCCCCTGCACTGGATGCTGCTGATCTCTCCCCACAAAGAGAGGGAGACGAACCTGGAGACGGCAACCACCGTGCTGCGGTGGTACGAACTGCGCTGGCGCATCGAACGCTTCTTCCATGCCCTCAAACAGGGCACACGGATCGAAGACCGCCATCTCGATACCGCCGACGATCTGCGCAAATGCTTCGCCTTCGACGCCATCACCGCCTTCCGGGTCTGGGATCCCACCCATCTCGCGCGCACGCGGGGCGATGAGCCCGCGTGCCGCTTCGTCGGCAAGGACGAGATCACGGTGCGCGGTGTCCGCGCGGCCGAACGGGGCATCCTCAAGGCCCGGGCACCCCCGGCAGAAGCCCGGACGATGACAATCGAACGGTTCGTGGTCCTGACCGGGGGTCTGGCCGGGTTCCATCCCGCAAAGCGTCAGCCACTGCCCGGAACAGAAAAACTGTGGCAAGGTATTCGGACACTCACCGAAAGTGTGTTGGCAATCAGAACATGGGAGACAATCAGGACGCAAGGGAAAGATACAGAGTCAAGTCTGTGATATTGATAGGTCTGAGGTGGGGCACCACCCGGCCCCTCTCGGCCCCGATCTCCGCATCCCCGCGATCCGTCCTGGCTCGGCCATTCAGCGCCTGGACCCCGTCCCGCACCTGACGGGGATTGACCCCAATCACTGAAAAACCCGGCGCACAGAGGGTGGGTGATGGCGGCACACCCGGACGCCTCATGCGACACGGTCCCACACGCCCGGTGGGACTATCATCCCCACCCCCGCGGCTGATCAGCCGCGGGGGTTCCGCTTCTGGAATTGTGCAAAAGACGCGGGGCTGCGCAAGCCGAAGGCCACAGAATTCCTGCGTGATCCACAGGAATTCTTGCACCCAACAACAACCGCCTCCTCTTGTGTCTTGATTCCTGATTCGAAGACATATGAGGCGGACGATCTGCTCACACAACGTACTTTTGCGCGCCTTCCGGAACCGGGCCAGACCTGTCTGAAACGCCCGATCAGCCAGGAGGTGTGGTCGGGGAGGCCGGCAGCGGCGGCGGGTCGTGCGCTGAAGATTGTCGCCATCGCCGATAGGGTCCGGGACAACGGGACCTGTCTAGAGAGTTTGACCCCGGATATCAGGTGGGTCGATGTCTGGCAGGTCGGCCCCTCTCTCAAGGCCGCGGCCGATGCCGCGCCTGGCGCGGAGAGCGCCAAGGGCACGGCGGGGTTCGACACACACGGCCATCCTGACAGACGATCCCAGGGCGTGGGCCCGGTGATCGATGCGTTGCGACATTTACAGAGAAAAAGCCCTGGGGCCAGCGAAATGACCACCACCATTGGGTCTGTCCGTAGCCACCGCCAGCGGATGCGTGACAAAACGGCCCGCGCCGCCGGCTTTCCCATCGGCAGCGATCCCACCAAGGAGGCGGCACACACAATGAGTGTCAACACCCGGCTCAAGCGCAGTGGTCAGAGGTGGGGTCGTGCTGGGGGCCAACGACAATCGCACGCCTCTCGCCAGGGTCGCCTGATTCGCCAGATGAAACCGATCAGGAATCAACCAGGGTTCAAACCCAGCCATAGGGGAATCACTCCCATAGGTCCCGGATGGGATGATATCATTGAGGGTCTGTGGCATGGTGTTCTCCTTTCAGGCTCTCGGCACGGCCATGGAACGGATGTCACCGGTGTCCGTGGCCGGGCCGGGGTCAAGTGGACGGTTTGAACGAAGGACTCCGCAGAAACCGACCCCGGAAAGGATCATAGTCTCTTTTGGGCGGGCCTTTTGGCTCTCTTTTTGGGGGTAGTTGGCTGAGGTTTGCGCGGACTGAACTGCGGATGTTCCGTTGACATCCGGTCAATGTAAGTTCCATGCCAATATGATCGCATCGGCATAGTCCATACCCTCCTTGACGAAAACCCGCGGCAGAGTATGCTTTTGCGGATCATAATCTTCAAAGCCCGCTTTCTTGTAGGCCGCAATTGCGCGCTGGTTACGCGCCGAGGGGCGAATGACCAAAATGTCCACATCGCCCCTTTGGCGCAGAATGCCGGCCAGTTTGCGAAGAGTTTCAGACCCAATTCCGTATCCCCAGTGTCGCCGACTGGCAATCCAGATGTCCAGT
The DNA here is from genome assembly GCA_965221815.1 of Paracoccaceae bacterium. Taxonomy (GTDB): domain Bacteria; phylum Pseudomonadota; class Alphaproteobacteria; order Rhodobacterales; family Rhodobacteraceae; genus JAPOXR01. The sequence continues at coordinate 2,758,869 of OZ244915.1, forward strand.
TCTGCTGCTCTTTCCTGGATCCAGAATTGTGAAGCTCCGACTTCTTCACCATCGACTGATATCTTAAAAATCTGAAAGCCGCTGTCTTCGGTGAACGCCGTGCCATCATAGTCGGCAAGGAACTGCGCATAATCCGGCACCGGATGATCAGAAAAGTCCGGTGGGCCCATCATCTCTCTGGTGGCATCCGACTGCGCCAGCCAACGGTATATCTTGGGTCGGTCCGCTAACAGTGCCCGCTGCAAGCTGATCTGTTGCATCACTTCCTCTCGCACATGATTGGGTCAATTCCACATTCTCGGCGCTGGCACTCTGACTAAAAATAGGATATGAAATTTGCAAAACAAAGAGGCAGGAAAATTGACTGATCCAATAGCTGAGCCGCCTGAATACAAGGCCGACTCAATACGCGTACTGCGTGGCCTTGAATCGGTGCGTAAACGGCCGGGCATGTATATTGGAGATACCGATGACGGCTCCGGACTTCACCATATGGTTTACGAGGTCGTTGACAACGGAATCGATGAAGCCCTCGCCGGCCATGCCGACCGGATTGAAGTCATCATTCATCAGGATGAGAGTGTCTCCGTCAGTGACAACGGACGCGGAATTCCAGTCGACATCCATCCCGAGGAAGGAGTGTCTGCAGCGGAGGTGATCATGACCCATCTCCATGCCGGCGGCAAGTTCGATGACAACAGCTACAAGGTCTCCGGGGGATTGCACGGCGTTGGCGTCTCTGTGGTCAATGCCCTGTCCGATTGGCTCGAACTCGTGATCTGGCGAGACGGGAAGGAACATCACGCACGCTTCGAGCATGGCGAAACAATCCGACCGCTTGAGGTCGTCGGCGATGCCGAAAATCACACCGGCACAAAAGTGACGTTTCTGGCCTCCACTGCGACATTCAAGAATCGTGATTATGTCTTTAAATCACTGGAACAAAGACTGCGCGAATTGTCGTTTCTGAATTCGGGTCTACAGATCAGCCTGCGGGATGAACGTGCCTCTGAACGGCTTGAAACAACCTTTCACTCCGAGGGCGGCGTACGGGAATATGTCTCGTACCTCGACCGTTCGAGAACCCCGATTCTTGAGGAGCCAGTCTATGTTTCCGGCGGCCGCGATGATGTCAGTCTGGAAGCCGCTCTATGGTGGAATGACGGATATCACGAAACCGTATTGCCTTTTACCAATAACATCCCGCAGCGCGATGGCGGGGCCCATCTTGCTGGCTTCAGAGCTGCACTGACACGTACAATCAACAGTTATGCCAACGCTTCCGGGATTCTGAAAAAGGAAAAGGTTTCATTCTCCGGCGATGATGCGCGCGAGGGTTTGACCTGCGTGCTTTCGGTCAAAGTCCAGGATCCTAAATTCTCCTCGCAAACGAAGGAGAAACTGGTGTCCTCGGAGGTCAGGCCGGTGGTGGAGTCGCTGATCGGCGAGCAGCTTGCCATTTGGCTGGAAGAAAATCCCAAACCTGCCAAGGAAATCGTTGGCAAGATCATCAGCGCGGCGCGGGCGCGCGAAGCAGCGCGCAAAGCCCGAGAACTCACCCGCCGTAAATCTCCTCTCGATATCGCCTCCCTTCCCGGAAAACTCGCGGATTGTCAGGAACGCGACCCCGCCTTGTCTGAACTCTTCATTGTTGAAGGCGATTCCGCCGGCGGGTCGGCTAAACAGGGGCGGGCCCGTTCCAACCAGGCGGTTCTTCCCTTGCGGGGTAAAATCCTCAATGTCGAGCGCGCCCGCATTGATAAAATGCTGTCTTCCGAACAGATCGGAACCCTGATCACAGCCCTTGGCACCGGAATTGGCCGCGACGAATTCAGTATTGAGGGGCTTCGATATCACAAGGTCATCATCATGACCGATGCAGATGTCGACGGTGCGCATATCCGCACCCTGCTCCTGACCTTCTTTTTCCGCCAGATGCCGGAAATCATTGAGCATGGTCATCTCTATATTGCGCAACCGCCGCTGTTCAAGATTGAGCGTGGTCGCTCAGAACTCTACCTCAAGGACGAGGAGGCGCTCGATCAACATCTCATCGCACACGGTCTGGATTCGGCGCTGCTCCATGTCGGAAAAGGCGAATCGCTGGCTGGCGACGATTTGAGCCGTGTCGTGCGAGAGGCCGGAAAGATCAGAAATCTGTTGACGACTTTCCCTCCGCATTATTCACGGCACGTGCTGGAGCATGCGGCGATCGCCGGGATCTTTGGCGACAATCAAATTCGCTCCAACCCCCAGATGGCAGCTGACCGGGCGGCTACGCGTCTCAACTTTGTAGCACGTGAATATGAACAGGGATGGCAGGGGCGCCCGACACAGGATGGCGGGCTCCGTTTTGTGCGCATGCTCCGTGGAGTTGAGGAAGTGCAGACGCTCGACGGCCCAATCCTGAGATCACCCCAGATTGGCAGATTGGCAGAATTTGGTCCAGCGCTGCAGGATGTCTATGCGGAAACGGCAGTTTTTGAACGGAAATCGCGGCAGACCGTGATCCATACACCCACAGAACTGATGGCAGCCGTCAGGGAAGAAGGTAGCCGCGGCCTGAATCTGCAGCGGTACAAGGGTTTGGGTGAAATGAACCCCGAACAGCTTTGGGAGACCACGCTTGACCCCAATGCCCGAGTTCTCATGCAGGTTCGTATCGAGGATGTCGCCGAGGCCAATGACCTGTTTGTCCAACTGATGGGGGAAGAGGTCGACCCACGCCGGGAATTCATTGTCCGCAATGCGCTGAGCGTGGAGAATCTTGATCTCTAGTGGTGAAGCCCCGGGTGATCTGCGCACACCGGATTTAGAGCGCGTGTACCGGTGAGCCTCGACACCACGTTTCTACGCCGCTGCCTCACCGCGCTCGAACGCCTATTGGAAGAGATGGAGCGACTCGACGGCACCAACGACAACATCATGTATGACATCTATCGTGCAGCATGTGTCAAGGAATTCGAACTTGTGCTGGAACAGAGCGGCAAGCTGTTGCGCAAGCGGCTTGCCGCATTCTTTGCCAGCAATCGGCAGGTTGACGGCCTCGCTTTCAAGGACCTTTATCGCCATGCGGCTAAACACGCACTCATCGACATGGATGCAGCGGAAAGATGGCTCGGTTATCGCGACAATCGCAATACAACCGCGCATGATTATGGCAAGGCGTTCGCCGAGGCGACTCTCAAGCTTCTTCCTGCCTTCATCACCGATGCGAAAGCACTGGCTGACATGATTGAGGCGGCAGAAGATGGCTGATCATTTGCATATTCGGGAGGGGCATCTCAGCCTTCTTCTGAACCTGCTGCATGAGCATTTACCGGGTGTCGAGGCCTGGGCCTATGGCAGCCGTGTTTCCGGACGCAGCCATGATGGCAGCGATCTCGACCTGGCGCTTCGGGGCGCTGAACTCGAGGAAATTCCATTTGACCAGCTGACCGCCTTCAACGAGGCCGTCCGCGAATCCACTATTCCGTTTCTGATCGAAGCCCATGACTGGATGCGCATACCTGCGCGTTTTCATCGGGAAATTGAAAGACAACACATACCCTTGAACCGAAAAGCATGCAGCCAATGATCATATCGGGCCCGGAGCATTGTTTATAACGGTTCCATCCCTGTTCGGTGCCATGTCGCCGCGTTGCATCTTCATCATGCTGGCCATCCATTTAGCCAGAAGGCGTTTGAACCATACAGCGGCTCCAACCCGTCATGCATCAATGACATCACAATTGAACAGTCGCATGTGAACAATTACAATCTTGGTCGACCTCAACGGGTTTGCGGTGATCGCGGCGTTTTCTGTCCCCGTCAATGGTCGGAAGACAGATGACATGCCTCACAAATTTGAGCCGCGCTCTTGAATGGGATTTTACTGGCCTTGCCAAGGCTGACCGAAGGATGGAGACGGTCGCGTCATGATCAGGGACGAAGATATCCGACAGCAGTTACGTTTAGGTGAAGACAGCCGGTGGGAATTCAAGCACATCGAATTCAGCGGGAACAGGCCTGTAGGACCACGCAGAGACGAGTTTGCAGATGAACTGGGCGCATTTGCCAATGCTAACGGAGGCCTCTTGCTGTGCGGTGTCGCTGACAACGGAACAATCCAAGGCATGTCGCGAGAACAGATGGTTGCACTGGATCAAATGCTGGTGGAAGTTGCTACCGATTCGATTGAACCCCCGTTGCGCATTGACGTTTCTCATCGAGAACTGGATGGAAAAAGCTTCGTGCTGGTCGTCGTACCGCGCGGAGACGCTCTTCATGAACGGGGTGGACAGTCCTTTGTCCGTGTTGGCGCAACCAAACGACGCCTTCTGGGAGCAGAAAGACTGCGGCTGGCGCAGAACCGTACGCAAAACCGCTATCTCTGGTTCGACAAGCAGATCGTACATGAAACGGGATTTGAAACTCTGAGCGAGCAACTATGGGGCCCCTTGCTCAGCATGTCCGGGGCAGCAGACCCGCGGCGTGGCTTGCTGAATCTCCGTCTGCTTGCACCGGATGAAGCAGGTGTAGACCGCGCCACTGTGGCTGGCATATTGTTGTGTACCCATTCACCGCAGAACTGGTTACCACAAGCAGCCATCACGGCAACGCATTATCGGGGATCGAATCGTGCCACAGGCCAGTTGGATGTGCAGGAAATCACGGGGGCACTGCCCCGGCAAATCACCGACGCGGTGCAATTCGTACTCCGAAATATGCGTGTTTCCGCACGCAAAACCCCGGAGCGGGAGAATCTTTACCAATATAGCAGAGAGGCTGTTTTCGAAGCGGTTGTCAACGCCGTTGCACACCGTGATTATGCCGTTTCTTCCCAAAAAGTGAGAATATCCATGTTCAAGGATCGCCTGGAAATCGAGTCGCCCGGACAACTTCCAAACGGAATGACTATCGAAGGCATGGAAGCGAGTCAGGCCACGCGTAACGAAGTCATCGCATCAATTTTCGGTCGTATTCCTGTTGCGCATGCAGTGGGGGCCGATCATCGCAGATTTCTGATGGAGCGCCGCGGCGACGGCGTGTCGATCATCCGTACGAAAACTCAGGAGACCACGGGACTTCTCCCCGAATACGCGATCATTGACGAGGCAAGCCTGAAACTCAGCATTCCTGCCGCAAAGCTGGTTCTTGTTCCGTCCGATGCAACAGTCACAGTCCATTGCAAAGGCGAACCGCTTGCCGGGATCGAAGTTCTTGCACTCTTTCCCAACAAAACCTGGGTACAGGCAATGACTGATGAGTCCGGAAATGCGGAACTGGACCTTTACACAACAAATCTGCCGATGACGATCTACGCTGCCGGAACGGGTTATACCGCCGGACTGAAATCTTCTTGGCAACCAAATCAGGGCGGGCTGTTGTTGGAACTCAAGCCTCTTGAATCCGGTGGTGCCACGATTTTTCCCCAAAGGACAGGGCATCTGCCTGGCTTGCGCGGGCGATTGAACCCGATACGCGATACCGCCGACCGAACCTATCTGTACGCAGACAACATTGCGATTGAAGAGGGGCGGCAACAACCGGTTTCGTTTCGGCCCGGCAAACCCATGCGACTGACCGATGCCCATGGTCTGGAATTGGCAGTCACCATCGTGGACATTCTCGGCTAGTCCAGCCTGATTGAATATCGGCCGTTCGCAACATGATGGTCACCAAACTGGCATTCAGGCAGCGGGCGGGAATTGTAATCTTGTCTTCTCCCTACAGGAAGACGCGGCCCTCGACCAAAATCCAACAGATGTTCGCTCAACGACTGGATCAGTTGTGAATCCGGCCTCAACGTGCCAAACAACAGGTTGTCAGTCTACGGTCGCGGCCAATTTTTGGGATGGGCGTGAGCACAAACTTCACGGAATCTCGCCGCAGAAAGAGAGTTAACTGCGTCAAGTTTGAGAATTACCGGCATGAAGCGCGGTGTTTCCACTCCGACCGTAATCTCACCGGCCGTGCCGGTTGACTCAATCCAGAATGCCGCAGAGCCGCCACGGAAAGACAGTTCGGTGGGACCAACAAGTGAGGCAGCCCCCGTGATATCGATGCACAATGGATCGGTCAGGTATGGCAAGGCAGATCCGAACTGGTCGCAGGCTCTCACCACCAGACGAATTTCATCTTTTTCTCCTGCAATCAGTTCGCGATCATCTGCGCTGAGGCGGATTTCAGAAGCAATGGGATCACTCGCGCGGTGAATTTCAACAACAGCTGAATCGCCGACATATCCGGTCAGACTCATCGACTCCCATTTCTCCCCCCAGCTTCCGAAATTGCCGTTTCGGATGATGACCGGAGCATAGGGAAGATGGGGAAAGAGTGCACGGTCAGGTTTGAATCTCTCACCGCTTGCCTGTCCGACTCGCAATTCGACCTCATCACAGTTGGTCAGGATGATCAGCGGCAGGACCCCGCCAAGACTGCGTTCCCCGCGCGCCCAGTGGGTGACGGGCATCAGCACGGGCTGTCTGGCCGGATCACCCTGACTCGCATAGACCGCTGCGGCAAATTTGGGCACACGAAACATATCAAGCACACCATGATGGCAGATACGATCTCCTGATCCAAATTCCTGATGCGTGTTATAATCTGCCAGACACCACCCAATGCAGCCCGAGACATTGGGATCACCGTAAGCCTGATTCAAGACTTGCAGAAAACGCAGCACATGCTCGGCCTGACGCTCTTCATTGTCAAAGATTTTGGTCGGAAACATATGACCATTGAATTCCGTCACCATATACGGCGGCTTGCCACCGGTAACCTCGATTGGCTTTCTCAGGGCGATGCGCGCATGATTGGCACCGGGCATGTCCTCACTGCCCAGAACGAAGTCATTCATCGTATAGACATCTTCAAGCAACTCGCTGTTTTCAATACAGCGCACGCCGGCAGTCTGCCGCGTTGGATCCAACTGATGTGCCAGCCTATTGGTGCGTGTGTAGAATTCATGATCGTCGGACGATTCATTGATACGCACGCCCCACAGGATCACCGATGGATGATTCCGGTCCCTGAGAATCATCCTTCTGACATTCCGCAGCGATTCTTCCTTCCAGTTCTCACCGCCAATATGCTGCCAACCCGGTATCTCTTCAAAAACGAGGAGACCAATCCGGTCGCAATGGTCGAGAAACCACGGGGACGGCGGATAATGCGAACTGCGAACAAGATTGCAGCACAGTTCATGTTTAAGGATCTCTGCGTCTCGTTCCTGGGATCGACGACCCATTGCATAACCGACATAGGGGTATGATTGATGGCGATTCAGCCCACGGATCTTCAGCTTGCGGCCATTCAGAATAAATCCATCAGGCGTGAATTCGGCGCCCCTCACGCCGAATGGCATATCCGTGTGATCTCCCCGCCCTCCAGTCTCCAATGACAGATGAAGCCGATAAAGATTGGGTGCATCGATATCCCAAAGATCAATATTGTGGAGGTCGCTGAATTCACATTCGGCATCGAATCCATCAACCGTGATCTCAGTCGATGCCACAATGGCTGCATCGCGATCCCTGATCTCTGCCCGCAGCCTGGCACCAGCCAACCGTTCCCCTTCCAGGCTGCAGTGGACATGGATGGACTTTTGTGCGGCGAGGGGGTTGAGTGCCACAATCTGAACATCGCTGATCCACGATTGATCCGTGATCTGCAGCCAGACATCACGGTAAATCCCGGCATATGTGAGATAGTCGATCTGCCCGCCAAAAGGCGGAATATCGGGATTCTCGCGGCCATCAATCTTCACCGTGACCAGATTTGAACCCGTGGCCAGATATGGTGACAAACGTGCCCAAAATGGCGTATACCCATCACGATGTCGCAGAATTTCGCTTCCATTCACAAAGATTTGCGTATCGGCCATGGCACCATCAAACAGGAGATGCACCTCGCGATCCAGCATCTCACTGTCGCAGTGCAGAACCATCTGGTAGCAAAACTGTTTCTGATACTGCGACTCAGCGAAGTAATTCAGCGGTAAATCGACGGCATTGTGCGGCAGCCGCACAGCTCTGCCCCTGACGACCTCGTGCCGATGTCGTTCCGAAAATTCCTCATGGAATATCCAGCCATCATTGCAGGCTTTTATGATCCGCACGTTACTGTTTCCGTCCTCATCACCGATCTGAATCAGGTCCAAACACGAGATTCAAACAACTCGACACCACTTGGCGTTTGTCGCATGATTGTTGATCCACAACAGATTCCAGACCCGTTCCGCATTGCATTCACCAGTTACCAATGTCTTTGCAGAGAGACCAAAGCAACAATTGATCGCGTGATCAGATATCTTCGTCATACAAGCCGTATTTTTGGTCAAGCCGCTTTGCCAAGATTGAGCGATTGGGACGACAAGGTGTCATTCCTCTGTCGATCTGGACTTCGATTGCACAGAACATAATCTCAAAATCCGGTCTCACCCATTGCTTGATGCAGGAGCCTGCAACCATGGAGGGAGCAGGTCGCCATGTGCGGCAATGAGCGCATCGATCAGGTTGCTGATCTGGTCGGGATCAAGTTCTGCTGCAGTATGGGGATCGAGCAGCGCGGCGTGGCGTACAAAGGCAGGATTCTGGTGCATCAGGGCCGCGACTGTCAGCTCCTGGACATTCACATTGGTGCGCATCAAGGCCGTTAACTGGGGTGGTAAAAATTGTTGACGGACAGGACGAATTCCAGAACCATCGACGTAACAGGGAACCTCAACACAACAATCTTCCGGCAGTGCCGCGATGAGGTGACCATTTCTGACATTACCATGGATCAAAGATGACTCGCCTGTCCAGACTGAGTTGATGATATCTGCCGCGTATTCCTTGCTCTGGCTCACTTCCAGCTTGTCGACCTTGCGAAAGGACTCAGAAATCTGTTGCCAGGTCGCCATCTGTTCTTCGCAACGCCGGATATATTCATCCAGCGGAATCCGGAATTTGTCGATCAGGTCCGGACGCCCATTCTTGATGTACCAGGGGACATATTCGGCGAAATGTTCTGAACTCTCAGTCACGAAATAGCCGAGGTGGCGCATGACCTCATAACGGATCAGGTTAGGACAGTTCGGATATTCACGGTTCGGTTTGGGAATCCGACCCGCTGCGTATTCGGCCAACAGGCGCGGATAGAGATCTTCGGTGCGGCCATCACGCAATCGTTCCTCGAGGGTGAGGAAGAAAGCGACATGATTGATGCCGGCACAGGTAAATTGCATCCGTTCAACGGGTATTTCCAGATCCCACGCCAGTGAATTGATTGTCTCCTGCACCGAATGACAGAGTCCAACGCAGCGAATATCCGGGTATCGTGCGTTGACCGCCCAGCAATTGATTGCCATCGGATTGACATATTGGAGGAGAATGGCACCCGGACAAAGCGCGGTCATATCATCACAAAGCTTCCACAGATGCGGAACGGTCCGGAGGCCTCGCATGATTCCACCAACCCCCAGCGTATCCCCGATCGTCTGACGAAGACCAAACCGTTTCGGAATTTCAAAATCTGTCACTGTGGCCGGGCGAAAGCCGCCGATCTGAAACGCACAAATCACGAAATCCGCCCCGTCCACGGCTTCACGTTGACATTCGCTCGCCGTGATTTCAGCGCACGCATCCAGCGTGTCGACCAATTTTCGTGCAACGATTTCGGCTTCGCCGAGTCGCTCCGCGTCAATATCCATCAACGCGATTGTCGCTCCGCTGAGAGCGGGTCGCTGCAAGATATCCCCCACGATATTCTTCATAAATACCGTTGAACCCGCGCCAATAAAGGCGATCTTTGGATTCACCATCACTTCAGTCCCTCCTGAGGACACGCAACATGAACATGCCGCGTGGCAATAACCGTGATTTCTGATTTCGCAAGCCTGATAGCGCAACAATGTGCACCCCTGACATCAAGAACCCTGCTCCCTGTAAAGGGGATATCCCAGACCCGTACATTCTGGTTTTCCTGTCCAGCGGCACCCACAATTGACCTGTCCTGTGCCGGTTTTCTTCCTCGGCAACTGTTGCACCGGATCAGGTTTTTGGATCCTGATCGTTCGCCGACATTCTCATGCATGGTATTACCCAAGGCCGGACATATCTCCTTGAACCGCTTGGGCAATCTGATCGCCAGCGGCATCAGGAGTATCAGGGTTGCTGGTCATCATCTGCTGTATTTGCCCTTCAGTGAGAGACTTCGCCTCATCGTAGTTCCTTTCTCCGGCACACAATCTTGGATGTGTTTGATCAGGTCCAGTCAAGGCGGGCCGCCCACGCTTGCCACAAATGTGCACATCAAAATTTGCTCAGATAAATTTTTTCATTGGCGGCGGCATCTGAAACGGCCTACGAGCCACTGCTTTCATCCTGATCTTTCGGAAAGTTCTGTCGTCGATTGTGCATGAAAGAGTCGTGGCCATAGTGGTGGAAACCACAAATCCTCACCATGATGTCTGCAGCTCACGCCATTCGGGATTGGGAAGTTCCGCAATGATGTTTTGGGTCTCAATCGCGACCCGGATCACGCGGGCAAACAGCTTGAGCGGGTAAGCCGGATCACCGACAGTCTCATTGGCGTAGCGATTGGCATCATTGACGATGCCGCTCGCTTTGTCAGTTGTCACGGCCTGCCGTTCCATGATCCATTTGAGAGCAGGTTTGCCGTTAACGACATAACCCCACGCCGCATCGGGAATTCTGCTGACAGTGATATGGCTGTTATAAACGATGCGAGAGAGGTCCTTGTTTTGGCCACTTCCGGGATGTTTCATCTTCGTCACCCGGAACCACTCTTCCGGCATATGTCTGCCTTGCGGCTCCCAGCCGCCCGTTTCAAATTCCAGCGGCCAGGGATCAACGTGATCATAGCCGAGATGTCAATCACCAAGTGCTTTCCCTGCCTGAACCAAGGTGTGAAAATGCCCCGGCTCGACAGGCAGCGGGATGCGCGGCAGTTCCTTCCTGAGATTGGCCGCAAATTGCTCCCGATAAACGGGTAGATGCAGCAGCCCGTAGAAATAATGGAACATATCATCTCTGGTGATATTCTCCCCAAAGGCGGACTGGTATGCCCTGAGCGCGTCATCGGTAATCGCTTCCCGGCGGCGGTAGCCATGCGCGTCACGCTCACCTGCCCCACCACCCAACTCGTTCGGATCGACCTTCTCATACAGCCAGAACGGGAAGCACTGGCTTTTCTCAAGTGTATCAAGGGACGGAATCACATCAGTCATCAGGGCAGAAAAACCGCTCCGGCTACCCACCCCTGTTACACAAATCAGCCGGTTTTCAGCAGCAGCATGCGGGAAGATCTGGGGCATTGAACCTCGTCGATGATTCAGATGCGAACTGAAATAGAGATGCTGTCTTGTGAATGGGCGGTAAAGAGACGGGGCGATTTTCCCTTCCTTGAAAACAACCCGGGTTTCTCTTTTCAGATAAGAGAGCAGAGAGCTTGACCAACTAATCTTACTCGGGTCCGAATCAACAAATTTGCTAATGTCAGCAGGGCGCTCCTGCCTGAAACGCTCCAGTTCCGCATTATAGTTGCCAATCATTCTCTGAATATTGGCTTCCAGTGCCTTATCCGAGAAGTTGCAGCACCAGGCATCGCGTGTTGTTTCGACACCTCGTGAATACAAATCAAACAGCCGCACCTCCGCTGCATGTGACTTATCCTTGCTGCCGAGTATCGTGTAGCAGGTGAAGCGCGGATCACGCTGATCCAGCCAGTCACCATACGCATCCGGCGTGATGTGCCACCATCCGTCCGCTGTTGTGATGCCTTTGATGCTGCCAAACCCGGTGATCTTTTCCAGCTTTTGCTCCTGCGTCAAATAGTCGCCAATATCGTGGAACCGGATCCGCCCCTGCTCCGGAGCATTTGGGTTCTTCACAAGAATGGTGATGGCGCAGCCGGTCATGCTCCCTTGTCCAAAAATGTTGTCGCCTTCACCGGCACGCCCACCGCTGAGCATATTCTTACGGATATCACCCCGCAGATGGAAAACATGGATAGAACTGAATTCATCCGCCAGGCATTTACGTATCCCATCACCGAAGCTGCGCTCCAACCAAGCGCTACCAGTGATAAACCCGATCACGCCGCTCGCGCCAATCCGGTCCGAGGCCCAGCGGATGGCACGGATATAGCTGTCGTAAAGTGCATTCTTGTTTGTGGCGATTGATGCGTTGGCATAAGTCTCGCGGATCTTGGTATCCAGATCCGGATAGGCTTGGTTCTGCGCTGCATCATTCTCACTTCTCTGCCCAGCCGAATAGGGCGGATTGCCGATGATGACACGAATATCAACGCTCTGCTGCCTCTCCCGGCGGTCGGAATTGGCCTTGAGGACATTGGCAAACAGATCCTCCTCGCTGGACTCAAATGTGTCGCTGAGACAGATCCCGGTGAAGGGGGCTTCCACCATATCATCGAGTCCGACGACCTCACGGTAAGCCGCCTCGATGTTGACCGCGGCAATATAGTAGGCGAGCAGCACGATTTCGTTGGCATGCAGTTCGCTCTGGTAGGTGCGTGCAAGGTCAGCAGGTTTGATGAGACCGGACTGGAGCAGCCGCACCGGGAAGGTTCCCGTCCCCGTGAAAGGATCGAGAATGTGCACGCCTTCGGTGCCGAGTGTCTGGCCGAATTCCTCCCTGAGAACATCATTGACGGAATGGATAATAAAATCCACCACCTCGACGGGCGTGTAGACGATGCCAAGCTGCTGCGCTGTCTTCGGGAAAGCCCTCCGGAAGAATTTGTCATAGAGTTCGACCGCCAGTTTCTGTTTTTCCGCCGCGCTGTTTGCCGCCGCGGCGCGGCGCTGAACACTGGCGTAGAATTCCTCCAGACCTTCGGTCTCGCTGCCGGCCCCTGCCGGCCGCAGTACCTCGAGCAGCATGTCAAGTCCCCGGCTGACCGGATTGCGCTCAATGAAACGTGCGCGCCCGAACAGGGCATCAAAGACGGGCCTTGTAATCATATGTTGAGCCAGCATCTCGATTGCGTCGTCTTCTGTCACACCTTCATTGAGATCATCGCGCAACTCTTTCACGAAGTCCGTAAACAGATCGCAGGCAGCTGGCTCGGCATTCACCAATGCACGGATACGGGCGATCTGGGCCTTGGCAATATCGGCAACGTCTTCAGCCCACTCTTCCCAATATCTCCGGTTGCCACATCTCTCGACAATCTTGGCCTGGATCGCGGTCGGGAGATCGAACTCGAATGGCATCGGGTCAGAGGGGTCTGGAGAAGGACGTGGCGGCGGGTCAGGGGGTGAGACGGAACCTGTGGTGGGCGGAGTCCAGTCCGAAAGTGAAATGATACTCAACCGCTCGTCGGGCCTGCGCCCGGCTTCGATCAGATTGATCAGTGCCTCGAAACGCTCGTCATGCGAGCGGATGGCATTCAGCACCTGCCAGACAACACGAAAGGTGTCGTTGTTGTCCAGCGCCGCTTCCGGGCTGCTGTCGACCGGGATCACCACGGGCAGGATCACATAACCCATCGCCTTACCCGGGGCTTTGCGCATCACCCGCCCCACGGCCTGCACAACCTCAATCTGGCTCTTGCGCGGGTGCATGAAGAGAATCGCATCGAGCGAGGGGATATCGACCCCTTCGGCGAGGCAACGGGCATTACTCAGCACACGACATTCTTCCGGGCCTGCCGCCCTGAGCCAGTCAAGCCGCGCGGTGCGGCTCAGGGCGTTGAACGTGCCGTCCACATGTCGGGCCTCGAGCACGACATCAGGGAGAGTTGTCGTCCTATCAGGCGTTTCAAATGCATCCGTTTTGGCCATGCCTGCGAATAACTCCGCGACCCGCTGTGATGATCGGATATCACGGCAATACGCGATTGCGCGCCGCATCGGTCCCCGATCGTCCTCAGGGAACTGATTCTGGTCCTGCTTGGTCAGGGCGCGCACGCAGCCAACAAGTTTGCCTGCATCATCCATCTGCAATGTGTCATTCGGTGCCGTATTGGCAGCACGCGCCGCAATGTTCGCCGGGACGGTCAGCACGATCACCTTGTAATCGGACAGCAGATCACGCTCGACGGCAGCACCAAATCCGATCTCATAAAGAACTGGCCCGTAGATCACCGTATCCTCCATCGAGCACAGGGTCCCCGCGAGATTCCCGGCCCGGGTGCGTGCCTGCTGGGCGTAGACTTTTGGTGTCGCCGTCATATAGAGCCGCCGTTCGGCGCGGATATGCTCCTGATCATGGATCATCACGAAATGCGAATCCTCAGTGTCGGCAAGACCTTTTGCGCCTGCAGTCCGATGGGCCTCATCGCAGATGGCGAGATCGAAATCGGCCAGTCCATGAATGTGCTGCGCATCCCTGATCTTTGGCAGCGAATGATAGGTGGCAAAGATCACGGTCATCGCGGCCGGGTCGCGCTGCGCTGCGACACCCGCGACACGTGCGGCATTGGTGGTGGCGGGCAAGGCCAGATCATGGGCCTCCATGTCGATGCGGTCGTCTTGACGGAGACGCTTGCGACCAACTTGGGCATCCGAGCAAACCGCAAAGGCGCGCAGATTCAGTCTGGCATCACCAGTCCACGCGTGAACCATTTGTTCCATCAGTGCCAGACTCGGGACGAGACAGAGAACCGTCCTGCCTTGGCCAACCAGCTCCTCGGCAATGCGCAGACTGGTGAGCGTCTTGCCGGTGCCACAAGCCATGATCAGCTTGCCGCGCGTATCTGTGGCACGAAGACCCACGATGGCCGCCTGGAAGGCTTCTTCCTGATGGGGACGGAGCGCCTTCGGCTGGTCCAGCCTTTCAGGTGTGCCATATGCATCGGCGGCAGCGAAAGATTCCCAGTCAAGGGGCGAGTTGCGCAAATCCTGGAGTCCAATACGACTGACCGGGAATGCGGTCTGTTTGCGGAGCGTATCCTCGGCAGTCGTGCTGAAATCCTTGTCGGTGGTGTCGATGATGAGACGACGGGCGAACGCACCCGTACCCGATTCTGCGAGAAATGAATCAATCCCGCTTTTCGGGATTTTTACCCCTTTGCGATAGAATTTACATTGTATGGCACAATATGCAGGCGAACCGTCGGGGCCGGTCTGGCCCCGTAAGGTGGCGACAAGATCTATTCCGGCATCGGATGTCAAATCTTCATGTTCCTGAGCCCATTTCTCATAAGGAACCGGATCGCGGTATGTTTGCTGCATCACCGGATCATGTTCAATGAATGCAATGCAGAGCCGCTCGAATGCGGTTCCCTTGATGCGCTCCACGTTGTAGCCAGCGGAGACGGCGTGCTGACGCCACCTCTCCAGAATCTTGTCAATCATTTGGAGAGTCACGCAATGTGTGGGACAATTTAGCCGCCATTCTGGTTTCAGAACCTGTTGTCAGAGATCATAACTTCCTGAACGTCAAAATTGTTTCCGTTCTCATCCTCTGCGAGAGTCTGCCCTCAGTCTTAACAGGAAGGTAACGACGGTTTTCAGGCAGCGATCTGACAATTTCGTCCAAGAGCTCCAAGCCTGATTGCTTGGCTGCCGCGACAACTGCGGATGAATTGTTGATGAAAACCCCCTTGAGACAGGAGTTTCCAATCACATATGTGGCGATCGCTCCGGTCTTGAGAACGCGGGCAGCCTCAGAAAGTGCCTTGGAGAGGTCAATGGCATATCGGTCAATCATTGCCTGATGCCTAGGGGGCAATTCAAAAATATCGCCGAATGCGGCTACAACTGTTTCGGCGGTTCGATCTTTTGAATTTCGTGCCTTCTCAGCACCGATTGAGTTGGAACGTATGCCACGAAGTTGGCTTATGGAATAACCCAACCAAACAAGTCCGAGCTTATGCCCTCGCATATAGTCAATTGCGTTGAGATAGGGCGGTGACGTGACAATCAAATCAAATTGTTCGCTCTCGAATTCAAGCTTTCTGGCATCGCCCAGTCGAACCTGAGCACTGCCTACCAAATTGGAATTCGACAAACGCCGCAACACTTGGTCCTTCGAGACCTTGAATCCCCCCATGACGTCATAATTCGATAATTCTGCTACCTTGTGCGGTCGGCTGTGAGAGGTATCCCGAGCAAGTGAAGCGCGTTGCTCCTTGGTCACGATAGTCCTGCTGAGAGCGACTCGAAGAACGTCAACATCACTCGGCTTTACATTTCGAGATAAATGCTCATGGTGATCATGCAGCACCGCAGACAGGCATCGCAACTGATCGCGTTGTTTCCTGCCAAACCAAAAGTCAACAAACCGTGTTGTCTCCGGATCGTCATCGATCCAGGGCAAGGTCAATTCTGAAGGATCGACCGAGCAGGCGGCGGCCAACACTTCTGAAAACGCCTGTTCCACAGAAGAAACGTCCATCGGCGTGGTCCAGACTTTTGCCATCAAAACGGCGAGTGGATCCAGATCCCGGCCATAACCTTGGAGCCCAAGTTCTGAAGCATGACGGAGCGTCGTCCCGGATCCAGACATCGGATCCAGCACTTTACCGGTGCCAGAAATATTCCGGAGTGCGTTGAGCGCAAGTTCTGGAGCCATCCGAGCGGGGAACGGGTGTATAGGAAGGTTCATGAGGCACTTGAACCCATAGCGCCGGCAGATCCATGCATCTGTTCCAACTGGGATCTGATCGCGTCGGCAACTCTGTCAGGTGCGGCATTCACGATGATCTCGTCATTGTCATCTACCCCGACCAAGTCCGGCACCAAGATTGCCAGCCCTCTTACAAGATTAAGAACATCGGATTTCTGTACTGTCACCGCACCCAGTTGTTCTCTGCAGGTGTAAGAAATAAGCCCCGCACTCAAAGCATCTGGGACTTTGCCTCTCAGATGATTTAACGCTTTCAGGAAAATGTCGATTGTCAGTCTTCGAGTCGACTTCAACTCAGCCTTCAGCGCGCTCACCCAGTCCGAAACCGCATCAGGGTCGTGAAGTTCGAACATAGAGCGCAGGCAGTCCAGAGGAATTGCTCCATGTTCAGCTGTGTATTCAAGCAATTTCCCGATGTCGGACGCTCGGACCGGCGTAATTCCTTGCTGTTCACAACGCGTTACTGCTGCGCCGTCCTGAAAATCTGGAGCAACAACCAAAGCATAATCTGCCTCGTAGCGTTTTTGGTGCTCCTTAATTCCGTCGAGGCTAAGGTTTCCAGTCTTGGCTCGATCATGCTTGGTGGATTTGGCGTCGAACGTGAACCTGTATAGCGGGGGTCGAGGTTCGTTTTCAGATGGAGTATATGGCACAGAATAGAGCAATGCTGATGCTATGCCTTCAGGTTCTCCTGCACCGCCTTTTCTATCAACATGATAGCCCAGATACCGAAAGGCATCTGCAAGAACGGCTTCCATTTCCTTGGTGGTACTACTTTTGTGCTGAGTGGCCAACAGGATTTGGGCAATATAAGTACCAGATTGACGATTCTGCATGGCACGAAATCGCATCAGACGATCTCTGTAGTGCCGAATATCATCAAGTGTTGTCGGAACCACACCTGCTTCCAACGCGTAGATATCTGAAAGAAAGTTCACCATGGCAACGGAACGCAACAGTTTCTTTTCTGCCTTGGTTCGAGAGTGGTCAGCCACAAAAGGGTGCTTCTTGTTGATCACAATGGAATTGTCTGCAAGTCGAAACTTCACAAATTCTTCATCTTCAAGGTTCCCATATTCCACAGAGTTAAGAGCGTTCCTTATGTTGTCCGCGGTGTTTTCGTGCCATTCATCTCTGCTCTTCTCGCGGTCAGTGATACCGGTTTCATCGAAAAGGCCTGGCAATTGCGGCCCAGTCCTGAGAGCTTCCGAGACAGCACTGCGCAGTGGAGCGAGCGAGACGACTCCAAGCGACTTGACCAGGACATCACCACCGTCTGGCATCTCAACACTGCCATCACTGTCATATGCAGAACGAGCCTGATTAAAGCAGCGCCTTAAGAATGCTTTGAATACGCGCAAAGCACGTTCATCTTGAAGCTGCTCACGATTGGTTGTAAGAAATTCGTCCAGGCCATCAGCCCTTACAGCCATACGGAACCTTGACCATGCGGCATGGCTATGGTTGTCAGCACCAAAGGATGGATCATCTTGATTGACCACACGTCCCAGAACATTCACGAAGAATCCGTTTGATGAACCTCGCTCTTCGGCTTTTCCCCCGCTTATCTTGTCTTGATACAATGTAACCGTGCCAGTAACTCGCCCGCACCCTGGAATGTCAATGTGCTCGTACTCTGTTCCTTTGTGAGATTGTGTCCCTGTTTGGAACTCGACAGTAGTTTTTGTTTTACCGTCGTCCTCTGGGACCTCAAATTCTGTAAAGCCGAGTGTAGCACCAATCTTCCACGACTTTTGAACCGCCACATCAAGTTTCGAGGAACGCAGGACTTCATTGTTGAGCCGAATGGTGATTTCGCTGCTCATTGGAAGAGCCGTTTCCAGCATTCGCTTCAGGCGACCCGTTTTTAGATTTCTGCCTGTCGGTTTCAATCCTGAAAGGATGACCAAGGTCCAAGTATCCGTGGGCGGGGAAATCAGGTCAGATGCGACCGATCCAAATTCATCGATTGCTGATGTATCTTGGCTGGGGGTTGGCAAACCTTTATTGATTTGACTCATTAACCCACCGCTTGGGTCCACTGAAGCAAGCGCTTCTGAGAGTTCATCTTCTGTCAATTGGTACAGACGAAGAGCAAGGTCGCTTACGAGTTTGTCGGGATCAGCTTCCCTATTGATCTTGCCATAATCCATTGTAACGCGGCGGATCTTTCCATCTGCAGCTTTACAAATGTATGTCAGGCGATTTGCTAACACATATGTCGAGAGCTTACCGATGCCGAACTTGCCGACAACTTGGCGCCCATGCTGTATACGATGACTCTCTTTCGGTGAAAAAGCGATCTTCCAAAGCGTACGCAGACCTTCTTCGTCCATCGAACAGCCATTGTCCAATACCGTTAGCGTCGCCTCGGGGTCAGTGAGATCACCGGGAATCCTTACATCGACAAACGTGGCTCCAGCGTCCCAACCATTCGAGATCAGCTCCTCAAAAGCCTTTTGTGGTGAAGAGTATAAATGCTCGCTGAATTGCTCCAGGAATCGCGTGCCAATCGCAACCGGTATTTGGCTTGTGGCTGAACCAACCATTTCTGCTGCAATTGAAGAAAGATTCTGCGAGGCAGAAGTTCCATTTTTTGGATCGGTTGCGTTGGTCGATTTTTCGAGATCGTCAGGTGTCACTTCAAATCATCTCGATCAATGTCTAGATGCTGCACTTGCATCGTAGAAATAACGCACGGCACGACAGCTTACAACAATTTACCCGCAAGCCACGTCAGACATTCGAATAAAATCCGTGTTTTCGGCAAGACTGGGAAACCTGGGCGATGCGTCAATTGCCGTCCCCACCCGATCAACACGGAATGCATTGTTGAATCGTGCCCGTGGCTTGTCTGATCATCAGCAAAGCAGACCTTTCTTATGCCGAAATTACAGGATAGTTGGTCTCAAAACGGTTTGGGTGTGTATTGGTCAGAGAACGGCGGATGAATTCACAATGGATTGGAGTCGATTGGGGCACCTCAAATCTCCGTGCCTGGTCATTTGACGGCGACAATAATGTCATCGCTCAAGCCAGGGCGGCGTCGGGAATGACCCGCGTGAATGGATCAGAATTCGAGACCGTATTGCTGCAGATGACCGAAAACTGGTTGCCACAATCAGGGCGAATTGATGTGATTGTCTCTGGCATGGCCGGTGCACGACATGGCTGGGCAGAGGCTCCTTATCTGGCAGCACCATGTGCACCATTCGCACCCGAAAAAAGTGTTTCGCCGCAAGTTTCAGACCTGCGGATTGGGGTCACCATTCTGCCGGGCGTCAGAACCACATCACCATCCATCGATGTGATCCGCGGTGAAGAGACCCAGATTGCCGGTTATTTATGCCGTGAACCTGACTTTGACGGTATCATCTGCCTGCCCGGCACACATACAAAATGGGTGCACGTCACCAATGGACTGATTGTCAGTTTTCGAACTTTCATGTCCGGTGAACTGTTTGACCTGTTGACCAATCAATCATCACTCAGCTGTTGCATTGCCAAAGCCGGTCACAATCAGGAGGCATTCAAGGAGGCTGTCGAAACCAGCATGAGTCAGCCGACTTCTCTGGTCGCCCGCTTGTTTGGTATTCGTGCCGAATCGCTGCTGGAGGGACTGTCGCCAGCAGATGCCCGATCTCGACTCTCCGGCCTTCTCGTCGGTGCCGAACTGGCGTCCTGCAAACCCTTCTGGCTCGGGCGGCGGACGGTTGTCATTGGCGAAACGAAGATTGCCGAAGCCTATGCCCTGTCACTGGAGATGCAGAAGGTTGAGACTGAAATCCTTGATGCCAGCGACGCCACAATTGCCGGACTCAGAGCTTTCCGCAACCAAACCACGGTTGAGGCGACTCAATAATTGCCCACAGGGACTATGGACAACCACATGCGGACTGTTCTGCGGCAACAGGATCACATGCAGGTCGACTTGAAAATGCCTTGGTCGGTGTCGCTGTTACTTCACTGCGCCAAGTGTGAGCCCGGCAATAAAGTGGCGTTGCATCAGGAAGAACATCAGGACCGGAGGGAGCGCCGCAATAATCGATCCGGCACTCATCAGATGGTAGGCGGCGCGATATTGAGCGTTAAAACTTGTAATCCCGGCAGTCACAGGTTGTGTCTCAACGCCCTGGGTCAAGACCACGGCCCAGAAATAGTCATTCCAGATAAAGGTAAAAATCAGCACCGCGAGCGCCGCAATCGCAGGCTTCATCAACGGCAACACGACAAACCAGAAAATACGCAACTCGTTCACGCCTTCAACCCGTGCCGCCTCAATCAATTCAAAAGGCAATGCCCTGATAAAGTTCCGCATGAATAATGTGCAGAAACCCGTCTGAAACGCGATATGAAACAACACCAGTCCGGTAATTGTATTGTAGAGGCCAAGCTGCAAGGTCAAATCACGAACCGGGACCATAAGGATCTGGAAGGGCACAAAATTGCCGGCGACAAACATGAAGAATATCACCAGATTGGCACGAAACCGGTAAATCCCGAGAGCAAACCCGGTCATGCAACTCAGAATCACCGCACCAATGACTGTTGGAACCGTGATCATCACCGAATTCAACAGGTAGCGCGGCATGTCGCTTTCGAAAAAGACCTTGCCGTAATTGGTGAATCCCTCGAAAGTCGACGGCCAACCCCAATAATTGCCTATGGTGAAGTCAGCGGCCGGTTTGATCGAAAAAATCGCAACTGCGATCAGCGGCAGAAGCCACATGATCAAGGCCACTGGAAGCAGCATCTGGTAGGTCAGTTGCCAGTTACGTGACGTCCTTTCTATCGGCGTCGGGAACATTTCAGTAACCTTTTTCTTCGCGATACATCGACCATAGGAAATAGGCGATGAACACCAGCATGATCACGAACAGCGTAACGGCAATCGCCGCCCCGTAGCCCATACGGAAACCATATTCCGACAAGGCCACTTCGAACATGTAATAGGCAAGAACACGTGACGATCCAAAGGGGCCGCCCTGCGTCATCACCGCGATGAAGTCAAAGGATCTGAGCGCGCCAATGATCGTCACGACAAAAGCGATAAAGGTTGCAGGCCTGAGTTGCGGCACAATGACATACCACAACATCCGCGCACCCCTGGCACCGTCCAGCCGACCGGCTTCTATCTGCTCTGGATCAACCGCATTGAGCCCGGTCAGATAAAGGATCATGCAATAGGCTGTCTGTGGCCAGAGACCCGCTAAAATAATCCCGTAGGTGACAAGATTCTCATCCCCGAGGACATTGACCGGTCCCAGGCCCACAACACCGAGTAACGAATTCAAAAGACCGAAGGTTGGATCATAGAACCAGGTAAAAACGAGACCGACAACAACCTGACTGATGACAAAGGGGAAAAAGAACAGAGATTTGTAGAGACGGATACCAACCACCGTCTGGTTCAGGAACAAAGCGATGAACAATCCTGCCGGAATCGCAAGAAGATACAAAAGCAGCCAGAGCACATTATTCTTCAACGATACAAAGAACGCGTCACGATCGACAAATTCCCAATAGAGATATTCGTAGTTTTGCAACCCGACATATTCTTTGGGGCCCAGCCCATCCCACTCATAAAGCGAAATATTGAACGACTGGAAAATGGGAAAAATCACATAGAACAAAAAGAACAGAACAACCGGTGTCAAAAAGAGCCACGGCGCCAAGGCAATCTGGTTGCGCCGCAGCCATGAACTCTGCCCGCCGACCGGTGATATATCGATACGGGACATGGAACCCGACTCTATTCTCTCATTCTCGAATATCCGGCAGGATACGCACTGTCCTGCCGGATATGATGTCAGTTAATTGTAGATTCGCTGACGTGCCCGCTCGAGCTTGGCCAGGATACGATCAAGATCATCCGGTTTGACCATGAATTCCTGAAAACCCTCCATTGAGACTTTTGCCATCTCAGCCGGTGCGTCACGATCCCAGAACTGGGCGACACCGCCGGGTGAATTCGTCGACAGCATGGTAAATCCCTCCTTGAGGAACTTGTCATCATCAACCGACGATTTGGCATTGATCGGCAACTGGCCAAGGTTTTTGCCATTGTTGATTTCTGTCTGTTCATCTTCCGAAACAACGAATTTCAGGAAAGCGCGGGCCGCTTCCTTGTTCTCGGCATTCGCTGGAATATGAAAGGTGTCAGTGGGCGCATCCTCCGCCAGTTCAACATCCGGATTGATGACCGGGAACTGGTAGAAGTCAATCTGATCGTCGGTCAACCCGGCATCGCGCATCGGGGCAACCGCAAAGTTACCCATCAGGTAATGGGCGGCTTCACCATTGACAATGAAAGGCAGTGCTTCCTGCCAGCTGTAAGTCTGGTGGTTGTCGATAAATCCCCCCATATCAATCAGCTGGCGCCAGTTGGCAAATGTCTGCTTGACGCGATCATCTTCCCAACTGATCTCACCCGCCGCCAAAGACATATGGAAATCAAAGCCATTGGTGCGCATATTCAGATAGTCAAACCAACCACCTGCAGTCCACAGATATTTGGTTCCAATCGTGTAGCATTTGCGACCCGAATCAAGAATGGCCTGACAATTGGCCACAAACTCATCCCAGTCCGCCGCTTCACTGAGACCCAGCTCTTCATAGATATCTTTGCGATAATAGACGCCCCACTGATAGTAGGTATAGGGCACGCCCCATTGCTTGTCATCAATTGTCAGCGCACCTTTCGTCGATGCCAGATTGGCGGCGATTTCCGGATCCTCCCAGAGGTCCGACACATCTTCAAACAAACCTGCATCCACGTAGGGACGCATCCGGTTGGCCGCATACCAGGTCGCGACGTCTGGTGGATTGGCAGTCAGAAAGTTACGGATCTGTGTCTTGTATTCTTCACGATCAATCACAGTGACGTCGATTTCAAGACCCGGATGCATCTCCTGGAATCGCCCGATCATTGCTTCCATTGTCGCACGTGGCGCTGGGTTTGAAGTGTCAAGAAAAATCTTCAGATTGCCGGTCAGCGAATGGCCATCGCTCAAGGCACCGCTTGATGTGACGGCGGCTGTCGCAAGCGCCGCAAGAGACGCTTTCAAGGTGGAGCGCATTTTAGACCTCCTTATGGTGAAATGCTGCTTAAGTTGCACTATTTGGGATTGAGTTCCACATATTGACAATTCCTAGCGCATCTGGCATCTTCTGTCAATCATGAGTTTGTTGCAAAATAATCGCCCGCCCCAGAACGGAAATCAGACGCTGAGCGGATCGCGATCACCTGGCGGAACTGTGGGCAAAGCGCTTGATCTGCTTGCGCTGACTGCAGAATTCAGGCGGCCTGTCCGTTTTTCAGAGCTCTGCGCGCGCAGCACTTATCCAAAGGCTACGGTCCACCGCCTCCTGCAGACCCTCACACGTCAGCGAATGCTGGCTTTCAATTCCGATGACCATACCTATTCCCTGGGTTTACGCCTTGTTCGGCTTGCCCATGCTGCCTGGGAACAGGCATCTCTTGCCCCCGTCGCACGTCCTTTTATTGATGATCTGTCCAACAGCATCGGGGAAACAGTTCATTTGGCTCAGCTTGACAGCGGCCATGTGCTCTATGTTGACAAACGCAATGCTGCTGATCCCGTCGAGATGTTCAGTGAATCAGGGCGTATTGGGCCCGCTTATTGCACGGGTGTCGGCAAAGCGATGCTGGCTTTTCTCAACAAATCAGAACTTGATGAAGCCTTGAGGGAGCAATCGTTTCGGAAATTCACCAGCAATACAATTGTTGATGAAGCGGCACTGAGGCGGGAGCTTGCCACAATTCAGGGCCAAGGCTACGCGTGCGATAACGAGGAACACGAACCCGGTATCGTCTGTGTTGCGGCACCGATCCTCTCCCCCGCGCGACGCGTTCTCGGCGCTGTGTCGGTCACTGCAACCACCCGTTTAAGCAGCCTCGAAGAACTTTCGAAATTGACCCCATTGGTCAAACGCACTGCAGACCTGATTGCCGAAGAGGCCGTGAGTTGGCAATATCCCGAGCAAACACCAACGGTACAGAGAGCTGGAGCAACTTGATATGTCTGGTGTCGCATTAGAAAAAGTGATCAAACGGTTTGGCGAGACTCAGGTCATCCACGGTGTTGACCTCCAGATCGAAGACGGAGAATTCTGTGTCTTTGTCGGCCCATCGGGATGCGGCAAATCAACGCTGCTGCGCATGGTCGCCGGACTGGAGGATACCACGGAAGGATCAATCACGATTGGCGGCCGCGATGTCACGCGAGCTGATCCGGCTGATCGTGGCGTTGCAATGGTTTTTCAGACCTATGCACTTTATCCACATATGACGGTCGAGGAAAACATGGGTTTTGGCCTGAAGATGACTGGCCACCCGAAAGCGGAAATTCGTCAGAAGGTCGATCAGGCTTCGAAGATTCTTCGACTCGACGAATATCTGAAACGCAAACCAAAAATGCTCTCCGGCGGTCAGCGGCAGCGGGTGGCGATTGGCCGCGCCATTGTACGTGGGCCTGATGTCTTTCTCTTCGACGAACCCTTGTCAAACCTCGATGCTGAACTGCGGGTTGAAATGCGGGTTGAAATCTCGCGGTTACATGGTGAAATCGGTGCGACGATGATCTATGTGACGCATGATCAGGTCGAGGCCATGACCCTGGCCGACAAGATCGTCGTGTTGCGCGACGGGCGAATTGAGCAGGTCGGCGCACCGCTTGATCTCTACCGGGATCCCGACAACAGGTTTGTCGCTGGTTTTATTGGCTCACCGTCGATGAATTTCTTTGCAGCCCGGACAACAGACAATGGTGTCGACGCTCCGGGGATGGCGACCGCATTTGCAGCAGATGTCAATTTGCCTCCAAAAGGGACATCAGTCGTCGTCGGGCTGCGTCCTGAGCATCTTGAAATCGACCCCGCGGGATCGACTCATAAGGTCGAACTCACCGAAGCCCTTGGCGGCGTTTCCTATGCTTACCTGCGCGCCGAAAATGGTGAAGAATTGATCGTCGAAGAACGCGGCGACGAGCGCACAACTGTTGGTTCCTCGGTTGGGATTGGTTTTGAACATCATCGCGCCATGATCTTCGATGGTGAAAAAGGGCTCCGGCTTCGCTGATTTCGCGCCCTCCCACCGGAAGAAATGTCACCAATATTACTTCATCATCTTGCCGCGGCCACGGGATCTCGGCCATTCAGCTATTACCCGCTCTGTTGACAGAAACACTTGATTCGCAGGGTGTGGCCATCGCTCCGAGCGTCAGATTGAACAGGCTGTCGGCATCTCGGGCCTGTCTCTTGTGCCAATCAAGCCCACAGGCTTTCCGCACGCGGTCGCCAAGACAGCAGATGATGTGGCCATGATCGGGTAATTCGTGAGCCTCACGGGTCAGGACTTCTGCAGTGCGCGGCGAATAAACAGGTAATATGCAGGGGGCTGAACGCAATCGCTCCGTTGCCTCACGGGTCAGGTGAAGTGAGTCCTGCTGGTAAACCGTCTCAGACCTCACTTCCATGTCAAGATCCCGAAGGCGGGCGGTAATATCGACAGCAACATGGTTGCCGCGAAACCAGACAAGCTTCCCGGATGGCCGCTTGCGCTCAAGCTCAGCAATCAGCGAGTCAGCGTTGCCGCCTGCGATCTCAACGTGAAATCCCCGATCACGCGCCGCGGCTGCGGTGTTTGGACCCACGCACCAGGCAGTCGTCTCACGCCGGGGAGGTGCGATGGCGCGAACGCCGTTTTCCGAGGTAAAGATAACGGTTTCGCCTGCGACCGGTCCAAGGGACGAGGCGGTGGTGATAATTCGCAGCAGCGGCGCAATCACAATCTGGTCAGAGGCGGCCCCTGCGTCACGAAACCGCTGTGCCGTTTTCTCGGCAGACTCTTGCGGTCGCGTCAGGATGATCGACCATCCTCCTGTCCTTGTCGAATTGTTATTCATGTCGGCATCAGGTAACGGGGCAGAAAAACTCCTGCAAGTTTCATGGCAACTTCTCTTACCGTTCTGGGCATCGAAAGCAGTTGTGACGACACTGCAGCTGCAGTTGTCCAAAGGGCAGCCGATGGAACAGCCGGGATTCGGTCTTCCATCGCACATGGTCAAACGGATCTGCACCGCGATTATGGCGGCATCGTCCCGGAAATTGCGGCACGCGCGCATGCTGTCAGACTGGATAGCGTGACGCAACAGGCACTTGATACCGCAAAGACATCGCTGGATGACATTGACCTCATTGCGGTGACGGCTGGTCCGGGACTGATCGGTGGCCTGTTGGCAGGCGTGGCGTTTGCCAAAGGACTTGCCGCAGGTGCCGGCAAACCGTTTCTTGGGGTCAATCATTTGGCGGGCCATGCCTTGACAGTTCGCATGACTCATGGCGTCGCGTTTCCTTACCTGACCCTGCTCGCATCAGGAGGACATTGTCAGTTCCTGGCGGTGCGTTCAGCGGACAGTTTCTTGCGGTTGGGCGGAACCATCGACGATGCCCCCGGCGAAGCATTCGACAAGTCGGCACGACTCATCGGGCTCGACCAGCCGGGAGGGCCGGCAATCGAGCAGTGTGCACGATGCGGCAACCCGAACCGTTTTGCCCTTCCCCGTCCACTTTCAGGGCGAAAGGGATGCAGCATGTCTTTCTCCGGACTGAAAACCGCCCTGCTCCAGGCCCATACCAAAATCCAGGCAGAAGGTGATCCGACAGGCAGTGATATCTCTGATCTTGCTGCAGGGTTTCAACAGGCTGTCGTCGACATTTTTGTTGAGAAGTCGTACGCCGCACTGGAAATGTATCATCAGGAAATGGGCGATAAACCCAGTGTTTTTGCGCTCTGCGGCGGCGTCGCCGCGAATCAGGCCATACGCCAAAATCTGCAAACGCTGTGTGCGCACAGCAGCGTCGAATTCGTTGCTCCGCCCCTTCAATATTGTACGGACAATGCAGCTATGATTGCCTGGACAGGGGCCGAAATCTATCAGCCCGGACAAAGTTCCGGCTTTGATCTCAAGGCACGACCGCGATGGCCGTTGGATGAGCGCAACATTCCACCGCTCCTCGGTTCAGGGCGGAAAGGACCAAAATCGTGATGGCAAAAACAGAAATCGTGCAGCCGGTCAAACTGGCCAACAAGCCAATCGTGATCCTCCACGCACCAGCATGTTGTCATACGACCCGATTCAGCCTTTTGGAATATTGCGGACTGAGTTCCGATCGAGTCATCGACAGGCAGTTCCGGACGTGCCACCCGGGGATCGAATTTGCATTCGATGACATCGTCGAATACATTTCGTTGCGCTGGGAAAGGCTTTTTTCTGCATGTGTGGTCTTGCGATTTCCCCAGAGCTTTTTCGTGTCAGCACAATAATTGGACGCGTACGCGGTGCAGGGAAACAGGACAGAATGGGGTGAACAATCCATGGCCTATTGGCTATTCAAATCGGAACCAGGAGAATGGAGCTGGGACGATCAAGCGGCGTCGCAAGGTGGCGAAGAATGGGACGGGATCCGAAACTATCAGGCGCGAAACAATATGCGGCTGATGAAAATTGGTGATCTCGGTTTCTTTTACCACTCACAGACGGAGAAAGCCATTGTGGGCATCATCAAGGTCTCTGCAGAAATTCACCCTGACAGCACTTCCGATGATCCCAGATGGGAATGTGTCGATGTTCAGGCAGTGGCGGCGATGCCGCAACCGGTCACTCTGGCACAATGCAAATCCGAGCCGCGCCTTAAAGATATGGTTCTGGTCAACAATACGCGGCTATCCGTACAACCTGTCACAGCAGATGAATGGGCCATCATCTGCGAGATGGGCGGCTATCAAAACAACCCGGACTGAGGCCCGTCGACATTCATCGTGTGGCCATCACGCCCGCCACCCGGTGAATCCCTGCTGCAAAGTTCTTGATCGTTTTGCCGGACCGCATCGCAATGCTCAGAGTTCCTTGATTTTGGCAACGACATTCTCGATCCGGTGCCATTTTCTGTCCGTGTTACGGCCACAGACGCTTGGCGGCTTCAGTGATCTCACCGCCGCCGCGTCTTGTCCCGTAAGGGCCGCCAGTCGGCGTCACAGACCGTGCCGCCAATCCACATCTCAGATATCATATCGTCCAGGAGCTCAGGGACAGTCATCAGGTCATGAGTCGGGGCGGGCCGAACACCCAACCGAATCCGAATCCCCGATCGCCGCGGGGGCACGACAATTTTGCGGGTCAGACCCCCGTTGAGCGTCCGATCCCGTCGGGGCCAGATCCCCCTGTTTCGCTCCAGAGGCCTGCGGAGGCATGATCGTGTCATCCACGACCAGATCGAACTCATCGGATAACACCCTGACAATATCCACAAAAACACCGCTCTGCGTCCACCGACGAAACCGCTTGAAGACGCTGTTCCACGGGCCAAAACGCGGCGGAAGATCACGCCACGACGATCCCGTGCGAAACCGCCAGAAAACCGCCTCGAGAAACAGACGATTATCCACCGCGGTTCTCCCCGGATCCACCGCCTTGCCCGGACACAGCGGCGCCACCCGTTCATACATCTCATCAGTCAAGACCGTTCGATCGGTATTCATCTTGTCACCTGCCCTTTCTGCTCCTGCCGCCTTTTCGACATGCGATATGGACAAAAATATACATCAATCGCCCAACAAGCAAGATGATTGTCAACGAACTTTAACCCATTTTGAACGTTGTGTGCATTTGCGTCAAACTATCAGGAGGCAAATGAGAATGATTCCCCTATGGCTGGGTTTGGACCATGATTGATTCTTGATCAGTTGCTTTCGGCGAATCATCAGGTGACCCTGACGAGAGGCGTACGATTGTCGTTGGCCAGGAGGTAGGCAGGGGTGCGGCCCAGATTTGCGCGGCCACTTGATTTTTTTCTGGCTCCGCCGTTTCGGTTCAGGTTGCGTGGTCCGGTACATGGGCCTATTTCGTTTTCGGCACGGCGGATGGGCGAAGGCCGGAGACACAGCCCCGTCCGCCGTCGGGAAATGAGGCAGACAGGAGAACGAACCGATGGGGAGGAATTCCGGCATCCGGAGACGGCGGCGCACCTACGGAGCCTGACGGAGGCAGAGGCTCGCCGGCATGGCCTGATGATCCGCGAGGACGCGGACGCTGTCCTTGAATATCGGGTCGAGGGCGGCAATGTCCGCTGCCGCCGCGTCGCGGCCGGGGATATGCCGCGGGAGGCGAAGCTCCTGCGCATCTGCGAGATCGCGCGCGACCGGAAGGGAAGGGTCAGGACCGTCACGGGCAGCGTCACGCAGTCCTCCGCAATCGACAGCGCGGAGGCCTCGGGCGGTGGGATGTCGGAGTTCGCGGACCGCCTCCGGCACGAGGCGAAGCGCCGTGGCACTCTCGACAGCGAAGAGGTCGTGATCCTGTCCGACGGAGCGAAGTGGATCGAGAGTGCGATGCGAAAGGTCTTCGCGGGCATGAGGACGACCTTCGTGCTCGACATCTTCCATCTGCTCGAGAGGCTTCAGGATGCCCTGAAAGAGAGAGTTACGGACGGCACGCGGCGGAAGGCCACGTTCGCCCGGCTCAAGGACCTGATCAGGGCTGGAAACGCGGCCCTGGCCATCGAGGAAATCGCACCGTATGGCAGGCGCTGGTCGGTCGACGGCGCGAACGAGATCATGGCCATCCGGTTCTGCTGGATGCACAACAGGATCGTCGACTGCCTCCAGTGGCGCGCGGCGGCCTGAGTGCACAAATCTGGGCCGCACCCTACACCAGAACACCCCTCGGTGTCATTTCATGGCACCCTGCGTCAGTCCGGCCACAAGTTTCCTTTGCAAGGGCAGGAAGAGAAGAAGTGTGGGCACCGTGGCCACAACCGACCCGGCCATCACCGCTCCCCAGTCGATCTGCACATCCCCAAAATACTGGTAAAGACCCAGGGGGATTGTCTTCAATCTTGTTTCGGTGATCAGGGCCAGGGCCAGCAAGTATTCCGACCAGCTCTGCAGGAAACCATAGGTTGCGGCCGCGACAAGGCCCGGCCACATGATCGGAAGGATGACATAACCGATGACCTGGAGGCGATTGGCACCATCGACAATCGCTGCGTCATCAAGACTCTTCGGTATCGTCGTCAGATATCCGGCAAGCAAGTAGACGGTAAAGGGCGTGATAAAGGCTGTGTAGCAAAGGATCAGGCCTAGATGACTGTTGATCAACCCACCGCGTGCAAAGAAAATGAAGATCGGATTGACCAGAATAATCCAGGGAAAGAACTGCCCACCAAGAATCGCTCCGAACAGAAGTCCGCGCCCCGGAAACGCAAAGCGCGAAAGACCATAGGCGGCAAAGAGGGAGATTCCACACGCCAGGACCGTGGACGCAATGCAGATCGACAAGCTGTTCAAGACATATCTGAAATAACCGTCATTCCAGATCACAAGATAGTTCCGGGCGGTCAGACCGGGTTCATTGGCCACCAGTGAAACGGCAAGATTCTCGACGGATCCCTTGAACACGAAAACGGCTGGTGCCAGAAGAAAGGTCATGAAGCCCAGAAATGCCAGGAACATGAATCCTCTCTCGACAAATGCGGCGGGTTGCCAGCCATTGCTCCCCTTCCTGGTCATCCAACCTTGTCCTGCATGTCATGGAGGCCAAAGAAACGGAAGTAGAGTGCACCGAATCCTGCCATGACCACCGCCATGACGACACCAATTGCCGAACTGTAGCCGATACGCAGGTCGATGAATGCCTTGATATAAATCTCTGTAGCCAACACGTTGGTGAAGGTTCCCGGTCCTGCTCCGGTTGCCAGCCAGACATAAACAAAGTTGTTGAATGTCCAAATGACGGACATGAGACCAAGGACGGACAGGGTTGGAAGCAGGTAGGGCAAGGTGACAAACCTGAATTGCTGCCAGCGCGTTGCGCCATCAATGGCAGCAGCTTCATTCAACTCTTGCGGAATGGTCTGCAAGGCTGCGAGAAGCGACACTGCCACAAGAGGCGTGGTGTTCCAGACAACAATTGTCACGATCGATGGCCAGACCGTGCGGAGATCGGCCAAAAAGGCAACCGGATTCACAATCAGACCCGTTGACAGAAGCAAGCGATTGATCGCTCCATGGCCGGGATCAAAGAGCCATCGCCAGGCGATGACGGCAACGACAGGCGGTGTCGCCCAAGGCACCAACAGGACAAGCCGGGTCAAGGTTGTCAATCGCAGGGTTTCAAGAAACCGGGAATTCAGCAACAGTGCAAACAGCAAACCCAGCAACATCCGGAGGAGAACAGTCACCGCCGTGAGCCAGACAATCGTGTTGACCGCCAAGTCAAGAAATCCGGCACTCGACAGGAATTCATGGTAGTTTTCAAGGCCGACGGGGGCCCCACCTGTCCGGAGTTTCAGCAGGGTGATATCAGTCAAACTGAGCTCGATATTGTAGAGTGTGGGATAGAGGTAGAAGGCAACGAGGACAGCAAACACAGGCAACAGCATCCAGAAGGCTGTCAGCCGGTCACGGAATTTGATGGACATCTTCAAGGCCATGACACTTTGCCTGTCGCGGTCTGCCCGAAAAACCAGGCAGACCGCGTTTGATCGACGTCGATCAGTTGTCGAGCAGTCGCCTGATATCCTGGAGCAGCTCGGCACTTGCCTCCTGTGAGCTGCTCTGTCCGGAAAGGGCCTTGCCAGCCGCACGTGCCGTCAGGTTCCAGAGTTGCCCGACGCCGGCACCGCTGTCGCTGTATGCCCCCCAGGTTCGGGTGTGGTTGGCCAGTTGCGCGGCGAAACCCAGCTCCTCGTCACGATACTCAATTTGCGCCAGCAGGGATTTCTGGGCCGGGAACTGGTTGGTGTAGTAAGTCTCGAACAGACGTGCCCGGGTCAGAAATTGCAACAATTGCCAGGATTCCGCCGGATGGTCGGTGCTGGCATTGACCACCAGTGTCCGCCCACCAAGATGCGTCTTGGGCGGGTGCGAACCCGCCATCATGATACCGGAGTCGAACGGTAGGTCAGCCCCGGGGTTTGCCTCTTCAAAAGCACCGAGAAGTTGGCGATAGGTGTTCGTCGGCATCAGGGCCATCCCCTGTTCGCCATCCAGCAACGACTGCAGCAAGGCAGGATCATGTGGCACATCGATGGTCAGGACTGAGCGTGACACCAATCCTTCGTCAATGTAGGTCTTGAAATAATCCATCGCCGCAGCTAGATCGTTCACGGTGACCCCTGGACGATAGCCCTCCTTGCCATCCTCAATGACGACGGCACTGCCATTTGACCACAGATAGTAGTTCATCGGGAACCAGAACTGATTACCGGCGGCAAAGGCAAAACCGGTCTTGCCGGTTTGCGCCTTGATGGTCCGGCTGTCCTGCAACAACTCCTCCCAGGTCTCCGGAAGATCCGTGATTCCGGCTTCTGCCAGAACATCTGTCCGATAGACCATTGCCCAGGTATCGGCTGACCATGGAACACCCCAGGCCCGGCCGTCATACATTGTCAGGTCGGTGGCAATGAAATCATCAAATCCATTCCCGAAGCCGCCATACTGGATGAGGTGATCAATAGGTTTCAGAATCCCTGCCTCGGCCATCTCCCGGGTCCAGACGAACGCGATATGGACGACATCGGGACCCTCTCCCACAGCAGCCTCACGAAGAAACTGATCCCGCGAGTCGCTCCAGGAGATTGTCTGCAATTCAACGGAAATTCCCGGATTTACGGCCTCAAACTCATCAAGTGCAGCCCGTATCTCTTCCTTTTCACTGTCGTTGAATCGGAAGGTCAGATTGACATCAGCGAGAGCGCCCCCACCCAACAACAGGGTCAGGACGACCATTGACAATCGAGTTCGCAGATACATGTTCATACTCCTCTGTTGTATCCATATCAGGTCAATGTGTCGCGAATTCTGCGACGACAAAGTGTTGCAAGGCATCCGGGTCGGGTACGAAACCAACCCCATCTCCTCTGGGGACATTGAGGCGTCCCTTGTGCACATCGAGATCGATTTCACCGAGTTCTGTCCGGAGTGGATTCGGGTTGGCATCCAGCTCGACGGGCCCCATATCACCCATCGCCGCCATGGCATGGATGGAGGCAGCAAGCCCGACCGCCGTCCCCATGTAATGCAGTGCGCAGGTCGCTCCGGATGCTCTGGCCAGTGCGGCAACCTCCATGGCTCCACTGATACCGCCCCATTTTGCGACATCAGGTTGCACGATATTGAGTTTGCCCTGCACCAGAAAGTCTTCAAACATCGCAAGCGAGGTGATGTTTTCGCCTGCCGCCAACGGCACGCTGGAAGTCTTGGCAAGCTCGGCCCATTGCCCGACCGCGTCAGTGGCCAGAAGCGGCTCTTCAACAAATGTGATGCGGTACCCCTCAATGGAAGCGATACGCTCCCTTGCCTCATCAAGCGACCAGTTCTGATTGACATCCACTATCAGTTTTGCCTGTGGCTCAACCGCCCGAAATCGCCTGAGCATGTCTGCATCCTGCGGTGGCCCAAACCCGATTTTGAGTTTGTAGGCGGTGTGGCCAGCTTCACGTAGGGTTTCGATCGAATCTTCGAGATGCGCCATATCCGGTGTGCTCGCATACACCGGCACCGAATCCCTCCCACCGGGACCCAGAAAATCACACAGCCGCTTGCTCTCTCTTCGCGCTGATGCGTCAGCCAGTGCCATGTCCAGGCCCGCGACACATTGCCAGAATGACCCCGGCTCACCCGTATGAATTGCCATGCGACGGAATCGGGTTTCGAGGTGCTGTCGCGCCTCGGTGAAGCATGCGTAGGTGCGTCCCAGAACCGCAGGCACGACAACATCGGCAAGGAGATTCAAACGTGCGACATTGCCCTGTGGGGGGAAGTTGCACCATGTCTCCCCCCAGCCAACAGCACCATCCTCGGTCGTGACTTCAACAAGAAGACCATTGCGCGACGTAATCGCACCAAGGCTCGAGACCGGACAATTTTCCTGGGCGGCCCGGATCGCAAACGCTCTGACTCGATCAATTGCAAGCATCTTCACATATGAACCCGACAGTCAAATCCAACCATCATAATTGAATGATAATTAATTAATAAGTTGATTACAAGTATTTTATCAATTATGGATTCAGGGTGTCGCTTTGCCTGGGGTCTGGTGTATGTTTGGCGCAGCAGAAACAGTGAGTGGGGTCAGAGTGTGGGACGTGCGTCAGTGTATGAAGATTTCCGGAATCGACTTTATTCCGGTGAACTCAAACCGGGGCAATTTGTGACCCAGAGTGAATTGGCCAAACTTGCTGGCGTGTCGCTTGGGAGTGCGCGCGAGGCCATCCAGAAATTGGCACATGATGCATTGCTCAAGGTGCATCCCCAGAGGGGTATACAGGTCACAGAGGTGACAATTCGCTTCATCCGTGAGGCTTTTCAGTTTCGCAAGATCATGGAAATTGCGGCGATCCAGCCCTTTGTCACCGACGCACCACACAAGGCATCGGAACTGCTTGAGGCCACACGAAGTGTGCTGCGGGCAGCAACAGAAGACACATCGCAACACACACTGGATCGCGCCCTTGAGGTCGATTGGCGCTTGCACGATGAGATCGTCCTGTCCCTGAACAATGCGTTGGTGCAGGATACCTACCAGATCAATGCGGTCCGTCTTCGCTTGATCCGCTCGAACATCAAACTCAATGCAACACGGGTGGCGGGGGCCCTGACGGAGCATATCGGGATTCTGGAGGCGTGTGTTGCCGGGGATGCAGGACAGGCTTCGGAACGACTTGCGGTGCATCTGGATATTGCCATGCGCCGCGCAATCGAAGGGAACTGACATTGAAACCAATTGAGCTGCGCCGCCTCAGGAAGTCATACGGTGCTGTCCCGGTCATCCATGGAATCGATGTCGAAATCCGATCCGGTGAATTCGCCGTTCTTGTCGGACCGTCCGGATGTGGAAAATCAACCCTCTTGCGGATGCTGGCCGGTCTTGAGGACATCACGGCTGGCGAAATCGCAATCGGTGGGCATGTTGTGAACGATCTGCGCCCAAAGGACCGGGACATTGCGATGGTGTTCCAGAATTATGCTCTCTATCCGCATATGACGGTCGCGGAAAACATGGGGTTCTCGCTGCGTCTGGCCAAGGCGGACAAGACCGAGAGCCGTTTGAAAATCGAACATGCGGCCGAGATTCTCGGACTTGCGCACTTGCTTGAGCGCTATCCGCGCCAGCTGTCAGGTGGGCAGCGGCAACGCGTTGCCATGGGTCGTGCCATCGTGCGCGATCCCGCCGTCTTCCTGTTTGATGAACCCCTGTCCAACCTTGATGCCAGACTGCGCGTGAAGATGAGGAGCGAAATTAAGGAATTGCATCGACAACTCAACACAACGGTCGTCTACGTCACGCATGATCAGATTGAAGCGATGACGATGGCCGACCGCATCATTGTTCTGGATGGGGGCCGCGTCTCGCAGATCGGGACGCCATTGAACCTCTATGATGAACCGGCCAATCGATTTGTGGCCACATTCATTGGCTCCCCATCCATGAACATCTTGCCGGCAACGGTCCGAGAGAGCGGTCTCCTAGTCTTTGGCGATGGGCAGTCCATTGCAGGTGATGTGGACCTCAGGCCCGGAACCGAGGTCGACATTGGTGTTCGTCCTGAAGACGTGCGGATTGACAGCAAGGCGGGCTGCGGTGCCATCCGGGCGACCGTCAACCTTGTTGAACCGACCGGGGCGGAATCACTCATCTCCTGCCGGATGGGCAGTCTGCCATTTTTGGCCGCTGTCCGGGACCGGCACAGCGGCCAATTCGGCGACTCCATCCATCTCAGTCTCCCACCCGACAAGATCCACGTGTTCGATCGGTCAAGCGGTCAGAGATTGGTCGCGGGATGACCGGGATATCCCTGCCAGCGATCGGTTTCGGGACGGCGCCCCTCGGCGGCCTCTTCTCGGCCGTAACCACTGATGAAGCCCTGCTGATGCTGGAGGATGCATGGGAAGCGGGCATTCGCTATTTCGATACGGCACCACACTATGGTCAGGGGCGGGCCGAACGGGTTCTGGGCGATTTCCTGCGCGGCAAGGATCCGGCAACCTATACCCTGTCGACAAAGGTCGGACGGATCCTGACCCGTTCCTCCAACCCGCAAGCCACGTTGAATTCATTTGTCACCCCGCTGCCCTTCGATCAATCATACGACTACAGCTACGATGGGATCATGCGATCAGTGGAGGACAGCTATCAGCGTCTCGGTCTGAACAGGATTGATGTCCTGCTCGTTCACGATATCGGCCGGTATACGCATGGCAGCAATGCGGAGGTCGGCACAAGGCAACTGCTGGACAGTGGCGAACGGGCCCTGCGCGACCTGCGGGCTTCCGGCGAGGTGGACGCTGTCGGGATCGGTGTCAATGAAGTCGAAATCTGTGAGCGCCTGATCGGCAACATCCCGCTGGACATCCTGCTGCTGGCGGGCCGGTACACCCTGCTTGACCGGACCGCAGAGACACATCTGCTCCCCCGGTGTCTGGACCATCATGTGCAGGTCGTCATCGGGGGCATCTTCAATTCCGGTATTTTGGTATCCGGTGCGACTCCGGATGCCCGGTGGAACTACAGCGTGGCACCCCGGAAAATCCGCGATGAAGTCATGGGTCTCGACAGACTCTGCCGGCGCTTTGGTCTGGTGCTGGCCAGTGCCGCTCTTGCCTTTCCCGATCGGCATCCAGCTGTCAGCACCATCCTGCTCGGTTGTAGAAGCCGTACCGAACTGCATGAGTGTTTGCAGTGGCTGCAGGACGTGCGCAACCAGCCGCCGCCCGAGGCATTCTGGCAGGACATGCAGTCACGGGGATTGAAATCCCCTTGCCACTCTGAAGAGACCAGAGGCCCGACCTGTTGCAAGGTGCCGGACCGCTTGCCGGCACTCAATAGCGGTAATGATCTGCCTTGAAGGGACCATCTCGTTGGACCCCGATATAGGTCGCCTGCTCATCACTCATCTCTGTCAGGTGCACACCTAAACGACCGAGATGCAGACGCGCGACTTTCTCATCCAGATTCTTGGGAAGCGTATAGACCGCATTGTCATAATGTTCCGGGCGTGTCCAAAGCTCGATCTGTGCCAACACCTGATTGGTAAAACTCGCCGACATCACAAAACTCGGATGTCCTGTTGCATTGCCGAGATTCAGTAACCGACCTTCTGAGAGCAGGATAACCCGCCGACCGGACGGCATTTCAATAAGGTCAACCTGATCCTTCACGCGGGTCCATTTATGGTTGCGCAGGGCAGAGACCTGAATTTCATTGTCGAAATGGCCAATATTCCCGATAATGGCCATATCCTTCATGGCACGGACATGATCGATGCAAATCACATCCCGGTTGCCGGTTGCCGTGATAAAAATATCAGCGATCGGCGCAGCATCTTCCAGAGTGACAACTGCAAACCCGTCCATTGCCGCCTGAAGGGCGCAAATCGGATCCACTTCGGTGACCAGGACACGCGCGCCTGCACCGCGGAGTGAAGCGGCAGAACCCTTGCCAACATCACCATAACCACAGATAACAGCGACCTTACCGGCAACCATGGTATCTGTTGCGCGGCGTATGCCATCAACCAGACTTTCACGGCAGCCATACTTGTTGTCGAATTTTGACTTGGTGACACTGTCGTTGACATTGATGGCCGGAAAAGGCAGCTGACCCTGTTCCTTCAACTGGTACAGACGATTGACACCTGTTGTCGTCTCTTCGGTCACACCGCGGATCTGATCACGCTGCCGCGTGAACCAACCCGGATTCTCTTGCATGCGGCGGCTGAACTGGGCAAACAAGGCTTCCTCTTCCTCAGACTTCGGATCAGCAATCAGGTGGTCTTCGCCGGCTTCAACCCGCGCGCCCAGAATGACATAAAGCGTCGCATCGCCGCCATCATCAAGGATCATATTGGCACCGCCATCCGGGAATTGAAAAATGCGATCGGCATAATCCCAGTATTCGTCAAGTGATTCACCCTTGAAAGCAAAGACCGGTATCTTCTGGTCGGCAATGGCCGCCGCCGCGTGATCCTGGGTCGAAAAGACATTGCAGGACGCCCATCGCACTGATGCACCCAGCGCAACAAGAGTCTCAATCAGGACTGCCGTTTGGATCGTCATATGCAGGGATCCGGCAATTCTTGCCCCCTTCAAAGGTTTGGAATCGGCGAATTCTTCGCGCACGGCCAGCAGGCCCGGCATCTCCGTTTCTGCGATTGCGATTTCCTTGCGACCGAAATCCGCAAGCTTGATATCCTTGACGATATAATCGTTTACCATGGTGACCATCTTGATTACTGCACAATGAGGCGCTTAACAACATACCTGCCTGTCACCAGCACCATACCAGACTCACGATACCAGATTCCAGAGAATTGGCTTTGTGCGGACGGCGACATCGGCAGCCTATGGTGCGATTCAATATTTGGAGGCAACTCATTGAGTCTTTCAGTCTTGGCTGTTCATCGATGAAGAAACCCCGCGCCTGGCAACGCATGTTATCCGGCAGACAGCTGGATCTGTTCGATCCCGCCCCGACCGATATCGAGATTGACGATATTGCGCGCGGCCTCGCTTTTGTAGCGCGTTGGAACGGTCAAACCAGCGGCAACCATCCCTACTCAGTCGCCGAACATTCTCTGCTTGTTGAACGGATTTTTCGTGCAAAACACCCCGGCAGTGACCCACGCTGGAAACTTGCCGCGCTACTTCACGATGCCGCAGAATATGTCATCGGCGACATCATCTCCCCGGTCAAACATACACTTGGCGGCGAATATGAAATCCTTGAGGCCCGCCTTGCAGACGCGATTCATTTGCGATTCGGTCTGCCAGCGGAACTGCCTGCAAGAATTCAGCGGGGTATCAAGTCAGCTGATCACGCATCAGCCTGGCTTGAGGCCACGCAACTCGCTGGATTTGATGTCAAGGAAGCAAACCGCCTGTTTCGTCGCCCGAAAGATCAGTCGATTGCCGCGATCCGCATCCAGCCTCTCGCGGCCGAAGAAGCGCGGGAAGCTTTCGTTGAGAGATTCCAATCGCTGGCCTGTCTTAAATCCGGCAATCAAGCGGATTCAACGAAACAGGCAACACGTGACGCCATATCCTCAGGCACAACGTCGCGGCGAAAGAAATCAGCAAATTCGTTATCTGGAAACATCAGATAGGTAAATGTCGAGTGGTCAACGAGATAGCTACTATCCCCGCCCCCATTGCGAAGCTTGAAATAAACTCGATAGGCTTTTGAGACCGCTTCGACCTGTTCCTGCGTTCCGGTCAGACCAATCATATCGGGATGGTAAGCCTCAGCGAACTCAGAAACGATATCCGGGGTGTCGCGTTCTGGATCAACACTGATGAAGACCGGACGCACATCGATACCGCGCTCGCTCAACAGATCCACTGCGACTGCGTTGCGTGCCACGTCGAACGGACAGACATCCGGGCAAAAGGTATAACCAAAATAGACCAGTGTCGGCCGATCGATGATATCGCGGTCCGTGACCGTTTGGCCATTGCCGTCTTGAAGTTCAAAGGGACCTCCCACGGCACCGCCTGCAACCTGACCCCCTGCGCAATCCCCTGCATCTTTGCGCCAGAACAGCTCGAGCCCGAGAGTCACGCCCATGACGATCACTATTACGGAGGATGCCAAAATCGCATAAAATCGTGTCACTTCTCTCTCGCCTGACCTGATTTGGAATGGCGTATCGCCAACTATATTTGGCAAAACATAGTCCCTGGCTTCACCGGCTTCAACAGGCTGAAAGAAGGTCTGAACAATCCCCCCGGCGCAAGGTAACAGTGCCGAGACTGTGCAAAAGACGTGGTACGAGGCACAGCAAACCCCTCTTGCGTCACGCCCCAACCAACAAAATCTGGCGCATCTAATTGACGCAGCCGTGACCGACACTTAGTTTGCTCTTTTTTCAAACATGATCGGTTCACGATGCAGCAATCACGTATGTCCAGGAATATCCGTCATGTTGCTTCTGCCATCCTGTTCATGATTCAACGGCTATCTTCCGCGGCATTGACCAATCGTGAGTATCGATAGATTACGCGACCCGGTTGAGTCTGTGCATTCACACGGCATCACGTGTTCGACGCAAGTCGACACGGAATTGCTAGCAAAAGGATTCGCGGGCTGCGCCGAACCCGGCGACGTGTTTCTCCTGTCAGGCTTGATCGGAACCGGTAAATCGGTATTCGCCCGAGCGCTGATCCAGAAACTTCTTGAGCCTTTCGACCCCGGCGCGGAAATTCCGTCTCCGACCTACACGATCGTGCAAACCTACCATGCTGGTCAGGTCAGAATTTGGCATGCCGACCTTTACCGATTGAAAGACACATCAGAACTGAACGAACTTGGCTTTGATGAGGCCTTTGAGGCAGATATCTGCTTGATCGAATGGCCTGAATTGTTGGGAACCCGCGCCCCGGCTTGCGCGACACGGATTCATTTTCAGCATATCAATGATAAACCGGAGTCGCGGCTCGTCAAGATTGACCCTGGTCGGGAAGAGATCTGTACTGCGTTGTTTGCTGGTGCACTGCTGCAATGAGAAACGCAGCCCTCAGGAACCTGCTTGAATCCGTAGGCTGGCAGTCTGCGCGCCGCCGTCGGATCGCTGGCGATGCGTCACCAAGACGCTACGAACGTTTGATGCGCTCAGGCGGTGATACTGCGATACTCATGGATGCGCCGCCCTCCGTCTGCGGTTCACAACAACCGTTTCTTGCAGCGACCGACTACCTGCGCAGGCAGGGATTCAGTGCACCGAAAATTCTTGCGCCTGATCTGCAGGCCGGATTTATTCTGCTCGAGGATCTTGGTGATGCCCTGTTTGCGCGCGTTGTCGAGAGAAACCCCGATGCCGAAGCGGAGATCTATCTTGCAGCCATCAATCTTCTGACTCAGATCCGAAAGATACAGGATCCTGGACCATTTCAGCCCTATACAGTTGACGATCAGGTGCAACTCGCTGCTCTTGCCTTCGAATGGTACCGGCGCGTTGCATCTGGCAGCACATTGCAACCGGAAATCATGTCGCAATTTACCAACGTGATGAAGCAATTGATTGCTGAACTGCCGCCGCAAATGGTCTTTACCCACCGTGACTTTCATGCTGAGAATCTCATATGGCTACCCGAACGCGAGGGGGTCCAAAAAGTCGGCTTGTTGGATATTCAGGATGCATCGCTCTGTCATCCGGCCTATGATCTGGTTTCACTTCTCGAGGATGCGCGGCGAGATCTTTCTCAGAGTCTTCGGGAAACCTGTTTGCGGGCCTATTGCGACATAACCGGAAACAACAAGGACGAGCTGGATTTTGCGCTCGCGGTCTGTGGCAGTCAGAGAAACCTCCGGATTATTGGAACCTTCGCCCGTCTGGCAGTTCTTGATGGCAAATCCAGCTATTTGGATCTACTGCCCCGCGTCTGGCAACATCTGCAACACGATCTTTCCCATCCCAAATTGGTAGACCTGTCAAAATTCGTGAAGAAGGAACTTCCGGCGGTCACGCATTTGACCTTGACGGCTCTCCGCGCCGCCTGCCGATGAAACCTCACGCCGCCATGGTTTTCGCGGCCGGTTTTGGTACACGACTCGGCGATCTGGTGAAGGATCGGCCCAAACCCTTGATCGAAGTTGCGGGCCGGCCATTAATCGATCATGCCCTGGAGATCGTTAAAACTGCGGGTGTGGAACACTGTGCCGTTAATCTGCATTATCTTGCTGATCAGCTGAGAGCACAACTCAAAGACCGCCCGGGTCTCACTCTGGTCCATGAATTCCCAGATATTCTCGACACTGGCGGGGGTCTGCTCAATGCTGTTGATATTGTGGGCGAAGGCGCGGTTTTCACATTAAATTCCGACACAATCTTTCGAGGCACCAATCCGCTCCTGCAGCTGAAGGCATTCTGGAATCCGACACAGATGGATGCATTACTTCTGCTCTCTGCACCTGAGTCGACAATTGGTCATACGGGTCATGGAGATTTTACATGGTCTGAGGACAACCGTATTCGCCGCTGCGAAAAGGGTGAAAATGGCTATGTGTATACTGGCGCACAAATTATTGACACGCGCTGCCTGTCGTCGGTCGGCAAACGGG
This sequence comes from Paracoccaceae bacterium, assembly GCA_965221815.1. Classification (GTDB taxonomy): domain Bacteria; phylum Pseudomonadota; class Alphaproteobacteria; order Rhodobacterales; family Rhodobacteraceae; genus JAPOXR01. The sequence continues at coordinate 2,801,587 of OZ244915.1, forward strand.
TATTTTCGTTCAATCAGGTCTGGAACCGATTGATTTCAGACGGCAGGCTGGCAGGGGTCCTGTATCCCGGCAAGATTGGTGATGCCGGTACACCCGAAGGCATACGCGCATCGGAAACACTCCTCACATCGTAGGAATTGCTTATGACACGCTCCATCCCCTCATATATCTCCGAATCAGGAATTGAAGACAAAAGAGACGGCAGTTGTTGTTAGGCGCATAATGTCCTGTAGATAACTCAGGAATTCTGTTGCATTCGGCTTGTGCATAGACCGCCATAACGGCCAATTCATCAACTGACCGACCATAATTGAGGAAGCCCCAGAATTTAATTCCTGTCTGCCAAAATGCCTCACCTCATCCGTCGAATTGAAGGCTGATCTGAAGTGTCATCTTGACTGGCGATCCATCCGTTAAGTCCAGTTCAGGCGCAACGTCCGCAACACATGGCCCTGCAAAGATTTCAGAATATTGAGTTGTTTAGCAATTTGATTCCATGTCGAGAAAGTCTCAACGGTTTGTGCCAACACAGTCTTTTCATGTTGACGTGGCAATCGCGCATATTTTGCGAAATGCTTTGACAGCGTCTGGACCCAACTGACGACCAGACGGTGCCACGCCCATTCCCATCTCTGGGCCAACGACAATCGCACGCCTCTCACCACGGTTGCTTGATGATTCGCCGGAAGCAACTGATCAGGAATCAACCCTGGTCAAAACCCAGTCATATGGAAATCATTCCTGGTCAAGGAGACAACCTTGACGCAGTCAGATGACGAGACTAGATTTCACATGTGATTGAGAATTGGATCAGCAAAATGTCTATTGTGGAATTGACCGACGAGAACTTTGATCAGGGAATCACGGGCGATATCCCGGTTCTCGTGGACTTCACGGCGGCATGGTGCGGGCCTTGCCGCCAACTCGCACCATCGCTCGAAGAGCTTTCCGAAGAGTTGGCTGGCCGCATCACCATCGCGAAGGTTGATGTTGATTCCAATCAGGAAGCCCCGTCCCGGTTTGGTGTACGCGGTATTCCAGCATTGTTTATCTTTCGCGATGGAGAACTGATCGCCGAAATGACAGGAGTGAGGTCCAAATCCGACCTCAAGAGATGGATCGAAAACGCGATCTGAAACGTTAGCTTGGCTCCTAACCGTTCTCACGGAGGATGTTTCCTGCCAGATAGAGCGAGCCGCAAATAAGAATGCGCGCCCCGGGCATTTCTGTGGCGCATCTGCTCACAGCCTGTTCAGCAGTTTCAGCAGTTTCAGCCTTGAATCCAAGACCCTGGGCGGTCTCGGCCACATAGGGCGCTGACAATGAAGCCGCCTCTCCGGGTATGGCGATGCCGTAGAGTCGTTCGGCGACACTCCGCATGGCCGAAAGATAACCACCAATATCCTTGCTGTTCAGCATACCGCAAACGATGCCATTCTTGTTTCCTTTCATTTCCTGAAGAGCCTGTGCGACCGCCTGTCCCGCAGCCTTGTTGTGCCCCCCATCAAGCCAAAGCTCTGAATCTGCAGCCGCCGCAACCAGCGGGCCGGATTTGAGACGCTGCATTCTCGCCGGCCAGTCAGCATCAGTCAGGGCGCTTGATAATGAAGTTGATCGCACGCCAATATGCCTGAGCAGGGTGAGAGCCGCACCGGCATTGCCGATCTGATGCGGCCCGACGAGCGCGGGAAGTGGCAAGTCAATCGCCTCGCCATTGAAACGATGACTCAATACGCCCTCATGAATATCGACATCCCACTCCTCTCCGTGCACAAGCAGGGGAGCGCCCACATCCCGCGCAACGTCTCGGATCACCTGCATCCCCGCCGTTGGCTGGCGACTGACAACGCATGGAACTCCCGACTTGAGGATACCCGCCTTTTCCCGGGCAATGGCTGCGACATCGTTTCCAAGAAATTCCTGATGATCGAGAGAAATCGGAGAAATCGAGGTCAAATAAGGATGCGTAATGACATTGGTTGCATCAAGTCGGCCACCAAGTCCGACTTCGAGCAACAGGAAATCCGCGGGGATACGGGAAAATGCCAGCATGGCAGCGCAGGTGGTGATTTCAAATAGCGAAATCGGCTGTTGACCATTGATCTCTTCGCATTCCTGCAGGACTTTCATGAGTTCTGATTCTGCAATCAGCTGACCGGACAACCGAATTCGTTCGTGAAACTTCGTCAGATGCGGTGAAATATAGGCATGGACAATTTTACCCTCGGCCTCCAGACCCGCGCGGACCATGGCCAGCGTCGAACCTTTGCCGTTGGTGCCCGCAAAATGAATGACAGGCGGTAACTGCTGATCGGGATTGCCAAGTTGCTCGAGCAACCGGAGCGGTCGGTTCAGCGTCAGATCAATGCTCTTGGGATAGAGTGACTTGAGGCGATTCAGAATCGCCGAAGAATGCGCCGTGGTCATTTGTCAGTTCGTCAAGAAGCCCTGCTGGTGATTTCACCCCGGACCGCGCGGTCTCGATTCATCAATAGCAGTGCAATATCGACGATTTCATCGCGAAGTTTCCGCCGGTGAGTTACGCGATCCACCATTCCATGTTCGAGCAGATGTTCGGAACGCTGGAACCCCTCCGGCAGCTTTTCCTTTGTCGTATCCTCGATAACCCGCGGTCCGGCAAATCCGATGAGCGCCTTCGGTTCAGCAAGATGAACATCCCCGAGCATGGCATAAGAAGCCGTCACACCTCCTGTCGTGGGATGCGTCAATACCACAATATAGGGCAATGGTGGGTTCGACTGTTTCAGCGACTGTAAGGCAACTGTCACGCGTGGCATCTGCATCAGGCTGAAAATGCCCTCCTGCATCCGCGCACCACCAGATGCCGCGAACAATACGAATGGAACCGACAATTCAACGGCACGTGCACAGGCGGCAATAATGGCGTTGCCAACATACATCCCCATTGATCCCCCCATGAAGGCAAAATCGTGCGCCGCCACCACGAAGCGGGTCTTCAGAATATCACCCTCGGCAACCAGCATCGTTTCTTTCTCGCCGGTTTTCTTTTGCGCGATCCGCAGGCGGTCAATGTAACGTTTCTGGTCACGAAACTTGAGTGGGTCTGCAACCGGGGCGAGCACTTCAACCTCCACCCATGCGCCACTGTCAAACAGCTGACCGAATCTCTCCCTGGGGGAAATACGCATATGATGGTCGCAACTGGGACAGACATTCTGGCTCAGCTTCAATTCCCGATGGTAAATGATCGCACCGCATTCATCGCATTTCGTCCACAACTCATCCGGTGTGGATGAATCGGGAGACCAAAGCATCGACTTGATCTTGGGCCTGACAAAATTCGTTATCCAGTTCATCACCCGATTCCGCCTGCACGATTGTCGTGCCCTTTAACATTCACCTCCCCATTCAATCAATTGTAACTTGACTTGGCACGGCATTTGCTGACAACCATCATCGGTCAGTGGAGTTGCCTGACATGCATCCATATTTGAAGCATTCGCGATGGCCTGCTGCCATTCCTATCGCCCATCGCGGTTATTCGGCAAAATATCCGGAAAACACGATGTCTGCATTTGATGCTGCCGTTCAACTGGGCTTCGCTTACCTGGAGACCGATGTGCACGCGACAAAAGATGGCCAGGTGGCGGTGTTTCATGATGACACACTCGAGCGAATGACCGGGATGAATGGGCGAGTCGAGGACCTGACCCTGGCAGAGTTACGAAGACTCCGTGTGTCACAGAGCGAGCCCATCCCACTGCTTGTCGAATTGCTGGATGCCTTTCCGAATACGCGCATCAATATTGACCCCAAGCAGGACAGCGTCGTGGCTCCGCTGTTGCAGCTCTTGCAGGACATCAATGTCTGGGATCGTGTATGCGTTGCCTCTTTTTCCGCCGCGCGGCTGGAATTCATGCGCCGTGAGGCAGGTGATCGGCTGTGTACATCAACAACCCCGAGTGAAGTGACCCGTCTCTGGCTTTCACGTTTTGGACTGCCAACGGGACCACGCAAAGCTGATTGCGTTCAGGTCCCGCCACGGCGACGGCATTTCACGGTTGTTGACCGGTTGTTCATCAGGGCAGCAAAGGCGCGTTCATTGCCCATTCATGTCTGGACGATCAATGACATACGGGAAATGGGCAGATTGCTGGATCTTGGCGTGGACGGCATTATGTCCGATGAAGCTGAAAACGCGATGACATTATTCAGGGATCGAGTCTGGGTTGAATAAGATTTCTTGATGGCCTTTGCAAAAGTTCGCAGTCTCCAGCGAAGTCTAACGTCTGGCCTACGCATCAAGGTCGGCATATGGTAGTTGCCGTCATTGAAACCATCGTCACATTGAGACCCGATCATGAAGACCCTTCGCCAGGACAAGTCATCGCTGCCAAGCCGTCACGTCAGCCAAGGCCCCGCCCGCGCACCGCATCGATCATACTATTACGCAATGGGACTGACCGAGGAGGAAATCGCTCAGCCCTTTGTCGGCGTTGCAACCTGTTGGAACGAGGCTGCACCCTGCAATATCGCGCTCAATCGCCAGGCGCAGGCGGTTAAACTCGGGGTCAAGGCCGCACAGGGGACACCGCGAGAATTCACGACGATCACGGTGACCGACGGAATTGCCATGGGGCATGAGGGCATGAAGTCGTCGCTGGCGTCACGCGAAGCGATCGCCGACAGTGTCGAATTGACAATGCGTGGCCATTGTTACGATGCGATTGTTGGGCTTGCCGGCTGTGACAAATCGCTACCTGGCATGATGATGGCGATGGTACGCCTCAATGCCCCAGCGGTTTTTGTCTATGGCGGTTCGATCCTGCCGGGTCGCCTCGACGGCCGTGATGTCACGGTGCAGGATGTATTTGAGGCCGTTGGTTCGCATCAAGCAGGCAATCTGTCCGACAAGGAATTGGAGATCCTCGAGAGAGTGGCCTGTCCCTCAGCGGGTGCCTGTGGCGGACAATTTACTGCCAATACCATGGCCTGTGTTTCCGAAGCCCTGGGCATTGCTCTTCCTAACTCTTCAGGAGCGCCCGCACCCTATGAAAGTCGTGACAGTTACTGCGAGGCATCTGGCGCAGCAGTGATGAATCTTCTTGAGAAGAATATTCGGGCGCGGGATCTGGTGACACGCGAAGCCCTTGAGAATGCCGCGCGTGTTGTCGCCTGCACCGGGGGTTCAACCAATGCGGGATTGCACTTGCCAGCGATTGCACATGAAGCCGGAATCGATTTTGACCTGCTCGATGTCTGCGAGATTTTCCGTGACACACCTTACTTCGTCGACCTCAAGCCTGGCGGCCAGTTTGTTGCCAAGGATCTCTACGAAGTTGGCGGGGTTCCGGTGGTGATGAAAGAGTTGCGCAAGATCGGGATGATTCACGAAAAATGCCTCACGGCAACCGGGCGGACATTGGGCGAGGAACTTGATCAGGTCGAACGCGAAGCCGACGGTCGCGTGATATATCCTGCGTCGACGCCACTGTCACCGACGGGAGGTGTTGTCGGTCTGCAGGGTAACCTTGCCCCGGATGGAGCCATCGTCAAGATCGCCGGCATGGACGAGAACCAGATCGTGTTCACCGGGCCTGCACGTGTATTTGAATGTGAAGAAGATGCCTTTCAAGCGGTGAAGAACCGGACTTATCATGAGGGTGAGGTGATCGTCATTCGCAATGAAGGCCCGGCTGGTGGTCCCGGGATGCGGGAAATGCTGTCGACGACGGCGGCCCTCTCGGGACAAGGGATGGGCAAGAAGGTAGCGTTGATCACGGATGGACGATTCTCAGGTGCAACCCGTGGGTTCTGCGTGGGTCATGTTGGGCCCGAAGCTGCACATGGAGGCCCCATTGCACTTTTGAAAGATGGCGACCTGATTACCATTGACGCGCGCAAGGGTGAGATTTCGGTGGCGCTCAGCGACAGTGAGCTCAACGATCGAAAGGCCGACTGGCAAGGACCACAAGACACGATCTATGCATCAGGAGCCTTATGGAAATACGCACAGTTGGTCGGATCGACACGCCAGGGCGCTGTTACCCATCCCGGTGCGGCGGAGGAAGCGCATATTTACATGGATCTCTGAGCCTTCCGGATGTCGCATCAACAGGGCAGACTGCACTGGCGTTGTGTGATCCCCGGAACATCAACCGGTGCTGCGAACAGCCCCCCTGACATCGGCATGGATGCCAGATCCTCCACCGAGTGATTGGTCCGCAACGATGTAATATAGAGTGTCTTGAGATCCGATCCTCCAAGCGCAACGCAGGTTGGGCCCTTGATCGGCAGGTCGATTTTTGCGTTGACGTCACCTTGCGGAGAAAAGCGGACTGCACAATGGCCCCAGACTCGTGCGCTCCAGTAATTTCCCTGCGAGTCAACGCAGCCTCCATCGGGTTTTCCGGGAGCAGCCGTGGGTGCGGCGAGCGGTTCGAGCTCACGAAAATCAGAGAAATCATGGTCACCAACATGGAATCGTCGGATTGTCCCGTCTTTTGAGTCAGCAAAATACATAACCGATCCATCGGGCGAAAAATCCATTCCGTTGCTGACCGCCACATCGCCAAACAACCGGCGAATCTCTCCGTTCGAAGACAGCCGATAAACACTGCCAATAAAACCTTTCTCTGGATGAGGCGTTTCGTCGTATGTCCCAAAGACCACGCCGCCAAACGGATCAACGGCCGCATCATTGATGCGCGTACACCCCAATTCAGGTTCAATATCCGCAATGCGCCGGAAATTCTGGAATTCGGAATCGGCCGTCGTGACCTGTTTCGAGAAACCAACAACGAACCCGGTATCCCGCAGGGGAAGCACAAAACCTGCTCTGCCAGGCAACACATATTCGGTCACTTTGCCCCCTGCTGTTCGATAGATCTTGCAGCTTTCAATGTCTGTCCACAGGACAGACCCATCCCGTGGATCCTGAAAGCAGCATTCACCGATGATATTTTTTCCATCAACAACACATTGAACCGGCATATTGATTTCCCTGATCTGTCCTGCAGCTTCCAATAGTCTGTCACCTGGCTCCTGGCAACGCAGCGGATTCGATCATCTTCATACGCTGCCTGTCCGCAGGTGCTGCGATCACTCGTCGTTCAATCAACCAGCGTTGACGATAGGTAAATGCCGCCGCTTTCCACACCCGATCCTGCAGTTGATAACCCAAGACTCCGCCAGTGGCCGCGCTCACCACCGGAACGACTTTCCCGCCACTACGCGTCACCACGCCACTGATCAGATTGTCGATCATTCCCGGGAGAATCGCTTGCATCGCCTGATTGAACATGGCCGCTGTCATAGTGTCATCCGACAGCTTGACTCGACTCAATATCGTTTGGGTCACTGCCGTCTTCTTGAATTGACTCTGACCTGTCCTTGCCAAAGCCAGGTCAACAGCATGCAGACGGATTAACCGATCACGCGGGGTATTCTCAGTAAAACCATAAGCAGCAGCTGTTGCGTGGACAGTTGCGGCTGTGATGAGCAGACTCGAAACCATGTCAGCCGGTGCCGCCGCCAGTCCACCAATTCCAGTCGCTGCCCCACCAAAAGCCCCCGCAGCTCCAAGATACCGTCGAACCCGTCGCGCCGCGGCATCACATACGGCAAGATCATCTGTGCGATGATCAAAAGTCAACCTGGCTGAGACCCACCCGGCGGCCTTGTCCATGATATCAACAACCTGGCGGATGGTCATGTTTCGAGCGACCCGTTGCGCCGCAACTGCCAGTTCTGGCCGCCGCACACCTTTTCCAAGTCTCCGTTGGCCGCGTTGCCATCCGGTTTTCAGCATCCCGGTCGCATTCCTTTTTCTCACGGCATCAGACAGTCAAGACTGCAATATATGAGCGACATGCACACTGCCAACCTCCACATATAGGTCTTTCGAGCCGGGTTCCCCAATTGAGACTGCGCGACAAGCTGCACCCTGTCAATTCGTGAAACAGCCTCAAGTCAATTGTTGAAAAGAAAACAGCGCAGGGTAAATTTCTGCAAGGTGCGTTTTGTTGCCGGTTGTGACCGGTTCTGGGTGACAGTTCCACGACAACCAGACTCAGAATTCGTTTGAGGCCGTGGCAGATTGTCTTGTGCTCAGGGTTAAGCGGCACAACGACTGAGCGCAGGTCGAGCATAAGAGAGCAAAGTCAGGTTTTGAAAGGGGATTATATGGCAGTGTCTCAGTTTGAAAGTGTTCGTGCAGGTTTGTGTCGATGGGGTTGCGGCGCATCCACCGATGCACCCGCAGGCGCCGCCAGCATCCGGAAGACGGGCGGCGACCCGCAACGACCGGGACGGTGCGTGCGGCTACCGCCGCACGGATGTCAGGGCAATAGCCGCTTACCGGCATCCCCACATGTTCGCCCAGGTCGTAAATGATCTTTTTGCCGATCATGCTCGCAGGCGCTTGCAAAACGGCTTTCTCCAAGCACGATCGTAGGCATAGGCCATCTTTCTGAGCGGTGGCACGTAAACGCCGAACAGCCGACGAAACTCCTTGTTTCTTGCCCTTCCAGCCTTGTCGATCAGCGATCCTTCGTTACCCTCTTGGTGTAGGATCAGCGAAGGGCTGACAACACGGCATTGACGTTGGGCGACCAGCGTTTCAATACAGTCTGGCCAATCGGCTTCTTTGGTAATCGGCAATGCGTTTTCGATGAAGTGTTTTACGGCATTGTATGACACGACACAACCGCAGGAACCCGTGATATTCATCTTGGGTGCCCGCAAGTAGGATGTGTATTTGCCGAACAAGGGCTTTGCGCTTCCCCTGCGCACATAGGCTTTTGCGTATCGCAGCTGTGTCAACTCAGCATCCCGATAGAACTCGCCAGACAAATATTCCATCAGTTCTGGTAATGGCTGGTGATCGTCTGCCAGCATCAAGGCGTATTCGATGTTCTCCGTAACAATCCTGCGGTAAATCTCAATGTGCGACAAGGAACAGGCAAACTCCGCATCAGATAGAATGCGGCCTGCTTTTCGAGTGACCACGCGATCGATCTGACTCTCGTATTCTGGAGGCAAGCCGTTTCGCCCGTCCACTCCGTTGACAAACTCGAACGGAAGATCAAAGCGTTTGAGCGATGCTGAAATTCTTGATTGGCGTTGGTGACAATTAGGTAGAGTGAGGACGAATGCCGGGATCATGTTTCTCTCATAGCTGGTGACCAACCCGGCCAGGTGCCGGGCCGGTCACCACAACAATCATCACGGCTATGAGAAGATTCCTGCAAAGCAGGCGGCCCGGCATAGGGCCGAGCCGTGATTCGTGTGGTGACAGTCGCCAAGCTATAGGGTTGGCACAAATCCCGTCAAGTCAAATTCTGCCTCCCAAAAAGCCCCAAAAAGAATCTTTTAAATTTTTGATATAATTGGATAATTTTTTCAATTAACCGTTTAAGAAGATTGTCTGACACGCGTCGTTTTGGGTTAATTCGGGGTCATTTTGGCTGATTGTGGTGAGGACAGGGTGCACGACGTCCAGAGAATGCCGTCAGCGTGGGGAGAGGATATCCAGCTGGACCCCAGATCGTGGGATGATATTCCGGCGATTTTGCGAGGCCTTCAGCATCTGTATGGCGATGCAGATTGTCGACAGCGTCTCATATGGCTCCGAACCATGGCAGCAATAACCAAGGAATGAGCTTGTTTTTGGAGGTAAAATGTCCTGTGGAAAACGGTTGCCCACCGTTTCATCAGAGCAGGCAGGGGGGCCTACCTACGGTTTCACTATTGGAATCTTCAAGCTTCACTGTTCACAATCCTGAACTGCGCAGCTCATTCATGATTGAGACCAACCTTTCTTGAATCACGGGTTCCGACAATGCATGGCCGGCAGCAACAATTTCCAACTTGCAGTTCGGCCATGAATCAGCGAGCATCCAGGCCGATTCAGGCGGGCAAACCACATCATACCTGCCATGCACGATGTTGCCGGGAATGGATGCGATCTTCGGCATATCATCAAGAATCTGATTGTCATGCCGGAGAAACCCGGTATTCATGAAGTAATGGTTCTCCAGTCGTGCCACGGTGCGTGCATAGCTGCTGCAAACCTCTCCCATTTGCGAAACAGGATTGAGTTTGCACAGGCGTAATTCCCATTCATGCCAACACCGCGCAAATGCAATCTCCTGCGCGAGATCACCGCTGAACAAACGTTTGTGGTAGGCTTCTATCAGGTCACCGCGTTCCTGAGCAGGAATGATCCCTGAAAATCGCTGCCAATGTTCCGGCCAGAATTTTCCTGCACCGCCACCATAGAACCAGTCAAGCTCACGACGGGTCATCAAAAACACACCGCGCAGGACGAGATGGATAACATTCTGAGGATATTCCTGGGCGTAAAGAAGAGCGAGAGCGGCTCCCCACGAACCACCAAACAGGATCCATTTTTCAATTCCCAGGAGTTTCCTGATCCGCTCAATATCTGCGATCAAATCTCCGGTGGTATTTTCGGCTACGCAAGCGGTTGGTGTCGATTTTCCGCAACCACGCTGGTCCATCAGAATGATACGGTAGACCTTTGGGTCAAAGAAGCGGCGCATCGTCGGGCTGCACCCGCCACCGGGTCCTCCATGCAGACATATAACCGGTACACCTTGTGGCGCACCGCATTGCTCCACATATATATGATGGCCGCCACCAGCCGATATCATCCGTGAGTCAAACGGCCGGATTGGAGGATAGAGTTCGCGTCCGACTTGCGTTCGGAAGTGAGGCTCATTCATAAATTTCGGAGCTGCTGAGTCATATCGGCACCCATCCTAAACTGGAGACCCATTTGCCTTCAATGCCGCAGCCTCATTCACGCAACTTTAGTAATGAAGAGATGAACAGGTTTAATGCGCTGGCTGATCAATGGTGGGATCCGAATGGCAGTTTCCGCCCGCTTCACCAGTTGAACCCATGCCGACTCGACTTCATCAATTCTCAGATTGAAGCTGAGTTCGACCGCCGCCTCGAATCCAGCCTGCCCTTCTCGGGACTCAGTGTCCTTGATGTTGGCTGTGGCGGGGGACTCCTTTGCGAACCCCTGACCCGTCTCGGCGCACAGGTCACGGGCATCGATCTTGCTGAACGCAACATTCCCGCCGCCCAGTCGCACGCCGAACAATCCGGATTGTCGATCGAATATCGTTGTGCGGCCGCCGAGGATATTGTGACCGAAGGCCAGAAATTCGACATTGTTCTGTGCATGGAAGTCATCGAGCATGTCCCGGACCAGCCCGGATTCATCGCCACCTGTGCCGAACTGTTGAAATCCCCTGGTGTCCTGATCTGTTCGACAATCAACCGCAATCCGAAGAGCTTTCTCTTTGCAATCATTGGTGCTGAATATGTTTTGCGGTGGCTGCCGAGAGGGACCCATGACTGGCGACAATTCGTCACCCCTCAGGAAATCACCGAAATGTTCACGCAAGCTGGCCTCCGAACTGTCGATTGCAAGGGATTTGTTCTCAACCCGCTGCAGGGAGAATGGCGGCTTTCTTCACGCGATACCAGTGTGAACTTTGCCTCCGCTGCGCGTAAATCCTGATGATCACGCATGCGATTCTGATGGCAGGCGGCCTTGCACCTGACGACCGGGCATGACCGCCGCACCTCCCCTGACCGACAGGACGGCACTCGCACTTCACCGGCGACGTGCTTTTCGCAAAGGAAACACCCCTCTCTTTCTGCACCAGGCGGCACTTCGGGACATTCGGCTGCGGCTGGCCGATGTGCAGCGTGAATTTGGCCGGGTGGCAATCGTCACGGGTTCCCCTGACTTCTGGAAACCTGCTTTTCCGCAAGCGGAGATCTGTTGCGACGAGGAGCCAATACGTTTCCAACATCAGGAATACGATCTGGTCCTTCATGCCATGGCACTTCATTGGTCAGACGACCCGGTTGGCCAACTGATTCAATGCCGCCGCGTGTTGCGCCCGGACGGACTGCTGCTCTGCGTGTTTTTTGGAGAAGATACACTGATTGAATTGCGCACAAGCCTGTTGCAGGCAGAAGTTGAAATTGTGGGCGGCGCAAGCCCACGCGTGGTCCCCATGACCAGCTTGAGTGACTGCGGTGCGCTGCTTCAACGTGCCCGGTTCGCCCTGCCAGTTGCAGATCGGGTTGCATTGTCCGTCAGCTACCCTACGATTTGGACATTGATGCATGATCTGCGTCACATGGGCGAGTCCAATGCCTTGCACTCCCGGCTGCGCGTTCCGTCCCATCGTAACTTGTTTGCTGTTGCCGAAGAGAATTATAGAAAGCAGTTTACCGATAACAAAGGAAAATTGCGTGCAACTTTTGATCTTATGTTCCTGACCGGATGGGCCCCTGCGAAGAGTCAGCCGAAACCTTTGCGCCCCGGTTCAGCAACCAAGCGGCTTTCCGATGCGTTGAACACTGTTGAACAGATGTTCGAATCGGATGATCGGTGACCCCCTGATGGATTGTGAGGTCGACGGCAAGTGGGCAGAATTACGCAATGCCCCCGATGACCACCCCCGGGTCAAGATTGGCAAGATTGGTGTGCTGATTTCCAATCTTGGATCACCAGACAATTTTACCTATTGGGCCATGCGCCGCTATCTGTCGGAGTTTCTGTCTGATCGACGGGTTATCGACTATCCACGTTGGATGTGGCAACCGATCCTGCAACTGATTGTCCTGTCAAAGCGCCCCTTCACTTCGGGCGCTGCCTATCGCTCCATCTGGAACCATGACACGGGTGAAAGTCCGCTCCTGCATATTACTCGCAACCAACACCAAAAGCTCAGCAAGATCATGGCAAAACGCTATGGAGAGCAGGTCATCACCGGATTTGGAATGCGATACGGCAATCCATCCACGAAATCAGCGCTCCACCAAATGGCAGAAGAGGGCTGTCGCAAGATTTTGCACTTTCCACTTTACCCGCAATATTCGGCCACCACGACGGCCAGTGCCAATGATGCATTCTTTCTGGCCCTCACCAAGATGAAGTGGCAACCGGCAGTGTGTACAGTTGCACCATATTATGACAATCCCGATTACATTGGCGCCCTTGCCGATTCATTACAACGGCATCTGCAAGAACTGGACTTTACTCCCGATGCCGTGGTGGCTTCTTATCACGGACTGCCCAAACGATATCTGATCGAGGGAGACCCTTATCATTGCCAGTGCCAGAAAACCTCACGACTGCTGAAAGAGAAACTGGGTTGGGACGATGAAAAGCTGGTGACATCATTCCAGTCCCGGTTCGGTTCAGAGGAGTGGCTTCAGCCATACACTGTGGACGCGGTCGCCGCGCTCGCCCGCGAGGGGCGGCGGCGCATCGCCGTCATGGCACCCGGATTCTCCGCAGACTGTATTGAGACACTTGAAGAGATTCAGGAAGAAATCAAGGATGCATTTATTGAAGCCGGGGGTGAGTGTTTTTCCTATATTCCCTGCCTGAATTCTGATGACAGCCATATCGCGATGATGGAATCTGTCATCGCAAAAAATCTCTCCGGATGGACAGGTGAGTGCTCGCCAGAGTCACCCCGGATCTCTCGCTGACTGACGCGCCACAGACCTTCCCACACGCCAAATCCTTCCTCTGAGATCACTTCATCCAGAGAGCGCTGAGAGGGAAGAAAATGGAGTCAAGCGGCGGCAGCGATATCGAAGCATCACCAACAAGCGTTGCAAGTCATCGCCCCAAGCCCCGCGAAGCGCGAAGGCCTCCAACGTCCGGACGTCAGGGTCCAAAAATCAAAGATGGAACACCTCCTCCCGGGCATACGCATCCCGCTTCTCGCCTGGGTCAAATTGTCGGGTCAATGGTCACAGCACTTCGCAGATCCAATCCGGCGCCTGCGTGACAAAGATACCATGATCCTTTCCGGGGTCGGTTTCGGCGGAGTCTTGCGCTAAAACCGTTCCCTCCACCCCGGCCCGGCCACGGACATCCGTGACGCTGTCCTGTGGCCGTGCCCAGAGCATGAAAGGAGATCACACCATGCCACAGACCATCAATGATGTCACGCCGTCCGGAGACACTGCCGGGGCCCTGTATGTCGCTGTCGAGGTCAGTCCCAAGAGCTGGGTGGTCGGGATCTCCATCCCCGGTGCCCCCAACACGACCCGCATCCACACGCTGGGGGCGGGGGATGCGGCGGGCCTGATTGCCAGGATCCGCAAGGCCCAGGACATGACAACAGACCGGATCCTGCTGACCTATGAAGTCGGTTATGAAGGGTTCTGGCTGGCCCGCTGGCTGCACCAGGAGGCCCCCGACATCGCCATCGTGATGTGTGATCCGGCCAGCCTTGAGGTCGTGCGCCGCGCTAAGGTGGCCAAGACCGACCCGATCGATGCCCGGCGCAGGGTGCGGGCCCTCGTGGCCTGGGACCGCGGGGAGGCCGGTGCCCTTGCCCGGGTGCGCATTCCCACCCTTGAAGAGGAAGACGCCAAGCGTCTGATGCGCCACCGCGAGCGCCTTGTCCGCACCCGTGTCCGGTTGCACAACACGATCCGGGGCCTGCTCCGGCTGCACGGCATCGCCGGTCTCGCACCAGGCGCAGCCGACTTCGATGCCCGCCTACCGCACCTTCGGACCCCGTTCGGAAACCCCTTGCCGGCGGGGATCCGTTGGGAGATTGCCTGTCTGCGGGACCAGCGGGCGGTCATTGTCAAGCAACTGGCCGCCATCGAGGTCGCCAAGGCCGAACGGGTGGCCCCGTCGACCCGTCCCGATGGGACACCGTCCATGGAGGCCACCCGCGTGCAGCTCGTGGGCATCGGGGCCAATGACGCCACGCTGCTCGGGGCCGAGGTCTTCGACCGGGACTTCCGGAACCGGCGGGAGCTGGCCGCCTGGGCCAGCGGCACCGTTGCCCATGATCAGGGGATCAGCAAGGCGGGCAACCCGTTGGTCCGCAAGCCTCTGATCCCGATGGCGTGGCGCTGGGTCCGGTCCCAACCCGACAGCCCGATCACCCAGTGGTTCCATGCCTATTGTGCAGCCCACAATGGTCGCGTCCGCAAGCGGGCCATCGTGGCGGTCGCCCGCAAACTGTTGATCGCCCTGTGGCGGTTCGCCACGAATGGCCTGGTTCCAACCGGAGCCCGGCTGGTGGCCTGAGAACCGCACCGCCCTTTCCGAGGCCGTCTGACGGGACGGCGGAGGAGACCGGGGGGCTGCGTGATCGGTTCGTACTTGGGGAGGCCGCCGCGGGGCGGCACCGGAACAAAGATGGATCCCAGCCGCCTGGAACGTCGCATCCCTGAACGGGGTATGTGGGTCACGGGACCGGCATCACCGCCGGCACCCGAACCGGATCAGAGGTTGGCGCGGCGTTGAACGCGCTCTGTGTCGCGACGGTCCCCCCGAACACACTCTGCACGTCCACCAGGATGGAGATTCACGATGGATTGATTCAAGACTTGACATGCGGGGCTTCATAAGAGGTACGATCACAGCCATTGCCTTACCCAATCCAGTCGCGCAGGATCGGCCCGATATGTCGATCAGCAGGTGGCATTGCATATGACGCGATGTCGCGTGGGCGTACCCATCTCAGTTCCTTGTGGGCATTTCGCATCGGGGTGCCCACCCATTTGCGACAGACAAAAAGCGGCATGAGAAGATGAAATTCAGGATATCCATGACTGGCAAATGTGAGTGGGGCCAGACAACTGCCCTGCGTTTCAATTGACAATTCTTCATGCAGTTCACGCAAAATTGCCGCTTCGGGAGTCTCTCCCGGTTCCACCTTGCCACCCGGATATTCCCACAAGTCCCCCATAAATGAACCAGATGGCCGCTGGCCCAGAAGAACGCGACCGTCACGATCAATCAATGCAACTGCAGCGACGAGCAGCAATTTCATTTTATACCTCGCATCCGGGAAAGACGTTCAGAAGGTGCGTGGAGTCATGAACGATAATCAGCGTTGATCTCGATATAACCATGGGTAAGATCACAACTGGTCACTTCTGCGCAGTCCGTGCCGGATCCGAGTGATACGGTGATGTCGATATCTGGTTGTTTCATATAGGCAGCAGCAGTCTCTTCAGAATAGTCAGAAGCGACCATACCGTTGACGGCAACACGGTGACATCCCAGCCAAATCTCCATGCGCGATTGATCGATTGCGACACCGGATTTTCCTACCGCCATGACAATCCGACCCCAGTTGGGATCTTCCCCGGCAATTGCGGTCTTCACAAGCGGCGAATTGGCGATTGAACGCGCCGCTTGCCAGGCTTCATCTTCGCTGGCAGCATTCTTGACCCGACACCGCACCAGCTTAGTGGCTCCTTCGCCATCGCCTACCGTTTGCTGGGCCAGCGATATCATGACCCGGGCCAATCCATCGGCAAACGCATGGGTATCCTCTTCACCTGGCTGTAACGTGGAATGATTGGCCTGACCTGTCGCTACCACGATCAATGTGTCGTTGGTCGATGTGTCGCCATCAACGGTAATAGCGTTAAAGCTCGATTTCATCGCCTGTTGAGAAAGCGCATGAAGTTGCGCACGGCTGATCTTTGCGTCGGTGAAAACAAAGGCAAGCAAAGTTGCCATGTCAGGCTGAATCATTCCTGAACCCTTGGCAATTCCAGCGATTTTCACTTTTCCGCCGCCCAGGGGAATCTCGGTCGAGGCGCATTTTGGATATGTATCTGTTGTCATGATCGCATCCGCCGCCTGGCCGAGACCATGCGGCGAAAGCCTGTCACTGATTGCATCAAGCGCCATCAGAATTCTGCTGGTTTCCAATTTTTCACCAATCACACCTGTCGAGGCTGTCAACACCCGATCACTGGACAATTTCAGGTTATTGGCCACCGAAGATGCCAATTGGCGAACAACCAGACAGCCTGGTTCCCCGGTGAAAGCATTCGCATTGCCCGAATTGACCAGAATCGCCAACCCCTCGGTTGATGCCTCCTCCCATGCCAGGAGTTTTTCCTCACAATCGAGCACCGGGGCTGCCCGTGTTGTCGATCGGGTGAAAAAGCCAACAACCTGACTTCCGGGAGCCAGACGAGCCAACATGAGATCCGGCCGATCATGATAGCGAATGCCAACTGCAGCGGTTGCGAATTCTGCTCCGGCAATCACGGGCAACAAAGCCTGACGCGCGCGGGCGTTTTCGCGTAAACTGGTTAAGCTCTCTGTCATTGCCCCTGCCCTATGATTCTCCTGACTGCACGCGATGGCCGATTGATCTGCAGAAAGTCATCTTGCGTGAAGTGTTTTCCCCTGTGGTTACGACTCGCCTCGCAGCCACAGGATGTCGGAAACCCCTTGCAACAGATTTTCACAAGATGAACCGCATTCCCGGCCGCAACCGTTTGAAATCGATCTTTGCCAGCTGACAGGGGTTTGCACCCGGGGATTCAGCAAAGACTATTCTGTCGGCGATCCGGTGATAATCGGCGAGGAAATGCACCGCACTCTTTACGCAAATGATACGATGCTGCTTCGGCTCTATCCCCACTGCACGAAATATCTCCTGATCGGCATTCTGGGCACGAACACTGCCAACCACCAGCCTGATTCCGGTTCCCGTCAATCGCAGTTGCGCCATCGGTCCGAAATTGGCGCGTGCGCCACCATACATCGGGCCGGAAAACTGAAACTGCCCATCAGACAAGGCAGCGACTGTGACCTCCGCTTTCACCGTCTTGGAGAATTGGGAAAATTTCCCACCAATCTCAAGATGAATGGTGGCGCCAATACCGGCTTGATGGGCGGCATTGGCAACCTGTGGATCATACAGCATTCCCAATATCGCATCCGGAACGCGTGCATTCAGGAGTTCCTGCAAAAGACCCGTGGTATCACTGGTCGCACCTGCGCCTGGATTATCCTGTGGGTCTGCAATCACCGTTGTCGCTTCCGGATCGCCGTCGAGAGCCATCTGGACTGCGGTCGCAGCGCTGACAAGCCGCGAGTCGAACTGCGATTCCGCATTCCTGATCGATTGTGCAATCTCTGCGGCGGCGCGATCTGCGGCAATCTGAGAATCATCATAGGTAAAAACCGAAGGGCCGCAGAAGGGAATATCGGCCGGTGGAAATCCAAGGCAAATGTCAGCAGAGACGATCCTTTGCGATTCAAGACTGGAGTAAATATCCCGCCCCGGGCTGTGAAAAGTCGACTGCGCAGTGATCGGGATCAGGACATCGAGCTGCTGAAAACTCTTGGCCAAGGGTGTCACCAATGCACGTTCGAGAAGTTCTGCAGCGCGCGCGCCCGTCGCCGCGATATCAACATGCGGGTAGGTCCGATAGACTGTCACCACGGTGGCGTGGTCAAAAAATCGACGACTCAGATTGCCGTGAAGATCCAGGCTCACAGCGATTGGAAATTGGTGCCCCATACGTTGGCGGATGCGACTGAGAAGTTCGGCCTCGGCATCATCGTGACGTCGGGTCACCATGGCACCATGTAGGTCCAGGTATGCCGCGTCACATCCCGACTCGACGATTCCATCAACGATTTCACGGCTGATCTGGTCGAATGCATCATCGCAAACAAGTCCACCCGGCTCAGCGGCAGTCCACAGAATCGGCGCAGTTTCGACACGGCAATGTTCAAGAAATCCCGCGAGCGGCAGGTTGAGTCCACGCAAATGATCGCACAATTCCTCCTTGCGGGAAAGTTTTGGCCAGGCACCGCCGCGTTCAAAATCCGCCAGTGTCGTTGGAATGGGTGCGAACGTATTGGTTTCGTGCTGGAATCCGGCAACCGCAATACGGGTCATGACATCACCTGTCCGCCAAGCACCGTTGCTTTCACAGGAATATCGGCAAACTCTTCCGGGTGGGCATCCAGTGGATCGTTCTCAAGAATGCAGAAATCCGCAAACTTGCCGCATTGGATAGATCCGATCAGGCCATCCATGTGCAAGACATGGGCGGCACCGAGCGTGATACAGCGTAATGCCTGCGCAACGGAAATTTTCTGCGTTTCTCCAAGTTGCCGCCCACCCGCGGTGATACGATTGACTGCACACCATGCCGTCCTGAGTGGATTGAGAGGTGTGACAGGCGCATCAGAATGAATTGCAAAGTCACCATCGAAGATCTGCCAGGCATCTGCACAGGCATCCATTCTTCGCGCACGATCCGGCCCGAGCGACGTGCTCCAGTGAATATCGCCAAAATAGTGGACATGATTGGCAAATAAATTGACCGTCAAACCGAGTGCTTTCATCCGTTTGAATTGATCAATCCCTGCCAACTGAGCATGTTCAATCGTGTGCCGCAGGTCGGGATTGGGGTTGGCAGCGATCGCTGATTCATAAGCAGAAATACACAATTCAGTCGCTGCATCGCCGTTGGCATGGATATGTGTCTTGACCCCGGCCTGGTGCAGAATACGCACAGAACGGCGGAAATCCTCAGGATCCATATTCCAGATTCCGCAATCTTTACCCGTCAGATAACCGGGTGGTTTGAGCTGTGCAGTTCGTCCCTGAATGGCGCCGTCGGTAAACAATTTTGCTGCGCCGAGATGCAGCTTGCGCGTTGAGCGGTGCCTGAGAGCAACAGCTCGAGACGCTGCTTCCTCTGGATCGATATTCGTTGCCGCCATGATCGGTGCATAGCGAACCGGAAACGCAGGATCTGCGGTGACTCTTTCAAGCATACGGGTTTCGGCATCAAGCAGGTCCGAATTGAGATCGGCAATTGTGGTCACACCACTTCTCCGGGCGAGTCGGCCATAGGCGCGCACTGAATCCTCATCGGACAAGTCCGAGAAAGTCAGACCGGCAAAGCCCAATACCGGCTCCATTGCAGCGAATTCCTGCAGTTCTCCGGTGAGCGTGCCGTCGTCAGCACGGCATATTCCTTCAATATTGCTGGATTCCGTGATTCCTGCACCATCCAGCGCGACACGATTGGCTGTCAACACATGGAAATTGGAATGCAGTATGATCACGGCCCGCCGTGTGGATAATCCATCGAGCATGTGTCGATTGATTTCCGGCCCTCTTACGAATCGTGGATCATAGCCCCAACCGACAATCGGACCGACTGCATCATGATCCAATTCTTCGCGCAATTGCTCCAAGATCCGGTCAGTTTCTGTGATCCCCTGCCAGACCCTGCCGTCCGGGTCTGTGCGTTCAAAATGACCAAGATAGCGATGGCGCCAGATTCCCCCAGCCATAACATGTGCATGCGCCTCTATCAGGCCTGGCAGCATCACGTGGTCGGCAAATCGGGCATCGATCTGATCCTCTCCCCACGCCTGCCCGCAGTCTGCACCACCGACGGCGAGGACAATCCCATCGCGCACCGCAACATGTGTTGCCTGTGGGCAGTTCGGATCCATGGTAATAATTTTTCGTGCCTGAAAAACGGCCATCAGTTCCCCGCGGATTTGCTGCTGGAAATAGAAACGCGGTGACGCTCTGACAGGTACCTGCGCCAGCCAATGCCCGATTCGATGCCGACTCGTCCGAACACGATTTCTGCCCGTCTGCTGGTCGTTCTGGGCGAAATCCACTCACAATTACCCACAATCGTGGGAGAGATGATCTCGTCAACACTGTTCATATTGTGACCTATTGACCCGCACCGTCCGGTTGATATGAATGACTTGTTGCGGATACTTATCATATTTCGGGCAGACAAATTCAAATGGACATGAGTCCTGGGCGAAAGCGATGGGGCTGCGCGACTCTCTCCAGACCGCAGGCGTCGGATGATCGCCAGGCTTTGGCATCGCGAGACACCCGGCGACCCGAACGCGGCAAGAGACCGCCCTTTTGGCGAAACTGTGTGTTGCGCAAGGTCGGCCTGAAAGCTGGAATAAGCTGCGATGCAGCCAGCGGTGTCTTTCCCGGTCCATTCCGTTTGCCGGCGTGGTTCAGACTCCTTTTCTCACCTGCTCCATCCGCCTGCTTCTTTTGCGCCAGACTACGAGAGGCCCCTATATGTGCCGAACGAGTTCCAGCATCCACTGCGACAACCAGAAACAATATCTGGTTGCTTCACCAATCGGCTTCCAATAAGCTGCAAAGACGAGCAGATTATCGAAAAGAACATATAGCGGGCACGGTCAGAGTGCAGCCGTTGTCCTTGGTCAAATTAATCTGCGAGACTCAGCCGCTCACATTACAACTCGAGGGACTTGATGATGAAACTCATGAATAGACTCAAACCCACAATCGCGGCCCTGGCGACTGCGGCAATCGGTTCAGTTGCGGTTTCCGAAACCGTCTTACGCGTCATCCCGCATGCCGATCTGAAGAATCTGGATCCCATCTGGACCACCGCCTATATTTCGCGCAATCATGGTTACATGATTTACGACACGCTCTTTTCCATGGATGAGAATTTCACCCCGCAGCCGCAGATGGTGGACAGCTACAGCAGTTCCGACGATGGTATGGAATGGACCTTTACCCTGCGCGACGGGCTCACCTTTCATGACGGTTCTCCGGTAACCAGCGAAGATGTGATTGCCTCACTGGAACGCTGGGGGAAACGCGATGGTATGGGCCAACAGTTGTTCAGCAACCTGGCGAGTCTGGAAGCACAGGATGATCAAACTTTTGTTCTGAAGCTTGCTTCGCCTTTCGGGTTGGTCCTGGAAGCGCTGGGCAAGATTTCTTCCAATGTCCCTTTCATCATGCCGAAAGAGGTCGCGGCAACTGATCCGTTTGAACAAATTACCGACTATACGGGTTCTGGTCCGTTCGTGTTCCAGGAAGACGAGTGGGTTCCAGGATCGCAGGTGGTCTACACAAAGTTTGAGGGTTATGTGCCACGAAGCGAGCCCGTTTCGGCCGCATCAGGCGGCAAGATTGCGGGTGTTGACAAGGTCATTTGGACTTATTTCCCGGATCAGACGACCGCTGTCAATGCACTCATGGCTGGCGAAGTCGATTATTTTGAACGGCCCAGCAATGACCTGATGGCCATTCTTGAAGACAACCCGGATGTGGTTGTCGAAGTTAACGATCCGCTCGGAAATATCGGCTTTGCCCGTTTCAACCATCTGTTGCCGCCGTTCGATGATGTTGACGTGCGGCGGGCCGCAATCCTGGCGATGAATCAGCCCGATTATCTCGCGGCTGCATTTGGCGACGAACAATTCTGGATGACCTGCTTTTCTGTCTATCCGTGTGGCACACCATTCGCGAGCGAAATCGCTTCCGAAGGTATCAAGACTGGATCTGTTGAGGCCGCAAAAGAGGCGCTGGCGAAAACCGGATATGATGGCACGCCCGTGGTGATTATGCAGCCGACTGACATTCCCGCCCTTTCGGTATTCTCGCTGGTTACGGCCGAAAAACTCAGAGATGCCGGGTTTACCGTTGAAGTGCAGGCAATGGACTGGGCGACCCTGACATCGCGCCGTGCGAGCCGCGATCCGGTCTCAGAAGGGGGTTGGAATATGTTTCACACCTGGTGGATCGGGGCAGATGTCATGAACCCGATGGCCATCGCCTTTTCGGGTGACCCGGACGCCGGCTGGTTTGGTTGGCCAACCGACCCTGAACTTGAGGACGCCCGTAAAGCCTTCGCTGTCGCCGAGACAACAGAAGAAAAGGCTGCGCAGGCGCAGAAAGCCCAGGAGCGACTCTGGACAATCGCTGCATCAGGCCAGCTTGGGCAATTCTTCACACCAGTCGCTTACCGAAACTCGGTCAAGGGATTGATAAAGTCGCCGGTGGAATTCTACTGGAACATCACGATCGAGTAATTTCGACTTTGGTTGACACAGCTGTGCTCGGAAACCCATTTCGGGCACAGCGCCATTTCGTTTATCCATGCTGAACTACATCGCCGTTCGGATCCTGTCGACGGTGCCGGTCATGGGCATCGTCGCCTTGTTCGTGTTTATCCTCCTGCGTTTGGCACCGGGAGATCCGGCTGCCGTCATTGCAGGAGATTATGCGACTGCTGAGGATGTTGAACGGATTCGCCAGCAGCTCGGTCTGACCGACCCCCTGCTGATCCAGTTTTTCCGCTGGCTTGGTGATATCCTGCAAGGTGATCTCGGGACGTCGATTTTTTCCAATAAGCCGGTGACCGTCCTGATTGCACAGAGGCTTGAACCGACATTACTTCTTGCACTGACCACCATCGTCTTTTCCATTCTCGTCGCAGTTCCCCTCGGGACCATCGCTGCCTATCGGTCAGGAAGCGCGATCGACCGGCTCGCAATGCTCTTTTCAGTCGGGGGGTTTTCAATTCCGGTTTTTGTGCTTGGCTATATCCTGATCTATGTCTTTTCGATGCAGTTGAAATTGCTGCCGGTACAGGGATACAAATCGCCCTTCACCGAGGGACTCGGGCCGTTTCTCAGCCATATTGCTTTACCCACACTCACCCTGAGCGTCATCTTCATTGCGTTGATTTCGCGCATGACACGGGCATCGGTGACAGAAGTTCTGGAAGAGGACTATATTCGCACAGCGCGGGCGAAAGGTCAGTCAGAACTGCGCATTCTTCTCCGCCATGCATTGCGCAATGCGGCAGTTCCCATCGTGACCGTCATCGGGATCGGCATTGCGTTGCTGATCGGCGGCGTTGTTGTCACTGAAAGCGTGTTCAACATTCCGGGTCTGGGCCGCCTCGTCCTGGATGCCGTTCTGGCACGCGATTACCCGATCATTCAGGGGCTCATCCTGTTCTTCAGTTTCGTCTATATCTTTGTCAATCTGATCATAGATCTATGTTACACACTGCTTGATCCGAGGATAAAATATTGAGCGGTGAGGCGGCAGCGGCGCGCAGCAATCCCGCCCCATTGCGCATATTCCTGTCCCATCCCGGCGTCTTGTTTGGCGGAATGACCCTGGCAGGGATCGTCCTGCTGACCGGGATTGGCCCCGTATTCACAACAGATCCCGTCTCAATCAACCCGTTGAATCGTCTCAAACCGCCCGGTGCAGGGGGATTTTTTGGAACTGATATGCTCGGCAGAGATGTCTTCAGCCGGGTTCTCAATGGTGGCAGGATGTCCTTGACTGTCGGTTTGGCCGTCGCCTTTCTGTCGGTCACGATCGGTCTCACATTGGGACTGATCGCCGGTTATATCCGCTCCCTGGATGCCGTGATCATGCGGGTGATGGATGGTCTGATGTCGATTCCGGCGATCCTGCTCGCCATCGCCATGATTGCACTGTCCGGTGCCACCCTCACCACCGTCATCGTGGCAATCGTTATCCCCGAGATCCCACGCGTGGTACGTCTCGTCCGATCGGTGGTGTTGACGGTACGCGAGGAACCCTATGTCGAAGCAGCAATTGCGGCAGGGACCCGGACATTCCAGATCATGCGGCGGCATATTCTCCCGAATACCGTGGCTCCGCTGATCGTTCAGGCAACCTACATTTGCGGTTCAGCCATGCTTCTGGAGGCCATTCTCGGATTCCTTGGTGCTGGCATTCCGCCCGAGATACCGTCCTGGGGAAATATCATGGCCGAGGGACGCACCTACTTCCAACTGACGCCATGGATCATCTTTTTTCCAGGTCTTGCCTTGGCACTTGCCGTCCTTGCGGTCAATTTCATCGGCGATGGATTGCGTGATACGCTTGATCCACGCATTGCGAGAACCATGCGGTGACCACGATTCTCGACATTCAGAATCTGTCGGTCAGCCTCCCGCCGGGGGGCGATCGTGAATTCGCGATCGAGGACGTCTCGCTCACCGTCGATTCCTGCGAAATCGTCTGCGTCGTGGGTGAGAGCGGATCCGGTAAGTCAGTCACCGCATTCTCAGTCATGGGACTGCTCGACCGCCGCGCCCTCAACCCGGTGGCAGGAACCATTCGCCTCGCGGATGAAGATCTGCTGACGGTCGACGATCGGACATTACGCCGATTGCGCGGCGAACGGGTATCGATGATTTTCCAGGAACCCATGACCGCCCTCAATCCGGTCATACGCGTCGGTGACCAGATCTCTGAGACGCTGGAGATTCATACTGGATTGTCGTCAACACAACGCCACGCGCGGGTTCTACAGGCGCTTGCCGATGTTCAGCTTCCGGATCCCAAATCACTCGCCGGTTCCTATCCGCATCAGCTTTCCGGCGGGCAACGGCAGCGGATCATGATCGCCATGGCGCTCATCCTCGAGCCGAAGTTGCTGATTGCCGATGAACCAACGACGGCCCTTGATGTCACCACCCAGGCAAAAATTCTTGCCCTCATCAAACAACTCCAGTCGTCGCGTGGTATGGGAGTACTCTTCATTACGCACGATTTTGGTGTCGTTGCAGAGATCGCCGATCGCGTCATTGTCATGCAGAATGGCCGCATTGTCGAACAGGGGCAGGTCGATCATCTGCTCAATGCACCAAAACATCCCTATACCCGGTTGCTGATTGATGCCGTGCCGTCCATGACACCACCTGAAAGCCGCGATTCAAATGACAAGGAAGCGCTGGCTGCGAACCGAATTCACAAGATCTACGGAAAGAGTGGCTGGTTCGGCCGGGGTCGTGTCGTGCATGCCGCCCAGGATATCTCGCTCACATTGCGCCGCGGCGAAACATTGGGCATCGTTGGTGAAAGCGGCTCCGGCAAATCCACCGTGGCACGCTGTATCATGCGGTTGATTGACCCCACTTCCGGTGAAATTCTGATTGACTCCATTGATATCGCCGCGTTGCGACAAAGCGAACTGCGGCGGTTTCGCCACCAAATCCAGATTATCTTCCAGGATCCGTACCGGTCTTTGAATCCCCGCCGTACAGTCGGCGATTCCATTGTCGAAGGGCCAATGAATTTTGGTGTCGCTGCAGTGGAAGCCTGGGAGCGGGCGCGCGAACTCATGGAAACCGTCGGGCTGTCAGCCGAGTCGCTCAGCCGTTTTCCGCATCAATTCTCCGGCGGGCAACGGCAACGGATTTGCATTGCACGCGCACTGGCGATGAAGCCGCGCATTCTCATCGCCGACGAAGCTGTCTCAGCCCTGGATGTATCGGTACAGGCTCAGGTTCTGGGCTTGCTTGATGATGTGCGGCAGGAATTCCAGTTGGCCATGCTGTTCATCACCCATGACCTGCGCGTCGCTGCACAGATTTGTGACCGGATTATGGTCATGCAGGATGGGCAACTGGTCGAGAGGGGATCCACGGCGACTGTCTATGCCAATCCCCAACAACAATATACGCGCGAACTTCTGGCAGCGGCCCCCGGTCGTCGCAAATTTCCGCAGAAGGTGGGGTGATCAATTGATCATCACATGATCGGATCAATCGGACTGCTGCCAAGGTCAAGCCTTCTTTCAATTTCAAACGCAACCTGGAGCAGCCTTGCTTCATTTCGTGGCCCGGCGATGAGTTGAATACCAACGGGAAGGCCGTCACCTGTAAAACCTGCCGGAAGCGACAGTGATGGCAGGCCGGCAACCGTCGCGAGGAACGAAAACCGCAACCAGTCGACATAATCATGCATCTTGACGCCATCAACCTCGCGGGGATATTCAATGTCAACCGGTCCCGGCGCAATTCCGGTATTGGGCATAGCCAGAACATCAATATCCTCAAAAAAGCGCCGCATCGTATGATAGATCCGTGTTTTGCCGCGCAATCCCTGATAAATCTGGCTGGCATCGAGATTACGACCAAAATCAACATTCTCGCGCAGGGTGCGTTTGAAGTGACGTTTCGCCGCAGCCGGGAGATTATCGGTCACCGCACCATAGTGAATACCGCGCAGAGTGAGATAGGTTTCGTTCAATCGTTGCAGTTCTGGATAGGATTCCACGATCTCCAGACGCCGATCCGGCAGCTTATGTATCGCGCCTCTCAGCGTGTCGCGAATTTCCTTTTCCACCGGTGCAAAGCCGCCAAGATCTTCGGTGAAAGCGATCTTGATTGGTCCGGGATCGGTTTTCAGAATCGCCTGGAATGGGACCGGTGGTTCAGGAAGGCTGATCGGATGACGCACATCAAATCCGCACATTGAATCAAGAAACAACGCGACATCACCAACATTGCGTGCCATTGGCCCCTGAACAGGTTCGAGGGAAAAAGCAGAGTCAACTGGGCCGCCGCCAGCACGGCCCGGGCTTGGACGCAAGCCGACAACAGCGCAAAATGAGGCCGGTGTTCGTAGCGATCCTGCCAGATCTGATCCATGGCACAGCCAGAACTGCCCGGTCGCCAGGGCCGCCGCAGAGCCACCTGATGAACCGCCGGCATTACATGCAATATTATAGGGGTTTCGCGTGATCCCGAAGACCTCGTTGAAGGTGTTGGCCCCCGCGCCGAATTCGGGTGTGTTGGTCTTGCCACCGATAACAGCGCCGCGTTTCTCGAGTCGGTCAATCAGTGCGTCACTCTTTTGCGGGATGTTGGTCTTGAGCGCGGGACTGCCACACGTATTGGGAATACCGGCCACATCAATCAGATCCTTGATCCCGATCGTCAACCCGGCGAGCCAACCCGGATGATCTTCGGACTCACGGGCATGCGCCGGGAGCCGATCGATCGACGCCTGGGCCCGCTCCTCGCACTGAATGACCGTGGCGTTAACCGGCCCATTGACCGCGGCGATTCTGTCAAGTGCCGCCTGCAGCAATTCACGTGGTGACACATCACCCGCTTTGAGCAGACGAACCACTTCCCGCGCTGACTTGGCACAAAGATCAGAGCCGCTGTAATTTGCCGCTGGTCGCACCATGAACATCTCTCCCCGATCGTGTGGCGATTGCATCATCGCCATGAATGCCCGCAGGAAAGAACCCGGATTCTCAGGGCACTGCATTTGGGACTGGTAAATGAAATCGCGCCAGATCGCACGCGCCACACCGGTCGCTTGATGCGCTCGCCGCCTTCTGGCTACAGGATCAGGCCAATGCCCTCTGTCTTGCAACGGTCGGCACCCTCAATAAATGCCCGCTCTGGCCGCTGACACCGGGTGTGGACGTGGGAATCGAAGCCGATGGCGATACCGCTGGCAAACGTGCCTCGCTGCTGCGCGCGCGTCTTCAGGCGAATGGCCGGGCCGCCTCTGTCCTTCACCGCACGCAGGGCGATCCCGCTGAGGATCTCGCCGCCAGATGGCGGGGATTCAGACAGCGCACATTCGTCATGATCTTCATTTGATTGTTCCTTTCTGCTCAACAGGTCAGGGTGGGCCTGCGGTGTGCCCCTTGCGGCGGAAGCGGTGAAGGCTGTGCCTATTCAGTGTCCCTCGGTGCGTCGAAAGCGCCAACAATCCCCCCGTTGCTGTACGACAGACTAAAGTAGCCGGTGATGCCGTTAGGCGGGACGAGGTCTGCGGCTGAGCCATACAGGCTGTAATCCCACTGTCCGGCTTGAACAGACATTGGGTCGTAGTCAGAAGTTGTCGTTGTTCTGTCCTCCGTCAGCGTGACCTCTTTACCACGCCACATCGGATCAGCGCCATGTCCTCGGATGTTCGTGATGGTCCCGGTCACTGTGAACGCGACAAAGTCCGCGGTCAGATCAATGTCTGCATCGACCCGCCCGCCCTTCTTTTCCTCGCTCTCGGATTCCATCCAATGGCCAATCCCGATCGCAGCGCCATTATAAGTCGCTGTTATCTCGTCGAGCGTAGCCGGGTCCGGAAAGAAGACATCTTGATCGCCAGGAGGAGGCGAGTGCCAGACGGCCAGGTTGTTGTCGCTGCTGAGCCAGACGCCGTATGTTTCATTCTCAAGCCGCCAGAATCCGTTCGGGGGGTCACCTGCGGTGGTCTCGTCATTAGGTACAACGTCCGCAGTGCCAACACTGACAGTATCAAATCCGCTTAATATCCTGTCGGGCAATTTGTCGCTTTCACCCGGTTCCGTGACTATGTAGAAACCTCCAGCACTGGATTGCTGCTGATTTGTGGTGTCATTGTCATCGCCATTCCCTTCATCACCTCCATTGCCACCACCATTGGTATTGCTGCTGCTTCCGCCACCAGTGCCACCACCGGTTGTGGTATCACCATCGCCACAATTACCGTCAGTGGGTCCGTCATTTCAGTGTCCGGCTTTTCCATGTCGTTGTTGTCTGAGGGAGAACCGCCGCTTCCTCCTCCGCAACCCGCCAAGAGGCCGACAACCGCCAGAGCGGCAGCCAGCCGTGTCAATCACGGCAAAAGTGTCATGAATAGTCTCCTCGGTTACGACGAGGCACCGGCGGGTTGCCGGGCCATTGTCATCTTTCTACGAGGAGTTAGATTCCGCTTATTGGCCAAGGCGCAAGGAGCGACCCCTTGCCGGGTATAGTCGGCGTATTCAGCGGATAACCCGGCCTAATGCCGAGCTCGTAGAAAAAATGACAAGATCGTCTTTATCAGAGGTGCGCAGAAGAATTCAATCCAAGTCAGTGCGTTTGAAAGAGCAGAGTCCTGCGCAAGATCTGGAACCCTGATAAAATCACGCCAGAGGCCACAGGACAGCCGTCAGAGGGGCTTGAGAGAGTTTGGAGATGTGTAACCACCTCAACCTTCATATCTGCGGTGCGCGGATTTTTCCTGATCCCGCGGTCAGTTGCCGGTGCGGCGCCAAGGTTTAACTTGCGGTGATGAGTGAGACACCCGACATCCACGATCTGGCCCGACAGATCGCACGGCTGGAAGGTCAGAGCGGAGAACGGAGCGATGGAATCACGCATTGATGCCCGTCTTGCTGGAATGGAGGCGGATATGGCCAAGCGGGAAACGGAGGCCGTCAAGCGGGAGAAACAACAACTCCTGGCCATCGCGGTGCTGATAGCCCTCGCCACCACCATTCTGGGTATCCTGATCGGCCTGCCGGGCTGATCTCCCAACGCACCGCGCCGCCGGGGGCGAGTCAAGTCCGCCTGCAACCCGCTGATGGCGGGAATCGCCAGGAGAGGCCGATCTGTGGTTCAGTTCCGGCAGTCGTCAGCACCGGGGCCGATGAGTTGAACCGGGACCCGCGCCCGGTTGCCGCCGCGGCCCGGGCATCCGCGCAAGTGACAAGTCCTGAATGGGTGGCGGTGGGACATAAAGCAAAAATCTGTGTTTGTTGGTTCCCAGTGTATTGTAGACATTGTTGCTTGATTTGCGAGGACTCCACCACCGGTTGGAATTGTGAAGCTCAACTGATTGGTGAAGGGGTATGAGAATCAAGGTCACCCCTTCCTTCAAGTTGCCAAAAATAAGGGAATTATATACCAAAGTCACATTTTCTCCTTGAAGTCCCCGCCGGGAATCCCCATATTAAAGTCACAACGGAGGGAATCAGATGGCGACCAAGGCACCCGGCAAGCATTTCCGCGAAGGCATCAGCCTTCCCCAACTCATAAAGATGTTCCCGAATAATGAGGCGGCGCGGGAATGGTTCGAGGGCAGGATCTGGCCGAACGGCCCGGTTTGCCCGCACTGCGGTACCGATAACGTCCAGTCCGGCATCAGGCACAGAACGATGACCCACCGTTGCCGCGAGTGCGACGGTCGGCCGATGTTCAGTCTCAGGACCGGAAACATCATGGAAGGATCGAAGCTGGGCTACCAGACATGGGCGATCGCCATTTACCTCACGACCACCGGACTCAAGGGGGTTTCCTCGATGCACCTTCACCGTGATTTGGCCATAACCCAGAAATCGGCGTGGCACCTGGCGCACCGGCTGCGCAAGTCGTTCGACAAGGCCGGGGAGGAAGTGAAATTCGCGGAGGCCGAGATCGACGAGACCTATATCGGCGGACTGGAGAAGAACAAGCACTCAAGCAAGAAACTCAGGGCCGGCCGGGGCGGCGTCGGCAAGTCCATCGTCGCCGCCGCGAAAGACCGCGGGAGCGGAAGGATCGTCGCCGAGGTGGTACCCGACACGAAAACAGTAATTCCCGCTAATTTATTTTCTGACTTTATTTCAGCAGTTTAGTTCTTTGCCAAAATATTTTTTTCGCAAACTCTTCGGGTCTTTCTGGGGCGTGTCTTGGCCCTGCCCGGTGATTCGTTTAGGGTTGCCCGCAACAATGAACACAATCGAGCAGTGTCATGCCCCCAAAGAAAATGCGTCATCTGCAGAAGATGGACGTGATGATTTCCAAATTACGTCAGGTGTTTCAGAACATTCCGGAGCCGGTGGCCAGCCGTGGCCTCACCGTGAGGGATTGTCTGATGGCGGCCGTCGCGATGTTTCAGTTCAAATATCCCTCGCTGCTTTGCTTTGACCAGGAGATGCGGGGTGAGCGGACCGATGCGACGATCGTCAACAATTTGAAATCACTGTATCAGATCGGGCGGGTCCCCTCTGACACCACGATGCGCGAGCGGTTGGACAGGGTGGATCCGGATCGGTTGCGGCCGGCCTTCCGCACCTTGTTTGCGCTGCTCCAGCGCAGCAAGAAGCTTGAAGCCTTCCAGTATTTTGACAAGAGCTATCTGCTGTCGATTGACGGGACGCAATATTACAGCTCTCACAACGTCCATTGCGATCAGTGTTGCCGGAAAGAGCACAGAAACGGCACTGTGACTTATTATCACCAGATGCTCGGTGCGGCCCTGGTGCATCCGGATCTTCCGGTTGTGGTGCCCCTGGCCCCTGAGATCATCCGCAAGCAGGATGGCGCCACCAAGAATGATTGCGAACAGAATGCCTGCGCGCGGTTCGTCACGGCCTTTCGCCGTGAACATCCCCATCTTCCTGTCGTCATCCTCCAGGACGGACTGGCATCAAAGGGGCCCCATATCAAGATGCTGCGTGCTCATGAGATCGGTTATATTCTGGGGGCCAAGCCGGGGGATCACACATTCCTGTTCGCCTGGCTGGAAGACAATCCCCGCGTCCAGGTGACCGAGAGGTGTGAGACAGGCCCCAAAGGGCAGATCACCCATCATCGCTTTCGCTGGGTGAATGACGCGCCGCTCAATGAGACCCATTTCGATCTCGGCGTCAACTTTCTCGAATACACCGAGATCAACCCGAAGGGTGAAACCAAGACCTTCTCCTGGGTCACCGATCAACCACTCAATGACCACTCAATCATGGAGGTGATGCGTGCCGGCCGCAGCCGGTGGAAAATCGAGAATGAAACCTTTCAGACTTTGAAGAAGACCCGCGGCAGTGGCCTCTCTTTCGCACATAACTTTGGACACGGCCAAAAGAACCTCGCCAGCGTCCTCCCCACTCTCATGATGCTGGTGTTTCTGATGGATCAGATTCTCCAGACCCTCTGCCCTGCATTCCAACGTGCTCTCGCGACCAAGAAGCGAAAACTGTATCTGTGGCGGGCGATGACCGCCCAACTCATGAGTTATCAAATCCACAGCTGGGAGATCTTCTGGCGTGGACTGACTGAGACCCTGCAGCGCCCGGCGCTCGCCGACATCCTTCCCGAACCCTGAACCCCGCCGCCTGTGAGGCCCCTCACACACCCACGTCATCTTCAAAGTCCATCCCCACATTGCCATCCCATCACTCCGCGACGATTCCGCCGCCCGGATGCGCTGTGCCTGACCCAAACGATCCGCCAAATGGCTGTGCCAAACGAGCTGAAACCGGAATTAGCGGGAATTGCTGACACGAAAACGGAGACGTTGCAGGGCTTCGCGAAAGGGCATACCACTGACAGGGCCACCGTCTACACGGACGAGCACTCGGCCTATGTCGGGCTTGAGGAGGAGGGCGGCCGCACCCACGAGGCGGTTTGTCACCGGGTCGGCGAGTACGTCAGGGAGCGGGCCCATACCAACGGCGTCGAATCCTTCTGGGCGGCCGTTGAGCGGGGCCACAAGGGAGTGTTCCACAAGATGAGCAGGAAACACCTCCAGAGATATGTCGATGAATTCGCGGGCAGGCACAACGCGCGGGACATGGACACGATAGACCAGATGGGCGGGATCGCCTCCGGCATGGTGGGCAGGCGGCTGACCTACGCGCAGCTGACCGCCCACAACGGACTGGACAGCGGGGCGCGGTCGTGAGAGTTGGCGACCTGAACCGCGAACCCTTTAGCGATAAGGTAAAATTAGCTGAGACCAGTCGTGGAAAACGTTGAAGCGCGGGACAAGCAGTATCTCCAGCCCATACTGGACTCAATTAGGATTTGCTCTCAGTATAAACCAAAGTTCGGTCAGGGAACAAGAAAGGGCTTAACTCTGGAGCAGTTTCGGGAACTATACCGCTAAGACCCGTTCTACAGTTGGTTCGGGTTGGATAATCCCATGATGTACTCTGCCCACAGAACAGCGGGAGGCATGACAAGCGTATACCGACAAATTGGGATTGGCTGCGAAAAACTGTTTCGCAATATTATCAGGGACTCTCTTGGATTGACAGAAAACGACGTCACTTGGTCATATCAGATCCTGTCACCTAGCGGACGCAAGAGAACTCTGCATTTAGACGGGAGAGTGCCCCTGAACAAGATAGCTGACCGGAAGAAACGAATGTGTTTTTATGATTGGATGAAACACTCCGCAAAGACTTTGGATGTCGATAAGCAAGTTTTTGAAAGCTTGTCGGGTACGGTTTTTGAAGTTCGTCAAGGGTATAAAAGCAAAGACTCCAAACGACAGAATGCCGATATAGCCAACGCCGCAACAGCATATACAAATAGCTATCTTCCTTGTGCCGTTGTTCTGTCGGGCCAGATAGATAGCACAATAGAACATCGCTATAGAACTGAAAAATGGTCTATCATAACCGGACGACCCGGTACCGAAGACCCTACAATATCAACCTACGGCTTTATGAAACCCCCGTTCCACAGTGAAGTGCAACACCCGATGTGGGTGAATGGTGGTCGTATCGACGCATGATGCTGCGAATCGGCCGGATGGCGGCGACAGTCCCGGTGTTGAGCCGAGGAGACCGCCATGCCCGAGGGCCAGCGCCACCTGACCCATACCGGGAGATCCCGGATCCACGCGCTGAGGGAAAGCGGGATCTCCGACGCGGCGATCGCCCGCCAGCCGGGGCGCAGTCCGTCATCGGTCCCGCGCGGGATCCGGCGCAACGGCGGAGCCCGGGGCCAGCGGCACGCCCAGGCGCAGCGGAGGTCCGAGGCGCGGCCCCGTCGGTGCCCAGCAGGATGACGCCGGAGCCGGTGGCGCTGGTGGAGGGGCGGCTGGCGCGGGGCTGGAGCCCGGCGCGGGTCTCGGGGCGGCTGCGCCTGGAGGGCCACCCGGTGGCGGGGCGCCAGTGGACATGCCGGCACGTCCACGCCGACCGCAGGGCCGGGGGCCAGCTCTGGCGGCACCTGCGCCGCCGGTCAGGGAGGCCGAACCGCAGGGGCGGGGCCCACGCGGGCCGGGGCCCACGCGGGCCGGGGCCACATCCCGGGCCGGGTGGACATCCCCGGGCGCCCGGCGCCGGGGGAGGGGAGGGAGCGGACCGGCGACCGGGAGGCGGACACGAATCAACGGCGCGGGCACCGGCGGGGCCGTGGTGTCGCTGGTGGACCGGGCGTTGAGATACACGCTCCTGCGGCGCGTCGGCAGGAAGACGGCGGCGGCGGTCGGGGCCGCCATGACCGGCCTTCCGGGGCCGCACCGCGGCGCGGTGCACACGATCACCGCCGACAACGGAAAGGAGTTCGCGGACCACGCGCGGGTGTCGGCGGCGCTGGGCGCGGACTTCCTGTTCGCCCGCCCCTACCACTCCTGGGAACGGGGCCTGAACGAGCACACCAACGGCCTGGTGCGGGGGTACCTGCCCAAGGGCACGGACCTGCGCAAGGTGACGGACGCCGAGGTCAGGGCCGTGCAGGACCGCACGGACGCGCGTCCGCGCAGGGTCCTGGGTTACCTGACGCCGACGGAGCGTTCCTGAGGGCGCGGCCTCCCTGACCGGCGCCGCCCCGTCTCGGGGGGGGGGGGGGGCACGGACAGGACTTTCCGGGCGCACCGGGGTCACCCCGGGCGACGCCCCCGGCGCGCCCTGCCGGCATGCCTTGCGCCGCCTGGCGGGCTGTGCTACGCTCCGATTCGAAGGGACCGAGCCGTTCCCGTGCGGAATCGGGGGGTCGGAGGGCGCGGAAAGCGCAACGCCGGGGAAAGAAATCATTGGGTACGACCTAGCGGCATTTTTTGAGAGAAACAGCCCTTCCATTAAGAAAGAGACCGAAAATCTTCTGCGTTCCCTACTGGCGGCGGAACAGACATGAGTTTCGCGGCCTTCGCTCAAGATACTTTGCGACAAAGGGCGGACTACACGCACAAGTTTAACATGAAAGCGAATCGGCACGGTTGGTTGCGCCTGACCCCCGCGTATTCCGTGAAAATCGTTGAAGAGATAATGGCGCGGAAAAACGGATTGCGCCGCGTGCTAGACCCGTTTTGCGGGACGGCGACTACTGCATTATGCGCGGCATACCACGGGCACGAAAGCGTAACGGTAGATATTAATCCCTTCTTGGTATGGCTTGGGAACGTAAAGACCGCACGATACTCCACGAGAAGGGTAGCGTCGGCGGTCGAAGCTGGCGCACGTGTGGTTGAAGCCGTTAAAAACAATGAAATTGAGCCGGTAAACGTTCCTCCCATACACAACGTAGGTAGATGGTGGTCTAGGGGTGCGGCTCAGATTTGTGGCTCATGCTGCAGCGCGCCAGTGGAAGAAGTCGGCGCCCCGGTTGTTCATCTGGCAGCACCGGATAGCCATGATTGCGTTGGCGCCGTCAACGGACCAGCGGCTGCCGCTTTTTTTGAGTCGATCGACTACAACGGTCCGGCAGCCGCCTTCGACGAGGCCGCTGCCGCAGGGGAGACCCTGCCGTGTATAGACATCGTAGCGCATGCGGTGCAGGTTGGGTCTGCAATAATTCACGAACGCCCTGATCGCGGGTGAGCTCTTGGCCAGTGTGGCAAGCGCCGCGAGGACCCGGGCTGCCTCACCGGCCTTGATCCGGGCCTTGATCCGGTCGAAAGTGGTCTGACGACGCACGGGGTCTTCCCACGTCTCCTTCAGGGCCTCCTGAAGCCTTTCCAGGACATGGAACAGATCGAGCACGAAGGTCAGGTGCATGCCGGCGAAGACCGTGCGCATCGTCTTTTCGATCCAGGCGGCGCCATCGGACAGGATCACCGCCTCCGCGCTGTCCAGCACACCGCGCCGCTGCGCCTCCCGCCTCACGCGGGCGGCAAACTCGGACATCCCACCGGTGGTGGGAGCCCGGGCGCTGTCGATCACTGATGATTGGGTGATACTCCCGGCAACGGCCTTGATCCGGCCCTTGGGGTCAGGCGCCACTTCACAGATGCGCAGCAGCTTGGCTTCGCGCGTCCGGGCTGTGCCATCCGCCTGTTTGCCGGCGCGCCCGGCAAGTTCGGCAGGCCGGATCGGCACGCCGGTCCCGTCAGCCGCCACCACCGGCCGGGTGGGAATCACCGCCGCCGGGGGGACATCCCTGCGCTCAAACGCGACCACTTCCCTGCCCAGCGCGCGGGCCAGCCTGTCAAACCGGGACCGGCTGACCCGGGTCCCGCTCAGCTCTTCAAGGAGCGTCACGGCGCGGCGACTGCCGACCTCCGCAGCGGCGGCCATGACCATCCGCTCGTAGCCCGGTGTTGTTGTCCGCCCCTCAAGACGCAACGCGGCGTCCAGCGGGAAGAGGCCGGTGCGACAGGCCGAACAGCGGTAATGCCGCCGCGCCACCGTCACCTTGCCCAGGCGGGTCATAGAGGTCTTGGGACGTTTGTCTCCCCAGCGCGCCATACGGCCCCCGCAATGGGGGCCGTGCGGGGGATCAAGGGCGTCATCCCGGGCTTCAAGCAGCAGTCGCAATTGGGCCGCTGCCGCGACCAGCGCATCACCGCGCAGGGCGGTCTCGACGGCATCCAGATCAACCACTGTCGCGGCCAGTTCCTTCTCGAGCCGTGGCAGGAGATCAGGGGACCGCGCCGCGGACCCCTCATGCCCTGGCAACTCCGTCGTCGCCATGCGGCGGCAGATCACCGTTCCATCGAAAATCCGGTATTCGAGGAAACCGTCCCCATCCTGGCGGATCAGCGGTCGGTTCAGCGCGGCCTCCGCGGCCGACAGACTCCGCAAATACGCGACCACCTCTGGATGCCTGAACTCCTGCTTTTTGTCCCGCTCTTTATCTTGAACTGCCATCTGCCTGTGTCTCCTGACTGCCCTGTCGCCAAACCCAACCGGAGCCGTGATGCCGACTCTCCGTGTTCCTGTGGGCGGAAATGGACATAGATCGATACAGAGACCGATACAAACCCGCTCCGACGGGCGCTGTCCGGATGTCAGGAAAAAGATCAGTCAGAGCGTGTCCCACAAATCTGAGCCGCACCCGTGGTCTAGGGAAGCATTAGACTTTTTATGTAAACTAAAATCCGGGATTGAACGGGAAACCAGACAGCGCTCCCCAGAAAAAAATCTTCTGCTGGTGGCGTTTTGCCGGACCCTTATCGGTCTTTCGAATGCCGCGTTTAATCATCAGTCAATGTCTTTTAAGAACGACGCGCAGATGAAGCTGTTTTCCGGCTCCGACATGGAGCGGAAATTTTGTGAAGACCTGAGATTTGTACTGTTGGGGGCGAGAGATAATCCAAGAGGGACCAGCCAAGTAGTTTTTGGGGACGCCAGAAATCTGAAAGATACCCTTCAGGATCCCTTTGATTTAATGGTTACTTCGCCGCCGTATGCCAATAGAATGTCGTATATCAGGGAGCTACGCCCTTACATGTATTGGTTAGGGTTTCTGGAAAACGGGAGAGACGCCGGTGAGCTGGACTGGTCCGCGATTGGCGGTACTTGGGGCATTGCCACGAGTAGACTTATTCATTGGGAACCTCCGAAAGATTCTTACGCTCACCCTTTCTTAAAAAAGACGTTAACCGCGATTGCGCATCAAAAAAACAAAAACGGTGCTGTGCTCTCGGCATATGTTTCTAGGTACTTTAGCGACATGTGGGAGCATATTCGCTCCTTACCCCCTTTAATCAAGAAGGGAGGTGAACTTCACTATATCGTGGGGAATTCCACCTTTTACGGCGTACATCTGGAAGTGGAGAAGATCTATGCGGCGATGCTG
Source organism: Paracoccaceae bacterium (assembly GCA_965221815.1). Taxonomy (GTDB): domain Bacteria; phylum Pseudomonadota; class Alphaproteobacteria; order Rhodobacterales; family Rhodobacteraceae; genus JAPOXR01. The sequence goes on from OZ244915.1 coordinate 2,839,511, forward strand.
GAGGATGTAGGGTTTGAAGATGTGAAATACCGCGCGATCAGAAAAAGAAACTCCAAGAAAGAGCTATTTGAGTTCGACGTATCCGCCCGTCGGTTCCGTTAAATCAACGTGGTTTTACATCGAACCACTAGCCAATCACCGTATACGAGACAGGAAGGAAACCGAACCATGACGAAGCCCGAAAGACCGACCGTGAGGATCAAGCCCGGATCGTACTACCCGACCAGGGAAGAGTTGGACGAGGACGTGAGCATCGACGCGACGCCGGAGGAACTGGCGGCCGCCGTACTGCGTCCGGCCAGGGTCGTGAAAGATCCCGATGCGTAACCGACGGTGAAACCGTTGCGGATTCGACGAAAAATGTGACTTTGGTATATAATTCCCAAAAATAAGGGGCTTATATACTTAACTACACAACAAATGTTCTTAAAATCAACAGCTTAAAAACCATTAAACGGGCCGGAACTGGATGAAATGGTGATAAATACTGCAAAAAGATTGATCAATAGAGACAGTGAACGATAGGAAAAGCCGAGGATTCAACGAATTAGCTGTGTAGTTAAGTATATAAGCCCCAAAAATAACACAGTTCGACGTCTATCTTTTTTCTCCAAGTTCTATGACATTCAAGTCGCCGTCTTGTGCATCACACCAGGGTGTGCCCGTGCGAAACCGCCAGAGACCTCTTCCAGAAAAAGACGATTGTCCGCCGCCGTGCACCCCGGGCCGGTCGCTTGGCCCGGACACAGCGGCGCCACCCGAGCCCACATCTCATCCGTCAACACTGTGCGATCTGCAGTCATCATATCACCGGCCGCGTCTGCGCGTGCCGCCACCTTCGGCGTGCAATCCCGACACAAAGACACGCCCAGCTCTCAAGACACAAGGCAATTGTCAACGGGCCTTAATCTGATTTCGACGTCTTCCCATGTGTCAGACGTTTGCGCGGGGGTGGCGGTGCTGAACAGTGCCATGAGAAGCCATCCGATGGTACATATCATGAACAATTTTGTCGTGGGGCGGGCCTATTCGTCCTTGAAATCTTTCGGGGCACCCAGGAGGAAGCTACCGTCACATATATCCTGTGTCTTGTGGGATGTCATTGACTGTCATCGCGGACAGGTTGGTTGATTGCCGACATAGCAGGTCTGATATCCCGATACTTCTTGTCTTTTCCAATCCGTCCAGGCCGCGCAGTAGTTGATTTGTGGCCGGTGCGGGCGGTATGATCAAAGACCCCTGCGCGCCGGCAAAGACGCGGGTCTTGGTCAACAGCACCGGCGGGGCTCGCATCCTGCAGCGACATCCGGGATCGACAAGGGACCCTGGCCGTTTGTCAGGGATCCGCCACCGGGTCGAGACAGGTATCGGTGGCGAAGAACACACGGGCGGCCTCTCTGGGCAGCTGTTCGTCGGTCGCGTAATAAGCATCCAGTGTTCCAATAAAAGCCTGTCGTGCCCGATCGACCGGTAGGGCGATCGGTTCCCCTGCCGATGCCGCGACTTTGATGGCGGCATACTGGCTGGCCAGAAACAGATAGTGCAAATGAAAGAAGTCTGAGTGTGAGTGGCCGGCGGTGGCGTGCATGGTCCGAAGCAGATCGATGCAGTCGCTCCATTGGACATCCAGAGACCACGGCAGTTCCTCGCATTCGGCAGGTGTCACGTTGCCGTTCAAGTAATAGCTGCACATCTCGTAATACCGGACGGGGGTGGTGATCGCCCATTCGGGATCCAGACCCGCAGGCCCGCCGTTGGCGGCGGCATCCGTGGCCGTTGCGAGCAGCGTGGCCACCGCCAGTGGCAGGAGGGGGTGTCTTTTCATCATGGGGAACGCACCTCGCCAGAGAGTTCACGCCGCGACACAGGGACGGCGAGGGCGGCCCCCGCGCCTTTCAGTCTCCGGGCGGCGCGCTTCAGATGGGGGCTGCCATTCATGTGTTCACCTGTTTTCCCATGATATGACGCCCCGGCCCTCACCGAAGCTCCGAGTCTTTCTGCGCACGAAAAGTCCCGTGACCGCCCGCACAACCACATGAGAGCGGTTGGCAACAATGCAGATGGAACCTGCCGGCGAGGTGATCGGGTGCGGATGAGCGCAGGAATTTCAGGTCAAAACTCATATAGAGCTTGTCATTCTCGGGCAAAGGATCCTGCACCGCGATCATCAGGTCCGCATCCCCGTGATCAAGGCCCGAGATCCGATCCCCGGAAATGGTGAAGATCAGACTCGTGTCCTGGGTTGCAGACCCGCGCAGATATCCCTGGCCCTGAAACTGATCCCCGGCGGGGCACAGGTCAAAGACGAGTGTCCAGGCGATGGCGATCTCCTCGAGATGCCCGCACAGGGTGCCCCGCCACCGGCCCGCGGAATATGGGGGCAGCAGGGGTTGGTGACGGAATCCCATATTCCGCCCGCGAACGGGAGATGGGCGGGATCTTTCCAAGAGGGCGGCAGCGGGCAGGAATGACATCTTTCGCGGGAACTGCAAACGCGGGCACCGATTTTTCATATTTTTGATCATTCAACAAATTGAATCACAAATTTGAGCAGCTGGAAAAGAAAATAAAAAGAGACCAAAATCGCCAGCCACAAAGTCAACAAAAATGCCGCGCTCAGTTCCTCACCGCCGGAATCATTAGCACTGCTTTTCTGGTTCGCCAATATCATGCGCATTTCTTCTGCGTTATCTCGCCTTCGAAGATCAAGCATGTGAAGCTTATCTTCGTCACTTAACATTCCTGGCATACGAGGCATCATGAACTCCTTACTCTGATAAGCAGTTCTCTCTCCATCGGGATTCTCAGATCCCCACTTGCTGTCTGAGGCGCCACGGGCCCTGCAGATCTCGAGTCGTCCGGGTGCACCGGTCGTTGCCTTTCGGATTTTGCCATACTCACATCTCCCCTGTTCATGGATGTTGTTTGACCAAGCCTGATGTCACGGTTCAGAAATCACAGTATATCCATAGGTCGCCATTTCAACAAATCGCCTGTTGTCATTTTCCTGAGACAGGGTTCCCGATTCACCTGTGATCTCGAAACTGTATCTCTCTGCCCTGACCGTGACAGAAGGGCCGGCAAAGTTAGGGGAATTATATACTTGTTTAACCCTGAGTGAAGAGAAACCGAGGAAGTTTTCTTCCCGCTAGCGATTTTGCTCTTCCATGAAACGAGTAAAGATTCTGTGCATCAGGAGTTGATTTCGTGTCAAGATTGAAATTGTTAGCAGAATAGATCCGACACAGAACCCTTGCCATACAGACTGGCATATTCCCCCGCGGGAAGAAAAACTCCAATCAACGAAATTAGAGATGAGCATAATCCGGCATAGACACACTGCGAAAGATGAGTGAGACATCCAACATCCACGATCTAGCCTAACAGATCGCACGACTGGAAGGTCAGATCACAGCCGTCAAAACGGAGAATGATGCGATGAAATCACGAATTGATGCCCGACTCGCCGGAATGGAGGCGGATATGGCCAAGCGGGAAACGGAGGCTGTCAAGCGGGAGAAACAGCAACTCCTGGCCATCGCGGCGCTGATTGCCCTCGCCACCACCATCCCGGGTTTGTGGCTGGGAGGATAGATTACGCCCCACGGAATCGTCCTCTGCGGGGTAGGGCAAGGACCAAGACCATTCAGTGTCTTAGTCCTGTCATCGGCGGGATTTTCTCGTGGTCAACCCGTTGCAGCGGCGGCGGCCCGTTGCTTGGCGGGGCTGCGCCTGAGACTATGGCCTGCTGGCCCCGTAGCTGCCTATCATCTCGGGTGTCCAGAAGGTTCCAGAGACAAAATGATGGTCCGGGCCGGCTGCACGACTACCTGGCCCTATGGCGCGACAATCATTCCCATATGGAAACGTGATCGTGACCAAAAGAAATCACTGACGACACTCACACCCCGCCGTTATCGTCAAGGTCTCTTCTCGGTTGTTGTCTCATCAACTCAGCATCAAGATTCCTTAACCTTGCAGTTGGACGAGACCAGTCGGGAAGGGCTGAACACAACGCGCATCCTGTCCGCAAACGCAGCGCCGTGAAACGCTCCTTTATGATTGGGGTGGATGCTCGCGCGTCAGCGGGATCGGACAGTGCAACCTGCACTGCCCCGTCCACGCATCTGTGCACGTATGCCTACAGATGCGTGACTTCCCGCGTGACAACCGAATGATGTGTTCAGATTGTCCAACTCTACTTGGACGAAACACAACTTTTTGCGACAAACCCTGCCACTGGGACTGAATCATTACAGGTCGGCATCAACCGTCTCCTGCATCACGACAATTGCCGTTTGACCCGCGTCATTGGCTCTGTCAGCTGCATTTGGTCAGGGCCAGTGCGAAATCTGCAGATGAGAGCAGCTCAATTACGTCAGCTTTTCGATCAGAATTTCGATCACGATCGATCGCTGCCTGCATGCGAATGGTCCATTTTTTACCGCCCACATGTTCCTCGGCGATCGCCTTCAGCCCGACAACCGGACTGCCGTCCGGACTGGCATAGGCTATCGGCGCGACAAAAATCTGGGGCGTGCTTCCAGCATCCTGACAGTCTGGTTTGATAATGTCTCGGCTTTTGCTCAGATTGACAAGACTGGCATGAAATATCCCCTTGGTCAGATCCTGGCCGCCCAGGGCCGTCGCGACAAAACGTGCGCCTGTTGTCTCGCCGGTAATTGTCAAATCAGCGTCAACTTCTGTGTCGTCAGAAACCGTGAGCGACCCGCCGATTTCCGTATCCCCGATGAGGTTGATTTGAGCGCATTCCATAAGGATTGTACCCGTCGATGCGGTCGCCACACCTGATTGCCCGCAAGCGATACGCAAAAGACCCGTCACTTCGGAGAACAGATCAATCGTGCCATCCGCGTCGGAATCAACCGGTCGCGCCATCGCGAGTTTGTGTAACCCGGTCATGCTGGCGAACCGGTCATTATAGCCATCATTGTCGGTGTCTGATGGCTGGAACCGGATCGTGGTGTGGATGTCGTTGGTGGCCGCACATGCCGCGAGGGACGACCCGGTCAAGCCCAGACACCGCTCAAAGGGATGACCATCCAGTTGCATCACTTCCCGGTGTGAGTTCCCAGCAGACTGAAAATCCAACGCGCCAAAACCTGACAGGGCAAGAAGTGACACGAAATGGCCAGCGGTCGGATAGGACGCGAGTGACTGGAAAGGGGTGATATCCATAGACCAACTGCCGAACGGGCCGGTTGCCCGGCCCATTTTCTCAACATAGCCGACTGCGGCCAAATCAGCGAAAGCAGCTGCGGGATTGCCATGCTGCGCAGGTAACTTCTTACCCCCAGAGGTGACCAGCAGGACTTCAAGATCCAGTTCATCATTATCTGGATTCCCATCGGTCAGATGTGCATCAACGCGGCCATCAATATCCGAGTCCAACTGCGTCACAGCGAGGGTTGCTTTCGGGTTGGATCTATCGGCGCGACTCACACCACGCACAAGGATGGCAAATTTCTGACCGACATTGTTGCGATGTTCTCCGCCACGCAAAAAAGATGGTGGCAGATATCCAGCGTTGGCCATTGTCCGCATTGAAATTTCCATGATTGCGTCTGCCGATGAAAGCTGGGCAAGACTCGCCCGGAGACTGTCATATTCTGTGGCGACATATTGTTGTGCAAATTGCGTCGTCAGCCGTAAGTCCTGCCCCAGTGAACGGTCGCGTTGACGATCACTTTCTTCGCGCACCAGGCCGTTGACGAAAGCCAGAAAAGTGCCAAACAGGGCAACTGCCAAGGCCGCCTCCAACAACGTCGCTCCACGCTCGCCCCGGGCCAACATACGATGCCTGATGGTCATGAATGTGCCTATGCGATTCCCAAAACTCTGATGCCGATCATGACGGCCAATTCCTCCATCATCAGGCACAGGATCAGCAACGGAAAAGCGAGAGCGAGCAGCGGGATGGTCACTCTATGCTGTCGTTCAAACTGCGCGTATCGCCCAATCAAGGCTACAGTCAAAGAAAGGCCAAGATAGAAAAACAGCAGGGTTTCCGTTTCTCCAAGCAGGAGGATTGGCAGGAGTAGTGCGAGACAATCGGCCGGCGGCAATAATTCGTGGCCACTGAGACTCTGGATACGCCAGAATGCCCATGCGAGGACAAACAGGGTGAACCCGGAAATTGCCATCCAACTGCTCATGGCCCCCGAAATACCAGCGGAGAGACCCACGAGGGCGCAGATTGGCAGGATCAATTCGGTCGGCGCCCATTGGGTTTTCCAATCAACAAGGGCAGCGGTCATCAAGAGCGCATAGAGCGCGGCGTTCACCATGGATGCGGTGATGTTTAAACTGCCCGTTGTAAATATTGAGATGAAAAATCCGCATGTGGACGAAACAGTAGCGGCGGTGGCAAACCGAAGCGAGGTGGCCACAGAAAGTGTCCTGCCATCGAGCCGTTTACACCCGATCAATCCAAGCCAATGGGACAATCCTCCTGCCATTGGGCAAAGAATTATCACCCACCAGATGATCATTGGACGTGTGTTGCCATGGCGGGCGCACCCTGAACGATCACACGTAGTGGACGCGGAATAGCCAGCTCGCCGATGAAATGACGCCCGCCTTCTGTCGTGTAACGTCCCGAAGCCGTTATCTCGGCTGATGTTTCGCCAGGCTTCAAGCTTCGGGCAAAAGTGGCAGCCTCGGTCAAATTCCAGTTCATGCCCTCAGTTGGGTTGAACTCCAGCGGAGCAGTGACGAGGAGTTTTTGCAATCCATCTGTGATGACCTGACTGGTCCAGGCAATGGGACTCTGGAACGGATCAGGCGATGAAGCTGCAATCTCACCAACAGGAAAACCAGCAGTTCGTGCAGTCTCATATGCCACCATGTGATGGACTGCCATGCTGTTGGCATGAGCACGCGCACGCCGCATCAGCCACTCGGGCTCTGATTGCAGTGCCGTCATTGGCAACAGTTGGCCGAATGCCAGCAGCACGGACAACAGACTCAACATGACGGGAAATTCCCTGCGGTTTCACGTAGCCTGTCGCCGACCGGTTTGCGTGCTTCCCGCACCAAGTGTCGAACTCTTGCACGCGCCGGATCAAGGTCAAGATAATCATGGATGAGTGAGCAGCCCGCGCGAAAGGTACGTGGCAAGAAAAGTCGCTGCCGTGCCTGCCGTTCGGCCCGATAATGTGCGACGACACCTGCGGCTTCAGCGGCGGCAGCATCATTTCCAGCAGCGTTCAACGCATACCACAAGACCCGATCCTCACGCTTCAACCACACAAAGGAAGCACTGGCGAGAACACCTTTGCGCCGTCTTGCTGCCAATAGCATGGCCATGAATGCCGTCCTTTGAAAGGCATGACCGTCTGCGATTACACAGAGGCGTTTGCCCTCCGGCCCGGCCAGTATCGACGCGATCAGGCGCATTGTTTTCTTGTCGCGGGAAATCATGTCATCAAGTGCGCACCCTTGCCATACTGCTTTTTCTGCAAGTGCCGATAGCGTCGCCAGCATGTCTTCGCATTCGGCGTCACGCTCACTGAATCCAAGTGCGAGTCCGGCGGTGAATGCGCGCAACATGATTGGTAAATTGTCAAAACCACACCAAACGTCTCCAAGCTGACCATCCATGGCCTCGCACACCGCGTCTGCAGACAAATGTTCGTTCACTTCAATTGCTTTGGGTGCCGGATCCAGCGGATGACCATCCTCTGCCGGACAGCATGCCAATCGCTGAGAAGACAGCCACACCTCCGGTCGTAAAGCGATTTCCATAGCTGGCGGAAGAATCGCCGGGAGTTCAGGATAGACAAGCATTCCCTCCAAATACTCTGATCTGGTGCGGCTCGCCTGCAGTTCCGCAATGGATTTCACCGGATTCGTGCGCTGCGAGATAGAGCTGAAACTTCTGACAATACCGGTCAGGGGCCATGCGTGGGATTGTGCGTCGATCAAACTGTCGAGATCGTGCCGCTGCCGAAACTTCATCTCCGGGCGACAGCTACGGAGGCGAAACGCTGCGATAAGAAGCGGCAGAACAGACATCAGGAAAATGGCTCGCCCGGCTGACATCTGTAGATCGAGCCAATCATGTTTCGTAAGAACAGGCGGCGAAAATGGTGTATATTGACCGCACCAATGCAGCGCCGGAAGCAGGATTGTCGTACCAATCCAGGGGATGCGTGTCAGCGTTTCAAATTCTGCTGCCACCGAGGCGAAAGGCAGGAGAAGCAAAAGAGCCGCACTCGCCAATATTGCCTGTAATTGTTCGTCTATCGCAGATAGGGCTGCGAGAGCCGCACTGACCGCAAGAGCACCAAGAAAGAGTGTCGCCGCCGGGTCCTGCTGATGCGCGTCGGATTTGGGTTCTGTCACGGGCCACTTCCATTATCGGCAAGCGCTTTGACGCAGCGCATAGATAACGGCTAAGCGACAAGTGAGAAAATCCTGGCCCGGTGATCGTTCACCAGACAAGAGACATGTTGAAAACCGGAGTGGAGTCGCCAGTCAGGGCCCGGGGAGGAGAAAATTGATTCCCGCCTTGACAAAACAGGCAATCGCTACAATTTGCCTTGTATGAAACCCGTTTCCTGGACGTTCTGGCTCGTCGCGGCTCTATGGCTTCCATTGGGAGTCGCCACTTTCGCCTTCACGCGTTTCGGCATGATACCGCCTTCCGATCCGGGCAATCCCGGCCTTATTCACGATTTGGTTTCGTTATCGCCAGCCATGCTGGGTGGTTTGCCACTTGCCGTCGCGTTACGCCGGATATGGCAGCTCAAACGAATAAAGACAGCCTACCTGCTTGGTGCCATATTGGGACCACTCGCAATCCTTGCCGCGACCATGGGTGGCCTGCTGGGGCCAATCGGTGTGATTCTCTATCCTGTCATCTTCAGTCTACCCGCAATCGTGGCTGCTGCCTGGTTGACGTGGAGACAGAGACGGGCTGATCGCAACAATTCACGATAGTCTCAACCGTAACACGTTCCTGTCCATGCACGGCACCGAAAGGTGCCACACCAGATGTCCATCCCAAGGTGCAGTCAAATGCACAGGATTCAGCACCGTGACCGCATCAGGAGCGGAATCCGTAAGCGTTCTGTAGGGTCAGCGCATCTCGCAAGATTGCGCCTGGATCAGTCGAGAAGTGATAAATTTTCCGCTGAAGATCTGCCCCCGCGTCCCGATTGGAGCTCATAGGAGACCTTTTGCCCGTCCTTGACGGATTCGATTCCGGCGCGCTCGAGGGCGGAAATATGGAGAAACGCATCATCCGCACCGTCATCCGGCACAATAAATCCGTAACCCTTTTTGTAATTGAACCATTTGACAGTGCCTGTCGCCATAAGGGAGCTCCCGAGAATCTGTAAATCTGCCTTCCTAATGGGACCAAGCGGCACGACTGTCAATGACAATTTGCCAGACTCGGGACATGTAACTGTCTTGCCCGCGACTCTTCATCCGCATCGTTGCATCAGGCTGTAATGGAATGAGGCCGAAAAACGACGACGTGCAGCATTCAAACTTTTTATCTTGCAGGAGAAACCAAAACCAGCAACTGGCGGCAAAGTTCCTATACTCCTGACTTGCTGCCAGTCGACGTCATTATCCCTGGCAGCATTTTCACTTGACCAACAAGTTTCGGTTTTGGATTTGAAAACATCTCGTTGATGTTGAGCGCGAGATATCGTCGGGTTTTTGTTGCAAAACCCTTGGCGTCAGCACAGCGACTCAGAAATGAAGGATCTCTCTCAGCGAGTCTTTCCAGAACATAAACCATGGCTTTTGCCATCGCGCCATATCTGGATGACCTCAACCTTCTTGACTTCGTTATTGGTTTTACTCGTGGCGCATTGAGCCATCGGTTGGCGCGTCATCGGCTGGGTCCAGCGGCTGGGACGTCTATCTATACGGGCATTATGATTCGCTGCGAAACTGACTGCTCATTGGCGTATCCTTCAAGACTGAATGTGTTACGTATTTCAACAAACTGCTCTACCAAACGGTTCATGCTTTCTTCCTGATCGCGGCCGCACGATCCCAGCAGAATATCTCTCAACAAATTGCCGATCACGGGAAATGAGCCTTTTATGCGGGCCAATGGATTGCTGACGGCGTCAAGACACAAGACACTGATGCCGGAAACAACCGGTTTTCTGCTGCATAATGTCTCGAATGGCCTCCTCTCAGTTTCAAATGATAAACTGAAAGGTGTGGGTGCTGCAGATATCCAGTTTTCATGACACCGCAAATCGCTGGTCTTTTGGACCGGGTTGTGCCACGTCTTTACCGCGTTCATTGCAGACGAAGTGACAGATCAAAAGGTGACAAAATGACCCGCATTGACAAGAAGGACCTGCGCTCTCGCCAGTGGTTCATGAATCCGGACAACCCCGAAATGACCGCGATGTATATCGAGCGATATATGAATTACGGGCTGACTCGCGAAGAGCTGCAGTCTGGGCGGCCAATCATCGGAATTGCACAGACCGGAAGTGATCTGTCGCCTTGCAACCGACACCATATCGAATTGTCCAAGCGGGTCCGCGACGGAATTAACGCGGCTGGCGGCACTGCCATCGAAATTCCGGTTCACCCCATACAGGAAACCGGCAAAAGACCAACGGCCATGCTTGACCGTAACCTGGCCTATCTGTCGTTGGTTGAATCCCTGTTTGGCTATCCCATCGACGGCGTCGTTCTCAATATCGGATGTGACAAGACAACGCCCGCATTGCTGATGGCTGCTGCCACGGTCAACATTCCGGCCATTGCCCTGTCCGTGGGGCCTATGCTCAATGGTTGGATCGATGGGCAACTGGCCGGCTCAGGCACAATTGTCTGGAAAGCGAGGGAATTGCGGGCTGCTGACAAGATTGATGATGTCGGCTTCACTGAAATGGTCGCGGCCTCGGCACCCTCTGTTGGCTATTGCAATACCATGGGCACCGCGACAACAATGAACTCTCTCGCCGAGGCAATGGGCATGCAACTTCCGGGATCTGCGTCTATTCCGGCTCCGTACCGCGAGCGTGGCCAGATGAGCTATCAGACCGGACGTCGAATCGTGGAAATGGTGTGGGACGACCTGCGCCCTTCTGACATCATCACACGACAGTCATTGGAAAATGCGATCGTGGTGAATTCGGCAATCGGCGGCTCGACCAACGCACCCATCCATCTCAACGCCATCGCCCGTCAACTGGGGATAGAATTGAATAATGATGACTGGCAGCGATTGGGTCATCATGTGCCGCTGCTCGTCAATCTTCAACCCGCAGGTGAATTTCTTGGCGAAGACTATCACCGTGCCGGTGGCGTACCAGCCGTGATCTCAGAACTGATGAAGGCCGACCTCCTGCCCAATCCCGCTGCCCTGACAGTCAATGGACATCATATTGGCGAAAATTGTGCAGAGATTGCCACAAAACGGCCCGAGGTTATCCGGCCCGTCAATGACCCTCTCGTGGAATCAGCCGGGTTTATCAATTTGAAAGGCAATCTCTTTGAGAGTGCAATCATGAAAACGTGTGTCATCAGTGACACTTTCCGCGCCAAATATCTCCAGAATCCTGATGATCCTGATGCTTTTGAAGGTCGCGCCGTGGTGTTTGATGGACCCGAAGATTTCCACGCGCGAATCGATAATCCGCACGAAGCCATCGACGAGGATTGCATCTTGTTCATGCGCGGCGCGGGTCCCATCGGCTATCCAGGTGGCGCGGAAGTCGTCAATATGCGCCCACCCGCCTATCTTCTCAAGACGGGTGTCGAAGCCCTTCCCTGTATCGGCGATGGCAGGCAATCGGGCACCTCAGGCTCCCCTTCCATCCTCAATGCATCGCCCGAAGCGGCGAAAAATGGCGGACTGGCCCTGCTGCAGAATGGTGACAGGGTGCGTATTGATCTCAAGACATGCCGTGCTGACATGTTGGTTGATGAAGACGAGCTGAAGCGGCGCAGTGACGCCCTTGCCAAACAGGGTGGCTACCGTAGCCCCGAGAGTCAAACGCCGTGGCAACAGCTGTTTCGTGGACATGTCGCACCGTTTTCCGAAGGAATGGTTTTGCAGGGATGCACGGATTTTCGTGACATTGCCCGGAAGTTCACACCGCGGGACAATCACTAAGGCCCGTTGACAATTGCCTTGCGTCTTGAGTTCTTGTCGTGTATTTGTGTCGGCATTGCACGCCGAAAAAGGCGGCACGAGCAGACGAGGCAGGTGACAAGATGAATGCAGATCGCACAGTTTTGACGGATGAGATGTGGGCGCGGGTGGCACCGCTGTGTCCGGGCCAGGTGACTGACCCGGGGTGCACAGCTGTCGACAATCGTCTTTTTCTGGAAGGGGTTCTCTGGCGGTTCCGGACAGGAACCCCCTGGCGTGATCTCCCGCCGCATTTTGGGCGATGGACCCGTGTCTTCAAGCGGTTCCGGCGTTGGACCAAAGCGAATCTTTTTGAACGTATTTTCAATGAGTTATCCGGTGATCTGGATCTGTCAATGGTGTCTGTGGATGGCACGATCATGCCAGCGCACCGATGGGCCTCCGGGGCCAAAAAGGGGGATCAGAATCGGAAGGAATCGGCCGCTCGAAGGGCGGTCTGACGAGCAAGGTCGTGGCTCTCACGGATGCTGTCGGACATCTGATCCGGTTTGTGGTTCTCCCCGGTCAGACTCATGATCTCAAGGCTGTACCTGAACTCCTGGACGACCTCACCTGTGAGATGTTGATTGGCGACAAGGCCTTTGACGCGGATTGGGTGCTGGACACAGTGGCGGAACGCGGAGCCACGGCGGTGATCCCGCCGCGGTCGAACCGAAGCACGCCACGCGACTTTGACCGCGACGCCTACAAGGAGCGGCACCGAATCGAGAATTTCTTTGCGAAAATCAAGGAGGCCCAAAGTCTCGCCACACGATACGACAAGACTCTTGCAAGCTTCGCAGCCGGGATTTATCTGATGGCGGGCGTGGTGGCCGCACGATAATTGTCAACGGGCCTTAGATTCATGGGAAACCGTATCGCCGTTATCGGCAGTTCAGGGGCGATCGGCAATGCTCTGACAATTCAGCTTGCGCAACTGCACCCTGATGGCGTCGTCTATGCAATCGCGCGGCAACCCGTCCGATTTCTGCAAGGTAACATTACATCTTACCGGCTCAAACCTCTCAACGAAGAGGGAGTTGCGATAGCGAGCAAAGCAGTCACCGAAGAGGGACCGCTTGATCTTGTCATTGTTGCCACAGGCCTGCTTCATGAGGGCGCGACCCAACCAGAAAAGTCATTGCGTGATCTCTCACCCCAAAAGTTCATGCGTCTTTTTGAAGTCAATACGATCCTGCCCGCAATCGTCGCCAAGCATTTTATCCCCAAATTACGCAGCGATGGGCGGGCCATCTTTGCTGCGCTATCAGCCCGTGTTGGCAGTATCTCCGACAATCACCTCGGTGGATGGTACGCTTATCGCGCGTCGAAAGCCGCTCTCAATATGATCATCCGCAACGCAGCCCTCGAGACATCGCGAAGACGCGACAATGTGATCGTGGTCGGCTTGCACCCCGGCACAGTTGACAGCAAACTTTCCCAACCATTTCAGTCGACTGTGCCTAAATCAAAACTTTTTTCACCAAACAGTTCAGCCACCTACCTCATTGCGGTGCTGAATGGATTGACAGCGAACGATAGCGGTCATTGTTTTGCCTGGGATGGATCACGAATCAATCCCTGAACGACGAAGGAAATGGCGGTGGAAACGTTCCCGATTCACCGGAACGTCATGATGTGATGGGGCGGAGCGCTGCCATCTTGGGAATCGTCAACAAGAGCGAAACTGCGAATGGACAGTTGCGACCGGAGCCGGTCCACCAGCATCCTTTACCTCACAAGCTTATTGAGATCCTGAACCATCCCCGCCACCAGGTCCCATGGAAGGCATTTCCCGGTTCATTGGGATGCGTGTATCATTGCGGCTCGGTCAACGCCGCATTCCCAAGAAGTCAACCTAATCGAGCATTCTATGCTGTTCCTTGCGCAACCACGCGCTTGGACTTTCACCGACAATGCGCCGGAATTCTCGATTGAAATTTGACTTCGTGTTGAAGCCCGATGACAACATTGCATCGGTGATTGAATCGCCGTCGAGTATGGCTTGCTGGGCCGTCCTGATCCTCGCTTCGTTGATAAACCGAGAGACATTACCCCCGGTCATGCGGTTGATTGTCGATGAAAGCGGCTTGGCCGGAATACCCAACTTGCGCGAGAGGCGACCGAGCGTGAGATCCGCATCAAGATACGGTTTATGTTGCGCCATGTAGACCGAAACCCTTTCCCAAACCAGCGGGTCCGGTTCCGGCAGCGGCAAGGGGTCACCCAGATCGTCTGGATTATCGGTCTGGACATGAGGTGAGAGGCTCACCAGTCCGATGACCAGCAGATTAACAGCCGAAAACACGCTGATAATCCAAGGACGAAAGGCTTCATATCCGGCAATCTGGCTGATGGTGATCAATATGTCGCTTGAAGCCGATACGATGAGAGAGATACCGATGACAAACCAGATCCGCCAAGAAATGGCGACTTTCGACAGCAGGACTTTTGGCTGTGCATCAGCTCCCTGCATCACATGGTTGAGGATGAGAACGCCGTAAACAACGAATACCCACGGGATCAAGATGTCCAGAAACCGGGGCGCGGTCACGAGCACCGCGATACTTATCAATGGGCCAAGGACATGAAGCAAGTCGATGCGATGGGGTCGGCGCACCGCTGTAATCTGATAAGAAAGCCACGCTGCCGGAGGAATCAGTGTTGCTGTGACCGGCTGCAAAATCCTTATTTCCGCAATCTCATAATGTTGCGCAAGCGCTATGATCAGGGACTGAACCGCACACAGGATCAGTAAGCCGCTGAGCGGGCCAAAGCCTCGGCGTGCCTGCCAAAGTCGAAGGGCGACAACAAACAGGACAAGCGCAACAAAAAAAGGGATAGGGAACGTAGGCATCAGCGACATCAAAAAGGGGAATCACGGTGAGGCCAAGTCCTAAAACCGGATCATGGAGACCTAAAACCGGATCTAGGACGCCACCGGCACTGAATCAAGTTTAAACGCGATGGAATGAATTCACATGTCTAAGGAAATATTCCATGAAAACCTTGAACGCCATGCTCCATGCTTTGCATGCTTGGCTTTGCATGCTTGCCATTCCGATCATCGCAAGCGCCTCTGTTGCCGATACCGCTGGCCTTCAGATTGAGGAACTGTTCCTGCCGCATCACGATGCGCGGGCGCGGGTCGCAATCTGGTACCCCAGTACCGCTTTGGAAAACAGGATACTTTATGCTGACAACGCGGTTTTTAAAGGCGTTGAAGCGTATCTCGAAGGATCCGTCTCGGATGGGGAGCACCCTGTCGTGCTGTTCAGCCACGGACTGGGCGGAACGGATCGATCGCAGGCCTGGCTGGGCGCGGCTTTGGCCAAAAAAGGGGCAATCGTTGTCCTTGTCAACCATCCAAACTCAACCTGGAGCGATTTTGACATGTCCGATGGCGTCAAGCATTGGACCCGTGTCACCGACCTGCGTGCAGCTCTGGACGCTTTGCTGGAGAATCCAAAATTCTCCGGCCATGTCGACACTACACGGATCATGGCCGCTGGATTTTCCTACGGCGGTTGGACCGCGCTCTCCATGGGCGGCGCGACGGGAAATCACGCCGGAAGTGTGGAGACTTGCCAGAGATTCCGCCAAAGCATGAGTGTTTGTGATTTACTTCTGTCAAATGAGGTGAGTCTGCAGACAATTGATCCAGATGTTTGGAACAAGCGTTATGCCGACCCGCGGATAACTCACGTCACCGCCATTGACCCCGGCCTTGTCTGGGGGCTCGATGAAAGCAACCTGACCTTTCTCATCCCGCAGACACTGATGATTGGGCTCGGTGGGGCAGACGACCGGCTGCCCGCTGCAGATTTTGACCGCAGCGGTCTTTCTGACCTCATGGGTGGCAGACGCATTGAGAGATTCAATCCGGCTTATCACTTTACAGCGATGCCTGTTTGCAAACCCTCCGGCGCGGCAATTCTCGTGGCGGAAAATGATGATCCCGTTTGCACCGACCCGGCTGGGACCGACCGAGCAGCTGTCCACTCTGCTATCATTGAATTGATGTCCGGGGCATTGGGGCTATGAGTTTCCGGGCAGAGACTCATTCCCGCACGACCGCGTTCACATGATTGCCGCGGGATCTTGACAGTCAATTCGGGCCATTGCCCGTGGAACTGGCAGATTCCTGTCAGCCATGCAGACTGACCCGGCTGTTTCCACTCGGTGCACGGGACGAAGGAATACATGGATCACTCCCCTAACGCTCTCCCCTTCGATAGGGAATCATCAAGGCCGCCGGCACCTGCGCACGGCGGGACACGAGGATGAGTGCGGCAATGGACAACAGATAGGGTGCCATCAGGAACAATTGGTAGGGCACATTCTCCACCACAGTTTGCAGACGCAGTTGGTAGGCATCAAAAAATGCAAAGAGCAGTGCGCCGACAAGTGCCTTCCCCGGCCGCCATGATGCGAAAACGACGAGAGCGATGCAGATCCAGCCGCGCCCCTGAACCATCTCGGGAAAGAAACTGTTGAAAGCCGCAGTCGTCAGGAATGCGCCGCCCAGTGCCATCAGCGCAGAACCTGTCATCACACAACCGATGCGAATCGATGTCGGGTTGAGTCCCTGCGCCTCGACCGTGTGCGGGCTCTCTCCGGTCATCCGGATCGCGAGACCGAGCGGCGTGCGCATCAGGACATATGACATGACAATCACGGCAAGGAGTGCAATATAGGTCGGTGGCACCTGTGCGAAGAAAACGGGGCCAAAGAACGGGATATCCGACATGATCGGGATATCGAGTGGACGGAACGGATCGATCGTCGGAGGGGAATCCCCGACGGTGACAATCAATCGGTAAAGATAATAGGCCAGCGCCGACGCAAAAAGCGTTATCCCGAGACCCGAAACATGTTGTGACAAGCCCAAAGGCACGGTGAGGAACCCATGCAGGAGCTTGCAACGGTTCACACTTGTATAGGGGATTTCATTCCAGTTGTTTTTCGCCGATGGCATCGCGCACCTGGATGGCCCAGTTGAGTCTCTCGAGCCCCTGCCAGACTTTTTTCACTCCGGGCAGCGGCTGGCGCTTCGTCGGGTGGGTGCCGACGAGGCGTCCGAGGTTGATGACGAAGCTCTGGATCGTGGTGATCTCGCCCCTCTCCATCCTTTCGACGCCCCTGTGGCCCTGGGCCTCCAGCAGGGTGTGGAGCAGGTGGATGTCCCTTTCGGGACAGACCTCGGTCGCCGGGGTCTCTGGACGTTCCCGCGCGCGCATGGTGATGTCGGCGACATGGCAGGCGGTGACGGCGTCGAAGGCCAGGCATTTGCGCAGGTCGTCGGCGGCGTCGAGCCGCCGGTCCGTGATGCGGGTCCCGGATTTGAGGGTTTTGAACCCTGTCTCGATGGTCCACCTTTTCCGGTACCAGTCCAGGACGGTGGTGGCGTGGACGGCGTCGGTTTCCCCCTGCGCCGGGCGCTCGGCGGTCAGCAGCAGCCAGTGCAGCGGCTCCGTGCCGTCGGGGGCGTCGGTCTCGGTGGCGGAGACGGCGCGCATGGTCAGCGGTTTCGTGTGCTTCCTCTCCTCCCGCGGCGGCAGGAGCGTGACCTCCGCCGCCCGGATTTCCAGGCGGGCGGTGCGCTCTTTTCGGGCCCGCGGGCCTCCGGCGGCCGGGATCACCAGCTCCGACACGGCGAGCGTGGGCAGGGCTGCGGCGTGCGCCCACAGGCACCTCTCCCTCCCGTCCGGTGTCCGCACCCGCCGCTGCGCCGATCGGCTGGCGCGCACCAGGATCGCGTCGCCGTGCGTCGCCGCACGGGCGAGCAGCGCCCAGAAGTCGCCCTCGCGGTCGCACACGGAGATCACCCGCGTGTCCGGGCAGGCGGCCGCGAGTTCCCGCGCCCGGTCCAGCCCGTCCACCCAGCGGGCGCTGTCTTCCTCCGGGGCGTCGCGGAAGTCCGCGTTCATGGCGAACAGGCCCAGCGGGCGGCCCTCCGCCGTCACCGCCAGCCCGGCGTGGGCGAGGATGCCAACGCTGCCCCGGCCGCCACCGCCGAGTTCCGCCAGGCCCTCCGTCGCCTCCAGGCGGGTGTAGTTCAGGGTCGTGGTGTCCTGGATGGCCAGCACGACGGGCGCGCCGCGGCAGCGGTCGGCGGTCGCCGCGACATGCGGCTCCAGAATGTGATCCATGGACACCCCCGGGTTCGACAACAGCCGGTACGCGGCCGTTTTGGCCGCCGCCACCGGGAAGATGACCGGTAGCTCCTCCCCCATATTCTCCAGCCAGGCGCGCCCCATGTCAACGATCCGGCGGCGGATCCGCCCGTCGGTGTGGCCCGATCGTCCGGACTCACGCGCGGCCCAGTCGATGTCCATGCCGTCATAGGCGCCCGCCAGCGCGCCGACCGGGCGCCGCTCCACGTGGCGCAGCACCGCGCGCCAGCCGTCCTCCAGGGCCCGCACCCGCACCGTTCCCGCCGCGGACCGGCGCCCGCTGCCGCGCCCGGCGACGGTCCAGCCGGCCCGGTGGTAGCAGTATCCGCTGTGCTCCGGGCCGACATGGGTGTAGGCCGCCACGGGACGGACCAGATACCGGGCCTCCCAATCGTCCGCCACCCGCGCCGCCGCCATGTGCAGGACCGCCGACGCCAGGCCGTCCACCCGGACGCCGCCGAGGAGAAGGAACCGGTGGTTACAGATGACGCGCCCGATGTTGGCGGCGCGGGCCGCGGCGGACCAGCCGATCCAGGCGTCCCGCGCCGCCAACCTCCAGGCCGCGGACCCGAAGCCAATGCCGCCAAGGACGCCGTGGCGCGCCGCACGGATCCAGTCGCGCACCTGCCCGCCGGGTGGCCGCGCCCAGCCCCGCGGATGGCGGCGGGCCATCATCGCCTCCCAGAGCCGCCGGTCGCCAGCACCCCCCACAGGATCAAGCCAGACCGGGCCAAGATCCTCCAGCGCGCAGGCCACCGCCGTGTCAGGAACGTCCGCGTCCGTGACCGCAGGAACAGCGGTGGGGTCGGGAACAGCACGGGGCGGCGGAAGCTCCAGCCCCAACCGCGCCGCCAAGACAGGCAACGCCTTCGCCGCCGCTGACAGGCAGGGCTTTCCCCGAACGTCGCACCAGCCCGTCCGCGCGCACAGCCCACGGCCCAACGCGTGCCGACTCAGACCACCGGAGCGAAGCGCCCCAGCCAACCAGTCAAGCGTCTGCGAATCGAAATGGCGAAGACCAACCTGCATGACCCGCCATAGAGACCAGCCAGATTACCGATACAAGTATGAAATGTTGCAAGATGCAGGAGCCCGATGAGGGCACCGACCGCTGCGGCCACCAGTAATCCTGTCCATAAATCCGTGCCGAGAAAAACCGAGAGCCAGCCGATCATGGCACCCATTGTCATAATCCCCTCGATCCCAAGATTGAGAACGCCCGCACGTTCACAGATCAGCGCGCCCAAAACCCCGAAGATCAGCGGGGTGGCGATGCGCAGTACCGCCGCCCAGAGACTTGCATTGAAGAACAGGTCGAGAGCTTCTGTCATCGGCGGATCCGATAGCTACTGAAGAGCAGCGCGACGAGCATTGTCAGGAGTGCCAGCGCCACGATGACATCAGCAATAAATGACGGGACTCCCGTGGCCCGGCTCATCGCATCCGCCCCAACAAACACCGTGGCCACAAAAACGGACGCGGCAACGACTCCCGCCGGATGCAACGCGGCCAGCATTGCCACGACGATTCCCGCATAACCGAAACCCGGTGACATCGTGGTCGTCACACCGCCCGTCACGCCCGCAACTTCGATCCCTCCGGCAAGCCCGGCCAGACCACCTGACAGAAGGGCGACCCCCATGATCGTACGGGGCAGAGAAACGCCCGCGAACTCCGCTGCGCGTGCGTTGAAACCCGCCGCCCTTGCTTCCGTCCCAAAGACGGTTCGCGCAATAATCAACCAGACAATTCCTGCCATGGCCAATGCAATCAGAAAACCGACATGCAGCCGTGTCCCCTGAACCAGGTCCGGAAGACGGAAATTCCTGTCAACCGGCACCGATTGTGGCCATCCAAAAGCCAGCGGGTCGCGCATCGGCCCCTCAATCATCAGGCCCACGAACAGGATCACGACAAAATTCATCAGTAGCGTTGTGACGACTTCATCCACGTTGAACCGCAAACGTAAATAGGCCGGGCCGCTCAACAGCAGTGCCCCTGCTACCATACCAACGACCATCAGTGCTGCAATTCCAATCACCGACGGCAGGGAAGACATCAGGCTATGACCCACCCAGGCTACAGCCAGAGCACCAAGATAAAACTGTCCTTCGGCCCCGATATTCCAGAGCCGTGCACGGAAGGCGACGGCGGCTGCAAGCCCGGTCAGCATCAGGGGAACGGCGCGTGTCAGCATCTCCGTGATCGCCAGGCGCGAGCCCAACGCACCGCGCAGCATCTCAAGATAGGCAACGCGTGGGTTGACCCCGGCGGCGAGAATGAGCCCGGCGGCAAAAGCCAGGGCCGACACGACGGCCACCAGTGCTGCCGCCGCACCCAAGGTCCATTTCACGTTGGTGCGTCTTTCAAGCCGCATGACTCATCTCGTCCCAAACCCCCGCCATCATCAGGCCGAGACGGCGCGGATTGGCATCCTGCGCTGACACCGGCCGTGATAGCCGTCCACCGACAATCGCCTGCAATCGGTCAGAGAGACTCAATGCCTCTTCCAACTCCTCCGAGATCAGGATGATCGCCGTGCCTGCCTTGCGCGCCGACAGAAGCTCAGCATGCACAGCAGCGATGGCACCTTCGTCGAGACCACGC
The DNA here is from genome assembly GCA_965221815.1 of Paracoccaceae bacterium. Lineage (GTDB taxonomy): Bacteria > Pseudomonadota > Alphaproteobacteria > Rhodobacterales > Rhodobacteraceae > JAPOXR01. Next base: position 2,860,436 of record OZ244915.1, read on the forward strand.
GTGGGTTGATTGGCGATGATAACCCCCGGCGCGGCTGCCAACACACGGCCAAGGATGAGTTTTTGCATATTCCCACCCGAGAGCAATCCGACACGCATCTCGGGTGAGGCACCACGAATGTCGAAACGTTCAATCAGGACGCGTGTATGGCCTCGCGCCGCACGCCGCCGGACAAACCCCAGTTTGGAAAACGCCTTCGTTGCCAGATGTTCCAAAACAGAATTCTCCCAGACTGGCAACTCTCCCACAACTCCCTCCGCATGCCGATCTTCCGGTATGCGTCCAATCCCCGCAGCAATAAAAGCGCGTGGCCCCAGCCCACCAATCTCACGACCTTGCAGCATGAGCTTTCCATCATGCGGTGACGCAACACCCGACAACAGGGCTCCCAGTGCCGCCTGCCCGTTTCCGGAAACACCGACAATGCCGAGGATCTCGCCTTCATGGACTGTGAAGGTCAGATCTTGCAATGCTGGTTTGTGGTCGAGATAAACCGTCACGTCCTCAGCAGCCAGCAGAGGCGCGCCGATTTCATGGTCTTCGCGCCGCGGGCGCGTTACCGGGTTCCCAACCATCAGTTCGGCCAGTTCAGCGGGTGTTGTCTTTGCCGTTGTGCGTTCGGCAACTTTCCGACCGTCCCGGAGAACGGCAACCCGATCGGAGGCAGCCATGACCTCATACAGTTTGTGGCTGATGAAGATGATCGACAGGCCCTGCCCGGTCATGCTGCGCAAGGTTTCGAAAAGCTGCCGCGCCTCGGGTCTGGCCAGGACTGCGGTTGGCTCGTCCAGGATCAGAATCCGCGCGTCACGGTAGAGGGCCTTGAGGATCTCGACACGCTGGCGTTCTCCTACCGACAAGCCGGATACGCGGGCATCGGGATCGACTGGCAGACCAAATTTCTCCGCCAGGGCGAGCAATCGGGCGCTTCCCTCCTGACGACGGCTACGCATGCGCAAGAGCGATTCCGATCCCAGCATGATATTATCGAGAACACTCAGATTGTCGGCAAGTGTGAAATGCTGGTGCACCATACCAACGCCGGCACGGATTGCAGCGCGGGGACGGCCCGGAGGCAATGTCTTTCCGAAGACCTGGACCGCACCCGCATCGGCGGTGTAGTGGCCGAAAAGGATGTTCATCAATGTTGTCTTGCCGGCGCCATTTTCACCCAGCAGTGCGAGAATCTCGCCATCTTCAAGATCCAGGGTCACCTCGTCATTGGCGACCAGGCAGCCGAAACGTTTGGTGATCCGATCCAAGCGTAGAACTGCGCTCATTCCGGCATCCCTGCAATGGCAAAAGGATATGGGATCTCCGGCAAAACCGGGACGATTCGTGCAACAAGCGACAGCAGCGCACGGTCAGACTGCGGTGGACCGATGATCTGTACACCGCAGGGGAGACCATCCACCATCCCCGCCGGGAAAGCCAGCGCCGGAAGGCCTGCAAGATTGGCAAGTGACGTGCAGGGCGCCATTTCCTCCATCCGATCCAGATGTCTGTCAAGGTCGGTATGGTCGGTCGGAAAATGCCCGATCAACGGTGGATCACCCGAAAGAACAGGCATCAGGACAGCGTCACATCGTGACAGAAGCGCCGTCGTTATGGCATCCGACAGTTCGGCAAGATTGTTGGTCATCGCGAAAACCTCGGACCCTGATATTGCCTCACCGCGCGCCCGGTTGGCAGCAGCCAGAGGACTGATCTCGGTATCAGGAATATTCAATGCATTGAGCCCGGCAGCACATGCGAGGGCGAGAATATCTCCAATCAGACGCTGGACATCCTGCCCCAACGCTTCTGGTGCCGTCATTGTCAGGATTTCACATCCTGCCGCCGCCAGGCTATCTGACACCCGCGATGCAGCATCCGCTACGTGTGTTTCACACCAAGAGGGGATCGCCAATCCAATCACTGGTGTTTCCGGCAGGCGGGCCTCGGCACCCGACACACGCGTCAAATCGAAGGCCGATGCCACATCGCGGAGCGAACGGGCAAGGACACCCTCTGATGCAATACCCATCAGATGATTGGCGAAAACCGGTCCGGTCACCTGCGTCGCGCGTGAAGGTTTTAACCCCCAGAGCCCGCATGCTGCCGCCGGCACACGGATGGACCCCGCCGCATCCGTGGCGTGGGCAATGGGAACGATTCCGCCGGCCACCGCCGCTGCTGCCCCGCCGGATGAACCTCCGGGCGTTCTGTTTCGATCAAAGGGATTGCGTGCAACGGGACCTTTGGGAGGCTCACAGCTCAAGGCAAAGCCGAGTTCGGGGACGGTGGAAAGGCCAATGGGCACCAACCCACCGGCACGAAATGCGCGTATCAGGCGACCTTCGGTCTCCCGATTGGGTGCAGACAGACGGGCACGGACAGCATCAGAACCCAAACCCTGCCGTAAATCGGCCACTGGTGCGCCGATATCCTTGGCCAGCATGGGAACGGCGGCGAAGGGCCCATCGGTGGCAGCACCCTCCTCAACAGCCCGCATGGCCTCGCGGCGAGGAAGCATAGTCACGACTGCGCCAAGATCGGCGCGATCCCGGGTTGCCTTGTAAACGGCCTGTACGACCGCCTGCGGATTGACAAGACCCGTAGCGATCGCACCAGCCAGTGCTGTGGCGTCAGCCACGTGCGCGAAAGATGTCAGGCCGGTTCGCTGGAATTGATCGGGACCTCGAAATCGCCCGATTCGATTGACATCCTTCTTGACTCCATGGCCGGAATGGCGTCCGCAGGCACCATGTCGGGCACATAGATGAGCTCATTGCCGCCATGGGCCATGAAAGAGTATGCGGTATAATCGCGCCCCACCGGGTGACCCATCTGCAGGTCGGCCACGACAGCCGCGATCGTGGGCCCATAATTCCAGATCGCATTGGCGAAAACCGTATCGGGATAGCGTGGCGTATAGTCGATCAAGCTGCCAATGGCTTTCACGCCGCGTGCTTGCGCACCATCCGCGGTCCCAATCCGTTCACCGAAAAGAATATCAGCACCGGCATCGATTTGGGCAATCGCGGCTTCCTGCGCACGTGCCGGGTCGAACCAGGCACCGATAAAACCGTTGAGGAATGAGGCATCGGCATTCACCTCACTGACCCCCATGCGAAAGGCATTGATCAGCAAATTCACCTCAGGAATCGGATAACCGCCGACCGAACCATAAACATTGCTCTCGGACATGGTCCCGGCGAGCATTCCGGCAAGATAGGCGGCCTCATGATTGGGGGCTTATATACATAGGTAGCCAAATGCTACCATCTAAACCTCTGATTCCATTGTGTTTTCTGTGTCCAGCAGTCCTCAATTCTCCAAAATTCTTACCCGGCAACAACCTCCAAACTGTTGCTACCGGGTTTCCATTTTAGTTTCCTTTCATAAAAATGCCGCCAGTTAAGGCGGCTGTTGAGATGGTGGCTCCGTAGCGACACTACGGGGGATTTTGTTAAGTTGTTGTAATTGTTGGTGAATTTTGGCTACCTATGTATATAAGCCCCCATGATTGCGGGTGCCGAAAACGCCAAAATTGTCGCCCTCCGGCCCACCGGATGATCCCATGAGGAATGCTGTCTCAGCGTAGTCAGCTGCCACTTCACGAGCCTCGCGCTCGACAGCGTAGGATTCACCCCAGATCAACTGCATACCCGCCTCAGCATATTCGCGCATGGCACGGGGATAGTCAGTGGCCGCGACACTTTCGGAAAACTCGTATTCGATCAGTGGGTGCGGCTCAGATTTGTGGCTCATGCTGCAGCGCGCCAGTGGAAGAAGTCGGCGACCCGGTTGTTCATCTGGCAGCACCGGATAGCCATGATTGCGTTGGCGCCGTCAACGGACCAGCGGCTGCCGCTTTTTTTGAGTCGATCGACTACAACGGTCCGGCAGCCGCCTTCGACGAGGCCGCTGCCGCAGGGGAGACCCTGCCGTGTATAGACATCGTAGCGCATGCGGTGCAGGTTGGGTCTGCAATAATTCACGAACGCCCTGATCGCGGGTGAGCTCTTGGCCAGTGTGGCAAGCGCCGCGAGGACCCGGGCTGCCTCACCGGCCTTGATCCGGGCCTTGATCCGGTCGAAAGTGGTCTGACGACGCACGGGGTCTTCCCACGTCTCCTTCAGGGCCTCCTGAAGCCTTTCCAGGACATGGAACAGATCGAGCACGAAGGTCAGGTGCATGCCGGCGAAGACCGTGCGCATCGTCTTTTCGATCCAGGCGGCGCCATCGGACAGGATCACCGCCTCCGCGCTGTCCAGCACACCGCGCCGCTGCGCCTCCCGCCTCACGCGGGCGGCAAACTCGGACATCCCACCGGTGGTGGGAGCCCGGGCGCTGTCGATCACTGATGATTGGGTGATACTCCCGGCAACGGCCTTGATCCGGCCCTTGGGGTCAGGCGCCACTTCACAGATGCGCAGCAGCTTGGCTTCGCGCGTCCGGGCTGTGCCATCCGCCTGTTTGCCGGCGCGCCCGGCAAGTTCGGCAGGCCGGATCGGCACGCCGGTCCCGTCAGCCGCCACCACCGGCCGGGTGGGAATCACCGCCGCCGGGGGGACATCCCTGCGCTCAAACGCGACCACTTCCCTGCCCAGCGCGCGGGCCAGCCTGTCACACCGGGACCGGCTGACCCGGGTCCCGCTCAGCTCTTCAAGGAGCGTCACGGCGCGGCGACTGCCGACCTCCGCAGCGGCGGCCATGACCATCCGCTCGTAGCCCGGTGTTGTTGTCCGCCCCTCAAGACGCAACGCGGCGTCCAGCGGGAAGAGGCCGGTGCGACAGGCCGAACAGCGGTAATGCCGCCGCGCCACCGTCACCTTGCCCAGGCGGGTCATAGAGGTCTTGGGACGTTTGTCTCCCCAGCGCGCCATACGGCCCCCGCAATGGGGGCCGTGCGGGGGATCAAGGGCGTCATCCCGGGCTTCAAGCAGCAGTCGCAATTGGGCCGCTGCCGCGACCAGCGCATCACCGCGCAGGGCGGTCTCGACGGCATCCAGATCAACCACTGTCGCGGCCAGTTCCTTCTCGAGCCGTGGCAGGAGATCAGGGGACCGCGCCGCGGACCCCTCATGCCCTGGCAACTCCGTCGTCGCCATGCGGCGGCAGATCACCGTTCCATCGAAAATCCGGTATTCGAGGAAACCGTCCCCATCCTGGCGGATCATCGGTCGGTTCAGCGCGGCCTCCGCGGCCGACAGACTCCGCAAATACGCGACCACCTCTGGATGCCTGAACTCCTGCTTTTTGTCCCGCTCTTTATCTTGAACTGCCATCTGCCTGTGTCTCCTGACTGCCCTGTCGCCAAACCCAACCGGAGCCGTGATGCCGACTCTCCGTGTTCCTGTGGGCGGAAATGGACATAGATCGATACAGAGACCGATACAAACCCGCTCCGACAGGCGCTGTCCGGATGTCAGGAAAAAGATCAGTCAGAGCGTGTCCCACAAATCTGAGCCGCACCCTCGATCAGTCCTGTTCTGGCAGCCTCCTGCATGGCCAGGTGAATGCGGCTGTTCCAGGCATTCTCGACCGGACTGGCATGCACACCGGCCACGCGAACTGGAGTTTGCGCATTCACCCGGCGAAAGTAGGCAGGCAGTGCCAGCGTCGCGACGGCACCCGTCATCAGAGTGCGGCGGTTGGTCATTACAGTCATGGTTGTCTCCTTTTTAATGGGGCTTATATACATAGGTAGCCAACTGCTACCATCTAAACCACTGATTTCATTGTTTTTTCTGTGCCCAACAGTCCTCAATTCTCCAAAATTCTTACCCGGCAACAACCTCCAAACTGTCGCTACCGGGTTTCCATTTTAGTTTCCTTTCATAAAAATGCCGCCAGTTAAGGCGGCTGTTGAGGTGGTGGCTCCGTAGCGACACTACGGGGGACTTTTGTTAAGTTGTTGTAATTGTTGGTGAATTTTGGCTACCTACGTATATAAGCTCCTTTTTAATTGACTGGGTAAATCGATGATTTTTTGGGTCCATAGTCTGCCGGATCCAGCGTGTCAGGCCGCCCGTCAAGCGACAATACGACTTTGCGTGGCGGTGTTTCCGCGAGCACACGCCCTTCACGGATCACCGCAAGGCGGGTGGCACGCAGGCGGATGGCTTCGATCGGATCACGCGCCTGAAGGACGACCATGTTGGCCGGGCTTCCCTTGCGCAGGGTCGGGTCCGGCAAACCCATGGCCGCAGCAGCTCCCAACGTCACGCTATCGAAGGCCCAGGACATGGCATCCCGCGAGGTCATTGGAACGGCATGGATGCCCATATGGGCGACTTCCAGCATGTCGGCTGAACCCAGCGAGTACCACGGGTCCATGGTACAATCCTGCCCCAGCGCGACATTGACACCCGCCGCAACCATTTCCGGCACACGTGTTAAGCCACGGCGTTTCGGATAGGTGTCGGACCGTCCCTGCAGGGTGATGTTGATGAGTGGGTTCGCGATGGCCTGCATTCCCGATTCTGCAATCAGCGGGATCAGTTTTGAGGCATAGTAATTGTCATAGGAATGCATGGCGGTGAGGTGGCTGCCCACAACCCGGCCGCCCAGGCCCAGTCGCCTGGTTTCCGCCGCCAGTGTCTCGACATGACGCGACATGGGGTCATCGCTTTCATCGCAGTGCAGGTCCACCGGAAGATCTCTTTCGGCAGCGATCTGGCACAGCCGTTTCACTGACCGCGTACCATCCTCCATGGTTCGTTCAAAATGCGGGATACCGCCAACGATATCGACACCCATATCGAGTGCACGTAACAAATTGTCCTCGGCACCGGGTGCGCGATAGAGCCCATCTTGCGGAAAAGCGACCAGTTGCAGGTCGATATAGGGGGAAACGCGTTTCTTCACTTCCAGCAGCGCCGCAACGCCGACGAGCGGTGCCGTGGAGACATCCACATGGGTACGGATCGCCAGAAGACCTTGCGCAACTGCCAGGTCGCAGTAGCGCAATGCACGTTCCATGACGGCCTCTTCCGTCAGAAGAGGCTTCAACTCGCCCCAGAGGGCAATTCCCTCCAACAGTGTTCCTGACAGGTTGAAACGGGGTTGCCCCAGACTCAGCGTGGCATCCATATGGAAGTGTGAATCGGCAAAAGGCGGGGTGACCAGACGGTCTGTTGCGTCGATAACGCGGACGGCGTCGGCCACGATTTTCGGGGACATGTCGACGATGCAGCCGTCCTTGACCGCAATATCGATGGGGCCGAGTCCGTCGGGCAAATTTGCTGCCCGCAGCAACAAGTCAAGCACGCAGTCTCCCCCGTCAGTTCCCGACTCGGTGATAGAACCGTTCGGTTGGAAACACAATATAAAACAGCGAATGATGAGGGCGTTCCTCTCACCCGGTGGCTCTTGCCCCTCTCGGGTTAACCAATGTGACGCGCCACAAAGAATTCTTGGGGAAGAAGATACGTATATGGCTGGTTAATTTTTGGCGGGTTCGAAAAGGCCTCGATCTTCAAACCATGCGGCCATCCTGGCTGAGCATAGGATCCGATCGTTTGAGCATCTCCGTCGTGAATCACGCTGAGATCACCTCCGCATACCTGACATCTCTCCCGCAAAGGCAGGGTGTCCATTGACAGAGAGGTTTGTCAAACATAAATCAAAATCCATTGGCATCAACGGATTTTGACGCTGCGGGCTGCCAAATCAAGGACATGTTCTGCGCTTGGAGATTTGCTGTATTAGGCAAATTGTCATGATTGCAAGGATCAAGAAACTGGAGAGTCGGCATCAACATGTTGGGAATGTCAAATGTCGCCAGAAAAGTTTTCGGATCGCCGAATGATCGGAAGCTAAAATCAGTTCGCGGGCAAATCGCTGCGGTGAACGATCTGGAGAGCCGTTTTGAAAAGCTGAGTGATGCCCAGATCATGGCCAAAGTCGATGATCTTCGCACGCGTGCTGACAACGGCGAAGATCTCGATTCACTGCTCCCTGAAACATTTGCACTGACCCGCGAGGCGGGCAAGCGCGCCCTGGGAATGCGCATTTTTGACGTGCAGTTGGTTGGCGGATTGTTTCTGCACCGCGGGGATATTGCGGAGATGAAGACTGGCGAAGGCAAGACCCTTGCCGCGACGTTGCCCGTCTGTCTCAATGCACTCACCGGTCAGGGCGTCCATGTCGTCACTGTCAACGAGTATCTCGCGAGTCGGGACGCCAACTGGATGGGTGCCGTCTACAACGCACTCGGGATTTCGGTTGGGGTCCTGGAAAATCAGCAGCCAGCTGCCGACAAGCGCGCCGCTTATGCCGCGGATGTGACTTACGGCACCAATAATGAATTCGGTTTTGATTATCTGCGAGACAATATGGCAGGCGAACTCGCCTCAATGGTCCAGCGGGGGCATAATTTTGCCATCGTTGACGAAGTTGACTCGATCCTTATTGATGAAGCCCGTACGCCACTGGTGATTTCCGGGCCATCACAGGATCGGTCAGAGCTCTATAACCGCGTGAATGCACTGATTCCCCAGATTGAAGACTCACATTACAAGCTGGACGAAAAAACCCGCAACGTGACCTTTACTGACGAGGGTAATGACTTCATGGAAGTCCGGCTTCGAGAGGCGGAGATTCTGCCGGAAAACCAGACATTATACGACCCTGAATCCACAACGATTGTCCATCACATTACCCAGGCCCTCCGCGCTCACAAGAATTTTCACAAGGAAAAAGAATATATTGTCAAGGACAGTCAAATTGTCCTGATCGACGAGTTTACCGGTCGCATGATGCCAGGGCGTCGGCTTGGTGACGGCCTTCACCAGGCAATTGAAGCCAAAGAGAATGTCGACATTCAAGCGGAAAACGTCACCCTCGCTTCCATTACTTTCCAGAATTATTTTCGTCTCTACAGCAAGCTGGCGGGCATGACCGGGACGGCGGCAACCGAAGCCGAAGAATTCTCTGAAATCTATGGTCTGGGTGTCGTTGAAATTCCAACCAATGAGCCGATTGCAAGGATTGACGAGGACGACCAGGTGTTTCGTACCAGTCAGGAGAAGTATGGCGCGATCGTGGAATCCATCCGTGACGCTCACGGACGCGGTCAACCGGTACTGGTTGGAACCACCTCCATTGAAAAATCGATGGCATTGTCTGAAATGCTCAAGGAAGCCGATATTGAGCATAACGTACTCAATGCGCGTGTCCATGAATATGAAGCCAAGATCGTTGCAGATGCCGGATGCCGTGGCGCGGTGACGATCGCAACCAACATGGCGGGGCGAGGCACCGATATTCAACTCGGCGGGAATCTTGACATACGATTTGCCGAACAATGCGCGCTCGATCCGCAAGGTGACAAAGCAGAGATACGTACGAAACTTGAAGCCGAACTGGCGTCCGACCGGCAGGCTGTGTTGGACGCCGGCGGTCTCTTTGTGCTGGCAACTGAGCGTCATGAATCACGGCGCATTGACAATCAGTTGCGTGGCCGCTCCGGACGCCAGGGCGATCCTGGACTGTCGCGTTTCTTTTTGTCTCTTGAAGATGACCTCATGCGTATCTTTGGCTCGGACAAGCTCGACAAGATGCTGGGCAAATTGGGGCTCAAGGAAGGCGAAGCTATCGTTCATCCCTGGGTCAACAAGTCGCTGGAAAAGGCACAAGCCAAAGTCGAGGCACGAAATTTTGAGATCCGCAAACAATTGCTGAAGTTCGACGACGTGATGAACGATCAACGAAAAGCGATTTTCTCCCAGCGTCTTGAGATCATGAGGTCCGATGATGTGTCAGAAATCCTGACTGACATGCGGCAGGAATTGATCGACGATCTTGTTTTGGAATTCATGCCGCCAAAGAGCTATCCCGAACAATGGGAAATGGAGAGTTTGGCTGAACAACTCCGTGCCAGACTGGGTATTGACCAACCCGTCGTTCAGTGGGCCGAAGAAGATGGGGTCGATGATGAGACAGTTCGGCAGCGGCTTTACCAGGCTTCGGAGGACGTCCTGAAAGGAAAGACAGCCGAGTTTGGCAACGAATCGATGCGATCCATTGAAAAACAGGTGTTGCTGCACACGGTTGACAAGAAATGGCGAGAGCATCTGGTCACCCTCGAACATCTCCGTTCGGTGGTCGGATTTCGTGGCTATGCACAGCGCGACCCGCTCAATGAATTCAAGAACGAAGCGTTCGGATTGTTTGAAACCCTGCTCACGTCCTTGCGATCAGATGTGTCTTCGCAAATCAGTCGGCTGCGACCGCTGACAGAAGAAGAGAAACAGGCATTGATGCAGCAGATGGCACAGCAACGCGCCGTCGCAGAAGCGCGCAAGGCCAATGGTGCGGCTCCGGCGGAGCCGCAGGAGTTGCAACAGAAGGGTCGGCAGGAGTTACAACGAGGCAGTCAGCAACCACCGCCATCACCTCCGGGTCGCAACAGTCTCTGCCCATGTGGCTCAGGAAAGAAATTCAAACATTGTTGTGGGCGCCGCTTTTGAGCGACATTCAGAATTCTTCATCCCTACCCGTCGCTGGCCAATTTTGTTGCAAAGACTTGGCGCAGATGATTTTCGGCTCTCTTGACCTCACGCACATCGTATCCCCGTAGCACGACATTGACGCCGTATCGATTGTTCTTGTGAAACGGGTAAGAACCGACCTGTAGGTCAGGCAAACGGCGCGCAAGTTCCCCCAACCTGGCCGCAATTTCACCTTCGGGGGCCGCAATTTCGATCGTCGCGCTGGCGAGAGGAACCCCGCCGGGGATCCGCGTGAGCAACCCGTCGAGCATGGAAGAGAATATTTTCGGCACGCCTGCCATGACATGGACATTACCAATGGAAAACCCGGGAGCCGACGATACCGGGTTGAGGATCAGTTCGGCATCGTCAGGAATCCGCGCCATTCGCCGCCTGTCGTCATTCAGTTCTTGGTCATATTCCTGACAGCGCGCGGCAATGAGCTGCAGCGCATCTTCCCGTATGTCGATATTGACTCCGAAAGCTGCGGCGACGGCATCAGCCGTAATATCATCATGAGTTGGCCCGATACCACCACAAGTAAACAGATGATCGTTCCTTGCCCGTAATTCGTTGACTGCAGCCATGATGACATCATGGCAATCAGCGATAATCCGCACCTCCTGCAAATCGATTCCATGACGTGTGAGACATCCGGCCAAATAGTGCATGTTGGCATCTCGTGTCCGCCCTGAGAGAATCTCGTCTCCGATCACGAGCATGGCTGCAGTTGGGTTTTTCATGGTTTCTGTGTTCCCTGCTATTTCCGAACGGAACTCAGGACGTATTGGTGGCGGCGCTTCTATTCAGCCCTCTTTAGCAACGTGTGAACCTCTGTCCACCCTTCTTCCAATGCGACATCTGCTGCTATTCTGCCGCAAAGATCACGTGCAATGATGTCGCCTCCAGCATCGATTTCTGATTGGACTTTATCCAAGTCACCAAGATGCACTCTTAAATGCAGCCTTGTGGCTGCCCTGACCACACAATAGTTTCGCAGCGACGGAATCGGACAATCGAAACTGTCTTCGCCAATATCTGGAGTCAACTGCAGTAAACCACGCCGCAGCATCTGATTGAAGATATCAGAAACAGGCAGCAATTCGGTAAGCCGGGGGTTAATCCTTCGCAATGCGCGGATATTCCTCATCAATGATCATCTCAATTTCATCTTTGCCCAAAGCCCTTTCGATTCGGTGGATGATATTGGCGACAAGTTTCACAGAATTTGACAAAGAACCCGACAGGCGGGAGCTGTCATATTCTGCCCGCAAACCTGATGCGCAGCGGTGCGTTCCCACCTCATCAATATGGTCAAGATTACAAATTGCTGAGTTCGTATCCATCTCACCACAACAGTCTTGTTTTCCAATCTGCCAATCTGCATGACAAACCAACTGTTCCGCAATCGCTCTCAATGTGTTATGTACATGCATGGATCAGCCATCGGACCAGTCGGCAACCTTCTGCGTCCAGGTTTCGGTCTGACCCCGAACATGATGATGGGCAAAGAATGTCCGTGCTGATCGTGCCGCCTCGTCACCCGATAGACAGCCCAAGGTGATGATTGAATCTGAACTCAGGCGCGACAATCCAGTTTCGCTCAGCAGATCCTGTGCATTGGGCAATCCGACCAGAAGCGGCAGGATTGGATGGCCATGGGTGCCAAGGTGCAGGTTCAAGAGTGAATCGGACCCGTCCATGTGCCTCGAGGGGTTGATGGTCTGAATCTCATCAATAAAGAGCACGACCGGACAAGGCAGCTCAAACTTGGAGCAGTCCTACGACTTCCCCAAGGCACCAAAAATTTGCAAGGTGATGGAAGCGGCAACCTCAGCAACAGGATCATCAATCGCTGCGGCCAAAGCAGCTGGCAGGGTTGCGCCCGCACGACCAGACAATCCCGCTATTTTTCTAAAATCATTCTGAGACGGTCAGGAGGGACTTGCTTTTCAAACTGCCGTTGAAAACGCGTTTGATCGGCAAGGGCTCTGAGTTCAAGGGGGAGGAAAATACCGCCCCCTTCTTCTTCAAGTTGTTGACCAGCTTTGCACGCAAGAGCCGTCTTTCCAGCACCAGGAGCACCGGTAATCAACAGGGTTTGTCCCTCGGCAGGCATTATGCTGTGCTCTTTGAAAGCGCGCTGAGCAATCGTCCCGACACGCGTGTGAATGAGATCAAGCTCGGTTTCGCGTCCGGCAAAGTCAGATGTGAGTTGGCGGTCTGTAAGCGCGGTAAAGTGCCTTAATCGCTCAATATCGGGTTTCATCATATCAATGTCGCCCCAATTCTCAGTGATAGAGTATCTGATACGCGAACAATGTTCAAAGGCGTCTTTTTCAATAAATATTCTGCGTGTTGAGCATCTCCTTGTTCGTCAGCAAAGGTCACTCAACATCCCAGTGTGCGATGATTCAGATCAGGGAAAAAGCCATGCCTGTGATCAAATCAGTCAAAGCGATCCACCCGGGGAAACCATGGCAAAAATATCAAGAGTCAAGTGAAGGCAACTTGAGATTGACGGTCAAACACGCTAAGGCCCGTTGACAATTGCCTTGCGTCTTGAGTTCTTGTCGTGTATTTGTGTCGGCATTGCACGCCGAAAAAGGCGGCACGAGCAGACGAGGCAGGTGACAAGATGAATGCAGATCGCACAGTTTTGACGGATGAGATGTGGGCGCGGGTGGCCCCGCTGTGTCCGGGCCAGGTGACTGACCCGGGGTGCACAGCTGTCGACAATCGTCTTTTTCTGGAAGGGGTTCTCTGGCGGTTCCGGACAGGAACCCCCTGGCGTGATCTCCCGCCGCATTTTGGGCGATGGACCCGTGTCTTCAAGCGGTTCCGGCGTTGGACCCAAGCGAATCTTTTTGAACGTATTTTCAATGAGTTATCCGGTGATCTGGATCTGTCAATGGTGTCTGTGGATGGCACGATCATGCCAGCGCACCAGAAGGCCTCCGGGGCCAAAAAGGGGGATCAGAATCGGAAGGAATCGGCCGCTCGAAGGGCGGTCTGACGAGCAAGGTCGTGGCCCTCACCGATGCTGTCGGACATCTGATCCGGTTTGTGGTTCTGCCGGGTCAGACCCACGATCTCAAGGCTGTCCCTGAACTCCTGGACGACCTCACCTGTGAGATGTTGATTGGCGACAAGGCCTTTGACGCGGATTGGGTGCTGGACACAGTGGCGGAACGCGGAGCCACGGCGGTGATCCCGCCGCGGTCGAACCGAAGCACGCCACGCGACTTTGACCGCGACGCCTACAAGGAGCGGCACCGAATCGAGAATTTCTTTGCGAAAATCAAGGAGTTCCGGGGTCTCGCCACACGATACGACAAGACTCTTGCAAGCTTCGCAGCCGGGATTTATCTGATGGCGGGCGTGGTGGCCGCACGATAATTGTCAACGGGCCTTAGTGATTTGGTTCCAGAAAAAAGAGGAAGACCGCCTGTCCAGTCAGGTGACTGCCTTCTGAAGAACGCAGTGGAGCCCTTCGTGACATGCGGCCGTGAGCCGTAAAATCGGCACGATGGCCGCTTGGCATTCAATCAAGTCAGTCACCCCAATTGTTGAGAGCATATCAGGGCACTGGGCATTGAGAATTTTGCCTCAATTGTTTGGATGTATCGGTCTGGCTGGATAGTGATGGGGATCAAATGAAAAAACATAAAATCGGTCAAACCGGACTGGAAGTCACGGAGATCTGTTTTGGGACATCTTCATTGGGAGATATGCCCGAAACGTATGGCTATGTCTGCGATGAAGCGCGGGCGATTGAAACAGTCGCTGCCATCCTCGACGGACATGACGTCAATTTCATCGACAGTTCCCGCGTCTACGGAGACGGGCGCAGTGAAGAACGTATCGGTGCGGCCATTCGTGCGCGGGGCGGATTGCCGCCGGATTTTGTCCTCGCAACCAAACTTGATCGTGACACCCGGACCGGCAGATTTGACGCCGCTCAGGCACGACAATCCCTTGAAGAAAGCCTCACCGCGCTCGGCCTCGACAAGGTGCAGATTCTGCATCTGCATGACCCCGAATATTGCCGTGATCTGGATGAAGTGACACGTAGTGGCGGGGCTCTGGATGAACTGTTCAAAATCAAGGAAGACGGGCTGACCGATGCGGTGGGTCTGGCAATGGGCCGCATTGATCTCATGTTTCCCCTGCTGAAAAGCTATCCCTTCGATGTTCTGATCAACCACAATCGGTTGACCCTTCTGAACCAGACCGCGGCGGACATGTATGACTTTGCGCACGAATCCGGCATCGCCGTTTTCAATGCGGCACCCTATGCCGGTGGTGTCTTCGCCAAAGGCAGCAATGCCATGCCCCTGATCACCTATCAGACGGCTGACGATGGGGCATTGGAACCCGTCCGAAAAATTGAATCATTATGTGCAAAATACGGTGTTTCACCTGCTGCCTTGGCACTGCAATTCTCGATGCGTGACCCCCGGGTGACGTCAACAATTGTGGGCATTTCAAAACCGTCGCGCATTGATCAGACGATACATTATGCAACCGAAGAGGTGCCGCAAATATTATGGGATGAAATCAAGGCCCTGCCAGTTTCGACAGTTGATCCCGAAGCCGAACGTGACCTCAAACCCTATGCGGAATGGTCGCCGTAAATGACTGTGGCGCGGCTCAACCAACGGAATCATTCCCGTATTTGCGCCGCCGTAACCGCTGCATGTTCTGCCGCTGTTTGGCTTTGAAACGGGAGGACCTTCTCCTGTTGGTTCAAACCACCTGGGATGATGCGCAACTGATGCGTATGTCAGATGCGAAAACAGGGTAAAAGCCGGCGCAAAGATTCCAGAAATTGGCGACAGTTCCGATTCTCGGTCTCAACTTCGGTCAGGCCAAAAGCGGCAAGATCGAGATATTCGCGGCTGTCCTCCAAATGCGTCTTGCGTCGCCCAGTGATACGAATATGCAATGCATATTCACCTCCAACCGCATTGATTAACGGGCGGACCTCATCAATAAACCCGACACCCGACACCACCGAAACCCGCCTTCTGGAAAGATTGGATTTGACGCGCTTCTTCCCCTCTTGACCGAGGCAGTCACGGCCATGCCGCGGCTTCAAGATGGTTTCACTATACATGATATAGGCATCACGCGGTGTCAGCCCGCCAAACTCCGGCAATGGCACATCCTTGCAGGACTCGAAAGCCAGCGGCAAACAATCTTTGCCCAAATCAAAATGATCATGCGTCATTTGTTTCAGCAGATTGGACAAGGCGAAGTGATCCGCATCCAACTTGTCGGACAAACATGTGCCGGCCCGACTTTTGCCGGCACGTGGCGGTCCTGAAATCAGGACCAGCCAGAAAGGGAATTCTGTGCAACTCGTCGCATTCTGTTTGCTCGCGCGATGCCTGACTGAATCTGTGGAGACGCCCCCTGCAAAATTCCTGGAATTTTGTGAGAATTCTGATGGTGACATTCTTGCCAATTCTGCCGGATCACGCATTGAGCAGTGTCTGACCAGCCATTTTGCGGCGCATGTCTGCAACCGCCTGCGTGATCAATCCGCGATAACTGCCATCGGTCCTGATGGTCATCTCACCCTGGTCAATCAGCGGTTGAAGTGCACGTAACTGGTTGAGCAATTGACGCCGTTCTCCCGGGGATTCACCGCGCTGGCAAATCGACTGAACCGGCTCGAGAAAGTCAGAATGCTGTGAATTGATAAAACGAATGAACTTGTCCAGCTGGCTGACGACAAACTTCAGCAACCCGTCGGAATCATCCTTGTAAAACACGATCCTGAACAACAGATCATCCTCTGAAACGAAGATCAGAGTAAAGCTGCGTTGTGTTGTGTCCTGTCGCAGCAGGTCGATGGCGGACTCAACCACGTCAAGAGACGGAATATTCAGTGGGATATAGTCAAAGTCCACTTTTTTTCCGGTAATGACGATGCCGCGCTGCAGTTGTCCGGTGACCTCACGGTAAATTGACATCCAGCCAAGCCGGTGTCTTCGCCCGACTGTGATGGCCTCCAGCAGATTGCCACTCAGAATCTGAACGGGATAGCGCCGCTCATAGGTCATTTGTTTGGCAAATGTCCGCAAATGACGATCATTCTGGCCGAGTTCGAGACCGGGCAAAAAGCGGATCGAGTCAACCGGATAGCGAATGAGTTGATTCAGGGAAATCGTCTCGGGAGCACTATGGCCAGGTGTCACTGTACGAATCTTGTAGGCTTGCGGAAACATGACATGCTGGCTTTGCGGCTTGGTCAGTTTGACAATCGTCCGCAGTGAGTTGTCCCGGGAACCGTCGCCTTCATCCATTTGCAGGACCCGGCCCGGCTTGATTCCATCAAGCAGCTGGGTCAGGCGCCTGAGCCTGCTGAGCCGCATCTGAAAGTTGGAAGGTTGTCCTTCAGGATGAGCCATTGCATCCTCGACACGGGTGCCTGGTCGGATGAGATGACTGACAGCAGACGGAATCAGCGTCTCCACGCGGCTGACAAACGACGCGAATCCTTCGGCCCCATCAGTCACCAGTGATCGATTGACCATTTGCAGCAACTCTTCGCTGCCAATCGGCTCCTCCTTGATATGGTGGGTACCGGTCGCAATATAGAGCGGAGCCAGAAATGCAGATGGATCGCGTTCGTCACGGCCGTCATCCACACCCGAAAACAGCATCCTCGACTTGATATCGATGGTCCCGGGAAACTCCTTGGGTTTCAGTGGATTGGCATTGCGACTTTCCAGCTCTTCAACCAGCCCTTCAAACTCAATGCGAATAAGATCAATGAGCTCCGTCTGCTCGGCGGCTGAAAGAACCAGAGAACGTGTCAAGGTGCGATTGGCCAAAGACGTCGATCCTGAGGACGCAGAACCGGAATCAGTCAGCGTCAAATTCCCCCGGCCAAAATCCTCATCGGCAGCTTCCTCGGCGATACTGGCAAATCCGAGACGACGGGCGAGGTCGGGATGTGTGCGCAGAACGTGACGAGTCGCCAGATCTCCAACTTTGTTCAGAAAATCAGGAACATCATCAAGCAGAAGCGGGTGCGAACGATTTCCGTCGATACTCGCACCCATTGCCCGCAATTTACGGTTCCGCTGCTGCAAGATCCGCATTTCCGGAATGAGGCCTGTCATGACCGAAACAATTCGTGGTCGTGCCACCTGGCCGAAACGGTTACTTCGTCCCTGTGCCTGAATATATTTTATGATGTCGAGCGGTGTTTCCATCTCGATCAGGGAGCGCGGTCGCTGATCGATAAAATCAGGCGAAGCATGGTATGATCCACCTGTCGCACCGGCACGGTTGAAAACCAAGACATCGATGACGCCATCATTATAGTCACGAACCGTCTTGCGCCGATCCGTGTCCGTACGCCTGATGATGCTGCCGCGACGATACGCGAGAGAGCGCCCGGAAATTTCGCCGACCGTTAATCCGGCAGCTTCAAGCCCCTCAATCACCGCATCGAGTGGTGAAGCGGGAAGTTGTTCGGGTAGCAGTTCAATTTGTTGCAGAATGTCCCGGCTTGCCGCGGCAACTTCCGGATCCAGCGTCCGGGCATCCTGCCGCTCACCGTTAATCAATACACGGAAAATCTGTTCGGACACCCGTTTGGCCTGGTCACGAAAGGTCAGGGGAATTCGCGTGTCCTGGCTCCCGTTGGTGACGCGTTCAGAGAACAGTGACCCATGAGTCGAATGAAAGGTAATCTGCGGTTTGCGGCCTTCCCTGATTTCGTTGAGTGTCTCCTCCACCACCTGGTCAACCTTGATGGCATTGATGGTCAGGCGCGCCAGGTTGGCAAGTGGTCCACCGGCCATGGCTGAATGCTGGAACAGGGCATTTGTCCGCGCGCGCGCAGCGCGTGGGTCCACACCCTGATTCAACATCTGCTGGTAATGCAGCGCATGTCCCCGACCTACCAATGTGCCAACCCGCAAAGCCGCATCAAGCATCAGTTCACTCAGCGGGGCAAAAAGGTTCATCATGTCCTGATAATGCGCAATTCGGGCATCATCAGGCAGCCGCACCTGGAACTCAATATTGGACAGGCAGTGGTCCCGCCGCAAAAACACACCATCCTCGGCCAGCATGGTGGTAAAACATTCTTGGGCGGTTTCTCCGCCAAGCGCAACAGTCTCGAGGATGGATCGCGTATTGCCGTATGAAGCCGTCGGCAGCAGCGGACGATAGAGATCCGCTCCGGAAGGGTCTCGCATCGGCGTTGCCGTCGCATAGATGACGTGGGAATGGCCCACGCGACTGATCATACCTCGGATTGCCTGACCTGTATTTGAATTCCGGTTCACAGCATTATGCGCTTCATCAAGGATCAAGAGCGTTGTGTCGTCAGGTGCGGAATTTACCCAACGGCGGCTTGCGCGTGTCTCCGGCCCGTTGAATTGTGAATAGTTGGTGATCACCAGATTCCGGCCCTGCGGCCAGGCACCGGATTCGTAGATTGTCTTTCTTGACGCCGCTGATTCTGTCTTGTGAAATGAGCCTTCGCCATTCAAGCCGGGTGGTCCCAACCGCACTGGACGTGAGGCCAGGATACACGGACGGGATTCCTTGTCAGCTCCAACGGCAACAAAATCACGCCAGACATCCGGAATATTGATCTCGGCATTTTCGGTCAAATACAACACCTTGCCACCGCGACGCAGATGACGACGGGCGATGGCCGCCAGCGCGCGTCCTTTGCCAATACCTGTCTGGTCTGCCAACAGAAATCCACGGCCGCGTTCTGCTGCCAGTTCACTCATGGCGAGGGCATCGACCTGTTCAGCGCTCAGAACATCCGGCAACTCCGGAGCGGGAACACCAAGAGAAGCCGCCACTGCGACGTCGACATCACCTTGTCTTTGAAAACTCTCTGCCACGCGTCGTAATGCTTTTGCCGTTGCACCCTCGAGTGACCGTGGAATCATGGTCACGGGAGGGCTTAATCGGGAAAGCGATACGTAGGGACGTTGCCGCGCATTTTCCCTGTATTCTGCCTCTCCACCGGTATCTTCGGCGATAGAACGATGCCATTCGGCAATTCGCCGCCGTGTGCGCAAAAGTTCTGTATGAAGTTTATCCAAGTCACTCCATACATCGACCCTGAACGTCCGCAACGCCGCTTCCGGAAGGCTATCCTCCGGTTTTGGCCGACGTTCGCCCACAATGAATGCGGTGATTGGCAGGTTTCCGTGACTCCCGGTTGCCACTTCCTGAGAGATCTCGGCGACCGCTTGAAATGCATAGGCGATTCCGACTGTCCGGCGCACGGCCGTAGCCGCATCCGCATCCGCAGCACCGGAAACCAGCAATGTACTGGTGCCTCCATCACTGCGTCGTGCGAGTGCGTTGGCTGCACGCTCTGCCGCGCCGCCTTGCGTCGCACCTGTCAAATCAAGCAATTGATAAGTGGATCTGCCTTCGCTTCGCAGCGCAGGAGCGGCAACTTCCAGGCGGGAATTTCCTGAAAAATCGACGTCTCCCGTGCTGGGAGCGAGTCGCCGCAAAAATACGAGCAGGCCCGGAGTCGGGGCGAAACCCTGGAAACTGGCGGGTTCGCGGACCGCTTCCGCCGCATGTTCCGCCAGTTTCATCGCCCGGTGGTAAGCTTCTCGTGAGCCGTTATCCTCAACGACGGACGCAACGATCTGCCTCAGAAATTCCCGGCGCAGCGACTCCTGCGCAGAAACCAAATCGAGTCTTGGCGGCCCGGTGACTGGTTCACAGGCGAACCGTGCAACCGAGATCAACTCATCCTTGCCAATACTGCCCCGTTCGGCCATCTTGAGCAGTCCGGCAGCAATCTGTGGCAGCTGCGTATCGCTGACAGCACGCAGGAATTCGACCGGGGCAAGACTCTCGCTTTCAGCCACGTGGCGAAAATGACCTTCCGCATCGATGACACGTTTCAGCCGCGCACCTGATACCCTGCGATAAACCCGTTCACCAAGGAAATTAAGCCCGATCTCACGCAGGCCAGACTGGAACTGATCCGAGTGATCAACCGTCCATGGTGGTGCCGTGAGCTCCTCGCGTCGTATCCGAAAGACCTCTCCGCCCAGCAGGTCAGCCAATATACCCGCGTTCAAATAACTTGGTGATGGCGGCTTGCAGAACACGGCATCGTCATGTGGGCGTTCTGTAAAACCTGTCTCGACCGCCCGGGCGCGAATTTGCGCCGCCGCCACCCCCTCGCCGAAAGTCAGCAATAAACCCGCAGAACCGGTGGGAAAAATCACGCGTTTGAGAACGGCACTGTCATTCGCAAACTTGACCCACTGAACATAGTCCTTCTCTTCAACCACAGGTTGACGCTGCAGGGCCGATTCCTGACTGTAAGCCCGTTCGCCAATAAACCTGTCCCCGGCATCACGCTGCTTGGTCTGAAAACGGTCGGCACTGTCAACGGTCCAGGGCGGCGCCGTCAGTTGATTACGCCGTATCCGAAAGACCTCTCCGCCCAGCAGGTCAGCCAGAACGCCGGCTTTGAAGAAACTCGGCGACGGCATCGTACAGACCAGAGCATCATCTTGGGGGCGTTCAGTAAAGCCGCTCTTGATGGCCCGGGTGCGAATTTGCGCCGCCATGACACTCGCGTCAAAAGCCAGCAACAAACCCGCGGCACCGGTGGGAAAAATCACGCGTTTGAGAACAACGCAGTCATGGGGGAATCTGACCCATTGAACAAAATTGTCCTGGTTCTGGCAATCCTCTGGCAACCCGGCCTCCATCTGAGTGACGCCGGAACCTTGCCCCGCTGATGGCAGCGAGACAGCGCAAGATGTTAACCAAGCGTCAGAAGTTCATCGACCCATCTATCCCGGATGCTTCGAGCGTCGGCGTATTGCCTGAAAACACCCGTTGTGGCACCGTGTCCCCGGGAGAGACAGGGTCTCCTACACCTTCGTTACGCTGAATGGAAGCCTCGAGTTTCGCCTGAGACGCACGGTTTTCGCGTTCGATGCTTGGGCTGTCGGGAAGTGCCATTGCAAACTCGGTCACTGCCGCGCTGATCGTCGCAGCAAATCGTCGATCTGCGCGCCGATCAGAATGTGTTGGAATCGCATCGCGAGGTAATGCGTGGGATAAAGGCCGCACCTTGGCAAGAAACAACTCACCGTCGCTATTGGCATAGGGTTGCAGCACAGCTGTCGAGACTGCAAATCCGTATTTCGGCATGTGCGGAAGCTGAATTCCCGCTGTGGCAAAAAACTGACTGATGTCACTGTTCCACACTCCTTTCCAACCGACCGATGCAAAGGATTCTCGTGCTCTTGAGTCCGCTTGCGCGAGAAATGCATTTTCCATTTTTTCGGCAATCTCAGGCCCGGCGCGACGCAGTTCAAATTCGATCCGACGACCGAGTCCTCCGGTCATGAAGCATGAAACAGGCACTGAACTCCGACCGCCGGCATCGATTGACTCGCAAACCTTGGAGCCGAGGAGAAGAGTTTCCATCGGAATGACATCGATGTTGGCACCAGCGGCAAAATATGGCTCGAGTGTGTTCTTTCCATGACGCTCGAGAAATTCCTCGGCTGCAGCCTCGGAACTGTTCTGTATCCCATCGCGCCAACTGGCGTAGGCATAGTAAGTCTGACGCTCCTGGTGATTGTCTGCAGGAGCACAGGCGACGAATGCCAGTCCGTATTCATTCAGGGAATCAATCAGTGCGGCCCGTAGCGCATCCGATGATGAAGCCGTGGTGCTGTTGTCCACATGCAGGATTTGGGCATTATACATGGTGGCACCATTCGACCTGAACCGGCGGATTTGGCTGTCTTTTCCGTAGACTGGCGAAATTTGCATGGGCAGATCGGAACGTATCACGGAGTCCGGCCCACCCATGCGATTCATCCATCGCGCGGTCAGGCCCGTATCACCAGAGCGTACACCTTCAAAAGCGACATAACCGCCGATCGGCGTGTGCGAAAAGCTGTCGGTATTCTGCAACGCGGCAACTTGTGTCACGCGCTGGTTGGTGAGCGTCTTGCGCAGTGCCAATTCAATTGTCTGACCATCAAGCACACCGCCCATGACCCGACCGCTGACAATTCCTGGAAAGCAATCGTTTCCTGCGCATCTGTCGATGACTTTCGCCAATTTCAAGACCACGTAATCCATGTGCCGGGGCAATGCACGATTTGATGTCGCAGGTGACTCCATGCTGGCCGTTTCCGATTGCGTTCTGGTGGTTTCAATGGTTGATTCGGCGAGAATGGCAGATGGACGTGAAATTCAGGCACAGGAAAAGCGCGCGTGTCATTATATATTCACGATATCGACGTCGTCTCGCTTCCAGCGCTGACCGGGAAATCGGTATTGGCAGACCTGAAGAGCCGTTCTTCTTCCACATAACTGTGGCTTTCGCTGAATGTCACAATGACCCTTGCCGAGTTGGACGCAGCCTACAGGCTGTCAGCCACTGCCTGCCGCGCACATGCGGCGGTTGACCGGTCCCAGGGAGCGTCGGGACAAGGGCATAAGAGGCAACATCACATTTCCAGCTTTAATTTATCTGAGCAGGGGGTTGTTGATTTTTCGGGCTTCCTGAAATCGGAGTCGTGCCAGGCCATCGATTTCAGGGGAAAGGATTCGGTTGCCGTCTCACAGTTTTCAACAAAGACATCGTAACCAACGCATAGAGTACGACGAAAGAGCTGCGCGACCATCATCTGCGAAAAGTGGTTGTCATGCTGCGCAGTCCCTGGCCCGACGCTTGCCCCGCTTTCACGGCACCGCTGCCAAGGGACGCAGCCACCGTTCGCAATCCAGTTTGGAATCGCCCTTCGGCAATGCCATCAGAGAGAGGAGCATCGCCGCCGATCCAACGGAGCAGACGTTGCGGGAAAGTCGAAATCAACGAAAAACTACGCTCGAGAATGACCATATAGGCAAAGACGATCAGCACTCCCGCCGCGATCAAGCCAAAAATCGCAACGACAGGTGATGCCGTCGCGAGGGAACCCATGGCAAGATAGACTCCGCTGTCAAACAAACGGGCGATCACGCGGAATAAAACCATCCCGGCAAAGAATCCGAGAACCATCATCGTCGGTGTCAGCATCAGGGACAGCAATGCCAGCCAGCCATATCGTCCGGCGTCACCGGAGATCCCCTCTCCATCCAGCCGCATATGTGCCAACGCCCAGAGGCTGGCCGCCACCACCGCTTCAAGAACCAGCAGGACATAACCAAAAACGGCCAAAATCCAAAACAGGAAGGGGAGGGCCGGCAGCAGAAACGACAGCGTCACGCCGATCGCAGTGAGCGGAGCGGCGATCAGGAAAACCACTGCGCTCCCGAAACCACCCGTCAGCAAAGACACAGCTGCACCGCCGAAAATCAGTGCCCCCACAACATCCAGATACCAATTTCCCATACTGACAATTCCAACCATCGGATCATCGGCCCAATTGGCCGGAGACAGAATGTCAATCAAACCGTTGAGGGAGTCGGCAAATCCAACCTGCCATATCCGACCCAGCAAACCGGGAGGACCAACCGGTGCCGAATCCTGCAGGATGTCACCGGAAATCCGGGAGACCATACCGTTGACCCGGACAGCGGCGCGTTCATAATGGCGCGTGGCGACGCGCCAAATTCGAGCAGCCTCGTCGAGATGCAGATACTTTCCGGAATCAACACCACCAAGAACACGTTGCAGCCAACCGGGTTCATCAGCAGTGATGACCAGCTGTCGATTGAATTGCGCAACGCCGCTTTCCAGATAGCGGGATTGAACGGCAAGTGAACTTGCGTTCAGAATCCCCATCATCTCGGCATTGAGACGCGCGATCAGAATATGCCAGTTTCCGGCGGCAATCCATCCGGCGGCACATGAACTGCCTCCCGATGACCCGGTTTCGTGGCAACCGACGCCTGACATCTGCTGCATCAACCGCATACGAGCCTGGTCCGACTCGTTGACCGAACTGGAAATTGCGGCAAACAGAGCTGAATTCCCCGTGGACAGACGTGAATTTGCAGCAGCAACGGCAGCTGAAATATCGTCGGAAATCGGTGGTAACTCACCGTCATTCGCAATCAGAAGTGGCCATTGACGCACAATGATCTGATCTGCAGCCTGAATGAGCTCGTGCAACATATCGGCATGAAGACGGCGGAATTCACCCTCAATTGCCGCGCCTGCTGGCCCCAGCCGACTGATATAGGCAGGGGTTTCCGGCAGATGGTACGATCCGCAGATTTCCGGACGACGACCATCGATTGAGGACATGATGACGGGTACGCCATCCACGTCCTCGACCACGAACCGAACTCTGGACGAACTGCCAGCGATCTCGAACTGATAGTTGGCCAATCTCAGGCAGAGCTGATTGCGATAGACTGTGCCCATGAGCGCAGTATCGAGTTTTGGTGCCGTTCCCACCAAGGGGATTTCGCCCGATAGAACGAGCTGTGAACCTTCTGACCACAACTCGCTGGCCAACAGGGTGGCTCCACGCGTAATCCAGGCAACACCGCCCTGAATCACATTGTAGCCGCCAAGTCCTGGTATGGGAATGAGCAGTGTGACTGCAAACAATACCCGCAGAGGCGCCCACAGGGAGGACCAGCGTCGACCCAGAAAGGTCCCTTCATGCGCCGATTGCAACAGGCCCGCAGTGATATTGTATGCCAGCAGCACGCCACCAACCGAAAGAAGCACGAGATTGACAAATCCAATCAGGATCGAGAAGGGCGTCGCTGCTGTGCCGCCATGCGCTGCCGGAAACAAGGGGCCAAAAATTTGGTTGAACAGTCCGGCGCTGTGAAAATCGCCAAATTCAGTGGCAAAAAAATGAAACACTCCTGCCCCCAAAGACGGTGCCGTGGAAACCTGCGCCTGCACTGCCGACGAGAGAACCACGAGAGCAACTCCGATATAAATGGATAGCACCAGCTTCATACAGGCGCATTATGTGATGCTTGTGAAAACTCTTCTGGTCTCGACCCGCTACATCGTGGATTCACGTTGAAAACCATTGTGGATCGTCCACCGGCCGCAACTCACCAGACAGGCGCAGGCAGGATCAGGTGGACCACACTGTTCAGGTGATGGCGGCGGACATCAGTCCCTGTTCTACCCTTGGAATGTCATCAGGATTGTTCACTTCCCAAAAGTCCCGGCCTTTTCCATCAACCTCAACACAGGTCATCGGCACGTCATTCTCGAGAAACCGCAACTGTTCCAGTCCTTCCTGCCGCTCGAGGGTGGAAGGCTTCAGTGATGCATAAAGACTCAATGCCTCGAGGGTATAGGCATAGAGGCCGACATGGTGATAGACGGGTGTCAGCGCCTCTTCCGAATAATTGAGCGCGGTCCAGGGAATGATCTGCTTGGAGAAGTAAAGGGCTCTTCGCTCCGAATCAAAAACCACCGTGGTGGCACCGACCATTCCTCTCTCGCAATCATCAACAAAACGACGCAGTGCGGCCCCGTTACAGCGGATAACCGGTGTGGCAACGACGGCATCCGGACAATTTCTCATGGCATCAACAAGCTCATCAACAAACCAGTCCGGTGTGAGCGGTGCATCACCCTGAAAGTTCACCACGATATCGAATTCATCGCCGAATTGCTCGAGTGCCAGCGCGCAACGCTCGGTCCCATTTCCACATGCCGAAGATGTCATCAGGCATTCGCCGCCGAACGATTCAACTTCTTCGCGGATCCGGAGATCATCAGTTGCCACAACCAGTCGGTCGATCGCCTTCGAAGCTGCCGCCGCTTCCCAGCTGCGGCAGACCAGCGACTTCCTGATTCCGGTGCAACCAGCGAGCGGCTCGAGCGGTTTGCCGGGAAATCTTGACGACGCGAACCGCGACGGAATGACGCCCAGAACCTGCATTCAGTGTACCCCCGGAGCACGGACACCGGCGGCCACCGCGACAAAGCTTGGATTTTCGTAATTCTCCTTGCCATAAGTCAGTGGTGTTCGCCCGTCGATCTGCCAGACCGTCCCGCCAACAGCCTGGAGAATGGCTTGGCCGGCAGCCGTGTCCCATTCCATCGTGCGTCCGAAACGCGGGTAAATATCGGCTTCGCCGATCGCGAGCAGGCAAAATTTAAAGGATGATGACATCGTTGCAATATTCACCACATTCAGTTCCGCAAGATAGTCCTTCAGCCTTGATGAAGACACGCTGGAGCGCGAGACAGTGACGCGCAAGGCCGCTGCGGCTGATCGTCGACCGGTCAGGACTCTTGTTCGATCATTGTCGACTTCGACAAGACGATGTCCATTGCTCGTCAAAAACATGCGTTTCATTGCCGGCGCAAAGACGACACCGGCAACGGGTCTACCCTTGCGCACCAGCGCTATATTGACAGTGAATTCAAGACTGCCCTTGCGAAATCCACTGGTGCCGTCGATGGGGTCAACCACGAAGAAGCTGGAATGTCTGTTGTGATGATTGGCGGTTTCTTCTTCGCTGATCACGGGAATCGATGGAAACGCATCACTCAGCAAGTTGCGAATGATCCGATCAGCACGCAGATCAGCCGTTGTGACGGGTGTACCGTCAGGCTTCCATTCAGTCTCGGGGTTTCCGGCGGCCCAGTATTCCATCACCACCGAACCGGCACGCACAGCAGTTTCCCTGAGACATCGTTCCAGCTTGTCCAGGTTCAACTCAGGCGAATCCGTTGTCATCAATTTACCACACCACCGGATCGATATGATCGAATCACGTCACTCACAAGAATCATACATCATGATTTAGGTGCTCGAGGCGGCATTTGCGAATACTCGTGAAGCGATTGCGCGGCAAAACAGTCATGCTGCAACCCGCAATGTCAGATTCAATCTTCCGCCGTTGGACAGGAGCTTGGAACTCCCGAAGCGGATTCGATCAATTCCATGATGAACAAGGCGTGCATTGCCGCCCATGACAACAACATCACCGGATTGCAGCCAGATCGATTCGGTTGTCCCGCCCCTCTGACGATTGCCGATACGAAACAACCCGTCATCACCGAGTGAGACTGAAACCACGGGGTATCTGAAATCGGCCTCGTCGGCGTCCTGATGCAGGCCCATTCGGGTGCCTTCCCGATACAGATTGACCAGACAGCTGTCCGGAGTCCGGTGACAAGCGGATACCTGTTGCCAGATGTCAAGAACTGAACCGGGGATTGGCGGCCACGGGACACCTGACGGATGCCGTTTTTCGTAGCGGTATCCCGCTTTGTCGGAGATCCACCCCAGCATGCCACACGATGTCATTTGGACCGACATTCGTCGCCCGGACGGCGTGACGGGGCGGAACAACGGTGCCTGGCGCACAATGCGGCGCAGGTCAGTAATCATCGTGATCTGCTGACCCTTTGAGAGCAGTTCCTTGTAGATTTTGAAACCGCGAACTTCACAGCTCGGCTCTGGTGTGATCAGGCATTGCGAATTTTTCGACAATCATTTCTCCTGTATGATGGATCGCCGCTCAGTCGGACAGAAACCCGTCATAAGGGCTGATTGTTTCATTTCAAAACATCTCGGCAGAAGTTGGGTTCATGAGAGGTCTCAGCTTGCCCACCGCCACGCTGTCCGGCAGGCTGATGTCGTATCGGCCCAGGACGTTGATATGCCACCAGAGAACAGGAAACAGACGGGCATCATCCCGCAGATAACGTGCTGGCACGATGTGCGAAACTCCCGGACCGGGCGAAAAACACGGACATTCCCTGTTGCGCAATATGTGTGCGAAAGGGAATCGTTGTGCAAGAAGTGTCGCTCAAGCCGGAACCCCACCCTGGAGGCTGCGGCGTGGCGTGCGGCTATGCGCGCGTTTCCACGCGGGATCAGACGCTGCGCACCCTACTGTCTTGCCTGGCCACCGCCGAGTTACCGCGCATCTCTGAATCCCTAAGGCCCGTTGACAATTATCGTGCCGCCACCACGCCCGCCATCAGATAAATCCCGGCTGCGAAGCTTGCGCGGGTCTTGTCGTATCGCGTGGCGAGACCCCGGAACTCCTTGATTTTCGCAAAGAAATTCTCGATTCGGTGCCGCTCCTTGTAGGCGTCGCGGTCAAAATCGCGGGGCGTGCTTCGGTTCGACCGCGGCGGGATCACCGCCGTAATCTCGCGTTCTGCCAATGTGTCCAGCACCCCATCCGCGTCAAAGGCCTTGTCGCCAATCAACGTCTCACAGGTGAGATCGTCCAGGAGTTCACGCACAGCCTTGAGATCGTGAGTCTGACCGGGGAGAATCACAAACCGGATCAGATGTCCGACAGCATCGGTGAGAACCACGACCTTGCGGGTCAACCCTCCTTTTGAGCGACCGATTCCTTCCGATTCTGATCCCCCTTTTTGGCCCCGGAGGCCTTCTGGTGCGCTTGCATGATCGTGCCATCCACAGACACCATTGACAGATCCAGATCACCGGATAACTCATTGAAAATACGTTCAAAAAGATTCGCTTGGGTCCAACGCCGGAACCGCTTGAAGACACTGTTCCATCGCCCAAAATGCGGCGGGAGATCACGCCAGGGGGTTCCTGTCCGGAACCGCCAGAGAACCCCTTCCAGAAAAAGACGATTGTCGACAGCTGTGCACCCCGGGTCAGTCACCTTGCCCGGACACAGCGGGGCCACCCGCGCCCACATCTCATCCGTCAAAACTGTGCGATCTGCATTCATCTTGTCACCTGCCTCGTCTGCTCGTGCCGCCTTTTTCGGCGTGCAATGCCGACACAAATACACGACAAGAACTCAAGACGCAAGGCAATTGTCAACGGGCCTTAGTCGGAAAAGGCAGGGTTTCTATCACTTGATGAACCCTGGGCCGACACAACCCGCCCCGCCGGGAAGATGATCCTGACCGTTTTGGGGGATCACCGAATTTGAACATGCCCTGATCCTGGCGCACGAACGAAAGGCGGAATGGCAGGCGGCGGGGTGAAGGTGTCCGTGGGGAATTCACAGGAATACGACGGTCACTGGGTTCCTGGTCGGGCTTGCCGATGGGAAGGCAAGAGCAGTGCGATAGGCGGTGCAAGGCCCTCCTTACAGCCGTTGCGTTTCAGGCTGGAAGTGGGGTAATGAGTATATTGGGGAAGAGTTTGCGTAGGGATTGAGGGTGCCGGATCAGATGAGCGACAGTATCATCCGCCCCTCGGATGTACCGATCAAGAAAGTGGAACAGGTTCCAGTCGACTGGCTCAAACTTGACCCAGAGAACCCGCGGCTGGTGAGCAGAGAGATCGCCGGCGAGGCCAGCATCATCTCGGAGCTTTATCGTGGTGAAGAGCTCAGCGAATTACTGCAATCGGTCGCATCTAACGGGTATTTGGACATTGAACCACTGATTGTGGAACTGGACGGTGACAAACTGACTGTTTTGGAAGGAAACCGTCGGCTCGCAACCATCAGGTTGTTCCGTGAGACACATCTTGTCGAAGAGGTGTCCCAAACGGGTGGGGTCAAAATCAGGCTTCCGGAAATTTCTGAGGAGAACCGTGCAACACTCGAAAAAGTTTCAGTTTATCGAGTCACCGGTCGGGCAAATGCACGGGCATACATCGGCTTCAAACACATCAATGGCGTTGCAAAATGGGAGTCATTTGCGAAGGCACGGTTTGCTGCAAATTGGTACAGGCAGGGCGAGGTTAGCCTGGCAACAATCGCAGGGAAGATAGGAGACGGTCACGATACCATCAAGCGAATGGTTAATGCAATTTACGTTCTTGATCAGGCAGAGGCAGAGTGCAACTTTGATCTGAACGACCGTGTGGCACCACGATTCAATTTCTCGCATCTTTACACTGCGTTGTCCCGTAGCCAGTATATGCAGTTTCTTGGATTGGACACATCGTGGACGAGCTACAATCCGCAGACCAGTCCCATCCCCGGAAGTAAAACCACAGCTCTTCTTGAGGTTCTGCGCTGGATTTACGGTTCGAAGGATCAGGAACAAGATCCTGTCGTTAGATCTCAGAATCCTGATATCAAGAACCTGGGCCATGTCTTGTTGAACGAAGAAGGCCTGACAGTTCTTAGGTCAACAAACTCTCTTTCTGAGGCACTTGAGAGCATTGCCCCGCCGTCCCAAAGGCTGTCCGAATCTTTGCTGGAGGCCAGGTCTGCCATTCGGGAAGCAGCAAACAGCCTGCGCGGATTTGATGGTCAAAATCAGGCCCTGATCGATATTGCGGATGATGTGTCTGAATCTGCCCAAGCCGTTTGCCAGAGAATGAAAAAGAAGAAAGCAGAATTGGATGCCGATTAGCATCTACCTGCCTACAGATTCCTTCGGCGGCACCTCTCCAAATGACCTCGATCTGGCTGCAGACTTCCTTGAGTTGTCGGCTATCTTTTCTCTCGAAAAATGTGCACTGACCCAGTTGCTTGGTGAGGCACTTAGACTGAACAGCAATGGTGAATATTCTTCTGTTGGTGGGGAGATTACTGAGCAGGAAGACATTGAATCAGGTGCCGCCTTAATGATCTCCAAACGCAAGAAGGCATTGGGAAGCGCTTATCCATTCGAGATTTCCGGGGACGGTCGCCTGGTTCTGTACGATGCTACGCAGAGAAGCTATGGTCAGGCCGCGTATGTAATCTCTTTGGTTCTTTCAAATCTCAGTCCTTTCACGCCGATGCTTGATAATTCGGGCCTGCACCCGAGCAATTCGGATGTCACCTTTTTGCGGGAGTGCTTTCAATACTTTGCCACAGCCGCATTGGCTGCAGAGATTGGTGGTCAGGCATGGTCATTCGGTTTTCCGCGCCCGGATGGCACCGGTTTCCTGCCAAAACTCAAAGAGATCTGGGTGGTCCTGAAAGATGGGATTGTTGATCCCGAAGTCGGTGAGGTTCCAGATAAACCCAAAGACGACGGAATCGATGTCTTTGCTTGCAGGCCCCATGCTGACGGCCTCCCAGGCTTCTTGTTTGCGGCAGCTCAGGTCGCAACCGGTAAAAATTGGCAAGAGAAACCCCTCCGCGGTCATCTTAATTCTGTTTTTTTCGGAAGGTGGTTTTCGAGGGAGCCCGTAACGCTACCGTTATCCTATCATATTGTTCCTTTCGCTTTGCCCGAGACCGGATTCCGTGGCCATGTGAGATCTCTCGGCAATGTTTTGCACCGGTTGCGCTTGCCGCTCCGGGTCGAAGAAGCTGAAAGACTTCACAAACAGGGTGTCCCAATCGAGGCGTACGACCAACTTGAGAAAGCTGTGGAATGGGTCAATCAGTACGCATCACGTGAACTGGACCAATGAGGCACAGATTTCACTCCATATGCCCTTACTTTGCGATGTTCCCAGAGACGTTCGTTGCAAAACACCTTACAGCCTCTCGGTACTGCGGTGTTGTGTTCGACCCGTTCTGTGGCCGGGGAACCACGGTTTTTCAAAGTCTGATCCAAGGCCGTAATGCAGCAGGTTGTGACGTGCATCCAGTTGCCGTTTGCGTTTCCGGGGCCAAGAGCGACCCACCTGCCAAGGCCGATGTTCTCACCCGTCTGGGTCAACTTGAAGACCTTTGCTCTGAAGCAAAGCACAGTGCGTGTGTCCCTCCAGGACTGGAGGAATTCTTTTCGTTGTGCTTTGCCTCCAGAACACTCCATCAGGTGATGTTTCTTCGGTCAGCACTCAATTGGGAAGACAGCAGAATCGATCGGTTTATTGCCGCCCTTGCACTGGGAGCGCTTCACGGCGAGTCACACAGAAGCTCCAGTTACTTCAGCAACCGCATGCCGCGGACAATCTCGACAAAGCCTGCGTATTCAATCCGATGGTGGAGAAGACACGGCTATAACCCTCCGGTACGAGATGTCTTCGAGATTCTTCGCCGTATGACTGATTTCCGGTTCGCAACTCCTCCTCCCGAGCGAGTCGGATCAATCAAGAAAGTCGATGCCCGCTACGCGTCGAACTCCTTCCTCTCAATTCATGGAGCCGTCACAAATATCATTACATCCCCACCGTATCTGGATACTACGAACTATCTCGAAGATCAGTGGCTACGGTGTTGGTTTCTGGGCGAAGAACCATTGTCAAGAGTGGATGATGATGACGGCCGTCATACGAATGCCGAGAAGTACTGGTTGTTTTTGAGAGAGTCGTGGGCAGGAATTTCGAAGTTGCTCGCAGATGAAGCTCTTTTCGTCGTGAGAATCGGCGGCCGCAGGTTGCAAAAAAACGAGATCCGAAGCAACCTGCTTGCCACAATGTCAACAGGACTCGGTCGGCAGGTGACATTGATTGATCAGGGAGTCACTTCTGAAGTGAAACGGTCACAAGCCAGTAGCTTTCGAGGGTCCAAACCATCCGCATCCGTTGAACATGACTTCTGCTTTAGCGTTGCATAGGAACCCAGTCTGTACGAAGGGTTCATAAAGGTTCCGACTGGACACAACTGCCAATTCTATGCTGCAGATCCCTATGATTGTGGCGCGTCAATCAACCCATCGGCACAAGACACATCCGGTTGTGGTCTCCTGATTTCCCTGGATCCGAGGCACGCGACCAACAGCACGTTGAGTCGATGCCGTTCCGGTCTGACGGATTGCCATTTCCCACCACGGTGTGCCCGTTGCCTTCAATCCGGCTCTATAATGTTGCGTGTTATTCTTGTCGTGACAAATTGCTGCCCTATATATTTTCTGGGATCGTCCGCAGCCAACTCCCCGGAGATGTCATCGCGGACGGCCAACTCCCGCCGATCAATGCAATGCGAGGTAAGGCAGAAATGAGTAAGGTTATTGGAATCGATCTTGGCACAACCAACTCCTGTGTTGCCATCATGGATGGTTCACAACCCCGGGTTGTGGAGAATTCTGAGGGTGCCAGAACAACGCCATCCATCGTCGCCATGACTGACAGCGAACAGTTGGTTGGCCAGGCCGCCAAGCGGCAGGCGGTGACCAATGCAGACAGCACCGTGTTCGCCGTCAAGCGGCTCATTGGTCGCCGATTTGATGACAAGATCATTGACACGGACAAACTTCCTTATGAAATCGTCGATGGTGGCAATGGCGATGCATGGGTACGAGTCCGCGACAAGAACTATTCGCCTGCGGAAATTTCTGCTGCCATTTTGCAAAAGATGAAGGAAACGGCCGAGAGCTATCTGGGTGAAAGCGTATCGCAAGCGGTCATTACAGTCCCGGCCTACTTCAATGATGCACAACGCCAGGCCACCAAGGACGCTGGTAAAATCGCCGGGCTGGAAGTGTTGAGAATTGTCAACGAGCCAACCGCGGCGGCCCTCGCCTACGGTCTCGACAAGCAGGAATCGAAAACAATCGCCGTCTATGATCTTGGTGGTGGAACCTTCGATATTACAATCCTTGAAATCGACGATGGCCTGTTCGAGGTCCGCTCGACCAACGGCGACACCCATCTCGGTGGCGAGGATTTTGACATGGCCATTGTTGATCATCTCGCGAGCGAGTTCAAAAAACAGAACGGTGTCGACCTGACCAAGGATGTGATGGCATTGCAACGTCTCAAGGAAGCGGCAGAAAAAGCCAAGATTGAACTCTCGTCAAGCCAGGAAACGGAGATCAACCAACCCTTCATCTCGATGGATACCGGTAGCGGTCAACCTCTCCATCTCGTCACCAAGTTGACCAGAGCCAAGCTGGAAGGACTTGTCGGATCACTGATCAAGGGATCGCTTAAACCTTGCGCGGCGGCGCTCAAGGATGCCGAATTGAAAAAGTCGGATATCGATGAGGTGGTGCTGGTAGGTGGCATGACAAGGATGCCACTGGTGATCAAGGAAGTGTCCGCCTTCTTCGGCAAGGCGCCCCACAAGGGCGTTAATCCGGACGAGGTGGTTGCCATGGGTGCAGCCATACAGGCCGGAGTCCTGCGCGGCGATGTCAAGGATGTTGTCCTTCTTGATGTGACTCCGCTCTCGCTCGGAATCGAAACGCTCGGCGGCGTGTTTACGCGCCTCATCGAGCGCAACACAACGATTCCGACGAAAAAATCGCAGATCTTCTCGACTGCCGAAGACAATCAGGGTGCGGTGACGATCCGAGTGTTTCAGGGCGAACGCGAGATGGCAGAAGACAACAAACTGCTGGGGCAATTCAATCTCGAAGATATTCCGCCGGCACCACGCGGTGTCCCGCAAATCGAGGTGTCGTTTGATATTGATGCAGATGGGATTGTGTCGGTCACCGCAACAGACAAGGGAACCGGCAAGGAACACCGGATCACCATCCAGGCTTCGGGTGGCCTTTCCGAAACCGACATTGAAAAGATGGTGGCTGATGCTGAGGCAAATGCTGAAGCTGACCGACAGCGCAAGGATCTGGTGGAGACACGCAACCAAGGTGAATCGCTGGTCGATTCGACGCGGAAGTCTCTCGAAGAACATGGCGACAAGGTCGACGCATCCACCGTGGAGGCCATTGAACTCGCCCTGAAGGCACTGGAAAAAGAGCTGGAGGGTGACGACGCTGAGAAAATCAAGTCGGGAATCCAGAATCTCACTGACGCGGCGATGAAGCTTGGCCAGGCCATCTATGAAGCCCAGGCGGCGGAAAACAGCGAAGCGGAAAGCACTGATGCAGCACCTGCAGACGATGCCGAAGTAGTTGACGCTGAATTTGAAGACGTTGACGACAACGGCGACGACAAGCAGAAGAGCTGAGTCACAGTCGCGTAACTGCGCAGTTGACGGGTGCTGGACCAAGACATGGCGGGCGGCGGCGACTATTACTCCACTCTTGGAGTGACTCGATCCGCCTCCGCCGACGAAATCAAGAAAGCCTATCGCCGCAAAGCGCGGCAGCTTCACCCTGACCAGAACAAGGATAATCCCTCGGCCGAGGCCGAATTCAAACAGGTCAATGAGGCCTATGACGTTCTGAAAGATCAGGAGAAAAAGAGCCTTTATGACCGTGTTGGTCATGAGACCTATAAATCGGCGGCAGCGAGCGGTGGCGCACAGGGTTTCTCTCAACACGGCGCACAATTCAGTTCAGGTTTCACCGATGTTTTCGAGGATCTCTTTGGAGACATCATGGGGGGTGGCCGCCGTGGGCGAACCAGCAATCGTGGTTCAGATCTGCGCTTTGATGTCACGCTCGACCTCGAAGACGCCTATGCTGGCGTCAGGAAGCGGATTTCTGTTCCCACATCGATCACCTGTGATTCCTGCCACGGGCAGGGAACAAGCAGTGGTGCGTCACCACAGGTCTGTCCAACCTGCTCGGGGGCCGGAAAAGTTCGTGCCCAGCAGGGATTTTTCGCCATTGAGCGAACCTGCCACACATGCGGGGGCAGTGGTCAAATCATCAGCGATCCCTGTCGCATCTGCAATGGCGCTGGACGACTCAATAGAGAGCGGAGGCTGGATGTCGATATTCCGGCTGGTGTTGAAACGGGGTCACGAATCCGCCTGAGCGGCAAGGGACAGGCCGGCTTGCGCGGCGGCGAAGCGGGCGATCTCTATGTTTTTGTGAATATCCGCGAGCATGAGATCTTTCTTAGAGATGGACAAAATCTTGCCTGTACCATCCCGGTATCCATGACCATGGCTGCGCTTGGTGGAGATGTGGAAGTTCCAACGATCAGCGGTGGCCGCTCAAAGATCAAGGTGCCCGCTGGAAGTCAATCCGGCAAACGATTCCGGATGAGTGGCAAGGGCATGCCATCAATCCGCAATACACGCAACAATGGCGATCTGTATGTCGAGTTGTTTGTCGAAACGCCCTCCAACCTCAGCGACGAGCAAAAGGAGCTTTTACGAAAGTTTGAGGAACTTTCAAACACCAAGACGCGACGTCGGCAACGATCGGGGGGCACATTCAAAGGCTTTTGGGAAGATATCAAGAGTTAACGGTCTGATCACGACCATTTCAAGATCGCATCAGCTCAGAAACAGAAAAACTTTTCTGACTTGCCGAACATATCCGTCATGTCAGTTTGTATATCCACTTAGAGTTTGACCTGAAAGTCCAACCAACAACGGGAGTGGTTCTCGTCTGGCGGACTCGTAAATTTTCAACCTGTTGAAAACGCGTGGTTTTTTGAATCCTGATGGTGTGCGTTTGGGTGGTTTGGCGGAATTTTTGGAAAAATCCCGGAATTTGACCCGATCGGGGTGAAGTTGTTGGGTGTGTCTGCCGGATCGGGTCGCGTGTTCCAGGACGAAAATTCTCCATGATGGAGACGTATGAGACGGAACACGCGGATGACCGATTGACACTCTGACATCTCTGTTGCCAAGACCGATACGGACAGAGCGCAGGTGCGGCAGCGGATCGCGGACACCCTGCAGGCCGCGGCGACGCAGTTGCAGGACACGGGGCTCAAAGAGGATCTGGCCCGCTTGTTTCGGGAGGATCCGCATCAGGCGGAGCTTGATCTGCGTGATGCGGTCGCGGGTTGGGCCCGCGGGCTGTGGGGTCAGGCCTTTGCGGCGCTCGATGATCATGGGGACCGGTTGCAGATTGATGGGAAAAGTGATCGCCAGGTGGCGGCCTCGCCGGGTCAGGCGACGACCCTGTTCGGCACCGTGACCTTTCCCCGCGGGCACGGTCTCGCCCGTCCGGCACGGGGCCGTCCGTGGTGCCGACAGAGCCGATTCGGGGCCTGACCACGGGTGGGGACGGGCGCGGCGGCCGGTCTCTCGGCGGCGATCATGGCCAACCTGCCGGCACGCGATGGGGCGGATCTGTGGTGCGGGTCCCGCAACGCGCAGTCTGATCCGCCTGACGGCAGAGATGGGGCAGGAGTTTGAGGATCAGGCGGACGATCTCCTCACAGAGGTGCGGGGCGATGAGAGCCGGCATGATGATGCGGTGGCCCTGCGGGTCTCGCGGGATGGGACCATGCGACGCATGCCTGCGGAAGAGCGGGATGGACAGGCTGATGAACATGGCTGGCGTGAGGCCGCCTGCGGTGTTGTAGCCCAACTCGACAGCAATGGGGCGATGCTGACACAGCGTTATTTTGCCCGGCTTCCCGAACCCGGCAAGACCTGTCTGAAACGCCCGATCAGTCAGGAGGTGTGGCACTGGAGGCCGCAGGCGGCCGGGCAAGACAGAGAGTTGAAGAGTGTCGCCATCGCCGATGGGGCCCGGGACAACGGGACTTGTCTGGAGAGTGTGACCCCGGATATCCGGCTCATCGATGTCGGGCAGGCCTGCCAAGTCTCTCAAGGCCGCGGCCGATGCCGCTGACGGGGCCGAGAGTGCCAGGAGCACGGCGTGGTTCGATACAGACAAGGCCATCCTGACAGACGATCCCCATATTGCGTGGGCACGGTGATCGCCTGCACGGCATCAATCTGGTATGGCCGCATCATCATGAGTTTCTGTTCGGTGGCGACCAGAACCATGTACCGGCTGATCATCCGGGTTAGGGTGCATTTGGCGAGGACCTGTTTGGCAAAGTCATCGAGACAGTCGATCTTGACATTGTTGGCATCGGCAAACCGGTAGATTGGCAAGAACTGCTCATCGGGGCCAAACACGAAGTGTTTGGCGTTGTTGTTGGCAAAGTACACGGTGTTGTCCCAATTGCTAACGATGAAGAGCTGGATGAAGCAGAGCAGGGTACGCGTGTAGCCGTTGCCGGGATCGCTCTTGTAGGCGACGATCTACTTCATGGCCTTGCGGTGATTGACGCCAAGGGCCTTCAGCTCGATCTGGGTAACCGGGACGCCGTTCATCAGGAGGATGACATCGTAACGGTGGTGGCTGTAATCGGTGTTGATCCGCAGCTGGTTGACGACCTCGAACCTGTTCTTGCACCAGTCGTCTGTATTGACGAGCGTATAGTGGAGTGGCGTGCCATCCTCGCGGATGAAGGTCTCGCGGTTCCGTAGGGCCTTGGCGGCCGTGAACACATCCGCGGTGACGATCTGGTCAAGCAACCGCCGGAACTCTGTGCCGGTCAGAGACACGCGGTTCAGGGTCTCGAAATGCTGGCGGAAGTTCCGTTCAAGGGCGGCCCGGTCCCGGATGTCCGACCGATAGACGTATTTGAGACCCTGCAACGTGGCAATCAGGGCGTCTTCGATTGTCTGTTCTGCCGACTTCTTCTTGGTGGCCATTGCTTCGTCTGTATCCTGTGCCAGCGTCCGGACGGTCCCATAGACGTGCATGCCTTTGGCAGAGGGCAACCACAATTTCAAGAACGGGGATAGGCGCAGTAGTGCTGGCGTAACACTGCATTTCCTGCTGCTGGCTTTGGGTAGGAGGGGTACGAGCCGTCCGCAATCAATCAAACGGGGCTCTGGCGCCGGTCTGACTCATGCATACCGTTCCTCTATCGGGGTGTCGCACTCGAGGTCCGCGAGGACCTGGAGGATGACGGCCTTGGGACTGTTCGTGACTGCCACCCGGTCAAAGGCGAAATGCAGGAGGAGGCTCTGGCGCAGCAGGGGGTCCTTAAGGCCGCGGATCCCCGAAGGCGGGCAGGCCGAACTGGGGTGTGTAGGGTCGGCTACAGCCCCATTGGTTGTGGTACAAACAGACAGCCAATGACCGGATTGACGGGCGTGCGGTGCGGCCCGACATAGGGATAGGGTGTGACCTCGGTATGGGCGCGGGGCTCGGCATCCCACCAGATCTCCCAGTCGTCGCGCATGTAGCAGGGAGTGCGGGCGGGCATGGGGGTCTCCGTCCGGGTGATCTGTGGCGGCGGCGAGGGTAGCAGAGGGGTCGGGGATTGACAAAGGCCGCTGTTGTCTATACCCGGGTTTCGACCGTGGATCAGTGTTGTCGGCGGCAGGTCGATGAATTGACCGCTTTTGCCACGCGCTGCGGTTATGAGGTCACGGGCATTTTCATGGACCATGTGTCTGGCGCGTCTGAACGTCGCCCCGCCCGCAATCGGATCATGGATCTCGCCCAGGCGAAACGGATCAATGCCGTCCTCGTCACCGAACTCTCGTGATGGGGCCGCTCAACCCCGGTGGGCAAGAGGACCGCGGGGGAGGCACCTGAAATTCCCCGTGATTGACAACCGATCCGGGCAGTCTGTACACTTGTCCAAAAAGAGGGTGCGCGCGGCCTGTGCAAGCCGTTGCGGCCCCGTGCCACCCGGATGGACAGGTTGAAGGCACTGCAGATGATCGCGGTCAAGGCAAATCAAGCCAGCAGTCAAAGAACTGATTCTTCTAAATTTTGCTGGCTATCCCATTCTCATTCATTAAGAGTGGCGACCCGGCACCATTATCTTGGTTTCAAGCGCTTCCCGGGGCGCGGTTTGCGCTATGTTGCGACCTGGGACAATCACTGGCTGGCCTTGGCCGGTTGGCAAGTGGCGGCACTCAAGCTCGATGATCGGGATCGCTGGATCGGCTGGTCAGCGGAGCAGCGATCAGAGCGTCTCCATCTGGTGGCCTCCAATGGCTGCTTTTTGGTTTTGACCGAACCCCGCATGTTGCCGAACCTTGCATCTTTTTTTCTGTCGGCCATGACCCGTTGCCTCAGTGATGATTGGTTGTCGGCCTATGGGCACGGTCTTCTTCTGGCCGAGTCATTCTGTGATCCCGAACAGTATCCGGGCGCGATGTACAAAGCCGTAAACTGGGAAGAGACCGGGACAAGCAAGGGATTTGCCCGCTCAAACGGACGCTACACCTCCCGCCGCGGCAAACCCAAGCGCATCCTGATGTGTCAATTGCGGCGGGATGCTAAGCAGTTGTTGGCACGGGACGGTGCCATACCATCGGATATCATGCCGGCTGCTGGAGCGGATCGGGTGGCACGGGACCTGAAGACCCTCCGTGCCCTCTATCGTGACCTGGTTACCCTGCCCGAAAACCGACGTGCACAGGGCAAACGGCATTCCCTTGCCACAGTGTTGGCCATCCATATCCTGGCCGATCGTGCCAACATGAAGGGTTGCACGGCCGCTGCCGAGTTTGCCCGGACACTCTCACAGGAAGAGTTGGCAGCGATCGGGGCCCGGAAGAGCCGCCAGACAGGAAGATGTGAGCCGGTTTCCAAATCCACGCTGCATCGGGTGACGCAATCACAGGACCCCAAGGCCCTGCAAGGCACTGTCAACCGCTTTGCGGGGCGTTTGCAAGTCGGCGGCGAACGATCTGCAACCCTGGCCCGGAAACAGCACAGGGAAAAGGTGCGATCCGCTGCTTTAGGGCGCCTGTTCTCAGCGGGGGTGTTGGCTGAGCTGGCCGATCGCGAGCGGTCTCCGATGTTCGCCCGCCTTGTCCGTGAGTCGGGCCTGGATGTTGATCCGCACTCAAGTGAACCCATCAGCACGGTGTTCGATGAGGCCTTTGCGCAGCTCAAGCACCAGGCGCACCGCAACGAGTATGTCTATAAGGCCGCCATCACGGAGAAGGTACTGTTTGGCACACATACCTTGAAGAGTGCGGCCATGATGACGGAGTTCCGAACTGGCCACTGCAAGGCGGACCTCGTTATTCTGAATGGAACGGGCAATGCCTATGAGATCAAATCAGAGCGCGACAGCCTGAACCGTCTTGCGAACCAGATTGCTGCCTACAGCCGTGTCTTCGCCACCGTCAATGTCTTCGTCGGCGACAAGCACTTTCAGTACGTGAATCGGATCCTACCGGAACATGTAGGAATTCTGACCCTGAGTTCTCGTTACCAGATCAGCAGACGCAGACAGGCATATGATGATCCGGAGCGGACAGACACGGCGGCAATCTTCCAGGCTATCAACCAGAAGGAGGCGGCCCGGATCCTCAAAAATGTCGGCGCAACCGTTCCTGATGTTCCCAATGGTCGTCGCTACATGGTATTGAAAACCCTGTTTCTTGAGCTGGAACCAAAGACGGCCCATAGGGAAATGGTGACATGTCTCAAAGACACACGCAGTTTGTGTTCATGGGAGGATACCCTAATGGCTGTACCCTGCTCGTTGCGCACGGCGATGATTGCCACGCCCCAGACCAAACATGAGCGCGGTGCGGTTGTGCGCGCGCTGGCAACACCCATTTCTGAAGCGCTGGTGTGGGGATAGCCGAATGTACTGCCCTTTTTTCTATGGAAAACAGTATGAACTCATCACCATTCGGGAATTGGCCCCGGTCATGGCAGAAGCCGGTTTCGTACCAATCATTGTACCAGTGCGCAGGGATGTATCCGGGCTCCGCCGATGCCTGAGATCAGTGCATGATGCGGGCGGGCAGGCCGTTGTTGTGGTCAATCCCAATCGTGGTGCTTTGGCTGGTGACGCCACCAGGATCAACGAGCTTCTCGATAAGGATTTTGTCAATCAAGACAACATACTGCGTGGCCTTCTCCTGACTGCCACCACCTCGTGCAATGACGTCATTGCACGATGCCAAGAGGCGGACGATAGCCCGGTGGTGCTGATCCATGCCGGGTTCCAGGAGTCGGCCGCCCTTGCTTCCAAGAGTGCTGCTCTTGGATCTGTTCGGATGCAAATCTTCATGGAGAAGGATTGTGGCAAACTCTACCCGGACAAATTTCCAAAATCCGCGGGCATTCAACATGTGTTGATCCGTAACGGATTCCAGCGCCAGCGCAATCGCGATTATCCTCCGGTTGAGTTCTTTTCGGATCTGCATGTCACCTATCAGGACACCATGGATGGGTTCGGGGACTTCCTGATCGTTGGGGATGAATATTCTGAAAGCGGCGGGCCCGCCTATGCGGTGGCAATCCACCTGACATATCTCGACCCGGACATGGACAACGGGATGTATGTGCGCCATTTCCTTTCTGACGGACAGGACACGCCTGCGGACCCGGGCGGAAAGTTCGGGGAGGCACTGGCAAAGATGATCGAGTTCCTGAATGGTCCAAGTGGTCACAAGATTGAACAGACCGGTGCCATTGGGGAATACCATGACCTGCATAAACAAGAACACTATCCGGGCCTGGGGTATGTCAATAAGCTCTCAATGAAGCATCACATCCAGACGCTAGCCAGTTATCTCAGCAGCAATTCTTCCGGTGTCACATGAAATGTGGTGTCGATTGTTTTGCGGACAGGCGCCTAAAGGACAGGATTGAATTTCGCAGTAAAGAGAGGGGTCGCTGCGGAATCAGTGGAACCGAAGATGCTGCCTTGATCGATGCAACAGATCTTGCCGATGACTTCGGGCCAGTCTGTGGAATCTATGAACCTCATCCGGATGGTGAGCCATTGGTTGATTGGCTGATCAAGGACTGGAATATATTCAGCATCAACCGCGATCAAGCCCTGTGCCTTCTTGAGCATATCCTTGATGATGCAGAACGTGCACAGGAACCCTGCAAGCCACAAGATGCCGGCACCCACGACAATCTTGGCAACTGGGAATCTCTACGCCATGAGTTGCGATGCAGCAACCGGTTCTTCCCGGATGCCGGGATTGATCACGACCATGCAGGCAAACTGTTTCAACATTTGATCATGGCGCAAGCCGACCTTCCAACATTTTGGCATCGTGCACGGATCGAAAGCGAGAGTTCTCCATTCTCAAAAAAAGAGATGGGGCCACCACCACCCGATAAGACGGATCCTGGCCGTGCAAACCCTGCGGGAATCCCATACCTCTATCTTGCCTCAACACAGGAAACAGCCATTGCGGAGGTCAGGCCGCAGAAAGGTGAGACACTCACTGTCGCTGAGTACTCCATCAAGAAGCAGCTGCAATTCATTGATCTTCGTAATCCAAGAAAGTCGATCACGCCTTTCGACATTGAAGATGATGACATCGTGGAGGTGCGGCAGAATATTCCTTTTTTGGAAGAACTGGGCAGAGAGTTGTCCGCGCCTGTACTGCCTGGTTCGGCGGTCATCGATTATATCCCCAGCCAGTATTTGTGCGAGTTCATCAAGAAACTCGGTTATCACGGCGTCGTTTATAAC
Organism: Paracoccaceae bacterium; assembly: GCA_965221815.1. Classification (GTDB taxonomy): domain Bacteria; phylum Pseudomonadota; class Alphaproteobacteria; order Rhodobacterales; family Rhodobacteraceae; genus JAPOXR01. The sequence continues at coordinate 2,903,718 of OZ244915.1, forward strand.
AGTTCGGTATTCAATGGCATGAACCTTGCCTTATTCGATGTTAAGGATATTGTTTTTGATAACATTGAGGATGATGCCCCCTCGACAAAAATTGTAACCACTGGGCGCTATAAGATCACCGACGTTGATCTAAAGCACAGGTCGATACCGTCTCATTCTGGGGCCCGCAGCACACCTTCATGACTTTGAGTGATAGTTGTAAAGGATTTCGCTGAGAATCGTGTCAAATTGTACGCTGATAGGGGACCACCAAAATCTCCGGGGTCAGGTGCAGTGCTGGAATTCAAGATGGCGGAGACGCACGCGGACGTTGAGACGAAGATGGAAGAGGCCTTCACCCAGATGCGGGATCGGGGTTATACGAACCGCTACCGGGATCGGAAGGAGCCCCTCCATCGGATCGCGGTGGTCTGCGGGCGCGAAGCGCGCAACCTGCTGGAGGTGCGGGTGGAGCGCGCGGTGATCACGTGAGGAGGCCCCCATGACGGACACACCCACCCCCAACTGGCAGCCGCTCTCCCGGCTGCCCCTGTTCACGACGATGATCGATGAGGCCGTGGTACGTCGCGGTGGCGAGTCGGCAAAACCTCCCGGGTACTATGGCCTAAACGCCCCGAAGCTGCATATATGGACATCTGCAAGAACAGAACGTGGACACATGGCTGGGGTGACGACCTGTCAGGACGTTGTGTTGGGTGGGGTGACGGCTTTTTTGGCCGTGTAGACGGTGCCGCATGAGATCCCCATCTCGCGGGCGATGCGGGTGGGGGACTGGCCGGTCGCCAGGCGTTGCCGGATGGCGACCTGATCGATGGTCGCGGTGCGGCCGCGATAGACCCCGCGCTGTTTGGCCGCGGCGATTCCCTCGGCCTGGCGTTCGCGGCGCAGGTTGGTCTCGAATTCGGCGAAGACTCCCAGCATGTCAAAGAACGCCTTGCCGGTGGCGCTGGACGTATCCACGGGTTGTTCGGTGGCGACGAGATGGGCCCCGCTGCCCCGGATTTTTTCGACAATGACCTGGAGATCGCGCAGTGAGCGGGCCAGGCGGTCGATGCGGGTGACCACGAGGGTTTCGTCCGGATGGATGAATTCGAGGATGGTGATGAGTTCCGGGCGCTCCTTGAGACTGGAGCCGCTGCCGGTTTCGGTGCGGATCAGGCGACAATCAGCGGCGGTGAGCGCGGCGATCTGGGCGTCGAGATTCTGATCGGCGGTGGAGATCCGGGCATAGCCGATCCGGGCGCGGGAACTGTTCATTTGGGGTGTGCCTCCGGGGGAATCTGTTCAGGATACCGGAAACCACCCCAAATGAACAGTTCAGACCGGTGATCGGGGCGATCGGGGTGTTCAGGGGATTTGTCATTTGGGGTCTACCCGTAATGACGGGGGTGGGGCCGGTGGCATCGGTGCGGTGCTGGGAAGGGTATAGATCTCAGCGAAGCGGAATATCAGACACAATGACCTTGTTGGGCGCGTTGTTGGGCGTGTCGACCACACCAATGGAGTCCAGAAGCTCAACAAACGCATCACGTATCACTCCCGGATACGGGGTGGGGCCAATGATAATTCGGTCCAGAATGTTCCGCAGGTCCATGCCCGCCAGCCCATTCTCGTGATTGCCACATAACGACAGCGGGTAGATCATCTGCGGAATGCCCTTGATGCACTCAATCCTTCCGGCCTTCGTCAATGCAGAATCTGGTTTCGCAGATGGGCGAAGATAGACACGCACCTCCTCCTCGGCAAAGCCCGGATGCTTGGTGGTAATGGCTGTCGTATAAACCATTTGCGTTATGGCCTGCATGAGATTTCTTTGACCGCATCTGAGCACGAAATCACGATGCTGATTGATTGCGTGTGCTGCCTGTCCAAGTATCGCTTCGGTCCTAGCTGAATCAGGATATTTGACCTTCCATGAATGCACCCCCAGCGGATTGGTTTCATTGTCCGCCCGCACCTCGTCTGACAGTCTGAACACCAGTGCGACATTGCCGTAGGCACGCCACATGGACAGACGTCCCCTCCAGTCATTGACAGGATCATGAATTGAGAAGCAGGCGATGTGATGGTCCAGACCCGGCCATCTTCCTTGAGCCATCCCAAGGCTTTGGTTCAGGATGTCAATCACACCTGGAAAGCATGATTGGCAACATGCTTGAACGTCTCGCCTGCCTGGGAGTGCCACGCGTTTGCCATAAGATCCAACCCGTAAACAACTTCCGAGTAGTCATTCATGACCCGGACGTTTCGGAGCCAGATCTCGCCACTCCTGATAATCTTCATCGCTGCCTCGGCAGTGGTGTAGTGGGCAAAGGATGTGTTGGCGGGATCAAATTCGTCATCATCCTGCCAATTGGGCAAGAGGAGATCATCAAGGGAGTTCGGGGAAGCGTCTATCGGCATGGTTCTCTATCCTCTCAAAGGGAATCCGTCCACTCAATGAGCGGATGCAGATTTGGAGTCTATCCCAACAAAGTAACAAAGCGCGACATAGAAACCCGTGTCCGTCCTCGCTTCAGAGGCGGGTTCCCGGCCGTTTCTACATGGTCGCTGACCTGAGTCATGATAGCCAGTCCTGAACACACGCATGGCACGCCCCGCGCTGGTCCTGACGCGGCAACAGGCCCTCAAGTGACCTCCTGACACCAACCCCCAGCTGCGGTGTCGATTTCAGGAGGTCCGAGATCAGGTCAAATACTTGCCATGATTGGATAAACCCGAAAATCCTATGTCGCACTTTGTTCTTTTGTTGGGACGAACCCGAGTCTCAATCACAAGCTATGAGAGTCTCAATTCTCTACAGGTATAAGGTTGATTTTGTTCGCGTCTTGGCCTATAGACTTCCTGATAGCCTTATCCGGCGGGAAGCTCTAATCGAGATTTTGAGTTGATTGAATTAGAGGGGACCGCTCCAAGTGTCGCGTCAGCTACGCACAAAAGCTGGAATGCTGCACTCGGCGATCGACTACGATCTAATTGGTAGTTGAATCCGTGGCAAAAAACGGTAGTGTCTCACTTTGAAATTTTCTCTTGATCTTACCGAGGCAAAGGCGGTAGAGTAAAAACCATTAAGCCATCACACAACTGGAGGTTTCCCCCATGCGACGTCACCCCCCCCCCATAGCATTCGAACAGGGCTCGCCGCCGCATCGCTGATCGCCGCGCTGGCGCCCCTGACCCTGGCCACGCCCGCAACGGCGCAGGTGGACTGGGCCACTGTCTTTGACGGCGAGGCCGGGCAGGTGCACTGTCCACCGGGCAAGACTCATGATATATCTGGTGGATTTAGAACAAGATCTGGAACTTTGAAAGCCGATCGAGCCACTGTCCAAACAAATTATTCTATATCTCTTACTAATATCAGACCAATCATTCCAGCCCTGGCAGCCCAGACGAGCATTCCGATCTCTATCAGAGTGTATCAAGGCAATACTAACCGCGCCTTTGAATCGATTGGGACAGTCACGGCAGACACCCCGCTGGCCCCTGTCACCCGGACATTCACCGGCCTGCAATCGAATGTGCGCCATGCCGTGGATCTGGTTGCAGGGAGCAATGTCAATAACGTCCTCGCAACCACCTGCTTCAGGACGGGGGAGACGCCAGCGGACATGTCGCGACCCCTCGACTACCACGACGACATCAACCACGGCGACTGGGCGAGCGGTTGCTTTGCCTTTGCGGACCGCAAGGGCCCCAACCACCGGAAAAAGGTCATAGCCTGCTTTTGCGGGGCGCGGAACAGTTCCGGCGATTGGGCCCGGACGGACAGCGCGGACGGCTTCACATACATGCTCCCCGACGCGCGCCGGACCGAGCTGGGCTGCACCACGAACTGACCGGCAGCAGACACCATCCCCACGGGGCGGCCGGCGGGCCGCCCCGTTTCGTCATTGCGACGATTTCAAACTGAGACACGACCAGCAGGTACATTCAGTTGACCAGCGGCGGGCAAAAGTGTAACGTGCGATGATGCGTGAAGACCCCACACATCACCACTTGTCCGAGCGGATCGCAAGACTGGAAGGTGAACTGAAAGCAGCCACAGCGGAGAACAACGCCATGGAATCACGAATTGATGCCCGACTCGCCGGAATGGAGGCGGAGGCGGCCAAGCGGGACAAGGACAATCTGCGCTGGCAGATCGGCCTGTGGGTCGCAGCGGTGGTCATTATCGGTGTCCTTATCCGCTGGCCCGCCAGTTAACGCACCAATACAGGGTCGATCCCAACGGCGGTACGTAAAGTCCCACAGGATGTGTCATTGTGTTGCCGTGCGGTCTGCGGCACTGATTTTGTACCTGATCACACACATGTGAGATTCTGGGCCGCCGAAAATGTCTGGCCGGATCCGGTGGGGTCCTCCATCGGTGTGTCATGATCCATGTGACAGAGACGGAGACCCCCGATGCCAGTTTTTGGCTGGCCTGGTCCTGTGATCAGACACGCCAGGATGGGTGATGTCTGTGATCCCCTGGCGATGCCGCTGTCCGGATGCGCCAGGATCTTGTCCATCGCTGGCGTCAGGCCATTCGTGATGGCCTGACAACGACAGACGCGGCCCGGGCGGTCCATGGGCCCCGTGCCACCCGGTCTCGCTGGGAACAATCCCCTGAGCTGCTGTCGCGCCGGCCCCACCGGTGCCGCCAAGGACCACCCCGCGCGGCGATCCGGCAGCGGATCACAGAGCGGCGCCAGGACTGTCCCGCCTGGGGTCGCGGCAAGATCGCGGCGATCCTGCGCCGGGACGGACATCCGATCTCGACAGCCACGGTCGGGCGTGTGATCGCTGACAGGGTCGCACGCCAGCCGATCGCCCCGGTCAGTGCTTTCACGCAGGACAGCCAAACGAAACGGCGGACCCGGCGACGCGGTGCAGGTCGATACGCTCACCGCCGCCCTCTGCCCCGGCCGGACCGTCCAACATGTCACCGCTCTTGACCGTCATTCACAATGGGGATCCGCCAGGGCCGCCACCCACGCCACCGCCAGCCGCGCCGCACGCCCATCCGACACACGGGGCGCCCATGCGCCTGTTCCCATCAGCGCCCTCCCGATCGACGGCGGCTCCGCGTTCAGGACCGCAATGAGGCCGCCTGCCCGGCCACAGGTATCACGCGGGCCGTGCGGCCACCCAAAGGGGCGAAAATGAACGGGGCTGCCTGTAGGATGCAAGCCACATGGAGACACGAATTCGACACTGTGCAGGACACCGCCACCCCTATCACCGAACGCAACCCCCGGATCGACACACATCGCGACCTGGACAACGGATGGAGACCCCATGACGCACGTGATGATCAGACGCCAAACGAAGATCGCGAATCCCTGCGAACCGCTGCAAACCCATGAGGAGCCCGCGTCTCATATGTAGGGCCCGTTGACAATTATCGTGCCGCCACCACGCCCGCCATCAGATAAATCCCGGCTGCGAAGCTTGCGCGGGTCTTGTCGTATCGCGTGGCGAGACTTTGGGCCTCCTTGATTTTCGCAAAGACAGTCTCGATTCGGTGTCGCTCCTTGTCAGCGTCGCGGTCAAAATCACGGGGCGTGCTTCGATTCGACTTCGGCGGGATCACCGCCGTCATCTCGCGTTCTGCCAATGTGTCCAGCACCCCATCCGCGTCAAAGGCCTTGTCGCCTATCAATGTCTCACAGGTGAGATCGTCCAGGAGTTCACGCACAGCCTTGAGATCGTGAGTCTGACCCGGAAGAATCACAAACCGGATCAGATGTCCGACAGCATCGGTGAGGGCCACGACCTTGCGGGTCAATCCCCCTTTCGAGCGACCGATTCCTTCCGATTCTGATCCCCCTTTTTGGCCCCGGAGGCCCATCGGTGCGCTGGCATGATCGTGCCATCCACAGACACCATCGACAGATCCAGATCACCGGATCACGCATGGACAATACGTTCAAAAAGATCCGCTTGGGCCCAACGCCGGAACCGTTTGAAGACACGGGTCCACCGCCCAAAATGCGGCGGGAGATCACGCCAGGGGGTTCCTGTCCGGAACCGCCAGAGAACCCCTTCCAGACAAAGACGATTGTCCACCGCCGTGCACCCCGGGTCGGTCACCTTGCCCGGACACAGCGGGGCCACCCGCGCCCACATCTCATCTGTCAAAACTGTGCGATCTGCATTCATCTTGTCACCCACCTCGTCTGCTCGTGCCGCCTTTTTCGGCGTGCAATGCCGACACAAAGACACACCCAGCGCTCAAGACACAAGGCAATTGTCAACGGGCCTTAGTGAGCAGGTACAAGGGCTTGACACGCCCGGCGGTCTCCTGTAAAGGAATCGTGATCCTCTGCCTCTGCCGGACGGCGGGAGCCGGGGATGACACCGCCACAACAAGCAGGAGGATTTTCTGATGCGGGCTTTAGGACATGATTTGAGACGTGCCGGATGCGGCCTGTTGGCCGCCCTGCTGCTGGCGGGGTCGGCCAGTGCCGCCGACGTGACCGTGATCGAGGGCGAGACGGCCCGATTTGCCATCACGGTGCAGCCCAAATTCCACACCCGGAGTGATGGCCGGGCCATGCCCATTCGTGTGTGGTACGACACCGACGGGGGCACCGCCATCGAGGGGACCGACTACGCGACCGCTCATTCCTGGTCCCACCATGTCCGGGGCACCGCGGGCGCACCGCTGACCATCGCGGTGAAGACCTTCGCCGATGACGCGGTGGAAGGGGATGAAACCTTCAACATCCGGGTGCGCAAGCTGCAGGTGTTGACACGGGGCCGCTGGGGTCACACCGGCTGGCGCGACGTGCCGGCCTCCCGCTGGACAGTCGCGGGACCCACAACCGCCACCATCACCGATGCGACGCGCGTTTCGCAGGTGCCGCTCTGTGTCGAGAGAGACCCGCGTTTTAGATGTTAGGGGCGGGATCTGGTCCTCTGACGCGGAGACCCACATGATGAGGCGGATCTTCACACTTCTGGCCGCCGCGTTGGGGCTGGCCTTGACCGCCGTACTCGCGGGGCTGCTGACCACAGCCGGTGCGGTCGGGGCGCAGCCACAGTGCTCCATATCAGCGACGCACGAAACGCAGGACCGCTCCATCTCAAGCATGGCCGGGGACGCCCTGACTGTGGATGAGGGCGGGAACTGGGTCCTTGATCTGACCTTCAAATGCGCCGGCATCACGGACTCGTCCACCCATGATCCGACAATTGACATCACCGGCATAACCAGCGATAGCGGCAATGGCTGGTCGGACAACATGAACCCAAGATTCAGCGGGCACGTCTGGAATCAGGACGGTCTCGGTCCCACCGGATTCGGTGGCAGGGACCCGGCAGGGGACTTCACAGCCCGGGTGTCGCTGTTCGGCACGAGTGTGGACAACAACTGCCACGATACCGGTGCATCGACACGTATGCAGATCACTGCAGAGATCGGCAACACCGTAACTCCAAGCGACAACATGGCTGAAAGAACCATCACCGTGACGGCGCGGGATGACGACCCCTTGACCTACACAGCGTTCCCTGGTGAACCTTATGAGATCACGATCCCCAACTGGAACTCGCCTTGTTCGTGATGGCCGCGACGGTCGGCAAGTGTTCGGATGCGCTGAGGTGACGCGGGCGGGACCCTGTTGGCCGCCGCCCAGATCGAGAATGCGGTCAGCAATTCACGGGTTCTGATGGGGGCTTATAAAGATGAATTGACATACCGCATTATGTTGCGCCAGTCTTTCAATAAAAACGCATCATGTTGTATTCTGTCAAATGGTCTTTATAAACCCCTTCTGATGAGTGCCCCCGCCACCGTCACCAGTCTGACCGCCAACCTGGTCGGCACCGCCCCCACAGTTGACCCCGGACATGAACGAACTGTTCGCCTTGACCGACATCCCGGCGGAGCATTGGACACAGATCTGGACCCCCAATCCCGTGGAGAGCGTCTTCCGGGCCGTACGGAACCACACCCGGAAGACACGCGGTTGTCTGAGCCGAAAGACTGCACGGGTCATGGTGGATCAGCTGATGATGTCCGCCAAATCGAAAGGCCGACGCCTGTCCGGGTCAGAGCATCTCGCCAACGTCATCAAAGGAGTTGAATTCCAAGATGGAATCGGACAGTTTCAGGAAGCCACCTTTCTCCCGCTGTCACCCAGATTCGAGCATAATCCCAGGATATTTGCGCACCATTTTCTTAGGTATTCGTTCTCGAGGAGTGGTCGCTCATAGCGATTTTCTGATAGCAGAACACGCCGCCGCAATCTGAGCATCCCGACACCATCCCGAATAGTTCTTCCCCGGAGGAGTGGAATCATCAGCAGAAAGACCGATAGCCCGATGATGGCGCAATATCATCAGATCAAAAACCAGTATCCAGACTGTCTCCTGTTTTTCCGGATGGGCGACTTCTATGAGTTGTTTTATGAGGACGCAAAAACGGCTTCCGCAGCTTTGGATATCGTCCTGACCAAACGTGGCAAAAATCGGGGGCAGGAAATTCCGCTCTGTGGTGTACCGGCACATTCTGCTGACAGATATTTACAAACATTGATACGCCAGGGATTCCGTGTCGCAGTCTGCGAACAGACAGAAGATCCTGCAGTGGCACGGAAGCGGGGATCAAAGGCCGTGATCGAACGCGAGGTCGTGCGCGTGTTGACCTCAGGGACCCTCACCGAAGATGCCTTACTGGATTCCCGTTCACATAACTTTCTTGCTGCCGTGACCCTGATCCGCGGTCAGGCAGCCGTCGCATGGACCGATATTTCTGTAGGAAACCTGCATGTCACGACCTGCCTGCCGAATGAACTGCCCAATCAGTTGGGGCGAATTTCACCGAACGAGATACTGTATTCGGAAAATGCAGATGAAGATCTGAATCATCTTCTTGCCGACTGGAAAGCGGTCTGCACTGAATTCGCTTCAGTGCATTTTGACAGCATCTCTGCGACCCAAAAACTCTGTGCGTTATTCTCGGTGCGCACGCTTGACGCTTATGGTGAATTCTTATGCCCTGAACTGTCCGCCCTCGGTGCGATCACCTCATATCTGGATATTACGCAGAAGGGCCAACCGCCTTTGCTGCGACCGCCTGTCCGGGAAACCATCGAAAACACAATGCATATCGACTGTGCAACCCGCCGAAATCTGGAGATCTCGCGTGATTTTTCCGGAAACCGTGATGCTTCACTTCTTGGAGCTGTGGATTATACACTCACCGCACCCGGCGCACGCCTCCTGGATTCACGCGTTTCTGCACCTTCGACATGTCTCGATGAAATCACGCGACGTCAACGGGCCGTCACGAGCTTTTTCAATTGCTCCATGCTGCGGCAAGAGGTCCGAAAAGAACTGCGACACATGACTGATCTCAACCGTCCGCTATCGCGAATTTTCCTTCATCGCGGCACACCGCAGGATCTTGGAGCATTGAGAAACGGCTTGCGGCGAGCCAGAATCATCCATGACCTGTTACAATCCGGCCAAGGAACCCTTCCGGAATCTTCCCCCACATATTTGCTGGATGATGTCGTCATGGAGACAGCACTGCAAGGATCGATGGAAAAAATCGATGGATTTGACGAACTTCTGGAAGAGCTTGAGGCAGCCCTCGCCGATGAACTTCCCGTCCAACTGCGCGATGGGGGACTCATCTGCCATGGTTACGATGAAAAACTCGACGAGGAACGCTCACTCGACAAGGAAGGTCGGAGCCACATCAGCAATATGCAGGCTGAACTGGCTGCCGAAACAGGAATCGCCTCACTGAAGATCAAGCATAATCAGGTTTTGGGATATTTCGTGGAGGTTCCCTCCGCACACGGCGAAAAGCTTCTGTCTACGCCGCATAAGGAGCGATTTACGCATCGGCACACGGTGGTGAATGCCCTGCGCTTCACCACGGCAGATCTCGCGGAAGCCGAGTCGCGACTATTGAATGCTGCCGCGCGTATTCTGGAAATTGAGGGTGATATCTTCAACCGACTCTGCGCGCGCGTGGTCGACACCGCAACAGCGATCAACCAGACTGCCGAAGGACTGGCTGAAATCGATGTTGCCGCCGCTTGGGCAGAACTTGCGACCGAACGCAACTGGATACCGCCCTGCCTCGACAATAGCGGTATCCTGGATATTCGCGGGGGTCGGCATCCGGTGGTTGAACAAGCCCTTCGCCGCACCGGCGGACAATCCTTTGTAGCCAATGATTGTCAACTTGCCGACAGGGACGCGAGTCCCCGAATTCGACTGATCACAGGTCCCAATATGGCGGGCAAGTCAACCTATCTCAGGCAGAATGCCCTCATCGTTCTCCTGGCCCAAACGGGCGCATATGTTCCCGCCGAGTCCGCGAAGATTGGACTGGTTTCACAGTTGTTTTCACGGGTCGGTGCTGCCGATGAACTGGCCAGAGGTCGGTCGACCTTTATGGTTGAAATGATAGAAACCGCAGCCATTCTGAATCAGGCAAAATCGAATGCACTCGTCATATTGGATGAAATCGGGCGCGGCACTGCAACCTATGATGGATTGTCTATTGCCTGGGCAACACTTGAACATCTGCATGATATCAGCTGCTGTCGCGCCCTGTTTGCCACCCATTACCATGAACTGATCCAACTCAGCGAAAAACTTGAGCGCATACAAAATTCCACTGTGATGGTGCGTGAATGGGAAAATGAAATCATATTCCTTTATGAAGTCAGGAATGGTGCCGCTGAACGCTCCTACGGCGTTCAGGTTGCCAAACTGGCAGGCATGCCTGAATCAGCAGTTGCACGCGCCCGTGACATTCTTGCAAGTCTGGAAACTGGCCAGCATGGAGCTGGTGGAAAAACGGTTGCACTGCCTGATGATCTTCCGCTCTTTGCCGCGGCCAATCAGGCCACACCCCGACAGGAACCGTCAGTTGGACAAAAGCTTCGGGACCGGCTCGAACCCCTCAACCCCGACGAACTCAGTCCGCGGGATGCACTCGCATTGATCTATGAACTGAAAGGAATGACCACGCAATCGTAGTTTCTGCCGGACACCTCTGAAGAAACCCATCTGTGATGATGTCGAACTCCCATCCCGGCTCAATTCCGCGATCTCCTGTTGTGCGGGTGATCCGTCATGCCCACTTCCGGATAGGACGAACCGCGCCAATGATCCATGCCACGAATTGACTGGTTCAGGTCAACCCGTGACTTGATCATCAGCCATCCGTTTCGGATACCGTATCCTGATCTGTCGGTTCGGCTGTTGAGACTTCCGATGGGCCGGAAGACACCGCAACCTGGGAAGGCCGCAAGAGCCGCCCGTGAATGAGAAATCCCTCTGTCATGACGCTGGCGATACGGCCTACCGGAACATCATTGGCTGGGGCTTGGAGTAGCGCTTCGTGTATCGTCGAGTCAAACGCCTCGCCCGGTTCCGGCGCAATGATCCCAATACCATGACGGTGCAGTGCTTTCACAAACTCTTTCAGTGTCAGTTCGATTCCCTCTCGAACGACGATAACGGTTTCCGAGGAATCATTCTCAATGCTTGATAGAGCCTTTTTGAGGTAATCGTAAATGGGAAGCAGATCACGGGCAAACTGGGTCGAGTGAAATTTTGCCATTTCCTGCATATCGCGGTCGGCACGCCGCCGAATGTTCTGCGCTTCAGCCAATGCCCGCATATATTTGTCGTTGAGCGCATCAAACTCGTCTTGTGAAATACCTGTGTCATCGTCACCATCAGCAGAATCCCCGGCTTCTGCATGGTCTGAATCGGGTGTCAAATCTTCAAGCGGTGAGGGCGCATGACCATTGCCTGTTGCCGACAGGACGTCTTCGAGGTCGCCGGCGAGATCGATATCGGGGGCTGGTTTCGCTTCTTTATCGCTGCTTTCCGTCAAGGGTGATTCCTGTGCATTTTTGTCGGGCATTTTCCGGTTGCTCTCCAGTCGCTACTGCCTTTCACCGACCAGCTTACCGACCAGTTGTGCCGTGTAATCAACGATCGGCACAATGCGGCCATAGTTCAAGCGCGTCGGCCCAATCACGCCAACAGCACCAACAATTCTGTGGTCTGTGCTCATATATGGCGAAATCACCAGAGTTGAACCCTTCATGGAAAAAAGTTTGTTCTCTGATCCAATAAAGATCCGGACTCCTTCGCCGTCCTCGACATATTGCAAGAAATCTGCGATATCACGTTTACGCTCCAGATCATCAAAGAGTGCGCGAACCATATCCATATCAACGCTCGACTCGTCGTCGTCCAGCAAATTTGCGCGACCACGGACAATCAATCTTTCACTGCGATAAACGCCCGAGGAACTTTCCCAGACGGCAAGCCCCTTCTTCACAAGTTCTGAAGCCAGTTTGTCGATTTGTTCCCTTTTGAGTTCAATTTCCTTGTCGACAATGGATCTGAGCTCACCGATCGAACGTCCAGACGCAATCGAATTGACAAAAGTCGCTGCCTGACGCAGGGAAGATGGTGTCTGCCCTTCCGGCGGGCAGAAAACCCGGTTCTCGACGGTCCCATCAGCAGTTACCAGCACGACAAGAGCGCGGTCGGGAGCCAGCGAGATAAACTCGACATGCTTGATGGGAAGTTGTGATTTCGGTGCAAGAACCAGACTCGCGCTGCGGGTAATCTTGGACAGCAGGGTACCAATGCGGTCCAACAGTTCGGTGACTTCGGAACTCTCATCAACCGCAACAGAGTCCAGCAGGCTGCGTTCGTTATCGTCAATCCGCTCAATCTCAAGATATTCGTCAACAAACAAACGTAAACCCAACTCTGTTGGAATTCTGCCTGCTGAAATGTGCGGACTGGTCAGCAATCCCAGATACTCCAAATCCTGCATTGCGTTGCGGATCGTGGCAGATGAAAGCTTGACATTCAGCTCTCGAGTCAATGACCGTGACCCGACCGGCGCACCGTTTTGCAGATACATTTCGACAAGGGACTGAAAAACACCACGGTTTCTCTCACTGAGTTCTGCAGAAACAGCAGCGCTATCACTCATTCTGAATTGGCCCTCTTCGATGATCTTGATGTGGCCACAAAATGCTAAACAAAATACACAACCAACTCAACTCCTGTCGTTATTCGTCAGCCATTCCCGTTCATTCCGGGTTCAGTCCGTTTGGTGCAGCCATTTGGCGGCTCGTTTTGTTCAGGCACAGCGCATCCGGGCGACGGGCCTTGCGGGCCATGTTGACGGCCCATCACCCCCGGGGGGCACCCCGCCATCCCGGTGCGGGTCTCTGTTACTGGATCCACAGTGCCCATCTGGGCCGTATCGGGGGCCTGACCTTCCATCTGGCCAGCTGGCATCAGGCGGCCCGGGATGGTTATGTGGGCGGGTGTGATCGGGCCCGGGTTGCCAATCTGCGCCGGGTGGTCAACAACTCACGGTTTTTGCTCCTGCCGGGCGTGCGGGTGCCCAATCTGGCCAGCCATGTGCTGGGGCAGGTGACGGTGCGTCTGGCGGACGACTGGGCCGCCGCCCATGGCGTGCGCCCGGTTCTGGCGTACAGCTATGTGAATGCCGCGCAGCGGGGCAGCTGTTACGCGGCGGCGGGCTGGGAGATGGCAGGACGGGTGTCAGGGGTGTATGCCGGTGCGGAGGTCGGGCCGATGGTCTGGATGCGTCCCCTCGAGGCGGCGTGGCGCCGGCGTCTGTGCCAACGTCCCGCCGGTGATCCGTGCTGGATGACCGCGCCGCCGCTGGCCCGGGCCGCGGAGGCCGCCAAAGACGGAGACTGGCAGGCCCGGGAATTCGGCATGCTCAGCCATCCCGATGGCTGCATCCGGAAACGGATCCGGGCCATGGCGGCACACTGGGAAACGCGTCCCGGCGAGCCGGTGGCGGTTGTCTTTCCCGGCCGGAAAGAGCAGAAGGCCGCGTATCGGCTGCTCTCCAACCCCCGGGTCACCATGGACGATATTCTGGAAAGCCACCGCGCGGCGACGCTGCAACGCTGTCGGGATGAGACCGTGGTGCTGGCTATCCAGGAGACCACGATGCTGGACTCTTCCCCCCTGCAGGACGCCACCGGGGGTCTGGCCCGGCTGGGCGGGGGCGGCACGGGCAGTCACGGCATCCCGGCCCATGTCACACTGGCCATGTCCACCTCCGGCCGGATGCTCGGCCTTCTTGATATCAACGCTGACTTCCGTGACGGTGTGACCGGAGAGACAGACGGGCCGCGCCGGACCGGTGACCCGCAGACCGATGCGGGATCCGCTCTGGCCGTGCGGCCACCCAAAAGCCCGAAAATGAACGGGGCTGCCTGTAGGATGCCAGCCACATGGAGACACGAATTCGACACTGTGCAGGACACCGCCACCCTGATCACCGAACGCAACCCCCGGATCGACACACATCTCGACCTGGACAACGGATGGAAACCCCATGACGCACGTGATGATCAGACGCCAAACGAAGATTGCGAATCGCTGCAAACCCATGAGAAGCCCGCGTCTCATATGTCGTGAGCAGGTACAAGGGCTTGACACCAGCACCCGGCTCTGCTATCCTTGACCTATTGATCAGCGCCGCCTGTGTGCCGGATGTGCCCCGGCGGCCACACAACCAAGGGAGACCCCCATGATCCGACTGACACTGCCCCCCCCCCCCCTGACATATCTGGCCGCCGCGTTGCTGACCCTGCCGCTCATGACCGCCCCCACCCTGGCCCAGAACCTGGAGTGCAGCGTCACGGTCGCGAGTGTCTGGTCGGATGACCCGGAAAAGCCATTTGACACCACCACCAACACCCTGACCGTCAATGAGGGGGCGACCTGGGATTTCAAACTGAAATACAGCTGCACCGGCGCCCTGAACGGCGCCAGACCGGCCGTCACCATCATCAACCCCAGCGGAACCCGGTTCGACACGGTTGATTTCCGGGGCGGCATCTCGGAAGTGGACGGGGTGGCCGACGGGGATGAGCTGACCGGGGACTGCCTCACGGCGGCCGGCTGCCAGATCGAGATCTTCGGCACGTCCAAGGACAACAACTGCCGCAACGTGGGTGCCACGGTGCAGCGGATGCAGGCGCAGACCCGGATCACCAACCTCGGGGCGGGAGATCTCAACCTCACCGATCAGCTGACCGTCACCATCATGGTGACCGATGACGACACCGTCAGCCAAAAATACCTCGACATGGGGTACACGCAATGGAAGCCGACCTGCTAGGCGCCCGGTCGACCCCCTGCTGACACGCATGACCGCTGACCTGCGGGACCTGACAAGGCTCTGACTTTTCATGCACATATGTTCGTTTTGCCTTGTGCAATACAAAAAGGGGCGACCGACTGGTCGCCCCTCGAATGCATGTTGCCGGACGGACGTCAGAAGCGCACATCGACCGTGACATCGCACCTGCGGACCGCGTTCGGGATCTTGCAACAGTTCATACCTGTATTGGTGATTGGTGATTTGGATGGCCTCTACGGTGGGCCATGCAGGTTGGTCTCCGCCATTTCGATTCGGGCACGCTTGACTGGCGCGCCGGGGTTCTCAGTTCCGGCGGCCTGAGTCGGCACGCGCTGGGTCGCGGGCTTTGCGAGCGGACGGATTGGCGCAATGCCCAGGGAAAGCCATGTCTGTCGGCGGCGGCGGCTGACCCGATGAAACGTGTGCCCGCCTTTCTGCCCGAAGGGTCACAAGGAAAGTTGACTGTTGTGGGTGCGGGTAAAGCTTCGGCACGGATGGCTCAAGCTGTGGAAACCGCCTGGCAAGGGCTGCCATCAGACACTCCCTCACGGTGAGACCGCGGCTGGCCACCGGCTCCGGAATTGTCTGAAAAACCCCGCGCAGCCGGGACATCATCACATCCATCGTCTGCAGATGGCGCACTGTCTTGAGGGGCAGGACACGGCGCGATTGTGTTCATTATTGCCACCCACAATCAACGAATCACCGGGCGTGGCCAAGACACGCCCAAGAGAAACCCGAAGAGTTTACGAAAAAAATATTGTAACTAAGGCCCGTTGACAATTGCCTTGCGTCTTGAGTTCTTGTCGTGTATTTGTGTCGGCATTGCACGCCGAAAAAGGCGGCACGAGCAGACGAGGCAGGTGACAAGATGAATGCAGATCGCACAGTTTTGACGGATGAGAT
Organism: Paracoccaceae bacterium; assembly: GCA_965221815.1. Classification (GTDB taxonomy): domain Bacteria; phylum Pseudomonadota; class Alphaproteobacteria; order Rhodobacterales; family Rhodobacteraceae; genus JAPOXR01. The sequence continues at coordinate 2,919,805 of OZ244915.1, forward strand.
GTGGGCGCGGGTGGCACCGCTGTGTCCGGGCAAGGTGACTGACCCGGGGTGCACAGCTGTCGACAATCGTCTTTTTCTGGAAGGGGTTCTCTGGCGGTTCCGGACAGGAACCCCCTGGCGTGATCTCCCGCCGCATTTTGGGCGATGGAACAGTGTCTTCAAGCGGTTCCGGCGTTGGACCCAAGCGAATCTTTTTGAACGTATTTTCAATGAGTTATCCGGTGATCTGGATCTGTCAATGGTGTCTGTGGATGGCACGATCATGCAAGCGCACCAGAAGGCCTCCGGGGCCAAAAAGGGGGATCAGAATCGGAAGGAATCGGTCGCTCAAAAGGAGGGTTGACCCGCAAGGTCGTGGTTCTCACCGATGCTGTCGGACATCTGATCCGGTTTGTGATTCTCCCCGGTCAGACTCATGATCTCAAGGCTGTGCGTGAACTCCTGGACGATCTCACCTGTGAGACGTTGATTGGCGACAAGGCCTTTGACGCGGATGGGGTGCTGGACACATTGGCAGAACGCGAGATGACGGCGGTGATCCCGCCGCGGTCGAACCGAAGCACGCCCCGCGACTTTGACCGCGACGCCTACAAGGAGCGGCACCGAATCGAGAATGTCTTTGCGACAATCAAGGAGTTCCGGGGTCTCGCCACACGATACGACAAGACTCTTGCAAGCTTCGCAGCCGGGATTTATCTGATGGCGGGCGTGGTGGCCGCACGATAATTGTCAACGGGCCTTATTCAGCTACAAAATTTTGTTCTGATGTCGGGTTTTTCTGGACATCTGGTGGTCGCGTACGGGCTTCGCATTCAATTTATTGGATCTGACAGTCGTCAATGACAAATTTTTGTCTCGGAAACCACAACATTTGGTTATTTATGAGCGTTGGGAACAAATTGTGGTGCTGAATAGTTACAAAATATTTTCGTAAAGAACTCACCCACTGAAATCACAGCAGAAAATCAATGAGAGGGAATTACTGGTTATTTGTCTTGTCGGCCATCATTGGCGTATGTCCGTGGCGTGGCGGGAGTCAAACAACTCCGGAAATCTGGGCCGTTACGGCTGCCCGGCGGACACAGCCACCAACCTGTGCCAAATTCGGCAGATGGCGCGCATGCAAGATCTACCGATTTGTGATTTGATACGCCCTTTTATATGACTGAGTTCTCTCATTGACATGATGACAGAAAACGCATTCGTGACATCACAGCTTGGTGACCTTCCCGGCCCTTCCGGCCTGCCAATTATCGGCAATCTTCTTCAGGTGCGCCTGAACCGTCTGCATCTCACTCTTGAGGACTGGGCAGAACAGTATGGTTCGATTTTTCGGATCAGGCTTGGGCCAGGCAATCATTATATCGTGATTTCGGATTGGCCCACCATTCAACGTATCCTGATGCAGCGCCCGGACATGTTCCGCCGCACGCGCATGCTGGAATCGGTTGCATCTGAAATGCGCCTTAAGGGAGTCTTTGCTGCCGAGGGTGATGACTGGCGACGCCATCGCCGGATCGTCACAAATGCCTTGAGCCAGGCACGTCTCAAGGAATTTTTTCCAACACTCGTGGTGACGGTCAATCGATTGCAGCGGCGCTGGGAGCAGGCAGCGGACCTGTCAGAACCCGTAGATCTCTGCCGCGATCTCATGCGATTCACGGTCGATGCCACCATGCAACTCGCATTTGGCGTTGACACCAATACGCTGGAGACACCGGGCCCGGTTATCCAGCAGCATCTTGACAAGGTTTTTCCGGTTTTATTTCGGCGCGTCAATGCTGCTTTTCCGTGGTGGCGTTATGTCCGGCTCCCTGCCGATCGCAGACTGGACCGGGCCCTTGAGGAACTGCGGCGGGAAATCAATCGCATGATCGCCCAAACGCGCGCGTGCATGGCAGAGGACTCGCAACGCCGCAGCACACCAACGAACTTCCTGGAAGCGATCCTGGCTGCGGCCGAAGATGATGAATCCGGGGTTACCGATGAGGATATATTCGCCAATGTGGGCAACCTGATGCTCGCGGGAGAAGACACGACCGCCAACAGCATCGCCTGGACCGTCTATTCCTTCATGGAACATCCTGAGCTCTTTCGGCAGGCCCGGCAAGAAGTCGACGCTGTCATCGCACCTGCCGCAACGATTGGAAAAATGGAACAGGCCAATGATTTTCCATTCCTTGACGCCTTTTGCAACGAAACGATGCGTCTGAAACCTGTGGCACCATTGCATCTGGTCGAACCCAATGAAGATGTGGACATTCTGGGTCACAATATCCCGAAGAACACACAGTTGATGCTGCTTGTGAGACGGATGATGGTCCAGGATGAAATTTTTGAAAATGGTGCCGTCATTGACCCTGACCGTTGGCTCAACACGGCAGCCGAAGCAGGGCATACACACCATCGAAAGGCCTTTATTCCCTTCGGAGCAGGACCAAGATTATGTCCCGGGCGCAGCTTCGCATGGCTTCAGATCCGATTGATTCTCGTAATGCTGCTTCGGAACTTCGAAATGGAAAGGGTGCCTGTGGGTTCAGGGGTCAATGAACATCTTGCCTTTACGATGATACCCACAAATCTATGGATACACCTCAAGCGAAGATATTGAATTTTGTAACGAAGAGACCATGCAACCAACAGTCGCACAGCTTTGATCGATCAACGTCAATAAATTCACGGAAGACAACAACATCACCGGAGTTGATTGTTGCGTTTGTCAGAGAGCCGGATGGGTCATCACGATCATATCAGCGTGTTTTTCAAAAACTTCTGCTGTTCCCAGTCGTTTGGAAAACCCACGGTTTCAGCATGACAATCCGCAGAAGGCCCGTCGGCAGTTGCCGTCAGGGGAAACTCCTGTAAGAGGCCGGGTCAACGCGGGTATTGCGGCTTCCCGTCCCCCGCAAATCCGGACGTGCAGGATTGATGCATCCGCTTCCTCACATGTCAGGTTCGCTCATGGGGTGGTGACCGAGCGCATGATCTGGGCTTTTGGCGGTAGAAAGCCTGCGTGGACAAGGTTGAACGTGTCCCCTGGTATGACCCCATCCCGGCGGCGGTGGCATGACCCCAACTTACCCACACCCGAGCGACCGCGACCGGATTGACATTCGCTGGGGCATAATAATGATCGCGGCATGATCATTCTGGCATTGGCATCACGCGCGGCTCGGATTCTGCTCGCCGTCTTCATCGCTTCTCTGCTGCTCACGGTCCGCGCTCCGGGGTCTGCGCAAACTCACATCTTTCGGGACAGCACTCCGCGCATCGCCGTTGTCTCAGCCTTCGCCCCGGAAATGAACATCCTGACTCGTGAATTGCAGAATAAATCGGAGCACTCGGCAAACGGCGTCAAATTTGCGACCGGAACCCTGGAAGGGCACCAGGTGGTGTTATTCCTGAGCGGAATCAGCGTCGTCAACGCAGCCATGACGGTGCAGCTTGCACTGGACCGGTTTGCCATCGAGAGTATCGTGTTCTCCGGAATCGCAGGCGGCGTTGACCCGTCGCTGAGCATCGGCGATGTCGTCGTCGGGGAACGCTGGAGCCAGTATCTGGAAATGCTGTTTGCCCGCGAGATCAACGGCGACTATGCGACGTTACCGTTCTTCACGTATCCTTATCAAAACTATGGTCTGATGTTCCCACGCGCGGTGACCGTGCTTCGTGCCGGAACCGAAGGCCCCGAAACCCGATTCTGGTTCCCGGCAGACAAGGTGCTTCTGGCCGCCGCGCGCCGCGCCGCGCACAAGGTGACGCTGGCACACTGCACGGCGGACGACCGGTGCCTGGACAGGATTCCGCGTCTCAATATCGGTGGGTCTGGAGTCTCCGGAGGTGTGTTCGTCGACAATGCGGCTTTGCGGGAATGGGTCTTCGAGACATTCGGCACCCGTATTCTTGATATGGAGAGTGCTGCCGTGGCTCATGTCGCATATGCCAACGATGTGCCGTTCCTCGCGGTACGCAGCCTATCCGACCTCGTCAGTGGAAGTCAGAGCACAAACCGAATGGAGGTATTTCTTGACCTCGCGGCAGGCAACGCCGCAGAGGTGGTCAGGGCGATATTGAGAGAGATACCCGTTCACCGCTAAAGGCGCGGCAAAGCTGTGAGCAGTTCCGCCGGATTGACCGGCAGGTCCGCATCTTTCAGAAGCTGGGACAACCCATGATTTCCGCTGAAACACAGAAGAAAGAGCTGGTGGATACATGACGCGAAGGCAGCAGGAACGGGTTCCTGATGGCGACTCTCGAAGACATCAGTGTCCATGCCTTTTCCGGATGATACCTCTCAGCGGAACGGACAAGTATCACCGGATCTGACCGTAGTTCTTACCGAACCACTTATGACATCGGGCAATTTCCTCGGTCGACAATTCCTCAACCGCTCCATGTTGCATCGCGAGATGGACTGTCTTGGCCGCTTCTTCCAAGTACATCGCGATTGAAGTTGCCTGCGATGCTGACCTTCCCATGGTAAAAACACCATGGGCTTTGACCAATACAGCAAGCCCCCCTTCCGCGGCCTCGATAATTGCTGCTCCGGTATCTGCATGTCCAGGTCTTGCATAGCGTGAGCAGGGAACATCTCGCCCCAGGATATGCGTGATTGGCGTGAGGACTGCCGGAATCCGTTCTCCCCGGGCGGCGAAACTTGTCGCATAGGGTGAGTGGGTATGACAGATCCCGTTCACATCCTCTCGCCTTTGATAGATATATAGATGGATACCCGTATCTACCGAGGGCTTCAGATCGCCCTCAACATGATTCCCCTGCAGATCAACGATGGACATCAAACCCGGTGTCAGTTGAGAATAATTCACGCCGGACGGTTTGATGACGACAAGACCGGAATCCGCATCGCGACCCGAAACATTACCGCCTGACCCGGCGGCAAGACCCGCTTTCGACAATTCCAGATTTTGTTGGCAGACGACTGCCTTCAATTCCTCAAGCACTTACGATCCTTCGAGATGAGTCGGGACACCATGCGGATAAATAACTATCTTCAGCGATTCCTGAGATTCAACCAGTAACCGGAAGGCTTGCGCCGACTCATTCAGATCGAACCGATGCGTTATGGCCCGGTCGGGACAGATCCGGCCCGCCTCGAGCAGGCGAATATAGCTGTATGTATCCGTATGGTCGGATGAATAACGCGATGTCACCGTGATCTGGTCGAAATATGCCGTGTTCCCGTCGCGAACCCAGTCGGTTTCGGGCGGCAATGGCGCACCCAGATGCAAGCATCCCCCGACCTCGACCAGACTGCCGGCCAATTCCCAAGCAGAATCGAATGGCGCAATCACTATCACCGTATCAGCCAACCGCCCGTGATTGACCGCTCGGAGCGCCTCTATTGCATTTTCCGACTTCGGATTGATGCAGTGATTGGCACCGAATTCCCGCGCTTTCTCCAACCGCCAATTTGAATAGTCCAATGCGATGATCCTGCCAGCACCAAACAGAGCTGCGAGATGAACAAATCCCTGCCCCATGAATCCGGCACCAACAACGGCAACAGTATCGCCAGGTTGGATATGACAGACCTTCAGCCCGGACAGGACGCAGGACCAGGGCTCAATCGTCACCGCCGCTTCATCAGATATGCAGGCGGGCAATCGATGTGAATCCATGGCGATATGGTGGGCACTGACGCGATAATATTCACAGACGCCGCCGGGGTCGATTGTCATCGTTTTGTAGAAAGGGTCCCTGGTGAAATGCCCGCGTCTGGAAAGATGCGAATTCACACGCCCGACATGGTGATTGACAAAAACGCGATCCCCGATGCTGAAATCTGTCACTTTGGAGCCAATTTCCACCACCTCGCCAATCGGCTCATGACCGAGAACCTTTGGCTTGTCAGCATACCATGGCATGGCTTCGCCACCACAAAGGCCGCATGCCACTGTTTTCATCAGGATCTCATCAGATCCGATTTGCGGAATTGGAACTTCTTCGAGTCGAATATCATCAATCGCGTATTTGACAGCAGCTTTCATCCGGCCAGTCATTGATTATCCCCGAGTGATTCTCTGCTCTCTTTTGGATCAACCCGGCAATTGACGGCGCGCGACCCTAACCAAACGAGTCCGGTGTCCCGGACAGTCTGGCGGTGCAGGAATGATGTCAGGCAATGCCGTGATCCTTAGCCAACCATTAACGGATATGGGCCAATGAAACTGTGTATGACGGCCATCACTGCAAAGACAACAACCGCAATCAACACAAGTCGAATATCTCCCGCCACAGAGCCGCCTTCGTATCTCTGGTATTCTGGTTCGCTCAAGTTGATTATCACGATTTCTACAATTGCCCATACGGCGAAAGAACCAAAAAGGAGGACCGAGGCGGCATGGCCACTGACCAGCAGATGACCAAGAGCCCAAAACACGACGGCCATCAGCATCGGGTGTCGGAACCATCTTCGGGCGCGGCTCTTTGACATGCCGAGGCCAAACAGGATGACAGCCATCAACATGCAAAGATTGTTGGCGATCCGACCCCAAGACGGTGGAGTGTAGAATGCGCCAGCATCCGCACCGCGCCAGCCGACAATAATCAGGATGAGGGCTACGGCGATGCAAAACGCAACAATGCCGCGCGCCAATTTTCCAGTGCGCTCTTCAAGCGCATGACGCAGCGCAGGAAACAATCGTTTGAACAAATGTGCCGTGCACCAAAGCACGATGCCGACTCCGAGTGTCAGTTGCCAGGTCATAATGCGTTTCCCTTCGCATTGTCAGTTTGTTGCGAATCCAGTGTTGGTCGCGGCGTCATCTGATCGATCGTGCCGAGTCATATATCGGAAACTGTTACGAAATTTAAGCTTCGTATTGGTTTCAGTCCGCCATTGCTTTCCACGACAGCGGAACCAGACTCGATTCAGCGTTTCAAACCATGGATGAAAGCGGCTGGCCTTCTGCTCCGACAGAACCGTATGCGACTTCCTGTGGGTCAAGCCCCTCTCGGTCAACCGCTTCCGCACGGAGATTGGGCAGACGGGTCATCTGGAGAGACGGAAACGCTCGTTTTTCGAAGCCACTCAAATGAAAAACAGATCCTGTCCGGCCCCGGTTTCATGACAAGACACGATCACGATATCCGTTTAATCAATTGCCCGTGATCACGCAGTGGATTAATTGTGACCTTGGATTAATGGAGAGACGACATGCGAGCATCCGGCAGGCGCGATGATGAGATGCGCAAGGTGACCATCAAGACCGGCATCCTGACTCATGCGGAAGGCTCATGCCTCATCTCGTGTGGAAATACGCAGGTGATTTGCGCAGCCTCGCTCGGACAACGCATACCGATATTTCGTCGCAATACCGGGCTTGGCTGGGTGACCGCTGAATATGCGATGCTCCCACGCGCGACCAATACACGCAACCGAAGAGAGAGTCTTGATGGCCGACCATCCGGTCGAACATTCGAAATTCAGCGTCTGATCGGACGCGCCCTGAGAAGTTGTGTTCATGCCGCCTCACTCGGAGAGCGACAGATCAACATTGACTGTGATGTCATCAATGCCGATGGAGGCACGCGGTGTGCCGCGATTACCGGTGCCTGGATCGCATTGCGCATGGCAATTGACCAATTGCGCGAAAACGGCACCCTGACCCATGACCCTTTGACTCACCAGATCGCTGCCGTGTCGTGTGGAATGGTTGGCGGCAATGCGATTCTTGACCTGGAATTCAGCGAAGATTCAGAGGCGGAAACGGATGCAAATTTCGTCATCAATGACAGTGGTGGACTCATCGAGGTCCAGTGCTCTTCGGAAAGGGCCCCGTTCACCGATGAATCACTTGCCCAGATGTTGGCTCTGGCCCGCACAGGCACAGAGACCCTTTTTGACATCCAGAAAGCGGCACTCGCAAACTGATGCACAGAAAGAGAGAATCCTCCGTTCTCGGGAGTCCTGTGTCGTGTCAGTCAGCAGGAAGACCCTCCCCCCTGTCGCGGACTGGTTTGACCTCCTGATAAGATGCACTTACCACGGCAATGATGCCAAGGAATGTTGAGTGCATTCCGGGATCGCATCATTCCCATGATTTGGAGAATGAGAGTTGAGCGGGATAGAAATGCTCTATCTGTCGTCAAAGGCAGGACAGGGCCATGCCACCAACTGCGGGACTTGCTGCGTTTGATATGCGGCACATTCATGAAACCATTCCGGTCATGAATGGAGATAGAACAACGCGCAATTGAGCGCGACTCATTGAAGGATCCTCACTGACGTGCGCTCACTCCGCGGATCACGCATCGTTCTCGCGACCGGCAATAGCGGTAAAATTCGTGAGTATCGGCATCTTCTGGCGCACCAGGACATCACCTTGAAAACAGCTGGTGCACTGGGCATTTCTGAACCGCCAGAAACTGCAGCAAGTTTCGAGGGCAACGCCCGAATCAAGGCTGTCAACGCAATGCAGGCGAGCAGAATGATCGCACTGGCGGAAGATAGCGGGCTCGAAGTTGAAGCTTTACAAGATGCGCCGGGCGTTGCAACGGCGGACTGGGCGACAGACGCAAGCGGCAGAAATTACTCCATGGCCATCAATCGGGTCTGGCAGGAACTCGTAGCCCATGACAGCAGTGCGCCATATCGCGCCCGATTCCGTGCGGTTATCTGTGTGACATGGCCAGACGAAAGCACGGCGTTTTTCGAGGGACAGATCAATGGTCGTATTGCCTGGCCACCACGCGGTGCGGGCGGATTCGGCTACGATCCGATCTTTGTCCCCGACGGAAGCAACAGGACATTCGCTGAAATGGCTGCAGAGGAGAAATCCTCGTATAGCCACAGGGCAAAAGCGGTGAGTGATCTCGTGGCACAATGCCTCCAAGACCATGAATGAGATAACGATCCCCCTCGGGATCTATCTGCATTGGCCGTTCTGTGAAGCGCGCTGCCCCTATTGCGACTTCAATGCCTATGCGACCACTGAGTTTGATGTCGATGAATGGTCACGCTGCTACGGCATCGAGCTGGACCGATTGGCGCGTGAGAGCGCTGATCGCACCTGTCAAACTGTGTTTTTTGGCGGTGGAACCCCAAGTCTCATGCCGCCTGAGTTGGTCGCCTCGGTGCTTGATCGCATTGACAGAAACTGGGGTTTTGCAAACGATGCGGAAATCACGCTGGAAGCGAATCCATCCTCATCTGATGCTGAAAGATTTGCGGGATATGCGGCGGCGGGTGTGAATCGCCTGTCGATTGGTGTCCAGTCCCTGCGCAACACGGATCTTGTCCGACTCGGTCGCCTGCATTCGGCATGCGAGGCACGGCGTGCAGTTGAAACGGCTGCCAGCCAATTTGCACGCTTGAGCATTGACCTGATGTTCGGGAGGCCGAATCAGACGCTGGTGGAATGGCGGCAAGAACTCACCGAAACCGTCCAACTTGGAACTGAGCATCTGTCCTTGTACCAACTGACCGTTGAGCCTGGAACCATGTTCAGCGCGCGATTGGCTACAGGCCGGCTACCGGGACTTCCAGACCAGGATTTGGCGGTTGACCTGCATGCAGCGGCAATGGAAATCTGTGGACAGAATGGTCTTGACCGTTACGAGATATCAAATTTCGCCCGTCCGGGCGCACAGTGTCGCCACAATCTTCTCTACTGGCGAGGTCATGATTATCTGGGAATCGGGCCGGGTGCCCATGGAAGGATGACCATTGATGGGCAACGTGCGGCAACCGAAACGATCCTGGCCCCTGCCGAATGGCTGAGCGCAGTATCTGAACGAGGAACCGGTGAGTCGCGCCGCAACTGGCTGTCACCTGATGAGCAGGCAAGTGAATATCTCATGATGTCGCTGCGTCTTGCCGAGGGTGCCGATCGCCTGCGGCTGCGCCAACTCACATCACATATCCCCAATCAGGAACAACTTGATCTGTTGCGTGAACTGGGCCAGATTGAAGTTGCCCATGAAAGACTCGTCGCCACCACCGGTGGCTCACTCGTCTTGAACAGCCTGATTTCGGCTCTTTTGTCGCCACAAGTCCGACAACCGGCAACGATCTGATCATCCCGAAGAGCATCAAAAGGTCCGGCAAGATGGTTGCCCCATGACATCATCATCAGTTCGGTATCAGCCCTACAGCGCAGTCGATGACATGTCACCCCGGACAATGGCCCCAATCGCTGCCGATGAGAAATTGCGCTTTATTCGCCGCGCCATCGGCAGTATGTTGATGCGGTTGGTGGCGATGCCTGATCTGACAACGGTTTGTTCTGGCACAACCGTCCGGCAATTGGTTTCGTGGTGTCACTTTTCGACAGTTCAAAAGTGAAAACAGTTGTTTGATCAAGGAAAACAGGTGGCCAGATTACCAGACCAGCCGACTGCCCTCGATCTGCCGCCAGTGGATCCCCTTCCTGAGGAGATCCAGAAATATTTTGCCGTCTGTCAGGAGAAACTGGGGCTTCTCCCGAATGTTCTTGCCGCCTACGCATTTGACATCGACAAACTGAATGCCTTCACAGCCATGTATAATGACCTGATGCTGGGCGACAGCGGGCTTTCAAAACTTGATCGGGAAATGATCGCCGTTGTCGTTTCGTCAATCAATCGCTGCTACTATTGCCTGGTGGCACATGGTGCGGCTGTTCGCGAACTCTCATCTGACCCGGAATTGGGTGAACAACTTGTCATGAATCATCGTGTTTGCAAGCTTGATCAACGCCAGCGCGCCATGCTGGATTTTGCCGAGAAGATGACCCGGGAGAGTGAGAAAATCAGCGAGAGGGATCGGTCCGCGTTGCGTGATGCGGGTTTCACCGACGGCGATATTTGGGACATCGCCGCGATCGCCGGCTTTTTTAACATGACCAACAGGGTGGCATCAGCAACCGGAATGATTCCCAATTCCGAATACCATTCGATGGCAAGGTGAAAAACCTCGTTGCCATCAGTGCAGCCTTCGCGGTGCTGGCCGCAGGTCCGGCATGCGCTCTGGGTGAAATCTTGGTCCCCTGGCCGCTGGAAGAAACCTATCGCGAGAGTGATGAGACCGGCCGCTACCGGTTGCCCATGGGACCGTATCGCAACGATCAGGTGCCAATCCGTACGATTGAAGGAAGTCATGAGAGGGTCGGTTTCAGGATCACGAGCGATGATTCAGTCACTGAACTCACACAGGGATTCAGGGACGCGCTCCAACAACAGAACTTTAGGGAACTGTTCCATTGCGATGACCGCGGATGTGGTGGATTTGACTTCCGCAAGGAACTTGATGTCATTCCGGGGCCTGAAATCTATATTGACCTCGGTAATTTCCAGTTCGTGGCGGCAATTCGAACGGGTGATGTTTCGGAGTATGCCGCTATTCTGGTCAGCCGCAATGCATCATATGGTTTTGTCCAAATTGATACCATCAACAGCGAGGAGCTGGCACCGAGTGTGAGTGCAGCGACCGCTCTGCCAAGTTCGGCTGAGCCTGTCAAAAACAAGTTGGAAAGTGAAGGTCATGCCGTTCTCGAGCGACTTGAATTCGCATCGGGCGCGCCGGATCTCAGTTCAGTGCCATTTGCACAGATCCAGGAGCTTGCCGACTATATGAAGGACGATACCGAAGCCTGTATTTTGCTGGTTGGCCATACCGACTCAAAAGGATCACTTGAATCCAATGTGGAACTGTCACGTCTGCGTGCCACCGCCGTCGCGACGCGCTTGATTGAAGGCTATGGTATTGATCCGTCGCGGCTATCTTCTGATGGGATCGGATTTCTTGCACCGCGGGCCAGCAACAGAACCGAAGAGGGTCGTCAACGCAACCGCCGCGTCGATGCCGTTCTCATCGATTGTCCGTAACCGCAAAGGATCGCCAGAGCTTTGCGCAATTCTGCCATGGAGTTCCCTTTCATTGCTCCTTTCATGCTGTCTCCGTTTGACCCGACGGGACTCCACCAAATGAAACACGGATTTAATATCTCAATGACTCGATCAGAACGGTTGGCAGACAGTATAGTGACTGGCAGAACGGTATTTCAGCCTGGCTCTTGCAAATTTCTCACATCCAACCTCCATCATGTGATGTCGGTTTCAGCCTGAATGACCCGACTGATCAACAGTATCGGCAACATCGTGTCGGAATTCGATGTGGCAGTCCTTGATCAGTATGGCGTACTTCACAATGGTATCTCCGCATATGAAGGCGCAATACAAGCGGTTGATCAGCTCTCACCTGCCGGCAAACATGTCGTTATTCTATCGAATTCAGGCAAACGATCCGATTTCAATCGACGTCGTGTGGAGAAGATGGGATTCAGACTGAACCCGTCTGTCATTGTGGAAACATCCGGGGAGGCTGCCTGGAGAGATCTTCATTCTGGTGGGTCAGGCTTTCCAACACCTGTATGCCTCTTTCCTATCGAGAGTCAGGCCGGGGATGCCCAAAACTGGGCAAAAGGCAGCGACAGGATCAGGATCGTGAGTTCGCTCAACAAGGCCTCAGCCCTGCTGCTGATGGGGATTCCGCCCGACGGAACCGGCGGCAATGTCCAAACAATTCTTGCGCGATCCCGGCCGACTGAACTGCCGCTGATTTGCATCAACCCTGACCGCACAGCGACAAGCGGGGATGGGCTCACACTGGCCCCGGGTGTGCTGGCTGACCAATATACGGCCGGCGGCGGAACAGTCATCTGGTACGGGAAACCCCATCGTACCGTCTTTGACCACGTACGCCAGCGTTTTGCCGACATTCCGGCAGGTCGCTTTCTCATGGTTGGGGATTCCCTCACCCACGACATTATGGGAGGCAAGAGCGCAGGATTTGCCACATGTTTTGTGCGCGCGGGGATTCACTCTCCTTCGTTTCAGAGTGTGAACGCACGCCAGGATATTCACGAGCGCATTGAAAGTCTCTGCGGTGAACTCCAGATGCCGCATCCCGATTATTCACTCGACACATTGAGATGACAGCATGCCATCATTACCCGACATACCCCGGGAGTTTCTTTCTCTGTCGCAGCGAATTGGAAGTGATCGTCTGCTCGTACAAGGGGGCGGAGGCAATACGTCATTCAAGCAGGACGGTGTATTGTGGATCAAGGCGTCGGGGACAGAACTGTCCCGTGCCGATTCCGATGACATCTTCGTCGCGGTCGATGAATCGCGTGCGTTGGCTGAACTTGACGGCACGGGTGACGGGACCTGTCGGGAAGCCGTGATCGGTTCCAGATCCAACGACTTACCATCGATTGAAACGACATTTCATGCTCTGCTGCCACATCGTTTCGTTTTTCATTACCACTCTGTGCGCTCACTGGTCCATTCAATTGCCATAGAGGGCCGGCAAACCCTCGACGACAAGCTCGCGGGGCTGAATTGGGTTTCTGTGCCCTATGTCCGCCCCGGGATTCCACTGTCCAAAGAGATTCGCCGGGCGTTTCTGAAAACCAATGCTGATATCTTCGTGTTGGAAAATCATGGTTTGATTGTCGCCGGTTCTGATTGCCCCCGGATCGCCGAAACAATTTCTGAACTGGAAAACCGTCTCGACATGCCAACGCGCAATGTCGATGCCGAAACTGGCGCGCCGCTTTCACTGCAGGGTTGGAAACCTTGCCCGCGGGCCACCAGTCTTGCCAATGACAATGTCAGCTGTGCGCGGGCGGCGGCGGGGAGCTACTATCCTGACCATGTTGTGTTTCTCGGACCGGGAATTGATGTCGTGACAATTGAACAATTGACACCCCAGCCAGACAGGTATGGCCCGGCCATGGTGATCCCATCAGTGTCTTCCTACTTGCGTGAAGATGCCCCGCGCGCAGCAGAATCGATGTTGATTTGCCTCAATGACATTCTCTCGCGCATACCCGATGGATGGAAGTTGCAACCCCTCCGTCCGGAAGCGGAAGCTGAACTTCTCGGCTGGGATGCCGAGACACATCGCAAGCGCATGGCGGCGCAGAGCTGATCATGCCGTTATGTCTCGGAATCGACATCGGCACGTCCGGGGTCAGAACTTCGGTCATCAATGCACAGAAACGGGAAGTGGCGTCGGCGCGGGTTGAAATGAAGGCCCCTGACAAGGTCGACGGACGCACCGTCCAGGATCCGTGGATCTGGTACCGCGCGGTGAATGATTGTCTTGACCAACAGGCGGGGCCGGTTTGACCGCCTCATCAGTCGTTGATTGCAGATGCTAATTTGCTTATATTTCTTGCATTACTAAAAATGCAATATTTTTAACCTGGAGAAATCTGATGGCAGGCCCGCTTATCGGTACACGAATTAAGGCCTTGCGGCAGGAACATGGACTCTCACAGGACCACGTGGCGAGTCTGTTGGGTTTCAAGAACCGGCAGACCATTTCGGCTATCGAGACCGGTGAACGGCAAGTGACGGCAACGGAACTCCTGCTGGCCGTCGAAAAGCTGAACATGCCGCTCGACTATTTCACTGATCCCTTTCGTCTGGATGGCGAAGGGCTGTTCTCCTGGCGGCAGAGGGGTGTCGGGCCATCCGAGCTGAAGGAATACGAACGGGTTGCGAGGCAGTGGATCGGCGGGTATCGAACAATGAGTGTGCAAGTCGGGCGCCCGTTGCCGCTCATGCGACGGGCACTCGGACTCACCAGGCAGTCGAGATTGGAAGAGGCGGCGGAGGCCGGCGAGCGGTTCGCCGCCGAATTCGAGCTGGGAGATGTCCCAGCGCGTCAACTCGTGGCGATCATGGAGGAGCGGCTCGGAATTCTCGTGCTTATGGTCGATGCCATCAAGGGCATTTCCGGCGCAGCGTGCCGTCTGCCTGAACTGGACACGGTGCTGATAGCCCGGAATGAAGTCCAAGGGCGCCGGAACTTCGACCTGGCGCATGAGCTGTTTCACATCCTGACGTGGGATGCGATGCCCCCAGAACATGTAGAAGATCCTCACGATTTCGGGGGCAATCGGGTGGAACGGCTCGCCAACAATTTTGCGGCGGCGGTGTTGATGCCGCAGGCAGTGGTGGACTCATTCGGTGATTGGGGACCTTTGGACGATGAAGGCTTGATCATGCAACTGAATGCCGCCGCAGACGATTTGAATGTGACTTCGTCGGCGTTGAGGTGGCGTCTGGTCACGCTTCAGCATTTGACCGGGACGCGAGCGTGGTCAATTCCAGAACTTGCTTTGCGGAATAATGGTCGCGAGAAGGCCAAGGAGGCACGACCACTTTTATTTTCGCGGCCTTTTGCGGAGGTTGTGGCACTGGCGATCGAGCGGGGGCATGTATCGGTTCGGCGCGCGACGAAGTTGCTCGGAGTTTCCTGTGAGGGTCTGGAGGAGTTGTTTTCGGCTTACGGTCTCGACTGCACGATCGACCTGTGAGTCGATCAATCGACCGTCAGACACCTGTTCTTCTGGACACGAATGCGATCATTGAGGTACATCGAATCGGTGCATGGCGAGCACTGGTCGGCGGGCTTCGCGTAGAGACTGTTGAAGACTGCATGACAGAAACGCAGACGGGCTTTCAAAAGCGGCGCTTGGACCAAATGATCGTCGCGAGCGACCTCCGGGCATCATTGGCGGATGTACATGTTGTTAGCTCCAGGGAGCATGCAGAACTGGCAGTTCGGATTGAGGAGATCGCTCTGGATCAGGGAGAAGAGGCGCTCTGGTCACATGCATTGAGCCGACAAGGCGACTGGTTGCTATGCGGACCTGATCGCGCGAGCTTGCGATGCGGCGTCAGACTTGGTTTTCGGGAACGGATCGTTTCTCTTGAGACATTGCTCAAAAGAGTGGGGCATCGCCCGAAGATCATTCTTAAAAATCACTATCGGGAGAAGTGGCTTGAGAAGACTCTCGCAGAGTTCGTCCTTGCGGACAGAAGCAGTGATTTATAGAACGCAGTCGGGAACCGTGAGTTCAGTTAGCAAATATTGGTGAAATGAGTTCTGTGGCATCGGCCGTCTCTCTATTTGGAAGGATTTGGTTTCTGTGAGACCGGGTTCAACGATGATGCGGATCACATCGAAACCGTCCCGGTGGGTTTTTGCGACAGCGGCGACCTGATCACACGGGTGTTTGAAAATACTATCCTTATCGATGGACCAGATGAGATATTTCGTCATCTTGAACCTGTCGATCACCTTGTCGGCCCGTTCGCCGATCCCGGCATCGGCCGTGAGACCCCGCTGGCCGACACGCCTGCCGCCAGTCTCGCCAGTGACAATGTCAGCTGTGCGCGGGCGGGCGCGGGAAATGATGATCCTGACCCTGTCGTGTTTCTCGGGTCGAGAATCGATGTTGATTGGCCTCAATGACATTCTCTCGCGCATACCCGGTGGATGGAAGTTGCAGCCCCTCCGTCCGGAAGCGGAAGCTGAACTTCTCGGCTGGGATGCCGAGACACATCGCAAGCGCATGGCGACACAGAGCTGATCATGCCGTTATGTCTCGGAATCGACATCGGCACGTCCGGGGTCAGAACTTCGGTCATCAATGCACAGAAACGGGAAGTGGCGTCGGCGCGGGTTGAAATGAAGGCCCCTGACAAGGTCGACGGACGCGCCGTCCAGGATCCGTGGATCTGGTACCGCGCGGTGAATGATTGTCTTGACCAACAAGCAGAGCGGCTCACCGATGAAGGCTTGTCGATACGCGATATCGGTGCATTGGCGGTCGACGGGACCTCGGGAACGCTGATGCTTGCCGACAAGAATCTCGATCCTGTGACCTTTGGTCTGATGTACAATTCCGGAAATTTTTTCAGCGAGGCTGAAATTATCGGACAGATCGCACCATCAGATAGTATTGCTCTGGGACCATCTTCGGCGCTTGCGCGGTTGCTGTTTGCCCAAAAACTTACCGATGCCAAACATGCTGCATTTGCGTTCCATCAAGCCGATTGGATTGCTGCGAAGCTCTTGGGACAGGGCGGTTCTTCTGACGAAAACAATGTCCTGAAACTCGGCTATGACCTCCAATCAAATTGCTGGCCTGAATGGCTTGGGCAAACGGGTGTGCGCACTGAATTGTTGCCGGCGGTTCACCCGGTCGGGGACACTCTCGGTCGGATCAATCCCCTGATGGCAGCACGTTACGGTTTCAGCCAGAATACACATATTGTCGCTGGTACGACCGATGGAAATGCCGCCTTCCTGGCTTCGGGAGCCTCTGAGATCGGCGAAGCTTCAACGTCTCTGGGCACCACCCTGGCAATCAAATTGATTTCACACCAACCTGTGACCTGCCCGAAACGCGGTGTCTACAGCCACCGTCTCTTTGGCCGCTGGCTTGCTGGCGGTGCGTCCAATACCGGTGGCGGTGCACTTTTGTCGCACTTTTCCCGTGAGGAGATCAAAACACTGCAATCTCATTTGTGTCCCTTTGATGATACGGGTCTCGACTATTACCCGCTTGCCGGAATCGGAGAGAGATTTCCGATCAATGATCCGCATCTCCAGTCACGAGTCACACCAAGACCGGAAAGTGATGCAAGATTTTTACAGGGATTGCTGGAAGGAATTGCGCGGGTCGAACGCAGCGCTTACGATACGCTCTTCGAGCTGGGCGGACCGCCAGTGCGTTCGGTCACCACCACCGGAGGCGGAGCACTCAGCGATCCCTGGACGAAAATCCGTCAGCGTATACTGAATTGCCCTGTATCGGTGGCGCGTGCTGATGCCGCATTCGGAACGGCTCTGGTTGCACATAGATCGAGCCACTGAGGGCAAATGGAGCCACGGGTGACAGCCTCAACGTCGTCATCCGGACGAACCCATCACTGCCTTTATGGTCAGCCCAGCACTGCCCCTTCTACCGCAAAAACACAAGCACCAACATTGTGGATTATGAGGCACAAATGGTCGCTTCACTGTCCGCTATAGACGCTTCACGACAGGTGTGACCACCTGCCAAGCAACACGCGCTCCCGGGCGCGCTGCGCCAAAACAGCTCTTGCAATTGCCGCTTTCTGGACCTACATGAAGCCTTGACATCGGCGGTGCGGCGTCCAAACCCGTAACCTCCATCAGAATCGATTGGACGGGCCGCGGCCCGTTTTTTTATGGAAGCCTTATGCCAGATCTTGTTGCCGTAACAACGACTGAATTGCGGATTGCTGAAATCGTTGAACCCGAACTGACCCGAATGGGATATGATCTGGTACGTGTGCGTATAGGCGGTGGTCGAACGACACAATTGCAGATCATGGCTGAACGGAAAGATGGCAGGATGGAGATTGATGACTGCGCAGAGCTGTCAAAGACCGTGTCAGGGCTTCTGGATGTGGAAAATCCGATCGCGGATACCTATCGTCTGGAAGTGTCATCCCCCGGAATCGATCGCCCCCTGACCCGAATCGGCGACTTTATCGCCTGGAAAGGCCATCTCGCGAGGATTGACCTTGCCGAACCTATTGAAGGGCGGCGCAGATTCAAGGGAACAATTGTCGATGTCAGGGGCAGCAGGATTGATGTGCGGAGCGGTCATATCGACATTGCTTTCGACTTTGAGTCGGTCGCCAATGCAAGACTTGTGATCACCGATGACCTTTTACATGCAACCGGGCCCATCAGAGACCAACAGGAAACTGGAGAAAGAGAACAGCCAT
The DNA here is from genome assembly GCA_965221815.1 of Paracoccaceae bacterium. Taxonomy (GTDB): domain Bacteria; phylum Pseudomonadota; class Alphaproteobacteria; order Rhodobacterales; family Rhodobacteraceae; genus JAPOXR01. The sequence continues at coordinate 2,938,369 of OZ244915.1, forward strand.
GACGATAGCGGGAGCAAACAAGCTCGAACTGGTGCAGATTGCTGAATCCGTGGCCCAGGAAAAAATGATTGACCGATCATTGGTTATTGAGGCCATTGAAGATTCGCTCGGCAAGGCAGCCCGTATGAAATATGGTATTGACCGCGATATCCGCGTGAGTGTCGATCCCGATACCGGCGATCAGGCCGTCATGCGCGTCCATACCGTTGTCGAAGAGGTCGAAGACAACAATATTGAAATCTCGATTGAAGACGCCCGCAAGCAAAACCCGGACACACAGATTGGCGATGAAATCAAAGAGCCTCTCGAGCCGTTTGACATGAACCGGATTCTCGCAACCACGTCAAAGCAGGTTCTGTTGCAGAAAGTCAGGGAAGCCGAGCGCGAGCGGCAATATGAAGAATTCAAGGATCGCGTTGGAACGGTGATCGTCGGCACCGTCAAACGCGAAGAATTCGGCAATATTATTGTCGATCTCACACGTGGCGAAGCCATCCTCCGTCGTGATCAGAAAATTGGCCGCGAAAGCTACGGCAACGGCGAACGGTTACGCGCCTACATTACCGAAGTGCGCAAGGAGACTCGCGGCCCGCAGATCTTTTTGTCACGCTCTGCCAATGAATTTATGGTTGAGTTGTTTCGTAGCGAAGTTCCGGAAATCTACGACAATCTGATTGAAATCCGCCGCGTCGCGCGTGATCCCGGGTCGCGGGCAAAAATTGCCGTCGCATCCAAGGAAACCAGCGTTGACCCCGTCGGGGCATGTGTTGGCATGCGCGGTTCCCGCGTACAGGCCGTGGTGAATGAACTTCAGGGCGAGCGTATTGACGTCATCCCATGGACCGATAATCCGGTAGATTTTATCGTCAGTTCGCTTCAGCCAGCGCGAGTCTCCAAGGTCATGCTCGACGAAAACGGAATTCCGACACAGGTGGTTGTTCCCGATGAACAATTATCACTGGCGATCGGGCGACGTGGGCAAAATGTACGCTTGGCCTGCGAATTGACGGGTTTTGACATCACCATCATCACCGAAACGAAGGAGATGGAGAACCGCCAAGCGGAATTCGCCAAGATGACAGAGGATTTGATGTCTGCCTTGGAAATCGATGAGGTCTTTGCCCAGCATCTGGTCGCCGAAGGATTTGATCAGGTGGAGACATTGGCGACCAGCAGCCTCGAAGAGCTAGCCGCGCTTGATGGAATCGATGACGAAATCGCAGCAACATTGAAATCACGGGCGCAGGAGTTTGTTGATGAAGAAAACAAGGAGTTGATGCGCCAGGCACGCGAGCATGGACTTGAAGATGATCTGGCAGAATTTGCCTATCTTTCTCCACGGATGCTGTTTGCGCTGGCCAGTGCCGAGGGCGACAAAAAGGTCACCAGTCTGAGCGAGTTTGCTTCCTGCGATATGTATGAACTGGTCGGCGAATATATCGTCGTCAACAACCGGAAAAGGTGGGAAAAGGGCCTTCTTGAGGATTGCGACATCACCCTGGAAGAAGCCCGGCAGCTGATTATTCGCGCGCGGCTTGCTGCGGGCCTGTTGCAGCCGGAGGAGGCAGAAGAACTGCTCAGGAAGGATGAAGACCCGACCCAGATATTTGAAGTGGCCTAGGAGCGAGGAGCAAAGGAATTGGGAAGGGCTGGCCGGAAAAATCGTCCGGAAATTCCAGAGCGGCGCTGTATCGCGACACGAACCTCCATGCCCAAAACCGCGTTGGTTCGATTTGTGGTCAGTCCCGATGGTCTGATGACACCCGATCTTGCGGAGAAGCTTCCGGGCCGGGGTTATTGGGTCTCCTCCGATCACCAGTCACTGGAAGAAGTCGTGCAAAAGAAACTCTTCGCGCGGGCAGTCGGCAAAAGCGTCAAGATTCCCGAAGACCTGGCTGCCAATGTCGAAACGGGATTGATCACCAGACTCTCCGGGCTCATCGCTCTGGCGCGCAAATCCGGTGGCGCCGTCGGCGGCTTCGAGAAAGTTCAGGAAGCCATCCTTGCAAAACGGGTCGGCTTGCTGCTACATGCAATTGACGGTTCGCAACGGCAACGGGCAAAACTGAGTCGTCTTCTGGAGTTGCCGGAAACTTGCATTTGCCTCACGGCTACGGAATTGGGTTTGGCATTCGGGCGCGATTCTGTCATACACGCAGCAATTTTCAAAGGTGCTTTGGCCGCCAAGATCTCTCGTGAAAGCATGCGACTCACGAAATTGCGGGGCATCTCGCGACCGCAACATAAACCATTGTCCTTGGAACCCGCCATGACGTGATTGAGACCGAGAAGGAATAGACCGCAATGGATAAGAAAACTCTCAGTCTGAATCTTGGAGCAAAGTCCGGTGGCCGGGTTGTCCCGCGATCCGGTATCGGTAAAAAAGGCAAAAACCTCACCGAGGTCTTGGTTGACCAGCAGCCGCAACGAAGACGTGCTGCACCTCCGCGGCAGAATTTCGCACCACAAAAGCCGAAGGAGGTGGAGGCCCGGCCGACTGAATCCACCGAAATGCAGCGCGAAGACAAGAAACGCGCGGCTCTTCATGCTTTTCAGGAAAAAGAACGCCTAAGACAGGTCAAAATTGCTGCACAACAGCGGGAAGCCGCCTCAGAAGCGCGGCGGCGTGAGAGCGAAATCCAGGAAGCAGCGCGGCGGGAAGAACAGGATAACGCCGCAGAAATCTCTGCTGAACCCATTGTCGCCCAACCCTCGGAGGATATCAGTGCTGCTTTAACTGAAACCGGGAAGTCGCGAGCGGTAGCGGGCAAGCGCAGTGAAAAGAAGCAGCGGCGGGACAGTGAGCAGCGTCCGAGCGGACGCGCACAGAATGAACGGCGGCGGCGCGCGAAAATTGATGTCGACGCCGCACTCAGCGACGAGGTTCGTCAGCGTTCGCATTCGGCTTTCTTGCGCAGCCAGGAACGCAAGCGGCGTAAAGCAAAGGAAGATATACAGGTTCACGAAAAGGTCGTCCGTGAGGTCCAGTTACCCGAGTCGATCGTCGTGCAGGAACTTGCCAATCGGATGGCCGAAAGAGTGTCCGACGTGGTCAAGATGTTGATGAAAAACGGCGTCATGGTCAACCAGAACCAGACGATTGATGCGGATACTGCTGAATTGATCATCGGTGAGTTTGGTCACAAAACGTCGCGCGTATCGGAAGCGGATGTGGAGGATGTCCTCGTCACCACGGAAGATTCCGCTGAAGTTCTCAAGCCGCGCTCGGCGGTTGTCTCGGTCATGGGCCACGTTGATCATGGCAAAACTTCGCTTCTCGACTCGATCAGAAAAACCAATGTTGCCGGTGGCGAGGCCGGCGGAATTACCCAACATATCGGGGCTTACCAGGTTGACACTGCAGCCGGAGCGGCTCTGACATTTCTGGATACGCCGGGTCACGCTGCCTTTACCGATATGCGTGCACGGGGTGCTCAAGTCACCGATATTGTGGTTCTTGTTGTGGCGGCAGATGATGCCGTGATGCCACAGACAGTTGAGGCCATCAATCATGCGCGGGCAGCCGATGTTCCAATCATTGTCGCCATCAACAAGATCGATCTTCCCGGTGCAGACCCTGAAAAGGTGCGCAATGAACTCTTGCGCCATAATGTCATCGTCGAACAGCGTTCAGGTGATGTACTGGATGTGGAAGTTTCAGCAATAAGTGGAGAAGGTGTCGATAAGCTGCTTGAAACGATTTCCCTGCAGGCAGAACTCCTTGAACTCAAAGCGAATCCTGACCGGCCGGCTATCGGGGTCGTTATCGAGTCCCGGCTTGATACGGGTCGTGGGTCGGTTGCCACCATCCTCGTGCAAAAGGGGACGCTGAAGAAAACCGTTGCATTTGTGGTTGGTGATCATTGGGGGAAAGTTCGCACTCTTCAGGACTGGAACGGCAATCTGATTGACGCTGCCGGACCATCTGTCCCGGTTGAGGTGACAGGCCTGCATGGCACGCCACATGCTGGCGACATTCTCAATGTCGTCGAAAACGAAGGTCAAGCCAAAGAAATCTTCAATTATCGACAGTCGAAAGCCAAGAGTAAACGCCTTGCGACCGGAACCTCTCTACCGCTTGAAGAGTTGATGGAGCTTCATGGCAGTGGCGGCAATGCGAATGAAGTCAGCAATCTGGGACTGGTTATCAAGGGGGATGTGCAAGGATCTGTCGAGGCCATTGTCCAGGCTGTCGAAAAGATCGGCAATGAGGAAGTCAATGTCCGGGTTCTACATTCAGGCGTTGGGGCCATCACGGAGACAGATATCAGTCTTGCTGAAGCCTCAAATGCACGGGTCATCGGTTTCAATGTTCGCGCCAATGCGCCGGCGCGCAATGCGGCTGCACAAAAGGGAACAGATATCCGCTATTATTCGGTCATTTATACCTTGCTCGATGATGTTCGGGCTGCGGCCTCGAACCTGTTGCGCGCCGAGATCAAGGAAACGTCCATTGGCACTGCGGAAATTCTCGAGACCTTCAAGATCACGGGCATCGGGATGGTGGCCGGCTGTCGTGTCGTGGAAGGTACGGTCAGACGCTATGCCGGTGTCCGATTGCTCCGCGATGACATCGTCATTCACGAAGGGCGACTCAAGACTCTGAAAAGATTCAAGGATGAAGTCAGCGAGGTGGTTTCGGGTCAGGAATGCGGCATGGCGTTTGAAAACTATGCCAATATCCGCAAGGGTGACTTCATCGAGGTTTTTGAACAGGAAGAGATTCAACGCAGTTTGTGAACAGCCTGATCGTCGCTGCGCGATGATCTCTCCGCCGCATGGAGCACAATAGCGACACAGAGGACGCGTGTTCTATCTCTGGTCAAAGGCAGCGTCTGGAGCACACGAGAGTTCAACTCATAACGTCTGAGATTCCCGGCTTTCAGCTACGTTGTCGTCGTAACCGGCGCAATAAAACATAGTAGGCCCCCGCGCCTCCATGTTTCTGATGGGCCGGGCAATAATACAGAATCTTGTTGCGATAGGAGCCGTCTTCAATCCATTGTGGTACCATCTGCTTGAGAATGCCCTGCCCGCTGGCAGCGCCGCTTCTCAATCCTTTTCCGGTAATGACGAGCAGGAGTCGCTTCTCGTCAGCGACTGCACTGGAAAAGAACTGGTTCAACGCCCGCTTTGCTGCGTCAACCGTTAATCCATGTAGATCTATCTTGCGCTCGGGCTTGATTTTACCACCGTGAATCCGTCGCAGCATCTTGGCATCCAATGCACCAAGCGAAGACCTTCCTGGTTGTGCCCTGTTGCCAGGCACCGATGCGGTGTCGCGTCGCCTGACGGTTGACGACGGTTGGTCCGATTGTGCACAAAGCTGATCAGAACTGAGAAACGATTCCCAGTCTTTCACTTCCTGTTCCTGCAATTGACGCTGTGACAGGCGAGGCTGCGTCCTGCCTCGACTTGCTGCCGGGGTATCTACGGCCGATACGGACCTGTCAAAACGTCTTTTGGATCTGTTGCCCTGGCCAGGCACGTCCCGGCGACCAACAAGATCGAACCATTCCGTGATTTCATCCGAGCGAAGATCGCGGCCACGATGACGCGGATCATTCCCGGTTTGTATATCTGGCTTTTGCGAACCCGCCAAGGTCGCATCACCCGTCTGTTGCCATCAATATCCAGTTCGGGTTCGACGTACCCAACTCGCGGCCGAAGGTCCAGACATCGCGTTGTCTTCGCACAGCCTTGTCATCGCCTTCAATAACGTTATCGTCATCGTCAACGGCATATGAGATCAGTTCACCAACGAATTCGACAGTGACTTCTGCGTCCGTTCCGTTCAACAGCTTGGCTTCACTGATCTTGACCTCACGCAACCCAACAAAACGCGCGATTTGGGTCACGCCATTGGTCTCACGCTCCGCGATCGTATCTTCAAAGGACTCGTAGACTTCATCGATGATGAATGGTCTGACCTCCTCCAGCTTACCTTCAACGAAAGCCACCAGGATCATTTCATATGCGCGGCCAGCCCCCTCAATGAAATCAGAAACACTAAAACTGTTGTCGACGTCCTTCATTTGCGCCAAGGCGCGTCCATTATCCGAGTCGGCTTCAACAAATTTGGTGATATCGCGATCGACTCTCACCTCCTGAGCCTCTTGCGCGGACTCAAATCCAGTGGTGCGAGTCTTTGACGGAGGACCTTCAAAACCGTCACGAGTCCCCAACGTGTTGCGCAATCTGAGAATCAGAAAAACCGCTACAGCTGCAAGTGCAATGAGTTGCAAAAGCGAATTTCCCATCAGACTCTCCAGATAAATTCGAACCGTGCTATGTTGAAACCTGCTTCCCATTTAGTGTCTTCAAGAGTTTTCGTCTAGCTCTCTCATGCGTGAAAAAGCGATCACCGACATAAATTCCGACCCAACGTTCGTAAAAATCACCCTTCAGATTGTTCCTTCTGGTGATTCACGGCACCGTCTTCTGTTCAAAATTTCGAAGTTTGCTTATGGTCAAAAAAGTGCGTATCCCGTCACTGATGACACCCGACAAAACGAACAGGGGAATGCACCCGATGCTCATGACCACCACGTCCCATGTCGAGGGGCAGAAAATCCACGAATATCATGGAATTGTCGTCGGAGAGGCGATACTTGGAGCCAATGTGTTCAAGGACATTTTCGCAGGAATTACCGACATCATCGGCGGCCGATCGGGAAGCTACGAAAAAGAACTCGGCAAGGCCCGTGAAATCGCGATTGATGACATGCAGGACAATGCGCGGCGGGTCGGCGGGAATGCCATCATCGGCATCGATATTGATTATGAGGTTATCGGTAGTGGAACCCGCGGGAGCATGCTGATGGTCTCCGTCTCGGGAACAGCAGTGACCGTACAACCTGACTGAACCAACTGCCCAACTCTTGAAGAGGGAGTGAGTCGTGCCATCGCATATGGATTTTCGGAATTTCTGTTGTGACGCGTCAATCAACCTGAAAAATGACGGATGTCAGAGACACACAAGTCTGTCCACGGCAGTTTTCGTGCCTGTCATGTGGAATCGTCACTCCTGCGAGCATACACCTTTGAGCGACGGATGTCAGCGTGTCTCCTCGAAATGTGGGTCGAGCATTTCGGAAACAAACCTAGACCCGCGCCCTTCATTGACATGGCGGGCTAATTTTTCGGCTGCCGCTGATGCCATATTGACGCGCAATGGATCTATCGATGCGACGAGATCTCTCGCATAGCGAAGATCCTTGGCTGCATGTTCTATGGAAAACCGCGCACCGTCATAATATCCCTCAAGTGCCGGGCCGACAGCCTTTTTCAGCGTCCCGGAACAGGCAGCACCTGTCATCATCACATCGAATAGCGCACGTGTATCAATGCCGGAGCATATTGCACACTGATATGCGTCGGCCAGCAATGCCATCGTGCCCTGCGTCACCAGATTGTTCAGAAGTTTCGCCGCATGCCCGCAACCCGGGGCACCGAAGCGCCGGATCACTTTCGAATAGGGCGCGATCAATGCCGCAACTGCAGGATAGTCCTCCGCGTGGCAACCGACGAGAGACGCGAGCTCTCCCGCCCGGGCCTCAACCGGACCTCCGGTGACGGGCGCATCGGCGAAAACCGCGCCTTTGCGGCTGAGACGGCGGGCAAGCGCAGCGGATATTTCTGGAATCGATGTGGTTGTGTCGATCCAGATATAGCCGGGGCGGAGTTCCGGACAGACCGCGTCCGCAACTTCCTCAACGCATTCGGCATCGGGAAGGCAGGTTAACAGCGCATCTGTGTCGTGAACAAGCATCGCTGGCGACTGCACTTCCTCGGCTCCATCGAAGATCAAAGCTTCTACTGTCTCGCGGTTTCGGTGGGCGATAACCGACACCGCATGCCCGGCTGAAAGCAGTCGATGCGCCATTCCCGAACCCATCAGCCCTGCACCCATGATACCCATCCGCGGCAGGCTTTTCATGCCCCATCTTCCTTTTGCCAATCACCGGCCATCCGACAGGCAAGGTCGAAAGCCGCCAGCATCGCGCCGCAGTCTGCACACCCGGTACCGGCGATGTCAAAAGCCGTACCGTGGGCGGGCGTGGTCACCGGTATGGGCAAGCCACCTTGAACGGTCACCCCGCGCTCAAAGCCGAGAAGCTTGAGAGCGATCTGGCCTTGATCATGATACATGGTCACGACCGCATCCCGTTCGCCCCGTTTCAATTTCAGAAACACCGTGTCTGACGGAAAGGGTCCGTCGACTGCCATCTGTTCCGCGGCCATCATGCGCACTGCGGGTTCGATAACTTCAATTTCCTCGCGACCGAAATTGCCTCCGTCACCGGCATGAGGATTCAGGGCGGCGACTGTGATCCGGGGGCGTGAATATCCTGCTCTGCGCAGCGTCCTGTCGATCAACTTCGTTGCCTGGGCAATCCGGTCAACACTCATCGCAGCAGCAACATCTTTCAGCGCAACATGGCTCGTGACACGGCTGGTCCACATACCGTCAAGTGTGTTGAGTTCGGAGACGTAACCCTCAACCCCCAGTTTATCAGCCATATAATGCAGCTCATCAGCATGGCCGATGCCGGCGAGATGCATTGAGCTTTTGTTGAACGGACCGAACAGGATCGCATCGATAATGCCATCTGACGCAAGCTGCAGTGCCGCGTCAAGCGTGCGCAAGACTGAATGCCCCGATGCCGGCGTGGAATGCGCGATTTCCACGTCTTCCGGTGAAATCGTCTCGATCTGATGCAGTGCAAAACCGGGAATGGAGGAGAAATCTCTCGTCGTGGCATCAACCACGTTCATCTCGTAACGAGTCCCTGCCTGCTCTTGCCCTAACCTGAAGACATGAGCGTCTCCAATCAGCAGGATATCAGCATGAGCAACACGCTCCTGCTGCAGCAGATGGGCGGTCAACTCCGGTCCGATGCCGCTGGGATCGCCGGGAATGATGCCGAGCTTGACAGTCATGCTTGTTCAGAATCTGAGATTTCACGTTCGGCGAGCGCAACTTTGAGGTTGTGCATTGCCGAATCCATATGCTTTCGCATCGCCATCGCAGTCTTGATCGGATCCCGCTTTCTCAGACCTTCGAATATGGCCGCATGCTCGCGCAGGGTCTTGCCGCGCCCGGCACTCCGGCGCGAGGATATGAACCGTGCCCTCCATAATCGGCCGTTATATTGGCGGTGTGTTTCAATCAGGGACTTATTTCCGCTCAGGCCAATGATGGCCTTGTGAAACTCCATATCAGTGCGGAAGAATTCGAGAGAATCGAGCTCGAGCTCTGCCGAGTTCTGCATCTTGGTGTGCAGATCGGAAATATGCGCAACATCGTCGTCAGTTGCAGCGGCGCAGGCCAATTCTCCTCCCAGAGCTTCGATCACCCCCATGACAAGGAGATTCTCCGAGATTTCTTCCAGGGACGGACGGGTGACGCGAGGACGTCGAGTCACCGTATATTCAACCAGACCCTCCTGCTCGAGCAAAGACAGCGCGCCCCGCAAAGGGGTACGGCTGATGCCAAGAGCTGCCGCAACTTCCCGTTCCGATATGGCAGCTCCCTGCGGGAGTTTTTCCAGCAGGATGAATTCCCGCAATTTATCCGCCACCACTTGAACCAGTGTGATGCGGGGACGGTTGATCTGGAGATCTGCATCGGAGAGATTGAGTTTCATCACAGACTCTTGCACAGGCCTGTATCTCCCAGTTCCCCGGTATGGGTGTGTGCGTATTTCACGGTAGCGAGATCGCGACTATGGCTGTCACGAAAGACGAGGCGCACAAATCGCCGCATGCCAAAAGCATCCATGATCATTCTTCAATCTCAAAATGTTCAAGATGTCGTTCGGAGATAGAGATTCCAAGTCCCGGGAGACTGTCATCAAGCTGCAGAAAACCATCTTCAGCCACCGGATCACCTTCAAATATATAGTAAAAGAGTTCGTTGCCGACCTCGACATCGAAGACCGGGAAATACTCGCTGACCGGACAATTCACATTGGCCATTGTCAGGTGATAATTGTGCACCTGTCCGGCATGCGGGACAACCGGAACCTGGAAAGCCTCGGCGATCGCATTGATTTTCTGGGCCGCCGTGATTCCCCCGACGCGGTTGGTATCATATTGCAGAACGCTCACCGCGCCTCTGCGCAGGAGATCCGCACAACCGAGAACCGAATATTCATGCTCCCCGCCGGAAATCGGCACGATATTCATCGCATTAAGCGCAACGTAACCGGCGATATCGTCCGCGATGACAGGCTCCTCCAGCCACCGTGGTTCAAATCTGGCGAGTTTGGGCAGCATCCGTTTGGTGTAGTCGAGATTCCAGCCCATGTAACATTCAAGCATCAGATCGCGGTCGTAACCGATCACCTCGCGCACGGCTTCAACCCGTTTGAGATTGTCTCGCATTCCCTCGGGCCCGTCCTTTGGTCCATATCCAAATCGCGACTTGAAAGCGGTATAACCTTCGGCCAATGCCTGCGCGGCCTCTTCTTGCATCTCCTCGACCGGGCCAGCATAGAGTTTGGAATAGTAGACCGGAATTTTCTCCTTTGTCCTTCCGCCAAGAAGTTTGAACACTGGTTTGCCCGTCAGTTTTCCCATCAGGTCCCAAAGCGCAATATCGATTGCACTGATTGCGGTCATGCCAATGCCCTTGCGCCCCCAGGCAAACGTACGACGGTACATCTTCTCCCAGATATAGGCGTAATCGAAAGGGTCCTCACCGATCACCAACGGCGCATACCACTCATCAACCGCGTTCTTGACCAGTCGAGGCGCCAGGGCCGCGTTGCCAACCCCCACATTTCCATGTGAGTCCTCGACTTCGCATGTCAACCATTGGTGGAAGCGGAAAGACTCCATTGCATCGCCATGTATCCTCAATGCATCAGACGCGTTTGCGCAGAAATTTCCTGCAGGCGGAACCGTCGGCCCCTTCCAGTTCCAGACACGTGTACGCACAGATTTGATCTTGTTCACAGAATTATTCTCCTGTCGATTTCTCTGACGACCGCTGACTGAACAGCATACCCCACAGCGGTTTGCCGAACAGCACCAGTGCCGTCAGCAGGAAAAACACCAGACAGATCGGTCGACCGAACATCAACCACCATTGTTCATCGAGCATGACCATGCTCTGGCCAAGTCTTTTTTCAAGCATGCCGCCAAGAATCAGCCCGATCGCGAGCGGCACAACGGAAAATCCATATCGCCGCATGAAAAATCCAATGACTCCAGAACCGACGGCGATCCACACATCGAGCATTGACTGATCCAGTGAATAAGCACCCACGATGGAAAAGGTGAAAACCGAAGGCCACAGGATCGTGACCGGCACCAGTGTCACACGAGCAAACAGCTTGGCGCCGAATAGCCCAACGAAAAAGAACATGCCGTTGACCAACAACATCGTCCAGAAAATGGCGAAGGCGAAATCGGCTTGATCGGTGAACATGGTCGGCCCCGGCTGGACGCCGTGGATCATCAACCCTGCCAGAATCACGGCAGCTGTCGGGCTACCCGGTATACCTAAAGCCAGCGTTGGCACCATGGCACCGCCCGCCGCCGAATTGTTGGCGGCTTCAGATCCGGCGATCCCCTCGAGGGCACCTTTACCGAACTCTTCGGGAGTCTTCGACCAGCGTTTGGCCTCATTGTAACCGATCATCGATGCCACCGTCGCACCTTCGGCTGGCAGGATTCCGACAAAGGTTCCAATTCCTGTCGACCGCAAGATCGTTTTCCAGGTCTTTCTGTAATCATCTGACGAAGGCAGCTTGATCGCCTTCATGGCGATGCGCTCTCGCTTTGTCCGCAGATTTGAGGCCTGAATCAGAAGCTCGGAGATCCCGAAAACACCAATCATGACCGGTACGAATCCAATACCTTCCGTCAATTCGTTGAATCCGAAAGTGAAACGTTCGACGGTCGTCAGGAGATCGATTCCGACGGTGGCGAGCAGTACACCGAAAGCACCCGCCAAGACGTTCTTTGTCGGTGATCCATCCCCGATACTGGCCAGCATTGACAGGCCGAATATCGTGAGAGCGAAATATTCGGGCGGGGCAAACTTGTAGGCGATACCAGCGAGCAGGGGTGCCGCCGCCATCAACGCGACAACGCTGACGACTCCGCCAATGGTGGACGAAACGGTGGCCATCCCCAGAGCGCGGCCTGCTTCCCCTCTCTGGGCCATCGGATAGCCATCGAGACATGTGGTGGCGGAGGCAGACGTGCCCGGGGTGTTGATCAATATTGCCGTGATCGCACCAGCAAAAGTCGCTGCACAATAGATCGTTGTCAGGATCGCGATCGCCGGAACCGGCTCCATCGTGATGGTAAAAGGAAGCAGCAGAGCCACTCCCGTCGTCGCATTCAGCCCGGGGAGAGCGCCGACCAGTACGCCGCCGAGCGTCGCGGCGAAAACCAGCAGCAGAATTTCCGGGTCCAGAAGGGCGGAAAATCCGGCAAACAGGGCAGCCATGACTTTATCCGTACCACAGGTTGGTCAAAAGGCCCCGCGGGAAGCGGATGTCAAACGCCTGATCGAACAGCAGAAAGACACCGAAGGGCACGACGACCGCGACAATGGCCAGCGCCCACCAGCGACGTTCGCCCCAGATCAATGTCAGGCAAAATCCAAAGACTCCGAGAGCAAGGAAAAGGTCCACCTGGGCGAGTCCAAGGAATCCCGCCATCATCCCCAGCGATGCATAAACCACAGGCGGCAGCGGCGTGGGTGCCGTCGACTTGTCAACAAATGCGAGCCAGAGTGCGAGGAATCCCATCAGCATGATGACGAGCTGGGGAAAATCGGCGGGCTGCATTCCTCGCTTCAGAATGGGCGGCACCCGGTCGAATTCAGTGGTCAAAAAGTAAGCACAGGCGCAAAAGACGATGATGCAAAGAGGTACGATCCAGTTCACCGCCGCCCTCCGCGCCGCAGTTTCGCGACCGCGCATGAAATCACTCACCAGTCAGTGCGCGCCGCCAAGGGAAAGCGACGCGCATCAATACGAAAAATAATCAGTTGTCGATAAAGCCCAACTCTTTCAGAGCCGATTCCATATCGGTCACCATCGTCGACAGCTGGCTGCCCCAGACGTCCGAGCTCGCAACCGAGGTTGAGTCGAGCCCGACGGACTCCAGAAAACCCTGGTAGACGCCGTGACTCATTGCCTTGAGGAGCGATTCCTCGATCTTCCTTGCGACGTCATCAGGTGTATCCTTGTGAACGACGAATCCACGCACGGTCGAGAAGCTGACTGGGATACCCATCTCCTTGGCCGTCGAGACATCCGCGAGGGCCGACATCCGGTCATCGGCAAGAACCACGATCGGGCAGATGTCACCTGCGTCGATCTGCGATTTCGCCTCTGCAAGATTAAGTACGGCCACATCTACGGCTCCGGCAATCAACTGGGTTGCCAGTTCACCGCCGCCTTCAAATGGCACGATTTTTGGCGTTTCCAGTCCGCCCTTGAGCGTGAACATGAACGCAGAGACATCGTCAATATTTCCGAGATGCGTCGTGCCATAGCTCAGCGGTGCCCCCTTCTGTGCTTCGACGAACGCATCGGCACTTTCAAACTCACCACAGCGGACCATCAGAATCTGCGGATCATCCGTACCGCGGGCGATCGGGCGGATATCATCAAGCGTCATCTCCGTATTGCCTTTGGCCAGTTCGGCCGCATGACCGATGGTGAATGTCAGAATCGAGTAACCGTCCGCCGGAACGCCGAGATAATAGTCCATCGCGACCGAACCGCCTCCACCGCGTTTGTTGACCACGACCATGTCCTGCCCAAGCTCACGGCGGGCGCGCAACATCATCATGCGCGCCGTGACATCGGTGCCCCCTCCAGCACCGGCATGGGTCACGACTTCGATCGTCTTGGTTGGATATTCCTGCGCCGCAACGTCCCCCACGGCGACTGCCCCGGCGAGAGCCAGCAGTGCAAACAGTTTCCTCATGGTTTTCTCCTGTTTTGACAGCGCATGAATCGCGCCTTTCCAGATATCTAACATATCGATTGGAATATTGGAATACCAAAATATTTTGTCCGCATCGCTCGCGGATATATCGCCCAGATCGAACACCGGCCACGAACTGTCCGCGAACGGGAGTTCACCGCGGCTTTTTGCCTGGCCAAGGACAGAAAACAAACCAAGGGTCGGTCAGGATTGCCAAATGTCGCTTATTGCACCCATGATTTGCCCTGCAAGCTGGACGTCATCACCGGACCAATGGCAGAGAATCCAGAGTTGCGAAAGTGGCTTTTGCCCATCATGGTCTTGTGAAATGCGGTCGCTCAACCCACCTTGAATGGTGTCACTTCCACTTCAGGAGTCATCATTTAGCAACATGCGTCTTCTTTTGCTGTTATTGGCGGTTCCGCTGATTGAGATCGCTCTGTTCGTACAGGTCGGCGGGGCGCTTGGGCTGCCCGGCACCCTGTTGATCGTCGCTGTTACAGCGATCATCGGCACGGTCCTGTTGCGCGGTCAAGGCGCGGCGGTCCTGACGTCTCTCCGGGAATCCGCGTCATCAGGCCATGACATTGCCGCTCCCCTGGCCCATGCCGTTCTGATCCTTGTTGCCGGGTTGCTGTTATTGACACCGGGATTCCTCACCGACACGATTGGATTCGCCCTGCTTTTTCCGACGATCCGCCAACAGTTGATTCAGTTTGCTGTTCAACTCGTGCGTTCGCAAACAACCACCATTATACGATTTGCCGGGAAAAACCGGCATGCCGACCAGGTGATCGAAGGTGTCGCCCGCGACGTTCAGCACCAGGAAAAAGACTAACTCGGCCCATCATCAATCGGTCCTGGGGTGCACCGCATACGCGGTGCCCAATTCCTCCCCTGGTCACGCGTCTTCGGCAGTGACCGGCCCCGACATGCCGTCGGGTCAATGCGAGATTGTCCTAAGGCCCGTTGACAATTGCCTTGCGTCTTGAGCATTTATCGTGTATTTTTGCCGGGATTGCACGCCGAAAAAGGCGGCACGAGCAGACGAGGTGGGTGACAAGATGAATGCAGATCGCACAGTTTTGACAGATGAGATGTGGGCGCGGGTGGCCCCGCTGTGTCCGGGCAAGGTGACCGACCCGGGGTGCACGGCGGTGGACAATCGTCTTTTTCTGGAAGGAGTTCTCTGGCGGTTCCGGACAGGAACCCCCTGGCGTGACCTCCCGCCGCATTTTGGGCGGTGGAACAGTGTCTTCAAACGGTTCCGGCGTTGGACCCAAGCAAATCTTTTTGAACGTATTTTCAATGAGTTATCTGGTGATCTGGATCTGTCGATGGTGTCTGTGGATGGCACGATCATGCAAGCGCACCAGAAGGCCTCCGGGGCCAAAAAGGGGGATCAGAATCGGAAGGAATCGGTCGCTCAAAAGGAGGGTTGACCCGCAAGGTCGTGGTTCTCACCGATGCTGTCGGACATCTGATCCGGTTTGTGATTCTCCCCGGTCAGACTCACGATCTCAAGGCTGTGCGTGAACTCCTGGACGATCTCACCTGTGAGACGTTGATTGGCGACAAGGCCTTTGACGCGGATGGGGTGCTGGACACATTGGCAGAACGCGAGATGACGGCGGTGATCCCGCCGCGGTCGAACCGAAGCACGCCCCGCGATTTTGACCGCGACGCCTATAAGGAACGACACCGAATCGAGAATGTCTTCGCGAAAATCAAGGAGTTCCGGGGGCTCGCCACGCGATACGACAAGACTCTTGCAAGCTTCGCAGCCGGGATTTATCTGATGGCGGGCGTGGTGGCGGCACGATAATTGTCAACGGGCCTTAGTGCTGCCATACGCAATGAATCCAATCTCATGAATGTCCCTGTGTCCTGTGAATATCGGGACTTTGGGTGAATCTCGCTGACATTGAACGAACTGGCTTGGCAACGGCCTCGCCCGAGACTCAAGGCAAAATACTATCAAACATCGGCTCCACCAACGCCATTCCCGGAAAGCGCGCAAAGCGCACCAGCATATTTATGGTGTAAAAACTGCACACCATCTTCTCGGGGTCGGGTTCCGGCTTCGACATCTCTTCATCAAGCAGAATCGGAAAGACGTTCAAAATAACGTCTTCGTATTCTTGGTCTCTCAGCGACGCCGGAGCGGATCAGCAGGTAACGTGTGAAGAGGAAGGAATGCTTGGGATCGTCATTCTCCACCTCCTATTGAACGTCTCGATATCGGGCTTGAACAGGATGGGAGAGAAGGCAGCCGAACTGTCTCTGTTTGATATCCTGCGACAATTGCGATCAGGGATCGTTGGACGGTGTTTTCATGGCGCAAATTCTTCTGAATGGATTTCATGCCAGGGTAAAACATTGACTGCGGAACGCATCTGTCGGGAATCACCACCATAGATCAACCACGCTTCTCCGGAGATTTCACCTGCCATCTGGTGCCAGAAGGCGAGCCCACTGAAGAAATCCCTGTTCAGGGTTTGCCCGGATTTGATTTCAAGCGGGACCAGATGAGTCCCAAGATCGATCAGCAGATCGACTTCGTGACCTGAACGATCCCGCCAGAAGTAAAGGTTCGATGTGTCACCCGCGTTGTAGCGGGCCTTGAGCAATTCACTGACCACCCAGGTTTCAAACAAGGCGCCGCGCAGAGGATGGGTCGTCAGTTGCTCACAATTCCGAACGCCGAGAAGCCAGGCGGCCAGACCGGTATCCAGAAAATAAAGTTTGGGTGTCTTGACCAAACGCTTGCTGAAATTCTGGTGATGCGGTGGCAACAGATGCAGGATGTAACTCGCTTCCAGCACGGATATCCAGGCTTTGGCCGTATTGTGCGTAATTCCACAATCATTGGCCAGTGAAGACAGATTGAGAAGCTGCCCGGTCCGCCCCGCACACAATCTCAAAAAGCGTTGAAAGCTGCCCAGGTCCTGCACCCTGATCAATTGTCGGACATCGCGTTCGAGGTATGTCCGGACATAGTTTCCATACCAGAGGTGCGGGTCGAGTCCGCGATCGAAGATGGGGGGAAAGGCACCATTATACAGGACCTGGTCAAGGTCTTTGCCGATTTTTCCAACGCGCTCCAACTCACCATAGCTCATGGGTAACAGCGTCAACAGGGCAGCCCGGCCCGCCAGACTCTGCGTGACACCTGACAACAGGCCAAATTGCTGGGATCCGGTCAGGATATACTCACCCGGTTGTTGACGCGCATCGATGTGGGTCTGGAGATAAGAAAATAGGGAAGGGCATCGCTGCGCCTCATCCAGGATGGCACCGTTACAAAATTGATTCAAAAAGCCGCGTGGATCTGTTTCCGCAAGCTCCCTGTAATCGAGATCTTCAAGCGATACATAACGGTAATCGGGAAAGGCGTGTCGGACCAAGGTGGATTTACCAGACTGGCGAGGCCCGGTCACCACAATAACTGGATAGCCACTGGAAAAGTGCTTAAGTCTAGATTCTGCGTCGCGGGGAATATAGATCACGCGCTCTCTGCCTGCCGGATACGTCAATATCATACAGCAAAATGGCTAATTGTCAATATCATTCTCAATCAGCTGATATTCTGTCGACGTTGTCACCCTGTCATCCTCGATGACCGAAACAGAATATCGGTGTTCCCAAGGCCGTCGAACCGCCCTTCCCGACACCGATGCCGGCACGAACTACAAAGTGAGCACAGCGCCCATCAGGGACCATTCCCGGCCGACCTCAAAAAAGAATCAAAAGGCCAGCTTAATAGGAACAAAAGATGAAGAGATGTGCCCCTTTCGGGACATAGGGCGTAGGTGCCTGCTGCAGGAATTCGCCTGATCTCTGGATCCTTGCCTTCGCCGCACGGGGTCAGTATACCATGCCCATGCATCAAAACCCGCTTGGTGGCTGTCCAACCCCATCAGGCGGCAGGTTGGTCAGGGACTCTTACGATGACCATCAATCCCGGCTGGATCACGCGCGCCAGCCTTGCAGCGATCATTGCGTTCCTGTGGAGTCTCCATCGCGACATACGAAGCATCTCGGATCATGTGTCGTGATTGGAAGGAACGGTTGATACAGTTGTGAAGGTGCTGGTGAACCGAGAGATGCCCGCAACCCAGCGAAGCTAGTCGGTCCGTAAGGGGCGGCCCGCACGGAATGCCTTGATGATGAGGAAACGACGGTGATGGCGTTGGACAGGGCTAGGCTTGCGGAATTCGTTGACCGGACCGACAAGGTTGAACCCCCGGTCTTTGTCGGGCGGGAGCCAGTCCTTGCAAAACTCCTGAAGGTCGCCAGACAAAGCTGGGATGACTCGGGTGCGGACCACCACGGTCAGGCCGGTGCCACCCAGATCATCCAGGGCGCTCCCGGTGCCGGCAAGAGCACGATCCTGGCCGAACTGGTGGCCCGCACCCAAGCACAGGCCGAAGAGACGGATGGTGTCAAGACCCAGGTTCTCATCCTCAATTCCGCTGACATCAGCGGGCCCATCGACATCCTCCGACCGCTGGCGGAGATGGTGGACAAGACCACCGCCAAAGATTTCCTGGCCCGGTTCCAGGCAACCCGCCGCCGGGGCGGTCACCTCGGCGCGTTCGGATCTTCGGTCGGCGGCGACCGTGCGACAACAATCACCCCGCACACGCCCGAGCCAACACTGGTGGCGTTTCGCGACTGGGTCCGGGAGTCAACCGGAGGTGGCCTGATTCACCCGCTCATCGTGGCCATTGATGAGGCCCAGCGCCTACAGTATCCAAACACGCATCCGGTAGCCAAGGTGCTTCAAGGCATTCACGACAACACGACCGGCCTACCGCTGACCCTCGTGCTCGCCGGCCTCGGCGACACCGACGGCCAAGCCACGGACATGGGTTTGACCCGGGGCAAGACACTCCACAACATCCGGAGGTTCGCCGCTACGGAGGTCACTGCTCTCATGACCGGCTTCTGCCGACATTACGGGTTGGATCCGGCTGGTCACGAGGATGCTCTCGAAGCCCTGGCCAGGC
Source organism: Paracoccaceae bacterium (assembly GCA_965221815.1). Taxonomy (GTDB): domain Bacteria; phylum Pseudomonadota; class Alphaproteobacteria; order Rhodobacterales; family Rhodobacteraceae; genus JAPOXR01. The sequence continues at coordinate 2,957,340 of OZ244915.1, forward strand.
CCTGTGAGGGGTGGCCACGCCACCTCCACTTTGCCCTACAGGCGCTGGGACGGGACGTCCTGCGGATCCATAACGCGGGTCCTGCGTCGCTCGAAGCAGTCGATTGGGAGCAGGTGTTCGCTGCTGCTGCCGTCAGCCGTCTCCACTACTATCGGAGCCAGCAACGCGGTGCACTAAAGTCATGCGCCGCCCTCGTCGGAGCCGTTCTGCACGATCTCAAGTCCGCCCCCCTGCAGGCCTTCCAAAGTCGATCCCATGTCATTGACAGCATCCATCGCCATGCCCGCACGCATCCCGATGCCAGCGCGTGGCAGATTCCCGAAGGCATGACAGCCCGAACCCTGGTCGATCATCTGTTCCACCGCGGCGCCCTGCAGTTGGTGGAGGAGGATCCCCCACGGACACTCAATCCGAAGGGCAACCCGGCGCCGATGACAGGGGTGGAGGCACCGTCCCCGCGGGAGAACCTCATCGTTCCCATTCCCTCCTTCCGGTCCTATCTCGTCCGTGAGGGGGCCCGGCTGGAGATCGGGGCTCTCCTTGCAGCGGGGCGGGATGCGGGCATTGCGGGTCAGGCGACGACCGCACGGATCCTGGCCGCCACACATCCAGGCACGGTGGGCGAGATGGATCACTGGACGGCGCTGGCGGCCACCTGGCGCCGCCACTGCACCGCACTGGCGAACCTCGCCGAAGATGCAGTCGCCCTCGCGACCATCACGGCCACGCCCACCGACGCGGACTGCGCCCGGGCAACTTCTGTCCTTGCCACCCTAGACGCCACCGACACCCCGCCCTCCGCGGGTGAGGTTGTCCCGGACCTCCCCCAATCCCTCCCGCACGCCGAGCGGGCCGTCGCAGCTCTTGAGGAGATGATCGACGTGGTGCGGGCAAGTGTCCAACGCATACTCGATGGCGAGGCCGCCCCCTTCCGGGCGAACACGCTCGGCAACGTCATGGATCTTCCCGACCAGGCCGCGGCAGCCACCCCCGAGACACAACTCGCATGGGCGATTGCGTATCTGACCGGTGAACCGCTCCCGGCCCCGGGCGGCGATAACGGCTCCGGAGATCTGAAATCGTGATGGACATGGCCGGACTGTGTCCCTGTCAGGGCCAGAGGGATGTGACGCATCGTCATCTGCATCCGCACAGAATCAGATGCACATGACGTGTAAGATGTTGATAGGCTTCGGCCATCCCTTGCCCGCTTTCTGTCTTCATCCCATCCGGAATCGTATTGACAAGTTTCTGATGTCGAAAACATATGAGTGTGGAGTGGTTGCTTGGGATTGACTGGTCCAAATCACACACTACACGCAATTGTCCCGGGATCTGCGGGACAATATCGACGAAAGTTGTTCCAAGAAGATGACCCTGTCCGAAACAGAAATCTTCTTCGAAGTGAATGAGGACGAATTGAATAGGGGTTATTCAGCCTGTGCATTGGCTGTTGGAATCCCATACGCAGGGGGACAGCATGGATGACATTGGCTACAATGTCAGGGAAGTCGTGAGCTGTGCCTTCGATAACCAGAATGTACCCCACGCGTGATCCGTCTCCACTTCGTGCGAGAGGAAGTTCTCGTGGCATGAATCTTCCACGTGACACGAGAGGGCTGCGTTGGCATTGACGCTGCGCAAACCGGGTGACGAGCAGGTGCGACAATGTGGATCGCATGTCCAACTCATCACCCAAACGGGCGGAGAGCATCACGTGGTCATCCCCATTGTCGCGCATACAGAGAGATAACCTGCATTGAGGGGAAGGATCGATCGATTATACTGGAGTTTACAGCAAAGACCCTGAACCTGGATGGCTTTATTGATCGATTCGAGCCATTTCCGCCTTGAATTCTTGTGCCATCTGCCCGGCATCGCGTCGCGCCTTTTTGGTGTCGAGAGTCAGGATCTCGCGATCGCGCATCAACCAGCATCCGGCGACCATCACATCTGTAACATCGTCGGATGTTGCGGCAAAGACCAGTGCGGCATAGGGATCATAAATCGGCTGCAAACGCGCAGATGCCATTGAAATGCGTATCAGATCGGCTTGTTTTCCCGGCGTCAGCGAACCGATCATCTCACCCAGACCAAGCGCCTCTGCGCCCTCGTATGTTGCCATTCGGATGATGTCCCGGGCGGGCATCGGTTGACGGCTTTTCCCACGCAGTTTGGCAAACATCGATACGGCTGCAAACTGGGAAAAGAGGTCCAACGTGTTGCCGCTCATGGGTCCATCAGTGGCAATGCCCACAGGAATTCCGCTGCGACGCATATCCTCAACGGGTGCAATGCCACGCCCGGCCTTGGCATTGGAACGGGCATTGTGCGCAACGCCTATTCCAGCCTCAGCCATGCGCAGAATCTCTGACTCGTTGACGTGCAGACAATGCGCGGCGACAAGACCCTTGCGCAGAAGACCCGAACGATCAACCAGATCGACGGGGCGGCATCCATGGATTGACTGTGCCCAATCCATTTCGGAATCCATTTCCGCGAGATGGATCTGAATGGGTATGTCGGGATGATCGTCTGCCCAGGCCGCGATGCGCTTCATGACCGAAGGCCCGGTGGAGTAAGGGGCATGCGGAGCCATGGACGGTATAATCCTGTCATGGTCCCTGAAGGTCTCAACAAGAGTCTCGATCAGGTCGAATCCCTCATCAATTGTGCGATGGTCAGGTGGGTTGAAATCCGCTATTGTTTGACCGACGACTCCCCGCAAACCCGCTGTATCCAATATCTTTCCAACCTCGCTTTCATAATAGTACATGTCAGCAACGGTGGTGACACCCGCGCGGATAGACTCCCATGCGGCCAGTGACGTGCCTATCCGGACCATCCGCGGCGTTACAAACTTGCGCTCCATCGGCAAGACATAACGAAACAATCGATCGTCAACATCTTCACCAAGACCACGAAAAAGGGTCATCGGCAAATGCGCGTGCGGATTGATCATACCCGGCATGACAAGATCCCCGCCGGCATCAATCACCGTGGCTTCGGGATCGTCGGGCCCCGGTCCGGCACCGATGGCAGAAATCCTGTCTTTCTTGATCATGACAAAACCCGGATCGATCACTGACAGATCCCGTTCGCATGGCAGAAGCAGTGCATTTTGGATGATCGTGGTCATGTGGACTCTTTGTCCGGCAGGATACAGCACTGATCGAGATCCGGAATCAACCGGACATGGTGGCCAGCACCCAGCGGATCACTCAGCGAACCGGCCGCTGTCAGCGGGCCCGACGCAGTTTCGACCTGGTAGTGATAAGTGCGCCCGAGATAGGTCCTGATCCCGACCGTTGCCGGAATTCCCTCGTCGATGTCCGCATCACTTATGCGCAACCCATCCGGGCGGGCAGCCAACATGAAACGGTCTGGAATGGGTCCCAGTCGATCCTGGTCAAGGAGAAGTCGGTAACCGCCCGGCCCTTGCGTTGTCACGATGGCCCCATTGCGTTGACTGACCTGCAAAGACACGAGATTGACGAAGCCAACAAATCGGGCAACAAATGGATCTGCCGGGCGCTGGTAAAGAGTTTCGGGTGTGTCAAATTGATGGATACGCCCAGAATCCATGATCGCAACACGATCCGAAATCGAGAAGGCTTCCTCTTGATCATGGGTTACAAAGACGGCTGTGGTCCCGTTGGATTGTTGCAGTTGACGGATTTCCACGCGCATATCAATGCGCAGCTTGGCGTCCAGATTGGAAAGGGGCTCGTCAAACATGAGAAGGGGTGGGCGAACCACCAGGGCACGCGCAAGCGCCACACGCTGCCGCTGGCCTCCCGACAAGGCCGCGGGGAATCGATCAGAAAAATCTGCCAGCCCCACGATTTTGAGAATTTCTGCGGCCTCACGTGCACGAGTCGCGGCCACCATTCCGCGCTGCTTGAGGCCGAATGCAACATTGTCCCGGACCGTGAGATGCGGAAACAGCGCATAATTCTGAAACACGATCCCGATATTGCGGCGATGGGCAGGCAACCGGGTCAGATCCGTCCCGCCGAGAGTAATGGTGCCGGTGGTGGCCGGGAGAAACCCCGCAATCACCCGCAATGTGGTTGTCTTGCCGCATCCGGAAGCGCCCAGAAGGGAAACGAGTTCGCCGCCATCAACATGCAATGAAAGATCATCAAGAATCCTTGTCGCACCGTAATGGGCAGAGACGTGGGATAACGAGAGAGCGGGTGCCAAAAGATCCTACCGCGTCAGGAAGGTCAGACCCAAGGTACGCTCGACGATTGCCATGACAGCAACAGTCAGCACCATCAGCAAAACAGAAACCGAAGCCACAACAGGATCAAAGAACTGCTCCACATGTGCCAAGATCTGAATGGGCAGGGTGGAAAGACCCGGACCCGTCAGAAAGAGTGCGACAGAGACATCATTGATCGAGGTAATGAAGGCCAGAATAAAGGCGGCGATGACGCCGGAGCGGATGTTGGGAAGCACGACGACAAAAAACGCCTGCCAGGGCGGCGTACCAAGACTGATCGCAGCTTCTTCGATCGAAAAGTCGAATGCCGACAAACTTGCCGAAATCACCCGTACACAATAGGGCAGGACAAGCAATGTATGACCGATCAACAGGGCGGAAAATACGGGTAGACCTGCTCCCACCTGCACCGAACGCAGCAGCGAAAATCCCAGGACAATTTCCGGCACGAGTACGGGTAGGACGAAAAGCGTTGATAGCCATCCCGGCAATTGGATACGATAGCGATTGAGGGCATAGGCGGCCGGAATTCCGACGAGAAGAGCAAAACACGTAGCCAACATCGCAACCTGGAAACTGGTGACCATCGTGCGCCGGAACGCTGCCATTTCAAAAATCCGATCGAACCATCGCAACGAGAGACCCTGAGGCGGAAACGTCAGGAATGTGGTGTCCGAAAGCGACGCACCGATGACGATGATGAGTGGCCCCATCAGAAAGATGTAGACAAGGACTGCGAAACCAATCAGTGGCGGGGACAGGCGGCGAATCATGATGCAAGCGGATTGAGACGGCGGGCCATGCGCGTCATCACCAGGACGACAGCGAGAGTGACAGCCACCATGATCGCAGCAATGGTCGCAGCACTATCCCAGTCAAAAGCGACCATCGCCTGCTGATGCAGAAATGTCCCCATCACCATCACGCGTTCGCCGCCAACAAGTTGTGGCGTGGCATAAGCCGTGAAGGATCCCGTGAACACGAGCACCGCCCCGACGATCAGTCCAGGGACGGCGAGCGGAAAAATCACTTGTCGAAACACCTGCGCTGGCGTCGCACCCAACGATGCCGCTGCCTCGATGACATCGTCGGGAATATTCTCAAGGACACCGACGAGAGTCAAAATCATCAATGGTACAAACAGATAGACCATGGCCACGATGACCGCCCCCTCGGTAAAGAGCAGGGAATACGGCGCCCCATCGACGCCCAACCAGACCATGAACCTGTTGACAATGCCATTGCGCCCCAGGAGGATCAGGAATGCGAAGGACCGAACGACGACGCCGGTCAGCAGGGGAAAGACTGCGGCAATTATCAGAATCGAGCGCCAGCGAGGGGATGCACGCGACACCACATATGCCGTGAAGAAGCCGATGATCAGGGAGAAGCCGGTTGTCAGGAGCGCAATTTCCAGCGTACGCCACAAAACTGTACGCCGGAAACCACTCTGAAGAAATTCACCGTATGATGCGAGAACGCCCTCGGCGGTTGTCAATGTCGCGAGGACAGTTGCGCCAACCGGCAACAGCAGGAAGACCAGAACCAGTGTCGTTGCCGGTGCCGACAAGATCCAACCTGTCACCCATCTGATCACGTGGAATCCAATCGACCTGCAGGCAGAAGGTAGAGGCGACTTGCAACCTGCAGAAATAACCTGATGATAATCGCGTCGTCAGCCACCAAAAAGTTCGTTCCAGCGATCGATCCAATCCGGTTTGGCTTCATTCATTGCGCCGTAATCGACCCGCTTGAGACTTGACAACATCTCATTCCCGTAGGTCCATTGAGCAGCCACACTTTCCGACAAGACGACATCGGCGTGCACCGGCGCATCCACGCCATTCTCAGCCAGAATTTTCTGCCGCGCCGGGTCAAGAATGAAGTTGATAAACTCGTGTGCACGCTCCACATTCTCTGCCCCAACAGGAATATTAACCGTATTGAGTGTCGCAATATCACCGTCCTCGAGGTCAGCCCAGACGATGGTTGGAACGGCATCCTGCAATCTGCCCAAAGCAAAATCCTGTGCAAGCGAAACCGTTGTTTCACCAGTCGAGAAAAGATTGATCATTTCCGACCCGGTCATATAATTTTTGACCACATTGGACTTGAGGTCAGCGAGTTGCTCAAAGGCCGCGTCTGGATCATCAAAAGCACTGACCCCCGCTTTTTCTCCGGCAATCATGACAACCATTGGTCCTGCCGTTGTGGTGATTCCGGGAAGGGAGATGGATCCTGCCAAAGACTCACGCCACAAATCGTTCCACGCGGTTATCGGTGTGTCCAACCCGGCACCATCATAAACAATGCCGACCCGGCCAATCGTGTAGGCGGGCCCATATTCTCCTTGCGGTGATTGTGCGAGAGTATGAAGTCCTTCGATATTTGGCACTTTTGTGCGATCAATGGGTTGAAAGAGACCATCCTCGATTCCCTGCTGAGAAAAACTGTCGGTCAGATAGATGACATCAACACCGGACCCACCGCGGATCTTGACCTTGTTCAATCGATCGGCATTATTTCCGGTCTCGAAAATCAATTCACAATCGCACTGTTCCTGAAAGGGCTGGACAACAAACTCGTTGAGTTTTTCGCCATTGAAGCCCCACCAGGAAACAACCAGCGCCTCTGAATCCGCGGCCAGCGGTCCGATGGCCAGGGTCATTGCGCCCATCATCATGGTGCACAATCGATTCAACGATTTCATGAGCGTACCTCGTAGTTGGAATTCCTTAAGATCTTGTCTCAACAAACGGGGCAGATTTCGATCTTCGCGTTGTCACTGACCAGACAAGGAAGGCTATAGGATCGATCACCTCGATTTCGCACTGTTGTCTCAGATCATCGTGTTTGCTGATGGAAATCCCATATTTCTCCAAACACCATGACCCCCTTGCCTTTATGGAAAACCCTTGAAGATCTCCATGATTCCCGCTCTTTGAACGCCGTCGCACCTATCATGCTGAAATGTCTCGGTCAATTTCCCCGCCCGCCAAACAGAAGTGGTGATTTATTGCATTGCACAAGGCGACTTGTGAGATGCATGTCAATATGGAGCCGTGTAGACAAGGATCGGCAATGCCTCGCAACATTCCGGCCTCAAACGGTGCTCAAATGAATTCAAATTCTAACCGAGATGATCATATCTTTATCTCTGACAAGGACATTGCCGCGTTAAAGATTTCACCCTCGAGGCTGGTGGATGCCATCGAAGCTGCGTTGGTTGCCAAGGCCAAAGGGCGAATCCATGTGGCGCCCAAATCTGCGCTGCTACCGGGACAGGGGCGCTATGTGATGTCAACCCTCGCCAGCGACGAGGCAGTGACAATCCTCAAGACGGTGAGCGTTATCCCTGACAATCCTGATCGCAACCTGCCAAGAATTAACGGGGCAATCCTGCTGCTCGACGCCAAAACCGGGCTCCTGAAAGCCGTGATGGATGCCAATTGGATCACGGCACAGCGCACCGCCGCGCTCTCGGTAATCGCGGCACGACATTTGGCTGAACCACAATCGCAGACCATCGGTTTCATTGGTTGCGGCGTTCAGGCACACAGCCATCTTGCTGCATTGATCGGGTTTTTTCCAGTTCGACATGTCCTGGTTTGCAGCCGGACCCGGGCCGCGGAGGAAGAATTTTGTGCAAAAGCACGTCAACTCGGGATCTCTGCCCGTGCAACAGACGCCGAAGAAACCCTCAGAGCAGCCGATATCGTCGTCACCTCAATTACGCTCGACTATTCCGTCACCCCGTTCCTGAACGCACGATGGATGAAACCCACCGCCTTCGCTACGATCACTGACCTGTGTATTCCCTGGAAGCCCGATAGTCTTCATATTTTCAAAACTCTTGTTGTCGATGATCTGGAACAGGAAAGGACCGCCGAACGCCCGTTATTGCGTCACCAAACCATTGCTGGTGACCTGGTTGGGTTGGTGACCGGGCAGGTTGACCAGGGTCGCCGTCCCGCCGCTTTCGCTTTTCGTGGCATCGCACTCGGTGATTTTGCAACTGCAAATCTCGTTTACCAACTGGCCTGCAAGGGCAAAGGTGAAAGTTGTGGCTGAGCCGGACATGTCACTGAATTCTGGACTTGAACTCAAAATTTGGGATGCCATATCCAACTGACATGCGGTTGCGCGGGTGTCATCATGGAAAAAGAAAAGAGTAACGGCCGAACAACTGCCGAGGACTTTCGCTTTCGTGTCTCTATTCTCACGATGTTCATCCGCGACTTGTCTTTTGAAAATTTCGCTGCGCAGCGGGGCGACAGGATAACGGGTCCCGGCGTGGGAAAGCTCAATCATGACCTCACGATGAAGGTTGACTTGGCGCGACAGGGAAAAACTGACGATGGGCAGGGGCTTTTTCAAGTCATCATCAGCATGAATCTTGAAGCCAAGTCAGAAGACAAGAGCATCTATCTGCTGGACATCGAATATTGCGCCATGTTCGCCGTCGACAATCTGCCGGAAGCCAAGATCCGCCCTTTTCTGTTGACGCAGGGTCCACAGCTGATGTTCCCGTTTCTGCGACGGATCGTCGCCGACATGACGGGCGATGGTGGTTTTCCGCCACACCAGCTGCAATTGATCAACTTCACTGAACTTTATGAAAAGAAGGTTCGCGAAGCGCGTTTATCAAGCCAGTCCACGAACACCTGACCCCGGAAAGCCGGCTCTCGGTCACGGGATGGTCTCATCGGATTCAGAAGATCTTGTGCCGCCTTCTGAATCACCATGGAAGCGGACTGCGCGGATCTCACAGCCAGCGATTCCACAACGCATCCTCGCCGAGCTGTTTGATGGCTTCTCGATGCGCGATGTCCTCTTCCTCGGTGAGTAACGGTGCCAAGGTTGCAGGTCGCTGGACCGCTGTTGCTCTTTTCGCCCCCGCCTGGTTCTCGATTTCGTGAATCTGATTGTCAAACTGCGTGAACAGATCTTGATTGCCGCCCAACAGGCAAAAATAGACATCAGCAAGAAGCTCTGCATCAAGCAGTGCACCATGTTTTTCCCGACCTGAATTATCGATCTTGAAATGTCGGCACAGTGCATCGAGGCTGAATCGTGTGAGTTGCGGAAGTTCCTCACGTGCCAACCGAAGTGAGTCATGAATCCGGTTCGGGTGAAATTTCTCAAAGCCGGCCGCTGCGAGTTCGGCATTCAAAAAGCCGAGATCAAACATCGCATTATGCGCCAGCAGCGAACAATCGCCAACAAACTCCAGCAGTTCTTCGGCAATCTCGGAAAAAACCGGCTTGTCCTTCAGGAAGTCATCGCCCAGTCCATGAACTTCATAAGCTCCATCCGACATGGGGCATTCTGGATTCACATATTTGTGCAAAAGCCGGCCGGTGCGCTGGAGCTGTCTTTCGTCGAGTTCGACCATTCCGATTTCCACAATCCGGTGACCTTCCTCCGGTTTCAGGCCAGTCGTTTCCACATCGAGTGCAATGATAGTCATCCGGTTAATTCCCTGATTTTTCTGACTAAAGTTGTGATATCACTGCGCATTGTCTGGATATCACAAGATCGGATCACGTAATCCGCACGCCGGCGTTTTTCCGCATCCGACAGTTGTCGATCACGGAATGTTCTGAACTGCTCCCGTGTCATCCCCGCACGGCGCATGACCCGACTCTCCTGTTGCGCAACGGAAGTGGAAACCACTGCGACAGCATCAAACTCCGCCTCCGACCCCGACTCAAACAACAGGGGAACTTCGCAAACAACAAGGTCTGAACCCGTCTCGGCTGCCTGTTCCAAGAACCGCTGCCTGTCATGGTGCACCAGCGGATGGACCGCCTCTTCAATTTCCCGAAGCAGGTCAGGTTCCTGCGCCAATTTTTCCTTCAGTTTTTCCTTGCAGACTGGACCTTTCGGGTCCGGCACAGCCTCTGGAACAATCGCCGCCAGAGCGTGGCTCCCGCGGTCACCGGACGAATATATCCTGGCAACCGCCTGATCGGCATCCCAGACCGGAATATCGAGAGACGAGAAGACCGCCCCCGCCGTCGACTTTCCCATCCCGATTGATCCTGTCAAACCCAAACAGAAAAGGTGCCTGATCATTCGCCAACAATCGAGTGACGTAGCGACTGGGTCACTTCAGGTTTGACATTGAACCAATGGTTGAAAGAGTGGGCTGCCTGATGAAGGAGCATCCCGAGACCGTCGATCGTGATACAGTTCCGTGCTCTGGATTGCTGGATGAATTCTGTCTCGAGCGGCGTATAGACAAGGTCCAAAACAACCGTATTCTCTTTGAGACTCGCATATGGGAAAAGTACAGGCGGCTTGCCCGTCATCCCCAACGATGTCGTATTGATGACAGTCCCCATCTTAGCAACCAGCTTGGCGATCGAGTCCATACCATGGCCCATCACCCGGACTCCGAAGTCACTCCGTATTGAATCCGCTTTCTCCCGTGTCCTGTTGGCGACGTGAATTTCCTCGGCGCCAGCCGCAATCAGTGCATGGATAACACCCCGCGCAGCCCCGCCAGCACCCAGAACCAGGATGGGTGCGGCATCCGCCTGCCATCCTGGCCGACCTTCTGTGAGACTCTCCAGGAACCCAAACCCGTCGGTATTGTCTCCATGAATCCTGCCGCTTTCAGAAATAGTCAGGGTATTCACCGCGCCCGTCAATGCTGCTTCGTCAGACACCGAGTCACAGGAATGCAGTATGGATTCCTTATGCGGTAATGTGATATTGACGCCCCGGAAATTCATCTTGGGCAATGCCTTGATCGCTTCCGCGAGATTCTCACGGGCAATCTCTATGGGAATATAGTATCCCTTGATGCCGTGCTTTCGCATCCAATAGCTGTGTATTGCCGGTGACAGTGAATGCCCAATGGGTTGACCAATAACTCCGACCAATGCCGGTGGTTTTGACTTGACGTCTTTCATCAGCTGTCCAAGATTCCCCTATCGATCAGATAGCCAAGCAATGCGATCATCGGCAGTCCATAAACTGCATAAATGTCACCTGACAATTCTGCAATCATCCGGATACCTTCTTCCTCGATGTGATAACAACCCACACTGCCCCGTAGATTCTCCCCGCCACGGTGCAAATATGATTCAAGATACGCGTCCGAATAAGATCTCATTGTCACCCTGGCGCTGGAAACGCTTCTCCAGACAGGTGTTCCCTGTTCACAAATAACCGCTGCGGCATACAGGGAATGGCTCTTGCCACGCAGTCTTCTCAACAACAAACGCGCATCTTCATGCCGCCTGGATTTCGAACAGATCTCACCTTCAAACTCCAGTATCTGATCACAACCAATCGTGAGATGCTGGTCAGATGAACGGGAGATACGCCGCGCTTTGAGCTCGGCCAATGATGTTGCCATTTCCATGGATGTGACATTTTCCGCCTGCAAAGACTGTCGTACGGTCTCTTCATCGATCATTGCTGGACGAACATCCAGAATAACGCCCGCTGCCTCCAGAAGTCTTTTCCGGATCGGTGAAGCGGAGGCCAGGACAACTGACGCTGTCACATTAATAACCCTGTGGATAACTCATTCTGAAATCCTCAACATCCTTTGAAAGATTTCACTCACAAGTGATCATCAACAATTTTCACTGCGCAATCAACAAGAACATACATTGGCCTCTTACAAATTCGAAATTCATATGCAATCCTCACGAAAGCCTTTAAAATCTACTTGAAATCAAATGTATAGTCACCTTTGAATTTGGTTGGTCTGGGACACACTCTGCTTGATCCTGTGAAGTTTCCACTGATTTCTCAAGCCCCAACATCAATCACTTTCTTTTTTTATTATTCTTTCTTATTTGTTGTCTTCCCTATCGCCAAAGGTTTTTAAATTGCTGGGTTTGCTCGAACCAATCTATCTTTGGATAAAAGCCGGTCATATTATCTCGGTCATTTCCTGGATGGCCGCTCTCTTTTATTTGCCGCGGCTCTATGTCTATCATACGGAGTCCGGAGGAGGGCAGTCTGTTTCGCATGATCTCTTTACGGTGATGGAACGCCGACTGTTGCAGATCATCGCAACCCCGGCAATGATTTTGAGCTGGCTATTTGGATTGCTTTTGTTGATGGTTCCCGGAACCGTGGACTGGGGTGCCGTATGGATATATGTGAAGGTTGCTGCGGTCCTTGCGATGACCTGGTTTCACATGTGGTTGGCCGGTCGCCGCCATGAATTGCTGGCCGGGACATGTCAAGTTACGGCAAAACACTTTCGCAAGATGAATGAAGTCCCAACGGTCCTGATGTTGGTGATCGTGGTGATGGTCATTGTCAGACCCTTCTGAAGTCATGATGAAGATTGAACACAAGTCCTACGATGACCCACCCGCAGCATTTGCATCCACACATTCTCATGACAGCATGACCGAGGCACTGGTGGTCCTGGATCTTGATGATGACACATGCAAAATCGGTATAGGAGCGAGAGATGACGACTGAGCGCTTGGTTTTTCGTGGTCATGCAGGCGACAACCTATCGGCGCGGCTTGATCGGCCCGACACGATGCCCAGGACAACAGCTTTGTTCGCACATTGCTTTACCTGTTCAAAGGACATTCCAGCGGCGCGGCGCATAGCGGAGGCATTGTCTGGACTTGGAATCGCCGTTCTCCGGTTTGATTTTTCCGGTCTCGGACATTCCGAGGGAGAATTTGAAAATACCAATTTCACATCGAATGTTACCGACCTCGAATATGCTGCAAGGCATCTTGAAAGCATGGGGCTGGCGCCTTCGATCATCATTGGCCATTCTCTTGGCGGTGCAGCGGTTCTGAAGGCCGCTGGCAATATTAATTCGGTAAAGGCTGTCGTTACCATCGGGGCACCGGCAGACCCCGCGCATGTTGCCCATCATTTTGGCAAGAATCTTCACAAGATCAAATCTGAGGGTGAAGCAGAGGTCAATCTTGGTGGGCGATATTTCAGAATCAGGAAACAGTTTGTTGATGACATTGACAGCGCCGCGCTCAAACCGGCGATCGCAAATTTGCGCCGTGCCCTGCTGATCCTGCATGCGCCTCTGGATGCAACCGTTGGCATTGAGAATGCCGCTGAAATATTTGCCGCGGCCAAACATCCCAAGTCCTTCGTGGCTCTCGACAAGGCCGACCATTTGATCACGCGGCAAGAAGATGCCCAATACGCGGCATCGGTCATCGCAGCCTGGGTTGGCCGCTATATTCCATCAAAGAGCGAAAGTGATAACTGAGACACAGTCCCGTTATCCTGATACGTTGGCCATCACAGCTTTCTGGTGGCTTTCTGCTTGACGCTGAGTGATTCCAGTATTAACGAGCGATCACTGGCTCGGTTGGTCAGATTAATTTCCCCCAAAATCATGAATTGGATGCCCGTACCGGGATTTTCCGCAAAGTAAAGGTGAGCAGAATGTCCGAAGGAAGGATTTCACTTTCTGAACTCAAGTCCATGAAGCCGAAACAGCTCGTGGATATGGCGGAAGAACTGGAAATTGAGGGCGCATCATCCATGGACAAGGGGGCCATGATGTATGAAATCATGCGCGTCCGTGCCCAGGATGGGTGGGAAACCTACGGTGACGGTGTGGCCAAGATCCTGCCCGACGGGTTTGGAATGCTACGGGCTCCGGAATCGAATTATCTTCCAGGACCTGATGACATTTATATGCATCCAAGCGTTATTCGCAAATTCGGTTTGCGGACGGGCGCGACCGTTGGTGGTTTCATCACGGCACCCAACCGTGGCGAGCAACAGGTCAAGGAAGAACGATATTTTAGCCTTGAGGGAGTCTCGGAGATCAATTTCCTCAAGCCAGATGCCGCGCGGCATCTGGTCGCGTTTGATAATCTGACGCCGCTTTATCCCGACGAGCGGTTGAAAATGGAAGTTGACAAGCCGAATGTTCAGGATTGGTCAGCGCGGGTCATTGACCTGGTGTCCCCACTCGGAAAAGGACAAAGAGCCTTGATTGTCGCTCCACCACGCACCGGAAAAACCGTTCTGTTGCAGAATATTGCCCATTCTATTTCTGAAAATCACCCCGAATGTTTTTTAATTGTTCTTCTGATTGATGAGCGACCGGAAGAAGTGACCGACATGCAACGTAGCGTGAAGGGAGAAGTGATCGCGTCAACCTTTGATGAAAGAGCAGAGCGGCATGTCGAAGTTTCGGAAATGGTGATTGAGAAGGCCAAACGGTTGGTTGAAAACAAGCGCGATGTGGTCATCCTTCTTGATTCCATTACGCGTCTGGGCCGCGCCTTTAACGCTGTCGTGCCTTCGTCGGGCAAGGTTCTGAGTGGAGGCGTCGATGCCAATGCCTTGCAGCGACCCAAGAGGTTTTTTGGGGCGGCTCGCAATATCGAAGAAGGTGGCTCCCTGACAATTATCGCAACCGCTCTGATCGACACCGGAAGCCGTATGGACGAAGTGATTTTTGAAGAGTTCAAGGGAACGGGTAATTCCGAGATCGTGCTCGACCGGAAAATCGCCGACAAGAGACTGTTTCCGGCGATCGATATTATCAAGTCGGGAACACGAAAAGAGGATCTGTTGGTTGACAAGCAGGAATTGCACAAGATGTATATTCTTCGGCGCATACTCAACCCAATGGGGACAACAGAAGCGATCGAATTCCTGCTGCCCAAGATCAAGGCCACGAAGACCAACGAGGATTTCTTCAACTCGATGAAGAATTGATTCCTCTCATGCGGTGAGTGCAAGAATTTTGCCGTATTCTGAATATGGACACAATCTTCGCATTGTCATCAGCCCCGGGAAAAGCCGGAGTGGCGGTCATACGTATCTCCGGTCCCTGTGCGACATCAGTGGCACCAGCATTTTCAATCCCGTTACCACCACCAAAAAAGATTTCCCTGAGAAAACTCTGTCGAGATGACAGCCGTCATCTCGACACGGCGTTGGTTGTCTATCTGCCCAAAGGCACGAGCTACACCGGTGAGGATACGCTGGAGTTGCATGTCCATGGTGGAGTGGCGACAGTCAACGCAATTCTTGAAGCCTTGGGCGCGATGGAAAATCTCCGCTTTGCCAACCCCGGAGAATTCACTTTACAGGCCTTTCTGAATGGCCGCATGGACCTGTCAGAAGTCGAAGGCCTTTCTGACCTGATTGCAGCTGAAACAGAAGCCCAGCGCGTTCAGGCTCTGCGGCTCTTGAGTGGCGCCTTGGGGCGCCAGACTGAACGTTGGCGGTCCGGTCTTATCAAATGTGCCTCACTGATCGAGGTGACGCTTGATTTTTCAGACGAGGAACTGCCGTCAAATATTCTTGATGAATTGCTCGTTTCGCTGACTGATCTTGTGGACGAACTCCGGGACGAAATTCAAGGCGTCAAGGCAGCCGAGAGAATTCGTGAAGGATTTGAAGTTGCAATCATCGGACGGCCAAATGTCGGTAAGTCAACCCTGTTGAACTTTCTCGCAGGGAGAGAAGCGGCCATTACATCTGAAAGAGCGGGCACCACGCGCGATGTGGTTGAAGTGCGCATGGATTTGGCTGGGTTGCCGGTTACCTTGCTGGATCTTGCCGGGATTCAAGAGACCGCTGATCCGCTGGAGTTGCTCGGCATCGAACGTGCGCGCGAACGCGGTGCATCGGCTGATTTGCGCCTATATCTTGTCGACAATCTTGGAATTCCCGCGCATGCACCCGTCTATCAGGACGGCGATCTCATCCGTTCCTGCAAGGCAGATCTTGCGCAGTCACCGCCTGCTGACGGTGTGTCTGGAATCACCGGCGACGGTGTTGACGCCTTGATTGATTCGATTACTGGTGAATTAACAAAGCGCTCGCGGACGGCAGCGACCGCTACACATGTACGTCACCGCAGAGCGATTGAATCCAGCCATGAAATTCTTCTGGTGGCCCTCGATCACCTGCGGGAGGGCTCGCGGAGCGAACTGGTCGCCGAGGACTTGCGCTATGCAATTCGTTCGCTAGAATCGCTGACCGGACGCATCGATATAGAAGACGTGCTCGAGGAGATCTTTTCCGGTTTTTGTATCGGTAAATAACCGTTAGGTCTCCGCGAACAACGCGCAATGAAAGATCAAACCCAAGGCGCGCCGAGATCCGAGAAGGATTGTTTCACGTGAAACATTTTGATTTTGAAGTCATTGTGATTGGTGGTGGTCATGCCGGAGTCGAGGCTGCTTGTGCCGCTGCACGGGCCGGAGCGAAGACGGTTCTGGTGACAATGCGCCTTGATCAGATTGGGGCGATGTCATGCAATCCGGCGATTGGCGGTGTCGGAAAAGGTCATCTTGTTCGCGAAGTTGACGCGCTCGATGGGGTCATGGCACGTGCGGCTGACCAGGCCGGGATTCAATATCGTTTGCTCAATCGCAGTAAAGGCCCGGCTGTTCAGGGGCCGCGCGCCCAGATGGACCGCAAACTCTACGGCGCGGCTGTCCAGCGGATTGTTGCCGATCATCCGCAATTGTCATTGATCGAGGGAGAAGTTGCCGATTTCAGCGTACGGAACGCAAATGTGACCGGCGTGATCCTGAAAGACGGCAGCAGAATTTCTGCCGCTTCTGTTGTGCTGACGACGGGGACATTCTTGCGGGGTAAAATCCGGCTGGGCAACGAGTCGAGAGAAGCCGGGCGGGCCGGAGATCCTGCCAGTGTCAAGTTGGCCGAAAGCATGGAGTCTTTTGGGCTGGATCTCGGTCGTTTGAAGACCGGGACGCCGCCGCGCCTTGACGGGAACAGTGTAGATTGGAGCCGCCTGGAAAAGCAGCCCGGCGATGCCAAACCAGCGATGTTATCATTCCTGGCAGATACGCCGGTGGTGTCACAGGTCGATTGCGCAATCACCCAAACCTGTGATGCGACACATGATATTATTCGCCGGAATCTCGAATATTCTGCGATCTATGGAGGTCATTTTGACAGTGCAGGGCCGCGATATTGTCCCTCCATCGAAGACAAGATCGTGCGGTTTTCCGGAAAATCCTCACACCAGATTTTCTTGGAACCCGAGGGTTTGGATGATCATACGGTTTACCCGAACGGAATATCCACATCTCTTCCCGCTCCTATCCAGGCTGATTTTGTGTGCACGATTCCAGGGTTGGAAAAGGCACGAATTCTTCAACCCGGCTATGCGATCGAGTATGATTATGTCGATCCGAGATCGCTGAAACCATCCTTGGAACTGAAATCGATTGGCGGCTTGTTTCTGGCGGGCCAGATCAATGGAACCACGGGTTATGAAGAGGCGGCCGGTCAAGGTCTCGTGGCCGGACTCAATGCGGCGCGTCAGGCAACGGGACTTCCAGCGGCAGAGTTTTCGCGAGCACAGTCCTATATTGGCGTGATGATTGATGATCTCGTGACCAAGGGCGTCACTGAACCCTACCGTATGTTTACCTCCCGGGCTGAATTTCGCCTGTCACTGCGCGCTGACAATGCCGACCAACGTCTGACACGTTTCGGATATGAGTTAGGCATTGTCAGCAATGAGAGGCTGACTCATCTCGAGCACAAGATTGACCATATTGAAAAAGGGCGGCGGTTTCTCGAATCTGTTTCATTGTCTCCCGCTGACGCGGAGAAACACGACATCCACCTCGGAAAATCAAAGCGCCGCACTGGTCTCGAACTGCTTGAAACCGGTGATTTTGCACACGATGCGCTTTGCCGGATCTGGCCGGAGCTCAAACAAATTCCTGATCAAATCGCGTTGCAGCTTGAGCGTGAAGCGATTTATACCAACTATCTGGAACGTCAACGACGTGATGTTGAAAACTTGCAGCGCGAAGAGAATCGGCGCCTGTCTCCGGGTCTGGACTATCGAACCATCAAGGGCTTGTCGTCCGAGATCAAGGAAAAACTCGGCTGCATACGGCCGCACACCCTTGGCCAGGCAAGGCGCATAGAGGGGATGACCCCCGCGGCGCTGGCGCTCCTGCTGGCTGCGGATAGACGCGCGGAATGTCAGGACGCAGCTTAGCGCACAAGCAGGGCAGCACGCTGTCAGTCGAGAGATGGTTGAAAAATGTTTCACGTGAAACATTCGAACGACTTGCCGTCTTTGAAAGTCTGCTCCTTCGTTGGAATCGGCATGCCGGTCTCATTGCAGAATCGACCATTCCCCAACTCTGGAATCGGCATTTTCTTGATTCTGCCCAGCTGATGAATTGTGCACCGAAGGCGACACATTGGTTGGATATCGGCTCGGGTGCGGGGTTTCCCGGTTTGGTTCTGGCTATCTTGGCGACCGACAATTCTCTGGCTCCGCGTTTCACCCTCATTGAGCCTGGATCCAGGAAGTGTGAATTTCTGCGCCGTGTCATTCGCGAGACGGGTGTCGAGGTTGAATTGTTGGAGATGCGCTGTGAAGATGCAGAGCCGCAAAATGCAGACGCAGTGACGGCACGGGCAGTGGCTCCGTTGAAAGCGCTCCTGACACTGGCGATTCCGCATGTCTCGCATGACGGTGTCATGATCTTTCCCAAAGGGCGAAACCGTGCCAATGAAATTGATGCGCTGGGATCGACAAAAGGGTTCTTTGATGTGAAGGAAGTGACCAGTTTAACCGACCCTGAAGCGGCGATTCTCGTTCTGCGGAGAACATGACGTGACGGAAGAATCTGATTCGATGACAGCAGGCCGACCGATGTTGCGACCACGGATGATGGCTGTTGCCAATCAAAAGGGCGGTGTGGGCAAAACGACAACGGCGATCAATCTCGGTGCCGCTTTTGCCGAACGTGGGCTTGAGACCTTGCTTATTGATCTCGACCCGCAGGGAAACGCGTCAACGGGATTGGGTTGCGATGTGACCGATCGCACGTTCACCATTCATGATGTGATTTCCGGCGAGGTTTCCTTGCCTGATTCGTTCCGCGAGACGAGTCAGAAACGATTGCGACTTGTCCCGGCATCGCACAAGTTGAGCTCATTCGAGATGGCCTTGGCCAATCAGGAAGATCGCTTGAATTTGCTCAAGGACATATTATTCGAAGACAATGATTTGCACGATGAATTCTCATACGTGCTGTTTGATTGCCCGCCGGCACTGAATCTGCTGACATTGAATGCCATGGTCGCTTCGCATTCCGTGCTGGCGCCGCTTCAGGCAGAGTTTTTCGCTCTCCAGGGATTGTCTCAACTGATTTCTTCCATGCGTCAGGTCAGACAGTCTGCCAATCCACATATTCATCTGGAGGGCGTTGTCTTGACGATGTTTGATCGGCGGAACAATTTGAGTCGCCAGGTCGAGAGTGACGCGCGTCAAAATTTGCAGCAATTGGTATTCAAGACAGTGATTCCCCGGGCGGTTCGGCTCAGCGAGGCACCCTCTCACGGTTTGCCGGCACTGCACTATGACACGAGGTCAGCAGGGAGTACGGCCTATCGCGAACTGGCCGATGAAATTCTGAGAAACCACACGAAATAGCAAGAAAGGCGATGTGATGGCAGCATCTGGACCGCAGAAGCCAAATCTCGGGCGCGGGTTATCCACGCTTTTGGGGGATTTGCAACCGCAAGCCGGAGACCTGGCAGCGGTGTCCGAACAGTTGGTCCCGATCGAAAAGCTGAGGCCTAATCCCATGCAGCCGCGCACGGACTTTGATCAGGACAAACTGGAGGAGCTGACAAACTCGATTCGTGAGAAAGGCATTCTCCAGCCGCTGATCGTGCGGCCGGATCCTGAAAATCCGGCTGGCTGGATGATCGTTGCCGGCGAGCGTCGTTGGCGGGCGGCACAAAAGGCCCGGTTGCATGACATTCCTGTTGTTTCGAGAGACCTGTCTGATGCCGAGTGTCTGGAAATCGGATTGATCGAAAACATCCAGCGCAGTGACTTGAATCCGATGGAGGAGGCGCGCGCCTATCGGCAATTGATGGATCGTTTCAGCCATACGCAGGAAAATCTGTCTGTTGTCATCGGCAAATCACGCAGCTTTATTGCGAACCGACTGCGTCTGCTGAATTTGCCAGAGGATGTCCAGCAGCGGGTGCGGGCGCATGAATTGTCGGCGGGGCACGCGCGGGCTCTGGGTGTTGCGCCCAACCCGAGCTGTTTGGCCCAAAAGGTGGTGAACCTGAACTTGTCGGTCCGACAGACCGAAGAACTGGTCAGAAAGGCGATCGAGAATCCCGGACCAGACGATTCAAGTCCACGGCGCGTGCGAAAGGATGCCAACACGCGAATTCTCGAAGCAGCTCTGTCTGCTTCTCTCAAAACAGCGGTCAGGATCGAAATGGCAGGCAAGGGGGGCTCTGGAAGAGTTGTGCTCAAATATACGGATCTTGATCAGCTCGAGACCCTATGCAACCGGCTCCGCCGTGCTGGAATCAGCCCGGAGCCAGGAAATTAGAGGCCCATATCCTTGGCCACGCAAACCACTCTATATGGATGGGGGTTATTTTGACACCATATGGGGTGTATCATATGTTGTCATTGACGTCATTTCAAAAAGGTCAGGCAGGAAATCGGCGGTGATCTTGGACACATTATGTGACTTCGGGTTGCCAATTGGCAGGATAGAAACGTCCGCGTGGTGAGAGGGTAAATATTTCGTATCCATCCGGGGTCACACCGATAGAATGTTCAAACTGGGCGGAGAGTGAGCGGTCGCGGGTGACCGCTGTCCAGTTATCATGCAGGATCTTGGTCTCCGGGCGACCGAGGTTGATCATCGGCTCAACCGTGAAGAACATGCCTTCACGCAGTACCGGTCCGGTGCCCGGCTCCCCGACATGCAGGACATTGGGCGGAAGGTGGAATTCGCGTCCGATCCCGTGACCGCAGAATTCACTGACCACTGACATGGTGCGTGATTCTGCATGGGTTTGTATGGCAGCCCCGATATCACCGAAAGTCGCACCTGGCCGGATCTTGCTGATGGCCTGCATGAGGGAATCGTGGGTGACCTTGATCAGGCGGTCAGCCTTTCTTTTGGGGGTTCCGGCGACATACATGCGCGATGAATCGCCGTACCAGCCGTCCACGATAACGGTGACATCGATATTGAGAATATCTCCATTGCGCAGACGTTTGGGGCCGGGAATTCCATGGCAGACCACATGGTTCACCGAAATGCATGTGGCATGTTTGTAACCACGGTAACCAATGGTTGCCGAACGGACATGATGTTCCGCGATGAGCCCCATAACGCGGTCATCAATTTCCGCCGTGGTGACATTTGGTTGTACGCATTCTGCCAGTTCATCAAGAATGGTTGCAACGACGCGTCCCGCAGCCCGCATCCCATCAAAATCAGCAGGTTTATGAATCCGGATCGGGCCGGAGTTCGGTGAATTCACGTTGATGTATCCCCAAAAGATGGAATTCTGGACATCATGCCGGGCAACTCACTAATGACTCAGCATGGGAGATTCCAGAACCGAATCCCTTATTACAATAATTGACATCACGTTGACGCGACTGCTGGTCAATCCTTGCCAATCAATCCTTGCCAAATGATCCGGCCCTGTGCCGAAATGTGCGCAGGCGATTTGATGGCGTGATGGCCAGCCTGGGAGATCAGGGTGGAAACAGAAGCGGCTACGTTATCACAAGGCAGCTTGTGGGGAAAACGGACCTTTGGTACTTGTCATCGGATATCGGAGATGGTTGTCTCGCTGAGCCGTTTAACCAGGTTCTGCTCGACTTCTGTCATCACGCGTGAGATGCGGCGATGCAACGCATGCTCGACCGCACATACGGGTGCATGCTCGTCCTTGCCAGTTACGAAAATGCATTCGTCCAACGCGAGATATACGTCTGCGAGCGTAATATTGTTCGGGTCGCACGCGAGCCGCCACCCGCCGGAAGCCCCTTTTTCTGAGGTCAGCAAACGGCTTTACGGAGACGCCCCAAGACCCGGCGAACCACGACGGGGTTGGTTCCTGCATGGGCCGCAATGTCCGCAGACGTTTGCACACGATCCGGGTCAAGCACCATGTGACCAAGCGTGTGCAGGGCCAGAGACAGGCGACTGTTGCGCTTCATATCTTTTTTCTCCAAGCGGAACCCAAATTGTAACAAATACTGTTGCATTAATCCAGTAACCGTGTAGGTTGCGCGAATTTCATTGTGTCTACTGGAATATATTATGACAGATTCCCGTTTGCCCGTCACGGTTCTTTCCGGTTTTCTTGGAGCGGGCAAGACAACTCTTTTGAACCAGGTTTTGAGCAACCGTGACGGTCTTCGCGTTGCGGTGATCGTCAACGACATGTCCGAGGTGAATGTCGATGTGGATCTGGTTCGGGCAAATACGGAGCTCAGCCGTACTGACGAAACTCTCGTTGAGATGTCAAATGGCTGTATCTGTTGTACCTTGCGTGATGATCTGCTGGATGAGGTACGACGTCTCGCATCCGAAGGCCGCTTCGATTACCTTCTGATTGAATCGACCGGAATTTCTGAACCCTTGCCGGTAGCGGCGACTTTCGACTTTCGGGATGAGGTGGGCCGCAGCCTGTCCGACGTGGCGCGGCTTGATACCATGGTGACGGTTGTGGATGCGGTGAATTTGCTCAACGATTTCTCGTCCCATGATTTTCTTCGCGACCGTGGCGAAACCATGGGAGAGGAGGACGAACGTACAATCGTCCACTTACTGACCGATCAGATCGAATTTACGGATGTCGTGATCCTGAACAAAGTCAAGGATGCGGGATCAGCGAAGACCGATGCTGCCCGCAAGATCATTCGTAGTCTCAATGCCGATGCCGAAATCATTGAGACCAATCAATCAGCCGTGGCAGCAGAGAAAATCCTTGACACGGGACTCTTCGACTTCAGGCAGGCCCATGCGCATCCGATGTGGGCGAAGGAACTCTACGGGTTTGCCGACCACGTGCCGGAAACCGAGGAATATGGCGTCACTTCATTCACCTACCGGGCGCGACGCCCATTCGTGCCTGAGCGGATTCTTGAGCTATTGAATGGGGATCTGCCGGGTGTCATCCGGGCCAAGGGACGTTTCTGGTTATCGACACGACCTGATTGGGTTGTTGAGTTCTCGCTGGCCGGTGCCCTGTCCAGCGTCTCGCCGCTTGGTCAATGGTGGGCAGCAGTGCCTGAGGAGCGAAGGCCGACGGACGACATGTCCCGTGCCTATATGGAGACCCATTGGCAAGAACCATGGGGCGATCGCCGCCAGGAGATCGTGTTTATTGGAGCAGGGATCGATTGGCCCCCATTGAAGGCACGACTGGACAGATGTCTTGTCCCCGCCAAGGCGGCTATGGGTCCACATAACCTGCCCGAATTTACCGATCCACTTCCGACGTGTCGGGTGGTGGAGCCTGCGACATGAACGTCATCAGGAAGTCCGCAAAGGATGCGGCAATCGGCGTACATGTCACGGAAGATCCGGCATCACTCAACACTTTTTTGCAACGCGGATGTGCTGCTGTTGTCTGGCACCGGCAAACCCCGCCGCATATCCAGACCTGGCTGGATGGCATTGATCCGGAGGTTCTGCCGCGCTGCCGGGAGATTGTTCCACGAGAACCGGTTGCCGATTTCGTTGCCGATCTCTGCAACATGTCAGGGCTGCCGGCTGGCCCTCAACGAAATTGGCTCCAGCAGGACATTGTGGGACTTGCGGATCATTTCTCGAGACTGATTCCGGCCAACTTCCTCCGATTGCGACTGGATGTTGTGACGACCAATGCCTGTCGGAAGTTTCATATCGATGCGATCACTGCCCGTCTGCTCTGCACGTACAGAGGTCCCGGGACGCAGTATGGAGTGTCCGCTGATGGAAATGATCCGGCAAATGTATTCACGGTTCAAACCGGTTCTGCAATTCTTCTTCGGGGAACATTGTGGCCGGAACAGCCGCCTTCCCGCCTGTTGCATCGCTCACCCCCAATCGAGGGGACGGGTGAGAATCGGCTCGTCCTGGTGTTGGATCCTGTGGTGGATCTGGAAGCTGGGATATGAGTAGCTATCGAGATCAGGGCAAGTTGTGCAGGAAGCCATATTCTGGCCACCCAACCGCCCCACCGGAAAGTCGTCCAACCCCATTTGGGCCATGGATGTCGGAAACCCTATGGTCTGAGTCATCAGAACCGTCCGCACGCACGTTTGTCGCAACCCTGGGCAAGATGAGCACGACAGGAAGAGACATTCATATCGCTGCATCAGGCTGAAATGCCATCATCCTTGCTTTCACATCCGATTCTTTAATCTGAAGGAAAATTTTATGTCCCAAATATTACGGCTCGTTTTTGGCGTGCTTTTGGCGTGCGGTATCATTCTGCCGGTATCTGCCCAGGACGGCCGCCTCACGATCTCAATCGGTTTCGGACCAGTTGCCGAAGTGCCCGACCCGCGCGCTGGCTATAACGGCTGGATGTCGAACCAAACAGGCGTGACTGAAACCCTGATGGGGATTGACTACGATCTGAATCTCTATCCCCGTCTCGCTGCGGGAATCGAGCAGTCATCTCCAACGACCTGGCGTGTGACCTTACTGGACGGGGTCAAGTTCCATGACGGCACGCCGTTGACAGCAGATTCAGTGGTCACGGCCATCGCGGCGATTTCGGATGAAGCGCATCCCGGCTACAATGCACGGATTACAAAATTACTGGATCTCGCAGATATGAATGCCAAGGGTGACAACGTCGTCATGTTCGAGACCAAGAGTCCGAACGCGGCATTTCCCTGGACACTTTCCGAACCGGGGATCGCAATTCTGGGTGATCCTTCCGAGGCTTTCCCCATCAATGCGACGGGCCCCTATGTTTTCAGGGAGGCCATACCGGAGCAGCTTTATCGCGTCGAAGCCAACCCGGATTATCGACTTGGTCCCCCAGGTCTGGAAGAGATCCGCGTCGTTGTTGCGGGCGACCCGGCGACAGCTGCGCTGGCCTTCGAAGCCGGTGAGGTCGATATGGTGATCAACTATCCCGAAACCGATTTTGAGCGTATTCAGAGTACAGGCGCTCTGGGCTTCTCGGCCCCCACGGCTCGGCTCTATTTCTATACAGTCAATGCCGTCAGTGGCCCGATGACCAACCCGCTGATCCGCCAGGCTGTCTCAATGGCCATTGATCGACAGGGCATTGTTGATGCCGTGCTGTCCGGTGTCGGTGGCGTTCCGGCTGGAACCGTGTATCCGGAAGGCAAGGGTTGGGCGGCAGATATTCCGTCAACCTATGATCCCGCCAGGGCTGAGGAACTGTTGGTGATGGCCGGAGCTGTCAAGGAAGGTGGGAGCTGGATGATGAACAATGAGCCGCTCGAGATCGACATTGTCACTTATTCCTCGCGCGCCGCCCTGCTACCCACGGCGGAATTGACCCAGGCTTTCCTGGCGGCGATCGGAGTCCGTGCCCATATCAAAGTTGGTGAATGGGGTGCCAGCAACGATGCGATTGCGGCGGGGGAAGCGGACATGTTCCTGCAAGCCTGGGTCACAACACCGCAGGGTGATCCTGGCGCAGTGTTGGAAACACTCCTCAAGTCGGACGGGGGTTCGAATTCCGGCAAATACACAAACCCGGAACTGGACAAACTTCTTGAAGCTGGTCGTCTGACTTTCGATCAGAAAAGGCGCAAGGCGATTTATGACGAAGTCCAGGAGATCATCGCATCAGATGCCGCCTTGATTCCGGTTTTTCACGTCAGTCAGGTGAATGTCGCCCGGCCCGGCCTTTCGGGTTATGCTGTGCATCCCACCGAGACCTATTGGATCACGCACGAGACAACCTTTACTGAATGACGCTTTCTGTATCCGGTCTGCATGCGGTGCGTGCGGGCCGGACTATCCTTCATCCGACATCGTTGGACATTGCGCCGGGTGAGCGGATTGGCCTTGTTGGCGCATCTGGATCGGGCAAGTCCACGCTCGGTCATGTCTTGATCGATGAACTCAGATCACGGGGCTGCCGCGTCGCCCATGTGTGCCAAAGCCCTGATGAAGCGCTGGATCCCTTGCGCAGCATGCGGTTCCACTGGCATGAGGCGGAGCGGGCGTTGGGGCTGGCCCCAGGTGCGACTGATAAAAACACATTGTTCACGTCATTGAAAATTGCGGACGGTGACCTCAGAAAGCGTCCATGGGGGTGGAGTCGCGGGATGCAGCAAAGATTTGTGATCGCCATGGCCTTGATCAGATCGCCGGAACTGATTGTTCTCGATGAACCGAGCTCGGCCCTGGACCCGGTTGTCGCAGCGGCAACCATGGACTTGCTCGATCAGCATCTCGAGGGAAAGGAAACGGCGATGATACTCATCACCCATGATCTCGGACTTGCCGCACGGCGTGTCTCGAAACTGATGGTGATGGAAGCGGGCCGGATCGTGGAACACGCGCCAACAGAAAAGATTTTGCAGCACCCGCAAACACGTGCAGCCAGGTCTCTGGCCGCCCACAGGAGCTGGATAAAGCTGCCGTGCTGAGAGTCGATCAGGTCACGGTCAAGCATGGGTCTTCATTCGCACTCGAGGATATTTCTCTGTCACTCGCGCCTGGAAGGACCCTGGCGGTTGTCGGTGAGAGTGGAGCCGGGAAGTCAACACTGATCGTCACGATCCTGGGGCTCGTCAAACCATGGAAGGGAGGCATTACCTGGGCGGGAGACTCTGTGACATCCTGTGCCCCGGCCCTGGTGATGCAGGAACCGCGGGCGGCGTTTAACCCGGTATTGTCCTTGTACCATTCGGTGATGGAACCCATGGCCGCATGCAAGGAAGTCGCGTCCAGTGAACGGATCGCACGTCTGTGTGACGGTCTTGAACTCTCTCGTGATATCTTCGACAGGCGCCCCGGTGAAGTCTCCGTTGGGCAAGCGCAAAGGGCCGCCATTTTCCGCGCGCTGATTGCAGCACCGGCCCTGGTTCTGTTGGATGAACCGCTTTCGGCGCTGGATGCCGTGACACAGAAACACACGGCGAAATTGATCGCTGACTTGCAGCGGGAAGAGGGATTTGCCGCCCTGATTGTGACCCATGATCTGGGTTACGCGGTGGCCCATGCCGATGAGATCGCAGTGCTGAAGTCCGGCAGGATTGAAGAGATTTCACACCCGGAGATATTCGCGAAGGCACCGCGATCAGACTATTGCCGAAAACTCAGGGATGCGGCCATTGCGCTGGGGGCATTGGAGCTATCCGAATGATCAAAGACCTGATGGGCTTTGTCCTTCGCGCAGTTGTGGTTCTTTCAGGGACCGCTTTGGCAACTTTTGCGCTTTTGTGGCATGCGCCGGGAGATCCGGCACAGGCGATTGCAATGGCACGATTTGATGCGCTTCTGACCGAAGATGTTATTGACCAGGTGCGGGAAGAAGCCGGGTTGAACGCCGGTTTCTGGACGGCATTCAGGGCTTGGGTCGGCCCGTTGCTGACACTCGACTTCGGGCGTTCGGCGGTCACCGGTCGTGCGGTCTGGCCCGATCTTCTCATCGCGATCAGCTACATGTTGCCATTGGCCCTTGCGGGGCTCGCCATCGGCTTGGCCATCTCGCTGTCCCTGGCCATCGTTGCGGTCAAGCGGCCCGGGGGTTGGCTCGACCGTTTTGCCATCGCCATTGCATCTTTGGGGATTGCGATCCCCGCCTACTGGCTGGGATTGTTGTTGATCCTGCTTTTTGCAGTTCATCTTGCCTGGCTTCCTGCCATGGGCGCGCGAACGCCAGAACATGTCATTCTTCCGGCCCTGACCCTTGGCCTCGGTGTCGCCGCTTCGCTGACGCGGATTATTCGATCCGGCATTCTGGAGGCCCGTGGCCAACCGTTTCTGCCGGCGATCCGCCGCCGCGGTGTGTCTTCAAGGGGTATTGATCGGGACCATATTGCGCCGCATGCCGCGATTCCGGTGGTCACCGTCTTCGGTCTGGAACTGGCCTTCCTTCTCGAGGGGGTCGTCATGGTCGAGGTGATATTCGGACGCCCGGGTCTCGGCACTTTTCTGGTCACTGCAATTCATGCCCGTGATTTCCCACAGGTTCAGGCTGTGATTGTTCTGACGGCACTCATGTTCGTGACGGTCAATCTGCTGATTGATGTGGTCTATCGAGTGATTGATCCTCGCATTGGAGCGCGCGATGCGTAGCGTTGTTTTCATCACAGCATCCATGTTCCTTCTTGCTGTTCTCGGGCCGTTGCTGGCACCCCATGACCCAACCGCAATCAACATTCCAGAACGCCTGTCTCCCCCCAACGATGACTATTGGCTGGGCGCCGACGCATTAGGGCGGGATATTCTGTCGCGTCTGCTTTACGGTGCCCGCTGGTCGCTGGGGCTGGCGTTTGTGATTTCCCTCATTGGCCTTTGGGTTGGGACCTTGATCGGTCTTGTGGCTGCGTTGGGTGGCAAGCTGGCAGACTGGGCATTGATGCGCACCACGGACAGTTTCCTGGCATTCCCGGATCTCGTTGCGGCGGTGGTTATCGCCGGTCTTTTGGGAGCTGGGACCTGGAGCCTGATCCTTGCGCTGAGCGTCACCGGTTGGGTGCGGTATGCGCGCGTGGCCAGGGGTATTGGCTTGTCACTGCAAACTCGAGGCTACGTGATCCAGGCCAGACTGGCAGGTCTGTCTCCCTGGTCGATTGCCCGCTGGCATTACCTGCCGTGGCTCGTCCCCTCGCTCACTGTCGTGTGGACCAGTATGTTCGCGCGCGCAATCCTGGGTATCTCCGCGCTGGGTTTCCTTGGATTTGGCGTTCAGCCGCCCATGCCGGAATGGGGCACGATGCTGCTCGATGCGCGCATTCATTTGCGTTCGACGCCGCTTCAGATGGTCTGGCCCGGACTGGCAGTTGTTGTCAGTGTTCTTGCGATCAATCTTGCCGGAGACGCCCTGCGGGATGCCATTGCGGATGACAGGAATCAGGGGACTCGGCCACATCGGGAAAAATCGCGCTTTTCCTTGCCAATGCCAAGCCCGCGTCACATCCATCGTTCCCGCTGATAGCATCTGCGGCCTCCATCCGAGTTTCTGGCCCGGCTGGACATCTCCCTTGCGCACCTGAGCAGCCATATCCTGCATGCGGAGATACTCAACCTGCGTTCCGCAGAGGGCAGGCTGTGGCGCGTCAATCAACCCGAGAATTTGCGACAAACAGCGTGAGAATCTGAGGTCGAGGCCGACGCTGCCCTCTCCCCGCGGGGAGAGGGATAAAAATTCTGCAAGACGCCCCAACTGATGCCTGTGGCCGTTCAGGCGGAATACCTCCATCAATAGGCCATTACACAGCCGTCTTCTTTCCACATAAAGTCAGTTTCAACCCTATGCAATTTTGAATTCTCACATTGATATTCCGGATTTGCTGATAAGAGATTCCGTAAATGCAGGGGTGTCATTCCGATTTTGCCGTGATACTATTCGCCACTGGCCAAGAGAGGCCGTGGAATTCTCCAAAAGGCAGCGTTGAAGATGTCAACAGCAACGACACTTTTGCAGCGACATACAGAAAATCAAGTTCGCACCGCCCTTTCTGATACCAGAATTGTCGCAATTGTGGGTCCCAGGCAGTCAGGAAAGACAACACTTTCCCGCAAAATTGCCGCCGAAAAGGGTATGCAATATCTCACACTCGATGACAGTCAATTTCGCGAATTTGCAAATAGCGATCCGATAGGATTTGTACGAGATCTTCACTGCGCTGTTATCGATGAAATTCAGCGTGCGCCGGACCTTTTTCTCGAGCTCAAACGATTGGTGGATGAAAACAGCCGCCCTGGGCAGTTTCTTGTCACGGGTTCAGTTGACCTATTCAGGGCAATGGTCGCACCTGATTCATTGGCGGGGCGCGTGGAAACGATCAAACTGTATCCGTTTAGCCAAGCTGAAATCGAACGCAAGGAAATGAGCAGTTTTCTGAGCGATGCTTTCAAAGGCGATTTTTCGGCCCATGAAGAGATTGGGTACAGTCATGATCTCATCGCCCGCGTTGTCAAAGGCGGATTCCCGGAGGCGCTGGTACGCGCCAATCCGCGCCGCCGTCAAGCCTGGTTACAGGCTTATGCTGACTCGATGGCGAAACATGATGTTTCCACCATTGCGAATCTATTGGATTCGGCCAACCTGGCTAGGTTACTTGACTCTGCTGCGGTGACTTGCGGGCAGACGGTCAATCTGTCTGCTTTCGCAACTGCGCTTGGCATTGATGGCAAAACGGTTGATCGCTGGCTGACACTGTTTGAGCAACTGTTTGTGATCCGACGGGTGTCAGCATGGCATAGGAATGAAAGAAAACGTGTAACTATTCAGGTTCTTGTTGGGTCTTTCTGGTCCGCACGGCGGTTCAGGACATCTCGAGCCGCTGGATGAGTTCATCCGGCGGGGCCCGCAGTGTTTCCAGCAGGTTCCAGCCCTGCTTGCGGGCGGTGTCCAGTACGGTTCGCAGCACCGCATGGTTCTGCGCTCCAGTCGTGCTGCGGAAGCTGCCGGAGATTTTCTGTTGCACCTTGAGGGGGCGGAGCGCCCGTTCCGCTTCATTGTTGGTGGCGGGAACCGTGGGGTCACGGGTGAACCGCAGCACGCCCTCCCGGTTGTCTTGCAGCCGTCGCACCAGGTTGTGGCCCCGTCGTCGTTTCCGTCGGCCCCGGCGCCCTTTCGTGGGCGGTGGCGGCCGGGATTCGTGCATGGAGATCCCCGCGGCCACGATGCTGTCAGTGCGCCGCCCGATCCGGTCGGCCAGCCGCGCCGGCAGGGGTTTTCCCTCCGACAGGTTCACGGCATGGATGGCGCGCCGGAGCCGGCGGGCCATCGTCGCGGCCCAGGCCTCATCATCAAAATCCACCCGGTCCTGGAGTTCCCGCAGGAGATGCGCGGCGCAGAGGGCGGGCACGGTTCCCGGAATGGTAAAATACGGCCGCCAGTGGTCGTGCACGGCCACGCCGGTCGCGTCCCGCATCACGTCGCCGCGGCCTGCGCCCACACGGAAGTGGCTCAATAGCCCGGTGCAGGCGACATGCAGCCAGGCGAGGCGTCCGCGCACGCGGATGCCGGTCTCATCCATATGCTTGACGGGTGCCGCTGCCACCGCGTCCCGGACATGGAGGACGAGGCCTTCGAGGCCCGCGGCCGCACGGGAGACCATGTTCATCAGCGTTCCCTGTGATCGCTGGACACCGAACAGATCGATCAGCGTCTGGCGCAGCCGCTGCACCGGGATCAGCTGGGCAACGCTCAGATAGACGACCCGGGCGGTGAGTCGGGGACCGGACTGAACCGGGGCGATCACCCCGTCGGGAAAGTGTGCCCGGGTTGTCACGCCGCAAGCGGGACAGACACACCGATGGGCCCGATGCGCGGTCACCTGGAGCGGAGGAGGTTCCGGAAGGTCATGGACCTGACGGGCCGCGGACCCGACGGACATCCCGGCGTCCAGGGCTGCACCACAGCCCGTGCAGACATCAGGATCGTGGTCCGTGATGACGTCGGGATGTTCGGAACGGCGCAGCGTGCCGCCGGGGTGGCCCGTCTGTCCACCCGGCTTGCGGTCGCTGGCCCGGCGACGGGACCGCTGGCGCTGGCGCAACGCCTCCGCCGTCGGCTTGGCCAGCCCATCACGCGACGGAGGCTTGCTACTGTTGGAACTGTCAAGCCCGAGGCGGCGCTCCAACTCCGCGATACGCGCGGCCTGAACGGCAATCACAGCATCACGATCCGCGAGGGCCGCCGTCAAAGCAGAGACCCGATGGGCCCATGACTCAAGATCGTCAATCATTCCTGACACGAAATCCCTGCCCTGTCTGCTGCCTGTCACCGCGGCTTCTGCCGTCTTGGGGACCAAACTTAGGGGGACACAACACACAGTGTCAAATGAGACGCAACGGACAGGGAGCACCGACCCAAAAAGAACCTGAATAGTTACGAAAACGTTTGATCAAGTCACCAAAGATGCATTTTATTGACAGCGGGCTCCTCGCTGCGATCCAGCACGTGCGTGAAGATGATATCCGAAAAGACCGCTCGAGGTTCGGACCGTTGCTTGAGACGTTTGTGTTTTCTGAATTGTTAAAGCTCATTGGCCACAGTGGGAGTTCAACCGAGATCAGCCATTTTCGTAACCGCAACAAGGTTGAGGTTGATTTTGTTCTGGAAAGAGAAGGGCAAGTGGTTGGCATCGAAGTCAAGGCGACGAGTGGCGTCAGGACAGATGATTTTCGTGGGTTGAGACTCTTGAAAGATGTTTCCGGCGACGACTTTGCAAGCGGAATTGTCTTGCATGATGGAAGACGCATCCAGCGCATCAGTGACAAGCTCTTTGCCATGCCCGTGAGCAAGCTCTGGAATTGAGCATTCAGTGATGGGTGGAAATTGTACATATCGAACCAACCTGATTTGTTATGAGGATGTTCGGGCAAGGGTCCAACCCATCAACCGGAAATTCCAACAGACACAGAGCGGGGTCAAGGGTCTGGGCTTGACTGGAGATGTGTCTGCTCAATCTTTTGTGCATTCAGAGAAAAGACAGTTCTCTTGCAGCATAGAAACTGCCCTTCCCGCTCCAGGACGGCATCGGTCTGCAGGTTTAAATTGTCACCCTGCTGATCGCCCATATGCTGTCCCTCCGCCGTGCGGTCGCACCCTCTCCGAAGCCACCGGCCTGGGATACATCCAGCATCTTCATGAAGCCCTTCGCTCCCTGGGAGGACGTCATCATCGCGCAGCTTCTGCGGCGCTCTGAGCTCCATGCCGACGAGACCGGATTCTGTGTCGCGGTCAAGACCCAATGGCTCCACGTCGTCACCGACGAGGTGCTGAACGTCAAGCGTGTCCACCCCAAGCGCGGACGTGCGACGATATGAAGATTCTCCTGCAGGAGATCTGCCACAGGATCAATCAGAGCCAGACCAAGATCCTCACCGACGCCGATCGTATCGCGGTCCACACACGCTATCGCGCAATCCTGGAGGCCGGGCGTCAGGAACTTCCCGCTCTTCCTCCACCGCCAAAGGGAAAACGCGGACGAGTCGTACAATCCGACGCCTGATGCTGTATCTCAAGCGATCTCAGCCCCATGACCGCCCGCGGCTACAACCCCCTCGTCGCTATCCAAATTGCCCTCAAGGGAAACGCCGTTGATATGGTAACAGGTCCCCTCGAAGAAACAACCGCCTCAAACAGGGGATGAGTAGATACGAAAAACCAATGAAATCATGGTTTTGCAAGGCGGCGGTTGGTTACTTTTGTATATAATCCCCTTTCCATTCCCCCTTGCGTATCCCTAATCAACCTTGAGAATGCTGGTCATGTTCATTCGTACGACACAGACGGTCACCGCACCCGACGGGTCATCGCGGATTACGCAGCGGCCCGAACGGTCTCACTGTCCGTGCCCATCTCTGGGCCAGCGCCAATCGCGCGTCTTTTGCCCAGGTGGCTTGATCGCCGGATGCTGCTCATCAGGAATCAACCGTGATTCAAACCCAGCCAGAGGGGAATCACGCCCGAATCGGCAACGATGCTGGAATTCCCGGCAGGATGTTGGTATTTTGCGGCGGTGTTCACTCATGCGGGAGGTGAAACGCGTGCATCATGCCATCCTGGACAAAAAAAGCGAGATCGTATCGGCTTGCCGGAAACATCGAGCGTCCCGCCTGGAAGTTTTCGGTTCGGCTGCACGCGGCGCGGATTTCGATCCGGAGATGAGTGACGCCGATTTTCTTGTTGAGTTCCTCCCACCGCTCTTTCCTGGAATCTCGGACCGCTTTTTCGGGCTGGCCGATGATCTGGAATCCATACTCGGACGCAAGGTCGATTTGATCTCAGAGCGCCGCATCACAAACCGGTATTTTCAAGAATCGATCAACGAGTCACGGGAACTTGTCTATGAGTCGTGATGGAGTCGTGATGCCAAGTCTGTGCTGATCGATGTGGAAGAGTGTGCTGAAGCGATCAAGGAATCTACAGCGGGGCTGGAATTTGACGCCGACCTTGCCAACAGGGAAAAACAGGATTCCGTTGAACGCAGACTCATGATTATTGGTGAGGCACGAAACCAGCTCGATTCCGTCGCACCCGATCTGGCAAAAAAGATCCCCGATTTGCGCAAGGCGATAGGTCTACGCAATCGGCTGACTCATGTGTCCCATCAGATAGACCATGCGGCTATCTGGGATACGGCGGTCAAAGATATTCCTCAACTGAGCCGAATTATTGGCACACTGCTCTCCGAACTGTCTTCTCCACGTCCGTCTGAAGAGCATAAGTCCACCCCGTAACCTGCAGTCAAACCCAAATCAGGTTCGGACGACGATGATTTTCTCGACCTGGCAGAAACCCACCCTGGATGACAGGATGACATGGGGAGTGGTTCTCATCTGGCGGGCGCGTGACTTGTCTATCCATTGACAATGCGGGGTCTTCGGAGTCCTGATGACGTGCGTTCTGGTGATGTGGCGGAATTTGACCCGCAATGGATGGAATCGCTGGAAATGGCGGCCAGATCGGGTTGCGTCTTCCGAGACGTCACTCTCTCCATAATCGGAGATCTCTGAGATAGAACACTCTGATGACTGATCGACACTCTGACACCTCTGTTGCCAAGACCGATACGTACATGGCGCAGGCGCGACAATCTCTTGCGAACACAATACAGGCCGCGGCGCTGTCGTGCCGGCATACATCATGATCGTCAGCACGCGGCACAAGCGCAGTGGCCAGAGTTGGTGACGGGCCGGCAACCCGGGCGTTCTTACCTTCCGTGCATCGCACGCCTCTTGCCTCAGGGGGCTTGATCACCGGATGCTGCCCATCAGGAATCAACCGTGGTTCAAACCCAGCCTTATGGGAATCACTCCCGGCGGGGTCAAGGGACTTGACTGAAGATGTGTCTGTTCAATCTTCAGCGCGCCCAAGACAAAGACAGCATTCTTTCAGGAGAGAATTTACGACCTTCCCGAAACGGAAGGATCATGCCATAGTGTTTTCAATTGGAAGCCCAACTGCGGACGGTGGGTTTATCCTTGAACGTCTATTGAATTCAGCCGAAAACGGGAAACAAACGATGTCAAATAATGGCGCAGGACTGAACTTGGCCGCGAGTCTGGACCGGCTTGGAACGGAGTCTGCTTTTGAGGTCTTGGAGAGAGCCCGGCAACTCGCGGTGACCGGTAAAGACATCATTAACCTTGGCATAGGGCAGCCCGATTTCAAGACCCCGGATCATATCACCGAGGCAGCAGTCAAGGCACTGCGGGACGGCCATCATGGATATACACCTGCCAACGGTATTCCGCAGTTGCGGGAGGCAGTCGCGGAAGATCTGCATCGGCGGCATGGTGTGGACGTCAATCCAGATCATGTCGTGATCGTTCCAGGTGGAAAACCGACAATGTTCTTTGCTATGCTCATGTTCGGGGAGCCAGGTGCGGAAATCATGTATCCCAACCCCGGATTTCCGATTTATGAGAGCATGATCAACTTTTCAGGGGCGAAGGCCGTCCCTTTCGCTCTGGAAGAAACAAATGGCTTTGCCTTCTCGGCGGAGGCAGTTCTCAGCCAGGTTAATGAGTTGACGCGCCTCATCATTGTGAATTCCCCGGCCAATCCGACAGGCGGTATCACCCCGAAAGAGGAGATCGACAAGTTTTGCGAGGGACTGGAGGGGTTTCCACATGTGGCGGTTCTGTCTGACGAGATTTACTCGAACATGCTCTATGGTGGCAGACAGCATACCTCATTTCTTCAATATCCGGCACTGCGCGACCGGTTGATCATGCTGGATGGGTGGTCAAAATCCTATGCCATGACCGGCTGGCGGATTGGTTATGCGGTTTGGCCCGAGAGTTGTGTTGAATATGTGACGCGGCTCTGTATCAATGATCACTCCTGTGTCAATGCTGCTGTCCAGCAAGCTGCGATCGCAGCACTCAAGGGCCCGCAGGATGCGGTGCATAAGATGGTGTCCGAATTTGACGGCCGCCGCCGGATTATCGTTGATGGATTGAACAAGATTCCAGGCATCCGGTGTGTTGATGCCGCCGGGGCCTTTTATGCCTTTCCCAATATCGAAGGGACAGGCCTCACATCGCGAGACTTCCAGAACCACATGCTGGAAAAGGCAGGTGTTGCAACCGTATCCGGCACTTCATTTGGCAGTTGGGGTGAGGGCTATGTGCGATTTTCCTATGCCAATTCAACTGAGAACATCAATCGTGCTCTCGAACGCGTTGCGGCGGCCTTGTAAGTGACCAGTAAATGACAAACATGCTTTGTTTCCGAGACACTGCAGAATCCAAAAGACATATTTGCCTGTTTCTCAAACCTTGATCGGCGACACAAACATGGGCGAAAAGCACAAGAACAGACTCCTCTTGAGCGCTCACGTTCGAATTAATGTTGGTTGACAGAAATTCTGAATTCATATTGTAGTGTTGACATCATGTTGTTTATGAACAACCGAGACAAAAGGAGGCCAACTATGCCACGAACAATTGTCGCTGCGATGCTTATGGTCATCGCGCTTTCAGGCAACGCCTTTGCCGAAGGAAAAATCGCGT
Source organism: Paracoccaceae bacterium (assembly GCA_965221815.1). Lineage (GTDB taxonomy): Bacteria > Pseudomonadota > Alphaproteobacteria > Rhodobacterales > Rhodobacteraceae > JAPOXR01. The sequence continues at coordinate 2,994,024 of OZ244915.1, forward strand.
ACTTTGCAGCTGCCTCACAAAATGGATTCAATCAGGCCACCTATGAAGGAGTGCAAGAGATGGCCGCCGCACGCGGTTATGAGACCGAAGTGTTTGACGGGCAATTCGACGCCGCCGTACAATTCGCACAAGTCGAGGATGTCTTGGCGAGCGGAAACTTTGCCGGATACATAATCGCGCCAAACGACAATGTGGGTATTGCTGGTGCTGTCGAACAGGTGATCGCCGCCGATCAACCAATCGCCACAGTCCTCTTTCCAATAGGCCCGGAGATGAACAGTCTTGAACCCCAGGTTCCGGGCATCACTGCGACTGTCGCCTCGCCTCCGGTACCGGGAGCCACCTTGCAGGCCGAGGCTGTCGTCGAATTTTGTGTCGATAAGAACCCTTGTAACGTGATCATCCTGATCGGGGCCAAGATTTTCCCATTCGATAATCTGCGGCTTGAGACGTATCAAACAGTGCTGGCCCAGCATGACAATATCAAGGTCCTGGCTGTCGGTGAAGGGTACTATTCGCCAGAGATTGGATTGAACGCGATGACAGACATGCTGCAGGCCAATTCCGACGTGCATGCAATTCTCTCAAACGCGGATCAGCAGATGGCGGGAGCCGAGATCGCGCTGGAAGCTGCCGGTTACAATGTCAGCGACCTCTATATCATGGGCGGCGGCGCGGCAGATATTGCTATAAAAGCACTGCGTGAAGGCCGTTGGGACGCCACACTGGCCTATTTCCCAAAGACTATGGGAGCACTTGCAATGGAGCAGATTGCCAACGCGATTGAAGGCAAACCAGTGCGCAATGCTATCAACATGGATTTCGAAGGCCCGGTGCAGGCATTGATCACCAAAGAGGTGCTGAACGCCAATCCTGACTTCGAAGCTGAGTGGCAGCAATAGTTATGATCTAAGGGCGGAGGGCGTTGAGCCCTTCTCCCTGTCCTGATGGGAGGGCCGCTTATGCCGTCGAGCTATCGTGTGGCTGCCGACATTGGCGGAACCTTTACGGATATTGTCTACCAGGATTGCCAAACAGGAGCTTGCGGGGCGGCAAAGGTTCTCTCAACTCCAGACAACCCGGCCCTTGCCGTTCTGAACGGCATCAACATTGCGTTATCTGATCATGTCGAGATCGATTTCTTCGTACATGGCACAACGGTCGGCTTGAATGCACTGCTCACGCGGAGTGGTGCCAGGACTGCCTTGCTGACGACACGAAACTTCCGCGATGTCTATACGATTCAGGGCAACAATCGGGGTGAGATTTTCTCAATTCGTTGGGATAAGCCGAAACCGTTGGTAACGCTGGAAGATACTTATGTTGCAACGGGTCGGATCGCCGCAGATGGCACGGAGGTGGCTCCTCTTTCCACAGAGGATCTCGACAGGCTGGTCGAGGCTGCAAAGCGCGTGGGTTATGAAGCAATCGCTATCAGCTTTTTGTTTTCATATGTCAATCCGGCCCATGAGATAGCTGCGAAATCCTATCTTGAGACCCGCTTGCCAGGCGTTGCGATCACCATGTCGCATCAGGTCTCACCTGAATGGCGCGAGTTTGATCGAACCTCCACCACCGTCATGGACAGCTATCTTGCACCTGTGGTTCGAAAATACTTGTCCACCCTGATGGATGCGCTTGAGGCGCGCCTCCCCGAGGGCCATGGGCTGCATGTCATGGAATCGAATGGCGGTGTGATGAGCGCACGCACGGCAAGCCAGAATGCCTTGCAAACTTTGCTTTCTGGACCGGTGGGCGGAACAATCGGCGGTAAGGCACTTTCTGCGCAGACTGGCCGACAAAATCTGATTTGTATTGATATGGGCGGCACCAGCTTCGACGCCAGCCTGATCATCGAAGGGCAACCCTCAGCATCCAATGAGACTGTTCTCGAAGGGCTACCGGTGCAGATGTCTGTCGTCGATATTCATGTCATTGGAGCCGGAGGCGGATCACTCGCCTGGACCGAGGCTGGTGCCGTGCGTGTTGGGCCACAATCGGCGGGCTCCATGCCCGGACCCGTTTGCTACGGGTTGGGCGGGACAGAGCCGACGGTATCCGATGCCAACCTGGTTTTGGGGCGACTCGACAGCGCAAATTTTGGCGGCAAAATCATGCTTGACCGGAATTCTGCGACCGAAGCTCTGGCGAAAATGGGTGCAGAATTTGGCATGAGTGCCATGCAAATGGCACAGGGTATTGTCGACATCATCAATGCCAAAATGGCTGATGCGATCCGCACGATTACAATACAGCAAGGCATTGACCCGCGGGATTTCACTTTGGTGGCCTTCGGTGGTGCCGGCCCGGCACAGGCGGCAGCACTTGCCGAAGAGCTACAGATTGGTGAAGTGATTATCCCGACCCACCCCGGCGCATTCTCCGCCTGGGGTATGCTGCAGACAGATATGCGGCATGACTTCAAAGAAACGATGTACGGGTTCTGGGATCTGACATCGGTCGACGATTTGACTTCTGCCTTCGACGCACTCGAGGACAAAGGCCGTGCCTATATGCTGGCCGAGGATGTGGTTTCAGACAATCTCAGTTATGAACGCAGCATCGATTTTCGCTATCACGGACAAGAATACGTGCTGACCATACCGGTACCGACCGGACCTCTCGACATGGACCAGATCCGCCAGAGTTTCGATTTAGCTTACGAACGTCAATACGGCCATTCAAGCCCCGAAGGCCGGGTCGAGATGGCCAATATCCGTCTTTCTGCTATCGTTGCCATCCCACGTCCAGACAACAGCGCGCCTGAATGGCCTGCCGCTCAGCCGGCGCGTCGCCGTGAAGTCTATTTTGATGGTGTGCCGCTGACAACGCGAATCCTGGACCGGGCAGCTCTCGCGGTCGGAAAAATTCTGTCTGGTCCAGCGATCATCGAAGAGGGAACGACAACGACATTGCTCCCGCCGGGCTGGACAGCGCAAGTCATCGAAGGCGGTCACATGGCACTGCGTAAGGAACAGATGGCATGAGACAGGCAGACCCCATTACCACAGAAGTGGTTCGTAACTTCGTGATCTCCTGCGCGCAGGACATGAATGCCTCTCTCTGGCGCTCTGCCCATTCCTCTGTGATCTACGAGGGTAAGGACAGTGCCGTGGCACTGATGGATGAAAATGGGAATATGCTGGGTCAATCCACCGGTGTCCCGTTGTTTATTGGGGCCATCGATGCCTGTGTGAGTGTGGTCAAGGATTATTACGGCGACGACATCCATCCCGGTGACGTTTTCATCATGAATGACAGTTACATGCAGGGAACTCACTTGCATGACGTAACGGCCATCGGGCCGATTTTTCATCAGGATGAAATGGTAGGATTCGGCGCCGCGCGTGCCCATTGGGGGGACATCGGCGCGATGGATCCGGGATCAGTCATGGGCTCAACAAACATCTATCAGGAAGGCATCCGCCTCGGCCCGACACGCATCATCAGTCAGGGTCAGGAAATTCGCGAGTGGTACGATCATCTGCGGCTCAACACCCGGTTGGAGGAAGCGACCATTGGAGATTTAGGCGCGCAGATTGCAGCGATCCGAACAGGTGAGCGAAGGCTGTCGCAGCTTCTTGACCGTATCGGGGTCGATGTTTACCGCGACGCCTGCCAGAATATTTTTGAGCAAGCCCGCAAGTTGGACCGTGAAGCAATTTCCACCATTGAGGACGGCACGTGGTCACGTGAAGGTTGGCTCGATGATGACGGGGTTGGCACCGAACCGGTGAAGGTCTGCCTGACTCTCACAGTCAGGGGGGATCGGCTGATTGTCGACCTTGCCGGTTCTTCAGGTCCCGTTCCAGGATCCATCAATTGCGGGATCAAACAGACGGAATCCTTGCTGCGTTTGGCTTACAAGACCATGATCAATCCCGAACGCGCCATTACTGGCGGTTCGTTTGAGACGATGGAAGTCGTTGTTCCAGATAATTGTATGTTCAACGCCAAAGAGCCTGCCGCTTGTGAGTGGTACTTCACTGGCCTGGGCCTTTTGGCTGATCTCTTCATCTCTTGCATGTCAGAAGCGCTACCTGAACGTTCGACTGCAGCGCATTATGGTGACAGCATGGTGGCAGGCTTTTTCTCTGTCGATCCGGAGCGTGGTCAATGGATTGCACTGGAGGCTACTGCAGGTGGTTGGGGCGGGCGCATCGACGGCGACGGCGAAAGCGCTTTGATCAACCTCGTCAATGGGGGTTTTCGCAACATACCCGCCGAAGTTTACGAGACCAAGTTTCCTGTGCGGGTGGAGGAATTTGCTATTCGCCCGGACAGCGGGGGTGCAGGCAGGTATCGCGGTGGATGTGGCGTGATTCGGCGCTATCGCATGTTGGAAGACTGTCATGGCGCACTCTGGTTCGAACGTTCCAGGACGCCCGCTTGGGGGCTGAATGGTGGTGGAGACGGCGCAGGGCCTTTTGTTGAGATCAGGCATCCTGATAACCAGACAGAGAATCTCCTCAAGATGCGTGCACGCGTCTGCCTGGCTGGTACAGTGATTGAAACGATGACGGGTGGCGGTGGCGGTAATGGTAACCCGAAGACTCGAGCTTTCGCTGACGTGCAGCGTGATGTCATGTGCGGTCTTGTGAGTCGCGCGGCCGCGCGGGAGTTGTATGGTGTTGTGATCACTGAGACGGGTGAAGTGGATACTTCAGCTTCCGAGCCAAGAAAGTGACAGAGCAAGATGTCGCTCTTGCGGCACGTGGCATTGGTGTTTCTTTTGGCGGCACTTCGGTCCTGCGCAATGTCGATGTGGATATCATGGCCGGTGAGATCCACGGACTTGTCGGTGAAAATGGTGCGGGTAAGTCGACGCTCGGTAAAGTGCTGGGCGGTTATTACGCCGCGAGCACTGGCACACTGGATGTTTTCGGTGAGAGAGTAGAGACTTGGGGCCCGCCCGAGGCATTGGCCAAGGGCGTGGCCATCATGCATCAAGAGTTGCAATTGGTGCCTGCGCTGACCGTGGCGCAGAATGTCTTTCTGGGCATCGAAGAACAGCGCAGTGGCATATTGCGTCACACAGAAAACATACGGCTGTTGGCACTCATGGAAGAATCGGGCTTTCACCTGAATGCCGAAGATCGCGCCGGGACCTTGTCTATTGCTGACCGTCAGAAGGTCGAAATCCTACGAGCTCTGGCTCGAGATGCGCGGGTTATCGTCATGGACGAGCCAACTTCATCGCTCGGCCGCGATCAAATCGATCACCTGCATGGGACCATGCGTAACTTGCGCGATTCCGGGCGGACAGTGATCTATGTCTCACATTTCCTTGATGACATTCTGGAGGTGACCGATCAGATTACTGTTCTCCGTGATGGTGACCTCGTGCAGACTGTTCAAACCAAAACACAAACGAAGGCTGATTTGGTCTCGAGCATGTTGGGCAGCGAAACCGCTACGACACCATTCCCGAATAAATACCGGTCAGCAAGGCCTGCTGCTACTCCATTGCTGGAAGTCCACGATCTGCGTAGCCCTTTCGGCGTCAACGGCGTGGATTTGACAATCGGCGCCGGTGAGATCGTGGGTTTGGCTGGGCTGGTTGGCGCAGGTCGGACGGAGATTGCACGCGCGCTCATTGGTGCAGACCCTTCCACAGGAACAGTCACACTTGACGGGACACCCTTTGTGGCCCGGACCCCGGCGCGTGCGACCGACCGCGGCCTTGTATTGGTTCCTGAGGATCGGCGTAAGCAAGGTCTGGTGATGACTATGCCCGCACGCGCCAACTTGACCCTGCCGCATCTGCGGCGTTTTTCTCAACGTGGCATCCTGTCGTCGCGACGCGAGCGGACACAGGCCGCAGAGACGATCAAGACCTTCCAAGTGCGGCCTGCCAGTGTAGATGGGGATATCTCACGTTATTCCGGTGGCAATCAGCAGAAGATCCTGATTGGCAAGTGGTTGGTGGATGACCCCAAAGCTGTGATCTTTGATGAACCCAGCCGAGGTGTAGATGTGGGCGCACGCCAACTGATCCACGAAGCTATCGCCGAACTTGCAGCACGCGGTGTGGGCGTGTTGCTGATCTCCAGTGAGATCGAAGAGGTTCTGGGTGTTGCCCATCGGGCTTGCCTCGTCGATCGCGGGCGAGTCAAGCAGCAGGTCATGACCGCAGAGGTGACACCGGCTGATGTGTTGCAGCAGCTGTTCAAATTTCAATCTGATAGCAGTTTGGATGTCATTGCATGACCTACGTCCCGGTTCTCAGATTCTGCCAGACCTATGCCGTACTTATCATGATCGTGCTGTTGATGATCGCACTGACGCTTCTTTCCGACAGCTTTCTGACCGTGCCGAATCTCTTGAACATTCTCAATCAGAATGCACCATTGGCGATTATGGCCGCGGCCATGACACTCGTGATCATTGCCGGAGGGTTCGACCTGTCCGTCGGTTCAATATTTGCCGTGGGAGCGGTATGTTCAGCTTGGCTTGCCCTAAATGTGAATCCCTATTTTGGCCTTTTGATGGCACCTGTTGTGGGCCTTCTCCTCGGGTTGATGAACGGTATTGTGATCACCGCGCTGAACGTGCATTCTTTTCTCGCGACGATTGCGACGAGTTTGATTTTCAAGGGCGCCGCCATCGTGATTTCGGATGGGCGACTTATCCCGGTGCGAATGGACGCCTTTACGTGGATCGGGCGCGGGAAATTGGGCGGAGTGTTCCTGTCCATTTGGGTGCTGCTCGTTTTTGCACTGATTCTGACTTTTGTGCTGACGCGCACCAGCTTCGGGCGCAAGGTTTTGGCTGTGGGAGGAAACGCAGATGCGGCGATTCTGTCAGGCATCCGTGCGAACCGCGTCCGCATCGCGACCTTTGCCATCGCAGGTCTTGCGGCGGGGTTGGCTTCGGCCATTGCCACCTCGCGGATTTCGATGGGACAGGCCTCTGCTGGCACGGGTTTTGAGTTGCAGGCGATTGCCGCCGTGATCCTCGGCGGAACGAGTATTTTCGGTGGTGTGGGCGCGGTTTGGCGCAGCGTTGCCGGTGTGTTCCTGTTGGCACTGATCAACAATGGGTTCAATATCCTCAATGCAGACCCATTTTATCGCGACCTTACCACGGGCCTTGTGATCCTCGCAGCGATCGGCATCAGTTCTGCTGGCAAAAGGGATCAGTGACATTCAATGCGCAGTTGTCAAACGATCCATGTCATTTCGGCCCATGCAGAAGGTGAGGTTGGCGATGTGATCGTCGGCGGTGTGTTCCCGCCGCCCGGAGAGACACTTTGGGATCAGCGTACCTTTATCGAAGAAGATCAGTCCCTCAGGAGCTTTATGCTGAACGAGCCACGCGGTGGCGTCTTTCGTCACGTAAACCTGCTGGTGCCGCCCAAAAATCCGGAAGCGGATGCGGCTTTCATTATCATGGAACCGGTTGATACGCCGCCGATGTCGGGGTCGAATTCTATTTGTGTGGCCACGGTATTGCTGGACGGTGGAATCCTGCCCATGCGGGAGCCCGAAACGCACCTTACCCTGGAAGCTCCCGGCGGGCTGGTTTCTGTCCGTGCGAACTGCCGCAATGGCAAGGCTGAGCGGATTTTCGTACAGAATGTCCCCAGCTTTGTTGATCATTTGGCCGTGCCTTTGGAGGTATCGGGTATTGGGACCATCACGGTCGACACCGCATTTGGTGGCGACAGTTTTGTGGTCATTGATGCTGCTTCGGTAGGTTTTGAGTTGGCAGAGCATGAGGCAAAGGAGATCGCTCATCTGGGCGTAACCATCACCAATGCTGCCAATGAGCAAATCGGCTTTTCCCATCCGAACAACCCGGATTGGGATCATATCTCGTTTTGTGCTTTCTGTGGTCCGATGGAACCCCATGAAGCCAGGCTCCGTGGCAAGTCTGCTGTCGCCATTCGTCCGGGCAAGGTCGACCGTTCACCTACTGGCACGGCGGTTTCGGCACGGCTGGCTCTGATGGCCGCGAAGGGCGAAATTGCACCCGGGCAGATGATTGAGATGGTTTCAATCATCGGATCAACTTTTACCGGACGTATCATAGAAACAACTGAGATTCAGGGTCGACCTGCGATTATTCCTGAGATCAGCGGGCGTGCTTGGATCACGGGGATTCATCAGCACATGCTTGATCCTGATGATCCCTGGCCTGTTGGTTATCGCGTGCGCGACACCTGGGGTGCTTAGACCTGCTGTCCATAGGCGCCGCCATAGGCCGTGCAGATCATGACCTCGGTCCCAGCGGCAAGTGTTTTACCGCTGATAAACTGGTGAACGGTTTCGTGGCCATCCTGCGCATCCCGGATGGTCAGCGCGTTGCGCCCGCCCGGTGCGGCTTCCGCCTGGGACCAGACAGGTTCCTTCCCGTGTGAATAACCCGTTGAGATGAGCGCGGGTGCGGTCAATTCAATCCGCGTCAGCACACCATCTCCGCCATGATGCTGCCCCTCAATTCGGGGCGCGGGATTGAGCGATTTCTCATGTATGTTGAACCCGTAGCGTGCCTCGGCAATTTCAACCGGGCAGTTGAAAGTATCGCCGTGACTGGTGGAATACATCGCGTTCATGCCAGGCCGCTCCGCGGTCGCGCCCCAGCCACCCATCTGGGGATCGACCATGATATATTTGCGGCCGGTCTCGGCGTGTCTGCCGGCAATCACCACGCCAAAAATCGACGCAAAATGGCCCGCGGGCAGCAGTCCTGGCACCGCCTTCGCCAGGCAATGCCAGAGGGCATCAAACAGGCGGATTCGCGTCTCGAAATAATAGGCATGTGCAGCCGTCGCATCGGCATCGAAAATGGTGCCGGGTGTGGTGCGCACGTCAAGCGGTGCAAAGGAGCCCGCATTGGCAAAGCGGGCAGGATCTGTCAGCGCCTTGAAAAACATCTGGCAAACGATGATCGCGCCATCACGACTGGTGTTGTAGGGCCCCGGCAATTGGGGTGGTGCCGCGGTCAGATCGAAGATCATCTTGTCCTTTGTGATCTCGATTCCAATATCCCAATGATCGCCCGCATCCTGTGGCTCACAGCTACGGAAACGCCCCTTGGGCAGCCTTGACAGACCGTCCAGAGCTCGAGCCTCTCCCATTGCGCAGGCTTCGGTGACCGCGGCGCGAAAAGCCGTGATCCCGTACCGCGCGCACAAGTTGCGCAAAAGGCTTGCAGCCCGGCGCCCGGCGGCAACCTGTGCCCACAAGTCGCCTGCGACGAATTCCGGCAGGCGCGAATTCGCACGAATGATGTCAAACACCGCCGCGTTTGGCTCGCCGCACGCGAACAGTCTGACAATCGGCAAACGCAGTCCCTCGGCAAAAATCTCGGTGACATCGACGGCCATCGACCCGGCGGTCTTGCCGCCGATATCGCCCCAATGTGCAATTGAAGCGACCCAGGCAACGCAAGCCGCGTTGTGAAAGACCGGTTCGGCCACCACGACATCATTGAGATGCGTGACACCTCCGAAGTTGGGGTCATTGGTGATGAAAATATCGCCTTCGGCCACCGCGTCACCTTCCTGGGCGATCATGGCCTTGATGGCCTTGTCCAGAACTCCGACAAAGGAAGGAATGCCGGCACCGGAACTCACGAGTTCACCCCGTGCGTCCGTGATCCCGGTGCCCACATCCAGAACCTCGTAGATGATCGGGCTCATTGCGGTTTTGCGCAAAGTCTCAAACATCTCGGTGGCAGCCGATTCAATTCCGGCCTGCAGCACGGCCGAAGTGAACGTCTCAACCATCAATGATCCGTGCATCCCGCGGCAGCTCCGACAGAATTTCCGGACCATCCGCACGCAGCATGACGATCTCTTCCAGGCGCAGACCAAACCGTTTGGGGAGATAAATCCCCGGTTCAATCGAAAACACCATGCCCTCATCCAGAATGGTTTCCGAACCGCCGGAAATGTCAGGCGGCTCATGAATTTCGATACCCAGACCATGCCCGGTGCGGTGCAAGAAGAAATCCCCGTAGCCGGCATCGGCAATCACCTGGCGTGCGGCCCTGTCAATTTGCTGGGCCGGGATGCCGGGACGGGCCACGCCAAGGGCAGCCTCAACCGCAGCCTCGACAATTGAATGGATGTCGTGATACCCTTCCGGAGCCTCTCCGATGATCGCCATGCGGGTGATGTCACTCGGATACCCGTCAATTGTTCCGCCGATATCCATGACAATTGCGTCACCCTCTTTCAACAGATCACCGCCGGTCTGGTGATGCGGAAATGCGCCATTTGGGCCCGTGCCAATGATATGAAACAAGGGCTGGGCTCCGTGTTGTGCAAAACTGCCCCGCACCCGTGCGGCAACCTCCTGTTCGCTCAGACCGGGGCGCATTGCAGACCAGGTCTCCTGCATCGCGCAGTCGGCGATCAGGGCACTGCGTTTGAGGCACTGGTATTCCTCTGGATCCTTGCGCATCCGCTCGGCCCCGACAGTCGAGGCGGTGAACTGGAATGCTGCATGGGGCAGGTGATCCTGAACGAGACCGGCGAAATCGGCGCGCATTGTTTCATCAAGCGCAACATGTCGCGCCTGCGTTGCCTTGAGATGCGTAATCAATCCGGCAAAACGGCTTTGTGGCCCGTCCGCATCTGTCCACGCAAAAAAAGGCAGGTTCGTCTGTTTGGCGAGACTGTCCTGTTCGAGCGCGGGGACCAGGATAGCGATATCATCCTGGGTCAGGCAGAAAAGGAATGGCCGCTCATCGGCGTGAGGATGCAGTCCCTGCAGCCATTGCAGATGCGCACCCGGACCCAATACGACGAGATCGACCTGCACGCGTGCCATACGGCAGCGGACAGAGGCGATCCGTCCGTCAAATGTCTTTTGCGATATCCTCATGCGCCCACCACGATTCGATTACCAAAAACGTCACTCTGATCAAAGACGCCGATCGCCGTGATCTCATCCTCACACGGCGCTTCGCAGGACCATTTCCGGCTCGGGACCCAGTTGGCCATGGTTTTCATTTCGGCCGCGTATTCAGCCTCCTTGAGGGCGGCTATAGAGACATCGATGACCGGCACGCCCAGTTGGGCCTGCAGACGTTCATGAAAGCCGATTTCAAGCGTACAACCCAATATAATCGACTCCGCATGACCCTCTTCAATCGCGCGTTCTGCCGCCTGGGTCAGCAAGCTGTTGGTGCGTTCGTGATCGGCCTGAAAGTCATTCACGCCAAGCCCCACCGGATAGAAACCTGCGCACGCGTCTCCAAAACCATAGTCTCGAACCGTGCCGGACATCTGTTCGACCCATTTCTGGCGTCCGACAATGACACCGAAGCGGTTGGACAGGTTCATGGCGAGCCGGCAGGCGGCCAGGCAGGGCGCGGTGACAACCATCTCGTGCGAGACTTCGCGCGCATCGTGGAGCGCGGTGTCGTAGAAACATCCGATGGCCAGTGCGTCGAATCCCTCCCGCGATGCGGCGCGGGTGGCCCTGATAATTCCGGCCGTGACCATGGCCTCAAAGGCACGGAATTCAATATGCGTGAACTCCCCGATCGACGGGTTGAGAGACGTCACGTGAATCTCCGACCCCGGCAGTTTATATCGTGTCGCCATATCGGCGAAGACCTGATCGTAGACCGATGTACCCACCGGGTTCAGGAACATGATCTTGCGTTTTGTGTCTGTCACTGTCTGCTTCCTTGTGCGGGGATATTGATTTCGTGACCAAAGAACGGCGGCTGTTCAAAAACATCCAACGTTTGCATCTCGTCTTCGGGCGGCGCTTCGCAGGACCATTTGCGGCTGGGTTTCAGGCCACTGCGTTGTTTGAGCCGCGCAAAATGCTGGGCGCGCATGAAAGCGGCGCTGCTCGGATCAATGACGGGCACACCAAACATGCGTTCCAGGTCTTTGTGAAAGCCGATCTCCATCGTGCAGCCGAGAATCAGGGCCTCGGCATGATCCCTGTTGACAGCCCGGTCAGCAGTTTCCATGAGGCAGCGGCGTGTCAGGCCATGGTCTATCTGGAAGTCTGTCACACCAAGACCCGCCGCATAAAAACCCGTCAAGCGGTCACCATGACCCAGCCGATGCACGGTTTTTTTCATCTGGTTTACCCATTTCTGGCGGCCGACGATAATGCCAAAACGATTGGAGAGTGTTGCCGCAATATCGCATGACGCTTCACACGGGGCTGTGACGATCATCTCGCCTGAGATTTCGCGCGCCTCCAACACCGCCGTGTCGTAGAAACATCCGATGACGCAGGCATCGAATCCCTCCCGTGACGCCGCCCGGACGCTGCGCATGAGAGCGGGCGTCACCAAAGCCTCATAACTGCGAAATTCCACATGATTGAACTGTCCGACATGGGCGGGCAGACAGGCAACGCGCGCCTCTGTCTCGGGCCATTTGTGTGCCCTGACCATATCCGCAAACAACTCTTCATGGCGTGGGCGCGGCGCAACCGGGCTGAGATAAAGCACGCGATACATGGCCTTAATCCACTTCGATTCCATGAATGTCCCTGGCGCGTTCCGGCGTGATGATTCCGTTCTTGATGTCAGCCAGAACCGCCGTGCGGGCGCGTTCCCGCGGATTTCCAAATCCCGCGCCCGATGAGGTCACGATGCGGACGACATCATCCGTTGTCAGCGGGTATTCGGACACAAAGGCGGCGCGTTCCCGCCCGTCAGGTTTAATGATTTCAAAATAGTTGCCCGAACCCTCTTCGCCCTGCTCCAGCGACCATGGTTTGATCCTGGATCGGGTATATCCGGCAGTGAGAAAGCCGTTTTCGGTGCGAATACGGTATTCGAGGACAAGGCCGCGCCCGCCATTGAATTGCCCCTCGCCTCCCGGTTCGGTGTTCAATTCCATGCGATCGACGAACAACCCGTTGCGCGCCTCGGAAATTTCAGCCGGTGTATTGTAGGTTTCTCCGTGAAAACCGGAGAAAATGCAGGAATTTCCGTCTCTCCCGTTCCAGGCGCCCCAACCGCCAAGCTGCGGCTCAATGATCGTATATTGTCGCCCGGTGTCCGGATGGATTCCCCCCACGAAAGTCCCGCAAATGGAGGAGAAGTGTCCGACCGGCAGCCGCTGCGGGATGTGCGGCGCGAGGCACCGCCAGATCAGGTCATAAACCCTGACCTCGGTTTCAAAATAGAAGCCGATTGCCGCGGGCTCTTGCGCGTGAAAGACGGAGCCTTCCCGCGTCAACACCCGGAGTGGACGGAAGGAGCCATCATTGGCGGGTGATTTCGGGTCGATAATGGCCTTGAACAGCATCTGTGCACACACCACTGTGCCATCACGACTGGTGTTGGTGCAAGCCGGATCCTGGTCGGGATTGTCGCGCAAATCGACGATCAGCTGTTCGTCTGAAATTGTGACCTTGACGTTGAAAATGCGGCCATCATCCTGCTCTTCGCTGAGTTCGAACGTTCCCTTTGGCAGTTGCGCCAACTCGGCCTTGGCAGCGGCTTCACCGAAATCCATGAAGCTCTCCATCGCCTCAACGAAGGTGTCAGCACCATATTTCCCGGCCAATGCCTCCAGTCTTTTCGCTCCCACGCGCACCGCGGCAATGGCCGCCCACACATCGCCCAAAAGGAAATCGGGCATACGACTGTTGATGGTGATGATGTCCATCACAGCCTGATCGGTTTTGCCTTCCCGGATCAGCTTGACAGCCGGCAAGCGCAGACCCTCCTGGAATATCTCGGTCGCAAGTCCGGAAAGCGATCCGGGCGCCATCCCGCCGACATCCGAGTTATGGGCAATATTTGCCGTCCAGGCGATCAGGCGACCATCCAGAAATACCGGCATCGCCAGGACCAGGTCATTGAGATGAGTCACCCCTCCATGCCAGGGGTCATTGGTAATGAACACATCACCCGGGCAGACATCGTCATGCTTGGACAGGATGAACTGCACTGACTTGTCCAGCACACCGATAAAGGCCGGGATCCCCGCGCCCGATGATGCGATGCGACCCTGGGCATCCGTGATGCCTGTTCCCATGTCGAGAACTTCGTAGATGATCGAGGACATGGCTGTTTTGCGCATCGCGGCAAACATCTCATCGGCAGCCGCCTGGAGAGAGTTCTGGATGATTTCCAATGTGATGGGATCGGTGGCCATGGTTCAGTTCCCCAGTGCAATGTGGATGTTACGATAACTGTCGATTGAGACCAGGTTGGACGGGTGAATGACGGCCGTGGTGCCGCTGTCCTCAATGATGGCAGGCCCGACAAGTTCCATCCCCGGCATCAATTTATCGCCGTCATAGATCATCGCCTCGTGCGTGCCCTCGAGTGCGTAATCGACCTGACGCTGGCCCTTCACGGCGGAGCTTGCATCCGCGTTGCCCAAAGGTGCGGGGATCATTTCGATTTTGCCAACCGCGGCGCGCGCGACAAGATGGATCCCCACCATTTCTACGGGGGCGTCGAGTCGGTATGTATATTCGCGCTCATAGGTTTTGCGGAAATCCGCATCAATCTGGTCGAGATCCGTATCCGTGACAGTGCCGGAAATCAGGATTTCAGTCGTATGTTCCTGGTTGCGGTAACGGAACTTTCCATAGCGCAAGTAAGTGATCTGATCGGCGCCAAATCCCTCGGCTGCATAGGTGTTGCGGGCTTTGGCTTCTGCTTCGGCAAAAACAGCTTCAATCACCTCACCTGCCCCATCTTCGGTCAAATCGGCAAGTTGGGTGATGAAGAAGTCACGACGCAGATCAGACATCAACATCCCATAGGCCGAGAAGACACTGGCCGCTGCAGGAACGATGACTGTCTTGATTTGAAGCTCTTGAGCGAGGGCGACTGCATGCATGGATCCACCTCCGCCGAAGGCCAGCAGGGTGAAATCACGCGTGTCATGGCCGCGGTTCAGGGAAACCAGCTTGAGGGCATTGACCATATTGTTATTGGCAATGCGAATGATTCCGCGGGCCGCCTCGGTGGGGTTCACGTCAAGCTTCCTGCCCACATCCGCAAGTACCGATTCAGTCGCTGCCATGTCGGCCTTGATGGTGTCGCCGCAGAAATAATCCTTGTTAATCCGGCCCAGCCACAGATTGGCATCGGTCGTTGTCGCATGATGACCGCCTTTGCCATAGGCTGCGGGCCCCGGAAGCGCACCTGCCGATTGTGGACCCACATGCAGTTTGCCAAAATCATCGACCCAGGCAATTGAACCACCCCCGTTTCCAATCTCGACCAGATCGACAACCGGTATCATGATCGGATACCCCGCCGATTGACGGCTGCGTTCGATCCAGTAATCGGTCATGATGCGAACCTCGCCGTCCTCGATCAGGGAGCATTTGGCCGTTGTTCCGCCGATATCGAGGGCGAGGATATTGGGCGCGCCGATCAATTTGCCCAGTTCCGCGGCTCCCCAGATTCCCGAGGCAGGACCACTCTCGACCATGGTGATGGGCACCGCGGAGGCGGCAGCCAGACTGTCCACGCCGCAATTTGACTGCATGATGAATGGGGAGTTTTCGAAGCCTCCGGCCCGCAATCCTTCGTCAAGCTTTTCCAGATATCTTGCGGCGACTGGCTGAACATAGGCTGACAGAACCGCGGTGTTGCTCCGCTCATACTCGCGCCACTCCCGCGTGATCTGGTGGCTGGCAACGACCGAGACTGCGGGCCACAGCCGCTGCACCTCGGCCAGCACCGACTCTTCATGGCGAATATTCGCATATGAATGCAGCAGGCAGATCGCGACCGCCTCCACCGACTCGGCGCGGAAAACGTCAAGGATTGCCGGTAACGTGGTGAGATCAAGCGGCTGTCGCTCTTTTCCCTGGTAAGTCATGCGGCCTGGAATCTCGGCACGCAAATGGCGTGGCACAAACGGTGTCGGTTTCTCATAATGCAGGTTGAAGAAATCGGGACGATTGCCGCGCGCGATCTCCAGAATGTCACGAAATCCCTCGGTGGTGATCAGCCCAACACGGACCCCCTTGCGTTCGGTCAGTGCGTTGATGACGACCGTTGTCCCATGGGCAAGAAATTGCACATCTGCGGGGTCAACGCCACCCGCGGCCAATACGTCCATGACGCCCTTTTCAAAATTGGGAGCCGTGGTGTCGGACTTGGCTGTCACGATCCGTGTCGTCCCGTCCGGCCGGGACTCGAAGGCAACAAGATCTGTGAAGGTTCCACCGACATCGGTGGCGACACGTAAGTTGGAATTGGGCATGCTGATGTCCTTCAAGCGAAGTTTCTGGGTACAAATGGTGTCATGGGATCTTGATCGTTGCGTTGCGGACAGTGACAAAGGTCTTTGCGGGTTGGCGTGATTCTGCCAATGCAGCAGCAAAAACTGTTCATGGTGTCACAGCCAGCCTGTTTCTGAGAACCAGTTCGTTTTCATCAACGACAGGAACGGCACCAATAAGGCTGCGCGTGTAACCGTCCTGCGGATGGGAAAAAATCTGTTCTGTTGTTCCGGTTTCAACCAGCTTGCCGGATTGGAACACGGCCACACGATCTGCGATGTTGCGCACAACGGCGAGATCATGCGTGATAAAGATGTAGGCGAGTCCCCGGTCTTCACGCAATTGATTGAGCAAACGCAAGATACGGGCCTGCACAAGGACATCCAATGCTGATGTCGGCTCGTCGAGAACCACAAGACGCGGATGACACGCAAGCGCACGGGCGATCCCGACGCGCTGGCGCTGTCCGCCAGAGAGCGAGGAGGGTGCGCGGGTGCGCATGTCGCCGGGTATACCAACGGCTTCCAGGGCGCGTTCGACAGTCTTCCAGCGGCTTGCGCGGTTTCCGATCCGATGGGTATCGAGCACCAGTCGTACAGATGCACCGATGGTTCGTTTGGGGTTCAGCGACGATAACGGATTCTGCTGGACGAGTTGAATGGCCTGCCTGTCGCGCGCGCTGCGTCGTGGCTGAAGAGGCTTGCCATCAAAGATGATTTCGCCCGATGTGGCAGCGAGCAACCCGAGAATCATGTTGGCAAACGTCGTTTTTCCTGATCCGCTTTCGCCAACAATCGCGAGACATTCGCCTTCCCCTGTCGACAAGCTGACATCACGGACGGCATGAATCGGACCTCTCCCCGTATCGAAGGTCTTGGACAGATTCTTGACAGCCAGGAGTGTCACAATGTGCCACCATGGTTGACCGGGGGTGCCAGAAAGGTGTCACTGATTTCGGGGAGGTCAGGCAGTCCCGAACCGGTGATGCGCGGAACCGCTGCCATCAAGGCCTGGGTATACGGGTGAAGTGGACCCGCGAACAGTGATCCGGTTGATCCGTATTCGACGATGCGACCACGAAAAATCACATAGACACGATCCACGAATTCCCGCACCACGCCAAGATTGTGTGAAATGAACAGGACGGCGGTTTGGTGATTGTCCACCAGATGGTGCATCAGGCTCAGGGTTTGTGCCTGTACAGAGACATCCAGCGCCGTCCCCGGCTCATCGGCGAGCAGGAGTTTGGGTCGATTGGCAAGCGCCATGGCAATCATGACTCTCTGGTTCATACCCCCCGAAAGCTGAAAGGGATAAGCCTCCAAGACCCTCAAGGGATCAGGAATACGCACCTCTTCCAGCAGGGATATCATTCGTTCATCACAATCTCCGCGTGACAGACCGGCTGTCCTGCGGCGCAGCACTTCCACAAATTGGCTCCTGATCGTATAGTTGGGATTGAGCGATGACGTCGGATCCTGGAAAATCATCGACATGTCTGTCCCGCGCAGTGCGGCGCGCTCAGCCTTGCGCATGGTATTGATGTCGCGACCCTCAAACCAGACCTCACCGCCGATTTCAGCTGTCACTGTTTCTTGAAGCAGACCCAGGATAATTCGTGCTGTGACGGATTTGCCGGACCCACTTTCGCCAACAAGCGCGACCTTTTCGCCTTTGGCGATCGACAGCGAAATCCCGTGAAGCACCGGTGTGTGTTGAAACAGGCTCTGGAATGCGAGAGTCAGATTGTTGATGACAAGAATGGGGGTCATTCGTCGACTCCGAGCAGGTCGCGTAACCCATCTCCCAAAAGGTTGAATCCGAATACGGCAACCAGAATCGCGAGTCCGGGAAAGACTGTGAGCCACCAACTGTCGGGAAGATAACGTGCGCCTTCGGCGACCATTGAACCCAGATCAGGTGTGGGCGGTTGCACGCCCAATCCAAGAAAGGACAGAGACGAGGCAATAATGATCACGAAGCCCATATCCAGGGTCATCTTGGTGATGATGGCGGGGAGGCAATTGGGCAGGATTTCGCGGAATGTGATATGCGCGGTTGAGGCACCGATCACCTCAGCGGCGAGGACATAGCCTTCTTCCCGCTCACTGCGCGCAAGAGAATAGACAAGGCGGGCGTACCAAGGCCACCACATCACGGTGACGGCGAGCATGGCATTGGTCAATGTCGGTTCCAGGACACCCATCATGGCAATAGCCAGAACCAGCGGGGGAATGGAGAGGAACACGTCCACGATCCGCATCAGGATTGTTTCGACCCAACCTCCCATATAACCAGCCAGAAGCCCCACCAGGGTCCCAACCGGCGGCGCAATGGCAAGGACTACCAGGCTCAGGAAGAGAGAAATCTGATAAGCATACAGGATTCGACTCAAAATGTCGCGTCCGACCAGATCGGTCCCCATCCAGTTTCGCGCGGTTGGGCCCTGGTTGGCATAAACAAAATCGACGACAGCACCACTATGGCTCGGGAATGGCGAAATCCAGGGCGCCAAAGCCGCCGCAAGAACAACGAGCGCCACCAGAATCAGGCCAAGCAGGGACAGCGGGTTTTGTCCGACAATCCTGAGGGTGCGTATCATGCGTCGACACGCGTCGAGTAGCGAATGCGCGGGTTCAGGAAGGCGATCAGGAGATCGACCAGAATGTTCACGATGAGAAACGTAATGGCAATGACCAGTACGGTTCCCATGATGGCATTGAGATCCTTACGGAGGATGACGGCGACCCCATATCGACTGAGTCCCGGCCAGGCAAAAACCGCTTCAACCAGAAAGGCATTTCCCAGCATTGCTGCGAAATCCAACCCGATAATGGTGAGTGACGGGATCAGAGAGGGTTTGAATACGTATATCCGGGCGATTCGGGACGGGAAGAAGCCATAAGCTTGCGCCATCTCGATAAAGGGCTTTTCGTATGTTTCAACCATGTTGGCGCGCGTCAAGCGCGCCGCCTGGCCAATACCGGATAGAGAAAGCGCAACAGCAGGGAGAACCAGATGGCTGAACGCGTCCTGAAAAGCCGCAAGATTGCCAGCGATCAGTGTGTCGATGGTCATGAATCCAGTGACGCGGTCAATTTCATAAATGTCCGAAATCCGCCCCGCGATTGGAAATAAGGGCAAGTAGAATGCAAAGAGAAGCATCAATATGACCGCCCAGACGAAACTGGGTGCCGAGACGGTCAACAAGGCGAAGATGCGGACGGCATTGTCTGGCCATCGCCCACGATAGCGTGCCGCCAGAATTCCCAGAGGCAGGCCAAGCCCCACCATGATAATTCCTGCGGCGAAAACCAGTTCGAGCGTTGCGGGCAGGAATTGTGCAATATCGACGGTGACAGGACGGTTGGTATAGAGAGATTTTCCGAGATCGCCGCGGGTCACATCCAATACAAAGAACCCGTATTGCACGACGATCGGATCGTCCAGATGCATTTCTGCCCGCAATGAAGCCACCTGTTCCGGTGCTGCATTCGGGCCAAGTGCAATCCGTGCAGGGTCTCCGGGGATCACGCGTGCGATCACAAAGATCAGCATTGAGACCCCGATCAGAACGATAAATGAAATTCCGAGCCGCCGCAGGAGCAGCCTGATAAGTGGTGAGTCCAGTATATGTTGCCCGAGAAAAGAGCCGGGCCGCATGGCCCGGCAGGTTGCAGTGAGTGATTTAGTCGTCCACGACTTCCATCAGACGGAAGCTAAAGCCCATACCATCGAGACCGAACGCCTGCGACGGATCGCTGAGCGCCGGAGCGTTGACGCGGTTGGATGCTGCAAAAATCGACTGGCGATCAAATCCGTAAATTGTCGCCGCCAAATCCATCAGGCGCGCGTTCAATTTCGAATAGGCAGTTTCGCGCGCGGCCTCGGTTGTCGCCGTGCGACCTTCTTCGAGATAGGCGTCAACCTCAGCGTCATTCAAGTTTTCAGGCGACTGCCAGGTGCCGGCACTGGTGGAATGATACATGCCATAGAGCAGCGTGTCGGGATCGCCGGTCACGGCATTCACGAATATCTGGCTGAAATGTGGCGTATTTTCCGGGTTTGAAACCTGTTCCGAGAAGAGGGCCCAGGGGAGCTTGATGATTTCGGATTGGACGCCCAACTGGGCAAGATTGGACTGGAAGAGAAGTGCAAACCTCTCCTCAAGCGGAACTTCTGCGATCCAGGACACTTCCAGATTTATCTCTGCCGGATCATAGGCGCAGGCGGCCAGATATTCCCTTGCCTTCTCCATGTTTTGTGTCTGGATCCTTTCGGGACCATTCGCACCGAACATTCCAACCGGGATAGCGCCAGTCGCGGGGCTGCCAGCGGAAACATCATCGGTAATTGCAATCATCTGAATAGCGGTGTCATAGTCAAAAGCCGCGGCAAAGGCACGGCGGCAATTCACATCGTCAAGGGGCGGTTTCGTCGTGTTCATCTTCAGATAAAACGCACCTGTGCCAGTTTCCGAGAAGAGCTGTGCACCGTCTTCGGATAGTGCCCGCACAACTTCAGGGGGCAGCCACTGACTGGCGATGTCGTGTTCACCCCGTGCGATCAGCGTGCGCACCGTCGCCGCTTCCAGGCCATATCGTAGCCGTACCGTATCCGGCGCTGCTTCAGCGACACCGAGGAAGTAGTTGTCATTCTTGGTCATGACGGTTTCTTCCTGCGGATTGTGTGATGTCACGATATAGGCCCCGGTGCCCGCACCATTGGAACTGAGGAAGGTTTCACCCCATTCTTCATTGCCCTTGTTGTCCTCGACCAGTGCCTTGTCGACGATTGGCAGGCGCACGAGAGCAGCAATGAATGGGGAATACGGCGTCTCAAGGGTAAAACTGACTGTCAGGCTGTCAACCGCCGTGGCCGTGACTCCCCGGAACAGGTAGGAATATCCTGCGCCAAGAGCTGTCATGCGTTCGACAGAATAAACAACGTCCTCGGCACGCAAAGGGTTACCGGACTGGAAAGCAACATCGTCGCGAAGATTGAAAGTGTAGGTTGCGCCATCAATCTCCCAGTTGCTCGCGAGATGGGGAACGTGCCCGGCCCCGCCCTGTCGTGGCAGGACAAGGGTGTCATAGACATTGAACATCAAAATGGAGTCCGCATAATCGGAGGCTTTGGCAGGGTCCAATTCGCCGACTGCCACCTCATCAAGACGAAGTGTCCCACCGGCATATGCCGACGGTGTAAAAGCAATTGCAGCGAGCAGACCTGCTGCCAGCCATGTCTTGGTTTTCATGATCGTTCCTTTCCTAAAGGTTGATTCCTGTCTGCGTCTTTGGCCGTCTTTTTGTGGATTGGGACGGGCTTATCGCCGAAGACATCCATCGTACCAGCCCATAAAATCGATGCGATATCCGTCGAATGGTTCCACGTCGAATGTTTCCGTGAACTGTCAAAATGGATGGAGTCGCCCTCCCGCAGCACAGAGCAGCGCCCTTCAATCTCGACGGTAATTTCTCCGGCCAGGAGAAAGAACATTTCTTCACCCTTGTGACTCATCGGTTCACTTCGATGGCCCGGAGGTTCATGCAAGATGACAGAATGCAGACGAGACCCCGGAAAGGTTGTGGAAATGCGTTCGTAGGTCACCTCGGCACCGGGAACAGAGTAACTCACGCGTCTTGACCGACGCGACATGTCTTTCGGCTCCGGTGTTTCCAGAAATGCCGTCATTGGGAGGCCGAGCACTTCTGAAATATTCGCCAAGGATGCGAGCGAAGGAGCTGTAAGGCCGCGTTCCACCTGGCTGATGAACCCAACAGAGAGACTGGTCGCGTCCGCGATATGCTGCATGGTCAATTTCAGCTCGATCCGGCGCGTGCGAATGGACGCACCAAGAGCTTCTGATGCCTCACGAAATTGCGGTGTCCTTTTTAGCATAGGTAAAATCTATCATCCCGATACGTTCAAATCAAGACATTTTTCATTTCGGCACCGCGTATGGAGATGATGGGTCTGTGACGGATTTTCATTCCGCACAACCTGATAATCATGGGTTGATCAATCGCCGTGAAAATGGCTGATGCCCCTGACCATTCCATTCATGTGTCCAGATCGGTATAGACACGAACAGATGGCAAGACGCACATCCTTGTCACCTTGGATGGCAAAACGACGGGATGAATGATGCCGCACACCTGCGCGATGACCAGCCTGCACACCGTATCGGAGATGAGTCCGACATGACGTTTCTTGATCATTCCATCGCATGGCAGCGTGGCGAGGCGTTTGAGATGATGGTGCTCGCGGGCGCCGGCGGTGTTGTCTTGATCCTGGCCGTGGGTCTCTGGCGGTCTGCGCCCACGGCGTTGGGGCAGGCATTGGTGCTTCCTCTGGCGGTGGTTGCTTTGATTTTTCTTGCAGCAGGTGTGTTTGGATCTCTTGGAACAACTGAAAGGCTGGCTGCCTTTTCTGCCGCCTTTGAGGCGGATCCGGTGGCTTTCGTTCAGGCAGAGAAAGCGCGGGTTGAGGCATTTCAGCGACTCTATACTTATACGATCATCGGTGCGGCCGGCGCTTTCACCGGCGCTGTGATGATCTTTGGATTCTCAGAACATCCCCTGCTGCGGGCGATTGCCGTCAGCCTTGCCTTTATCGGTTTGACAGGACTTGTGGTGGATATGTTCTCGAAGGAACGGGCAGATCGCTATTCTGCGGCGATCCAGTCTGAACTGGCCCGCACAGAACTGCCCTGAGACGCCTGCAGTCGAGAACAGGTCTCTGGCGGGTTGAGAGCCGACTGCTGCAAATCTTACGGACACTCACTGATTCTCAACATGCTGACAGGCTACCCGTGTTCATTTGTGTATGTGCTTTTGAGACGACGTATCCAGCTGTTGGGATGTCAGTGTGTGCAGCGACATGACGAGGCGTGTTGCCCGTCAGGAGAATATTCAATTCATCGTGGTGAGATCAGGAGGGCCAGCGGACCAGGACACCAATGATCACCACGGCAGCGACCCACAGGCCGATCTGCCAGCGCAAATTATCCTTGTCACGTTGTGCCAGCTCTTTGTCACGTTGCGCTAATTCTTTGTCACGTTGTGCCAGCTCTTGGGCGCGATCTGCATCACGTTGTGCCAGTTCTTTGGCGCGATCTGCATCACGTTGCGCCAGTTCTTGGGCACGAACTGCATCACGTTGCGCTAATTCCTTGTCACGTTGTGCCAGTTCTTTGGCGCGATCTGCATCACGTTGCGCCATATCAGCACGAAAACCTTCAAGAACTCCACGAAAATCGGATTGGGTTGCCTTGAATTCAGCACGCATCGTCGTCATCTCCGCTTTCGTTGCCGTCACCTCGCCTTCCAGCTTTCCCTTCAGCTCGGCGAGTTCCAGCGCAATTTCCCTCTCATCTTTCATGACGACATGTTAATCATCTGGCGGCGACTCGTCAAATGTCCAACGTCATCCGGGTGTCTTGATCCGTCACTCGCGGAGGAGCTTGAAGCGGAGGAGGGGTGGTCGCATTGCTGCTGCGTGGACCCACGTGTTCCTTTGGTAGATCGCCGACGGCGAACGACATCTTGGTGAACGTGGCTTCGACCTGGGAGATCCCTGTTGTCTCAGTTGATCCCGTATTCGATTGTTTCGGTGTCAGGCACCTTTGGTGAAGGATTGCAACATTGCCTTCGAATGGTCGCTGACGTCAATGTGGAATTGCACAGAATTTTATGTCTCCAACCCCCACGGGGATCGGAGACAGCATCTGCCGTTCCCCAGGATTCTGACCCTGATTGTCGTAAATTCTCAGCTTGATTGACGTGCCACACACTTGTGTAGGCTGATTCATTTTATTGCTTTTAAGTGATTGATGAGGGTCGATTGCAATCGCTGCAACGCCCGTGGATCTCGATGACCGAGCGGTCCGGGACGAAACCTGAATCGGCGCTCAGGGCCGCAATGTCGTGGGCAAGATGCGAGGTCACATGCTCCGTAACGTTGCCGCACCCATCGCAGATCTCAAAGACCGGTGTCTCGGAATGATGCGGTGCACGGCACACTGTCCAGGCATTCAAGGACTCGATACGATGCACGTGACCGGTCTCGAGCAGCTTGGCCAATGCCCTGTACACCGTTGTCGCGGCGGCCACACCGTCCCCGCGGAGCGCTTCCAGAATCTCGTAGGCGGAAAGCGGGCGCTCTTGACGTTTCAGAAACTTAAGGACTCTTTCAGCATGGGTCAGGCGAACGTTTTGCTGCGGCATTTGGCACCTCCATGTCGCTTTGCCAGCATTGTTCTTGACGATTGTAGTTGATAGGAATAGGGTATGCAATGTTACAACATTACATTAATTCAGCATGGACCATCACCAACCGATCTTGTCTTTCTGCATGACCTGCCGAGACGGTCATGAGGCTTTTCACGAAGATATTCGTGGCGGAGCGCGTCTCGCGCAGGTATTCCCGTCGCATATTGGAGCTGTGCAGCGTCATGGGTTCACGTTGCGGGGCGTGCGGTGCATGGCATGGCAAACTTCGATCCTTGGGCGTTTACCCCCGCCCGGAAGCGCCACCGATTCCGTCACCTCACGCGCCACAGGAAACCTTGTGTATGGGATCTTTGGCCATGTTTGAAGTCACCCCGGATCCGCAGACAGCAAGCGGCGTCATCGCATCCAAAGGGCATCATGGCCGCACTGCGGACACGAGTCAGGCGACCGAACAGGCGTTTCTTGTTGCCAATGAGTTGCGATATGATGCAGAAAATGGCACAGGGCTGGTGCAGGACGTGTCCTTCAGTGTGAATGAAGGCACCATTCTTGCCATCGCCGGGCCGAACGGCGCCGGGAAAACCACCCTTTTGCGGCTCCTGAGTGGTGTCGCCGCCCCGACAGGCGGTGAGGTGATGATTTGTGGACGTAATCTGAAACAGTTTTCGGCCACCGAGCGGGCCCGTATGATCGCCGTGGTCGGCCAGCAGGAGCAACCCGATGGGCGGCTGTTCCTGCGTGATTACGTCGCCTTGGGGCAGATCCCGATCCAGGCGGACCGATCCAGCCATGCGCATGCGATTGATCTGGAGCGCATTTTGCACCTCACGAGCCTCACCGATCTGGCTGACACGCGGATGGCGGTGCTGTCGGGTGGGGAACGTCAGCGGGCGCATATTGCGCGTGCCCTGGCACAGGCTCCGTCACTCCTGTTTCTGGATGAGCCCACCAACCACCTCGATCCGGATGCCAAGGGCCGCATGCTGTCATTGGTGGCTGCATTGGGCATCACCGTGGTGATGATCGTCCACGATCTGGTGATGATCCCCGAATTTGCCACCCATGTGGCCCTGATCAACGCCGCGCGTCTTGTCGGGTTTGGTCCTGTCAACGCGGTGCTGACGCCCGCGCACGTCCAGGACATTTTTGGTGTGACGTACCTGCATCTCGCCCATCAAGGACGCCGGATTCCCGTGCTGGATATCCGAAAAAATGAAATCCTGATGTAAATGGAATAAGGAGTGACCGATGAAGAGAGGTTTGTGGTTGGCAACACTGGTGGGCACCTGTGCCACTGCCGCTGCTGCTGACAGCATAACTGTCGATAATTGCGGTGAAGAGCTGGTTTTTGAGACGGTGCCCGCGCGGATCGTGGTGCACGACATGAACATGACCGACATGGCCTTTGCACTGGAACTGCAGGACAGGATTGTCGGCCTGACCGGCATCACGGGTTGGTACAAGACCAGTCCGGACTTTGATCGACTGCGCGGTGACATCCCCGAGTTGGCACCCAAATATCCAACCCTCGAGAATCTGGTTTCAGTGGAGCCGGATCTGTTCTTTGCCGGCTGGTACTATGGTATGCGGCCCGGCGGTGACATCACACCCGAAACGCTGGCACCCTTTGGCATCAAGACCCTGATATTAACCGAAAGCTGCGTGCATCTCGACAAGGATCGCCCCGTCGCCAGCATGGACCTGCTGTTTGACGATGTTCTGCGCCTGGGTCGCGTCATGCAGGTTGAAGGCAAAGCCGAACAACTTGTCGCGGGCTGGCAAGCGGAACTCGCTGCCATCGAAGCGCAGACCGCCGCGCAGGAGAAACGTCGTGTCTTCCTGTTGGATGGTCCCGCCGACGCGCCCTTTACTGCCGGCAAGTTTGCCATTCCCGATGCCATGATCGCAGCGGCAGGCGGCGTGAATGTGACCCATGATCTCAATACCAGCTGGGGTCGCACGTCATGGGAAACAGTGGCGGCGGCCAATCCGGAGTTTCTGGTGTTACTCGACTATCAGACGGGAAACGGCGCAGTGGATACTTTCAACTTCCTGCAGGAGCACCCGGTCATGTCTCAGACCGATGCGGTGAAAAACGAACGCTGGATTGGCTTGAGGTATGAGGAGTTGACGCCGGGTCCGGCCAACATCGGTGCCATCAGGAAAATGGCGCAAGCGATGCATCCTGGATTGAACTGACTTGATCCGCTCACGTGTGGCCAATATCGTGGGGGCGGTCACTCTGGCCGCACTTTTATTGGTGTCGACGCTGTCTGGCACGACATACATTCCGCTATCCGACATTGTCCGAGCGATTGCCCTGAATACGGGGTTTGTAGAGGGCGACATGTCCCCGTTGCATCGGATTGTGTGGGATCTGCGCTTACCGCGCGCACTCTTTGCCGCCCTCATTGGTGCCGGGTTGGGGGTTGTCGGTGTCGTTTTGCAGACCACCACGCGCAACGATCTGGCTGATCCCTTCCTGTTCGGGTTGTCATCTGGTGCTGCGGCCGGCGCTGTCTTTGTCATCACGGTCTCAGGCGACATCCTGGGTGTCTGGACGCTGCCGCTTGCGGCGTTCTGCGGCGGCCTTGTGGCTTCGGGTATTGTGCTGGGGCTTGTCCAGGGTTTGCGCACCAGCGCGCCGGAAAAGTTGATTCTCGCCGGGTTGGCCGTGTCCTTCCTCTTTGCCGCGCTCACCAACTATCTTATTTTCGCGGGCGACAGTCGCGCGGCACATTCGGTTATTTTCTGGATGTTGGGTGGCCTCGGTCTGGCCCGATGGGACACCTTCCCGCTGGTGTGCACCGGCTTGGTGATCATCCTGGCCTATTCCCTTTATCATAGCCGCTGGCTGGACGCGCTCCTGACGGGCGATCTCACAGCATCGACACTTGGCGTGCCGGTGCAGGGTTTACGGTTCAGCATGTTTTTCGTCGCTGCGTTGGCCACGGCTGTATTTGTGTCTGTCGCTGGCGTGATCGGCTTTGTGGGCCTGATGGTCCCGCACCTTGCGCGTGGAATTGTCGGGCCATTGCACCGCCAGCTGCTGCCAACTGCAGCCTTTGTGGGTGCCATATTGCTCACGGGTTCGGATATGTTGTGCCGACGGCTCCTGGCACCACAGGAACTGCCGGTGGGAATCGTCACCACATCAATCGGCTCAGCATTTGTGTTTATTCTGCTGTTCAGGATGCAGAAAACACAGAGATAGAAAACCCCAGAATTCACAGACGACAGTTTGTCAGCACGGATGATTTCCATGAACTGTTTCCTGTCCCGAAAACGGTTCACATGTCATGATCTCAGGGCTGAATTGGCTCAATTTCTGGGGCATGTTTTCAGGTTTTGCTTTTGGCAGATCCATAGCCCAGGTGCAGTTTCCGCTCCGACCTTGTGCAGGCGTGCCCTCGCGTCACCGAAATGGAGCCTGAACCTCCACATCTGTCATATGTCTGCAGCGAAACACATGTTGACCGGCAAGAGAATACCGGCAAGAGAATTGAACGTCGCTGATGGCACGCACTCAGGATTGCAGAGGCCAAACAAATTTTCCCCTCGGGCTCTCAACGATGATGAATCAGCCTGCTGTTGCACGAGGGATCGGACATGATGGCCACATCAGTTCATGAAATCTTTAGTCTGACAATAATCATTGGACTCTTTGACGCACAACTCTCACCCTGGTTGATGCCGTAAGGTCAGGCCAGTGCCTGGTCGAGGTCGGCAATGATATCCGCGATGGATTCCAGTCCAATGGAGAGGCGCAGGACATCATCGCCCGCACCGGCTTCCTGGCGTTGTTTGTCGGTCAGTTGGCGGTGAGTTGTGGAGGCCGGATGCAGCGCCAGTGATCGTGTGTCGCCGATATTGGCGAGATGCGAAAAGAGATTGCAACGTTCAATGAAACGAATTCCGGCATCAAATCCTCCCGCGATGCCAAATGTAAACACGGAGCCTGCGCCTTGGGGCAGGTAGCGCTTTGCCATTTGGTAATATGGCGAAGAGGGAAGGCCCGCATAGGATACCCAGCGGACTGCCGAATGATCATTCAGGTAGGTGGCGACCTGCGTCGCATTTTCCACGTGCCGCTGCATGCGCAATGCCAGTGTCTCGGTGCCCATGATGGTCAGAAATGCATTGAGAGGCGCCATCGTGGGTCCGAGATCCCGCAATCCAACCGCATGGCCGTAGGTCGTATAGGCCAGATCACCAAATGTTTCGCCGAAGACGAGCCCGTGATAGGCGGGCTCAGGCTGTGACAGGGAGGGAAACAGATCATTCTGCATCCAATCAAATCTGCCAGAATCCACAACCGCCCCGCCCATTGAATTCCCATGACCGGAAAGAAATTTTGTCGTTGAATGGACAACGATATCGGCCCCATGCTCAAACGGGCGACACAAATATGGTGTTGCCATCGTATTATCGATGATCAGCGGGATTCCTGCCGTTTCAGCAATGGCCTTCAGCATTTCCAGATCAGTGACGACCCCGCCAGGATTGGCAAGCGATTCCGCAAAAACCGCCTTGACCCGCGGAAGCTGCACCGCGTCTCTCACGGCGCGCGAGTCATCCATATCGACAAATTCACAGATCCAGCCAAACTTGCGAAATGTCTTGCCAAACTGCGTGATTGAGCCGCCATAGAGGCGGGTTGATGCCACGATCCTGTCACCCGCCTCCATCAGGGGGAGAAGCGCAACAAGTTGTGCCGAATGACCCGAGGCCGTGCAGGTCGTCCCGCGTCCGCCTTCGAGGCTGGCGATCCGTTCTTCCAGAACAGAAGTGGTCGGGTTGGAGAGTCGCGAATAGATGTTGCCAAAGGTCTGCAGGTTGAACAGCGAGGCGGCGTGATCAGCATCATCAAATACGTACGCAGTGGTCTGAAAGATGGGCGTGGCCCGCGACCCCGTGACCGGATCAGGTGTGGCACCGGCATGAATTGCGCGGGTTTCAAAACCCGGATTGCTGAGCGGCTCTCCCGGGGATTGGGATTCGTCTCCGGCGGCGCCAAACGTGTGTCGGCGTGAAGTGATCTGGTTGGAGTTGAAACCATGCCAGGACAATTCTCCACTGAGGCGTGAATATTCAATTTTTGGGCAGCGGTTCATGACCACGCGGAGACCATGTTCTTCGGCCCGTCTGGCGGCCGCGTCATTGCGGACGCCAAGTTGCATCCACACGACTTGAGCACCATGCTGAACGGCTTCGTCGGCGATCAAGCCAGCCGCATCAGAATGTCGAAAAATATCGACCATATCGACGGTTTCGGGCAGTTCCTGGAGGTTTGCGTAAACCGGTTCACCAAGAATCTCTGTCTCTTCGGTGGCCGGATTGACCGGAAAAACCCGGTATCCCTTCGCCTGCAGATATTTCATCGCAAAATTGGATGGTCGATGCCAGTTGGGACTCACCCCAACCATGGCGATTGTCTTGACCGCACGCAGGATTCCGCCGATATACGAGTCAGGATAGTTATCGTGGTCCACACAAACCGGAAGCTGTTTTTGGGTCATGACCGCGTCCAGACAGGTGCGCGTTTTTCAATAAAGGCGGAAATTCCTTCATCCGCATCCGCGAGTTGCATATTCTGAACCATCACTTCTGACGTGTAGGCATAGGCGTCGTCGAGGGGCATTTCCAACTGTCGGTAGAAAGCCTCCTTGCCGATGGCGAGAACCTTGGGAGACTTGGCGGCTATAACGGAAGCCATCTCGTCCACCCGTTGTTCGAGCTTCGCATGTGGAACCACTTCGTTGATCAAGCCGGCAGCAGCGGCTGCGGTCGCATCCAGGCGATCGCCGGTCAGCAGCATGGCCATGACCTGTTTGCGTGGAACCTTTCGGGAGACCGCCACCATCGGGGTTGAACAGAAGAGGCCGATATTGACCCCGGGGGTTGCGAACCAGGACGCCTCGCTGGCAATTGCAAGATCGCAGCTCGCAACCATTTGACATCCAGCGGCTGTTGCAATGCCATGAACGCGTGCAATGACCGGTTGAGGCAGGCGGACAAGGGTCTGCATCAGGTGAGAGCATTGATCAAAGAGTGTCTTGTGGAAGTCAGGCTCTTTTTGGCTTCGGAGTTCTTTCAGGTCATGTCCAGCACAGAATCCCTTACCGGAACCGGAAAGCACGACGATCTTGACAGAGCGATCTCGCGAAATGAGATCAAATGTCCGCTGAAGTTCAGTCATCAGAGCAGATGACAATGCATTATAGGCATCGGGGCGGTTCATGGTCACATAGGCGACACCGCTTTCGCGTTGTTGAACAACCAGTTCGTGTTTTTCTGTGTTACGCAATGGTTGAATCTCCAATCTGCGCGTCATCAATTCACGTGTCGTGGAAGGGTCTCCGTCGTGAACAATCGTCCCGTCAGTTTCCGGTTTTCCAAGTGGATTCCAGAGGCCGGCTCAGCAATTCCTCGGCATAAGACAGGAACTCCATGGCATCAGTCAGTTTGCGACAATCCTGTTCTTGTTGCGAGAGATCGTCGTCTTCTGCCTGACAGACCCAAGTCAGCTTGAATTGTTGCTCTTGCGTGAGAATGTCGTCGTTACGCATGGTCTCGCAAATGTTCCAGATATTTTCTTCTGTCCATTGCTCATCGCCAGTCTGATGTCCAAAATCGGCGGCAACAGCCCGCAGCGAAGAGTTTGCGATATCGGGGGCTGTAGCCTCAGCCTCAATTTCGAAACCACCACCCGAAAGTAGTGTCGCCATCTGTCTTTTGCGCTTGGCGTGTTCGAGATGTGAGAGAGCCGTCTTTCGGTTCTTGCGTGCCTCCTCCAGACGGTCTTCCGGTTTTTCGGTTACAGGCAGGAGGTCGTGCTGGTCAGGTTTGGGGAATTGAATCAATCCAATTGATTCAAGCCGCAGCATCGCCTCGTACATGTTTTTGTCGATAATCTCGAGCTGGGGTTCGTGGGTTTCGACGGCGATGTCTGCATCAGCAATCAATGCCTCAGAATCAACAACCGCGAGCAAGACATCTCCGCCTGTTGAAGATTGTCGTAATTCCGCGGCGAACAAATTGTCCCCGAAAGCCGCAGTGAGACGGTCCATCAGACTCGCCTGAGCCGGTGGTTCTTCGGGCAGCGCTGCGGGCGCGATCTTCATGATGGATTCGAGTTGTTCCATGAAAGCCTTACGCCCTGAGGGAAGCCCCATTTTGGTCTGTTCCGAATTCCCATCGAGCACATTGTCGGCGACGGCCTGTTTTTGTTGCAACAGACTGACCATGCGATGCTCAATGGAATTGGCGGTGACCAGGTTGACAACTGTCACTGAGCGTTTTTGATGCTTGCGCCATGCGCGGGCAATGCGTTGTTCCAGCTTCGCCGGATTCCATGGCAGATCAAGATTGATGACATTGTTTGCGACTTGAAGATTGAGTCCGACACCACCGCTTTCCGATGACAGGAATATCCGGCATTCGGGATCGTCCTTGAAACGGTTAATTTCGATTCTGCGGCGATCCTGCGGGACCGCGCCGGTATGCCAGGCAAAATCAATACCAAGGTCTTCAATTCGACCGCGCACCAGTTGCAGCATGCGGACCCACTCGGAGAAAATGATAATCTTGGCATCCGGTTCTTCAAGCATATCCTCAATGACCCGTTCGAGTTCATCAAGTTTGGGGCAGTCGCGTATATTCGTATCGAGGATGTAAGGCGTGTCACAGAGCATCCGCATGCAGGCCAGACCCATCTGGAGTCGTTTGAATTCTTCCGGTGTCAAAGGGCGGCGCTTGGCCCGTGAAGCAATCATCGCCACCTGGGATTCATAGTCATCGTAGCGTATCTGCTGTTCTTTGGTCATCGGCAGATAATGGTTGCGGCTTGTCATGTTCGGGAGGTCGCCCTCGACATCCGCTTTGCGGCGACGCAACATCACACTGCGCGTTTTTTCCCGCAATTTATCGAGATTTTTGTAGCCAATGGCACGACCCTGGTTGTCCAGCTGGTAATAGTCGCGGTTGAAACGGAAGAGTGGACCGAGAATTTCTGGATCCAGAAACTGCATGATCGAATAGAGTTCGTCGATTCGGTTCTCAAGCGGCGTTCCGGTCAGGACAAAGGCGAAACGGCTCTCGAGACGCTTGATCGCGTTGGCTGTCTTTGTGCGCCAATTCTTGATTCTTTGCGCCTCATCAAGAATGACGATGTCGGGATTCACAAATTCCTGCATCTCGTCAAGATCCAACAGGACCTGTTCATAATTGGTCAATGTGAAGAATTGTTTTCCCTGGTAGAGTGCGAGCCGTCTTTGGCGAGGCCCTGAGATGATCTCATAGCTCAGAGCGGTTGCTGCTGAGATTTGTTCGGCCCATTCAGTCTTGAGCGATGCGGGGCATATCACCAATACGCGTTCGACACCCTCCTGGATTTGCAGGAGCTGACTTGCGCCAAGCGCTTGCACGGTTTTTCCAAGTCCCATTTCGTCTGCCAGCAGACGCCGCTCGCCCAACGCGAGATGCCTGACTCCGTCGCGCTGGTAGGGGTAGAGCGGGAAATTCAGGACATCAAGTGAATGTTGGCCCGTCGTCTCGCCGGCAACAAAGGCCTGACGTTTCATCTCGCGCCTGAGCCGGGCTTCGTTGTGTCGACGCCACGGTTCGCAAAGAGACGATACGCGGAGAAAATCCGGATAAGCCTCGGCAAGTTCCTCGAGGATTTCAATCTCGCGCCGTGCATAATTTTGTCCCAGGGCATCAAAATGTGTTGTGACCTTGTCCAGCAAACCGTCCGGCAACAGACCGTGATCGGGTACAGCGATCTTCAACTGGCGATGCGCATCATTGGAGGGGTAGACTTCAATACGTGGCGACTGTGTCCCTTTTTTGCCCAGCTTCTTTTTGGCACGGAGAAGGTGCAGAACCCCTTCGATATGTTTGCAAGTTCCAAGGCGCGAGATGTGAAAATCAGCGCAGCTGCAGGAGTTTTCGTGTGCCGTGAGATCCCTGATTTCAACCTGGTATGGGTCGCCACTGGTCGATGGGACTTCATAGTTTGTGAAGGGGGCGTGATCACCTCCGAGGATTTTAAAAGATTCGACTTCCGTGGCTCCGCGCCATCGCCGCCGCGCAATCTCTTCGTCATCGGTGGTGCGCCAGCCAACGAATTCCGGCTTCTTGATCTTGGTCTGGTTCCGTGCTCTGGGTCGCTGATTTGCCAATTTTCATTCTCGTTTTCTGGTGTCGTCACATGACGGAATGAGGTCCCAACAATTCCTGTGTGCCTTCCGGACAGACGACGTGTCGAATCCGCATGCAATTCGTATCAAACCGTAGCATGCACGGTATCGGATTTTAAGTATGTTGCCGTTATCCGAATCACGGTGCCCCTCATTGAATCCGGGAACAGGATTGCGATGATGTCATTCCGTCCCAAGGATCGCTGAATGTCCGTGTTGATCCTATGGTTGTTGGCTCGTGTACCGATCTTCACGGCTGTTGCCACGAGTCAGAATCAGGGTCTGCCACTCCTTCCCTGCGTGACGTTGCTGCGCGACAGATCGTACAACTTCTCATCAGCAGATTGAGCCATTCTATCGATATGATGAAAATAGGTGATCAAGGCGATGGCGGACGATGCTATTGTTCCCAGGCATTTGGTCTTGAAGAAGCCGTTGCCGCATTTGAACAGGCGAGTGACAAGACAACGATCTCCCATCACCGGGATTGAGAGCCGCCTGCTTCATGAAATGCAATAGCCGGGCGGTTTGAGAACCTGAAGCGCGGCACGCGTGTCAATCCGCATGAGATTGTGTGCTATTGGTCACAACAGGCCCTGGTGATCACCAGGGTCACGGTGGCATTGACACATAACCGGACTCTCCACCGCTCACGGTGCCACAGAACACGCGTTTCGCCGCGCGCGTCAATCAGCCGTCATCTCGATTCTCTCCTTCCAGATTTCAACGGCAAGATTGACACGGTCGGAACTGGGCTCAAGATCTTCGAGATGCGCGCTCAGACGGCGACACAGAGACGTGACAATATCACCCGCCGCATGGGCATTCATACCCATCGTCACGCCTGCGCGGACAAATTCACGGGACGATAAACGATTCCGCTTACCATCCAGAGACAGGGCGAGGTGATCGCTCTTGAGGCCGGGAAAGACCCGTGTTGTCACAGCATCATAGACCGGAGCAAGACGTGTGGACGAGAAATTCTTCGCCCTGTCAGAGGCAACCCGCAGAACGGCCAGATTCTTCAAGTGGCAATCGCCATCTGCGATGAGCCAGGCAAGCACGGCGCGTCCAAACAGCATGGCGACATCCGCTTCGACGTTGCTTGAGACACGTCGTAGTGCCCGGGCGGCTTGCTCGATCGACCCCGTGTATTTTTCCGAAGGCGCAAGACCGCGCACCGACACCATGTCTTCCATTGCGATCCTTCGATGGTCATTGTGATCTCGCCGGATATCGAAACGTTCGACAAGCAGCGCGTCGGGCAGGTTGCCAGGCATCGTAACCAGTGCATGTGTCGCCGTGTCGAACCCGCAGGCCCGGGCTGCTTTCAGGCATGCCGCTTCGACACGGGGAAGATCTTCGAAGCCACCCCCCGGCGCCGGTTTGAGGATATGTGTGAAAGCCACCCCTTCGGCGGACCGCAAAACACCGTCAAGGGAAAGGTTCATCGGTGCCTTGATCTGAAACCCCGAAAGTCGCGGTGCCGCGTCCGAAGTCACAAATGCAGCCAGTCGATCTTCCAGCCTCTCGTCGAATTCAGGTGCAGGCCCGGCGTAGGCACCCGTGAATGCACCCTCCCTGGTATATGTATCGAGCCGGCCCTCCAGGATGTCGGCAGGATGAGCATGAAGATCGTCTGCGTCCTTGGAGATGACAATGTTGGACATGTAACGCTTGCCGCTGGTGATCAGCTCTTGCTCTGACTTGGGCTTCAGGATGCGTTTAAGCCAGCCTTCCGGTAACAGGCTTTCGATGAAAGGCGGGAGGCGTCCCGGCGCCCCGGTCTGAACCGGCGTCACAACCCCTGCTGCGGTTTGCTTCCAGCGCCACATCGATCCATCATGCGACAGTATCCCAATCTTGTTGCCGTGCCATCCGACATGGAGCACCGTCCCGCGGGTTGGTGTCTCATGCAGCGGTGTGGTGATCAATGCTTCCGCCCGCCCGCCCTCGGTCCGCCATCTGTTGGCCTCGGCCAGTTGCCAGCACTCCATGACCGCCGTTCTCCTGTCGCCAGCGTTGGTGACGAGTTGCATGGCGATATTGACCTGCATGTCGATTGGCATCGCTGCACCGGCTTCGCTGCGCCGCCGGAAGGATTCCAAATACCTGAAGCGAAGCGTCGAGCGCCGAACCCTCAGTTCACCCATTGGATCCACCGTCTGAGCGGTTTCTGTTTCGGGTGCATCGGGCGCGCGCGTCTGCACGATTTCCAGGTTGTGCAACCGCGTGCGTGCATTGCGCCGACTGCTCAGGAACAGGCGCCTGTCCGGCGTCGGCATGAGCAATTCGGCACTGGCGCCACAAAGATATGTATTCGGGTAGAGATAGACAGCGATCCGGAGCGCGTGATCAAACAGAACAGAGTCAGCATCATCCTCCGATTCGACATAGATTCCCCGCATGATCTGGACAAGCCTGCCGGTCTTCATGCCATATTGGGCGCGGTGCTTGTCGATGGTTTCGCCAACGAGGTGCAACATTTCCGACTATCTCGAACTTTTCATACGAAATAGTAGGGCGATCATGCCAGTTTGTCAAAGAATTCCGACCTTCGTGTTCTGTATAGTTGCAAGAGTTGGAGGAGAGTCGCCCGGCTTGAACGCGAGAATATGTGCTTACCATTGACCCGGATATCAAAATCATACCGTTTGACAGGCGCTTTGAAGGCCATACCGCGTCCGATGTCCCGGGGTTGCCTTGCAACCCGCGTTTTCAGGTCAGGTGGGGTCTGCTGCAAAATCGGTCAGGGGGGCGTCCAGGCACGTGCGGCCACGGCCGGTGGTCATCGCGCGGGAGTTTCGGTCGCCTCACCCGAACCCGCAATCAGCATTGTTTTTCGTTTTGACCAGGGGGCATGTGCCTTTCACCTTCATCCTGCAGCAAAGCAGCAAAGCGGTAAAGGCCATGAACGAATTTCGAATAGGGAAGGACAAGGAAGAAAGCGTAGACAAACCCGAGATGAATGGCGAGCAACAGCCCCATCAGCATGGTCTCACGCAATGCAAGAAGCAGCAGGCCTGTTGTGCTGACCCAGAACAGCAGGCCAATAAAGACATAATCCATTCCCAGTTGCGAGACTGGCTTGAGCTCTGGATCCATCTGTCGCTTGAGCTGCCACAGTCCCGCTGTGCCTGTGGATAACATCACCCCGCCGATTGTCCCGAGGACGACCGGCAATTCAAAATATCCATAGGGAGCTTCACGCCCCAGGAGATAATGATACAGAGTCCCGGTGCTGGTTGCGGCAAAGCACAACATGAATCCGTAAAATGTGAGATGATGATGAATTCGCCGTGCCTTGCTGGAACGATCATCCTCATTCGGGCAGCCATCTCCTCTGGCATTGTTGTTGCCACCCAAATGGCGCAGGGTCAGGGCTGCGTGGCAGGCATTCATGAATGCTGCGGCACCTCCCCAACGGGCATGTGTTGATTTCCAGTAACGGCGCCAGGACTGAACAAGGGCAAGAAGGACAAAGCATGAGATTCCCAGCGGGATACCGGCCATGATTGTATGGGGCATGATGACATAGAAGGCTCCCTCACCCAAATGGATGTCCCAGAACAGGGATGGACTGATCAACACAAGCATCGCGGCAACCAGAAAGATCAATACAGATGTTGTTACGTACATCACCTTCATGCCATTGTTCCTGAACAGTGTGGCAAGGGGTGTTGGCCATGCACAATATTCCCATGTTTCTGCCCGGCGCGCGGCCAGTGCCAGCGGAACATTGACTGCAAATTCATGGGGCGGGGCATATTGACATGCATGGTAACAGGCACCGCAGTGGTGGCAAAGATTGGACAGGGCAGCTGTGTCAGCCGGCCCAAAGATGCGCCGCCTTTCCATCGCCGGAAAGACGGCGCAGAAACCTTCACAATAGCGACAGGCATTGCAAATCTGCATGACACGCGACACTTCCCTGTCTGAATCTGTTTGTGCCAAATGAACAAGATTCAACGCGGCCATGAATTAACTCCTGACGTGGCTCTGTGCTGCCGAGGTGCCGGCAATATGTCCAAAAACACCACCAATTGTCATGCCGATTCCGGCCAGATATCCCTGCCCCAGGATATTCCCCGCCATCACCTCTCCCGCAGCATAGAGATTCCGGGCCGGGCACCCATCATCCATGATGATCGCCGCGTGATTGTTCACTTCCACCCCCATATAGGTGAAGGTGATTCCAGGTCTGAGGGGATAGCCGGTGAAGGGCGGTGTGGTGATCGGGGCCGCCCAGTTTGTTTTTTCTGGCACCAGTCCTGATGTGGCCTTTCCATCAAGAACTGATGGATCAATGGGGCCTTCCGGGCATGCTGCATTAAACCTCTTGACAGTATCGCATGTTGCCGCTGGATCAATCCCCAATTTGACTGCCAATCCTTCAATTGTATCGGCTTCGATCGGGTCGAAGACGGAGGGCATGAAACGTTTGACCCCATCCGCGTCGAGCAGGGCGAAAGCAATCTGATCCGGCTGTTGCGCCACGAGCCTGCCCCAGATTGCATAGCGTTTGGGCCAGAAATCTTCTGCTTCATCGTAGAATCGCGTGGCATGTTTGTTGACAACAAGGCCGAAAGGGACGCCATCAATGCGGCTGGCGATGCCACCATCAAAACGCGGCGCACGCGCGTCAATAGCCACAGCATGGCACTGATCAACAGAGCCGACATGTCGCGCTCCACCATCGAGCAAACTCTTCAAGACAGCGCCTGTGTTATAGCGTGTCCCACGTACATGAAAATGACGCGCGGCCGTGCCCCACCCTTCGGCCAACCATTCCAGATTGGCCTCAAATCCGCCGGAAGCAATCACATACTGACCAGCCTCGATGATCTGTCCATTGTCAAGCCGTGCGCCGCGACATGTTCCATCAGCAATCAGCAATTCACGGACGGGCATTTGATAGGAGAATTGCACGTTCACCTGTTCTGCATATCGGCAGAGCCTGTTGAGCATTGTTCTGCCCCCGCCCAGAAAGAAAGCATTTGTCCTGTCGAGATTGAGTGTACCCGAGAGGGGCGGCTGAAACTGCACGCCGCGGGCGGAAAGCCATGACACCAATTTTGACGAGTTTTTGAGGGTCAGCCGCGCCAGTTCGCGGTTGGTCGCCCCCGCGGTGACCCGCATCAGGTCATCAAAATACTCTTCAATCCCGTAACAATCCGTCAATATGTCGGTCGGAGATTCATGCATCACCCGAAGATTGCGCGTGTGCCGGGTATTACCTCCACGCATGGGTTTGTCGGCAGCGTCAACAACCATGACTGAACAGCATGATTCAGCGGCTGCAATGGCGGCGCAAAGGCCCGCATTTCCACAACCGATGACCAAAACATCGACATTGTCCTGACGCGGGCTGACATCACTTGTATACATTGGTATACAATGATATATCAGAGTGACGTCGTCAAGGGATAGATTCCCCATGATTGATTGGCTTGAACTCAAAAAGCAGGCAGGTCCTGTCAAAACCGGTATTTCTGCATCCCGACGTATTCACGGAATGCTCGTTGCGGCGATCGAGTCAGGAATCCTGACCCCGGGGACCCGACTCAAGGAGTCGGAAATAGTGAAGGCTCTTGATGTGAGCCGCACGCCGCTACGTGAGGTGCTCGCCGGGCTCCGCGCCGAGGGAATCGTTGAAAGTGATGGCTCCGGATTGGCTGTCAGGCAACTTGGCTGGCAGGATATCCGGTCATTCTACGCCTATCGCGGCATGCTTGAATCGATGGCGGCGGGGTTGGCGGCAACTCATGCCCACAAGGTCGAGCGCACCATTATCGAAGAACTTTGTGCTGAAGAGTCTGACCTGATCAATTCAGGAGCCGATGCCACGGAATTGGCAAAACAAAACCGGCGTTTTCATCATGCGATCCACCAGGCATCCAGCAATACTTTTCTGCTCGAAGGTCTGGAAAGACTCAATCGTATGATGATTCTCATTGGTCCAACAGCTTATGGCATCCCCCCACGCGTCTCCTCAATCGCAGAGGAGCACCAGGCGATTACTGCAGCGATCAGTGCGTCTGATGCTGACGGTGCCGAACGTGCGATGCGATTTCATATCAGCAATGCTCTTCGGGTACGACTCGAGTGGAAACAGAACGATGCTTGATGATTTGCGGCGGCTGGCAGTCACCTTTAGCCTCGCCCTTGCCTGCGGATGGAGTTTCCTGCAGATCGGCGTTCCCGCACCTTTCCTCATGGGGAGCCTGTTTGGTGTCTGGATCTGTGGTGGTTTCATCCCGCGTCTTCGTCCGTATCTTGGTGTGGCACGCTGGCTACACATCCCTGTTGTTATCGGGCTTGGGGTCCTGATTGGCGCGAATTTCCGACCTGAACTGATTGCCAATGCAAGCCAGTGGCTGATGACAATGACGATGATGGTGCTGACCACGATCATCGTGACAGCCATCCTG
Organism: Paracoccaceae bacterium; assembly: GCA_965221815.1. Classification (GTDB taxonomy): domain Bacteria; phylum Pseudomonadota; class Alphaproteobacteria; order Rhodobacterales; family Rhodobacteraceae; genus JAPOXR01. The sequence continues at coordinate 3,034,076 of OZ244915.1, forward strand.
TTCAGATTTCTTCATCATCATCGTGGATATGATGCACAACTCGCGTTTTTTTGCGCGATTCCCGGTGGACAGGCTGAAGCATTGGCTCTCGCCAGGCAGATGATCCGCAAGGATCATGTTGTGGCCTTGTTTCATCTTGTCAGGGTCACGGTGGTCTTCGTTTCCACACCTTTGCTCCTTGCCATTGTTGAAGGCAATGCCGCTGTCATCCAATCAAATGAACGTCTCACCACAATGCCCGGGCTTGGCGACTTGCCAGCACGTGAATGGCTGCTTTTTGCTGGTCTTGCCCTCGCTGGCTTCGGTGTGGCGAAGCTCATTCGGTTGCCCATGCCCCATTTGCTCGGTCCCATGGGGATCTCAATTCTGGCGCATATGAGCGGTCTTCTCGAACTGCCCCGGATCGGTGAATTTGTCATTCTCGCTCAGCTCACCATTGGCGGCGGCATCGGTGCAAGATTGGCCAGTGTGACCGCCCGTGAGGTTGTGGAAATTCTGAAAGATGCGATTGTTGCCAGTGGCATCATACTGGCATGCTATCTGATTGCGGCGATGATACTGGCGAGTGTGTCGGGAAAAACATTTCTTTCCCTTTGGCTCGCCTTTGTGCCCGGCGGACTTTACGAGGTGACATTGCTCGCCTTGATCTTTGGCTTTGATGTCGCCTTCGTGGCCTTCCATCACACCATCAGGGTCGTGATGATCTTCCTGGCTCTGCCAACCATCATCTCCCTTCTGGGTCCCTCGAAAAAGGATTGATCATGACTGTGGCCAAACAGACCAGGGAACAAATAATGTTCCCTCGGCGAGTTTGCGTGCCGTCCGGACCAAACCGGCTGAATGGTGAATAAAATTGTTGTCTTCGATACTGTAATCGACAATCACCTCCATGACACCCATCGGGTGATGTAACGTGATCGTTGCAGGTCTGGTGCCAGGTTTTTTCATGAGTCCGTCAGCCACCGTCCCGGGTGAGAGCGCGCATGACGCCAGACATTGACTCCCTGTCACCGCCATCGTCGGATGCACCGCCCAAGGCATAAAATATCGAACGATCAGATGACCGGGGGCCCCATGGGGCGCAACAAGTCCAAATTTGGGCGTTACCGATTGGCTGCAGTCACCCATCCCCATCAATATTGCCGCCTTGAGGCGAACAGATTCCATATGGGAAAAGAACCCTTTGTTGGATTCAAGTTCGTCGCATGACTCAGATCCACTGAGATTGAAATCATGTGCGCGGGCAATGACCATCGGCATCGCAACATCCATGCATGTCACGTCAATTCCGTCGATATGATCTGTTGCCTGGCCTGTCGGGTGAAGCGATCCGGTCGATGACCCGGCAACATCCATGAAGTTCAGTTCCACGGGTGAAGAACTTCCCGGAACACCATCAAGAGTGGTCGTCCCATCATAGGTCACGTGTCCGTCCGGTGTCTGTATCCGGGCCAGCACCCTTGCCCCTGTATTGACAGCACGGATTCGCACGTCGGTGATTCCATTCGTGGGAGTGACCAGCTTCATTTCCACGGCTGCCGATGCAACGCCTGCAAGAATATTGCCACAGGTTGGAGCGAAGTCGACAAGTTGATCCTCGACACTCACTTGAGCAAAAAAATAATCAATATCGGCATCATCATCGGATCGCGAAAGCATGGCGACTTTGGTGGTCACAGCATTTCCGCCACCAATCCCGTCAATATTGAGAGGGTGACCTGATCCAAGGGCAGCGATCAGGACCCGGGCACATTGATCAAGATTCTCAGGCAGATGATCGCGGCGCATATAAGGCCCCCGGGATGATCCACCCCGCATGAACAGAAAAGGAATTCCTCTTTGTGACATCGCCGGTCTACCCCAAAGGCCAGGGTAACGTTGTCATTGCCTGGAGTAATCCCTGAGGAAAGTCCCGGTTCAGCAACCAGGCCATAAACATGATAAACAGGACGCCGAGAGTAGAGAGGGTGATGCCCTGAAATGGATTGACGCATGCCCTGAGATGAAAAAACAACAACAGGAAGCCTGTCAGTGCAATAATGAACCCGAACAGCGATGTAGCGAGCAACAGACCCGCAAACCACGCCAGGGTTTGCCACAGGCCAAAGCGCATTTCCTTGGCCTCATCGCTGGCCTCTCGATCGGCAAAGACATCATCTGTTTCAGGTTTCAGCATCATCTGGACAAGCAAGACCAACGCGGCCACCAGTGAAACAGAAGCAACGAATACCGGGAAGATGGCATCGACAAACGCATATCCGGGAATCGAGGCTGTATCGATCAGGGCATAGACGATGAAACCGATCATGGCGAGCAGGAACATCAGGGGTGCCCGCTTGCCGCCGGAAGCGACCTGGCCTTCAGCGCGGATATTCTTTGCCTGACGTAATCCGACCACAACGGATATGACGGTGATGACAACAAGTGTGATATTGATCGGGCTGGCAATATATTCAAACCCGGCTTCAAGGCCACGGTTAAAACGAATACCGGCAATCTGGGTGGCGTTATTGGTGTAGTTTTCAACAGGGTTGGCCAGCACAAAGCCGATGAGAAATGCGGGTCTGGACCAGTCAAACCGTCGCATGAGTATGCCGACCAGGCCCACGGCAAAAAGCGCCACCAGATCCATCAGATCCTGCCCGGACTGGAATGCCGCGAAGGCAATGATCATGAAAATGAACGGTGCAATCAGGGCAAATCTGATATTCGTCAGTTTGGCGATCGTGCCCGAGAGGATGATGCACAGGACGGTGCCGAAGACGTTGGCCAGTCCGAGCATCCAGACAATTGCGTAGGTGTAATTCAGGTTGTTCTTGAGCATTGTCTGGCCGACCTCGAGTTCACCCGCGCCGAGCAGGGCAAGTGCACCTATGAAGATGGCCATTGAGCCTGATCCGGGTATGCCAAAAAGCAAAGTCGGAACCAATCCCCCGCCTTCCTTGGCGTTATTTGAACTTTCAGGACCGATCACACCCCGGATTTCACCCGCGCCAAAATCCTTCTTTTCTTTTGTTGACTGGACGGCGTGGCCATAAGCAATCCAATCCACCACAGAACCGCCAAGTCCCGGAATGACACCGACCACGACACCGATGATCGCGCAACGCATGGACAACCACTTGTTCTGCCACCAGTCACGCACCCCCGTGAGCCAGCCCGCGCCCAGAACAGGTCTGTCGGCAATGGCCTGGTCCTTGCGCAGCAGGGCAATAATTTCGGGGATGGCAAAAATTCCAAGACCGACGATCACGAGTTTGAGCCCATCAACGAAATAGGGATAATCATAGCTGGACATTCGCAGCTCGCCATTGAAGGGCCCTTCCCCAATAGATGCGACTAGCATTCCAGCACCTGCCGCCACAAAGCCTTTGAGAGCGACTCGGCCGGCAAGAATTCCCACCATGGACAGGCCAAAAATGGATACCATCAGCAGTTCCGGAGACTTGAATTCCAGGACAATCGGGCGGGCAATCAGAATGAAAAAGGTCAGAAAGGCAGCACCAACCAATCCACCGAAAAGTGAGGACGCAAAAGCTGCGGAGAGAGCTCTCGCGGCCTGACCGCGTTTCGCGAGCGGGAATCCATCGAGCACGGTCGCCTGACTCGCGGACGATCCCGGGATGCCCATGAGGACCGAAGCAAAAGTATCGGAGGTCGGCACGATCGCGACCATTCCAATCATGAGGGCAAGTCCAATGATCGGATCCAGTCCGAACATGAATGGCAGGATCAATGACAGGCCAGCAATTCCACCAAGCCCCGGGAAGACACCAATGGCCAGGCCCATGACCACGCCGAGCAGGAGATAGCTCAGGACAGTCGGCGACAGAATTAATCCCCAGGCTTCGATCAGCGCCGGGATGGCCTCAATGAAGACCTGCATTGTCTTGAAAAAAATCCCCCGGTCCTGAGGAGCGGGGGATTTTCATGCTTTGACTATTTCAACGAGACGCCAAAATCATCCATGAGCCATCCGGTAACGTAAGATCGGGCACTGTCTGATATCTGCAGCGCACCATCAAGCGCCGTTTTCGAATCAGCACCGACAAATACCGGATATTTGCCGAGACGTTTGGCGGAGATGTCCGCAAAGTCAGAACGGTTTGTGATTTTGGCGAAAGCGGTTGCATAGGTATCGATCACATCTTGCGGCGTTCCTGCGGGAAGGAATGCGATCTTCTGTGACGGAAATCCGGCAATAAAGAAGCCTTTCCATGCTTCCCATGCGTCACCCGATGTTTCGCATCCATCGGTGGCTTCGCAAACCTCCTTGAAGGTTGGAATGTCGGGGAAGGTGGGGTCGCGCACGATACTGCCATCTGCCCCCAATGCACCCCAGGTCATGATCGGGACAACTTCACCGGCTTCGGCGCGCGGAGCCACCGCGCTCAGGTAGGACGAGGATGTCTGGTAGTCGATGGTTGATTCACCGGCTTCCATCATTTTTCTGCCATCACCGCGGCCTTTGATACCCATCACATGTTCAACATCCATGCCGAGCATGTTGAAGGCCAGGGCTGGAATGAGATCAAGACCGGTGATGCGCTGGTTACCATAGATAAAGGTTTTGCCTTTCAGTTGATTGGCGGAACCATCAAAAAGACTGGCATCCTCGGCATTCAGATAGGCGACACCGCCGGTCCCTGACGCCATGACCGGATTCCAGTCGTTGTATTCGTAGCGAACACGCGGGTCACCCAGCAGGTAAGGGAACTGGGTTGAGCCGGAAGAGCCAAACATCACCGTGCCATCGGTGTATTTTTGCTCTTGAAACCAGTTGGCGCCCTTGGTGGAGCCTGCACCCGGCATGAATTTGACGACGACATTCGGGTTCCCCGGCATGGCTTCCGACAATAACGGCGCAAAGAAATTGGCCCATTTTGCGGAACCACCGGTTTCGGAGAATGGAATTGTCCATTCGATCGTCTTGCCCGAAAAATCGACCTCCGCGGCAGCAGGAACGGTGCCTGCCGTCATCATGCTGACGGCCACACCGATACCGACAGCAACTCTCGAAACTCTATTCATGATTATCTCCCATATTTGGCATACGGCCATATGACCGAACATTTGTTGATAGGCACAAGAGAGGGCCCAATACACCAATTGGTTAACTTCGCAAATGAAGTCGACGAAAGAGTCTATTTACGGCCCTTCATGACTGTGCCATTTGAAGTCATCGGGCAGCCTTGAAATCGGGAGTTCTTTGTTGATGGTCCTCAAGATGTATGAAGGCGACAGAGTTCAACCCTGTCATTGCGAATAACTCGAGAATTCAATGAATCAAGTTGCTGAACAGCTGTCATTCCCTGACCCTGATTACAGGGTTTGGATGCCGGTGCCGATACCGCTGATATCCAGAGTGAAGAGGAGACCTGTCGAGGCCGCGTATGCACAAATGCCTTGATCGAGGGGAGCGGTTTTCCGTTCGCTGACATCAGCGCATGGATTGTGACTGATCATCCATCATCAGGACTGCCCGACGACATGTATCAGACAACGCTGACATTCAATTATGCTGCTTTGACTTTTGCCGCTGCCCAGGATTCTCATCCTGTTTGTCGCCAATTCTCAAGTTGATTGACGTGCCACAATCAATCTCGATGTCGACTGGCATAGAGAAGACCGGGAATAGGCATCGGTGAGCGGCTTTGATGAAAGCATGAGACATCCCGCACACAAACGCTTGACATTGGTAACTTATATGTTACCTTAATCAATGTGTATGATATTGTTGTTTATGAAACAGAAAACGGGCATAGACCATTTGATGCATGGTTCGATTCACTGAATGTTCAAGCTGCGATTAAGGTAACAACCGCAATCGTGCGAATGGAAACGGGTCATTTTGGAGATATAAAGCCCGTGGGACATGGAGTATCGGAAAGACGGATATCCTTTGGACCGGGCTATCGTATCTACTTCGGACAGGATCATCCAAGCCGGATCATTCTTCTGATGGGTGGAACAAAAAAACGGCAATCAAGAGATATCGCCTCCGCGCAAACGTTCTGGACAGATTACAGGAAACGAAGGAGAAGAGATCTGTGACACCACATGTACGGAACTTTCGAGACACCATCCGGGCGCGGGCGCATCGGGATCCCGAGTTTCGGTTTGGTCTGTTCCGCGAGGCCCTTGAGGCCCTTCTGAACGATGATCTCGAAACCGGCAAGATCCTCCTGCGTGCGTATATCAACGCCACCATCGGTTTCGACACCCTTGCTGTTGAACTTGACAAACATCCCAAAAGCCTCATGCGGATGCTTTCGGACAAGGGGAATCCGCGCGCGGACAATCTTTTGGGGATGGTTGGATATCTTAAAAAACGTGAAAACGCTGCGCTCAATGTGACCCGGGCAACGGAACCTCTGCGCGCGTGACATGAAAAGATGGGGTCAGAGAAACCGATCCCATGATCGATTCTCTCTCCCGCCGGCTCTCGACCAGACGGTGAGTCACATAGGGCGAACCATCCTTGGCGGCATTGGTGCAGGTTCGAACAATACATACTCCAGAGGGTAAGCAGAAGGACCGTTGTGGCGCGTCAATCAAACTGAGAATGGGCGACAAACAGGATGAGAATCTGAAGTCACGGCGGATGCTGCCCCTCTCCCCGCGGGGAGGAGGGGCAGAAAAATTCTGCAAGACGCCCCGTTTGACGGCTGTGGGCGTTCGGGCGCAAGGCTGCAATTCTTCATTCCAATGGGGGAGAGCAGCATGCCCAGGCGACATGTATCAGACAACGCTGACATTCAATTATGCTGCTTTGACTGCTGCCGCTGCTACAGCAAGATCCTGAAGACCGACTCCCGTGCCATCAAAGAGGGTGATTTCGTCGTCCGAACAGCGTCCCGGATGCGTTCCATTGATCACCGTACCAATCGGTGTGATGTCGTCTTCGGAAATTGTCCTGGCCTTGATCGCATGCTGTGTTTCCCCAATCGTCATCGACTGCGCGATCTCATCGGTAAAGAGTGTTGCTTTCTCACAGAGCACCGGATCGACTTCCTGTTTGCCTGTGGTGTCAGTTCCCATACAGGCAATATGGGTTCCTGGCTTGATCCAGTCCGCCATCAAGAGGGGCTCGAAAGCCGAAACGATCGTAATGATGACATCAGCCCGTGCGCCAACCTCCTCGGCAGAAACCGATTCGAACTCCAGTCCGGCTTCGGTCGCTGCAGCGGCCAGAGTCTTGAGTTTCTCCGGGCTTCGGTTCCACGCGACGACGGACTTAAAGCCACGCTGTTCGACCGCTGCACGCAGTTGGAAAGGTGCCTGATGCCCGGCCCCCACCATTCCCAGAGTTTTTGAGTCTTGCCGCGACAAATGCGCGATTGACACAGCCGCAGATGCGGCGGTACGGACTGCAGTGAGATAATTTCCGGCCACGAGGGCGCTCAGCTGTCCGGTATCCGGGTCAAACAGGAACACCGTCGATTGGTGGTTCGTCAGTCCTTTCTCAGCATTGCCGGGCCAGTAACCGCCTGACTTCACCCCGAGCGCCATTCCAGCCCGGTCGAAACCGGACTTGAACCCATAGAGCGCATCTGCATGACCGATGGCTTCCCGAACAACAGGGAAGTTATATGCATCGCCGCGGGCCATCGCTCCGAACACATTTTCAACTGCATCAAAGGCTGTTTTCCGCCCGACTAACCGTTTGCAATCAGCCTCGGACAAGATCAGGGGTCCAGTTTTTGCCATATTGGTGGTCTCCGGGATATTCCACGAGCCAGCAGAGCCAGCCCGCAGCTCAGTTCAGGTTAAGATTCAGTAGGCTTTGCCGCGCGCTGACACGGGCCACAGGGTTTCAACAACGCCGTTGCGGACCCCGACATACCAGTCATGAACATTGCAGGTTGGATCACAATGTCCAGGCACGAGGCGCAATTTGTCATTGACCTCGAGGGCGCCATCCGGATCTTCAATCACGCCGTGCTCGTCCGAACATTTGACATATTTAACGTCGTCACGCCGGAAGATGAACGGCAGCCCCGAATCGACGGACTGGGCCTTGAGACCCGCATCGCATATCGCTTTATCAGCCTTGGCATGTGACATCACTGAAGTCAGCAGGAAGAGAGAGTTCTCCCATTCGCCTTGGTCAATGCGCTTTCCATCCTTGTCGAGAATGCGACCATAGTCCGCATCCATGAAGGCATACGAGCCGCACTGGAGCTCATTATAGACACCTGATGTGCCCTCAAAATAGTAGCTGCCGGTGCCGCCTCCCCCGACGATGTCGCATTCGAGCCCCACATCCTTCAGGGCGTCAACGGCTTCCTTGACCATCGCGACAGCAATGTCGATCTTGGCCCTTCGGTCCTCGTAATTGTCCATATGCTGCATTGCGCCCTGGTACGCTTGAATGCCGGCAAATTTCAGGCCATCGGCTGCATCGATTGCTTGTGCGATTTCGACGACTGCGGCGGCGGTGGTGACCCCACACCGGCCAGCGCCACAATCAATCTCGACCAGGCATTCAATCTCTGTCCCATGACGGACAGCCGCCGCCGAGAGTTCCGCAGCATTCGCGGCATCATCAACGCAGCAGATGGTACGAGCCCCGAGTTTCGGGATGCGCGCCAGCCGGTCAATCTTTGCCGGATCGCGAACCTGGTTGGAAACCAGGACATCGTCGATTCCACCACGGGCGAAGACCTCGGCCTCGCTGACTTTCTGACAACAGACACCACAGGCACCACCAAGATCCACCTGCAGTCTGGCGACATCGACGGATTTATGCATTTTCCCGTGTACACGGTGCCGCACGCCGTGTTCTTTTGCCCAATCTCCCATTTTCTTGACATTACGCTCGAGGGCATCAAGGTCGAGCACCAGACAGGGGGTTTGGATTTCACTTTCTTTCATCCCTACAGCCGCCGGGATGTCGTAGCCGACTTCCAGCTCATTATGCGTGACATGCACATTCATTTGCCTTCTCCTTTTTCAAGTTATGTCCATGGCAACTTGTCGAGATCGACATTGCCGCCGGTAATAATGACTCCGACTCGTTTGCCAGCAAAAATATCAGGATTCTTGAGGATAATTGCCAGCGGTACAGCGCAACTTGGTTCGATCACCACCTTGAGTCGCTTCCAACTGATCTTCATCGCATCAATGATCTCCTGTTCACTGGCAGTCAGTATGTCGGCGACGTACCGGGATACGAAATGCCATGTGAGTTCTTTGAGGGGGACTTTCAATCCGTCGGCGATCGTGTCCGGAGCGTCGTCGGCAATGATGTGGCCCGCTTTGAGTGAACGCATCGCATCATCAGCCTGTTCGGGCTCTGCTGCAAAAATCTGGACATTGGTTGCAATTGAACTGACCGTCAGGCACGTGCCGGAAATCATGCCACCACCCCCGATCGGCGCGACAAGAATGTCGAGATCATCGACCTGTTCCAGGAATTCCCGTGAGCAGGTTGCCTGGCCGGCAATCACTCTGGGATCATTGTAGGGATGGACGAAGTCTCCCCCTGTTTCCGCCTGCACCTTGGCAAAAACCTCTTCCCGGGATGATGTTGATGGCTCACATTCGGTAATCTTTCCGCCATAGCCGATCACCGCATCTTTCTTGGCCTGTGGCGCTGTGTGCGGCATCACCACATTGCAGGGAATTCCACGCCGCCCCGCGGCATAGGACAGGCAGAGAGCATGATTGCCCGAGCTATGCGTGGCAACACCTTTTTTTGCCGCCACCTCGTCGAGACCAAAAACCGCATTGGTCGCACCGCGTACCTTGAAAGCCCCGGGTGGCTGCAGACTCTCGCATTTGAAGAAGAGTTGGGCGCCCGTCTGTGCATCGAGCGCGTCATTTGTCAGAATTTCAGTTCGGCGGATATGCGGGGCAATGCGCTCATGCGCCGCTGTGACATCCTGCCAGTCGGGAATTTGATTCATTGTTCTGTCCTTGCCGCGATAAGTTTGATGTGCCGATCAGTTTGTCGATCGGTAATATTCCTGGGCTGCACGCACTCCTGATCCGGGTTTGACCGGGTAGCCAAGATCAGCCATGCCCATCTCGACGGCGGACAGTCCACCAAGGATCATGACCTCAGTGATAGAGCCAAGATGACCAATGCGGAAGGCTTTGCCGTCCATTTCACCGAGACCAACACCAAATGATACACCGTATCGATTGTAAATGTGGTTGGTCAGTTCATTCGAGTTGAAACCCTCCGGAACATAGATGGCACTGACCGTGTCAGACTCAAGCTCAGGTCGTTTCGCGGCGAGTTCAAGTCCCCAAGCCTGAATCGCAGCACGAACGCCAGAGGCCATCCGGTGATGTCGCGCGAATACATTGTCAAGCCCTTCCTCAAGGAGCATATTCACACTCTCTCGCAGCCCCACCATGATTTGCAACGGGGGCGTGTAAGGATAACCCCCGACTTGGTTGGCATCCCGCATCATGTGAAAGTCAAGGAAGGCCCGCGGACATGTCGCCTCGTGGGCTGCCTTGAGGGCTTTCTGGCTGACCGCAACGATCGCCATACCCGTCGATAGCATGAAGCCTTTTTGGCTCCCGCTGACCGCGAGATCCACACCCCATTCGTCCATGCAGAAGTCCATTGAGGCCAGCGATGAGACGCAGTCAACATAGAGCATTGCGGGATGGCGGGCGGCATCCATTGCGCGCCGCACCGCTGCAACATCCGATTTGACACCGGTTGCCGTTTCATTATGCGTGACCAGAACAGCCTTGATACGATGTTCTGTGTCGGCTGCGAGTGCCGCGCCAAGAAGATCGGCCGGAGCGCCTTCGCCCCATTCGCGCTCGATGACGTCCACATCCAGTTTATGGCGCCGACAGAGGTCAATCCACTTGTGTGAAAACAGGCCGAAACGTGAGGTGAGAACTTTATCGCCAGGGGACAATGTATTGGTAACCGCTGCCTCCCAACCCCCTGTTCCCGAAGCGGGAAAGGTGATGATCTCACCCGTGCGTGTCTTGAAGACTGTCTTCAGGTCCGCGAAGAGCGGCGCGAGGAAGTCAACGAAATCTGGCGAGCGATGGTCCGTTGTCTGGACGTCCATCGCTTTGCGAATGCGATCCGGCATGTTTGTCGGGCCGGGAATAAAAATAGGATTCTGGCCGCTCATTTGTGACTCCTCAACTCAATCTGCATCTCACCTAAGCGCACGAAACATTCATGTCAAGTATTATTGAAATATTATTCCAAAAAAATATTCACCCTTATTGTCAATTATTAATAGATTTTTTAGCCATAGAGTGTAAAGTTTGAAAAAATGTTATCATGCACATATTTGAAGTTCATTGCAGGAATTTTCAAGGGAGTGGACTGGTGAGTGAATCCATGCGGCGTGGACGTCCACGAAAGCAGGGCCAGGACTCAGATGGCACGCCGGTATTGGCTTTGGACCGGGGGTTGAAGTTGCTGTCTCTTCTTTCGCAAGAAAGTCGGACATCGCTGAAGGAAATTTCGCTGCGTGCGGGGATTCCGCCTCCGACAGCACATCGGTTGTTGATGACATTGCAGAACCGTGGTTTTGCCGAGTTCGATGAATTTACGCAGAGCTGGATGATTGGTGTGGGCGCCTACCGTATCGGTGCCGGGTATCTCAATCAGCTCAGTCTGATCGAAGAAGCGCAGAGTGTGATGCACGACCTGATGTCTGAGACCGGAGAGACAGCGAATCTGGCAGTGCATCGAAATGGCGACGCAATCTTTGTCAGTCAGGCCGAGACATGGCATCCGATCCGTGCATTTCATTTGCCCGGTGCACGGGTGAATATGCATGCGTCGGCGGCGGGCAAGGCCATATTGGCACAAATGTCGCAGCATGAGGTTGAATCATTGCTGCAGCGGCGCGGGTTGCCGGAATTTACCAGCAAGTCCCTGACTCGACCGGTCGAATTGTTTGCTCAGCTCGAGGAGATTCGGGTGCGGGGCTGGGCCCTCGATGATGAGGAACGTTACGAGGGGATGCGTTGCATTGCCGCGCCGATATTTGGTCCGCGTGGCAAGGCCGACTCGGCGATTTCAATATCCGGCCCGAGCTTGCGTGTTGCTGACTCGCGTGTCGCGCAGTTGAGCACCGCTGTGTGTGCTGCCGCGGCTCTGTTAACCACACGACTCGGTGGTGAACCAAAGGCGAGCACGATGACCATCAGGCAGAACTGATTGTCAACAGATTTGGCATCCGGTTCGGTCTGGTGATTGCCTGAACCGGACGCCGCCGTCATTGACAAGCCGCCAGAAGGCAGGCAGGTTTGTTCTATGGCCTATGGCGTCTTTATTCATCGCATAGACTCAAAGTACGACGATGTCGTGTCGACGTGGTATCAGTTTCCGAAACAATATCTTTCGGCCGCCGAGAAATGCGAAGGCGACTGGATCGTCTATTACGAACCCACAAAGGTCAAGAATAGAAGAGGGTATTTCGCGGTTGCTCGGGTCGAAAAGATTGTCCCGGATTTGAAAAGTGAAGATATGTTTCTGGCCCTGATCGAAAAGGGCACCTATCTTGATTTCGGCAACCCGGTTCCCTTTCGGGAAAATGGCCGGTATCTCGAACAGGGATTGATCAATGACCGCGGGGTCCTATCAGGAAGAGCCCAGTCGGCGGTTCGTGAATTATCTGCGGATGACTTTGCCCGGATTGTCGGGCAGGGGCTCAACTGTGATGACGATTTGCCGCCAGTTTGGGACCCATTCCATCAGTTGAATGCAAGAGACCGCGTGACACAATTGACAAGCCGGGCCATTCGCGATTCGAACTTCCGGCGATCTGTATTGCACGCATACGATAAGGGTTGTGCGATTACAGGAACTCGGTTGATCAACGGCGGCGGCCGCGCCGAAGTCGAGGCAGCGCATATCAGACCGGTCGACCACGACGGGCCAGACAGTATCGGGAACGGTATTGCCCTCTCAAGAACGGCCCACTGGTTGTTTGATCGTGGGCTTTTTGGGCTTGCGGATGACCTGACAATTCTGGTGTCCCGTTACACCAACGATCCTGACAGCGTACAGTCGATGATCAACGAAACCGGTAAACTCATCGCGCCAAAGGATTGCCGGGACTCTCCGAGACCTGAATTTGTCACCTGGCACAGAGAAAACTGTTTCAAATCCTGAATGTTCTGTCGATGCTCTGTACGGAATCACCCTGTCACGAAATCAACGGGTCACCAATGCCTCTTTTTCCATCCAGGCCGATGGAGTTCCGAATTTATGACCGTATGGAGGCGGCCTGCCAGGCAAAAAGGGGTCTATCAGGGGCGGAAACAACAGATCGACATGGACTGGATCCGGGAGCTGGCCGCACAAAACATGCCCAAGGCGCAGATGGACCGCACGCTCAAGATCTCATGGATGTCGGTCTATCGTGCCCTCAAGACAGGAAAGAGTCCGCCACCGTGAGCGGGGCCCGCCCGCCCAGCCGACTGTACGGTCAGCCGCACCCACTGAAGTCTTTTGTGACAAATGACACCCGCGTCAAAAAGGTCGCGTCCTACCGGGTCATCGCGCACAACAGACAGCCTGACACATTTATCCCCATCCGCGTCAATGAATTGGTGGGCCTGTTCGCCTGCTTACTCGTAGACAGGTGTTTCCGTCGTCTGGAGTTCGGGCCAGTCAGCGATGACATTCTCACCCTGAAGCGGCTGCTGGTATCCTTTGTGGCAGGTCTTGCACGACACTTTTGGGACATCACCGTGGATGGCCCCGAGACGTGACTCGGGCAAAATCCCTTCAAGAGGAAGCAGATAATCATTGTTCAGCTCTTGCACCATCGCAATGCCCAAACTTGCCGTACTCCATTGCGGTGTGACTTCCGATCCCTCGTAAAAGGCCCGGCTATTGTGACAGAAGACACAGTTCACACCCAGTGAATTCGCAAAATGATTCATCAATGAATAAGTCCGCTCGGTATTTTGAATGCTTGGCAGATCGCGTCCCGGCACACCTGGAACGCGGCTTTCAAGATCGTGAACGGCAATCGTTTCGTTATTGATAAAGAATTCCTGCAATGCATCTGAAGGGAGCGATGTGGATTGGCTGTTCCGCGTTGCGCGGTTCTGATTGGCCGACCAGCCGGCCGCAGCCTGGTTGACCGGCACATTATTGTACCAGATGTCACTCGGTACCGGATTGCCCCGATGGCAGGTAAAGCAGGTCACACCAACTTCCTTGTTGGCACTGACATGGCCGTCCCAGAACTCGTTGATATTCTGGGTCATCTCAATCATTCTCCGGGAGACGACCTTGGTGTACAATGAATCATTGCCGTATTCCTCAATATCGTCTTCTGCATGACAATAGGCACAACCTTCCTCAGGGGCGACCCAAAGGGTGATCGCATTCATCAGTCGAAGAAAATTGTCCTCGGTCAAATCTCCGAGAACCTGCACATTCTCGTAAATGTCCTTGGCGAGAACTTCGTCGCCTTGCGGGACAAACGGCTCATCTTCATAGAGTTCTTCAATGTCCGGATCCGGCGTGGCGAGATCGTTGACGAATTCTGCCCGCGACATTCCCGTTCCCCGCGGCCCACTTTGCAGACTGTCTGTTGCGAAAGGCTGTCCCAGAATGATGATCGCCGCGAAGACAAAGAGGACAGATCCGACAATGCCGACAATGATCCCCGGCCCATAGACGTCAGTCGGACGTTTTGCGTTCCATTCTTCGAACCAGGAAGGCAGCTTGAAATAGTTTCTTGGCATGGACCCTACTCCTTCCCGATAAAGGCTTCGTAAGAGCCATAGTTTTCGTAGCCATAGCTACCATCATACTCCGGCGCAAAATTATGTTCCTGTGCCCAAATGAACCAGTTATCGACAACAGTCCCGGTCAACAGGATACCAATGCCTCCGGTCAAAGGCGTGAGCACCGCGAACCACCAGGCCCAGCGATGAACACCTTCCATGGTGGCATTAAATCCCATCGTCCAACGCCAAAAAAGAGCCGCGCGTTCGCTCGCAGTGCCACGGTCAGTAATCTGCTCGATTTCCCGGTCACCGCCATATCTCGCGACCGAGAGAATCGTGCCACCATGCATGGCGAACAGGAGCGTTGAACCATAAAGAAATACGATAGAGAGACAATGAAATGGATTATAGTAGAGATTGCCGTAGCGGATCGAAAACGCCGTCGTCCAGTCCAGGTGGGGGAAAATGCCATACGGAACCGCTTCGCTCCACGAACCCATCAGAATGGGGCGAAAGAGTCCGAGAACCAGGAACAGCCAGATTGCCGCACCAAATGCCCAGAAGACATGTTTGCCCATTTTTTGTTCCGCGGCCAATTGCCAGGACCGGTACCACCATCCCATCACGGAAAATAAGAGGAAGAAACTGGCGATCAGATACCAGCCGCCATCATTGAGTGGTGGCATGCGAAGCCCGTATTCGGGGCTCGGTGGTTCGAGGGCCAGCCAAAAGAGCTGACGGAGGAATTCCGGAACCGACCAGCCGACCTGGGCCAGCATATTAAACCCAATGATGTTGAGCCATAATATGCCGCTGGCGAGGGAGACGACCCCGACCATACCGAGATTGACAGGCCCAATCTGCGCATTACCAAGCCAGCCAAGCAAGGAGGAGAAACGCGTAGACTTGGTTCGGTCCGCAGTGAGTGTCCCATAATCATCGGTGCCCATTTCGGCAGGCCCGCGAACCTGCACTTGAGTGAAGATGTTCTGATATTCAGTAATCATGGTCTACATCCCCGCTCCACTTCCCCAGATCGGTAATTCGAGCCACCAATTCCACCATTCAGGCCAACCACGTGTCCAAACGGGCCCGGAAATGATGATGCAGACGGCCGAGAAAAAAGCGGCATTGATCGCCAGCAGGAATCCCAGTCGGTGGATTCCGAGCGGGCCGATCGAATAACCGATATAATCGCGGAAGAAAGTGTCTTCGTGATCAGGAGTCTTGACGGTTTCGCCCTTTTCCGGGTTCACCGCTGAAAGAATTAAACCACCATGGAGGGCGAGTGCCAGACATGTGGTAAAAAAGAGTGTGACCGCCAGCATATGAGCCGGGTTGTAATGGAAATGCAGGTAAGAGTAGCCGACATTGGAGACCCAGTCGAGATGGCTGAATATTCCATACGGAAAGCCATGGCCCCAGGCGCCCAACAAGAGCGGTCGGAAGACCACCAATGTCACATAGGCAAAAATCGCAACTGAGAACGCAAACGGCACATGGTAGCCAATCCCTAACTTGCGACAGATTTCAACTTCGCGCAAAGCCCAACTGCAAAAGGCCCCGATCGCGCAGATCGTGATGATTTGCCACAGGCCGCCCTCGAGCAACGGAGCCGCGCCCAGCCCATAACTGAGGTCAGGAGGGGCAATATTGATCAACCAGGGATTGTATGTGCCCTGTTGTGCCGCCCCATAAAAGATCAGGACTGTGCCCAAAATGGCGAAGAATGCCGTGGTGACACCAAAAAAACCAACATAAAAAGGGCCAAACCAGAAATCAAAAAGATCGCCTCCGATCAGGGTTCCGCCCCTTACGCGGTATTTTCTTTCGAAACTGAGCAGTGCCATTGTCCGTACCTCGTAACTATCGTTCCCGCGAAAGAACCGGGAGTGTGTCTCTGTAATCTGGTCGCCGCGGGCAGCTCAGCGGCCGCCCGCAGCGCATTCGCTCTGACTTCACGGTTACTGCATCGCGGCGAGACGCGCGTCCGCAGCTGTTTCGAACCAGTTCAAGCCGTTCGAAAGGACCACGAGATGTATCAATACCGCTAAGAGGAACAGGAACACGCCTTGTGCAACAAACACACGACGCGGATCAAAGATCAGCCAGATCTTGTAAAACCGTGCCATTTTCTTGTCTCCTTAGAACCACGGAGCCCAGAGATAGGTGGCGAGATGCGCCACCAGGGCGATGAGGGCAAACAGCGTCAAGCCGCTCATATACACCGCGTGCAGTTCCTGGGCCTGCTCGTCGTCGAGACCCGTGAATGACAGGTCCTGATTTTCAGCCATCAACTTTCCTCCGAAAGATTACTGCTGACGCCGCGACGCCCTCGCGGCAGGGTTCGGATAGTTTCCTATCCGCTCTCTGACGTCCCCCAGGGACGAAGAGTTCCTTCACGGCTTTTCAAGCCGAAAAAATGCATGGCGTGAACCGGTGCGCTTCGGCCCAGGCGCGCCCTACGGGCCCGCGAACCTTCAATGATCGCGCACGGACAATATGGCCAATCCACCGCATGGTATTGATCGGCAACGCCAGAAGAAAAATCAGCGTGAAATAAATGTAGTATTCCATGCTTCGACCGCGTTCAGCGATCGACTTTTCTGAATTCATGGTCATTTCTAACATCAGCGGAACCTCCTCTCGCTATCAGTTGTCTGCTGGCATCATCACGGCCCCGTTCAGCGCTGAGACTGTCTCGAGTCCGACGTGTGTGTCGCCCTGCGCAAGAGCTTCCCTCTCGGCTGCGTCGCGGAGCGACTTGGCTGCGGAAATCCGCGTCAGGATCGGATGGGTGGCAACGATTCGATCGAGCTCTGCCTGGGCATCGGGCTCCCACGGCAGATTGCGTTTGAGTCGTGCCGGTGTGGTCGCGGCATCATCCATTTCAGTGGCCAGTGGCAGCACATGAAACAGGGCATCAAAAAGGCTGTTGCAGACTTCCTGAACCAGGTAGGTGGCACCGGCATAGCCCATCATTGGCGTCCCCGTCGCGCGCCGTATCGCGGCCCCGGGAAAGGATGCTGGAATGAAGGATGTCTGGGGTCCATGCCCGCCTTTCATCTCAGCAAGATATATTTTTTCGTTGATACTGCCGAACAGAACCAATGGTCGATGCCGGTGTATCAGGCCACGCACTTCTTCATTGTCGGTTTTTGTGCCGGCACAACGGGCCACCGCAAACGCACAGGGCAACCCCAGATCGGTCTCAAGAAAATGGCGGATCCCGCGGGCATAAGTTTCATTGGCAACAATAGCGAATGAGGCGGTGGCAAAGAAATCTTGTGTCACCGAGCGCCACAGGTCCCACAGGGGCTTGATGGTGCTGTGCTTTTCCCGTGCGATAAACGGTTCGGGGTCCAGTCCAAGCAATTCTCCGAGCTTGCGGAGAAATTTGGTTGTACTCTCCAGACCAATGGGGGCTTGCAAATAAGGTTTGCCCAAGATTTCAGACAACCCACGCCCGAATTCACGATACATGCAAATATTGACGTCGGCATTCACCAGGCTGCGCATTTCAGCAACATGTGCACCGAGCGGCATGACCATGTTGATGTCAGCGCCGATTCCTTCCACCAGACGTCGGATTTCGGCGAGATCAGAAGGCATGTTGAACAGCCCGTACATCGGACCGAGAATATTGACTCGCGGTCTTGCACCTTCGGCACGTTTCGCGGCGCGCGGCATACGACCTTTTGTCATGCCAAACTCGGTGAAGACCCATGTCATGGCGCGGTCGGCGGCTTCCCACTGGTCCTCGTCAATGGTACGTGGCAGGAATCGCTGGATACCGGTACCTTCCGGTGTCACGCCCCCGCCAATCATTTCGGCGATCGAGCCGGTCACAACAACGGCTGGCAGGGCCGGATCCAAACTCTCCCAGGCACGCTTCATCGAGCCTTCGGTTCCGTCACGGCCCAGTTCTTCCTCGCCCAGCCCTGTCACGACAATTGGCAATTCATGCGGGGGCAGAGCGTCGGTATAATGCAGAACCGAAGTCACCGGGAGGTTCTCACAACCCACGGGCCCATCGATGACCACCTGCAGACCCTTGACGGCGCAAAAGGCATAGACGGCCCCCCAATAGCCTCCTGCCCGGTCATGATCCTGAATCAACATCAGACAGGGATCTCCGGATTGGACGGATCATGGGCGTTTCTGGCCTTTTCAAGCTTGCGCTGCCGCAATCTCCTGAAATCCGGCCGCAATTTTGGAGTGCCTTCCCAGATTCCCGCGGCATCGGCGCTGCCGACGCCACTGAAGAATTTGCGCATCCGCTCCATGCGTTCCTTGCCCTCGATGGCTGAACTGACCACCTCAATCAAGCTGCCGGCGCCGGCGGGTCCCATCAGCGGGCGCGCCGATATGAGATTGGTAAAGTAAAGCGCCGGAATACCGAGTTCTTTTGCCTTCTGGACCACGGGTGTTGTCCCGATTGCGAGATTCGGACGCAGGGCTTCCATCGCCATGCAATCATCTTCCAAGGAGACGCGGAATTGCACTTTTGCACCCCTGGCCTCCAGCCATTCGGCGTCTTCCTCGTTCCATTTCGTGCGGGGGCAGGCGGTTCCGACATAGGGAACCGAAGCGCCACATTCGACCAGGAGGCGCGCAACCAGCAATTCGCTCCCTTCATATCCCGAAACCGTCACGCTTCCATGAATCTGCGTCTCCGACAGCGCCGCCTTGATGGCCGGGAGAAACCTGTTTTGACTCGCTGCAACCTTGTCCTTTTTCAGCCCGCAAGCCTGGCCGATTGCAGCGAGCCAGGCCGCAGTGCCGTCATGTCCGACGGGAGCAGAACCGACAATGTCACGCCCGCTTTCCGTAAATTCGCGCACGGCGGCGGTGTAGAAGGGGTGCATCGCGGCGACGGCGGCACAATCAAGTGCCGCGTAGAGTTCACGCCACTCGCGGCAAGGAACCACGGGTCCGGCGGCGAGTCCCATCGGTGCCAGCATCTGTCCGATCATCACCGGGTCAGCAGGGAACATTTCGCCGAGTAATGTCACAGTTGGCAGGTCGGAGAGGCCGCTTTCGGGCCGCGCCACCGGACCCGCCTCGATTTCTCTACGGGCATAATTCAACATTGCCCCCGCCAGCACATCCTTGGCCTCGGCATGTGTCGGAACACCAAAACCCGGAACGTCGATGCCGACGATACGGACACCATTGATTTCGTCGGGCAGGAGTCTCAGTGGAACGCCGGATGCCGTGGGCACGCAAAGATTGGTGACCACGACGGCATCGTATTTTTCAGGATCGGCGATCTTGTTGACGCTTTCACGAATATCTTCAAAGAGCTTCCCGGTGACCAGGGTCTCTGAATTAAACGGAACATATCCGACCGAACGGCGGGCACCGTAAAAGTGGCTGACAAATGTCAGGCCATAGACGCAACAGGCCGAACCTGAGAGGACAGTTGCGACACGTCGCATTCTGAGGCCGACGCGCAAAGAACCAAATGCCGGGCACATCGATTGGGGTTTGTCATGCGGCCCACGCGGATAATCTTTGGCATATTGTTCGAGCAACTCGGAATGACGCGCTTCGTCGGTGGCGTGCTGCAACACATCCTGAGAGTGACAGGCTCCTGCGTTCGCGCCCGATTCAACAACCGGCGTCTCGTTCCGAATGACTTCGGTTTTTGCAGCATCGTCATATGTGACTTCTTCGGTCACTTCATGCCTCGTCGTAAATGACTTCCAAGCTCTTCTTCGGCTTGGCATTTTTGCCCCGCATATCCCGTTCGGTTGCGGGTTCGAGCACCACACCCGCGCCGATTTCATCGCCGTCAAACAGCGCGAGCAGTTGATCCTGATTGAGTGCCTGAGGTTGCAACGGCGGTGCGTCCGACACGTTGGTTCCCAGTTCAGCGAATAGCGGCCCCCAGGGCCCTTCACCGGTGCCGACAATCTGATAATTTGCCGACTTCCTGCGTAAATCCTCGTCGGCGGGAATCGCCGCCAGAACCGGAATATCCACCGATTTGGCAAACGCTTGCGCTTCACCGGTTCCGTCATCCTTGTTGATCACGAGGCCGGCCACTCCCACATTACCGCCCATCTTGCGAAAATACTCGACAGCAGAGCAGACATTGTTGGCGACATAGAGCGACTGCAGATCGTTTGAGCCCACCAATATGACCTTCTGCGCCATATCACGGGCGATCGGGAGACCGAATCCACCGCAGACGACATCGCCGAGAAAATCCAGCAGGACAAAGTCGAAATCCCAATCGTGAAAACCAAGTTTCTCGAGCAGTTCAAACCCGTGGATGATGCCACGTCCGCCGCATCCGCGTCCGACCTCCGGTCCCCCAAGCTCCATGGCAAAGACGCCGTTGCGCTTGAAACAGACATCGCCGATCGCAACTTCTTCACCGGCAAGTTTCTTGTGAGTTGATGTTTCGATGATCGTTGGGCAGGCTTTTCCACCAAAAAGCAGGCTGGTTGTATCTGATTTCGGGTCGCAACCGATCAGAAGAACGCGTTTGCCCTGTTCAGCCATCATATGGCTCAGATTTGCCAGGGTAAAAGATTTGCCAATTCCACCTTTGCCGTAAATGGCAATGATCTGGGTTTTCTTCGTTGGTTCGCTGTGCGGAATCTCCAGCGTCGGCGTGCTGGCTTCCTCGCGGAGCCGTGCGTCATAATCTCTCAGATCGGCAGTTTGTTCGGTCATTGTACAGAACTCCAATCCAGGATCATCTTGAGACAAGCCGGATCTGCAAAGGCAATCGGATAAGCCGCATCCGCTTCATTAGCGGGCATCTGGTGCGTAATCAGACCGTCAAGCGGCAGATCACCCTTTTCAATCAGATCATATGTTTCCGTCATATCGTCCTGTGTCCATTCAGCCGCGACTCGGATTCGCAGCTCACGCATGAAGGCGGGCGGATAGGCAAAGCTCAGCGATTCCGGGTAAAATCCACCGAGCACGATTTCGCCGCCCCTGGCGGCGCGCGCAATCAGGCTGTCCAGCAATTGCCCATTGCCGCTGGCGTCATAAATCGACGTGTAGTCCTGACGGGAGTCATCATCCGGAGCGCAGACCGGGTAGGTTTCATGCACCTGCTGTCGCTCTGGATCAATCTCCCAGACCGTGGGCGGTGGGCCCCCATAGGCGATGGTGAGGCGCGCGAGTAATCTGCCAAGGACGCCGTGGCCAACAATCAAATCAGGCAGTCTGTTCTCAGGAGGAGCCAGCGCGTGTCGGGCAGTCGCGGCAAGGGCAAGCAGTACGGATTCTGGTCCCGCCGCCGCATCCAGCCGTGTGACACGCTTGGCCGGTGTCACCACATGCTTTGCTGCCGCACCGAACAGGCAATGGACATCACGAAATCCGTGCGAGCCGGGAACAAAAACCCGTTCACCCGCGCGAAATCCAGTTTGAGACCCGGCTTCACTGACTTCGCCGACAGCTTCATAACCGGGCACCAGAGGATAACCCATTCCCGGAAAATCAGGCATGTCACCGCTCCAGAAAAGCTTTTCCGTGCCTGTCGAGATTCCGCTGTGAAGGATCTCGACAACGAGGTCATCGCATCCCGGTTTGGCGAGTTGAAGAGTCTCCATGCGTAAAGACTCCTTCCCCGTGAGAACAACAGCCTTAGTGTTCACAACAGCGTTCCGTTGAAGGCCTGAACATGTCCCTGTCTCCCAAAGGCATAGCCCCAGACTTATGTCTATCCAATATGACACTCAAAGTGTCAAGTCAAATTGACACTTATCAGTGATAATGGTGAAGGGCAACAACAATAGCGGATTCAATTTATTGAAAATGCCCGGGATGCGCGGTGCGTATGTCCGGGCTTCATGGGCGTATGCTGATGGGGAGATGCCTGGTCCCGGCGGATGTTGCGGAGTGAGTGATCGCGGCCTGCGGTGATGCCGGTCAGGCACGTCATGCCTTGGTGTGGGGTTTGTCCGAGATGACGGACTGACGTGGTCCCACAGGTGATGTCTGTGGCGTCGGTCCGCAAGATGCCGCCAGGGGCGGCAGCATACACCTCCAGCCTGAATTCTCATCTTGTTTGTCACAAATTCCCAGGGTGATTGACACGCCACAGAACAGATCAGGCAAGCAGAAGAAGCAGATGTCCGAGTCTGCGTCTCATCCTGAACTGAACGTCACATCACCAGGCGGCAACGCCAATGTGACAGGACATTCGCCATGGGGCCCGTTGAAAACGCGGGGTCTGTTTCACTCTCGGTCGTGCCTGTGATTCCCCGGACGGGGTGAAAGGTGCCGATGAGACTCCCGCCAACTGACGGAACAGGGAGACAGATGAATTCAGTTCGGCTGTATTCAACCTGGTCGGCGAGCCGTCAGGACAGATGTGACGTAAGGTCGCGGAGACGATGGTGTTCGAATAGTCCGAAAACCGACTGCCTGGGCGAGGGATGCGATTTCCTGCGACGTGCGTGTGCGACCTGAACGCATCGCCAATGTGTAGAATGCGAAATAGACATCGGTGATGGAATCGGGCCTTGTTCCCCCCGACATCGGTTCTGAAACAAGGAGAATGCCACCCGGTGGAAGCGCAGCGAAACAGGATTTCAGGATGGTGGCCACATGGGCATCGCTGTGATCATAGAGCACCCGGATCAGTGAAATGGCATCGGCACCGATGGGCAACGGATCGCGCAGAAAGCTCCCCGAATGGATCGCGACGCGGTGCGAAAGACCGGCGTTCTCGATGCGCCCTCGTGTCCTGTCGGTCACTTCAGGGAGGTCAAAAAGCATCATATCAAGTTCTGGTTGTGCTGCACCGGCCGCGATCAAAAAAGCCCCGCTGCCACCGCCAACATCCATGAGGCGCCTGACGCGGTTCAGATCCATGAGGCGCAGACTATCCTGGGCAACGAGCGTCTGCGATTCAGCCATGAGAAGCGAATAGGAGTCGACGATGGCGGGATCCATCCCAGCACCACCGTCACGGACATACGGCCAAATGGTCGAGAGTTCGGTCGCAGCCGCGTTTTTCAACAGGGACAGGGGATCAGTCATATCGCGGTAAAATGCCTGATGGTGCAGGATCATTTCCCTGAGGCCCGGCACGCCGCAAGTGACGGCACCCTGCCGGGTGAGAGAGTAACGTCCGTCGCGATGACGCTTCAGGATGCCGATCGCAGCACCAGCCTGTAACAGCAACTGTATTTTTTCGGCGGGAATGTCATCCAGTTCACCGCAACCCTCCTCGACAAGTGAATCATCGAGCAGGCGACGTGGTATATCGAGGGCAACGAGTGCGAACAGCACTTGTGCGCTGACAAATCCCTGGACCTGTTCAAATAAATGTTGACCGTTGCGCGCGGCAACATGTGACAGGATCGGTATATGGCGTATCCGGGCCTGAAAATCAGGATGTCCAAAGATGCGGACGAACCAACCGGTTCGCCGGAATCTTCGGGATTGCTGACCTGTCGGCATCACATTGTGGATTTTTTCGATGCCGGAATCTCCGGCATCACGCGGCTCATTTCTTTGGCAATCATCTGCTCGAGAAGGTCTTTCCCCGGGCAGGCGGGTACCGACGCCCTGGCAGCATCGAGAATCTGTTTCAACCGCTGCATGGCGCCGCCGGCTCCGAGTTCGGTAACCGCATTCGGGCGCCCCAATCGTGCGTCCTGCCCCGATGGTTTTCCGGTCTTGTCGGTTTCCATCAGCGCGTCGCGTAAATCGTCTGCAACCTGGAAAGCTTCACCGATTCTGTCGCCAAGCTCAAACCATGGTTGCGGATCATGTCCAGCGGCAATGGCACCCATTTGCGTTGCCGCGACAAATAACGAACCGGTTTTGGATTGATGGTAAGCCGTGAGATCAATCTGGTTTTCACTCTCCCAGCCTTGACCGGCGCAAATGCCGTCGGGTGTGCCGCTCTTTCTGGCCAGAAGATGGATCAGGCGCACGCTGCGCAGTGTATCAATGTCTGCGGCACGGGCAATGGTTTCAAAGGCGAGCATGATCAAACTGTCACCGGTGAGGACGGCAAGCGGTTCCGAATAGGCCTGATGAACAGATGGCTTTCCGCGCCGCAGGGCGGCATCATCAAAACAGGGAAGATCATCATGCACCAGGCTCGCACAATGGATCAACTCGAGCGCTGCCGCCGCCGCATCTGACAATTCAGGATGATCGTCACCGCAGGCTGCAGAGACAGAGAGCAGGATGGTTGGGCGAATGCGGGCGCCGCCCGGTTTGACCGCATAGCGCACGGCTGCGGTGAGCCTTTGCGGTGCACATGCAGTGTTTGTGAGGGTCAGGCTTCTGTCAATGGAATTTTCAATTCGCGCGGCGAAATCAGGTGTTTCATGCATCAGTCGAGCTCGCGTGAGAGGTGAGAATATGTTGAAGGCCATGATGACAGTCAGGTCACGGCAACACGGCGGAAGACTGTGTGTCTGATCAGTTGATGTCAAGCTCCGCAACGATGGTGGGGTGTTCGCCTGTTCGGGCCAACATGCCTGATGACAAGGTTGCACAGGGTTGATTCTTTCTGCAACTGACCGTACCAAGGTCGAACCCGCTGACGATATTGTGCGGGCAACCTGCATGATTGTGTCAGCCGTTGCTGTTTTCCAACCGGGGGTTTCACCAGCTTCCAGTCCGGCTGGTGCACCGGCTGTGTGCGATCATTCAACCCTGCCGAAAACCCAAATTCCGGGATCTATTCAGGTGCTGGCGAATTTGCCGAGATAAAAGCCCAGATATCCGCCGCTTCCTCTTCCTTTTTGAGTTTGAAGACCATACCGGAGCGGGCCTTGTTATCGTCAAGATAATCGCGCAGGAATTTCTGAGGATCCTGTGCATAGATGACAAAATCATCTTCGTTCCAGGCCAGTCCCCTTTCCCCGGCTTCGACAATTGCCTTCTTGTATTTTGTGAAATTCTCTTCGGTTCCGGCCACCCGCCCGGGCAGCCCCCAGAGATTGGGACCTGTCTTGCCGCCCTTGACGATGGTGTCGCCATCGGCGCTCACGATGGAGTGACAGGTTTTACATTTCCTGAAAGCCTTGTCTCCAGCCTCAGGGTCCCCTGAAGCATGTCCGTCCGCATAAGCCTGACCTGCGACGAGTACGATGCCAAATGCGGCAGCGACTATTCTCTTCATTTGGTTCCCTATCCCAAAATTGATGTGACTTGCGATCGGGACTCCACAGTTCGGACAGGAATCATGCAACCGCGCGGGCATGCATACATTGGCTCCACAAGCTCGTCAACGCATTGACCAAATTGTCAATGTCCTCGTCGGAATGCAGCGGGCCGGGGGTGAACCGCAACCGCTCGGTTCCCTTGGGGACCGTTGGATAATTGATGGGCTGCAGATAAATTCCAAACTCACGCATCAGATAGTCACTGATCATCCGGCATTTGACTGGATCTTTGATCAGAACCGGGACGATATGGCTTGGATTATCCATATGCGGAAGGCCAACGGCGTTGAGTTTGGCGCGCAATCTTGCAACCTGGCGGCGCTGCTGCTGCCTTTCAACATCGCTCTCCTTGAGATGTGCAATCGAGGCACGGGCTGCCGCTGCCACCGCCGGAGGAAGCGCCGTGGTAAAAATAAATCCACTCGCAAAGGAACGGATAAAGTCGCAGAGTGCGGCAGACGCGGTGATGTAACCCCCCATGCAGCCAAAAGCCTTGCCCAAGGTTCCTTCAATGAGCGTTATGCGATCCATCAGACCTTCCTGCTCGGCAATACCGCCACCGCGCGGGCCATAGAGCCCCACCGCGTGAACCTCGTCCAGATAGGTCATCGCCCGGTGTTTTTCCGCGACCTCGACGATGTCCTTCAGTGGGCAGACATCGCCGTCCATCGAATAGACCGATTCAAAGGCAATGATCTTCGTCGCGTTGGCCGGGGATGCCGCGAGTTTGCGGTCAAGATCCTCGGGATCGTTATGATTCCAGATAACCTTGGCGCAGCGGGCCTGCCGGATCCCCTCGATCATCGAGGCGTGATTCAAACTGTCGGAATAGATGATGGCGTTGGGCAAACGTGAGCCGAGTGTCGAGAGCGATGCCCAGTTGGATACGTAGCCGGAAGTGAAGAGAAGCGCTGCCTCTTTGCCGTGGAGATCCGACAGTTCGCGTTCCAGCAGCAGATGCTCATGGCTGGTGCCCGAGATATTGCGCGTACCTCCGGCCCCGGCCCCACTCTTGTCAATGGCATCTTTCATCGCCTTGCGGACTTTCGGATGTTGACTCATTCCCAGATAGTCATTGGAGCACCAGACCATCACCTCATCCGGTGTGTCCGGTCCGTGGCTCTTCGCCCGTGGCGTGGAGCCACACATTCGCTCGAGTTCGGCGAAGATGCGGTAATTCCCCTCATCCTTGAGCAATTCCAGTTCACGATTGAAAAGGCCATCAAAATTCATGTGTCAACTCCGTAACATTGGTTGATAACTTTTGGCGAGTCATCTTCGGACTGGGTCCCGGCAGCATCCAGCGCCACAGTTTGGCGTCGGGCCACGGGAGGACCATAAACATATGCTCCAGCAGAGCGAGAGCGGTGAGCGATGCCAGCAAGGCATAACTGGCTTGTGCGCCGGTTTGCTCGGCCGCGACGAGCAGTTGGAGCCAGATGACAAGCCCCCCGGTGAGGATCATCACCGAGACCGGGAAAAACCGGTTCATTCTTGCCTGTCCAAAATGACTCGACAAATGCGCCAGATGTCCTGGCAGAAATTCAGTATTGGCATGCGCCACACCAAGGAAGAGATTGAACTTGGCTGAGACACGCGCGACGTAGAGTACGAGCAAGACCCACAGGCCGGTCTTGTTGGCGGCCTGCCAACTGATCTCTGCAGCAAACAGGATCAGGACTGCCAGGGTCAATTCATGATAGGCGACTGCATTCCATGCCGCCAGGAAACGCTGGCGGATATTCAACCCTGCCTTGCGGGACGTGAGGTTGGGCCCGGTCACTGCACCCGAGAGAAAAGACAACTCAAACCAGCCCCACAATACGACCGCACTGAGAAACCCGGTATAAGCACCGCGCCATGTGATATCGCCAAGCGAAGCCCAGAGACCGATGCCGCCCAATAACAGCAATGGCATGGCTGCGAGAGTCATCCGCAGGCCGGCACGCCGACCGCCCTGCGCCGTCAGACGTACAGCCACAAGAATTGCCCCGGTGGAGAACCACCAGACGAAACAGGCTGCCGACAGGGCAATCAGGACGGTCATGGCCATGCTAGTAAACGGGCTCCAGACGCGGATTGTCCGGTACCTGGTTCGATAGAGACGGAATCGTCAGGAGCGACATGAAGGCGAGAGCCGCGCGGGCCGAACTGCTGACCTGGCGAAGTTTGCCGCCCATTCCACCGGTTTCCTTGGCAACAGCGATATCCAGATTGGCTTTACGGAGTTTTTCGAGGTTGCGGATCCAGCGAGGGTTGTCAATATCCACCGTGATCGGGAAGATCTGGTTGCTGAGAGTCGACGTCTTGGTGAAAACTTCGTGCGCGTACCAGCCCGGATCAACACCAAGCGCTTTGTGGAAGGCTGGTCGCTGATGGTCGCGGATATACATGGTCGCATAAACCGCGGTAATGAAGAACTTGATCCACAAGACATTGAAACCGCTGGTCGCACGCGGATCGGACTTCATCAATAATGCGAAAGCCTCGCCATGGTTGAACTCATCGTTGCACCATTCCTTGAACCATTTGAATATCGGGTGAAAGCGATGTTCGGGATTGGCTTCGAGATGGCGATAGATGGTGATGTAGCGGGCATAGCCGATTTTCTCCGACAGATAGGTCGCGTAATAGATGAATTTTGGTCGGAAATAGGTATATTTCTTCTTCTGCGTCAGGAAACCAAGATTCACCCGCAACCCGGCTTCTCGCAAGGCATCGTTAATGAATCCGGCGTGCCGCGCTTCGTCGCGGGCCATCAACTGAAACAGTTGCGTGATGTCCTTGTTCTGACCCCTGCGTTTCATTTCCTTGTAAAGGACGCAACCTGAAAATTCAGCGGTGCAGGAGGAAATCAGGAAGTCGATGAACTCCTTCTTGAGCTGAGGGTCCATTCCGTCCCAATCGACATCGTCCCAGTCCTCATTCTTGCGGAAATGCCCCTTGTTGGGATCCGCCAGCATCCGCGCAATCAGTTGGTCCCAATTCTCGCGCACCGGTGTGACATCAACGGCATCCAGTTCGTCAAAATCGGTGGTATAAAAGCGCGGCGTCAGCAATGTATTCTGCATCGCCGTTTCAGTTGCCATCTCATTGTCGTAAATTCTGTCTTGCGCCTCCTGGATGGCAAGACCTTCCTCGACGGTGACGGCATCAGCGGTATGCGTTGCCGTTGTTTTCATAGTGACACCTCCTCAGAGAAAGAAAATTCGCATAATTCCATGACACCCAGGTCTCCGGTGAGACGAGTCCAGACTTGCTCCAGCCATGACGCCCGGACGATCACCGCAATCCGCTCCTCGCGCACCACCTCGCCGAAGGGCGCCATGATTTCCGGTCCCTGGACCTGGACTTCATCGCCGGGATAGACAACAGCCCCATTGTCAAAACGGACATGCGCATGCAGGCTGTCGAAGCAATGGGACACCTCGACAGTACATGGAACCTTTTCAATTTTGCGTCCCAGCATTCCCATCCATTTCCCCGTGTCCTGATTGCACAAGAAGACGCGCAAATGCAGCGGCATTGCCACTGCCGAAACCCATGAGATCTGCCTTCCAGCCGGTTGCCGGATCCACCACAAACATCCGTCCATTATCCTGCGCCTGCAGGATGATCGGTTGATCCGCGGCAACACGGTGCTTGTTCCGCTCGCGAAGGATGACCCGGTGAACGCCCGCGATGAATCCACCCTCTTCGGGGGAGAGATCTGCGATTTGATTGCCTTCCAGATCCGTCACGTAAACGGCGCCCGACATGCCGTCGGACTGCATCAACAGGTGGGCCTCTGCGATGACGGGTGCTTCCGGCGGGACACTCTCGAGGGGGCGGTCGGTCAGGCGGGCGAAAGCGGCAATCGCAAGCGATGCGGCAACCAGCGCCAGCATGGCCCGTATCAGAGCCCGTGGCAGCATTCTGTCGCGGTCGGCGTATATTCGTGCACTGGCCGTCGATGACATGATTCAACTCCCCGAGACGGCCAGGCTTGGTGGTATCGTGCCCGACAATGCAGCGGCACCGGCAACACCCGCGGGTTCCAGGGCCATGACCCGGGTTGAGATGTCGTGATTGCCGGTCCGGGTCCCGGAAACTTCAATATGTCTGGCCGCTGTTTCCGCGATCAGTCCTGCGACGGAACGGGCATCTGCGATACACCGCAACGACGGTTTCGTCCTGAAATCCCAGGGACGAACATGTGGCCATAAGATCAGGTAGCCAAAACGCATCTTTCCCATGGGGGTCAGGGAGATGGTGCCGGTTCCATCACGTCTCAAGTCAAGATCAGCTCGACCGATCTCGGTGAATGGCAGGTTGAGTGTCATCGTGAGCGCGGCACCGACGCGCATCACGATACGACGATTGGTCAGGGTATAGACTGTCGCCCGTGCCTGGATGTAGGCCGTGATCAGTAACAGACCTGCGGCCACCAATCCAAAAAACAACACTGGAAATGTCGTCGGGATGGCTTGCGGAAATGGCGTGTGATCGGCCGCCGAAAGGAGTTGCCAGCCCGCGAGCAGCAGGAAATAGCCACAAACCCATTGAAAGGCGAGAGCCGACTTTGCAAGGGCCCACCAGTCGGGGCGCCCCTGCCACAGAATCCGCTCTCCTGCCGGGAGCTTTCCGGGCAGTCCCTGAATCGGTTCCATGGCGAAATCGTCGTGCATCAGGAGTGATCCGTTACAGTTGCGGTTCAAAACGATTCGTGGCGGCATACAGATAACCCCCGCCGTAATAGGCGCATATGCGTTCTTCCTCGAGGAGCGTGATTTGCGTGTCGGACGCGATTTGCGGCACATCGGCGAAATGCTCGCCATAAATCGACTGGACCAGGACCTTACCAAACCAGATGCGGGCCATACTCATCGGCACCAGACAGTTTCCGCCCGCGCTCAGTTCAATCTCGAGATACCTGATCAGATGCTCAGGTTCGTCGACCCACAGATCTGTGACCGTCCCCACATTTTGCTTGTCAGCCGAAATGACGGCCATGCCGCGTGGATCGGAGCCCGCCGAAACGACAAAGCCGCCGGCATGCCGCATGGGAACAATCTTGGGATGCCCGTTGGCGTCCAGTTCGGGCACATCGCTCCGCGCTGCCCAGGATGCCGGGCCCACTCCATCCTTCATCGGATTGCCGGTTGGCTCAAATGGAAAACCACCGCCCTGCGCTGTCTTGCGAATTGCGAGATTGCTGCGTTCGCGCTTTTGCCCCGATGGCACCGTCACTTCGCCGCGCCCATGTCGCAACGCAAATGTCTTGGCTGCGGGGAGCGGAAACAGGCCCGGTCCGGCAGCTGCCTTGCCATCATCATCTTCAAGCGGATAACCTTCATGCATGTTGGCGCGCTGCAGATGGATGACGAGGTAGGCGAAAAAGATCCAGAACAGCCAGATCGCCAGGCTGGCCAGATCAAAATCTGCGAAGAAAGCGTTGTGCATGAACTTTCCTTTCAGCTAATCACGTGGGGAAATCGGCGAGGCCGATGTCTCTGGATGCAGGGCGCCTCCGGTGCGCCGCCGCCTGTTGAACGAGTGGCCCGAGCGCCGCGAGTGTGACGAAAATCAGGGCAATCTCAACATGGTAGACAGCCGCATATCCGGTCACCGGTGATGCCATCACCTCACCGAACAAACCGGTTTCTGCCAATCCCGTGACTCCGTCACGAATGATTCCGCCCAAGGCAATTGACAGGCCAATTGCGGTCGCTTGCGCGGCGCCCCAGGCACCGAGTGCCAGACCATGACCGGACAGTTTCTTTTCGGGAAGCGCCATGGCGGCACTCAACGTGGCGACGGCAAATAATCCGCCGCCCAAACCGATCAGAGCGGCACCGGCAAAAAACAGCGATGGCGAGTTAAAGGGCGCGGACAGAATCACGCAGCAGAAGGCAGCGAGACCCGTCAAAAGTCCGGACGCGGCGAGACGGAAATGACAGGTTCCATTGGCGAGGCGGCTCGCCGCAAGGGCAAAACCTGCAAGAGCCCCGACCGCCCAGATCGCTGTCAACAGGGTGGTCGAGGAGACCGACATGCCAAGCACTTCACCGCCATAGGGCTCGAGCAATACATCTTGCATATTGAAGGCCATGGTGCCGAGAAAGACCGTGGCGAGCAGGCGCGCGGCCTTGCCACCGTCGACAAAATCCCGCCACGCATCGGTGAAACGGGGACGCGTCGCCGCCCGCTCCTGACGGCTCATGGGATTGAGTCGCTCCTGTTTCCATAATGCAAAGAGATTGAGGGCAAGGCCGGCAATGGCCGCGCCTTGCACCACACGGACCAGGCGGAAAGGTTCGAAGTCGCGTAACAGCCAGCCGATCAACAGTGCTGAAATGCCCATACCAGCAAGGAACATGACATAAAGAAGTGCGACGACGCGCGGGCGCGTTTCCTCCGTGGCCCGATCGGACGCCAGCGCGAGTCCGGCGGTTTGCGTCATATGGATCCCGAGTCCGGTCATCAGAAATGCGAGTGCAGCCAAGACCTCACCAGCAAAGGGAACGTCTTTTACCGGATTGTCTCCCAGAACAAGGAGAGCGAATGGCATCACTGCCAACCCGCCCATCTGCCAAAGCGAACCGAACCAGAGATAGGGGATGCGTTTCCAACCCAGGGCACTGCGGTAATTGTCGGAGCGAAATCCGAGCAGGGCACGGAAGGGAGCGATCAGGACCGGGAGGGCAATCATGATGGCAACGAGCATTGCCGGCAGGCTGAGTTCGACGATCATGACACGATTGAGAGTCCCGAGCAACAACACCGTCGCCATTCCGACCGACAGTTGAAACAGTGACAATCGCAACAATTGTCCAAGGGGGAGCTGATCGCTCGCGGCATCGGAAAATGGCATGAAACGGATGCCAAGTGACCGCAGAGTCTGGGATCGAAACATGATCACGCCCGATACTCCATCGCCTGTGAAATATAAAATCCGCTCGTGATGCGACCCATTGGCACGAGCTGCCCCGCCCCGCCCTCGAGTCGTGTGAGATCGCGCATCGAGATCGGGACAATCGCCGGCGAACGTTCGCTACGGGGGAAGAGTTGGCCGATACGCCACATGATTGTCAATGCGGGAGTTCTGGGGGCAATCGAGAAGAGCACGTTGCCGCGGGAACGGCCCGCCCATCCACCAATGGCAGCCACGATTTCATCCGGGCGATAATAGATCAGACTGTCCATGGCCGTGACATGGTCAAATTCACCAAGATCCGCTGCCAGCATGTCGCCAACGACGAAGCGGACACGCATCTGCAAATTCGGTTCAAGGCGCCGACGGGCTATATCGACAAGGGAAGGCGAAATATCGACAGCCACGACATCGGCACCCCGCGCGGCCAAGATGGCGGTCAACTGACCGGCGCCACACCCGGCATCAAGGATTCGTGCACCGGTGAGATCTGTCGGCAGGCGCGAGAGGAGCAGGTCGCGCATCTGATCACGCCCCTTGCGAACGGTTTGCCGCACGGCACTGACCGGTGCGTCACTGGTCAGCAATTCCCAGCGGCGCGTCGCCGTGCGGTCGAAATAGGTTTCAACACGTGCCAGAGTCGCCTCATAGGACATGCAACAACAGCCTCCTTCCGATTCTGCGCCCTGACCGTTTCATCAGGCCCGGCGGATCCAGTTGCGACATGCGAGACCTGGTATTCCCGCAGGGTTTTGAAAGTTTTGCCTGATCCATCAGTCAAATCCGAGAAGTTCAAAAATATCGCGGTCCGGCATCGGTCCGGGGGCCAATGGTTCAGTCCCTGCCCACAGACATTCCGCAAGTTCGACATATTTGGTGCGGCAATCGATGATATCCTCTTCATCATCCATTTCGAATAATGTCTTTTTCTTCAGCCGCGAGCGGCGAATGGCATCAATATCGGGGAGATGAGCGATGCGGCGAAAACCGACTGTATGGCAATAGCGGTCAACTTCATCCGTGTCTTTCGAGCGATTGGCGACACAACCCGCCAACCGCACCTTGTAATTGCTGGATTTGGCCTGCACCGCAGCAATGATCCGGTTCATGGCGTAGATCGAGTCAAAGTCGTTTGCGGTGACAATGACCGCCCGGTCAGCATGTTGTAAAGGTGCCGCGAATCCACCGCAAACAACGTCGCCGAGAACATCGAAGATCACTACATCGGTATCTTCAAGCATGTGATGCTGTTTCAGCAATTTGACTGTCTGGCCGACGACATAACCGCCGCATCCGGTTCCGGCAGGCGGGCCACCGGCTTCGACGCACATCACGCCGCCCCATCCTTCGGTCATGAAGTCTTCGGGCCGCAATTCTTCGGGATGGAAATCAACTTCGCGCAAGATGTCGATCACCGTCGGCTGGAGATGGCCGGTCAGGGTGAATGTGGAATCATGTTTGGGATCACAGCCAATCTGGAGCACCCGCCGCCCCATACTGGCAAACGCCGCCGAGAGGTTGGACGACGTGGTTGACTTGCCGATTCCCCCTTTGCCATAAACCGAAAACACCTTGGCACCTTCGATTTTCATCGACGGATCCTGATGAACCTGGACGGATCCTTCTCCATCCTGACCCTTGAGGGCCGGAATGTCATCACGTGGACTCATTGTCTTACTCCTGTCATTCGGCGGCGACACCTTCAACACGGTCTTCGAGGATATCAGCAGCGTTTCGTAACGCCGCCAGCGTCGCATCATCAGGCTCCCAGTAGGCACGATCAGAAGCTTCGAGCAGCCGATTGGCCATGCGCGAGGAGGCGACGGGGTTCAGATCGGCCAGCCGATCGCGCATCGCATCGTCGAGCACATATGTCTCTGACAACCGTTTGTAGACCCACGGCTCAACTGCTCCGGCAGTTGCCGACCAACCCATTGTATTGGTCAGATGCGCCTCGATCTGACGGACCCCTTCGGCACCATGGTTCAGCAGCGGTTCAAAAAATCGCGGGTTGAGGCTGCGGGAACGGGTCTCGAGAGCAATCTGGTCGGACAGTGTGCGGATCTTGCCGGTTCCCCGGGTTTGGTCGCTGACATAAACAGCGGCTTCTTCACCGCGTGCCCGTTTCACCGCGCGACTGATTCCACCAAGCGTATCAAAATAGTGGTCGACGCTGGTCACACCGAGTTCAACGCTCTCGAGATTCTGATAGGCGACCTCAACGGTCTTGAGCGTTTCTTTCAGAAGTTCGGCTTTGCGCTGGGCCTTTCCATCCGTGCCATAGGCGTAGCATTTCCGTGACTGGTAAGCATCAGCAAGCTCATTTTCATCGCCAAAGGCTGACGAGTCGACGAGCTGATTGACATTCGAACCATAGGATCCTTCCGCATTGGAGAAGACGCGCAGGGCGGCCTGTTCCAGATCGCAGCCGGTCTGCTCCATGCGCGCGAGGGCATGCGCCCGCACAAAATTCTGCTCTTCCGGCTCGTCGGCCTGTGCGGCCTGCAGGGCCGCATCGGCCAGCAATCGGGTCTGCAGTGGCAGCAGGTCTCTAAAGATCCCCGAGAGCGTGACCACGACATCAATGCGCGGGCGACCGAGTTCTTCAAGCGGGATGAGGTCGGCACCGGCGAGTCGGCCGAAACTGTCGAAGCGCGGACGCGCACCGATGAGGGCCAGCGCCTGTCCGATCGGTCCGCCATCGGTCTTGATATTGTCGCTGCCCCAGAGCACCAGGGCAATGGCGTGCGGCAGGGTCGCATGGGTGTCAAGCAGCAACTGCGCCTGGCGTCTGCCTTCGCGGCAGGCATGTTCTGTCGGCATGCGGAAGGGGTCAAATGCATGGATATTGCGTCCCGTCGGCACGATATCCGGGTTGCGGATCAGGTCACCACCCGGGACCGGCGCCGTGAAATGCCCTCCCAGGGCGCGCAGCAAGGCCGGAATCTCACAGTCTTGTTGCAAGGCATTCTCAACCCGCTCGAAGGTCTCAGAATCCGTATCTGCAATGAGTGAAAGATATTCACTTTTTGCCTCTTCGGAGAGGGGCTGGCCGACGATATGCAGCCCATCCGGAATCAGCGCATCTTCAGTTTCCAGAAGTTTGAGCCAGAGTGCTTCAGGATCAATATCACCCAGATCAACAGCCTCTGCCTGTTCCGAAATCAATGTTTCGAGATCCAACCGCTCGCTGTCATCGACAGGGAGCTCACGCCATCTTCGCAAACTGTCCTTGAGCTCGGCAAGACCCTTGTACAGGCCAGCACTGGCAAGTGGCGGCGTCAAATGCGAGACCGTGACAGCGCCCGCACGGCGCTTGGCGAGCGTCGCCTCCGACGGGTTATTGGCCGCATAGAGATAGATATTGGGCAGGTCGCCAATCAGGCGATCCGGCCAACAGTCGGCAGAGACCCCGGTCTGTTTTCCCGGCATGAATTCGAGAGCGCCATGCATCCCGAAATGCAGCACCGCATCGGCGCGGAAAGTGTGCCGGATCCACTGGTAGAACTGGACGAAAGCATGGGTGGGGGCAAAGTTACGTTCGAACAGCAGTCGCATCGGGTCGCCCTCATAGCCGAAGGCAGGTTGCACACCGACAAAGACATTGCCAAATTCACATCCCAGGACAAAGACATTGCGCCCATCCGATTGTGCCCGTCCAGGCGCGGCACCCCAGGCCGTTTCGATGTCATCAAGCCAGGGCGTGTTCTTAACGATTTCATCGGCCGAGATGCGGGCGACGACATTCGCCTCCTGTCCGTAGTCGCGTGAATTGCCACCGAGGACACAGTCGCGCAATGCCTCAACTGTTTCAGGTGGATCCAGATCGTAGCCGTCTGCCTTGAGTGATCTGAGGGTATTGAGGAGCGACGCAAAAACATCAAGATAGGCCGCGGTGCCGGTCGCGCCAGCATTCGGCGGAAAGCCAAAAAGAACGATCGCCAGACGACGGTCTTTGGCGACCGAGCGGCGCAGCTTCACCTGTTTGACGGCCCGGTCCGCCAACCGCTCGACCCGTTCGATGGCCGGTTGCATCGCGTTGGTGCCATTCGTGGCGCCTTCGGTTCGACCGGCATAGACCATGGGTACGGTGGCGCCGTCGAGTTCTGGCAACGCAATCAGCATCGTGGTCTCGATCGGGCCCAGTCCCTGCGGCGACAATTGCCATTGCTCGATTGTCTGGAACTCAAGGGGATGCGCGGCAATATAAGGGATGTCGAGTGATTGCAGGGCACTGATGGCGGCATCATTGTCGTTATAGGCCGGGCCGCCGACCAGCGAGAAACCGGTGAGTGATATCAGGGCGTCGATTTTCGGTCCGGATTCGCCCCGGAAGAAACTGTCGATCGCGGGACGGGCGTCCAATCCGCCGGCAAAGGCCGGGATAACCCGCAGATCGCGAGCTTCAAGAGCATGTATGACCGCATCGTAATGCGCGGTATCCGAAGACAGGACATAGGAGCGCATCATCACCAGCCCAACCGTGCCAACTGGCGATTTCGGGCGCGGCAATCTGTCGGGGTCAACAGTAATCCGCTCCTTGAGTCCGGGATGGTAGAGCCCGGTATCGGGGTAATCTTCCGGCAATGCGACCGTGTCACCGCGCCAGGCGTCATGACGGGCGTAGCGTGAGATCAGCAGCCGGATCATGCGCTCGACATTCTCATCAGACGCGGCCAGCCAATATTGCATCATCAGGAACCATGTCCTGAGATCCTGCGCCTTGCCGGGGATGAATTTCAGAATCTGAGGAAGGCGCCGCAGCATGCGCATTTTACGTGCGCCGCTTTCAGTTGAGGGTTTGGTTGACCCTCTGAGTTTCTTGAGAAACCTCATCGATGACGAGGTCGGGGCCGCCATATCAAGATTGCCCAGCAACGTTGTGCGGACAATCACTGAATCGGAGATGATCCCCACCATTGCATCGCAACTGCCCCGTCGCGCGGTGAGCGCCGGTTCAATGGCTTTCACATGCTCTTCCAGAAACAGCAGTGAAACCAGAATGATGTCTCCATTCTCGACATCACTGATGGCCTGCTGGAGCTTGTCGGGTGACTCGGCCCAGGCAGCAGCGGCATGGACCGAAACCGTCAGGCCCGGAAAATCGCGGCCCAGGCGCCGCGCGGCGCGCTCGACGGGTCCCGCCGCATGGTAGTCCAGCGTGATCACAACCACGCGATAAATGGACCCATGTCCCCTGAATGACATATCAACGGGCATAATGGGCCTTGGCTTCATAAAGGGTTTCCACACCGATTTCCGTCAGGCCGCGTTCAAGGGCAAAACTCTCGGTATTGCGCCGCGCTTTGCCGCGCACGAAGAAGGGAACCTTGCGCAGTTCTTTTTCAGCCTCTTTCAGCCACAGAATGTCACTCGCCCCGGACAATCCGGCGGACTGTGCGTCAGCATTTGATGCGCGCAAATCTGCCGGGTGGCCATGATGAGAAGCACCGGCATCGTCATGGAATTCGAAATCCTCGCGAAACATATGGAGCAGATGCTCTTCCAGCCCCATCACCAGGGGATGCACCCAGCTGTCAAAGATGACATTGGCGCCCTCGATTCCCATTTGCGGACTGTATCGTGCCGGGAAGTCCTGGACATGGACAGGAGCCGAAATGACCGCACAGGGAATACCCAGGCGTTTGCCGATATGGCGTTCCATCTGGGTACCCAGGATCATCTCCGGCGCCAGTTCCGAAATCCGGGACTCAACCTCCAGATAATCGTCGGTAATCAATGGGTCGACATCGTAATCCTTTGCCAGGGATCGGATCATACGCGCCTGTTCCCGGTTGTAGCAACCGATGCCAGCGACGTCGAAACCCATTTCATCGCGGGCAATCCGCGCGGCCGTGGCGACATGGGTTCCGTCGCCGAAAATAAACACCCGCTTGCCGGTCAGATAGGTTGAGTCCACACTGGCTGAATACCACGGGAAGCGCAGCCGGTGCGTGTCAAGATATGGCGCAATGCCGGTTAACGCGCTGATTTCATCAATAAATTCCCTGACGGCACCAACACCGATCGGGATCGTCTTCGTATAGGGAAGATTGAGCGCACGTTCCATCCAGCGGCATGCGGCCTCGCCGGTTTCGGGATACATCAGCACGTTGAAATGGGCGCGCCCCAATTGCCGTATGGTCGCGGGTGATGCACCCATCGGCGCCGTCGCGTTGACGGCAATTCCCATATCTTCGAGCAAAGCCGTGATCTCGGTGATGTCGTCACGATGGCGGAAACCCAGGGCTGTCGGGCCGATCAGATTGCAGCTCGTGGTCCTGGTGCGTTCACATGGCTGCGCCAGATTTTTGACAATCTGGAAAAATGTCTCGTCTGCGCCGAAATTCTCCTTGCGCTGATAGCTCGGCAATTCCAGGGGAATCACCGGAATATTCAGCCCCATGGTCGCGGCAATTCCGCCGGGATCATCCTGGATCAGTTCGGCCGTGCATGACGAGCCAATGATCAATGCGTCGGGTTGAAACCGCTCGGCCGCCTCACGGCAGGCGGTTTTGAACAGCGCGGCCGTGTCAGACCCAAGATCCCGTGCCTGAAAAGTCGTGTAGGTCACCGGCGGTCGGCAGTCGCGCCGCTCGATCATGGTGAAGAGAAGGTCAGCGTAACTGTCACCTTGTGGCGCATGCAGAACATAATGGAGCTTTTTCATGCCGGTCGCGACCCGCATCGCCCCGACATGTGGCGGCCCTTCATATGTCCACAAGGTCAAGCGCATCAGGCCGCTCGCATCTGTTGCAGAGCGGCGCGCCGACGAACAGGCCGTGAGAACAACCCGGCAAGATCGCCTGCCTGCTCATAGAAATGGACCGGTGTAAAGACGAGTTCAATGGCCCATTTGGTGGTCAGTCCCTCGGCCTCGAGGGGGTTGGCAAGGCCAAGCCCGCAGACAGTCAGATCAGGTCGCGCGGCACGGACGCGATCAAGTTGTCGGTCGACATCCTGTCCTTCCGAGATCACCGGCCCCGCTTCAATCAATTCGAGGTCGGGCGCGGCGATTTCGCGGTGAAGATACGGCGTCCCGATTTCAATCGCACGCATGCCGCATTCCCGTGTGAGAAAACGCGCGAGGGGGATTTCGAGCTGACTGTCGGGAAAGAAAAACACCGACTGGCCGCGGAGAATTTCGTGTGCCTTGGCGACGGCCCGGCGCGCGCGACGGCGGGGCGCTTCCGTGACCCTGTCGAACAGGTCCGGATCGACGGCAAATGCCTTGGCAATCGCGCGTAACCATGCTGTTGTCCCCTCTTCCCCAAACGGGAAGGGTGCCGCAATATGGCGGGCCCCGCGTCGCCGCAGAGCGTCATGGGTCTCCGCAAGGAACGGCTGGGTGAGCGCAAAGACCGTATTCTTGCCGATTGAAGGTGCGTCTGCTGCCGACAATGAGGGCAAAACCGTCACCGGAGACACACCCATCTGCTGCAACAGATCGAGTGCCTGATGCTGGGCCACATCCGGCAGGGCACCGGCCAGCAGGAGTTGCCGGCTGTCGGTTTCGGGGAGTTCCTCGGCTATGGCCGCAAGGCAGGAATCCTCGCCCTGGGTGAAGGTCGTTTCAATACCCGATCCGGAGAAGTTGATCACCTGGAAATGCGGCGCATGTTGACGCGTCAGTCGCTCGGCGGCCTTGCCGAGATCAAGCTTGATAACCTCGGAAGGACAGGAGCCAACCAGAAACAGCCGCCGAATGTCGGGGCGGCGCGCCCGCAGCTTGGCGACTTCCCGATCCAACTCCTCCTGGGCGTCAGCGAGGCCGGCAAGATCTGTTTCTTCAAGAATCAGCGTTCCGAAACGTGGCTCGGCGAAGATCATCACACCGGCGGCACTTTGCAGGAGATGGGCACAGGTCCGCGAGCCGACGACAAGAAAAAAGGCATCCTGCATCTTGCGATGCAGCCAGATGATTGATGTCAGTCCGCAAAAGACCTCGCGCTGGCCGCGCTCACGCAGCACGGGCGTGTCCCGACATCCCATCGCGTTCATGCTGGAACCACGCTGTCGAGACGTGCCCGACGCAATTTAAAGAGAAACTGACCGGCATTCACGACATAGAGAAGGTAGGCCACCAGTGCGATCAGCATCTCGGTGGCCGGCGCATAGACACCCGTCCACAATGCATAGACATAGAGGCTGTGCATCGCGATGACCGCGAAACTGAACAGATCTTCCCAGAAGAACGCCGGTGCCAGCAAATACTGTCCGAAGACCTGCCGCTCCCAAATCGCACCTGTGACCATGATGAGATAGAGAAAGCCGGTTTTCACCAGGATCGACCCGGTGGCGGCTTCATAGCCACTACCAGTCAGCAAGAACCGTAACACCAGGGTCAGCGATACGAGGAAAACAAGAAACTGCAGGGGTGCCAGCACAGCCTGCACGATGGTCCAGACAGACTGGTCCCGCCGCCGCCGTTGCTCCGGTGTGTAGAGCGCTTTCCGACCTCCTTTGACGGCTGAGCATCCCGACATACACTTCTCCTCCGATGTCGCTGACCACGCTGATAATTGTATGGTCAAAAAGTGTCAAGTCTAATTTACACTATTGGACAAGCGGCTGACAAACATTTTTTTCACGTCGGCATATTTTTTGCGAAATGATCTTGTATAACTAACAATATCTGACTCAAACATGAGTTGCTGCCTGACAAATCACGGTCAAGAGAATCTGTCAAATAAAGTTGACATAAGCAAAAATCAGGTCTATGATGCCGATTGATCGGCTATTGGGATTGATGATCATGAATCACTTGAGTTCGGACGGTGGCATGAAGACCAAGGATTCCGGACAGCGCAGCGGGTTGCCTGTTGATGACGTGGCCCATGCAGTTATCAATGTCTTGGCCGAGATGCCGATTGCCGATCCACGGCGGCGCTGGGCGCGCGGGCAAGAGCTGTTGCGCCGCGCGGTTTTATCAGATGACATTTTTGAATGCGAAAATGTCAGGGCAGAAATTGCGACGCTTGGAATGACGGATAACGAGATCGTCGATTCCTGTATCCCGGAAGTGGCCCGAGATCTGGGGGGTGATTGGGAAGATGACTCGCTGAGTTTTGCCGAGGTGTCCCGCGCCTCGTCCCGTCTGCACAGCTTCTGCCGTCACCTGGATGAGGAAGCGCAGCCGGCAATGAATGGCGACGGTTTTTCAATTCTTCTGGTCTCGTTAAAGCGGGAGGATCACATCATTGGCCCGGCGGTCCTGGCAAAACAGCTTCGCCGGACAGGAAATCATGTGTCACTGATGTCGAATTGCACCGTTGATGACATCATCAACCGGGTCAGTGAAAGCAGCTATGACTGTTTGATGATTTCGCTGGCGTCGCTGGTGGGCGCGCGCACGGCTGCCGAGGCTGTCCGGCGAATTCATACACTCACCGAACGACGGTTTCCGATCTATCTTGGAGGCGCGGCACTCGAATATCGTGCCGATCTCAGGGATGAGGTGGGCGCTGATTTGGTGACCAATGACATTGCCGTTGCGCTTGAACATATGCGCCGCCATCGCAGTGAATTCATGAGGGGTTAAAATGACTGACGTAAATCTGCCTGATGCGGTCAGCGGGTCAGGAAATTCACATGCTTTACAATCCATTCTTTCTGCGGCAGCGGATCTGTCTTTTGTGCTCTGTCCGGAGGGCCGTATCCAGACGGTCATGACGGAGGGGCCGTCGGACAGGGAACGTGCGCGAATTGGCAAATGGACGGGCCGCCCGATGACCGAATTCCTGACCTCGGAGAGCGTTCCAAAGTTCCAGCGCGCGATCAAGACATTGCATAGCCATGGACACAATCCCAAGCGCATTGAGCTGAATCATACGAATGGTGACGATGGCTGGCAATATCCAGTCCGCTATTCCTTCCACCCTGCGGGGTCACATGGCGAGACCTTGATGATCGGTCGTGATCTGCGGGCGGTGGCAGAGACGCAGGAGCAACTTGTCAGGGCGCAGATTGCCCTTGAGGAGGGATATGAGCAGCAGCGTGAATATGCGACTCTTTACAAGATGCTGCTGACGAATACCCGTGATGCGGTCCTGCTTGTTTCGTCTCATGGGCGAGTGCGCGATGCCAATCCTGCAGCTGCCGGACTGCTCGGCAGCACCGATCGTGCCCTGTCGGGGAAATCTCTGGCCAGACAATTCAAGGATTGCCGCGATAGCGAATTCGTTGATGAACTCAACTCGGCGGCCAGTTCGGAGATTGAATCGACATTGACGAAACAGGTCCTGCGGAATGGCGGGACCGTCAGGTTGGCGCCAAAGATCTTCCGGGCCGCTGGCGAGAAGCTGATTTTCTGCCAGATCACGCCGGTTGCAGAAGATGGAGTGCAGCCCAACCGGTTGCGACAGAATCTCTATTCTCTTTATCTGAAGAGTACGGATGCCATCGTGATCTGTTCGCAGAAGGGTATCATCAAGGATGCCAACGAGTCGTTTCTTGATTTGGCGGGAATCAGCGGGCCTCATGACCTGCGCGCGAAGAGCCTGGCTGATTATCTCGAACGCGGTCAGGTTGATCTCAATGTTCTGATTGACAACACTGTCCGGCTCGGCCGCATGCAGATCTATTCCACGCGGCTCGCGGGTGAGCTCGGGCCACGTTGTCCGGTCGAAGTTTCATCGGTTTATCTGGATGATCAGGAAAAACCGGTATTTGGATTTGTGTTTCGGGATGTCGGCCGCGTTGGTGTGACCCGCAACGGGCAGGGTGCAAACCAGGTGGGTGCCCCGAACGCGAATGTGGTCGATCTTGTCGGATCGGCAACATTGAAGGAGATTGTTGCCGAGGCCAATGATGTCATTGAGCGGATGTGTATCGGCGCGGCCGTTGAGATGACTGGAAACAATCGTGCCGCCGCTGCCCAGAT
Source organism: Paracoccaceae bacterium (assembly GCA_965221815.1). Taxonomy (GTDB): domain Bacteria; phylum Pseudomonadota; class Alphaproteobacteria; order Rhodobacterales; family Rhodobacteraceae; genus JAPOXR01. Next base: position 3,077,721 of record OZ244915.1, read on the forward strand.
GCTGGGGCTTTCGCGCCAGAGTGTCTATACCAAGCTGCGCAAATACGGGCTTCTCAAGCGCGATGGATGACCTGGCATCCTGTCGCGGTGTCGCATGGACAACATATGACAAACAGATGGTCCGATGGCTGTCTCGACTGATCAGGACAACATGTCGCAATCTCCGCATTTTGATCCCGGGAAGGCGCGTGTTCTCGCCCATTCCCTGCCCCGCCCTTCAGTCGTTTTGCGGTTGATCAAGCCAGTCACCTGGTTTCCACCCGTCTGGGCCTATTTGTGCGGCACCGTGTCAGCGGGAGCTGTGCCTGCGGAAAACTGGATGCTGGTTGGATTGGGCATGTTTTTGGCCGGACCCCTTGTCTGCGGCATGAGTCAGGCTGCCAACGATTGGTGCGATCGGCATGTCGATGCGATCAACGAGCCTGATCGACCCATTCCCTCGGGGCAGATTGCCGGTCGCTGGGGTCTGTGGATTGCCCTGTCGATGACGTTGGCCTCGCTTGTCGTTGGCTGGCAACTGGGCCCTTGGGGATGTGCGGCAACAATTGTCGCGGTCCTCGCGGCCTGGGCTTATTCGGCCGAACCGGTCAGGCTCAAACGTTCGGGAATCATGGGGCCTGGACTCGTCGGATTGAGTTATGAGACTCTGCCCTGGTTCACCGGTGCCGCGATCGTGGCTGCCGGTGCGCCGTCCTGGCCGATCATCGTGATTGCGCTGCTGTATGGTGTCGGCGCGCATGGAATCATGACACTGAACGACTTCAAGGCCTTGGCAGGTGATCGGGTGACAGGAGTCAATTCGTTGCCGGTGATGGTGGGGCCGGCGCGTGCGGCACGGATCGCCTGCTGGACGATGACCCTCCCACAATTGGCGGTGATTGCACTGCTGATCAGTTGGGGCCTGTCTCTCTTCGCTGGAGCGATATCGGCCCTGTTGATCGGCCAACTCTTGGCGATGCGCGTGATGGTGCGTGATCCAGAAAAAAAGGCACCATGGTATAACGGCACTGGCGTGCTTCTCTACATTGTCGGCATGATGGTCACGGCATTTGCGTTGCGACTGACAGGAGCCATGATGTGACTCTCTCATGGCTGTCCATCGTGCGGTTGGGACTGGTCCAGATGTGTCTGGGCTGTGTTGCGGTCATCACGACATCGACGCTCAATCGCCTCATGGTGGTCGAACTGGCCTTGCCGGCCATCATTCCCGGATTTCTGGTCGCCTTGCATTACGGAATCCAGCTGTCCCGTCCACATTGGGGATTTGCTTCGGATCGGGGAGGCAAAAGAACGCGTTGGATTATCGGTGGCATGGTGGTTCTTGCCGTCGGCGGTATCGGGGCTGCAGTATCTATCCCGGTACTGATGGCGAGTTTTCCACTGGGTATGATGCTTTCGATATTCTCCTATGCGCTGATCGGGTTGGGAATTGGAGCCTCAGGGACAACGCTCCTGGCGCTCCTGGCATCGGCAACCGCACCCGAGAGACGTGCGGCGGCGGCAACCATCACCTGGTTGACGATGGTCGGTGGAATTGCCATCACCGCTGGGGGTGTCGGTGCCTTGCTCGATCCTTACAGTGCTGCCCGGATGATCGTGATTGTAGCGGCAGTCTGCGTTGCGACGATCGGGGTGACCTGTCTTGCAGTGGCGGGAATCGAGAGCCGATTGAAAATTGTCAGACAGCCTGAGGAGACTCCTTTCATGGAGGGATTGCGTGAGGTCTGGGCTGAGCGCAAGACACGGAATTTTACCATTTTTGTGTTCCTGTCGATGACGGCCTATTTTATGCAGGAGTTGATCCTTGAACCTTATGCCGGCCTGGTCTTCAATTTTTCGCCGGGTCAGTCGACTCTCTTGTCTTCGGTGCAGAATGGGGGTGTCTTTATCGGTATGGTGACTGTTGGTCTCGCGGTTTCCGGTTTTCGTATTGGCAATCTGCGCGGCTGGGTGATCGTGGCGTGTATTGGATCGGCGATCAGCCTGATGGCGATCGCCGCGCTTGGCCCCATCGGGCCGGGCGCGCCACTGACATATGCAGTTATCGGCCTGGGTGTCTGTAATGGCATGTTTGCAGTCGCAGCTGTCGGCTCAATGATGATTCTGGCCGGCGAAGGCCGCGTCGCACGTGAAGGCACGCGGATGGGACTCTGGGGTGCTGGCCAGGCATTGGCGGCTGGATTTGGTGGCCTGGTTGGTGCGGCGGCGGTGGATATCCTGCGCCGGATGTTGACCGATGCGCAGGCGTTTGGCACGGTATTTCTTGCCGAAGGGCTGCTTTTTGCTGCGACTGCCATCATGGCAGTCCATATTCTCGATCGGCATGCGACTTTGCCACGAACGATGGCAATGAGCAAATGACGGAAGGAGCATTGGACAGGCCCATTGATCTGGCCCTCGGGAGGGACCATGCCGAACGGCAATGAGTGCATGACTACAGACTTTGATGTCGTCGTGGTTGGTGGGGGGCCTTCCGGTGCGACGGCAGCAGAAGAGCTCGCCAAGGGCCGGCATCGGGTGGCTCTGCTTGATCGTCTGGGTCGAATCAAACCCTGCGGCGGTGCGATTCCACCGCGGGCGATTGCCGACTTTGCCATTCCGGATTCACAGCTTGTCGCGCGCGTGACGACGGCGCGAATGATCTCCCCGACCGGTCGGAAGGTCGATATTCCCATTGAGAACGGCTTTGTTGGTATGGTGGAACGGGAGAATTTTGACGAGTTCCTGCGGGCGCGGGCGGCGCAAGCGGGTGCCGTTCGTTTTGCCGGGACATTTCTGCGCATTGAGCGCAGTGAGGGCGCGGTGCGCGTCCATTATCGTGACAAGCAGACCGGCGAAGACAAATTGATTGCCACGCGCCTGATCATTGGTGCCGATGGTGCGCGCTCGAAGGTCGCGCGTGCTGAAATGCCGGGCGGTGATGAGATTCCGTATGTCATCGCCTATCATGAAATCATCCGTTCACCGGGAGAGCGCGGCGAATATCACCCCGATCGTTGTGACGTTGTCTATGATGGTGCCATCAGCCCTGACTTTTATGGCTGGGTCTTTCCGCATGGCGCATCGGCCAGTGTCGGTATGGGCACCGCAGTTCCCGGTGTCGACCTGAAAAGGGCGACAGCTGATCTTCGGGCGGCAAGTGGACTCAGCGACTGTGAGACCATGCGCACGGAGGGGGCTCCTATTCCGCTCAAGCCGTTATCGCGCTGGGACAATGGGCGGGATCTGGTTCTTGCGGGCGATGCTGCGGGTGTCGTGGCGCCAAGTTCGGGTGAAGGAATTTACTATGCGATGGTCGGTGGGCAGGTTGCGGCAACGGCATGTATGGCGGTGCTGAAATCAGGACAATCGCGTGATCTTCGCATCGCCCGCCGACTCTTTATGGGTGAGCACAAGACTGTCTTTCGGGTACTCCGCTCAATGCAGGATGCCTATTACAAGTCAGATATGCGACGTGAGCGTTTTGTCTCACTCTGTCACGATGTCGATGTGCAAAGACTGACATTTGAGGCCTATATGAACAAGCGACTGGTGCGGGCACGACCCTTGGCACATCTCAGAATCGGGGTCAAAAATCTTGCCCATTTAACGGGCTTGGTGCCGCCTGATCACGTATGAGCAATCCGATTGCGTCCAATCTCGTTCCTGCGTGGCGCGATGGCCTATTGCAACCACTGGACAAGCTTGAGGTTCATCAGCTCGGCCTTCGACACAAGGCCATATCGGTTTTTGTGATGGCGGAAGGTCAAACCTTGCTGCAGCGCCGTGCGCTGTCAAAATACCACAGTCCAGGTCTCTGGACGAACAGTTGCTGCACCCATCCGTATTGGGAAGAGCCTGCGCTGCAATCGGCCCAGCGCCGACTGAATGAAGAATTGAACCTGCAGGGGTTGGATCTGGAGTGGTGCAAGACCGTTGAATATCGTGCTGAGGTCGGCAACAATTTGATTGAGCATGAATTGGTGGAGATCTTCATCGCGCATGCCGAAACCAGTTTCGAGCTTGTGCCCAATCCCGAAGAAGTCATGGAGACACGCTGGATCCGGATGGGTGACTTGCTGACCGAGATCGGGCAGAACCCTTCAGCCTTTACGCCCTGGTTAAAGATTTATCTTGGAGAACATCAGGCAGACATATGGGATCATGCCATCAAGCCCGTGATACCGGATCGGACCTAACAACAGTCACCGTAGCCGTCCAGCGCGCGGACCCAGAAAACACCTGTCGCATCAGATCAGTGAGGTCAAAGGCCCCCGCCCTGTGACAGAGATACGCCTGTGTGGCGCGTCAATCCATATCAGATTGACTGCTCATCACGCGTTGGTTCCGTTCGCTTGTGACGCCCATGGACGCCATCCGACAGATGTCCGAATCGCTCTGGTCGTGATTCGCAAACCGCATCACATTGCCACGAGAAATTTTCCCATTCGCAAAAGTTTTTGAAATGCAGTGCAGTTACGACATTTGGAGGGTTGGCAAATAGAGATTTTTCAGACACCTGGATCCGCAATTATCCGGATGCAAATATTCTCAACCATAATTGGCTGAAATCGCGTCATGAACGACCGGTGTTGTCAGGAATGTATTGCAAAATCCTGCCGATTCGTGAAGCAGGACAACAAATTGTGTCAATCAAACTTTACAGTTGCAACCGTCATAAAATACTGACACAATGCATTGCCGACCTTTCAAAAGGTAAGCGAAAGCACAGAAAGGGATGTCTCATTCTTTCGGTGCTTCAATTGCAGATAATGAAGGAGACCAGATATGTCCGATGATCCGGATAAGGTTTGGCCAACGGGACTAACTCAACGTGAAGCCGAAGAGGTACATAGCTACCTCATCGACGGGACGCGTGTCTTCGGCGCGATTGCGCTCATCGCACATGTACTTGTTGCGGTGGCGACTCCTTGGCTCGGCTGACTAGGAGGTAACTCATGAATAATGCAAAGATGTGGCTGGTTGTGCCGCCGGCAGTAGGCGTTCCGCTTTTTCTGGCTGGTGTCGCAGTTGGTTCTTTTGCCGTGCATGTCGCCGTCCTGAGCAATACGTCTTGGGTTGACGACTTTCTTCAGGGTAAGCCACTCGGCTCAGGCGATTCAATGGCCGCGACCACGGTCATGGAGCCAGAGACGACAGTCACTCCGGCCAGCATGACGCGTGACCTGTCGGAAGGCGCACAAGAGGTCACCGTGATTCTTCCTGATGGAAGCGTAGCGAAGGCGATCATAGAGTCTGAGCAACTCGTATCAACGGGTCAGTCGCTATAGATTTAGCAATGATTGGATCGACCGAAACTCTCAGCTTCGGTCGATCCGAATGCGTTTTGTCGGCTGCCGCATGAGAGAGGCATTCGTCACCTGATAGTTGATAGCGAAGATGTTTGGTATCAGAGACTTTGCACTTCGCAGACTGGCTCGGTTGGGCCCAAAATACTTCCCCTTTGCCGATGTTGCGAGTGAAGAGCTTCCGCTTTCACGCTTATTGAGGCTTGCGCTGTTCCAGGTCACTGTCGGCATGGCTCTTGTCATGCTTGTCGGGACACTCAACCGCGTGATGATCGTCGAACTCAATGTTCCGGCGACTCTGGTTGGTGGAATGCTGGCCCTTCCCGTTCTCTTCGCGCCTTTACGAACATTTATCGGTTTCAAGTCCGATACCCATAAATCAGCGCTTGGTTTGCGGCGGATACCGTACATTTGGAAAGGGACGCTTTACCAGTTCGGCGGTTTTGCAATTATGCCTTTCGCGTTACTTGTTCTCTCGGGTTACGGGGAAGCAATCGATGCGCCGCGCTGGATTGGCCTCTCGTCAGCGGCCTTGTCGTTTCTGCTCGTAGGAGCGGGCGTTCACATCGTGCAAACAGCAGGGCTGGCGCTTGCGACTGATCTCGTGCCCGATGCGGACCAACCGAAGGTTGTCGGCCTTATGTATGTCATGCTGTTATTTGGCATGGTGATGGCTGCGCTGATTTACGGTCTGCTGCTGGAAGAGTACACGCCGGGACGTCTCATTCGTATTCTGCAAGGTACGGCGGTGTTGACCGTGGCGCTGAACCTCTTGGCAATGTGGAAGCAGGAAGCGCGCGACAGGGAACGTGCCCAGCAGATGGAAACAGCCCGTCACCCAACTTTTGCGGTGGCGTGGAGAGATCTTCTGGCACGTCCCGGAATGATGCGTCTGTTGACAGTCATTGGTCTCGGGACCTTCGGCTTTGGAATGGCCGATGTTTTGCTTGAACCATATGGCGGTCAGGCACTCGGATTTTCGGTTGCAGGAACCACGCGGCTCACCGCCCTGCTTGCCGCCGGGACGTTGATTGGCTTCGCTGTTGCCTCACGCGCCCTGGGTCAGGGGGGGTCAGCGGAAGAGGTCGTACGGTTCGGGGCACTGACAGGTATTCCCGGTTTTGCGGCCATTATTGTGTCTTCGATGGCTTTCGGGCCAATGCTTTTTGTCATTGGTACGCTGGTGACCGGAATCGGTGCAGGTCTATTCGGTCATGCGACGCTCACGGCGGCTATTCGTGCCGCACCGAGAGATCGTGTCGGGTTGTCGCTTGGTGCGTGGGGAGGCGTCCAGGCGACTTGTGCGGGAATCGGCATTGCTGGAGCCGGGATCGTGCGGGATTTGCTTGCGGCAGCGGCCCCGGATTTCGGGCTTGCGGCAGCGACCCCATATAATGTAGTATTCACACTGGAAATTGTCTTCCTGCTGCTTGCGGTTCTGATGACGGTGCGACGCCGTCAGAAGGTTGGCGAGGGAGGGCAAGGCCAGAAAGCAAAATCATGGGAGGTGTCATGACTACGATTTTCACAAGGCTTTATGAAAGTCAGCCGATTGCGCTGGCTGTACAGGACAGGATGTATCGTGCCGGATTTCCGCGCCACGTGATGCGTGTCATCATCGGTCGTCCTGAAGAGACGGCAAATGGGATTGAGAATCGTATCAGTGATGCCAGAGTGCCCGATCGCGAAGCTTCGGTCTATGCGGAAAATGTTTCACAAGGTGCGGCGTTGCTGGTGGTTGAGGCAACTTACAAGCCCCTTGGAGCCGTCAAGATCGCACGCAAGATGCTGTCTGAGACGAAATCCATTCCCTGCAATGTAGAAGCCGAAGAGTTCAAGGTTCCGACTCTTCCCGATCATGCGCCAAGTATCATGAAGGATCACCCCCGGTTTTTCACCAATCCGCCTGATCCGGATCATCTCGGTGGACCCCTTTCAGATCAGCTTGGCATATTGCTCCTGACATCGAAACGCCGTTTCAATTCTGCCCTTAAAGACGGGGGATTGATGATTCCCATCCCGCAATTGATGCGTGGTCGCAAGGCAAAATCAGCGGTGAGTGGCGGTTACCATGTGTCCAGCACCTTCTGGCCAATGAAGCTGGTGACGCAAAAGGAGCGTCGCAGATCCGTCATTCCCGGTGGCGGACACCCCTTCTCACGTCGTCTGGGATGGCGAATGATCAGTTAACAGTCGCCCGCGTGATGGCTGTTGCAGGTCGGTTCATCTGCAAGAGGGTCTGATGACATTCGGGATGAAGCGGCGGTGAATCCAGTGCCTGAGGCATACGGGTTCCGTTGGCGGGTTTGGGAACTTCAGTCACCACTTCGACTCTGATTGCCAACAAATTTTGGGGGCGGTTGGCCGGAAACGATCATTGATGAACGCTGTGCTCGCTTTTCTTTTCGGCATAACGGTCGGAAAGGGTGGCGGGATCGGGAGCAACCCTTTGCCCCCTGTGCTCCTCTCCCCGTGGGGAGAGAGGCAGCGTCAGCCTCGCCCCCGGATTCTCACCCTGTTTGTCGCCAATTCTCAGTTTGATTGACGCGCAAGAGCCGGGGGAGTGGTGGCAAGGCGGCGATGACATGTGGATGGCAGGACGACTCGAGGGACGGGAGAGGGACCGTCCCACTGAGGCTGAGGAGTGGTCCTCTCAGACATCCACCGCGCTAGCCGCCTCTGGTGTGTTTGGCACCACCCCGGTGAGATATTCAATCGCCCAGGCCAGCTGCTCCTCGAGCGAGGTTGCCACGGCCTGGTCGGGAAGATCCATGATGGTGCCAAGCGTGTCAGCCCGGAAGGGATCATCAGTACCGTCAAGGACGGCCTGGACGGCAGCGCGGACCACGTCGATCATCGTAACCAGGGCCGCCACAGCCCGTTCGGCATGCGGGAGGGATTGGGGAAGGGCAGGGACAGACGCGTCCGCGACCGGGGTTTCCTTGTTTGCCTTCAGGGTGGCAAGGACAGCGGTGGCACGGGAGCGATCTGCATCGGTCGGGGTGGCCGCGACGGCCGCCAAGGTCGCTGCATCCGCGGCGCTAGCCGCTATGGCCGTGCAGGTGCGGTGCCAGGTGGCGACGAGGGCCGTCCAGTGGATGATCTCGTCCTCGGTGTGGGGAGCGGCGGCCGCGAGGATCCGCTCGCCCTCCCGGGCGGTCAGCGGCAGGCAGGGTGCGCTGTCTGGCTCTGCGGTCGCCATGCGGGTCCAATCGCGGACAAGATAGGTGCGGAAGGAGGGGATCGGGAAGGTCAGGGATCCGTCCGGATTCTCCTGCAGGGCCCCGCGGTGGAAGAGATGGTCGGCCAGGGAGTCGGCATCCATGCCCTTGGGGATCTGCCATTCGCTGGCAGCGGGATGCGTGCGGGCATGGCGGGTGATGCTGTTGATCACATGGAAGCGGCGACGGGTAGCGGGTGGTCGCGTGTTCCGGGGGCTGAGATCATCCAGCACGGCAGCGACGAGGGCCGGACAGTTCGCCATGGCACCGCTCTGCTGGCTTCGATAGTAGTGGAGGCGGCTGATGGCCGCGGCGGCGGCCACCCGCTCCCAGTCCACTGCCGCGAGTGCTGCTGGGCTCGCGTCCGGGGTACGCAGGATGTCCCGGCCGAGCGCCTGCAGGGCAAAGTGGAGATGGCGGGGCCAGCCCTCACAGGGGGTCGCCAGGGCATCGAGAGCGGCCGCTTGGCCGGTGGGATCCAGCCCGAAATGCTCACACCACCGGTGGGTGAGGTCGGCGACCTCGTCCGGGCTGAGGGCCCCGATGTCGTGAAGTATCTTGCCTCGGGTCAGGCCCATGTCCGTGGTCCGGGCGTCGGTGTCGCCGAGGCCGGCGAGCACGAGGGTTAGGGGGAGGGGTGGGTCGGCCTCATGGATACACCGCAGGATGCTGGTGCGGGGATCATCATCACCAAAGAGCATGTTCTGGGCCTCGTCGATGGCAATGATGATCGGGCCGCGTAACCCCTGATGGGGACCCCGGCCGGAGTTCCGGTCCCGGACCCAGTCATGAAAGGCCGACAGGGTCGGTTCGGGCGAATGGGGCGTGGTGGTCGTTGTGCGCTCGGTTCCGACCGAGCTGCCGAGCGCGCCGAGTTGACCGCCCAGGCTGCGGGTTGTCTGGTACCGGGCCAGGAAATCCGTGGCGGCTACGGGATCGACCAGTGTCGCGAGCGGCCCGAGGATGTTGATGGGGCCGGTGATGCGGCCGGAACTCAGTTTGAGGACCTGGGTCTTGACACCGTTCGTCCCACCGGTCGCAGCCCGACGGACCAACTCAGTGAGGATCGTGCTCTTGCCGGCCCCCGGGGCACCCTGGATGATCTGGGTGGCGCCGGCCTGACCGTGCTGACCCGCGCCCGAGCCATCCCAGCTGTCTCCGGCGACCTTCAGGAGTTTTGCGAGGATCGGTTCCCGCCCGATAAAGACCGGGGGTTCAATCTTGTCGGTCTGGTCAACGAATTCCGCCAGTCCCGCCCTGTCCAACGCCATCAGTGCAAATCCCTTCTCGTTCGGGCCCGCAGAGAGGACTCGCTCCGGGCGATCCGCTCCAGCACGTCACCGAGGCAGGTCTGGGGATCTGGTGCTATGGCGAAGGAGCAGGTGCCGGCTTCAGCGGCATAGAGGGGCTGGATGGCAGTGCGGTGGCGGCGCAGCAGCGCGTGCATCGTGTCTCTCCCCGGGCGATCTCTCCTCACGCAGTGTCCCATAGGACATAGGGACGCCGGCCCGAATTGGCAAGGGCACGGTGCTCCCGCTCCCCGTCACTCTGTCTTGAGGGGCGGCAGGAGAAAACAGTCGCCGATGGCGAGGGACTTGCCGTTCTTGAGACCGTTGAGCCGGAAGATCTCTGGCCAGCGGGCCCGGTCGCCGAAGGGGCCGGCACCGCTGAGGCCAAACCGCGAAGCCGCTAACATTGCAGATCTTGCCCCGGATCCGGACGGTAAACACCCTGTTGGCGGTGGGGCTTATGGAATGGGTGTCTCCTTTCGTCTGATGATCAACGGGCCCGTCGATCAGGCCAGTCTAGCGATCCCCCTGACCCTGTAACTTTTGAGTTGGTCTTTTGATTCTCTTTTTGGAAGTGGTCGGCTGAGATTCGCTGGGGACCCATCCAAAATGGCCCTGTCGTATTGATGCAGACATTATCGCCCTATCTGCCTAAAATTCCGACAATCACCTGACAGGCGGTGGCTGATTCAGGACATTTTGCAAAACCCGCCAATGACGGAATGGTCATAGTGAGGCTGGGAAAATAAGTGATCAGAAAAATCACGGCGAATTCGACCAGCAGGAACGGCCAGATTTCCTTGACAATACTCTCGAGCCGCTCACCGGAAACTGAGGATGCCACGAACAGTACGAGTCCCATGGGCGGCGTGGCCAGTCCAACGGTGACATTGACGCACATCACGATGGCGAAGTGAAGCGGATCGATGCCGATGCTCGCCATGATTGGGGCAAGCACCGGTCCGAGAATCAGAATGGCTGGCCCTGCATCCAGAAACATGCCGACGACAAACAGGAGGATATTAATCAGGAGCAGCACAAGAAGCGGATTGTCCGTGATGAACAGAATGAGGTTGGTGGCTTCACGCGCCAGACCGGAAACTGTCACCATCCAGCCGAATGTGACAGCTGCGCCGACAAGAAAGAGAATGACACCGGATTGGATCGCCGTGTTCCGCAAGACTTCCGGAAGCTGCCTTGTTGTTTGTGTGAATGCGTCGGCCATGTCCTTGCGGAAAACAATGCCGCCGGATGCAGCGACAGGACGACGCGGGATTTTCCACCTCAGCAACCTCCAGGATGTCTCGGCCAGAATGATCCAGCCAATTGAGCAAATCGCATATTGCCGAAAATCAAAGACTCCAAAAAACCCCATGAATAAGAAGAGGAATAAAGGGGTCATGTGAAGATAGGCCCGTTTTGTGTCAGTGATGAAACGCTTCCAGGCCTCCAGTCTGATCAGCACTGAAGCACACAAGGCATAAACCACGGCGACCGCTGCGGCCTCGGTTGGCGTATAGATTCCTGACAAGATTCCGCCCAGCAGAATCACCGGGGTCATCAGCGCAGGAAACGTCTCCAAGAGAGCGAAGGACCGTTCCTTCCACGGCGCTTTTGCACCGGCGATGGCGAAATTTCTGACCCGAGCCAGATAGCCTGTCAGGACCATCAGTCCCAAACCCACCATCAGGCCGGGGACAAAGCCGGCAAGAAACAGACCGGCGACAGACACATTCATGACGAATGCATAAATGACCATGATCCCGGAAGGCGGAATGATTGGCCCGATCACGGACGATGCCGCAGTGACGGCGGCAGCGAAATTGCGTTTGTATCCGTTCTCCTCCATTGCCGGAATCAGCATCTTTCCGAGGGCGGAAGTGTCAGCAACCGCCGAACCCGACAAACCGGCAAACATGATTGAGGAAAGAATGTTCACCTGGGCAAGACCACCTCGGTAATGGCCGATCATGGACTCTGAAAATTTGACGATTGATCGGGTGATCCCGCCAGTATTCATCAGCTCACCAGCAAGAATGAAGAAAGGCACGGCCATAAGTGGGAACGAGTACATGCCGGAGTAAATTGTCGTGAGGAGCTTGGAAAAAAACAGCTCGTCCTTACCGTCAATAACCAGTGAGATGCCCGGACCAATCAACAAGGCGAAAACGACAGGTGTTCCCAAAGCGAGAAGCACAAAAAAAATCCAGAAATAGGCCAGTCCCATTTGCTACCCCGGTCCTTGTCGCTGTCTCGGGTCGGGCCAGCTTCGTTCATCTGATCCGGTCAATATGCGCCATGTGTCGCGGGCGATCAACTCGACAGCCACCATGCCAAGCTGCAGGAGCACGACCGGTAAAACCAGATAAGGATAGGCCCAGGGCATATCGACCGAATTCACTCTGATGTTCCAGCCCCGTTCAACGAGCCTCAGGCTTTCAAGGAAGTATCTGCAGACAATCCACAGAACAAGGACGTTGATCACGATTCGAATCGCAAGGAGAATCGGTGCGGGAAGCCGTTCCACCAAGAGCGAGATGGCCACATTCTGACCCGTCCTGTACGCGTATGGCGCGACGATGAACGCCATCGTCACCATCAGGATCAATGAAATGTCTTCGACCCAGGGAAGTGAATTGTTCAGCACATAACGCCAGAAAACGCCGGTGGTCACGATAATCGCCATGATTCCGGCAAAGCATGATGCGATAAACACGCAGGCCGTCCCGAGTCTGTGGTTCAGGTTGCCAAGAAGGTGAAGTGCCGCGATTGGCCCGGACATCTCTTTAATGCCGTATCAAGAAACGGTTCTTTGTCTCGTGCGACACGAAAACGGGCCAGTCATGAAGCGTGATGCAGACATTTGTGCCAATAGGATATCCGTATGGAATCGGATCGCGAGAAACTGTGTCCAGAGTTGTTTGTATCGTTCTCGCCTTCATAGAACGTGTGCGAACAGTAAGGCCGATCCTATTCCACAATTGCCGTTTCGTGTGCGGGAAAGGGGCAGGCAATGCCTGCCCCAATCCGAGATTGTTGCAATCATTACGAGTTGGCTGCCATGAATTCCGCATCAACGGATCCAGTGCAGGCACTGACAGCGGCATCAAGTTTTTCCAGCCACTCAGAGCCGTACTGATCAATATACCACTGGCGCATTCCGCTTGACGCTTCCTGGAATGCCGCTTTTTCTTCTGCGGTCGGCACGTAAATTTGACCACCAGATTCACGGAAAGCGTCATAGGCCTCAATCTGTCGGCGCATGGGAAAGGCTCGAGTGACTGTCTTGAGGTGGTTCATTCCGTCGAAAACGATCCGGCGCAGGTCATCGGGAAGACCTTGCCAGGACGCATCAGAATACCACCAGAGCGCGCCCATATAGGCATGTCCGTCAAGTGTCAGATATTTGAGACCGGCCTCCGGAAATTTCATGTTCATGATATCGGTGATGCCGTTCTTGGTGCCGTCGACGACGCCTGTCGAGAGGGACGTATAGACTTCAGGCCAAGCAATCGCGGTTGGATTGCCGCCAAGCTGGCTGACCAGTTCCTGTTGAATTTCCGCCGGAATTGTCCGGATTTTCACCCCTTCGATATCTGCGGGTGTTCGGATCTGCTTGTTGGTTGTTCCGAAATTTCTCCATCCGCCCGTATTGGAAATCACCATCAGGCGCATGCCAACATCCGCTTCGAGAACGCCCTGACGCAATTGATCGACGAATGGGCCATCAAAGACACATTCGGCAATTCGGTCGTTGGCAAACATATAGGGCAGGTCGAGGACCTGGCCGGGTCCAAACACGTTACCGAAGCCCCCAATCGTCGTGATGTAGACTTCAAGTGTTCCGGCCTGAAGATTGTCCAAACACTCCTTTTCATTGTTGCAGAACTGGCCGGCTGGATAAATTTCGACGCCGACTCGTCCGTTCGAGCGGCTTTCAATATAATCCTTGAGAACCATTGAGCCGTCATAATCTTCGTCCTGAGGTGAACCCAGAAAGGCGATCTTGATTGTATATTCCTGGGCCTCAGCGGTTGGCGCGGCCACAATCATCGCAGATGCTGTGAAGAACACTCCCAGAGCGAAAGTGATGATTTTTGTGAACATGTCATCCCCCTAAAATTGTAAAATAGATTGTGCATCGTCTCGAGTTCCGGGACAGCGTGACAAAAAGTACGCCAGTGCACCCGGAAACGCAAACAGAGACCGTTGTCTCCGACATTCCATTGGCGCCATCATCGGCGGATCAGGGGTGTTATTTGGGTCATCGTAGATATTCATCTCGCTGCTATCAGACTCCGCATGGTCACAAGGCTCACCCCGCCAAAGGGCGGCGACTTTCCGTAAGACTCAGTCGTGACATTGGATGAGGTTTTGCATGGTTTGAAGCCCAGCACGACCATCCGACAAAAGCCGGAGCCTATCGTATCCTTAAGGATATTGTTTCCGGCACCGTCGTCACGCGGGATGGAATAATGCCGCTCTTCGATTATGCTCATCCTGAATCAAGACCGGAAGATCGCGTTATGGTCCGCCGTCGTGAGCGATACCGCCTTCTTCGATGAGCCAGTTCCGAAATGAGGGAATCGGGCAGGTGATGGTGTCGTCAGGTGTTTCCTGCAGGGCACCCCGGTGGATGAGATGGTCAGCGAAAGCAAGTGGTGTCATGTCTTTAGGAATTTGCATCCGCGTCGGTGCATCAGCACCGGCTTGGCGGATATGATCCCGCAAGCTGTCGATGATATCAGGCTTGCGGTGTGTTTCCTGAAGGTCACGCATCACCGCCGCTACCAAGGCGGCGCAGCGCATTTCCGTGGATTGCTGCCGTTGATAGTAGCGGCAGCGCCCCGCAGCGGCGACGGCTCTCACGTGGTTCCAATCAATCGGGCGCAGAACCCGGTCATGAGTTGCGTGACATCGTCTGTTTCAAGTGCCTCAATCATGTGAATTGTCAGACCCCGGGTCAGACCCATGTTGGCGGCATGGTCGACAGTGTCACCCAGTCCGGTGAGTACGAGGGTAAGGGGGAGGCCTGTCTGTCCCTCATGGAGTGCACGCAGAAGAATTTCTGTGGGTGTGTTGGGATGGGCCGGGAGATTCTGGGCCTCATCAATGGCGACAATCACCGATGCGGTCCACCGATGCGGCGGCAACACCCGTTTCAAGGCTTCCAGCCCGCCCAGATCAGTCTTGGAAAGTTTGAATGTCGCCCCCCCCCCCCCAATCGGCACACTGTCAAGCATCTCTCGTGTGCCCTTGAGAAAAGTCCGCCCCCGCTCCCGCCAAACACCGGGATCCAACCCACCGATGGTGTAAAGACGCGACAGCACGGAATGGGCGCTTTCTTCCAGCATCGAACTGGTCACGGAGAGAATCCGGGGTGTGGGAATGTCCGGTGCATTTGTGCCTATGGTTCCGATATCATGAACAAGACCCGCCCGACGCAGACCCAAAATACACAGTTCCATTGCCCGTATCGGCCAGGCAAGGATCTCCACCATGGACCCAAATTTGTCTCCGATCACACAGACCTGACTTGGTCTCTCTTTTGTTCGTTTCGTTTTTCTTCCATGTATGAATCGCGAAGACGCGATCGGGGAGGATTCGAGTTCCTGTCAGAATTTTTCTGCTTCCGAGAGGAACAGGTGCTTTGCGCGATGGAAGCCGGCGCGGACTCACAGCACTGTGACCGTGTCTGTGCCGACAGACGGGAGGGCCGGATCGTTGGTTCTGGTGAGTCTCAAGATCGGTGAGGTCCCAGCATCCCTGTCTGTTTACGAGACGCGCGGACAGCGATCAGTTTCTCCCGCATCACCAGCCGGTCACAGCGCTCTGGCCCGGTTTCGTCCTTGTTGGGAATGAGACGTCTCAAGTTCGGTATCACCATGTCCATTTGCCGCCGGATCTCGGCGTCAACGCGATGGGTCTTGGCCATCGTTTCCCACGCCGCGTTGCCTTGATGATCCGACTCGATGAAGGTCAGATCTGTGTAGGATTTGGCGCATCGCCATAGACTTCAAAGGGATCGAAGGTTTTTTGATCTTCCAGAAATTTCAAGGGCTGTCCCGCGTCTTTTGCCGTCGGCACAGCGCGGTAGAAACAAGACCGGTAGCCCACATGGCAAGACGCACCGGACCCTGCCACGTCAACCTGCAACCAGAGCGCGTCTTGATCATCGTCGATCCGGGCTTCGGTTACTTTTTGGACAAGACCCGATGTGGCACCCTTATGCCAGAGAATCTGTCGTGCACGGCTGAAGTAGTGGGCCTCACCCGTTTCAATTGTCAGTCGCAGCGCTTCTGCATTCATCCAACCCAACATCAGCACCTCGCCTGTTCGTGCATCGCTTGTGATGCAGGGCAAGAGTCCATCGGCATCGAATTTTGGCGCAAAATCAGTGCTCTCCTCGATTTGCTCCACCGAACGGCGGACTTGAAATTCGATTTTTTTCATGGTGCAGCCCTTATCAGATGTTACTTTATAACATAAAGGTCTATCATGCAGGATTGCAACAATGTAAAGGGTGTCGAGCGACCGTAAGCATTGAAGAGACCTGCATACCGGTCACCCTGCGCACAGATTTTCTGGGTCTTGGAAAAACGACATTGCTGCGCCGCTTGATCCGGGATCCTGCCCCGCCGTTGCGCGGTTAATCTCCGCCATCATGTCGTCAAGGCTGACGGCCATTATGTCTCTCCTTCTTTGGCAAGATAGGCCAAACGCGGGTCGAAACGCTCATCAGCTTTGCCGACAAGTGTTCACTGGAATCGGCGGCCGCTACCGCCAGACTTGTCGTCGGCAACGAGAAGCATGGACGTGTTTGCAGGGTCAAAGGCGAAGGCAATCCGCCATTCTCCGTCCACGGCACTGAACTGCGCTTCCTTCATGATCGCATGGCACGACCTGTTCAGCGTGTCCGCCCCATTGCGGGTCGAGCTGTTCCAACAAGCGGCCAACCGTATGGACACGATGTTTGAGGCTGCAGGGCATGAAGAGAGAGACAGCTCGCACCTAAAGACGGGATCGATGTGCGTCTTCCCTCAATTTGAGGCGGGATTGATTTGTGACAGAAGAGATATCATGACATGATGAAATAAGGTGCAGGAGCAAGTCAATGTGAACCGGCGTGACAATTCGGAATGAAATACAGACTGATCATGGGAACAATCATCAGATGATGCAATCAACAGGCGCTGGCTTCAGGGTGAGTTGTGAAATTGTGATACGCTTGATTCCGAATGGGACTGGTTCCCCGATGATGGGTGCGGCGGAACGTCAATGCGTTTAGGTGTGCTTCCACTGGCACGCCCCACATTCGATATGGGGGCTGCACAGGCAAAACTCCATGCCATGATCAAGAGACTTGGTGGCTGCGGCGTTGAGATTCTGGGCTCCTGCGAACTGCTGCTGGACGACGAGTCGGCCGCTAATGAGCGGAACAAGATTGCGGCACGCAATCCCGACATATGGGTTGTGCTGCAGACAAGTTTCACCGACGCCACAGTCGTCACTGAAACCGCTGAATACTCGGACTTGCCGATGATGATCTGGGCGGTCCGCGAGCCGAGAAGCGGGGGCCGGTTGTTGCTCAATTCACTGTGCGGGCTGAATCTCGCCGCGCATGCACTGGGGTTGCGGGGCCGGAAGTTCAGCTGGATATACAACGACCCCGAATTTGTGGACACGGATCACTTGAGTGCCCTGTTGAGCGGGGTGGCCGAAAACACGATTGAGGTCTCATTGACCCCCGCCACCGAAAATGTGGCAGGCCGGAAACTGGCCGACTCACTCCGCGGCGCCTGCATTGGACAGTTCGGTCATCATCCGTCAGGTTTTGATACCTGCACCTTCGACAGTGAAACGTTGGGCCGGATATTTGGAATAGAGATCAAGCCCTTAGCCCTCGATGACCTGTTTGACGTGGCGAAAAAGTTGGGGCCGGCACAAGCTGGCGATGCCGGCGGCATCACGTTGCACGGATTGGAAGATGTTGAGCAAGATGCGCTTGACCTTTCCTTCCGTCTGGCTCCGGCGCTAAGGCAACTGGCGCACGGGTACGGATTGGACGCAATCGCGGTGCGCTGCTGGCCGGAATGTTTTACCGAATATGGCGGTGCGGTGTGTGGTCCGGTTTCGATGCTTGCCGAAGAGATGTTGCCCTGCGCCTGCGAATCCGATGTCTACGGTGCCATCTCCCTGCTGACTGCGCAGCGGGCCGCGGCCGCACCGGTATTTCTGGCTGACTTGGTGGATGCGGATCAACAGGACGATACGGCTGTCGTCTGGCATTGCGGTCAGGCGCCGCTTTCCATGTGTGATCGAATTTATGAGCCTTTGGCAGCGGTTCACTCAAATCGCCGGTTACCGCTTCTGTGCCAGTTTCCGCTCAAGCCCGGTCGAGTTACGCTATCACGGATTTCCAAGGCGCGCGGCGTGCACAGGATTGTCGTTGCGGCCGCGGAAATGCTCCGTCGCCCTCTCGCTTTCGCCGGTACGGCTGGCGTTTTGAGATTCGACCGGCCCGTTCAGGTGGTGTTGGCAGACATTATCGACGGCGGTCTTGAACACCATTTTGTGATTGCGTACGGGGATATCCGGCCTCAGTTGCGCGGTTTCGCAGCGGCACTCGGATTCGAAGTCATGGAGTTATAAGATTGGTGGTCCGCTACGGAGTCATTGGCGGCGGCATGATGGCCCAGGAGCATATCCGGAACATTGCTTTGCTGGACGGGGCCGAGATCGCCGCCCTCGCCGATCCGGATCCGGACATGCGCGTGCAGGCGCAGACCCTGGCCGGAGGACAGGCGGCGGTTTATGACAATGCGCGCACGATGATGGCCAGCGAAACCTGCGACGCTTTGGTGATCGCAACGCCGAATGACACCCATTGTGAACTGCTTTCGCAGATTGCGCCTGGCCGCAGGCCAGTCTTGGTGGAAAAACCCCTGTGTACGAATCTGGCTGACTGCCGACAGGTCGCAGCGGTGGCAAAAGAAAATGGCTTTCCGGTTTGGGTGGCCATGGAATATCGCTTCATGCCGCCCTTGGCCGAATTGATTCGACGAGTCAATAGGGGAGAAGCGGGGCACCCGATCATGGTGTCGATCCGCGAGCACCGCTACCCGTTCCTGGCCAAGGTCGGGGGATGGAACAGGTTCAACCGCAGGACTGGTGGTACGATGGTCGAAAAATGTTGCCATTTTTGGGACCTGATGCGGCTCATCATGAAAAGTGACCCGATCCGGGTTTTCGCCTCCGGATCCATTGCCGTCAATCATCTGGACGAGACATATGACGGCAGGGTTCCTGATATCATTGACAACGCGTTTGCTGTGCTGGACTTTGCGAACGGTTCGAGGGGTATGCTGGATCTCTGCATGTTCGCGGAAGGGTCCTACTGGCAGGAAATCGTGTCGGTTACCGGCCCTTTGGGGCGGATTGACGCGATGGTCCCGGCGCCCGCCAGATTTTTGCCCCAAGGCACGGAACGCAATCCGGCGGTCGAAGTCAGTTTGCGTAACGGACAGAGGGTGCGCCGCGACGTGCCCGTTGATCGCCGCGTTCTTGCAGCCGGTGACCATTATGGAGCCACTTTCTATCAGCATGAGCAGTTTCTTGCCCTCGCCAGGGGTGAAATCGCCCAGCCAATGGTCACGGTAGAGGACGGGAGCTGGGCCGTCACTGTCGGTGAAGCTGCCGAGCGGTCGGCGCGGACAGGAGAGGTCGTGGAAATCACCCCACCATAGACCCGTCAATCATAGGGTTGACGAGCCATCAGGCGGTTGGTGGCGGCAAGCCTGTTGGATGAAAGTCAGTCCAGATTTGCTTCCCTGGGCCAAGGACAGTCATTCTGCGACAGGTCAAGATCCAGGATGGGCCAATTTTGGATATGACAATCAAGCTGCGAATCCAGCGACACCTGATATGAATTTCCACGATGGAGACTTTGTGTTGTTCGTACTGTCGAGTCCCAATCTGCGTTCAAACTGAAACGCAACGACCTTTTCGGAGTCGAAGTTCGAACCCTCTGCCGCGGCATTCAAACGGCACGCTTCACCAATCAGCCATTCGTGTGCTGCCTCTGAGAGACAACATGTTGTTCATGATCGGTCAATGTCTCAGCGTGACTGTCCTTGTCATCTATAGCCGCCGTCAAGCGCGGCTTTTGCCGACTTGTCTACCAAATCAAAAACCGATGTGTCAGAAAGAAAAGATGATGGGCTGCCGAAATTGCATGAGTTGATCAAATGAGCGACGGTGATTCTGATATGAATCCCAGGCCCAAGGCCAATGTGCTGACTGTCGGAATTGCCGTTGTCGATCATGTGTTTCGCATGGATTGTCTTCCGAAACGCGCAGAAAAGCATTTTGCCAATGATCAGTTTGATGTGGCTGGAGGTATTGCGGTCAATGCCGCTTTGGCGATTCAGTCCCTGAATGGCCAAGCGTTTCTACTCTCGAGAGTCGGGGGCGACGGTGCCGGCATCTTCCTCGAGGAAACTCTTTCAAGGTCCGGCATTGATCTTTCGTTGTTGGAAGTTTGCCGGGACCGGAGGTCAGCGACCTCTGCAGTCGTCATTGATTCATCGGGCGAACGGATGATTGTCAATTACCGGTCCGACGCCTTGTTTTCGAAACCACCCGAACTCCCTGCTGCGGCATTTCAATCGATGCAAGCGGTTCTTGGTGATCTTCGTTGGACAGAAGCGACAACAGTCGCATTTGAGATGGCACGTCGTGCGGATGTTCCGACTGTACTTGACTTCGATCTCAACAATAAGACGATACCAAAGGCCATTCTGGAGGCCTCCGATTACATCGTCTTTGCAGAGGCGGCGCTCAGGCGCTTTGCCCGCCGCACACATGTTGTTTCGGCGCTCAGGATTGCCCAGACTCTGCTGCCCGACGTGCGCCTCGCTGTGACCTGTGGTCAAGATGGCGTGCACTTCATCACAGGCGATGGGCGCTTTCTGAAAATTCCATCGCGTAACGTCAGGGTTTGTTCGACACTCGGCGCAGGCGATGTGTTTCATGGTGCCCTCGCGCTGGCTATAGCGGAGGGGAGCAGTTTCGAAACGGCGTTGCGGTTCGCGAACGATGTCGCGGCCCTCAAGGTGTCATCTCCACCCGATCAATCAGCTTTTCCCAATCGTGCGGACGTGGAGAAATTCCAGAGGAGTGCAGCATAACCAGGCCCCTGACGGACGCCGTGTACCCAAAGTGGAAATTTCACGATGCTTGATGCTGATCAGCATTCACCAATCGTAACTGCTCACACTCATCGGCCTTCAATGTGACCTTATCAGTTTCCCGGCCTTGTGATGTCATGACTCGATGTTTCTGTCTGGCCTCCACGATGCCGAAACACACCTGCGGCACCTGCACAGGTCGCAGGGGAATTGATCATTGTTGCAGCCAATAGTCTCGACAAAAACCGTAAACTGAAAGACAATGCACCGCGCCTTCAAACGACATCAATTCAATGACGATGGTCTACCAACAGCCATCGTCGAAACCACTCCTCGAACGTGGGCCTCAGGACCGGTTCGGACGGAAAACCGTCAAAAGGCCGTCTGCAAGGTTTCCAAGCATTTGAGCCAAGCGTTGAAGCGGGGGGCATTCTGCACGAATTCGCTCCAGTCCCATCTTGGCAGCGATCATGGGTCCATGGACGACCTTCTGATAGTGGGGGATTTCGTTTTCGATGCGGCGACTTGGAGCGGTCAGTTTACTGTCGTTGATATCTTCCGGTGTTGCGAAAGCTGACCGAACTTTCTCAAGCGCCCCGATGGCCGCTTGTGGAATGTCGGGCAGCATATTGAAGACTTTCACATCGGAGAACAGCAAGCTTTCGAATTCGTGCATCTGGATATACGGGATGATTTTATCTCTCCGCCCGTCGATCTTTTCTCCGACGTCGGCGCGAATCATGTCCTCCAGGGCGGTGGCGGAGTTTTGTTCTTTTCCTCTAAATCCGTAAAAATCGACGAAAGTCGTGACGGCGTCGAACGCGTGTTTCAGACACGTCATCTCTCTGGCCAACTTCAGAACGGTAACATCCCCGCCGCACCCGCCTCGGTTACGCGCGCGACCCAACAGGATCGGTTGGGCCGCGATACCGCATAACTGGAGGTGCGGAGTCAGCAAACTATTGACGAATTCCTCTTCTGTCCGACCCTCCACCGAAATTGCGAGACGGATCATGGACGCCCCCCGATGAGATTCTTCTGCCAGAGTTCGCCAGGCGCGAAACTCTCATTAAGCCAATCACGGTAGTTTTCGGTGTCGAGTCGCCGGAAGTTCGTGCGGCCATCCTTCGCCTCAAGAACCACGATTTCTTCCAGATTAAAC
This sequence comes from Paracoccaceae bacterium, assembly GCA_965221815.1. Lineage (GTDB taxonomy): Bacteria > Pseudomonadota > Alphaproteobacteria > Rhodobacterales > Rhodobacteraceae > JAPOXR01. The sequence goes on from OZ244915.1 coordinate 3,099,870, forward strand.
TCGTCGACGAGAAGGGGTGACTGGGTCGCGGCAATCACCTGTACGTCGCCAGCAAGTGCTTTGATCATCCCGCCTATCAGCGATATAGCCGCTGGATGCAGGCCGAGTTCTGGCTCATCCAACAGGATGACGCTGGGCAGCATCTCCCGAGGAAGGTTCAGTAGCGTGACGAGGGCGAAGAAACGCAGGGACCCGTCCGACGTGAGATGTGCCCCGAACGTCTTGTCGGTTCCCTTAGCCTTCCACCTGAGGCGGACTTTGCCGTAGCTGCTTTCGATCTTGAAGTGATCAAAAATGGGTAACACGCGACTGATGCAGCTGCAGATCAGTTCGAATCGATGATAATCCTCATGCTCGATTCTGTGCAACACCGCTGCCAGATTCCCTCCGTTGGAACGCAGGGTGTTGTTATCTTCGTTGTCCCAACTGATCTTGAAACTCGAGGTGTCGGAGGTGTCGTGAAACTGATAGGTGGCACAATCCCGTAGCAAATGTGTAATTGTTCGCGCAGTTGTTTTGTTGACTTCCGATGGTTGCGGAGATTGCGCAAACTCGACAATTTGCGCTTCACGGCGATTCCCGCCACCGCCAAGATCTGTCCAATTGGCGTCGGTTGGAATGTCTTTGCTGCTGAATCGAAAGGCTTCCTTGGTGAACATCAGTCGGTCGGGATGAGCGTGCGCAAGGGTGAATTGATAGTCGTTCTGGCCTTGCTGAGTCTCCAGGCTGATTTCGGCCTGCATGGCCGGGGTGATTCGACTTCCGCCGAACAGTTGGTCGTCACCTCCCCCATGACGCTCGACAAAATCCCCCAGACGACGAGACCGCAACATCCAGCCGAGCATTTCAAAAAAGCGTACGAAGTTCGACTTGCCCGAACCGTTGGCACCTATCAAAATGCTGGTGTTGCCCAGATCCGACAATTCAACATCGGCGAGAGATCTAAAACCACGAATACTGACTGATTTGAGTCTTGTCATTGTCGGCATATTGGGTTGTTCCGGCAAACTGCATTGACAACTAAACTGAGATGATATCGGTGGTGGGAATGTCCCGGATGATGTTGAAAATTTGCATTCCGTGTGGTGTGGCTTCCCATGAGCTTGATGGGCTCTGGAATTTGAAAATCTTGAAAAGGAAAAAACACCATGATGGCCTCTACCACAACACTGCAGGATTGTGCCACACCTGCGGCTGGATCGCTGACCGCGGTGGCTTGATTGCCCCGCACACTGATGGGATCCTGGCATCAGGGTTGATAATGACGTGTTTATAAGAGTTCCCACCAATCAATGAATTCTGCCCTGAGAAGCCGTGTCAGAAGTCGGTCTGTCACGAAGATACGAAAAAGTTGGTGCGTTTGGACAGATCATTCGACTTATACTGGTCAAGCCGCACCAGTTGACTTTGATCGACAGACTTTGCCCGCTGGTCAGGAGAGTGTTGAATGGTCAAAATCGTGATTTCAGAGTTTATGGATATCCATGCAGTCGGCGATCAATGGCGTTCGTTTGAGGTCGTGTATGAACCCGACCTGGTCGATCGTCCGGACACGCTCACTGCTGCTCTGAAGGATGCTTCGGCGTTGGTCGTCCGTAACCGTACCCAGGTCACGGCATCGCTTCTTGACGAAGCACCAGGCCTCACCTGTATTGGTCGTCTTGGTGTTGGTCTCGACAACATCAATCAGCAAGCCTGTGCAAAACGCCACATCGAAGTCTATCCGGCAATCGGCGCGAACAATCCGAGCGTTGCCGAATATGTCCTGACGGCTTCCATGATTTTGCTGCGAACCGCGTATCGTTCCCACGATGAGATGATCGCGGGAGCCTGGCCCCGCCAGCAATGTTCGGGACGGGAACTCGCCGGGGCAACACTCGGCCTGGTGGGACTGGGTGGCATCGCTCAGCTGACCGCCAGATTGGCCGCAGGACTGGGTGTCAAACCTATCGCCTGTGACCCCTATCTGCCGCCACACCATGCGGCATGGGACAAGGTCGAGCAATGTGATTTGATGACTCTGCTGGAACGAAGCGATATTGTCAGCCTCCATACGCCACTGACCGCAGGGACGCGTCACTTGATCGATGCACGTGCGATTGCAACAATGAAAGATGATGCTGTTCTCATCAACGCCGCGCGCGGTGGCATCGTTGATGAGGACGCTTTGATCCTTGCGTTGAAGGAGGGGTGGATCGGTGGGGCCGCACTCGATGTATTCGAGGACGAACCCCTGACAGAAGAGGCCGCAACCAGGTTCCGTGGCCTCACGAATGTGCTGCTGACACCGCATATCGCAGGTGTCACGACCCAATCCAATGCACGCGTCAGCACCATGATTGCCGAAAAGATTGCGACGCATCTGACTGCCGTACGTCAGATCGCACGCGACACATGAGCAACCCTTGAACTGATCCTCCAAGAGGTCAATGGCGACAACATGATCGCAGGAGCTTCTGGCCATCATGTCAACGCGATGGTCAAACACTGTGGCACAGCATAATCCTCTGTCGGACAGTTGACATAAGGATCGTGCGCAAATGAGGATCAATGATGCCCCATGACGATCAAACCATCTCAATTCAGGATGCCGAATCCATGGTTGTCAAAGCGCTCGAGGCCAGCAAAGTCAGTCGCGCAGCTGCGTTGTCCGTCGCACATGCCATTGTTGCCGCTGAAGCCGAAGGCCAGATCGGTCATGGGTTTTCGCGTCTATCGGACTACGCTGCCCAGGCGAAATCCGGCAAGGTCAACGGCCATGCCGAACCCACCTGCCGGACAAGCGGACCCGCAGCCTTGCACATCGATGCCCAGAACGGTTTCGCCTACCCGGCACTGGATCTGGCAGTCATGCAGGGAATCAGGACCGCAACGGCACAGGGCGTTGCCTGTATGACGGTGACTCGGTCTCACCATTGCGGTGCACTTTCCGTTCAAGTCGACCGGATCGCGCAAGCCGGATTGATAGGAATGATGGTCGCCAATTCACCTCCGGCAATTGCACCCTGGGGCGCAAGCACACCACTTTTCGGGACCAATCCTATCGCCTTTGCTGCACCGCGTCCCGGTGGCGCGTCACTGGTGGTCGACCTGTCACTTTCTGTGGTCGCACGTGGCAAAGTGATGCATGCGCACAAAAGTGGATCCCAGATCCCGTTGGGATGGGCACTTGACGCCAAGGGTAACCCGACCACCGACCCGGAAAAAGCACTTGCAGGCTCAATGGTCCCGATTGGAGATGCAAAGGGTACAGCCCTTGCGTTGATTGTTGAGATCCTCTCGGCCGTTGTGACCGGAGCCAATCCAAGCGCGGATGTCTCGTCATTCTTCACGGCCGACGGCCCGCCGCCGGGCTCCGGCCAGTTTCTGATTGCAATCAAACCGCATGACGCGGCGGCATTTGGAGACAGGATTGAAAGGGTCCTTGCCCGTATCGAAGCCCTTGACGGGGCACGGCTTCCGGGCACGCATCGGATAGCCGCACTCAATCGCGCACAGGAATTTGGAATTACCGTTCCGGGTCAATATCTGGAAATCGCACGCTCCCTGGCGATGCACGGCACCTGATCCTGTTCACAATTTTTCTCTGCGGCGACAATCGATGCAATCATGCTGCGGCTTTCAGGGAGAGAATCCGGGGCGGGGTGCCTTGAGTGAAGAGTGATTTTCGACTTTTCCGCTGATCAGACCACGATCCAAGTCAACACCAACCGAATTACAATGCGGGCAAAAAATCCTGAATCTCGGTGAGGATGCGATGGGGAGCCTCTTCATGTGCAAGGTGACCCATATCCTGTAACAGGCGCGACTCTGCATGTCTCATGAGAGTGGCCGAACGCGATGAGACCTCTGGCGGCACCGCACGGTCATCAGAACCGGCAAGAAAGAGCGTGCGTGTCTCAATTGTCGGCAAGTCTGCCAGTAACGGCTCCAACGACCATCGTGCCATCATGTTCAATGTTCCGCAGACATGCGATCGATCACGCATCAATCGTGCGTAAAAACCGAGGCCTTCATCATCAAGCCGGGAGCCCGTGCTTTCAATAAGCCGACGAGAGCGGTCGGGCGTCGCGCTTGCTGCAAATATCGAAGCCGTAAATGGACTCATCGCCAAAGTCCGGGCGATGAGCGGAAACAGCCAGCCGGCAACGCCACGAAAATTGTCCAGTGCGGGATTAATTCCCACGATTAAAGGGACATCAATCAGTTGCGAAAGTCTGAGCGCAATAGCGGTGCCGGCCGAATGACTGATGATGGAATCAGGTTGCAGATTCTGATCACGAAGCAGGGACGCGATGTCCGATGCCATCTCCTCGAGACCTGAACGACTGTTTCGTGGAGATCGGGTAAAGCCCTGACCGGGAAGGTCCAGCGCAACCACCCGGTATGTCTCTGACAATGCTGGAATGAGATGGCGCCAGGTATGCACACTGGAACCTGAGCCCGGCAACAGCAGCACCAACGGGCCACGACCACATTCCTGGATATGCCAGCGGTGCGGCGACAGGTCGACAGGGCGTGACAGGTGCGGCAAGCTCCATGTGGGCAGATCAGATGTCCAGTCCATCGTCGATTTCAGGTCAAGGCACGGGCCAGTTGCGTCGCATCAGCATGTGGCAGCGGCAAATATTGTCCTGCGAGGTCGCGGGCCAGCGATGTCAGACTGCGTTCAGGACGGCTGGCGGTGTCAATCACGGTACAGGGAAAGCCGCTGTGCCGTAGCCAGCGCACAATGATCTGAACATCAGCATTTGCCTGGCTACGCCCCGCAGTTCCATCCAGGGCAATGTTGGCGCGCCCGTCAGTCAATAACAGGAGCACCGGAGACATCCCCTGGCTACGCGCATGTTTGGCCAGGTCTCCGGCAGCCTTGAGCCCCGCCGCAAGCGGTGTGCCACCACCACCCGGTAATGCCGCGAGGCGTCGCTTCGCCTGAACCAGCGAACGCGTGGGTGGCAGAAGAAGGTCGGCACGATCGCCACGAAAACCAATCAGTGAAACAAGATCGCGGCTCGCATACGCCTCAGAGAGGAGGATCTCCACGGCACCCTTGGCGTCGGCAAGGCGCGCCATCGCTGCTGATCCCGACGCGTCAACGGCGAAGACCAACAGGCGGTCACTCTTTTCCTCAAAAGATTTCACAAAAATATCTGATGGTCGAATTTTGACACGATCACGGCGACGACGCAAACGCTGCCATGGAGCAGCGGCACGAAGCGTTGCAATCAAATCAATGCGCCGCCCATCCGCCAGACGACCGCGGCGGGACGGAAGTGGCCGTCCACGCCGATTGGAACGGCGTTTTTGCCCGGCACCGCTGCCCTTTGCCCCGCCGCGTCGTGCGTTGTCCTGAAAGCCCGCAAGAAGACCGGATGGAAGTTGCGGTCGTATGGCGTCAACCAGGATATCCTGCGGAATCATTCCTTCTGAATCGTCATGTGACGGTTCATGCCGATCTTCATGTACCTTGTCTTCATTCTGAAACTCTTCGATATCGTCCGCGGGAAGTTGAATGGCACGCGGTGCCAGAACCAGTGAGGCAGCGATCATGAGATCCTCATCTTTGAGATGATCGCGTCCCGTTGATGCTGCCAACGCGCGCGCCGCGTTGAGCGCAAAAAGTGGTGGGCGTAAAGAGTCAATTCCAAGTCTTGCGGCGAGAAGCGTCATTGAGTGGCGGGCGCCAACAGAGACGGCAACGGCGGCGAGACGGAGCCGTGCGTTTTGCGGGTCGATCGCTTCTTCTCCAACAGCGTCAAGCCGACCTATCGCTTCGAGGGAAATGTGAAAAGCCAGTCGCTCGCTGAGAATCGGCAGGACAGTTTCCTCAGGTTCCGCGCCCTCATCAAGCAGGGCAATGGGTTGTTTTCGTGTCTCCAGATATCGCACCAATTCAAAGGCGCGCAGTGGACCGCAACGTTCAGCCATGGCCATGACAGGGCAAACATTCTCTCGCAGCAGGCCAGAGCTGTTGATGATCCGCCCGGCCTCCAGCGTCGCCGCGACATCCATTCCACCAAACAGCGCTTCGCTGGGCATCGATGGATGGATACGAACCGTCGGTGTGGACTGGTTGAGATAGTCAAGAAAGCGATCACGCACGGGACCAGCGCGTGCCCTCAAGGAGATTCCACCGAGCCCGACAGGGTCAATCAGCAACAGCTTGAGCGCAAGGCAGGCGTGATTCCAGTCTCGCGATCCGCTTTCAGTCATTCAAGAACCGATTCCACAGCACGCTTGACGCGCGACGCAGCGCTGCTGTCGTCGAGAGGGTCACGACGCAACCGGTGCGACAATGCCAGTGGCGCAACCTTGTGAATCTCGTTTTGCGTCACTTCTCTGTTTCCCTCATAGGCGGCGAGGGCCCGGCTGGCTCGCAACAGCGTGAGTTCACCTCTCAACCCGTCTGTGCCGAGATGTGCACAGAGTTTGGCGCAGTGCCGCAGGGCCTGTTTACGGGTGGCGGTCCGGGCCAGCGTCTGCCGTGCTGTCAGGATACGGTCGCGGATCTGCTCATTCTGTTCGCGATATCTGCGTCGAAATCGCGGGGGTGACTTTTCAAAACTCTCGCGCCTTCTGATCACCTCGACCCGTTCCTCAATGTCACTGGGTGAGCGCACATCAACCGAAAGTCCGAAACGGTCAAGAAGTTGTGGGCGCAGCTCTCCTTCTTCGGGGTTCCCAGAACCGACCAAAACAAAGCGTGCCGGGTGGCGGATCGACAACCCTTCCCGTTCAACCAGATTTTCGCCCGATTGTGCGACATCAAGAAGAAGATCAACAATATGATCCTCAAGAAGATTCACCTCATCGATATAGAGATAACCCCGGTTGGCGGCAGCGAGGAGGCCAGGTTGAAACATCTTTTCGCCGTGCGTGAGGGCGCGTTCAATATCGAGAGCGCCCGTCACCCTGTCCTCGGTCACACCGAGTGGCAGATCAACGACCGGTGTCGGTCGTTGCTCGATTTCAGCATGAGCAGACTGCACCCATTCCGGCACATCGTGCGGTCTTGCGGAATTGACCGGACAGCCTTTGACGGCAGTGATTTGGGGCAACAGGTCAGCCAGTGCCCGGACCGCAGTACTTTTGCCGGTTCCGCGGTCTCCAAATACCAGAACACCACCAAGCTTGGGATCGATGGCTGTCAGCAGCATGGCGCGTTTCATGTCGTCTTGACCGACGATCGCTGCGAAAGGGAAAACAGGACTCATTGCAATTCCAGCTTTTCGAGGGGGCTTTTTCCAAACCAGCTGCCACTGTCACCAAGGATACGAAATCTAGCATAGAGCTCTTCGCGAAACCAGTTTTCCTCACGCACAGCGCGGATTGCCGCGGCATGCGGGCCGCCCGGCATGCGGGCGAAAGCTGCCATTGATTCAGCGTCTGGCCAGATGGAGAAAGTGACCTGCTGCAGGTAGGGAACTTCACCAATTCCGATTTTGAAAACCACGTTGCGGTCGGCCCCGATGACCTGACTGATTGCCGGTGTTCGCCGCCAAAATCCCAGTATAATTCGTGGGCGCAATGTTGCCCGGGTGAGTGCGGCGAGCGGTCCATCCAGATCACCGTCATGGGTCACGAACGGAGTCTGTCCCGACCAGGCTCCTCTCACCGAGACAGGTGCCAGGAAGATCGTCCAGTCTTCACATGATTTCTGACGATAGCGGGCGAAGAGATTGTTGTCTCGTAACCGTGTTTCCGCCGTTGTCCGATCTCGCCATACGCAGAGAATCGCAAAAACACCGGAATTGAATGACGGCGTAAAACCTTCACCGGTTCCTGATCCACAGAGTTTCCAGAATTGCAGCCCGGGAATTCGAGACAAGGGACGGCGTGCGGCTGCCATCATCCAGTAAGCCCAGAGATGGGCAGATTTTCGATGAAATCGAAAGAAGCTGAGCGAGACTGTTTGGATGAGTTGACTCCTCTCAATTTCGTGCCAATCCTCTGATTTGGGCTTTCGGGCGACAACACACCTCCGCAAGCCTGTCAGAACTGGCCCTGCGGTGCAATGACTATGCTTTACTGATCCTGGCTTGTGCAATCCGACATCCCGCTTCCAAGGAGACTGCGCAATTTCTCGATCCGTGCACGGTTAACCCCAAGGTCATAATAGCCAAAGCGCGCACATGCGCGCACATGAATGACATTGTCATCGGGGGACAGTTGAAATTCCACATCGTCAACAAATCCGAGACGCGAGCGACATTCAGCGTGAAGGTAATCGCGAGATGCGGTCACGATCCTCGTGCGTGGCCAATTCTCAAGCAGTGATCGGAGACTTGAGAGGGTCGTCTGCGCATCGCCAGTCACAGCAAGCGGTGCAATTCTGTGTCGCTCTGCGGCATCAGACCTGCTGCTGACGCAATTCATGCGTCGCGGGCAAGGGGCAAGCTCTTGCTTCAATAGAGGTTTCTCCTTTCTGTTCGAAAGCTCAAAATGCAGGCTTTTGATTGGGCAAGGGGCTGGCAGTCCAGCGTCTTGGCCTCATGAAATCAGGGAATCATATATGCAACTGGCGATCAAGCCGCACGGCGTTTTTTCTGCACCAAGGAGTGCGATCACCCAAAGACTGCTCCACGTGAAGATCATCGACGATGGCTGGCACCGCTGTCGCCATCCCACCGGGTATATGCAAAATCAGCAAAAGCCCTTGCTGAAACTCTGCCCATGAATTCCAGACATAAAGCCATTGATATCTTCCATATTGATGGCCGGGGACGGAATGTCACGGAAGGTCGCCCCTGAATTATCCAAAATGTTGACACAATAACATATCAGCCTGTTGGCAGACACCTTGCGATCATGGGATTCAGGGCGCAGTCGGACGAAAAACCGTCATAAGGCCTGTGATTCCTTGATGCACCGATAGATTGTTGCAGGGTGAATATTGAATGTTCCCGCTATTGAGGACATCAATGGGCCGGACAGCGACAGAATTGATCTGATTCATCATGTCTGCTCAGGCTTTGGCGTGCCCACCTCGATAGCCGCGTGTGGCGGTGATCGGCGTCTTTGGCGCGTTCAAAATTTCATCCTTTGGATGCCGATGGTGGTCTTCATGGGTCCCTCCTTATCTTGCCGGATGATCTGGCGTGGTAGCGACCAAGGCGCTCAACCTGACCAAGTATTGAGCACGTTAGGGGATCGTCACCATTGAGACAACAGGGTAATCCACTTCGTATTGCAACGTTCGATGCGGCGGGCCGGAACAAGTGGCCTCAAGCCCGGGCGAGAACTGCGGCCGCCCAGCCAGGAACGGCCCCGGCGATCCACCTTGTCCCGTTCCCGAGTATCGCAACTTCCCGGTGCGGGCGGTCAGGATCGGTGTTGTCGTAGAGCACTGACAGGTCCGCCCGCACCATCGCCCTGGGAAGGTTGGCGTGCGAGCGCGCGAAGCGCCGTCTGGCATCGGCTTCCGGGATATCGTGGCCGCCGAGCGCCACCCGGTTGCGGATGCGGTCAAGCGCCCGATCCGGTGAGGCAACCGACACATAGTGCAGGACGATCCGGTAGCCTTCTCGACGTGCCGCCGTCATGTGGCGGAGAATGCCGGAACCGGCAAGCGTGGTCTCCACCAGATGCGACCGGCCGACGCCAAGTGCGTTGTGTCGCCGGCGCAACGCCTCACGCCTCGCCCCCAAAGGATCGCCGGACACGAGAGCAATGGCGTCGGCCGGTCGATGATTTCTAGTCCCCCGAACCCGGTCATACGGGTCAGCGTGGACTTGCCGCACCCGTTCGGGCCGGCCACAACGACGAGTGTCGGTACAGCGGCGGATGCTGACCGGGTCAGGCGGGCTTCTGCTCGGGCACCTCGATCACCCGGTCCCCATTCTTTGTCCGTGCGATATAGGCACCGTCCGAACGGACGCCGTAAAGCGTGCCGCCAGCCTCGACCTGGGCCGCCAGTTCCGCCTTGATTTGCTCGCGCCAGTCTTTCGGGAATCCCGGTATGTCAGGCGGCGGCGTATGTGCTTTCCTGTGTTCGCTCATGCCGCCGACCCTACATGCAATCGCTGCGTCATTCAATTCGATTACGCCGCTGTGAGGGCCGCGAAGCCGTCCTGCCGAAGTTTACGCTCCACCGCCAGCTCCACGCGCTCGGCGGTTTGGCCCAGGGTCGCATCGTCGAGAGGGACGTATCGGTTAGTCATGGACGCCCGCCGGTGCCCGAGCAAGCGTCCGGCCACATGCAGGCTTTCGCCGTTCATGACCGCGTGGGAAGCGTGCGCGTGTCGCAGGTCATGAAGCCGCGCATCCGCCAAGATCCCCGCCGCGTCGCCCGCCTTGATCCAGAATGAGTAGAGACCGCCCTTGGTCAACGGTTCGCCCCCGCCCTTGCCGGGAAACACCCATTCCCCGGACGCCGTTTCGGCGATGCTCGCCAACAGTTCCCGCGCCGAATTGCCAAGCAAAACGTGCCTTGATCCCGTCTTCGCGTCAATCAGCGTCAAGCGGTCGGGCTTGACCTCGCACCAGCGCAGGCCGGAGACGCCAACCAGAGTGCGCGCGGACCGGTCTTCGAATCCGGCAGCACCGCACGGTCGCCGTGGGCATGCTCCCACTTGCGCGCGCCAGTGTAGAGCAGGAAGCGCACGACGGCGACGGCAACCGGCTATTCCGCTTCCACGCCGTCAAGCGCCCGTCCGAGCGCGACGAATTCGTCGTCGGTCAGGTAGTGCGCCTCGAACCCGGACTTCCGCCACCGCAGTTCCTTGCATGGGTTGGAGTCCTCGCGCCGCAGTCCGAGGCCCGGTGCCGCGCTGTCCCACAGCACGGCCTCGCGTCCGTCCGCAGCGGCGAAGGCGCGCTCGCCCGCCATCGTACTCTTCGCTCTATTCGTCATCGCCCGATCCCTTCCTGGTCTGTCGGTCGCGACCGGCGCGTCGCGGATGCCCCGTTGGGGAACGTCTAGTGTATAATAACAAACAAAGGATTCTATTCCTGCCCCACATCATGGTATCATCCTGCCGCCGCGAGCCCGCGGCCAACACCAAGGCAGGAGACAGACCCATGGGCAGGACATCGACACGGCCGGAGATCCGGCTGCCAGACACCGATCGCACACGCCTCGAGCACATCGTCAGCCACCCCCAGAGCCCTCAGAAGCATGTCTGGCGGGCCCGCATCATCCTCGCCCTCGGGGACGGCTGTGGCCTCGTCGAGACCATGCGGCAGACAGGCCTCTCGAAACCCACCGTCTGGCGCTGGTGGGACCGTTTCCTTTCCGAGGGTGTCGACGGTCTCCTGCGCGATGCCACCCGGCCGCCGGGCAAGACACCCATTCCCGCCGACCGGATCCAGGCCGTCATCGATCTGGCGATGTCGCCACCCCCGCCCAACCGCAGCCACTGGACCCTCAAGGCCCTGGCCACAGCGGTCGGGGGCCTGACGGCCACCACCGTGCACCGGATCCTGCAGCGCCATGGCCTGCGGCCCCATCAGGTCAAGACCTTCAAGGTCTCGAACGATCCCCGGTTCGGCATCAAGGCCCACGATGTCATCGGACTGTACATGAACCCACCGGATCACGCCGTGGTCCTCTCGGTGGATGAAAAGACCCAGATCCAGGCCCTCGGCCGCACCCAGACACCCCTGCCGCCCGCCCCGGGTCACCCGACAACCCGCACGCATGATTACAAACGGAACGGCACCACCACGTTGCTGGCGGCCCTCGATGTCGCCACTGGCAAGGTGGTCGGAAAGATGACCGAGCGCCACCGCTCCGAGGATTTCTGTGCGTTCCTCGATCATGTGGCGGCGGACCTCGACCCCACGATGGCGGTCCATGTCATCCTTGACAACCTGTCCGCCCACAAGTCGGCGCACGTGCATGCCTGGCTTGCCGACCACCCGCACTGGACCTTCCACTTCACACCGACATCGGCCTCGTGGATGAACGCCGTCGAGGGCTTCTTCTCGAAACTGGCCCGACAGAGACTCAAGCATGCCATCTTCAATTCCCTTGACGCGTGCATCACAGCGGTAGAAGACTACATCGCCCACCACAATGCCCATGAGGCCCACCCGTTCCGCTGGCGCCGGGACCCCGAGGATCTCGTCGCATCCTGGAAGCGGGGCCACCGACGGCTGCAGGATATGGAACTATCTGTATGAGGCAAAACACTAGGACACACCGGGTAACGGCGTCGGGTTCGGTGATGGGAAGGGTCAGAAGCGCCGCGCTCAAACGCCGCGTGGGCTGCAAGCCGTTGTGCTAAAGGGGCTTTCGGCACTTCGCGGATGCGCGGGGCAAGTGCGGTTCTCTACGCCCTGAGGCGCGGTTTCCTAGCACCCCACGCGTCTTTACATTCTGACAATACTGCATGTCAGAATGTCAGACTGTTTTGAATAGAACTCGCCTTGATCACGGGCGTTCCAGACTTTTATCAGCCGTCGAATAATATCCCGATCATTTTCATTCAGAGAAACGTTCTGTTCGACTTCGACACGTCATTGCCGAAAATGACCAGCATCCATCAGTTTTTCGAGGCCATCCACTTGGGCGTGATCGCTCTCACGGCCCTGTCGTTTGTCAAAGAATGTCACTCGGTCACGCGATTTCCCGTTAAAACATCTGTTGGACTGCAGAAACAACTGCATGAGAGTATGGGGTCATTTCAAGCCATCTTTGTGTGGTAACTGAAACCGGATGGACAGCAAGATTTTTCATGTTCCACAATATTTGCAAATGTCGGGTCGGTGCAATCGCGGGTGGGTAATTGTCAAGCTGGGCTGACACGTGTAGCTAGGCGGCGATGAAAAGCGTTGAAAGTAAAGATCAGGCTGGTGGAAACAGTGCTCGCCAGGCGATCGTGATTGGTGCGGGTATGGGCGGGCTTGCTGCGGCCATGCGCCTGGGGGCAAAAGGTTATCGAGTCACCGTTTGTGACCGTCTTGATGTCCCGGGCGGGCGTGCCTCCTACATTCGCCGCGAAGGACACCGATTTGATCTGGGTCCGACGATTGTCACGTTGCCTGATCTTTATCGCGATCTTTGGTCATATTGCGGGCACGATTTTGATCAGGATGTCGAACTCAGGTCACTCGAACCACTCTATGAGATTCGCTGGCCTGACGGCGCGCAGTTTACCGCCTATCAGGATGAAACAAAGATGCGGGCCGAAGTCGCACGTTTCTCACCACGCGATGTCCGCGGTTACGAGCAGTTTTTGGAAGACAGCCGGAAACGTTACGCATTTGGGTTTGAAGAGCTGGGGCGGCGACCGATGCATCGGCTCCGCGATCTCATTGCCGTGCTCCATCATTTCGTCCGGTTGCGGGCAGACCGTTCCGTGGCAGCCCATGCGAGTCGTCGTTTCCGTGATTCGCGGTTACAGATGGCGTTTTCCTTCCATCCCCTGTTTATCGGCGGTGACCCGTTCAATGTGACATCGATCTATATTCTGGTGAGTCATATTGAGCGCATGTTCGGGATCCACTATCCCATCGGTGGCGTTGCAGCGATTGCCAATGCCATGACTCGGGTGATTGGGCGACAGGGCGGCGAGATAAAATACGGAGCCGAGGTGGACGAGATTATCGTCAATAACGGTCATGCGCGTGGCGTTCGGCTTGTCGATGGCACAATTCTCAATTCCGATATCGTGGTTTCCAATGCCGATAGCGGGCATACCTACAAGCGTCTGCTGCACAAGATTGGCACCAAACGCTGGTCCGATGAACGTTTGTCGCGTTCCCGTTGGTCCATGGGATTGTTCATCTGGTATTTTGGCACGAGAGGGACGCGGGCATTATGGCCGGATGTCGGACATCATACAATTTTGAACGGCCCCCGATACCGCGGTTTGATCAAGGATATTTTTATTCGTGGACATCTCGCAGATGACATGAGTCTTTATATTCATCGGCCGTCGGTCACCGATCCGACAGTCGCGCCTAAAGACGGCGACACCTTTTATGCGCTTTGTCCGGTGCCGCATCTCGGATTTGAGAAGCCCATCGACTGGTCGGTGGAGGCGGCGGCATTCACGGACAGGGTCAAGTCGGTCCTGGAGGCGCAGCTTTTGCCGGGGCTGAGTGAATATCTGACGGTATCCGAAACCTTTACACCTGAGACTTTTCGTGATCGCTACCTGTCCCCGTATGGTTCGGGATTTTCAATCGAGCCACGGATTTTCCAATCTGCCTGGTTTCGTCCGCATAATGTCAGTGAAGATGTTGCAGGACTGTATTTGACCGGCGCAGGCACCCATCCCGGTGCCGGGCTGCCCGGTGTTGTTTCGAGTGCCGAAGTCATGTCACGACTGGTTCCCGCTGCGGGGGCACTTCATTGATTCGCAACGAAGATCTCAAATTTTGTCGCGCGGCAATCAAGACCGGCTCGCTCTCTTTTCACGCAGCGTCCTATCTCTTGCCACGGCATGTGCGCGATCCGGCATTGGCATTATATGCTTTTTGCCGTATGGCTGATGATGCCGTTGATCTTGTCAGCAGCAAGCAGGAAGCCGTCGATTTGCTGCGCGAGCGTCTAGAAGCAGCATATTCCGGCATTCCGGCCGACAGTCCGGCCGACCGCGCTTTCACCGCGGTTATCGAGGAGTTTGAAATTCCCCGGGCACTTCCCGATGCTCTGTTGGAAGGGCTGGAATGGGACGCACAAGGGCGGCAGCATCAGACAATATCGGAACTGAAATCCTATTCCGCACGCGTTGCAAGTGCTGTCGGTGCCATGTTCTGCCTTCTGATGGGGGTGCGCGATCGTGACGCATTGGCACGGGCATGTGACCTTGGCGTTGCCATGCAACTGACCAATATTGCCCGTGATGTCGGCGAAGATGTGCATGCGGGACGTCTGTATCTTCCACTTGATTGGCTCAAACAAGCCGACATCGACCCTGAGGATCTCCTGTCCAATCCGCAGCCGACCGAAGCTTTAGGTTCCGTTGTTCAAAAATTGCTGGAGGAAGCCAACCGGCTGTATCGACGTTCCGAGGCGGGAATCGCTGCGTTACCTCTTGTTTGCCGCCCCGGGATTTTTGCGTCGCGCTACATCTATGCCGGGATCGGTGGGCAGTTGCGCCGGTCAGGCTATGATCCGATCACTCAGCGTGCTCGCACATCCGGCAGGCGTAAAATTATGCTGCTGGGCTGGTCAGCGGCCCGAACTGCGGGGACTGCCGTGCTTCCTCAATCGCCCATGATCTACGCATCACCTTTGCCGGAAGTTGTCTTTCTCATTGAAGCCGCAGCAGTCAATCCAAAACCGGAATGGGGTGATACGGTGACTGGTGTTCTCGCCCGTCTTGCCGCCCGTGACCAGGAACTCTATTCTAACAGGATCGAACAATGACCTATCTCTTGTTTGCCGTGTTCCTTCTGGCGGCCTGTGCTGCCGGAGCCACTGGCGGGATGTTTCCGCCCGGTGCGTGGTACGATCGTTTGAAGAAACCCACATGGACACCGCCGAACTGGCTTTTTCCTGTCGCCTGGTCAATCCTCTATCTTTGCATGGCCGCGGCAGCGGCACGGGTGGCGATGTTACCCGGTGCCGGTCTGGCCCTGGCCCTCTGGGCGTTGCAGATTGCACTCAACACGTTATGGACGCCGGTGTTTTTTGGACTGAGACGGTTACGGGCCGGCCTGGTTGTCCTGGCAGCACTCTGGCTGTCCGTGGCCGCCTGCGGCACCGCTTTGTGGCAACTCGACTGGGTCGCGGGGGCCTTGTTTATTCCTTATCTGGCATGGGTCAGTGCCGCCGCGGCGCTCAATCTTGCGGTTGTCAGACTCAATCCGGTAGAATCGTCATGACATCGCGTGTGTCTGTTTCTGGTGATTCCAGCGGCGACGGCGCGGAATGCGACAGGCGAGCATTGGCATCAGGAAGGCCGAACGAAATCGGACAAGGCTGAGTGTTTCGTGCACGCCGACAGTTTCGACGCCGTTCAACCGGGTTTGCACAAGTGAGCGTGAATAGAAAGGCGCATCCAACATCGACATGATTTCACGGGCGCTGCCATTTGGATCGGCGCGAGTCTCACGGCGGAGTGCCCAACGGCTTCGTTTGAGATCGGTGAACGGAAACCCTCCGGCTTCTGATGCGGTGCCGTCCGGGCTGAATGCGATTGCGGCATTGAGACTGGTTTGGTTGCTGAGCGCGGCATCATAAAAGACGGTCGCACCATCAGTTGTCGGGAATCGCCCCCAGGTCCAGCTGTCAAAATCTGATTCCAGCGGGCGCAGACCGAAGTTGGCATCGAAATAACCATGTCCCTGCCAGGTCCATTGATCCGCATCAAGTTCGACCCGAATATCCGCAACAGGCGCGAAAGGGCGCCAGATATGCCGATCATCCCGGGTCAATGCGGCTTCGTACGGCGTAATCGCCGTGGGAATGACAGTCACGCGGCCACGCAGTTTGCCAAAAATCGGGGGCGCACCGCGTTCGTCAATATGGATGTGCAGTTCGTTTCCTGTCCATCGCAGTGAAGAGGGTCCAATAACCAGCTTGTGGGTCTCCTGAATCAGGGCTTCCCGTCCTCTCTCGGTCATCGCGAAGCGTCCGCCTGGCCCGTAGGTGGCGACATTGATGCATATGTGATTGGTGGCGTCACGCCGCCCGGACCAGCGGTAATAGGGCGAGAAGACAGAACCGATAAAAGCGATGACGGTGATCGCCCGGCACCTGTCTTCGCTCATCCCGTCAATATACCACCAGGCGTAACCGCCGGGGGGAACGCCTATATCGAAGCGCGGTCCGCTGAGATCATTGCGGCCGCATGCTTGCCGGAGAGCGCTGACATGGGGACTCCGGCCCCCGGATGCGTACCCCCGCCGGCCAGATAGAGTCCGCGGATCGCTGTTCGTGCCCTGGGGCGGCGCAACCCGGCCGTGATTCCCGCCGGGCTCTGTCCGTAAAGTGCTCCCGCCGACCCTGGAAAGAGAGTGTCGAAGTCGGTCGGCGTCATGAGGCTTTGCGTTGAGGGAATCGGCTGGAAGGTCAGACCGTACTTGGCCAGCTGGCTGAACGTCCTCTTGCGACATTGATCTTTCTCCTCACGATGGATGAACGCGCCTGAAAGTGCAGGTGCATTCAGGATGATTTCAAATCTTTCGTTGCCTGATGGACGTTGCAGGCCACTCCCCCGATCCTGGGCGCAGACATAAATGGTGGGCTCCCTTGGAATCCTGCCAACAGCCAGGTCAGAAAATTCTGATATCGGATCTGCAGCAAAAAACACATTATGATGAATCAGTTCGGACATTGAGGCGGTCGCCGCAAAACTCCAGACATGTGCAGAAAAACTCCGTGGACGGCGCGTCGTGACCGGGGCGACATATTTGACCTGATCGCCAAGTTTACCAAGGGCCAGAGCCCGAGGGTCTCCAGCATAGATAACAATGTCCGAATCTATGTGTCTGTGGTCGTCGGTTTCGACCCCGACAATCCCTTGGTCCGCCACCCGTATGCGTGAGATATGGGTGCCTAGACGGAGATCTCCTCCCAACTCTGTGAATCTCTGTGCCATTGCGTTGGCCAGGCGATAGAGGCCGCCTGTCACACGCCAGATACCGGCCTCTTCGGCGCGCCAGATCAACGACAGCAACGCCGGGGACTGGAGTGGTGAGCCACCGACATATGTCGCGTATCTGCCAAATAACTGTCGTAGCCGTGCATCGCTGAAGCGGTATGACAGGCGGGCCGCCAAATTCATTCCCGGAACAAGGTTGATCAACATTCCCGGTGCCGATATGGCCGCTCTTGCCAGACGGGCAAGTGAGGGTTCTGCAGTTTGCATCATCGGCTCATCAAAGGTCTCAAAAAGAGATTGGGCCTCCTTGGTGAAACGGTCGAATTCCGCCACCGCCGCTGATCCGGAAAACGCTTCGATGGCCCTGCAACTTTTCTCCCGGTCGTCGAAGAGATCCAGGCGGCTTCCATCGGGCCAGAAATGGCGCGCCAGACAGGATTCTCGTGTAAGTTGCAGATAATCGCTCAGATCGGCACCGGTCGATTGAAAGAGATCATCAAATATATGGCGCAAGGTGAGAACGGTCGGGCCGGCATCCATAGGCCCTGCGGAGGAGTTGACAGGCCGCATCTTGCCACCGGGCCAGGAATGCTGATCCAGTAAAATCGTGTCATGCCCTGCCGCTTGCAGCTGCATGGCTGCTGCAAGACCGCCGGCGCCGGCGCCGACAACGATTGTGCGCATGGGTGAGCGGCTCATCCGGAATCTCGCGGGGATGTTTCGACACTCAGGTCGGGGTGACGCGCCTGTTTGGGTTCCGGCTGATGCGTGCTACACTCGCCAATCGGTCCATCTGCGCACAGCGCAATTTGCGATCCGTCCTGGCAATTTCAAGTGGTCTTCTGGGCAAGACGATTCACGACATCTGCAACGGTCTGCCCCATGAGTGACGGGTTGGGGGCGACAGCAATTCCGGCATCTTGCAGAATGGCAACTTTTTCCTGGGCACTCTCGCCGAAGGCAGAAATAATGGCACCGGCATGGCCCATCTTACGCCCCTTCGGGGCGGAAAGCCCGGCCACATAGGCGATCACGGGTTTGTGCATCCGGTCACGCACATAGTCGGCAGCTTCGGCTTCCTGGGGGCCACCGATTTCGCCAATCATCATGATGGCATCGGTTTCATCATCGGCTTCAAAAAGTTCGAGGATATCGCGAAATGATGACCCATTGATCGGGTCACCACCGATGCCGATCGACGAAGAGACGCCAATTCCCAGCGACTGCATCTGGCTTGCAGCTTCATAGCCAAGGGTCCCTGAGCGCCCAACGATCCCCACCCGTCCGGGTTGGTAAATCTCGGGCGGCATGATCCCCATGAATCCTTTCCCCGGGCTGATAATTCCGGCGCAATTGGGCCCGATCAGCCGCATCTTGCGCTCTTTTGGATAGCGTTTCAGATAGCGTTTCACGCGCATCATGTCCTGCGCCGGAATGCCATCGGCAACACAGACACAGGTTCTGATTCCCGCATCTGCCGCCTCCATCATGGCATCCGCTGCAAAGGCCGGCGGGACAAACAGCAGTGAAGCCGTCGCCCGGGTGGAATTGACAGCATCACGCACGGTGTTGAAAACAGGACGATCCAGCACCGTCTCGCCGCCGCGCCCGGGTGTCACCCCGCCCACGACGTTGGTGCCGTATTCAATCATGAGCTGGCTGTGAAACTTGCCAATCCGGCCGGACATTCCCTGCACCAGAACGCGGGTTTGACTGTCGATGAGGATTGCCATGATGATCAGCCTCCCTTGCCTTGTTGTGAACTGGCCTTGAATGCGGCTGTCGCCGCGTCAGCCAGCGTGTCGGCGGAGACCAGTGGCAGTCCCGACGTTTCAATGATCTGACGCCCTTCTGCGACATTTGTTCCTGAAAGGCGAACAACGACCGGAAGTTTCAGGTCAAGCGTGCGATAGGCCTGGACGACACCTTCGGCAATCCAGTCGCAACGATTGATCCCGGCAAAGATATTGACCAGGATCACGCGGACATTGGGGTCCGTCATCACCACGCGGAAGGCTGTCACGACACGTTCGGGACTCGCGCCGCCGCCAATGTCAAGAAAGTTTGCCGGTTCGCCACCGGCCAGCTTGATCATGTCCATGGTTGCCATGGCCAGGCCGGCACCGTTGATAATGCAGCCAATATCGCCATCAAGGCCGACATAGGCAAGGCCGTTATCGGCCGCTGTGGCTTCACGCGAGTCTTCCTGGCCGGTGTCGCGTAACCCGAGAATGTCGGGTCGACGGTAAAGTGCATTGGTGTCAAATGACATTTTGGCATCCAGTGCGACAAGCTCACCGGAACCGGTGATGGCCAGGGGATTGATCTCGACCATCATCGCGTCCAGGTCACGATAGGCGCGATAGCAGGCGCGCAATGTGTTGACGAAATCACCGATCTGCGATCCCGTCAGGTCCAGTTTGAAGGCCAGTTCCCGGGCCTGGAACTCGACCAGACCCGCGGCCGGATCAATCACCATGCGGACCAGACTGTCCGGATCGCTTTCTGCCAGCTCCTCGATTTCCATTCCGCCATGGCCGGAGGCCACGATCATGATTCTCTCACTCTTGCGATCGAGAACAAAGCCCAGATAGATTTCCCGGGCAATGTCGGTGACCGCTTCCACCCACAGCCGGTGAACGGGTTTGCCCCCGGCTCCTGATTGGCGCGTGACAAGGGCCGTCCCCAGCAACCGGGTCGCGAACTCCCTGACATCCTGTTCGTTTTTGCACAGTTTGACCCCGCCTGCTTCGCCGCGGCCACCGGAATGAACCTGCGCCTTGACCACACAGGACCCGCCGCCGAGACGCCGGCAATTATAGGCGGCCTGTTCGGGGCTGAAAGCCAGATGGCCTGCCGGGATCGGCACGCCGAATTTAGCCAGGATATTTTTGGCCTGATGCTCATGGATATCCATCGGGTGATCCTTGTTTTACAACTTGATACTGATCCAGGAAAAAGGGGTTTTCAGCCCTTGGCGTCGATGGCCTGTGACGCTTCGATGACATTGCGCGCCATGCGTTCGCTGGCAGCATCAATCAGTTTGCCATCGAGACTGGCTGCCCCGAGCCCCGCGTCTTCCGCGGCCTTGAGTGCGGCAACGATTCTCCTGGCCTTGTCCACCTCTTCCCGGGGCGGGGAAAAGACTTCGTTGGCCAGCTCTACCTGGCTCGGATGGATGGCCCATTTTCCTTCGCAACCGAGCACTGCGGCGCGATGGGCGGCCTGCCTGAACGCGTCCTGGTCGCTGAAGTCCCCGAAGGGTCCGTCAATGGCCCGCAATCCAAAGGCGCGGCAGGCGATGACCATTCGCGTCAGGGCGGCATGCCAGGGGTCGCCGGGATAGTCGGGGTGGAGTCCGCCGATCACGACCGTGCGGGCGCGCAGGCTTGCGGCATAGTCGGCAACGCCGAAATGTAGGGCTTCCAATCGTCCGCCAAACTGCGCGATGTCATCGACATTGGCCATTCCCAGGGCGGTTTCGATCAAGGCTTCGATGCCGACATGCGGTGCCCGCCCGGCACCCTGTTCAATCTGGTTGACCATCGCCTCGACCATGTAGAGGTCTGCCGGCACACCGACCTTGGGAACCAGGATCGTATCGACCCGGTCGCCGGCCTGTTCCATGACATCGACCACGTCGCGATACATGTAGTGGGTGTCGAGACCGTTGATACGCACCGAGACCGTCTTGCCCTTTTCCGACCAGTCGATGTCGTTCAGGGCCTGAATCGCATTGCGCCGGGCCTGTTCTTTTTCCGGGGGTGCCACTGCATCTTCGAGATCAAGAAACACGTAATCGGCAGCGCTGGCCGCGGCCTTGTCGATCATGGAGGGATTGGAAGCCGGCACCGCGAGTTCCGAGCGCTGAAGCCGCTGCCGTCGCAGGGGGTGGAGAGTGTGGGACATGATGGAGACCTTGGAGTTGAAGACTGGACGGGGAGACTGCCCCTATGGCAGAAGTGTGATTGTGTTTCAGGGTTGCGGGACCGCCGCCCATTACAATGCTTCGACTGTGCGCCCGCACGACACATTCATTGGCTGCGACGGTGAAAAGCAAGAGCGGCAGACAGTCGCCTATAAACACTCATCCAGTGGCAAGCAAACTTTTTTGACGCTGATGGCTGAGGTGGAACTCCTGCTCGCGCTTCTGATCGTCCCGACCTGCGCGAACAGACAACACTTGGCGGCTGCAGTGAGACTTTTCGCTGGACCTTCACCGACAATTTCAGATGTATTTGGTCAGGGGCATATTGACTTATGGCGGATAGAGGCTCGGATTGTTCGACTTCCGTCGCGGGTGAATTGGTTGACATATTTGGAACTTCGAGGCAATTGATTCTCATGGTAGGAATAAGCACATTTCGCATTGCCGGTGTTGCAATTCTTGTCGCCGCAGCAACCGGATGTGTACCCACAACAGTGCCGCCACAGGTCTCTTATGAGGAGATACGAGAAGAGGAAACGATTCAGCATCAACTTGCGACTCAAGTCAGCCGTGAGGTGCAGAATCAGATCAGGGCAGAGCAAGCGGCCGCTAGTTTTCGTGTGAATACGATTCATCGAAGGCTAATGCGGGCTAATCTTGAATTTTGTGACAAGACAAAATCGAGTATCGGCGCGTTAGTTGCTAACCGGAGTACCTTTGCCCCCAAATTCTGGTCGTCTGATCCAGAATATGACCCAAAATGGACAAATCTCTATTTTACCGATGAATCTATGCGCGTTCTGGAGGTCTTGCCCGATTCGCCTGCAGCACGAGCAGGGCTTTGGGCGGAGGATGTCATCACCCATGTCAATGGGGTAGCTGTTGGCACGGGTGCTGCCGGAAATTCAAAATTCAGCCGCAATATGCAAGGAACTGACGGCAAATCACTCAGATTCTTCCGGAATGGAATCGAACGTACGATATTCGTCCAACCAGAAGTAATTTGTGACATGCCAATCGTGATTTTGAACAGTGATGAGATCAACGCCTACACTGATGGCGATGCCATTTACCTATATGCTGGAATGGAGCGGATTGTGCGAGATGACAGCCAGTTGGCATTTATCCTTGGGCATGAGATGGCGCACATCACTCTTAGCCATATCGATTCAACAGTGGTCAATTCACTTATTGGTGGGCTTATCGGTGCTGCGATTGATCCAAGTCTTGGCGAAGTGGGGACAGAAGTTGGCGCATTGGCTTTTTCTCAGGAGTTTGAAACGGAAGCTGATTATGTCGGTGTCTATTTGGCCGCACGTGGTGGTTATGACGTCTCAACAGTCGCTGAATTTTGGCGGACGATGGCAACTATCAATCCATCGGCCATTCATGTGCCAAGTTTGACGCATCCTACAACGGCCATGCGTTACAATGTAATCAAGAAAACAAGCGAAGAGATTGACCGGAAACGGAGTCTTGGCCTACCGCTTCGTTATGCGCTACGCTGATCAGAGCGGCACGGGGGTTATTAATTTCTTTTCTGGATAACCATAATGCAAAGCAACATGGATGTCCTGATTGTCTCCAGGAACTTTAACTGTTCAGGTTCCTGAACGGGAATTTTTGGCCCGAAAGGCGGCTCAGTTCGCCTAGACCTGTTGTTGTGTGGTGAGCCGCTCGATCAGTTCGTCCGGCGGGGCCCGCAGTGTTTCCAGCACGGTTCGCAACACCGCATGATTCCGGGCGTCCTCGGGACTGCGGAAGCTGCCGGAGATTTTTTGTTGGACCTTGAGGGGCCGCAGCGCCGGTTCCACTTCATTGTTGGTGGCCGAGCCTCATGCCAGGCGAGGTCGGCGACTACGATGCTGTCATAGCGACGCCCGATCCGGTCGGCCACCCGTGTCGGCAGCAGTTCGCCGCCAGCCTGATTGACAGCATGGATGGCCCGGCGCAGCGGCGGGCACGGTCCCCGGAATGGTGAAATATGGCCGCCAGTGGTCGTGCACGGCCACGCTGGTTGCGGCCCGCATCACGTCGCCGCGACCTGTGCCCACGCGGAAGTGACTGAGGTGTTTGGTGCAGGCCACGTGCAGCCAGATCGGCAATGGTGCCTTTGCGACAACTGGACACCGAACAGGTCAACCAGTGTCTGGCGCAGCCTGCGCACCGGGACCGCTGGCGCTGGCGCAGGGCCGCAGCGGTCGGCTTGGCCAGCCCGTCGCTCGACGGGGCTTGCTGCTGTTGGAACTGTCAAGCCGGAGGCGACGCTCGAGCTCGGCGATGCGGGCGGCATGGACAGCGATCGTGGTGCGAAACTCGGCAATCACGGCATCGCGGTCGGCAAGGGCCGCCGTCAGGTCAGAGACCCGGTGGGCCAATGACTCAAGATCGTCAATCATTCCTGACACGAGATGCCGGCCCTGTCTGCTGCCTGTCACCGCGGCTTCAGCCGGCTTGGTTGGTGGACGTATGGGCGCGGCATATATTGTCAAACAGAATGCTGGCGACCTGGGCGTGACAGTCGGGAAGAACCTGAACGGTTACCAGAAACTTTAATTATATGCTTAACACGAATTCCTCGGTGTTCTTGATATAATTTGGTCATCTCAATTTCCTTTTCTCTGTTACCCATAAAAAGAGGGCAGCCGAAGCCGCCCCCTCAATTCCTGTTGTCCGATCAGTGATCAGAACTTCATGGTGATACCGAGGTCAGCCACCGCGTTGCTGTCCACCGAGCCAGCACCGGCTTTCAGGGTCGCACCACCGCCCAGATCATGGGAGAAGCCGACACCAAAGGCGTCAACGGTGGTGGAGGAGGTGGACCAGGTGTATGAAGCGGGAGCGAATTGATTACCCGGAGTTTCAGAGTCGGTATCCGTTTTTCCCTCGCTGTTATAACTGATGTGCGCCGACTCTTTCTTGTGCTGTGCGGCGACCAGAACAACCGAAGTCGCTTCTGACATTTGATAACTCACATCAACACCAACCGCTTGGTTTTTCAGATCAGGTTTATTAGCCCAGCTTGTTTTCACCAACCCAGTATCGCAGGCACCTGCTTTAACCTTATTATAGGTAGCTTTGTCAGTGGCTGTTACAGCGGCACAGGTGAAACCCTCATTGTCAGCTTCATCATGATCGCTGTCAGTCGAATACATGGCATTCATGGCAATCGCGCCTTGTGTGAAGCCCATGCCGATGGACATGACTCCCAGACTGTCAAAACCGGCACCGAACGTTAAGGGTTCCACATTGAAGCTGAACCCGGCGGCCCAGGCCGCGTCTCCGGCATTGTCGCCGTAGGAAACAGCGACCGAGGCAACACCGAAATCACCATCGTAACGGACCTGTTTGGCGGACTTGCCATAAACACCTTCGGCCACGTCATCGATACCGATGCCGTCAAAACCGGGATCAGCCAGACCGCCCGCCAGTTTGTCGGCCGCATCCAGATCAGAACCAATCGTGAGCTTGTGCATATCCATCGAGATATACACTTCGCCGTGATTGTTGACTTTTTGCTTGTCGGAAGCCGCAACAGAGGAGTTTAGAGTTGCGATATGGGCCTCCGAGGCCGCGATCCTGCGTTCTGTCGAAACAGGGGTATTGAAAGTACCTTGCAAGGCGGCAAGATTCACATAGTTGAGATTGGGGTCATCATTATCATCCTCATTATCTGCCCCATTAGTATCAAAATAACGGAATCGATTTCCCTCTGAATCCTCATACACACCAGTTTGCCCCGTAACTGCAGTTAGTCGTGTGTTACCAGCTGTTGCAAGAGTAGGAGTTGCATTTGTGTCTATCTCATAGGTGACATCTCCGATTGTAAATGTGGTTTCGTCATTAACCTCGTTGGTTCCAGTCAGCACTGTAACCGTACCAAGCTTGTCCCCGTCTGTGAGTGTTCCGAAATTACCTTTCGTATCTCCGAGCGTGATTGTTCCAACGAGATATTCTGTACCGCCAATAGTGACAGTGTCCCCGGCTTTCACAGGCCGGTTTGTATCGTCGTCAATGCCTTCTCCTGTAACTTTCAGGCTGGAGATATTGTAAGCTGTAATTTCGCCTCCGCGGTTGATGAATGTGTAAGAACCGGTAGTTGACGCAGCGTCATCACTGCGGAGAGAGCGCGAGATAGCGTCATTGTGTCCCGCGATTTCAGCGATATCAAATCCCGAGAAGGTTTTTTGACCACTGACGATTAGAGTTCCGGCTGCGATCATATCCCCCATCGGGAACCCATATTTCTTCTCGAGGGCAGCAATCTCGGCAGCATCGGTAATGTCTTCCCTCACCAAGTAATAGGATGGGGCAGGTGTCACTTTCCCACTGGTCACAGACTCCGTATTATCCAGCGTCATTTCACCGCCGAAACCAATGCCGCCGTCCGTTGTGCCGGAGGCCGCGAAGGTCACCTTGAACTCATGGTGGAATTGCAGATCGTTTTTGGAATCATCATCGCTTTCGGCGAATTTAACCCCGAAGTTGGCTTCTCCACTGATGGAGACGCCACCGCCGTCCATCGCGAAGAGCGGCGCGCTGGCCAACAGGCCCGCCGCCGTGAGTAGAGTTAATCTCTTCATTGAGTATTGCTCCTGTTTATGGTAAACGGAGCGAACGGTGACAGTAATAGGACAAACTTAGCCGTCCGCTCCTGTGATCTGCCTTAAATGCGGGTGGATCACGGGGGCAACTCCGCCGATATATGGGGGGGGGGGGGCAAAAAACTTATCAATGATGCGAAAATGCATCACAAAGATTGGCGGGGCGTGTGTTCCGTCTTGCTGGCAGATCTTTCAGATAATTTAGACAATCAGAACGCCGTTTATCTTCGCTGAAATATCCCCACTAACCATCCTGCTCTCTCATTTATTGCGGATCGGAATCGTAGCAATGTTCCCAGCACCCGCAGACATCAAACGGGGCGTTTCACAAATTTTTGCCCGACCGGTGCGAAGGCAGCGTCCACCTCGTCCTTGAATTCTCATCCACATTGACGCTGATTTTCGGACTGATTGACGCACCGCAGCTGCCCGGAGGAACCGTTCACTTTCCTTGGGTATGGCATCGGACGCAACTTCCGCAAGATCAGTGCACAGACCGCGGCCCAATACGGATGGATGAACACGGGGGATATGGCGCGTCGTCTCAACGGGATGCTCTCCGGTTGGGCGAACGATTATCGTCTCGTTCAAGTCAGTCCGGCCTATGCAGCGATTGATGCGCACACGACATAGCGGCTACGACAATGGCTCTGTCGAAAACACAAGGTGAAGGCCGGGAAGCCTGTGCACTTCTCAAACACGCGGCTGTGGGACATCTACGGCCTCAGACCACTTGCGCCGCCGAC
The DNA here is from genome assembly GCA_965221815.1 of Paracoccaceae bacterium. GTDB lineage: Bacteria > Pseudomonadota > Alphaproteobacteria > Rhodobacterales > Rhodobacteraceae > JAPOXR01. The sequence continues at coordinate 3,126,646 of OZ244915.1, forward strand.
AAAGAGCTTTGCGCGGGCAAAGTCATGACATCCAGTGGGAAAGTCGGATGCGGGAGGTCCGCACGTCCAGTTTGATGAGCGAGGGAGAGGAAACCAGCACATTGCAATGGCGCCTCCCTCCGACTCTACATTTTTTCGTTCGAAACAGTGATTTTTCAGTCTGACAGCCCACGCGGAAACCCGAATAGTCGCCTGAAATGCCCCACGTTATGCGGGACTCTCCTAATTGCGATCCGATGTGACCTTTTCTTGGGCATCATTCTTTGATGTCATATTGCCCTCTGCAGTGATGGAGCCAAAGCCGTTTTGGGGTTTCTGGTACTCATAAGGCAAGACAATCTCCTGGATTTGGTCAACCGGAATGACAGGTGTCTTGTTTTCGCTACTCTGTGTCTGCGGCATGATCCGATGTCCTCCTATTCAGATGGTGGGGATAGTAATGCTTCCGACGGATCCACTTAAAGCCTTCGTATCGGGTCACCGTTGCAATGTCCGTATCGCCCCCGACGGTATCGGCTCCCGGAAGAAAAGCAACATAGCGTTTGGTCATGTCGACGAGAAAATCGGCAAGATCAATCGCACTCTGGATCGGCATTGAGTCACTTACTAATGGTGTCTGAATCGTCTGATATTCCAAATTGAGTGACTGAAGTTGAGACTCATTCAAATCGAGCGTTTGTAGAGCCACGTTTAAATTGGGGTCAATGCCCAGCAACAAACGGCTGATGGCCTGGATTTGGCCGCCCCATATAATTTTGCTACCCTCTTCAGCCGTACAAAGCTGCGTGGGGTCCTGAAATATTCCATTTAAGATATGAACCTTCCATATTTCGGCATGGTTCTGATTCCCATATCCTCCAATCCAGAACTCAAAAGAGTCTTGCGGAGATGGCCCAAGTTTTTGATACTCGTCATGGAAGAATTGATGCGCTTTATAGGTCACATCCTTGACTGCGCAACTCGCGTTGCCGACGCTATCCATCAGCTGGATATGGAGTTCCTTTGCAAGGTTGCTGATTGAGATTGAACCAAAGCTGCCCATTCCAGCAACCATTGCTACAGTGTTCTTGTACAAGTTGAAGACCTTCAGGCCATGCTTCCAGACATTGTGTACGCCAGACGCACCCTCGGGGCTTTTGGCCATCAGGGCCACAGCACTGTCTGCTGCAAACACAACGCCGTCATGCACTTTGACAGCAACGCAGATTGTCATGACGTTTTCTGACTGATCACACTATATGCGGCAAAAGCCTGCATCCGCAACATCCTGGCAACAAAGAATGGTAGTTTATGATTCGAAATATCATATCATAGGGCTCATCGGTGCAAAATGCGACATAGGATAGATCAGGTCTCTTGGGTGAGATGGCCCATGATTCGGGCATGGGTGATCATCTTGATGCCGATGCCGAAGATATGATACTCGTGGAATGGATGTGGGCGGTGTCAGGCTCGACGGTCGTCCGTGACCCATCTCCTGGTATGAGAGCAGCAGATCAATGAGCACAGATTACAAATTTGTAGAAAAGTTGGTCAGGGAGCAACTCGCACCCACAAAGATTTCGAATGTGATCCCAACAGAAGCTGAAGGCTTTGATGGCGATCCCATCCTGCGTGTCCAGGTGGTGCTCGGTGAGAAAAGCCATGCACTGGATCCCGACAAGGTTCTGGAACTGGGCCGACTGGCATGGGACAAACTCGTTGACACAGGATCGGACCGCTTTCCGGTCTTCAACTACATGACGGCAGAGGACGCCGCCGAACAACTTTCCTGATGCAACCCCGCGCCCTGATTACCAGTGCACGACGGTTGCTCGGCAGAGGACGCAAGGGTAAACCTCGACAGTCGGATCTCAAGCGCGCCATGAGCACGGCTTATTACGCCATGTTCCATGCGCTGTGCCGCAACTGTGCTGATTCCTTTATCGGCACAAACCGCGCTTCGCGAAGCCTGAGGGCGTGGAGACAAGTCTATCGGTCCGTGGATCATGGGTATGCCAAGACGCAATGCATGAACCAGAGGGTGATGCGTCTGTTCCCTTCAGACATCAAGAGATTTGCCGTCAAGTTGAGAGAATTACAGGAACAACGGCTTCTGGCCGACTATGATCCCCTCAGCACTTTCACACGGGCCGATGTCCAGACAGCGATTGACGCCGCTGAGACTGCGATTAAAGGATTGCAAAACTCCAATATCAGGGACCGGAAAGCATTTGCGGCCTGGACAGTGATGAAGAAGCGATAGCTGTAGCGGCCTGAAAAATGCACGGAAAATTCCTTAACTCCTAACATAGGAGAGGACCACGACCCAGGATCTCGACATCCAGACCACCCGGCTAGCGGCCGAGGGGTGCCAGGTCATTCGCACCGAAACCGGCTCCGGTTCCTCCCGCACAGAATTGTAGACCATTCTCGACTTCTTGCGGCAAAGGCACAGCGTCACAGCGTCAAAAGGACTCGTATCCTGATTGTTGCGCATCTCCCACCCAGATTGACGCGCTATTGCGGTGCCCATCTCGGCTATGCCGGGGCGTCTCCACCGCAGAGGTCAGGATCTCAACGCCCAGCGTGACCGGCTGCAGGCCGCCGACGCGGCGTTGAACCTTTCTTCGGCATGAATTTATAGCTTGATGTCGATAGAGCTGAGAAATATACATGAATCGCGACCCATCAGGCCGTGCGCCGGTTGGGAGTTGCGGTGACCCGGACCATATAGATAGTGTTGGACCGGTTGCTAGCCGCTTCGAGATGACAGGAAAAGCCGTTCTGTGGGGAGCGGCTTTTTCGTCAAAGTGTTTCAATGCAATAGGCATTTCGCAAGGTTTCCGCGTTGATTTCTTTGTGATCAATCCAGGCCCGAGAATGTGCGACGATATCTGCAAGCTGCAGCAATCGTTATGCAGAGGAGTCCAGAGAAACGACGCGCTTGACCGCTTTGAATCGACCATCATCGTTGCGTGCGCTGTCAATAACATGCTGAAAATCAGGATGGGTATTGAGTTCGTTGGCATCAACAATCACTTCGACGTTGCCAACAGGCTTGCCGCCGTATCGAGATTTGGCGAAACGGCGGACACAGATCTTGATCGTTTCGACCAATGCATTGGCGTAGAGAATCGGCCGGTTCCCCGCAGCAGACTGTATGCGCTTGTTCAACATCAGCAGGTTGTCTGAAACAGGCGTCCGAGAGAATCGATCAAGAAGCCCCTTTAGACTCTTATTGTCCCACTCAGTCGCATGCACCTCATTCACAGTTGAAGGGAGCAAATCACTGAACGCTTTATCAACTTTTCCACATTCGCGCGCCCAGATCATGACACAGCCGAGAGCAAATCCTGCCTCCCCGGCCTGCCCATATTCGTCAACGAAACACAAGATCTTTTTGTTGAGCCGTGCCATGAATTGTCATCTCAGCCTTGGCCACGCATTTTGTTCCGACGGGCGTTGGGTGATTCTGTCCTCTGGTGGCTTTCGTTGCGCTCTGCTCGCTCTCTGTCGAAATCGGGTGCAAGCGTCTTGAGACGCGTGACAAGCCCATCCATGTGATAGATATTGGACCCGAAATCACCAGCATCAGTATATTGTTGCTCGCGTCTGATGAACCCGGCACTTTCCAGTTCCTGAATGTGTTTTTTGAGTGTGGATTCAGAAATACGGATTCGCTGAAGAAGATGGCGCTTCGGAGGGTAAAGCGGACGGTTGGGATCCATCCAGTCACTCAGCAGCTGAACCAGAATAGTATCGGGCTTATATACAAAGGTAACCATAACTATATAATAAAAACAATAACTTATAAAAATTTCTTCTGCTATCGCCAATTGTTGACACAGGTCAACACGGCCTCAGTTGACAAACTGCCGCTGCTGCCAAGAATATTTTAAGAAAACCAATGAAATCATTGTCTTGCAAGGCGGCGGTTGATTACTTTTTGCAGAAATTCGCAGCAGAGTTGACTGAAGCCCTGACACGCGAATTCGTTTGTTCGGAAGATTGGAAGCGCAAGCCCACGGCTGACGATGGCTGACCACCAGATTGATCAAGTCTTATCGGCTTCAGTTGTGACCTCACCCCGTACCTGTGTGTTCAGCGCTGCAAAACCACCAGAGTCCGCCGCACTCTCAGATTCTCACCCTGATTGACGTGCCATAGTGAGAGGCGTCTGCGCTGCGCAACCTCTCTGATCCATGATATCAACCGGCAAGCCGGAATACGTTGCGTTTTAGCCAAAGGCAAAAGGTCTGTCTGATCTTGTTTATCAAACTATAATATATTATACAGATTTTTAATATATTTTGCTATAATTTGGTAAAAGTTCTATGGATCCGTATATAAATCCCTTTACTCCTGGCGCTGGGATCACGCCCCCGGAACTGGCCGGGCGGCAAGAGGTGCTGGAAAATGCGCGGACGTCTTTTCGTCGCGCCGTGGCTGGGAAAAATGCGCGGCACATGCTGCTGCTGGGGCTGCGGGGCACGGGCAAAACGGCCTTGCTCAACGCAATCGAGCGCATTGGTTGCGAAGAAGAGCTTCTGGTGACGCGTTTTGAGGCGTCGGAAGACAAGGCTTTTGTCGAAATGCTGACTGTCGACATCCGCAAGGTCCTCCGCAGCCTCTCGACCATAGGAGTCGCCAGAGATCTGGCGACTCAGGGTCTTGGGGTGCTCAAAAGCTTTGCCTCCACGGTCACAAAACTATCAGCGTTTGGTGCATCGATTGAGGTGAAACCGGTCCTCGGGGAAGCCGATAGTCGGTATCTTGAGAAAGACCTTCCCGACATTTTCGCCGCCGTGGGCCGTGCTGCAGCCGCCGCCGGGAAAGGATGGGTACTGCTGATCGATGAAGTTCAGTACCTGGCCGCCGCAGATTTTTCAGCACTGATCGGTGCACTGCACCGAATGAATCAAATTCAGACACCGGTGGTGTGTGTGGGTGCAGGCCTGCCGCAAGTGGCAAAACTGGCTGGAGATGCAAAATCCTACGCAGAGCGCTTGTTTGCGTATACAGAAATCGGTGCCTTGGACCGGGTTGACGCGCGGCAGGCCATACTGAGGCCGATTGAAGACGAGGGGGCTTCCATTGATGCGGCTGCGCTCGATGCAATCGTGGAGGGTGCACACGGTTACCCGTTCTACCTCCAGGCCTGGGGCTCGGAAGTTTGGGATCAGGCGGCGGGTCCGTCCATAGATCTGAATGACGCTTTGAACGCCAGGCACCGCACGCGTGAGATACTCGACAACGGTTTTTTCAGGGTGCGAACGGACCGCCTGACTCCGGCGGAGATGACGTTTGTGACGGCGATGGCCGATTTGGGTGATGGCCCCTACCCGATTGCTGAAGTTGCTGCAAAATTAGGTAAATCCCTGGGATCGCTGGGCCCCACGCGAGCGGGAGCCATCAATAAAGGGATGATCTACAGCTCCGGTCATGGCGTTCTTGACTTCACCGTGCCTCTCTTTGCTGACCACTTGCGGCGGCGTGTCGTGTCCATGAGAGAGAATTGACACCAATTTGCCGGTCGCAAAGAGAATAAAAGGCCGGTTGTCCGGGCGCTTTTCCAACATACACCGACACGAGCCAGCGAGACAGCTACCACACTGCGCGCCCAATTTTCCTGTTTTGGAGTCCATTCAAGATCACGGCAGTCTGTCGGGAAGGGCTCTTGCTCATGATCCGGCATCATGCGATGTCAGCATGACTGCAGACAAACTGGCAGATTTTCAGATCCGCGGGTCGCCTGTCATGCATCACAACCGTTATCGATGCTGTTCTCAGCCGAGTTCGAGGGTCGCAACAGCATAGCAGCAGGCCATCATGGTGGGTTGTTGCCCGAGATACATACGGGCAGTGGCAAAACCTGGTTGCAGGCCGGCCTGTTGGCAGAGTTCGGTCATCCCGATTGAGCTGTCGGGAACATCAATCATATATTCACCTTCGAATTGACAGGCGGCATGAAAGAAGAGCATCCGCGCCATGGCGGGGTCATGCGCAACGAGAGGACCAAATTTGTATCCGTTCCGGCAACGGCGGACCGTCGCACATCCGGCAATTTTATCGCCCGCCTTGACAACAAATGTCACGCGACTGGCAGAATTTTCAAACCAGTTCGCCAGATAACGGATTTTTTTGAAGCCCGAGGCTTGAGCCTCCATGTCGACCAGAGCAGGAATGTCATGGTGCGTGGCATGGCGAATATTGACGGCGTGTTCTCCGCTGATTTTCCCTGCATATCGTGTCGTTCGGCCCGCGAGGACAAATCCGGAGCGGGCATAATTCTGTTGTTGTTCATGGACGCCGTCGAGACCAACGACACGGTTTTCGGCATGTGCCAACCCACGCTGCCAGAGGCCAATACCAATTCCCCGCCCGCGATGTGAAGGTCGGACGATATAAAGACCCAGAAAGGCAAATTCATCGCTATGATTGACGACAGATATGCATCCGACAGTCCGTCCCTTTTCAGTTGCAACAAAAAACCCGTCAGGATCGGCACAGTAAAATGCAGTGGCATCATCCAGACCCGGATTCCAACCCTCGCTGGCTGCCCATTCCAGCATGGTCTCAACATCCGCAGCCGTTGCGTTTTTATAATCGATCACTTGAGTCACCATCATTTTTCTGGCGCGCCAGGCCGCTGCAATCTCCAGCGTCAAGCCCTGACAGATGCTGCAAAAGGACCTGGATCAGCCGACATCAGCACAAAACCATTCCGCTCCATATACCCCGCATTCATTCAGGACATCCATTGCCGGAGAGATGAGCAGGATCACATGAGTCGGGGTATTCTGCACAACAACCATGTGCCATGCATCTCTTGAAGCCAATATCCGAATCTGTCCGGGATTCTCAATCAGCAGAATCACGGGAGAGGGAGGGCCATCAGGAGGGGCGCTCCGCCCCATCAGGTCATCATTTGTCTGTCGGTGGGGTCACCATATTGCACAATATTTCTTCATAACTCCCGATAGACGCCACAATATTCATCAATTGACGGCATGCCGATGATCCGAATCCTGATCCAGTTGCTCATTGCAGTCCAGAACTGCATATAAGCGATGAACGAGATGGCACAGGGAATGGAGAGCGCATTTGCGTGCGAAGAATGATCTTGAGCTTGTCGCTCTCTCCAAACGTTATGGCGAAACGATTGCTGTCGACACGATCAGCTATCGTTTCGCTGCTGGCACCTACGCATGTCTTCTTGGTCCTTCGGGTTGTGGCAAATCATCAACCCTCCGCATGATTGCCGGGCACGTGTCGGTATCGGATGGCAATATCATTCTGGGTGGGGCCGACATTACCGATTTGCCTCCTGCCAAGCGAGGGACTGCGATGATGTTCCAGAATTATGCGTTATTTCCCCATCTGAACGTGGTTGAGAATGTCGAATTCAGCCTGAGAATGAAGGGTGTGGATGGACCAACACGGCGCCAACGTGCGAACGCACTCCTTGAAATTGTTGATATGGTGAATTTTGCAGACCGCGTTCCGGCCCAATTGTCCGGTGGCCAACAGCAGAGAGTGGCATTGGCCCGCGCCCTGATCACTGAACCACAGGTTCTACTTCTTGATGAGCCCCTGTCTGCACTGGATCCGTTCCTTCGGATTCGAATGCGGGCAGAACTCAAACGCCTGCAACGTGAATTTGGCATCACCTTTATCCATGTGACGCATACCCAGGAAGAGGCGCTCGCGCTGGCGGAAGAGATTGTCGTGATGAACGAAGCGCGGATCGAACAAGCGGGAAAGACGCGCGAGGTCTTTGATGCGCCCAGGACTGCGTTTGCCGCACGTTTTCTGGGTTCGCACAATGTCATCACCATGCCCGAGGGCAAAATTGCCGTCCGTACCGACGCCATCGAAATCAAGGCACCCGATGCGGCTCACATGCAGGGAGCGATCACCAATATCGAATATGCAGGCACCCATGTGACGCTGACCGCTGTCATTGCCGGGGACCAGGAAATCACTGCGCATCTCACGGACAAGGAATTTTTTGCAACACCCAGAGAATTTGGCGAGCTCGTGGGGCTCGAATGGAATCGTCAGGCGGCCCACAAACTTGACGCATGACACCCACAATTGACGTTATGGAGACGATAAGATGACGATAATTCCACGCATTCGCTATTCGCGGCGTTCCGTTCTCAAATCCGGATTGGCTGCAGCGGCGGCGACACTGCCAGCACCAATGGTCTGGAGCCAGGCAATCAAGGATGTGACACTTCGGCAATTTGGAACGGGCGTATCCAATCTGAATGAGGTGGCCCAGAAGGTCAAGGAAGACCTCGGATTCACCTTGCAGATGACCGCACTTGACTCCGACAGTGTGACACAGCGGGCTGCGACACAGCCCAACAGTTTCGACATCGCTGACATCGAATACTGGATTTGCAAGAAGGTCTGGCCGACGGGCAATCTGCAGGCAATGGATACGTCAAAAATCGAGAACTATGACAAGATCGTAGGCATTTTCCGCGATGGCAAACTGACTCCTGACAGTGTGATCGCACAGGGAACCGCGCCGCATTCAGTCGGTTTTGTTGACGGACCCGGCGGGACCGAATTTGTCAATGAGGAATCAGGTTGGATGACATTGATACCAACGATTTACAATGCTGATACACTCGGTATCAGGCCGGACCTGATCAACCGACCAATCAACAATTGGTCGGAGCTTCTCAATCCTGAATTCAAGGGCAAGGCCTCGATCCTCGACATTGCGTCAATCGGCATTATGGATATGTCAATGGTGGTCGAATCGTTGGGGGAATATACCTATCCTGATAAAGGCAACATGACCCGTGATGAGATCGACCTTACACTCGGTATCTTTACCGAGGCGAAGCAAAATGGTCAGTTCCGGGCATTCTGGAAGACATTTGATGAGAGCGTCAACCTGATGGCCAGCGGCGAGGTCGTGATCCAGTCGATGTGGTCACCAGCGATTACCGCTGTCCGTGCCCGCGGCATTCCCTGTGTCTATCAACCGCTTGAAGAAGGTTACCGCAGCTGGGGCGGCGGAATCGGACTCTCCAAGTCGTTGTCAGGTATCGAGTTGGATGCCGCATATGAATATATCAACTGGTATCTGTCGGGTTGGGTCGGCGGTTTCCTGATGCGACAAGGCTATTATTCAGCAGTCCCAGAAACCTCAAAACTCTTCATGACCGATGATGAGTGGGGTTACTGGTTTGAAGGCAAGCCAGCACAAGGTGACATCACCAACCCCTTCGGCCAGGTGATGGAACAAGCGGGTGCCGTGCGTGATGGGGGTTCGTTCTACGAGCGGATGGGCAATGTTGCCTGTTGGAATGCCGTCATGGACGAGAACCAGTATATGGTGCGCAAGTGGAATGAATTTATCGCCGCATAGCCGCAATCTGATGGTCAGGGTGTCTGGCATTGACGTGTCAGGCATCCTCGCCGCTTCCCAATGGCGACAAATGATCATCTCTGGTCGATGAGTCCGGCATCCATGCAGCAGACCGCCAACAAACTCTCAGCTGATTTATCGGGATGGCTATTGTCGGCGCCAATCGCATTGGTTCTGGCAGTTTTCCTGCTGGCACCGATCGCCATGATCGTCATTGTCAGTTTCTGGGGCGCAACTGAATATTCCATTTATCCGGATTTTCAGTTTGAGAATTATGAGTTCCTGCTCGGTTCCTCGGTGACCTACCGCGTGTTTCTCAACACTTTCAAATATGCCGCGGCAACCTGGGCCATCACATTGGTGATTGGCTTCATCGTCGCATATTTTCTGGCGTTCCATGTGCGCAGTCTCAAGTGGCAAGTGGCCCTGTTCCTGCTCTGCACGATTCCATTCTGGACATCGAATATCATTCGCATGATTTCCTGGATTCCATTTCTGGGGCGCAACGGGCTTGCCAATTCTCTGCTGCTTTCGACCGGTGTCGTGGACGAACCGGTCGAGTGGCTCCTGTTCAGTGATTTCAGCGTGATTCTCGCCTTTGTCCATCTTTACACATTGTTCATGATTGTTCCGATCTTCAATACGATGATACGTATCGACAAATCTCTCATTGAAGCGGCAGTCGATGCCGGGGCATCAGGTTTGCAGACAGTTTGGCATGTGGTCATTCCACTGGCCAAGCCTGGAATCATGATTGGAACAATTTTCGTCGTGACGCTTGTGATGGGTGATTTCATTACGGTGCGGTTCATGTCAGGCTCCCAATCGGCCAATATGGGTCGTATGATTCAAAATGATATCGGTTTGCTGCAGTATCCCTCTGCGTCTGCGACGGCGGTAATTCTGCTCGTCACGGTGCTCTTGGTCATTGGTATCCTGCTGCGCTTTGTTGATATCCGAAGCGAACTCTGATGGAACCGCGTCCACGCGCCTTCTATATTCTGGCTGCCTTTTTTGCCGTCTTTATCGCGTTTCTTTACGGGCCAACGGTCGTTATCGGTGTGCTGTCGTTTCAGGGCGCGGGTGGTGGCCTGACATTTCCCATGCAGGGCGTATCACTGCACTGGTTCCATGAGCTTTTCGAGCAGCAGGCCGTTGGCGATATCTGGGCATCGTTTCGCCGCTCTTTTCTGCTTGGACTCTTGGTTATGGTCGCAACCGTCGTGATTTCGGTGATGGGCGGCTTGGCGTTTCGAAATCGTTTCGTGGGATCAACCGTGCTATTTTATGTGGTCATCGTTTCATTGATCATCCCATCGATTCTGGTGTCGCTGGGTGTCGGGCTGATCTGGTCGCGTGCAGGCCTCGATGTTCATTGGTTAACGAGTGGCCTTGGTGCACAACTGACCTGGACATTGCCATTCGGGCTGCTGATCATGCTCGCTGTCTTTAACAGATTTGATCCTTCCTATGAGGAAGCCGCGCGCGATCAAGGGGCGTCATCATGGCAGACCATTCGCCATGTGGTTCTTCCAATCATTGCGCCATCACTGATTGGTGTTGCACTTTTTGGCTTTACGCTCAGTTATGATGAATTTGCCCGGACGCTGCTTACAGCTGGCAGCCAAAACACCTTGCCACTTGAGATCTTTGGGATGACAACTAATGTGACAACGCCCGTCCTTTATGCCCTTGGAACGCTAACCACCGGTTTCTCCTTTCTGGTGATCGGGTTGTTCCTGTTGGTTGTCTGGCTGGTCGACGACAAACGGCGAAAACGCGGTTCGGATGCCGGCAAGGGAATGGCCTGACATTTGACGGTTTATTTCATCAATCCGAACAGCACGGTTTCGATGACGGAGTCAATTGTCGAGACCGCACGCCGCGTCGCGCCGCGACTCCCCATAAAGGGTTTGACATCGCATCACGGGCCACCAGCGATCCAGGGCGCACGGGACGGGGCATTGGCTGTGCCGCCGCTTCTCGCTATGGTTCGTACACTTGCCGCGCCGCCGCCGCGAGGAATCATCATTGGGTGCTTTGACGATACCGGCTGTGAGGAGGTTGGCAAAATTGTTCCCATACCCGTTGTTGGGATTGGTCAGGCATGTTTTCATTATTGTGCCATTCGAAACTGGCGATTCAGTGTGGTCACCACACTTGCCGTTTCGATTCCGGTGATTGAAGAGAATATCCGAAACAGTGGATTGGGTGGCCATCTCGGCAGGGTTCGGGCCGCCAATATCCCGGTTCTTGATCTCGAGGCCTCCTCTGATGCATGCCAGCAGCGTATCACTGAGGAAGCCGGCATGGCATTACGGGAAGACAATATTGATGCTGTCATCCTGGGATGCGCCGGTATGGTCCATGTGTCAGAAGCTGCGCAACGCGAACTCGATTGCCCCATTCTTGATCCGGTCAAGATCGCAACAAGATGCATGGAATGGCTCCTGTCAGCATCCGACAGGTCTCGATAACAGGTTGTGCGCCAACACCGCCATATCCGATTGTTATGGTTTCTCGAAGTCAATGCCACTGTAAGGAAAGGGTGATGAAGGCAGGAACCGCGCGCCTACTGCGATGCTATCAGGAATACGAGGACACAAAACCCAAACGTTGCAGTGGCGATGATCAAGCCGCTGACGGCCAGCAGCATCCGGGCTCCCGCTTGATGGTGTCTTCAGCAAGGCGGGCAATATCGGTTTTGCATTCCGCCCACATCGTCTTCATGCTTTTCTCATAAGGATTTGGCTCCGTTGTGCAGGGTAAAATGAGGGCCTTCTGTTGGTGGAGTCCATCGGCAAGTGACATGCCCGCCGGAATAGACGGCTCTTCTGAAATCGTGGTCAGACCTTTTTATGTGTTTAAGAGTGTGCCTGTCATACTTCATTTTCACAGATTCCTTTATCGTGCTTGTCAGGTATGCAACTTTCGAAAGATTGCGGATACGGTCCTTGTCCGATTGCTTCGGCAGTTCCCTGTTGCCACGGATCCACGGCGTGATCACAGACCACGGTTTTGGTGTGAGAAGATCTGTCCAAACCTTTGCTAGATGTGCCCCGGATGATCCGTGATGCGGAACCTTGAAGATATGGGCCTTGTGTTTGTGTCTCTCACGCAGACTGATGACAGCTTGCCAGCCCCTATCCGCACTTCTGCCCTTTTCCAGGTCGGAACCCAAGAGAATGTGCTTGTCACCAACTGAAAACAGCATGGCTATCGAAAGGTCATTCCGCTTGGGTTTTGTCAAACGAGTTTTGGCTTTCCCGGAATTCTGATCAATGTAGCTTGGGCATTTCCGCAAAAAATCGAGGAACTGGGAATTTGACGGCGAGAGAGCCCGGAGCTCAATTCGTTCTCCATGCGCAAGCCGTCCGGCCTCAAAGTCACAAATGACAGTGTCTTCAAAAAGGGTCTTGATCCTACGCCCCGTTGTTCCAGCATGGCGCAGACACTTGAGGAGTTCCGTTCCGCCCCTGTCAATTTTCGTGATGGGCTGGTCCTCAAAATACTGCAGGATAGCAACGAATTCGTCCTCGGAGAAGGCCCCACCGAATGCCAAGCGGGCGGACCGGCATTCCTCTACAGTGTCCGCAAGACCCTTGATATGATTGTCATGCCAATGCGAGGCAGCAATCCATATAACAGCTTTTTCAGGTTTGACCCCCAATGACTTAAGATAGGCGGTCGCAACAGGTGTCCCCTGCGCATTCACACACGAATCGATAATAAGCCAATTCCCGGATCCTGCATGGATGACAATGCATTCTCCGTATCCAGGCCCGAAGAAGGTTATTTCAATTTCATCTGGGTTCGGTGCAATCATTCCCAGCTGATTGAATTCAAGAGACTCTTTGCCTTAGCTCTTGCCCGCTCCAGATCGCGGGTTGAATGAGCTGGCAAATCACGAAAATACAATTGCGAAACTCGTCTTCGCTGACCGTCTGGAAGCTGTTCAAGACCGACAGACCACCTGACAATCGCGCCGGGCACCAAAAGGGAGCGGTCTTTGTCACTGATGTCAGACTTTTTGAACGTTGCCATCTCCTCGGGCACAGATGATTCTGAATTGATATTGACCAAGCGCACGGTGAATTCTTCTTCGCCAATGTCTTCAACATACCCTTCCCACTCTGCTGATGGGTTGAAAGTTCTGATTTGGCGGGGTGGGCGGGACCTTCTCGGCAAAGCAATAACAGCATCATCAATGACTTTTCCTACAGCTGCCGGTAAAAGCCAGAGAGAAGAGAGGGCCAAATCGTTTCCCTGCTTTTCCTGAGCGGTACCAGCACCAGGACCTTCAGGATCATAACGCTTGTCGTTAATGATGAGGTAGGTGTCCCCCCTGTTTTGCTCAGGTTCAGGTTCACGGTCCGGGGGGTTTTGCCCAGGAGGAGCCGTTGCCATGTTTTGGCTGACCGAAGGTGTCATGGCGTATCTATTTCCATTAACCACTTGAAGATCTTGTCGGCTTCCTTTGTGACCTCGTCAAATCGATTGTCAATCAAATCAATCGCATCCTTACAGCCCTGTCCCTCTGACAGGTTGTCAATGGCATGATGAGAGTTGAGTTGTAGGAACACGCCCGTGCCCCTGTCTGTCCCCACTCGATAGGAAGGCTCAACGATAACGTTGGTGGTGACCCGGGTTGGGTTTATGTGCGAGAGTCTCGTCATGACAAGCTTGGTCATCCCGCCCGTCAAAGATGGATCTGTCTCCTTGCTGATGTCCTTGCCAAAAGAACCCCATGGCTCCACCGGCGCAATCTTGCGTCCAAGAGCAACCCTTGCTTGGGAACTCGGGAGCTCGAAATGAATTGATCTGTTAATTCCGAAAGCAGTAACTGGTGTGTGGATGAGATGTTTGCCGAATATTGCTCGGGTCTTATCCGCTATCTGGACCCAAGGGGCTACCGTTGTCTCAATTAGGCAGCGCTTCCTCTCGACAGCATAAGAATATGTTCCGATGTCAAATTCTGCAAAATCATTGTGAACCACTTTCAGATTTGTGGGGCTTTCATCGACTTCGCGGTGAATGTTTTTTGCCTTGAGCCAAGCCGGATGAAAGATTGCAGGATTGAAAAGACCGATAAGAACTATCGAACATGATGACAGTTCGGGGTCGTGTCGCATAATGGTGACCATAAAGCTCGAAATTATGATCGGGCACTCATACCATACAATTAAGAGAGTCAACAAGATTCCAGCAATTTCTGAGAGTGATTCCCATAGGGCTGGGTTTGGGTCACGGTTGGTTCCTGATGGGTTGCAGCCGGCGAATCAGGTGACCCTAGCGAGAGGCATACGCTTGTTGTCGGTCTGGAGATGGGCGTTGCCGTGGTGCCGTCTGTGGGTCAGTTGGCCCCACACGCTGTCTGAGTGTCCTGATTTGAGCAGTGCCCGGACGCTGCTCACGTCTGGCAGCCAAAACACCTTGCCACTTGAGATCTTTGGAATGACAACCAATGTAACAACGCCCGTCCTTTATGCCCTTGGAACGCTAACCACCGGTTTCTCCTTTCTGGTGATCGGGTTGTTCCTGTTTGTTGTCTGGCTGGTCGACGACAAACGGCGAAAACGCGGTTCGGATGCCGGCAAGGGAATGGCCTGACATTTGACGGTTTATTTCATCAATCCGAACAGCACGGTTTCGATGACGGAGTCAATTGTCGAGACCGCACGCCGCGCCGCGCTGAGATAATTCGTTGGGCAACGGGGTCTCAGCGTCCCAAAACGAGACTGTTCTCATAAGAGAGAGGGCGGGTCGCGATTTATCCTCCCAGCCACAAACCCAGAATGGTGGTGGCGAGGGCAATCAGGCCCGCAATCGCCAGAAGTTGCTGTTTCTCCCGTTTGACAGCCTCCGTTTCCCGTTTGACAGCCTCCGTTTCCCGCTTGGCTGCTGCTGCTTCCATTCCGGCGAGTCGGGCATCAATGCGTGATTCCATGGCGTTCGTCTCCGCTCTGACGGCTGTGATCTCACCTTCCAGCCGTGCGATCTGTCGGGCCAGATCGTCGATGTCGGGTGTCTCACTCATCACCGCAAACTAAGTCTTTGCGCCGCACCGGTCAACCACCTGCATTATGCCTGTCCCTGACAGATACATGTGAGATCCTGAGCGACGGCCGCCCTCAGACAATCCATCACGGTGAGACCACGCGATGCGACCGGGTTCGGAATTTTCTGAAACACCTGACGTAATTTGGAAATCATCACACCCATCTTTTGCAGATGGCGCACTGTTTTTGGGGGCACGACACGGCGTGATCGTGTGCGTTGTTGCGGGCAACCATAAGCGAATCAACCGGCACGGCCAAGACACGTCGAAGAGCTTGCAAAAAATATTTTCGCAAAGAACTCACCCACTGAAATCAGAGCAGAAAATCAATGCGCGGGAATTCCTGCGCATTTCACCGTTTCAATAAAGTGAATGTCCCTATCCCCCATCACAATGACAGACTGTGAACAGGTCAATTCTGGGGTGCAGATGTTGGCATCAGGAGTCGTGTCAGGACATACAGCACGTCAATGAGCCTGTTCTCTCAAGGGCAAGGTGTCGGTTGTTCGACCTCAGGTGGGTTGTCGCGTTCGCTCATGTCGACAGCATAATTTGAAATCTGAGACAGCAGCTGCGTCCGGTTCCATCCGTCTTTCACGGCATCCGCGATATCCCATGATCTGGGAACGGATGGGGGAGGCCTCACACGGACAAATGTCAGTCTCCCGTCCAGGTCTGCATGTTGCCGTGCAGATTTGCGAATGGAATCGCGCACATTTTGGCAAAAGGCAGCTTGTGGATCCACCCTGTGGCCATGTCGGTCCCGGATCACCCCGTCAGCATCGGGCCAAATGACGACTGCATATTGCCGCGGATCGACCCGTTGACGGCGGGCAAGTTCAGCCATCAATGGACTCCAGTCGGCGCGGCCGACAGCATTGGCACCGCCCATCGCGGTCAGGACCAGCCAACCGGAAGAAGGCGGCACCAGTTGGACTGCCGCATCGCGTGTGGTCTCACCTTCCACGATCAGCAGATTGTGGCCGGTACGGGACCATGCAGGTATGTCTTCAGTTCCATAGACAGGTTTGGCCAGACTGCGATCAAATCGGGCCAACTTCCAGCACGTGTCGTCCCAACGGGCCTGCATGAAGAATTTGCCACCGTCTGCTTTGGCGGCGCGCAGAACCAGCAATAGAGGATCTCCGTTGATCGTGCGGTAGACGTGAACATGCGTTGGACAGACGCGATAAGTAGCTTTGCGCTGGTCATCCCGGACAACAATGGTTTGACCGGGAGCAGGCAGGTCAACACGGGGAGGAATGGGTGTAAGCTGAGTTGATGATCCCGGTGGTCGGTCCGGCTGTTGCATGGACGGCACCATACGTGACCAGACAAGCGAATCTGTCGATTGCCCATGGCCGGTCACGGAATGGGGTATATTCGGCCCCGGCAAGCCTGACATCTCCCGGGCAAGCGACAGGGCGTCCCTGAAATTCAGCGAATGCCAGTCGGCAATAAACTGGATGACATCGCCACCCTTGCCGCAACCCGAACCAAAACATTTGTAGCGTCCTGCCGCTTCATCCACGAAGAAAGACGGCGTCTTCTCCTGGTGGAATGGACAGCATGCCTTCAGATGCGCCCCATGGCCGACAAATTGAACTCCGGCCAATTGTTCTATTGTTGATCGCAACGACAGTGCTGTCTTGATGGCAGCAATGTCGGCTGATGCCCCGTGCCGGCCATCCGGTCGCGAAGCGCGGGTCATTTCACATCACCTGCCTCGAATTCTGCCGCGAACGAGGCGTGCCTTATTCCTTGGCATCGTCGCATGCGTGTTGCGATGACCGATGTCAAAGAAAGGGAATGATAGACTTGATTCAAGTGACAGGACCGGCAAGGTCTCCACCTGAATTCCACCCACTGCGCTTCTTGCAATTCTCACAAATTCGATTTCCTGATCCCTCGGAGAAAAAGGTTCCGCCACACATCAGGCATTTGCGGGACCTGCCTCGTCGCCGGGCATTGGCCAGATATTCGTCATTCCAGTAGGGACGGGATGTGAGACCCATGCGACAAGCCTTGATGGCCACAGATTGGCTGGTGCGACCAATCCGTCTGGCAATCTTGCAAAATGAATCCGCGTTTTTCCATCCGTCAATCAGTATATTGATGTCCCTGTCAGACCATTCGATGCCCTTTAAATGTCGCTGGGACCGGCGGTGAACAGATGAATTGCTGCTATTCTCAATCAATTGCATAGATGTATCCTTGTTCTATCCGAGGAGAAACCCCGATGTCTTGCAGTGAGGGGCCTTGCGTATGGGATTCGTCCGCATCGCGAGACGCGAACATATAATAGCCGAGACAGAACATAACACAAACAAACAAAATACATTAATGCTAGAGGGGCGTCTTGCGGTGCAACCGCCCTGTCATAACAGGTTTCTTTCCGCCGCTTCACTCTCGGGGCAGCCCATGGATTCCCACAAGAATGAATCCATGATGGTGAGAGGGTCCGCTGAAATTTCGCATTTCAATAGCATGACGGCATGATGAATGGCGCCATCGTCGGTGCCGATGACGAAAAAGGAACCATTTTGATGACGCGGTTCGTGATCTTTCTGTTTGTGTTGGTGCCGGTAGCGGCAGGCGCACAAGTCACCGATATTGGGGATATGGCGGCCGGATTGCAGGCACAGGCCGGTGACATCGCCGATTTAATCGGTGCGGCGGCCTTCCTTCTCGGAATTTGTATCGGAATCGTCGGGCTCATGAAGTTTCGCCAGCATTCGCAGAATCCGAATGATCCTTCTGCCCGTTTGTCGACTGCATTCACGCTTGTCTTCGTCGGCGCGGCTTTGGTGGCGGTCCCCACGACATTGGGTGTCGGTATCGGCTCGCTGTTTGGTACGGGAGCAACCAATGTCTCGGTGGACGGGACCCTGCGCAATATCAATTAGGTTCAAGGGCTGACTCTTCACGCAATCATGAACACGCCATTGAGCGCACTGGTTCTTGGTGCGCGTGCGCATGCCATGCTTGCTGGCAGGATGCCACATGCCGTGAATGCATGTTTTCTGCGGGATGACTGGACATGTCATGAATGTGGAATTCGACTGACCGGATTTATGGAGGTTGACCATATCCGCAGTCATCAGCCTTGCGATGCGGCTCATCTGCGGACAATCTGTCAATTTTGTCATAATCTTCATCATGCGGGATGGGCCGCCAATCGGGGGCGACTTCGCATCATCTGGGCACCCGCGATGTCTCAGAGGGCACTCACGCTGATGGCATGGCAAGTTCTTCTCTTCTCCATGCATGAAAATGAGTCGGCAGTCTTCGGGGAATTGCGGGGAGCAGCACGCGCCATCGCTGTGGATGCCAAACGTCGCGAGCGCATCCTCGCCAGCATTATTGGCACCGCACATGCCGGTGGGTTGATTGAAGCCTTGTTTGCCCTCAAGCGGTTGAGGGCCGAGGCCGAATTTTCCCGGATTGTTGCAAGTCTGGACCGGATTGTCCGGTTCTGGCCGACGGCTGTCGAACGCATGCTCAATCACCCTGTCGGCAAAGCCGCTGATTTTGGCCAGTGGCGACAAGGGGACTTCTTCTCCAAGGCCCAGGCCTTATCCGTCCAACATTGGCATGCCGAATCATCAGCCGCACGACTCACCCGGCTTGTCGAAGATTCAACCGGACCATGAGAAGCATCATTCAGCGACCACCGTTGAATCCGGGTGTCTCCCTGGTCACACAGGACAGGATGCGACTGTCAGTCACCCGATCAGGGAAGAGTTATCTCGGCCCGCCGCATCTGTTTCCAGGTGGGTTTTGGTTATCCGACCTCCCGCCAGCGGATGCGCTCAGGCTGACTCACGGGAAGCGTGATCGCATCGTCCATAGTGATGGCTGGATCGGCGCGACCTGGCGGCAGATCAGACAAGATTTTGGCCTGACGGGCCAACCCACATCGGGTGAGATACAGTTACTCGCTGAAATCAGTGCGCGGGTTATCCGCCTGACGGCGTACGCGCTCAATGAATTTAAGTCTGCAAACGGTTCTGGAATCAGCAGGACAGAGTCAAAACTGTTCAGCAGCGCCAGTCTGGCCAAGGGCATTGGGGATATAGTCTGGCCAGTGCTCAGGAATTCTGTGCCGATCAATTCATGGCTGGTCCAGTCGTCCCGGCATATGCATCTTTTTGGCATGCGCATGGACACAGCATTTGATCGTCATCAATATGTTTTTACGCTACGCTATCCGCCTCTCACATATTTGCGGCAATTGGCGCGGAATCCTGTTCCGGGACACGGCCCATGGAACGAAATCGAATTGCCGGAAGCCGTGACTGAATTGAACGATTCACTCCAGCGCAGGCTGTTGAAACTGCAACGGCCCGTCATTCTGCGGGGAATGTTTCAAGCGCATGATCTGGTGAGTGCGGCATGGGTTCAATCATGGTTGAGGGGAACAGATTCCAGTTGGGGACGTAGTTGGTTTACGCTTCCCGAACTGGTTGGCCTGCGGCGGGCCGGCACGTTTTTTGCAGCCGAGGCCTACGCCGGTCCCCGCCGCCGTCAATCCCTGGAGAAAAATCTGTTTGCTCGCCTTGCGCGGGGACTTGAACAGGCCTGTCGGGGACGTCAGGGCGCAGCCTGTTCCTGGTCAGCAAATCTGACAGCGGAAAACCTGACCCGCGCCGCCTGCTCCAAATCCCGGAGACACTCTCGTCCAACATCGATGGAAGCCGTATGGAACGCTGCAAGTGATCGTATTGCCTGTCTTCAAGCGATCGCTGCAATCGAGGCAGCCGGCGGCGACGTACGCGCCGCGGTTGCCGGCACAGTGACTGTCGGCGTGAACGGTGAATGCACAGATGCAGCAGCCGTTGTCGATTCCGTGTGGCAATGCGGGATGCATCTGTCAGCAGGTGCGGCGCGTCAGTTGAAACTCCAGGGGGCTCGTCTTTTGACGCAGGCTGATTTGTACGGCGGGGCACAAGAAGATTTGCTGTTGGCGGTTGCGTCGCAACTTGGACTCTGCGGGCTGGTGCGGCGCATGGATCTGATTGCCGACAAAAAACACGGGCGTCAATCACAGATCGAGTCACTGTCTGCTGCCTTGAGCAGACTTTCCTCCTGATGCTCTTCGATGTGACTGGCCTCTTCGGTGGGTCGAGTCTCGCCGAACGTATTCGCCTCGAGTCGGCCGATGATGCCCAGACATTGACCCTGAAGGATGGATCCCTGGTGTCGGTCATCTGCATCGGTGGTTCCATGCGCCATGAGAATGCAGATGATCTTGCCGCGGTTGCGAATGGATTGCGGATTTCCCTGGCCCCGCTGCTGTCGCGACCCGGTCATGCGATTGAATTCATTTTTTCACGAGATCCAGCGGCGAGTTGTCGCCAACTGGAACAGGTTTTCGATCTCCAACGCCGTCACTGTCGTGGTCTTCAACTGGACCTTGCGGACATTCTCGACGCTGCACAGGCGAAACTGTCGGGCGTGGTGAATGGTGAATCCTGTTTGTCCGTCATCTACACGCGGCCAGCCGTGAATATGACCGGTGGATTGGGGTTCGATCGGCAAATCCGTCCGGAAGAGCAATTGTTTGCGCGGGTTACAGCCTCCTCTGAAATGCATGATATGGCCGCGCGTCATGTCACGCTGACAGAGGCCATCTGCCGCGATTTACATGCCCGCGGACGTCAAGCCGACATCCTGGATGTCACTGACTCCTTGCGTGAAATCCGCGCCAGCCTTTATCCCTTCTCGGCACCTTGGAAGTACGACTGGATGCCGGTACTGCCGCTTCACCTGTGTGTTCGCACGAACACGGCGCTTCCAACTGTTATGATGCCGTCCAGCGAAGCCGAAATGAGCTTGCGGAGTTTCGCAAATTTTGCGCCGCCCAGTCTCGACCGCCAATTGGCAACCGAAGATACGCAAGTTCTGAATGCGCGTACGGTACGCATTGGCGATGCAATCTTCTCCGGATTTGATGTCACGGTTGCACCTGAAATCCTTACGCCATTCGATGAATTGGTGAGCGAGACCATGGCATCTCCTTCGCCGATGTCCTGGCGCTGCCGATTTCTCATTGAACCGGGAGGGTTGCAAGCGATACGCCTGAAGGAACAGATCGCACGTTTATTCGCCTTTGCCGCTCCTGTGCGCAATGTCCGAATCCGGAACGCGGTTGCGGCTTTGCGTGAGATTGACGGTGCGGGGGATACGATTATTCGGTTGCGGATTTCCTTTGCGACCTGGACACGGGTTGCCGAGGAAGCAGAACTGCGTCGCCGCGTGGCAATCCTGCAACGGGCAGCGGAGCAATGGGGGAATTTGTCGACCGACAGCCTCTCGGCTGATCCTCTCGCCACCGTTTTGTCGACATCAGCAGGGCTTGGGCCGGAATCGACTGCGCCAGCTGCCGCTGCACCGCTGTCTGCTGCCCTCGCCATGCTGCCAATTTCCCGCCAGGCAAGTCCGTGGGCGAAAGGATCTGTGATTTTTCGTACCGAAGATGGCAAGATGTGGCCTTATCAGCCGGGATCTTCGCTTCAAAACAGTTGGGCCGAGATCTATTGCGGGACTCCCGGGTCAGGAAAGTCAGTCGCCATGCATGCGATCAACCGTGCGTGCCTGACATCACCCCGTATGGGACCCCTCATGGAGGAAAAACTGCCGCTGATCGCAGCGATTGACATTGGGCGTTCGGCACAGGGATTTGTTGATCTGGTCCACGATTCATTGCCAGTGCATCGCCGTCACGAGGCGGTTCACCGCAAGCTTCGCATGACACCAGAACATGCGATTAATCCGTTTGACACGCCATTGGGGATGCGTCGCCCCTTGTCTTCTGGCAGGTCTTTCATGGTCAATTTCCTGGCTATCCTGTGCAGTGCAGGTGAAGCTTTCGGTACATGTCCCATTTCCGGATTGGCATCAGCATCGCTGGACCAGGTGTTCGACACGCTTTCTGATGCGAAGAATCCCAAGGGATATGTCAGAGGTGAGGCACCGGAGGTGGATCGCGCATTGGTCGAGGCCGGATTCGCCGGGTCAGGAGACAGATGTTGGTGGGAAGTGACGGACTTCCTGTTTCGTGAGGGTTTCATTGAAGCCGCCTCACGCGCCCAGACTTTCGCCGTGCCCGTACTTTCGGATCTCGTCACGGCCAGTTGTTGCAGTCATATTGCCTCTCTCTATTCGGATGCCACTGCCGAAACGGGTGATGAACCGGTGATCAAAGCGTTCCATCGCCGGATCGCCGAGGCCATCAGGGATTTTTGTATTATGGCGGCCCCGACGCGTTTCGATATTGGTCCTGCGCGAATCACAGCCCTTGACCTGGAAGAGGTGGCTGGAGGCAATAGCGGTCCTGCGGCACAGTGTCAGACATCACTTATGTTCATGTTGGCGCGACAGGCAATGATTGGCAATTGGCTGGTTGACAAGGATGAGATCACGCAAGCCATCGAACTGGGAAATTGTCCACCGCAGTATCAGCGGTTTCATATCGCGCAAACCAGGTTGAACCGACAGATCCCGAAGCTGATCTGCATTGATGAATTTCATCGCACTGGGGGTCAGGTGGGATTCCGGCGACAGGTTCTGCAAGATATCCGCGAGGGACGCAAAAACAATGTTCGGATAGCCCTTGCCTCTCAATTGCCAGGTGATTTTGGCAATGAGATTCTCGATGTGGCTTCGACAATCCTGATATTTGATGCGCCATCCGAGGCTTCTGCGCAAAAGCTGGCACAGAGTTTTGGTTTGAGCGAGACCGACAAGGATATGATCCGCAACCGGTTGAATGGACCGACTTCCGATGGTGCGCCGCTTTTTGCTGTCATTCGGCATAAAAAGGGGGTTGCGCGCCAACAGCTTGTTCTCACGCTCGGTGCCAATGAGCTCTGGGCATTGTCGACGGTTCCCGAAGATTCGGCCTTGCGCACGGACCTGACAGAGTTGCTGGGTTCGCGCGCGGCGCGCTCAATTCTCGCCGCACGTTTTCCTGGTGGCTCGGCCAAGGCGGAGATCGAGGCGCGCGCGGCAAGGCATTCGGCAATGCGCACCCACCCGTCTGTCAATCACATGTCTGGTCATCTCGCGCAGGAGTTGGCGGCGGAATTTCGTGCCCGTCAGCCGGGCACCGGAAGGGCCAGTTGAGATTATCGCTGTGAGACCGACCGGAGTCGGCGCACCGTATCAACATAACAGACAGATCAGGTTGTCTGTGACCGAAACGATGCGACCCAAAGGACAGGCTTTGTCTCCACGCGGCCCATTCTGCTCTTGACAATTCAGTGTGAGATATGCGCCCACCTCACATTGTGGCGGGTTGGCCAGCGCATTGAGCGGTTTCCGGTCGCCAGACATCCAGGCGATGCGATTTTGGCGCGCGGCATGAACCGGAAGGAGAGGATCTGATACGTCACGAAAGTTTGACCCGAGACCTGAAATGACCATCGAGGCAGAAGGGCACATTTTCTGGGAACGGGAGGATTTCACCGATAGGCGGACTGGTCAAAGGCCGAACGGATCCGTATGTCAAACCTCAAGTTCTCAATCTCTTCGATAGTCTTGAGGTTACCTGTGCGGTGGCTTGAGCGGATCGAGTTCTCTGCGTGCTCCAGAACACCCGTGCGGCACTGGTTTTCAGGGAGCAACAAGGAACTCGACCGCGCGGTCGATTGCCACTGCTGGTTCAGCGTTGGTCCTGCAATGCTGGCCGATGAGCGGGGCCATAAGTTTGTTTCACGGATGCCACGTGCGCGCGTTCTGACGGGACCGATGGACCCTTTGCGACATTTGAAAGCCACTCGCGATTTCCTTGGGATGTCGCTGGCGCCGAGACAGGACGTGCGGAGCTTTGGCAGATTGGTCGAGACGATGTGCGTTGCATTCTTCACGCAAATCTTTCGCGCCTGACAAAGCAGGCTGCGCCCTCCCGCACTCCTATGTAGCTTCTCCGATGTAATCGTTGCAGAATGCCCGCAACGATCTGAGCGGAATCCCTGAGAGTCTATATATCTCAGATAGTGAGTCGTTTCACGGCTGCGTGGTATCGTTGCAATTTATACGCAACGATTTGTTGTGAATTTTGGAAAATTATTGTATTATAAGGAGGTCAACGTTGTGAAAGGCACAGTGATCGTTGCATGGCGGATTTTGATCAAGCCTATCTGGCCTATATAGCGGAGAATCCCGGTGCGGGCCGTGCGGTCATTCGCCGTGCGGTGTCTCCGCA
Source organism: Paracoccaceae bacterium (assembly GCA_965221815.1). Taxonomy (GTDB): domain Bacteria; phylum Pseudomonadota; class Alphaproteobacteria; order Rhodobacterales; family Rhodobacteraceae; genus JAPOXR01. The sequence continues at coordinate 3,151,285 of OZ244915.1, forward strand.
GAATGATCCCTCGACCGTCTGGCGGGCGCTACGGCGTCTTGTGGATGAAGGGCGGCTTGAAATCTCGGGCAGAGGGCCTGCGACCGGTTACACGGTTGCCGGGGCGGCAGTCGTGCGCGCGCATTTGAGCATACCGTACAATCGGCGCACGCCGGTGAATTACCGCCGTGAATTCCTGGATGCCTATGTGCCAAACAAAAGTTTCTATCTGCCGGAGGCGGATCAGGCGCGCTTGCACGAGGCCGGACAGCCGGTCGGCGGACCGATAGAAGCAGGGACTTACGCACGCCGTATTTTGGAGCAGCTTCTGGTCGATCTGTCCTGGGCGTCCTCGCGGATGGAAGGCAACACCTATGACATTCTCCAGACAGAAAAGCTGATCCGCTACGGCGAAGAGGCCGCGGGCAAAGACCGTAAAGAAGCGCTGATGATCCTCAATCACAAAGAGGCCATCCAGTATGTCGTCGAAAATCTCGATGAGATCGCGCTGCGCCGTGTCGATCTGTTCGGCATCCACGCTTTCCTTTCCGATGGCCTTCTGGCCGATCCCGGCATGGCCGGACGGCTACGTGTCGGTGCGGTCGTGATCACCCATTCAAGCTACCGTCCGCTGGATGATGCGGTCAGCATTGATGAAGAGTTTGATATTTTGCTAGCCAAGGCCGCGGAGATTGACGATCCGTTCGAGCAGTCCTTCTTCCTGCTCGTTCACATTCCGTATCTGCAGGCCTTCGTTGATATCAACAAGCGCACCTCGCGGGTCGCCGCGATTATCCCGCTGCTGAAAGCTGATCTTGCCCCCATGCCATTCCTGACCATGGATGACGGCGACTATCTAGCCGGGCTGATCGGCGTCTATGAACTTAACAATGTCGCACTATTGCGCGAGGTCTATATCGACGCCTATCTTGCCTCTGCGGAGAAATATCGTGTGCTGCGCGCGGAGGTCGAAACCCCAGAAAAAGCAGCACTCGCCTATCGTGAGTTTGTGCGGGAAGCGGTGCGGCGCTGTGTGCTGGACTTTCAAGCGTTTGATGCGGATGCCGTGTGTGATCTGGCCGCTGCCGCCGATATTCCCGAAGACGACAGGGACGGTGTGGTCGCCTATGTCGGCGAGCAGGTGCGCGGGCTGCATGAAGGTAACGTCATCCGCTACCGGCTGCGTCTGGAAGATTTGGACGGCCTGGTGCGGGAGCAGGCGTGAGCGTCTGATCCGCGCGCGCAAAGTATCGAAATTTGATACTTTGCGTGCCTGACCGGAATTTTCTGACTGATTATTGGGCGCGCCCTGCATAGCTTCCAGCGACGCAGGATCGGGCTCTCGGCTGTACCCGGAGCCAGTGCTGTCTCCGCCCATGCGGGTGACGATCCCTTGCGTGTTCAGAGAGCAGTCAGCTTGTGGCTGACTTTGGGCGTCCTTTGTAGGGGGTTTGCAGCCCCTGTCCCGTCAAGACGGTTCCGAGCACGGCGGGGCCTTCCCCGCCCTTCCTCTCTGCATTCGTGCACGGCGGGTGATGAGGCTGGGGGAAGCACAGGGCAGGATATCTGGCTGGACCCCACGTCACGAGACCACATTCCGGCGATTTGGTGGGGTTGACACCATCTGTTTGCGAGTCGGGATGAACAGGTGGGGCGCCTCAATCAATCCGAGAAGAGGCCCGCCTGGGATGAGAATTCAGATGAGAGGTACATGAAACCAGCGCAATTCCGGCGTCTTCGACACACGGAAATGAAGATTCTGAACGCAGTCATGCTATGCCGGTATCGGGCTGATAAGCGCCTGATAAATCTGTTCAATGGTACGCGCCTCTCGCAGTTCACCGCGCAAGTCCCTGTTGGAGAGAGCCAGAGCCATGGTCGCGAGAAGCCGGAGATCGGAGCGGTGCGAGTCGCGGGGCCCAAAGAGCGCAAAGACCAGATCCACCAGTTCTCCGTCGGGTGCCCCCTTGATTGATTGACCCGCTGTCAACTTGACGAATACAGCGAAGAATTCGTGCACCTCATTGATCTCTGCGAGCGGAAGGAGCAGACCGCCACCGGTTCCGAACGGATATTTCGTGGCCCTTTTCATCAAAGAACGCTGTAATTGTTCTGACGGAATAGGATGGTGGCTCTTCGCCGCTAAAGGCTGATGAGCGGTAACGGCTGTATCGGCAATGACCGTAAAAAGCGCATCAATATTGTTGAAGGTCTTTTTTTCAATCAGGATGGAATCGCGGTTGATGACATCCTTGATCGCGGTGATATGCGCCATTGCAAGTCCACCAATCAATCACTGAACTGGGGATCAATCCACCCGATATTTCCGTCCTCTCGCTGATGAACGAGATTGAGTCGGCCATGGGCCTGATTGCGGAACAGCAACATGGTTGTTTCGGCAAGTTCCATTTGCATGACGGCCTCGCCAACAGTGAGAGTTGGGATCCGGGTTTCCATCTCGGCAATGATGACCGGCTGCAAATCCTCACCGCCGTTCTCATCATTCTGTTCCTCAGACGCAGCCAGTATGGAAGACATCGCATCGGAATAGGTCACAGGCGACGTGCGTGATCGGTGGTGGTTCTTGAGCCGACGCTTGTACCGGCGCAGTTGCTTTGTCAGCTTGTCGCAAGCCAGGTCAAACGCCGCACCGGCTTCGCCAGCTGTAGATCGGGCCTGCACTGTCAACCCGGTCGACAGATGGGCCGTGATTTCACATCGTTGACTTTGACCTTCTGCGGCAAACGTCGCGGCTGCCTCGGTCGGTCGTGCAGCGAATTTGTCCAGCAGTGTGCGCAAACGCTGATCGACATGACGGCGTAACCCATCGCTGACATCAATATGTCGTGCGCTGATTTGTATTTCCATGTCCAGCCCTGGTCCTTCCCGCTCAATCTCTCACTTTTGACACAAGTTTAGGCAAGGCAGCAGCTCTTGTCACACGTCAACATGCCAAGCCAGAGGGCGGTCATTCAACCTCATCGTCAGATCCCAAGTATCCGCGAATGAAATTCTCATTGCCAAGCACCTCAGCAGGGGTTCCCTCGGCAAGAATAACACCTTCGGAAAGGACATAGACCCGTTCCACAAGGTCCAGGGTCTCTCGCCAGTTATGGTCGGTGATCAGGATCCCGACATTCCGATCCCGCAAATGGAAGACCAGGTTGCGGATATCGCGGGCGGCGATTGGGTCAATGCCGGCAAAGGGTTCATCAAAAAGAATGTATTTCGGGTTGGAAGCGAGGCATCTTGCGATTTCCACGCGGCGGCGCTCGCCGCCTGATAGGGTTCCCGCCTTGCTGTATCGGATTGTTTCAATTGAAAACTCTGAGAGCAGCTTTTCAAGTTGGGTCTGTCGTGCCATCCGTCCCCGCATGCACAGTTGCAAGACGGCCAGGATATTCTCTTCGACCGTGAGTCCACGGAAGACCGATGCTTCTTGTGGTAGATAACCGATTCCCAGGCGCGCACGGTGATAAAGCGGCAATTTCGTGATATCGACACCGTCCAGCAAAACGGTCCCGGAATCCGGATTCACAAGCCCGACAATGGTGTAGAAACTGCTGGTCTTGCCGGCACCATTTCGCCCCAAAAGCCCCACGATCTCCCGCGGGTTGACGTGCAGACTGACCGAATTGACAATGACACGGCCTCGGAAAGCCTTGCAGATATTGTTGACGACCAGCCCCTGTTGATTGTGCTCCTGCTGCATTTCGTGATGTGCTGGCATTATCCGCCCGGAATCCGGACATCGGCTGCAGTCCCTTCTTCCAGTATTCCCTGACCGGTTTTCAGATCGTAAAAAAAGGCCGGACCGGAGAGTGTAAAGGATGGAGATTCGATGCGCACGCCGCCATGCATTTCAATTCGCCCCTCGGGGACAAGATAAACTCCCCATGCACTGGTTGCGACGCTCCCCTCGTTAGTCATACGAACATTGCCATCGACACGGATCTCGGCAATGTCACTATCGCCGGAGGCGCTTGTTTTGACGATGGCTTGCTCGCATGTCAGGACAAGATCTGAATGTGTCACTTTGACACCATCCGTAAATGTGGTGACTCCAGCCTCTCGTTCAAAAACCGCTTTTCCGGCGTTGACCACGACAGGGCCATCCCTGTTTGTCGGGTCAAAAAAGAGTTCAACTTGAGCCTGGCTGTGACTGGCGACAAGAATTGTGGCCGCGGTCAATAAGATCAGACGCAGAATATCCATGAACCTCATTCTCGTTTTTTCACAGTCAAACATATTCATTTCTATACCACTGCAGGCAGATGGGGAAATCCCGTTTTGTCCTGACCAGTCATTGTCCTCGGATGCACGGTATGGCCGCAGCCAGCGCGCGGGAGGTGCCCGCACAGGATTTTCCGAATTGCGCCGTTGCAGTGGCCAACAGGGTGACACAGAAACCTGTTTCCGTTGCGCAACTGATTCTCTAATATTCATCTTCATTTAGACCTCAATTGAAGGACCCATGTCATGTTGAAAATGTTATTCGCCACGCTACTGACAGTTCCGATATTTGTTTCATCGGTGTTTGCGGATGGTCACTGTGCGGCCGGAAAAACCATGACCGCGGAGAAGCTGACCATCGCTACGGGCAATCCGGCCTATTTTCCATGGGTGTTGAACGACGCACCCGAGAGTGGACAAGGGTATGAGGCAGCTGTGGCCTATGCCGTGGCGCGGGAAATGGGTTTTGCCACCGATGATGTGATTTGGGTTCGCACCTCGTTTGACGAGGCGATCCAACCGGGAACAAAGAATTTTGATTTCAACATCCAGCAATATTCGATCACGTCAGAACGCGATGAGTTTGTTGACTTCTCAGAACCTTATTATGCGTCACCGATGGCAGTTCTGGCGGCACCGGGAATCGACGTCGCGCCGACACTCGAAGAGCTGCGTGAACTGAAATGGGGTGCTGTTGGCACGACCACCGCGGTCCCAAAACTCAGTGAAGTGATCAAACCCAGCTCTGCCCCGCTTCTCTATGGGGACAATGCCGACATCAATGCAGCCATGATGGCCAACCAGATCGATGCGGCTCTGTTTGATTTGCCCACGGCCCTGTTTCTCAGCGCCGTTATGATCGAAGGTTCGACCGTGGTCGGACAGTTCCCCGCCGATCGCGGAGACAATCCTGATCTGTTCGGATTGTTGATGGAAGAAGATAGTGCGCTCAAGGACTGCGTCGATGAAGCGCTCGAAAAGTTGACGGCGAGCGGGGAACTTGCTGCGATTGAGGCGGAATGGCTGCAACAGACGACCGGGGTCCCGTTGATTGACTGATATGGATAAGTCCGCAACAACGGAAGAGATGGCTTCGGGAACGGAGAAGGCGACGGGTCCGGGCAATACACGCCGACAGATTTATGAAGAACGGCAGCGGCGCCGATCATTGACGATTGCGACTGTCAGTACGGCAGTGGTGGCCATCAGTGTCATCATCCTGACACCCATGGCCCCCGGATGGGATCGCGTCCAGACGAGCTTCTTTAACTGGGATATTTTTGTCCGCACTTTCCCTGGCCTGCTCAACGCCTTTTTGATTGATGTGGCGATTTTTGCTGGATGTGCACCCGCGATTGCGCTCCTCGGGATGGCGATCGCCCTGTCCCGTGATGTACGGAGTGCCGCCTTGTTTCCACTGCGAATTTTTGGCGCGGCCTTTACCGATATTTTTCGAGGTGTACCGGTCATTCTCACGGTTTATCTTATCGGCTTTGGCATTCCCGGACTTGGCCTCCCGCGTCCCTGGAATTCACCCTATATCTGGGGATCACTTGCGTTGATTCTGACGTACTCCGCCTATGTTGCAGAGAATTTCCGGGCAGGCATCGAATCAGTGCATGCAAGCCAGCGTGCCGCTGCCCTGTCACTCGGCCTCAGCGATCATGACAGCCTGCGTTTTGTGATCCTCCCACAAGCCATCCGGCGCGTAATTCCGGCGCAGATGAACATGTTGATTGCTCTTCAGAAAGATGTTGCCCTGCTTTCATTCATCGGTCCGGTTGAGATTTTCCGACAGGCGGGCGTCTACAAGTCGCTGCTCGCCAATTTTACTCCCTATATGGGTGCGGCCGCCATCTTTCTCTGCATCACAATTCCTGCCACGCGCTACACTGACCACCTGTTGGCACGGCAGAATCGTGAGCGCAGTTGATGGCAAAACTTGAGCTCCGTAATGTCGTCAAGACGTTTGGTGATGACACGGTTTGCGATGGGGTGAATCTTGAGGTTGAAACAGGTCAGCTGGTCTGTTTGATCGGGGCATCTGGATCGGGGAAGTCGACATTGCTGCGCTGCATCAACCTGCTTGAATCCATTGACGAGGGAGAGATTTTCCTCGACGGTGAGGATATTGCGGTCCCCGGTCTTGATCCCAAATATGTGCGCAGGCGGATAGGAATTGTCTTTCAAGCCTATAACCTTTTTCCCCATATGACTGCAGCGGACAATGTGATGCTGGCACCGCGCCGCGTTTATCGCCGGTCGTGTGACGAATTGCGGGATGAAGTCCGTGAGCTGTTCCAGCGTTTTGGTCTCGACGGTCATCTGGACCATTACCCGGACCAACTGTCAGGAGGGCAGCAGCAGCGCGTCGCAATTGTTCGTGCCCTGGCGATGAAACCGGAATTGATGTTGTTTGATGAAATTACATCGGCTCTCGATCCTCAGCTCGTGGGTGAGGTTCTGGATGTTCTGCGGCTGTTGAAGGACAGCGGGATGACGATGGTGTTGGCGACCCACGAAATGGCGTTTGCGCGCGAAGCTGCCGACAAAGTCTGTTTTCTTGACGGCAAAAGGATTCTTGAGGAGGCACCGCCAACAATATTGTTCTCTGCGCCCCGCCATCCCGCGACACAGGCATTTCTGGCACGGGCGCTGAAATAACGGCGAATGCGGGTCCCATGCGGTGAGATTTGGTGATGGGACCGGGAAAAGTGGGTAGTGTCTCACTTTGAAATTTTCTCTTGCCTTTGCCGAGGCAAAGGTGAAATAGGGAGCCATCTCACAACTGGAGGAATTCCCCATGCAACGTTCCCCCCCCCCCCCCCCCCCTGACACGGCTCACGGCGGCGCTCCCCGCCTGTCTCGCTGCCCTGCTGGCGGCCGCACTGGTCGCCCTGGTTCTGGCCACGAGTGCGCAGGCGCAGTTGCCGCCACCGCCGCCGCAATGCACCACCAACACCTGCACCCTCCGACTTGCGCCGGTTTCCGGTAACATCGTCGTGGACGGCTGCGGTGACCACGCCACGCTGGGCCGCTTCAAGGTGATCCTGTCAAGCAGCAACCCCAACGTGACGCGGCAAAGTTTCACGACTGTCAAATTTCTGAGCACACGTAATACAAACCGCGCCGGTGCCGAGTTCACCGACTGGGAGTGGCGCACGCCGGAAGTGAACAGCAATGCATGGCAGAATGTGCTTGGCGGGAGAGATTCCCTGACCTTCGCCGGCGGGGCGCTGGGCGAGAACATCGTCGAGGTGCGGCCCAAGGCCGGGGCCCACATCTGGAGCAACCGCAATGCCAACAACATCAACCAGGGCCCCGGCGAACTGGTCGTTCAGGTCATCACGCCTGCACGTGGACGGGGGTATACAGCGGCAGGCAGCACCTACTTCCTGTTCATGGGCGGCAGGGGCTGTGCGCGGGTCGGGCCGGGCGGCGGATTGCTCGGCGGCAACCAGTGACGCGGCCGGGCCGCACGGTCTATCGCGCGAGACAAGGCCCGTAGAGCGGCCGGTTCGGGGGTGTCTCGTATCCTCTGCACCCCCAACACAATCGGGCGCTAGACGGGCCTTTTGCGTCAGCCGCTAGAGACGGTGCCGCGGGGCGGCGCGACGGGCAGGCCGGCATCAGACACCATCCACACGGGGCGGCCTGCGGGTCGCCCGGTTTCGTCATTGCGACGATTTCAAACCGAGACACTACCCAATATTCGGTAGTGATTCAGTTTGAAATTCGCTTCTCGTAAGTATTGGGTCGCTTGGGTTGGGTTATGCCCGAAAGTGGGTGACGGCGGGAGAGAGGTGGCATGTCTGGCCGCCCTTCTCCGTATAATGTTATTCCTCAATGGTTAACTTGCACAAATCAAGATCACTATTGATCAAAGAATCTTCACCAAATCCCTGCCCGGTTGCTGCATAGTTTTGCTCCATGCGAGATTGGTAAAGGGAAGCAATATTAAACGCATCGCGAACAACAATATTCGTATAATTTTCGATTGTACCTCCGTTTTCTGGATGACCTGCATGCACGGCGGCCTCCAAAAACCATGTCCAGGAAGACATCGTTTTTTGCCACAATTCGTCTCCCATCCGTTCTTGCCCAAACCACTTACCTATGGCCATGTATAGAGCGGCACAGCGCGTCGCAGTATAGACCGGGTCAGCTTTTGAAATTATATTTTGCAAAGGTTTAAGCTCTTGACTGACCGCCGAGAAAGCGGTGAGAATGCTTACTGCCAAAATTGCAACTGTCCTAGCCATACCGATCCAAAGTAAAATGCTTGATCGCGCACGTCAAATTTCAAACTGACCCACTACCGGATCCCTGTGGGATGCCATTGGTTTGCCCCCAGCGCCCGGAACGGATCAGGAAATCAATTTTGTTGCCGAGCAGGTCTTTGTTGTGCCTCTCTTGCTTTGCTTTGTCCTGCCCATGCAAGGCCCAGGCGATGCTGTGGGTGTAGAGCGAACCGTAGCAGTTGGTGATATCGGTGTGGAGAAGATGGCTGTACGTCAACGAATGCTTGAGCGATTCCTGTTCCACCTCCTTCCACCATCCTCGCACTTGTTCCGCCTTGTCACTTTGGGGTCCGGTTGAGATGAGCGGCCGACTGCAGCACTGTACGACACCGCCTTGGAAACTCCGAAAACGGTCCTTGATCTCTTTCCAGTGGCGGTCATCACACAGCACATTGACGAGTGTGACATAGATCACGGGATGGATCATTTCCAAGGGCCGCCAGGAAAGTCGCCCGTCTTTGTTAGCAATGATCTCGTAATTGACTCCCTCGATCCTTGCGGCTTCCCCGAAATTAGCGCTGTCATCGGTCAAGATGTCATCAACGTCATTCAGGATCGGCTCAAAGTTGATATATGAAGGAAAGTCCGCATTGAAATAGCTGCTACCCTTCATGAAATGGGCCCGTGCAGTCTGGCGGCTGGTCTTAATCAACTCCTGCGCGTTCGGTGTTACTATCTTCCTAGCCAATGTGACCCCCTCCGGATAATTGCAGGCCGCTACACTTAGGTCAATCAGTGCGTTTTGTCGGGAATTGTGCAAAAATGCACGCATCGGCCCCAATGTCACAGGAAGCGCGCAAACGAAAGGGATGGCGTCGCCATCCCTCCGCATCTAGTTCCCGCCGGGCGGGCAGCGGTCACGGGTCCGACCCGTGCCGTCGATGCGGCAGTTCTACAGCATAGGGAATGCGCTTGTCAACTGTCCGGTCGTGGCAACTCCCGATGGACCCGTGTCACGATCTGCTTGAAGTCATCGGGGGGCAGTCTCGGCACGGCGCGACCGGGCATGTGAAGCCGACTGACCGCCACTGTCGTCAGGTAATCGCAAATCACCCAGGCGCGCTGCCCGTCCAGCGGCGAGGTCACAGGGACGGCCTGCGCATTATCGGGCTGCGATTTCGTCGTGAAGGGCAACACCATCACCTTGCCATACAGAGTCGATCGTTTCGAAAAAATCAATACAGGCCGCCGTTTCCAGAATTCCGGCAGCTGCGCATCGTCCGGGAAATCACACCAATAGACCTGACGAATGCGCGGGGCGGACCGGATCCGGGGCGACACCCGCGGCGGTCGTGGGTCGTCAGCCATTGCTGTGCTCCTCTGCAGCCAGGTGATCGCTTGGATCTGCGCCGGGCACGTTGGGACCGAAATCACGCAACAGCAATTCCTGCCACCGCAAATCCTCCGCTTCAGCCTCTTCAATCTCGCTCTGCGGAACCTGGCGTCCAAGCCATGCAATCCGGTCCGCCGCCGCGTCTTCGCCCATGAGCTTGTCCGGGATATCGTCAAGTTTGACATGGGAACGGGTTAACGCCATCATCGCCCATCTGTCGCCGCCGGTCAGACGTTCCAGTTCCGCCGCATCAATGCTGTATTCAAGACTGGCATGATCCTTGAAACGGACTGCTGTCGCCCAATTCCAATGATCGTTGTCAGAGTCGTCGCCGTGCGGAACGACCTTGATAGATTCTGAGTGTTTGACGAGATGCTGAAGATAACGGGAGAACGGGTCGGTCCAGTCATCAAGAAAGGGATCACTGTCACAGGTGATTTTCCCGAAAATATCATATTGTTCAATGGATTCCTGTTCGGCGGCCACGCCCTCTTCCGCACGCGCCGCCGCCACCACGAACAAGCGGTGTCCACAATCAGCAGCTTCAAGAATGTTAGCGGCTTTTTCGGCCTGTTCGAGTTGTTCCTTCCGCCAGGCGAGGCTGCCTTCGGCCAGAAGAGCGGCAAAAAGTGGGGCCAATTCGATTTGCTGCTGCCAGGAGATTCCGTAGCGTTTCTCAACCATCCGAAACGAGAGCGCGGTGGTCTCGCGCACGATGGTTTTCAGACGTCGGTATCCCAAGCGCCGACATTCCCGTTCTCGGTCAAAGGAATCAACCGTCTTGGCAGGACCATCAACCATGTCGGACGGGCTCACACCCAGCGCGTCAGCCAGCCGGGTGACGGTGGTGGTATTGGCGGTTCCTTTGCCGCCCTCAATACGAGCGATGGTCGCCTTGCCGACCCGCGCGACCTCGGCCAGTTTCGTCTGGGACAGATTGGCCTGCCGTCGCAGCGACTTCAGAATCTCAGGATGAATCGCCTCTTTAGCCATGAGATATGTCTCCATACTGTCTGTCTTTATGACACTGATATATAGAATTAAATTAGGATATAGAAGCAATTATTGATATGAAAATTGGTATCATTTTATGAATTGGTGTGAACACAGCGTCCTGTAAACTGTGGAATTGTTGCGTTTTCTGTATGGTGATGCCAAGGGCTCCGGATATCAGCGGTCGCGCAAGTCCGGTATGAAAACAGATTCAGAAGCCGACATGGGTGTTGAACTGTCCTGCACTTCGGCACCCCTCTCCCCAAGGAGACCCACATGGCCCTCACCCTGCCGCCCGGCATCCGTTCTGTCCGCAAGGTGATGCCGGACGGAATCCCCTACTACGACTTCCACGACGACTGGCTGGGCCTGCTGGGGGCGGTCATCGTGCGCCCTGATCACACCACCGGCCGCAGCCAGATGGATGCCACCCTGGCCCCCACCGCACCCGACGATCCCCTGGCGGCGCAACGCGAGGCGCGTTTCACTGTGGTGGTCGATGCCATCAGTCAGGCGATTGCGGCCAAATACGGGCCCAGCGATCCGACCCGGACGCCATCGATGCCGCCGCCCGAGATCCGTGATCGCGCCGTGGTGGGCAGCAAGATCATGCCATGCCTGCGCTGCGGGGCCTTCAAGAGCCATCTTGTCTTTGCGCCCGGGGCGGTCACGACCGGGGATCTGGAGACCCAGGCACGTCGTCTCCATGCCAAGATTGTGGAGGTCGGTTTGCCGACCTGGGTGGTGGGCGCCGACATGGACAGCCCTGATCCCGCAGACTTTGCGGCGCTGGTCCTCAAGGTCTGGCCGGAACGGGAACCCATCACCCGACTGACATCGGACGGGCTGGAGGCCATGCTGGACAGGGTGGTGTGCCCGCATTGCGGGGAGGAGGTGTGAGGGGGAGAGGCATAAGGTTACATAAGTGTGTAATTACTCATTTACGTAGATATTCATCCCACAGGTCTCGCGTAATATCGGACACCGACCGTCCTTCCTCAATCGCTTTCATTTTGATCTGTCGGTAAACACTTTCATTGATCACGACATTCAGGCGTCGTGTTTCCTCTTCGCCTTTCGTGACGCGGTCCATCAATCGTTCCCGTGCGACATCGGATCGGCTGGGTCGCTTCGTTGACAGGGCCATCATGCGGCCTCCTGATCGGGACGCTGTTTTGTCATTCCTAACACCTCGTCGGTCAGCGCCGCGATCTCTGACTTTGCCTTGTCGTTGTCGGCATCCATCACAGTCAAACCTTGGGCTGCACTGCGCGGATACACCTGACGCTGCATAATCGCGGTCGATAACACCGGCAGATCATATTCAGCCAACGCAGCGCGCACTTCCGTTCCGAGGCGTGTCCCGTCAACTGCGCGGCTGATGACAAAGGCCGCATGAGGCACACCATCGGTAATTTCGCGGCGTGCCTGAATGACCTCGACAAGATCCGAGGTGGCCCAGATATCGAAAGGTGAGGGTTGGACGGGAATCAGAACGATATCGCTGACCTTGATGCATGCCGCAATCATATCTTCCAGTTTGGCCGCTCCATCAATCACCGCATGATCGTAGCTCGCTGCAATGCTGCTGAGAGTTCTGACACTGTTCGGTCGATCAAGGGCCACCAAATCGACACGATTGTTCTTGCTGGCCGCGTGCCAGTCTCTGGCGCTGCCCTGCGGGTCACTATCGACAAGAAGTACGGAATGGCCATGGTCGCCGAGGCCGCGCACGAGATTTGTGCTGATCGTCGTTTTTCCACTTCCGCCCTTTGGATTCAGGATGGCGATAATCATGATATTGGTTTTCTGTGCTCAATCTGCTCATATGAGTAACAGCGTATATATACATTTACTCAATTATACAACAGCCATATATCGCTTTTATCTCTGCGCCCCGGCGGGGTCAGTTGCCCGCCACAGATCACTCCCCCCCCCCCCCCAGTCTCCTACTCCCCCCTCTGAAACTGTCCGTTAATTCCCTCAGATTCCAGGACAGATCCCCGGACACCGTGCACCGGTCTCCGTGACGGCTCCCGTGCGTTTTTCGGGGGTTGATGGCGCTCTGCGGCGGGTCGTGTCTCTGTGTGATGAATTCGTCTTGCTTTCCTGCGACTCAGTTGTAGAGTCCGGGCGATCATAGAATAGAACGGATAGGTCCCCCCATGAAACGCTCACCCCCCCCCCCCCTATGAGACGTATGAGACGCCTGACGGCCGGTCTCGCGGTCGCACTTCTGGGTGTGACCCTCACCCTGCCGGCGGCGGCCCAACAGCTGCGCACACTGACACTCTCGATGCATCCTTTGGCCTTGACGGAAGGAAACTTTAATAACCCGCTGGTGTATATTTACATTGCCGCGGGTGATCCGGCACCGCCGGGGGGTCTGCCCGTCCGCTTTTCGTGGATCAACGCGGCCAACGGTGCGGTGGGGTTTGTGCGAGACCTCATCCCCGCCGGCATGATCGGGAAACACTTTGTTGTGCAGATTCCGGATGACAATGTTGCTGAACCCTGCAGCCGGGTGATCGTCACCCTGCTTCCCTATGCTGTGAAAAGTGACCTGAAGTCCCATGATCTGTACACGTTTGACTGGGGAGAGAAGGGCAAGGGATACGACTATTACTTTTATGCCGACAATGACGGGGCCAATGGCAATCCCCCGGTCGTGCCGGCCCGGTGCCGTTCGCCCGGGGGCTGACATCCGGTGCGCAGCACGGACAGCTGGGTGCGGGCGTCATGGGGAGTGACTGCGCCCATCTTTAACGTGGAGTTTTAACGTGGAGTGCATTGGCATCAATCCATGAAGGGCCAGATTTTCGTCATGGCATGACGCGTGTCCCTGTCCGGGCCACGGATGTTGTCGGGGTTTGGTCCGTCCCAATACAGAGAGGGCGACACAGGGGCCGCCCCCGTGGGTTTCAGGTGCCCGGTCCCGCGAGATCGCGCCCGATTCAGGGCGCGGCCGCCGCCGTCTGGAAGCAGATCTGGGCTAGCACAGGCTTGGGCTTGTTCCCGTTGATCGAGTTGGCAGTGCCGCTCACGAATTGGTTCGTCACATCCTCGCCGTGACGGTCCCGCAACTCACCGACAACCAGCTGCGCCACATATGTGGTCGCGGGGATCAGGCTGTGGACTGTTGTGTGGGTGTTTGGGAGGTACACGTCATCAGCCTCGAGCCTGATCGCGTGAAACCAGGCCCCATGAATGAGATCGCCGTCCTGGACCCGGATCTGGTTATTTCCAAAACTTCGGGCGTCCCGGGCGCTATCAGCGTATCCGTAACCTCGCACGCCGATATACAGAGTGGCGGAATTCCAACTTCTAAACCTATTCCGATTCACCGTGACCTCTGGCAAAGCTTGGATGTCAAGATAATTGATCGGAATGCCACGCCCCCCAAGCGTGACCCTGTCGGCTTGGATACCAGACACGCTGAGTGTAGTCACACCTGTCTCCGTGACGCCGGGCGGGCAGATCTGCGCATTCCCCGCGGCCGGCAGGGCGAGGGTCAGGGCCACCAGGGCGGCGGCCCGCAGAGTCAGTCGCTTATGGGGGGGGGGGTGTCCGTGTCAAGCGGGTCATGGGGTGTCTCCTTGGGCGTGTGTGGCCACCCGGCGGCACACAACAACCACCGGGTGGATCATCATGAGGGGGCGACGATAGCACGACCGGGGACGGATGTCCAATCCCCAGACACGCCGGTAGTGTCTCAGTTTGAAATCGTCGCAATGACGAAAAGGGCGGCCCGCCGGCCGCCCCTCGCATAGGTCCGTCCGGGCAACGGTCAGTTCGTGGTGCAGCCCAGTTCGGTCCGGCGTGCGGCGGGAAGGATGTATTCGAAGCCGTCCGCGCCCACTGGCCGGAACCGTTCCGCGCCCCGCACTGGCAGGCTCGGACCGCCCCCGTGCCACCGCCCAGGCGCACGCCACCAATGGCAAAGCAGCCGGTCGCCCCGAGCGGGTCCGTCCCGAGGTCAAAGCCTTCCTGCTGACCGTAGCTCAGACTGGGGGCCATCTGGAAGCAGATCCTTGACAAGTTTTGTGATCCGCCACCTCCCACGGTTGTCCAAAGGGATGCATCATAGGATTCTCCCGGTTTCAGGTTGCGAACGGTGATGGTTTGCCTCTGTACACCATTGTCTGCCGTAGCAGTCCCGAGATTATTCGTTGAGATTAGATTTCCACTTCCATCATGGACCCGAAAGGAAAGGGTGAAACTTGTGTTCAGATGCTTTGATGTCGCTGTTCGGAGCTAGGACAGAAGATATTGATTCCCCTTTATCTCGACCGCGGTTGCGCCGGGTTCCGGTCTTGTGACGGTAAATCGAGAAGTCTGCAATTCCGACACGCCCGATGGGCAGGCACTGCCTCCCGTCTTGCCGCTAATGAGTGTGTAATCTACCTGCGCCGTCGCGGGCGCGGCCAGCGTCAGGGCCGCCAGCGCGGCGATCAGCGATGCGGCGGTGAGCCATGCTCGAATGCCATTGGGGGGGGGGTGACGTCGCATGGAAAATTCCTCCAGTTGTTTGATGGCTCCTACGCTACAACCTCTGCCTCGGTACAGGCAAGAGAAAATTTCAAAGTGAGACACTACCGAAAAGTGCAGGAGATTCTGACGCGGAACATGGTGAGTGCGGAAAAACAATTTTTGTAGATCAGTGATGTATAACGCTGCCCCCGCATTCCCAACAGGATGCAACCAAGCAGCCAATAATCATGAGGACGATTATTTCAATTCAATTTCAATGAACGCACAGGAAAACGGGTTGGCATTGATGACATCATGTTCGACGCCGCTGGGGCGATAATATGGTTCTCCATTTCGCAGTTCAGCTACAGAAAATTGTCCAAGCGGATTTTCAAGTTCAAGTTTGCCATCAAACAAAGGCACTACAACGTAATCGTAAGTATGGCGATGCCAACCGGTATTGTCACCTTCGCCGCCAAAGGACCATCGGGTAACCCGGACATGTTCATTGTCGATCAATACATTGGCCTCGGCGGTGCCAGTGTGTTTTTTCGATGGCATGGTTTATTCCACTTCTCGTACTTCTTGGGCGATCATTTGCCCGAAGGTTGCAATGAGCGATGCAAAGCAATTTCTGTTATTCCCTGCGGTTTCATCTTCATTCCTGTGAATGAGATTGCCCATACTGGTTTTATTGCTTCATTTTAGAACTTCACGTATCTCACTGAGCATTGCTTTACGGCTGGCGCGGGCATTCAAGGCAGTTGCCATGTCAACTTCTGCAAAACGGACCTTTGTATGTGGTTGCAACTGCGCAATCAGGTCCATATCGGCGGAGATAACTGTTCCGATCATGAAATACCCTCCTCCCGAAACGGCATCGCGATGAAGGACAATGGGTTCTGTTCCACTCGGAACTTGTACAGATCCATAAGGGTAACAGGCATCGGTTATATTTGACGGATCTGAGCCAGCGCCAAAAGGTTGTTCACGCTCTACGAATTCCATCTCTCTGCCCCCGTGGAAACGATAACCCATACGATCAGCCTCGTTTGCGACTGTCCACACGTCTTCAAAAAAATTGAGTTGGGAGTTTTTAACTATTCGATGCCAATACAACCCCGGAATCATTCGAAGTTTCGTGCTAGTGTATAATAACAAACAAAGGATTCTATTCCTGCCCCACATCATGGTATCATCCTGCCGCCGCGAGCCCGCGGCCAACACCAAGGCAGGAGACAGACCCATGGGCAGGACATCGACACGGCCGGAGATCCGGCTGCCAGACACCGATCGCACACGCCTCGAGCACATCGTCAGCCACCCCCAGAGCCCTCAGAAGCATGTCTGGCGGGCCCGCATCATCCTCGCCCTCGGGGACGGCTGTGGCCTCGTCGAGACCATGCGGCAGACAGGCCTCTCGAAACCCACCGTCTGGCGCTGGTGGGACCGTTTCCTTTCCGAGGGTGTCGACGGTCTCCTGCGCGATGCCACCCGGCCGCCGGGCAAGACACCCATTCCCGCCGACCGGATCCAGGCCGTCATCGATCTGGCGATGTCGCCACCCCCGCCCAACCGCAGCCACTGGACCCTCAAGGCCCTGGCCACAGCGGTCGGGGGCCTGACGGCCACCACCGTGCACCGGATCCTGCAGCGCCATGGCCTGCGGCCCCATCAGGTCAAGACCTTCAAGGTCTCGAACGATCCCCGGTTCGGCATCAAGGCCCACGATGTCATCGGACTGTACATGAACCCACCGGATCACGCCGTGGTCCTCTCGGTGGATGAAAAGACCCAGATCCAGGCCCTCGGCCGCACCCAGACACCCCTGCCGCCCGCCCCGGGTCACCCGACAACCCGCACGCATGATTACAAACGGAACGGCACCACCACGTTGCTGGCGGCCCTCGATGTCGCCACTGGCAAGGTGGTCGGAAAGATGACCGAGCGCCACCGCTCCGCGGATTTCTGTGCGTTCCTCGATCATGTGGCGGCGGACCTCGACCCCACGATGGCGGTCCATGTCATCCTTGACAACCTGTCCGCCCACAAGTCGGCGCACGTGCATGCCTGGCTTGCCGACCACCCGCACTGGACCTTCCACTTCACACCGACATCGGCCTCGTGGATGAACGCCGTCGAGGGCTTCTTCTCGAAACTGGCCCGACAGAGACTCAAGCATGCCATCTTCAATTCCCTTGACGCGTGCATCACAGCGGTAGAAGACTACATCGCCCACCACAATGCCCATGAGGCCCACCCGTTCCGCTGGCGCCGGGACCCCGAGGATCTCGTCGCATCCTGGAAGCGGGGCCACCGACGGTTGCAGGATATGGAACTATCTGTATGAGGCAAAACACTAGCTGAAGTCGCACGTCGGAGGTTCGATGGAATGGACATGCCTGCACGTCCGCCCGTTTTTTCAGGTCCAAGAGGAAGTATATCGTCAGGCTGCAACGCGCGACCTTCATATCCGCCCAATGCACCAATCGCATAAGTTGCACGACTTCCTAATGACTGTGGCGTATCAATACCCCCGGAAAAAGCAATGTAGCCACGCGCTCCGGAGCGCAAAAAACCGAATGAGAGAATATCTCCTGATCGAACATCGATCACTGTCCAGCCCGGTTGCTCCACGCCGTTAACCTTTGCCGGAATATCAGCTCCACAAACAGCAAAGGATGCATCTTCAGTAAATTCCATAACAGGCCCCATAAATGCGAATTCGAGACCGGCGGCATCTTCGGGATTTCCAACAAGTGCGTTTGCAGAACGCAAGGCGAGACGGTCCATCGCACCACCAACAGGAATTCCCAAATGATAATATCCCGGGCGGCCTAAATCCTGGATCGTCGTCAAAATTCCTGATTCAATCACCTTAACTGGCATAGAGCGCCTCCATCAGCTTGGCGTTAGTCCCATCAATGTCGGCATTGAACTCTTCAAGATCGAACACAACATCCCGAATGCGGGGTGCAAAGCACCCCTTTTCAACGTCTTCGATTGCAGCGTCGTAAGCCTTGCGATCAATTGGCTTCCACTTCACGATGTCTCCGGGCTTGAAGAACACCATAAAATCAGTCAAGTAGCTAACTTGTTGTAAGGGTTCATAAATGGGCATCGGCGTAATACCAAACATTTGGTAGCCGCCAGCACCTCGCACCGAATAGATGCAAGAAAAACAGCCACCGTAACCAACTGTCAATTTCGGTGTATCGGTCCTGGGGCGAAGGTATTTAGGGACCTCGATCTGTCGTGGTTGATCTACCATTTGGTACAGAAACGGAAGCCCTGAGACGAACCCCACCATCGATACGAACCATGGTGCTCCCGAATGTGCCTGGATAAACGCGTCAACATCTGGGAATCCATTGATACGCGCGGCGTACTCGATATCTGTGCTATCTGGGTCCTGATGTCTGTCACGAAAACGCATCAGCGTTTCGTGGGTCCAAGGATCCTGATAGTAAACTGGAATTTCAATAATTCGTGTGGATAACCTGGCTTCCGCATTTTCGGCTTCAGTTTCGAAATCCTTCAGAATTTCAACGAGTCTGGTCGGCGCAATGACATCTGGGTCATACTTTATCTGGTATGAGGCATTTGCTGCACAGATCTCCGTAATCCCCTCAATATTTGCCTTGCGTGTGGAATTGGTAACAGCAAGCGAAATGAAGAAGGCTTCAAGTGACATGGCTTCGTCGACTTCAACAAATATATGTTCGTCCCCGCCAAAGGTGTATCGGCAAGTCATACGTCTATTTCTCCCTTACGGCCATGAATTTTGATTGAATCTTAAGGTTCTCTAGCCAGTCGTTGAGCCACTGGGTGTGAACGCAGTTGGATTGAACTTCACTGGAGGTGAGTAGCGCCTCAAAAAGGGGAGCAGTCGTGGCCAAACCTTCAATCTGTAGCTCGGCAAGCGCTCTGCCGAGGCGTGATAAGGCCATATCACGACTTTCGCCGACAACGACAAGTTTACCAATCAGTGAGTCGTAGTATGGAGGGACCTCATAGTCTTGGTAAAGCGCGTGATCAAACCGCACCCCGGGGCCTGACGGCGCATTGAACTTCTTGATGGTCCCAGGTGACGGCATAAAAGCATTAAAGGGATCCTCGGCATTCAGCCGCACTTCGATTGCATGTCCGATGCAGCGTATGTCTTCTTGATGATGTCGAAGACGTTGGCCGGTTGCTATTTGGATCATTTCACCGATAAGATCCAGGCCAGTGATCATCTCAGTCACCGGATGCTCGACCTGAATGCGGGTGTTCATCTCAATAAAATAGTAGTTTCCAGTTGCCTCCTCATAAAGATACTCCACGGTGCCCGCACCCCGGTAACCCACTGCACGGGCAAGATCGACTGCGGAAGAACAAAGATGTTGCCGCACCTCCGGATCGAGCGTGGCAGACGGTGCTTCCTCCCATAATTTCTGTAGTCGGCGCTGAATGGAACATTCGCGCTCCCAGCAATGGATCGCCTCCTCGCCATCCGCGAGAATCTGGACTTCGATATGCCGGGCATTTTCAATGGATTTCTCCAGATATATTCCACCATTACCGAAAGCGGCATTGGCTTCGGTCGAGGCTTGAGAAGCAAGTTTGTGCAGACTCTCCAGATCTTCTGCAATTCGAATGCCGTGCCCTCCACCACCTGCGGCCGCCTTAATCATCACGGGAAAACCGATTCTCGTTGCAATCGATTCAGCTTCATTCATGTCTTTGATAATCCCATCGCTGCCAGGCACGGTTGGGACTTTCGCTTTTTTAGCCTCGATAAGAGCTGCCGCCTTATCTCCCATAAGCTTGATTGTATGTCCGGATGGACCCACAAAGATCAACCCAGCTTTCTCCACCGCCGTTGCGAATTCGGCATTTTCGGCAAGGAACCCGTAACCTGGATGAATAGCATCTGAACTGGAATCTTTTGCAGCATTGAGGATTGCTCCGGCGTTAAGATAAGAGCCCGCTGCTGATGGCGGCCCTATACAAACAGATTCATCTGCAATGCGGACGGCCAGCATATCAGCATCTGCCTCGGAGTAGACCTGCACCGTTGAAATGCCTTGGTCCCGTGCTGATCGGATAATCCGCACTGCGATCTCACCCCGGTTGGCAACAAGGAGTTTCGCTATGCCCATCAGCTCAGGACCACGAGCACCTGACCGGCTTTTACGGGTCCTGAGTCCTCAACTTCAAATGACTTGACCTTCCCTTCCCCATCTGACTTGATCTCATGAAATGTCTTCATGACTTCTACCAATCCAATTGTTTCACCTGTGGCAACTTGGTCTCCAATTTCTTTGAAAGCAGGCTCTTGCGGTGCCGGTTTACGGTAGAATGTTCCGGGTAATGGTGATTTGATCTCATGGGCCATTTCGTACCTTCCTTCATTAAACTTCGTGTTTAGATGGAGTTGATTTGCAGCAACATGTCTCTGATTGCTGCGGCGATGTCTTGGGAATTCGGTGTGTCGGAGTGGATGCAAATTGTTTCTGCCTTTACAGAAAGCTCTTTTCCACCAGTTGTCAGTAATGTGCCTTCACAAACCGCCTGGCGCACACGCTCAGCAGCAAGCTTGGGAGAGACCTTGTCGTGCCTGCGTGTGATGATCAGTGCGCCTTCATCATCATAATCCAGATCTGCAAAGAATTCTGTGATGCAGCCTGAACCTAACCTTCCATAAACAGTTTCGTGCAGTGTCCCTGCCATTCCCATTACCGGAAGATTGTAGATCTGCGACGCTCTGGCAATGGCGCGGGCAATCGGTTCTTGCCGAGCGGCCATGCCGTAAAGTGCACCATGTGGCTTGATATGATTGAGGGTTGTACCGGCATATCGACAAAAGGCATCAAGCGCACCAATCTGATAAAGAACGAGATTGAGCATTTCCTCTTCATCAATTTTCATTTCTCGACGTCCAAAACCTGTGAGATCGGGAAGTGAGACATGGGCGCCGACTCGAACGCTATGTTTTGCGGCCAGCTCAACCGTCGCACGCATATGATTGGGATCGCCTGCGTGGAATCCACAGGCGATATTTGCCTGATCAATAAGTGGCATCAGTTCGGCATCATTACCAAGCCTAAAGAGTGAGAAACTCTCTCCCATGTCACAGTTTAAGTCTGCTATTTTCATCTCATCTTCAGTCCCTGAGCGAGGCGACAAAACGCAATCTAAGCTGATCAGCGACAACTGCCAGAATTAACAGTGCTCCGAGAACGACTGTTTGCAAATAGCTTTCAATTCTTGCCAAGTTCATCCCATTCTGAACAAGTCCGATGAACAAGGCACCAAGAACCACATTTTCAACCCGACCAATACCGCCGCGTAGACTGACGCCTGCGATCACACATGCTGCGATGCTCTCAAGTGGCATTGAGGCACCGATGTTCGCTTCACCAGTGTCCAGCCTTGCAGTCAGCAACATTCCGGCAGTGGCTGCGAGCGCTGCGCAAAGCACGTAGGTCGCGAACAATGTGCCACGCACGTTGATGCCCGAGAGTGTCGCAGCCTTGACATTTCCACCGACGGCGTAGAACCAGCGTCCGTATGGTGTCAGGTTCAATAGAATCCAGAGCAGGATAATCAGAACTGCCGCGAACCAAACGGGTGTTGGTATGCCCATCAAGGTGCCGAAACCAAAGACATCACCGAACGCAACCGGCATTCCGTAAACAGGAACGCCGCCGGTTAGATACAGCGCGACTCCAAAACCAACTGAAGCCATCCCGAGTGACATCATAAAAGGTGACACGTTGAAGAGGGCAACACCAATCGCATTGACAACTCCAATCATTGTGCCGCCCAAAACACCCGCCAGGAAGCCCAGACTGATCGCAAGATAAACAGCCTCCGGTGCGGATGCGTAAAGTGCCGCCATGACAAGGGCTCCAACTACTGAAGCCAGAGCAACAATCGTGCCAACTGACAGGTCAAAGCCTCCAGTCAGGAGTGCGAGCATCTGACCCAGTGCCACAATTGTCAGATATACAGACTGACGCAAGACATTCATGAGGTTTTTGCCGGTTAAGAAATTCTCAGACATAAGAGAGAATACGATAATTGCGGTCACCAGCAGAAACGGCAAAATTCCGAGGCGGACGAAAAGCCGTTTGAGGTGATCGGAAATGCCGCCCAACAACAGAGATGTCATCTTGTGCTCCATCAGACACTCTCCTTTTCAAAGAACTCCGCAGTTATGTTTTCTTCTGTCAGCGCATCGCCGTGAAGCAGAGCCTGGATTCGACCCCGGTAAAAAACATAGGCGCGCTCTGCGAGTTTGAGTATCTCAGGAAGATCCGACGACACAATGATGACAGCTGTTCCACCTTCGGCAAGATCGAGAATGAAACGATAGATCGCCTGCCGGGTCGCGATATCGACGCCAACTGTTGGTTCATCAAACACGGCCAATTCGATATCGCGTGTCAGGCTGCGAGCCAGCATCACCTTTTGTTGATTGCCACCTGAAAAGTGTTCAATCGTTCTTTCCGGTAGGTTAGGTGACAGGTTAAGCTGGTCTGACAGTTCAGCGACCAGAATTTTTTCTCCTGTGAGGTTAAGAAATTTCCCGCGGCGCAGTCTATCCGTGTCAAGAGAAGCGAGAGACATGTTTTCCCGCACTGATCTGACCATCAGGAGTCCCTCATGATGTCGGTCTGCTGGCAGGTAAAGAAATCCGTCTCGGATTGCGGCAGCGGGAGAGCGGTTGGTGATCTCTTTGCCTTTGTAAATGACTTGTCCCGCAGTGACGGGGAGCACGCCAAAGGCGGCTTGCATTGTTTCTGACTTGCCGGAGCCAACGAGCCCTGCGAGCCCGACAATTTCGCCCCGGCTCACTGAGAGCGACACATCCCGAACCCTGCGATCCAAAGTTGAGAGTTTATTGAGGTGTAGCACCTCGTCTCCCGGTATGCGCTGTTTGGTGTCCGGCACAACGGTGCCGATTTTGCGTCCGGTCATCAGTTCCAGCAAACGGTCTTCGTCAGCTTCAAGGGAATGGATCGTTTGAACATGCTGGCCATCGCGGAGAATAGTGATTCGATTGCTAATCGCACGGATCTCAGCCATGCGGTGAGTGATGTAGATGATACCAACACCACGCGATGTCAGTCTCTTGATCAGTATAAACAACTGTTCCGCTTCATGGTCCGTCAGGCTTGCCGTCGGTTCGTCAAGGATCAAGACACGAAGGTCAGAGCGCAAAGCCTTGGCAATTTCTGCCATTTGCTGCTCTGCACGGCTTAGAAATTGAATGGTGCGATCCGGTGCAAGGTCAAATGCCAACTCTGCAAGTATCCGCTTTGCCTCAAGGCGCATACCGGTGCGATCAAGAAAAAGACCTTTGCAGCGTTCCTCACCGAGAAACAGATTCTCTTCCAGCGTCATTTGAGGAACGAGTGAAAATTCCTGGAACACTGCTGAGACACCTTGGTCTCGGGCATCCTTGACATTGTTGAAGATGACTGGGCAACCATCGCGCTCAATATGTCCGGCGCTTGGCGAAACGGCACCGGACAAAATTGAAATGAGAGTTGATTTTCCTGCGCCATTCTCGCCAAAGAGTGCGTGCACCTCTCCCGCTCTGAGATCAAAATCGACTCCGTCAAGAGCCCGGACACCAGGAAAATCCTTGGTCAGACCGCAGGCGGCAAGAAGTGGCGCAGGAACAGAAATTTATTCGACTCGGAAAACCGGACTGAAACCTGAAGGTGCAAGCGTTGAAGTTGGGTCAAAATCGGCATGATTTTCAACTGTCACAACATACAGCGCTGGCCCAACATGTTTGTAGAATTCTTCACCCTCTAGAATCCGCACGGCTTGATCAATGGCGATGCGCCCTTGGATTACTGTCGAGTCTGTCGGAGCTGCCAGGATCTGACCGCGTGAAATTCCTTGATCAACTCCTGGCGTGAAATAGTAAGAGATAACCTTTACCTGATCAGTCAGTCCCCGTGCCCGCAAGATCGGAATCGCAGCCTCTGCGGTCACTGCTGTACCTGCGACATACTGCAGATCGGGATAGGTTTCGAGGGCGTCCTCGACTAATCTTGACTGCGCCTCTTTGCCGGTGTCGCCATAAAATGTATCCACCACATTGATTGCGCTCCCTCTTACGGCTTCAAGGAAACCTGCATTACCGGCCTCGACCCATCCAGCACCGGCAGGGCCTGGGAACCACGCAACCTCTACTGGATTTCCATCTGGATGGACATCGGCCAGAAATTCTCCGGCTTTCGCGCCCATTTCTCCGAATGACACGAGCGACTTGGCGCTGAGTTCCGGAGATGACATTCCGTTGATCACATCAATGACCGGCAAACCCTGGCTTCTGATTTCGCTGACCAGATTGTTCAAGCCGTCGAAGGAAATTGCGCCGATGACCACAGCGTCGGCACCAGCCGACACACAATCCTCGATTTGGCTAATCTGGGTATTGAGTTCGGTATAGCCGCCTGCTTCTACCAACTGCATTCTGACCCCCAGACGTTCGGCCTCAGATGCTACGCCGTAATTGACACCCAACCAGTAAGCGTCCTTCATATGTGGAAACGACACGCAAATTTCCCATGGCTGACTGGCTTCCGCGAGTGGCACATACTCCACAGAGTTGCGCGGACTCGACATATCGAACGCTGGCTCCCAGCTTTCGACGGAGTATGGATACCATGTGTTTTCAGCCTGAGCTGCGGTAAACGACAGAACCAGCCCCGACAGCAATAACGCTCCAATTTGATGAATTCTCATAACAGTTGCTCCCTGTAGATTCAGTTTGGAACGCCCGTCCTATGCAGCCAGCGTTCACTGGAAACCAGAGTAATGAGGGGTATTATTCATGGCAAATATCAATTATCTAATGTCATTATTAAAAAATTTGATAATGTGTCTTTAGAAATGTGGGGTGAATGCCTTGCAACTGAAAGATAATTGGCCCATGAAACACAGGATATTCTTTCTAGGGCTTGAATTCCTGACAAGAACAACGGATGTAACGGCCATTCGTGAGCCTCGTCTAGATTATTCAATAAAGATGGGTTAACAATAGAATATGCAGATTAATCTGTCTCTGCGTCAGATACGATACTTCATTGCGACGGCTAATGCGGGTCAGATCTCCAGTGCCGCACGCGAGATCAATGTTTCGCAGAGTGCTATTACCACGGCAATTCGCCAACTTGAGGAAACCGTGGGATGCGCGTTATTCCGTCGTCACGTCCGCGGCGTTTCTTTAACTCATGACGGAGCTATTTTCTTGCAGCATGCTCATCGGATCTTCGCTGCTGTCGATGAGGCCGTACATGCCCCGAAATCTGCG
Organism: Paracoccaceae bacterium; assembly: GCA_965221815.1. Lineage (GTDB taxonomy): Bacteria > Pseudomonadota > Alphaproteobacteria > Rhodobacterales > Rhodobacteraceae > JAPOXR01. Next base: position 3,176,915 of record OZ244915.1, read on the forward strand.
TACACATCGCTTTCCGGTGGTCTGCGTATTGCCATGACTTATACTGTTTCCGGCTATTTTCTTTCACCACATCTTGAGCGTTTCAGCCGATTTTATCCGAAGGTGGATTTGCAGCCTGTCGAAGCGAGTAGAACTGACATCGAATCCGGTCTGTTGTCAGGACAATATGACATTGCGGTCTTGCTAACTTCCAATATCGCGGATCATGAAAGCCTTGCTTACGAAACTCTTCTTCGCTCCACTCGCCGCCTGTGGCTGCCGACTGGCCACAAGCTTCTTGATCAAGGTTGCATCTCCCTCTCAGAGGTTGCGGCGGAACCCTACATCATGTTGACCGTGGACGAGGCATCCAACACAGCGCAGCGCTATTGGAATCAGGCTGGTTTGCGGCCGAATATCCTGATGCGCACCTCATCGGTTGAAGCAGTGCGTTCGATGGTTGCCAATGGGATGGGAGTTACAATTTTGTCCGATATGGTGTACCGTCAGTGGTCGCTCGAAGGATTACGGGTAGAAGCTGTGAAAGTTGCGACATCCGTGCCAACCATGGATGTCGGACTGGCTTGGGTGGCGAATGCTGAGCCTCCAGAGGTCGCTCGTGTCTTCGCCGAATTCATGCGCACGAGCCTTGAGGCAAGTCAATTCAAGTGAATCCACGGATTTTTGGCTTGTTGGGAGTTCGGAGAAAGGCGCACCAGGTTTCCGGATGTCCGTGTTGACGCAGTCAACCTGAATTCAGAATGGTAGTGACTGCGGCGCAGTGTCGGTTGATCCCAAGATTTTGCCGAACCTCCTGCGGAATGGCTTGCCGCTTTCACAGGACCATGTCTGAAACTTATCGTTGGCTCATTTGAGAAATATACCATTTTGTATCTTCTGCTTCTGCATCTTCAAGGTACCAGAATGCGTGGTCCTTGAGGTCAAAGAGAAACTTTCTTTCAGTTGTCTCGAGATGTCGTGAAGTATTGGGTTACGCCCAAATCAATCAATGTGTATCAGGAAAAGTCCCGTCTGCGGAAACTTTGGCACGTCAATCAACTTGAGACTGTGTACCGGGACAGCGATCATCGGGAGTGGGGGATCCGTGCTAAAGTCTCTGCGTGGCGGCAGATTGATTGCTGTACAACGCAGTGTCAGTTTCACGACCTATTCCCAGTCTCTGAGTTACCGTGAGCCAGCACTGTGATCGTGCGTGTGCCCATAGGGTCTGTTTCAAAAACATGATTCCAGTGATCGACATCACCCCATCGGGAGGCGTCACCCTGCGCTGGCCGCCGTGATGGCTGCCAATCCATCAGCATGAGCCCATGATTCGTACAAAATCAGGCAGGAGTTCAATATGTGGTGTTGATTGGCCGGAGACAGACATGGGGGCGTTTGACAGGCGTGTGATTGCGACTTACATTCCAATATTGACAAGGACATCTCACTTTTGTCGTTCATCGCGTCTGTTGCAGCAGCTGGAAGTGGATTCACCCTGTCGAAGAAATTCCTGAATGAGATATAAGGATCAGGTTGAGATATCGGGGCATGCCTAAATCGATCAATGTGGACCCGGAACGGACACGGTTACCGGATCACTTGGAACTGCCGGATATTCCGGTCCATAGATACGACACACCGTTTGCCGAAGAACTCGAATCGCACGGTCGCAGATCCCTTGTTGAACTGCTCCGTCATATGATGATCCTTCGCAGCTTTGAGAGTGGTCTAGCCGCGCTCAAATCGACGGGAAAATTCGGTCATCTCGAATATACCTACAAAGGCCCGGCACATCTTTCTATCGGTCAGGAAGCGGCGGCGGTCGGGGCAGCTTTGGCATTGACCCCGAATGACCACATCTTTGGATCACATCGATCCCATGGCGAGTTTCTGGCAAAGGGCCTCCGCGCAATCGCCGTGATGGATGAGGCCGATCTGACCGCGATCATGGAGGAGCATGATGATGGCAAATTACGGGATGCTGTCACGGCCAGACTCGATTGCCGCGGCGTGAGAGACAAAGCGGAGAGATTCCTCCTGCTGGGGTTCCTCGCCGAGATTTTCATGCGCTCCAACGGATTTAACGGTGGTATGGGCGGTTCCATGCACGCCTTCTTCCTGCCCTTTGGGGCTTATCCCAACAATGCAATTGTTGGGGCTTCAGCGGGTATCGCCACCGGCGCAGCCCTGCAGATGAAGGTTGAGCGCCGCAAGACAATAGCGGTGGCCATGGTGGGTGATGGCGCAACGGGATGCGGTCCTGTCTGGGAAGCGATGAATTTTGCCGCGATGGCGCAATTCGATCAGTTATGGGACGAAAAGGGCGGGTTACCGATTCTCTTTTTCTTTACCAATAATTTCTACGCAATGGGCGGGCAAACGTCCGGCGAAACGATGGCGTGGGACCGGTTGAGCCAGATTGGTGCCGGGTTGCGCCGCGATGCCTGCCACGCTGAGACCGTCGATGGGACCAATCCACTGGCTGTTGCGGATGCAGTGGCACGCAAACGGTCCTTGTTGATGGCACAGAGGGGGCCAGCTCTGCTGGATGTGGAATGCTATCGATATTCCGGTCACTCGACCACTGATGTGAATGCCTATCGTACCAAAGAGGAAATTGCCCTGTGGCGTCTCGTCGATCCGATCCAGCAGATGCAGGCTCGTCTCGCCAGGGCGGATATCCTCAGGACCGAACAAGCGACTGAGATGCAGGCAGGGATTGAGAACCTGATGCATGATGTGTTTCATGCGGCGGCAGATCCGGACGTTTGTCCACGCGTTGATCCTGCCGCAATTGGTCAGAAAATGTTCTCCGACCTGAAATCTCCCTATACAGGCACATTACCGCGCCCACTCTGTGAACCGGAATCCGTGCCGCGTCTTCGCCAGACCGCGAAGAAGACGCGGCGAGGCCGCAGTGAGAGCGGTGAGCTGCTGTCGCCGATGCGTGCCATGACCTTACGAGATGGACTCTTTGAATCCGTACTCCATCATGTGCTCAATGATCAGCGGGTGATTCTCTACGGTGAGGAATGCCGGGAATGGGGAGGGGCATTCGGCGTCTATCGCGGCCTGTCGGATCTTATTCCCCATGACCGATTATTCAATGCGCCCATTTCCGAAGCGGCAATCGTGGCGACCGCGGTGGGCGCGGCCATCGAAGGTGGAAGACCGATCATTGAGTTGATGTATGCTGACTTTATCGGGCGGGCGGGAGACGAGATTTTCAATCAACTGGCGAAGTGGCAGGCGATGTCAAACGGACATCTGTCGCTGCCGGTGGTCCTGCGCACCTCGGTGGGATCGAAATATGGAGCCCAGCATTCGCAGGACTGGACCGGTCTGGCGATGCATATCCCGGGATTGAAGGTGATTTATCCGGCGACGCCCTATGACGCCAAGGGACTGCTGTCGGCGGCGATCGCTTGTGATGACCCTGTCCTCGTTTTCGAAAGTCAGCGTCTTTACGACAAGACGGAGTTATTTGCTGACTCCGTTCCCGAAGGGGATTATCAGCTTCCCATCGGTGTGCCCGACATCAAACGCGCCGGTGAGGATGTGACCGTCCTGACGATTGGACCGTCTTTATACCCGGCGCTTGATGCCGCTGAGACCTTGTCTCAACAAGGAATCTCGATCGAGATCATTGATGCCCGCTCACTAGTGCCATTCGAATATGATTCTGTCCTTGAATCTGTCGCCAAAACCGGTCGATTCCTGGTGGTGACAGAGGCCTGCGAGCGCGGCAGCGCCGCCATGACGTTGACATCGAACGTTGCGTATTTTGCTTTTACGCAACTCAAGTCACCCCCGCGCCTGTTGGGAAGTCCAAACTGGATTGTCCCCGGTGCCGATATGGAAGGGGCCTATTTCCCGCAAGCCGTCGATGTTGTTCGAATGGTGTCAGAAATGATGGCCAATGCGGGAGGACATCGTCGTGACTCCGAGCGCCTCAGATTGGCGCGCTGTGGACTGTAGGAGACATTGTATGGCGCGCGTTGAAGTCAAGATCCCTGATTTGGGCAACGAAGTGACCGAGGCTCAGATCGACAGTTGGTTGAAGTCACCCGGAGACATGATTTCCCAGGGTGAGGAAATCGTTGCCATCACGACGCCCAAGGTGACGGTTGAACTGGAAGCTCCGGCAAGTGGCCGGATCGTGGAAATTCTGGTGGAGCCAGACGAGATCGTCGCTGTCGGCACCATATTGGCGATCATTGAAACCTGACATAATGCACCTCGCCTTTGCCGGGCGCATGGGAATCCATGTCCCCGCAAGCTGAAAACGGATCATCGCGGATGCGGCGATGAGATATCCGCCACCATTGCTCGATACCGATCTCGCCTGTTTCACGCCTGCCTACGGATCTTCTGATGCGTAATAACTGGAATGATTGCGAACGCCCATCTCTGGACCCACTACAATCATATACCCATCGCCAAAGCTGCCTGGTTCGCCGGATGGGCCTTACCAAGAATCAACCGCGCCCCAAACCCATCCATATGGGAATCACTCACGTATGTTGCGGGCCGGGTGACGTCGATGTTGTTTTGCCATAGAAGGCAATGGATGTGCTCCCAAAGGGGACGATTTTCTGGTGCTCGACTCTCTTAAGATCCAAAATTTCACTGTCTTCAGGGATACCCAGCTGAAGTTTTCCAGCGGTCTCAACGTCATTGTCGGGGCGAATGGCACCGGAAAAACCCATCTTCTGAAACTCCCTTATGCTATCATGGCAATGAGTGCCGAAGAATCAAGGAAACGCAACGGGGCACCAACCAAAAGAGGGTTGCAGACCGGGATTGCGGAAAAGCTCAACAATGTCTTCCGTCCGGAAGATCGCCTGGGCCGTCTTGTTCACCGTCAGAGAGGGCGCAACAGGTGTGACGTGAACATGCGATTCAAGCGGCCTGAGTCATCCTTGTCCTTTGAATTTTCCTCTCTTGCCGAATCCGAAGTCACCGTGAAACGCACACTCTCCGAATGGCAGACCAACCCCCCGGTGTTTATTCCCACCCGGGAACTGCTCACCATTTATCCCGGATTTGTGCCGCTCTATGCAACACGCCATCTGGAATTCGATGAGACGTGGCGCGATACCTGTCTCCTGCTCGGGGCACCAGCACTGAAGGGAAAACGGGAAGCGACCATTGCAAGTCTGATTGAACCCCTGGAACAACAACTCGGCGGGCGCGTGGTCCTTGACAATAATGGCCGATTCTATCTGGTGCCGTTCAATGCAAGCAAGCTGGAGATTTCACTGGTCGCCGAAGGATGGCGCAAGATTTCCATGCTCGTGCGGCTGATCTCCACTGGCTCACTTCCCGACAAAGGATGCCTGTTCTGGGATGAGCCGGAAGCCAATCTCAATCCCCAACTCATTCGTGAAGTGGCGCGGGCCCTCCTGGGGATCTGCAACGCAGGCATCCAGGTCATCGTGGCCACACACAGCCTGTTTCTGCTCCGGGAATTCGAAATCCTGCTCAAATGTGAGTTTGACAGCGTCAAGGATTGCTATTTCGCGCTGCACCGTAGCGATGATGGTGTCGATGTGTCTCAATCCAAGGACATTGAAGATGTCAACCCTTTGCTCTTGCTGGATGAAGATTTGAGACAGTCAGACCGTTACGTTGAGAATTTCATGTCGCGTGTGGGAACGAACTGATGACAACAATCACCGAAGGGAAACTCATCTTCAGTTTTCCATCGACCTGCCAGGCCAGTCAATATGATGAATGGTCTTTCTACCGAAATCAATTCCAGTCTGTCGCAGGTGGGTGCAAGGCCGTTGATATCCTCTGTGGTGACGCCCATGTGTCCTGGCTGATTGAAGTGAAGGACTATCGGTGTCACCCGCGCACCAAGCCGACATCTATTGCTGATGAACTGACCATCAAGGCACGGGATACATTGGCCGGCTTGGCGGTGGCGGCAAAAGTGGCAAACGTGGCCAGCGAACAACAGCAGGCCAGGAAATCCTTGCGATCAAACAAATGGCGGATTGTTCTTCATTTGGAACAACCGTCTCTCATATCAAGGCTCCGGCCCAAGCCCTTGGACATCGCCACGTTATTACAAAAACTCAGAACCAAAAAGTTAAAGGCAGTCGACGTGAATCCCATCATTTGTGATCGGACCGATTTTCACAAATATGTTCCCTGGACCGTTCAATGACGCGCTCATAAGGAACCACCAAAATCTCCGGGGTCAGGCAGCGGGACGTTCAATCTCCTGTTCCGTGTTGGCCGCGCTGAAGAGTCCGGGATGCCAGGACTGGAACTTGGCCTTGAATGTCCCGTCCAGGACGCGAACTCTCGATGCCACCCTGCGTGACACATTCGCGCACTGGCATCCCGGTCTGACAGCCCATGTGGAAACCCGAATGGCCTCCTGAATTGTCCCGCACTCCTATGTCTTCGAATCAGAAATCAAGACAAAAGAGGAGGCGGTTGTTGTGGGGTGTAAAAATTCCTGTGGATCACGCAGAAATTCTGTTGCCTTCGGCTTGCGCAGCCCCGCGTCTTTGGCACAATTCCAGAAGTGGAACCCCTGCGGCTGATCAGCCGCAGGGGTACGGATTGCTGGGTCCCACCGGGCGTGTGGGACCGAACCCCACTGGGATCATGGATCCGGCACATAGCCGGGTCGGCACGCCTGTCCGCTGGGCCTCCCGGGTCCGGAATGGAGGTGGGGGTCATCGTGGGGTATCCTCCGTGAGACGTGGCGCGGGAGACGATGACCCGACGATCAGCCGGTCGTGATGTCTATCAGGACATGCTGGACAGTGATGGGAATGGCGAGAGCCGCGTGGTGGCGCATGATGCGTCCGGGTGTGCCGACATCACCGCAGGGTGGGGTGAGACGCGCCCCGATGACATCATGGGGGTGGAAGCAACAGGACGGCGGCCTGTGCTGCTGTGACCCATCCTCTGGGTGCCGGGCTTGTCTGTCATTGGGGTCAATCCCCGCCAGCCGCGGGACTGGGCCTAGGCGCTGAATCACCTCGCCAAGACGGATCGCGTGGATGCGGAGATCCGGGCCGAGATGGGCCAGGTGGTGCCCCACCTCAGACCCGTCACACCCCAGGACACGATCCGTCAGGAGCGCGGAGATCTGCGGGTGATGCGGGCGCGGTTGATGGAGATCCGCACATCTCTCAAGCCGACAGGGAATGATCTTGCGGGACTCTGCGACTTTGCAAACCGGCCCACTTGGATTACAGTCATCAGCAGATCCCGGTTGGGGAGGGACGACGTATGAGCAGAATGACCGCCGCCGCCCGCGCCGAACGCCCGGCAACCTATCAGGATGTCCTGGATGCGCCGCCCCACAGGGTGGCGGAAGTGCTCGCCGGCACATTGTATACGCAACCCCGCCCCGCATCGCGCCATGTGCGTGTGAGTTCAATTTTCGGGTATGAATTGTTCGGTCCTTTTGACCGCGGGCGTGGCGGTCCCGGCGGCTGGTGGATCATTGACGAGCCGGAACTGCATCTCGGCCCGGATATCGTGGTGTCTGATCTCGCCGGCTGGCGACGCACGACGATGCCGAACTACCCGGATGTCCCTTATTTCGAGATGGCCCCGGATTGGGTCTGCGAAGTCCTATCACGCTCAACCCGCCGCATCGACCAGAGCGAAAAACGCACGATCTATGCCCGTGAAGGCGTCGCACATCTCTGGTTCGTGGATCCCGACATCAAGACGCTGGAAGTTTTCGAACTCCGCAAGGGACAGTGGTTGCTCCTCGTGACACTCACTGGCGGTGCCGCAGTCTCACAACCCCCTTTCGATGCGATCAGCTTTCCCCTGGATGTGCTCTGGCCGGACGGGATCCAGGCAGACGGGGACGGGGAAGATACGAACGGATGAGGGCCGGGGCAGGTCACCCATCAATCGCAGCACCTCCGCCCCAACGGGAGTTTGCTCAGAACCCTTGATCTTGTCTGAGTCATGCCAAATTCCCCGTTGTAAGAGAATACCGCAAAGATAGGGATCTACGGCTGGTTGGAAGGAAAGCCCGTAAATCACCCTCTCGTATTTTGTCCTTTTGCCGGTACGGAGATCATCTCTATTTGTCCACTGACCCACAGACGGCGCCGCGAGAACGCCCATCTCTCGGCCAGGGACAATCGCACGCCCCTCGCCCCGGCCGCTTGATGCACCTCATCAGGAATCAACCGTGGTCCAAATCCATTCATATGGGAATCACTCCCCGGCTTGGATTCCTTCCTTGTGTTCGACCTCCGGCTTTGTTAGCCTAAGCTTTTCTTAAGACTTGGAGGAGACTGATGAGAATATCAATACTCGGAATGGGCGTTGCGTCAATGATGGCGATGTCGTTTGGGGCAAGTGCTCAGGCGATGGACCATAGCGGCGTGACCGTTGAAATACTCACGCGGCCGGGACCGGTTATCGCCCAGCGGCTGGTTGAGCGGGGTGAAGAGTTTGGTGCCATGACCGGCGCCGAAATCCGCGTCAACGAAGTGCCTTTTGCCGAACTGTTCCAGAAGATACTGACAGATTGGGCAACCGGTACCAACTCGATTGATGTCGGTGTGTTCGCATCGGGTTGGGCAACTGAATTGGTCGATGGCGATCTCGTTGAGGCGTTGGACGATTATATTGCCAACGACAGCATGATCGATATTGATGATATTGCCCCGTACTTCCGTGAGTATAACCAGAAGATCGGTGGCAAGACCTATCTGATTACCGTCGATGGCGACTTTCAGATGATCTACTATCGCAAGGATGTTCTGGATGCTAACGGACTTGAGCCGCCGCGGACCTGGCCTGAATATCTGGAAGTGGCCTCACAGATTCACGGGCAGGATATGAATGGCGATGGCGAAGGTGATTTTGGTTCCTGCATCTTCAAGAAACGAAATGCACAATCGTATTTTGCGATCGGAACAATTGCCGCGAGCCTGGTCCAATCCAAAGGCACAGGCGAGGGTATCTTTTTCAACAATGACGATATGACGCCAAAGATCAATAACGAAGCCTGGCAGGAAGCCTTCCGCCTCTACAAGGCAACAGGTGAATTTGGTCCTCCCGATGAGTTGAACCACGATATTGGTGATACGCGGGCATTGGTCCAATCCGCCCGTTGTGGTCTGGCCATCGACTGGGGTGATATCGGCCCATTGTCTATCGATGATTCAGGTGCCGCAATCCGTGACAAGATGTATGCCGCGATTGCGCCGGGTTCAACGCGTGTCTTGAACACGGAGACCGGCAAACTCGAAGACTGCAATCCGACCTTGTGTCCGTATGCTGTCGATGGGATCAACTATGCACCTTACGCCGCGTTCGGTGGATGGTCGGGTGCCATCAACAAGAAGTCGGCCCCGGAAGTCAAACAGGCGGCCTACGATTTCCTGTCGTATGTGAACCAGGCGGCGCAGTCGAATGTCGATGTGACAATCGGCTGGACCGGCTACAATCCGTATCGGAATTCCCAGCTTGATAATCCAGCTCTCTGGATTGAGGCGGGCTTTAGCCCTGCATATGCCGATAACTATCTTGGCGCCATCAAGGAGAGTCTGAACCATCCGAATATGGCTTCAGACATGAAAATTCCCGGCGCACAGCAATATACGGGTGTTGTTCTCGACCGTGAACTGGCCCGCTTTCTTGCTGGTGAGATCACTGCAGAACAGGCAACCGCCAATATCGAAGAAGCATGGGAAGAAATCACCGAAGATTTTGGCCGTGAAAGTCAGAGAACAATTTACAATCTATCGCTCGGCATCACCAACTGAGTCTTGATGACAAACAACATGAAAACGCGGCCCGGTCATTCCCGGGCCGCGCATTCAAGAGGATTCATGGAGTGGTTGGACCGCAACTCGAGGCATATTTTCTTATGGCCTGCGGTCATCATGATCCTGATTTTTTCGATATTTCCTTTGGTTGCCTCGGCGATCATGGCCCTGAGCCGCATCCGTTTTCGCGGTGGAGGCTATAACGTTCGATTTGTCTGGTTTCAGAATTTCGAAAAACAGCTTTTTGGTTCTGAACAGTTTCATTTCCTGGGGACCTTTGCCGGCATGTCAATTCTGGGTTGGCTGGTCGCTGCATTGACCACGGTCGGAATCACTGTCTGGATTGTCAGCTATATTCGTTCATCCTTTACATTGATCGGTTTCGTGGGAAGGCTTCTCACCTGGGGGTTTATCCTCGGAGTTGGCTGGATGCTGGCGGCAACCCTGTTTTCCGGCCATCCATTCGGTACGCTTGGCACGACGCTCTTCTATGTGATTGTCGGCTGTGGTATCCAGTTTATTATTGGCCTGAGCCTCGCATTCCTGTGCTCTCTTCCGATCAGGGGGCGGGGGTTTTTCCGGGTGGTGTTTTTTGTTCCGTTGATGATTACCCCGATCGGCGTTGGCTATGCGTTTCGCATGATGGCCGACACCACGAAAGGCCCGTTCTCACCGGTGTGGCAATGGGCAGGCCTGAAAGATTTTGCCTGGGCGGCTGATCCCTGGGCCGCACGGTTCTTTATCATGATTGGTGACAGCTGGCAGTGGATTCCGTTTATCTTTGTCGTGATGCTTGCAGCCCTGGAAAGCGTCCCGCGCGATTATGTGGAAGCGGCGCAGGTTGACGGTGCGACAGGATGGGAAATCTTTCGCGATATCACGTGGCCGCAGGTGGTGCCGGTTGCTGCCACGGTCTTGCTGATCCGGGTGATCGAAGGTTTCAAGATTGTCGACCTTCCCAATATCATGACCGCTGGCGGTCCTGGAATCGCGACCGAATCGATGACTCTGCACGCTCTTTTCGCATGGCGATCGCTGGATCTCGGTCAATCATCGGCAGTGGCCTATTTGCTGCTTTTCGTGACCGTCATTACCTGCGTGTCTTTCTTTAATCTGGTGGTTCTGCGGAGGGTTCGTGCATGAGCAGGACGCTGATGCAACGGCTCTTCGAGCCGCGTTCGATCCGCGAAATCGCGCCCGGAACGGGCGTGATCGTCTATTCGGCGCTATTCCTGTGGACAGCCTTCGTACTCTTTCCCATTTATTGGGTCTTCATCACCAGTTTCAAAACCCCGGTCGATGTCAATAGCGGCCCCGTTTATTTGCCCTTTATCGACTTTTGGCCAAGTCTCCATGCTTGGCAGGATCTGTTCGTTTTCGATTACAAGGATACGTTGCGGGCATATATGAATTCATTGATCATCGCCTTGTTTTCGACTGCGGGGAGCGTCCTGATTGGATCAATGGCAGCCTATGCTTTGGCACGATTTGAATATCGTCCAAAATTCGGCGTCATTGTCATGTTTATCCTGGTCATGGGCGCTGCCTTTTACACGGTCGGGTCATTTGGCGTCGATTGGAGACTGGCGAGTGCATCCGGTATCGCGGTTTTTGTTTTTCTCGTGATGTCTCTCAGCCGGTATTTCAAATTGCAGCTGAGCAATGGTGATATTCTCTTTTGGGTTATTTCGCAGCGTATTCTGGCCCCAATCGTGGTTGTCGTGCCGATCTATCTGATGTTTCAGCAGGTCAACCTGTTGGACACCCATATTGCGATTATTCTCACCTATACGGTGATCAATCTGCCAATCGTCGTATGGTTGATGTACGACTTTTTCCGTTCCATCCCATTCGATCTCGAGGAGAGCGCACAACTTGACGGTGCATCGCGCCTGTGGATTTTCTGGGACATCGTTTTGCCACTGTCGCGCTCCGGCCTCGCAGCAACGACATTGTTGGTGATGATCCTGGCATGGAACGAGTATTTGCTCGCACTTTTTCTCTCCACGAGTCAGGCCCAGACAATGCCGATTCTGGTCGCCGCGATGAATGCAGGGGAACGCGGAATCTTGTGGTGGACGATGTCTGCGGTGATCATCGTGATGATTATTCCTGTTATTGTGCTCGCGGTCGTTTTGCAGCGATTCATTGCCAAAGGTCTCCTGCTCGGTGCAGTGAAAGGATAGTTCATGACGGTCATTCTGGACAATATTTCAAAGTCTTTTGGTCAGGTCAGAGTGTTGCATAATCTTTCTCTCGAGGTCGAGGACGGAGAGTTTCTGGTGCTGCTCGGCGCATCGGGTTCCGGGAAGTCGACCGCATTGCGCATGATCGCTGGCCTTGAAGCTGTGAGCGAAGGACGAATCGAGATTTCCGGCCGCGATGTCACGGAGGAGCTGCCGAAGAACCGTGATGTTGCCATGGTGTTTCAGTCCTATGCCCTTTACCCGCATAAGACCGTGGCAGAAAATATCGGTTATCCGCTCAAGATCAGGCGCGTCAGTCGGGCAGAGCGCGATACACAGGTGCGCGATGTGGCCTCACAGGTTCAAATCGACGGGTTGCTTGAGCGATATCCACGCGAATTATCAGGCGGCCAACGCCAGCGCGTCGCCTTGGCACGGGCCATGGTGCGTCGCCCTGCGGTGTTCTTGATGGATGAACCCTTGTCCAATCTTGATGCCAAGCTGCGGGGTCATATGCGGGCTGAGCTCAAACATATGCAGCATGAACTCGGGATCACCACAATCTATGTGACCCATGATCAGGTTGAAGCGATGACACTGGCGCACCGGGTGGCCCTTCTTGAAGGCGGAAAACTGCAGCAACTGGCGGAACCAAAGACGATCTACGAGAATCCAGAAAGTCTTTTTGTCGCGCAGTTTATCGGTTCGCCACCCATGAATGTCGCCCATGGCAGGCTTGAAAATGGAACCTTCATCATCGGCAATGATCGAATTGAGACGGGGGGTCACGAAACTGTTTCCAATGCGGTTATTGGCTTGCGTGCCGAAGATTGCCGGGTTGTCGGTTCGGGGGAAGGACAAATCCAGGCCAGCCTGTTCGCCAATGAACTGATTGGCGATCATACATTGGTGACAGCAAGAGTGGGCGCTGACAGTCTTGCCATCAAGGCACCAAAGGACTTTGACGGCGGTTATGACAGCGACATCGGAATCGATTTTGATCGTGAGAAACTCTATCTGTTTGACAACGATACGGGTGAACGAATCCGGCGGCACTGAATCGCCGGCATTTTCCAATCTATGGGTTGAGTCACCGCGTAGACCCGGAAGATGCAAATGCGGCGACAATCATGTGGTGGCCACTCCGATCACGAATCTGGCCCCGAATATTGCCATAGCTCATGAGGGGCTGGGAGGGGGTTCGAGATAGGTCACTTCAACCCCGCCATCAAACTCAATTCTTCCCGTGCTTTCGCCGCGCCAATCTATCACCCGAAATTGGCCGGTTCGGCCGACGCCCTGAATGAATTGGAATTCTGCCGGACCGTCACTTTGCAACAGGAACCTATCGTTAATCAACTCAAATCCTTCTGCGCTGACTGAGAAACTGTCCTTTGCATCGTCTCCCTGCCAGTAGAATCGCGCGTTTCCAGAGATGTTTGCGGAGGAACCATCGAGGCGTAAAAACAGCTGATCAGCAACGAGTCTTTGTGTCGAATCGTCCGCTCCGCTCCGCGTCGCCTGGACCTTCCGACCAATCAGACCATTTGTACCCGCAGATCCTGATTCAAACCAGACAGTCAGATTTGATCCGTCCTGTGGCTTTTCGACCAGGACACCATTTTCGAAACCGGCAAAGCTCAAGTCCCAGCCTGCATTGGCTCGCTCAGAATTGAATTGATGAAGGCGACCATCGGGATAGGTGATGACACCGGACACTCCTGAAGCTCTGATTTGATTCTGCAGGAAGAGGGCGGAATCAGCCTGTACCTGTAAAGTTGCACCATCGCCCAATTGGGTCGCATAGGTCAGGCCTTCAACGCCGCCAGCGTCACTGTCTGTCTGAGCGACGGGAATTCTTTGGCCAGAGAAGCCAACCCAAAACATGATGGCAATGGCAAGAAGCGATGCTGTCGGGAGAACCACATGGAGCAAGGTTGATGTCAACCGATTGCCGGTGAGGGCCATGGCTGATCTCACTCCACGCCTGCCCGCAGACAATCATGGATATGAAGAATTCCTTCCAGCCGTGTCGGATCGTCAGGGTGAACGGCGAACAGGCAGGTGACCTTGTGAGTGTTCATCAACCCAACAGCTTCTGCCACCAGTGAGTCAGAGGTAATCGTGAACGGATCCCTGGTCATGACATCGCGTGCCTGTAACGTCAGCAATCCATCCATATGCCGTCGCAGATCGCCGTCGGTAATGATACCGGCAAGTGCACCGCTCGAGTTGCAGATTCCGGCGACGCCAAACCCCTTTTTCGTCATGACCAGCAATGCGTCTGACATGGCGGCATCGTCTTCGATCAGGGGGAGTTCATCTCCGGTATGCATCAAATCGCCAACCCGCGCCAATTTCGCGCCGAGGGATCCACCGGGATGAAACTCACGAAACCGCGCCGGCGTAAACTGCTGATGCTTCATGAGCGCAATGGCAAGAGCATCGCCAAGCGCCAACATCATGGCAGTCGATGTCGACGGGACGATATTTTCGCCGCAGGCTTCAGCCACCGAGGGTAACAGAATGCCGATGTCAGCCTCCTGCATCAATGTGCTGTCCGCAACGTTGGCGACTGCAATCATTGGTATGGAGAAATGCCGTGAGTAAGCGATGATATCGGCAAGTTCACTGGTCTCACCCGACTTGGACAACACGAGAATACAGTCTTTGGGGGTCATCATTCCCAGATCCCCATGGCTCGCCTCGGCTGGATGCACAAAATGTGCCGGCTTGCCGGTCGAGGACAGGGTCGCAGCTATCTTGCGGGCAATATGGCCTGACTTGCCCATACCGGACACAATGATGCGTCCTTGGACTCCGGCAATCAGCGTGGCGGCGTCAGCAAAATCATCGCCGATTGAATCGGCCAGCTCACGCAGTGCGTTGGCCTCGTGCTCGATCACTTGCCGTCCGATGTCCATGATATGATGTGATGACGGGTCAGAGATCATGGATTCGACCGTCAGCTTTGTCTCTGTGGATTCCATATTTATCAATGGGCAAAAACATCCTTGCCGGACCAGCCCAAAAGGTCGATATCAGCGCGAACCGGAAGGAACTCAAAACACTTTTCTGCGAGCTTCATACGCCCTTCACGTTGCAAAATATAATCAAGGCACTGTCTAATCGCATGCAGATGAATGACGTCGCTGGCGGCATATTGCAACTGTTCTTCGGTCAAATGTCTTGCGCCCCAGTCTGACGATTGCAGTTGCTTCTGCAGTTCGATTCCGAGCAGATCTCGGCACAGGGCCTGAAGACCATGTTGTTCAGTAAATGTACGGGCAAAGCGCGAGGCGATTTTGGTGCAATAAACCGGGCCGATATTGTATCCAAATCGACCTTTGAGAGCGGCGATGTCGAAACGGCCAAAATGAAAGATCTTCAGGATTGCGGGATCTTCCAACAGTCTTTTGAGGCGTGGGGCACTCTGCTGCGATGGGGAAATCTGAATGATATCAGCATCGCCATCGCCGGTTGAGAGTTGCACCAGGCAAAGGCGGTCTCGCGGCATCTGAAGACCCATCGTTTCAGTGTCGATGGCAACTGCGTTCTCGCAGAAAAAGTCTTCCGGGAGATCCTCGTTGTGAAGCCGAATTTGCACGCAGTTCATTCCCTCTTTTGCCGGTTCAGGCATGGTCTGAGGACAATTTCACGGAAAATCATCCCTTCCTCCCGGACATCACAAGACAAAAAGGCATTCATTTCGCTTTTCTGATCGCAATCTGGTGTCTGGAAGGTGAGTCCGGCGGTTTCGCAAAAGCCAATGAAGACAAGAACTCTATGAAATCAATACGCTGATGTTATCCAGAAACTTTTCAGGAAAAGTCACCCAAAGACAGGTTTGCACGTAGCAGATTGCACACAAGATTCAAACCGAATTCTCATTCCACAATATCGAAACGGGCAAAGCCTGGAGCTGGTCGCCGAACGACAGAACTTTTTCGCCAGTGTAGAAGACAACCCCTTGCTTGAACGCGCCGCCGGCAACGGATTGAAACCGTTTTAATCCCTTGAAGTCACCTTCTCGGATTGTGGCAGCCGCTTTGACCTCGACACCAATCAGATTGTCAGGGGAGCGTTCTATGATGAAATCAACTTCGACTTTGTCTTTGTCACGATAGTGAAAAAAGTCATAGGCATGTTCTGACCATGACGCGTGCTTCAGCAATTCTGAGAAAATGAAGCTTTCCAGCAATGGCCCGAATAAATTGCGATCCAGGTTCGACCGGTCAGACGTGATTTTTCTGATCGCCGTGAGTAAACCTGAATCAAGAAAATGCAGTTTTGGTGTCCGAATGAGGCGTTTCAACGCGTTGCGATGCCATGCAGGAAGAAATTGTATCAGATACATCTGTTCCAACACCCCGACATAACGCTGAACGGTTGGCGAGCTCAATTGAAGGTCATTGGCAATATGGGCATGAACAATCAATTGGGCGGACTGAATGGCCGCTGCCTGTAGGAGTCTCGCGGCGTCCCTGAGGTGATACGCATTTGTGATGTCTCTGATGTCGCGGGTTAAAAGCGTTCGAATATAATCGTCAACCCAGGACCGGCGGCGTGCGGGCTTTGGTCTTGCCAGCATTTCAGGATAACCGCCCGTGAGGACACGGTCGGCGATGTCGGTAACCTCGTAAGGGCCAAACGGAAACGGTGTCGTTGACGTGTCAAACAGACGGTCCAATGGGTTGCCCGAAAGCCGTTCAACCTCGATTTGTGATAAAGGTAACAACGCACACACCGCCATGCGCCCAGCCAGTGATTCACTTAAGGTCGGAATGGTCAGGATGTTGGCTGAGCCAGTCAGGAGAAATCGGCCGGGCCTTGGGTCTGCATCCACCGCGATTTTGATTTCGCGGATTAACTCCGGTACGCGTTGAATTTCGTCGATCGTGACCTGCTTGAATTGCCGAATGAATCCGACAGGATCAGCACGTGCCGCCTGATAGACACCCTCATCATCAAGAGTCACATAGCGGCGATCTTCATTGGTGAGTTTTTTTGCGAGCGTTGTCTTTCCAGACTGGCGTGGGCCTGAAATCAGCACAACCCGCGTGTCGCCCATGGCGTTTTTGATCTTGGATCCCAGAAAACGCGGATATTCGGATCTGTTTTCGCTGACCATTTTTCAATTCTGATCCGTCCAATCTTAAATTTATATCCGTCCAATTTAAAATATCTGGTCATTCAGCCTTAAATAAGGGGCGGATGGCTGCTCAGAAAATGCAATGGATATGTTGGCACGTGATCTTTTCAATGGGAAGATTATCGGAGATGGGGATCAATCGCTGGCATTGCGCTGTTGGATCGTGTGTCAGACAGCTTTTGTTCGTCAGATTTGACCGTCGGATCGCTGATGGCCAGCCTGCCACAGAAAATTTCAAAGGCGTCATGGAGCTTGCAATGGGGCTTATATACATAGGTAGCCAAAATTCACCAACAATTACAACAACTTAACAAAATCCCCCGTAGTGTCGCTACGGAGCCACCATCTCAACAGCCGCCTTAACTGGCGGCATTTTTATGAAAGGAAACTAAAATGGAAACCCGGTAGCAACAGTTTGGAGGTTGTTGCCGGGTAAGAATTTTGGAGAATTGAGGACTGCTGGACACAGAAAACACAATGGAATCAGAGGTTTAGATGGTAGCATTTGGCTACCTATGTATATAAGCCCCCTTGCAATGGGTCGGCTCGATTGTTCCAGGTCTCACCTCTGTGTTTGTTTATGCCGTTGTTGCGCACTGAATTGGGACAATTCAGTCGAGGCATTCTTCGACACCGGCGGTCTGAACGATGTTGGAAACCGGCATGTCGATGAAGTTCCGCTCCAGATTCGGCTTCTTTGTCGCGCGACAGGGGTGTATGAGCTAGTGACGATTAAAGTGGTTTCAAAAACCCTGTGCATTCCAAACGAGACGTCCAGACAATTTGCCCGTTTCGGCCACGGCGTTGGGCGCGATGCCGTTATCCGTGACTTGGCGGCTCATTCTGTCTGGAAAATGGTGCCCAGAAGAGGACTCGAACCTCCACGCCCATTTCGGGCACTAGCACCTGAAGCTAGCGCGTCTACCAATTCCGCCATCTGGGCAGATTGCGTCTCGGCGTCACCTAATCGCTTATCATCTTTCTGTCAACGAATTGTCCCTGCTGGTAGTGGCTCAGTTTGAAAATCATCCCATCCTATCAGCATGGGCTGGTCCCGGTTTGAATTTCGCTAAAACGTTTCTTATAATGTTGCAATCTTCAACCATGCGGAACAAAATCATGATCCAGAAAAACCTTAATCCCCCCCCCCCCCCCCCCCTCGTTATAAACTAAGGCCCGTTGACAATTATCGTGCGGCCACCACGCCCGCCATCAGATAAATCCCGGCTGCGAAGCTTGCAAGAGTCTTGTCGTATCGTGTGGCGAGACCCCGGAACTCCTTGATTTTCGCAAAGACATTCTCGATTCGGTGCCGCTCCTTGTCGGCGTCGCGGTCAAAGTCGCGTGGCGTGCTTCGGTTCGACCGCGGCGGGATCACCGCCGTGGCTCCGCGTTCCGCCACTGTGTCCAGCACCCAATCCGCGTCAAAGGCCTTGTCGCCAATCAACATCTCACAGGTGAGGTCGTCCAGGAGTTCAGGGACAGCCTTGAGATCATGAGTCTGACCGGGGAGAACCACAAACCGGATCAGATGTCCGACAGCATCCGTGAGAGCCACGACCTTGCTCGTCAGACCGCCCTTCGAGCGGCCGATTCCTTCCGATTCTGATCCCCCTTTTTGGCCCCGGAGGCCTTCTGGTGCGCTGGCATGATCGTGCCATCCACAGACACCATTGACAGATCCAGATCACCGGATAACTCATTGAAAATACGTTCAAAAAGATTCGCTTGGGTCCAACGCCGGAACCGCTTGAAGACACGGGTCCATCGCCCAAAATGCGGCGGGAGATCACGCCAGGGGGTTCCTGTCCGGAACCGCCAGAGAACCCCTTCCAGAAAAAGACGATTGTCGACAGCTGTGCACCCCGGGTCAGTCACCTGGCCCGGACACAGCGGGGCCACCCGCGCCCACATCTCATCCGTCAAAACTGTGCGATCTGCATTCATCTTGTCACCTGCCTCGTCTGCTCGTGCCGCCTTTTTCGGCGTGCAATGCCGACACAAATACACGACAAGAACTCAAGACGCAAGGCAATTGTCAACGGGCCTTAGCAGCCCTCCTGTTGCTGGTGGCGCTTGCGTCACCGGTGCAGGCGCAACTCGTCATTCCCTCGACCACCGGAGCGAATGCCTGCACAGACGGTGGCATGAGCCAGCTGATGGAGTCAGTCTTTACCGTACCAGCCACCGTAGCAAATAGTCTCACAATAAATATTCCGCCAATTAATGCTACCGAATTTACTGCATTCTTTAGTATTGCTGTTCCGCCTGAAGGCATTCCGCTTTCTGTAGGAGTGATGAAAAACGAGAGCGGTGGTTCGGCTGTGGCTGATACCCGGTCGCTTGGAACGCTCAGGAGTGACAGTCCCATAGCAGCTCGGACCGTTACCTTCTCCAACCTGGATAAAAGTACCCGTTATTTTGTTGGACTTGTCAGAGAGAGTTCGTTCATAAGCCGCCTCTGCTTCAAGACCCGTGGCGAGTTCACGAATGCGGAGCAGAACCTGTTTCTCGATGGCGGTATTTTGAAACCCAACCTAACCCGATATGACCGGACCGGGTGCTATGCGGTGGCCCGCACGCGGCAGGACATTCGGGACTGCTATTGCAACGGCACGCGCAACGGAACACACATCCTCGCCGGCCAGACTGTGGCGAGCCAGGCGCAAAGGCAGTATCTCAATTGTCCGGACCTCGACAGCTGAGCCATCTGATCCATCCGGTTCTCGGGAGTGCGGGCCACGTGAGGGCGTCAATCCGGAACCGGATATCGCTGGAGGATCGCGGAACATCCCGAACACAGGGCGGCCTCCTGGCCGCCTTTCCCCATGCAGGTTTTGCAATGTTCAAACTGAGCCACTACCTCCCTGCTCACGACATATGAGATGCGGGCTTCTCATGGGTTTGCCGCGATTCGCAATGATTCGAGATATTCGTTTGGCGTCTGATCATCACGTGCGTCATGGGGTCTCCATCCGTTGTCCAGGTCGGGATGTGTGTCGATCCGGGGGTTGAGTTCGGTGATCAGGGTGGCGGTGTCCTGCACAGTGTCGAATTCGTGTCTCCATGTGGCTTGCATCCTACAGGCAGCCCCGTTCATTTTCGGGCTTTTGGGTGGCCGCACGGCCAGCGTGAGACCTTTGGCCTGGCCGGCGGCCTCATTGCGGTCCTGAACGCGGAGCCGCCGTCGATCGGGAGGGCGCTGATGGGAACAGGCGCATGGGCGACCCGTGTGTCGGATGGGCGTGCGGCGCGGCTGGCGGTGGCGTGGGTGGCGGCCCTGGCGGATCCCCATTGTGAATGACGGTCAAGAGCGGTGACATGTTGGACGGTCCGGCCGGGGCAGAGGGCGGCGGTGAGCGTATCGACCTGCACCGCGTCGCCGGGTGCCTGGGCTTTCAGGGCCCCGGAGATGCGCACTGCATAGGGTCTCCGGGTCCGCCGTTTCGTTTTGCTATCAGGGGTGAAAGCACTGACCGGGGCGATCGGCTGGCGTGCGACCCTGTCAGCGATCACACGCCCGACCGTGGCCGCCGCGATCTGGTGTCCGTCCCGGCGCAGGATCGCCGCGATCTTGCCGCGGCCCCAGGCGGGACAGTCCTGGCGCAGCTCTGTGATCCGCTGCCGGATCGCCGCGCGGGGTGGTCCTTGGCGGCACCGGTGGGGCCGGCGCGACAGCAGCTCAGGGGATTGTTCCCAGCGATACAGGGTGGCACGGGGCCCATGGACCGCCCGGGCCGCGTCTGTCGTTGTCAGGCCATCACGAATGGCCTGACGCCAGCGATGGACAAGATCCTGGCGCATCCGGACAGCGGCATCGCCAGGTGATCAAAGACATCACCCATCCTGGCGTGTCTGATCACAGGACCAGGCCAGCCAAAAACTGGCATCGGGGGTCTCCGTCTCTGTCACATGGATCGTGACAAACCGATGGAGGACCCCACCTGATCCGGCAAGACATTTTCGACGGCCCAGTCCCGGATCCCCTCCGTTCGGGCTTCGCCCTCACTCCGTGTCCCCGGGACTGGGCCGCCGCCGCTCAGAATCTCACATGTGTTTGAGCAGGTACAGAATGGGAACCACTGGTCGTCACTCAGTCTGAAAATCAACCCGCCTGTTTTTGTGAAGTGTGAAGACGAATCTGTTGCCATCGCCCTCTCCTCACCACAGCAAACACCAGAAAACTGCCTCGAGGAACAGACGGTTATCCGCCGCGGTTCTCCAAGGGTTTGTCATCTGACCCGGAAGCACCGGTGCTACCCGCGCCCACATCGCGTCTGTCAGGACTGTTCTCTCGACATTCATCCTGTCATCGCTCTCGTCGGCTTCTGCCGCCTTTTCGGCGTGCGCTACAGGCAGAAATAAACGCCAAGCACTCAATGATCTCATGTTGAAAGACTGCCGGAGCGTGGCCGGTGCGGTCCTGCAGGCAGGCAATTCAGGTGTCAAGAGCGAGGATTCATGCTCTGCCGGGTCGCATGATGCCAGCCCGCGCTCCGTCATGCACGACAATTGTTCAATCACCAGCGGGGCCTTGCGGTTGCCGGCAGGGCCCGGTTGACTGGCCAATCACGAGTTCGGTCTTGAGAAGGACATTTTCGGGCCGCCGGGTGGGTTCATTGAGGGTCGAAATGAGCATTTCCGCGACCAGTCTGCCAGCTTCACGAACCGATGATCGGGTGGCCGTGAACTGTGGTATGGCGTCGGGCGCAGTGAGATAGGAAATCACGTCATCATGCGTGACGATTGACACATCGCGCCCCATCCTGAGGCCACGCTCGTCAAGTGCCCGGCGGACGCCCATTCCGGTGAGTTTCGAAGACACCACAAAGGCGGTGGGTGGATTTGCACCTTGCAGAAAGTTCCGACCCTCGCGATGCCCAAAATGCTCTGTCATTTCAGCGTTTCGGATCAAGGCCGGGTCGGGCGTGAGGCCACGCTCCGTCAAGGCTTCAACATATCCCGCCTGACGCCGCACGGCGAAATCCAAACTCTCTGGACCGTTCAACAGGGCGATACGCCGATGGCCGAGATCAAGCAACAGGTTGGTGGCATCCTTAAACGAACTCTTGTTGTTCACATCAACCCAGTTATAGTTCAGGTCAATCCCTGACGATCGGCCATGGACGACAAAGGGAATTCCGATGGCGTTCAGCACGGGAATCCGACTGTCCTTCACCCGTGGCAACTGGATGATGATGCCATCGAAGCGACCGCTTGCAGCGATTTGCCGGTAGGCAC
Organism: Paracoccaceae bacterium; assembly: GCA_965221815.1. Classification (GTDB taxonomy): domain Bacteria; phylum Pseudomonadota; class Alphaproteobacteria; order Rhodobacterales; family Rhodobacteraceae; genus JAPOXR01. The sequence goes on from OZ244915.1 coordinate 3,199,246, forward strand.
GCTGTTCGTCTTCGTCCTCGATCGAGGTGAGAACAACATCGTAGCCATGCTGCGAATAACAGCCGGACGCGCCAGCAAGGAAATCCGCAAAGACAGGATTTGCCGTTGCATGATGATTGCCACTGGGAATGACATGACTAATTGCCATCGCGCGCCCGGTCGCCAGTCCCCGCGCCCGGGCGTTGGGGGAATAATTGAGCCGCTGCGCAGCTTGTCGAACCCGTTTTCGTGTTGATTCCTTGACTTCGGGATAACCGTTCAATGCACGGCTGACGGTCGTTTGCGAAAGGCCGAGTGACTGGGCCAATTGTTTGAGATTTGTCGTGCCGTGCAATTCGGTTCAATCTCCATGGGCGCGCACAAGATTTCTGATTGAAGCCAGACCGATGAACAGTTGCGTCCACGATTCAGAAAACGACGATATTGTCTTGACACGATTCATATACATGCGTTATCACAAGATTCAAAGCGCTTTGAAAACTCGCATGCCAGCGACTTCTGACCGTCAGAAGACTGGGGTTCCGCGATGTGTCGGCTCGTTTTCTTGCGCAGGGAATTCGAAGGTTAGAGATTTGGGAGACAGACATGACAAGTAACAAGCTGAATCTGGTTGGGTTATTTGCCGGTTGCCTGATGGCGTCCGGCGCGGGAGCACAGGATCTGGCATTTCCGGTGGGCGAAGGAGACTTGAACTGGAGCAGCTATCAGGCGTTTGCAGACTCGCATGATTACAGCGGTGAGCTCCTGACAATATTCGGCCCCTGGCTGGGACCAGATCAGGTCAGTGTGGAATCTGTACTGAAATATTTTGCCGCGGCCACGGGTGCCGATGTCCGCTATGTGGGTTCGGACAGTTTTGAACAGCAGATCCTGGTCGATGCTGAAGCCGGGTCAGCGCCGAATATCGCCGTTTTTCCGCAGCCGGGTTTGGCCGCCGACATGGCCAGTCGTGGCTTTCTGGTCCCTTTGGCCGAGGGCACGGATGACTGGATTCGTGAAAACTATGCCGCTGGCCAGTCATGGGTGGATCTCGGAACCTTTGCGGATGAAAATGGCAATGAGAATCTTTTTGGATTCTTCTACAAGGTCGATGTGAAATCACTGGTCTGGTATGTTCCCGAGAATTTTGAAGATGCGGACTATGAAATTCCTGCCACGATGGAGGAACTGAAAGAACTGACGGACCGGATCGTGGCGGACGGTGAGACGCCTTGGTGTATCGGATTGGGGTCGGGAGGTGCGACCGGCTGGCCCGCTACCGACTGGGTCGAGGATCTGATGCTCAGAACCGCATCGCCGGATGTCTACGACCAATGGGTGACCAACGACATTCCCTTTGACCACCCCTCTGTCATTGCCGCAATCGATGAATTTGGATACTTCGCGCGCAACGATGACTATGTGGCTGGTGGAACCGGAACTGTCGCGTCGACCGATTTCCGTGACTCGCCAAAGGGACTGTTCTCGTCTCCGCCCCAATGTTACATGCACCGGCAGGCTTCATTCATTCCTGCTTTTTTCCCGGAAGGAGTTGAAGTCGGGTTGGACGCCGATTTCTTCTATTTTCCTGCCTATGCCGAACTGGATTTTGGCAACCCGGTCCTTGGCGCGGGAACATTATGGGCCATCACGGCTGACAGTGACGCGGCGCGAGGGTTGATGGAGTTTCTTCAGACTCCGATTGCGAACGAGGTCTGGATGGGACTGGGCGGTTTCATGACGCCGCATAGCGGGGTCAACTCATCGGTTTTCAAGGATGAAACAGTGGCCAAGATGAATGAGATCCTTCTTTCCGCCACAACCTTTCGGTTCGATGGCTCTGACCTGATGCCGGGTGGTGTCGGTGCCGGCAGCTTCTGGACGGGAATGGTCGATTACTCCGGTGGAAAATCTGCAGCCGATGTTGCGGCCGAAATCCAGTCATCATGGGATGCGCTGAAATAGCGGTCCACGCGATAATATCGGGGGAGGTGGATTTTTTCGCCTCCTTCGATGTTGAACGGTACAGTTGCAAACCCTTGCGACAGTGGCGGGGGCATTTTTGACCGGGATTGCGGCTTTCAGAAATACCGGCATCTCGCACGGGCCGCGCCGCCGAGATTTCGTGGGTCATCATCGATCGGTGTCGGCGGACTGAATCCGGGAGGACATCATGAATCCTGCATTACAAGGTCTAATCACCATCATCATCGGAGTCGGTGGATGCATTGGTTATTTCTATCTGTCCAACCAGATTCTCGATCGGGTGGTGTTTCCTCCGCGCAAGAATGATGCAGGTCGAAATATCAACCGGGCCAATGCTGTGCGGCCATGGCTGTTCCTCCTGCCAGCCATGGTTGCACTTGGCCTTTATCTTGCCTACCCGGTATTTTCGACATTGTGGTTGAGCCTGACCGACCGTTCCCAGAATGGCGCATTTGTGGGATTGGCCAACTACAACCAGATGTTCAGCGAAGCCAAATTCTGGGAAGCGATGTTGAACAACATGATGTGGCTGATCGTTGTCCCAGCAGCATCGACGGCATTCGGACTTCTGGCAGCCCAGCTGACCGACCGAATTTCATGGGGCAATATCGCAAAGTCGATCATCTTTATGCCAATGGCCATCTCGTTTGTCGGCGCAGCGGTTATCTTCAAATTGATCTACGATTCACGACCAGTTGATCAGGCTCAGATCGGTGTCCTGAATGCGATCTGGCTTCAGTTTGACGGGGGTTTGGGGTCTCTGCTCCTGCTAAAACTCCTCCCGGGTATCATCATTCTCAGCTTTGCGGCCATCGCGTCCTACATTGGCTGGATCATTCTTCGTCCGTTGATCACGGGCGATGCAACAGGCGGCGGGCTGATGGTCGTTGCACGCATCGCCGGCGTCGTGGTCAGTGCCTTTTTTCTTGTGCGTTCACTTATTCTGCTCCTTGGGATCATCAGTTTCAGTCCGGCTTATGGTGAGCCGCAACAATGGCTGACGATTCCGTTCTGGAACAATTTTTTTCTCATGATCGTGTTGATCTGGATCCAGACCGGTTTTGCGATGGTGATCCTTTCAGCGGCACTGCGGGGAATTCCCGAGGAAACTGTGGAGGCGGCCATCGTTGATGGTGCCAATCCTTTCCAGGTATTTTTTGGAATCAAGGTGCCGCAGATCACCGGCACCATTGTCGTCGTGTGGACGACAATTACGCTGGTTGTTCTGAAGATCTTCGATATCGTGTTCGCCATGACCAATGGACAATGGGAAACGCAAGTCTTGGCAAATTACATGTTCGACAAGCTGTTCCGTGCCAATGACTGGGGGGTTGGATCGGCCAGTGCAATTATCATCATGATTCTGGTCTCACCGATCCTGGTTTGGAATGTTTATAATGCACGGAAGGAAATGCGCTGATGGACGGATTGGCAGGTACGAGTTCCCGACTCACCTGGGCTGTTCACATCTCGACAGCATTGCTTGTCGCATTGTGGCTTTTCCCCACACTCGGTTTGCTGATCTCATCATTCCGAACGGCCGATCAGATATCCCAGTCCGGATGGTGGGCGTCGATGTTTCCATCCGAACAGCGCATCATTCAGCGTGCTGCTGATCCTGATGAATTCAGAAGTGAAGATGGCGACAAGTTTATTGTATCGGGTGCCCTCTTTGCACCGGGCACCGAAAACGAGGTGATTGCCTGGGGAACCTCTTCGCGTCAGGTCGATGCGTATCGCCCCGGTGAAATTGCCGATCTTGGCGACGGGGAAAGCATGACGGTGACTGCCGATGGGTCCTATAGCTGGCGGGGCGATGACGAACAGTTGTCAGGGCGGGGCCAGCGGATTTTCGTTACGGCGATTACCCCTCCTGAATTCACTCTCAAAAACTATGAGCGCGTGTTGCTCAGCGGTGATAGCACCGATGGTATGGCGAAAGCGTTCTTCAACACGCTGACGGTGACGATCCCTGCGACGATCATTCCAATCGTTGTTGCAGCTTTCGCTGCCTATGCTCTTGCTTGGATGCAATTTCCCGGTCGTGCACTCTTGATTGCCAGTGTTGTGGGTCTCCTCGTTGTGCCACTGCAGCTGGCACTGATCCCGCTCCTGCAGTTTCACAATGGAATCGGAATTGGCAAGGGTTATCTGGGCACTTGGTTGGCGCATACCGGCTTCGGGCTGCCGCTGGCCGTCTATCTCTTGCGCAACTATATGGTCGGGCTTCCCCGGGATATTATTGAAAATGCGAAAGTGGATGGTGCAACGGATTTCCAGATCTTTACCAAGATTATCGTTCCGCTGAGCTTCCCTGCCATGGCGTCATTTGCGATTTTTCAGTTCCTGTGGACATGGAATGATCTGCTGGTTGCGCGTGTTTTCCTCATCGACGCCACCGGCGAGACGACGGTCATGACAAATCAGATTGTCGAATTGCTGGGCACGCGTGGCGGAAACTGGGAAATTCTTGCGACGGCAGCCTTCGTTTCAATCGCTGTCCCGCTGGCCGTTTTCTTTGCCATGCAGAGATTCCTGGTGCGAGGCCTGTTGGCCGGATCTGTCAAGTAGAAGATCGAAGGGAAACAGAAGCGATGACATTGCGTCAGGCTTGTGCAACCGATGCGTCGGGGATTGTGTCTCGGTCTGTCGATCAGGACTGGTGGCGCGGTGCTGTGATTTACCAGATCTACACACGCAGTTTTCAGGACAGCAACGCCGATGGGATCGGCGATCTGCGGGGAATTGAACAACGCCTTCCATATGTCGCCTCTCTCGGTGCCGATGTCATCTGGATATCTCCGTTCATGCCGTCGCCAATGAAGGACTTCGGCTATGATGTGTCCGATTATCGGGACGTTGCCCCCGAGCTGGGTTCACTGGAGGACTTTGATCATCTTGTCGCGACCACGCATCGCCATGGGTTGAGGCTCTTTATTGACCTCGTGCTGAATCATACCTCTGACCAGCATCCCTGGTTCAGAGAGAGCAGATCAAGCCGCGAGAACCGCAAGGCGGCTTGGTACGTCTGGAGCGATCCCAAGCCAGATGGAACACCGCCCAACAATTGGCTGTCGATTTTTGGCGGAAGTGCCTGGTCCTGGGATGCGCGGCGTGAACAGTATTATCTGCACAATTTCCTTGCGAGTCAGCCGGATCTGAACTTTCACTGCAAAGACGTGCAGGACGAAATCCTCGAGGTTGCAAAATTCTGGCTGGATCGTGGTGTCGACGGGTTTCGACTGGACACGATCAACTTTTATTTTCACGACAAGTCTCTGCGCGATAATCCTCCTCTTCCTGCTGATGAACGCAATGCGTCAATTGCACCGCGCGTTAATCCTTACAATTATCAGGAACATATTTATTCCAAGAATCAACCCGAGAATCTTGATTTTCTCAAACGGTTACGTGGTGTGATGGACAGTTGCGGTGCAATCGCCTTTGGCGAGATTGGTGAGGCTCAAAACGGACTTCAGCTTTTGGGTGAATATACTTCGAGCTGTGACAAGGCGCATATGTGCTATGCTTTCGAGTTTCTGTCGCAAGAGTTGCCGACAGCGACAAGATGCGCAAAAATCCTGCAGAGATTCAACCGGGTCGCGCCTGATGGCTGGGCTTGTTGGTCAATTTCGAATCACGATGTCGTCAGGCATACGAGTCGTTGGGAACTGACACCGGAAGCCGAAAAGGCATTTTGTACGCTGATCATGTGTTTGCGGGGGACCGTGTGTTTGTATCAGGGTGAAGAGCTGGGCCTTCCTGAAGCTGAGCTTTCCTTTGAGCAGATTCGTGACCCGTATGGCCGGGAGTTCTGGCCTGAATTCAAGGGACGTGATGGATGTCGGACGCCCATGAGTTGGTCGCATAACGAACCCCATGCCGGTTTTTCCACGGCCGATGCAACCTGGTTGCCTGTTGACCAAAAACATCTTGCGAAAACCGTATCGCAGCAGGAAGCGAACCCGTCAAGTTTGATGCACCATTATCGCAAGGCGATCCGGCTGAGATCAGAATGCAAGGCGATGAGGATAGGTGATCTGGATGCGGTATCGGTTCACGGCGATGTGCTGACTTTTGAGCGCAGTTTCCAATCCGAACGCGCGTTCTGCGCGTTCAATCTCTCAGGTCATTCTGTCGAAGTCTCCGTGCCGCAGAACGGATGGCACATGTTCGGTGATGAAGTCGGTGCCGCTTCGAATCCAGCCAATGGCCGCGTCGAACTCAAACCTTGGCAGACATTTTTTGCCAGAAAAATCATTAAGATGGGGAGGCATTGATGGCTGATATCAAGCTTACTGATGTCAACAAGATATACAGCGGTAAAGTGCATGTCCTCAAAGATATCAATCTGGATATCAAGCAAGGTGAGTTGATCGTTTTTGTTGGCCCTTCGGGTTGCGGAAAGTCAACATTACTGCGGATGGTCGCGGGTCTTGAGACCATTACCAGCGGCGCGTTGGAAATTGACAATGAACTTGTCAACAATGTGCCACCCGCCCAGCGGGGGATCGCAATGGTGTTCCAGTCCTATGCCCTCTATCCGCATATGACTGTTCGCGAGAATATGAGCTTTGCCCTGAAGCTCGCCAAGAAGAGTTCACAGGAAATCAGTGAGTCTGTTGATCGCGCTGCAAAAATTCTCCAGCTCGAACCATTGTTGGACCGTCTGCCCAAGGCGTTGTCGGGTGGGCAACGTCAGCGGGTGGCAATCGGCCGTTCAATCGTTCGTGACCCCAAGGTCTACCTCTTTGATGAGCCTCTCTCCAATCTGGATGCCGCGTTGCGCGTGGCGACCCGAATCGAAATTGCCCAACTCAAAGAGCAGATGCCAGATTCCACGATGATCTATGTGACTCATGATCAAGTTGAGGCCATGACACTTGCGGATCGCATCGTCGTGCTGACGGTCGGGGATGGAATCGGACAGGTTGGGAAACCTCTTGAACTGTACCAGCGTCCGCAAAATGAATTTGTGGCGCAATTTATTGGATCGCCCGCAATGAACCTGCTTCCAGGCAAGATCATTGCGACCGGGAAACAGACCACCGTCAGACTTGATGGCGGTGGGACTGCGCGATCCGATGCACCGTCGCAAAGCGCGGACGAAGGTTTGACAGTCAATGTGGGGGTTCGTCCTGAAGATTTTTCTGTTGCGGATGGGGATCGGCTTTACGAGGGTGAGGTCGAAATCGTTGAGGCACTGGGAGAAGTCACGCAGCTCTACTTTAAGCGTCAGTCAAGCCATGAGCCAGTGATTGGCAAGCTGACCGGGATTCACAAGGATTTGCGCGGGAAGACAGTTGGTCTCACGGCTACGCCTGACAAGGTGCAGCTTTTTCATAACGGAAAATCACTCTACTACAGATAGGAGGACACACCATCGGCGAGCCTTCTGAGATGTTGGAGTTGAAACGGTGTCGGATTGTTGAACCCCACAATGTTCTTGTACAATGGCTGCGATGCGACCTTTCCAACAGCCGCACGGGCGGCAGTGTAGGAAATGTCCACGGTTTTACCTTCCGGCTGGGCGTGGAAAATGGCCTGGGCCTCATTCGCAAAGCATAACATGTGCATGTATCAGGCCCCGTCCCGTGCCTATCAATGTCACACACTTAACTCTGTATCAATGAGGTTCATTTTGTTCTGTTCCCAGGTTTGGATGGCGAAGGCGCTGTTGGTGAGGATTCGGATTTCTTGCCAGAGTTTTTCGGTTCCGGGGAGCGGTTGGCGTTTTGAGGGGTGGAAGCCGGCGAGTCCCCCGGTGAGCGTAACGAAGCGTGCGAGGGTCATGTCCGGGGGTGCGTGGGGGATTGTGAAGCCGCGTTTGGCGGCGAGGACGCTTAGCACCTTGATATCGTCTTTGCCGACATAATGGTGGGCGGGTTTGGTGGGTTTTATGCGGGCCAGATGGGTGAGATTCCAGACGCGGAATGCGGTGATGGCATGATCGGCAAAACATTTGCGCAGATCGTCGGCGGTATCGAGATGGCGGTCCTCGATCCGCGTTCCTTGTTTCAGGGCATGGAAGAAACGTTCGATGCGCCCAGCTGTCACCCCCCTGCAGGCTTGCAACAGTTCATACTTGTATTGGTCTTGTATCGGTGATTTGGATGGCCTCTACGGTGGGTCATGCAGGTTGGTCTCTGCCATTTCGATTCGGGGATGCTTGACTGGCGCGCCGGGGTTCTCTGTTCCGGCGGCCTGCGTCGGCACGTGCTGGGTTGTGCGAGCGGACGGATTGGCGTAATGCCCGGGGACAGCCGTATCTGTCGGCGGCGGCGAGGGCGCTGCCCGTCTTGGCGGCGTGGCTGGGGTTGGAGTTTCCGCCGCCTTGCGCTGTCTCCGTCACCGAGGTGGAGGCCCCGGACGGCACCGAGCCGCTGCTGTCCACGCCACCACCGTGCTGGCCTTCCAGGGCCACCGTGACATCTGCGACATGACCGCCGGAACACCACCCGATATCCGAACCTTCGTCATCGACCGCAGACGCCGCGTCGGCGCCCACCCAACGACGCGCCAACCGCTGCCCGGAGTGAAAAAGGTCGGCAGGGACTCGAACGACTCAACTGGGGAATCCAGATGCACGACGCCCTCGGCAAAAACAACTGGAATAAAATCCCCTATACAAGTGTAAACTGTTGCAAGGAGCCGGGGACACGGAAGTCGGAGCGCCGCTACCGCTTCGACTACACCGACGACAACCATGTCGAGCTTCTCGGCATCCTGAAGGTGCTGCCCTGCCCGGTGATGGGCTTGGGCTATCCATCCCGGCTCTACGACGAACTGCTGTCGGGCTGGCACACCATGGCGGGCAGGAACTTCACCGACCGCCAGCGCATCAAGCGCCATGCCGCGCTCGCCGCCGTCATGGCGGTGGCGGCCGAGGGGTAACGTGGCGACCGTCGACGGGACCGCGCTGCGCACGCAGATCGCGGACCACAAGGCTCGCCTCAAGGTCCTGCACCGGCAGGGCAAGCGCACTCCGGAGGTCGCCCTTTGCATCGCCGGCATCATGCTCCTGATGGAACTGATGGTCACGGTTCTCCTGGACAGAACGACGAAGAAGACATCGACGCACTCCAGCCTGCCGCGGTCCGGCAGCGACGGGACCACCCGCAAGCGCACCAACTCCCAGGGACAAAAAAGTCTGGCAGGGCCTCGAGAGGCTCAACTGGGCCATCCAGGTGCGCGACGCGCTCGGTGAGAGACAACAGGAGTAGAATCACCTATACAAGTGTAGAATGTTGATAGGTGCAGGACGGGGGTCGCCGTCTCCAGGTTCGTCTCCCTCTCCCCGTGGCTATCAACTCCACAGTTTCCGCCAGTACCCGGTCAAACCGCCATGTCTCCGCTTCCCCACCCTCCGGCCCACGTTGGGTGGTCCGTCAAAGGCCATTCCGCCGGTCCGGGTGGCGCTGGGAATTGTGTCACAGGGCCCGCGACGTGGGGGTTCGTTGCTGTCGCGGCGCGGGGCCATGCGTTTCGGCGGATCGGGTCCTCTCAGCTGTGCCGGGTGATGAAGGCGGAACAGGCGGTGAAATCGGTCCGGCAGTCGGCGGGGAGTTTGACACGGGCCTTGCGGGCGAGGTCCCGGGCATAGTGCAGCTGCCGCGTCGTCGCCTCCTGTCGGGGTGTCCGCATGGGGCGCATCGGTGGGCAGGGCTGTTTGGGGGACGGCCTCCTGGACCTCTGTGGCCTCTGGTTCCGGCGCGGCGGCAATCTTCCGGCGATAGATCGCGAGCCGGGCATCCCGCTCGGCGCGCAGCTCCTGGTACGTCCGCGCCGCCTCATCCCGGGCTTTCAGGATGAGGCGGGCAATCTCCTCATTCATCATCGGTCCTGAACTCTCCTGATTCATGCGTCCATCAATCTTCTGGACGTTTGATCCTCTGTCTGAGGGACCTGTCTTCCTGTGTGTCGGATCATCCGTGCGGCCGTATCCGGGTTTTTCAGGATGACAGGTCTTCCAACCCCATGATCAAACGTCCAGAAGATTGATGGACGTTCTCTCCTCTGGCGGTGGGACAGGACATCCTGTTGGGGGGATCAGTCTGTCCCGCGGGGCCGGATCATGTCCCGCGTGGTGCAGTGGCCCCGAGAGCGCGGGCTGTCCGCAGGACCCGCCCGGTCCGGCGAGTTCGTCGTCTGCGGGTCGTTCCAGCTAGCCGAACTTCAGGATCGCGACGGCGAGGCCGATCATGCCGGCCATCGCCAGGATCAGCCGGGTCTCGCGCTTGGCGGCATCTTCACGATGCGTGGCCATATCCGCCCGCAAACGATCCAGGGCGCTCTCATTCTCCGCCGTCGTCGTCTTCATGCGTTCCTCCTGCGCTTTCAGTTCACCTTCCAGCCGGGTGATCCGCTCGGACAGCTGGTGCGGTGTGGGCTCATCAGTCATCACCGCATGTTAATCCCTGGGCCGCATCCGGTCAACCGGCGGGCTTCAGTCTGGGTGCGGCTCAGATTTGTGGCTCATGCTGCAGCGCGCCAGTGGAAGAAGTCGGCGACCCGGTTGTTCATCTGGCAGCACCGGATAGCCATGATTGCGTTGGCGCCGTCAACGGACCAGCGGCTGCCGCTTTTTTTGAGTCGATCGACTACAACGGTCCGGCAGCCGCCTTCGACGAGGCCGCTGCCGCAGGGGAGACCCTGCCGTGTATAGACATCGTAGCGCATGCGGTGCAGGTTGGGTCTGCAATAATTCACGAACGCCCTGATCGCGGGTGAGCTCTTGGCCAGTGTGGCAAGCGCCGCGAGGACCCGGGCTGCCTCACCGGCCTTGATCCGGGCCTTGATCCGGTCGAAAGTGGTCTGACGACGCACGGGGTCTTCCCACGTCTCCTTCAGGGCCTCCTGAAGCCTTTCCAGGACATGGAACAGATCGAGCACGAAGGTCAGGTGCATGCCGGCGAAGACCGTGCGCATCGTCTTTTCGATCCAGGCGGCGCCATCGGACAGGATCACCGCCTCCGCGCTGTCCAGCACACCGCGCCGCTGCGCCTCCCGCCTCACGCGGGCGGCAAACTCGGACATCCCACCGGTGGTGGGAGCCCGGGCGCTGTCGATCACTGATGATTGGGTGATACTCCCGGCAACGGCCTTGATCCGGCCCTTGGGGTCAGGCGCCACTTCACAGATGCGCAGCAGCTTGGCTTCGCGCGTCCGGGCTGTGCCATCCGCCTGTTTGCCGGCGCGCCCGGCAAGTTCGGCAGGCCGGATCGGCACGCCGGTCCCGTCAGCCGCCACCACCGGCCGGGTGGGAATCACCGCCGCCGGGGGGACATCCCTGCGCTCAAACGCGACCACTTCCCTGCCCAGCGCGCGGGCCAGCCTGTCACACCGGGACCGGCTGACCCGGGTCCCGCTCAGCTCTTCAAGGAGCGTCACGGCGCGGCGACTGCCGACCTCCGCAGCGGCGGCCATGACCATCCGCTCGTAGCCCGGTGTTGTTGTCCGCCCCTCAAGACGCAACGCGGCGTCCAGCGGGAAGAGGCCGGTGCGACAGGCCGAACAGCGGTAATGCCGCCGCGCCACCGTCACCTTGCCCAGGCGGGTCATAGAGGTCTTGGGACGTTTGTCTCCCCAGCGCGCCATACGGCCCCCGCAATGGGGGCCGTGCGGGGGATCAAGGGCGTCATCCCGGGCTTCAAGCAGCAGTCGCAATTGGGCCGCTGCCGCGACCAGCGCATCACCGCGCAGGGCGGTCTCGACGGCATCCAGATCAACCACTGTCGCGGCCAGTTCCTTCTCGAGCCGTGGCAGGAGATCAGGGGACCGCGCCGCGGACCCCTCATGCCCTGGCAACTCCGTCGTCGCCATGCGGCGGCAGATCACCGTTCCATCGAAAATCCGGTATTCGAGGAAACCGTCCCCATCCTGGCGGATCATCGGTCGGTTCAGCGCGGCCTCCGCGGCCGACAGACTCCGCAAATACGCGACCACCTCTGGATGCCTGAACTCCTGCTTTTTGTCCCGCTCTTTATCTTGAACTGCCATCTGCCTGTGTCTCCTGACTGCCCTGTCGCCAAACCCAACCGGAGCCGTGATGCCGACTCTCCGTGTTCCTGTGGGCGGAAATGGACATAGATCGATACAGAGACCGATACAAACCCGCTCCGACGGGCGCTGTCCGGATGTCAGGAAAAAGATCAGTCAGAGCGTGTCCCACAAATCTGAGCCGCACCCCTTCAGTCTCACGGCCGATCGATATGTGGCCGGGACTTGTCTGTCGCCCTCACGCATCGGGCGGGGCCGGATCATCGGGCATCAGGCGGCGCAGGAAGTCCGGATCCTGGGCAGACTGGCGACACCAGTGGGTGAGTGCCCCGTAGACATTGCGGGGCGGTGCGCCCCGGGCAATGGCGTACTTGTTGAACTGCGAGAAGACATCGGCGGGATCGTAGCCGGGCAGCTCGCGGCGACAGATCTTTTCCAGCCCGTCGGTGAAGGGAAGCGGCCAGTCCGCCGCCCGGAAGGTGCGGTGCGGGCGCACGGTGAGCATGTCGCGCGCGCCGTCATAGACCATCTGATAGCCGAGGAAACTCTCCCCCTCTTCATCCAGGCGCAGATCCCAGCGCGCCACACACTGGCGGATCTGGCGGCGGAACTCCCGCAGCGGCGACAATGAACCGCTCTTCAGATACAGTTTGGGGAGACCGATCTCCCATCTCGATTGGGCGCCGCAATGTTTGCGGATGATCTGGTAAAGGCGACGATCGAGCAGCGAACGCAGATCAAAATAACGCCGATCCAGCGTGATCAGATGGCAGCCAGGATCCAGTCGGAGAGTTTGATCCGGCACGCCACCAGGGCCCCGGCCGCCGCCCCGTGTTTGCGCAGCAATTCACGGCGACGCAGGCTGGCCGAATCGATCATTCCAAAGAAGTCTGTCCGACTAAAGTCAGCGGATGCGATATTCGTGGTGGCAATACTGTGGGTCATCCGACGTATTCCGTCTTCAATTTGTTCATAGCGGCGGCCTGACAGCCGCCCGTTCGGATCTGTCCGGTGGGTGAAATCGGCAAACTCTGCCGCACTGAACTGGATGATGCTATCTTGGGCGCGCCGCTGGCCTGCTGCTTGAGGGTTAACCTCGATTTTCTTCTTCTCTGTGGCAAGCGCAGTGACCGCGTAGATCAGGAAATCCTGGTCGAAGATCGTCGGAAGTCCAAATTCGGGATAACCCCGCAACTCCACATATTCCGTCCCGCTCGGACTCTCATAGCGGCGGATGCATCGGCCGTTTTTACCCCGATATGGATGTTGTGACAGGCCAAAGAAAGGATGCTCCGCCGTGGGGATAGCCGACTTCGGCGTCGCCGCCAACAGATCGACCAGGAAGAAGTTTTCTGGCCGCGCGGGCGCCAGATCGCGGAAACCGTTCGAGCGACGCAACTGTTTGACCATTAGCTTCCCTGAATGGTCGATTCTACTTGGCGAATCAATAAAAGATATTCGTAGAACTGACCACATCTCTGATCTGTAACATATTGATTCATCGTCACGAATCAGCAACGAATCACCTGATTGGTTTTGGCGTAACGTAAACATCTAACGTTTAATTAACGTACAACCGGGCAAAGCCCCGCGTAGAAACCCGCCCTCAGCCCCGCCGCCGCCGTGTCCCCAAAGGAGCGCCTGACGGCGCACTCTGTTTCTGTGCCCGCTGCGCGGGCGGGCTGTGCGCGGGTCGGACCGGGCGGGATATTGATCTGGCCATCCGTCCCCTGATCGTGCTATCACCACCCCTCATGATGATCCACCCGGTGGCTGTTGTGGCCACCGGGTGGCCACACAAACCGGAGAGACACCATGACCCGCTTGATCCTGCCCCCCCCCCTTGACCGCCTGACGGCGGCCCTCACCCCCGCCCTAGTCGTCCTCACGCTGGCCCTCGCCCTGCCGGCCAACCCTGCCCAGGCGCAGACGACCTGTCCTTCAGGCCATGAATTGATAACTCTCCCCCTCACTGCTATTAGCTGCGAACGGTTCCAACAGTGCGGCTCACAGGGAGAAGTCGCGGTCAGGTTCGCCTCGGCTCTCCAAAGTACAGGCAGCGGAGACATGTTTCGCATCCTGAAAAAATATCGCTATTGTACCCAGGGCAAGGGCAGCTGGACCGAAGAACAATGGGTGGACAAGTGCACCCAGCAGGGCTGGAAAGTGGTGCAGCATTTCCTCCAAACTGACCCCCGCCAGCCGGCAGGATCTGCGACAGCTGCATTCCGTCAATATGACATCCCGGCTGGGGTGGATCTCCAGACAACATCGTATTGCGTGGCCCACAAGACCAAGTCCCAATACAGACTGTATTTTGACGGGAACGGGTTCGTTTACGAACAGCAACACTGCGAACAGGACCGGGACAACAACGGCTCATATGAGAGGCGGGTCAGCGGGAGCCCGAACTGTTCGCCCGTCGGATCCAGTCCGACAGGGATCCCCAAATGGGTCGCCCCCTGGGACTGAGACACGCCCGGACCGCAACACGCCGCGCAGAGCGCCAGAAACCGCCGAAAAACGCACGCGGCACGATTTTGGCTCCCTGAACACCTCCAGAGGCGAGGATTGCGCCCTGCGGGCCGGAATCGGGCGGATTCCGGCGATTCCGGCGAAACCTCAGCCGGGAAAACCGATCAGGAGGCCGAGAAACGCGAAACCGGCGGCGAGAATGGTGATGGTGAGGACCATCTGCGCAATGCCAAATCCCACCACCCAGCGCTGATTGTCCTTGTCGCGCTTGACGGCTTCGACATCCCGCTTGGCCATGTCCGCGTCCCGCTTGGCCAGGTCGGCCTGCATCCCGGCGAGGCGGGCATCAATACGTGATTCCATGGCGTCGTTCTCCGCACGTGACGTTTTCAGCTCACCTTCCAGTCGGGCGATCCGCGCGGACAGCTGGTGAGGTGTGGGCTCGTCTGTCATCGCCGGATGTTAATCCCGGGGACCCGCCCGGTCAACCGGTTGACCGGCGGCAGGAGATCCGGCTGCGATCGGCAAAGCGTTCTCGCCGTGCAGCGGCTGGAGAGGGTCGACTCCAGATGGGTGCAGAATATCACTTTAAGGGTCTTTGGAGCGTTTTTTGGGGTCCAAAACGGGATTTCAAGCCAGAAAGCTGGACAAAACCGTCCGGTGTCCGACAATAACAACCGGTTTGCCGAAGCGGCCTTGAGAGGCTCCAGACAGATTCGCCGCGCGCGGCTGGCCCGTGTCCGCCCTTCTGGTTGGTGACGACAGGGGGACGGATGTCGCGTGTCCAAGAACCTGCCCGGGACACCTCTGGGTTGCGGTTACCCATCCGCCCTGAATCCTGCCGGGGAATCAGTCGTCACCGGTCAGACGTCCAAAATCTTGTCCAGAAATCAATCTGTCCAGGATCTCATCGTGAGCAGGGTTATTGGACGGGGATCCGGCGTGTCCGTCAAACGACCGTATCATGGACACCCCGCAGAACGACCAGATGACCAAAAACCTTAAAGTGATATTCTGCACCCATCCGTAGTCGACCCGAAATGGCGTGTCTGAGAGCCAGTGATGTTTGCAGGACCGACGGCGCACCCAGGAACACCAGGGTCCCGCGCGATGGCGCACGAATGATCATCCATGATGACGCTCAGCCACGGGCGAACGAGGGTCCCATTGGCATCCAATATCAACACATCCAGTAATGTATGATCCGTTTGCCACAGGCCATTGGGGGTCTCCGCGCGATGGCGGTGGATCAACTCAAACCGATCCCGATAGGCGGCGGCCCCGTCTTGAGCCAAAGTGACCACGGCGGGATCAAGGGCACGGATAATGGCATAGACCGTGCTGTTGGAGGGAACGGACCATCCGTTCTGCTCCGCGATGTTTGCCGCCTGGCGGTGGATTGCGGCGTTCGACAGGCGCGGCTGACGCAAAGCCAGACCCTCGGCGTCAAATCGGGCCCGCCATCGCAGCATTGTTCTGATCGGCACGCCGGCCGCACGGGCCGATTCAACCAAGGGAATGCCCTCTTCAATGTGGGGGCGCAGAACCGCAAAACGCTCCATGGCCGCATCGGCTGCATCGTCAGGGAGCCTGTTCTTAAGGGGATCGGTCAACGGACGCCCGCGCCATCGCCGACCAGTTGGCCGACAAAGGGGTCAAACTCGCCCTGGGCGCGTCGGTCTACGACCCGACCGATCCCATGGGCAAGATGTTTTTCAACATTTTGGCCACCTTCGCTGAATTTGAAGCCGACCTCATGCGGATGCGCACCCGTGAAGGCATGGCCATGGCCCGCACCAAGGGGAAACTGCGGGGAAAACAACCCAAGCTCTCGAACCGACAGTCCCGCACCTTGCGCCGCATGTACGACACCGGCGAATATTCAATCAGTGACCTCGCTGAAGTCTTTGCCGTGTCACGTCCCACAATCTACCGGACACTCAAACGCCAGCCAGCCGCCACATAACGCCAAAGAAACCACGCCATTGAGCGCTGAAAGTCACAGGCGGGGAATCAATCTCCGCCATTGCCCGCACATTCAACGTGCACCCCGCCACCATCTATCGCTGCAACAAGGAATCCCAACCCTCATGACGATTGATCGTTACTATCAGCCGTAGATCCCAATCTTACATGTGTCTGATCAGGTACAACGCTTCCTTCAACATGCCGCAGCACCGGCATGGCACACACGATCAGACACCAAACATCATTTTGTCAAAAAAAGCATACGAGGGGACGAGTCGTTACCAATATATTGTTGTTTTTTTAGACTTTAGGTCAAACTCTTAGTCTTTCTTGTTGTCAGCAATGACCTGATCGGCAAGTTTGCCAGTCAATTCCTGCAGATGGTCAAAATGACAAGTGAATGTGCCGACGCCCTGCGTCAGTGAACGGAGCTCAAGGATCAGATCCTGCAGTTCCGCTTGCGGGAGTTTGGCGGCCGTTTCATCCCATTGATCCCACCCTGACTTGGAGTCAAACCCGAGAATCTGTCCCCGCCGACCACTGATCAATCCCTGTATATTGGAAGTAAATTGCGATGGGGCGGAAATCAGGACATCAAAAATCGGTTCAAGCAAGACGGGGTGGGCATGTGGCATGCCATCACGCATGGCCAGCCAACCGGCTGTCTTGAAAGCCTGTTCAGAACTGTCGACGGGATGATATTTGCCATCACGGAGTGTGACTGCCAGGTCAACAACGGGAAATCCCAGGGGTCCGGCAGTGAGATAATCCTTTACTCCGGCTTCGACTGCAGGAATATATTGGCGTGGAACACGACCGCCGACAATGACGTCGTTAAATTCAAACCCTTTGCCGCGGGGAAGCGGTTTGATGTCGATATGGACATCGCCGAACTGTCCGTGACCACCAGACTGTTTCTTGTGCCGTGCATGTTGGGAGACGGGCTTCTTGATAGATTCCTTGTAGGAAACCGATGGGCGGGTGCTGCTGATATTCAGATTGTATTTGCTCTTGAGGCGACTCATCGCCACCTGCAGATGAATCTCGCCCTGGCCCGAGAGAAGTATCTCTTTCGTGTCCTGGTTATGTTGCAATGAAATCGAGGGATCTTCTTCGGTCACCTTGGCAATGGCACCGCTCATCTTGGCTTCGTCCCCGCGCTGCTCCGGTTGAATTGCCAGGGAGAACAGCGGTTGCGGCGGTTGCGGCCAGTTCGGCTCGGGTGGCGTGCCCTTTTCCAGCAGAATGTCACCGGTCTTGACGGGCTCCATGCGCCCCAGTGCGACGACATCGCCCGACACTGCAGTTGCACATTTTTCGAGTTCATATCCGTTCATTCGGCTGATGCTGTTCACCCGTATTCCATTTAAGGAAATTCCGTCACGCATTTCCCCGGCGATGATACGGGCCAGTGAAAGCTTTCCCGTGTGCGGGATATGAAGGGTCTTGAATACGGCGGCACCAGTGCCCATCCCATGAGCCAGACCCAGTCTCGTGCGGACCGATTCCACGTCTGGTGTCTCATGGCGAATTGCCTTGAGTAAGCGACGGATCCCCGCATCATTGAGAGCCGAGCCGATGAGGACAGAGACGGCGTTGTCCGCCTGGAGGGCAGCCGTCAGATGTCCATAGATTTCCTCCTTGGGAGGAACTGTGTCTTCAAGCAGTTGCTCGAGCAGACCGTCATCGAAATCAGCCAGCGATTCAAGCATGTCTTGCCGTGCCTGCGCTTCACCCTCAGCCATATCGGAGGGAATCTTGGTGAGCTGAGAAGCTTTTCCAGCACTGTATTCGTATGCCCGCTCACTCACCAGATCCACATAACCGGTCACGGATTCATCCTCCATGATCGGGATATGCCGCAACATCAGAGGGCGGTCCGAGGCCGCTTGCAGTGATTCCATCATCTGCGGCACGCTGGTTCCAGCGAGATGGTCGATCTTGTTGAGAAAGAGGCAATGCGGGATCTTGAGGTCGTCGAGAAATTTAAGAATCGGCGCTGTCATCATGGCCTTGTCGGTGGAGGGTTCACAAACCACGATTGCGACATCAGCGACCATCAATGCATTGCGGGTATCCTGCTGAAACTCGATCGATCCCGGACAGTCCAGGATTGTCCAATGATCGCCCAGATACTCAATATTGGCGAGATTGACCTCGGTGCTCATCTCACGGCTACGGGATTCAGGAGATGCATCCCCGACGGTATTACCGGACACGACTTCGCCTTTGCGTTGAATTCTCCCTGAGGCTGCCAGCATCGCTTCCGCCACGCTGGTTTTTCCGCTTTGGTATGGACCGACCAACGCCACGCATCTCGGTTCAGAAGAAACTGCCATGAAAAACTCTCCCTTATTCGCTTTCGCCCTCAACCGGACAGCGACATAAAATTCCCGTCAACGCGCAATGCAAGACTGCGCCCGCTTTACGTCGCAAAAGCCAACGAAGGATGCAAGCGCAATTGATGGCTTGTTGTGGGTGGTGCCGTCTCTCGAAAAGCCCGAACGGGGATGCAGATGCGCAGACCTCCACGTGGTGTCAACACAAAGATCCAATAATTCGGCATTGACTCCAACCTGCATGAATCATTAAGTTCGGTAACCGAACGAATAAATGGAAACAACGTGGCCACCCAGTCAAAAATTTCGCGACGTCTGTCTCAGAGTGCAGTTGTCCAGGCGATTGCCAGCTATGGGCCGATTTCACGTGCCAGCGTTTCAAAACTGACGGGTCTCTCCAAACAGACGATCTCTGAGATCGTGGGAAATCTCGAAGCGGACGGATGGGTGCGCACGGTCGGGCAGACAGCGGGTCATGTCGGGCGGCGCGCAGTGATTTACGAAATCGCACCCGATGCTGCAATCGTGGCCAGCGTCGATTTGGGTGGGACCAAGGTGCGGGTTGCGATTTGTGACCTGACGGGACATGTCCTGGCCGAACGCGTTGAACCCACTGAACAGAGAGGTGGCCAGGATGTCGTCGAACAGGTTGCCCGCATGGTGCTGTCGACTGTGAAGGATATCCGTGATCCGTGCGGCGCGTTGAGAATTGCTGTTGTCGGTGTCCCCGGCGTCCCGAACCGGAAGACCGGTGCAATCCATATGGCCCCCAATATTGAGGGGTTGGATCAGGTCAACCTTTCCCGGACGTTGAATGAGCGGCTGGGCATCGAAGTTCTTGTGGAGAACGATGTGAATCTCGCCGCCCTTGGTGAGCATTGGATGGACAATCGCAGCGATCAGGATGACCTGGTTTTTATTTCTGTGGGAACCGGGATCGGTGCTGGCATTGTCGTGGGCGGCAGGCTTCTGCGTGGCGTATCAGGTGCGGCGGGCGAAGTTGGTTTCTTGCCTTTTGGTGCAGACCCGCGGGAGGATCAAAGCCAGAGGATTGGCGCATTGGAACGCGTCACAGCGACAGGCGCGATCATCGGCGGCTACCGGGATCTGACGGGCGAAATCCGTAATGTTCCGGCCATCTTCAGGGCGGCCACCGAAGGAGACACGGCGGCAGGGCAGGTGCTTGACACCGTCGCTTACCAGATTGCCCGGGCCTCAGCGGCAATTGTGGCGATTCTCGATCCCTCACTGATCGTGATGGGAGGCTCCATCGGTGTGGAGGATCAGTTGATGCAGCGGGTTCAACGCTACGCTGCCGCCTGCTATCCCCGTGATATCACCATTTTTCCGTCCAAGCTTGGTCCCAATGCTGCTCTCGCCGGTGGTGCCTCCATCGCCTTGTCCCATTTGCACATCTCGCTCTTTGCCGAAGGACAGAAGGGCGCTGAAATTTCCGTGCCGCCACCCGCGCTCGAGTCCTTCAAGGCAGCCATGTCATGATCACAGACACGCTGCATGACAGTCTGGTACGGGCTCAGGATGCTGATGCGGATCTTGCATTACTGCGCGCGGCACTGAACATTCCCAGCGTGACCGGGAATGAGACATTATTTGCCCGATTTCTGGAACGCCAACTCGCTGAACTCGGGCTGAAAACCGGTTGCGACAAGTTCGTGGGAGACCGTGAGAATGTCTGGGCTGTTGCGCCCGGGGATCGGCCAAACCTCATGATCCTCGGTCATACGGATACCGTTCATGTGCGGGGCTGGGAAGATCATTGGAGCGATGATCCGCGCCATGACCCGTTTGCTGCTGTCATAAAAGATGGGTTTGTTTGGGCGCGCGGGGCAAGCGATCTGAAAGGTGGCATATGCGCGGCCATTGCCGGGTATCGTATGCTGAAAAAGATGGGTTTGAACCCCGGCGGCGGACTGACTTTTGCTTTTATCGGTGACGAGGAAAGCGGTGAGCCCGGCAGTGGTATCAGCGCGGGCATCAAGGATTTGTTACAGCGAATCGCGATTACTGACATCCCGCGTCCCGATTTTGCAATCTATGTCGAGCCAACGAAACTCAATATCTTCACCGCACAGATCGGATTCTTCATTGCCGATATCACGGTGACTGGCAAATCCGCCTATTTCGGTACGCCCGAACTGGGTGTCGATGCGCTGAGGACAGCGCACGGGTTGCTTTCAAATATCTGGAGTCACGCAAAAGAACTGGACGCCGGACCACGCCATGATCTTGTGGGTCCCTCCTCCATTCTGGTCACGCATATCGAAGGCGGCGGTTTCATCGCGGTTCCGGGCAACTGCAGGCTTTCGCTGATTCGCAAGCTCCGCCCCGGCGAAATTCTTGATGACTCCGTGGCCGCATTTGAACACTCGCTCAGGTTGGATACATTACCGCACGAGGTCGATGTTGTCATCGACTATCCCGCCGGACGTGACCACCCGAAGGGCGGCTCTCCCGTTGAAAACCGGCCTGACATCGCGGCAATCCGGCTCTTGCAGGATTGTGTACAACAGATCCGTCCACAATGCGGACAGATTGCTGGAGCGCCCTACTGGTCCGAAATGCCCTTTCTGACCGAACAGATCGGTTGCCCAACTGTCTATTGTGCACCTGGTGATATTGCTGTCGCCCATACTTATGAAGAACGTATCGAGATTGAAGAATATCTCGCAGCTGTCCGAGCCTTTGCCCATTTTATTGCGACGTTCGGTGCTTCGTCATCACGACAACAAATCCAAACAGAGGAGGATTAACATGACCTTAAACATCAATCTGCTTGCCGCTGCTGCACTCATGGTGCTAGCGGGCGGGTTAAGTGCCGAGACGGTTGGACCGGGGGGTGAAAGCGCCACACCATCATCAACTGTCATTGTGAGCGATGATAAAGTCGGCATGGTGCAGGCGGCCGGATATTCTGCCGCCTTGCTTTGGCACGACCAATCGGATTTTGTGAATGCGGTGACCGCAGGCGCCCGTGATGAGTTCACGCGGCTTGGTATTGAAGTCATCGCCGTGACCAGCGCCGGTTTCGACGCGGCGAGACAGCGCAGTGATATTGAGACAGCGATGGCAGCGGATCCCAATATCATCCTGTCGTTACCCCTTGATCCCGTGACATCTGCAGCCGCCTTCAAGGCAGCAGTGGAAGCCGGAATAGCGTTGACTTTCCTGTCGAACCTTCCGCAAGGTTATGAACATCCTGATGATTATGCGGCGATTGTGACTGACGATCTGTTTGCCATGGGCAACCAGGCAGCCAATGCCCTTGCTGCCGCTATCGGAGAGCAGGGCAAGGTCGGGTATATCTACCATGACGCTGCCTATTACGTGACCAATCAACGCGACAATGCGTTCAAGACGACGATTGAGAACGACTATCCGAATATCGAAATCGTTGCTGAACAGGGAATCGCTGACCCCGCACGCGCCGAAGAAATCGCCAATGCGATGTTGCTGCGCAATCCCGACCTGGACGGTATCTATGTGACCTGGGCAGGACCGGCGGAAGGTGTCCTCGCGGCGTTGCGGGCCAATGGCAATAGCACGACCCGCATCGTGACGCTTGACCTGTCCGAGCCCATCGCGTTGGATATGGTGCGGGGCGGCAATGTTGTCGCGATTGTGGCAGATGAAGCCTATGAACTGGGCCGCGCAATGGCGGCCTCTGCGGTGCTTGATCTGCTTGGTGAAGATGTTCCACCCTTTGTCATCGCACCCGCGATCACGGTGACTCGTGAGAATGTTGTCGCGGGCTGGAACCAGTCGCTTAATATCGAACCACCTGCGAGCGTTGTTGCGGCCGCGAATTAACCCCAAGCATAGGCGGGCTGTTTCTTGGCGGCCCGCCCGGACAGATTGGACGGGATACAGGACTTGATTTCCCAACTGAGGCGCATGGATTTTCAGACCAGTGTGATCCTGTTGGGGTTTTTTGTAATATTTCTGTTCTTTGCGGCAACGCTGCACGATGTCGGTTTCCTGTCGACCCGAAACCTCACCAATATCGTTCTCCAAACGGCACCAGCAACAGTCATGACGATTGGCCTGGTCTTCGCGCTGTCGGCAGGTGAAATCGACCTCAGTTTTGGCTCAGTTGTGGCCGTATCCGCTCTGGCATCGGCTGTGGCCATGCAGAATGGACCTCTAGTTTTTGGTGTGCTGGCGGGTGTCGGTACCGGGGTCATGATCGGGGCTTTCAATGGAGTGCTTGTCGCGTATCTCAGACTTCCTTCGTTTCTTGTGACCCTAGCGACCATGGGGCTTTTCGCCGGGATTGCACGATCAATGACGGATCTGCGTTCGATTCCGGTTATCAATGAGAGATTCACCGGGTTTTTTGGGTCAGGCCACCTCTTTGGGGTGCCGTCCTTGGTCATCTGGACATTAGCGGCTGTCGCTATTGGTCATATCGTCTATCGACACACACGATTTGGGGCCCATGTTCTGGCGGTCGGAGACAACCCGCGCGCCGCCCAGGCGTCCGGCATCAAGGTGCAGCATGTCCGCCTGGCTGTACTGACTTTGTGTGGTACGACAGCAGGAATCGCAGGCTTGCTCTATGCCGGAAGATTACAGGCGGCGCGATACACGTTGGGTGAGAGTGACCTCATGACAGTCATTGCCGCAGTGATCGTGGGTGGCACCGCTCTTTATGGCGGCAAAGGCTCGATCATCGGTGCCCTTTTTGGCTCGCTGCTCATGGGAATGCTGAACAATGGGCTGATCCTGATGGGGCTTCAGGTCTCCGACCAGATGATCGTGCGTGGATTGATTATCCTGATCGCCGTCGCCATCTCGCTTCGCGAAATCCGCCGTTAAACACCGGAGGTATCATGTTTCTCGATCTTCTCATCCGTCGCAATCCCCGTTTTGTCGAAGCCGCAATCGCGTTGCATCAGCAAGGGCAAATTCCGGCAAACGCCTATCTGCTTGATCTCGATACGGTTGAGCGCAATGCACGTGTGTTTTCGCATGCAGCGTCGCGGCTGGGTCTCACCGCCTTTGCCATGACCAAGCAGGTCGGTCGTCATTCAGGGTTTTGCCAGGCGGTCATGCGCGGCGAGATGACACGGTCCGTTGCCGTGGATATGCAATGCGGCCTGGCCTGTGACCGGGCAGGACTAAAAACCGGCCATCTCGGCCATTTGGTTCAGGTTCCACGACACGAGGCTGCGTTTGCCGCGGGCAGGCTGCGCCCTGACTATTGGACCGTGTTCTCGGACATCAAGGCCAGGGAAGCAGCACAAGCCTCTGCCAATGCCGGACATGAACAGGCTCTGATGGCGCGTATCCAGACCGCGGGTGATACGTTTTATTGGGGGCATGAAGGTGGTTTTGAGGCCAGCGATATCCTCGCCGTGGCCGACAGGCTGGACGCGTTGAAAGGCGGGTATTTTGCCGGACTCACAACTTTTCCCGCTTTGTTATTCGATCAGGAAACGCGGAAAGTCGTGCCCACACCCAACCTTTCCACACTCAATATTGCTGCAGAAGCGCTGGCCCGCGCTGGTCGTACGCGTGTTGCAATTAATGCTCCCGGCACGACCTCCTCCACAGTTTTGAAGGCCCTGGCGGATGCCGGCGCCACGCAGGTTGAACCCGGCAACGGGCTTCATGGCACCACGCCGCTTCATGCAGTCGAGGATCTGCCCGAAGACCC
The DNA here is from genome assembly GCA_965221815.1 of Paracoccaceae bacterium. GTDB lineage: Bacteria > Pseudomonadota > Alphaproteobacteria > Rhodobacterales > Rhodobacteraceae > JAPOXR01. The sequence continues at coordinate 3,223,669 of OZ244915.1, forward strand.
GGCCCTTCTTTATCTTTCCGAAGTGTCGCATCATCACGGCGGCAAAGCCTATTGCTTTGGTGGCGGGCTCTATATCGATCCCGTTTTTCCGAAATATCAGGTGCGTGCGCTGGTCAGCGGCAACCCCACTGCCAGTCGATCGGCCTTGCGCCAGGTCCAGATCCCTGATGACTCCGCCATCGACTACTATGCCATGATCGACGCAGACAATGATTCGTCTCCTGCGCCCGGCGATACGGTCGTCTTTGGTTTCCGCGGGCAAGCATTTGTCACCCGTGCGATGGTTGTCGGAATCAAGGGTGTGGCAAGTGGTCAACCCGCGGTGACCACCATCGAAAACGGGTTTGGTGACCTTGTGAACTGGCCCGGTGACTGCACGTCATGACACCGGTTCTCTCTCTGAAGAATATTCGCAAGGCATTTGGCGGCGTTGTCGCTATCCAGAACTTTTCGCTGGATCTTTTTCCGGGAGAAATTCTTGCTCTTGTCGGTGACAACGGTGCAGGCAAGTCGACACTCGTCAAGATTGTGTCCGGTGTCCACCGTCCCTCCGGCGGCCATATTGCCCTGGATGGAGCCACTGTCAGTTTTTCCGATGCGAGCGAGGCCCGATCCCATGGGATCGAGGTGGTCTATCAGGATCTTGCCCTGGCCGACGCACAGCCGGTCTATATGAATATGTTCTTGGGCCGCGAGCTCACGCGCAAGCCTTTCGGACTCCTGGACAAGGTACGTATGCGGGCTGAAACCCAGAAACTCGTCGAGCAACTGGACGTCCGTATTCCGTCTGCCCGTTCACAAGTCCGCGATCTGAGTGGGGGCCAACGGCAAGGCATCGCCATTGCCCGTGCGACCCATTGGGCCAGAAAGCTGATCCTGCTTGATGAACCCACGGCGGCACTTGGGGTGGCGGAAACTGCCAAGGTTGAGGAACTCATTGGGTCTCTAAAGGATCGCAACCTTGCGATCCTCATTGTCAGCCATTCCCTCGACCAGGTTTTTCACCTTTCAGACCGCATCTGCGTGTTGCGGCGCGGTGAGCAGGTTGGTGTTCGGCATACAGCAGAGACCGACAAGAACGAAATCATTGCCATGATTACCGGAGTGTACAGCTGATCACAAAAGACACGATAATGGCCAGAGAAATCGCTGAAATTCCAGCGGTGATTTCACGCCAACTCGCGGCGTTTGATGTTTACCTTGAAACCGGTCGCATGCTGAAACGCGACGGAACACGCGGGATTATCACTTGCGCGCGCGGGACATCAGATCACGCGGCCACGTACTTCAAGTATCTGATGGAGACACAGGTGGGCATACCGGTTGCATCCATCGGTCCTTCCATTGCTTCGATCTATGGGGCCCCCTTGCAGCTTGATGGATTTTTCTGCTTGTCCTTCTCCCAGTCAGGCGGCAGTCCTGATCTTGCCCTTTTACAACGCACTGCGAAGAAGGGCGGTGCCAAGACAATTGCAATACTGAATGCCACCGAGAATCCTCTTGGTATTGATGCCGATCACATACTTCCCATTCTGGCCGGACCCGAGAAAGCTATTGCCGCGACGAAGTCCTTTGTTGGCATGCTTGTCGCGTCCTTAGGATTAGTGGCAGGTTATATCGGGGACACAAACATTACGGATGCTCTTGTGGAACTTCCCGATCTGACGCGTGAATCGCTGGCATGCGATTGGTCGGCAGCCATGGACTTGGCGCAAAACAACTCGGTTTTTTGCGTGGGGCGTGGCCTCAATATGGCAATCGCTGCTGAGGCAGCGCTGAAATTGAAGGAGACATGTCGGCTTCACGCTGAAGCCTACTCTGCCGCGGAGCTGCTGCATGGCCCGGTGGCGATTGCGGGCAAGACACTCGGGGCCCTGATCTTTGGATCTCAAGGCGTCGCCGGCAATACCATCACCAACGCCTTTGAGCGGTTACGGGACGACGGCGTGCACGTCCATCTTGCGGGTTCAATGCCGGGCTCTTCCGTCTTGCCCGTCCCTGCAACGGAAGATGACATTCTCGAACCTGTCCTGCAGGCGGTTGCATTTTACCGATTTGTTGAAGGACTTTCGACGGCCACGGGCAATAACCCTGATGCGCCAGCCGGGCTTCAGAAGGTTACAGAGACTGTTTGACCGGAGATATTGAGGGTCTCGTGCGGCTTCCGTCGAGCGGCAGGCCAGACCGCCGCCCGGGCGACGCCTGAAAATGATCATCTAGGGCACGGCACCGGGCGCAGACGTGGATGATCACGCGTCCATCATGTCCACGGAGTGTGCCTGGATCTTTCAGATGTCTGTATTCTGTATGGGCGCAGACTTGTCGGCGGACGGGCAAGTGCCTATGTTTAATGCGAATGCGCAACAGTAGACGCGTGAGGGCCCCAGTCTTTATTGGATGAGACAGTTGTTATCCTTTGTTGATGATCTGCCAGAGAGGAGTCGAGGAAGTTGCAAGATTTGACGCGTCGACACGTGATGGCGGGAGGTGGTGCTGGCCTTGCGATGCTGGCTGGTATGCCGTCATTTGCGGCCGGAATCGATGAGTTGATTTCTTCGGTCACCAAGGGCATGGCACCGGGCGCGGGTCTTGTCTCATTGGTAACTCCGGAAGTCGCAGAGAACGGCAACTCAGTATCAATCAGTGTTGCCGCACCCGGAGCAAAGTCGATCAGTATTTTCGCTGATCGCAATCCGGCACCAAAGGTGGCCGCATTCACGTTCGGCCCGCTCAATCCAACGCAATCGGCATCAACCCGGATTCGTCTTGCGAGTTCACAAAATGTCATTGCTCTGGCGGAGATGGCCGATGGTTCCTGGCAATTGGCTTCGTCTGAGGTTAAGGTCACAATTGGCGGTTGCGGCGGTTAAGGAGTGTCAAGGCAATGGCCATTGGAGTGAAACCTCGAGTCAAGATTCCCAAAACGGCAAAGGCAGGCGATACAATCACTGTCAAGACGCTGATCACTCATAACATGGAATCCGGTCATCGCAGGGATGATGATGGACAGCGTATTCCGCGCTCGATCATCAATCGCTTGATCGTTGACTTTAACGGAATGAACGTCATTGATGTTGCGCTGGAGCCGTTCATTTCTGCCAATCCCTATTTTCAATTTGACGCAATTGTTCCTGAGTCCGGTGAGTTCCATTTTCGCTGGTTTGATGATGATGGGTCAATTTACGAGACATCCAAGTCGATCAGCGTAAGTTGAGGTCAAGCGGAAATTCGACAATCGAACCCACACGGGTGCTTTGGTATTCGTATGATTGCAGAATGCCACGATTGAACCGCCACCAATATCGAATGCTGAATTGCAATTATTGTGTCCTTCTGCATTGGGGAGCAGGCAAGCGGCGAACCCGATTGGTTAACAGATATTGCCACAACAGAGCGTTCGCGGCGTTGGGCAGGTGTGTCAGGGTTTGTGTAGTGGGGTTTTTGAGGAGGGTTGGGAGTGATGGATAAGGAGCAGGCGTTGGGAGCGGCGTTGGGTCAGATTGAGCGGAGTTTTGGTAAGGGAGCGGTGATGCGTTTGGGTTCGGGCGGTGTGGTTGCGCCTGTGGCGGTGGTTTCGACGGGGTCGTTGGGTTTGGATTTGGCGTTGGGAGTGGGGGGTTTGCCGGCGGGTCGGGTTGTGGAGGTTTATGGGCCGGAATCGTCGGGTAAGACGACGTTGGCGTTGCATGTGGTGGCGGAGGCGCAGCGCGGGGGTGGGGTGTGTGCGTTTGTGGATGCGGAGCATGCGTTGGATCCGGTGTATGCGCGGCGTTTGGGTGTGGGTGTGGATGATTTGTTGATTGCGCAGCCGGATGCGGGGGAGCAGGCGTTGGAGATTACGGATATGTTGGTGGGTTCGGGTGCGGTGTCTGTGGTGGTGGTGGATTCGGTGGCGGCGCTCACCCCGCGGGCGGAGTTGGAGGGGGAGATGGGGGATGCGTCGGTGGGGGCGCAGGCGCGTTTGATGAGTCAGGCGATGCGGAAGTTGACGGGTTCGATCAGTCGGTCGCGGTGTTTGGTGGTGTTTATCAATCAGATTCGGATGAAGATTGGGGTGATGTTTGGGTCTCCGGAGACGACGGCGGGGGGTCATGCGTTGAAGTTTTATGCGTCGGTGCGTTTGGACATTCGGCGGATTGGGGCGTTGAAGCAGCGGGATGTTGTGGTGGGGAATCGGACGCGGGTGAAGGTTGTCAAGAACAAGTTGGCGCCGCCGTTTCGGCAGGCGGAGTTTGACATTGTGTATGGTGCGGGGATTGGCAAGGCGGGGGAGTTGGTGGATTTGGGGGTTGCGGCGGGGATTGTGGAGAAGGCGGGGTCGTGGTTTTCGTATGGGGATGAGCGGATTGGTCAGGGTCGGCAGAATGCCATTGGCTTTCTGGAGCAGAATCCGGAGATTGCCCAGGCGATTGAGGCCCAGATTCGCACCGCCCATCACGACACCACCACCCCACCGGAGACCCCGACAACCGGGACCGACTGAACGACCACCCCCAACCCCGACACACCAGCGGGCCGCACCCCTGGACCGCAACGGCCACCCCCAATGTCGATCCCGGCACACCACGCCAAACCCCAACCGGTGATATCGACACGGCCCGTAACAATGCGCAAAAAGGGAATTGTTCAGGTTCCCTTTCTCGAACGCCAGCCTGGAGGTGGTGACATGACACTTTTTGCGCGGTTCTCTCTCGCCCATGACAAGTGGCGTTGATTGGAAGTGACATTTGAGAACCCGTGAATATTTTGCAATATGGTACTGGAGGGCAGAGATGACCGTATCGAAAGGTGTGTGCCACCCCACGTTGGAGCTTCCAGTGGCTGCGGTTACCTCTGTCCATATGATTGGAGCCACCATGGGGCGGCTTTGATGACAATTGCGGTGACCGCCATCATCGGACGGGCGCGAGTCTGAACGTGGACAAATTGAGTTTTTTGGTTTGAAATATATTGGCGATGGGGCACAAATCCTGACCGAGTCGTCATTGATGGTGACAGGGTGCTCCTGCGGAAGGTTCATTGATGTGTCAGTTGGAACAAACCAGGATCTCCACGAGCTTGCTTGCCGGGACTCAATCCGGGATACAATGGCATGAACTTTCACGCGCCAGATTCACTTGAATCAAGATGAAACCCACAACTGCCAGTCTATTCAAACACATACCGATACGCGTGCAACGCCAGCTACAACTCCTGTTGTTGGTGACAATTGTCACGTTCAGTCCTCGGGTCATGCTGTCCGATGAGACCGGAGAGGCCAGCCGAGGCCAGCAGGTCTACATGCAATGCCGCGAATGCCATGAGATCGGCAATGGTGCCACGAATGGAATCGGCCCACATTTGAATCAGCTCTTCGGGCGTGTTGCCGGTGGGATCGACGGTTTTCACTATTCCCCCAGCTTCATCAATGCGAGAGCAGAAGGACTGGTTTGGAATGTCGATTCGATAGCTGCCTATCTGGAAGATCCGCAGTCCTATATTGAGGGGACACGGATGAACTATCCTGGCCTGCGGGATAAGGTGCAGCGCGATGAGCTGATTGCTTTTTTGCGTTTATTTTCAGATGATTCTGATGGCTTGATGGTGTTGGACTCGTATACCAACGCACCTGGTTTCTCCCTGGATCCAGATTTACTTGAAATTGAAGGAGATCGAGAGTATGGGGAATATCTGTCATCACTATGTACGACATGCCATCAATTGGCCGGAGAAGATGCTGGAATCCCGGCCATCATCAATTGGCCTGAGAGAGCATTTGTTGCTGCCATGCATGCTTACAAGAATCATACACGTCCCAATCCCGTGATGCAGATCATTGCGGAGCGTTTGTCAGATGAAGAAATTGCAGCGCTCGCCGCATATTTTGCTGATCCACAAGACTAGATCGAGAAGGAACAATCAATGAAAATCAAGAGACGCACATTTATTTGCGCGGGAGCGGTAGCGGGCATTCTTGCATCGCCGCAATTGTCCGCGAGCGGTCACACGAGACCACGTGTGGTTGTGATCGGTGGCGGTCCTGGCGGTGCAACAGTGGCGCGTTATATTGCCAAGGACAGCGATGATGCCATCGATGTGACCCTGGTTGAACCGACACGGAGATACTATACCTGCTTCTTTTCGAACCTTTATATTGGTGGCTTCAAGGCGATTGAAGAATTGGGTCACGGTTACGGAACTCTTGCCTCCGCGCATGGAATCAATGTCGTGCATGATTGGGCGGTCGGGGTTGATCGTGACAGCAAGACCGTCACGCTCGCCGGAGGCAGTGAGTTGGCATACGACAAGCTGATACTCTCTCCTGGTATCGACTTCATTGAGGATTCGGTGGACGGCTGGAATCTGACTGCGCAGAATGCCATGCCGCATGCATACAAGGCGGGATCCCAGACCGAGTTGCTGAAATCCCAGATTATGGCGATGCCAACGGGCGGTGTCTATGCGATGGTTGCACCCCCCAACCCCTATCGTTGCCCACCGGGTCCGTACGAGCGGGTTTCAATGGTGGCACACCACCTGAAACTGCACAACCCGACGGCCAAGATTATTATTGCGGATCCCAAGGAGAAGTTTTCCAAGCAGAGTCTGTTCGAAGAGGGTTGGAACAACCATTATCCAGGAATGATTGACCGGATCGGCCCCGACTTTGGCGGGGATCTTGTTTCTGTTGATCCGCATGCAATGACAGTTACGATCGATGGCGAAGTGACGAAGGTTGATGCCTGCAATGTCATTCCGGCAATGAGAGCCGGCAAGATCGTTCATACTGCCGGTGTCGCTGACGGAAACTGGGCGCCTGTCAATGCGGTTGACATGTCGAGCAAGATGGATCCCGATGTCCATATTCTTGGCGATGCATCGTTGCAGGGCGATATGCCGAAATCCGCTTTTTCCGCCAATAGCCAGGCAAAAGTCTGCGCAAATGCGGTGCGCGGAGCCCTCATCGGCAGCCGTGTTTTTCCGGCGCGTTATGCCAATACCTGCTGGTCGCTGATTGAGACCAATGATGGTGTCAAAGTGGGCGCAACTTATGAAGCGACCGATGAGAAAATCGCCAGAGTGGATGGATTTATCAGTTCGACTGGTGAAAGTGCCGATCTCCGCAAAGCCACATACGAGGAATCAGAAGGCTGGTACGCTGGCATCATCGCCGATATGTTCAACTGAGAAGAATCCGCACATGCAGATTAGGATTTGAATGAACAGGGCGGGCGATAGACCCGTCCGCCCGCATGAAGTGCACACAGATCCTCATGGGGATTATGTTGACAATGATGTGCTCATCATCATGAGGGGGACAGGGACGGGGTGCTATGTCAGTCAATCTGCCCACCGGTGCCCCAGTGGTTATTGTCCATCCATCATTTGACACCAGCCATGGATGCTAACGAATTGATTGAAACCCAATCGTGATCGGCGTATGGAAAACGCATGTCTCGTCCCGGGAGACACAGGAAGTTGCATAAGTCCACATAGACAAGGAGAAGGGTCCTGATGTCCAACCAACTGACCGTCAATGGCCAGGTTCATGACATTCACATGCACGGGGACACCCCGCTTTTGTGGGTGTTGCGCGATGAGCTCAAGCTAACGGGCACGAAATACGGGTGTGGTGTTGCAGCCTGCGGGGCCTGTACGGTCCATGTCGATGGAGAGCCGATGCGGTCGTGCCAGATCCGTGTCGCGGATGTGGAGGGTGCGGACGTGACAACGATCGAAGGTGTCGAATCCGAAGTGGCGACTGCCGTACGACAAGCCTGGGATGAAATCAGTGTCGTGCAATGTGGTTTTTGCCAGTCCGGCCAGATCATGTCGGCGATCGGGTTGCTGACGGAAAATCGCCAACCGACGATTGACGAGATCGAGTCCTACATGTGGGGCAACGCCTGTCGGTGTGCGACGTATCAACGTGTGCGGGCCGCCGTGCGGCGGGCCTCTGACATCCTGGAGGCCTGACAAATGATTGTGCCTGTCTCCAGACGTGCGTTCTTGCAAACGGGAGTCGCCGCCGCGTCGGTTCTGACAATTGGCTTTCGGCCTGATCACACGCTGGCCGCCGGTACCGGCGCACAGGGTTTGACGCCGTTCGTGAAGATTGCAGACGATGGAACCGTCACCGCCATCATCAAGCATTTTGAATGCGGCCAAGGAGTCACCACGGGTCTGGCGACTCTGATCGCTGAGGAACTGAATCTCCCGCTGGATCAAGTCAACGTTGAATTTGCGCCCGCCGATGTCGAGACGTACCGTAACCTGTTGTTTGGGATTCAGGGAACCGGCGGTTCTACCGCCATGGCCAATTCCTACATGCAATATCGCACAGCTGGAGCGGCAGCTCGCACGATGCTGATTGCCGCCGCGGCAGCGGCATGGGATGTTCCAGAGAGCCGTGTCAAATTGATCAATGGTCATCTTGTTTCGGACAAAAAAACAGCGCCAATGGGCGCGTTTGCCGCAGCGGCGGCCACGCGCGACGTTCCGGCCGAGCCTGTCCTGAAGGATCCGGCCGAGTTTTCTGTCATCGGCAATCCAGAGACACGGCGCCGTGATAATCGACCGAAAATTGATGGCACCGCCCAGTTTGCGATGGATGTCCACCTGGACGGCCAAATCGTTGCGGTCATGAAACGCAGCCCGCGTTTTGGCGGGACATTGATGTCTTTTGACGACAGTGCCGCACGGGAGGTTCCGGGCTTTATCCGCGCCGCGGCCCTGCCGACACAAACGGCTGTCGTTGTGTATGCGCACGATACCTGGGCGGCCTTTCAGGCGCGAGATGCACTGACAGCGGAATGGGACTTTTCAGACGCGGACAATCGCAGTTCGGACGAGATGCGGTCTGATCTTCTCGCGATGGTCAAGACGGAGGCCCAGTTTGATGCCAAGGGTGTCGTGCGCGATGCAACGGCGGCTTTGGACGGCGCCACGCAGGTCATCGAACAGGAATTCTTCCTTCCCTATCTGGCGCATGCGCCGATGGAACCCCTGAACTGCACGATTGCCCCGTCACCAACGGGTGTGACTCTCTATGACGGCACGCAAATTCCGACGGGTGCGCAGCAGGCCCTGTCTGCTGTGCTGGGGATTCCGACCGACAAGATCGCGGTCCAATCCCTCTATGCCGGGGGAACATTCGGGCGCCGCGCGAGTCCCGACGCCGATTACCATGTGGAGGCCGCGCTCGCCTTTGCGCTGAACGGGGGTGTGCAACCGGTCAAGCTCGTCTGGTCGCGTGAGGACGACATCACAGGGGGATATTATCGCCCGTCGGTGGCCCATCGGGTGCGCGTGGGTCTGGGCGCTGACGGCCACATCGTTGGCTGGGATCATCGGGTGGCGGGACAATCGATCTTCAAAGGATCGAGTTTCGAGTCGTTTGTCGTGCAAAACGGTGTTGACAGCACATCGGTCGAAGGGGTCCGTGATACGCTCTATGACATTCCGGGACAGTATGTGGGGCTGACGGACGAATCCAGCCCCATCACGGTGAACTGGTGGCGTTCGGTGGGCCACAGCCATACCGCTTATGTGATGGAAACCATGATGGATATGGCCGCCCATGTCGTCCAGAGAGATCCGGTGGAATTCAGATTGGCACATCTCACTTCGGGGTCGGTTGATCAGAACCGGCTGGCCGGTGTGTTGCGCCTGGCCGCGGAGAAGGCCGGTTGGGATCAGCAACCCCTGACGGGTCGAAGGCGAGGCGTGGCCGCGCACAAATCCTTCGGAACCTATGTGGCCGAGGTGGTCGAGGTCTCCGGTGATGTGGAGAGCGGTCTTGTGATTGAGAAGGTGACATGCGCTGTTGATTGCGGCACCCCGGTGAACCCGGATGTGATTGCGGCGCAGATGGAGAGTGCCATTGGTTATGGATTGGGGCACGTGATGCGCTCCCAGATTTCCTTTTCCAATGGGGAAGTCGATCAGTCGAATTTTCCCGACTACGAAACCCTCAGGATCAGCGATATCAAGGCAATTGAGACCCATATTGTGCCATCCACAGCTCCGCCGTCCGGCGTTGGGGAGCCGGGAACGCCGCCCGCGGGACCGGCCCTGGCCAATGCCATTGCCGTCGATGGGCCGCGCATCACCGAGCTGCCGATGACATCCCAGGACGTGAATTTTGCGTGATCGGTCCTGCCAACCCCCGCCGTCTGCCCAGCAGAAAGGATCATGAGAGGGAGCGCAGTCTTGCCCGGTCGCCAATGGGAGGGGAATCAATCCGCACACGTCAGCGTGTCATGGGACCGGTGTCGGTAGGCGGTCAATCCAACTGACGCAGTCGTCAGGACGAGCGGCGTGAGTCTCTATAGATATCCTGTAACGTGTCGAGCGCTGAATTGATCCGCAATTCACTTTTGATACAGGCATGTACGATGTCCCCGGCGTGATCCTGAAATTCAATGTAACCCGGATATCGCGGACGAAGCCATGCTGTATCGAGGGTGCGCCGCGTATTGCGGAAGAAGTTTCGACTTGCCTGGTTACATATGTCGCTTTCCCAGGCAGCCGCATGGCCGGGCTGTCCACCTGATTCAAAATACAGCCCCTTTTGAATCTCGGCACTGGCGACCCAATACGCGAAATCAATTGCAACATCCTTGAAACGGGAGGTGTTTGAAACGGCGATTCCGGTTCCACCAATCACGGTGCCCCTTGGATCGGCGCGGCGAACACCCGGCGCATCGGCAAAGGAAATTGGATATTGGCAATATCCATTGCGGCTATAGTTGGTGTAACCATAACCGAAGGGGGAATAGGCGGGTCCATCAACTGCGTTACCCATCCAGTCGAGGATTCCAATCGGATCAAGATCCAGGCATTGCGGGTCCATCAACGCCACAATCTCTTTCATCTTTTCCAGCACAAACTGACCTGTTTCATGCGCAATCAGCTGATCGCCAACGGCAATCTTTCCCCCCAGATTGTTGATCATTCCCATGAAGACCATGAGGGCATTGATCGGAATGAGTGCAAAGGCGACCTTTCGCTGACGGGCAAGGCACAACACATCATCCCATTGTCCCGGGACATCGTTTGACATGAGATCTGCACGAAATGCTGCCACTGGCGTGGCTGCGTCAATCGCGAGCGCCCATTGTTGTCCTTCAAAATTGTAGGATTGGTGGGAGAGGCCAATCGAATTCCGATCCAGTTCCGCAAGTTCTTTTTCCCGCCCGGCTATATCGAGGGGTGCCAGCACACCATCCTGATAACACTCCCCAACATGGGGGTGATCAATGACCAGAAGGTCAAAATTGTCCGTCATGTCGCGTATCGGGCGGTCCGCAAAGGCTTGCAGCGATCTTTTCTCCCAGGAAATGACGACGTCAGGATGGAGTTTCGCATAGTATTCAGAGGCGGCAACCATCGGGTCGAAACCACGGCTGTGATCCCATGTCATTCCCTTCATCCGTCTCATCTGCGTGGTCAACGAAGCCTTCTTTCTGAAACCTCTGCTGGAGTCGTCCTATATCGCTGTACACATATGGCGCAAGTCTTCACCCGGCAATTCCCGTTCATTCCGGGGTCAGGCGGTTTGGCGCAGTCATATGGTGGGCGGTTTTGATCCGGCACAGCCAATCCGGGCAGTGGAACCGTTGCGACTGCTGCCATCAGACAATCGATCACGGTGGGACCATCTGATCCTGAGTCATCTGGAACATTCTACGCAATCTGGACATCCTCACATCCATCGTCGCAGATGGGATATTGTCTGTGGGGCATGACATGGCGCGATGATACCCGTTGTTGCGGGCAACCCTCAACGGATCACGCGGCACGGTCGAGACGCGCCAGAAGAGTTTGCGAAAATATTTTTCGTAAACAACTTACCCACTGACATCACGGAATGAAATCAATCAGCGGGAATGGCGGGTCTTCATCCTGAATCTATGGGGGGTCTTTGCTCAGGGTCACGTCTGATTCAGGACACATCATCGGCACCAAACTATTTCGGTAAATCAGCAAAATAGAAAGGCATTCCCGGCACGACCCGTCGGCGTTGTCGGAGTTCCATCCCTTCGAACGGGTAGACGTCCGATGCATCGACGGCTTTGTCGTGACAGGCGAGAATATAGTCGGCGCGCTTGTCGATTTCTTCAACGGACCGCCATCCTTCAATCGAGTTGACAAAGCGCGCTGGCACCCAGTAGCGCCATTGTTCGTCTTCATTGGGCTCCATGTTGCGTGATTGAAATATTGCATCTCCAGCGATGACAATATCTCCCACCGACGTGGTTACAGTGACCGACATATGGCCAGGTGAATGCCCCGGGGTTTCGAACATGGAGACGCCAGGGACGATTTCAGTGGGTCCGTGCACCATCTCGAAGCTGCATCCGCTGTATGCGGGTTCAATGCCCAGTTTTGGAGATTCATAGGTCCGGTAATAGAGGGGCAGGGGATTGTAGGCCCACTTTATCTCTTTTTCAGGACAGATATATCGTGCGTTGGAAAACTCTTTCATATTCTGGACATGATCCCAGTGCAGATGTGTGAGGATGACAATGTCGATGTCAGCAGGATCAACACCGAGCTGACTGCGCAGATGCTCATGCGCTTGCAAACAGCCGCGTTTCTGGCACTTATGATGGTATTTTGTGGCTCTTTCTTCGTCACACAAGCCGGTATCGACCATGATACGGTGTGCACCGGTATCCACATAAAAACAATAGACCGGGTTCCAGATTTTCTTGCCGGCGGGGCCTTTCCAGAACACGTAGGTTCCCAAGTCAGCTTCCAGCCAACCTGTATTTATCGGATAAATTCTTGTTTCAGCAATTCCCATGGATTTCCTCGATTCAAAACGGTGCGTGAAGACAGTTGTGGGTTTATCGTATGCCTGCAGACACCACAGATATGTGTTGCACGGCGCGCCTTGTAGTCGATTGGAGCTGAATATGCGACAATATCAGCCCAGCGGTTGTCCAAAGAGAGATAGAGTTGCTGTCCCGATTCAACTGGCATGATCGGCAATGCAGGAAAGAGGTTTTGATGGAAGCTTCAGCAGTTCTTGCGCAGGGCTGACTACACGGTCACAATGGAAATATCACAACGAATTCCTTTGGAATTTGCTCCTGAACTGCGTATCTTTTTCCACAAGGAGGGGTGTCAAGGTGGCTGGCCCTATTGCAGTAATTTTGGCGACGCTGAACACAAAGGCGATTGAAGCCAGGTACTTGAAGGAGCGCATTCTTGCGCATGGATTTGATTGCGAAATCATTGATGTGTCGCTCGATGCGGGCGGAAGACAACTCCATGGTGACGATAAACTGGTTGCCATGGAACGCGCCGCGGAACGTGCTGGGAAGGTGCTTTCAGAACGCGCAATGGTAACCCCGGTGCGGGTCATGATTGGGCTGGGCGGCGGAACCGGGGGTCAGATCATCGCCGCTGCACTGGATGCGGCGGATCTTGATGCCTGGAAGCTCCTGATCACCACCCAGGCTTTCGATACGCGATTCGTTTCTGGTCTCGAAGACGCCATCATCATTCCAGCAATCGCGGATATTGAAGGACTGAATCGAATGACGATGCGGGTCCTGGAATCATCTGCTGCTGTCGCTAGCAGTCTCATCAATTGTGAAACGATCAATGCCGGGCAACCTGATGATAATACGGTGTGTCTGTCAGCACTCGGCATCACCGCTCAGGGCATCAATAGGGCAAGATCACAAATTGAGAATTTGGGTTACGAATGTGCCGTATTTCATGCCAATGGTCATGGCGGAAACACCATGGTACGCCTGATTGAGAGTCGAGGATTTTGTGCGGTTCTGGATTACACAATCCATGAGTTGGTTAGCCTGTGTCTAGACCCCGAAACACAGGTATCTTCACAACGTTTTCGCCTACCCCGCGAGATCCCGCGGGTTATGCTTCCGGGAGGTGTCAATTTCATGACACGATGGCGCGGACGGGAATTCGGTCGAGATCAGGTGCCAAGGCCACAATATTCCCACAGTTCCGAAATTGCGCATGTCGGTCTCTCGGAAGATGAGATGGCAGGGCTGGGTGATGCGCTCGCAAATGTTCTCAGTGAGGCGACGCGGTCAACGACGGTCATTATTCCAATGGGCGGGTTTTCGTCCGAAGATTGTCCAGGAGGTCTGCTTGAGAACAAGCCGGGGCGCGCGGCATTTGCCGAGAGTTTGATGGCTCAGGCCAATAACAGGTTGCGGGTCGTCCGCACGGACGGCCATATCAACGATTTCGCTGTTGCGGAACTGGCAGTCGGGATGCTGCGGGAATTGATAGATGAACATCAGGCAGGAAGGGTCACATGATGACAAGACACGATATTGATCATGACAATCTGGTTTCAGTCAGGAAAGAAATTATCTCGATTGCCCGGAGATGTTTTTCGCTCAAACTGCAGACCAATTCCGGGGGAAATCTCTCGGCGCGCCTGTCCTGTCGTGATGCCATCGTCATCAAGCCCAGCGGTCTTGGCTATTTTGAATGTTCACACGACAATCTAATGGTGTGTGATCTGGAAGGACAGGTGATTGAAGGCCGTGGCAAACCTTCCAAGGATCTCGGTTTCCATTGTGGAATTTACCAGGAACGTGCAGACGTGAATGCCATTGTCCATGTTCACTCACCCTGGGCAATCGGTTATTCTCATCTCAATCTTCCCTTTGAATGTGCGACTGTGCAGTCTGTTGGAAAACTTGGTCGTCTGGTCCCGTGCATCGATCTCGCGCCGGGCGGCAAGCCGCAGGGAGAAGCAGAAGTTCGTCCCGTCTTTGCCAATAATCAGCTCAAGGCGGCATTGCTGCGCGCGCACGGAACCATTGGCGTGGGGAAAGACCTCATATCGGCACAATATATTGTTGAGTTGCTCGAGGAATCATGTCACGCGGCATTTGCTGCCTCCTGGTTTCATAACCTGCCGAAACTGATGAACGAGACGCAAGGCCACACGGAGATTCGTGACTGCTTTCCCCGTCTGGGACAGGTTGATTGACGCGCCACAGGCTTCTCAAAGAAGCTGGAAAATCATCTCCACATGCTTTCGCTGTCCTTCGTGCATGACAACTTCGTTCGCATGCACAAGACGCTTCGCATGTCACCCGCTATAGTGGCGGGCGTGTCGAACACGCGGCATGATATGGAATGGATCGTGGGTCTTATCGACGCGCGGGCACCGGCACCGAAAAAACGCGGCCCATACAAGAAGCGTCAGGCGGGACATTACAAACCGAGACCCTGCCTGCCATTTATTCCATATGATGGAAGATATGCAGGGTTATTGATGGCGAGTTTGTGTGAGCCATTGTCGTGGGCGGTTTGCATTCTGCGGCGCAACATCAGACAGAGAGTCGATTCTGTCCGGTCACACGTCCGACAACATGACAGTCTTTTTCGTTATTCCTGCCAATGGTTCTGCGTCATCAACCGGTCATTGCGGGGTCTTGATCATGGGTATGTCTGCAGTGATAGGCTCAGGTTTTCATCCCTTGACGGCACCGGCCGTCATTCCGGCGATGATCTGCCGTGCAGCGAAAAAGGTAAATATCAATGGCGGGATGACAATCAAGGTCCCCATCGCCATGATCCGACCCCACTCGACTCCGGTATCGGTAATGAAGCCTGCCGCACCGACGGGCAGGGTGCGGGTTTTTCGGCTGGTGAGCAACAAGGCTAGGATGAACTCATTCCATGCAATGCGAAACGTGAAGATTCCCGCGACCGCATATCCCGATTTCATCAGCGGCAGCAAAACCCGAAAATAGACCTGCAAGGGTGACGCACCGTCGATAACGGCGGCTTCCTCGAGCTCAACCGGAATCTGTTTGAAAAATCCGAAGAGAAGCCAGATGGCGAAAGGCAGGTTGAGGGCGGTGTAGAAAAATGTCAAAACCGCCAGATCGTTGTTGAGACCAAAATTGACGACCATCGCAAATGCCGGAACGGCGAGCACGGCCGGCGGAACCATCCGCACCAGTAGCGTGGAATTGGCCGTGAATTCCCGGCCTCGAAACTCCGTTCGTGCCAACGCATAGGCACAGAATCCACCAAATACGAGAGTAAACAGAGTCGACAGGCTACCCACAATGATTGAGTTCCACAGGTAACCATCAAAATTACCCCGGGTCATGATATGTTGGTAATTTCCGAGAGTCGGCACGAAGAAGAACCAGACCGGTTCCTTTTGCTGAACGAGAACATCGTTCTTGAAACCGGTCGACACCATCACCCAGATCGGCATCAGGGTGATGACGGCGAGGACCAAAAGCGCCACGTAATGCGCAATGACCGCCTGTCGCCCTCCGATCGCTCTGCCGGTCATGCTAGATATCCGACTTTTCTTTCATCGGATTGCCGGCAACGAGAATCGCAAAACTCAATCCGAAAACGATCAGAATCAAGAGAACAGAGATCGCCGACGCATAGCCCAGCTGTTGCGTCTCGAAGGCGCGATTGTAAATATGTAAAGAGAGAAGTTCAGTCGCACGACCAGGACCACCACCGGTCAAAATATACATGACCTCGAGGGCGCGAAACACGTCGATGAGGCGCAAGAGCAGGGCAATCAGCAGGATTGATCGGATCATCGGCAGTTTGACAAAAAGAATATGCTGCCACCAATTCGCACCATCGATCTTGCTGGCTTCCAGTATCTCAGACGGCAGCGCCTGGAGCCCAGCAATGACAATAATGAAGATAAACGGTGTCCACTGCCAGATATCGGTAAAGACGATGGCGAAGAATGCCAGTTCGGGGTCACCAAGCCAGACCTGCGGTTCAATACCAATCATTCCAAGATAATAGTTGATCCAGCCAATGCGTGCGTCGAAAAGATAGCGCCAGATCAAGCCGACGACGACCGGGGATATCATCAATGGCAGAATGAAAATGGTCCGGAAAACCGATGCGCCACGGATCGGTTTTTCAAGCAGCAGAGCCAATGACACACCAAGGAACATTTCGATGGTGATGGTCCAGAAACCGAAGCGCAGCGTCACCCAGATCGACTCGTGGACATTGTCGTCGGTGAGCATGCGCACAAAATGACGCACGCCCACATAGGGCGCATCGTCGAACTTGGTGCCGATTTTCCAGTCGAAAAGACTCAGGTAAAATGCCTGCAACACGGGATAGACGAGGCCGGCAAACATGATGGCGACCGCTGGGAGTATAAAGAAATACGGACTCAGCGCACGAATGCTCATTGTTGCCGATGGCACCGCCGGAGTCGTCACAGGTGTCTCGCTTTTATCTTGACGTCATGATTGGCCGGGCCCCGGTCGGTGCCGGGGTCCGTGCCAAAAATCAGTGTCAGTTACCCTGACGATACGCGGCCCATTTATAGTAACCTTCACGCTCCATGATCGCCCGAGCCTTTTCGTTGGCTTCGTCCATGATGGGTTGGACGGGGTCATTGGTGGTGATGACCCTGGTCAGAGCCTGGCCGAGAACATCAATATTCAGTTCATTCCATTCGGGAATCAAAGGCCGCCAATCCGGGTCGGCGCACGGCAGTTGCTCAGCAACAACCGGGTATTCCGGGAACTGGCCGGCATTATTCTGGATCGTGGAGTGGCGGATTGGATCACCGCCCAACTCGACCATACGCTGGTCTCCGGCCTTGTTGGTGAGATACTGAATCAGCAGGAAGGCAGCTTCCTGATTCTGTGAATTGGCAGGAATTCCAATCGCAAATCCGCCCGTTTCAGAACCGCATCTGATATCTGTCGGATGGAGTGCAAACCCGACTTTTCCATCAACTGTTGACAGATTGGGGTTGCGCGACATTGCGGCAATCTTGAGAGTATCAAGATACAGCGCGGCATCGCCTTGCAGGAACGCTGCCGCCGCTTCACCAAAGCCGAAGGTTTCAATTCCGGTCGGTCCGGTTTGAACGACATGGCGCATGAATTCGGCTGCCTTGACACCTTCTGGAGAATTGATCACCGGATTCCATTGATCATCAAAAATCTTGCCGCCCATCGGTGCGAGATGAAGCAGCCACCCCGCCGTAACCTGGTGGCCGGTTTTGCCACGCGATGTCATGGCGGGAATACCGGCCGCATCCAATTGCGTCATCACTTCAGTGAGTTCGTCATAGGTGGTCGGAACGGCAAGCCCCTGTTCTTCAAAAATGTCTTTGCGATATGCAAGGATGGAGGTTTCAGCCCCGAAGGGGAGGCCATAGAGCCCACCTGACTTGCCGGGCAAATACCCTTTCTGGCCACCCACGACTCCACCATTTTGCAGATAGGCGTCAGCAATATCGTCAATGTCAAATTCCGGGTCGACGAGAGCACCATTGGTAAAGAATTGTGACAGTGGTGTCAGCAGTCCTTTCGACACATATTCACCCTTCCACATGACGACCCAAGACACGATGTCATATTCGCCTTCGTCCTTCGACATCTCCAGAAGTTGCCGATCACGCAGCTTCAGATATTGCAGAGCGTCGACTTCGACCTCAATTCCGGTTTCCTCCGTGAATTCCTCAAGCAGCTCTTCGGCAGCATTGAAATGCGCAAGTGCGGGCCAACTGATGACCAACGTGGTTCCTGCATACTCCTCATAAGGGTTGGCCAATGCCGGGCCGGTCATTGCCAGGGCCGCACCTGTTGTCACAGCAGCGAGCCTGTTTTTCCAGTTCATAAGATTCATGTTTTTCTCCTCTGGCGGATCTTGGGTTGATCAGGCGATCGCCGTGCCTGTTTTTCGATCAAACAGATACATTCTGTTCGTATCGAAAAGATATTCGCCGCTCTCCAGCGGCGCACTATCGGGGCCAACCTCAATAGAGGCGGTCACCGGTTGATCATCGATGTGGGCCGCGAGAAACTGGCTTGAGCCAATATATTCGGCAACCTCGACTTTGAGATCAACGGGAGCAAAGAGTGAAGATCGGGACCCGCCGGCACCCTTGACGGAAAAATGTTCCGGTCGCAGCCCGATGATGACATCACGCGCTGAATGTTGAGAGGCGGCCACGCTGAGACGTGGATTGAGCGGGATATCAAAACCCTTGCCCTGAACGCGGAAGCGATCGGAGCCCGTTAGCTCCGCCTCAAGGAAGTTCATTGACGGCGAACCAATAAACCCGGCAACAAACCGGTTGACAGGTGTGTTGTAGACATCTCGCGGTGTGCCGACCTGTTGAATAATGCCCCGATCCATGATCACGATCCGGTCAGCCATGGTCATTGCCTCAATCTGGTCATGTGTGACATAGATCATTGTCCGCTTGAGACGCTTATGCAAAATTGCCAATTCTGTGCGCATGGTTGATCGCAACTTGGCATCAAGATTGGAGAGCGGTTCATCAAACAGGAAACAGTAGGCATCACGAACAATGGCCCGCCCCATCGCCACACGCTGACGCTGGCCACCTGAAAGGTCACGCGGCCGACGGTCAAGATATTCGGTCAATTCCAACATCTCTGCCGCCCTACGTACCCGTTGTTTCACTTCCGCTTTGGGGCGGCCTGCCAACCTCAGGGCGAAGGACATATTGCCAGATACATCCATATGTGGGTACAGGGCGTAGGACTGAAAGACCATTGCAATGTCGCGTTCCTTCGGCACCGACCAGGTCACATCCTTGCCGCCAATGAAAATTTGCCCCGATGAAACGGGTTCCAGACCGGCAATCATTCGCAATGTGGTTGATTTTCCGCAGCCTGAAGGTCCGACGATGACGACAAATTCACCTTCATCAAATTGCAGATCCATCATCGGGATTACAATTGTTTCCCCGAACGACTTGGTGACTCCAGACAGCTTAACGCCCGTCATTTTTGCTTCCGTCGCCGTTTCGTAAATCATGCGCCGTCATAATACGACCTCACCGCCGCGTTGCAACTTGGTTCGCCGGATGATTTCCTGGTCCCTTTGCTGCTCGAAAGCGACGACGTCTTTCCGATCCCATTCGTAAAAGCCACTCCCGCTTTTCATCCCCAGATGTCCTTCGGCAAAGAGTTTGCCGAGCGGCGTCTCCGCCGGATCACTTGCATTGGAAAGATCCGCCCAAACTGCCTTGGCCGCGGCACTGTTCATGAGATCAAATCCGGCCAGGTCAGCATGTTCGAATGCCCCCATTGCCGGGAGCCTGGAAGCATATCCCTGTTTCAGGATCTTGTCGCAGGCTTCTGGTGTCACGAGCCCTTTGCCCACGAGCGAGACGAACTCGCGCAGGACAGCATGTTGGATTCGTGCCCAGAGAAATCCCGGAATATCGGGACAGAGAACAGGAGTCTTGCCTATCCTGTCGAGGAGATTAACGGTAAATTCAGTGGTTTCTTCTGATGTCTGACGGCCCGGGACAACTTCGACAATCTGCACCAGATGAGCTGGCTGGGCAAAATGCGCCACGCAAAAACGACGCGGTTCCCTGAGTTGAGACTGCAGATCTGTCGGGCTGATGGCTGAGGTGGTTGACGACAGGACAGCGTCGTTGTCGCTCTCCGCCCGTTGCAGCAAAGCCTGCTTTTGCGACAGATCTTCGGCAATGGCTTCAATGATGAAGGCACGTCCTGAAATGGCATGATCGAAGTCAAACACAGGTAATATTCTTGGGAATATTGCGCTCTTGGCATCTGGCGGGGCCAGTCCGTTATCCGCCAATGTATCAATGGCAGCGTCAATGCGTATCATTGCCTCTTCGAGGCTTTCTTTCCGCCGTGCCCAGAGACGGACATCAGCGTGGCCGAGGGCAAGCGACAACGCGATCTGTGCGCCCATGGTGCCAGCGCCCAGCACGGTGGCGCGGAGATTTTCCCCGCTAGTCAGCGATCCAGCCGCTTCCATCGGCATGAATGATTCCCTGTTGCGCGAATGAGCGAAGACTTGCATCAATTGAAACAAGGGCCCGCCACTCGCGCACCTTTTCGAATTCATCACAGACATCATCGCGCAATTCAGCGCGCGTGATTCCTGCTCTTTCGCGGATACGGCGTAACATTGATCTCTCGATGGCGTCGACTCGACCCCGACAGTCTGAAATCAGCGCGCGCGCCGATGCTGCTGATCGGGGCTCTTCATGTGCCAGCAACACCGTTTCAACCGCGCGCTCCGTAAGGAATTGTTCCAGCTTGTCAAAAGTCGCACGCATCGCCACCGGGTTTTCATAGAGATAAAGGACCGGGTTGAACCAAGGCAAAAGCGGGTCGGCGATGACAAGCGTCCGGCTTGAATGTTCAAAAAACCCGATTTCGGCCATTGAATGCCCAAAACATTCGATTGTTTCAAGTCTGACGCCGCCCCCGAGATCAATCAGGTCTCCGTCCGCGATAAATTCATCCAGCGGACCCTCGAAGGGAGCCATCCAGTCAAGATATTCGGAATTGAGGTCGAAAACTTCGCCCTCGGGAAAGGCATGCACGATTGATTTGGCATTCAGATAATTGTCAGCAACTCGATCGGCTCTGGCCTTGTGTCCGATAATCTTGCACCCCGTATCACGCTTGAGGGGGCCGTTATTGCCGACATGATCCATATGTTCATGTGTGACCAACAGGTAATCCAGATCCGTCTTCCTGAGGTCGAGCTCATCAAACGCGGCTTCCAGCGTTGAATATCCGGCAAATAATCCGCTGTCGATCAGGGCAAGATGCGTGTCGCCCTGGACAAAGAATGTCCGTGTTGCTGTCTTGCCTTCATGATCGCCCGGCAATCCCATCGTGACAGTTGAAAACGGTCCCGAGCGATAGCTGATGGCCGTGTGATTCATCCCAATTCCCCTACCTGCCCACAAAGTTTGGATTGCGTTTCGAGAGAAAGGCGTCAATTCCTTCCTTGGCATCCTCAGTCGCAAACAGGGCACCCAATACGCGTTGTTCAAATGTCAGACCGTTGGCAAGGGACGTATCAGCACTATCGTCAATGATGCGCTTGCCCTCGGACAGTGCGATCGGGGCTTGCGCGGCCAGCGTATCGGCAAATTCTCGTGCAGAAGCAAGAAGCTCATCTGGCTGAAGCGACTTGAGGGCAATGCCAAGATCAACCGCCTCGCGTGCCGAAAGAAAACGTCCAGTCAGTAGGATTTCCTTTGTCCGCATCGGGCCGATCAGCCGTGACAGACGCTGTGTGCCGCCTCCTCCCGGCAACAGGCCAAGCTTGATTTCGGGAAGACCCAACTTGGCTGTCTCGGACAGCAGAATAAAGTCGCAACAGAGGGCGAGCTCCAGTCCGCCACCAAGCGCATAGCCGTTGACCGCGCAGATCGTGATTTGATCCAGAGCAGCGATTGCGTCGAATGTTTTGCGTGATTTTCTTTGAAACCTGTCAAACTCGACCTGGGAGACTCCCTGGTATCCCACGATGTCGGCACCGGCGACGAATCCTTTTCCGGTGCCGGTCATGATCAATACGCGGCAGTCTCGATTGCGTGTCAGGGATTGGGTGAATTGAGCGATCTCATCCATGATCTCGAAATTGAGGGCACCGAGAGCTTCTGGTCGATCGATCCGTAATTCAACCACGGCACCGCGATCCGTTGCCACAAGATTGGTATGAATTCGTGTTTCAGTCATACCACAACATTTTCGCGGCGAAGCTCGGCAAGACGGTTCGCGCCAACCAATGGTTCCAGGACATCTTGGGTATGCTGCCCCACTTGAGGCGGGGGGATTTTGGGCATCTCAGGGGCAGCAGACAGGGAGATTGGACAGCCAATTGCCGAGATCATCCCGGCGTCCGGATGTTCAAGATGGATCAGCAGGTCGGATTCCTCCTCGGTCAATTCCTGCATGATCTGATTGGACGTCTTGACGGGTGCACACCAGATGTCGCGTTCTCTGAGTAAGGTCAGAAGTTCGGAACTGGACATGGTTGAGGTTCGCGAATCGATACGACGTTTGATTTCGTCGCGATCCTCAAATCCGTGCAACGTGGCCATCGTGTGATCATCAAGCAATTCGCCCAGAATCTGCAGCGCACACATGGCAATCACCACGAAACCATCGGCCGTCGGATGTGCACCGTAGGGCGCATCATTCCATGGTGTGGCAAGGCCTGATTCGGAGCGGCTGAATTCCACATTCTGATTAAGAACTGCAAAATTCTCCTGCGCCATTGCGTTCAACGTCGACGAGAAGAGATCAACCTCGACCCTTTGACCCATACCATTGTTGCTTCGTGCAATCAGCGCGGCAAGGATTCCTATGGCCATCGATTGTGAAGCCGCAAAATCAGCAATCGGTGTGCCGCACGGTGTGGGTTGATCGTTCTGTTTTCCGGTATTGTACATCACCCCCGACATTGCTTGAATCAGCAGATCCTGACCGGGCCAATTCTGTTTGGCCAGTTTGGAATTACGTCCCCAGCCGGAGCCTGATGCATAGATGATTGCCGGGTTTCTTGACTTGAAATCGTCATAGCCCAGTCCCAGCTTGTCCATGACTCCTGCGCGGAAATTTTCCGTCACCACGTCGAATTCCGGCGCAATCTCGAGCAGGAGATCTTTTCCCAAAGGATGTTTGAGATCAACGGCGATCGAGCGTTTGTTTCGGTTGAATGCATGAAATGCAGATGAATCGTGACCGACCAATTCGCCGAGCATGGGCATCCCGCGCATCCAGTCGCCGGTGCCGGGCCTTTCCACCTTGACAACATCAGCGCCGAGATCGGCAAGGGTCTGGGTTGCCAGTGGCCCCAGCATCATCTGCGTGAAGTCAAGCACGCGGACAGCTTGCAGACTAGCCGACACTCTTTTCCACGCAGTTTTTGTATTGGTGCAAACGGGGTGGTTTCAGACGGGAGTTGTCAAAGACCAGTCGCGTCAGGGACATTTGCTGAAAAGTCGTCGAAAGAACCTCATCGCGCATGACATGGTTTTCCAAACAGGGTCAAGGCATGCCTTTACAAAAAATGAGAATTGTCGTCAAACTGCAGGAGGTGGCGATGGATCTCCCCTGATTTGCACAAGGTGGATTGATATGAAATTTCCCATTGATCGGCAGGTGGAATTTGGGAAAAGCAATCAGCGGTCGCGCAAGACAGGCTGTCCTTGGCCTTTTGTCGAGGTCCGGCTGGCAGACCTCGGGCGCCACAGCAAGCGGATAACCGGGGCGCGACATTTCGAGAAATTTCGTTAAGTCATCAAAACGCCCGCCATCAGGATTCAGAAAACCACGCGTTTTCAACAGGTTAAAAATTCACAAGTCCGCCATACGAGAACCACTCCCGCACCGAAGGCCTCAGCCACTTCCGTGTGGGCGCAGGCCGCGGCGACGTGATGCGGGACGCGACCGGCGTGGCCGTGCACGACCACTGGCGGCCGTATTTTACCATTCCGGGAACCGTGCCCGCCCTCTGCGCCGCGCATCTCCTACGCGAGCTCCAGGACCGGGTCGACTTCGATGATGAGGTCTGGGCCGCGACGATGGCCCGCCGGCTCCGGCGCGCCATCCACGCCGTGAACCTGTCGGAGGGAAAACCCCTGCCGGCGCGGCTGGCCGACCGGATCGGACGACGCTATGACAGCATCGTGGCCGGTGGCCTCGCCTGGCACGAATCCCGGCCGCCGCCGCCCACGAAAGGGCGCCGGGGCCGACGGAAACGACGACGGGGCCACAACCTGGTGCGACGGCTGCAAGACAACCGGGAGGGCGTGCTGCGGTTCACCCGCGACCCCACGGTTCCCGCCACCAACAATGAAGCCGAGCGGGCGCTGCGCCCCCTCAAGGTGCAGCAGAAAATCTCCGGCAGCTTCCGCAGCACGACGGGAGCGCAGAACCACGCGGTGCTGCGGACCGTGCTGGACACCGCCCGCAAGCAGGGCTGGAACCTGCTGGAAACACTGCGGGCCCCGCCGGATGAACTCATCAAGCGACTTGAAATGTCCTGAACCGCCGCGCGGACCAGAAAACCGAACAAGAACCTGAATAGTTACACATCATGCAAACATCATAACGTGGCCACCGCCAATGCGCGACTGCGCGACCCGCGTCACGGGGAGGAACGCACACCCGTCTGACCCCCGCACAGACCCGATCCCGGACTCCCGCCAGCCGTGGCTGAAGCGGATCAGGCTCCATGTGCCCGACGTGGGGAAACAGTGTGGAAAAACATGAATAACGCTGGGGAATGACCCCAAAAATGACTGGACTCCAGACAGGGATGCTGATCCTCAAATTCCGGCCCCATCTCGGCCGTCAGGCGGATCAGACTGCGCGTTGCGGGACCCGCCCCACAGATCCGCCCCATCCCGCGCCGGCCGGCTGGCCATGATCGCCGCCGAGAGACCGGCCGCCGCGCCCGTCCCCACCCGTGGTCAGACCCCGAATCGGCTCTGTCGGCACCACGGAGGGTCCCGCACCGGACGGGCGAGACCGCGCCCGCGGAAAGGTCACCGTGCCGAACAGGGTCGTCGCCTGACCCGACGAGGCCGCCACCTGGCGATCACTTTTCCCATCAATCTGCAACCGGTCCCCATGATCATCGCGCGCCGCAAAGGCCTGACCCCACAGCCCACGGGCCCAACCCGCGACCGCATCACGCAGATCAAGCTTCGCCTGATGCGGATCCTCCCGAAACAAGCGGGCCAGATCCTCTTTGAGCCCCGTGTCCTGCAACTGCACCGCCGCGGCCTGCAGGGTGTCCGCGATCCGCTGCCGCACCTGCGCTCTGTCCGTATCGGTCTTGGCCACAGAGATGTCAGAGTGTCAATCGGTCATCCGCGTATTCCGTCTCAGAGGTCTCCATGATGGAGGGTTTTCATTCGGGAACACGCGACCTGATCCGGCAGACACACCCAACGACTCCACCCCGATCAGGTCAAATTCCGGGATTTTTCCAAAAATTCCGCCAAACCACCCAAACGCCCGCCATCAGGATTCAAAAACCACGCATTTTCAACAGGTTGAAAATTTACGAGTCCGCCAGACGAGAACCACTCCCTTTTGCAAATGATCACAACTGGATTCATCCATCAGCAGATCCCGGCGATGGAGAGATATCTGAACAGAATGGGCACAATGTTCCGCACTACATTCCATAGGGTGACGGACAGTTGACCGCACGCGAGTCAAGGCTTAATTGACAAAGATGAATGACACAACACAGAATGCGATCGAAATTGCCACGCTGAAGGGCGAGGTGAAAGCGGTTCGCGCGGAGATGAAGACGATGCAAGCCCAAAATGAAAGCGCACTCGACCGCAACAACGCGGCCCTTGACCGCTTTCGCGCTGATGTGGCGAACTGGAAAACGTCAATGGAACAGCGTGACAAAGACAATGCCGACCGCATCGCCGCACATCAGCGCTGGGTGTTTGGTCTGGTCCTGATCTGTACCGGTGTCATCATCGCGGCCGTCGCGCTTCTCTGAACCCCTCAGGATCAGCCCCCTACCAGCCGGGACCGTCCATGCCGGAGGGCATGGGTGTGGGCTCACACACGGGTTCCGCACGCTGTGTCTGAGCCTGCTGGGCCGCTTGCCGGGCGGCGTGTTCAGCTTTGTTCCTGATCAGACACATTGTGGGATTGTGTCGGGTGGACCGCAGCCCCCGACAGGCCGGGGCAACAGGTATAAAGCCCTGATGATGGTTTTCTGTCCGACTCAGCCCGAAATCCCATGAAAACCCCAAGAAGGGGCGAGACCACATGAACACATCACAAAAGGCATACATCAATTATATCGAAAGCTGTGTCAGGAAATATCGGGCAACTCTTGAACAGATTTTTGGACCGCCAGATTCAAGATTTGAATTTAGAGAGGTCAACCATTTTGATGATGGCCCGGACATTTATTATCCGAATGGATTTCAATGTACAGGAAGTTGTCGGATGAACATCCGTATATCGACAGACGCTGGGAAAAGGCAATGTTATGATCAAGGTGCTTGGCAGGTCGCACATGAATGCGTTCATCTGTTGAACCCTGGTCCAAGGGATACCACCAACATTCTTGAAGAAGGGCTGGCGACATGGTTCCAAAACACGCCGTGCTATCATGATCAGAATGTTCAGAATTACATCCCGCGCGCAGAAAACTCTATCAGTCAAAACTATCGTGAGGCGCAGGAACTGGTTTGTCGCTACGGTGAGTCCCTACGCAAAGCAGTAAAGACACTTCGTATCGAAGGAGTTCGAATCAGGGAAATCGCTGCAAAAAAGTTGGGACGCGTTTTACCAAGTTCTTCTATTGCGGACATAACGCGCCTCTGCGCTTTGTTTGATTATCAGAGCACCGCAAAGTGAGGGACAATTCAGGCCGTTGAAGCCGCGTTCGCTGCAATTGGCGGCCTGAAACTGTCTGAACGGGACCCTATGACAATTCTTTTTCCCACCGTTTCCCGAACATACCCCTGAACGTACAAAATATACGATGCTCCTATTTGAGTGACTACCGCAAAGTGTGGGACATCCGACATGAGCGATTTCTGTCACCCGCACAGATCAAATGCAATGGCCCCACACTTTGCGGTAGTCTCAAACATCATCAACGCCATTAACCTGACCACACACAAACCGAATCCTGTGGGTATCAGACGGCATAAACCCGTCCATCCGCGTTCAAGTCTCGGGAGTGATTCCCATATGGCTGGGTTTGGCCCTCAATCACCAGACTGCTATAACGTGTCCCCGACTTGGGTAACGGTCGTCGGAGTTGCGGTTGGCCCTCAATCACCAGACTGCTATAACCCATTCCTATTAAGGCCCTGAATAAAGGGCCTTTTTCCTGTTTAACGGGTATGAAATTGTTCGTTGGCACATCAGAATATGATTAACTGGTCGGGATTTCTGGAGCGTGGTTCACGTTTCCTTCCTCGGAAAGTGCGGATGTTCTCGTATTGTTTGTCAGTGATCTGGATCATGTGAATCCTGCCCTCTTCCGGCATGATCAATTCAATCCGGCGGGCCAGGGCATCGGCCTTTTCCTTACCAACGCAATGCCGAAGGTACACCGAATACTGGGTCATCTCGAAGCCTTCATCAAGAAGTCCAAGGCGAAATCGGGTCGCGGCGCGACGCTGCGGTTTGGTGACAACCGGCAGGTCGAACAGGACGATCAACCACATGATGCGGTATCCGCTGAGCACGGGATCTCTATCCTGACAACGGATTCTCTCGCGGGCCGCCATCTCATTCTCCAGATGGTAATCTTGGTAGCGGAAGATCAAGCGGTTCATTACTGTCTGCATAAGCACGCACGAGAGACTGGGCCAAACGCTGTGCACAGGTCATCACTGGCGACATGCCCGCCGCAGTCGGTAATTCGAGAATCATCACGCGTGCCAGAACTGCCTTGGCAGCGGAATCGACGTCTTCGGTACCCCCACGCACGAGGTGCCACACTTCAAGGTCCACGATGGGGCGAAATGGTTCCATCAGATCATCCACGAGCACCATAGCGTTACCCCGGTTGGCGTGCATGAGTCCCAGACTTGGATGCAGCCCCGCCGCCATGACAGCGCGCGATACACCAGCCCGTAACACGGCATAGCCATAATTCAGAAGGCTGTTTGTCCCGCTGGCTTGTGGATCTCGCCGAAATTTCCTGCCCATCAATAGCGGCCAGTATCGCCGCGCAGCCTGCGCCTCAACATTGTCGGAATCACCAGAACGAACCTTGCGGGAGAGGAGCTGAAACCCGCTATGCGGCGCGCCGACAGTCGCAAGCGTCGCGCCCTGAGCCAGGTTTTCGCACGCACGATCTGTGCCCACAGTCTTTTTTTCAGCGCCGCACCGGCCCGTGCCTGATCCGACATACGACCGGCCTGGGCATGATGGCCGTCCACAGGCCATATGATGGCAGCGGGCCGATGGTTGGAGCTGCACAAAACCGTGGCGATGCCGCGCTCCGCCAGTGTCACCAGCGCATGGTTGCTGAAAGTCAGGGCGTGGGCATTGGCAACCACCGCTGCGATGCCGTCGAGCCCGATCCGGCCGACCTCCTCACCTTTTTCATACACCACCAGAAACCCGCGCTGAAGCGAGAGATAGCGACCGTCCGTCTCCAAGTCGACTACGCGCCCCACCACTGCGGTCTCTCCTTTCGGCTAGAGCCTGCGCAGGGCATCTTCCGATGACAGATGCCAGATACGCCCCAACTCATCGACGCGGACGCGAACCGCGCTTCGCTTCTTGAGTGTCCCATAGGATGCCATGAGCCAGCGGAACGGATCTTCGGTCTCTTTGTGGCGTTTGTCCAGATAGCCGGCCTCATTGTGCTGTGCCAATCTGAAACGTTTTGCAGAAGCGTCGAGGCGGTGGACGACCATGACCTGTCTGGCACCGTCATGGTCAAGCCTGATCAGATCGCCCTTCCTGACCCGCATGACGAAGGTGACGTCCAGGTCACGCCAATGCGGCTGATGGTCGGGATTGTTGACCATAAAAACCGACGTCGCCTCGCCATGCCATTTGCCATCAGGAGTCTCGAAGATATCAACAAACGCATTCTCGCCCGCACTGTAAAGCTTCTCATGCGGGCGTTCGCCATGGCTGACAGGAACAAGATATTTCGGCTTTTCCGACTTCAGGATACGAACCCGACGGAGACCCTCCTTGATATGAGGGTGCCCTGCATGCGCAGCGTTGAAACTCTCCAGGCCCCCTTTTAGCGTCCTGCCTGCCTCCGATTCCGCCGCGATATGCGCTTTGACCATACGCCGCAACCGTGCATCCCGAATGGGGAGTGATTCCCCTCTGGCTGGGTTTGGACCCTGGTTGATTCCTGATCGGTTTCATTTGGCGAATCAGGCGACCCTGGCAAGAGGCGTGCGATTGTCGTTGGCCGCGGCGGGACAGGCGCTGGCGTGTCGTCGTCTGTGGGTCAGTTGGGCCCAGACGTTGTCAAAGCGTCCTGATTTGAGTCGGGCCCGGACAGTGAGAACACCCTGGCCGCCGGCGTGGCCCCATCTCTGGCCACTGCGCTTGAGCCGGGTGTTGACGATCATTGTGTGTGCCGCCTCGACAGCGCCGCTGCCGATGGGAGCGCCGGCATCGCGGGCCTCCCGATCACGCATCCGCTGGCGGTGGCTGCGGACAGACCCAATGGCGGTGGTGATCTCGCCGGCCCCGGGGCTTTTTCTCTGGAGAGACCGCAATGCATCGATCACCTGGCCCACGCAATGGGGATCGTCTGTCAGGATGGCCTTGTGTGTGTCGAATCATACTGCGCTCCTGGCGCTCTCCGCGCCATCAGCGGCATCGGCCGCGGCCTTGAGAGACTTGGCGGGCATGCCAGACATCGACCAGCCTGATGTCTGGCGAAAGACTTTCCAGACAAGTCCCGTTGTCCCGGGCCCCATCGGCGATGGCGACAATCTTCAACTCTCGATCCGCCGCACCCGACTGCGGCCTCCTGTGCCACACCTCCTGACTGATCGGGCGTTTCAGACAGATCTTTCCCGGTTCGGGAAGCCGGGCAAAAGTACCTGTGTCAGCATCGCCCCATGGCTGCCCTGTTGGGCCACAACGCCGCAGGCGGCCTCACGCCAGCCATGTTCATAAACCTGTCCATCCCGCTCTTCCGTAGGCATTCGTCGCAGGGTCCCATCCCGCGAGACCCGCAGGGCCACCGCATCATCGTCTAGGCCCTCATCGCCCCGCACCTCTTCCAGCAGGTCATCGGCCTGATCCTCAAACTCCGGCCCCACCTCGGCCGTCAGGCGGATCAGACGGCTCGTTGCGGGACCCGCCCCACAGATCCGTTGCCACAGATCCGCCCCATCCCGCGCCGGACGGATGAGTGCGTACCCGCGGAAAGGTCACGGTCCCGAACAGGGTCGTCGCCTGACCCGACGAGGCCGCCACCTGGCGAGGACTTTTCCCATCAATCTGCAACTGGTCCCCGTGATCATCGCGTGCGGCAAAGGCCTGACCCCACAGCCCACGGGCCAGACCCGCGACCGCATCACGCAGATCAAGCTCCGCCTGATGCGGATCCTCTCGAAACAAGCGGGCCAGATCCTCGACGAGACCCGTGCCCTGCAACTGCGCCGCCGCGGCCTGCAGGGTGTCCGCGATCCGCTGCCGCACCTGCGCTCTGTCCGTATCGGTCTTGGCCACAGAGATGTCAGAGTGTGAATTGGTCATCAGAGTGTTCCGTCTCATACGTCTCCATCATGGAGAATTTTCGTCCTGGAACACTCGACCCTATCCGGCAGACACACCCAACAACTTCACCCCGATCTGGTCAAATTCCGGGATTTTTCCAAAAATTCCGCCGAACCACCCAAACGCCCGCCATCAGGATTCAAAAAACCACGCGTTTTCAACAGGTTGAAAATTTACAAGTCCGCCAGACGAGAACCACTCCCTTCGGTGCAGGCGACATGCAGCCAGGCGAGGCGTCCGCGCACGCGGATGCCGGTCTCATCCATATGCTTGACGGGTGCCGCTGCCACCGCGTCCCGGACATGGAGGACGAGGCCTTCGAGGCCCGCGGCCGCACGGGAGACCATGTTCATCAGCGTTCCCTGGGACAGATGTCCGCCGAACAGGTCGATCAGTGTCTGGCGCAGCCGCGGCACCGGAACCAGCTGGGCGACACGCAGATCAACGACCCGGGCGGTCAGCCGGGGACCGTATTGCATCGGGGCGGTCACCCCGTCGGGAAAGTGTGCCCGGGTGGTCACGCCGCAGGCGGGACAGACACACCGATGGGCCCGATGCGCGGTCACCTGGAGCGGAGGAGGTTCCGGAAGGTCATGGACCTGACGGGCCGCGGACCCGACGGACATCCCGGCGTCCAGGGCTGCACCACAGCCCGTGCAGACATCAGGATCGTGGTCCGTGATGACGTCGGGATGTTCGGAACAGCGCAGCGTGCCGCCGGGGTGGCCCGTCTGTCCACCCGGCTTGCGGTCGCTGGCCCGGCGGCGAGACCGCCGGCGTTGCCGCAACGCCTCCGCCGTCGGTTGGGTCAGCCCATCACGCGATGGAGGCGTGCCACTGTTGGAACTGTCAAGCCCGAGGCGGCGCTCCAACTCCGCGATACGCGCGGCCTGGACAGCGATCGTGGTGCGAAACTCGGCAATCATGGAATCACGGTCCGCGAGGGCCGCCGTCAGGTCGGAGACCCGGTGGGCCCATGACTCAAGATCGTCAATCATTCCTGACACGAAATGCCGGCCCTGTCTGCTGCCTGTCACCGCGGCTTCTGCCGTCTTGGGGACCAAACCTATGGGGAAACAACACACAGTGTCAAATGAGACCCGACGGACAGGGAGCACCGACCCAAAAAGAACCTGAATAGTTACCATGATGTTTGCCTTTCCCGACCAACCGGTCAGTGAATTCCTTCATCTTGTCATGATAGATCCTGGCGGTGTTGGCCGCCATAGTGAGGACATCACGCGGTCGCTGCCGCCCGCCGGTGATGTGGCGGACACCGGTCTTTTGACCCCTGTCACGCGCCATCGGGGCGACACCGATCAGGGATGCGGCCTGGCGACCGCTGAGGGTGCCCAGCTCACACATCCAGCAGATGAGTGCCGCGGTCGTGACCGGCCCGATGCCGGGGATGGCGCGCAGGATCGCGCTGGTTTGGGCCCGATGGTCATCCGTTGTGATCACGTCCTCAATGGCCTGATCGAGCGCGTCTATCTCCGCCGCCAGGGTTTCGACAATGCGCACGTGCGCCGCGTCAATCACAGATCCCGCAAGTTCAACCGCGCCCGCATCACCAGCAGATCACCCAACTCTTGCCGGATTTTGTCTTGGGGGATGACGGGTCTGAGGTGGGGCACCACCCGGCCCATCTCTCCGCATCCACGCGATCTGTCTTGGCCAGGCCATTCATCGCCTTGGCGAAGTCCCGCGCCTGACGGGGATTGACCACAATCACCGAAAAACCCTGCGCACAGAGGGTTTGCCACAGCGGCACATGCAGCCGTCCTGTTGCTTCCATCCCCATGCAATCGGGGCGCGTTTCACCCCACCCTGCGGTGATGTCGGCAAACCCGGACGTATCATTCGACACGGTCCGGCTTTCGCCATTCCAATCAATGTCCAACTTATCCTTGCTGACATCAAGACCGGCTGATCGTCAGGTCATCGTCTCCCACTCCTCGTCTCATTGATGATCCTCGGATCTGACATCCAAGGCGGTGTCGGTCCCACACGCCCGGTGGGACTGTCACCCCGCACCCCCGCAGCTGATCAACCGCGGGGGTTCCGCTTTTGGAAGCGTGCAAAAGACGCGGGGCTGCGCAAGCCGAAGGCCACAGAATTCCTGCGTGATCCACAGGAATTTTTGCACCCAACCACCACCTCCTCTTTTGTATTGATTCCTGATTCGAAGACATATGAGGCGGACAATCTCCTGACAGAGGTGCGGGGCGATGAGGGCCTAGACGATGATGCGGTAGCCCTGCGGGTCTCGCGGGATGGCACCCTGCTGCGGATGCCTGCGGAAGAGCGGGATGGACAGGCTGATGAACAGGGCTGGCGTGCGGCCGCCTACGGCGTTGTGGCCCAACAGGGCAGCCATGGGACGATGCTGACACAGGTGCTTTTGCCCGGCTTCCCGAACCGGACCAGACCTGTCTGAAACGCCCGATCAGCCAGGAGGTGTGGCATTGGATGCCGCAGGCGGCCGGGCAAGACAGAGAGTTGAAGAGTGTCGCCATCGCCGATGGGGCCCGGGACAACGGGACTTGTCTGGAGAGTGTGACCCCGGATATCCGGCTCATCGATGTCGGGCAGGCCGGCCAAGTCTCTCAAGGCCGCGGCCGATGCCGCTGAGGGGGCCGAGAGCGGTAAGAGCACGGCGGGGTTCGACACACACAAGGCGATCCTGACAGACGATCCCCATTGCGTGGGCCAGGTGATTGATGCATTGCGATCTCTCAAGCGGAAAAGCCCAGGGGCTGGCGAGATCACCACCGCCATTGGGTCTGTCCGCAGCCACCGCTAGCGGGGCTGTCGAGGCGGCACACACAATGATCGTCAACACCCGGCTCAAGCGCAGCGGCCAGAGATGGGGTCGTGCCGGTGGCCAGGGTGTTCTCACTGTCCGGGCCCGGCTCACATCAGGACGCTTTGACAACGTCTGGGCCCAACTGACCCACAGACGGCGCCACGCCAGCGCCTGTCCCGCCGCGGCCAACGACAATCGCACGCCTCTCGCCAAAGTCGCCTGATTCGCCAAATGAAACCGATCAGGAATCAAGCAGGGTCCAAACCCAGCCAGAGGAGAATCACTCCCTTTGCAAACAGTGTGCTTGCCAAAGAGTAGGCCAACATGAGATATTCACCTTTCCCCTATTGGGGCCTGGGTTGATCCCATCAAGTCGATAAAACACGAAAGTAGATGGGCCGTTTTTCCGCCTCGTTTTTGCGAACGATCTGTCGGTGTGGCAGGAAGTCTCGACCCTGATGGTGATGACCTGTTCCAGGACATCCTGTGGAGAGTTGAAGATTAGGCTGTGTACTTAAATATTGACAGGTCTGTCTGGAGCTGCGAGAGGAGCCAAAAAACCATCGGGCAGGAGCAGACCCATGAGCGGGCACCGCCACGACATGACCGATGCCGCGTGGGCGATCCTCCGCTCGGTGCTTCCCCCGACACACCAGGGCCCGCGTCGATTGCAGGACCGAAGGGTCATGGATGGTATCTTCGTCGTGTTGCGCACCGGCATCCCCTGGCGGGGTCTCCCGGAGCGCTACGGTCCCGACTCGACCGGCTTCAATCGCGACAACCGCTGGAGCCAGAATGGCACCTGGGCCCGGATCATGCCGGCGCTGGCCGAGCGAGCGGACGATGATCCCGAACACTGCCGAGCGGCGACGCTACGGGGAGCGGGTCTCCACCGCTTTCGTCGAATCCACAGTCAATACGGTTGTGGGGAAACGCTTTGCAAAGAAACAGCAGATGCGCTGGTCACAACAGGGAGCCCACCTCATGCTTCAGACCCGGACACGAACTCTCGATGGCACCCTGCGTGACACCTTCGAACACTGGTATCCCGGCCTGTCAGCGCACACAGAAACCCGAATGGCGGCCTGAGTTGCCCCACACTTTGCAGGACTCTCATGATGTTTGAGGGTGAGGTGCAGGATGTGATTGACGCGGTCTCTCCGATAGCGTGTAATGGTGCGGTGCGCGCCTGGGGTGATTGGGCGGGTGTGGGATCAGAAGGGAAGGTGTAGAGAGTATGAGCAAACCCCTGGTGGCCATTACCGGCGCGAGTTCTGGTATTGGTGCGGCCACGGCGCGGGAATTTTCCGCCGCCGGGCATCCTGTTTTGTTGATGGCGCGGCGGTTGGATCGCATGCAGGCGATGAATCTTCCTGATGCGCTCTGTTGTGCGGTTGATGTCCGTGATCGCGACCAGATCCGACAGGCGGTCGCCGCGGCGGAAGACCGGTTTGGTCCCACCGACATGATGTTCGCCAATGCCGGTGTAGGCCGGTTTGCCGATATTGGCCGTCAGCCGCCCGAAGAGTGGGACGAGATGATTGACATCAATACCAAGGGGGTGATGAACACGGTGCATGCCGTCATGCCGGGGATGATGGAGCGCCGCACGGGGACTCTGGTCCTGATGAGTTCGATTGCCGGGCGCAAGGTTTATCCGGATCATACCGTGTATTGCGGGACGAAGTTTTTCGTGCATGCGGTGGGGGAATCCTTGCGCGCCTATCTTTCGGCGTATGATGTGCGGGTGCTGGTGGTGTCACCGGGGGTGATTGACACCGAGCTCCTGTCGGGGGTGCGGGATAAGGAGACCCTGGCGGCCTACAATGAAGGCAAGGCCAAGATGGGCGGCGGCATCAGCGCCGATATCGTTGCGCAACTGATCCACGATGCCTACCGATTGCCGCAGCGGGCCCTGGTTCAGGAGATTTGCCTGACACCGACACGGCAAGGCTATTGAGACCCCGCACCTCTGTCGTGGGCAGGTTTGACCTGCGGGCGCGATGTCCGTACCACGACACCGACACCCAGGATCGATGACTGTAAGTCAACGTATTCCGGGATCACATAGCCATATCATGCGGGGGCAATCATGCAGTCACGCTGGGACCAAGCTGAACACGACTCATTGATTTCACATTATGCCGGCGAGGGCGTGTCGGCAGATCTTGCGGTCCGGACCTACACCACGCGTCTCCTCGGTCAGGATCCTGCTCTCGTGCTGCATGGCGGCGGCAACAGTTCGGTGAAGACATCGATGACTGATACTTTCGGCAACAGTCTCGATGTCCTGTGTGTCAAAGGTTCAGGCTGGGATATGGCGACGATTGAGCCAGCAGGACTGCCAGCGGTCGAATTGGCACCGCTTGCCCGTCTGGCACAACTCGAGACCCTGAGTGACGCTGAACTGGTCGCTGCTCAACGCCGGATGCTTCTCGATCCCTACGCACCAAATCCATCGGTTGAAGCGGTACTGCACGCGATTATTCCACACAAATTCGTCGACCACACGCATGCCAATGCCATTGTTGCACTGACCAACCAGCCGAATGGCGAAGAGCTGATACGCGATCTTTTTCCGGATACCCTGATCGTACCCTATGTCTTTCCCGGTTTCACTCTCGCGAAAGAATGTGCACGCCTTCTTGGTGTGGCGACGAAGGCCGAAAGCATGATTCTCATGAATCATGGAATTTTCACTTTTGATGATGACCCGCGTCAATCCTACGAAGCCATGATCGCGATGGTGGATACAGCAGAGAGACGTCTCGCCAGTGGCAAGTCACGTCCCTTCGGATGCCGTGAATTACCAGGAAAAATTGCTGATTTGGCAGATATCGCGCCGATCCTGCGGGGGGCCTTGGCAGGCGACACACCGGCTGAAAAATGCCCCGACCGATGGATACTTGATCACCGCAATTCTGATTCCGTTCGGCATTTTGTCGATGGCCAGGCACTCACCGATTATGCTTCACGGGGGAATGCAACGCCGGATCACGTGATCCGCATCAAACGATTTGGAATGGTCACGCCGGTCCCCCTGGCTGACGATCTGGAGGGTTTTGCTGCGGGTCTCCGCCGTGCAACCGCCGATTTCACTTCTGCTTACGTCGATTATTTTCACCGCAACAACAGGCGTGTGGGGAGTGGACTGACCCAACTCGATCCCGTCCCCAGAATTGTTTATGTGCCGGGTTCAGGCCTGTTCGGGGTGGGGCGGACCGCGCGGGAAGCAGCGGTCGCGGCCGATGTCGGTGAAGCCACAGTCGATGTCATAACGCGTGCCGAGGGATTTGGCAGATTCGAAGCGCTTTCCGAGAATGATTTGTTCGACATGGAATATTGGTCACTCGAACAAGCCAAGCTGGCGACGGTCGCGGAGAAACCCCTGAATCGGCAGGTTGCCATTGTCACGGGTGCAGCCAGTGGTCTGGGTCTCGCAACTGCCAGGGCCCTGAGGGGAGAAGGTGCCGAGGTGGCAATGTTCGATATCGATGGGGGACGCCTCAAGGCAGCATGCGACGCAGTGGGCGGCAAGGAATTTACATGCGATGTGACGGATCGCGCTGCCGTGCGATCAGCTGTGCGCCGAGTCGCTGAGACTTTCGGTGGCGTCGATATTCTGGTGTCGAATGCCGGGGCGGCCGTACAGGGCCATCTGCATCAGGTTGCAGACGCGGACTTCCGGCGTGCACATGAACTGAACTTTTGGAGCCACCATTACATGGCGTGCGCCTGTGTGGAGATCATGCAGCTACAGGATACCGGGGGAGCCCTGGCATTCAATGTGAGTAAACAGGCGCTCAATCCGGGCCCGGGACTGGGTCCCTACGGCACTTCCAAAGCGGCGCTTCTGGCGCTTGTTCGCCAGTATGCGATTGAGTTTGGAGCATCGGGTATTACTTCCAATGCTGTCAATGCTGACCGCATTCGAACCAATCTTCTCACCGACGCTTTCGTTGTCGAGCGCGCCGCTTCTCGTGGTATCAGCCCGGAAGACTATATGCGTGGCAACTTGTTGAAGAGAGAAGTGATGGCCGAGGATGTGGCCGCGGCGTTTCTCCATCTTGTCATGGCCCGCAAGACCAGTGGCGCGATTCTGACAGTGGATGGTGGCAATACAGCGGCCATGGTCCGATAGATGAGGGACCATCGGGGTTGCACTGATCAGGTTTGATGAACGGTGATGAAGATGCGATTTCACAGCTTTCGAGGCCTGTTTCATTGAGACGCAACCGGACCGGCATATTCGTCGATACCCACGACAATAGACTTGTCGAAGCCCTGACAGATTTGTTGTCACAGAGCGACGAATTCGAGATTCAGGAGTCGCTGGTGAAACACCAGCCACCTGCGGTGATCCTGTTGCATCGGGATTCGCATGATCGGCAATCAGTTTTTGTGCGGTGTCAACATTACCGCGCCGAGCGGCCACACTCGTCGCTCGTGATCCTGGCCAGCGATCATGCGAAAGGGGAGGAAATAGGAGAACTCGAGGCTCTTGCTGATGCGATTCTCCGGCAACCGTTCAGGATTCGTGACCTGATCGCCATGATGCGCCTGCAGGTGCGCAATCGTCAATGGCGGGCGCATGAACCTTTACCCATTGGCAGTTTAACCTTCCTGTCAGCTGAAAATCTGCTCAGGAACGATGATGGAATGCAAAGCGCATTGTCGGATCTGGAATCCCGGCTGCTGCATCGCCTGTACCGCGCGTCGGGAAATCCTGTCAGCCGCAACATGCTCCTCAAGGATGTCTGGGGATATGAAGCATCTGTGGACACCGCCACCGTGCAGGTTCATATTCACCGCCTTCGGATCAAGCTGCGAAGCCTGTGTTCCGGGATCGATTTTATCATGACGCATGATGACGGTTACAGTCTCGATGCCAAAGGGGACACCCATTCACCTTGTCACGAGGTGAAGAGATGACAGGATTTGCAATGGGCAAGCCATCCATTCTGTCCAGGGGGACATTCAGAGAAACCTGTGCGGCGCAGCGGCAAATCTGTCCGGTCACGTGCCGGACATCGTCTGTCCCATTGCGTGATAAATGAATGCGTGGAGAGGCGAATTGAGATTTTCGATTGCAACCTGGAACATCAACTCGGTGCGGATACGCATGGAATTGATTGCGCGTTTCTTGCGCAGCGAACGCCCCGATATTCTCTGTTTGCAGGAGTTGAAGTCTCCCGCGGACAAGATTGCCTGCTCGGCGTTTGCCGAGATGGGCTATGATCAGGCGGTGTTGCGAGGCCAGAAGGCCTATAACGGTGTCGCAGTCTTCTCGCGGATTCCGATTACGGATATGGGATCAAAAGACATGCTCGGCAACGGATCTGCCCGCCATGTCGCAGTGCAACTGGATAACGGCATTATCATTGAGAACTTTTATGTGCCGGCTGGTGGTTACGAGCCTGACCCCGCCACGAATCCGAAATTTGGTGAAAAACTTGACTATGTGAGGGCCATGCGGGATTGGAGCCGTCAAGAGCAACCCACAAGGAAAATTCTGGTTGGCGACTTGAATATCGCGCCGCAGGAAGATGATGTCTGGTCGCACCGCCAACTCCTGAATGTCGTGAGTCACACACCGGCCGAAGTCGATCTGTTGAACTCGGTTATCGAAGGAGGTAACTGGACCGATATTGTACGTGCTGACATACCGCACGGAAAACTCTATTCTTGGTGGTCGTATCGGTCACCTGACTGGGATGCCGCCGACAAGGGCCGTCGCCTTGATCATATTTGGGCAACGCCGGACCTGGTCCGCGATGATCACTGCTCGCGCATCCTGCGATCGGTACGCGGTTGGGAGAGGCCATCAGACCATGTGCCGGTCATTGCTGAATTTGACTTGTGAGCGAGGCTATCGGCGCGTTTGGACATTCAGTTTGGAACGATTATTGACAGCCAGAAACATGAAACGGTGATTTTCCATGCTTGAGATGAATCAAAGGAACGGCACCGCCACTGCAGTCGTGAAACAGGGGACAGAATCGTCGTTTGCCGCCGATGTCATGGAGGCCAGCAAGTCAGTTCCGGTTGTTGCGTATTTCAGCGCATCCTGGTGTGGTCCCTGCAAGACATTCGGACCGCAGCTTGAACGGGCTGTTGCGGACTGCGCAGGCAAGGTCACACTGGTGAAGTTCGACGCCGACAAGTGCCAGTCACTCGTCGCTCAACTTGGTGTTCAATCTGTGCCCATGGTCTTCGGTTTTGCCGATGGTCGACCTGTCGACGGTTTCGCGGGAGCACAGCCGCCTTCGCAGATCAACAGGTTCCTGAGTCAATTGGCAAAGCTCGGCAAGGGCGATGGCATTCCCGAGTCACTTGAAGAGGCTGAGAAGCTTCTGGATGCGGGTGCCGCCGTCGATGCGGCGCAGCAGTTTGCCTCAATTCTCTCGCAGGCTCCCGACAACGCCGCTGCGCTCGGTGGTATGGCACGCGCCTACCTGGCCCTCGGGAATATTGACTCGGCCGAAGCCATCATCAAGTCCGCGCCCGAAGAAATCTCTGAATCACGGGAAGTTGCGGCGGCGCGTTCGGCGGTGAGTCTGGCCCTCCGGGCAGCGAATACCGGCCCGGTCGACGAACTGCGTGCGAAGATTTCAGCCGATCCGAATGATCATGAATCGCGTCTGCAACTGTCACTTGCGCTTCACGCCAATGGGCACAACGCGGAGGCGATTGAAGAATTGCTGGAACTTTTTCGGCGTGACCGGGAATGGAAGGACGGTGCTGCGCGCGAACAGTTGATGACGATTCTTGACAGTCTGAAACCAAATGATCCTGTGGCCCTCAAGGGTCGCCGCCAGTTTTCCTCAATGATATTCTCGTAACTGTTTCTGGACCCAATCTGATCGGAGTGAGCGAAATGGTTTCACTGGCAGATCTCCCGAATACCATTCCGATCATGGAGGTGGCTGAATTTACGCTCTACCCGCGCTCTGCTGTCATGTTTGCCATTGTACGTCCGACGGACATCCCTTTATTTGAACGAGTTTCGACAACTGAACAAGGGGTGATCGGAGTCATTCAGCCCAGAGATTCAAAAGGTACGCTTTATTCTGTCGGTTGTGCAGCGCAGATTGAGGGTGTTGATGTCCAGAATGACAATGTTCATTCAGCGTGTTTGATGGGCTTTTCCCGATTCCGGCTGGTGCGGCGGATTTCGGGATTTGAGCCGTTTTCCCAGGCCGAGGTCAAGTGGGCCGAGTTTGCAGGCGATTTGGAGCCGGAATCCGGTTGTGGCATGTCTGACAAGGCGCAATTTGTTGAACTGGCAAACCGACATTTTTCGGCAGCGGGAATGGCCGGGTTTTGTCGTGACTTTGCGGATTCAGATGATGAGCTTCTGATTAATTTCGTCGCGATGCATGGCAAGTTCTCAGCAGCGGACCGGCAGGCACTTCTGGAAACAAGGTCGCTGGATGAGCGCCGCGCGGCGCTGGTCGCTCTGATGCAGATATCTGGTGTTGAAGGAGGCTCGCAGAGACTCC
Organism: Paracoccaceae bacterium; assembly: GCA_965221815.1. Classification (GTDB taxonomy): domain Bacteria; phylum Pseudomonadota; class Alphaproteobacteria; order Rhodobacterales; family Rhodobacteraceae; genus JAPOXR01. The sequence goes on from OZ244915.1 coordinate 3,265,008, forward strand.
AATGAGTTCAGAACGCGAAATCAGCGGGCGGATGCTCGAAGCCTTGGTGTGTCCGGTGACCCACGCGCCGCTCACCTATGACCGTGCGGCAGGAGAGTTGATTTCGAAAGCTGCGAAATTGGCCTATCCGATCCGCGACGGTGTCCCCATCATGCTTGAGAGCGAAGCCCGGCAACTCGACTGATCTTCTGCTCTCCTCGGTGCCTGTTGCCGGCATGACCGGAACCTTGAACAAAAACGGTATCTTGAGAATATCCGGTTAGAAGGATTGCCCTTCCATGGCTTTTGGCAGGTCCGCATGCAGGCCTGCGGCGGCCCGAATGATTGATCGTCGGACGGTGGGGAGTCTCTGCAGGGCGGCCATTCCACCAGTTCGCAACATGCGTCGAGTTGGATCAGCATTGGAGAATAGCCAGTTGAATCCATCCGTCGCAACGGCAAAGGCCGCAATATCAAAACGCCGCCAGCGTTGAAAACGTTCCATGACATTGATCGCGCCGATATCTTCGCCCCGGCGCGCCGCCGTTCCAAGGATCTCGGCCAGTGAGGCGACATCACGTAATCCAAGATTGAGATTTTGGCCGGCAAGCGGGTGAAGACCGTGCGCCGAGTCACCAAGAAGCGCCGCTCGCGGCGCGACGAGATGCGTGGCGAGCGACAACGTGAGCGGGAAGCTCGCACGGGTTCCGATCAGGGAAATGTCACCAAGGCAATCGCCAAAGGGAGCCCGCAACGCCCGCAGGAAGTCATCATCGCAAAGCGATGCCAATCTCTTGCCCTCGGGATGGTGCATCGTCCAGACCAATGAAGAGCGTTTGCCGGTCAGCGGCAGGATGGCCAGTGGACCGCTCGGCATAAAGAACTGGCGGGCGATGCCTTCGTGCGGTTTCTCATGACGAACGGCACAGACCAACCCCGACTGATGATATTCCTTCTCACTCCAAGTCATTCCGGCAGCTCGGGCGACAAGACTGTCACGGCCGTCGCAGCCAACGATCATTCGTGCCGCGTGGAGGTTGCCACGTGAATCGGTTGCCTTGACACAGAAATCTTCAAGTTTGACCTCTGTGAGACGGCACGAAAGCCACCTGATCCGGTCTGCACAAGACTCCACGCACTGACGCAGCGTTGCGTGCAGATGCCTGTCTTCGACCATAAGCCCCATCGGACCGGTTTCGATTTCTGCCGAGTCAAATCCAAGGGCAACGGGGTCAGGCCCCCCATATGCAGATCCCTCAGAAATACGAATCGCACGGATTTCCTGACATTTGGTTTGCAGAAAATCGGACATGCCGAGATTGCCGAGCAGCCGACAAGAGGACACAGTCAGTGCAAAAGCCCGTCCATCAAACGCGCGATTGATGGCGGCGGGTGAGTCATCCACAACAAGGACACGAAAATTCTCTTTTGCGGCGACCAGCGCAAATGCCATGCCAACGAGCCCACCGCCAGCGATAATGATGTCATGGTCAACCTTCATACGGAAACCCACGCATGATGAAGGGACAAGGATCAGTCACGCTCATGATCACGTCGGGGTTCGCCCTGTCAGCGGTGGCGCAGGAATTGCCGCAATGGGTTTGTTGTCTGCCTGAATGACTCTGTCTCACCCGATCCTGGTCCTTCCATTGATCATCACTCCGTTGTTGCACGTCACCGAAAGACCATTTCAGTATACCTCTGAACAATCATCTGAGATCATCCGATGATCAGTTGATTCGTACCTGATTGCAGTTGCAATTTTCTGTACAGAAGTCAAAAGGATTGTCTGAATATCCGGTGAATCCCTCACGCGATATCCGTATTGCCCGATTCATGATAGGGAGCACACATGGTGCAGGTTTCAATCCCCGTTTCTGGTATGTCATGTGCAAGTTGCGTGGGGCGTGTGGAGCAGGCAGTCTCTGCGGCAACGGGCATTTCAGAAGTGTCCGTCAGCCTGGCTTGCGAAACCGTTTGGCTGCGCGCAGATAATGCAGCGCAAATCAGGCAGGTGGCGCTGCAACTCGAAAAGGCGGGATATGCGCCGCAAACACAGGAAGTTGAGATCAAACTGCAATCGGCGTTGAAGCCAGTCGAGATTGAACGGTTGGCCGAAGTGCCGGGAGTTCTTGATTTGCGCCTCGCAGCGGGAGCAAAAACGGTTTGGGTCAAGATCATTGATCGTGCGGTGGATCTCTTGCCCTTAATGGACATGCTGGAAAAGGCGGGCCATTCGACCCAGATTGCCCTGGCAGAGGATCGTGCAGCACCGCGTGAGAGCGATGGTCAGCGTGTGCTCTGGGCATTGCTGTTGGCATTGCCGGTTATCGTTCTGGAAATGGGCCAGCATGTTTCTATCACGATGCGGGAAGTGGTCGATCTGACCTTGGGCCTAACGAATTCCTGGCTCCTGCAACTGGCAGCGACCACGGCTCTTGTCATCGGGCCAGGTCGCGGATTGTTTTGGCAGGGGTTCTCCGCCTTGCTGCGCGGTCATCCCGATACCAACAGTCTCATTGCGATCGGCGCCGGCTCTGCCTGGATCTATTCGTCAATTGTCACCCTTTTGCCTGACCTGCTGCCGGAGGTGGCGCGCCAGGTCTATTTTGAGGCGGCGGCGGCAATCATTCTGCTGGTCCTGCTCGGCCGGTTTCTCGAAGCACGTGCCAAGTCAAAGGCTAACAGTGCGATTCAGGCACTTGCAGGATTACAGGTCAAGACTGCGCGTCTGTTGAAGGCCGGTGCCACCCGGGACATTCCGGTTGAGACATTGCAGGTCGGTGATCGGGTGTTGATACGTCCGGGCGAGAGATTGCCCGCGGACGGGATCATCGAGGAGGGTGTCAGCGAAGTTGACGAGAGCATGTTATCCGGTGAGCCGTTTCCGATCGAAAAATCTCCCGGTGATGCTGTGACCGGCGGCACGGTCAATGGATCCGGTGGCCTCACCATGATTGTCCAGAAGGTCGGACGGGATACGGTCCTTTCACAAATTGTCCAGATGGCCGAGCGCGCACAGAGAGTTAAATTACCGGTACAGCAGCTTGCTGACCGCGTGACCTATCGATTTGTTCCCATCATCCTGTTCATTGCCGTTCTGACGGCAATTGTCTGGCTGATGGTCGGCGGTGTCGCAGCAATGGCGCATGCGATGGTTGCAGCTGTTTCGGTGTTGATTGTCGCCTGTCCCTGCGCAATGGGATTGGCAACGCCACTTTCGGTACTGGTCGGGACCGGGCGCGCCGCGGAAATGGGTGTTCTTTTCCGTGGCGGTGACTCACTGCAATACCTGGCCAGTGTCCGCCAGATCGTCCTGGACAAGACCGGAACCCTGACCGCCGGTTTCCCACAACTGGCCGCGACCATGATCCATGATGATTATGCCGAGAGTGAAGTGATTGCATGGGCAGCTTCGGTCGAAGACCGCTCCGAACATCCGGTGGCGGATGCGCTGCGTCGGGCGGCGGCGGTGAAAGGGCTGCAGGTGTCACCGGTCGAGAGCTTCGTTGCTCAATCGGGATTGGGCGCAGAGGGACGAGTCGATGGGCGTCACCTTCGCGTTGGCAGCAAGCATTTCATGACACGCAATGGAATCGACATCGCGCGAATGGACAAGGCGGACACGGAACTTGCAGGACAGGGAATGACTATTGTTTATCTTGCGGTTGACGATCAACTTGCCGCAATTTTCGGAATCGAGGATGCGGTCAAACACTCCAGTCAGGAGGTGATTGCAGCCTTGTCCCGCATGGGCTGCAAAATCTCGATGATGACCGGTGATCGCCGGGAAGCGGCACATCGCGTTGCTTCCGAAGTTGGTATTGACGAGATCGCGGCGGAGTTGTGGCCATCAGACAAGGCAGAAAAACTGGCCATAATCAGCAAAGAATCCGGCCCGGTTGCTTTTGTTGGTGACGGTATCAATGATTCGGCTGCCCTGGCCGCAGCGGATGTCGGTATTGCTATTGGGACAGGTTCAGATATCGCCATTGAGTCGGCTGATGTGGTGTTGGTATCCGGTGATCTTGCCGGTATCGGGTATGCCATTCATATCGCCCGGCGCACGATGCGCAGTATCCGCCAGAATCTGGCATGGGCCTTTGGCTACAATATTGCTCTCGTTCCCATTGCTGCCGGGCTGCTCTATCCCGCATTCGGCATCTTGCTGTCACCCGCCTTTGCCGCAATGGCTATGATGTTGTCGTCCTTGTCTGTCCTGCTTAACGCACTTCGCCTGAGGGGGTTGCGGCCCGTATTGGTTGCAAGATAAAGTTCCGTTGGAGATGATATCAATGCGCCATCCATCGATCGCTCACTGAGGACCGGACATGTCGCATGAGATCTGGCTCAACATGAGTGCCTGCGATCTTGGGAGAGGCATTGAAGCCGGACGCATTGACCCGCGCGCGCTGACCGAAACCTTCCTGTCGGCAATCCGTCATCATCCGCATGCTGCATCGATTTACGCGCGTTTGACTGAGAAGAGGGCAATGGAGGAGGCCGTGGCAGCGGCGCAGCGTGCCCGCTCGGGTTTACGGGAATCGCCTCTCGATGGTGTGCCGGTGTCATGGAAGGATCTGTTCGATTCGGCAAATGTTGCCACAGAAGCCGGCTCAGCCCTGCTCGCTGGGCGCGTGCCGAAACGCGATGCGGAAGTCTTGCGCCGATGCCGTATGCTGGGATTGATCTGTTTGGGAAAAACGCATCTCAGCGAGCTCGCTTTTTCGGGGCTTGGTTTGAATCCGATGACAGCGACACCCCCTTGCGTCCATGATGTGGACAAAGTGGCAGGGGGATCCTCGTCCGGTGCCGCTGCTTCGGTCGCTTTCGATCTGGCAGCTGCGGCAATCGGTTCGGATACCGGCGGCTCAGTACGTATTCCGGCGGCCTGGAACGATCTGGTTGGCCTGAAAACGACGAGTGGGACTCTGCCACTGGAAGGCGTGATCCCACTTTGCCCGAAATTCGATACAGTGGGGCCATTGACCCGGACTGTTGAGGATGCGGCGGTTCTGTTTGTTGCGTTGTCCGGTCAGTCACGGATGCCATTCGTGGCTGGTGAGGCCCTCCGGGATCTGCGGCTCCTGATTGCTGAAGATTGTCTGGAACAGGTCGACAGGCAACCCTCATCGGCGTTTGATGCGGCTGTCAGCAGACTGCAAGCTGCCGGCGCGGAGGTCACCAGCACCTCCCTTGGCATGGTCAATGATGCCCTGTCGTTGGCACCTTGCCTTTACACGGCCGAAGCGTACAGCCAATGGAATGACCTGATCACCGCCGCACCCGAGAAGATGTTTGAGAATATTCGTGATCGGTTCATGTCTGGCAGATCCTTCACCGCCGCCGAATATCTCGAATCCTGGAATCGCCTTGTACAATCCCGCAGGGAATTTGACCGGGTCACTGTGGGATATGATGCTGTCATGGTGCCGACTTGCCCCAACATGCCGCCGAAGCGGGAAGATCTCATGAGAGATGAAGGTGACTATGTCGAGCAGAATCGTCTTGCTCTAAGCCATACCCGCATTGCCAATCTTATGGATATACCGGCACTGACGATTCCCACCGGAGTCGCATCGACTGGATTGATGTTGCTCGGGCATCGGCATGACGAGATACGGCTACTGCGCATCGGCTATGCCGTCGAAACCATTCTTTCGAACAGGGATTGAGTGATTTCGGTATCCCGCGAGGTTCTTGCAATCCGGGCAAGAGATGCCCGTCATGCGGTCATGTGTTGCCGTTGACACTCCGGAGGTCTCTTCGAGATCAAGCCACACCTGTCTGATGAATCATCATGGGCCACTGGACTCCGGGCCCTGTTGGGTCTAGAAAGGCAGTCAGTGAGGCAAAAGACCCCACGCATTGAGGCAGAAAATGGAATTACCGGAGCGGATATCCCAGCTTCCGGAGTACCCTTTCCCAAGGCTTCGTCGCCTGTTGGACGGGGAGTCATCCGGTCATCGAGAGATTGATCTCTCGATTGGAGAGCCACGTCTGGGCTTACCCGATTGGGTCGGCCCAAGACTTGCTGAAGCAATTGCGGGATTTGCGCACTATCCCCCCAATGTTGGTGCAGAAGAATTGTTGCAGGCGATTGCAGACTGGCTCAGTCGTCGTTACGGGGCCAATGTCGAGCCTGAAAGCGGGATCGTGTGCCTGAACGGAACCCGTGAAGGATTGTTCAATGCGAGTCTGGCTCTGTGTTCCGAGCAAAAAAACGGGGCGGCGCCATATATTTTGATTCCCAACCCATTCTATCCGGCTTACGCAGCCGGTGCGGTTGCCGCTGGCGCCATCCCCTGTTTCGTTGCTGCCGGGCAGGAGACAGACTTTCTGCCGGATTTTGTCGCGCTGCCTCCGGCAATTCTCAACCGGACATCCCTTGTGTTTTTATGTTCACCATCGAATCCTCAAGGTGCTGTGGCGTCTCTGGATTATCTGAAGGAATTGCTTGCCCTGGCGGAACGATTTGGGTTCCGACTTCTGGTCGACGAATGTTATTCTGAAATCTACCGGATGTCGCCGCCTGCGGGTGCTCTCCAAGCCGCTGCCGCGATGAATTCCGACCCCGAGAAAGTGGCGGTTTTTCACTCACTATCAAAACGGTCAGGTCTGCCCGGGTTGCGTTCGGGATTTGTCGCAGGCGGCAAAGGCTTGATTGCAGCGATCAAACAACTCCGCACGTATGGCGGTGCGCCGATTCCCATGCCACTGCAAATGATTTCAGAATATGCCTGGCGTGACGAGGAACATGTCAAACATAACCGTGCAACGTTCCAAGACAGATATCTTGTCGCCGATGAAATCATGGGGGGTTGGAAAGGCTATATGAGCCCGCGCGCGGGGATGTTTCTATGGCTTGATGTGGGTGATGGTGAGCGCGTCGCGCGGCAGCTGTGGCGCCAATCCGGTCTGCGCGTTGTGCCAGGTGAGTACTTTGCTCATGACGTCGGTGGGAACAATCCAGGCAAACAGTATATCCGGGTGGCTTTGACAGCCGAGGATGAAGATCTCCGCATCGGTCTTGAGCGACTGCGCGCCGGAATCTAGTGGATCAGGAGGTAAGTCAATGACGTATCAGCAGTTGGGGCGAGGCGAGTCGCTGATCGACGAAAGTGTGAGCTTGGCATTGAAACGGCGGGCCAGGGAATTGATGGGTTTGTTCATGCTCGGTGTGGGTGCATTTGCAGCGATTGCCGTGGGCACCTATTCGGCAGAAGATTCCGGTCTTCTGGTTTCCAGCGGTGCGCAGACCCAGAATTTGACGGGTGCAACTGGCGCCGAAGTCGTCAGTGTCTTCATGGCGACCATTGGCTTGGCCACCTGGTGTTTTCCGTTTTTCTTTTGCCTCTGGGGGTTGCGTTATCTCAGTCACTTTGGCCAGGCGCGGTTTACCATGCGCATCATGTTTTTGCCTGGACTTGTCATCATCACGTCAGTTGTTGCGGCCGGACTTCCTTCGCCAGAGGGTTGGGTGCATGGATTCGGTGCGGGCGGCATGCTTGGAGATGCCATATTCGGGGCCCTCACCTACAGTTGGCCGGCGGGCTTTGTCGGGAGTTCCCAGGCCGTCACAAGTCTGGCCATGGCCGCACTGATACTCTGTGCACTGATTGCACATGGTGCCACCCTGCGCGGAACCCTTGCCATCTTGCTGTTCACTGCAAGCTTGACCGGGACAGTGATCCGGTTCGTGTATCATTCCCTGAGTCGGACCCGGCCGGAAGGGACGCCTTCAGAAATCGAGAGCGGGAAAGGATTGTTCAACCTGTTTCGGCGTCACCGCGTGCGTGGTGAGCCGGCCATTGAAGATACGCGGGATACAGACAATGATGAATATGATTCAAAGGCACATCATCATGGGTCTGACCATCCCGAGGTCTCGCGAACTCCACCGAAATTGATGCAGATTCTCAGCGCAGCATTGCGCTGGAGACCTTCTTTTCGGTTGCCTGAAATCCACAATGAGATGCCCGTGCGACGCGCTGTCGAACCGACCTTGACGCTTGGCAACGGCCAGCTGGAGTTTGAGCCGGGTCCGGCAGAGACAAGAGAAGAGGCAGAAATTGAAGAGCAACTGACGGTCGTCGAACTCCCCAAATCTCAGACGCGAAAAAGAACCAGAAGCCGGACAGCCCTCCGGGAGGATCAACCGCCACTGATTGGCGATGATGAGATAACAGTTCATAAAATCCCGCCTTTATCGTTGTTGCAGGAGTCAACAGAGCCTTCGCATCCCGCACTCAGCACACAAGCGCTGATGGAAAATGCGCGTATGCTTGAATCGGTGCTGAAGGATTACGGTGTGCATGGAACCATCAAGAATGTCCGCCTGGGCCCCGTGGTCACACTCTATGAGTTAACACCCGAAGCCGGGTTAAAGGCCAGCCGGGTCATCGGTCTCGCCGATGATATCGCACGCAATATGACCGCTTTTTCGGCGCGTATTTCCACCGTGCCAGGTCGTAACATCATTGGCATTGAGCTACCCAATGCAACGCGGGAGACAGTTTACTTGCGCGAACTTCTTGCCGACAAGGAGTTTGGAGATTCCCGCATGGAACTGGCGATCGCTCTTGGCAAGGATATTGGCGGTGAACCGCAAATTGTCGATCTCGTGCAGATGCCGCATTTGCTGATCGCAGGGACCACCGGGTCCGGCAAGTCGGTGGCCATCAATACCATGATCCTGAGCCTGCTCTACCGGTTGCCCCCGGAAGACTGTCGAATGATCATGATTGACCCCAAGATGCTTGAGTTGAGTGTCTATGATGGCATTCCGCATCTGCTGGTTCCCGTGGTGACCGATCCGAAAAAGGCGGTGGTTGCATTGAAATGGGTGGTCGCCGAAATGGAGGAGCGATATCGCCTGATGAGCACTGTCAGTGTACGCAAGCTCACCAGTTACAATGAGCGGATGCGCGAAGCCTTGCGGCAGGGCAAGAAAATAACCCGTCGTTTTCCGAATGGATTTGACGAAAATGGCGATCAGATCTTCTGCGAAGAGGAACGCGAACCCGAAACGCTTCCCTATATCGTTGTCGTCGTCGACGAGATGGCGGATTTGATGATGGTGGCGGGTAAGGAAATTGAAGCCTGTATCCAGCGGTTGGCGCAGATGGCGCGTGCATCGGGCATTCATCTGGTGATGGCAACCCAGCGTCCATCGGTGGATGTCATCACCGGAACGGTGAAGGCGAATTTTCCCACGCGGGTGTCGTTCCAGGTCACGTCCAAAATCGATAGTCGCACGATTCTTGGCGAGCAGGGGGCTGAGCAACTTCTCGGCAGAGGGGATATGCTGTATATGTCCGGAGGGTCGCAAATCGGACGCGTTCATGGCCCCTTCGTAACCGATGAAGAGGTCGAACAGGTCGTGAGTTTCCTGAAGCAACAAGGTGAGCCCGACTATCTGGCCGAGGTCCTTGATGGATCTGAAAACGATGCTGTGGATACGGTGCTGGGCCTTGCCGGTGACTCGCAGGATGCCGACTCCGAGTATAGCCGGGCGGTACAAATTGTCCGGAGAGACAGGAAATGCTCAACGTCTTATATACAAAGGAAGCTCGAAATCGGGTACAACAAGGCGGCAAGAATTGTTGAACGAATGGAAGATGAAGGGCTGATTAGTGCAGCAAACCATGTCGGCAAGCGGGAAATTCTCATTCCGGAATAAGGTCGTGCCCCGCATGATGGTGACTTTCCTTGGCCATCAGGTGATTGGCGCATGTATCGGACTCTGCCTGTTGTTGGGTGCCGTGCAGGCGGTGGCACAGAATAGCGCCCAATCATTGCCATCGGCACAGGCCGACACTGCATCCGATTCACGTGATCAGCCACAAGTGGCAGGGACCCAGATTACGCTCACAACGCTGGCCGACTATATGGAAAACCTGGATAAGGGTTGGATACAGTTCAGCCAGCTGAATACTGATGGGACGATTTCGACGGGCAATATTCTGTTTGGCCGCCCGTCATACGCACGAATCGAATATGACCCACCTGCTTCGGGGTTGGTGATTGCTGAATCCATCCGTGTGGCAGTCTTCGATCTCAAATCGAATAGTGAACCCGTATTTTTCCTGCTCGCAACGACTCCGCTCTATTATTTACTGCGCAATAATGTCCGCATTGATGATTCGGATTTGCTGGTTGATTACCGGGTTGGCGCAGCCTCGAGCGAAGTGGCTTTGCGGGGACCCAATAAATCCGAGAAAATCCTGATTCGCTTGGCTTTTCAGCATGATCCGGTCCGTCTTGCCGGCTGGACCTTTATTGACCAGTTTGGACAGCAAACGCGCATGATCTTTGAGAATTTCGTGCAGGATATTGTGATCGAAAGAGAAATGTTCAGTATCCAGCATGAAATTGAGCGCCAGTCACGATAAGCGCATCGCGCAACCCGTGCCGGCAACAAGGGGGCAACCTGATCCCGGCCTGATCGCTTGTTGCAGATCGCACCGGTCGCTGAATCCTCAATAATCAGCAACGTAACGTGGTTTTCACATTCGATTCTGCACCGTCAGAAGCGACGCAAGAACGGCGTCTCAGAGGACGCAGCTTCTGAGTTGACGTCGGTACATGTCTTCCCGTGAAACCAGCTTGTCAGCAACTTCAACAAGCCAGCGTTTCTGCTCATATGAGCGGCGTTTATATCCGGCATGCCCTTCATGGTAGGCAAGATATTGATTGCGGACATCGCTCTTGGCGATACCATTTTGCCGCGTCGAGATGTCGCTATACCAGCCCATGAATTCAACGGCGTCCCCGAAATTTGCACGGCTTACGAATCTCTTGCCAGTTTTCTTCTTGTACCAATCCCAGGTTCCGTCGACGACCTGAGCGAATCCGTAGGCGGAGGATTGCCGTTTCCAAGGGATGAAACCGAAGAGCTGGGTGCGTGGGGTTTTGGCGTTTGCAGAAAACTTGCTTTCCTGCCAGAGTATCGCCATCTGGACAGATATCGGCAAATCCCAGCGCCTTTCCACATTGCGCATTTCAAAATACCATTTGGGTTTCTGTTGAACGATTGAACAGGCGTCGTCAAGATTGGCCGGTGGGTTCCAGTCAGCGACTGAACAAGCAGCCAATACGACGACCAGTAAAAGTCGTCTGAACATTGTTTCTGCCCTTTGTTTTTGCCTCGGTGCAACAATTAACATCAATTATTCCGGACTGCCACATAATTTGTGGCACGGGATATCATCCCCATATTGTGGGTTGTTCGGCTCTCTGAGTTGGCATTTTGCCGTATTTTGCAGAATGGATACGACTTGCAGCCGCGCATTCACAAAGATAGGGGTGCGACTTCATTCTGTTTTGATCTATGCTTTCTGCCGGTTGGAGTTTTCATGGCAGGATCAGCACCCAGCGCCGCTCGACGATGCGCAGACGTTCAATGATATGAGTTATGCCCCTGACACAGAAGAACTGCGTGCTCGCGCAATGGGCGACCTGCGCATCGGACTTCCCATCGTCTTATCGTCGGACGATGCCAGTCTCGCGGTGCTTTCGGCCGAGTCGGCCAGCGACGAACGCATCGCTGCGGCCATTGGACAAGGAGATGCAACCCTTGTTCTGACAGAACGCAGAGCGTCTGTGCTGAAGGCAAGAATTTATGATGGAGACATTGCACGCATTCGTATTCCACATGCTGTGAAGGTTTCCTGGGTGCGTGCAGTCGCCGATCCTACGACTGACCTGGATTTTCCGCTGAAAGGGCCACTGACCAGCCTGAGAGGCGGTTCTGTGCACCTGTGTTGTGAGGGGGTCAATTTGGCGCGTCGGGCACGGCTCTTGCCGGCCGTTTTGACCTGGCCACTCACGGCAACGGATTCATGTATCCGGGCTTCGAGTCTGACCCATGTCAAAGTCGGTGACAAGCAGCTGACGAGCTGTGAGGTGGGGCTGTCCAAGGCGGTTTCAGCTTCGCTTCCAACGGCCGTACATGTCGATTCTCGCATTCATATTTTCCGCGTTGCCGATGGTAGCGAAGATCATTGTGCGGTGATTTTTGGTCAACTGACACCGCGGTATCCCGTCCTGGTCCGGTTACATTCCGCCTGTTTGACCGGTGACGTGCTCGGTTCGCTGAAATGTGATTGTGGCAAACAACTTCAGGCGGCCATGGCAAAATTCCAGGAAGCCGGTAGCGGGGTTCTGTTGTATCTGAACCAGGAGGGTCGTGGCATCGGTCTCTTGAACAAGATCCGCGCTTACGGTTTGCAGGACCAGGGTTTTGATACCGTCGAGGCCAATCATCGACTCGGGTTCGAGGATGATGAACGGAATTTTTCAATTGGCGCGTCGATCCTCCATCAGCTGGGTCTCACCAAGGTCCGTCTCATGACCAATAATCCGGCAAAACAGGAATTACTGCAGAGTCAGGGGATCAATGTTGTTGAGAGAATCCCGCTTGTCGTCAGCTGTAACCCTTTCAATGAGTCGTATCTGGCGGTCAAGGCGGCCAAGAGTGGACATATTTTGTGAATTGTGGCCATGATGATATCAAGATTGTCGGTCAGACTGCGCATTTCGCAGGACGGATCTTTCCCTGTACACTGGGTCGGAATGGTGTTCGGCAGGACAAGCGGGAAGGGGATGGCACCACACCCGCGGGCCGCTTTGAATTATTGGACATCCTTTATCGACCGGATCGGTTAGATCCAGCACAATTTGCACGGCTCAGACCTGCGCACAGCCGGGCATCGCCATGCCCTCACAGGTTGAATTCAGTGCGACATCCCTCTTTCAGGCCTCTACGCCGCCGCGATATCTGGTCCGATGATCCGACTGACCCAGACTACAATCGCTTGATTGCCATGGGCCATCCCCGCCACAAGAGTCATGAAAGACTCTGGCGGCAGGACCACCAGTATGATCTGATCATCCCGGTGGCATATAATTGGCATGCACCGGTTGCGGGCGTTGGATCAGCGATCTTTATCCATGTGTGGCGTGCCCCCCGGCGGCCAACAGAGGGCTGTGTGGCATTCGCATTTTCTGACCTTTTATGGATTATCACGCGTGTGTCGGCACGCACACGTCTGATCGTGCCGCCGCCATCGGGGATGTCCTGATCTTCGATATGCAAGAGACTCGGCGAAGCCCTGAAGCACAGTTCTGCAAACCGACGACGGTCGTCCAGGAGTTGACATGTTTCGGATCGCGTACCCAGAGATTTCAGTTCACACTGATGGTTAAACGAAAGACGCGCCGCGGAACGGGGGCGTTGTCCGGGCCTGGATAATCGGCACCAGGCAGCCGATGTGGATACCGCGTCGAAGACTACGCCCTTCCGGACCATGATTTCCGGTAGTGTCTCAGTTTGGGATTTACTTGTACCTGCTCAAACACATGTGAGATTCTGAGCGGCGGCGGCCCAGTCCCGGGGACACGACGTGAGGGCGAAGCCCGAACGGAGGGGATCCGGGACTGGGCCGCCGAAAATGTCTTGCCGGATCAGGTGGGGTCCTCCATCGGTTTGTCACGATCCATGTGACAGAGACGGAGACCCCCGCTGCCAGTTTTTGGCTGGCCTGGCCCTGTTATCAGACACGCCAGGATGGGTGATGTCTTTGATCACCTGGCGATGCCGCTGTCCGGATGCGCCAGGATCTTGTCCATCGCTGGCGTCAGGCCATTCGTGATGGCCTGACAACGACAGACGCGGCCCGTGCGGTCCATGTACCCCGTGCCACCCTGTATCGCTGGGAACAATCCCCTGATCTGCTGTCGCGCCGACCCCACCGGTGCCGCCAAGGACCACCCCGCGCGGCGATCCGGCAGCGGATCACAGAGCTGCGCCAGGACTGTCCCGCCTGGGGCCGCGGCAAGATCGCGGCGATCCTGCGCCGGGACGGACATCCGATCTCGACAGCCACGGTCGGGCGTGTGATCGCTGACAGGGTCGCACGCCAGCCGATCGCCCCGGTCAGTGCTTTCACGCAGGACAGCAAAACGAAACGGCGGACCCGGAGACCGGATGCGGTGCGCATCTCCGGGGCCCTGAAAGCCCAGGCACCCGGCGACGCGGTGCAGGTCGATACGCTCACCGCCGCCCTCTGCCCCGGCCGGACCGTCAAACATGTCACCGCTATTGACCGTCATTCACAATGGGGATCCGCCAGGGCCGCCACCCACGCCACCGCCAGCCGCGCCGCACGCCCATCCGACACACGGGTCGCCCATGCGCCTGTTCCCATCACCGCCATCCCGATCGACGGCGGCTCCGCGTTCAGGGCCGCAATGAGGCAGCTGGCCAGGCCACAGGCCTCACGCTGGCCGTGCGGCCAGGCAGGCTTGGAGGTGTCCGGACCTCGACAGCTGATGCCTATGTCGGGTGACGGCCGGTGCGGCAGGGCGGGCACCGGAGAATAAGGACCCCAGCTGACCTTCCGGGTGTGGCGCGTTGGGATCCCGAATTGCGGTTCGGCGGTCAGGCGGAAGGCCGTGCCTGGTCAGGGCAAGGGACGATGATCCACGAATTGTTTAAACCATTTGGAGGTGTCGAGCTTGAGCAGGTGTCGTGCACGGCCATGCGAGTCACTTCCTGCGAAGGTGCCTCTGAAATGGTGTCCGCCTGACCCGGCACAGTCGCAATCTCCTCTACACGGCAGTGTACGCGATCAGTCGTATCTACCCGCTCACTGATCCGCCATCGACAAGTGTAACGCTTTGTGATGGTCAACTCATGCTGTCGAAGCGAGTGTCGTTTTTTCTGCACGGTCTTTCACGTGTTCGACACGTGGGGCGTCTCGTAAGATTTCAACCGTGACACCCCCTTGCCAAAGCGTAACTTCCTGATCAGTTTTCAGATGATCCAGTTGCTTCATCGCCCACTCCCGTGCGGCACTATAGCTGTCAAAGGGACTTTCTTTATAGATCGCACCACCGAACCGAAGCGTATAGGTCGTTGATGGCAATCGCACTGACTCGATTAACCAAGTGCGAAACGACGGAATAGGACAAGATACAAACCCTTCCGCATCTTCCTGCAATGCCCCTTGGTGAATTAAGTGATTAAAAAAGTCTAATGTATCGTTTGTGTAATAAGGAAAATGCGGTTGTTTCGAATCTCCGGCGACCACATCAAGAACCTCCGTCCGACTGATTTGAGGATGCACTGTTTTCATCACAGTGACCACAAGAGGCTGATAGGTTCTCATTTCTGGACTGACACGATCCCGATAATACTCCGCCCGATACCGCGCAAACTGTGTGGTGGCACGCTGCCACTCTAGGTCGGTTACTGTATCCAATGCACCTGCAAAAGTGGCGTCGGCATTGCTTTTCTCAACAAGCACTTGCGCCAACGCTTTCTGCGCACAATGCAGGTGCCGTGGCCAATCGTCCGCCAGCTGGCAATAGGCGTTCAGACGTGGCTGTTGTGCGCCAATCGTAAGGCCAAAATGCACACACCATTTCTGCATCAGATCAATACTCTCCGCACGGGTAAACCGCCCAATCGGATGAACCTCTAAACTGCGTGTCAGACCGAGAGACGCCACATGCGCGTGTGTGCCACTTAATCCGGCTAACAGCAGTGATATCGGCAGGTGCGATGTATTTTCGTGAATATCTTGCAGGAACTGACTGCTTGGCAGTTCCTTGCCCCTGGGTAAGTTCTGCGCTTCATCAATCGCAATGATAATCGGCCCCTTCAATGTTCTTTTTGCGAGCGTTAACCATTCCTTAAAAAGAGACAATGTCGCCGACGGCACGGGTGACGTGGTCTCTCGTTCGCGTGAAGCCTCCGCCCCTACAACCGGAAGATTGAACTTCACAGCAGCCTTCCAAAACTTGCTCTTCTCTGCAAAGAGGTCTTGTGCCTTTTGTGCGTCCACTAACCGCGCAAGGTGACGTAAAACAATTTCCGGACTGCGCACCTCAGAGCCAGACAATATCACCATCCGGGGGGCACCTTTGCTCCAGCCTGTCGTCGTCTGCCCATCTGTGTTCAGGGTTTTCTCAAGCTCGGCAATGATAGAACTCTTGCCTGCTCCCGGTGCCCCTTGAATAATACGCGTGTGCCCTGGTTCTCCCTGGTGATTATTCTTCCACCCTTCTTCTGCCCGATCAATGATGTCCTTCAGAATCGCTTCACGTCCAATAAAAACGGGCGGGGCGGATTTTTCTCCACGCCGAGCAAATTGCGCTAACGCATCTCTTGGTGACATACCAAACTCTGCAATCGTTCAAGCAACAGATAAAAAAGTTTAACGAAGAGGATCGCACAAAGCAACGCACGTCACAGACGAATTTCTAACTGACCCATGACCCGATGGAGGGTCAAATCTCTGGATCAACCAGGCCGATCTCCAAAGACAGCCGTTCCAACGCGAATATGGGTGGCCCCGAGACGCACTGCGGTTTCGAAATCACCGCTCATTCCCATGCTGAGGCCAGTGAGGCCATGACGTCTGGCTAGTTCTGCGAGCAGGGCAAAGTGGAGAGCGGGTTCGTCATGTGCCGGCGGGATACACATCAACCCTTCCAGCGGGAGATCGCGATTCCGGATGTCCTTGACAAGGCGGTCCAGTTCGTCAGGCTTCACCCCGGACTTCTGCGGTTCCTCGCCGGTATTGACCTGTACGAACAAACGCGGACAAGATCCGATTTCCTGTGCCACCGTATCAATACGGTGCACCAGTTTTTGCCTGTCGACAGAGTGAATCGCTGCAAATAAAAGCATCGCTTGCCGGACCTTGTTGGATTGCAACGGACCAACAAGATGCAAGACGGTATCCTGGTAGGCAGAGATCAGATTCGGCCATTTCGCCGCCGCCTCTTGAACCCGATTCTCGCCGAATTGCCGATGGCCGTGGGCGAGGACTATCTTGATACGCTCCAGCGGCTGGAGTTTGGAGATCGCCAACAAGCAGACAGAGCCGCGCTCTCGTCCTGCAGTCTCTTCGGCAGCGGCGATTCGCCGCTGAATGTCGTCAATTGCCATCATGACCCATGTTTACGCCAGCATTCACGCAGGAACAAATCGGCTGTATGGCATCATGACATGGGGAAATTTATTCGGATTGCAATGAGAATCCTGCCCAGAACCGCCATTGCGTCAGGTCAAGGCCTGGGATTGGAGGATAGGATGATGTGAAACTGATCATTGCGGTCCAGCGGGTCTGACTTCCGTTCGATCAAGGCGCAGCCCGCCGGAAGTGGCACATCACATCTACAGGATTGAAGGCGTGACAGATATGAAGACGGGGCACTTTTTCACTATGTCTGTGGCGCGTCAATCAAGCTGAGAATTCACGACAATCAGGGTGAGAATCCTGGGGAGTGGCGGGAGCTGCCCCTCTCTCCGCGGAGAGAGGGGCAAAAAATTCTGTCGCCAAAACGCCCCGTTTGACGTCTGTGACCGTTCGGGCGCAAAGCTGCCATCCTTTATTCCAATGGGGAGAGCCGCAGGCCCGGACGACACATGACAGACGCACAAACGAGGCTATTTATGAACTATCAAAAAACTGGCACAGTTGAAACGGCCGCGGCCAAAGCGGGTTTCAGCACTTCGACGGGTGATCGGATCAACAAAGACAGTCGGCTTCCGTCGCAGACGGCCCAGCCGCGTGGCCGGCGGCGTCCGGATCCATTGGCGAACATCTTTGAGAGCGTGGTGGTGCCTCTGTTGAAAGAATCGGGTGAGATCCGGCCCGTGGCGATGGACCGCGAGTTGTTGCGGCGGGATCCGGAACTGAATCCGAATATCCGGCGGACCCTGGAGCGGCGGATTCGCCAGTGGCGGGCGTTGCAGGGTCCGGGCCAGGCGGCAATCTTTCGTCAGACGTCAAAGCCCGGTCAGATGGGCATTTCTGATTTCACCCCTATGAACGGGGTGGGCGTGACAATTGCTGGGGCCCCGCTGGCGCATAGGCTTTATCACTTTCGGCTGCCCGGGTCAGGCTTTTGTCATGCGCATGGGGTCCAGGGCGGCGAGACTCTCAAAGCGCTGTCCACAGGGCTTCAGGACGCTGTGCGGGCCATCGGTGGGGCCCCGCGTCCCAGACGCCCCGTCCCTCTGTCGGCGGCGTTCCGGAACCTGTCAAGCCAGCCGCGGATGACCAGACCACACGGACTGCGAACTCTGCCAGGATGACGGGATGGAAGCGACCCGCAACACCCGGGGTGGACGCATCAAACCACGGGGCGATTGAGAGCCCCCACGGCCATCTCAAGCGCGAGATCGAAGATGCGCTGGGACTGCGCGGCACTCGCGACTTTGCCGATCTGGAGACGTATCGCACCTTTATCTCGGACATCATCGGCCGGGTCAATACCGCCATATCATCACGCGATCAGGGCTGAGGCGCAACATCTGCTGGTGCTGCCGGACCGCCGCAGCCCCGCTGATGAGGTCAGCGTGCGGGTGACCGCAACCCGTGGCGTCACGCGGCGGCGAGTCTTCACTTCCGTCCCCACCCGGCTGATGGGCCATCGGCTGAGAGTGCGTGTTCATGCCGATCATATCGCGCTCACTCTTGGTACGGATCATTGTTTGACAGTGCCCCGCAAGCCCCATCAGGCCGGTCAGGGTGCCATCCCTGTCATCCATGATCGTCCTGTCATTGGTGCCCTCAAGACCAAGCCGGGCGCACTGCTCAACCTGGTTTATCGGGATGACCTCTGTCCCCGTGTGGACGTCCCAACAGTGTTTCGAGACAGCGTGTGAAACGTGCGGTACACATGACGCCTGCCGATTGACGGTGAAACTCCTCGCCATGGCGCATGAGGACAATTGCGAGGGCGCACGCGCCGCTGAAATCGCGGCCTGTCTTGATGCCGGCACACGGCCTTGTCTTGAGACGCTCCGCGCCCGTCTGGCACCGCAGAGAGGCGACAGGCCAGAGTTGGACATCAGGCCTGCGCGGCTCGCCGCAGATCATGACCTGCTGACTCCGGGAGTGACATCATGATCGCCACGACTGATCACGCCAAGCTCGATCTGATGCTGAATGAGTTGCGCCTGCCGACCCTGCGCCAGCTGGCCAGGAGCCGCGGCGAACAATCCGATCGCGAAGGCTGGCCGGCGAGCCGCACTCTCTCGGCACTGGCCGAACATGAACGCGCCGACCGCGAACAACGGCGCAGGGCGCGCAACCGCGCCGCCGCCAAGCGGTGCCCCGGCAAGACCCTGGCCAGTTTCGACTTCAGTGCCATCCCGGCCATCTCCAAAGCACAGATCACCGCCCTTGCTGCAGGGGATGCCTGGATCAGTCAAGGAACAAGCGGCATCGCCATCGGCCCGCCCGGTGTGGGCAAGAGCCATCTGGCCTCAGCCATCGGTCGGGAACGCATTGAGAACGGCTTCCGGGTGCTGATGTGTCGGACCACCGATCTCGTGCTAGAGATTGCAAACCGCACGCCGCGAACGGGAACTCGAACGCCTGCGCGCATCACGGGACACGTTCCTCCTGCGGATCCTCGACGATTTCAGCGATCTGAGCCAGGATGAAGCCGAAACGAGCGTCCTGTTCGAACTGATCGCGGTCCGCGTTGAGCGACGCTCACTGATGATGACTGCCAATCAACCCTTCAGCGCGTGGGACAGATTGTTTCCCGACGAAACCACCGCCGTCGCCGCGACAGGTCACCTGGTCCATCAAGCCGTGATCCTGGAGATGAATGCTGAAAGCACCCGCCGCAAGGAAACTCGCCAACTGCAGCGCAAGGCCGGACGGCCGGCCCAATACGCGACAGAAAAAAATACACCCACCAACTGAAACCGGTGCCAAACCCCGCTGGCGGCATGCCGCCAGCGGCAACGACCTCCCAGCAAACAATCCACTGGCCATCATCGCCAACCTGCGGCAAAGGCATAGCGTCACAGCGTCAAAAGGACTCGCATCCTGATTGTCGCGCACCTCTCACCCAGATTGACGCGCTATACTATGTCGGCGAAACAAGCTCAGATAGCCGAACAGGCGAGAAGGCTGACCGGGGTTTCCGGGAAGGTTTTGAACTGCGGATCAAGGACTGTGTGATCTGCTGCATGAGCGATAAATGGTCGAAAGCGGGTGTCCTCGATGATGGCGTATGACAACGTTTTGGAACGGGGCTCTCGGGGACACCAAGGTTATACGGCCGATCTATGCCGGATGCGTGAATTGGTCGTGCGAGGGGCCGGATGCATCGATCGTGCACGTCCGGACCTGTTGGGGACGAGGAGCCGTAATGCCCCGCCGACCCGGCACCCGGTGGTGGGTCAGTTTGAAACTGCAAAAACAGGGCGGAATGGGCGACCCTTAGGCCGCCCCGTGTGGAGGGTGTCGGACGCCGGTCAGTTTGTGGTGCACCCCACGCTCTGTCGCCAGGTGGCATCCCTAATATATTCGTAGCCGTCTTCGGAATCTGTGCGCGCCCAGTTGCCCGACGAGTTCCGGGCCCCGCACAGGCAGGCCTGGATCTGATTCCGGTCCTTGCTGAAGGCGAAGCACCCGCTTGACCACGAATCGCCGGGGTCGACGGCGCGACCCGAGCCAAAAGTGATCTCCAGATCGGGTTCTGTCTTGACGTAGATCTTTGAGACGATGTTGAGGGTAGCATCCGTCCCCACACTTATGGCCGCAATGTATCGCGTTCCCTTTTTCAGGTTGGTGAAGGTGGTGTTTTGCTGCTGTATTTGTGTGGACGTAGCCCCCAATTTTTTGGGGCTTATATATTTAACTTGACGGTTGATCTGGTCCCGGATCAGTCTGGAATTTCCCTTCTGCGGCAAGGTTTCGGGCCGTTTGGCTGGCGGCCCGCTCTTGCATGGGTGTCACTCCAGCAGGCATGTGGGCGGGCCGATCATCTGGCCGGTGGTCTGGTCGAACCCGGGCCAGTGCCAGAAGCCCCTGCAGGTCGGGTTCTGCGCACGGGTCTGGCAACCCTTGCCGCCTGCGGCCTGGATGCGCATCGCCGGGCTGTACACCTCGTACTTCCTGACCTGGGGGTTATTTAGGGCGTTGGGGTGTTTCATCAACTTGAGAGACATCTCAGCGCCGTCGCCATACCCGATGTTCTGGCCGGTTCGTGTCCGTACCTCTATGGTGTACTCGCCTTCGGATAAACTGACTATATCCCATGTGGCCCCCCAAGGTAACCAACCCCCACTAAAAAATATACTGGTCCGGCGCTCAAAGGATCCGGGCGCGCCCGTCGCCTGGATTCGCAGGGCATGCGTCCCGTTCCATGCGTTCCCATCCTTCTGCGGGGGAGGAATCCGCAACAGCAGTTTCGCCACCCGTCCCTGCTCGCCGCAGCCGGTCAGCACGTTGGCACCGACACTGGTCAGCGAGATTGTCGGCTTGTAGTTGTTGTGGGCGGGAACGACGTCGGCGCTGGACAGTGTGGGCAAGAGTATCAGGGCCACCAGCGCGGTGGCAAGGGCCGTCAGGCGGTCAAGGGGGGGGGGGGGCAAACGTCTCATGGCGGGATCCTCCAACTATGGATCTGATGCCCCTCTACAGATTTCATTGTCCAAAAGCAACGGTGAATTTTTTTATACGAAAACCACTCCCTTTCATACTGAGACACTACCCGGCACCCTACTGGGCTTGTTATCAATATTGCAAACAGATAGTTGACGACGGTCAAGTCATCCGAGGGAGGGACTTTTATGGACATGCGATACAGCATGCCGCGCCTGCTGGCGACGCTGGGATTGCTGGCTCTGCTTGTGGCGTGCTCCACTGATGAGGACAATGCGCCGCGACCGCAAGTCGAGGAAGATCGAGAGACCATTTGGGATCTGTTTGAGGACCGTAATGATCCGTCCGTGACGGTTCAGGTCAATCGTTATATCTGGAATGCGTCGCTGGAAGTTCTTGACTTCCTGCCGTTGGAAACCGTGGATCCGTTCACCGGGGTGATCGTGACGGGTTGGGGCAAGGCTCCCGGCGGAACAACTGAATATCGTGCCACAATCCTCGTTGGTGATCCGGCATTGGCCGCACGATCCTTGCGTGTGGCCCTGATCACCCGTCGTGGCCCGGCTGACGAGGCGACGATTGAGAGAATTGAGGACGCCATATTTACCCGCGCCCGGCAACTCCGTCAGGCCGATGAGAGACTCTGACGATTTTTCAGATGTGCTGATCAGTGATGACAGATCAACAGGAGCAAAAGCTCACCGATATTGAAACCTTCTGGCAGGAGGCGTGGGACAAGGGAGCGTTTTTCCGCGCCAATCGTCAAGCGGACAAGCCAAAATATTATATCCTCGAGATGTTTCCCTATCCGTCGGGGCGGATCCATATGGGGCATGTCCGCAATTACACAATGGGTGATGTGGTTGCCCGCTATCGTCGTGCCCGGGGATTCAATATTCTCCATCCGATGGGCTGGGATGCGTTCGGCATGCCGGCCGAAAACGCGGCCATGGAACACGGGGTTCATCCAGGCCAGTGGACCCAGAAAAACATCGCCGACATGCGCCGCCAGATGAAACCTCTCGGCTTGTCCATCGATTGGAGCCGTGAGTTGGCGACCTGTGATCCGGAATATTATGGCCAGCAACAGGCGATGTTTGTTGACATGTTTGAAAAGGGGCTGATTTATCGTGGCGAAGGCCCGGTGAATTGGGATCCTGTCGACATGACAGTTCTTTCCAACGAACAGGTCATTGATGGAAAAGGCTGGCGTTCAGGGGCCTCGGTTGAACGCAAGATACTTCCCCAGTGGTTTTTTCGAATCAGCGAATTTTCCGATGAGCTTCTGTCAGCTCTGGAAGATTTGGACAAGTGGCCCGAAAAGGTCCGACTCATGCAGCAGAACTGGATCGGAAAGTCGGAGGGACTCGAGCTTGGCTTCGAAATCACGGAAACCAGTATGGGGAACCCCCTGGCCGATACGCACATCCGTGTCTACACCACCCGCCCAGACACGCTTCACGGTGCCAATTGCGTTGCCGTGTCACCGGACCATCCGCTGGCTCTTGAATTGGCCACCGCAAATCCTGAGATCAAGGAATTTCTGAAGGCATGTCGCCAGACCAGCCTGTCCGAGGCTGTGGTCGAAAACGAGGAAAAAACCGGAATTGA
Organism: Paracoccaceae bacterium; assembly: GCA_965221815.1. GTDB lineage: Bacteria > Pseudomonadota > Alphaproteobacteria > Rhodobacterales > Rhodobacteraceae > JAPOXR01. The sequence continues at coordinate 3,288,023 of OZ244915.1, forward strand.
TACCGGTATCAGGGTGTACCACCCTCTCAATAGGGAGATTCAGCTGCCGGTCTGGATCGCCAATTTCATCCTGATTGAATATGGGACTGGCGCGATTTTTTCCTGCCCCGCGCATGATGCGCGCGACCTCGAATTCTCGCGCAAATACGATCTTCCGGTTGTCGACGTGTTTGTCCCCGCGGATACGCCGGACCAGCGTGTTGCCGCGGAAGCCTTTGTGCCGCCGAAACAGACCATGGTCCATTACGTGCTGCCGGTGGCAGGGGGTGACAGACAGACAGGTGAAGCCGCTGTATCGGCGGCGATCAGATATTGCGAAGAACACGGTATCGGCGAAGGTGTCACGCGGTATCGTTTGCGCGATTGGGGAATCAGTCGTCAGCGCTATTGGGGCTGTCCGATTCCAATTCTGTATTGTCCGCATTGTGGGATCGTGTCCGAAGCGAAGGCCAATCTTCCCGTCAAACTTCCCGAGGATGTGACTTTTGACCAACCGGGGAACCCGCTTGAGAGACATCATGCGTGGCAACAGGCCATTTGTCCCAAATGCAAGGGTCCAGCGCGGCGCGAAACTGACACCATGGACACGTTTGTTGACAGTTCATGGTATTTCGCCCGGTTCACCGCACCCCGGGCGTCCAGCCCAACCGTTGCCGAAGATGTCGAATACTGGATGAATGTCGATCAGTATGTCGGCGGAATCGAACATGCCATTCTGCACCTTCTCTATTCCCGCTTCTTTGCCCGGGCGATGTATTTGACCGGCCATTTGCCGGAAAAGTCAATTGAACCGTTCGATGCCCTCTTTACCCAGGGTATGGTGCTGCATGAAATTTATCAGACACGGGATGCACGCGGACAGCCTGTTTTCCATCTTCCGGACGAAGTTGAAGTGAGTGGGAAAACCGCCAAGATCAAGGCGACAGGTGAACCGGTGGAGATCATTCCCTCCGCAAAAATGTCCAAATCAAAAAAGAATGTTGTCGATCCCGAACAGCTCATCGCGCGCTATGGCGCTGACACGGCGCGATGGTACATCATCTCCGACTCGCCTCCCGATCGGGACGTGGAGTGGAGTACGGCGGGCGTGGAGGCGGCTTCGCGTCACCTGTATCGCGTTCTGCGGCTGGCCCGTGAGGTGGCTGCATGTCCAGAAACGGTTGATGCCGCGTCCGATCACGAACTCAAGGCATTCACCCATCGGGTGATTGCCGATGTCACGCAGGGGATTGAAGAATTCGCATTCAACAAGCCCGTCGCGCGCCTTTATGAATTGGCCAATGTCATATCGCGCACCCATGCCGGAAGGGATACGAAACAGGAGGCCATGCGAATTCTGGCATTATTGATGTCACCGGTCACACCACATCTCGCCGAGGAAATATGGAAACAGCTGGGGAATGAGGGGCTTGTCGTTGAACAGGACTGGCCCGTCGCTGATCCGCAGTTGTTGCGGGATGAATCGGTCATCATGCCCATTCAAATCAATGGGAAACGCCGCTCTGAGTTTCGGGTGAGCCGCGATGCATCGCAGGAAGAGATCGAGCGACGGGTTCTCGCGGACGCCGCTGTTCAGAAAGCATTGAATGGGGCGACACCCCGGCGTCTGGTGATTGTCAGGGAACGTATCGTCAATGTCGTTGTCTAGAAGCTGGCTGGTGGTTTTCGTGCTGACATCCGGTCTGGCCGCCTGTGGTTTCGAGCCTGCCCTGAGAGACAATCCGACATCGGCTGCTTTCAACGAAGGCTTTGCCATTGAGGTGGCTGGCGGTCGGACCGGTTTTATACTTGAAGAGTTCCTGCAGCAGCGTCTTGGGACGCCGGGACACCCAAATTATCAGCTCCGGGTTCGCGTCTATGTCACGGAGCGCACGGAATCGGTTGCGGGTGCCGGGGGAATCGATCGGTTCGCCCTGGATGGCGTCGCGCATTACGACATAGGGCTTCCGGGTGCAGTTTCGGCAGGTGCTTCGGGAACCATTCGTGGATCGGCATCATATAGTTCCGGATCCGGAGAAATGGCGAGCGGCGCGGCGCGCGGTGATGCCGAAAAACGTATGCTGGCACAAATTGCCGACCGACTGGTGGCACAACTTATCCTGACGTCAAGTGAGTGGGCCGGGTGAAGCTGTCGGCCGCGGATACCAAGCGATTCCTGAGGAATCCGAAAACAGACGCCGCCGGTTTCCTGGTTTACGGTCCGGACCCTTTGTTGGTGACGTATGGGCGGGACAGAATGATCCGCTCACTGCTCGAGTCTGATTCCAATGCGGCATTTGAGCGCGTCCCGGCCGAGCAAGTTGGCAGCAACCGGGATTTTTTGACCACCATGATCAAGTCACAGGGATTCTTTGCCCAGAGGCGGGTGGTTTGTATTGATGGGGCCGGTGAGGGGATCGTCCAAGCCGCATCTCAGGCACTTGAATCGCGCGGAGACGAGGACGGCTGGTTGTTGTTGACAGCGGGGCAGCTCCGGCCAGCGTCCAAACTCAGAAAGTTGTTTGAATCATCGGCATGTGCCGCCGCCCTGCCGATTTATGACGCATCATATTCCCCGAATGAGGTTCGTGACGCACTTGCAGGGGCTGGACTCAGACAGGTGAATCATGAAGCGATGAATGACCTGATTGCACTTGGACGCAATCTCGCTCCGTCTCACTTCGCACAGACGGTTGAGAAGCTGAGTCTCTACAAGATGGGGGACAAGACACCCGTGATGTCGGAAGAGGTACGTGAATGTGCACCTGCTGACGAGGAGGTTCAACTCGATGAGTTACTGGCCCATGTCACCGCACAGCGCACCGAAAATATCCCCCTGTCCCTGCGTCAGGTTATTGGGCAGGGCGAGAGTCCGGTGACGATTCTGATTCTTGCCCAGCGCAGATTTCGTTCCTTGCTCATGGTCGCCAGCGATCCTGATGGGCCCGCTGCCGGTATTCGACGATTGCGCCCGCCAGTGTTCGGTGCACGACAACAGCAGATGATCCAATCAGCGTCACGCTGGGGTGTCCGCGGTGCAAGGGATGCACTGCGTCACCTCGTGCATACAGACCGACGGGTGCGTTCTGCGGGCAGAGTGCCGGCATTCGCCATGACCGAGGGGGTGCTGATGCGGCTTTCGCTCATGCGACTCAAGTGATGCTGACAGGGTAAGAGGTCTGTGACAATGGAATTTCCGGTTGATCTTCGGCGGGTGACGACCGGTCTCGTCTTGGCCATCTGGCCGCTTGTTTCACATGCTGAAATGTCAGCTTACGAGGCTTATCAGCATTTGCAGGATCTCGCATCCGCGCAAGGGGGCGAAATCAGGCCCGAGTCAGTCTTCGTTTCGGAGGGTGCGGTTAAATTGAACCGTGTGCGTATTGGTGCCGTGGGGTTCCCGGTCAATTGGGGTCTGACCCCCGAATGGATACGGTTTGAAGAACGCAGTAACGGGACGGTGCGCGTATCGGCCCCGGAAGTCGTTCCCGTTGAACAGACCATATTCGGTGTCCATCGCGCAGTCGGTACAATCCTTGCACCTGGCTTCAGTGGATTGATGATGCGTGATGAGAACGGCGTGACATTTTCACTGTCGGGCGAGACAATGTGGCAATATTCAGCCATCACCGCCATGCCTGATAGAAAACAGCGCCAGTTTGCAGCCGAGTTGCATGATTGGCGGGCGGTTCTGGTATCTGGCGGTGCCAGAACCAACTCGGTCGATGCGGCACTCTCTGCGGGCCTTTTGAACGCCGTGTTGCGTGACGGGCAGGGAGCGAATCTTTTTCATACGGCTATAGAGGGATTTCGCGCTGATTATTTCGGGGGTTTCCGCAATCTCTTCGACCTGATGGCAGATCCTTTTGGCATGGACTGGTTTCGTGCCAAAGTCAGTTTCAAGTCGGTGACCACTGTGGTGTCGACTGATGTGATTGAAGACAATCATCTTGTCATTCGCAGCGAAGGTCTGGAAGGAGAATTCAGTTCGCGTCCCGACAATGTCAAAAGTGAAATTTCCAGCAAGGACGTGACTGTTCAGGTCATATCGTCGGGAGCGGTTCTTGGTGACATCAGCGCAGGAGACGTCGTGTTTGCCAATGACATCATCGGCGGTGACGATTCCATAACCACAGACATCCAGATTCAGTCACGTATTTCTGAATTGGAAATCAACAGACAGTTTTTTGCGACACTTGATCAGGACGCAGCCGAAACAACCATTGACGGAAGCTTCCCACCCGGCCATCTTGAACTTGAAGGTTCTGTCACCATCCCATCATCGCAGGCCAGACGCCTTTTTGCCCGCGACTCGATGGAATTTCAGCCCACGGATGTGATTGATTGGAAACTGGAAAATCTTTTCATTGAATTCCTGGGCGCATCGCTGCTGGCATCGGGCGAGGTCAAGCAAGCTGCCCCGGTCGAATCGCAGGAGGGGTTTCGTGCCGCCGGCCAGGCCCGGGCCGAGATCCTCGGGCTTAAGAAATTGTTGAGGAAGCTGGACTCGGTCGATGCCCTTAATCAACGCGGAAAGATTGCCTCCCGCTTGATCTTGTCAGCAGGGCAAGAGCAGATGCAGGACCAATTCGTTTACAAGCTCGTTTTTTCACCGGACGGACAGATCCAGATCAATGGATTTGTCATTCAATAGATTTGTGAGACTGATGATCATCCTTCGAGAAACATTTGGGTTGATGGCATGGCACATAATTCAGAATTGATTGCTGAGGAGTTTTTGCAGCGCGCCAGAAGTGCGGGTGCAGATGATGCCGATGCGATCGTTGCCGGCGGAAATTCCGTCGAATTGGAAGTTCGCAACGGCAAGCTGGAGCATGTGGAACGCTCCGAGGGAGTCGAAGCCGGACTGCGTGTCTTCATTGGGAACCGGCAGGCCTGCGTATCCGGCTCTGATTTTTCCAGCGAATCGATTGCAATCATGGCAGAACAGGCTGTGGCGATGGCGCAGGCGGCTCCCGAAGACCCATTTTCCGGTCTTGCGGATGTCAATCAGCTCGCAGCGAGCACGGATTCATGCAGTCTTGACCTGTCGGATCCGGCAGATCCGCCTGATCTGGAAAATATCAGAGATATCGCTTGCCGTGCCGAAGCTGCTGCCCTTGCCGTTCATGGTGTCACACAGACAGAGTCTGCCGCCGCAGGCCACGGCTCAACAACAGTTTGTGTTGCCGCGACCAATGGCTTTCTTGCGCATCGCCATCAGACCAGCATGTTTATCAACTGCACAGCGATTTCCGGTAGCGGTTTGGAGATGGAGGTCGATTATTGTCTCGAATCCCGTGTCTACGCATCAGACTTGCCAGCGGCTGAAGATATCGGAAAGATCGCGGGTGCACGTGCGGCTTCGCGGGCCGGGCCCACGCGTCCACCAACAGGGGCGTTTCCGGTTCTGTATGACGAGCGGGTTGCCTCGAGCCTGATCAGCCATCTGTTGTCCGCGATCAACGGGACGGCAATCACGCGGGGTGCAAGCTGGTTGCTTGATGCGCAGGGACAGCAGGTTCTTCCGGAAAAGATCACCCTGTCGGAAAATCCTCATTTACCGCGTCATCAGTCATCGAAATTGTTCGATGCCGAAGGTTTGCCGACAGCACAGCGCGAATTGGTGACGAATGGAATCCTGCAGGGATGGATATTGGACCTTGCAACCGCACGTAAACTTGGTCTCATGAGCACCGGGAATGCGAGTCGGGGAACGAATTCGCCGCCAAGCCCCAGTGTCACCAATATCTGTTTGCCGGACGGTGAGAATAGCCGGGAGGAGTTGATTTCCGCGATGAATACCGGGCTGATCATCACCTCAATGATCGGCTCGACCATCAATCCTACGACAGGTGATTATTCACGCGGCGCATCCGGATTTTGGGTCGAACAGGGTGAGGTCAAGGGTGCCGTGTCTGAATTTACCGTCGCAGGAAATCTCAAACATATGCTGATGAGCGTGATTGCAGCCAATGATTCGAAACCGTTTCGCCGTTTCCGTGTTCCCAGCCTGCTGGTTGAGGGTTTGACGGTGGCTGGCGCATAGGGCGTTCACCGTCGAGGCGCTGCAACTGCAAGGAACCGAGTCTTGGGTCAATCAGCAGGTTTTTCGCTCTATCTGGCGGTATCGGCACGTTCACGCTGGCTCGCGCATTTGGTTCTCCGGCGGCGCCTCAGGCGTGGCAAGGAAGATAGACAACGCATTGAAGAGCGACTTGGCCGCAGTCGCATTTGCCGCCCGGAGGGGCAATTGGCCTGGTTTCATTCGGCAAGCGTTGGCGAAGTCATGTCGATCCTGGAGTTGGTGCGGCGACTGGGAGACACACGATCTGATCTTTCGTTCCTGATGACCACTGGCACTCTGGCCTCTGCGCAGATTTTGCAATCAAGGATGCCGCCACGGACAATTCACCAATTTGTTCCCTACGATGTCCTCCCCTTGGTGGAGGCTTTTCTTGATCACTGGCGCCCGGATGTTGGCATTTGGACGGAAAGTGAATTTTGGCCCGCGCTCATTTATGAATCACATCGACGAGAGATTCCCTTATTGTGTATCAATGCGCGGATGTCAGCGCGATCCTTCCGCCGCTGGTGTCGACTTCCGGCCTTTGCCGGGTCGCTGCTCAACCGGTTTGAAAAGACGTTGGTCCAGGGTGAGGGAACGGCGGATAAATTGCGGCGACTCGGACTGCGTGAAAGCAAGATGGAGGTTGTGGGCTCGTTGAAGCGCGGTGCGGAAGACTTGCCATATGATAAGGCTGCGCTTGAAGAATTTCAGCAATCGGTCACGGGGCGTCCATTGTGGTTGGCGGCTTCAACCCATGAAGGCGAAGAAGAAGCTGCGGCGCATGCCCATCTGGAATTGATGCGTGGCAGAGCTGAACTCCTTCTGATCCTTGTTCCCCGGCATCCTGAAAGGGGGCATGCGGTTGCGACCAGATTGCGTGCACTTGGCATCCAGCTATCGCTGCGTTCGCAACGCGCCACGCCCGCACCGGGAGATCAGATCTATATTGCCGACACACTGGGTGAGCTGGGTCTTTGGTACCGGTTGGCACCGGTCAGTTTTATCGGCGGATCACTGGTGGATGCAGGGGGGCATAATCCTCTGGAACCGATACGACTGGGATCGGCGGTCATTCATGGTCCCTTTGTGGCTAATTTTGAACGTGAATTTCGTGAACTCGTTGAACTTGATGTGGCAATCCTGGCGCAAACACCTGATGACCTCGCCCCCGCAGTCGATTCGGCGTTGCAGGAAGAAAATTCTGAGCGTTTGTCACATGCCGCGGCGGCACTCTCGGATGGTGGCGGCAAGGTGACAGCCTATGTGGCAGGTGAAATCCTGAATTATCTCCCGCCGCTTCGACCGGCATCGTGAGACAGCCCGGATTTTGGTTCCTTGCCCATCAGGGACCCGTCTCGCGCCTGCTGCTGCCTCTTGGCGCTCTCTACGCCGCTGCGGTCAGGTTTCGGTTGCAAACCGGTCAGCGAGAGCGGATGGATTTCCCGGTCATCAGCGTCGGTAATCTCAATGTTGGGGGAGGTGGCAAGACACCGGCGGCCCTGGCTCTTGCTGAAAGACTGGTGGAACGCGGTCAACATCCGCATTTCATATCGCGCGGATATGGGGGCAAGGCGCGCTGTCCGACGCGTGTGAATCCGGCCGACCATAATTCAACCGAAGTCGGTGACGAACCCTTGCTTCTTGCAGCTTGTGCGCCGACCTGGGTGGGATCCAATCGGGCTGCGTCAGCGCACGCGGCAGCGGGTCAGGGAGCCACGTCTGTGATTCTTGATGACGGTCATCAGAATCCTGATCTTGTCCATGATCTGTCCATCGTCGCAGTGGATGCACGACGCGGATTCGGGAATGGTCAGGTGATCCCCGCGGGGCCGTTGCGCGAGACAGTTGAACGCGGTCTTGCGCGCGCCGATATTCTCCTGTTGACCGGTACAGAAGTCGAGCGGTCACGTTTCCTGGAGCGGTGGAGTGGGCATCTCGGGGTGCCCATCGTGGCGGCGCATCTGCAGCCAGTCCATATGGGAATCGAATGGACTGGCGAACGGGTCGTCGCTTTTGCCGGGATTGCCGATCCGGAACGGTTCTTTCGTACACTGGAGACGCTCGGTGCCGATTTGGTCAAGACGGTTTCCCTGTCCGATCATGCACGACCCAGTGAGCGTCTTTTGCACCGGATCGCCAAGGTCGCCAAGGCCAAGAAGGCGACTCTTGTTACAACTGAAAAAGACTCCGTCAGGCTGCCCGCGGTCTGGAGACGTCAGGTTCTGTCATTGCCGGTTCGACTGCAAGTTGAATCCTGGCATGAGATCGACTCTCGCCTGTCTGACATTTTTGGAACTGAGTGGTGAGGGGTTATTCGTTCAGGGCGTCATCAAGCAGGTCTGAGAGTTGCGCGAATGACATGTTGGAATGGGATTTGCCATTGATGATGAGTGTCGGCGTGCTTCTGACATTATCGGCCTGCCTGTTCTCTTCCCAAATTTCTCTCAGTTTGACGGCTTTCTCCGAATCGCGGAAACATTGATGAATGGACTCGGTTGACAGTCCGGTAGCGCGGCCGATTTCTGACAAGCGCGCGACAATGTCTCCCGCGCTGGGCTGCCCGCTCCAGCTGCGCTGTGTCGAAAATAACAGATCGACAACCGCAAAATACTTATCCGGCCCCCCACACCGGGCGAGCATACCCGCCCACAGGCCCGGCAGATCAAAGTAAACCTCACGAAATCTGAAATGGACCTTGCCTGTGTCGATATAGGCGCTTTTCAGTTGCGGATAGACATTCTCATGGAATTGCGCGCAGGCCGGGCAGGTCAGGGAGGCATATTCGATCAGTTCAACCGGGGCCTCCGGGTCACCCAATGTCATTTCGATCGGATCAGAATGATTGTGTGCAGCGAGCCCGCCCGCCCAGAATACACTGGTGAGCATGAACGTTGCAGCGGTCACAACTGCGGAAACAGACCTTATTTTGTTGAGAATCATCCGCACATTAGTCATTTGTTGTCCTCTTCCTGATTTCGGCTTTTGCATACACAAAATTTCCCAATTCCGTCAGCGAGTCGCGCAGTTCCTGATTGTCGATATCATCAAACTGATCTGCGGGTAGGAGACGCTTCTCTGGCAACTCTGGCCGGTATTTCATCTTCTGTCTTTCCGCCTGAGATCGCACCCGCTGACCCTTCCATGATTGTGTCACTCTGATCTTCTCGACGGCCTTGTATCCATAGGTGGCATTGACCCGTCTCAAGATATAGGGGGCGCTGAGACGGATCTGCTCGGCAAAAGCGCCAGTCGCCAACAATGTCAAGGTGACCAATTCGGTTTTGGTGTCGAAGGCAAGGTCAATGGGTTCAGAGATGGCAGCGATGTCGGTACCGGCAACCTCTTCCCAGGAAGACATCATAAGTGTTGCAGCGATTCGCTTGCGATCGGACTCATGCGTAAAATGTTTCCTGATCAATTCACCCGCGTGAATGAAACCCTTGGCGGCCCTGCTCTTGCGATCCCTTTTGGATGTTTTCATTGTCGATTCATCTGTAACCTTGTGCCGACTGACGTTCAGGAGGTGGCGTGACTGATTCAACACCGGATATCGGGTTGCCGGATTCGGCAGCAGACATAGCGCAAAAACTGCTCGATTGGTATGATCAGTATGGTCGCGAATTGCCGTGGCGGCTGCATCCCCGGTCCCGCCCACCGGGTCAACGCCCTGACCCCTATCAGGTCTGGCTCTCTGAAGTCATGCTACAACAGACAACCGTTGTGGTTGTGGCGCGGCGGTTTGAAACCTTTGTGCGCCTGTGGCCGACGGTTCATGATCTTGCCGCTGCTGCTGATGAGGCTGTGATGGCCGCATGGGCCGGACTGGGCTATTATGCCCGCGCGCGCAATCTCCTGAAATGCGCGCGGCGGATTGTTGATGACCATGATGGCGTCTTTCCGCAATGCCCTGCCGAACTCGAGACGCTTCCCGGAATTGGTCCTTACACGGGGGCCGCCATCGCCAGCATCGCATTCGATCAGCCTTCTGCTGCCGCTGATGGAAATGTCGAAAGGGTGTTGGCGCGCCTGTTTGCCATTGAAATCCCACTTCCCAAGGCCAAAACGCAATTGCGACAATTGGCCGGTGACCTCTGTCCAAAACAACGACCCGGGGACTGGCTGCAAGGGCTGATGGATCTGGGGTCCCTGATCTGTCGGCCCCGCAACCCAAAATGTGATGATTGCCCCCTGACTCAGAACTGTATCGCCCGGCAAGAAAGTCTTCAGGAGACGTTGCCGCGGCGCTCACCCCAGCACCGTCGTAGAACAGCACGCGGTATTCTTTATGTGGGGCGACGTCAGGATGGTGCGTGGTTGCTCGAATATCGACCGCCCGGCGGTCTCTATGGTGGAATGCTGGGATGGCCCGGTTGGGGTTGGGCGGAGAACGCCCAACAGCATCAACCGCCCTGTCAAGGCGATTGGCAAAGGGTTGGTGACATTTCATACATCCTGACCCATATGGATCTTCACCTGGAAATTCAGACGGCGCACTTGCCGATTGATACCGTTCCGAAGGTGGGTCAATTCATCCCACCCGAACAATTCCGTGTCGATGCGCTGCCATCTCTCATGCGCAAAGCCCATGCGCTTGTTATAGCGCGTCAATCTGGGTGAGAGGTGCGCGTCAATCAGGATGAGATCCATGAGACGCTGTGACATATTCTCTTTGCCGCAGGTTTGCGGTGATCATCAAAGAGCGTTGTTCAACGCGAACCGTGATCCGTTCGAACAGGACGGTCGTTTCAGCCTCATCCCGGCTCAGATCGCTGAAATCGTCACGGATCCGCAGGTGGAACGTGTCCCGTGATCTGAGCCGGCGTTCGATTTCCCGTTCGCGTCGTGCGGTCTGCAGTTTCTGCACGAGATCGGTGGTCTGGCACATATCAGCACCCGGTCGCCAGTCTCAATGAGTTCCCGGCCGATAACCGAGGCCAGTCGGCACTTGCCTGCATCGGGCGGGTCAATGGCGATGCCGCTTGATCCCGGGTTGATCCAGGCACCTCCGGCGGCGAGAGCCGTGACCTGCACCGGTGTTCGCGGCCGGCCAGTCGTCGTCTGGATTATACTTTCTGTCGACATAAGAGTGCAGACAGTACAGCGCTGCAAAGAGGGCACTCTTTCCCACTGCATTCTGGCCTTCGAAAGCTCCTCTTCACGGGCACCGGCCCCTGGCCTCGTGGCGGAGCGGTGACGGGGCCAAGCGCGCCCGCAGAGTGTCCGTCAAGGGTTGTCATCTCAGCGGTCAGGGGCTGCTGTTGGCTGTACCTTCATGGCCCACATCCGCAACTGAAATCTTGCCGTTTTTCACCCCCTTCGTGCGTAATGGGCCGATTTAACACGATTTTCAGCGAAACCCTAAAACGGGTCGGAGGAGTCGTTTCCGTTGTCTGTCTTACGATTGGATGCGCCAGCTTTCGACTTTGAGGCTTGGTGCGTGTCATCCCGAATGTTTGATTGATCCTCTCTTTTCAGATCATCAGTTGAAACTGGCTGGAAAGATTGAAATGTCGATTGGATCTGTTTCCCGGCCTGCTCTCGCCAGGCAGGACCATGGACAGTCCGGGCAGCGGTCTCCTCATCCAGAAACCTTGAGAGTTGTTCGCGAAAACCAGGACTGTCTACCAGTCCCGGTATCCGGTGCGCCGCCGTGTCAATCTCGGTGGCGACATCCGGGATCCTGAAATCCGCCGCACGTTGCACGACAAGGTCAGAATGGACCTGTGTTCCCTGCGCTGCGAGCCAGTTCACATACCAGAGATCCCGCCAACGCGGGGATGTGTGCTCCAAGGATGAAGAAAACGCCACAAGTTTGTCGGCAAGGATGGATTCCCGCGATTTGACCCGAATGGACAAGGGATGTCGAATGGTTGCCAGACTGGGGTAATGATTTTGCACGGGCCGTTTCTCAGCATCCCGCACGGGCATGGCTGCGATATCAAGGTGAATGCGCTGGCGCGGAATATCGGGTCGCCGTGGATGCGTGACGACGCTGATGCGTCAGGTGGACACGGAGATATCAGCTGCGAAGCGGCGGTGTTTGGGGGACTGAACCTGCACATCATGGCCGTATAATTGGGTCAGATGAGACCGGATGGCATCCTCAAGACCCACCATCTTCTGCGCAGAAAACTCACCCCCGCCGTCAAAGTCCAAATCTTCACTGAAACGCATGGAGTCATGACAGAGGCGCAGGGCCGTCCCGCCGATAAAGGTCAGCTCCTCAAGATAGCCTCGGGATTCCAGACAGCGCAGGATATCAAAATGCAGGATTTCTTTTTCAATGATGGTTTCCTTGTCCTGCAGTTGTGGATTGTCGTCCACGACCTGTTGGGAAATGTCCGTCAGCTTGCGCATCAGTTCCGCGGGATCGCTGCTGGGTCATCCATGAAATCATATTCCTCAAGGATGTCGTAATATTCGTCCATATCAACCATATCAACATTACGTCCGACTCGGCGGAGATCACGCAGTGCCACGGGCGGGCGCACCAACGGGAGGGGGCGCTGGTCATCATGGAGCAGGATCGGACGGATGGTCTCTGGATCACGCGCCGTGTGGGTAAACTCGATTACACCCCATCTGGTCCGGATTTCCCCACCGCGTCCTGTGGTCATCACGGTGATCCGGTCCAACATGACCTGGGAGATCGCCCCATATTCGGAGAGCACTGATTCGAGGCTGAGATAGTTAATATACCCGCGGCGAACCACTTGGGCGATTTCTTCCTTCAAGCGCCGCAAATTGATACTGTGAGCTGCCCAGTTCACATAGATGCCTCGTCGCGCACGTTTCAGGAAACCGTCCTCAAGCAATCGGTTCAGTTCCGTCCGGAACCGGGATTCGGAATCCAGATCAAAGGCCTGACGCAGATCATCCGTCGTGAACACACCCTGTCCCTTCCGGTCCAGTTCAGCGAGAATCCGCCGCGCATCTTGTGGTGTTTCTTGACATGTTGTCATGGCGAAAAACTCTGCCGGAATCACTGATTTCAGGGACATATTGTGCCTCTCGTACCCCACCCGCCACGGACACCGGTGACATCCGTTCCATGCCCGCCGTGCCCAGAGCCTAAAAGGAAAGCACTATGCCACAAACCATCCATTATGTCACCCCGTCCGGAGCCAACGGGAGTGATTCCCATATGGTTGGGTTTGGACCGGGGTTGATTCCTGATGGGTTGCTTTCGGCGAATCATCAGGCGACCTTGGCGAGAGGCGTGCGATTGTCGTTGGCCGCGGCGGGACAGGCGCTGTCGTGGCGTCGTCTGTGGGTTAGTTGGGCCCAGACGTTGTCAAAGCGCCCCGATTTGAGCCGGGCCCGGAAGGTGAGAACACCCTGGCCACCCGCACGCCCCCATCTCTGGCCACTGCGCTTGAGCCGGGTGTTGACGATCATTGTGTTCGCCGCCTCGACAGCACCGCTGCCGATGGGAGCGCCGGCATCGCGGGCCTCCCGATCACGCATCCGCTGGCGGTGGCTGCGGACAGACCCAACGACTTCACCTCGATCGGGTCAAATTCCGGGATTTTTCCAAAAATTCTGCCATAAGAGAACCACTCCCTTATGATAGGCCGTCGGGCGGGTGTGATTGGTCCTGCCGCCCGCGGGAGAGGCCCTGTGTGGGGCTACGTCATGAACTTGCATCAATGGTGAAGTCGCACCACTCGGCATAGGGCGGCCGGTGCCGCGACCGCATTTCCGATGTGGGCCAGCGGGCTGAGCCGCAGTTCTTGCCCGGTGCGAAGGTGGCCCGGTAGCCGTTCTGGTTGATGTGGGAAAGCCACTGGCCGGCCGTCACCCGCTCACCACCGGGGCCGAATTGCGAACAGCGCGGGGCCCCGCCCACCGTCCCGTTCAGGCAGACCTTGCCATAGATGCGGACGGTGAAGATGCCGGTGGATGGAGTGTAGGTCTCGGAGACGACATTGTTCGACCCCTGCTGCGCGGGACCATCCTCTGGATTTCTACCCTCCTCCACCGCGCACGGCGTTGAGCCGCGGTTGGCGGTGTACGATACTCCTTGGAATGTCGCGGTGCGCGAGCATTTGGGCTGCCCCCGGTAGGTGCAGGCCACGGCAATCGGCTGGCCGCCGGTGTAGCGGCCGTTCGCATTGTGGAAGCCGACCAGATCCGTGGCATCGCCCTGTTCGTAGGCGCAACGGTATCCCGGTCCTGCACCGAACTCCACGGTGGAGGGCCAGGGGCGTTTCTCAACGACCAGATCCCGGGTCTCCACGTCGCCGAGTGTAAAAACCATCAAGCCTATAGTGGGATTGTTCCAGCCGGTGCCACCAGTTGTGTGGAAGATGGTGACCTCCTGCGCCGCGGCGGGTGCAGCGAGGGCCACCAGTGCGGCGGCGAGCAGCGTCAGTCGCTTATGGGGGGGGGGGTATCCGATGTCTCATGGTTCTCTCCGTGTACTGGGCCAGCCCACCGGATGGGACCCAACATACCAGCCGGCGAGTCGGAATGGGAAGGATGATAGGCAAGTGGCCGCGGACAGTCAAGCCGTGTACCTGCTCACGACATATGAGACGCGGGCTTCTCATGGGTTTGCAGCGATTCGCAATCTTCGTTTGGCGTCTGATCATCACGTGCGTCATGGGGTTTCCATCCGTTGTCCAGGTCGAGATGTGTGTCGATCCGGGGGTTGCGTTCGGTGATCAGGGTGGCGGTGTCCTGCACAGTGTCGAATTCGTGTCTCCATGTGGCTGGCATCCTACAGGCAGCCCCGTTCATTTTCGGGCTTTTGGGTGGCCGCACGGCCCGCGTGAGACCTTTGGCTTGGCCAGCTGCCTCATTGCGGCCCTGAACGCGGAGCCGCCGTCGATCGGGATGGCGGTGATGGGAAAAGGCGCATGGGCGCCCCGTGTGTCGGATGGGCGTGCGGCGCGGCTGGCGGTGGCGTGGGTGGCGGCCCTGGCGGATCCCCATTGTGAATGACGGTCAAGAGCGGTGACATGTTGGACGGTCCGGCCGGGGCAGAGGGCGGCGGTGAGCGTATCGACCTGCACCGCGTCGCCGGGTGCCTGGGCTTTCAGGGCCCCGGAGATGCGCACTGCATCGGGTCTCCGGGTCCGCCGTTTCGTTTTGCTATCAGGGGTGAAAGCACTGACCGGGGCGATCGGCTGGCGTGCGACCCTGTCAGCGATCACACGCCCGACCGTGGCTGTCGAGATCGGATGTCCGTCCCGGCGCAGGATCGCCGCGATCTTGCCGCGACCCCAGGCGGGACAGTCCTGGCGCAGCTCTGTGATCCGCTGCCGGATCGCCGCGCGGGGTGGTCCTTGGCGGCACCGGTGGGGCCGCCGCGACAGCAGCTCAGGGGATTGTTCCCAGCGATACAGGGTGGCACGGGGTACATTGACCGCCCGGGCCGCGTCTGTCGTTGTCAGGCCATCACGAATGGCCTGACGCCAGCGATGGACAAGATCCTGGCGCATCCGGACAGCGGCATCGCCAGGGGATCACAGACATCACCCATCCTGGCGTTTCTGATCACAGGACCAGGCCAGCCAAAAACTGGCAGCGGGGGTCTCCGTCTCTGTCACATGGATCGTGACAAACCGATGGAGGACCCCACCTGATCCGGCAAGACATTTTCGGCGGCCCAATCCCGGATCCCCTCCGTTCGGGCTTCGCCCTCACGTCGTGTCCCCGGGACTGGGCCGCCGCCGCTCAGAATCTCACATGTGTTTGAGCAGGTACACGTGATTTCAAAGTGAGACACTACCCGGAAACAACACCGATGACCTCACGAAACACTCACCCCAAAACAACAAAATCAGCCCTTGCTAAAAGGTGGGGAGCCCCCCCCCCCCGGTCTCGCTGGGAAGGAGGACGGGCCCTTTTGCAGCAAAGGACATATACAGACTTGTGCCGACCTCCAGCGGTTTATCAACGTCATCTTTTACGGCAAAGACTTGTCCAAACTTACCCTCCAAGGTATATTCCATGCGGACGCCAACGTAGGTCGCCTTGGTGACAGTCGCGGGGACGCCTGTATCGTTGTCGAGAATAATTCGTGAAGGACGTACAGCAAGCGTGGCTGGACCCGGAGATAATCCTCGTGCTGGCAGCTGGAGTCGGTAGCCTTCGATTTCGATCGTCGCGTCTTCGGCGTTAAGGGCGATAACCTGACACGCAATGAGATTTGCCTCTCCAATGAAGTCGGCAACAAAGCGGTCGTTGGGGGAATCATAAAGTTCACGCGGCGTACCGATCTGCGCGATAGCCGCATTGCGCATGACGACGATTTCATCAGAAACCGCAAGGGCCTCCTCCTGATCGTGGGTGACATAGACGACTGTCAGGCCGAGTTTCTGCTGGATCGCACGAATATCCTCACGTACCTGCCGACGCAATTTGGCGTCCAGATTCGAAAGGGGCTCGTCAAATAACAGAACCTGGGGCTCGAGCACCAACGCGCGTGCAACTGCAACGCGTTGCTGCTGGCCTCCAGACAGCTCGGATGGTAGCCGCCCATGGAAACCTTCAAGACCCACCAGTTCCAACCCCTGTAACGCACGAGAACGGGCATCACTCTTGCCAAAACCTGAGAAAGTCAGGCCATACATGACATTCTCGAGCACACTCATATGGGGAAAGAGAGCATAGGACTGGAACACCATTGACACGTCACGATCGGTTGCCGGTAGCGTCGTGACATCCGTATCGCCAATGATGATCCGGCCCGAGCTGGCCATTTCCAAACCGGCGATCATCCTGAGCGTTGTGGTCTTTCCACAACCCGAAGGGCCGAGGAGAGTCACAAGTTTACCGGCGTCGACCGCGAGGTCGATATTGTCGACAGCAACGACATCTCTGCCAAATCTCTTGGAAACGCCCTCGAAACGGATAGGTGCGGCTTGGGATGCAATACTCATTTCACACTCTCCTCAAAGACCGGGTGCTGCTGGTGTCATTCTGCGTCCTGTTCGGGTGCGCCCGACAATGATCTGCATCAGTGCAACGGCAGAGAGCATGACGAAGATGAGTGCAGTCGAGTAGGCAATTGCGAGTCCGTAGTCGTTATTCTCGACTCGTCCAATGATATAGCTGGTGGCCATGTCGTACTCTGCCGATACCAGAAAGATGACTGCCGAGATTGCGGTCATGGCACGCACAAAAGAATAGACGAGTGCAGCGAGAATTGCAGGCCGCAGAAGTGGAAGGATTACCCGGCGGAATGTTTGCCACGAGTTGGCGCCGAGAGTCAGTGAGCTTTCGTCCAGCGATTTGTCGAGTTGAGACATGGAAGCGATACCGGCGCGTACACCAACCGGCATATTGCGAAAGATGAAGCTGACGACAAGGATGATGCCCGTTCCGGTGATCTCGATCGGTGGTACGTTAAAAGCCAGTATATAACTGACGCCGATAACGGTTCCGGGAATTGCAAAGGACAGCATAGTGCCGAACTCGAATGCGCTTTTTCCCACAAATTTCTGCCGAGTCAGCAGATAAGCCGTCACCAATCCAACGGCTCCCGTCAAGGGTGCGGCAATTGCTGCAATGGTGATCGTAGTCCAGAAACTGTCCCAGGCAGCACCCGTCCAACGGATTCCCTCTTCTTCGATCCGTATCGAGAACGCGGTAACGTAATGCTTGAAGGTCAGCGAATTGTTGACTCCCCAAAGTTCAACGATGCTGCCATAAACAATCATGCCGTAGACCGTTGCCGTGAAGACCGCCCAGGTCAGTGCCACAAACATGACCGGGATTGCGAGCCCGTTTGGCATCATTGGATGCATGCCTGCATCGCCTTTCCCAGATACGGTCGTATAGCTTTTCTTCCCAAGCCAGGCCCTTTGCGCGAAGAAAGCGGATAAGGTGAAGAACAGGAGGACTATGGCAAGGACCGCTGCGCGGCCCTGATCGTATTGCGCACCGACAATGGCAAAGAAAATCTCTGTCGAGAGAACATCGAAGTTGCCACCCAAAACAAGTGGATTGCCAAAATCGGCCATGCTTTCGATGAAGCCCAACAGGAATGCGTTGGCCAGTCCAGGGCGCATCAGTGGCAACGATACCGTACGAAATGTTTGCCAGCGGTTGGCACGCAGAGTCTGTGAAGCTTCTTCCATGGACGGTGAAACGCCCTCGACCACACCGATCAGAACAAGGAAGGCAATAGGCGTGAATGCCAGTGTTTGCGCGATCAGTACACCCGGCATACCGTAGAGCCATCGCGTGGGCTGCGTCCCAAAGAGGTCGGCAAAAAAGACGGTCACGGAACCGGAAAGGCCGAAAAGCAGGATCAGCGCGAGACCAATTACGAAAGGCGGTGTGATGATCGGGAGCACGGTCAGCGCACGAAGCATGCGTTTCCAGCGAAAGCCGGAGCGAGTCACAATGAGGGCAAAAGCGAGGCCGAGCACAGTCGTGATGAAGCCAACAGCGACAGCAAGGAAAAGTGAATTCAGTGCTGCTCCGCATCGTGAACCAGTCAAGCAACCTATCCCCCATAAGCGATCGTCGAAGAACTTGCCGAAGAATGCCAGAACTGAATATGTACCTTCGTCGGTCACAAATGCTGAGAACAGCATATTGGCGATGGGAAAGAACACGAAGGTGGTGACGATGGCGACGACACCACCAATTGCCCCGACCACGAAGACGTCACCGTTGATTGCACCCCGCGCAGCGATGCCTTGAGTGAACAGAAAAAGAAAAGCCGCCCCGCAAATCAATGCGCCGAATCCCATCCCGTACTGACGGTCGTCCAGCGCACCAAACACCGCATTCATCCATTGAAAATTGAAACCGCGGATCCCGATGGAAAATCCCTGGATTATCAACCAGCTAATTCCAAACGCCCCTGCGGCAGTCAGAATGCGGAAATAGGTGGGGTCTGATTTCGATCGTCCGAGCGCCAGGAGCGGCAGGGCGAGGGCGATCGGCAAGGGAGACAACCACAGCTTCTCGCCTTGTCCAATCAGGAAGACAGCCGGAGAATAATCCGGTTCAAAGGGGTAGCCGTCGACCAGCCATTCAAACGAGAAAAAACCGCTCTCGGTTCCGTACCAGGGAAAGAGAAGGAAGCCGACCCACCCGGCGATGATCCAGAAGATCAGTACCGGATGGGTCGGTGATGCCATCGTGGACGCCACTTATTGCTGCAGGGTTGACACCTCTTCATCCCATTTCTGTAGCAGGCGTTTGCGCTCAGCTGATGAGCCATATTTCTGGAAATCATAATCAATCAGCTTGATCATGCTCATATCAGGAGCATTCTCTGAGGTCTCCGCGTTCCTGTTCGACGGGACTTGGAATGCATTCACCTGCAGCGCAAGATTTTGTGCTTCGGCGGTGAGTGCCCAATCATAGAACATTTTGGCCTCTTCCAGATTGCGGGCGCCATCGATGATTGACATCGAACCCACCTCGTAACCGGTCCCCTCGCATGGGGCCACGACTTCGATCGGGAATCCGGAAACGGCCTGGTTCACCGCATCATGCATGAAGACGATACCGATGGTGTTCTCACCACGACCTGCTGCCTTGATCGGTGCCGAGCCAGATTTTGTATACTGGTTGATATTGGCGTGCAATCCCTTCATGAACTCGAACCCGCCATCTTCGCCAAAAATCTGGACCATTGAGGCCAGGGTTGTATAGGCAGTCCCCGATGAATTCGGGTTCGCCATCTGGACATGCCCTTTATATTCCGGCTTGAGCAAGTCTTTCCAACAGGACGGTTCAGGCAGGTTGTTTGCGGCCAGAAGTTCGGAATTATAGCCGTAGCCGAGGGCTCCGGAATAGATGCCGATAGTCTTGTTGTCGGCACTTTCGGCCTGGGTAATCGCCCAGTCATGCAATTGATCGCGCATGGGCGACATGTATTCCATTGTCAGGCCTTCCTCTGCGGCTTGCAGATGCGGATCGCCTGTTCCACCCCACCAGATGTCGCCCTTGGGGTTGGAGGATTCTGCACGGATCTGCGCGAATGTCTCGCCCGAGGACTTTCGGGTCATATTCACATCAATGCCCGTCGCTTCCTCGAAGCTCCGCGCCATCAACTGACACCATTCTTCCTGTGAAGAACAGTAATAGTTCAACTTGTCGGCATGAGATTCTGATACTGTCGCGGCAAGGGCCACCAACGATCCCGCCAGTGTGGCTGTCATCCTCTTCATTTTTTTCTCCTTTCGTGGTCATATGCGATTGTCGGCGAGGCCTTACACATGTCCTCCAACCTCGTCAGCAACATCCCGGCGACAATCGTTAATCCCTAATTTATGGGAATTCCACCATATTTTGTGCATCTGGAATGATATCGGCGCAATGACTTTGAAGCCTGAATTGTCCGATTCAATGAGAATATTGTGTGCAATGATGGCGGCCCCGACAGGATTCGAACCTGTGACCTACCGCTTAGGAGGCGGTCGCTCTATCCTGCTGAGCTACGGGGCCTTCAATCGCAATGTTTCGGCCGATATGGATCATATGCCATGCGCCACTTGGGCGTTGAGATTCCGACTGTGTCGCCGATGACAAGAGAATCAACGTTTCATTATCGCCAAGATTCGGCTACCGATATAGTCCCAGAAATTGTCAGGCCGCTTCCTTCACGAGGGCATCCTGCACCATTTTTTCAGTTTTGCCGAGATAAGAGGTGATTTCTGCAATCGCATAACCGGCACCAGCAAGGTGGCGAATAACTGCCTGATGCGTGCGGTAGCGTTCATACAATGCTGTGACATCCTCGGCCCAAATTCCCGTGCGCTGCTTGGTGCGTTCAATATCGGCCTGTGCCATCTGCTGAAATTCAGCCCCGACCGATGGACGCTGATACAATTCACTCATTGGAATTGATTTGCCGTCCCTTTGCACAATACGGACATGATCACGACTCATCAATCGGGGACGCACCACACCACAAGAGTGAGAGATGACCTGCACTTCATGAACGATGTTCTTGCAATAGTTGGCGACTTTCACTGCCTTGTCGGCTGGGTTGAGCCCCTTTTGCAGACGGGGGTTGTGGGTGGTGATTCCGGTCGGGCAGGTATTCTTGTTGCATTTTAACGATTGAATACAACCGAGCGAAAACATGAATCCTCGAGCAGATGTTACAAAGTCGGCGCCTGTGGCAATGGCCCAAGCGACCTCCGAAGGGGTGACGAGTTTTCCTGAAGCGATGAGTTTGATGCGATGCCGTAAGGCAAATCTATGGAGGACATCAGAAGTTTGTGGGAGTGACTCCTTGATCGGAAGACCGACATTATCCATCAAGGGCATCGGTGCCGCTCCTGTCCCGCCGTCGCCACTATCGACGGTGATGAAATCAGGTGCGTGTTCGATGCCGCGTGCATAGACTTCTTGACACATGTCTTCCAGCCACCCGAAATTGCCGAACACAGATTTAAATCCCACGGGTTTGCCGGTGACCGAACGGATATGAGAGATCATGTCAAGAAGATCTGAAATGCCGCCCACTTCCGGGTGGCGATTTGGAGATATGGAATCCTGCCCAACTGGAATGCCACGGATTTTCGCGATTTCCTCGGTCACTTTCGTGCCCGGCAGGATACCGCCTTTCCCCGGTTTGGCGCCCTGACTCAGCTTGAGTTCAAACATGCGCACGCGTTCGTGGGATGCCACCTCGCACAGTTTCTCATCCGAGAGATGACCGGCTTCATCGCGCACGCCATATTTGGCGGTACCGATTTGAAAAACGATATCGCAGTTGCCGGAAAGATGGTGGGCGGAAAGTCCGCCCTCACCTGTATTGTACCAACATCCGGCCAGTGCCGCACCATGTGAGAGAGCACGCACCGCTGGCGTCGACAACGCACCATAGCTCATTCCTGAAATGTTGAAGAATGAAGGGGCATTATACGGCATTCGACAATGAGGTCCGATCTGCATGGGAATCATGTCCACGGCGTCTTTATCGAGCGTCGGAAACGGGTAATTGACAAAGATTGCAGTGCCGGGAGGTGAGAGATTCTTGGTCGAACCGAAGGCAACTGTATTGTCATGATTTCCGGTGGCACGATGGACCCATTCGCGCTCAGCCCGATTGAACGGCATCTCTTCGCGATCCATTGCAAAAAAATACTGCCGGAAAAACTCTCCGAGCATGGTGAACAAGTAGCGGAAACGCCCCAGGACAGGATAATTTCGCCGCACCGCGTCCTTGGTCTGGCTGACATCAAGGAAAAACAGCACCACGATGCCGGCAGCTGCCAGTCCGGTGCAAAATATGAAGAAAGCAGACAGAATCTGCAGACTGGTGATCAGGAAATTTTCAACCAGCATGATACAATTCTTCCCATTTGTTGCGGTGCCGAACAGTCGGACAGTCTGCAAGAGAGTCCATGACAAGTCCAACCTTCTCAAGGGCACCTTGCAGTTCGTTTATATGAAAAGAATCGTTATTTGGCGAAAAAAATCGACAATCAGTTGAGAAAATCAGTTGAATGGTACGCCGCCGACAGACGCGCTGGATGCTCACGAATTGATATCACGCGCCACGCGAAAGTTTCAGCATTTCTTTTCATGTTCCGACCGTATGTTCCTGATCACTCCATTGCTGACCCTCTGCGCGGCGATGTCAGGATGGATCATGCTGTCTGTTATCGGCGCTGAGCAATTGAAATATCCTTACATGGGGAGTGAATATTGGATATAGAAAGACGCTGTTCATGGCTCACGCCGGGTCGGGCAACGCGTTGCCTTGGAGATCCGGCTCTTGAAACTTCTGTCTTTGGCGTTGAATTGATTTGGAGTTCAGCATGCTCAAACTAACCGATCGACCCGACCTTGAGCCAAAATCACGCCCTGTACCCGGCCCATTTGATTGGACGGATCCGTTGAGCCTTGATGCGGATCTGACTGACGAGGAGCGACTGGTTCGCGATTCAGCGCATGATTATGCGCAGGCAAGACTGATGCCAGGAATTGTGGAGGCCTATGCGCAAGAGCGCACGGATCGCGAAATTTTCTTGGAAATGGGTGCGCTCGGCCTGTTGGGTGCGACGATCCCTGAATCATACGGCGGTGCCGAAGTCTCCTATGTCTCCTATGGATTGATTGCCCGCGAGATCGAACGGGTTGATTCAGGGTATCGTTCCATGATGTCTGTTCAGTCAAGCCTCGTGATGTATCCGATCTACGCATATGGTAGCGACGACCAGCGCACGAGATATCTCCCGAGTCTGGCGGCGGGGGAACGCGTTGGATGTTTCGGACTCACCGAGCCCAATGCGGGTTCTGATCCCGGTAATATGTCGACGGTGGCCAAGAAAACGCATCACGGCTATCTCCTGAATGGGACAAAGACATGGATTACGAATGCACCGATCGCCGATATATTTGTTGTTTGGGCGCGGTGTCCTGACCGATCCGGAGACATAAACGGGTTCATTCTCGAAAAAGATATGGAGGGCCTCACTGCCAACAAGATCGAAGGAAAAATGAGCTTGAGGGCATCAATCACTGGCGAAATCGTGATGGATGACGTCTTCGTACCCGAGGAGAATCATTTGCCATACGCGTACGGAATGAAAGCCCCCTTCGGTTGTCTCAACCGAGCCCGATACGGCATTGCATGGGGAGTTATGGGTGCCGCAGAGGACTGTTTTCATCGTGCAAGACAATATGGGCTCGACCGAAAGCAGTTTGGCCGGCCACTCGCACAAACACAGCTTTTTCAAAAGAAGTTGGCCGATATGGAGACTGAAATCACCTTGGGACTGGCCGCATCGCTGCGTGCCGGGCGACTTCTTGAGTCAGGCAAACTGGCACCTGAATCGATTAGTCTGCTGAAACGCAACAATACCGGAAAGGCTTTGGAGATTGCCCGCACGGCGCGCGACATGCATGGCGGAAACGGCATCTCGGAGGAATTTCATATCATGCGTCACGCGGTCAATCTCGAGACAGTGAATACCTATGAGGGCACGCATGATGTCCACGCACTGATCTTGGGTCGCGCAATTACCGGACTGTCGGCTTTCTGCTGAACTGAGAGAGTCCCGCAAAGTGTGGGGTCATGAGTTGCGGGATCTCATTTCAGACACATGTGTGGTGTGACTTTCAGCGCTCAATGGCGTGGTTTCTTTGGCGTTATGTGGCGTCTGTTACGTGGTTCCAATGACGAGAGTGGATCTGGCGGCTTCAACCACGTCATCGGTAACGCGGGTCATCTCGTTGATTTTGAGACTGCGTACGATCTGGACAAAGAGGTGATGCAGGAGCCTGAAGTTGCCGCCGGTGATGCGTGCGATTGAGGCGATGGCCTGGTGGTCGGTGAAGTCGGCGTCATCGCGTTGCAGGCCCAGCTTGCGCCAGTTGCGTGTCAAGACAAAGGTCAACTCGTCTCCTTTCAAGGGGTGGTCATGATGGGCAAAACCAATCCGGCTGTAGAGTTGGGGGGTCGCGCTCCAGTCGTTTCTCCAGCCAGGGTTTCGCTGAGAATCGTGTAAAAATACACCCCAAGGATTTCACCACAGGCGGTGATGTCCTGTGGTGTGCAGCTATATGGTGTTGATCCACAATTTGGCCCATTACGCACGAAGGGGGTCAAAAACGGCAAGATTTCAGTTGCGGGAGTGGGGCCGGGGCGATCAGGTCAGTCGCGTATAGACATTGCGGCGGTGTGAGATCCGAACGATCAGGATTCGGGCCGCGGGGTCGTTGATCGCGGCCACAATGCGATAATCGCCCACGCGGTATCTCCAGAGATTGCGGTGTCTGGCCAGGGTCAGCGGGGCCCCGAAACGGCGGGGATCGGGCGCGGCAGCGAGACGCCCTTCCAGGAAATCGCGGATGCGGCGCTGGGCCTGGCGGTCCAGCTTACGGACGGATCTGTGCACGCTGGCCGCATAGTCAATCGTCCAGACCACA
The DNA here is from genome assembly GCA_965221815.1 of Paracoccaceae bacterium. GTDB lineage: Bacteria > Pseudomonadota > Alphaproteobacteria > Rhodobacterales > Rhodobacteraceae > JAPOXR01. The sequence goes on from OZ244915.1 coordinate 3,312,930, forward strand.
CCACATATCGTCCGCGGTCAGAACCGTCTCCTCGCCCTGGCGAATCCGTTCCAGGACCCGGTCGCCCAGATAGGCATCCTCCATGTCCGCGAGGGTCTCGATGATGGCTTGACGTGCGTAATGGCTCTTGGTGCGCCCGGTTTCCCGCGCCAGATAGTCAAGACGCGATTCAATGTCGGGCGGAAGGCGGATGGACAACACGGCACTCTCCTGATCTCCTCACCGTATGACATGTATGACATCGGCGGCGATCTGTCCAGAAGGTCCGTCAGTCGCGGGCGGGGTGTCTTTGGGGTCGACTCCAGATGAGGCGCTCCATTTTGCGATCCATGGACAAAAACACACGCCAACAACACAAAACAGCACCGCAGAACACACGGCCACACAATGACATATCCTGTGGGACTTTACGTACCTCTTATGAAGCCCCGTTTGTCAAGTCTTGGTGTGGCGCGTCAATCAAGCTGAGAATTCACGACAATCAGGGTGAGAATCCTGGGGAGCGGCGGATGCGCCCCTCTCCCCGCGGGGAGAGGGGCAAAAAATTCTGTCGGTAAGACGCCCCGTTTGACGGCTGTGACCGTTCGGGTGCAAGGCTGCTCGCCGTCGCCTGCGCCATGCTCAAGACCCAAACCCTGTTCGACCCCTCACGAACCGGATACAATCACGCCACGTGAAGCCCCCAACACAACACCCATGACCTCATGAAATACCGACCCCAAAACAGCAAAATCAGCCCTTGCGAAAAAAAGGGGGCTTTTTTAGTGAGTGCCGCAGTTGCTTGCCCGTGTGCAAGTAACGCATGTATTCCAATCGGCCACTGTGGTCTTGGTTGTCTTGCAAGCAAAACAATCAACGGTTTTCTGACTCCATCCAAATTCGGTGCAACTTCCGGTGTGATTATCTTGTCTACCCCAAGAAGTCTCATTCTCGTGTGTCTTCCGTCCTGTGCGTGCGATCAACCAACCGATGCTCCTCGGCCGCGACCCGTAATGACATCGCGTTCAGCATTGCCTGTCGCAGGATCGCGTTCATACGAGACTGGTACCCTTTGCCACCGGTCTTGAGCCAGACAAGCACGTCAGCATCCAGACGGGCTGTAATCTGTTTTTTTAGAGGGCGATAATGCGCAGGCTGCATCTTGACGAGCTGGGCCTCGGTGATTTCCGGTATGTCGCTTGTATTAATCTCATTGTCGGGCATTGCAGCCAGGCGTTTGAGAGTCTCCTCCTGTTCTGTTGTCAATGGCGGGAGCGTGTCTCGTGTGCGCTCAACCCTCTTCATATCGCTTCCTTTCTTTTCGCGTGACAGGACAGGCCGAGATGATGCGGATCACCTCGACTGTTTCGTCCAGAGGCCCTTCTTCCGTAAAGGTATGGGCCACCAATACAACTGTAAGACCGACGATCTGGCCGATCGTTTGCCAGCGTTGTTCACCTCCCTCAATACGATCTTGCACAGAGATATGGAGCGGATCAAGAAACACGCGGGCAGCGATCTCAAAACTCAGTCCATGTTTGCGCTGGTTGGACAGGTTCTTATCCGCGTCCCAGATAAAGAATGGGAGTGTCATGGCAGTATTGTAATTATATATATGTCGTTATTCAATATCTGTAGAAGGTCTTTTTTGGCATTTTTGGCTTCCTCACAACAAAGAGGTAAACGGAGAGTCCCGCAAAGTGTGGGGCATCTGACATGCGAGACTCTTGGTGACATCACAGATAAAACACAATTGCCCCACACTTTGCGGGACTCTCCTATATGCGGTGGGTGATCAGACCGCGCAGATCATGTGGGTTTGTTGGGATAAACCCATGCATCCACTTCAAATAAGCGCCTGACAACGACGCAGGAAGGGAACAAGAATGAATAAACAGATAATTGCGATCGTGCAGGTTGAGAAAAACGACTCGCTGACTTCTTTTACAGGCGATGATGATCTATGGATGCTGCCGCTCGGCGACTACAAGAAAACCCGCGCCGCGCTCCAAAAAGCTGGTTTTGTAAAGCACGATTCCCTTATCGAAGCACTGGACTCTGCAAAGTAAGCGACCAGTCCTTGCCTTCATTGCGCAAGGATCTTATTTGAGCAGTCTACAGCAACGGAAATCTTAAAGGTGGATGTATTTCTTTACAGCGGGATGTTGTCTAGGTCGCAAGACCTGCGCTTCATTGAGCTTGTTTCAAAAAACAAGAATTCTGACCAAGTGCTCCTCGTGCTTGCCACACTCGGCGGAGATGCGCACGCAGCCTACAAGATTGCCCGTTATCTGCAGACCTTATACGGGAGCTATAAAGTTTGCATTGCTGGACTTTGCAAAAGCGCTGGGACAGTCATTGCTGTTGGAGCTGAAGAGCTGGTCTTTAGCCCTTACGGCGAGCTTGGCCCCCTAGATGTTCAGCTCACCAAGTCCGACGATCTGGCTGGCCAAGTTTCAGGCTTGAATATCGACGAAGCTCTGACAACTTTAGAAGTACGCGCGACCAAGCTGTTTCATACGTTGATTCAAGACATAACCGGCGCAAGCAGTGGAATTGTTTCGTTTCATACGGCATCCCATTCAGCATCTGAAATTGTTGGTGCGTTGTACGCGCAAATTTTTGCAAAGATTGACCCAGAAGAGACTGGATCTCGGCAACGAGCAATGCGCATTGGAGTGGATTACTGTAGGCGCTTAAACAACAATTCCAACAATATGGAAGAAAGGAGCATAGATTTACTGGCCAGAAGAACCTACCCAGATCATAGTTTTGTTATCGATCTCACTGAAGCACAAAGTCTTTTCAAGAACGTCCGTGAGGTCAATCCACAAGAAAAATCAATGATTGAAAATCTGGGGAATGCGTGCCGGATTCCAAGCTTGGGACCCACAACTATTAAAAATATTACCTATCTCTACCAACGCGACACAACGGAAGACAAACATGAAAAGCCAAGAAAAGCCAAGGCAGAGCGCCGCCGAGACAAGCCAAAAGCGAAAGAAGGCAAATCGCTTAATGGAGAAAATCCTGCTTGATCAAGCCAGGCGCATGCCTCCTCGATATTTGCCTAATTCAGGCCCTTATTATGACGAAAATCTTGTCAATCTCCGTATAGAGAGACATGAGGGCGATTCCGGCTTGGTGTAAAATGACACGTTAACCGGACGGTACAACCTGCGGCATCTTTCTGGCGCCCAACATTATTTGCCCGATCCGACATCGGGCTTCCGACGGTTCTGCAGGGTTTTGCGGTATTGTATCGTACGATACAAAAGTGAGTTTGTGCATCACATACATTGTTGAGGAGGCCCAAAATGTTCTGCCCCTTTCCTGAACCAGCCCCTAAGAGAATCTGCTCATGAAAACCTATGCCGTCATTCCATTATCTAAAACACCCGCCGATTTTGTTGAACGGGCCAAAAGTATCGATCCCAACGCGTACGTCTCATATGAGCCGATAGCTGTTTTTGTGCGCATCAACGCCGACCCTCATTACATTGCAAGAAAAATGGGCATCATAACCAAAGATGACAATGATAAAGGCTACGATGGTGTTGTCATCCAATGCCGGCGCGCCGAACTGTCTGGATATGCTAATGCAAGCCTGTGGGAATTCATTCGCAATGACTGAACCTAAAAGATCAGCATCTGCAGAATCAACCGCAGTTGCCAGCCCTCAAGTCAGCCAACACAAAGCGATTTGGAGTTGGATTAAAGACAATGCGGCAGCTCTCGGACTTGTGCTGGCTGCTGCAATAGCCCTCGTAGGAATAACAAATCATATTGTCGGAAAGATCGGAGAAGTCAAACTCGACAATGCAAATATAGCGTCAGATTTGAAGGAAGAAATTCACAGCGCATCTCAAGATTTAAAAAACGAGATTAACGAAAACTCCAAACAGATCGAAGTGATCGAAGAACGAATCACCGGCATCAAGGAAGATATTAAAGAAATCAAAGATCGAATTCCGTTACCTGTTTCTGTTTATGCAAAATGATTAAAATTTGGAGCTTATATACGTAGGTAGCCAAAATTCACCAACAATTACAACAACTTAACAAAAGTCCCCGTAGTGTCGCTACGGAGCCACCACCTCAACAGCCGCCTTAACTGGCGGCATTTTTATGAAAGGAAACTAAAATGGAAACCCGGTAGCGACAGTTTGGAGGTTGTTGCCGGGTAAGAATTTTGGAGAATTGAGGACTGTTGGGCACAGAAAAAACAATGAAATCAGTGGTTTAGATGGTAGCAGTTGGCTACCTATGTATATAAGCCCCCAATGATCGTCAACACCCGTCTCAAGCGCAGCGGCCAGCGCTGGGGCCGTGCCGGTGGCCAGGGTGTTCTCACCTTCCGGGCCCTGCTCAAATCAGGACGCTTTGACAACGTCTGGGCCCAACTGCCCCATAGATGGCGACACGCCCAGGCCCACCTCTCGGCCAACGACAATCGCACACCTCGCCCCGCAAAACCCTTGTCAATCAAGGATAGGCCGCGCACCCGGACATGTCGCCCAATGTCAAGAGTGAGGCCGCCAATCGTCCGTAATTCGTCAACAGGAACACCGCCCTCGGGACGTTCTCTATGTCCATGACCGATCCCTGTCCGCTGCAACAGATTGAACGCATTTGTGACAATTCACTGAAGTGATGTGTGATAGAACACGAGACAAAAGTGCGCAAAATCAAGGGCACCCACTGAAGTGATTTGTGACAAACGACAGCGGGGCTTTTGATTGTGTATGGCGTTTTGGCTCTTCGGTGTGCGCTTCTGAAACCATGAATCTCTTTACTCATTCGATATAGGAGAGTGCCGTAAACTGCGCGGCATCCGACATGTGAGACTCTTGGCACCATCACAGATCAAACGCAATTGCCCCACAGTTTGCGGTACTCTCTTGAACTGAGGGATCCGTGAAAGCGGGCGTTCCCGCAAAGCATGTGATGGCACTATTTTAAGGAATTCTTCCTCGGTTCGAGTTAGACGGCGTATAACTCGTTGATTGATGCGTTGCGCCGGGGAGTTGCGTTTTCATTTGTGCGTCATTCTGATCTTGAGCGGAGACGAGGCCTCAACAGCCGGAAAACAAGGGTGAGACTTGCTGCAAACAGTGCCAATAGACCCTGACGAGTTCATCTCATAACGACAACACCAAGAATGGGCGTCAACCGCCTCACCGCTACGGGAATAGATACCTTGATAGCTTGGTGAGCCCGACAGGATTCGAACCTGTGACCCACTGATTAAAAGTCAGTTGCTCTACCAACTGAGCTACGGGCCCACTATCAATGTATGACTGCGGCAAAATCTGTCGCCGAGCAGGAATATAATTCTAACTCGACCAAATTATATGGTCAACAAGGTCAAACCACACTAGTTTGAACGCTCTTATATGTCATCGTTTGGTCGCTGAAATCCATGAAATTTGTCAAGATGCACGGTTTGGGCAATGATTTTGTCATTGTTGATGCACGCGGCCAGCGTGACCAGGATTTTTCACAACTGGCAATCCTTCTCGGTGACCGGCGCCGGGGAGTGGGATATGATCAGCTTGCGGTGATCCTTGAATCCGAGTCATGCGATGCGGGTGTACGGTTCTGGAATTGCGATGGATCAGAATCCGCAACTTGTGGGAATGCTACACGCTGTGTTGCGCGATTGCTGAGCGAAGAGCGCTGTCAGGCACAAGTCGTGCTGGAAACTCCACGAGGACATCTCACATGTGAGTCAGTTGGAGATGGAAGATTCAGGGTCAATATGGGGCATCCTGAGTTCGCATGGCAAGATATTCCATTGGCTACGGCAAGCGACACGCTGCATCTGCCACTCGAAAACAACCCGACTGCCCTCAGTCTTGGTAATCCGCATTGCATCTTTTTTGTGCAGGATATCGATTTGGTCCAACTGGAAGATGTCGGTCCACGAATTGAGAGGCATGCACTGTTCCCGGAAAGAACCAATGTGGAATTCGTCGAGGTCAAGTCGGATGGCCGCTTGCGGTTGCGTATCTGGGAACGTGGTACCGGCATCACGCTGGCTTCAGGATCCGGTGCTTGCGCCGCAGCCGTTGCTGCCAACCGGCGTGGATTGGCGGCGCGATGCGTGCCTGTTGAGACAGATGGGGGGATTTTGGAGATTGACTGGCGGGAGAGCGGCGTCTGGAAAACAGGGCCGACTGCGTTCGTTTTCGAAGGCATCCTGTCCGCTGAACTCGGTGTGGAACTTTGAGCCAGCAATCACCGAAAAGGTTTATCCATCTTGGCTGTCGCCTGAATGGTTTTGAGTCCGAAGCTATGCGGGAGATCGTTCGCCAGAAGGGACTTGAGGATGTGACGGTCGTCAATACCTGCGCCGTTACGGCAGAGGCTGTGCGCAAATCGCGACAGGCCATCCGCCGGATGCGCCGGGAACGTCCCGGATCTCACCTGGTTGCAACGGGTTGTGCGGTTCAAATCGACTCCGAGTCATTCAACGCGATGGTTGAAGTTGACACGATCTTGGGTAATTCCCGTAAACTCGACCCAGAAGCTTGGGATGACATCTCTGCCCGGCGCGCTCTGCAGGACATGGTTCCCGACATCATGACTGCACCCAGTCGCAACACGATGATTTCCGGGTTCGGGTCGCGCAGCCGGGCGCAAATCCAAATTCAGAATGGCTGCGATCATCGGTGCACTTTCTGCATTATTCCTTATGGCAGGGGCAATTCTCGATCTGTTGCGCTCGCTGATATTGTTGAGCAAGCGCAGGTTTTGTCTGCCAACGGCTTTAATGAAATTGTCCTCTCGGGTGTTGATATTACGGCGTGGGGTACGGATTTGCCAGACTCACCCCGGCTTGGTGACTTGGTACAGTCAATTCTCGACCAGGTTTCGGACCTGCGGCGCCTGCGTGTCTCTTCAGTTGATCCGGTCGAGCTCGACGACCAGTTCGTGGAATTGATGGCAACTGACCCTCGGCTCATGCCGCATTTGCATTTGTCAGTCCAATCCGGTGACAATCTTATTCTCAAACGTATGAAGCGACGCCACGCCCGCGAAGACGTGATCGACTTATGCGCAAAGCTAGCGACGCGTCGACCGGACATAACGTTCGGGGCTGATTTGATTGCAGGATTTCCGACCGAGACAGAAACCATGTTTGATAACTCGCTGCGGCTGGTCGAGGAATGCAACCTGACATGGCTACATATTTTCCCCTACAGTCAACGGCAAGGAACGCCAGCCGCCCACATGCCACAGGTCGACGGCGCAGTGATTCACAAACGTGCATCCATGCTTCGTCAATTGGGACAGTTCCAGATCAAGAGCCTTTTGAAGAGGTGGGTCGGACGAAGAGGAAATGTATTGATGGAAACTCCTTTTCTTGGCCGCGCCGAGCAGTTTGCACAGGTTGAATTTGCCGAGCCACTGGCCACAGGACAGATCATCGAAGCGCGGTTCGTGGAAAGTGATGGCGCACGGCTCGCCGGAGTCCGCTTATGAGCAGTGACAGGTGATTTCACTTGGGTTCGCACATGGCAGACATGAATTTGCGCAGGGTCTCGGAAAGAATTCGGTTGACTTGCGAGCTGCATGCTATGGTGAATGCGCCAGCAAAAGCATTCCGTCACGACAGAAAGGTCGAGATTTCCCTGATTGGCTTCTTCAGCTTTGCCGCCGCCGGTACCGTCGCATCCTCCGCCGGGTGTCCGACTGCAATGATCATCGCGGGTTTCTCGGAGGCAGGGCGCCGGAGAACAGGGGTCAGGAATTTCATCGGGTTTGGCGTGTGCGTGAGCATACACAATCCGGCATGATGTAGTGCGGCCAGCAGGAAGCCGATAGCAATATTTGTGCTTTCGGGCACGTAGTAATTCTTAAAACGCTCACCGTTCTTGAATTCACCCCAGCGCTGTGCGAAAACGACGATTAACCAAGGTGCAACGGTCAGGTGCGATTTCTCCGCATTCGTGCCCATGGGTTCCAGTGCCTTGATCCACTCATCCCCGCCACCTCCAGCATAAAAACGTTGTTCTTCCTCCTCCGCTTTATCGCGGATACACGCCTTTATTGACGGGTCGCTGACCGCCACAAAATGCCAGGGCTGATGGTTGGCGCCGGAAGGCGCCGTGCCCGCCGTGCGGATTGCCCATTCGATGATCTCGCGTGGGACTGCGCGGTCGGTGAATTCGCGTACCGTATGGCGTGACTTCATGCGTGCGTAAAACGCCTGCGCGGCTTCACGCATGTCCGTGTCCGCCATCGTGATACGATCGGGAAGTGGTATTGCCCGGTATCTCAGCGCATCTCGCCTCAACATGCTCATCCTTTCCGTATCGATGCATCTTTATGGTCTGTCGCGCCAGCCAGTGCAATAGATCGGCGCATAGCGATGCCCGGATTCAGGGTGATGTCATTGAGTCCATCAGTCAAGGACGTGAAACCAGTTCTATTCTGTGTCTTGTTGATGACGCTGCATGGGTTTACCCGAAGCGCATCGGCCGCAAGCGAAACACCGCCGCAGTCATAGGACCTTTGTATATAATTCCCAAATTTAGGAGCTTATATACATAGGTAGCCAAAATTCACCAACAATTACAACAATTTAACAAAAATCCCCCGTAGTGTCGCTACGGAGCCACCACCTCAACAACCGCCTTAACTGGCGGCATTTTTATAAAAAGAAACTGTAACTATTCAGGTTCTTTTCGGGTCGGTACTCCCTGTCCGTTGCGTCTCATTTGACACTGTGTGTTGTGTCCCCATAAGTTTGGTCCCCAAGACGGCAGAAGCCGCGGTGACAGGCAGCAGACAGGGCAGGGATTTCGTGTCAGGAATGATTGACGATCTTGAGTCATGGGCCCATCGGGTCTCTGCTTTGACGGCGGCCCTCGCGGATCGTGATGCTGTGATTGCCGTTCAGGCCGCGCGCATCGCGGAGTTGGAGCGCCGCCTCGGGCTTGACAGTTCCAACAGTGGCAAGCCTCCGTCGCGTGATGGGCTGACCCAACCGACGGCGGAGGTGTTGCGGCAGCGGTCCCGTCGCCGCGCCAGCGACCGCAAGCCGGGTGGACAGAGGGGCCACCCCGGCGGCACGCTGCGCCGTTCCGAACACCCCGACGTCATCGCAGATCACTATCCCGCCACCTGCACGGGCTGTGGCGCGGCCCTGGACGCCGGGATGTCCGTCGGGTCCGCGGCCCGTCAGGTCCATGACCTTCCGGAGCCTCCTCCGCTCCAGGTGACCGCGCATCGGGCCCATCGGTGTGTCTGTCCCGCCTGCGGCGTGACCACCCGGGCACACTTTCCCGCTGGGGTGACCGCCCCGGTTCAGTCCGGTCCCCGGCTGACCGCCCGGGTCGTTGATCTGCGTGTCGCCCAGCTGGTCCCGGTGCAGCGGCTGCGCCAGACGCTGATCGATCTGTTCGGTGTCCAGCGATCACAGGGAACGGTCATGAACATGGTCGCACGTGCCACCGAAGGCCTCGAAGGCCTCGCCCTCCATGTCCGGGACGCGGTGGCGGCGGCGCCCGTCAAGCATATGGACGAGACCGGCATCCGCGTGCGCGGACGCCTCGCCTGGCACGAATCCCGGCCACCGCCGCCCGCGAAAGGGCGCCGGGGCCGACGGAAACGACGACGGGGCCACAACCTGGTGCTGCGGCTGCAAGACAACCGGGAGGGCGTGCTGCGGTTCACCCGCGACCCCACGGTTCCCGCCACCAACAACGAAGCCGAGCGGGCGCTGCGCCCCCTCAAGGTGCAGCAGAAAATCTCCGGCAGCTTCCGCAGCACGACTGGAGCGCAGAACCATGCGGTGCTGCGGACCGTGCTGGACACCGCCCGCAAGCCGGGCTGGAACCTGCTGGAAACACTGCGGGCCCCGCCGGATGAACTCATCAAGCGACTTGAAATGTCCTGAACCGCCGTGCGGACCAGAAAGACCCAACAAGAACCTGAATAGTTACAAGAAACTAAAATGGAAACCCGGTAGCGACAATTGTGAGCATATCGGCACGCCGGGGGTTGTTCCTCCGCACGGGCTTCGCCCTTGCTCCGGCCTGACCCATCGCGTTGCACCACGAACTGGAAAGAGTCAGGGCAAAAGTGGAAATCGTCCAGCCAGGCATGATCATGACAAGCTTTGGCGGCTGTCGTTCCGACTTTGCCAATGGACCTGCCAATAGAGGGCTATCGGGAGGTCAGTCAGACATTCATGACCGCCCCGGCGAATTCCGGGATGCAACCGTCACCGTCAGATTTGGCAACAGATATCATCTGGACCGTGGCCCGCACTTTGCGACGCTCTTCTCTCTACAGAAATCCGCACAAGGACTTCATCAAGGTGCGCCTCGGTACCACCTTGCGAGATGTCTGATCAATGCAAAGAGTGCAAGAATGGTGATGAGGCCCGCGCTGAGCACAAAGAATGCAAATTTTGGTCCGGTGAGAATGATCTTCGCGTCCAGAAGATCAGGCCCACCAGCAAGTGCTATGGCTTGCACAACGTTCTCCATCACATCAAGAAGTGCGCCGACAAGCGGTAGTATCGCAAGCGGCGTCCGCCAGATGCCGCCGAGTCGAAACAGCAAGCCTGCCAGAAGCGTTCCGTAGGCTGCGGGATAGAGCATATCAATTGTCAGTGTTCCAATCAAATGTCGATTGATCTCCTTCGCCGACATTTCAGCCAGACGGGATCGCGTGGTGCTGCCATTCAGCAACGTGTCGAGAAGGGGCCCGTCTCCGACCCCGACATGAACCCACCGAAATGCAAGGAACAACGCGATTGATGCCCCGAAGGACAGGACGATTGCCCGGTTGCAAGCCATTCGTTCGAGTATCATTATCGCTCCGACAAAGTTGATGACTTCAGGAATTGGACGTTATCGGTCTGCATCGATGAATGGAACGGTCAGAGGTGACAAGGGAGTGATTCCCCTATGGCTGGGTTTGGACCCTGGTTGATTCCTGATGGGTTGCTTCGGGTAAATCATCAGGCGACCCTGGCGAGGGGCGTGCGATTGTCGTTGGCCGAGGCGGGACAGGTGCTGTCGTGGCGCCGTCTGTGGGTCAGTTGGGCCCAGACGTTGTCAAAGCGTCCTGATTTGAGCCGGGTGTTAACGATCATTGTGTTTGCCGCCTCCTTGGTGGGGTCGTTGCCCATGGGGCACCAGTATCGCGGGACGCTTGATCGCGCATCCGCTGGCGGTGGCTGCGAACAGTGCGCATGGCGGTGGTGATCTCGCTGTGCCCGGGGCTTTTCCGCTGGAGAGACCGCAACGCATCGATCACCTTGCCCACGCCCTGGGGATCATCTGTCAGGATGGCTGCGCCCGCGCAAACCTCAGCCGGGCGCCCCGTTCATGGCCCCGGCATCAGAACATATCCCCGACGGGTTCCATATCACCATGCGTGACACATTCGCGTACTGGTATCCCGGTCTGGCAACCCACGCAGACACCCGAATGACCGCCTGAATGGCCCCACACTTTGTGGGACTCTCTTAATTCAAAATCTGGAACACACCCAGTTCGCTCAATCCTCATCCTCACTGACAACAAGGTTCCGTGGAGATTCAAGGTGCCAACGTTGTCCCTCCCGATGAAGATCTCCCTCCAGAGAGACAGTCATCCTCTTGTCATGGGCGTCGGTGATCTTGGAATAGTCAGATTCAGGGAATGTTGCCGTCACTGACCGCATTCTGTTGTTAATGAATGCCTTGATGGTTACACGGCCTTTCGCCTGAGACCGATCACGATTCAGGGCAGAGATAAAGCCCTCAATACGCTCGTTGCAACGCTCCTGCTGATCACCGAGAATTGTTGCGGCCTCATGAAGGATACCAGCGGCGGAAGGCATGAATGTTGCCTTGGCCTGCTTGCTATTCTGTGTCCTTGGGATTTCTCGCGTCAATGCCCAGCACACCGAGACGTCCAACCCTTTGCCGACTTCGATCAATGTGGCGACAGATTGGCACAGATTGGCGGTGATGCCCCGAGAGACTCGTTCCTCAAATGCGGCAATCTTTTCTCCACGATTGACCAGGACCATCGCTTCTTGCGCCGCCTGCAGGCCAGAGACAAGAGTCTGGGTCATCAGCCGTCCGTCCGGTTCAAGGTCAAGCAAGGGTTCTTGTTCGGCAAGTGATGGCGAGATCGGTACCAACAAATTCACAACGAAACTACCTGGTTCAGTTTGACCCAATCTGACTGTTTGGATGCATTCCGTTGCCCGCTGGTTGCTCCCTGCACGGAACCGTTTCTGTCCGGGCTGGAACGCCGCACAAGCAGCGGCCAACAAAAGATTAACTGCCTCACCCAAAAGGGTTGCACCTTCCCGGAGAGGAATGGAATGATCCTCGGATGCTTGGGGCAACCGAACCCGAACGAGATCCATTCCTGCTAATGACAAGTCTTTGAGGATTGCGGATTGAGGCCGCTTCTCCGTTTGACCAATTGTTTGCGCGAGCTGCAGAATCCGCGTTGTGTAGTCCGCATAATGTCTTGAAGTGGGCACATGCACAATCGCGTCATCAAGCGCGTAGACATCCATGGCTCCGTTATGAGAAGGGTCGACCCTGTCCCAACCGTGTTGCGTCAGATATGCCCGTGCGCCCAAGGGATCAACGACACCAGCGATCTCAATAATTGCCTGATCACTCATGGGGCGCTCTCTTTCAAATCCACCAGGATGGGATCTAAGCCCGCCGGACCTAGTCGCTGGCTTATCGGAATACTGATCGTCTTCTTTGACTGATTCGTTACCGGATTTAACCCCAACAGGGATGTCCACCAAAGACATTTTTTCATGATCAGGGATTCAACTGTGCATTGTAGCCAATCCGCTTCTGCTGATGGGAGCTCAAGGACAAGGAGGTACAAGGGTGTTGCTCGATCAGCAATCAAATCATTATAGTTTTATTTTCAGTGGGAAACGGAGATCACCGTCGTCTCCAATTTGCGGCGAGGCGGTTGACTTGAGTTGAACATCGAACTGTGTCCGCATTGGATCGCCCGTCCGGACGGTGGCATCAATGCTGTCCACATCAGGTAGCGGTCCCCGTTGACATGTGTACCCAGCCTTGGCGGCAAGTGCGGAGAGATAGGCAAACGACAACTCTGCCTTTCGATCATTGTCAGAAAGAAGAGGAGTAGCGATGGAAGGATTGGATGAATTGGAAATCATTGATTGAGGGCCTCAAAAGGAACTTAGGAAAACACCTCCTGCAACTCCGTACCTCAACCCATTTCAAGGTGTTTTTGATGGAGATGGCCATCTGTCATAATCCCCTTCTATTGGCAAGGACCAAGAAATGGCTTTCCGGCCATAGGCTCAGGTCGGGAAGGGGTAACGTTGCCCGCGCTCTCGGAGCCGATCTTCCTCCTTTACCGCTGCGGTGCTGTCAACGCAGGGTTTCGTGCGGTAGTCAATATCGCCAAGGTACTTGCAGACGTACGTACGCTTCTCGATGTTGTTCCGGGTGCCGGTCCCCAGCGGGCGAGGTAGGAGGGAGGACATCCGGCTCGCCCGTTTGACAATTGCGCAATTCGTAGACACCCGGCCCGAACGGAGCAGTCAATAGGCCACCCGAGCGGGGATTGGGGGAGGGCCGCCAACAGTTCCATGGGAACACAAGGGTGGTCCTGGTATTGAATGGCTCTTCAGCCAGCTTCACCAACTGCCGCAACTTCTTGGGGCAGGTGATGGGCTCCGGGCCGTCACAGAGTCCCTTGGCCAGCTGATCCGGCACATATCCCGTGGCAGGCCTGCGTCCTTCCGCACAAACCGTGACGCGTAGGGGCGGCGTTTGCCGAGATACGGCCAGACACCCAGATCATGGACACGGAGAATGCCGGCCAGTACGTGATAGGTGCAGCGACACTCGGCATGATTGAGGTAGGCCAGGACCCGCTCGGTCTACTCTTCCCGCTTGATTCTGTCCATTGCCCTGCTGCTCCCAACCCCGTCAATCCGCCCGCTACACCTTCACAACCCGTCCCTCAACATCAGACCCGGACACAGATGGACAGCCTGATGCCCACACACCACCGTTCTCTCTTTGTTACCCCTTAACGGAGCTGAAGGTACAAACTATACGATGCCACCCAATATAGGAGAGTCCCGCAAAGTGTGGGGCAATTGCATTGGATCTGTGATGGTGCCAAGAGTCTCGCATGTCGGATGCCCCACACTTTGCGGGACTCTCCTGAAAATTGTATGCAAACAAGTTAACACTTATGCCGATCTCCCCCGCAGAGACGTTCATTGATGTCTGGTGGTTCATGGACTCCGGCTCCCGCGTACCAGCTCACTGCCCTGCTAGTCGTACGAGCAGCCGCAGACAACGGAAGTCTTTTCCAGCGCCGGTAAGCTACGTGTTGCTGCATCCCAATCCTCCTCATCTCATGATATGGGCCTTTCGGGTCAATCACATCCTGCAGATCGCCTGTCCGGCATGTCAATCGGCACGCCACGAACCAATATAAAACTCACTTTGTGGTCGGCCCTGACCGCCCCACGCAGGCATGACCCGATCAGAAGCCGAGACATTATTCTGGTGTGGACTCATTGAGATCTGGCAACGCACCCCGCCACGACACCATCCACCAAATGACCATTGCAAACCGGTTGAGCCATGAATGAATGGGAATTTCCGTGAACAAATTCCAGGACTGGACGAGATGTATATTCGTCTGTATGAGTCGCCGCGCTCGGCTGGTGGCACTGGTCGCCGCAAGATTGCCGGACGGAATTGAGGGAGCTGAATTTGTCTCACGCTGAAACCCAGCCAGGTACACGCCGTGACTTCATCTATTATGCAACTGGCGCGACTGGTGCTGTCGTCGGCGGGGCAGCAGTCTGGCCACTCATTGATCAAATGAATCCCAGTGCCGATGTTCAGGCTTTGTCGTCTATTGAGGTCGATGTCTCAGAAGTTGAGCCCGGTACACAATTGACGGTGAAATGGCTTGGCAAACCGGTATTTATCCGTCGTCGCACCGAAGACGAAATCGCCACAGTGCGCGATGTGGACATGAATCTCCTCATTGATCCGCTGGCGCGCAATGCAAACATTGATTCCGGTGATTCTGCGGATGACAACAATCGGGTTCTTGATGAATCAGGCGAATGGTTGGTGATGATTGGTGTCTGTACACATTTGGGATGCGTTCCGCTCGCCGATGCGGGTGAGTTCAATGGCTGGTTCTGCCCCTGCCATGGGTCACATTATGATCTCTCAGGGCGTATTCGCAAGGGACCAGCACCACAAAATCTGCCCGTCCCGAAAGCTGAGTTTATTGACGACACGACACTCCGACTCGGATAGGAATTTTTTATGTCCGGCATTCCCCACGACAGCTACCAACCCAAATCTCGTCCCGAAAAATGGCTGCATCGGCGGCTCCCGATCATCAGCCTGATATATGATGCCCTGTTCATTCCGACACCAAAAAATCTGAACTGGTGGTGGATTTGGGGCATTGTACTGATGTTTTGTCTGGTCATGCAAATCGTGACAGGCATCGTATTGGCAATGCATTATACACCGCATGTGGATCTGGCATTCGCCAGTGTCGAACATATCATGCGCAACGTTAATGGCGGATTTGCCTTGCGATACTTGCATCAGAACGGTGCATCACTATTCTTCCTGGCTGTCTATATCCATATGTTTCGCTCTCTTTATTACGGTTCTTACAAGGAACCGCGTGAAGTGACATGGATCATTGGTATGCTGATCTATGTGGCGATGATGGGTACGGCATTTATGGGCTACGTTCTGCCCTGGGGTCAGATGTCCTTCTGGGGGGCGACGGTGATTACCGGACTGTTTGGTGCGATTCCGGGCATCGGCGACGCTGTTCAAACCTGGTTGTTAGGCGGGCCATCGGTCGAGAATCCGACGCTGAATCGATTCTTCTCGCTGCATTATCTGTTGCCGTTCGTTATTCTCGGATTGGCAATCGTGCATATCTGGGCTTTCCATACCACCGGTAATAACAATCCGACCGGAGTGGAGGTCCGGCGGGCCTCCCGTGCCGAGGCAGATCGTGACACTTTGCCCTTTTGGCCGTATTTCGTGATCAAGGATTTATTCGCACTCAGTGTCATCCTTGTCGTTTTCTTTGCAATTGTTGGATTTATGCCCAACTATCTGGGCCATCCCGACAATTATATTGAGGCCAACCCTCTTGCGACACCCGAACATATCGTTCCCGAATGGTATTTTCTGCCTTTCTACGCCATTCTTCGGGCTTTCACCGAGGATGTCTGGGTGGTCCAGTTTACCAGTTTTGTCACTGGCGGGATCATCGATGCCAAGTTTTTTGGAGTCATGGCGATGTTCGGCTCGCTTTTGGTGATGGCGCTGGCTCCCTGGCTCGACACATCCTCAGTTCGTTCGGGACGCTATCGCCCCATGTTGAAGTGGTGGTTTGCATTATTCGTGATCAATTTCATCGTATTGACCTGGGCCGGCGCGCGTCCGGCAGAAGGAATCTATGCGATCATTTCGTTGATCGGTTCAGCCTACTGGTTTGCATATTTTCTGATTATCCTGCCCTTGCTCGGGCTCCTGGAAAAACCGGATCCGTTGCCCCTGTCGATCGAAGATGATTTTGATACGCAGCATCCACAGTCAATGGCAGTTGCTGGCCAGACCGAGTGACACGCAGACGGAGTTTAACAATGTTCAAAGCAACTCTCGTGGCATTGCTTCTGGCAGGTCCGGTCTATGCCGCCGGTGGTGCCGGCGAGGTCAAGGATGTCAGCTTCTCTTTTGAAGGCCCATTTGGAACTTTCGATCAGACTCAATTGCAGCGCGGCCTGCAGGTCTATCAGGAAGTTTGTGCCGGCTGCCACGGTCTCAAATTTGTTCCTTTCCGGACTCTTGGTGATCCCGATGGTCCCGGACTCAGTCCAGATGAAGTGAAGGCATTCGCAGAACAATACGAACTGTATGATCCTGTCATTGACGATTTCCGGGCAGCAAGACCGACCGATCATTTTCCTGCCAATGACTCAGTAGGCGCCCCGGATTTATCGCTGATGACAAAGGCGCGTGCCGGATTTTCCGGGCCGTACGGTACGGGCTTGAATCAGCTGTTTCGGGGGATCGGCGGGCCTGAATATATTGTAGCCCTGATGACCGGTTATACGGGTGAGGAGAAAGAAGAAGCAGGAACCTTTCTTTACGAGAACACGGCATTTGCCGGCGGCTGGATTTCCATGGCACCGCCGCTCGAGGATGGTTGGGTCGAATATGCCGATGGTTCCGACAATTCGCTGGAGGCGATGTCGATGGATCTGGCAGCGTTCCTCATGTGGTCGGCCGAACCGAAATTGATGGCTCGTCGCCAGATGGGTTTTGTTGCCGTTCTGCTCTTGGTGGTTATGTCGGTGATGCTTTACTACACCAATAAGACGATCTGGGCGCCGGTCAAGAAGCGTTACGGCACCGACTGATCAATACGTTAACCGTTTCAATTTGAAACGGAACATTCCGGTGCCGGTACATTCCTGAATGGATTGACGATCTCGCCGGGTGCGTTACCGTGCTCCGAGAGGCATGAGGGTCCGGTCAGGAGGACGGCACACCAAGCAATGCCGTAACCTGTGGAACCCTGCCAAGAGACCATTTCAATTGTTGTGTCTCGAGGGGATCAAGATCACCGGGAATGATACGGCTTGATAGTGGAATTCCTTTATCAAAATCCCGCAATTGTTGGTTGAGGATGACTCCGAGCATGGTGCCGTGCGCCAGACTGAGATCATCGCAAGTCTGGGCGAATTCAGGATGCATGTCCTTGAATTCACTCAGACGACGGTAGGTGGACCGATGGTTGATACCATGTTCAAGTGCCACGGCTCTTGCGGCTGAAAAAATCGGCATGATCCCGCATCGCTTGAGATCAATGCGGCCTTTGTCATCAAGGCGCCAACGGCCCATAAATCCCATCGGATTATCAAACTCGCTGGCGCGCCGGGCAAGCAGTCGCAGAAAAGGCCGTGCATCTTGTGCGCTCTTGAGGGCGGCGCGATACATTGCCGAAGCCATCAGAGAATCGCCGTGTACCGTCATGGCATCGAAGAAAATATCCGCATTCAGAATGTCCTCCTTGCGCGTGTGGCTCAACCACTTCTGTACAGTGTCGGTCCAACCGCTGACATCTTTCCGCCATTCGTGATTGGAGCCCATGATTCCACCATCACAAAATCTCACACCAGCTTCATCAAGTATTTCTGAAACCCGCCTGCCGAATTCGGCAAACCAATTATCGGCTGTTTCGTCAGCTCCGTCAGCAAAGACAATTGCGTTGTCCTGATCCATGGCGAGTAAACTCTCGCCGCGCCCGGCAGAGCCGAGAACAAGCATTGCGTATCTTGTTGGCGGTGTTCCGATCTCAATCTCTGCCAGTTCACATGCGCGCTTGGTCATGGCACGCAGTTCGCGCGAAATGATCGCACTGATGCGGCGGGGCGCGACGGCTTGACTTGCCAATACTTTGGCAACCGTGGAAAGGTCGGACCAGACACGTGCCAATTCAGAAGCTGAGCCAGCCAACTGGATTTCGCTACCCAGAGAGATGGCATCTTTGCCCTGTTTATGGAAAAGGTCGCGACCTGTTAAGGCACCGACAAGATTTTCATTCTCATCCACAACACCAAGATGACGGACATTTCTGGTCTTCATTTCGACGATTGCGCGATAGAGAAACTCGCGGTCGGTGACAGTCTGCAATTCACGCGAGCAATAATCACCAATTGATCTGGATAGCGCGATGGAACCGTCTTTGGCAATGGCCGCGATGACGTCTCCGGATGTTATGATGCCAAGGGAGGTCGGTTCCGGCAAGCGAACAATGAGTGACGAGATACGATCCTTCGCCATCTTGTCGATGGCCGTCGATATCGTCTCATTTCTGCCAATTTCCATTGCTGGTGATGTCATCACCGCGCGGACACGACGGCGAAATGGAAAACTGTCCATGCCAGTGGGTACAGGCGGTTTGCCGACCGGATCCTGTCGTAAACCGGAAGGCGGATTCGGACTTTTGGCAGCCGCACGCTCGGCTTCTGCCAGCGTCGTCACACCAGCCTGTTTCAGCCGGGGAATCAGGCTGGCAAAAACCTCGGCAGTCATGATCGCATCGGACAAGGCACGGTGGCGACCTGTGATCGCAATGCCGAGCTTCTTGGCGACTGTTTCCAATCCGAAATTGCTGAGATTAAGCCCAGCGATCTGAACAAGGGGCAAGACATCAACTGTGCGCAATGGAGACCACAATATACCAAACCGTTCATGTTCCGCGCGGAGGACGGCCACGTCGAAATCAGATCCATAACCGACAAAGACACTGGGCCCGGCCCATTCGGCAAATTCACGCACAACCTGCTTGAATTCCGCGCGACCCGCGACATCGGCATCTGTGAGCCCGTGTATTTTTGCTGAGCTGGGAGGAATCGGTACGCCAGGATCAACCAGCGACTGGAAGAAATCCTCTTCGATGACACGATTGTGATGAAAGCGAACCGCCGCGATTTCAATCGTGCGGGCGCGTTTGGGATCCAATCCCGTTGTTTCAATATCAAACGACACGAAATCGAGGGCGGTGAGTGGCCGACAGGCGAGATCGTCCGATGACAGGGAAAAACTCATGGATACAGACTTCTGTCAGAAATCTTGGCACATTTCACAGTTGAGCGCGCTCCTGATCCGGATTCTGCTGTGATCAACTTCGCCAGCGGACTTGTCCTCACTATTATGGAATGCGCCATGCAGCAATGATGGAAAATGACCACAGGCCTGATAGAAGCAAGTCGCGGGTTGATTACGAAAATACACAGGTCATAGATTAACTGACTGCCACCAGGGATTTCAAAAATGTTTCATTTTCGAACCATCGAAATAGGCTTCACCTTGCAAAACCCGGTAAAGCTGTTTGTATGGTACGGGCAGAGACAGGGTCATGCGATGCAGTTGGTGACAATAGCAGGTTGAGCAACGGTGATGGAGATGATGATGGCGAGAAGGGCAGATGAAGTGGCAAGGCACCGACATGCATTTGGGGATGAGGGGCCTGGTTTTCCAACCCAGCAGGTTTTCCGTATCGTCACATGCGATGTGATACCGTTTTGGAGCGCCTGTTCATCCGGTGTGGCCAACAGGGGTTGACGGGGCATGTCGACCAATAGTTTCGGGCGGATCTTTCGCTATACGAGTTGGGGCGAGAGCCATGGAGTGGCAATTGGTGTGACTGTGGATGGATGCCCGCCCGGAATCGATCTGTGTGACATTCATCTTCAGCACTGGCTTGATCGCCGCCGCCCGGGACAAAATCGATTCACCACGCAAAGGCGTGAATCTGATCGTGTCGAGATCCTTTCAGGCTGTTTTGAGGGAAAAACCACCGGCATGCCCATTCAACTCATGATCCGCAACCGTGACACCAGGTCAAAGGATTATTCTGATATTGCCGATAGATTTCGCCCGGGCCACGCGGACATCACATATTGGCAAAAATATGGCATTCGAGATTACCGCGGGGGAGGGCGTTCATCGGCGCGGGAAACCGCCTCACGGGTTGCCGTCGGTGGTATTGCCCGGCGGGTCGTGAACGCGCTCGCCCCAGGGACCAGGATCCGGGGTTATATGGTGCAGATGGGAGACTTGCGGATTGCAGCCGATCTTGCTGATGATGACGAAATTGACCGGAACCCCTTTTGGTGCCCCGATGCGGCGGCGGCCGAGAAATGGGCGACACGACTTGACGCCATCCGTCGCGCAGGTGAATCGGTCGGTGCCATCATCGAATGCCGCGCAATTCGTCCCCCGCCGGGACTGGGGGCACCGGTTTATGGGAAACTCGATACTGATCTTGCCGCAGCGATGATGTCGATCAATGCTGTCAAGGGGGTGGAAATTGGTGCCGGTATGGCGGCTGCTGAACTGACGGGTAGTGAGAATGCCGATGAAATTCGTCCTGGTCGGTCAGGACCAAGATATTTGTCCAATCATGCTGGTGGTATTCTCGGTGGAATTTCGACCGGACAAGACATTGTTGTGCGGTTCGCGGTGAAACCCACCTCCTCAATTCGTGTTCCGCGCCGCACGATTTCCCTTGAAGGTGAGCCAGTGGAAATTGTGACCAAAGGGCGTCATGACCCGTGCGTTGGTATCCGCGCGGTTCCAGTTGCGGAAGCGATGATGGCATGCGTGCTCGCTGATCATCTGCTTCTTCACAGAGGTCAGGTTGGGGAAAATCAAGGGACGATTGGCAAGGCGACCAAATCCGCCACCACAAGCGATGAGGATTGAGTTTGTGAGTCTGATGGTCAGGATGTGTACCGGAGTCGATGTGATGATCGGCCGATCTGATGGATAGCGAACCCGGTTCTCCCCTTGAACCAGCGGCTGGCAGACAGCTCGGCCCGGGACGTTATTTCTTTGACGCGCTGGCTGTTGGAGACTGGTATCGGACAGGATCGGTCGAGATCACTGCTGATCTCATCAGCAAATATGCTGAATTGTCCGGCGACCGATATCGGCTCCATCTTGAGGATGAGGCGGCAAGAGAGTTTGGGTTTTCGTCTCGGATTGCCCATGGTCTACTTGTTCTTGGATTGGCTGACGGGCTCAAATTTCAGTCGCCTGTTCAGTTGGACGCTGTGGCTTCACTGGGCTGGGATATAAAATTTACCAAGCCAGTCTTTGTCGGCGACCGGATTTCGGCTTGCTTGACGATTCATGCCCGGCGCAGCACAAGCCAAGGTGACCGCGGGATTGTCACCCTTGCAGTTTCTGTCCGCAATCAAGATGAAATGGTGGTCCAACATGGATTCAATCGTCTCATGATGCACCTCATTTGCGCTGATCTCAGTCAGGCGTCCCATCCATCACCATGGTGAGTCGGCCAATCTTGCAGCGCGGGTCAACTCTATGGCCCATAGCGGGATAAATTCGCTGGGCCAGCAAAGTCACTTATGCAACCATTTGTAGCGATTCAGACGCGGGGGCAAGGCAGGACATGAGCGTCGAGACCCACAGATATGCACAGTTCTGAACATGCGCCCTGCAGGTCAATCCTTATCGCTAAAGTGCTGACTATCGTGGACAGGATCACGGTATGGATGTCCACCCATATGCCTCTGCGCTACGAGAAGTCTGTCTTGCTGAATCGATCAAGATTGTGGGGCTGACGGATCATGGCAGCATAACTGATTCAGAGAACGTGCGGAAAGTTTTGTCCGCTGCTGGTATCGTGATCTTCCCGGGGTTCGAAATAGCTACCACCGAGAAGGTCCACCGGGTACGTCTCTTTTCGGAAGATACGAGCGAAAAGCAACTTGAACGCTATCTGGGTCACTTATCACTGATAGATCCAAGAGACGGTATCAGACCATCTATGTTGGGTGGCAGGAACTGCTCAGGCATGTCGAGGAGTTAGGAGGATTCTGTTTTGCTGCTCACGTCACATCGAAACGAGGTTTGCTGAGAGAAAATTGTAACAATCTCTGGCAAGATTCTCAACTGCGCGCAGCACGGATTCGCTGTGCCGGACCAAAACCACCCATCATATGGCCCCGTCAGACGGACTGAATCCAGAATTACCGGAATCGCTGTAAACAATATATCACAGTGGAAGTGGGGTGTCCTTACTTGTAAGAAAGGGGCAGCCCACAGGCCGCCCCTCAAATCTCTTATCCTGATCAGTGATCAGAACTTCATGGTAATACCCAGATCGGCCACCGCGTTGCTGTCCACCGAGCCCGCACCGGCTTTCAGGGTCGCGCCGCCGCCCAGATCATGGGAGAAGCCGACACCAAAGGCGTCAACGGTGGTGGAAGATTTGACCCAAGCATCTTTGGCAGGGTCTCTCTGAAGAGGTTGGTCGGCCCAAGCCTGACTCCAATGAGCCGCCTCTTTCTTGTGCTGAGCGGCCACCAAAACAACGGATGTTGTTTCGTTCATCTTGTAGCTGATATCCACGCCAATGGCTTGGTTTTTCAAGTCTGGTTTATTGCCGACTTTTGAAGCGTCATCCAAACCGCCAATCTTGGCATTATAGTCGGCGCTGTCTTTAACCCGCGCTTTCGCGACATCGGCGATGGCCTCATTGTCGGCCTCGTCATGATCGCTGTCGGTGGAATACAAGGCATTCATCGAAATTTGGCCTTGGGTAAAACCCATGCCAATTGACATGACTCCCAGACTGTCAAAACCAGCCCCGAAGGTTACGGGTTCCACATTGAAGCTGAAACCAGCCGCCCATTCAGCGTCACCGGCATTGTCACCGTAAGAGATGGCCACAGACGCGACTCCGAAGTCACCATCATAGCGGACATCGGCAGCGGATTTGCCCCAGACGCCTTCGGCTACATCATCAATCCCGATGCCATCAAAGCCCGGATCGGCCAGACCACCTGCGACCTTGTCCGCCGCGTCAATATCAGAGCCAATTGTCAGCTTGTGCATGTCCATCGAGATATAGACTTCGCCGTGATTGTCGACTTTCTGCTTGTCGGACGCGGCAACTGATGCAGACAGGCTATCGATATAGGCTTGGGAGCGGGTATTAATGACGTCTTGGTCGCTGATACGGGTACTTTCAGTCACTGTATATGTATGACCAGTTGCAAGAACCCGATAACGTGCATTCGCATCGGCAGCAGTAATCGACTCTAATTTTTCTTCTTTCGTTAAAGCATCAAATGCAGCTTGATCTGCTACGACCGTAAGAGTCTCTCCCGCCTTGATCGTTATAATGTTTGTATCTACGAAAGCAGCTGAAGCCTCTATAGCCGTTCCATCAGTACTTGTAGCAGTGACCACAGTAAAAGAAGTAGGTGTGGTTTCGCCTGCTCGGGTACTCGAAGGTTCGTTGATTAGAATTGTGTCTCCGACCCTTGCAGCGCGTGTTGTTGTCTCAAAATGCCCTGGAATATCGGCCGATTTGACCTGCTCAAACCCCGAGAAGTTTGTCTTGCTGCCACTGACAATGATATCGCCTTCTTTTAAGCCGACGGGGCTAAAGCCGAAACGTGCGGCAAGACGTTTGCGCCCGGCATCATCTAAATCATCTTCGGTCACAATATAACCCGTCTTCGCCGGTGTCACTTTCCCACTGGTCACGCTTTCCGTGTTGTCAATCGTCACTTCTGCACCAAAGCCAATCCCACCATCGGTGGTTCCCGATGCCGCAAAAGTAATGTCGAATTCGTGATGAAAAGCTAGGGCGTTCTTGCCCGGCACATCATTCGCTTCGTTATATTTCACCCCGAAGTTGGCTTCTCCGCTGATGGAGACGCCGCCGCCGTCCATGGCGAAGAGCGGCGTGCTGGCCAGGAGGGCCGCCGCTGTGAGTAGAGATAATCTCTTCATGTTCGATTTTCCTATTTCTGTCATGGGTGGCTCGGCCAAGAAATATGATCGTTAATTGACAATGTGTTCATAGGACATCGGCCGAGCCTGACAGCCGCGCTAGGGAACCGGCGGTCCAAGTGACAGATTCCGGGGGGGGGGGGGGGGTGCCAAATAATTCAGCACAGTGATGCCAAAATGCATCAGTGGAGAGCTGCTGCTGAAGGATTGACGTGGTCCATCAAAATGAGAAGTGGGCACTGTCTCCTCTGACTGTGAACAGGAGAGACAGAAGGCCCAAAGATTCATGACTCCAACCGGTCCACGCGGCACCGGAGACGATGGCCAGGCGGTTCTCTACTGATATGTCACCCGGATTCAGACAGGCAACGGGAGGCAAGGCCGCTGCCAGGAGCGTAATGCCCAGGAGGCGGTTCACAAGATCCTGAAGAAAGATTCCCGTGCCTGGGCCGCGGATGATCGATCTCAGGTCGCGGCGCAGTTCAGTCTCATGCCCATCGCCTGAAACTGTTGGGTGAACAAATTGCCAGCGGCGACTTTGATGACGGTGGACCATTCACCCCTGATCAAAATACGCCTTGAAACGGTCGATATTGGACCGAAAGCCCGCCTGAAAATCACCATCTCCTGCATGATAGACGGGCTCGAGGCTGATCACGCCGTCATATCCGTCGCGGCGCAGAGCCGCGGCCAGGGGCGGCAACTGATCGGCAAGCTGCCCCTCACCGAGGGGTGCCACGGTCAGTCTGGCCCGCGGCGTGTCGACCCGGACATCCTTGATATGGAGATGTCCCAGATAGCCGTCCCTGACATGCTGGTAACCATCGGGCCAGGCCCGCTCATGACACCAGCAGCTGTTACAGGGGTCCCACAGGACCTGCAGCCAATCCCGGGCATCCAGATCGTCAATGATTCGGCGTGCGGTGTAGGCCGAGTTCACCATCGTTCCAATCCCGGTTTCGACCGCCAGTTTGATTCCCTCTGCCTGGGCCAGATTGACAGCCGGGGCTATGATGGCCAAAGTCCTGTCCCAGGCCCCGTGGGCGACATTCCACTTTTCCGCGCCGTTGAATCCCCACAGAACCTGTTCTTTCCGGTTGGTCATGATGCGGACGAAAGGGGCATCCAATCGATGGGCCATGGCAAACACCCGCTGCAGGGCATCCATATGTTTTTGATGCGCCACGCTGCCCGGGCTGTCTTCGGTGGTCAAACCTGCAAAGACATGGCGGCTCAGACAACTGACCTGTTTGCCGTGAT
Organism: Paracoccaceae bacterium; assembly: GCA_965221815.1. Taxonomy (GTDB): domain Bacteria; phylum Pseudomonadota; class Alphaproteobacteria; order Rhodobacterales; family Rhodobacteraceae; genus JAPOXR01. The sequence goes on from OZ244915.1 coordinate 3,338,536, forward strand.
CGCGCAGCAGTTGATCCATTGCGGTGATTTCCGCCGATGAATGATCTCCCACCTCTTTCCCGTCGACGAACTGCAACTCGGCAAATTCCAGCGCGAACGCGTCCATGACATTGACAGCTTCATCCAGGTCCTGACTGATACCGTCACAGATCACACCAAGTTTCATGAATCTCTGTCCTTGTCATTGGGGTTCGCACAGGTCGGCGCAATAAAATTTTCGCTCATCTGAGTTGTTTGGCTTCATGTCGATGAAGCTCGGCGCCGACAATCTCCTCAATCACCCGCGTACAAACCCAGTTATCCCCATCCGGATGCCGGGTACGTCCGGCATGAAAGATCTGCATCGCTGCCGCTGCTGTATGCAGAGGGGCTCCCAGTTCTTCACCCAGCCCCATAGAGATGGTCAGGTCCTTGTGCATCGTGTTGATATGACTTCCCGTATTCCTGAACTGACGGTCAATGATTTTCTCGAGCGCATTATTGACGATGCCGCAACCGGCCGAAGAGGTGGAAAATACGTCCAAAATCACCTGGCCTGAAATTCCGGCCCGGGCGGCCAGGGCCGCGGCTTCAAAAGTTGCTGAAAATTGTGCGCCGATGAGCGATTGCAGACAGGCTTTGACCGTTTGTCCGTCTCCCGGCCGCTGGCCGACTCGATGGATCCTTGCGGACACGGCCTGCATGACCGGTGCGAAACGATCCAGGACGTCATCGGGCGCCGCCGCCATCAGGGTCAATGTTCCTGACTGTGCTCCCGGAAACCCACCGGAAACCGGTGAGTCAATCAGACAGAGTCCAGTGTCAGCCAGTGCCACGCCGATGTCACGGGCTTCACGTGGCTTGATGGTTGCGGAGAGAATCACTGCACCACCCGCCCTCATCGTGGCGACCAGCCCGTCTCCCAGGATGACGGATTTGGCCTGATCCCCGTTCATGACCATCACATAGACGGCATCGGCCTGTTCTCCCACCATGGCGGAAGAGGGGGCAGCCCGACCACCCATTTCAGTGAATTCTCCCAGACGACGATCGCATAAGTCGAAACCAATCACGTCAAAACCGTTTTTCAACAGGTTGCGCGCGATTCCCGACCCCATGTCTCCAAGACCAATGACCCCGACCTTCATGTGTGATCCTCCTCCATTTCAGCCTGTGCATCGGATGCGTGATATCATTCATCCATTCCCGTGTGTGTTGATATCGCGCGTGATCCTCAACCCCTAATTTCATTGTCTGTCTTCGTGCCTTGCGATGGCACGATTGTCTTCGCATGCCCCGCCCTATTCAAACACCGTTCAACGGTAAAGATGGGGATTGTCTCTTTGTGGTGGCGAACAGCCCGGGTTCTTCAGTCATTGATGTGCGCCTGCAATTGTGCGTCCAGCATCGGGCGGTACGTCATCGTCATCCAGTCAGCATCGACGATTGCGCCCTGCTGGCCAATGACCGTGCGGGCCAGTTCATGTCCGATCCTCATGGACATGCCGGGGTCACAACCGGCCAGTTCTCCAAGGAGGTAACCCGCATTGAAACCATCGCCCGCGGCGGTTGTATCCACGACCGTTTCCGCGGCTGGCCATTCGATTTCATCGTCATGAGGCCCGAGACTCACAGGTCCGGCGCCGCCACGCTTCAGGCTCCCGCGCAACACACCCCATGATCGCAACCGGGCGGTCACCGCGGTCTCGTCCGCGTCGCCGAAGAGCGCAATCTCATCATCAAGTGATGGCAAGCCAATATCAGTGCACCGCCAGAATTTTTCCATTTCGCCGCGAGCCGTGGCGGGACTGTCCCAGAGTTGAGGCCGGTAATTGCTGTCGAATACGACGACTCCCCCCTTTGCGCGAAAGGCTTTCAACGCATTGCAGAGGAGATTGCGCGCCGTTTCGGTCAGAATGGCCAGCGTGATGCCGGAAATCAGGATATGGGAATAATGGGCAATGACTTCTGCCGGTTCGCGCCCATCTTCGTCAAACATTGTGCGCGCCGCCGAGGTCGTCCGCCAATAGGAAAAACGACGCTCACCCGTGCGGTCAGTTTCAATGGCGTAAAGCCCCGGCATGCGCTTGGGATGGCAGATAATATCGCATGTCTTGATATCCCTTGCCAACATATCCCGCAGGATACGGTCGGAAAAACTGTCACTGCCAAGAACGGTGACATAGCTGACCTCAATCGCGGGCGCATTCGCCTTGAGATAAGCGGCGGTGTTGTAGGTGTCTCCGGCGATGCTCAATCGGGCGCTGTCACCACCACGCAGAGTGACCTCGATCATGACTTCGCCAATACAGGCCACACGAATGGCTGATACCGGATTGTTCACGGTTGATGACCAAAAGTCTGGCGGACCTGGTTCCAGGCAGCGTCAAGGTGCTCGCGCAGGGCCGTCTCGGCGGCATCCGCATCACGCATCAGAATCGATTCGAAAATCCGGCTATGCGCCTGGTAGTTGGTGAGATTGCGCGCGGCATCGCGCGGCATCTTCAGCCAGTGACCCGAGAGCCAGTGGGTATAGGCCTTGTGAATTTGCGGCAATGCCGGATTGTCCGGGACCTCGTAGAGGATTCGGTGAAAGGCGTGATCAGTCTCATAAAATCGCTGGGAATCATCAATTGTAGCCTCATTGTCAACCAAGGCCCGCTGCATCCGTGTGAGATGGTCCTTGGTCGCATGCAAGGCGGCATCGCGGACCAGTGAGGCTTCCATCATGATCCGCAACTCAAACAGGCTTCGCACGCCACCAGGCATCGCAAGGAGGCGGTTGATGGAAGACCCGACGGTCTCGATGGCGGCTTCATAGCCCGGTTTGCGCACAATCGGTCGAAAACGTGGTCGCGATTCAACAAGCCCTCTGGCGGCCAGCATCTGCACCGCTTCACGAACAACTGTGCGGCTGACAGCAAAAACTTCCATGATCTCCCGCTCAGGTGGCAGTGGCTGGCCAACAGCGAGGGTGCCGTCATTGATCTGTTGCTCGAGGATTGTGACCAAACTGTCCATAGCCCGTTCACTGACATTTTGGCGGATGGGATCAGTCATGCATCAATCACAGTCCTTGGTAAGACAATAACTTGTCCGACAATATAAGGATAAATCTCGCCAGGACATCTTCACAACAAAAAGCTGGACATGCATCCTTTTTTGTCATACCAAACTGCTTTTTGTCTTGCAATGGGAACCAGGCGCAGGCAGCCATGGCTTTGATCAGGGACATATCGGTTCGGCTTTTTAATCTGCCATTGCGGGAAGTCTTGGCTGATGCCAAGCATGGGGATCATACGCATTTTGAGCTGATCACGGCAACGGTGATGACCAATGCAGGTGAGGAAGGAACAGGCTACACCTATACCGGCGGTCGAGGGGGTGCGGCTATAGCCGCGATGATAACGCATGACCTGGTTCCTTTTCTGATGGGTCGTGACTCGACCGCGGTCGAGTCCTTGTCCGACAATATGCAATGGCATCTGCATTATGTCGGTCGTGGTGGGGTGGCGGCTTTTGCCATTTCAGCCGTGGATATTGCACTCTGGGATCTGCGTTGCCGGAGGTCCGGTCAACCACTGTGGAAGATGGCCGGCGGCGCGGGCGATCGATGCAAGGCTTACCGCGGTGGTATTGACTTGAACTTCTCGCGCGACAAGCTGATTCGGCAGACCGAAGAGTTTATTTCTGAGGGTTTCAATGGGGTCAAAATCAAAGTGGGTCGCCCCGAATTGTCGGACGATGTCGCGCGCGTTCGTGCCATTAGGGAGGTCCTTGGTCCGAACCGTGTGATGATGGTGGATGCCAATTTCACCTTTACCGTTGCCGAGGCGATTGAAGCAGCGCAGGCCTTTGCCGCGCATGATATCCTGTGGTTCGAAGAGCCGATTATTCCGGAGGACACGGCGGGATATGCGAAGATTGCAGAACAGACCGGTGTGAAACTGGCGATGGGAGAAAATCTCCACACGATTCACGAATTCGAGCAGGCATTGCAATCTGCAGGACTGAGTTACATCCAGCCCGATGCTTCCAATTGTGGGGGGATTACCGGTTGGTTACGCGTTGCCGAACGCAGTCAACAGCATGAGATTCCGGTCTGCAGTCATGGGATGCAGGAATTGCATGTGAGTCTGGTTTCGTCTCGTCCCAATGCCGGCTGGCTGGAAGTCCATTCCTTTCCTATTGATGAATATACCACGCGTCCGCTCGTGCTCGAAAACTCCCGCGCAGTTGCTCCTCATGAGCCGGGTATCGGTGTGGTCTTTGATTGGGAAAAGCTGCAAGCTGCCAATGAGCAAACGGTTGGGGCACATCGTCAGATGGGGCAGGCCGCATGAGTGAGATGATGACAGCAGCTGTCTATCGGGGAAATCGCTCCTTCGTGATCGAGCAGCGTGCGGCCAAGCCTCCGGAACCGGGTGAAGTCGCGGTGGGAGTCGCCTATTGCGGAATTTGTGGCACAGATATGCATGTGTTCCATGGCAATATGGATGCACGTGTGGGTCACAATCGGGTCATTGGACATGAAATGTCGGGAATGGTGACGGCACTCGGGGAGGGAGTCTCACGGGTCGCAGTCGGACAGAAAGTTTCGGTTCGACCCTTGGATTCCTGTGGAGATTGTCCGGCATGTGAGGCCAGTCATCGACATATTTGTCACAATCTGCGCTTTCTGGGTCTCGATACTGACGGGGCGATGCAACAAATCTGGAATGTGCCCGCACATGTTCTTCATATCCTGCCAGACGGTCTGCGCATGGAACATGCAGCTCTTATCGAGCCTGTTGCAGTGGCCTGTCACGATGTTCGTCGTGCCGCATTGCGGGTCGGTGAGGATGTGCTGGTGATCGGCGGCGGTCCTATTGGTATCCTGTGTGCGATGGTTGCCCGCGCATCGGGTGGCCGGGTTCTGCTGTCCGAAGTCAATCCGCACCGCGTGGAGATTGCTCGCAAACTCGGTTTTGACGTGATCAACCCGTCCGAAGAGGACTTGTCGGCGGTCGTTGCAACGCGCACCGAAGGAAAGGGTGCTGACATCGTTTTTGAGGTTTCGGGAACACAGGCGGGTGTCGATGATATGACGGCGTGTGCCGCGGTGCGATCCCGCATCGTGATGGTGGCCATTCATGCGCAGAAGCCGAAGATCGACCTCTTTCAGTTCTTCTGGCGTGAACTCGAACTTCTGGGTGCGCGAGTCTACGAGGAAGAGGATTATGAACAGGCGATTGCCATTCTCGCTGACGGTGACATCGATGTGGATGCGGTGATCACGGAGATCCGGCCGCTGTCGGCGATTCAGACAGCCTTCGAAGACCTGGACACGAGTCCAACCGCGTTGAAGAGCCTGATCAAAGTCGGAGAACCGCAATGCGTATGAAGGCTGCGTTTGATCTCACCGGAAAAACTGCGCTCGTCACCGGTGCCAAACGTGGGATCGGCCGCGCGATTGCCGAGGGGTTGGCCGCTGCCGGTGCCGACATTGTCGCTGCCAGCGTCAGTTTGGAACAGGACGGTTCTGCGGTCGGTGCTGTCATTGCAGGTATGGGGCGCAGTTTTGCCGCTTACCAGGCGGACTTTGGTCATCGCGATTCACTCAGGTCCTTGATTGCCGATCTTAAGCGGGATGGCATTGCCCCCGATATTCTTGTCAATAATGCGGGCACGATTCGGCGCAAGGAGACCGTCGAACATCCCGATGAATGGTGGGATGAGGTCATCGCGGTGAATCTCACCGCACAGTTCATTCTCAGCCGTGAGATCGGTCGCACAATGGTGGCGCGTGGGCACGGAAAGATCATCTTCATTGCATCGTTGCTGACTTTTCAGGGTGGAATTACGGTTCCTGGATACGCGGCATCAAAAGGCGGTGTCGGGCAGTTGACCAAGGCTCTCGCCAATGAATGGGCGGGGAGTGGAGTCAATGTGAATGCGCTTGCGCCCGGTTATGTGGCCACCGACAATACCCGTGCATTAATTGACGATCCTGTTCGTCAGAAGGCCATTCTCGAGCGTATTCCCCAAGGAAGATGGGGAACCCCCGGGGATCTTGCCGGGCCAGCGGTATTTCTCGCCTCATCGGCATCAGACTACGTTAATGGCGAAGTTCTCGTCGTTGATGGTGGCTGGATGGGGCGGTAGTGTGAACAGTCTGTGTAGCGTAACCTGCCATTATGGGCATCAACTCAAGCTCGGGCCAGCGGTTGGCTGTTGACCAGTCGTCTGCAGTTCGAGCCCAACATCTTTATGGAGGAATCCAAATCATGACAGTGTTCAACAGAGTAACCCTTGCAGTTTCGGCTGCGATGTTAGCGCTCGGCGCATCAGCCGTTTCAGCGCAGACAAATTTGCGAATCCAGACGCACTTTTCGCAAGAGACTCTCTCGGGTCAGATGGCAGAAAAATATATCAATGACATTGCTGCCATGTCGAATGGCGAAATACAGGTTGAGATGTTCTATGCATCGTCGGTGGTCAAATCCGCTGAGACGTTTGATGCAGCGGCGACCGGTATTCTCGATTGTGACATGACGGGCGGTGCCTACCAGACCGGCAAGAATCCGGCTTTCCAGTTCGCTGGCGACCTGATGGGTGGATATGCCAATCCTTACCAGCAGATGGCCTGGTTGCTCCATGGTGACGGGCGGGCCGCGCTCAACGAACTGTACAATCAGCATAATATGGAATTTGTCGGCTGGTGGATTCCGGGTCCCGAGTCACTTTCATCAACCCGTCCGATCCGTAATGTTGAAGATTTCAAGGATTGGAAATTCCGTTCGCCGCCAGGTCTGGCCACCAAGGTCTTTTCAAATCTTGGTGCCTCGCCAATCGTGATGGATTTCAACGAGATCTTTACGGCACTCGAAACCGGCATCATTGATGGCGCTGATGCGGCGAATTTGACCAACAATATCGGTTTGGGTCTCTATGATATCGCAAAACATACAAATTTCCCCGGTTTTCATTCGATGCCAGCCGACCATTTGGCCTGCCGCAAGGATGTCTGGGATGCGATGCCGGAGCATCACAAGCATATCATGATTGTCGCCATGGATGCGCTGGCGATGCATAATGCCACCATCAACGAGGTCATGAATGCGCGGAATGCCGTGGCACTGCGCGAAAAAGGCGTGAATCTCTATGAATGGTCGCCCGAGGAGTTGGCGAAGTTCCGGACTGCGGTGAAAGCCGGCTGGGAAGAGTTTGCGACGACACCGGAAGCCAAAGAGCTTCTGCAAAGCCATGTCGACTTCCTGGTTGATATCGGTGCGATGAGATAACGCAACCGCATTCAAAACGTGCGGCAGGACCTGGCCACAGGTCCTGCCGCAAAGTGACGACAATTCGATGAAAGTCACCCGGGTCACGAGTCATGTACTGGCTTATGACATGGAGGAAACACTCGGTTATTCACAGCAATATTTTTCCCAGCGAACCGCCCATCTCGTGGAAGTCGAAACCGATGAAGGTCTTCGCGGCTGGGGCGAGTGTTTTGGACCGGGCGAGGTGGCCATTGCCAACAAGAGCATCATTGACAATGTCATCGCACCATTGGTCCTCGGTGCGGATCCACTCGACCGCGATGTCATTTGGCACCGGGTCTATAATCGATTGCGAGACCATGGGCAGAAGGGAATGCCGCTGCAGGCCCTGTCCGGAGTTGACATCGCGCTCTGGGACATCGTGGGGAAATCCACACAGCTTCCTCTCCACAAACTGGTTGGTGGCAAACACCGGGATACAGTCCCGGTCTACGGTTACGGCATGATGCTCAGGCCTGATGACAGGTTTGAGGAACTCGTGGCACGTTTTCGTGATGAAGCCCAAACCATTCGGGACGCTGGATTTGTGGCGGTCAAGATGAAGCTTGGCAAGGGGCCAAAAGAAGATGTCCGACTGGCGCAGGCTGTCCGCGAGGGGCTTGGCCCTGAGGGCGAATTCATGGCGGATGCAAATCATTGCTATACCACCAGCGATGCATTTTATGTCGGCCATGCGCTGGAAGAACTGAACGCCTACTGGTTTGAAGAACCCGTTGCCCCGGAAAATCTCGATGGCTATCGGGAATTGCGGACAGCACTGCGGATCAACATTGCCGGTGGCGAGGCGGAATTCAGCCGATGGGGGTGGCACAGTCTGCTGAGGAGCGGTGGACTCGATATTGCGCAACCCGAAGTCTGCGGGCTGGGCGGAATCAGCGAATATCTGCGGGTCCTGGCGCTCTGCCACGCCTATCACATACCTGTAGTCAACCATGTTTGGGGGTCAGCCATTGCGGTGGCCGTTAATCTCCAGCTGCTGGCGGCAATACCGCCCATGCCGGGGGGATTGAGTCCCTGGGAGCCGATGCTGGAGCTTGATACGACGGACAACAGGCTGCGCGACGACCTGCTGTTGGAGCCGCTTGATATTCACGGACAGGTGAAACGGAACAAGGGTCGGGCCGCCGTGCCGGAGGCACCGGGTCTTGGGGTTGCGCCTGATCCTGATTTTATTGAACATTACCGGCTTGCATGAGGGAGGACATGTCGTGAAAGACCAGACGGGAGGCCTGATTGAATGGGTCATTCCTTTCGGCTTTGTTCTCTGTGCGAGTTGGGTCATCTGGCATTTGCCAGCATTCATACTGACCCTCGCACCACATGAAAATCCATCAAACCTGGCGCAGGTCACAGCCCTCCAAAAATCGATGGATGTGACTCCAAATCTACCGGGCCTGTTTGGCGGTGTTGCCGATATCGTGGACTGGGCGGCAATTGTCTGCATTCCGGTCTTGCTGGTTTTCGGTGTCACTGGTGTCCGGGTGGCGTCGATGGAGTTTCAGCATTGGAAAAAGATTGACCGTTTCGCCCTTTTTATCGGGCGGACCACGATGATGCTGATCATCTCCATGACATTTGTCATGCTGTATGAAGTGTTTCTTCGCTACGCGCTGGAAGCTCCCACTCTGTGGGCCAACGAGTTGACATTGTGGATTGGGGGCTTTGTCTTTCTCTGTTCAGGATTTTACGCCATGCAACAGCGTAGCCATATTCGCATTTTCCTTCTTTATGATGCGATGCCACGGTCGGTGCAACGTGCCTTCGATATCATTTGGACAGGCATTTTCGTGCTGTTCGCTTTCTTTCTCGTTTACGGCAGTTACAAACAGGTTTTCATCGTCAAATTCTATCGTTGGGAATTGTTTGGAACGGCATTCGATCCGCCGATTCCGGCAACAATCCAGCCAGCGGTTCTGATCATTATCGTGCTGGTGGCAATTCAAGCTGTGTTGAATGTCATTTCCGACTGGAATCTTGAGTCGGAAAAACATTCAGCGCTGGATGATATCGATCAGGAAGACATCGAATCAATGAGAAGCTCAGTGGGAGATAACTGATGGATATTGGCACGATTTCCATTGTGCTCGTCCTCGGCCTGATCGTCCTGCTCGCGATCGGCATGCCGCTCGGATTGGCTTCGGCTTGTCTTGCGGCCCTGGTGCTGGTCATGAAGTTCGAGCCGACATTGCTGACCAACCCGCTGAGTTTTGGCGAAGGTTTACTGACCAAGACTCCGGGTACCGGACCCCTCTATATCCTGACTCAGAAGGTCTTCGATCTGATGACAGAATATGTCTTGCTGTCGGTGCCGCTTTTTATCTTTATGGCGGCATTGCTCGAGCGGTCCGGGATTGCCAAGTCAATGTATGACTCGCTCGATTACTGGCTTTCGCAAGTGCGCGGCGGCATCGCGGTTGTGACATCATTGATGGCGGTCATTATGGCAGCCATGTCAGGGATCATTGGCGGTGAAGTCGTTCTGCTGGGCCTCATTGCTCTGCCGCAAATGTTGCGGCTTGGCTACAACCAGAATCTGGCCATCGGGACGATCTGCGCAAGCGGCAGTCTGGGGACGATGATTCCGCCTTCGATCGTGTTGATCATTTATGGTTTGATTACCGAGACGTCGATCAAGGCCTTGTTTACCGGAGCTTTCGTTCCTGGCTTTATGCTGGCAAGCTTCATTATCATCTATATTCTGGTTCGGGTGAATTTGAACCCGTCGCTGGCACCGTTGCCGGAGCCGCGTGATGACGATGTTACGGGGCGTGAGAAACTGGCCATGTTTGCCGCATTCCTGTCGATCCTGCTGGCCGGATTCTCAACACTTTTGTTTTTGCGGGCCGTTTTCTTCACCGTCACCGGACAGAATGTTCTGGATGTGGGGGAAGATCCGATTTTTTGGGGAATGCCCTATCATATTCCCTATACCGCTACTGCCGCCGTCATTGGATTTGTCCTGGGGCGTTTCGTATTTGGACGTGAGCGAAGTGCCAGGGCCTGGGAACATGGAAAAGGTCTGGTGCCACCTTTCACCGTCATCGGGGTGGTACTTGGCTCGATCTATGGTGGGGTGACGGGAATTACCGAGGCAGCGGGAATGGGCGCACTTGCTGTCTTCATCATCGCGGTTTTTCGCGGTGAAGCTTCGGTGGGGCTGGTCTGGGACAGTTTGATGCGCACCCTGCGTTCAACCGGGACGATCATTTGGGTCACCATCGGGGCGGCGGCGCTAGCCGGTGCCTATACCCTGGCAGGCGGGCCCAACTATATCGCCAATCTGATCGTCGGAAGCGAGTTGCCGACGATGCTGGTTCTGCTCACCATGATGTTTATCCTTTTGTTCATGGGAGCATTCATGGATTGGGTCGGTATCGTGTTGCTGATTATCCCGGTTTTCCTGCCAATTGTCAGAAAATTGCCAATTGAAGAGATTGGTTTTATCGGCCAGTTGGATCCGGCACATGTCTCGATCTGGTTCGGGGTTCTGTTCTGTATGAATATGCAGGTGAGCTTCTTGTCGCCGCCTTTTGGTCCAGCCGCCTTTTATTTGAAGTCAGTTGCACCGCCGCATATCTCGCTGACCGATATCTTTCGGGGCTTTTTGCCGTTCATTTGTGTTCAGCTCCTGGCCTTGACCGTGTTGCTCATCTGGCCGAATATCGTGACGTTGCTGTTATAGAGCAGGAGGATTCAATGCGTTCACAGCGACATGTCGAGACATTCCAGCGACAGGGGTATCTCGTCGTCGAGAATCTGGTGAGTGATCAGCGTCTTGCCGATGTTCGACATGAATATGCCGCGCTTATGGACCGTTTGTTTGCTGAGTGGCAGGCGGATGGTCTGGTGGATTCAACCCGTCAACCAGAGGATTTCTGGGGCAAGCTTGACATGGCCTTTCGTGGCGGATTCGACTGGTATCAGCCATTCGATATCAGTTTGCCGGGAAGCGGGATTACCGAAGAGACGCCCTTTCACTTTGGACCCGCCATCTTCGATCTGGTGACGGACAGCGCCATCCTTGATCTCGTGGAGACGCTGATCGGCCCTGAAATCACCTCCAACCCGATCCAGCATGTGCGTATCAAACCTCCGGAACGTGCGGTCGATAGCAAGGAGATTCGCGCACATGTGATTTCAACGGATTGGCATCAGGACCAGGGTGTCACACTGCCCGAGGCGGATCGTACAGAATTTGTCACCGTGTGGCTGGCAATCACCGATGCGACGGTCAGGAATGGCTGTCTCAAGGTGGCAAAGAGGCGTCATCATGAGATGCTGCCGCATTGTCCCCGGACACAAACCGGGCTTGCGGATCCATTTGTTCCACAGGAGTCTGTCCCGGTACCGGTCAGGGCCGGCGGTGCGGTTATCCTTCATCCGATGACACCGCATGCTTCGCTGGCCAACGAATCCGATGACTATCGCTGGTCGTTTGACTTGCGCTATAATGTGACCGGGCAACCTACGGGGCGCAGCCATTTTCCTGAATTTGTGGCGCGTTCACGCCGCCATCCGGAACACGAGTTGAAGGACTGGCGGGTCTGGAGAGACATGTGGAAGGCCACGCGCAGCCACTTGGCGAAAAGACCGCATATTGAGCAGCATCGATGGGATTCATCGAACCCCCATTGTGCCTGAGAAACCCAAGTGGGCCAGACTCGAAACGGGGTGAATTGGGTTCATCCAGCTCATCTTGTGTTTGGAAAACGTCCCCAGGGCGGGGTGTACGATGACTTTTGACATTTCGGGTCTTGTGTCAAGAGTGCAATCTCCCCTTCAGGAACCGTGCCGGCGGGGCCACACCGGACCTGCGCACGTCCATCTGACCACACGATCAGATGCCTAAACCAGACCCCACTGAAGTGATTTGTGACAAATGACAGTAGGGTCCCCAGACGTTCGGCCACCTCAGTTTGTGACAGACCGCCCGCCGCGCGGGCTTCCAGGGCTCAGAATCTGACCTGTGTTTGATCGGGGACAGTGGTGTTTTTTGGGGGTCCGGGTGGAAACTGTGGGGTTGGTGGGGGTTGGACCATTTGTCTTTGTCAATGGCCTCAGGGTCCGGCACCTTCGCCAGAAGGGACGGGCGGTCCCCTGACGTTGGACCCGCCATCGCTCCGGATCATGGTTCGGGGGCGGACGGGACCGCCAGGATCCGGCGCCCCCTACACCCGCGTTGTGTGTCCGGCCCCGCCCGCTGTGACAACAGGCAGGGCGGCGGGCTCAGCCGGGGATTTTCATCCTGATTGACGCGCCACAGGCGGCCCGGGTGTGGGGTGCGTCGGGTTAACGGCCCGGCCTTCGATAGGGCGAGTCTGAACAATAATTTGTGGAATCGGTGCGCCACGTCAATGCGGTCGTGGCGTAGGATTCACTTTCGCCATCGGCGATACCGGCGGCCACGACCCGACTCTGATTGGCACAGACGCAGGTATCGTTGAGGTTGCCGCCCCGCACTTTGTAGAGGAGACCGCCCATACGTGTGATGTGCGCCATATTGGCGCACTGCTCTTCGCTATCATCTTCAACAGTGAGCAGAACCGACCGCATGTCTGGATTGATCGTGTAGCCATTGCCGGGCATCAGCACGACCTCAATGACGCTGTCGTCGGTGATGAGGCGGTCGTCCGGGAAGCAGGGGCTTCCCGCGCCGCCGCTGAACTGGCTCAGTCGGAACCAGTTCGTTGAATTGCCTGTATAGGTCGCGGCACCCCTGCTGCGAAAGACCACCGGGCCTTCATTGGTGGGACTGATATAGACCGGCACGTTGACATCAAACAGCCTGTTGTGGCCGGAGACGAGGAAGGCCATGGTATTGACCGTCACGCCCTGGGCGCCGCGGCTGGCCCGCATCTCGACCGGCAGCCCCCCTCTGCTGGTGCTGTTGCAGGGCTGAACGATGGTTTCGGCAAAAGCTATATCTTCCGTGATGCCGTCCGAATGCCGTATGCTGATTTCCGGCAGGACCTGCGCCATGGCCGGCCCGCTCATCCCCGCGATCCCCAGTGCCACCAGCCCCGCCGCTCTTGTCCTCATCATCCATCGTGGCATGTTTCATCTCCTATCAGTTGCAACAGGATTGTCGGATACCCCCCCCCCCCCCTCAGGTTTTGTCAAGGGCCAGGTGTGTGGGGTGGTGGCGGGATCCAGGATGCGGAGACGTGTCCCTGCGGGCCCCGACTCGATTGCGCCGAGCGGCACGAGCAGGGCGTCGGGTGTCTGGTCCACGATGATGGTGTCGTTTGTCACAATTTACTGAAGTGATTTGTGACAAATGACAGCGGAACCAGCGTGCATAGCGGGTATTCAAAAATGCGCATCCCGTTGATGGTTCCAGAGGCAGCAACGTTCCTTATCGTCTTGGCAGGTGTGACACGTGAATCTCTGTTATGGTCACATTTGTCGGCGCCATATCCTGGATCATGAGGGCGGGTTTGATCTTCATCATATTGATCGCTGTGGCGGGTAGACAATACGTCATTAAGCAGGCTCGACCAGTTAAGTATGAAGAAACCATATGCGCAAATGGGGGCGAACAGTTGATGACAGGCGTTTTCGTTTCGCTTTCACGACTGATTCTCTATGGTCAGTGCATAGCGCGTATTGCGGCCGCCACCTTCAATTCGACGAAAAACTCCCATTGCCAGCAGACCTTGCAGATCCCGTGTTGCGGTTGCTTTCGATGTTTTGGCGATCGCCATATATTTCCGTGCGTTCATGCCGCCGATAAATCCGTCAGGACCTGCCTTGAACATGCGCCGAACAACGCGGATTTGTCGGGGGTTCATGCGGTTTTCGAATTGATTGAACAGCTGTGTTTCCTGCAGGGTGAACTTGACTTGCCTGTTGACCGTTTCCTGAGCCTGCACACACATGCGCGAAAAAAACGATATCCAGCCGCTGACATCACGGCGTCTTTGAGCAGTCATGAGTTCATCATAATAGGCACGTTTATTGGTTGCGATTGTTGCTGAGAGACTCATGAGAAGCGGGCTTCCAAGACCTTGTGACAGCGCCTTTTCGGAGAGTGCCCGCCCCATACGACCATTGCCGTCCTCAAATGGGTGAATGGTCTCAAAGTGGAGATGTGCGAGTGCTGCACGAATTGGTGATTTTCCAATCTCGTGTATCTGGCCGGGGGCCGTGGCATTGAACCAATCGATGAACAACCGCATCTCAGTAGCGACACGGTCTGAAGGGGGCGCTTCAAAATGAACTGTTTCTCTCCCAACCGGACCGGAGACGACCTGCATGGGTTCGCCATGCGAACGCCATGCGCCCGCATTGATGGACCGATCCCAGCCCAATAATTTTGAATGCCATTCAAACAGGATATCTTCACTGAGGGGTACGGGATAGTCATGGCGCACGGCCACCGTGAGAGCGGCTGCACCCATGGCACGTTGATCACCAACATTTACCGGAGGCTGATTCAATCCGAGATTGTTACGGACGGACGATATGACGTCTGTACGGCTGAGAAACTCTCCCTCGATCTCAGAGGTTGTCATCGCTTCGGCAACTATGACCTGAATACGTGTCGCCAACTGGTCTCTGCCCATGAGTCCGTCAACCAGGCCACCCACGCGACCAACCTGCAACATGAATTCGTCGAGGTCACGCGCGCATGAATCGTCGATCTCATATGTGAAGTGCGGCCAGTCTTCGGTCTGCCAAAAATAGGTCATGGACGGAATTTATCATGTATTCGGCTCAAAATAAAACATTTTTTGAGCCGAATAAGCCGACTATGCGGCTCATTGTGAGCCGGCGATCTGTTGTTGACGCGGTCAGTGGCGCAGAATCGCTTTATTTTTGGATGGATATCAAGAGCGTGTTGAGCGCGGAAGCTGCGCTTTTCTGTCCCGCATCCAGTCAATGAGTTTTGCGCCATATGGCGTTTCCGTCGGGAATGGCATAGTTGGCAGTGACTCAACTTGACCCCGGTATTTCATGGCAGAAAATGACTGAAACTCTCTCGGAAACCCAGGTCGAATTCTACGCCGAGAATGGCTATCTTGTGCTCGAACAGCAGGTTCCAGTGTCAATCATCGGCGCCATTCGGGATGAGATCGCGCGGTTTGAGGATATCGCACGGGCCATGACTGAGTCGGATGACAAGCTTGATCTTGAAGACAGTCATACGCCAGATGAACCGCGGCTCCGGCGGATCAAGCTTCCGCATACACAGTCAGCGGTGGTGCGTGATCTCATGTATTCTGATCATATTCTTGCGCCTGTTCGTGATCTGCTCGGCCCCAACCTGCGCATGCACACGACCAAATTGAACATGAAAAAGGCCGGTTACGGGGCGGCTGTTGAATGGCATCAGGATTGCGCCTTTTACCCGCATACCAATGATGATCTTCTCGCGGTGGGCGTTCTGATTGACGATATGGAGACGGTCAATGGTCCCCTCATGGTCTTTCCCGGGAGTCACAGGGGCCCGATTTACGATCATCATGTCGAAGGGGTCTTTGCCGGGGGTTTGCGGCCCGAGTCGGTGGGACTGGATATGAAGGCGGCCGTATCTCTCACGGGCCCCTCCGGATCGATTTCAATCCACCACGGACGTATTCTTCATGGTTCTGCCGTCAACCGCTCGGCGCGCTCGCGACGGCTTCTGTTCTATGAGATCATGGCCGCGGATGCGTTTCCCATCATGGGTTCACTGACCGCTTGGAATGGCTTCGCGGATTATAATCGCAAAATGCTCTGTGGGGAGACAACAGTTGTGCCGCGTCTGGAGAATATTCCCGTCCGTATCCCGCAGCCGCAACCGGATGTGGCGATGTCAATCTATGAACTGCAAAAGGGTATGAAAGAGCGTACCTATGCGCGCATCGATAGTGATAAGCCGTAGCTGAGTCATCCGAATGGTCCGATAGAGATGCCGCGTTTGGCGGTGGCGGCGACCGTTTCGGTCGCGATGATGCTGTTCGCGAATTTGACTTTCGCCATCGTGGATATATCCTCAAAGTGGCTTCTGGGTGCCGGCTATGCCGCGCTGCAGCTCGCTTTCTTTCGCTACGCGATTCAATTCACCATTACTGTTGTCACTGCGGCTGGACGGCGCCAACACCGATTATCGACTCCACGGCGCTTGCTCCCTATTCTTTTCTTGCGTGCAGCCCTTCTGGTCGCCGCCACGATCCTGAATTTCCTGGCACTGCGAACTTTGTCACTCGCTGTCACATCCGCGATCATGTTTTCAGCGCCCATCATCGTTTGCGCGCTCTCGTGGCCACTCCTGGGGGAACGCGTTGGCATTGTACGCTGGATGGCCGTGATCCTGGGTTTTGCCGGAGTTCTCGTTGTGATCCGACCCTTTGGAGATGCCCTTGATCCAGCGGCTTTTCTGATTCTTCTGGCTGCGACGGGATTGGCGCTTTACTCCCTGCTGACACGAAAATTGTCGGAAGTTGCAGCACCGCTGGACATGCAGTTTATTCTGGGTTTGACGGGCACGATCGTATTGGCACCCTTTTGTTGGTTCTTCTGGGTCGCGCCCGGTACTGTCCTTGATCTTGGCCTGATGATTTCACTCGGTTTCTTTGCCTGGATTGGGCATGAGTTTCTGATCCGCGCGCATCAGATTGAAGCGGCCAATTTCCTGATGCCATTTTCCTACTCCTATCTCATCTATATGATGGCAGGGGGTTATTTTGTCTTTGGAAACCTGCCCGATATCTGGACCATTATGGGCACTCTCATGACGACTCTGTCCGGTCTCGTCATCTGGTATCGGCAAGTCCTGGTGACACAAAATTCCGCCAATCCGTCGGTGTGATGGGTCGTGCGCGGGAATATGCCGGCCCTGAAGCCCGGACGAGATATTGATGAGACATTGCCCACAATGTCAGACAGCCATTCGATTACCGATGGCGCACAGAATCATGACGGTGGCGCGGGACTTCTCATCTTGAACGACAGTCTTCAGCATCTTATCTTGTATAAACTGCAGTTTCGGGCAAGCGTGACAGGGATCTCGTGTCCGCATTTGGATGTGTCCGGGATCGGGGATTCGTTGAAATGATGACAGATCAGAGAGGCATTGATTTGGCCGTGCCGACAATCCCGGGGGGATTATACTGACAATCTCGCTGATATGCGTATGGGTTCAGGAAGACGACCATGATTGAATTGCAACGCCCGACCTTGCGCCCGGCCAATCCACGTTTCTCGACAGGCCCCTGTTCCAAGCCGCCGGGATGGAAGCCTGAGAATCTACCGATTTCGGCGCTTGGGCGGGGGCATCGCTCCACACTGGGTCGGTCTCGACTGCGGCAGGTCATTACAAAGACACGGGAACTTCTCCGTATCCCCAAAGATTACCGGGTCGGCATTGTTCCGGGGTCGGACACCGGTGCGGTCGAGATGGCACTCTGGTCTCTTCTGGGGCCCCGCAGCGTCGACATGCTGGTATGGGAGAGTTTTGGCAAGGATTGGGCGGTCGATGCGACCGAACAATTAACGGACCTCGATGTTCGGATTCATGATGCTGAATATGGACATCTGCCCGATCTGACTTCGGTTGATTTCAACGCCGATGTCGTCTTCGCGTGGAATGGCACGACCAGTGGTGTGTGCGTACCAAATGGCGACTTCATCGCGGATGACCGTGCCGGCCTGACGATTTGTGATGCCACCTCAGCCGCTTTCGCAGTCGATCTTCCATGGGAAAAGCTCGATGCGACGACTTTTTCCTGGCAAAAGGTCCTGGGCGGTGAGGCCGCCCATGGCATGCTTGTGCTCTCGCCCCGCGCTGTTGATCGACTGGAAAATCACGTACCACGCTGGCCGGTTCCTAAACTGTTTCGTCTGACGGCAAAGGGACGACTGAATGAAGGAATATTTGATGGTGCAACGATCAACACGCCGTCACTGCTCTGCGTTGAAGATTGTATCTGGGTCCTGAATTGGGCAGAACAGCTGGGTGGCCTGGATGCAATGATCGCGCGTGCCAATGCGAATGCGGCGGCGTTGAATGCATTTGTCGCGCGTGTTGACTGGTTGCGCCATTTGGCGCAGTCCGCCGAGACACGCTCCAATACGAGTGTCTGTTTGACATTTCATGACCCCGGGATCCCCGCAGATGAGATCAAGGGTTTTGCCTCTGGCGTCGCCGCGCGACTCGAAGATGAACACGTCGCATTTGATATCGGCTCTTATCGTGCGGCACCGCCAGGATTGCGGATCTGGTGTGGTGCAACAGTCGAAACCTCTGATCTCGAGTTGTTGTTCCCGTGGATCGAGTGGGCTTACAAAACCGAGCGCGCTGCGCACATCGGTACGTCTGCAGAATAGAGGAAAGAGCAGTGCAACCCAAGGTTCTCATATCTGATAAATTGTCACAGACGGCGGTGGATATTTTTCGTGACCGTGGCATTGAGGCTGACTTTCGCCCTGATCTGGGAAAAGATCCGGCCCAATTGGCAGAGGTCATTCATGACTATGACGGACTGGCTGTCAGATCGGCCACCAAAGTTACGGCCGAATTGCTCGAGCGTGCGGGTAAATTGCGACTTGTCGGACGTGCGGGGATTGGTGTGGACAATGTGGATATCACGTCTGCATCGCGCCGCGGGATCATTGTCATGAACACGCCTTTTGGCAACGCCATTACAACGGCAGAACATACGATTGCCATGATGTTGTCACTCGCACGGCGTATTCCACAGGCCAATGAGTCCACGCGGCAGGGAAAGTGGGAGAAATCACGTTTTACGGGCGTTGAGCTGGCGGGAAAGACCCTCGGTGTCGTGGGTTGCGGCAATATTGGCGCGGGCGTTTGTCGTCGTGCGCGCGGCCTCAATATGAAGGTTCTTGGCTTTGATCCTTTCCTCAGCCAGGAGCATGCGCAAAATCTGCAGATTGAGAAAGTCTCATTTGATGAATTGATCAGCCGGGCGGATTTCATCAGTTTCCATGTGCCTCTCACGGAAAAAACGCATCATATTCTTGACCAAAAGGCGATTGCCAGGACCAAGAAAGGCGTGCGTATTATCAATTGTGCACGTGGGGGCATAGTGGATGAAACGGCTCTGGTCGCAGGGTTGCAATCAGGGCAGATCGGGGGTGCGGCAATTGATGTCTTTGAGTCAGAACCGCCGGAGGGCAACCCGCTTCTTGCGATTCCAGATGTTGTCGTCACCCCGCATCTCGGTGCATCGACGACCGAGGCACAGGAAAAAGTGGCGGAGCAAATCGCCGAACAGATGTCGGACTATCTGCTTGCTGGTGCTGTCCAGAATGCCCTCAACATGCCCTCGATTTCGGCTGAAGAAGCGCCTTCTCTCAAGCCGTGGATTGCACTTGCTGATCATTTGGGAAGTTTCGCGGGTCAGATGGCCGATGAACCCATCCGTTCAGTCAATATTCTGTTTGACGGGGCTGTTGCTGACATGAACGTTTCGGCACTGAGTGCCGCGGCAAGTGCTGGAATGTTGCGGGTTTCCAGTCCGGAGGTCAACATGGTGTCAGCGGAAATTCTGGCCAAGGAGCGGGGATTCCGGATTTCGACGACGACCTGCCCGAAATCCGGAATTTTTGATGCCTTCATTCAGATCTCGATCGAGACCAGGAGTTGCACGCGGGCTATCGCCGGAACTGTATTTTCAGACAGGCGACCGCGATTCATTCAGATCGCGGACACTTATATTGATGCCGAAGTCGGACAGGACATGCTTTATACCACCAACCGCGATGTGCCTGGAATTATTGGTGCGTTGGGGACTATTTTAGGCGAAAATGGCGTCAATATCGGGAGTTTCAATCTCGGGCGCTCATTCAAGGGAGACAAGGCGATTGCCCTTTTGTCACTTGATTCGCCGGTGGACGCCTCGGTCCTCCAGGCCATTCGCGATTCTGGACTATTTGGGCAGGTGCGGCCGCTGCAATTCAACACCGAAGCTTATCGGAGCACAGAAGGATGAATGATCTGCCAACCCGGGATAAGGAATGGACGTTGAAATGAAATTGAATGCACGTTTTTTTGATCTGGAGGGAAAGTCGGTTCTGATTACCGGCGGCGGTTCGGGGATCGGGGCTGCGCTGACCGAGGCTTTCGTCATGCAGGGTGCGCGGACTGCGTTCCTTCAACGTTCCGACGCCACTGAATTTTGTGACCGGATTGAGGACGCCCATGGAAAGCGACCGTTATTTCTGCCCTGTGATCTGACCGATATTGAAGCCCTGCGACGGACGGTTGAGGAGGCTGCCAAAACGCATGGGCCGATCACCGTACTGGTCAATAATGCCGCGAACGATGTTCGCCACGCGACGGAAGAGCTCACTGTGGAGGAGTGGGATGCCAACCATGCCATCAATCTCCGCCCATATTTTTTTGCGAGCCAGACGGTGATACCGGGAATGCGTCAGGCGGGCGGGGGGTCCATCATCAATTTCACCTCGATCTCATATTTGAAAGGAGGTGGAGGTTATCCGGCCTATACAACTGCCAATGCGGGAATTACCGGGTTGACGCGATCATTGGCACGGGAATACGGCGGCGACAAAATTCGGGTTAATGCGATTGCTCCGGGTTGGGTGATGACTGAAAAACAGCTGCGCCTTTGGGCGACCCCGGAATTGCTGGAAGACAATCTTGCCGCACAGCGGCTCAAGGAGAAAATCCAACCAGAAGATATCGTCGGTGGATGCCTGTTTCTGGCTTCCGAATCAAGTCGGATGGTCACGGCGCAAGTGCTGCCGATTGACGGGGGAACCGTCGTGACGGGCTGACACTTTCACCAACAAACGTCACCGTCAATAGGGTAAGGGATGGCTGCGATATGCGTCATTGATGTCATTCAGACAATCTTCGGAAAGCTCAATCGAAGCAGACTTCAGGAGGAAACTCAACTGCTCCGACGTTGTCGCACCGAATATCGCGGAAGTGACAAACGGACGAGTCAGACACCAGGCAAGTGACATCAGTGGCAGGGACAGGCCGTGTTTGTCGGCGACTTCCTGGTAAGCTGTAACCGCCGGATGGACACGTTTGGTGACACGTCCGCCAAGGCCTGGCGAGATCGTCATTCTTGATCCTTCGGGCACGTGTCCGTTCAGATATTTGCCAGTCAGGAGTCCGGTTGCCAGAGGAGAGTAAGCCAACAATCCGACCTGCTCGTTATATGCGAGCTCTGCCAGGTCCGTATCGAAGAGACGACAGAGAAGACTGTATTCATTCTGTATCGTTTCAACTTTTGGCAGGTTCCCCTGTTCAGCGATACGCAGGAATTGTGCGGTGCCCCAGGCACTTTCGTTGGACAAACCGAACAGCTTGACTTTCCCCTCATCAACGAGTTCCTGCATCGTCTGAAGGGCTTCCTCCATATGATCCAATGTCGCAGCTCGGTTCTGACCCGTCGGATCATAGGTCCAATGTTGCCGGAACCAATAGGAGCCACGGTTTGGCCAGTGAAGCTGGTAGAGGTCAATAATGTCGGTCTGTAGTGATCGTAACGACGTTTCAATTGCGGTGCGAATCGTCTGACCGGAAATCGGTGCGCCGTCGCGTACTATTTTCAATCCCTGTCCGGACACTTTGGTTGCTATCAGAATTTTGTCGCGCCTTCCGGATTTCCTGACCCAACTGCCGATGATACGTTCGCTGTCGCCCTGGGTGTCGGCGGAAACCGGCGTGACCGGATACATCTCGGCGGTATCGACGAAGTTGATTCCGTGATCGATCGCCATGTCAATCTGTCGGTGAGCGTCGGCCTCAGACGTCTGAGTGCCATAAGTCATGGTGCCAAGACACAGTCCGCTGACGTGAATATCAGTGCCACCAAGGCGGTTCATTTTCATCAGTACAAATTCCTATCGAGATGTTCTTTCTGTGCGCAAAAACCTCATGAGTTTTGCCACAAAATGACAAAGAAACAGGCAGCAAGGTCAAAAAGTCAATGATATCGCCTGCGAGAACGCTTGCACCTGTTGCGATAATGAAGTCTCACATCAAGAGATCAAGGTCCAAGACATCGCTTATCCGTAATCAGCAATCGAAGCCACCACTTTTCCTGCCCGTCGCTCTGGCATGCCGCCTCCGTCTTCACTACGTTTCCCGGGAATTGTCGGCTGACCATCTCAGATCAGTTTGATCAGGTACAAGAGGGCATTTTCATATATACGATGAGCGTGGAAAATTGGGCGTGACGGCGCCTCGATCCTGATGCAAGACCGGCGAGAGACACAAACTGTCACAGATATCCCGATCGACTGGGCGGCAATTGAATTTCAGTCGTATATCGCCGCATAACACAACGAGGTTTCATGATGACATGTTCTGCAATTTTTCCAAGAATTGTTCGTGACAACTGACATTGCCACAATGGATGTCACCACATACTGTGCCTTGGCCTTGACTGGTGAACGCAGGAAAGATGCCAGGATGGGTCACGACAAGCAGGAGCCCGTATGACGCCTGATCGATTGACAACAAGAGTTGCGGAAGTTGATGCACGCAGGAGCGGCTGGCGAACGATCAAAGCTGTTGCGCCTTATCTGTGGCCGGACGACCGTTTCGACCTGCGGGTCCGCGTCGTATTCGCCCTTCTGGCTCTTGCGACAGCAAAAGCCATTACCGTTGGAACACCTTTCATTTACAAGGCTGCAGTTGATCAGCTCGCGGCCACCGGCAGTGATGATCCATTTTTCCTGTTTGGACTCGGTGCTGTTGCGTTGACCATCGCATATGGCGGCGCACGTGTTCTCGGTGTTGGTTTTGATCAACTCAGAGATGTCATTTTTGCCAAAGTCGGACAGCGCGCCCTGCGTCTTCTGGCGCTGACCACTTTTCGCCATATCCACAAACTGTCCTTACGCTACCATATCACGCGCAAGACAGGAGGACTTTCACGCATTATCGACCGCGGTGTCAAGGGACTAGAATTTCTACTCCGATTCATGCTGTTTTCCGTCGGGCCACTGATCCTCGAGCTCTGCCTGATCGCGACCATTCTCCTCGTCGTGCTTGATTTTCGGTATTTTGCCATCATCACCGGCATCATCGTGGCTTATGTCTGGTTTACCTTCAAGGTCACCGAATGGCGGGTTCAGATCCGTCGCGAAATGAATGATCAGGATACTGAGGCCAACCAGAAAGCGGTGGACAGTCTCCTGAACTACGAAACGGTCAAATATTTCAACGCTGAAGATCGGGAATCAGACCGCTACGAGACGTCCATGCGTGGTTATGAACAGGCGGCTCTCAGAACCAGCTATTCACTCGCCGCCCTGAATCTCGGTCAGGCCATTCTGATTGCTTCCGGGACTGTTGGCGTGATGGTGCTGGCCGCCTACGGCGTTCTCAACGGTGATTTGACAGTCGGCGATTTTGTGCTCGTCAACGCCTATATGATCCAGATCACGGTCCCACTCAACTTCCTTGGAACTGTTTACCGGGAAATCAGACAATCCCTGATTGACATGGGTGATATGTTTGATCTCCTGGAAGTCGGGTTGGATATCGTCGACAGGCCGGATGCCGTACCACTGGACGTGACGGGCGGCAGAATTGAATTTGACAAGGTGGATTTTGGTTACGATCCGCAGCGCCCAATCCTCAAATCTGTTGATTTATGCATTGAGCCCGGCCAGATGGTGGCAATCGTCGGCCCTTCCGGTTCCGGCAAGTCCACGATTGGCCGACTGCTGTTTCGTTTTTATGATGTGACGGGGGGTGCCTTGCGCATTGACGGACAGGATGTTCGTGACGTGCGTCAAGACAGTTTGCACAGCCAGATTGGTATCGTACCGCAAGATACGGTTCTGTTTAACGAAACCATTGAATATAATATCGCCTACGGGTTGCCGCATGCGCGTGAAGACGATGTTGTTGCCGCGGCGAAGGCAGCGCAATTGCATGACTTTATTATGGATCTTCCCGAAGGCTATCAGACGCAGGTCGGAGAACGCGGATTGAAACTGTCAGGAGGCGAAAAACAGCGCGTTGGAATCAGCCGGACTTTGCTCAAGAATCCGCCGATTCTGTTGCTTGACGAAGCGACCTCTGCGCTGGACAGTGAAACTGAAAAAGAAATCCAGGCCAGTTTTCAGAAGATCAGCGAGGGGCGAACAGTCATTGCAATTGCCCACAGGCTCTCGACTATTGTCGAATCCGACCTGATCGTGGTTCTCGAAGAAGGCCGAATCATCGAGCGCGGCAGGCACGAGGAACTGCTCAATGCTCACGGGCGCTATGCGGCCATGTGGCACCGTCAACAAGCGGAAGACGCCGAATTGCAGGCGGCTTGACGCTATCGGGTCGTTGCTAAGTTAAGTATATAAGTCGCATTGCATGGCTAAGCTGGGTGAGCACCCAACCCCGTTTCTTCAATCTTGAAAAGATCGGAAAGACGGGTCAGCCTCTGTGAGTCCGGAAGCTCAAGTTCTCTGCCGCCACCCCAAGGGACAGCACGAAAGATGGCTCCTGCAGCCTCTGCAGTCTTTATGTCGACTTCGGTGTCGCCCACATAGATCCAGGCTTGCTCGGTCACTTGCATACGTCGAACAACTTCGAGCAGGTGACGCGGGTCGGGCTTGCAGTAGGGCAGGAGATCGGCACCGATGACAGTGTCAAACAGATTTGATAGGTTGAGTTCTTCAAGAACACGCAATGTCAGATTGTGCGGCTTGTTGGTGCAGATTCCAAGCCGCGACCCGGCTTGTACCAGGGCAATGAGATCATCCCTGACATGCGGAAACAGTTGGGTCCTTGACGCTGGCTCTGCAGCATAATTTGCCAAATACACCGATTGTGCGTGGTCAAGCGCGGCCATGTCCGCAGGATGGCCGATCGACAGAAATATGTCCTTGAGAAGGGCGCGTGCGCCCCTGCCAATCAGACGCCCGATCACTTCATTGTCCTGAGTCGGCCAGCCTGCATCCTCCAGATAGGCATTGACCGCGGCGGCAATGTCAGGAACACTGTCAATCAGCGTGCCGTCGAGGTCAAAAATGACCGCATCAGGCCTTGTCAATGACCTTGCTCCAATTCTGTCAGAGCATGAAAATGACCGCTTAGGCTGCCATACAGACGGGTATAGATCTGATATGTCTGGCGGTAGATGCCGACATCTGCTGGAATGGGATCGTCGCGCGTCAGTTCGCGACAACATTGTGCCGCTTCTTCCACATGATTCCACGCTTTCTGAGAGATTCCGGCCAGTAATGCCGCGCCAAAAGCGCCGCCTTCAGCTGCACCCTCGGCAGTGACAACCGGGCAGTCAAACAATCCGGCCTGAATCTGCCGCCACAATTGAGATTGCGAACCGCCTCCCGAAGTGATCACCAGGTCTCCCTGCTGCCCCATTTTTTGCATGATCTGGTACATATCGAAGAGTGAATAAACGGCACTCTCGAGAACTGCGCGGATCATATGCCGTTGATCATGCCGGGCGGTCAGCCCAACAAAGGCACCACGTGCCAGAGGGTCAGGGTGCGGGCAGCGTTCGCCATTCAGGTATGGAAGAAATATCAGGCCACCAGCACCCGCAGGAACTTCGCCCGCAGCCCGCGTCATCGCATCATAGCTGGCATGAGGATCAAGGGTTGAACGCAACCAGGCCAGTGCACCGCCAGCGTTCATGGATACGCCCATACAATGCCAGAGATCCGGTGCGGCATTGCAGAAGACCTGAAGGCGTGCCCCCGGATTTTCTGCCGGTGACTGCAATGCACAGGCGGCGATGCCAGCTGTGCCGATGGTTGTCTGCAGGGTGCCTGGCCGGGCGACTCCTGACCCCAGAGTTTGTGCGACCGCATCGCCAGCCCCGCCGATAACGGGCGTTCCGGCAATCAGACCGAAAAGCCGTGCACCCTGTCGCGAGACGGTTCCACTGACGATATCCGACTCATGGCACACCGGCAAAATTGACCGATCAAAATCCAGTCGATCAATCAGTTTATCGGCCCAACATCTGCGCCGGACATCAAACAGCCCGGTTCCGGAGGCATCAGAAACTTCTGTGGCATATTCGCCCGTCATTACCAGACGGAGATAGTCTTTTGGATTCAGCGCATGTGCGACCCGCGCAAAAAGCATCGGTTCATGCTTGCGCATCCACAGTATCTTGCCTCCCGTATAGCCGACAAGCATCCGGTTGCCGGTCAGTTTCAGCATGGCTTCGGTGCCACCAGCCAAGTCTTCAGCTTTTAAGGCCTCGCTTCCGTTGCGTTGATCATTCCACAATATTGCCGGGCGAATGGTCTGGCCGTCTGCATCAATGGGGGTCAAACCATGCATCTGCCCTGACAGGCCGATTGCTTGAATTCCTTCCGCCGGGAATTGCTGGACAATACCATTGATGGCGTGACGCACAGCTTCAATCCAACAGGCAGGATCCTGTTCTGTCCATCCTGGTTTCGGCTGCAAGATTCCATATTCTGCGCTGCAGTCGGCCAGAACCTGGCCTTCAGGCGACAGGACGAGTGCCTTGCAAGCCGATGTGCCGATATCGATTCCCAGAAATGACATGACTAACTGATTCCTGAAAGGTCATAACGGGTGCGAATATGTTTGACGCTCATATATTCCAACATACCCTCCCGACCATGTTCACAGCCAATTCCGGAATCCTTTCGTCCGCCATAAGGGACATTGATGATGCCCGGGTCAATATTGTTGATCGCCACATTGCCGCAATTCAGACGCCGTGACAGATAATGGATTTCATCCGCCTTGCGGGCATAAATATAGGCGGCAAGCCCGTAACGGGTGTCATTGGCCAGGGCCACAGCTTCGGATAAATGATCAAACGGTGCCACACCGGCAATCGGTCCAAATGTTTCCTCGGTCATGATCTTCATGTCATGCGTGCAATCGGCTAGAGAGGTCGGACGAAAAAAATGACCATGCGCAAAATTCGGCCCTTTTGGCGGGGATCCACCGGCTGTCAAACGCGCACCTTTCGTGATTGCATCATGGAGATGATCAACGGTCTTCGATAATGTTTCGGTTGAAACCATGGCGCCCAGATCAGCATTGGGATTCTCCAGGCCGTTGGCGACGGTCAAATTCTCCGCTGCCTGACTGAATTGTTCGATGAAGGCATCATAGAGCGGGCGTGCGACATAGATCCGATTGACAGAAATACAAATCTGCCCGCAATTTCGAAAGGCACGACGCACTGCGCCAGCGACGGCGGCCGGAAGATCAGCACTTTCTGTCACAATCAGCGGGCAGTTTCCTCCCAACTCGAGTGACATATGTTTGATATTTGTCGCTGAGCGCTGGATATGAAGCCCGGTGGCAGACGAGCCGGTGAAAGCCACTTTTCTGATGTCTTGATGCTCGACCAATGCCTGTCCGACAGTCTCTCCCAGTCCACAGACAATATTGACGACACCATCAGGAATTTCAGCCTCGATACATTTGGCACCGATTGCGAGGGCGGTAAACGGTGTGATTTCAGCAGGTTTGATGACAATGGTACAGCCGGCGGCGAGGGCGCCGCCCAGTTTCCAGCCGACCAGCTCTGCAGGATAGTTCCACGGTGTAATCGCAGCGACGATTCCGATCGGCTCGTGAACAAGCACGGATTCATGATTCGTCGAATCATTGAGAATGGTTTCACCGCGAACGCGCGTTGCTTCTTCTGCGTAGAACTGGCAGATTTCTGCGAGCTTGACAAATTCATCACGCGCTTCGTTGAACGGCTTTCCCTGTTCGCGCGTCATGATATGAGCCAGTTCGTGCAGATCCTGCCTGATCAGATCACCCAGGCGATGCAGGTAAACTGCCCGTTCTTTGGCAGGGCGTCCGGCCCACGATTCAAAGCTATGCTTTGCAGCTCTGACAGCTGCGTTCACTTCGCCCTGCGTGGCATGACCTGATGTTCCCACGATGTCCCCGGTTGCCGGGTTATGGACAGGAATGTCAGCTCTCACCGCTGCGACGAGGCAGCCATCAATGAGAAACTTGCCGTCGAGATGTTCCATCATGGGATTTTTCATAGCAAACAGACAGTCATTCGCAAAGATGGTGACAACATTTGTCAGGAGACCCATATGGCATCACGGGCCTGTGATGGAAACCTAATTGCGTAAGGTTTCTCAAGCCGCTCACCTCAAAACCCCGTTTCCGGGGGCCAGTCGATAGTCATATCTGCCGGCTGGCTTTCACGGCGGACCAGTTCCGCATTCGGCAGATCGTTGCATTCTATTTTTCGGGTTGCTTCCAAAGAAGAGAGATGTTGCCAGCGTTCAGCAAGCCTCTTCTCAATAATCTCGGCGGGGACGTCCAAATAGACTGTCAGGTCAAAACTCCGTTTCAGTTTGTCCCAGGGTGACTGCCCGAGCAACAGATAATTTCCCTCGACGATCACATGGCGGACGTTGGTATCGATGAGCCGTGCACCAGCGCGGGAGATTTCGAGGTCGCGGTCAAATACAGGAACCGCGACAGCTGTGTCATTGTTACGGCGTAGGCGCGACAGGATGTGTGATAATCCGGCAATGTCAAAAGTATGCGGCGCACCTTTTCTGTGTAACCATCCTTTTGATATAAGGACCTGATTGTCGAAATGGAATCCATCCATCGGTAAAACCGCCGCATCATTCGGCTGCCTTTCGTTCAATTGGCGGGCAAGCTGGTCGGCAAATGTCGACTTTCCGGAAGCGGGCGGCCCTGCCACTGCGATCATGCAACGCCGGTGTTCGGCGCATTGATGCATTGCCTCAATGAGTTTCTCTATTTCCGGTGAGTTGTCACGAAACATACCAAGCCTACGAACAACAATCTCTCTCACCCCTGTCATTATGTGCAGATAACATGTGGTCATGCATGCGGTTTTGATTCCTGATCACCCGCCCTGACACTGATCATATGTGCAAACTGGTCAGCAATTCGCAACGGACTTGGGTTTGTGTTTATTCATGTGCGCCGACGATGTATGAGACAACTTCGGCCATATCTGTCCGATCTTTTTTCAGGTCAGCGATGACGTTGCCGCGCCGCAACACGACCACGCGGTCACAGGCCTTGAAGACATCGTTCAATCGGTGACTGATCAGAATTGTGGCAATACCCTCCTCACGCATTTGGCGGATCAACCTGAGGACGCTTTCCACCTCACGAACGGCCAGCGCCGCGGTCGGTTCATCCATGATGACGAGCTTTGGCTTGAAAGTCAGAGCACGGGCGATGGCGATGGTCTGCTGCTGTCCCCCTGACAGCATACCTACAGGGATCTGGATTGACGGGATCTGCACACCAAGACTGTCAATCATCCGCTGCGCTTCCGCGTCAATTCTTGCCTTGTCAACGAAGGCAGGAAGGATCCCGAGAAACCGTTTGGTTGGCTCACGACCAAGAAAAATATTGTTTGCGACATCCTGTTGCGGTGCGAGCGCAAGATCCTGGTAGATCATTTCGATACCAGCTTCACGTCTGGAACCGGGATCCAAATCTGTGATCTCATCTCCATCGAAGGTAATGTGTCCGCTATCGGTCGCATAAACCCCGGAAATGGTTTTCATCAGGGTCGATTTACCCGCGCCATTATCTCCGACCAGCCCGACAACCTCGCCAGCCTCGACCGCCAGATCGACACCTCTCAGCACCTGTACCGGGCCAAAGCTGCGTTCAATTCCCGACAGCTCCAGAAGACTCATTGTGCCCGCCTTCCGCGTGCTCGAATCTGATCCAGCCAGACCGCAGCGATCAAGACGGTGCCAATGGCCATCTGTTGATAATAGGCCTGCACCGCCATCAGATTCAATCCGTTCTGCAGGACTCCCATGATCAATGCGCCGATCATGGTTCCAAGAATTGAACCGCGTCCTCCAAAGAGATTGGTGCCGCCGATAATGGCAGCGGTAATCGCCAACAACTCATAGTTGAGGCCTGCGGTGGGGTCACCGGTATTGACTCGTGCAGTAAACACAAGACCCGCGATGCCAGCCATCAATCCAGCGATCGTATACAGGGCCATACGTTGACGATTAACATTGATTCCTGTTGCCCGCGCCGAATCTTCATTGTCTCCCAGAGCCAGCGTGTGATGACCAAACGGGGTATGGGCAAGAACATAATGTGACACCAGAGCGACTGCGGCAAAAATGAATACCGGTGTCGGCACGCCCCATGGGCGCGCTTGACCCAGAAACAGAATTTCTGCGGGGAGACCATAAATCCCGCGCCCGTCGGAAATGATCAATGCCAGTCCACGCGCGATACCCAACATTCCAAGCGTGACAATAAATGCGGGAACGGCACCACGCGTGACCACAAAACCATTGACAGCTCCGGCCGCCGCCCCGGCTGCCAGGGATCCAATGATGGCGAAATACCAAGGGAATTCCAATGTCACCACCAGCGATGCGCCGGCAACTGAGGCGAGGCCAAGGACTGAGCCCAGTGAGAGGTCAATCCCAGCCGCACTGATGACGAAAGTCGCCCCGATAGCCAGAATGCCAAAGGTCGCCGAAGCAAGAATGATATTGAACAAGTTACTTGCGGTCAGAAAAACCCGCACACCACTTCCGGTTACGGGAGACAGGATGGCCATCACAATCGCAAGTGCCGCAAGGACAGCGAGCGACTCCACCCGCACATGGGTTCTTTCAAGAAACCGCAACATCTGAGAAACTTTTGCATGACGGGTCGGTCTGCAATGCAGACCAACCCGCAAATGGTTTACTTGACGAACTCCAGCATTGGCTCGGTACCGTCTTCAAGGACTGACTTTGTCAGCACCAATGTCGGAACATAGATCCAGTCGTCAGCTGGTGGCCTTCCTTCCTTCATCGCCCTCACCATTTCCACCGATTGTTTGCCGACCAGGTAGGGAAGCTGCGCGACAGAAGCATTCAGACGTCCGGCCTTGATGGACTTGACAGCATCGGAGTTGCCATCCACGCCAATAACGATCACCTGGTCACCCTTGCCAGCGGCATAAACGGTTTCAATTGATCCAAGAGCCATCCCATCATTGGCGGCAAATACAGCAACAAGGTCGGGATGCGATGTCAGGATATCGTTGGTGATGTTTGCAGCCTTGCCGCGATCCCAGTCACCGGGCAACGAGGCTACGATCTCTAGGCCAGGGGCCAGTTCGCTGAGTTTTTCAGCAAAGCCGCGGGCGCGTTTTTGACCCGTGATATTGCCCGATAGACCTTCGATGACAAGGACTGGACCCGTCGTGTCTGCACCGATCTGGTCGACCAACCATTCGGCACCTTGAGCACCAGCTGCCACATTGTCGGAACCGATGGAGAATGCGATATCCACACCGGCCTCGGCGGCAATGGCATGGTCAAGATTACCATCCAAATCGACAACCGGAATGCCCATATCATTGGCACGTTTCAGACAGGGAAGCAATATTGTGGAGTTGATCGCAGCAGTGATCATCGCATCCGGCTGACGTTCGAGCATGGTATGGCACACGTTGAGTTGAGGCTCAGCCGCCTGGTCACTTTCAACCGCCTGGAGAAAATACTCCACCCCGGCTTCCTGTGCGCCTTCCCGCACACCAAGTTCCATCGCCCCCCAAAACGGGTTGGAAAGCGTTTTCATCAATACGCCGTATGTTTCTGCCTGTGCCGGGACAGCAAGAAGAGCCGTCACAGCGGCCACTGTTAACTTTCTGAACATGTGTTTTTCACTCCTATTTCAAATTTTGCGCTTACTGTTGTAGATTCACGTGACACTGCATCCGAGACTGAAAACACGTATTCTCCGTCACCATCATCTGTGATGTCGCGCGGATAATGGCATTCTGACAGTCCGGTTTCCAGTTGCAGCATCGCGTACAAGCTAGATTATGGGTAGGGGCTTGTCCACAAATTTGCACCTCAAACTATGGACTCAGCTTCGTTTCCAAAGACCAGAGACCGTCAACGGACATCAGTGGCCGACTGTTGCCCGAGCCTATTCATTTGCCTGAATTCATGGCAGGTGCCAGGGTTGCTTGTGCGACGATTGCGACCAGAAAACCGGAAGCTTCAATGGCTCATCGTTTGACATCTCTCCATTTTGTAGGGCGCTGGCGATCAACCCTTGTCTCGGCAGAAAATTAAATCGTTGAATTGCGGGGTTTCGAGACGGAAATGTCGTTCTGTCTGATTGTCTGCGGTCCTGCGGTGACAGCCGGGGTTGAAATGGATGCCGATACCTAACAGTCAATCGTCAGTTTGTTCGGCGAACAGCCAGTTTGTCAGCCAAAGGCAGAGCAGAGCACCCATCAACTGGGCAGCAATGAAAGCGGGGACATCCAAGGGACGGATCCCGGAAAAAGTATCGGTGAGTCCACGCCCGATGGCCACTGCAGGATTGGCAAATGATGTCGATGCGGTGAACCAGTAGGCAGCAGTGATGTAGAATCCGACCAGTGCAGGAACTGCCGAAGGGCGGTATTTCAACCCGCCGAAGATCGCCGCGATCAGGCCAAAAGTGGCAACGATTTCGGCAAGCCATTGTGCGTTGCCCGTGCGGACAGTGTTCGAGAACTGAATAACGGGGAGTTCAAACATGGCATGAGCAATGAGACTCCCGACGATTCCACCCAAAATTTGCACCACGACATAGGAACAAGCGACCCTGACTGCGATATCGCGACGCAGGGCAAAAACCATGGTGACTGCAGGGTTGAAATGTGCACCAGATACAGGACCAAATATTGTGATCAGGACAAAGAGTATCGCCCCTGTTGGAATCGTGTTACCAAGAAGTGACACGGCCGTATCATCTGAAAGCGAATCGGCCATGATCCCGGACCCGACGACAGTTCCGACAAGTAACGCTGTCCCCAACGCCTCAGCAGTCAACTGGCGGGCAAGCTTCATCATTCGCTCAACTCCTTCATGATATCAGCGAGACGTGTGGCGTCCCGAAACAGGATATGTTTCTGGGTCCACAAGCAAAAGTTGGCATGGGCTGGACACCACGCCTTTGCGGTTGAATGCCGATGGAATGCCAGGTGAGGCATCGGCTGAATTTTGCGATACCAACCACCAAAGTAACAGACATCTGTTGTCACTGTCCTCGCTCATGCACAAAGCCGTGCCAGTTTTTTGATCATGGAGAGTGTCAAATGGTTTTATGGATCCCACAATCTGCATGGTCCATTCTATGCCGCCACTTCCAAACGGGAGGCTCTCTTTCCACTTGAGAAATCCAACATCGGAGAAGCGGCGTTATTGCAATGATCTGCCATCGTGTTAAACAAATTCAACATGCAATGACAGTCAGGGTGCAAAATGGCAAAAGGATGGAAACGACGTGAAATCGTACGTCTCAGCGTGACTCTTCAATATGTAGACCCCGATGTCAAAAGGCGGATGGATGTGCCGATAGACACAAAACTTGAGGATCTTCACCTCTATTTACAAGCGGCGATGGGATGGGATAATGACCATCTTTGAGGCTTTCATGCCACCGCATATGGTCATCGCGCCAACTGGGACGACGAAGATGGCTGGGATGCAACTTTGATGGATGTCATCAGTTTCCTGCGGGGGCGCCCTTACTTCACTTATATCTATGATTACGGTGATAGCTGGACTCACAGAATTCGTGTTGGCAAAACTCAACCACCCCGCAAGGATCGAAAATACCCTTACCTTGTATCAGGTACGGGGCGCTGCCCGCTCGAAGATATTGGTGGGGCCTGGGGATATGGAGATTTTCTGGATGCGTTTGATGATCCGGACTCAGACTATCGCGAATATTACCCACAATATTTTGATGGTTCAGATAGCTGGGATCCGAATGACGCGGAACTTGACGTGCGGCGTACGGCACTGGCACGGTTCAGTCAGTGAGCAAGGTGTACGGTGACGTTCACTTGCACAAATATGCAACCCTGAAGCAAAAGTTGTGCTCTCTGATTTCAAGGAATGTGATGGCAATTAAGGGCCGGACCAGTCTGCAATATGCCAAGATCGAAAATTGGGATAGGGGGTGATTCACATATCGTTTTGGGTTTTGATGTGTTCTCATTCTCATTTGGGTGGAACCGAACGAGTCAGTCAACCTTGGCACAGCGTGAGTCCCTGTCGCTGGTCCGGTCTGGGTTGTTGTCTCACCAGTTTTTGGAGACTTTTGCCCAGTTGCTGTAGATGTGTTGTTATTTCACAATAGGATTATGAGGGGGGCTTATATACACTGGTTGACATACCGCATTATGTTGCGCCAGTCTTTCAATAAAAACGCATCATGTTGTATTCTGTCAAATGGTCTTTATTATAAGCCCCAAAATAATCATCCAATATCCCCAGTGGTCTTTCGTCTGTCCGCTGTGAGCTGGTATGAGGTAGGTTGATCAGGCTATAGAAGACCAGGCTGAGTGGCGTGTTTTGATCGGTCCCAATCAAGGTTGGTCTGAATTATAAAAACTGAACCGATCCAGCCATATGCGATGGATTGTCATTGGAATGGATCGGAGGTCGTTCACCCTTCCATGAGGGTTGAACTGTCTATGAAAAGCTTCGTATTCGTCGGGTTGGTTTTTTCTGAAATTCCGGTTTTGGGACAGAAAAAGCCAAACATTGTATATCATCTGAACAACCTGCCGAAACTCCTTGTCGACATTCCCCAACATCGGCATCAACTCGTCATCATGTGTGCTCAGGTATGATTGGATATCCTCCGATGTCACGGTCGCGGTCAGAAATCCCGGATAAAGATCCGGTCTGACGGTCTTGGCGATGATCAGGGTATTCATGACCTCAATCCATGCCGAGTTTTTTCGTGTGCGCAGTACGGCGGGACACGCCAGTGCCACTGTGGAGACAATGCTGCCGATATCCCTGAGTGAGACAGGGTTATCACGCGCGACAATCTCGATCTGTTCCTGTAGAGGGCCAGCAATATCATGGGTGATCCCCATCTGTTCAATCAGGTGATTGAAGTATTTCAATATCGTCTTGCGGTGATAATCGTCATTGACTTCATCCGGTAATTCAAGCCTGATCTGAATGAATTTGCTGAGATATCTGTGGGCGTCGATGCCCACACCGTATCGTGTGCGAACCATCTCCTCGAGAGCGTCCAGATTGACACCGAGCACGAAATGCAGACGTGGAACGGCGAAGAAATGCTTGATGACCTCGAGCAATTCGAGCGCATAATCGGGTCTGCAGCGATCCAGCTCGTCGATGACAAAGATTACGGTTGCGCCTGTGCGACTGTCATCTGCTGGCTGTGCAAGAGTTTCCATGGCCGCCCTGAATTCTGTCATTGCCGCCCGACGATTTTTCTCGAACTCCCAGAATTTCTTTTGCAACAAGCCATCAGTTTCGGACGCAAGGCTCCCGGCCACGGCCCCACCAATATTGCCGAACATTTCAGTTGCTCCCGCAGTTGCGGCTGCCAGACCGGCCCGCATGATTGGCCTGGCCAGCGTGACGGCGGCCGCCTTCACCGCGACCAGGGCCTTGGCATTGTCGGGCGGTGCTCTTTCCTCGAGGGCAGAGGTCAATGCCGAAAGGGGATCTCCGAGATAATCATGCGCAAAGGCATCAAAGTAGAGAATTGTGACACCTTCATAATTCTTGAGATGTGTGCCCACCCAGCGTTTCAGGAAATAGGTCTTCCCGGTGCCCCACTGGCCATTGAGCGCGACAACAAGGGGATCATCGATCTGGTTCAGAAGATCGGACAGGGCTGCGCCGGTCTGTTTGCGCTGGAGGATGTCGTTATCTTCAAAACCGTCTATGTACAGATTGACCTGGGGTTCGGGCGGGATAAGTTTCATCGCGGTTCCTCGTTATGGACTTCAATTGCCGCCCGCCCGCGCCCATATGTTTGCTGGGCCAATGGATCAATGACGTTTCCAGTACAGGGGGAATCCAAGGACGTTATGATGCGGGGTGTGCGCAGGGCGTAGGAATTTTGTGATGCCATATTGTTTCCAATAGGTGACGAAATGATACTCTGACCGCAGGCAAGACGAGCGACGTAGTTTTATGAAGACAGATGGCATAACCGGATCCAATTTCTGGATGAAGCTTTGGGCAGAGAAGCGCGAGGAATGGAACAACCTGATTTATCACAAATATCAGTTAAACATTAACCCGTTGATCCCAATAGATGAATATCCTGTCTTTTGGGATAAGTTGCCGCATAACACTGGTTCCTCAATAGGGGAACAAGACAATCTCAATGACCTTGCCTATCAACTCGGAGGTTACCCTGACTGGCCACAGGAGACTTCTGGTCGACTGGAATCATTCATGGATTTCAGTGGGCAAGAATTCCAGGGCGATGTGTGGTTTGCCAACATCCTGCTGATCGGGGCCGATTTCCGTAACGCTGTCTTCACGGGCCCCACTGATTTCCGCGATGCTGTTTTTGTCGGGGTGACGCAGTTCGAAGGCGCCAAATTCAGCGGTGCGAAGGCCTCGCCATCTGCAGCGCATGACGCGTTGTTTTTCCAGGGATCGACATTCTACAACACTGTGTCTTTCGATAATGTGCAGTTCCCTGACATATCCAGATTTGACAACGCTCATTTCAACAGCGCAATGGATTGTCGGCGATCGGTTTGTGGTTCTGGTTCACGTCGAGGCGGAATCATATTTGACGATGCACAATTTCGATCACAGTGCGATTTTCCCGACTCGGCTGTTGAGGTCGCCGCCGGATTTGAAAATGTCATCTTTCACGGCGGGGCAGATTTCACGAGAATCGGTTTCGGGGATAATGTCAGCTTCAACGGCGCGAAGTTTCAGAACAGGACATCATTCCGCACGGCAAAGTTTGACAAGCCGCCGAAATTCTTTGAAACAGAAATCCACGAAGATGTGAACTTCAACGAAATTGACTGGTCAGGTGCCGAACAGTCTTATCGCCGACGGGCGCGACGTGACGCCGCGCCAGATTCCATATTGGAAGATGTCGAAGATGCGATCCGGGCGTGGGATCGGTTGGCGTTTATCATGGGTGCGCAAGAGAAACTCCCGGAGCGGCATGAGTTCTTCCGGCGCAGGATGCGGGCGCAGCGCGCCCGCGATGGATACTGGTCCCTGTCGTCAATAGCCAA